>NZ_CM151396.1:4800000-7164182 GCF_056494125.1 Njordella calcicola | reverse complement strand
TAAAGCTGACCAAATGACGCATCGATTTAAACTGACTTGGCACTACAAAATGGTAACTGTCGCGGGTCGTTAATCAACTACGAAATCTACGATCGGCTTAATACACGGTTGATTCGAGAGTGTGAAAATCAGCCCAGACGGGCGGAATCGGGCTAATAGCGTTCGCTTCTTGAGGCGTCAGGTTGTAGCGGCGCAGGATTTGGAATGCGCCGCTTTCTCCCGCATATTCGCGGCAAGTGCTGGAAACAAGGATCGTCTGCAACGTTCTGCGTTGGGCGTCAACAGTTGGCTCCAAGGGCAGAATCTTACAAGATTGACGCTTCAGAGCTTCCAATGTGTTGGCTTCCGGGGCAATTGAGCCGGCCAAGATGATATCGTCTTCATTGCGTCCGTCTTGAAGAATGCTGGTCAGGATGTCAGGCAGCAATTGCGTCTCTAGCGCAGCCTGCGGCCCCGTAAGGTTGACATTTACAAAAGAGAACGTGAACGCTTCGGCCGGCGGAGCGTTGGCACAGCGAAACCAAGCCACCAGTGGTTCGCACGCGAGCGTATTGGTGGCATCGCGCAGGGTGTACGTTTGGTAGCGGTCGACCTCCAACTGGTCCGCATCGAACAGTATCGCCAATCCGTTGGGATTGTTGACCGTGTGTTGATTACCTTCGACAAACTCAAACCGTTTGCCGTTGGCATTGATCATCGAGATTAACGTCGGAAGCAAGTTCGGGTTGGTGGTGTCGACCGATTGCAAGGCCAAGCCGCCAAAGTCTGTCACGATTTGTACCAATCGATCTGCGACAAAGGGGTCTTTTAATTTCTCCATACTTAGCCCCGCCATATTCATCGCGCCCAAACGTACCGTCGCGACACGATGCGACAATTCTCGCGAAGGCGCAGCCGAGAGAGCAGAATGGGACTGAGAGAAGTTTGCGCTCTGTACGCGAGCAGGGCTTGGACTGAATGCCCATCGATCGCCTTGGGAGGCTGGGTTCACGTACTGGTCCGCACCCAGGCTGGGCAACCTCGTTCCGCCGCGCGGATTGCTGGATTGCGCTGGGGATTGTGAGCCCCATCCGGACGATGGTGATGCTGTCGAAGGAAACGGCGCTGGAAAGCCAGGAGAAGCACTCGAACGTCTCTCGTAGTTCAATCCTTCTTGATTGCCTACCATCACGCCGCTCTGGTCGCGCAGGGACAGCATCAATCCATCGAGGCCTTCGATACGAAAGAATTTAAAGAATCCAAAAGTCGCGCCGCACAGCGTTAAAAACTGCAGCGTCCGCATCGGGGAAGGGATGAGCACGATTGAGCCGAGCTTTTTGAAGGATCCCACATCCATGCGTTCTATCGTCGCGCACTTCCATAAACGCGACACCGTATCCTTGCCTTCGGCGCGGCAATGCTGCGAGCTTGATGAATTCCCGAAAATGAAGATCTCGGAGAACGCTTCTGGTTGGGTTTCTGATGAAATTGCGCAAGATACCGATTGCACGAGATGTGGCGACGGGTCCATCTTGCGTCGACGGACCAAAATTGTGTACTGAACAGTTTGGAAGTAGGTTTCACCGAAAGTCTGTCCGATTGATGTACCCAACGTATGAACACAACACTGAAAGACAAAATCACTAACTGGATGTCTGGCAGCGAATTATCCAAAGCGGAATTGCTAGAGTTAATCGGATTGATCGACACCGTCTCAGACGACGAATATGTCGCTGAGGCACTGGAGAATTGCCGCGTTTCCGAGGCCTCTCGCGGCGATCTAGAAGCTTGTTTGAGTTCCTGCAAAGGGGATCAAGCCTATTGGGCCGCAACTTTTCTGGGTCGCCTTGGAGAATCCGCGAATGAGTCACAACCGGTGCTCGTGAAAACAATCTGTAGCAGCGATCAAGTCCCCGCTGTCAAGCAACGAGCTGTGTGGGCACTGCAACAAATCGGCGCTTTGACCAACGAGACATTGCAGCAATTAAGAAGTCTTGATTGTGGTCAGGACGCGAGACTAAAGCGATTACGCGACGAAATTGTGAAGCCGACGACAACCTAATCTTGAGTACTGCGGCAACGGATTGCTCGCAGTTTAGAATTACAAATTCCTAACACCCCAAGCATGGAGGCTTTCGGTGTGAAATGGTTACGATTGATACCGCTGGCGCTGCCGTTATGCATCGCTCTGATCGGTTACGTTGGATGTGAGAACGCACAGCAAGTTCTTGAGACTTTGCCAGTTGGTTCGCTTGCGTCGAATCAAACTCCAGTCGGCGGGCCATCGTTCGGTGTGCCTGCGGGCGGACCAAGCAGTCTTACGCCGTCGATTCCAGCGAATATCCCAGCGGTTCCTGCTGGGTTCGCCAGTCCTAGCACAGGACGAATTCTGATCGGCAGCTTTAACATCCAAGCATTTGGGCCTTCGAAAATGAGCAACCCGTGGGTCATGGAACGACTTGCGGCCATAACTCGCAATTTCGACATACTGGCTATCCAAGAAATCCGCTCCAAAGATCAAGAGATTCTCAATGTCTTGCTGCAATACATCAATGTTGATGGAGCCCGTTACAATTATCTACTTGGTCCAAGATTAGGACGGACCTCAAGCAAAGAACAATACGCCTACATCTTCAACACTCGCACCGTGGCCACATCGCCCGAGAACTCGTATACCGTCCGTGATGACGAAGACCTCCTGCATCGTGAGCCACTGGTCGCTCGATTTGTGGCGTTAGGCAGTGGCCAGTATCGACCTTTCACATTCACGCTAGCCAACGTGCACACAGATCCTGATGAAGTCACACAAGAGGTGGCCGTGCTGGGACGTGTATTCCAATCGATCGCTAACTTTGAAGCGAGCGTCGCACAGGAAGATGACGTGATCATGGTGGGGGACTTCAACGCTAACGCCCGACGCTTGGCTGCAGTCGCAACGCAACGAGAGTTCATTCCAGTTATTGTCAACGCGCCTACCAATGTGCGAAAAACTCAGCAATACGACAATATTCTGCTTAACCCAGTTTACTGTGCCGAGTTTACAGGGAACGCTGGTGTATTTGATATGGAAGCATACTTTGGGTTGAGCCGAGAAGAGGTCTTGCGGCTATCAGATCATCTGCCTGTCTGGGCAGAGTTCAGTATTTATGAAGCTGCCGCAGGCACAATCGCCAACGACAACTTCAGTGTGAATACGCCCACCAATCGATGAGCGTAGGGGGCGGTTGAGGTGGGCCTCGTTACGGCAGCAATGCTGGAACCTGGGATCTGAAGCTTACTGCAACCACATCGCTCTCGATCAATCACTCTACCTCGGGAACTGGGCAGAGCGTTCCACTTGGGACTGCGATGACGACCGGTCAAATCGATTTGCCGATGCCGGAGTACGCGCCTAACGTGCCTACCGGATCCCCGCAATGTGTCCTCATGTGGCCCCCTCCCTTAACATATTCACACCGCTAGAGATCAGAGAACCGCAAGAGGATCTATGATCAACTATTTTCAAGTCAACTCTTGCGTCACTCCCATCTCTGGCGGTGTAAACCTATCAACCGAGTTTCGCGGGTCACTTCGCACTGTGCTCCCGCTCCGTGTCCTCATGTGGCCCACTCCCATAACATATACACACCGCTAGAGATCAGAGAACCGCAAGAGGATCTATGATCAACTATTTCCAAGTCAACTCTTGCGTCACTCCCATCTCTCGCGGTGTAAACCCATCAACCGAGTTTCGCGGGTCGCTTCGCGCTGTGCCCCCGCACTGTGTCCCCATGCGGCCCACTCCCTCAACATATTCACACCGCCAGAGATCAGAGAAGCGCTAGAGGATCTGTGATCAACCATTTTCAAGTCAACTCTTGCGTCACTCCCATCTCTCGCGGTGTAAACCCATCAACCGAGTTTCGCGGGTCGCTTCGCGCTGTGCCCCCGCACTGTGTCCCCATGCGGCCCACTCCCTCAACATATTCACACCGCCAGAGATCAGAGAAGCGCTAGAGGATCTGTGATCAACCATTTTCAAGTCAACTCTTGCGTCACTCCCATCTCTCGCGGTGTAAACCTAGCAACCGCGTTTCGCGGGTTGACCCAGGAACCGTTCTTGAAATTCGGGTCGCTTTAAGATGCGGAGGAAGCAGTAAGTGTGAAGCTTTTCAAACTTGCAACTTCACTCTTCAAACTTCTTTCTTCTGTTATCATTGCAGCGAGTACTGCCTGCCGGCCAGGGGGAGCCGTTTTATTTGCCGCGTCTGCTTAGCGTCAAGGCTTTCGCTCACGTCGGGCAAGCCGACGCGGGGCGGTTGTCCCTAGAGTGAATCGCTGGTGATCGGAACGTTGATCAGGGCGATTGCAGTCAGGCAACCGGAACCCAACCTGATTCATCATACCGATCGCGGTGGTCAAGATGCATCGTCGAACTATCGTTCGATCTTGAATCGCGCTCAGATGCGTCAAAGCATGAGTCGCGCCGGTGACTGCTATGACAATGCGCTCATGGAGTTGTGCTTTGGCACCATTAAGTCTGAATTGGAAATGACAAGTCACTAGTCGCTTGAACAAGCTCGCCGAGAACTTGAAGAATACATCAACTATTACAACGCGACCCGCCGGCATTCATCCCTAGACTATCAATCACCAGTCAGCTTCGAATTAGCCCTCGAAAATTAGACACGACCGTGTCCGTAGAAGCAGGGCCACCTCAGTTGGCTTGATCTCATAAGCCGGAAGGCGTTATAGCCTCCGGTGCTTGGCGTTATGCTGAGACGCGTTGCTCTTTGGCGGAAGCACCTTTGCGTTTCTTCTCCTCAACGCTCTTGAGGTCGACAACGTCCTTTGCCAATCCACAAGCGCGAAGCATGCGGATCGCTAGGTAAGTCACATCGATCTCCCACCACTTGTGGCCATGTTGAGCCAAACGAGGATGAGCATGATGGTTGTTATGCCAGCCTTCGCCATAAGTGACCAAGCCAACCCACCACAAGTTTCGGCTGTCATCGCGTGTTTCATAGTTGCGATAGCCCCACATATGGGACGCTGAGTTTACCAGCCATGTTGCATGCAGCACAAATACCATGCGTACGGCAACAAGCCAAACTGTCCAGGAAATAGCATACTCCATACCACCGTACAACCAACCGGCTGCGCAAACCAACAGACCAAATGCGATGTGGATGGGTAAGAAGTATTTCTCAAGCCCCATCATGAACTTGTCGTGAGCTAAATCGGGAGCCCAGCGCTTTAGATAGGCATCCAAATTACCTCCGTCTGTCTTGTATGCTAACCAAAACATATGTGACCACCATGGCCCGTCATGCGGGGAATGGGGATCGCCTTCTTGATCGCTATGAGCATGATGTCGGCGATGGTTCGCAGTCCACAATACCGGGCCGCCCTCGCCAGCTAAGGTACCAATCAACGCGATACCGCGTCGCAACCATTCGGGAATCACAAATCCAGTGTGAGTCAGCAGGCGATGGTAACCCAAGCAAATGCCAATACCGCCGGTCAGCCAATGGAAAACAAACGCCAACACCAAGGCAGACCAGGTAAAAGTCCATGGAGCGGCCAATGCCACAACGTGCATCGCCACCAACCATATGGCCGGGCCAATGTTCACTTGACGAAGCTTGTAATCCAATTTAGCTGACTGCTTTTCCGCTGCAATCTTGTCATAATCCGACTCGCAATCGGCGGACGCTATGTCGACCGGTACCGTCGGACGCACTGGCGGCGCGTCAAGTACAGAGGACTGAAGGTGAAAGTGAATAGGTGGCTCAATCTTTGCCATGGCATTAAATCCTGTGTCGAAGTCTGTTCTGTGCCGGATCGGCTGACAGATAATTAAACGACAACCGGAAGTTTTCTGAATCGCCAGTTAGTCAAAGCTGTGTAAAAGCTGTGTAAAATTCCCAATGCGGTTGAACGAATTGGCCGTATTTGCCATGTTGTGACCGAATTTCAGCCTCGAAGGCTTCGGCCCGCAACCTTTGTCAGCTAAATAGGTTCAAAGAGCATACCCAGGGCTGTTGTCAGCTCCCGCTTTCTAAAATGCGAACTCCACCACCTCCCGAAACCACTGCCATGAAATTTGTTAAGCTTTGCCAAATCCCCTTTTTACTCCTCTCGACCACCATCTTCTCACTGAACGTTATGGCTCAGGAAGAATCCGCGGCAGTCCAATTGGACCCAGTCGAACACGGCTCGATAGAGCTTTCTCCACGACTGCCTGATAATGGCATGTATCCCAAAGGTACCGTGGTGACCGTCACGGCCAAACCAGCCGAAGGTTTTGCGTTAGATTCCATCTATTACTCAGTACCCGGTCGTTGGGGCGCAATGTATCACGAGTCTTTGACGCCTGAGTTTAAAGTCACAGTAGATCAAGCCAAAAACTTCGGAGCATCGTTTATCGAAGCCAGCGAAGTGTCTCACATCGACATGCGTCACAACATCGTCTACGCAACGCCAGGCAAAAAGTCATTGAAGTACGATGTGTATACACCTAAAGACGCAAAGGATTTGCCGATCATCGTTATCATTCATGGCGGTGGTTGGTCAAGCAATGATGAAGATATCATGCGCGGGCTAGCTCGCGAGTTGACCAAAGGCGGCAAGTTTGTCGTCTGCAGCATGGATTATCGCTGGATCGGCGAGCTTGATGGCGACCAGCAGCCCAATACGATGGCAAATTTAATCGAGGACGTCTTCGGTGGCATCGCACATATCATGGAACATGCGAAAGAGTACGGTGGAGATGCCAGCCGCATCGGCGTTACCGGCGATAGTGCTGGCGGCCATCTGTCGGCTTCCGCTGCCATACTTATCGAGAAGATCGGTTCGAGTGGTTTTGGTGAGTTAGAAGGCGTTTATCAGTTCAAGCCCACTTACCTTCCTAAAGGCAAGTCGGCAGAGCAAGTGCGTGATGAGATGTTGGCCTCTATCAAAGCAGCGGCTCCCAGCTATGGTGTGTTCGCAGCTCAGTCGCTCAATGGATTTCAACGTGGGTTATCGAAGGAAGCTTCCGAAGCAACCGCTCCGCAAAGCCACATTCCTGAGGCCTCTAAGCGATCGGTACCACACTACTTGGTGCGTGGAACCAAGGATGGATTGATACCAGACGAAGCGGTGGCTGCCTATACCAAAGCATTGCAAGACAAAGGGCACGTAGCGATCTATGACCAAGTGGAAGGCGCTGGCCATGCGTTCTTCGATTGGAAGCCAAACGCTCGCGAGAAAGCAACCTTTGCCAAGTACGGTGTGCCCTACGCCGCCAAGATGAAAGCGTTCTTTGAAGAGCACTTAAGGTAGTAGGCACACTCCGCTGTGCCTTCACTTACTTCGGCAACCGGCCTTCCAGCAGATCTTCTTCCCATTGTTCCATCAAGGGCCAGTCGACGGCACAAGCACCGAAGTCCGATAGATGCAGATAGCCTTTTAATCGCTCGATCGAACGATTGATCATCGCGGGCTCACGACGGAAGTAGGGGCCGTGGCTGGGCAGTAACCATTCCACATCGCTATCGCGTATGCGTTCTAGCGATGTGATGAAGCCTTCAAGATCGCTGCCATGGTGAGCGTCGATCGCTCCGATGCCACCATCACGATAGATGTTGTCGCCGCTGAACAGAAGATTTCCTAAACGAAACGCTAGTTGGCTATCGGCATGGCCCGGCGTGCTCCAAACCTCCAGCTTCAAGTTCCCAACGGTAATCACATCGCCATCATTAACGGTCACTTCGGATTCGACAGGCGGCATCGCTTCGCTGATCCCCAACGCTTGGATCTCAGCAAACGTTTGAACTCGATCGCCGCGCTTTAGCAGTTCAGCCGCTTTGGGATGCGCTGTCACGGTGGTCTTCAGCATTGATTTTGCCAGTGCCAGGCCTTGACCATGATCCACGTCGGCGTGCGTAGCGATCAAGGTTTTGCATTGTGAGAGCGGAAAATCCATGTTCCGAATCAACTCGATCAACTCAGGCACATGCTCTTCAAAGCCGATATCGATCAACACCCATTCGTTGGCATCATGTACCAGATAAACATTGCAGCCAATCAAATGGCCCGCTTGAATATTGAGTTCGATGACGTTTGGAAAGATATACTTGCGATCCAACATGGCTTAAACTTCAGGTCCAGATGAGAACGAAACAATCGCTCGAAGACCGTGCTTGCGAGCATCCACGATTTTTGCAGAGTTGGCCCCAGTCCTAGTGACGTCGGTCAGGCCGCAAATTCGCACAGCAAAGCATATTCCCTGGGGGCTTTTCTTGCAAAGCCAAGCGATCATTTTCCCGCGTTAGGAAGCGGTTAATTCACACTTCCTCTGAGGAAATGCCCAGTTCTTTTTCCAATCGACCAAGTCGAGCGGACAGTTTTTCGACCGTCTGTGTTAGCGTTTCTAGTTGCCTTTCCAATTGATCTTGAGCCTGGGCGCGTGCCGCAGCAATCGGACTTGGCACGTGGCTGGCTGCATCATAATCCTCCCGGTCCGAATCCGGCTGCCCCTGGGAGCTGGCGACTGTGGCCAGCAACTGATTTAGCTCCCACTCTTCATACAAGTTATGCGAAACAATTTGCCCACGGCCTGCCGGCGAGAGTTCCACCACCAACTTCCGCTCAATCAACGGCTGGAGGATCGACTGCAGTTCGGCTAGATCAGCGATGGGTTCCATCCGAGCGGCCCGGCCACGCAGTTCGCCCAAGGTCTGCTCGCCACGCAACAGTAGCTCGGTCATCACGGCTGATTCTACTTTGGAAATCCCCAGCCATTGATAGGCATAATGACGAATTTTTTCGACACGGCCCGAGCCTTGAATAATCGCCAAAGCTCCCAAAGCTCGCAATTCATCGATCACTTTTTCGATCTGGTCGCTACTCAAGTTAGTAATCGGCGCGCGATTGGTCTTCTGATTGCAACCGGTGGTCAAAGCCGAAATAGTCATCGGGTAAGCATCGGGTGTCGTTTTGGATTTCTCCATAAGAGTGCCCAAGACGCGGCGTTGTTTGGCCGTCAAAGGCCGCCACTGTGGCTGAGGGTCGGCTGGATTAGAATTAGGCTGAGTATTTGTTTCCATATTCTGAATCGCTGGTAAGTGAATGCTGTTTGAATTCGCATAGTCTAGGGCATCGCCCGGGCTCCGCGTACCCCCAAGCGCACAAAATCCGCTACCATGTGGCGTTTGCATTTGCGTTTTTCCGATAACTTGATTGTCGCTGCAACATGAAACAAGTCCCTCGACTGGCCATCGTCTTATTCTGGCTGTACTGCCTCCTGTATTTTGGGTTTGTACTTATCAACACGTTTCGGCCAAGCTGGATGGAATCGCGCCCCATCTTGGGACTGAATCTATCGGTCACCTATGGCTTCGGGTTGATCTTTGCAGCGTTCCTGCTGGCTTTGATCTACGGTTGGTTTGGCAATGATGCCAATGATGCAACCCACGACGGTTCGACGTCCGCTTCTGCCAAGGACCGTTTGTCATGATCTATGAAGCATCGGGCTTGGCGATTTTTGTCTTCTTGTTGTTCGTCGGCATCACGTTAGGCATCAGTTTTTATTTTGGTCGCAAAGCGAAATCCTCGCAGGGTTATTTTGCCGCGCATGGACAAATTCCTTGGTTCATCAATGGTGTTGCGTTCGCTGGCGACTATCTGTCGGCGGCATCGTTCTTGGGCATCTGCGGAATGATCGCGTTTTATGGTTACGACGGCTTCTTGTATTCGATTGGGTATCTCGCCGGTTGGATCGTAGCGTTGTTTATCATCGCCGAACCGATGAAGCGACTAGGCAAATTCACTTTTGCCGACGCCTTGGATGCAAAGTTCGGTTCGCCTTCGATTCGCCTGATGGCCGGAATCAGTACGTTGGCGGTCAGCGTCTTCTATCTGATTCCACAGATGGTGGGAGCGGGCGCTTTGATTCAACCGTTGCTAGGTTTTCCCCATTGGGTGGGCGTCGTCATGGTTGGAGCAACGGTGATTCTGATCGTTGTTACTGCTGGCATGGTATCCACGACCTACGTGCAGTTCCTCAAGGGCTTCTTGTTGGTCTTCTTCGCTGGCTTGATGGTCTGGATGCTCTTGAATCGTGGTTTCGAAGCTCGCTCTGGCGGCAATGATGGCCATCAATTCGCAACGTTAGGCCCCTACGCTGAAAGCCAATGGGATGACGCGGTCCAAGATATAACTCAGCGTTATTCAGGTGCCACCGTAATCGAGCCAAGTGGAAATTGGGTGGATCAGCCTTTCGTTCGTGTTCAAATGGGAACGGGCCAAGGAGCGCCGCAATTGGTGTTTCGCCGCGAGCAAACTGCCGAAGGTTTGATGTTGCGCGAGGCTCAGATCAAAACCTTAGGTGCGGACGGCCTAACTTACGTTAACGGTCGCAAGAAAGGCACCAAAGCTGGCGAGCCAGAACTGCATCCAGTCGGCTTTATCGATCGCTTGCCCGATGACGCGAAGTCGTCAGGTCCGCAAGGCCCGATCGAATTCTTTCGAACATTGCAAGGTAGCGAAGTGGTGTTATGGTCCGAAACAAAAATCACCGAAGCAGATGGTGCGGCTTCCACCATCTATTGGCAACGCATTGTCAGTGGTAATAATGTGCTGCGCCCTGGCGAGCATCCGGTGTTCCAAGGCATTCGTTCGGATAAACTGAGTGACAAATTCAACTTCTTGTCGCTCATGTTGGCTTTGTTTGGCGGAACCGCTTCACTACCGCACATTCTGATTCGCTACTACACCGTCAAGGACGCATCCAGCGCTCGCAAAAGCACCATCGTTGGAATCGGGACCATTGGGTTCTTTTATGTCCTGACTTTGTATTTGGGGATTGGTGCCATGACCAGTGGAGCTCTCGATGTTACCGACACCAACATGGCCGCTCCGCTATTGGCTCGCAGTATGAGCGAATGGTTGTTCGCAGTGATATCCGCGATAGCGTTTACGACCGTGCTTGGAACTGTCAGTGGGTTGATTCTCGCTTCCAGTGGTGCAGTCATTCATGATTTGATGGGAGGTTACTTTCGAGTTCAGTTGAATGATGACCAACAAGTCCGCGCGGCAAAGATCGCGGCGGTGGTGGTCGGTGTGTTAGCGATTGTGCTTGGGATTTTGTTTAAGGAGATGAACGTCAATTATTTGGTCGGTTGGGCATTTAGTGTCGCGGCGTCGGCCAATCTCCCTTCGCTGGTAATGCTGTTGTTTTGGAAGGGAACGACGCGCCAAGGAATCATCGCGGCAGTAGGCGTAGGCATGGTTTGCTCGCTGACATGGATTTTATTGAGTGCCGAGACTTACTCAAAAGTGTATGGCATAGCGGCCGAGGCATCACCTATGCCTTTTAGCCAACCAGGAATCGTCACGATTCCCTTAGGATTCGCGGTCTTGGTCGTCGTATCGCTGCTGACCAAGCGAAAGGAAACGTAATCCGTTAGCGGCTTTTTGCTTTGGAAAGAAACTCAGCAGTTGCGTAGGCGACAGTTGTGCAGCACAATGCGTTAAGCTCAATCGTTCAGTGTTGAAGGGATCGTAATGCTTGCCAAGCTTAAAACCTTTTCGCTTCTAGGTATCGAAGCGGTCGAAGTGGATGTGGAAGTCGATGTTTCACCAGCAGCGCTTCCCAAGACAGTGCTGGTGAGGCTGCCGGAACAGGCGGTTCGGGAAAGCACGCACCGTGTGGAAAGGGCGTTGGTCAACAGCGGTTTCACTCGACCGCATGATCGCGTCGTCATTAATTTGGCACCTGCTGAATTGCCCAAACAGGCAGCTTCCTTCGATTTGCCGATCTCGATAGGAATATTGATCGGCAGTGGGCAACTGCAATCGGACTTACTAAGCCAATATGCGATGGTAGGTGAGTTGTCTTTGGAAGGTCACATGCGACCAGTCCGCGGAGCATTGTCGATGGCGATGTCAGCGGCGCGAACCGAAGGTATTCGCGGTTTGATTGTGCCACGCGAGAATGCTCAAGAGGCGGCCGTCGTCGAAGAATTAGAGGTCATTCCCGTTAGCTCACTGAATGAAGCGGTCGGTTATTTGGTTGGGCAGCTTGCGATCGAGCCCGTGCCATCTCGCTTGGACGAATTGTTCGAAGCCTACGCCAACTATGACGTCGACTTCAGCGACGTACGCGGACAAGATATGGCCAAGCGAGCTCTGACAATCAGTGCTGCTGGAAGTCATAACCTATTGATGGTCGGTCCGCCTGGGTCAGGCAAGACGATGCTGGCCAAGCGGCTGCCGACGATTCTGCCACCGTTGACCGCAGGCGAATCGATCGAGACCACTCGCATTTATAGCGTGCTGGGCAGACTAGCGCCGGGGCAACCTCTGATGGCCCAGCGACCTTACCGATCACCGCACCACACAATTAGCGATGCTGGTTTAGTCGGTGGTGGTTCGCCGCCTTCGCCGGGAGAGATCTCTTTGTCGCATAACGGTGTGCTGTTTTTAGACGAACTGCCAGAGTTCAATCGCAAGACGTTGGAAGTCATGCGCCAGCCGTTAGAAGATCGTGTCGTCACCATTTCGCGAGCTCTGAAAAGCACAACATTCCCCGCTGACTTCATGCTCATCGCCGCGTTGAATCCATGCCCCTGCGGCTATCGAACTGACCCACGTCGGCAATGCAATTGTACGACGCCGCAGATCGAGCGATACATGGGACGGATCAGCGGGCCGCTGCTAGATCGCATCGATATCCATATCGAAGTTCCCGCTGTCCCCTTCAATGAGCTAACGGGTAACGCTCCTAGCTTAAGCAGTTCGGAGATGCGAGCGTCGGTCATATCAGCTCGCGAGAAACAGATGGCTCGGTTTGAAGGCAGTCCAGTACGCACCAATGCGCAAATGAGCAGTCGACAGTTGCGTCAGTTTTGCCCCCTCCGCCCGGCAGAACGAAACGTGATGCGCGATGCCGTGACCGATAATGGTCTATCGGCTCGAGCTCACGACAAGATCCTGCGTGTTGCTCGTACCATCGCAGATCTGGAAGGTAGCGATTCCATCGAGGCTCCACATTTGTATGAAGCATTGAACTATCGCATGTTAGACAAGCAGATTTGGGTCTAAGTTTGCATCAGACCTTCGTCGCCAACCAAGCGCGGACAGCAATGGGCTGTGCGAACAACAGATGCGGTTGGCCTGTGAACGTGACGCCTAAAGGATCGCACATCGAGTTCTTCCGCTCGGTATAGGTGGCCTGCGATAGCACCCAGGGGGCATGGTCAATCTCGCCTCGGTATACGCGGCCCTTGCGGTCTGCGCTGTAAAGGCAATAACGTGCTGTTAGCCAATGCTCTAGCGTTCCTGGCTGGGCCGTAAAGCGATCGCCGATCGCATCATACGTAGCGTCAAACTCGGCGGCCGGTTCACCGCGATGCGTGCGGACGCTTCGATAATCAATCGCGGACGTGTTCTCGCTCTGAGCCATCGACATCTTTGCATCCATGTAAGGCAAATTAAAGGTAGCCCGTGCAACACGCACGGCGACACGATTGGCAGCATCCAAAGAAAAGAACCAGACGCCGGGCTTGTTATCGCATGTGACATAGGTGCGGACATTAAGTTCCAGAAAACGACTAAGGCTTGGAATCGCAGGTGTACAACGGGGTGCGACGTCGGACATCAAGAAAGGCACCACACCGATCCAGGCTTGCCCATCTCGGGTATCCAATGCCAAGCCATTAGGCAGCAGCGGCGCGATGGAGTTTGGATCAACGGGCCAATGAGCGAACAGCAGTTGCGACCAAGTCATTCTCATGACCCAGGGGGCTTTGGGTAATGGCCAAGTTCGATCAGTTAGTTTTAGCATAACACTTGTTTGTCATTGAGCGGTGTCCTGGAAGAACTTGGTTTATAATTCTAACCCAGCACAATGGCCTTCACTGTAAACCCAAGCCGTCTCCGAATCAATCGTCCCGTTGCCATCGGCATCCAAAAGCTTGCCAGTAGCGTTGGGTTGCTCCCATTCTTAGAATAAATCAGTATCGCTGAGAGCCCCTTCTCCCCCTCGCCCCTGAGGAACGAAGGGGAGAGGGAGCAATATAGCACACTTGCTCCCCTCGCCCCGTTTCGGGGAGAGGGGTTGGGGGTGAGGGGCCTATAACTGAGACACCAAACATGAAACGCAGTCATGCTCGTTCTGAAGAATCGATTCAATTCGCTATATCGCAAAGGCGGACAGCTAACGAGTTTGCGGATCATGTCTGGCGATGGATTCGCAATCGCAAATGTTGCAAAGCCAAATTTCGTCGCGAAGTGCCCATACCTCCATACACGGTCGACTTCTGTTGCATAGATTTGAAATTGGTGATCGAAGTCGACGGTGAATCGCACCTGACAGAAGAAGGCAAGAGGAAAGATCAGGAGCATGATCGTTACTTAACCAGCTTAGGCCTACCAAGTTCTGCGAATTTCTAGCTACGAAGTGATCCGCGATGGTAGTAGCGTGATCGAGAGAATCCGTGCGATTGTGCAGGTCGCGATTGAAAGCAAGAGCATGGCCCCTCAACCCCAGCCCTTCTCCCCTGAAGAAAGGGGCGGAGGGAGTCAGAGTCATGGGGGATCCGTCCCGCCAAAACTCACGCGATCGGTCACCGACACCAAGCGATTGCGATGATCCCAAGCCATCTAACGGACACTACCATTGGAGATCTTGGTCCGACGAATCGTGTTCCCTTCGTTGTCATAGAGATAATTATAAGTCCCAGTTGTTCTTAGAATCGTCCTTTGTGCCTTAGCGTCTTTGCGTGAGATTAAAGGCAATAATTTCACACCATGGCGCAAAGCCCGCGGAGGAAGATGTCGCTGCAACCGTCACAGCGATTAACGGCCAACATGTAAATACGACACGAATTCGGCCTATCGCACTTTCAAACTTCAAACTTCGCACTTCAAACTTCTCATATTCTCTACCGTCTCAATTAGGCCAAAACTTCGATCACAATTCGGCCCGTAACAGTTTTCGCTGCGACGACATCGGGCACGCTGTCTAGAACACCAAAGCGGTGTCCTACGTGGGCAAGCCCCAAACGCACATGCCCGCACGTCATGCTTTAGCGCACCAATCCAATTGCAAAGTCTGGGCAAGAGAATGGGGGCAGGAGAATGGTCATGGAATCTATTCTACTGCCCTGATTCTGCTGCCAAAAGAAATTCGGTCACTCTTCGCGCACCAATCCTATTGCGAAGACTGGGCACAAGGCCCAGATGCGCGTCGATGCATGCACCGCAGCGCGATCCAAATCCCACTGGCTTGCCCAGTGGATGGTTGGGTTTCTCGCTACACCAAAGAGCCCGCTACAACGGGAATCCCACCGGCTCGTCCGGTGGATCGGTCGGTTCCTCGCTAGTCAACATCGCTCTTTAGCAAGAAACGGAAACCTCTCCCGGACAAGCCGGGAGCATTTGAAAGACAGAAGACCAAGGCACATTGCTCTGAGATCGCGAAAACTGAGCGACCGTTGGGCTTGCCCCAACGTGTCCCAATAGGATTGGTGTGCTAAACATGCCAGAGTATTGGCCGTAATGTCGCTGGCCACTGGTTGCTTGATGGACGCTGCGGTTGGCCCCTCATCCCCAGCCCTTCTCCCCTGAAGACAGGGGCGAAAGGAGCAAGAGAATGGGGGCAAGAGAATGGGGGCAAGAGAATGTTCATGGAATCTATTCTACTGCCCTGATTCTCCTGCCATAAGAAATTCGGTCGCTCTTCGCGCACCAATCCTATTGCGAAGACTGGGTACAAGGCCCAGATGCGCGTCGATGCATGCACCGCAGCGCGATCAAATCCCACTGGCTTGCCCAGTGGATCATTGGGTTTCTCGCTACACCAAAGAGCCCGCCAGAACGGGAATCCCACCGGCTTGTCCGGTGGATCGTTCGGTTCCTCGCTAGTCAACATCGCTCTTTAGCAAGAAACGCAAACATCTCCCGGACAAGCCGGGAGCATTAGTGGTAGAGGGGTCGTTTGTTCGTAGGGATGTAGCGAGAAACGTAACAATCTCCCGGACAAGCCGGGAGCATTTGAAAGACAGAAGACCAAGGCACATTGTTCTGAGATCGCGAGCTCTGAGCGACCGTTGGGCTTGCCCCAACGTGTCGCAATAGGATTGGTGTGCTAAACATGCTGCCGAACAACTTTGCTGTTATCGACCACATCTCGCACGCTGCCCAAGTGATCTGTTAGCGTCCAGAGCGTCGTGCCAGCAGTACCGCTTGCCGACGTGGCACTCAACAGCGGACCATTGTTGGTCAAGAACTGTCCATCCGCGAGCAGCATGTCAACCACATCTGAATACTGGACTACTTCTCCTTCCACACTGTCTTTCCACTGCTATCTATGTATGCAAATTTCCCATCAGTGCCATCGAACTCCTCGTACACACGTGCTAGCCGATTGCGAAAGTCCATTGCCTCAGCATACCTAGGGGGGAAGAGAAGCCTAAATTGCTTATCGAGAAACGAGAACTTACCAGCGATCAATTGATAGTTAGAGTCGCGACCACCACCAACGTAAACTCGGCGGAACCCTTCAACCAAGTATCCGATATTCGTAAAACTTGGCTGCAAAGCCCAGTTACCTTTGCCATCTAGCAATCCCCACTTTTGCTTGATCGAGGCCGGGATAAGTCCGTCCTCGTATTGACCTCCCAAATCATCAAGTTCCGTATTCCGCCAGAGCACTTTCCCCTCCTGGTCGATACAACCAAATTCATTATTCATAAATCGAACGGGAACCTTACCTTCTGAGTCATAGCCGAGCCATTGGAAATTCTGATTGCTTACCGGCTCACCTTCCAGATTGTAAAGTAGATGTGGATTGTTATGGTCACCAACAAGACCGCCGAAAACCTTCGATCCTGATAAACGATAAAGTGGTCCTGAGAACTTTGGCTCAAAGAGCCATTGGCCATTTAGATCGATCAGGCCATAATTCGCGCCGGTTTTCTCCGATGCACAGGCGATACCGTCGTAAAAATCCATTATCCAAGCGAAAGAAGGCTCAATCAACGTTACACCGCGTTGGTCAAAACAACCAACTTTCCCACTTTCGCTCTCAAAACGAAATAGCCCACCGGCATGCGTCGGAGAGTTGGTCTCGTACTCAAATCTGCGAAGAACTCTACCACGCTCGTCGATTAGAGCGTTCAATTTCAACTCAATTTGCACTAGCGCGCTACCGTTGTAAAATTCCGATACGTACAAGTATCGCGATTCAATCCTGATATCTAGATTTTCATCAATAAAGCCCCACAAATCCTTGTTACGATAAGGGTACAAATTCGAATAAGTCATAATTACCATTCCTGTGGCACCGCGCCATTAGCTATAGAGGGAATGTCACCTCCATTCAGAATATTAAACAATATTTCGCTCCAGCTTCTGTTTCTATTTCTTACTCGATCGTTGAACTCCATCCAAGACTTTTGTGTCTCATAGAATTCTTGCGGACCTATAGGTATAGGGTTGCAGTATTCTAAGCCGGCAGCAGTTGCTGCCTGCGGCACGCCAACACCGTCTGCCCTCATATTGTTGTACGTAGCCACTGCACTCCAAACTCCCAGAAATGTACCTGCCATCTTACCAATCCCCTCAATCTTGAAGAATGAACACCCTTTAGGGTGTGCTGGAATAGGAATGTGTTTGCCTGTCTCATTCCACCACTTGTTAATCTCTTCTGGACCTTCAGCGGCACTATTCAAGTATCCTCGAATAAAGCTATCAACTGGGCCGTTGCGTAAGCGCTCGGTATACTGCTGCAAAAACATTCGCTGTAAGCCAAGACTCAACTTGCCGTCTTTTATTCCGTGGGATTCGGCAAAGCACTGAAGCTGCTTGCTAAGATCTTCACGTACAAATGCGGTGTAACCGGTTACAGAGCCATGTCTGGTATAATTGTGGCCGTTTGGTGTTTCTAGCAAATTCATTTCGCTATCCAGATCTTTAAAGAGATCGTTTGCGAAGCCAAATAGCTCCCAAAGTTCAACTGGAATCAGGTGGTGCCCTTTTCCAGTTGGAACATTACCAAAAAACGTTCTTTCCAAACCATCCGCATCTACATATGACGTAGATGAATTCCCCACATACCGATACAGATTCGCATCACCGGCGGCGAAGGAGATGGGGTCTTGGCTGAGCCATCTTTCGGTCTTGGGATCGAACCAGCGGGCGCGGTTGTATTGTAGCTCACTGTCGGTGTCCCAGTCGCGACCGGTAACAGGTTGCTGCTATGTCTGTCGCGAACGGATCAGAGACGCTCTGTTGATTAGACGTTTATCAATTCAGGGCATAAGAGGTACCTGGGCATTAGCTTCGTCACGGAACCAACGCGTGGCCGAACCTGTTAAACGTAAGTAGTGATCGCTGGGCAAACCGCCGTAACCAATAAATTTGGATTCCTCGGATTGCGGTACCTCGGACACGCATTTGAAGATCGCAGTGGCCTCATCGACTTCATCAAACATCGCAACATAAAGCATCTTGGCACCCACGCGCTTGAACTCACGAAAGTGAGACCACAGGAATCGACCCTCTAGACGCGGAATCTGGTCCAGTTGCGATTCCCCGCCTCGCAAGTTATGCCAACTGAAACCAGGAAAAGCCACCGGCATGAGTTCGATGTCTCGTTGCTGGCACCACGCTAGATCTTGAGCGACCGTTTGATCGGCATAACGTTGCACATCCTCGGGTGTTCCATAACGCCCAACAGTCCAGGGGCTGAGCACGTCGGCTTTGGAAAACATCTCGTGCAACTTCGGTTCACTCAAGCAATCGCGGTCCAACGTTCGCCAGTAAGTGGGTATGCCTAGCATCAACGTGCATTGCCCAGCGGCTGACTGGCCTTTGAAAAAATCAATCAGTTGATCGCATTCCTCCAACGTATAACGACGGTTGTCATTAAACCCAATACCCCACAACGCAACCACGGGTTTGCCGCGGTGATGCAGATAAGCCGCATCTGCTGTCAGCTTCATTTTCTCGCGCAACTTCGTCCAGTCATCGATCACAATTTGTGTGTCCCCGGCCGCCAAGCCGGACAAGTCATACATCAGTGCATAAGTTCTACCGAACTCCGCAGCACCCGCACGACAATGCCTGAGCACCGTGTTGTTATGGTCCAAGCTGCGGGGATCACGCAGGCCGACGGCAAATCGCTGGACAAATACGCCATCGATTCCATATTGGTGCATCCATTGAAAATGCCTAACGACCGTTGGTTTTACATAAGAACTGAACACATGCGCTGGCTGGCCATTGGCAAAACGGAAGTCAGTCACGAAGCGTTCGGCTTGACTCAGTTCGCTGACGTCTGGCCAAAGGTCGAATGTCGCTTTACCGTCGCTCAACGAGCGATAATCTCTGCTCCAGTGGACCCAGCCTCGGTTCGCTCCATCCCCCTGGGCGTTAAACCAGCCTTGGTAGCCGCACAGAACTTTGCCTTGCATCGAGGCGTTATCGACAACTTGGATATCGCGGCGACTAATCGCTATTTCGGTAGCTTCGGAGTCCTGTGTCTTATCGTAGATTGCCTCAAGCTCTTGGCCAAGAATCATACTTGAACAAGCTAGAAGTAAGAATGCTAGGATCAGTTTGGCAGGCTGCATGACTCGGCTGCTTATGGAAGTACCTTGCGATTGCGAAGCCATGCTTCGGCTAGTGTGGGCCAATGCTTGGCTCCTTCCAAGTCTCGTGCCAGCCCGACGCCGTGTCGGCCTTGTTCAAAGATATGAAGTTCGCCCGGAACGCCATGAGCGATCATGGCTGCATAAAATTCGACGCTATTGCGTGGAGGCACAGCGGTGTCTTCTTGCGTATGGAACAAGAAAGTTTGCGGCGTATCGGATGTGACTTGTTGATAGTTGTTGTATTGAGCCAGCAGTTCTGCGGGCGCATCGGGGCCAAACAAGTTTCGCTCGCTGCCTTTGTGTGTGAAGTCGACTCCCATCCCGATCACAGGGTAACACAGGACGCCAAAATCTGGGCGACTGCTGAGCCTATCGATTGCATCGGCGCTGTTGGCGACTTGCTCTGCACTGGCAAAAGTAGCGTCTTCTTGGATGGCTTGTGTATGAGTCAGCACGGTTGAAGTTAAATGCCCGCCAGCGGAGAAGCCCAGGATACCAACGCGGCTAGGATCGATATTCCACTGTTCTGCATGCGCTCGCACCAAACGGATCGCGCGCTGAGCATCCATCAGTGGTACCGGATGTCCGTAGCCTTTGCCACGGTGTCGGTAATTGCAGATGGCGGCAACCATCCCCATTTGATTAGCCCACTGTGCGATCTGTTTGCCTTCATGATCCATCGCCAAATTGCCGTAACCACCGCCAGGGCAAATGACGAGTGCCGCTCGTGGTGATTTGGTATCGGTTGCCTCGGGAAGGCTTACGATGAGGGTGGGGATGTCATTAACCTCGGTTCCAATTGCCAGCGGCGCCTTGTCTGGCCACAGCGGCATTTCTTGCGGCGGCGATTGAGCAAACAGGCTGGTTAACGAAGTCAACATCATGAGGAAGACGGCGGAGTAAGCGAAACGCTGGTTCATGGCAAGGAAGTGGGGTTAGGAGGGCAAAAGCAGTCAGCGAAATGTTTGTCTGTGTTTAATGTCAACTGCAGTAGGGCATTGGTTAAGTGACGGTCGTCGTTTGCTACTAGGCTATGGACTTATCAGCCGATGGGCTTTAGCCCCGGTTTCTACGCCTACAAAAACCGGGGCTAACGCCCATCGGCTAATGGTGCTCGGATTATTTAATGAATAAATTCACAGGCTATCCGCAAACGATACGCCAAAGACCGTTTCGATCACGGAGCGATCGACGACTATCAATCACACCACTTCCAGTTGAAAGTTTACATCCAGAGCTAGTTTACACCAAGTTACTCATAAATGGGGTAGAAGCAACCGAAAGCTTGTTCGCAGAAGTCGCCAGGATCATTGAAGCGACGGTTTTGATTGAGTGCACTGATCGCGGTCATCTCGTCGCTGGATAGTTCAAAATCAAAAATGTTGATGTTCTCAATCAATCGAACTGGGCGACTGGTCTTAGGTATCACGGCAGTTCCGCGTTGAACGCCCCAACGCAGCACAATCTGAGCAGGAGATTTGGTGTACTTGGAAGCAAGCTGCGTAATCACAGGCTGATTTAATACCGAATCGGATTCAGTGGCCATCCCCAACGGAACATATGAACCGGCTCCTAACGGCGAAAACGCCGTATACGCAATGTTCTCTTGCTGGCAGTATCGCAGCAGCTTCTGTTGCGTCAAATAGGGGTGCGATTCGACTTGCAGAACACTTGGGCGGACATTGCAGTAAGACAACAAATCGCGAATTAGGGATGTGCCGAAGTTACTGATGCCGATGTGCCGGACTAAGCCCGCTTTGTAGATTTCTTCCATGGCTTGCCAAGTTTCATAAATCGGGACTGCATCGATTTCCATTTTTGGCTGAGCAGCGTTTGGATCATAGAACCAGCCCGGTGGATAACGTTCTTCCATCGGGACATGCTTTAGGCAGATTGGGAAATGGACCAAATAGAGATCGAGGTAATCGACTTGTAAGTCACGCAGCGAGCGTTCAATCGCAGGTCGTACATGCTCAGCACGATGGTAAGTGTTCCAAAGTTTGCTGGTTACCCACAAGTCTTCGCGACTGCATAGCCCTTTACTAATCGCTTTGCTGATCCCTTCGCCTGCTTCGGCTTCGTTCCCGTAATCGCAGGCGGCGTCTAAGTGCCGGTAACCGGCTTCGATGGCGGCCACGACCATCTCGCTCGCCTTGGCATTCTCGATTTTCCAAAGTCCCAGTCCGACCGATGGCATGTGGCTACCGTCGCTCAGCGGAATCGAATCAAAACTTTTCATGATGTTTGCTTTCAACGAGGAAGAAAGAACTGTTCTGCAGTTTGTGGTAGGATAGGGGCAGGGTTAAATTTGTCGTGTAAGAATCAACAGCGTAATTCAATTTTGTTTTTCAGGTAGTCCACGAAGTATGCTGCAACCAATGTCGGTGAATGGGCGGGCGATGCGAGCTAGAATAACTTTCCCTGTTCTCGTGATCGTGCTGCATTGTGGCTTTAGCAGCGCTGGTTTGATAGGGCTGCACGCCGAAGCGCAAGAGATACCGTCATCCAAGCCTCAAGCGGCCGCCTCGCAACCTGCAAAGGAAGCAGCCGAGCTAGTACGAAAAATCGACGCCGCTCACTTGCCTAACGCAGTGCGGGTACACGATCGTGTCGTTTCTGGCGGACTACCGGAAGGAGAGGCGGCGTTTGCGGAGCTGCAACAGTTGGGTATCAAGACGATCGTCAGTGTCGATGGGATGACGCCTGATGTGGCCACTGCCTCGAAGTATGGCTTGCGATACATTCATCTACCGCATGGCTATGACACGGTGCCACCGCGACGAGTGCTGGAGATCGCCAAAGCCGTTCAAGCGTCCGATGGACCAGTCTATATCCATTGCCATCATGGGAAGCATCGTAGTCCCGCGGCCGCCGCCGCCGCGTGTGTGGTTGGCGGGTTGCTGGATTCTCAATCTGCCACTCAGGTGCTAGCCATTGCTGGAACCAGTCCAAACTATCGCGGACTGTTTCAATCGGTGAGCAAAGCGTCACCAATGGCCGAGGAAGTGCTGCAAGCATTGGAGGTTGAATTTCGTGAAGTAGAACCTCTGCCACCGATGGCTGAAGCGATGGTGAAAATTGAACACGCCTTTGAATCGGTATCAAGTTTCTCTCAACGTGATTGGCGGCCGGATCCCACTCATCCGGATGCCACGGCCGCGCATGAGGCATTGCTGCTGCGCGAGTTATACTCGGAACTGCTACGAGCGGATTATGTGCACCAAGAGAGCGAAGGCTTTCAGCAGTTGTTGCGTGAGGGGGAAGCGATCGCTCAAGGGCTGGAAGATGAGTTGGTTGCGATGAGGGATCAAGCGGTAAGTCCGAGCGAGCAACGAGTTGGTCTGCAATCCAAACTCGCAAGTTTGCGGTCCAATTGCAAAGCGTGTCATGAGGTTTATCGCGATAATCGTTAGCTGGCGGGGTTGGTGTTCCGTAGGCCGGTAACAAGGTCGCGATTGCTATTGCCGGAACTGCGCAGAGCCAATCAGCAACGACCGATGTGCCTTTCAACGTCAACAGGCTTAAGCGACCGAAGTTCCGGCGCGAACATGGCTTCGCTTGTTCCGGCCTACGTAGGTGCCCGGGCGTCGCGCCTGAAGTTGCTCTTGTCACGCGTACGCCTTCGGCTGACGGTTAAACGAGCTCGATGATGGATCAATGGGCAAGTGAACGTGAAAACGGTGCGCCCTCCCCGGTCGCTCGTGGAACTCGCGGCCGACCCTCCCGAAACGGGTGGGTGAAGAAGAACTCGTACGCCTAACGGCTGACGGCTGACGGTTAAACGAAGACAGGCAAGCGCCGGAACTGCGCAAAGCCAATCAGTAACGGACCGATGTGTCTGCCAGCCTTAACGACTCATAGCGACCGAAGTTTCGGTTCGGGTATGGCTTTGCTTGTTACCGGCCTACGGCCTACCTTCAAGCGTAGACTTCGTTTGCCGCAGCCACGCTCGCGCCGTGGTCGAACTTCATGCCTTGTTCGAACAGCAATTGCTCAAGCGCCGACAGCAACAGAAGAACATTATTTTTGCGTGAACCATAACCCATCAATCCGATGCGCCAGACCTTGCCTTTAAATGCACCTAAGCCACCGCCGATCTCGATTCCGAAGCGTTCAAGCAACGCTTTGCGGACTGCTACGTCATCGATTCCCTCGGGGATATGGACCGCATTGAGCATCGGCAACTGGTGTCCTTCTTGAGCGGCATACTTGATTCCTAACGCAGCAAGCCCCGCTTTCAATGCGCGGTGATTCAAGGTGTGACGAGCAAAGCACGCTTCCAGGCCTTCATCCAATACCAGCCGCAGCGCTTCATGCAACGCATAACTCATGTTGATCGGTGCGGTATGGTGGTAAACGCGGTCTTTACCCCAGTAGCTGGCAAGCATCGACATATCCAGATACCAGCTTTGCACTTTGTTCTTGCGTGCCATAATCGTCTCGACGGCGCGAGGGCTGAACGAGACCGGAGCAAGGCCCGGTGGGCAGCTTAAGCATTTCTGTGTCCCCGAGTAAATCGCGTCGATGCCCCATTCATCGACCTTGACGGGCATACCGCCCAGCGCCGTCACGGTGTCGACCAAAAGCATCGCTCCAGAGTTGCGAACCAAATCGCTGATCTCGGGGATGGGCTGAGCTGCACCTGTAGAAGTTTCGGCCATGACGATACCGACCGCTTTGGGTTTCGCCGTTGCGATCGCTTGCTTGAGATCCTCTGGCGTAAAGACTTCACCCCAAGGCCGTTCAACTTTTGTTACCTTTGCTCCAGCTCGCTCGGCTACATCGACCATCCGTGCACCGAACACACCGTTGACACAAACCACGATGGAATCGCCTGGTTCGATCAAATTGACAATGACCGATTCCATGCCCGCTGAGCCGGTGGCGCTGACAGCCATCGTCAGGGGATTCTTGGTTTGAAAAACTTCCCTCAACATTTGCTGTGTCTCATCCATGATCTTAAGGTAATATGGATCAAGATGTCCCACCGTTGGACGGCCCAACGCTTCCAGCACACGTGGGTGGATATCGCTGGGGCCAGGTCCCAATAGAATTCGGATCGGTGGGCAAATCGATGGAGGCACAACAACTGTCGACATTTTCTCTCCCGTTAAATCGGTCTGAATGTAATAATTTTCGATAATGCAATATAGCAAGTTCGAAAAGCTTCGCTGAGGTTTAAATCAACAAAGTTAAAGTAAAATCAACTGCATGGAAATCAAAAGTATCGTCGCCAACGTCGTGGACGCGTATCGTCAATCGATCTCGCCGTGCGAGGTGATTGTAGAAGCCGGAGTGATCGCGGAGATTCGTCCGACAACACAAGCGACTTCGACCTTTCTGGTTCCGGGCTTTGTTGACGCCCATGTGCACGTGGAAAGCTCGATGCTTGTCCCTTCGGAGTTTGCGCGGGCCGCCGTGATCCATGGTACGGTAAGCACGGTTTCGGACCCACATGAGATTGGAAACGTGCTGGGCATCGCGGGCGTCGATTTTATGCTGCACAACGCGGCGACGGTCCCGTTCAAGTTCTGCTTCGGAGCCCCTTCCTGTGTTCCAGCTACCAAGTACGAAACTTCGGGCGCTGAAATTACGGTAGCGGATGTTCGCGATCTGCTGGCTGACCCCCGCATTGGATATCTGAGCGAGGTCATGAATTTCCCAGGTGTCCTCAACGGCGATCCCGAAGTACTGGCGAAAATTGCAGCAGCGTTGGAACTTGGTAAGCCTGTCGATGGCCACGCGCCGGGGCTGCACGGGGAACTGGCCAAGAATTATTTCGCCGCTGGTATCACGACCGACCACGAATGTTTTTCTAAGCCAGAAGCCTTGGACAAACTAGCTGTCGGTTGCAAGATCGCCATTCGCGAAGGCAGTGCTGCGCGAAACTTCGAAGCTTTGTACGAATTGATCGATGAGTATCCGGATGAAGTCATGCTGTGCAGCGACGACAAACATCCTGACGAGTTAATTTTTGGGCATATCAATCGTCTTGCCTCTCGCGCTGTCAAGCATGGGATGAATATCTACAACGTGATCAAAGCTTCGAGTCTCAACGCGATCGAGCATTATCGCTTGCCAATGGGACGTTTACGCATCGGCGACCCTGCTGACTTTGTCGAGCTGTCGGATCTCACGAATTTTCGCGTGCTAAGGACGTTCATCGACGGACGTCTAGTCGCTGAACGCGGCCAGAGCTTTATCGAAACCCACCGCGTCCACCCAATCAACCATTTTGATGCAATCCCTTGCACGGCTGAAAGCCTGTTGGTACCCGCGCCCACCGATAACATGGAGATCATTCGAGCATTGGACGGCCAATTGGTCACACAGCGGGTCACTGTGCCAGTGGACAAACATCACGGTCATGCCGTGGCCGACCCACGCGCCGATGTCTTGAAGCTGGTGGTGCTGAATCGTTACCAGCCAGCCAAACCCGCAATCGCATTCATTCAAGGTTTTGGGCTGAAGCGAGGTGCGTTTGCTTCTTCGGTTGCCCACGACTCGCACAATATTATCGCGGTGGGAGTCGACGACGAATCATTATGCCAGGCCATCAATCAAGTGATCGCAATGCAAGGCGGTTTGGCGGTTTGTCACGGCGATACCATGCTGGACCTGCCATTGCCAGTAGCTGGCCTAATGTCGATTGAACCGATCGAGTGGGTCAGCCAGCGGTATGCTAAACTGGATGCGGAAGTTAAGGAAATGGGCAGCCATCTGCGAGCTCCATTCATGACGTTATCGTTCATGGCGCTATTGGTGATACCCGACCTAAAGCTTAGCGACCAAGGTTTATTCGATGGCCAACATTTTCGATTCACACAAATGTTCGTTTGAGACGATTGACTGCCGTGTTTTGTTGAACCGCGTTGGCAGTGTTCGGCGTGGTGGACGCGGCCCGCTGGGCACGCGGTTAAACGAAGAAGCCGTAGAAGCCGTAGGCCGGTAACAAGGTCGCTTTCGTTCTTGCCGGAACTGCGTAAAGCCTTCAGAGCAATGGTTGTTTGAGTTAGTGAAGTTGAACGGTTTTAGCGACCGAAGTTCCGGCGCGAATATGGCTTTCCTTGTTCCGGCCTACGCTGGTGCCCGGGCGTCTCGCCCGTCGTTGCTCTTGTCTCGCGTCCGCCTGCGGCTGACGGTTAAACGCAATCGATGATGAATCAACGGGCAAGTGGGCGTTGAGACGGCGCTCCCTCCCCGGTCGCTCGTGGAACTCGCGGCCGACCCTCCCGAAACGGGAGGGTGAAGCAAGCGTACGCCTGCGGCTGACGGTTAAACGAAGAAGATGATGCTCAACTACCGCGATAGGTCGAATAGCCATAAGGGCTCAAAAGCAGCGGGACGTGATAGTGCTGCTGCAGGTTGGTGATCTCAAACTCGATCGTTACCTTCGGAAAGAATGATTCGCGAGCCGTCGTCGCAAAGTACTCTTTGGTGCTAAAGGTCAATCGATAGATGCCTGGAGTCAAAGGCAGGTCGACCATCAGGTCTGGTATGCGACCATCGTCGTTGGTGGATTGGTTGGCAATCGATTGCCAGCCATCCTGCGTTTGCTTTTCAAGGCAAACAGCCACGCCGGCCGCAGGCTTGCCAGTGGAAGTGTCGAGGACATGAGTAGTGATCGGACTTTTCATTTTCATTGACTCAGTTTCTGCAGTCGCAGTCGAGTGATTTTTCGTTGTTCGTCTGCTGCGATCTTTAGCTCCGCACCGGGCTGGTTTGGCAGTCGCTGCTGCAGAATGAAGAGCATTTCTGCGGCTGTTTTTCCAGTCGCACATACGATAAAGATATATCCAAACTTGTCGAAGTACAAATCGTTGCACCGAGCCAAATCCTGAAGCGTGGCTTCGTTCGCGCTGTTGACGCCAGCTTGCTCGGATGATGCCCAGGCTTTCGTGCTAGCATACTTCGCTCGCAGGGAATCGACATCGCCGATGCGAGGATGCCCAGCGAACGCTTCCATCCAATCGTCCGCTTGTAAAGAATCCGCGGCTTGTTCGGCTGCGCGCTCGAGTGCCGCAACGTCCGCAAACGGTCGAGCGCTCAACATTCGCTCCACCCAACTCTTTGAGGCGCAGCAATGCTCCAGCTTTAATCTCGCTTGCTCGTCATCCAATTGGTTTAGATACTCAGCAGTGTTCATCGGCTCAAGGTCTTTCCGAGAGGACTGCTAGCAAGTACCCCGTTTTCAAATACCACCTGACCACGGACCATCGTACAGTGGACTTTGCCGCGCAGCGTTTGTTGGACATAAGGCGAGATTCGGTTTCGATGCAACACCTCGTTTGGTTGAACTTCCCAAGTTTTGTTCGGATCCCAAATCACAAGGTCCGCGTCACGTCCCGGTTGGATGCTGCCTTTTGAGTTGCAAAGGTTCAATAGTTTGGCGGGACGAGCTGACAACCATTGAAAAAGCTGGCTGAGTGTAACGCCATAGGCATGCATTGATTGCCAGACCGCTGGCAACATGAACTGCACGCCAGCGATCCCCCCCCACGCTCGCTGGATGTTGCCAGAGTCAAGATATTTCATGTCGGCGGGACAAGGACTGTGGTCTGAACCAATCGTGTCGATAACTCCCGTTAGTAAAGCTTGACGCAATCCTTCGCGATTTGCTGCCGATCGAATCGGTGGTGCGCATTTAAAGATTGGTTGAGCATCCGGGGTCTCCTCCATGGCAAAGTGCAGATAATGTGGACACGTTTCAACGGTCACGGCAACGCCATGCTGTTTGGCAGAAGCTAATTCGCGGAGGATTGCTTCATCGGCCGTCGCTAAATGCACGATGTGAACCGGGCAACGATGGGCTTGAGCGAACTCCAACGTCATGCGAATGGCATTGATTTCCCAGCGACTTGGCCGAGAATGCACGAACTGAGCAAATGAGTCGGGCAGTGTCATCGCAGGGGCTTGGTCATCGGTCAATTCGGCGTGTACCAACAGCGGCAAGTTCGCTTGGGCCAAGATCGGCATCGCTATATTCAGTTCCACAGGCGTGGTTGCCGGAAATTCATCTAGCCCTGAGTCGCACAAGAAGGCTTTGATACCGAATACACCAGCTTGAATCAGGGCCGGGATTTGCGAAGCGTTACCTGGGACCAGCCCTCCATAAAATCCAACATCAACCCAGCACTTGCCTTGTGCAGCGTCAATTTTCTGGGCAAGAGAATCTGCGTCGATGGTAACGGGGCTGCTATTAAGGGGCATGTCGATCAAAGTCGTTATGCCACCGGCAGCGGCTGCTTGAGTTGCGGTCACGAACCCTTCCCAGTCGGCTCGCCCCGGTTCATTGATGTGAATGTGCGAGTCGATCAGGCCCGGGCCGATAACGAGATCGCCATAGTCCTTTACCTCGATTGTGCTGGCCGCATCAGCAATCGACGTTACCCGCTCAATCTTGCCGTTGACGATGACAATAGCGGCCGGTTGGACTCCGTCGGGTGTGACAACATACTGACTGGCAATGGCAAAACGATGATTCATCTGCGTATCCTTGGCTTGAACCATGCCCTATGCGCGACCAATGGTAGCAGAGATGTCACCATAGGGTTCATCGGTTGGACAGAAGATGACGTTGGCATTATCCATCCCCATCTTCGACAGATCGACCAGCAATCGATGCTGATTTGGCATGGCAAATGAGATGTCTTTGATCGAGGGCACATCGGCCAAAACTTTCTGCCCAATACGATAAATAGTGTACTGAACTGAGGGGCTGTATTCGGTGGCAAACATCTTCACGATAGCAGCGCGAACTTGGTCGCGGACCGCATCGCAATTCGCTGGACCATCATTCCAACGCCATGTCGAATCGACGGTCGTAGCGAAGATACGATCCTCGGTTGGCTGCAATGTTGTGTATGGATCGACAACATAGCCGACGAAGCCCGACGCGGTGGTCTTCAAGACTTGTAAACCGGACATGCCGGATTCTACAAAGCAAGATTCGCCCGTTTGCTTGACCTCACATTTGGCGATCTCCATAGGGCCACGTACAAACGCGTGCTCATGCGGTTGGCCATCGACTACGGCGCGTTGCCAGCAAACCTGCTCAATCCTAGCCGTGGCGTAGGTGACGTGGCTGAACTGATCCAAGAAGTGCTTGGTCAATTGCATCCCGTAGGTTTCGATATCGACCCAATCATGCTTACGAGCAATCGCGTAGACGGTATTTTTAATGGTGTCGGTCGGTATGACTTGGCTGTTATCGCCGGTCAAATAGGTTTTCTCGAATTCCCCATCCAGTTGTACGTAAGCAGTACATTCCACGAGTTGATGGAGGTTGTCTTGACGCGTAACTTTGGTGAAGCGAACTTTCGATTTACCGTAGCTTTGTGATTTCAGTTGGACGTTCATGCGGTGACTTCCTAGGCCGATGCCAGAGATGCGAGGGTATGGGCTAAGACTTTGACTCCGTTTTCGATCGCTTCAGTGGAAGCAAATTCGTCGGGACGATGGCTGTAGCCACGATAACAAGGAATAAATACCATCGCGACAGGCGCGATGACCGCCATGAAGAGTGTATCGTGATAGGCGCGACTAACCATGTCCAGGTAAGGCAAGCTCAGTTCCTGGCATGCGTGCCGAATTGCCGCAGTAATTGTTTCCGAGGACTTGGCGGGCGGGTCCGCATTGACGACCTCCAGTTTGACCAGCAAACCTCGCTGGGCCGCGATGGATTTGGCTGAGGTCTGAATCGCTTCGAAAACGATGTTGCGTCGCTCGGCGTCAACATCGCGGACATCGATTTCGAGGTCGACTTGCGAAGGAATGCTATTGACGGCACAGGGATGAACTTTCACATAGCCCGTGGTGGCTACCGTGTCGGTAGTCCCCAGTTCTAATGCATGACGTTCGACGTCCAGGGCTAAGGCCGCCGCCCCCAAGAATGCGTCTTTGCGGCCGGCCATCAGCACACTGCCCGCATGGCCGCCTTCACCGGTAAACGTGCAACGCAGCGATGCGGGAGCGGCAATCGCGTGCACGATGCCAATCGGGATTTGCTGCTGTTCGAGCAGTGGGCCTTGTTCGATATGCAGTTCAACCCAATGGGCATAATAATCTGTAGGCAATTTAACGTCGGCCAAAGAGCCACTCAAACCGAACGAGGCGCGCGTCTGGTCTAGCGTTGTGCCTTCTTTATCCGTGAAGCTGTCCGCACGGGTCGGCGACAAGACTCCTGCCATCAAACGCGCCCCCAAGCATCCGATGCCGTACCGAGTCGGCTCTTCCGAAGTAAACATTACCAGTTCGATCGATCGCCGAGGTTGAAAGCCTGCCGATTTGAGAGCTCGAATCGCTTCGAGCCCGCCTAAAACTCCAACGGTGCCATCAAAGCGACCTGAGTGGGGAATCGCATCGCAATGAGAGCCCGTGCCAACGGCGGGTAAGTCCGGTTGGCTGCCGACCCATCGCGCAAATATATTGCCGACGGCATCAACGCGGACTTGAAGGTCGCTTTGGCGAAACAGTTGGATCAAGTAGTTGCGAGCAACTTGATCAGCTTCTGAAAAGACCACCCGCGTAACCGCAGGAGCGGGAACATCGCTGAAGGTTGCAAGCTGCTCTAGTTCACGATGGACGCGTTGACCATCGACTTTCCCTTGGACCGTACTCATTTCCAGTCCTCTAACGAATCACGATAGACATCTTTGTAGTAAAGATAAGTCGACGGAGTTTTACCCATCGCGACCCACCATTGAGGACAGTAAGACGCCATCCAAATCACATCGCCCGCTGTGATCGGATAATAGCTATCTCCCAATCGATAAACGCCAGCACCTTCCAGCAGCAAGAACCCATGTTCCATGACATGGATTTCGACCATTGGCAATGTCGCGCCGGGTTGAAAAGTGAACAAGTTCACGGCCATATCAAACGCAGGTTCTTTTGGCAGCAGCGTTTTTAATTGAGCGTCAGGATCTCCCATGAACGCTTCCGAAGGAACGTTCGACGCATCACCAATGATGGCTTGAGGCGTGCTCTCAGTGCTTTTGAGTGGCGTATATTGCTTTTCGAAGATTTCTAGCTTGGCAGGTTTCTTGCTTTCGATAATCCAATCAGAACCCGCTGGCAGGAACGCGTAATGCCCAGCTTTTAACGCATGTGTTTGTTTGTTCGCTTTCGATTGGAGCTTGATGGAACCTTCTAAAACATACACAAAACGCTCGACGGTCTCGCGCAACAGATCGCTTCGTGAATTATCGCCCAGGAGAGCGGTGTATTGAAGAAAGCGAGCTCCCATAGCGGGCGAGATGTGAATGATGGCTTCGGAGTTCAGCCAGCCGACCAGCGGCGCTTTGACGTGTGTATCGGGAGTAATCAGAGCGTGATTGCGCTGGATGCTTGAACGTGTGGATCCAAAAATATTCAAAGGAGTTCTCGTCTCGTTGAAGTGTGGATTGGTTACGAAGTTATTAGTTTGCCCGCCAGCTCTTCTATAAAGTGATACATTACTTGCAGAGCAACTTCAACATCTTTCACCTCAATTGATTCATCTGGGTGATGACTGATTCCTCCTTGGCAACGCAAAAACAACATGGACGTTGGCGCGATTTGCGACATAATCACCGCGTCATGACCAGCTCCGCTGGGCATGTGATGGATGGGCTGGGCCGCCTTTTGACATGCAGTTTCCAAAGCGTTTACCAAGCCCGGAGCCATGTCCAGGGCCGCTTGTTCTTCGCATCTTTCCCAATGAAACTGTAGTCCCCGAGCGTCCGCGATCTGCTGGCCGATAGTGTGTAAGTGCTGGGCAGCCGCACGACGGACCGTATCTTTCAAATGACGGGTATCCAAACGGACGGCAACGTCGCCCGCGATCACGTTGGGTACATTGGGGGTAACTTGAACATAACCCACGGTGGCCACCAGACCTGGAGTCGCCTGGGCATAGCTTTCCACCGCCAACACCCACTGGGCTGCGGCGGCCATAGCGTCCTTTCGCATCGTCATGGGCGTGGTCCCTGCATGCGAGGCTCGGCCAACAAACCTTGCTGTCGCCCGTGTTTGCCCCGCAATGCCATCGACGATGCCGACCGCCAACTGTGAGTTCTCTAAGACCGGTCCTTGTTCGATGTGCGGTTCGAAAAACGCCAAGATGCGATCTTTCGGTAAAGCTGCCGAGGCAATTTGATCGGGATGGCCGCCAAATGCCTCGATCGCTTGGCTGCAGGAGATTCCTTGGTCGTCGATGCGATCAAGCAGAGTCGGATCGAAGCAGCCTGCCATCGCTCGCGAACCAATATAGGGCGATCGAAAGCGGACGCCTTCCTCTTCCGAAAATGCGATGGCATGAATCGCGAATGGTAGCTCGGCGAATCTTGCTTGGAACATCTGAGCTGCCGCAATAGCGAACACTACGCCTAACGCACCGTCGTACTTCCCTCCATTGGGCACCGAATCGATATGGGACCCAATGAGTAACCAAGGACGCTCGTCGGTTCCCGAACGGCCGATTAAATTACAAGCGGCGTCCAGTTGGACGGTCAGGCCTGCGTCCAGCATCCATTGCTTAACAAGTTTGACGGCGGCGGCGGTGGCGGGCGAGCAGAACGTGCGACAAACCTTGCTCGGCAGTTCGCTTTGTGCAGCGATCAGATCGCAACGGAGCATGATTTCAGCGGCTAAATCGGAAAAGTTTGGCTCCAAGGGAATTTACCTAAATTGGTGTGGAATCGCTGCTCGAAAAAACTAGCCAGGACAGTATAGTATCATTGGGTAGATTGTTCACGCCAGTCGTCAATACGATTTGGCTTCGCGAATTCCATCGATGATCGGATGCACGGCCGCCCATGCGCGACTACCTTTTACTTTTTATCAATGGCCAAGCACACGAAGTCTGCGGCGCGGACGCTTGGCTAACGCTCAGCGAGTATCTTCGCCAACGTTTGCGTCTTACTGGCACAAAGATCGTCTGCGAAGAAGGAGACTGCGGCTCGTGCAGCGTCTTAATCGCAGACCTCCACCAGCCCCATCCAACGTACTATCCTATCGATTCCTGCATCGCATTTTTGTTTCAGTTGGACGGCACTCACATTGTGACCGTGGAAGGATTAAGCGATCCTAAAGAGCTGACCTGTGTCCAGCAAGCGATGATCGATTGCCACGGCTCGCAGTGCGGATTTTGCACGCCTGGCTTTGTGATGGCAATGACGGGTGCCATGGAACGGCAAGTCGCTATGGCGAGTACGACGTCTAGTGCTCCGCCGTGCGACTGGCCCGTGGAATTATCAGGCAACCTCTGCCGTTGCACTGGTTATCAACCGATCTTAAACGCTTGCGAGCAAATCAGCGCGACAAACTATCAACGTCTGGATGGTCGCTATCCAATGCAAGCGATTCAAGCGATGTACGCCCCCTATGAAGAAGAAAGCGTTTGTGTCCGGCTTGGGGACCGACAGATTTTTGTCCCTCGCTTGTTAAGCGAATGTTTGCAGATCAAGCAAGATTTGCCCGCCGCACGCTGGGTGGCTGGAGCGACCGATGTTGGTGTTCAATCGAACAAACGCCATACGACTCCCGATCAAGCAATCGTTTTGCGCAAAATCGACGAATTGAAGACCATCGAGAACGCACCGGATGCAATCACGTTTGGAGCGGCAGTGTCGTGGACCCAAATGTTGCCCCATTGCGAAGAACACCTACCTCAGTTTGCCGAGATCATCAGCATTTTTGGATCGCCGCAGATTCGTAACATGGGTACGATCGGCGGAAATCTTGCGAATGCTTCGCCCATCGCAGACTCGCTGCCACTGCTGCATGTTCTGGAATGCGAATTGGAACTGGCCAGCAGTGCGGGCAGTCGTTGGGTCAACATCAATCGATTCTACACGGACTACAAGCAATATGATCTGAAGCCTTACGAACTGATCGCTAAAGTAAAAATGCCTAAACTCGATTCGCGCGATCGATTGCGGCTTTACAAGGTTTCACGTCGCCGCGATATGGATATTTCGACATTCACCGCCGCGATTCGCATGCGAGTGGAATCGGGTTTCATTCAGCAAGCCTCGTTGGCCTTCGGCGCAGTCGGGCCAATTGTATTGCGATTGCCACAGACGGAGGGCTACTTGGCCGGCAAGCCATTTACCATGGAGACAATGGCTGCAGCGGGCGAGATTGTGGTCGAAGAAATTACGCCGATCAGCGATGTTCGCGGAACCGCTGACTACCGCTATCAACTAGCCAAAAACGTGCTAATGAAGTTCTATTGTGAGGAATCGAGATGAGCTACGTTGGAAAAACAATTCCGCACGATTCAGCGCGTGGGCATGTAACGGGCAAAGCGGACTACCTGGACGATTTACCCCGCTACGAGAATGAGTTGATCGTCGGCGTAGTGGGCAGTCCTGTGGCGGCTGGCAAGATTCACTCGATCGATATCGATGCTGCGCGAAAAGTGCCCGGTGTGATCGCAGTGTTGACTCATGCGGACGTCCCTGGGCACAAAATCTTTGGGCCGCTGTTTCAAGACGAACCGGTGCTGGCGATCGACGAAGTCATCTATGTTGGGCAACCAGTGGTATTGGTGGCTGCTGTTAGCAAGGCGGCGCTGCTGCAAGGCAAAGCGGCCGTCAAATTGTCGATTGAAAGCCACCCGCCGATCCTTTCGATCGATGAAGCCATCAACGCGAACCGCTATATCGGTGTTGAACGGAAAATTGTTCAAGGCGATGCCTTCCAAGCGATGGCTCGCTGCCAACATGTGCTGTCAGGCTGCTTTATCAGCGGTGGCCAAGAACAGTTTTATCTAGAGTCGCAAGCGGCGATTGCGATTCCCGGCGAAGATGGGCAGATGACTTTGCACTCCTCGACGCAGAATACGACCGAGATACAGAACGTCGTCGCAGAAGTCTTGGGTGTAGGGAATCATCAAGTCGTCGCGATCTGCAAGCGCATGGGGGGGGCTTTCGGCGGTAAAGAAACCCAAGCGGCTTTGCCTGCTGCTTACGCAGCGTTGGTCGCAACGAAGACCGGGCGGCCAGCGCGATTGATTTATGGCAAAGACCAGGACATGCAGATTACTGGCAAACGACACGCTTATCAGACGTGTTGGAAAGTTGGCTTTGATGATGCCGGACGCATCGGTGCTTTGCAAGTTCGCATTTATTCCAATGGCGGCGCGGCAGCGGACTTGTCGACTTCGGTGCTAGAGCGCACGATGATGCATATCGACAACGCTTATTATCTAAGCGACGTCGAAATCATTGGCCGCGTGTGCTTTACCAATATCCCACCCAACACTGCGTTCCGCGGGTTTGGTGGACCGCAGGGAATCGCGATTATCGAGAATGTGATCGAAGAGATTGCCGGCAAGCTGAACATCGATTCGTACGAGGTCCGCTCGCGTAACCTATACGGCGTCGACGAGCGGAATCAAACGCCATACGGTCAGATCTACGTGCGAAACCATCTGCCTGAGATTTTGCCAACGCTGGCAGCCAGTTCGCAGTATCTGCAGCGGCGTGAAGCGATCGAAAATGCGATGAATGATCCTTGCGTGCTGCGCGGGATCGCGATGACACCGGTGAAGTTTGGAATCTCGTTTACTTCTAAGTTCTTGAACCAAGCCAACGCGCTAGTGAATGTCTATACCGATGGGACGGTGCAAGTCAGCACGGGCGGGACAGAGATGGGCCAAGGACTGAACACCAAGATCCGGCAAATTGTCGCTGACGAGTTTGGGATTCACTGGCATAACGTTATCTTGATGCCAACGTCGACGGAAAAGAACAATAACACATCGCCAACAGCGGCTTCGGCTGGCACCGATTTGAACGGCGCGGCAGCCGTGGACGCCTGTCGCACGATTCGAGAACGACTCGCAAACTTTGTTGCTCGGCGCTTCACCAAACCCGAGCTTGGACTGTGCGAGTCACCTAGCAACGTCATCTTTGAAGATGGATGGGTTTATGACGATCGTTGTCCCAAGGATTCACGTATCAGCTTTGCTGAACTCACCAAGCTCGCTCGGTTTGACCGCATCGATTTGGGTGCTCGCGGTTTCTACAAGACGCCCGGCGTCGATTTCAATCGGGATACCGGTAAAGGCAACCCGTTCTTGTACTTTACGCAGGGAGCGGCGGTGGCCGAGGTGACCGTCGATCGTTTTACCGGACAAATGAAAGTCGAACAGCTTGATATCTTGATGGACATCGGGGAATCGATTAACCCTGGCATTGATCAAGGCCAGATCATAGGTGGTTTTGTCCAGGGCATGGGTTGGGTAACGGCCGAAGCGTTGGTTTATGACGATGCGGGGAGGTTACTTTCGCATTCACCAACGACGTACAAGATTCCCGCTATCACCGATATTCCTAAAGTGTTCCGCTGCCATTTCTTTGAGAACTCGGACAACGTGCTGACCGTGCGTCGCAGTAAAGCAGTTGGAGAACCGCCGCTGTTGCTGGGTGTCTGCGTGTGGGCCGCGATCAAGGATGCTTTGCGTCGACATTCTCAGGCTTCCGCTCGAGCATTGACCTTGCCAGCAACATGTGAAGAAATTCTACGCTGCATCGAGCTGGCTAATGTACCGTTTACCGAGTTGCCAAACGGCAGCGTATCAGCCCAGCATTCCGACAAGACGCAGGTTGGTAAGTCGAGTTTGGTGTAGTCCGATGGTCGCCCCGCACGGTTTTATCGAAAGGCTCGCTCAAGCAGCCCAGGAAGGCAAGCCATTTGTTAGTGTCACCATGGTGGATGCTCAGGGCAGTGTGCCTCAAGAAGCCGGCAGCAAGATGCTTGTCGATCGGAACGGTTTGATGTTCGGAACGGTAGGAGGAGGCCGCGTTGAGAATCAAGCCATTGCGTTTGCCCAGGAACTGCTGGGCTTGCCGCCCACTTCATCAACCACGAGATTGGTGCAGTGGAATTTGAAACGCGATGTCGGAATGACTTGCGGCGGCACGGTAACGTTGTTCTTTGAAGCGATCAATCATCGGGTTTGGGATGTTGTCATCTTCGGTGCTGGGCATGTGTCCAATGCCTTGACTCGCTGCTTGTTGAATCTTGATTGTCGATTGACCGTGATTGACTCGCGAGGCGAATGGTTAGGAAAGCTACCCAATGCAGATCGATTGTCTGTGGTACAAATGGCTGCGCCCGAGGATTACGTCGAGCAGTTATCGCCGCATGCGTTTGTGTTGCTGATGACGATGGGGCATCGCACGGATCGCCCGATCTTGGAAGCGATCTTGAAACGCGGTTTACAGTTGCCTTATTTGGGCGTTATCGGCAGTCGTGGTAAGCGCGGCGCGCTCAAGAAGGAGTTGCTTGCTGCTGGATTGAGTCATGAATTGTCGGAAGCGTTTCGATGCCCGATTGGACTGCCGCTTGGCAGCAACGAGCCCAACGAGATTGCGATTAGTGTCACGGCTGAATTGTTGCAGGTTCGCGACCAGACGCGGTGACAGTCGAACAGGATGCTCTCGCAACATCACCCAGTGGTTGGATCCGTGTGCTTGTTGCTTTAATGACAACCCGCTGTGTAAGCGAGGGAGTCCTGGTTCCTCACTTACATTTCGGGTTAAGAAAAATCTATTGATCCGGCTGTAACCCATTAAGTGAACACGCCGCCACGTTTCCGGTTATTCCATTGGCTTTATTGGCTTTTTCTTTCAAATTTCGAATTTTACAATTCAAACTTCTTCTGGCCGTCCACATCTCGCGACTACTTCGCTCACTCGTTACTATCTCTTACTTGGTGAACCCCAGATATTCCCTGTCACTTGCACGCAGTGGCTCGAAACTTCCTTGCCCATCACTTATGGACGCAACATCAAACTCAGAGACCTTGGATTGTCCAATTGCATCAATAGCGTCACGAAGAGACTCAAGTGTTTCAAACTTCGTCCCTATCTGGTGGACAAGTTCAGCGGGTTGAACCCGATTTGACTGCGGGAAGACGATGAATCCTCCACCAGTTAACCTCAACACTGCCGCGCCCTTGGCTGAAAAATTAGAAATATTTATCACCTCCGTCTCGGCCAGCGGTCTTTCATGCTGTGAAATACAGCCCACCGAAGTCATTAGTACAATCGCAAGTAGTGTTAGTGATTTCATGGGATTTTTCTGTCGCAGTCAATGTACCTTTTTGGGGAACACACAAGTAGTCGCAGATAATTGTATACCCTCGTTTCTTTGCGTCTGCCTCAGGATCTTTCACGGAAGGCTGCACCGGAGTAGTACCAGGTTTATGGCTCCAACCTAAGTCCCCAGGACACTTTCTATACCAATGGGGTTCTTCGTGGAATTTAGTGTTTAAGGGATTTCCAAGTCGAGGTTGAGTTTACCGCAAAAGAACAGGATCCGAGTACGGTAGTTGTCGAAGTTGCGAAATCCGCGAGCTGAACTTTTGATGGATTGGATACGACTGTTGAAGCCTTCGCTGATCGCGTTGGTTATTCGATGGTCTATGTAGGCCATAAGACCCTCATAGTGCCTCTTGAGCATCTTGGCGACTTTCACCATCGGTTTGATTTGGCAGCGTGTGGCCCGCCCGTACCAGCCAGCGAACGTCATCTCAGCAGTGTCTCGATCGGTACATTCCCAGAAGTGCCTGAAATTCTCCTTAAGCGACCATGCTCGACCTGTTTTGATGTCCGAATGCTGCAACTGGTAGAGATAGTTTCGATCCGCCTCCGACAATTTCTCACGTGCAAATAGCAGTAGTTGCCTAGTGCCCTTGAGTCGCTCATCACCTCTCTCGGCAAGCAATCGACTCTCCTGGCGGCGGACAAGATCAACTGCTTCTCCAAGGTACTTACTGACGTGGAATTTGTCGTGCACAATAGCAGCGTTTGGATACACTTCCCTGATGGCAGCTAGGAATGCCTTCCACATATCAGCGGCAACCGCTTTGATCTTCGCTCTTTGTGTTTCGGGCAAGGTTTTTAATAGCTTTTCTGCAGACTGCTGCGTCCGCTGAGGAACAACTTCTAGCACGCGGTGCTGATCCAAGTCGGTCAAGACCGAAACGTAATCCTGCCCTTTACCAAAGTTCTTTTCATCGATACCAACATGCTCAATTTCGTCCATGTTTCGGCGTTGGAGCCCACGCTCCACCGCACGCTGCATGATGCCATTAGTTGCCGCCCAATCTATTCCCAGTAGCTTAGCGGCCGCTGAAAGCGATGAGCAAGCTTGAATGACTTCAATGGCAACTTGTTCAAACATAAGCGTAAAACGTCCGTGCCTTTGGGCCCATGGAATCGCTATGGTCAACACGCCGCACTGAGAGCATTTGCTTCTGGGAACCAAGGCGTGGATGCGAGTCACAAATTGCATCGTATCCAAATGCCTCCAAGTTCGCTCAGGGGCAAGATCGGCTTGTGAGCAGGCGGCATCACAGCGAGGACAACGCAGAGTTGTTCCGGTATGATTGATGTGAATGTCTACGGCCTTCTCAGCAGGGCGAAAATCAACCGATTGCACGCTCCAGTTGTCGTCCAAACCAAGTAACGCATGATAGTGAGTAGTAGTTGCTTCTTTCATAGACAAAGAATACGCTAACGGCCAAATCTACGCACCTACCCACTAAATTCCACGAAGAACCACCAATGGAAATCATTAAATCCATTTACCCCTGGGGTCAACACGCCAAGTATTTTGCAGTCATTCTTCGAACAATCTCCGGTGGGACCGACCGGTTTCGCTCCATCCTTCTCGGCACCCTTTATGAGTATTTTGCAATCGATCACTCCACCGGGGTCTTTACCACCAGGAAACGGAGAATGCGGTTCGCCAAGTTTCCGCGGGACGTTGCAAGCATATCGATAACAGTTTCCTTTTGAATTCCCACCGCTTCCCCAATCTATTTGTAATAATCCCATCGGATCCAAGTAGCGGGCTGGGTTTGATCCAACATACTCAGATAAATTATCTGGACTCCCATCAAACCCTATGGGATACCTCCCCGTAAACCTACCACTATGCCCACTCATCCATCTTGCTCGGAAGTAATGCAGGCCAACGGTATGATCCCATTCGCGAGCGGTATAGGTGTATCTGTTATCATAAGCACTTGTAGCTATGACTGAAGCTGACGCGTTAAGTACCGTTGGCTGGCCGTAAGCGGTGTAAGCGTAACGCTCTACAACGATGCCGCTGGAGCCAGTCATAGCGTAGATCGAGTACTGCTGGTTGCGATGCTGCGCTAGTGCAACTTCTGAAGGCCAATCACTGAAGCCGATGAGCGATGAGGCTGTGCAGGTGAAGCAGGCGGCTGCGGACTCGTGTTGTGATGACTTGCTATTTGAGACTGACGCGTCAGATGACTTTGCCTGGAAAGAAAAAGAAGCATTGAATGAAACAGTGTCGTTCCAATAGGTTACATCCTGAGCGCACGCCAAAGCCGAATCGCTAGTCGAGGGCTCTCGATGCGATGTGGGATTAACCGGAAGTAGCGTGGCTTGAGACTGCATGCTTGCCATTATAGAGAGCGACAGTTCAGCGGTGGTGCGAGATGGGTCGGATAATTGGCAGAATTTTGAGGTGGCGGCCTGAAGGGCCGTAGCAATTATTGCCGGTGTGCCGCAGGCCACCGGACTTCGAGGTTCCTTGAAACCGATAAGCCCGAAGGGCTGGCACAAATCAATTATCTTGGCCCTCCGGGCCTGAGGGAACAACTGCAGTTGCAAACCGTGGCCGAATCGGCCACGGGAGCAATTGTGACAAGCCGTTGGCTTGAAGAGGCAGACTCGTCGGAAGATTGTGAGAGTATAACGCAGCGAACGGACTCGCTGAGCCACATACTACTCAGCAAGCGGAGTCGTATTCAAAATCGCATGGACCAGCAATGTTTGTAAACTCCGCATCTCCGCGTTGTTCTCAAGCATCAACGTCACGGTCGTATGACGAACGAACTTAGCACACCAATCCTGTTGCGACACGTTGGGGCTAGCCCAACGGTCGCTCAGAACTCGCGATCTCAGAACGATGTGCCTTGGCCTTCTGTCTTTCCAATGCTCCCGGCTTGCCCGGGAGATCCTTCCGTTTCTTGCTGGAGGGCGCTGCGGCAAAGCAAGAAGCCGAACAATCCACCGGACGAGCCGGTGGGATTCCCGTTATGGCGGGCTCTTTGCTGTAGCGAGAAACCCAACGATCCACTGGACAAGCCAGTGGGATTGGGATCACGTTGCGGTGTGAGCAGCGACGCGAAGCTGGGCCGTGTGCCCAGTCTTCGCAATGAATTGGTGCGCTAAGAGCGACCGAACTTTTTATGGCAGTAGAATCAGGGCAGTAGAATAGCCTCCATGACCATTCTCCTGCCCCCATTCTTTTGCCCAGTCTTTGCCATGGGATTGGTGCCCTAAAGCATGACGTGCGTGCATGTCCGATTGGGGCTTGCCCCCATCGGACACCGCTTTGGAGTTCTAGATAGCGTGCCCAATGGACCCTTCTCCTGCTAGAGCCAGTCGCCTTCGGCGACTGGCTCTAGCAAGGGTGGGCGGGGACGCGGACGAATTTAGCACACCAATCCTATTGCGACGCGTTGGGGCAAGCCCAACGGTCGCTCAGGGATCACCTTCACACAACAAATGGCGCTGCATTGGGAAAGCGAAGCTGGGCCGTGTGCCCAGTCTTCGCAATAAGATTGGTGCGTTACTTCAAGGAATGCATACCAAACACATTGCCCTCAGTATCGACTGCCAAAGCAATAAAGCCATATTGGCCAATCGAGAATTTCGACTTTTGCAGCTTACCGCCAGCCGGTTCCACTCGAGCCGCTTCCACTTCGCAATCTTCACAAGCAAAGTAGACCAAGGTTCCGTTGCCTTGTGGCAAGCACCCTTCCATCTTCGCCAAAGCTCCTGATGCGCCACTGGACTCCATATCCATCGGAAAGGCAAACATCTCAATTTCACTATCGGGCGAATCGAGTTTGGTTAACTCCGTCGCAAATACCGCCTCGTAGAATGCCCTGGCGCGATCCATATCCGCCACGTAGATTTCAAACCAAGCGACCGGATTATTTTTCATAATGATTCTCCGTCTATACTCAACACAAAACAATGTATGGCTGCCGAAAAACTACCCACTATTTACTCGGCAATCTCTGGCAACTTCTGAACTGGACGCACTTCCACCGTACCCTTCTTTGCTGGAGGCAAACGACTTGCAATCGCGATCGCGTCATCAAGGTTTTCAACATCGACGATGTAATAGCCGCCAAGCTGCTCGGTGGTCTCCGCAAAGGGGCCATCGGTAATCTGCCGACGCCCATCACGAACTCGAACACTGGTCGCAGTTTGCACCGAGTGCAGCGGCGATGCTGCAATTAGCTGACCACGATCCGCGAGTTCCTTGCTGATGGCCATTGATTCAATCATGCAGGCCATGCGTTCTTCTTCAGTCCAACATTCTTCCGCGCCGTAAATTAGTAACATGTACTTCATACTTATTCTCCTCGCACCATGACCATCCACCCCACATTAAACTTATCTGTCACCATGCCATAACAAGGCGACCAAAACGTTGGCCCCAGCGGCATATCCACCCTGCCCTCTTTCGCAAGGTTCTGAAACATTCGCTCTGCATCAGCCACCGAACCAACCGTCAAAGCCAACCGAAATCCATCAAACTTGGAAGAACTGTCGCAACCATCGGATGCCATAATCATTTGCTGGCCGACTGTGAAATCCGCATGCATGATTTTCTTTTCAAAGCCAGACTCCAGCATCCCATCGGGTACGGGATCTGGACTTTGGTCAAATCGCATCACCATGCCGATCTTGGCACCCAGAGCTTGCTTATAAAATTCTAAAGCCTCCTCACAACGCCCCGCGAAGAACAGGTATGGATTAATCGAGCTTGACTGTGCAGCCATCGTGGCAATCATCCGATCTTCTTGGGCGGCAACACTGCCATCCGGATCACTTTCTGCAAAATCAGCCATCTCGTACAGCGGTCGAATCTCGATAACAGAATCTTCAGGCATTGGGTTAGGACATCGCTTCACCCATTGGACTGCTTGCTCCATCGACTCCACTTCCCACAGCCAGAAGCCCGCCACCAATTCTTTCGTCTCGACAAAAGGCCCATCCACGACGGATCGATCCGCTTTCGAGAACAGAACGCGGGCCCCTGCAGAGCTGGGTTTCAGCCCCTCGCCGGCCTTCATGATGCCAGCCTCCACAAGTTGCTGGTTAAAATCCCCCATCTCTTTCATCAGTTGCTCGCTAGGCAACCGTCCCGCTTCACTGCTCTCGGACGCTTTAACCAACACCATGACTCGCATCAATCGCTCCTGAAAGGAAGTTTAGTCTTTTAAACAAAGTGAACTCGTGGTGACCCGCATGGCTCGGAAAGACCATTTCCGCCAGCACTAGCCCTCCGCTTTTGGAATTAGTCGGCCAGCGTATTCAGATCTCGACAATTACTAACCATTTTTAGCGGAATGTCGAAAAACGCTCCGCCACAAGCATCTCGAAAATTCAACCCGATCCCCCCGCATGGAATGCACCGAGGACCGGAAGTAAACTGCTGCGGAGTTCCAGCGGTCTTGAACTGCACGGGCCGACCGTCCTCCGTTTTCAGTTCGAGCTCGCCCACCCCTCCGGCAAAACGTCGCGAATCTGGTCAAGGATTCCAAGGGAACTTAGTTCGTCTTCGATGCGCTGCGGTGTTGGGGCTTGCAACATGTCAGCGACCTCTTCTACGATGAACTCTGCAAAGCGCACACGCGCTCGACGCAACTGCTGCCTGGCTTGGTCTGCCCTGATCGCTTTTTGTAAGATATTGCCAAGCCGTTCCGCAATTTGCTCCGAACTATCCTCGGGATAATCGCTTCGCAGCTTTAACAGGGTGTAGGCGATACTTCCTGGATGGCTATCTTGATACTCTTGCAATCGTCGCCAAGCTAACGAAAAAACATGTTGCTGCCAGCCTTCATCCCAAATCAAGTCGTTCTCTTGGACTAACTGCTGTTCTGCTTCCGCCACGTCAAAGTCGATCGACTTTCGAACCTTCTGCTTAGCCCAGACATTGCGAGTCATATTACGGACAGATGTTTTTAAAAGATCGCGAAACCTGCCTTTCTTTGGATCAGCGCCAGCAAAATCGCCGCTCAGCAATCGGACAATCACATCCTGTGTTATGTCATCAGCTTGGTCTTCATTACGGGTAATCGCTCGCACATAATTGCGAATAGCGGGAGAATATCGCATGACCAAGTATCGCATCGCCTGCACGCCATCGTCAGCAGCATTGCTGTGCGCCTTTTGAACCATGCTCCATCGTGTTGGTTGAGCATCGAATCGAGAGACAAACTGATCTTCAGACAACGACATAATTCCTTCACCTAATTTGGATCTGAAAGTAAATCACTCGCTCGACCAAATTCTTGGTTGCTGCGTTTAAGCGAGTCTAATTCTATTTCAATTCGATGCTTCAAATCGATCGTTTGCCAGTAAGGCGAACCGAGTTTGGTCGTAGTTGCTTCATCCAGTCCTTCATAGATATCAAGACTCTCTTGCACAAGAGGTAGTGCGGCTTGCATTGCCTGTAGCTTCCTTGCAAAAACCGAACGCTTGTTGACTTGCTTCAACATCGCTTCCACTTGCTCTTTCAATCGCTTTGCCAACTCCAATTGGTCATCGCGTTGATTGCTCTGCAACACGACATCGCGGGCTAGCCGTGTAGCTTTCTCGCTGTACTCAAGTGACAGGTCGACATCCCCACTATCGCCGTAAGCTAAAGTGGCGACCGCATAAGCTCGCCGCAGGTGGCGAGCGTAAACATCCGAATTCAATTGATGCAGCGGCTGGAGTTCGCTTAGAAGTGCATCTGCTATGGCGAGCTTGGCGATCGTGTCATCTTGCAACTGCGCCATCTCGAACTGCTCGTGTAGGATTTCGAGCAGCCCTAGCCGAAAGCGGTCGCTTTCCGGGACGGTTTGCACCAAACGCTGCTGCTGCTCTAGGGCTTGGCTCATTACAATTCTCGCCTCAGCAACACGTTGGTCATTTTTCAAAGCACCACTTAAACGTTTCGCAGCCTCAATGATAAGCAGTCGCAGTCGTTCGTCCTCGGAAGTTTCACTCTTTAGCAAATCGAATGCGGCTTGGTAATAGACTTCTGGCATTTCGCTGGACTCCACAGATTCGGGACTTGTGTCCTGCTGCCGTTCCAAACAGTCACCGATCCGCATGGCCAGGGTCGCTTGCACTTCTGCCAGTTTTGCAAGATCGCCACCTTGCGAGACCGACTGACATTGCTGATATAGCTGTCGATAGATAGCCAGTGTATCTTTCGGAGGCAGCACGCGTTCGTTCAAGCGATTCTTCGCGGCATGGGCCTCTACAATCGCGAGTTCTAACTGATGCCCCTTGGTGGCATTCGAGTTTTGCAATTCCGTTAGCAACTCAATGGCTTGGTAGATTGATGTGTGGGCCTCTCGCGGCATACCTGAGTCTTCTTGCACATCCCCCAATTTGACCAACAGCCCTGCTAGCTTCAGCTTACGCGAGTCGCTCAGTTCGGTAGTCTCGCGTGGTCGAATATTCTTTCGATAGAGTTCAACAGCCTGCTGATAACTCTCCAACGCTTGCACAAGCCGAGCGGGAGTTACGAAAGCCGGATCAGCCTGCACATCAGCGATATGGACGTAGGCTTGGGCTATATAATCAGCCAACTGGGAGTCGGCCGCCACATCCGACTCCAACTGACGCAGGTGGTCCAATGTTTTACCGACCAAAGAGGATTGCAACTGTCCACCACCGCGCAGCCGAGCGACAGCGGGAATATGCTGATCCACCAGCCAGCTTCCCCAGTCCTGGCTCTGTGAAAACAGCCGCGTGTTTCGATCCAATTCACGCTGCAGACGATTCAAATGAAACATGACACCAAGCCCAAGCGAAATTGCGAACACGATCCCCGTAGCAATCCATGCACACGTCACCGGATGTCGCTTGGACCACTTTATCGCACGTTCCGCAGTGGTGGCTGGACGAGCCAATATCGGGCGACCCGTCAAGTATCGATCAATGTCATCCGCGAGTTCAGCGGCCGATGCATAACGTCTCTTGGGTTGTTTTTCCAAACACTTCAGGCAAATCGTCTCTAAGTCCGGCGGGATTTTGGGCTGAAGCTTCCGCGGCGTTATTGGATCGGTCGTAAGAACTTGCATTACCGTCTGCATCGGGTCTGAACCATAATGAGGCGGCCTGCCAACCAACATCTCGTAAAGAATGGCCCCGATGCCATAGACATCGCACGCAGGGCCGAACTGTTTCACCACGCCGCCGGCTTGTTCAGGCGACATATAGTTGGGCGTCCCCAAGATCTCACCGGTGCGAGTGTTCGCCGAATCGGTCTCACCAATCTGCTTGGCCAAACCAAAGTCCATGACCTTGATTGCATGAGCGTCGCTCAACATCACATTGGCGGGCTTCAAGTCGCGATGCAGGATGTTTGCCTGATGGCACGCATGCACCGCTTCTGCAATGGATTTTGCGATTCGTGCCGCATCCTGAGCTGTTGGTGCGCCTTCGCGGATGACTTGGGAAAGAGTACGCCCCTGAATAAACTCCATTACCAGATAAGGAGTTGTCCCGACCGCACCCACTTCGTAGATTTGACAAATACCTGAGTGAGCCACCGCAGCAATCGCTCGAGATTCCGCATGAAACCTGGCCACAGCCTTGGCAGAAGTAGCAACTCCCGCCGCGATTAATTTAATCGCGACAGGGCGTTTCAAAGCCACATGCTCTGCAAGATATACCACACCCATACCGCCACGGCCAAGTTGCGACAGTAGGAGATAGCCAGGAATCTCTGGCATCGCGGTTCCTGCAACCTCTGTCGCATCGATTCCATCTAACCCAGCAATCGTGCCTAGCCTCTCAGTCAGCTCCCTATCGTTTGGCGTCTCCACCTGATTGACTAAGGAGTCGCCATTCATGACAGAGTCTTCGTAAGCTTTTCGATTACTTAGATTGGCATCTTGCATGAGCTACTTAGACGCACCCAGAATCTGAGCAATTTCAGCTCGAATTTCCTGCCGATTCAGATGCATGTAGGCACAAGTCATCCAAATCTGAGCTGGGGTTAACGTATCAGAGGGCATCGTTGTCGACAGATACACCGTGTCGAACAACTCGGGCATTGTATAACCACCCAAGCCGCACGTATCTGTTTTAACCGTCACCAGTTTGATCACCGCAGGCGGAAATGCCTTTTCCGATTCGGCAATCACGGTGAAAGCAAGCAACCCAAAGACCTCTTTGCCTTTGTAGGTCCCAAGAGACCTCAGCGTCATCATGATGTTGGTTACCTCACCATCTTGTTCCCACTTAATCGTGTAGGAAACCTTGTCTCCACGCTTGACCACTTTGTAGAACAAGTCTTCTGTATTGTCGAGCACTTCCGCAAAACGCTTGTGTGCTTCCGCCAAAGACTGTGCGGCTTCAGCTTCGTCACTCTCCTGAGCCCTGCAAGTGGTGGCTGCCATTAGCAAAACGCAGGTCAATGAAACAACATGAAACCATTTCGTAATTAAATTCATTTTCAAACTCTCTTATAGAAACGAACGTGAGTAAAAGGTGTCGGAAAAAAGGGGGTTAAATATTAGGAATCAGACAAGGGAACAACGGCGATCACTAGTTCACTTACCAAGCCGTCCTTGAACTTGGCAGCCAAGCCCAGGTTGCGATACAGTTGATGGCGCTCGTCCAGCTCAAACAATTGAGTCAGCTCGACATCCCAGTCGCCGCCAACAAGGGCTTCGAGATCTTCGCGACTCATCCCAACGGCGACTTCGGCCTCTTCGCCGCCCAAACCTGGACGTCGCAGACTGACCTTAGGAGCCGCGTTGGATTCGAGAATCACCGCCAACACTTCGCGTGTTGCAAGAATTGAGATCCCCAGCTTCTTGAATTTGTAGAACTTTAAACTCGATCCTTCGATCACGGGGACCTCGACATCAGCGGGCCCCAACTTGGCCAGGACATCCGACAGCTTTTCACTCAGCCCGATGATCGTACCGTCGGCCAGCGTTACCCCTGTCAAGCGACGCCAATCCGTAATCGCAGGCTGTCGAAATTTGTCAGCTTCCTTTGGCGTCACGCCGATGGAGTGAGCCAACTGCACGTACTCCTGATAAGCGATCGGCCACCACGAACTGGACGCTACCGACTGATCCAAATACTTCTCATAAAAGGACAGCGCCGTTTCTTTCTCGCCCCCCTCGGTGGTCAAAAGAGTTCTGGCCTGGTTAAAGCTAAGGGCCGACTCCATTGCGGCCACCGCCGGTGCGTTGGCTTTGATAGTACGAGCCTTGGCAATCAACTCTAAAGTCGATGCAATCAACGTCGGATCAAAACCGCGGGCAGAGCCTGAATTGATCAAGATCGATGCGTGCACCAAAGGATCTAACTTCTTTGCCTTTTCAGGATCTCGAAGCGCTGTGAAGACCTGATCAAACCATTGTTCCGCTTGACCCACATCCTTACCATTTGGATGCACCAGATAAGCGACTGCGAGATTGGCTTTCACCATTAGCAGTTCATCTTGCAAGTTCAAACGATCTCGCAAACGCAGCGCCTCTCGAAATGAACCGACCGCTTCGAACCACAGGTCTAGTTGAATACCGCGTCCTTCGGGTTCAAGCGATTCGGGGCGACGATAGAATCCGCCGACAACCAAATGCCCAACATCCATGTTTTGCAAGTCTTCGGCCTCTAAGGCATCGCAATATTGCATCAAGTAAGCGTAACCCAAATTTGCCCAAGCTTCATAGCATTCGGGAAACTCTTTGGTCACATTGCGAAAGCATAGCTGAGCAAGCTTGTAGTGCTGGTTCTCAAGAAACATTACTCCCGTTTGAAAAGAGCTGAGCGACCTCCATAAGCTTTCTTGTTGATCGCCACGCAGCAAGTGGGCCGCTCGTTCCTCCCACGGTGGATGCACAAACGCTAACCCCTCGAAGTTGCAATAAGGAGGCGTGATCTGCCGCCACGCTTGCAGATCCTTGACCAAGCCTTGCTTGGAGTAGCCGGCTTTCAATGCCAATTGCATTCCGAACAGATCCGCTTCCAATTCCTCTTCGCGACCACAGGCCGTGCGTAAAGTTGCCAGCTTGTCACCGTGCCGCCGAACGAAATCAATCCGCTTATGCCCATGTCGATGGTGCAAATGACCAAGCTCATGCCCGATCGTAAACGCCAACACATCGGGATCAAAATTCGCAATCTTTTCAATGGTAGTGACAGTCACTTCAATCACAGGAATTTCAACACCATTTTCGGTTCGGAAGCTGGCAAATGCATTCGCAAAGCCAGGATCGATCACTTCGATTTCGGGCGGCCAAACTTCCCAACCGTCCGGTTTATCCATAACCGCCAGCAGCCGTTCAAGGACTTGTTGCACCACATCGCGGTGGCGCTGGGTAACTTCCGCGTGAAGCTGCCCTTGTGAGACGGACATCACAGTAATTAAGGCGCAGAGCGCTACGAAGAGATTAAAAACACGCATGATTGGGACTCCAATGCTCTTTCGATAGGAACTATTTTGTAACGGACTCGATACCGAAAGAGCCTGGACGAACGGAGTTCCCCGCAGACTTGTCGCCGCCCATGGCCATCTTTGCAACGGAGACAGATGACTTTCTAACAGAGCCTTGCGAAGCGATCTTGCTGGCCTGCGTTGGAGCATCGTCAACCTTGCTTATCTTTGTTCGCCCCGCAGGACTCAACTGGCCGACTTTATCCACAGTACCAACCATCGCTCCCGTCGCGCTCGTCCTACTCGAATTTGTGAGTGTCCCCTTCACAGCGGATAACTCTTTGGCCAACGCCATCGTTGCTGGATCCAATTGGATCTGGCTGGTAATAGACCCCAAATTGGCCGCTTTCGAGCTTTGCAGATCATCTGTAACGGGAATCGATAATTCCACTCGTTCTGGACGATTCACCTGTTGCCCGCTAGCGATAGAACTGAAACCTGCCACGCAACCCAACATGGCCGATGCAGCCGACGCTTTACTTACCTTCTTCATCACAATTCTCCACATAGTAAGGGACTCTGTCGACTAAAGAACATCCGCGTCGAGGGCAGCCGGATTCTATCAGTCGACTCAACATAAATCAAACTTTTGCGGCAAGAACTTCCAAAAAACAAATAGAGACCAACGCCACTGAGCATCGAGCCATGTGCTCGCGTCGTCGTGCTGCGTCTCAACGCGTTTTCGTAACTGCAAACGGTTACGGGCTTTCTAACCTGCTCATCACCTACCAATGGAAAGCCAACTTGTGACACAAAAATTCAGAACAATTTTAAAATCAGTTGCCAAACGCATCTTCGACTGCTGCTAATCACCATCCATCCCACTGAGCATAATAAAGCTGGCCCAGTAGAACGGATGAGCTGCTTGATGTTCCGCTCGACGCGCAGCGATCTGCAGACGCTGCGCAGTATTTATTGCGGACACCCGACGCTGCGTGACCGAGAAATTTTTATAAAACGCATTCATGAGATCGCGTGTTTCAACGTCCGGTACTTCGAACAAGCTAGTCAGCACCGCGTGCGCACCGGCGTTGGTGAAAGCGCGACGAATTCCCTGCAAGCCTTGGCCATTGGTCATATCGCCCAGGCCGCTCTCACAAGCACTCAGCACGATTAATTCGGTGTTGCGAAAATCCATGCCAGCGATCTCTTGAGCGGTAACCCAACCATCTTCCATGCTCTGATCGTCCGCCCGCGACTGCGAGACGCGATTGGCACCAGCTAAAACAATTCCCGATCGCAGCAATGGGTTACTGTCAGTTCGAAGTCTGGCCAGCCCAGAAACAAAGTTGGCTGACCGAACATCCTCAGTATCCATTCGCGGTTCATCCGCCAGCGCAACGTAAAAGCCATGTGTGGCCAAGTGGACAATGCGTGGCGATTGAGCGGCCTTCAAGACTTCTTCGACCGCTTCATTGCCAATGTACTTTCGGACAGGACCGAACGCGGTACCCGTCAACAGATTGGCTACTTCATTCGCTTCTTCTTCGGCACCGGGCAGCTTCTTCCAACGCAGGGCTCGCGTCGAAATCTCTTCGACTCCACGCTTCACTAGCAAGGTCCGCATATCGGCTTGCTGGTCGATTACTTTTATCGCTTCACTTCGACGTTGGACATCTGCGTCATAATTCGGATTGGCAAGGATGAGAGTCCCTTTGCCAACACTTGCAGGCCGACGCAGCAAGTCTCGCGAGGAAGCGACATAGCTGATGTCCATGTCTTCGACCAGATAACGACCGGCATCATTGACGAGCGCTGCAAATGGAACAACGGAAATACTCGCATCAGGACCGATGACCAAGGAACTGCAACTCTGCAACGATTCATTGAAGGGTCCCAGCAAGCTTGCGTACAACAATTTCGCCGCGTCGCGATACTTCAATTCAAGCAGTTCTTCTGTGGAAATATTGAGTTCGTCCACAAGATCTCGAGTTTTCTCGCGGAGCTGTTCAATCAGAGCATCGATCTCCTGCGCATCTCCCAAGTCCTTCATCTGCACCGGCACTTGAGGATCTCCACTCACTAGAAACCCAACATATCGTGCCTGCGAAGTTGAATCAGCGGCCGATTCCGCAAAACCTTTGACGCGAATGTACTCTATGAAAACAGTGCCCGCAGGCAGCAGCTTGCGAACAGCATTTACATCATCATTCGCCTGGATCAATTGAATCCTCTCGCCCTGCAGCCGTAATGATAACTCGCTATTGGTCGTAGCGATCTCACGCGCAATCTCCGCTTGCTTTTTTCGAATGTCTGAAAGAGTCTGGGTGCCAGTCGACAGCAACGCGAGATCCGCGAACTCTTGATTCAGCATTCGCACTCGACTTGCAAGTCGAACCAAATTCGAATCGTACAATCGAGACTGCTGAAGACTTCGCACTCGACAGGTCAGGTCTAGGGCCAAGCCCTTACGCTGCAATGTCCAATACAAACCTAAATTGGCTGCATCTGTGCTCGCTTTTTCCCCCAGCAAGCTGCCCAACAGCAAGCCAAGTCGATTCTCTTCAGTAGCCAGCCGCGAGCTTAACGATTGATCGGATAACAAATATCCGATATCGCTTAGAAGCCTTTGCTCTATCTTCAAACTTTCCTCGACAGACGCTGCGGATTGCTGAGTATCACCCATCAAATACAACACGATTGCTTGCTGGAACAGCGTGTCGCATAAAGCCTGGGACTCCTCACCGAAGACGCGCCGCTGAATATCGGCAGCTTGTGCCAAGTGGCTGCCAGCTTCATTCAATCTGCCTAGCTTTCGTTGCGCCAAACCCAAACGGTTGTTGATTGCTGCTCGCTGAATGTCGTCGCCCATACCGTCCAACTCGATCACCGACTGACCAGCCAGTTCAAATGCTGCGACGGCCTTTTCTAGTTCCTGGGATTGCAAAAGCACGTCGCCATACTCGATCAATAACTCGATATACTCAGTCAAATGCGTAAGCTTTGCATTTTGATACTTGGAAATCACTTCTTCGATCGCGACGATGGACAGTTCACTGGCATTCGTTCGCCAGGCCTGCGCAATGGCGTCAAGCGCCGCGCTTCGCAAAAGCCTGCGATCTGATATCTCAAGACGTGCACCAAGAACAGCATGCGATCTGGCAAGATAATCCGCCGCAACATCCGCCTCGTTCATGCCGTAATAGACTTGGCCAAGAACGCCCAAAGCCTCTCCGTACTGCACGGTATTCCGGCCCCACACCGAACCAATGTTCGCTTCCGCAGTTCTCGCCAAAGGAAGACATGCGGCGTAGTCCTTCACATCCAACAACAATTTGGCCAATTCCAGAGTTGCTTCCAAGGTATCGTCATTCATCTCGCCCTGGACATCTGTAAGAGTGCTAATAGCGATTTCGAGTAAGCCTCTACTCTCTTTATATGCTCCGACCCTGCGGCCTATGCGTGCGCACTGAGTCAGTGCCTGTGCTGTGTAAGGATGGGTCTCGCCAAACAACGTAAGGTAAGCCTGTATGACGTACTGCTGAGACACAAGAGCCGTTTGGTACGCTTGCTGACTTTCAAAGTATTGCGCGACAACACTTCGGTAGTCGGCTGCAATCAAGTTATACTCACCTAACACCTCCAAACAGGTTTCGAATGCGGTACTGAGGCGATTGCTATCCGCAAGCTCTATGGTTCGAAAATCTTGCTTGGCACATTCCTCCAAGTAGCTTGTTCGCGCCTTCAACTGGTCAATAAGCTGGCGCTGCTGCTCGGTCGCATTCGCTAGTAATTTAGCCTCCTCCAATTGGCGGCGTTCCAAGATAACGATCCATTCCCAATCCTCTAAATAATGCATCTCAACCAGCGGAGCGGCATATTCGCGAACTGTTGCTGAACGCCCCCACGATCCAATCGACTCACAGTCGCTGATCAGACGATCGGATAATTTGAAAAAAATAGAGGCATCACCTTCGGACATAGTAGACACATCGGCTTGATCTCTCAAAACAGCAAACGCCTGATCAAGAAAATCGCTCGCTAGCTCGACCTCCTTCAAGGTCGAATGGTATTCCGCGTTTTCCAGTAGCATTTCAGCAAACACCAGCGGCTCTTTTGGAAAGTGAATCCTGACTGATTCGCTGGCCCGCTGCAGCGAGCGCCTCGCTTGTTCCACTTTATTCGACTTCAACAACACCCGCGTTAAGTAATAGCAAGCGCTGCGGAATGCGTCCTGAGAACTCAACGACGTTTTCGGAAACCGTTCAAGCAATTCGGACAGCAATCGCTCAGCCTCATCATACTCCTCGATGTAATAGCAATTCCTGGCGGTGTTATAGAGCAACCAGTCCGGTGGCGAACCGGTACCATCTTCTAGCCTGCGATAAATCCCAATCGCTTCGCGATAGAAAATGATCGACTCTTGGTATGAACCTCGGTCCGAATAGATGTTCGCCAAGTTGTTCAACGCATCACCTAGATCACTAAGTGGTACGACATCATTTTCACGAATCAAACTGACTGCATTTGCCAATTGAATCCGTGCCTCGTAACTATAGCCAGCCTCGTAATAGTATCTGCCCAGCCACAAAGCGGCCATACAATGGCGGTAACACCCCCTCGATGGACTTGTCTCCCATAATTTGATCGTATCCGTCAAAACTGAAACGCAATCCTCGTCGCCCTGAATGGCCAACAATGTCCCTAAGAGAGTACTAGCAACGAAGTACTCTTCCGAGGTTTGCGTAAACGCCAAGCCATACGCCGCACGAGCTTTCCTGGCGAGTTCGATTGCATTCGGATGCTTCCCTGCGACGAATTCTGCGGCAAAAAAGCAAAGCTCGGCATGGTTTGGATGCTGCAGCCCAAACGCCAGTTCATGGCGATCGACAAACTCAACCAACTCCTGCATAAAGCTCGCTCGGCCAGCGATTGAGAATTGGCCATGCTTCATCCGCAATACATAAAAATCGCTCTGCAAACGAAGCGTCAATGGCGCATTGCTGCCAAATAGACGTTTGGCGAGCCCCCCAAGCTCTTGCATCGCCTCGATCGCCTCAGGATAACTCTCGTCATCGGTTAGTTCTTCAATCTTCGCTCGGGCCGCAACAAATCGATCAAATTCCTGCAGCTCACTCTCATCCAGCCCACGAATCTGGGCCACCAGCTTTAACTGGTCAACAAGTTCGCGAGATCGGTAGTGATCCGCCCCCCAAGTTCGCTCTGCGATTTGTTGAGCTTCATGAAACAGTGTTTCAGCCTCGTCCCATCGGTGCAAATTGACCTTAGCTTGACCAGACCAACTCAGCGCAAAACACAAGTCGCTGGCGATGATGGTTTCCTGCTCGTCGTCGACGGCCAAATCAAATGTCCAGATTTCATATGCCTTACGAAAGACAGGAATAGACTCCTCGGTCTCGCCTTGCCCGTAGAGAGCGGTCCCATACTGACTTAATGATCGAACGTAATTCACGTCATAAGTGGCCTTCCCTCGCTCATACTGATCGATAGCTGCTAGACTGTATCGCAATGTCGCCTGGGGATTTCCCTCAAAGGATGCAAGTGTCGCCATCAGCCATAACAGCTTCCCGATGTTTGGATGATCGGGGTGTTCGACTTGTTCAAGAACACCATACAATTTTGCTAATTGCGAGGCGGTGTTGCCCAAGTTACGCTGAGCCATATGAATGGTCTCAATAGCAACGATCGCATCGATCGATAGGGGGTGGCGTTCGCCCAGATATTTGCCAACTAAGCGTGCGAACTGCTCAGCAGCAACCAGCGCATCATTAAATCTAAGTGCTTGGAGTTGCTGATTTTGCTCGCGACTGTAGTCAAACAACACCTGACGATCATCGTTCGACAAAGACTTCCAAACTTCAAAAACAGCCCGCTTGCGGTCTGCTTCCACTGCTTGCCAACTGTTTTCCGCCGAACTATGTAGTAGTGCCTTGCAAGTCAGCTCTAGCTGCTGTTCTGCTTGCTCAAAATCCCCCAACTCAATGTACATACCAGATAGTGCATCATATCGCTGTGCCATCCGGGGATGGAACTCGCCGAATAACTCCGACTCAACTTCCACAAGCCGCACCAATGTCCTCGTCGCGGCTTCCAACTCCCCGTTGAGCCATTGGCGATTTGCTCTGGTCTGCAATTTCGCCCGCTCGTCGGAACGCAAGTCTGTTGCTGAAGCCACTGCCCCAGACGCGGCCAAACCGCTGGAAGAATCCTGCTGGGCGAATGTTGAACTTGCAAAACAAATCAAGCAGCAAAACAGCAGCCTGCGGCTAAACGCAATCTGCAACCAACGACGGGTAATCGTCTTGCGTCTCAAAACACGCTTGAAGCCATGTACGGCGGCTGCTGATCTTCGCATCTTGACGTCGCCCTTAAAGAAACAGATGCCTGTTCCAGATTAACTCCAGTCCCAAAGAAAACATGGGCGGCAAACAAAGTCAAAGCATGCCCCTCTGGTCGCGGACACTCAGTTTGAGCGCTGTCCCCTAAAGCTAACTTAGTTGCGGCAGACGGGCAATCATTGTTTCTAAAAAAAGATTTCATCAGAGTGTCACAATCCCGCTGCTCACCGGTACCTGAAGTGTCCTCGCAGTTCAAACACTTCCCAAACAGGAACTTTCCAATGACCAAATCAGCTTTCAGCCGCTTTCCTCTTAACCGTTTCTTCAAAGTATTAAGCTTACTAGTCGCCGCAGAATGCTTCATCGCCAACTCCTTCACCGGACCAAGCGCTGCCCTGGCCGCTCCCTCTAGTTTAGCCGCTGAGTACGAAGAGTGGGGCCTGGAACCGCCGACGAACTCCAACAAGTCGGACGGACGAGCCGAACAAGGCAAACCACTTCCCAAGCCACAGACTCAACCAACCACGCAAAACCCGCAAGTGCCAGCAGCCCTGGCCGAACCCTTCGCTCAAGCTTCCGTCCTCATCCTGATTGTGATGGACGACGATACAGAACTGGTCACCCTCGGTTGGATCGTCGACAAAGAACGCGGCATCGTGATGACGCACGGACACCTGCTGGACAAAGCCAAGCTCATCTTTGTCGGATATCCACAACTCCCCAGAGAGGGCAAGGAAGGCACGATGACAGGCTCACCGGCAGTCCTGATGCAGTACCAAACCAAAATGGATATCGCTTACCTTCAAGTTGAGAATCCAATCCCTGCCTCGCTGCCTGCTCTGCACGTCGCCGTAGATCGCCCCGCACCCGTAGCGGCAGAAAAAAGCTACGAACACCAATCACAAAAACCAGTTCCAGTAGCCAATCCCCTAGTCGGCAATTGGTTCCTCAACGATGCCATCAACGGATACCAAGTGGCGATCCAAGTAAGATTCGACGCCAATGGACAATTCCAGATGAGTATGACCAGCATCGATGCGGCCGGTAATCGCGAGCAAGAAGCTTGGGTCGGCAACTACAAGATCCAGGGCAACAAGCTTTTGATGCAAACCAATGAAGGCCCGCAGCAAGCTGAGTTCGTATTCGAGAAAGGTTTCCTCTGCGTGACACTGGCATCCAACAATGTCACTTTCTGGTTCCAACGTGCTTAGACGAAATCATGACCATGTCTGTCACCCACTGCCCTGCTTGCAATTCTCAAAATATTAACACCGCTCAGTTCTGCGGCAACTGTGGCGCATCGCTGATTCCAGTCAAAGCCGCTGGCGCTCAGACCGCGACCAACGTCAGCAGCGGCGGCCTAGGGCAGACGATCAACGCCAACTCCACATCCAATGAACAGTGGCATGAGAAAGCGGGATTGGTGGTCCTATAGCCGCCGTCGACCCTGCATCCCATATTGACTCGCATCATTTGGATACGTACTCATCCACTTCAACAACATCGAGTATAAGTTCGACTTCATCCGCAGTCGATACATCATCATCCAGCTCAACTTCCATTGATACCAGTTCCAGCGATGACGCATCGGTTTGATATGTGGTAACCGTTCACGCCTCGATCATGCAAGCCACAAAAACACGAGCCATTTAGCCGCTGGGCGATAGCCCCGGTTGTCCGGAGAGACGCCACAAAAACCGGGGCTATCGCCCTGCGGCGGATCGAGGTGCGAACGGTTACGCTATGTGTGACCATTAGGCTCATGTCCATACAAAAAATACACCCATGAACCAGTTTGAGCAAATTGATTTCCCATCATGTCGGAGCTACTAAAGGTGGAGGACACTGATCTAGAATTGAAAACCAGAAGCGCCAATCGAAAACTCGGACTAGGCATCGGCATCCCAACCATCGCTTTTGGTTGTTATCTTTTGTACGATCGGCTGTGGCTGACATTAAAGAACGGCGTTACTTCACAACGAGCAGGCGACTTCGTTCGCGCAGACGAGCCAAATTCGTTCCTGCTTTACGTGGCCATAGATTCCCTCCAAGCTTTCATGGTTGTCGGCTTCGGCCTACTCATTCTCTATACTTTCTTGAGAACCAATACGACACGATCGAGTTAATGTGCTGTTATAAATTCGTTCCTATATTGCTGGCGGGAGGATCATTCGCTAGATCAATCTGCAAAGGAACGCCATCCCATTCGACTAACAACTGCCCACGTTTATGATCTTCTTCATCAACCAACCGTACGCGGCTCTGCGGCTGATGAAACGTCCACTCGCCATTGCATCGATCAAGGCATACCAACCCATCACGACGCGCATAAAATTTGTCATGAATATAGAACCACAGGCCAGTAGGGAAGGCACCTAGAAAAGTGACGCTGTCTCCCAGAACCCTGCGATGGACACATTTCCCAGAAGCAACTTCATTGACCGAAACCCGTAGATATTGGTACTGAGTGGCTCCGCCCTGAACCACTGCGTTTTCAATGACGGTCTCCATCGCGGTCCCATCTTCGCGTTTCCATGGAAACCGCTGAACTCGCTTGGCAATCGGTGCCCAATAAGGATGCCAGCGGGCCGTCCCATAAACTAGAGCCCAGATCCAAACGCCAATGATCCCAATGAATACATAGGGACTCCGAACTCCTAACCAAATGGCCAAAGCAATGGCTAGGCCCAGCACGGCGGCAGCCCCGGCGACCAGCAGTATTGTCCGAAGTAAATGCTTTAAAATTTCCATGGCTCACGGTTCACCCGATGCTTGGCAGAGCTGGTCGTTGTTTGCCAGCCGGAAACGACTTGACTAGAATAAGCGTATCGAATCTAGACCTGGAAGACAGTATGACCACGCAATTAGAATTTGGTTCCCCTTTAGCTCCACCGCTGCCGATACACCGGTTTTCAGTGGAACAATATCATCTATTGGGAGAACTGGGGGTCCTTACCCCCGAGGATAAAGTAGAGCTACTGGAAGGATGGATCGTTGAAAAAATGAACCAGCGACCGATACATGGATTCTTGGTTGGACTTTTGTCCGAATGGTTTCAGAGCAGATTACCTCAGGGCTTTATCGTAAGGTGTCAACTACCAATCACTACCCCGCGGAGTGAACCTGAACCCGACATTGCCATCGTGACGGGTACCCATCAAGACTTTCGTGATTCACATCCAACGGGCAAGGACTGCCGATTGATTATCGAAGTTGCAGATACCTCCCTTGAAAAAGACCGCGCCAAGGCGGCCATCTATCACTCGGCGGGAGTCGAAGAATATTGGGTTGTCAACGTCGGCTCGCAAAGCATCGAGCAGTATCGTTTTTCCGAATCACCAGAATTAAAGCCCCCAACGGTCTTTTTCTTAGATTCGCAAATGCCGATCCGCCTTTCGGACGCGGAACTAGCATTGGATCTGCGGCTAATTTTTTCGTAACTCATGCAGTCTGGGGTGCTCAAGCCCTCTAAAACCCCGGCTTTTCTTGGCATAAACGGTTTTTCTAAGCTTTTTTCAAAAGCGCTGTCACAGTCCGCGAATTGGGCTGTATGGAAGGTGGCTAGTTAAGCCAAACAGTCAATAACCAGCTTCCACAAGGAAACCAAATCATGTCGTTCGTCAAAAACTGCTTCTTCGCTCTTGCTCTTGGATTCGCCGCTCATCAGTCCAGCTACGCTCAAATGGCCCCCATCGCCTATGTCGAACAAATCGCTAACTACTATCAGCAACAAGCCAACGCCGCAGGTCAAGACGCCATCAACAGCTATCGCCAACAAACTGGCGACTGGTCCACACCCGACCAACAAGTACTCGATTACCTGATCTATCAATCACGTCAACAAAACCCAGCCTGGTACGCCGACCTGCAACAACGCGAAGCGAACTTCCAACAACAACAAAGCCAATACGTCGCCAACAGCAACTCCATTCTCGATGGTATGTTCAACGGATACATGCAACGCTCGCAGTGGCAATACCAAGGCCATCAAGACTACATCCGTGAAAACATTTGGGAACGTGGCTTGTACACCGGCAACGACGGCAGCACCTACGAACTGCCCTACTACCAACCTTACCAATCCTACGAAGCCAACGATGGCTCCCAGTTCTACCAAGATGGCTGGGGCAACTACTATCAATATGATAACGCCGGATGGGGTGGGCAGATCTACGGATTCGGAGGCTACTAAGCTAGTCGAACCCAAACCCAACAAGCAAGAATCGCATTCCTCCGCTGCGAAGGAATGCGATTTTTCGTTTTACAGCAGCTTAGAATAGGCGTCTGACTGAAAGCTGCGCGAGCTATCACTCGGCCATCAAGGCAGCGAGCTTGTCCTTCACCGCTTCGGCCCAGATTTCATAGCCCTTGGCCGATGGATGCAAAGCATCGCTCATCACATCCCTGGGGATGTTACCTTCTGAATCCAAGAACACCTGGCTGATATCCATATAGTGAACTTTCTGACCATCATGCAACTTGGCAATCGTTTGATTGATTTCTGCTATCTTCGTTCGCACTCCGTCACCAGCAGCACCGCGAGGGAAAATCGCGAGCAGCAGAATCTTGGCTTTTGGAAAACGCTTCTGCAGTTCAAGCACCACGGCTCCCACCCCTTCGGAGATTTCCGCAGCCGTATGACCACCTGTGTTATTCGTGCCAATCATGAGCATGACCGCTCGAGGCTCGAAACCTTCGCCTTCCCCGTTCTGCAAACGGTATAACACGCCTTGCGTTGTATCCCCAGAGATTCCGAAGTTAGCGACTTTCCAATGTCCAAAGTGCTTATCGAAAACTGGCTTGCCTGCGAACGGCCCATCGGTATTGCGCCAAAAATCGGTAATCGAGTCGCCCATGAACAGCAGCTCTGCATCACCTTGCTTGGCTACCGCCACGTTCGCCTGATGTTTCTGACGAAAGAACGGAGCCAAGCTCGGAACAATCGCCGGATTGGGTTTGGGAGGTTGGACTCCCACCAAAGCAGGGTACTCAGCTACGATCGCCTTGGTCTGGGCATCTGCCGATTCGATAAAGCGGTTCATCGCTTCTTCTACGACCTTGATTTCCGCTAGCGTAGGTCGCTTGATACGAACTGCCTCCGGGACATCTGCTCCACCGGGCGTTGTCCATCGCGGTTGCGACTGAGCAGGTTCTGCGAGTGGCGATTTCTGAGCACTTGGATCGCCCGTTGGTGGAGGAGCCTGATCTTGTGTTGCCGGCGCGCCGATAAACTCGTTCAACACAGGCTTGAGCGCATCGGCCCAAACTTGATAAGACTTCTCCGTAAAATGTAAACCATCTTCCGACATACCAGGCAGCAACACGCCTGCCTCGTCCGCTAATCGATCATTGATATTGATAAAGCGCACTTGCTTCTCAGCCGCTAGCTTGGCAAGTTCTTCGTTGATCGCTTTGATGCTTGCCGCCAATTCTCGATTCTGGCTGCGAGGGAACACACCCGTCAACACGATCTTCGATGCGGGCGACTTCTCTTGAAATAACTGGATCAACGACGCAATCCCCGCGACAACTTCCTGCTCCTTCGCTTTATCCGCTCGACCATTCCAAGGCAGATTATTGGTTCCCGCTTGCAGCACAAACACTTTCGGCGATACGCCTTCCAACTCACCGTTTTGCATCCGCCATAGAATGTTCTGCGTCGTGTCCCCACCCCAACCAAAATTGGCAGCGTTCCAACCAAAGAAGTTCTGCTTCCAATTGCTTAAGAACTGCGGATAGTCCGTTGCACCCCAGCGACGCGTGATCGAATCACCGACAAAGTAAACATCGATCTTGCCTTGCTTGGCTTTTTCGATCAACTGTTGATGAGCCAAAATTGAATTGGGGTCGTTTCGCGGGATCGCACTCGTCGGTGCAGCATTCTCCCGAGCTGGCTCTGCTGGAGCCGGAGGTTCAGTTTGAGGAGGCGTGTCGTCGTAGTTTGCGGCGGGTCGACCGTACATCCGATCGGCCCAGCGAATAAAGTGAACGACATTTGGTTCGTCGGTGTGCCCTCCGTCATGTTGACGCCAGGCAAGATGTCCATCAAGCATATCAACATTCACTCCTGGCATCTTTTCCGTCTTGTAATCGTCGCTGCGTCCAAGATCCTTGGCACCCAACAATCGGAATACTGGCTGAGCTGCAATAGCCGCCATGAAGCTGCCTTGATGATCCAGCCAATGGGCATCGCCGCGTTCTGGGATGCCATGGCTAATAAACGTCAATCGCGGCGCGCACAATGCCAATGTCATGTGAGAATCAACTGGCAGATCATTGGCTGTCCGGCTGCCAAAACTCGACTCTTCCGCCGAATACTTGATGTAGTTGCCCGCCATCCAATGGTAAGAGCCCGAGCCCGCCAGGTTCTCCAAACTCTCTCCAAAGTTGCGTCGATACAACTTCGTTCCACCAGCTCCCGACGAAGCAATCAAACCCATTCCGAATCGTTCATCAAACGCCATCGCCACCAAGGCAGCTTTGCCATAGCGTGATACACCGGCGATACCAACTTTCTTGGCATCCACTGCAGGCAACGTTTCGAAGTAATCCAAGGCCCGCGATGCTCCCCACCCCCACGCTCGCAAGGAACCCCATTGATCTGGCTGGCGTGGTTGCCCTTTGTTGGTCAAACCAATAATGCCACGCGTTAAGCCTGCCCCTGTCGGTTTGACTTCTTCATTCGCATTCGTATTCCGTCCAAATCCGCCTCGTCCAAACCCGCCAGCATCGTCCTGAATCGAAGATGGGTTGATCGTCGCCAAGCCCCAACCGGCCGCGATCAATTTGTCCTCGCGCGATGCTGGCCGAGGTCCAGCCTGCCCACCGCGACCACCTGGCCCACCACGCCCCCCAAAATTGAACGTGGAAGGTTCGAATGGAGTCCTGCCAAACGACATCAATACCGGCACTGGTCCATTAGTCTCTTTGGGCAATGTTAACGACATCGAGATATTCACCATAATCTCTGGGCAAGCGGAGTTATCTACTACGCCCACGATGTGCTGTTGAATAGCCTTCTGCCCTCCTGCATCAATCTCACGCGTTTGCCGAACTTCCCATTTCACAACCGGAACATTCTCAGGCACACGACCATAAACTTCCCTTTCCAATAGCTCCACAATTTCAGGCCGACGCTGCTGCAACCATTGCTGCGACGTCGTCACCCGCTGACCGTCGGACATCTTCATTAACTCGGGCAAATCTGGATAAGGATTCGCTTTGGCCTCGTCATAGTTGGCTACGTTCGGCGAACTTTCATCACTGCTGCGCCCGGGTCGCAACTTTTCGATGCCTAATTGCTCACGCATATTTTGGTGGTCTTGCTGAGTTGTAAAAACAACGGGCTCCGCTCCTGCACCGGCCAACGTGTCTGCTCCCGCCACTGCAGACTCTTGTCCCAAAGCAATCGGAACCGTAAGACAAGCCTGGAACAACCCAATCAACAATAAACGTTTTGAAATTAAGAGAGACATGCTGGACAACTTTTGCCTATGGAAGAGGATCCGTACTAGAAGCGAACTCACCGCGTTATTCTATAAACAATGGCTCAAGCGATGTGTTCCGCTTTGAAAAATTTGGCCGGTGCGAACCCAGCCCTCGTTTTCCCTAACCAATCAAGGCAGGGCAAGTCAGTTTTTCAGTCTGCACGATTAGCCGGAATGCGTTAGCATCGGTTCTCGTGGAAACCGTGAGCTAACGCTCAACGGCTGATTGACCTGGATTCAAAAAATGACCTGCCCTAACCAATCAAGGCAGCTCGTAGCACTTCCGACCGGGTTGACCTATAATCGAACCGTCAAATATTTCCTCACGATGTTTTGCAGCCCAACGGCATCCCTCCAGAACAGCTTCTTCCATGAGCGACCCAAAACATCCTTCGCAACCGGAACGCAACTCGCCTTCCGAACCAACTGCGGTCAACCAATCGGCGACGGCTCACTATCAAAGCCCCATGCATGGCCCTGCTGCCCCCACCCCTTCGCCTTCGCCGCACCGCCAGCCAGATCCGCCGCGACGCCGACAAGAAGAGGAACTTACGCGACTGCTGAATCTTGACCCAGATACCAATTCAAGCGACAAACTCGGCTGCATGGATAGCTACACGCTGCTGAACATTGTGGGTGCTGGCGGCATGGGCATCGTCGCTCGCGCCTTTGACAAGTCGCTTCACCGTAACGTGGCGATCAAGGTCATGTCCGACCGATTGGCTCGTAACGAACGCTCGCGCAAACGTTTTCTCCGCGAAGCTCGTACGGCCGCAAGCATCAATCATCCCAATGTCGTTACCATTCACGCGGTCAACGATCGAAACGATGTACCTTATCTGGTCATGGAATATGTCGAAGGCAAAACGCTGCATGATCGGATTCGAAATTCCGCTCCGATGGCGATCGAAGATGTACTGCGAATCGGTGCCCAAATCGCGGAAGGTCTCGCGGCCGCTCACCGCTGCGGCATCATCCATCGCGATGTCAAACCGGGAAATGTACTGCTAGAGAACAGCGTAGAACGCGTCAAACTTACCGACTTTGGACTGGCGCGAGTCATCGTCGAAAATTCCGACATCACAAGCATTGATGACGTTGTCGGCACTCCAGCTTATATGTCGCCCGAGCAGGTCGACGGACGCGAACTGACGCCTAAAAGCGACTTGTTTAGTTTGGGATGTGTACTCTATGCCATGATCGCTGGACGCAGCCCATTCTATGGACCAACTTCGCTAGTATGCGCCCAACGTGTCAAAGAACTGACCCCCACTGCGCTGCATCAAATCGATCCCACCATTCCAGACGAACTCGAGCAACTAGTCTTTCAACTTCTAGCGAAATCACCCGGTGATCGCCCCGACTCCGCCAACGAAGTGGCCCAACTCTTGATTGATTGGGCAGCCAACTCCAACTTTTCCAACAGCCATCGGATCAAGAAGAAGCTTACCGGAACACAGAAGAAAAAAACAAAGACGGTCTCATGGCTCGCCAGTTCCTTGATCGGATTATCTGCGGTGGCTGTCATTGCATACTTTGCAATCTCGCGTCCGTCTCGCATTCAATCTGCCATCGGCCTGCCCATCGACTTAGCCGCCGATCCCATGGCCGATGGAACGATCTATGTCAGCTCCGATAATGGCGAAGCATCTTCGCTACGAACTGCGCTGGCCATCGCCAAACCCAACATCACGATCGAACTCGGCCCTGGCATCTACACAGGCCCCTTTGAAGTATTCGACGGCCAGCGACTATCGGGACTGACCATTATCGGACAGCCCGGTGCCATCCTCCATGGCTCTGGCGACGCACCAGTCCTTCGGATTTCAAATGTCGCTCATGTAAAGATCTCGAACTTGCGTTTTGAGACTGGTCCCAGGCAAATCGGTATCAATATCTCAGGCCATTGCCCCGGCACTCAACTCGAACGACTCGAATTGATTGCGATCTCTCCGCAGCAAACGTCAGTGGAATGCATACGATTCGATTTAGGAGCCAGCGGAACTGCTGAGGCTCCGATCACGACCACCGACTGCCAGATCAGCGGCGGCGGCGTGGGCATCGTCATCGGCTCACACGACGCACAAGAGCCACCAGTTCGTTTTGTCCGTGTTAACGACTGTCGCATCGCTGCCTGCAGTATCGATTACGGTATCCCTTTTGTAATACAAGGACCAGTCCGTGACGTTGAGGTCGAAAACAATTTGCTGTATCGTGGCCTGGGCGGGCTAAGCTTAAGATTTGACATCGCAAACCAAATAGAACGAGTTCGATTTCGCGCAAACTCCTTGTGCCAAGTCGCTAACGCCTTTTTCTTTAACGACTCCCCTACTCTTCAAGATATCCGAGTCGAAAACAATGTCGTAGCTTTATCTAATTCGACGAGCACCATATCCGGTTCGACCGATCGTTACCAAGCTTGGTTCGCTGGCAACCAATGGCTAGCGAATATCACTCCGTCGGACCCGATGATTCTTCGCACCTTTGAACAGTTACCACTGACCAGCGTTCTATCGACCGACGCGGACTCCGCAGACTTCATGAAGCCCAGCCCCATGTCCGCAAAATTCCTGCGTGGAAAGCCCTTCAACTCTAATTAACAACCAGCTCAAACCATCACCACGAACAGCACCACGATGAGTCAATATTCTCTGCACGCGATGTACGCGGCTCAACTCGCCAGTCCTGAAAAATCATTGAATATGGCACCAGCCATGTACGCCCAGAATGCGATGTACGCCCACGCTGCCATGTACTCTCCGCAACAGATGCTTATCGCTCAAGCGATGTATATGTCCCAAATGATGTATACCAAGCAATCCGCCTATGCCGATCCAACGAACTTAGTTCCCACGGCAACCTGCGACCGTCTCCAACAAGCTGATCGCCCCTTGAAGATTGCTCATATCAACGCCGCATTGATTCCTGCAGGTATTGAAAACTGGCTCGCCGCGCTGTGTAAATACGCAGACCCGAAAAAGCTGCAGTTCATTCGCACCGTGGTACTCACCGATTGGGTCGATCATCGCCAAGTCGAACGACTGGGTATGCCGATCGAAGTTGGCGGCAAGGAAAGCGTGATTGCCGTGGCCAAGGAATGTGACGTACTGCTGATCTCCGACCCAGGCCTGCAGTCGTCGATGATTGCCGAATGGATCAATTCGGCCAAGCCGACATTGACCGTTTTTGTTGCCCATGGTGACGGCCATTACACCGCCTCCCGCATGGCTGGCATCGGACCAGCGGTCGATCATGTGGTTGCAGTCACCGATCACGTTCGCAAAACCGTCTGTAAAGGCTGGCCTGTCAGCGTGATCCTCAATGGCGTCGACCCTCAACGATTGGTACGCACCAAACCGCGCCAGCGATGTCGCAGCGAAGTTGGATTTACTAGCCAAGATTTCGTAGTTGGTTTCGTCGGTAGATTCAGCGATGAAAAGAATCCGCAGTTGATCCTCGATGCCGTCGCCAGTTTACCGCCGAATGTCAAAGTGCTCTTCGTCGGACATGGCCATCTGCGAACTCAACTGATTGAACATGCGATTCAAAAGCTACCGGGCCGCTTCAGCTTCGTTGACGACCGCGACCACCTCGGCGATCTCTATGCCGCGATGGATACTCTCGTCATGCCATCGGCTCTCGAAGGCTACGGGCTAGTCGCAATGGAAGCGATGCTGTGTGGCGTACCGGTCATTGCCACTAACTATGGCATGATCGCTGACCTTGTGGAAGATGCTGTGCATGGCTTGATCGTCCAGCCTACTGCGAATTCGATCGCTCAAGCCATCCACAAACTTCAAATGTCACCCAGCCTTCGCCGCAGCCTTGTGAATCACGGTCATCTGCTTGCAGAACAAAGTGGCTACGCAAGCACGATGGCCAAACAGTATGAAGACTTGCTGCATAAGTTGTGGTCCGAGCAACGCAACGCGCTGGCAGAAAGGGCCAGTTAACCATGCCCATTGGAAGCTATGCGGCAATTCCAACAATCGCTGCGGAAATGATCGCGAGAAAGCCTCGACGGATCCTGGACCTAGGCATGGGTTTTGGCATGCTGGGTGCCACCGCGCGACAATGGATCGATCTGGGTGTTCAACCCTGGAAGACTTTTATCGTGGGCGTCGAAGTGTGGAGCGAATATCGCAACCCGACGTGGCAATTGTATGACATGATCTTCAACCAAACCATCGAACAGTTTGTGGCTCATCATCAAGAAACATATGACATGGTTTTGTTAGGAGATGTGATTGAACACTTTGACGACGACACGGCAAGTTTTGTACTGCAGGCGGTCCAACCATTGGTCGCATGCGATGGATGTTGTGTGGTCATAACCCCTGCGATGACAATGGCTCAAGGCCCCGCACACGGCAATCCTTACGAGACGCATCGCTCTGTATGGAGTGCCCAGCGGCTATCCAGTTTAGGCTTCCGGATCTTGCTCAGCGAACAGGACACACAACTTCCGCCAGCAGTTCCCACCGTGGTTGCCCTCTGGAAACCGACTTGCAATTAAGTACTCATTGACATCCAGTCCACGGACAGCATGCGCTACATCACTTCACCTGCCTTCGCTTAATCTGTCGCCTATTTCGTTTAACCGCGTGCCCATCGGGCCGCGTCACGACCTACCGACGTAGGCCGGAACAAGTAAAGCCTACCCAGCCGGAACTGCGTCCGCATGAAACCAGCCAACATCACTAACCCTGTCAGACATTGAATGATTGGCTTTACGAAGTTCCGGCAAGAACAAACGCGGGGCGATGCCCAACGCGGTTTAACGAAACCTTCAACAAATTTTACGCAATTTTCCGCTCCCCCCTTCTCTCTCTCTCTCTCTCTCTCTCTCTCTCTCTGTACAATGACAAAAATCTTCTAAAAAGCTTCGCTTGTGCAGGGTAGAACGCATGGCAAAGAGCATCCTTCTCCTCGGATTACTGGTATTGGTCCAGGCGTTACCGTCCAGCGGCCAAGAGATCCCTCAGCCGCCGAAAACGCCGACTGTTGATTTCACGTTTGACTGCGAAGTCTCGCAGTCCAATAGCGAAGTCGTCATGAGTCCCTTTTTTCTCGGCAAAGTTGATTTCAAAGCCGATGCGAAATGCTTTATCAAAATCAAGAATACATCGGGACAACCACTATCGCTGAAAGAAGTCAGCGCCAGTTGCAAGTGCACCGACATCCAAGTGCCAAAAGAAGTGGTACCTGACGGCGGATTCAGCTATGCATTGATCAAATTCCCAGCAGAGCGTTTCCGTGATGGAAGTGGGATTTCGACCACTATCCATTGCGAAGGCAAGGTCACACGGCTGGAATTCATCTTTAGCGGAAAACTATTGAATGTCGTTGCGTTCAAGTCGCGATCGGTAACTTTGGAAGCACAAGAGCAGCCCGATGCGTCGCGAGCCTTCGACTTCGAAATCCCCTTGAAGATTACGGATGATGTCGACCTGCGGACAGTTCAATTGGAATATGATGCGACCTTGCCCATTGTTGATTCTAAGATTTTACTCTCGGATCAACAGCCTGTGGCGCGTCTGTGGGTCAACCAGCAACTGATCCAGAACGAACCGATCCTTGGCGAGATGCGACTCTTTACCAAAGACAATCCGCGCAAAGAGAAACTGACGGTTATTCTGGCTAGGAAGCGGCCATTTTCCGTTTCCCCTAGCCTGCTATCTTTTGCTACCGATCCAGAGACTGGAAAAAAGTACGCAACCGCTTTCCTACGACTCAACCACGGCAAATCCAAAGCGGACGACTCGGCAGAGATCCAATTGCTCCAGATCTACGACGAATCGAAAACATTCCAGATTGAGACCAAACGCATTACCAGCGGGATCTATCGATTGGAAATATCGGCACGTGATCCGAAAGCGGCGATAACTTCCCGTTCAATCGACATCATCATCGAGACTTCGGATCGCGTCTTTGAACACACTTTGGATTTGGATTTGTAGTCGACTGTTTGTTCTAACCGTGGGTCTCGGCCCTAAACTTCTCGAAGGAGACCGCTATGCGTACTTTCATTGGGTTATCGCTTCTGGCAGCGTCAGCTATGTGCAGCACCTCAAAGGCTGACTGGTGCTATATTAACGTGCCTTTCAATTGTCAGGACATTGCTCCGACGTGTGCAACCAGCGAGCCGGATGACATGAGATTAGAACGATGCTCAGGAATTGACCCTGGATACACCTGCGGCTGGTTATACAAATCTAAAACGACTAACGAGGTCCGTGACGCTCAGCAAGCAAATAGCGATTTAGGCGGATTGAATGAACGCGACAAGGCCGACACTCCTCCGATTTATTGTGGCTTAAAGCAACGTTGCCGGTGCGAACCGTTCGGTAACAATCATCCTCAAATTCTTCATTGCCGGCCAGTCCCACTTGCTGTCGAACCGGCAAACATTGATGAGCATATCCCGCAAGGGCATCCCTGGTGCGGGGACTACAACGGCGGTGGTGATAATGGCGGTGGCTACGGCAATGGTTATGGCGGCATCTACGGTGACGGCTATGGTGGCTAGTGTCACAATGCGGTTCGACTAGCGAGGTCTCCCAGACGAGATTTACTACTTCGCAGAGCAACGGGACATGAACGACTTCACAAACAAGGAACTGCTCTCTAAGGGGGGCGTTAACATGACGAAAAAGATCCTAGCTTACTCTATCTATTTGCTTTCCTTGTTGCAAGCGTCTGCCTCGCACTGTCGCGGCCAAGATGCCTTCAGCTTGACGGAAGCCGCCCTGCTCAGTCGACTGGAGTTTAAGAACGCCGAAGTCATCTGCAACGTGAGAATTATCGCAGCACCAGACGATCCAAAACGAACTGATCTTGAAGAAGAATACACTTCTACCATGCGGTTGTTGATCAATTACGAAACAGAGCGATGCTTGATGGTTAAACTGGAAGAAAAGTATGTGGGCGTGGAACGTAAGCAATCAAGCTACCTAACCTACTGCTTGTTTCGCGATGGCAAAGGAGTGATGGATCCGACTCCGTATACGGATTCGCACCGTCCTGGCGTCTTTTGGGAGGTTCTAGCCGAGAGCATGATTCCTCGTATTGAATACTACGGACTGGCTCATGCACTGGGAGAGTATTCACACTCGTCGCCCATTGATTTTTGCAATGAGCAGATCGACCTACACCGGCGATTAAAGACGCGGTCCAAGGAGCAGCCTACCTTGCAGACCTTCCCGGATGGAACCATCCGTGTTTTGTCCGGATCGCAGGTAGAGGACGGGATGTTCGGCACTATCTTTTATAGCCCCGGTTTTGTGTTACCTACAAAGTCCAACATATTCCAACGAAAAAATGGCGAAAACAGAGTCTATCTGACGCATAGAAATACGCTTGAGAAGGTTGCTGGCTTCTGCCGAACCCGAAAAATGGAGACCGAAACAATGGCTCGAATCATAGACCGTGACACAGGAATCGAAGAGCCTGGCCACGAGTTGCATGTCACCGAATTCCAGTGGCTTCAATTCAACGCCGAAGAACTTCAGTGGCCCGATGAAGCCGCCGTGCTCGAAAGCGAAACCAGCATGCGTAAGTTCTTGGAGCAGAAGTAATCGCGGATTTAAATATACTTCTCGCCCATCGCCACCACCGGAAAGCTTAGGGCAGCGCTAGCTTCAAGGTAAATCCTGGGACTGAAGCTGTTCACGCAGAGGCGCAAAGCTCGCCAAGTCTGCACCACTTACTTCTTTGCGAGCTTCGCGCCTTTGCGCGATATACTATCGACAGATGGAGACACGTACCTAGGAAAGCAGTTTCGCAGATGGTGATAAGTGAGAAGGGTCTTTTTAAAGGAACGATTCAACGATGGTAAAGTACTTTTGGAACGGACTGCTCCTCTCCTTCGCTTTGATTCTTTGCCTTACTAGCGCATCGGGCCAAGATTGGTTTAGTATGTATGAAGCAGCAAACCTGAGCCGACTTGAGTTTAAGAATGCCGAAGTGATCTGCGCAACAACTAGCATCCAATCACCCGACGAGACGCAACAAACGGACTTGGAAGAAGAATACACCTCGACCATGCGACTCTTGCTCGACTATGATGCCCAACGATGCTTGATGGTGAACCTTGAGCAATGGCATGTCGGTCCGGAGCGTAAGCTTTCAAGCTCACTCACCTACTGCGTTTTTCAGGACGGTAAAGGCTTGATGGACCCTACGCCCTATTCCGCTCCACTTCGCCCCGGAATCTTTTGGGAGATACTTACCACGAGCATGATTCCTCGCATTGAGTACTTAGGACTGTCTGATCGCTCCGATGCATTTTCGAATCTAGCCCCAGATGCATACTGCAAGCAACGAATCGAGAATGTCCGGAAAACAGTCGCTCAACAGCAAGTGAAGCCGACGTCACGAAATCGTGCAGGCAGCATTCAGTTCATCTTCGGAGACGCATCCAAGACAAATACTTCAGTACGGAATTACACAATCCGAACTTTATTGTGCCGACGAAGTATTCAGTTTTTGAGCGCAAAGATGGTGTGAATGTTCTACTCAAAAGCCAATCGAATACGCTGGAGAACGTCGACGGATTTTGTCGTACGAGAAAGATTGAATCAGAAAGGGCGTCAATGTCCCCGAATCCTTTGACCGGCAAAGACGAACCAGTGCAAGTGATAAGTATTACGGAATTGCTTTGGCTTCAATTCAACGCCGAAGAACTTCAGTGGCCCGATGAAGCCGCCGTGCTCAAAAGCGAAACCAGCATGCGTAAGTTCATGGAGCAGAAGTAATCATGCACCTAAACACACTTTCCGCCCATCGCCACCACCGGAAAGCTTAGGGCAGCGCTAGCTTCAAGGTAAATCCTGGGACTGAAGCTGTTCACGCAGAGGCGCAAAGCTCGCCAAGTCTGCACCTCTTATTTCTTTGCGAGCTTCGCGCCTTTGCGTGATATACTATCGACAAATGGAGACACGTACCTAGGAAAATAGTTTCGCAGGCGGTGATGAGTGAGAAGGGTCTTTTTAAAGGAACGATTCAACGATGGTAAAGTACTTTTGGAAAGGACTGTTCCTCTCCTTCGCTTTGATTCTTTGCCTTACTAGCGCATCGGGCCAAGATGAATTGAGCTTAATGGAAGCCGCCCTGCTCAGTCGACTGGAGTTTAAGAATGCCGAGGTCATCGTCAACAGCACAGGAATCACAGCGCCGGATGATCCGAGCTTGACTCAGTTAGAAAGCGAGAATCAAGCGACCATGCGATTGGTCATCGATTATGAAGCGGAACGCTGCTTGATGGTAAAACTGGTAAAGCGATATAAAGGTCCAGAACGAAAACTTACTTCATACTCCTCCTATTTGGTATTCAGAGACGGACACGGTAGCATGACTCCAGCCAACTACGATCCGCAAAGAATGTCGAAGGCGAACTTCTGGGAATGCCTTGCCGACACGGAAACTCCGCGAGTCGAACATATCGGCGTTGATGGGCTTGGAGACTCACTCAGTCGCGTTCCGCCCGCAGAGTACGTAGACCAGTCAATTGAATTTCAAAAGCAACAATCGCTGCGCACGGACGTCAAGCGAACGCTACAAAAGCTCGCCGATGGTACGGTCCGTATCGTTGAGGGCTCAGAATCCGACGACGGAATGTTCATGATTACTTGGTACTCACCTCATTATGTCCTGCCCGTACGCACGACGCTTTTTAAACGCGCCGAAGGTGTCAACAAAGTCTATCGGAAGGTTGAGAGCGAATTGGAGAACGCACATGGTTTTTGCCGTATTAAGCGCATCAATCGCGAGACATCATGGATGCGGCAGGAGCTCAGCTCTGGCATTCATCATCCGGTGCAATCGATTGGTATCGAGGAATTCCAGTGGCTTCAATTCAACGCTAAAGAACTTCAGTGGCCCGATGAAGCCGCCGTGCTCAGAAGCGAAACAAGCATGCGCAAGTTCTTGGAGCAATAGCCGTCATGACTGCAGCAGACGCTTGGCTAAACCTTCATTGACGGCAGCATAGTACGACTTAGCTTTACCCGTCCAAGGGTAGAATAGATTGAAGTACAAAATAAACCAAATCGCTTCGACGCCGTCGATCCAACCGATCTTTTTGCCTTCTTCGTAAGTCCGCCCGTAGTACGAAATGGGCACTTCGTAAGTTCTTGCATTGGTCTTGCAAATGGCCGCTGTGATTTCAACTTCCATACCGAATCCTCGGCTTTGCAATTTCAACGGCTTGAGCACTTCTCGACGAAAGGCTTTATAGCACGTCTCAATGTCGGACATGTTGCGGTTGGTGAGTATGTTCGATAGAAATGTAAGCGACTTGTTGGCCAGATAGTGGTAGAAGTACAAAACTCTGGCAGCTTTCTTGACCATAAAGCGGCTGCCGTAGACGACGTCAGCTTGGTCATTCAAGATGGGTTGCACGAGATCGATGATTTCATTTGGATCATATTCCAGATCCGCATCCTGAATCACCGCGACATCTCCCGAGAACAGTTCGATGGCTTGTCGGATGGCGGCCGTTTTGCCTTGGTTCTTCGGTTGCGTGTAGACTTGGATGTTCGCGAATCTTGCTGCATAGTCGTCCAAGACCACGGCCGTCTGATCGGTTGAAGCGTCGTTGACGACGATGATTTCCAGCTCCCCCAATTGCAAGGCGAGCACACGATCAAGCACTTGGCCGATTGTCTTTTCTTCGTTGTAAGCAGGAATCAGAATGGAGATTTTCAAGGCTGTAGGCCGTCGATCGGAAGTAAATGAAGTGAGAAAGCCCTTAGTTTACAACAATACGCCTCCAGACGAATCGGGGCTCAAGCAGATTTGTTCGGCCGCATGCGATTTTCTAGAGTTGAGCTAACCCCCTTTGCCGTATCTTCGGTCTGTTGGATTTCAAAGAGCAATATCACTGACCGTAGGGCACCTCAATGAGCCAAATGAGATATGCTGTTGAGCATATTGGCCAGAAAGCGACTGCAATGCATTGATAAAAGGTCAATCGCTTATCCCGTCTTGTTTGTCGCCAATCGCGTCGCTTGCAAGCAACCCAGCAGGTCAAAATTGAGAATACTGCGATCGTTAAGCCAGCGTAGAACCGTCCGCTCGTCGCGAGGTTACCTGACGTGATGTACATCCCAACGGACAGAACGGCCATGAAAACAGAGGCATTTAGTGCCGATAAGGTGGCAACAAGTTGCAGCGTCGTGTAGCAATCATCGCGTGCAAGTTTGTTCAGCGAAGTGGCCAAAGGCGCTGATGACTCCGGCGCCAGATAAGGATTGAAAGACTCATCGCTATGATCGCGCATTGCCAACTCACTTAGCATGTGTATTCGATTCGATTTGCGATCGGTAGCAAATCCACAGAGGACCGCCGGTCGCGCGATATCCCAGTTCCTATTGGGCCCGAATGAATCTCTTGGATCCGCCTCCGACAGACCGCCGCCTGCATGTTTATTGTAAAAAGGTAGCGTTACATGGTTGTGCCTTTATCATAAAATCGAATAAACTATTCGCGTATCGGATAGTTTGGAATTTTGCCTAGACGGGTTAGTCTGCGGCACGAATTCGGGGACAGATTCGGGGGCAAACCGTTTACGAGAAGTCAATAAACCCAAGAAAATCCTAGTTGCCCTCATAGCTCAGTTGGATAGAGCGCGGCTTTCCTAAAGCTGAGGTCGCAGGTTCGAATCCTGCTGGGGGTACTGCTCATAATACCTAGCGAAAACAAGGCTCAAACGCTTGTTTCCAGCCGTCCTTCGGCAAGGCGCTAATTTCCAGCCAAAACGGTATGTACCGTTTTGGGAAAACCTTAAAGGTAGGAAATCCGCCATGCCCAAAATGACCCGTTCCATTCCAAAACTTCGCCGACATGCCAGCGGCCATGCTGTCGTCACCCTCGCTGGCCGCGATCAGTATCTTGGTAGATGGGGCAGCCAAAGAACTCCATCTCAAGCCGTTCTTCGTCGCTATGATGCCACAGTCGCCGAGTGGTTAGCCTCCGGACGACCAACGCGCAACGTGCACACCAGCGATGCTATTGACCTAGCCACACTGCTGGTGAGATTTCTGAAACATGCCGAAATGAACTATGGGACTGCCAGCAAAAGCAGCCGATACTTCAAGTTCAAACAGATTGCGCAAATGCTGCGTCCCTATGCACTGCAGGATGTCGACGCGTTCGGCCCAGTCCAGTTGAAAGGGATCCGCCAGCAGATGATCGACGATGGCCTCAGCCGAACGACCATCAACCAAAACGTAGGCAGCATCAAGCAAATCTTTAAGTGGGGAGTTTCGGAACAATTGGTGCACGTAAGTACGTTTCAGACTCTCAACTGCGTCGCCGGACTACGTGCAGGATTTGCGAACGTCAAGGAATCCAAGCCCGTTGAGGCCGTAGAACGTGCAACAGTTGAAAAGACGATACCGTTTCTGCCACCGGTTGTCCAAGACATGGTCCAGTTGCAGCTAATCCTTGGCTGCCGTCCATCGGAAATCTGCAATCTGAGAGTAGGTGACATCAACCAAAGCGAAACGCCGTGGGAGGTTTCCCTAAAGGATCACAAAAACGCTCATAGAAGCAAGTTCCGGATCATGTATTTGGGGCCCGGCGCAAGAGAAATCATAAGCAAGCACATCACTGGACTATCGGCTACCGACTATGTGTTCTCACCAATTCGTTCCGAAGAAATGAGGCTGGCGGAGCGATCGACTCTACGCCGCACGCCGAAGAATCAGGGCAATCACCGAGGCTACTCAAGCTTTACAAGATCCAGTCGGCGAACACGGACCAAACCACCGAATGATCACTACGATCGCTGCAGTTACGCCCGCGCAATTTCGCGAGCCTGCGAGAAAGCTTTTCCCGCACCAGAGAATCTCGCCGAAGCAGACGGCAAAGCTTGGCAACGCCGTCATCAATGGAGCCCTAATCAGATTCGGCACTTGGTCGCGACGCAGGTACGTAAAGAGATGGGGCTGGAAGTTGCTAGTATCGTGCTGGGGCACTCCCAACTTTCGACGACGCAGATTTATGCTCAGCGCGATTTGCAAAAGTTGAAGCAAATGATGGAAGCCAACGGCTGAACCAAGTCACCTCCATGTGGGGTAAGGCCGATTTGGACCGACGATTCCAACTGTTGTCAGAAGTCTGCGATTTTACGCAAATCTCACTTGCCTTTCATGAGCGCCAACCGAATAATGTTGGCAGTCATAGCGACCGATGAAGTGACTAGGTAAAACTCGGCTTCTCGGTGTGCTCTCTTTTCACATTCGGGTCAATGTGAATCTTACTTTTAGGCCCAACAACACCGCCGAATTTGACGGTGTCTTGGGATTTAAAGCTCAAATTTAAGCCTATTGCCGCGGCTAACGGTCGACTGGCACGTAACTTGTTCTGTGTCGCTATCGAAATGCAAGCTGGCGAAAAAGGCAGGCACGCGTAGTTTTGCATCGATCAGAATCGTTTGGTTACCGTTTAATTGCGGTCCGCTTATGACAGCCCGTACCAACACTTGCTAAGCCAGTGCTTAGCTAAAGCAAGATACTTACGATTTCTTCTGCAAAGCTTGCATACGACTCATCACTAAGCACCGGCTCCTGTTCAGATCAACGATTGCCTCTTGCTGAGCAGGCATGATCCATGTTAACGGGAGCCCATTTCTTACTTTTGTTATCTGCATAGATTCTGCAAACAGAAGGAATAAATGATGGTCGCCGCAAATCGTCTTGGTTTGACTGCTCCATCAAGACATGATGAATACTGAGAAAGACCATGTATTCCAAAATGATTCTAGTCATAGTCGAAAGCTTAACCCTACGTCTGAGGAACGCTTCCCAATTCGCGAACTTCCACGTCGATTACCACAAACGACAAACAAGCATGGGGTCAAAAAGGACCGATCGTTAGTAACGATCAGACGGTGGTACAGCCAAGGAGTCCGAGGGGTCAAGCTCCAAGTCGAAGACATGGGAGGACTCATTTTCACCACAGAAAAATGGGTCTGCGAATTCTTCAATAATGTGACAGTTGCTAGATCCGCACCAAAGCAATTTAATTTTACGCGTTCCCAGGACGAAAAGTCTATGACGCAAAGTGTGCAAGAACTTGATGCGATGCTCAATTCCCCTGCGAGCCCGAAACATACGGACCAAACCTCAGGCTAATTAATGAGACGAAGCACAACGGCAAACTAAATTCGACGCAAAAACGCGTCATATAACATGATGGATCCCTAGTACTTGGACCATTACGGTGGCGAAAGCTACCGCTTAATTTTTGTTTCCTGTCAGGCCAGTGGTGGTGGTTGCATCAACTATCGCCTCTGGCTCTTTTTTGGGAGGTATAACGCTATGTCACACATCGTGACGGTTCAAACGAAGGTTCGAGATATCGACGCTGTCCGACAAGCTTGTCGGAGACTTCGGCTGGATGAACCGATTCATGGTCCTGCCCGACTATTCACCAAGATGGTCAACGGCTGGATCGTACGGCTACCCAATTGGATTTATCCAATCGTTTGTGATGTCGCCAAAGGCGACGTACTTTACGACAACTTCGAAGGCAGGTGGGGATCGACTTCCGAGCTTGATCGCTTCTTGCAAGCCTACGCGGTCGAGAAGGCCACATTGGAGGCCCGCAAATCGGGGCACTCTGTCTATGAATCGACGCTGGAAGACGGCAGCATCAAGTTAACTGTCCAGATGGGAGCCGCGTAGATCCTATGAAGACTATAGAAGTTGTCGTCACAACCAAAGGCGAAGTCAAAGTCCAGACGAAGGGATATTCTGGAGCGGACTGCGTCGACGCTTCTCGAGGATTCGAGCAAGCGCTTGGCATCAAGAGTTCAGAGGTACAAACCGATGAATTCTTTCAGGTTGCAACCGTCGTGCCATCGACCCAGCAACAAACGCGTTAGCTTCCTAAGCTAACTCACCTCTTTATCGTTGAAACCCACAGCCGCTATCCAGCGGTTTTTTTATGCACCTATCCGAAAGTTATCATGATGAGCAGTTCACTTTCCAATGAACTATCAGAACTGATCAGGGCGTGTTTCACCGGCATTTGGGTTAAGTCCCACGAGGCCAGCGAAGCAATCGCCGAGATCAACCAACTTGCACGATCGCAACAATGGAACCCACTGCTGTGGGAAGTCGGTACTGGAATCAGCGCACCCTCTGGGGAGACGATTGCTGATACAAACGACCCTCTGTCGGCGATACGCTCGATGTCAGCTTTTACCGAAGAGCATGGCACCAATATCTTGGTGCTGAACAATTTCCATCGCTTCCTTGGCTCAGCGGAAATCATCCAGGCCACCTACCGAGCGGTCCTGGCTGGAAAATCAAGTCGCAACATCCTCGTGATTGTCGCGCCCGTGCTACAAATCCCGCCTGAACTCGAACGACTCTTTGTGGTCGTGGAACATCAAGTCCCTACACGTAGTGAACTCGATGACCTTCTGCAGTCGATTGCGACAGAAGAAGGAGATCTTGGGGATGAAGCGACGCGGCAACAGATTCTCGATGCCGCGATTGGTTTGACACGTTACGAGGCTGAGAATGCGTTCTCGCTTTCATTGGTTCGTAACGGTACTGTCCAACCAGAAGTAGTTTGGGAATCAAAGACCCAGACCTTAAACAAGTCAGGGCTACTATCAATCTGCCGAGGGACGGGCAACTTCGACTCGCTGGGAGGCCTAGCGTCTCTCAAAGCGTTTACGAAGCGGGCATTGCTTCGCTCTGGCAGTTCGTCGGTCAAGCCACGCGGGGTGATGTTGCTATCTCCACCGGGATGTGGCAAATCGGAATTCTGCAAAACGCTAGGAAACGAAATTGGTCGTCCGGTTGTCATTCTTGACGTCGGCGCCTTAATGGGTTCCCTGGTCGGCCAAAGCGAGGAACGCACCCGCGAAGCACTTCGCATCGTCGATGCATTGTCGCCTTGTGTGGTGATGATCGACGAAGTTGAGAAAGCTTTCGCGGGCATAAATGGCCAGGGGGATAGTGGCGTGTCAACGCGAATGTTTGGCACTCTGCTGTCATGGCTTAACGACCATACCTCTGACGCGTTTGTAGTATGCACGTCGAACGACATCTCGCGATTGCCGCCTGAGTTTACGCGTGCTGAAAGATTCGATGGAGTTTTCTTCATCGACTTGCCAAGCCGTCAACAAAAGGATGCAATTTGGTCACTGTACCGCCAGCAATTTGCGATCGACAGTCGCGAAACGCAACCATCAGACGACCAATGGACAGGAGCGGAGATTCGATCGTGTTGTCGATTGGCGACACTACTGGATATTCCACTGACTCAAGCAGCTCAGAACCTCGTTCCGGTGGCGATCACAGCCGCCGAATCGATTCAGAAGCTTCGCAAGTGGGCCAGTGGCCGCTGCCTGGATGCAGACACGCCCGGCATTTATCGATACCGCGAGTCGCTTGCGTCCGGTTCTTCTCGCAGAAAAGTCACTCGCGAGAGCAGTGACTTAGGTTAAGAGCCGACGCTTCTGAGCGCTAGCTCCACATGCAGGCTAGCTTTGCAATCTGCTCTACCAACGAAGGATGTGAAAACTCCATGCTTTTTACTTTAGCCCTTTGCTGCGTGCTTGTAGCCGCTGCATCGCTCGCTGTGGCACATGTACATCAAGCCAAGCACGAGCGACTAATTCAATTCATTAACCAACTTTTGACAAGGAACGACCATGTGCAAAACCAAGCACAAAACAAGAATGCTCTGGATGGCGGTGGTAATTATTTACCAACTCGCCCTTCCAGGCTGCTCTGTCGGCATTCGAGATCCGGCAGAGTATATCGACGCGCTTCGCGAGCAAAACGAAGAACAGAGACTTCAGGCTCGCAGCGCTCTCGAGGCGCATCGACAAGCTGCAGCTTCTTCCCGCGATCTGGTAAGCGCCGACGCATCAGCCCGCAAGGACTGGGTGGCAGTGCAAAACCAGATCGAAAAATCCCGAAACGACCTTTTGATTCAACAGAAAGCCATTCTTGATGGCTATGACCAGTTGGAACTAGAGCGTCAGAGAATCGCAGCCCAGAGACTTACCAATTCTACCTTGAGCGAACTAATGGGAGCAGTCGGACCTGCTCTTGTTTGTTCGCTGCCTTTTGTGCTGCTGTTATTTGTTTTGATTCGCAGCGAACGGACTTTTCGCAGCGATCCTGTACCACAGATTCTACTCGACCAACTGAGAGAGTCTGCTTTGACCGTTCGCCAGAGTGCGAACGCGTCGACCAAAGCTTTACCTTACCTGAATTCAGAATTAACAGATGGAGATATGATCAATGAGCACCGCAACTGTTGAAGAACGGAGCGCTTCTCGCACAACAACTGCTTCAAACACAGCAGTCGATCGGCTGCAGGAATCCACGGCCGCCATGCGGCTGCATATTCGCTGGCTCGGAATTCGGAAAACTCTGAACGAAGAGCAAAAATCGATCGCTGCGAATGCTTTCGATGCAGATCAGTCCGTTGTATCGGCGGCCAAAAAGCTGCTAGATACGTCACATCCAGCATTCCGGGCTGTTTCTGCTATTCGTACAGAAACAGTCAGTTACTGGAGACGCAACACGCTGCCCTATGTAGAACCTGGAGTAAGGTTACTACCAAGACGCGATGTCATCGATCTGGAAGAATACTTGACTTCGTCACGAAACCGTCTGGCAGAGGCGGTGGAAGAACTGGCGTCCCACTATCCGCAGCTAGTCAGCCAAGCCCGCCAGCGACTAGGCGACCTGTTCAACCAAGCCGATTATCCGGATTCGCTTTCGGAGATGTTTGGGATCTGTTGGGACTATCCATCTATGGAAGTTCCAAGCTATCTGCGGCAGGTGTCACCGGAGGTTTATCGTGCGGAGTGTAAGCGGATTCAAGACAGCTTTCAAGAAGCTGTTGAGATTGCGCAAAACGCTTTCGCACAGGAACTCCGGGATCTAGTGACACATCTTGCAGACCGACTTAGCGGGAGCCAAGACGGCAAGCCTAAGATCCTCCGCGACAGTGCAGTGACCAATCTGCTAGAGTTTTTCGATCGCTTTGAGCGTTTGAATATCACTTCTGATCAGTCGCTGCAGGAACTAGTTGAGTCAGCCAGGGCCGTTGTAACTAACACAACTCCCGAGGACCTTCGCCTGCGAGGTTCGCTGCGAAATCAAGTGGCAAATGAGCTGCAAAGGATCGAGACATCGATCAGCAATCACTTGCAGGATCGACCACGGCGCAACATTCTTCGCAGGAGCGTGGCATGAGCGACCGGTCATCGCAGTGGAATATAGTGGTTCAGGCTGACGGAGTTGTGAAGATGATTTACAACGAGCTAGTCGATGCATTTTCGCTAGGCGAAGTCGACATTCGCCGAGGCTCGCATGTCGAGCCGAGTGAGGATGGCTACTGGTATGCGGATCTATCGCCTGTATCTGGTCCGAAACTAGGGCCATACTTGCAGAGAAGTCGAGCGATTGACGCAGAAATTGAGTGGCTGAACTCAAACTGGCTCTCGCCGGAGACCTGTGTGCCACCGCTTCAAGAGATGGTCAGCTAACACATGGCGAAGGTGGCTGCGTACGCGGCCCTCTTCGCCTTTTTTTAGCTATTGGAACCAGAACGCTTCGAGTTGCTTTTTTGCGATGCAACCTACAGCATGGTATTGCCGTCCAGGAACCACCACGTCTCGCGACAGAATACTCTGGCCATCTTGTCTGTCGGCAAGGCCATTAGGCGTTGCGTGGTCAGCAGCAGAAAACCGGGCGCAAGCTCGTCGCAGGTGTGTTCATCTAAGTAATCAACCACCCGCTGTGGACGGTCATGCGCGACGCCGCGACTGGTGCGATAATCGCGAGCCTTATAGACCATGCAGGCAGGGTCAAACAGAACTACCGCCGCTAGATCTTCGCTGGCCACCTGTAGTCTCCGCAGCCCCTCGATCGATGTAAATACGTTGCCTTCGATCCACCAACTTTCTGGCGTTTTCCTGCACTCAGGGACCAGTCCGTGCTGCTGTAGCAATTCGTAAAATGTGGTCGAGTAGTTCCGACTTGGATACAAAAACACGGTAACCTTATCGCCGCTCGACTTTATCCATGGAATCATCCTTTCTACCATACTCTCGAAACGCAAGAACCCGGCGGCCATCAAACCAATCCGCTGAAGCCCCAAACGTTGCAACAAATCATGATCCAGGACAACTCGATCAAAACCCCTGTCGCCTTGGCGGTTGATCCGTTCAGCTGAAATCAAAGTTGGACTCATCGTAGTTGGCGAACTCTTAAGGACAGTATTGGAAAGCAACATAAAATCAACCTATAGTTTGAAACCACACTCAGAACAAAACTTCGAATCTGGACTGATCTTGGCATGACAAGCATTGCACTCAACATCTAGCACCGCCTGCATGAACGCAGTTCGGTCACCAAGCTCAACATAGCGCGGTGTCTCCGATTCCATTCGTTGAAGCACTTCGTCAATCATCAAAACACAATCAGCCTTGCTACCAATTGACTCTCGCTCGCCGTCTGCCACGCATCGCACACAACCTTCGTCAGCGATGCATGAACACTGCTGAACGTGACTGCGGGCCTTAGCCAACAGTTCCGGGACGCGGTCGAAAACGCATTCCGTCAGATTCACGCCATCGTAAACATTGTCGTACAGGTAGATTGCCAATGAACCATCTTTCGTCCGATCCGTGGCGGACGAGTAATCCTGCGCATCGCAGGGCCCACTGATAGTCGGAAACAGTTGTGCCGCTAGCCGTTCAATCGCATTAATTGTCAGCTCTACCGGAACCCTTAGCTCCGGACGCATTTGCGATAACAGCGCTTCGGCAAAAGCGATCCCGACGCCTTCGGTAGGTAATCGATGCGTTGGCATCCCCGTCGGCTGGTGGACTCGCACTGTTTTCCCACTAGCATCCTTTTCAGTGACTGCTTTTAAGTATTCGCTTACATCGAGTTTCGCCAGTGTAATCTTGATATCCGAATACTCACGAATCCTGATGGGCTGCCTTTGCTTGATCGACTTCTGAACGAAAGAAACGGTTTCATTGAAGGTAAACTCGGGCACGACGCGGACAAGATGCTTGCCTTTAACAACATCCTTCACTCGGTAGCTTTTGCCGTTGTGTCGATACAACGCGTTTCGCGGAGCTTCTCGTAAAAGATGAAAACTTCCAATCTCGCCAATCGTCTCCTGGTTATAGACCAATTGATATCGGACCTCTCCGGTGTTTCGTAGACTAACATCGATATGCGGGTCGGCTTGAAAGAACTCCGGCCGGTCCAGCTTGCCATCGTTGCGTAAATCCTGGATCAATTGAATCTGCTCACCCAAGATATCGAACTGCAGCCCTTGCTCTCCAGCACCCGACTCATGGACGGCACAAGCATAATGCTGACAGGATACACGTTCATTGGCCATGTTCAGCGCTAAGGTTTCGTTGACCCTTGAGAAAAGCTCATGCGGATGCTTGGCGTAGTAAGCATCCAGCGGCGTGTCACTGGGTAGTAAGATAATAGCCCCGTCCCGCCCTCCCCTAGCAACGCGTCCGGCTCGCTGCCATAAACTCATCATCGAGTTCGGCAGTCCCATGCAGATGACAACATCCAGACATCCAATATCGATCCCCAATTCTAATGCGCTCGTACTAAAGACCAGCTTCTTCTCCCCCGAACGCAGCTTGGCTTCAATCTCTTCTCTTTCAACAGAAGTAAGTCCTGAACGATAGACGGCGATGCGTTCGTCTAGCTCCCCGTCCTTCTTCTTGAGCCTAGCCAGCATGCGTTCCGCCGTAATTCGGCTAGGACAAAATACAATGACATTTAAGCCCTTCTCGATCAGCGACACCGCAAGTCGACGTCCAGCATCATAATAATGCTCCGAACTGCCAAGCATCCAAAACTTTCGCCGCCCTTGCAAGCTACCATCGGATTCAGGCCCAACGATTTCAAAGTCACAGCCCACCAAGTTGCGAAGATGCTCTTGGGGATCAGCGATGGTCGCACTAGTGGCTATAAAACGAGGGTCCGAGCCATGCGCATTGCAAATCTGTCGCAGTCGACGCAGCACATAAGCGACGTTGGTGCCAAAAATACCACGGTATTCATGACACTCATCGATAGCGACATATTTTAAGTTCGCGAAGAACCGTGCCCAATGGTTATGGTGATGTTGCAGAATTCCTAAGTGCAACATGTCTGGATTCGTCAGTAGCAGCTGGACTTGATCACGGATCGATTTGCGATCTTCGGACGGAGTCGAACCATCGTATCGACTAGCGAAATATGGCGTCCGATTTAACCGACCCGCCGACGCCGGCACGAGCGGTAAAGCCTCGCGAAGCTTGATCAGCTGGTCGTTCGCTAAAGCCTTCTGCGGATAGAGGAACATCGATGTCGCGTTGGCATCACGACAGACCGCATCGAGAGCTGGCAGTGCGAAGATCAGAGACTTACCGCTGCTGGTCCGCGTCGCAGCAATCGTGTTAGCACCCGACAGGACCGATTCGATTGCTTGTTGCTGATGGGAATACAGTCCGTGCGGTGCAACTCGTTCGATGTACCGCTTCAGATGTGGATGTAGTGTGCTGTTGGAGCGATCCGCAAATCGGCCATCACGCGGTCCATCTGCCGGCGGATCATAAATGACTCTTAATGATTCCGAAGTACGCACCAATTCGTCGACGGTCGAAATCACGGACGACTTGTTCACGCTAACACTCATTCCAGGCAACCCAGCTCACAAGAAAACCACTAGTAATGGATTCTCATATTTGCGATTGTCGTGCCAACCACACAAATCAACGTGATCGTTGTGCAAAAGCCCGCTTTTTACACTGTTGTTCGCGCGGCAAGGCTATCCACCATATAAACACTTTTGCTTCTATACAAAAATACTTATCTTTTCTTTCGCCGCTGCTGCTACCACACTTTCCGGCTTCCGTTAAGTGGCAATCGCGAACCGTGAGCTAATGCTCAACGGCTAACTTTCCTGGATTCAAAAACTGACTTGCCCTGCGTATTTTTTATAAATTAGTGCCAAAGTATCGACTTCTCCCATCAAACATTTGCCGGAAATTGCCGTTATGACCTCTCGGCAGCGGGGTATCCAGATTCTTAGTTCATCGGCCGGGCCGAAAGCAACTGATAGCTTCCACCAGTTCGAAGGTGGTAGACTCGCGGTGATACTCGGACCAGCGATGCTCATACGTTTTCTGATTTAGTAATTGCACATCAGTGGTCTGTCCCAATGGGCCTTCGATTAACCCGTAGTCAAAGCGTATTCCACCAAGATTGGTCAGGAAGTAGCGGGGATGCATTTTGTCGCCATCGGTTTTCTGTCGCCATTTAAAAACGTCAACTTTTCCGATGCCTGGATAGTTCGCCATCACGGGTTCGATTCGAGATTGGAAAAACTTCATGTCGCCAAGCTTTTCCGAACCATGAATCTCAAATCGTAGATACTTTCGGGTTTTCGCAGCACAACTGTCGAAGATGCACCGAAGCGTCTTCAGTGCAGGTGGATCGCTTGTAAAGTACGGATCCACTAGCACAATGTCGCAACTGATTCGGCCTAGGGGTCCGACGCATTGTGCAATTGCTTCTGCAGTACGTGGAATAGGTTTGCACTCTACAGCCCATAACGGATGGCTGTCGTCGGCCTCCATAACTCGCAGTAGATTTTTCGTTTCAATATCCTTGTCGGTGAGAATCGCGTCGAACTGTATCGCTTCTTCGACTGCGATTGCCGACTGCAGCCAATTTTGCCCATCGAAACTCCGGTTGTCATGCAAACTGGCAACGGAGCTTTTCAGCTTTACCAGTCGTTCGGTTAGAGCCTTTTTCTCTCTATCAGGCAATTGTGCTGCTTCAATTGCGTCATAGACCATCCTGGTCCATTTTTTTGGATAAGCGGTAATGATTCGACCGTGCGGAATCCCAAATTGCTGCATGAGGACCCAGGCAGGGCCGAATCGTCCTAAAAGTTCAGGGTCAACAGCATATTCGCGAAGCATTAGAACAGCTCCTCTCCGCGTTCCTCAAAGAACCCTTCCGGCCATCGATCGATGAATTCCCCTTCTTCATCGATCCTTAATCGCGCGCACTTAATTCCATCTTCCTGACGATACAGATAATTCACCGAGATCGAGTTCGGTAAGAACTTATCATCAGATGGTTCCTGCTCCGGGTCGTTTGTCTCTCGAATTCTTCTTAAAATTCGTAGTAACATGTGCTCGCTGTGAGTTTCAATAATGGCCTGTTTTGAAGACACAATGTTGTCACTACTCTCGCTCTCTTTAGCCTCTTTCACGAAGGCTTCAATCATCATATCCCCTAAGCGAGTTTGGGCTCGTGGATGAAGATGTAGTTCTGGTTGTTCAATTGTAACAACCCGTTTTGCGTTGTGCTTTTCTGGCAGAGGGCTCAAGCAATGAAACAAGACGGGAATGATTTGGGAGATACCAATCCCGACCGAATGCGGCTTAAGCAATACGCCACTTTCTTTACGCACCATGGATTTGTTCGGTCGCAAGAAGATCGTGGTTGGCAGGCTAGTAGGAATATTGCCTGTGGAAGGGTCTATTACACGATCCCAGTCGGGTTTTAGAGTCTCACTTCCCGAGACCAAATCTTTACCTGCAACGTAAAGCGGAACAAAGACAATACCTTCCAACACATAGCCTAAATCCAATCCACTTTCACGCATCCACTTGTTGTACGATTCCAACTGAGCCTCGCTTCCGCCGCACGAAAGCTGATCCCAAGCCGTCAAGCCACATGCAACACGGTCCTTACAATACACGCGTCGTGGCACAAAATCGACGGGTAAATCCCGTAGCGGACCAAGCGGCACCAGCGACTTGAGATGTTCAATCAAATGCGTTGATATTCCATTGATCCAATTAAAAAAGTAATCAACGATACGCTGTGCATCTTTTTCGTCTTTCGTGATAGCGATGACTTCCTTGATTGGCTCTGTATTTGAAACAAACGTCGCCGTCCCAGCGATCCGGCCAATGGTTGAAGATGAGACAGTAATTCTTTCAGGCCAATCTACATCATCCGGGCACATTTTGTTCTTGCCAAAGAATGTAAGCTCGCAATCTACAATGGAATGCGTGTATAGTAGGGAACGAAATAAATCATTTGGCCCCGTATCAGCTTGAATGTCATAGGATATCGTTGCGATTGACTCTTTGCCGGCAAAGAACTCATAGGAATCCACTTGGAATCGGTTTCGGGCGTAACGGAATGTAACTTCCATTGCAACGCGATCAACAACCTCAACTGGCTCAAATTCGCCAACACTTGGATAATAGTCCAGGTCGTCATCCCCCTCGGACCACCAATTGAATGAGAGTTCGACTTTGATTTTGATCTTCCGATCTAAATCGCCATTAAACACCACGTCTCTGAATGTCTCGAAATTGACAAATCGTCCACCCAAGATAGAACGATCCGGAGATTCGAGACCTTCAACTAGTACTTCATACAAGAACAACAATGCGTGAAACACGCTAGTTTTTCCAGAGCTGTTGGGACCGTACAGTAGCGTTAGAGCTGCCAAATCTATACGCTGGCGTTTGCCAAAGCCACGGAAGTTTTCGATCTCGATTGCTGTGATCATATCCCTGAAGTTACGTCGAATTAGGTTGAAGACAGATTCTGGCCCAGCGAAAGTAGCGTAATTGGTGCGGTCGTTCAGCCTGGTAGTTGATTGGACTAAAGGCTGTTTTGTTTTCTATGCGGGGCAGTCCCCATACACAAGAGATTTTTCGGTTTACGTTAATAGCGATTGAATCTGGTGCCCCGCTCGGTAGCTTATGCTGCGAGCGCGGTGAGCTTGATCTGCTCTAGTAATTGCATGATGCGATTGACTTGGTCGGATGAAAATAACGCGTCGGGACCGGTGGGGGATATGTCGGTAAAGGGAGATTCGTACAACAGACCAACGTCGACGATCCCGTGGTCGACAAGCTGGTTGATGATCAAGTTGACGAACTCGATCTGGTTGGCGCTGTACGTCGTGCTAGCGAGAAACTCGTTGAACAAGCTCTTGGCAACTTCGCGATTAAGGCCAACCAGCGTACGAACGAAGACACCGAAACTCTCGTTCTCTTGCTTAGCTTGATCAATGTACTCCGCCTTGCCAATCTTGTTGTCAGTGAGCACGCGTTCCAAATCATCAAGGTCGCCCGACGATAGCGGCTCATTGGTGTGCAACTTGCGAACGGCATCAATGTCCATATGCTTCCGCAAAAACGCTCGCGCTTTATCACGGAATCGCTCAAAGGTGTCCCGGCCTACGAAATCTGTTAGCTCGATATCAGACTCCGCACCCATTTGGTCTTCAAAATTGGTGTAGATCGGTTTGCGATCTTTCTTTTCAATAAACTGAACTAGATCCCGCAGACGGCGGCGGATCACTTCCAGCATGGGAACAGTAACGTCCACCCACCAGACTTCTGTCTGAACATCTTGGATGTACGTCATCTGCTTTCCGACCAGCGGAATGGTATGTTTCTCTTCCAATAGGCCCGCAATCTTAATCACCTGGTCTCGTAGCCTTTCGAATGCAGGCTCCTTGCCAAGCAGCGCAAGTTGCAGGTTAAGAACCAGCAGATCAAACCGCTTGGCGTCTTCCGATTCACGTTCCAATTGAGTTGGCAGGCTGGCGATTTCATGGGCTAGCTCCTGTCGATCTTGGGCGCTGAGCCTTTCCCAGGCTTCCTGCTTGGCGAACTTCTCCACGGTTCGACGTTTGGCACGCACAACGAAATTGTCGAGGTTCATTGATGCCACGTGCTGGTGTAGTAAATGAGTGACTTGCAATTGAACCTGGCGTTCTGATTCGGGATCAAAATCGTGCCGTAAGACTTCTTTTATCAAATCCCCGCCCGAACGATTGTCCAGTTCGCCAATCAGCTCCAGCCGTGCCTTGAACAGTTTGGCCGACAGCGATTCGCTCAAGCGGCCCGATGAGCCTTCGGGGGTCTGGCTGAAGTATTCGAGGTTCTGACAATAGTCAAAGATGTAAAAGAATTCTTTATGCTGATCCGGCCCAAACAGGTTGGGACACAGCCGAGTACCGCGCCCCACCATCTGCCAAAACTTGGTCTTGGACCGAACCAGCTTGAAGAAAACTAGATTCACCACTTCCGGTACGTCGATCCCGGTATCGAGCATATCGACCGAGATAGCGATTTGTGGGAACTTGTCATTGTTGGAAAAGTTGTCGATCAACGACTGGGCGTATTCGGTCTTGAAAGTAATGATCCGCGCGAACTCGCCTTTGAAGTGCGGATAGTTGGCATCGAAGCGTTCCTTGATGAACTCAGCGTGAGCTTGGTTCTTCGCAAACAAAATTGTTTTGCCGAGCAGATCACCGCCAGCGACCGTTTGGCCGCGCGTCATCAAGTGTTCTAAAACTTTGTCGACGGTATCAATGTTGAACAGCCACTTGTTCACCGCGGCCGCTTCGACCTTATCCGGTATGTTCCCTTCCTCATCCCACTCCTTGGCATCCCATTCGTCTTTTTCTTCTTCGCTCAAGTCGTCGTACTTGATCCCCTCTCGTTCAAACTTGAGCGGAACGGATACGGCTTTGGGCGGAACCAAATAGCCATCCTTCACAGCCTCTTCCAGATCGTAGGCATCCGTTGGCACGCCGCTTTCCAAATCAAACAGCCCATAGGTATTCTTGTCGATCTCATCTTTGGGTGTCGCAGTCAGTCCGACCAGCAGCGAATCAAAATAGTCAAAAATCGCCCGATACTTCTGAAACACACTGCGGTGCGCTTCATCGATCACAACTAAATCAAAGTGTCCTGCTCCAAATCGGCGGCTTCCATCCTTGGTGTCATTGATCAGCCCCATCATGGTTGGATAGGTCGACACGTAGACGCGGCCTTCGGTATCTTTCTCGGTAATCAAGTTCACTGCACCCGCATCGGGCAGAAACTTCTTGAACACGTTCGCGGTTTGATTGACCAGTGCGACACGGTCGGCCAGGAACAACACGCGTTTGACCCAATTGGCACGGATCAGCATGTCACACAAAGCGATCACCGTTCGCGTCTTGCCCGATCCAGTCGCCATGACCAACAGTGCTTTGCGTTCGTGATCCTTTTCGAACGACTCACCAATTTTGCGGATAGCTCGCGTCTGATAAAAGCGCTCCACAATGGTCTCGTTGATCGATGCTTCTTGCAGCGATCGTCGAGTGGTGCGGCGTTGGATCAGCAGCTCCAACTCGACCTTCTTGTAGAAGCCTTGGACTTGTCGAGGCGGATAGTTTTGATCGTCCCAAATCCAATGTTCGTAGCCGTTGGAATAGAAGATCACCGGACGCTGGCCGAACATCGTTTCCAGGCAATCCGCGTACAGCTTCGCTTGCTGCTCACCTTCTTTGGGACTGCGTTTGGTGCGCTTGGCTTCGACCAAAGCGAGAGGCTTGCCGTCATCGCCCCACAGAACGTAATCAACAAAGCCTTGTCCTCCTATTAGCCGCTGGGCGTTAGCCCCGGTTTCTTCCACCGCATCGACGTGTTCGTCGGGAACCGCGGCTAACGCCGTGCGGCTAATGTTTTTTTGATTCGGCATCCCGATAACCGGGAATTCGCGATCACGCTTTTGATTCAGCGGCCAACCAGCTTCCTTCAGCAGTAAGTCGATAAAGTAATCGCGAGTCTCTGCTTCGTTGTAGTTGTGATCGTCCGGTACCTTGGCTGCCGCTTGCTTGGCTTCCGCAACTTCCTTCCGCAGTCGCTTGATTTCCGCGTCCAAGTTCTCTTTGTCGGCGAGCACGATCGACAGCTTTTCGTCTTTCTCGGCCAGCTGCGCTTCGAGTCGCTTCAGTTGATCAAGCGTTTGCTTTGGGATCGTAGTCGTTGGCAGAGCGGCTTCGTCAAACGCTAACTTGGCATCCGGCTTTTTACCCCGCGCGTACAGACGAGCAAACCAGTAGCAGAAGTGGAACAGTTCTTTGACGGCCTGCACCGAGTCCGACTGCGGGATATCGCGGTGGGAGTGAACCGCACGATTGCCCAGCGTGACGATCACCTTCGCCTTGCTGAAGACCGCTTCACCTGCGGTGTGCTTGAACGTCGGCTCGTGGATCAGTGCCGAGATGTTGTCTTGGTATGGCAGCTTTAACGCTCGATCAAACTTATACGCCCAAGCCACCGCCAGTTCCAAAGCCCGTCGAGCATAGAAACAGGACGTGCGAGGATCGGGGATCGCCGTCGCCTCGGCTTTGCTGGCCGCGTCGTGGATGTCTTTCCATTCGGCGGTTAGAAACTCAAAGTTGCTCATGGGCGGTTACGTTGGAACACGGATTGGCACTAATCATCACTAATCAAATCCAGTAGATTGCTTTTGGACATTCGGCTGGCACAGGCAACCAGTATATCCCGACATCCTTCTTCTTTCATTAGTGTCGGTTAGCGAAGATTAGTGTTCTCCCCTTCTTTGCCGCGACCACAAACCGTTTTTATGCCAGTTCAATTCGACGCATCCTCAGCCAATTCGCGAAAAAGTGCGTTCATCCAGACCGGGGCATACTTCAAATCGTGAAGTAAATGCTGAGATCCTTTTTTGGGTAGTCGTAAACGCGTCGTGCAATTTTCTTTCAGAATAAAGAAGGCTCGTCCTTCGTTTACTGAAGGGTTGGTACGAGGAGCAGGGATCCTATCGACTCGGCATTGCTGGCCGGCCCAAAGTATCGCTCAATCCGTTTGTAAGGAACTGAAAATGCTGCATTGATCAAGTTGATTTCAAGGCTGAAGGTAAACGCCGAATCGGCACGCCGTTCCCTTCAGATAACTGTGAATTTCAGCAAATGGAGTCCTACCGGCAGTCCGATGAATTAGCATAGAATACACATACATCAAATGGAACTTGGCCATGGTCGCAAAAATCTCTGTAAATCCTGAACTACTTCGCTGGGCGGTTGACCGTTCCGGTCTGTCGTTCAGCGATTTCAACGAACCTGTCCAAGATTGGATCAGCGGCGACGCTCTGCCCACTGTCCGCAAGCTGGAGGGGTTTGCTCGCAAAGCGATGGTCCCGTTCGGTTATCTCTTCCTCGCAAGCCCACCCAAGGAATCGATTGGCGTTCCTGACTTTCGAACGTTTCGAGATGAGAAACGGCGAACCTTCAGCCCCAACCTGCGCGACACCATCACCGACATTCAACGCCGCCAAGCGTGGATGCGTGATTACCTTATTGACGCGGGCCACGATCCGTTATCCTTCGTCGGAACCATCAAACCCAATCAACCGACCCGGCAAGTTGCGGAGACGATACGGCTACAAATACAATTGCCTGCCGACTGGCAAATAAAGCAAAAGACCTGGGAAGCGGCATTGACCACGCTTCGACTCGCCATCGAGGGCACAGGCGTGTTTGTCTCCATGACAAACCAAGTCGGCCTGAATACGCGGCGACCGTTGAATCAAGAAGAGTTTCGTGGCTTTGTATTGATCGACGACTACGCACCCTGGGTTTTCGTCAACACCAACGATACCAAGTCGGCGCAGATGTTTACGCTGGCACACGAAATGGTTCACGTTTGGGTCGGTAAGCCTGGGCTGTTCAACTTGGAAAAGCTGGACGCACACAGCGACGATGTCGAGCAGTTTTGCAATCGGGTCGCAGCCGAATTTCTGCTTCCTCAGGACAATTTCCGGCAAACCTGGGCAACTACCGGCACCGTTGCGGAACGGTGCACGGCAATCGCAAGATTGTTCAAGGTTAGCCCGCTGGTGGTTGGTCGTCGCGCCTTTGAACTCAAATTGATTAGCTCGCGATCGTTCTTTCAGTTCTATCGGCAAGAGATGGAAAAGTGGCGTGAACTGAAGGAGCAGAACAAAGGCAAACCTGCTCCTGTATTCTGGCGACAGCAACGTCTGCGATTGAATGATCGCTTTGGATACGCAGTTGCTCAAGCTTATGCCGAGAGAAAGCTGTTGCCATCCGAGGCGCAAGACTTGACCGGATTTAGTCGTGAGACATTTTCAAAGTACGCCAGCGGTATGTTGCGAAGCATGCGTGGGGCCAGCCAGTGACGAAGTATCTCATCGACACCAACAGCCTCATCGAAGCCAAAGACTTCTTCTACGCATTCGATATCTGTCCGGGTTTCTGGAACGGCTTAAGGCGTCATCATGCCAGCGGCGAAGTATTCTCAATCGATCGGGTACGTGACGAGATAGTCGACGGAAACGATCGTCTTGTGCGCTGGGCAAAGAAGATGCCTAAGAGATTCTTCGTTGCAAGCAGCACGACCGAAATCGCCGCTCAGTACTCGCAAATCATTCAATGGGTCCAGGCCAATTATCATCGACAGGACGCAGTCGCTTCCTTTGCGGCAAAGGCGGATGGTTGGCTGATCGCAACTGCCAAAGTCGAAGGCCCCGTTATTGTCTGCGAGGAACAATTCAATCCTTCAACACAACGCCGCGTTCCCAATCCCAACGTCTGCAAGCAGTTCGGCGTTCCCTACTGCAACGTTTTCGAGATGCTGAAACAACTGAAGGTCAAGTTTGGGCTGAAAAAGTTGGTTTAGCAACTGTGCCCGCTGACGCATTAATTGCATTCCTGTCGGAAGTCGCGCATTCAAAGTGACTCATCGGGAGTTCCGCCGTTTGCTAGTCCAGGTTCATGCTGCCAATTCACGACGGTCAGCCCTGGTATGGCCAGTAAATCGCTGTCGCATGTCACAACTGTACAATCACCAAGTGACGCGGCAATCGCTGCAAGCATGATATCAATCGTCTGCATCGGGCGTCCGATCCTGCGAAGTTCGGCGGCGATTTTGCCGAAGGCATACGAGGCTGCACGATCCAGCGGCCAGCAAGCAATTTCGCTGAGCGTTCGTTGAAATCGATCCAAGTTAGCCGCGCGCGTGGAACTCATCTCAAGTCCAGCTAGTATTTCGGCAACAATGGGTTCGCACGTCCCAACACGGAAACCGCCGCGGCGAGCGTAAGTGTAGTTGGCCAGGACGTTTTCTTGCCGGCGCATCAGATCGTTGACTACGTTGGAATCAAGCAAAAATCGTTTCACTTGAAATCGTCCGCGATTCGGTCGGACCATTCCATGAAATGCTCTTTTTCCCAGCGTTTTCTCTCGGCCTGGGCCGCATCCCACGCGGCCTGATCGTCAGGAGAAAAAATCAAGGGCTCGATGGACATCAACCTTTCTATCGACGCTTCGATTTCCTCGGGAGTTTCATCCTGGACTCCGTCACCCGGCTTGTAATCCGCTGATGCTGGGACAATCCGAATTTCGACCTCTGTGCCGTCTGGTAAGTCGGCGGCAACTTGGACGTCTATTCGCCCATTGTGGACGGTTGTTCGAATGGTATCCATGAAAGCACCTCGGAAATCGTATAACTGGGTAGCACCCATTATGGCTGGTGATCGAATGCCGTGGAAGCGGATTTCGCACTATCGTCGCCTTTCGCTCCGCGAAAGTAACGCCGCAGTTCGCTACTTTCGCGGAGCGAAAGGCGACGATCCATACTCCCGATAAAAATACTCGTTTTCTGACAACCGAGCCTTGGCACCATTATCCCGAATATACCTGCGCAGATATTCGTATTGCTCTGGACTGCGAACCAAATGATCAAACGGCTCTTGTTGCCAGAACTTACCTTTTTGTTTGAGCGATAGATTGATTTTCCAAGCGGAGTAATGCAGCCACGAATCGCACTGAGTAAGGAGGGCTTCTTCCGATGGGAACGACGCCAGCAAATGAACGTGATTAGGCATCACGATAAAATCGCCCATACGATAACGCTCACCATCGAAATGCATTAGCGTATCCACCACGATCTTGGCGAGCTCCGGTTTGCGCAGAACGCACGCCCCATGACACGTATCAAGAAAGTCCTCACGACATCGATTGAATTCTTTCTTGAACTGATCCCGTAAGAGAGGATCAAGCGTTGGCAGAACCTTGGACCAATGTCGATCGACCGGGCAATCATGTCGCCGCATCCAGTCATGCTTTTCACGTTCCCAGCGATCAAGGACATCTTGGGGAATCGAATCCGCAGTCCGAAAAGTGATGAAGACAATGGCCCCTGCCTGCGACCAATGCGGTCGAAAATGTTCGCTGATCGACAACTCCGCCTTCGGATCAAACAGCTCACCAAGTCCATCAGGTACGGTCATTCGTTACACCCCCATCGTCGCCGCATCGTCGCCTTTCGCTCCGCGAAAGTTGCGTATGTGGGCGCTACTTTCGCGGAGCGAAAGGCGACGATGTTCTCCATCACAGTTCCCCTCGAAACGCTCGGTGTTGGAGGGAGGCGAAGAGTTGGTCTAGATTCGAGAGATGCGATTGGATTTGAGCTTTCTGGTGCGCAATCAATTTCATTACGTTATCCCATTTCCGTTGCATTGTGATCGGCGGCAATGGAATCTTGAGCGTCTTAAGTTTGACACCCGTAAGATGCGGTATTGTCGCGGAGGATACGAGACGGAAGAGTTCACTTCCTTCTCGCATGAGCATCCGAATTAGATATGCAATGTACTCAGAAGTTGCAAGCTCTCGTCTGGGACGTACCCTGTGCAATGACTTTTGAAAATAACAATCAGAGATTTCTCCTCGCCAAATTGCAGTCTGTGCTACGCCCGCGCCACCCTCACAAATAAGAACGTCGTTCGGAAGCAGTCGAAATTCCTCACGGTCCTTTGCATTAAAATCCATTTTCCAAACGGTCGAAAGATCGAGCCTTCCCCACTGCACGTTGATATTCCGCATATAGGGTCGTAGGTTATCGCCAATTTGCTTTTTGCCATCGAGCATTTTTCCAAGCCTCGATTCGCAAACATCATCAAATACCCTGATGGGCCATGCACGCGGATTACTCACCGGATCGCCGAACATGTCGAGGAAGATGGATTGGGTGAGTTCGTCGAGGAGGGCGAGGGCGGCGCGACGCTTGGCCCTGAGCGCCTCCGCCCGATCCAAGATCTCCGCTATCCGCTTCTGCTCCGAAAGGGGAAACTTCGGAATGTCTAGTGACTTAAGAGTCGTTGCATTGACTCCTGGCTGCGCAACACCGCGTGCACTTTTCGTAATCTGTGCCCAGTAGTCTGGTGTTTGAAAGAAATGAGAAACGAATCGGGGGTCAAACGAATCCTTAAGTCTTAGCCGAATCAAGTACGACGCAAACACTGAATTCTCTGGGCATTCTCGTATCAAGAAACTCTTGCCGGTTGTAGCACCTGTTCGTGCAAAAACGATGTCTCCGGATTCCAACCTAGAACCCATCACCGTTTTCGCGTCGGCTTCGCACCACGGAACAGCATTCCAATCAACATTGCCATTTTGAATGTCAGTTATGCGAAGGAACTTTGGGCCAACTGGCGAATCAGCGGCCGACGCAGTAACTCCATAATCAACAGTGATCGCTGCGTCGCCAAGCTTTATTGTTGAAGGCATCATTTGGAAAGCATCCCCCGCAGTTGCTTCATGCCTTGGGTGATCTCCTTCTCAATGTTCTCCAGTTCATCCAGAATCGCGTGCGGTGCGCGATGATCGACTTCTTCATGAACCACTTCCTTGTAGCGGTTGATCGCTAGGTCGTAACCGTGCTCGACGATGTCCGACTTCGGTATGGCCTGAGGCGATTTTGCCGGATTTTGCCGTGAGCCGAAAATAGAATGATAATAGAACAATTCTGCGTAAACCCTTTCTGAGAAACGACTTGCGAATTTCTTGCGTTTGATTTCGGCCAGGCCGGAATCAAAAGTGAAAATAAGAATACACATAGTTAACTCCATGATGGGACGTACCGCATATACTTCCGACTGGCCTCGGGATCGACAGGCTTAATGCCCCCCGTTTCGAGGGTTTCGTTGATGATTCGCGTAGCCTTGGCTGACTGCTTGTTATCGAGACCAAATCGCTTTCGCACCGTCGCATTGGTCATTTGTTTGCCAGCAACAATGCACAAACACGCATGCTGAAAACAGGCTCTGATTCGCTCTTCACGGCTCATGTCATCCAGCGGCTTGTATGCCCACAACGTCGATTTCGTTGAATCCACCGGTGTCTCAAATAATACGGGAGGCAATTGAAACAACTCGACTGCACCGACAACTTTATCGATACCCGTGCCGAGCTCCTCGCACATGTTCAGCCGTCGCGACATGGCAGCGAGCGCTTCATTGCGTGACCGCGGCGGACCATCGATGAATCGAATGGGATCGAGGAGTGGCAGGCCGGGGCTGGTGATCTCGATGCGGCGATCAAAGATCTCAACCAACGGCCCTGTGCCACGCATCGAAAAATCTTGGTGGATGATCGCGTTCCCAACCAGCTCGCGTATTGCAATCGCAGGATACATCTTGACCTTGGTTCGCAACGCCTGCTCGATCGGTTCGTTCTGCTCCACTTGAGAATTGATGTAATCGACGGCAGCTTCAAACGAAGTTGCGTAACCTCGGTTTGCGGGTGCATCCTCCCATTGACGCTCAATGTCAAAACGACCGTCACCCGAGTACTTCACAACGCGAATGACTTTGCGCCCCAGTCTGCCAAAATCAGACAGCCGTTTGGCAAACAGGATCGCTCCCAGGTTGGTGATGTCGTATCGTCCACCAGGCTGAGTGACAATGATCTGTTCATCACACAACCGAGCGAGAATACCTGCTTGATCGGTCGGCAACGCAATGCCGAGCTTGTCAAAGCATACCGTAAAATCCAGTAGTTGCAGAACACGAGAGCCATCCACATCTTGCAGGGCGAGGCCTGCCTCAAATTTGGTCGTGTCGAAAGCGGCCCAAAGCTTTCTAGCATGCTCTGGGTAATCTTTGAGCTTCCTCTTTTGGCTATCGATGCGAATGAACGCTTCGCTGCCAAATCGCACGGGTTGGTTAGGAGACTTGGGTATTTTCAGCAGAACGACTGGAACTCCCTCCACGTTCGCTTGAAAGAACTGCAAGTCGAGTTGTGGCAGCATCGAACGCATTAGCCAGTTGCTCAATGGCTCGTTACCTTTACGAGCATCCAATGGACTAAATCGTGTTCCAACTAGGTCCAATGTAACATCTTGGATTCCCCATACCACGTAGCCATATTCAACGCCAGCGATCGCGGCGGAGTTGGACAAAGCCGAAGCATACTCGGCGATTTCATCGGGGTGTTCATTATTGCACTTGAATTCTATCCATTCGCACTCACGGCCAAGTCTTCGTAGCTCGGCGATCAAGTCGACAATCTGTTGCTCGGTCACTTCAGCATTCTCCTTCTGAGTCGCCTTTCGCTCCGCGAAAGTAGCGTATCATAGCCTGCAATATTAACGTACTTTCGCGGAGCGAAAGACGACGATGATTCACTTCAGCATCCTCCGAAGCTCTTTCATCCCGTTCGTGATCTCCTTCTCAATGCTCTCTAGCTCATCCAAAATTGCTTGCGGGGCGCGGTGATCGACTTCTTCGTGTACGACTTCCTTGTAACGGTTGATCGATAAGTCATAACCTTGCTCAACAATGTCCTGCTTGGGCACGCAAAAACTCTGGGCTGTGCGAGGATTCTTACGTTCGGACTTTTCGCGGAGCGAAAAGCGACTAAGGATGTCGGGCAAGTTGTTCTTGGCATGCTCGTCCTTGGTCAACTTCACCGTCGGCTTGGGGCCTTGCTTTTCAGGTGGCAACAGGTCGGTGCGTTTGTCGTCGAGCGACTTGCCGTCGGCCTGCATGTCGTAGAACCAAACGTGATCGGTGCCGCCCGAGTTGGTCTTGGTGAACAGCAAGATCGCTGTCGAGACACCGGCATAGGGTTTGAACACGCCGCCGGGCATCGAAATGATTCCGTCTAGCTTCTGGTCCTCGACGATCATCTTCCGCAGCGTCTTGTGCGCCGTCGATGAACCAAACAGCACGCCGTCGGGAACAATCACAGCGGCTCGTCCACCGGGCTTCAGCAAGCGAATGATCAAGGCCAGAAACAGCAGTTCGGTCTTCTTGGTCCTGACGACTTGCAACAAGTCCTTGGCACAGCTTTCGAAATCGAGCGAGCCTGCGAACGGCGGATTGGCCAACACCAGCGAGTAACGTTCTTCCTCGCCGCCATGTTCCTGGGCCAACGAGTCGCGGTACACGACGTTCGGCTTCTCCACGCCGTGCAGCAACATGTTCATGCTGCCAATCCGCAGCATCGTGCTGTCGAAGTCAAAGGCGTTGAACAACTGTTCGTGAAAATGCTTTTTAAGCTTGTTATCGGTAAAGATCTCCTTGTGGTTCTCGCGCAGGTATTCACCAACCGCCACCGGAAACCCACAAGTACCGCCCGCTGGATCGCACATGACATCGGTCGGCAGCGGCTTGACCAATTCGACCATCAACTGAATCGCATGCCGAGGCGTACGGAACTGGCCGTTCTGGCCTGCCGTGGCGATTTTGCCCAGCATGTACTCGTACAAGTCCCCTTTGGTATCGCGGCCCTCCATGGGCACCCCGTCGATCATGTCGACGACTTTGGCCAACAGCGCCGGCGTCGGGATCGTGAACCGAGCGTCTTTCATGTGGTGGGCATAGGTTGAATCATCACCGCCCAGCGTTCGCAAGAATGGGAAGACGTGTTCGGCCATGACGTCGAACATCTCTTTGGGTTCAAAATGCTTGAACCGTGACCAGCGAAGATCGTCGTAGGACCGTTTCTTGGGGTCGTTGCCTTCCGGAAACGTTCGCCGCTCCATCGGTTTTTTGGTGCGGTTGGCTTTGTTCTCTTCCAGCGTGTGCAGGTCATCGAGCCGCTTGATGAACAGCAGGTAAGTGATTTGCTCCATGACTTCCAACGGATTGGATACGCCACCTGTCCAGAATGAATCCCAGATCTTGTCGACTTTGCTTCTGATTTCGCCCGTGATCAATTCTGTTCTCCGTGGTTTCCATATGTAGCCAACGTCGTTACTCGTGCATCCGTGCGAATCAGTGGAGTTCGGTGTTTCCTACTCCTTCTCCGTTGCCACGAACCGCTTGCGCTCCAGTTGACAGACCGTATCGATGTTGTGCAAGTGAGCGGTTACACCTTAAGGAGCAGTAATGTTGGAACACTAATGAACGCTGATTCGCACTTAGAGTCTATCCGAAAAACTGGGGAAACCGCAGCTAGAGGGCTGTTGATTTACACGACTCCGCAAGAGATCGTCGCCTTTTGCTCCGCAAAAGCAGCGCTAACGGACGCTTCTTTCGCGGAGCGAAAGGCGACACTCACTAAATCAACAGCCTGCTTGCGCCTTGCGGCTCATGGTTTTCGGATAGGTTCTGATCCACCTCTTGTGTTGCCGCCTGCCGAATGCCATGCCTCACAGTACCAACAAAGACTTAAGTGTGATTAGCACTTCGCTTTCGCATAGTTCTACCTTCTGACCGCCCGTTTGTTTAGCACCCCATGCGTTGAATAACGCAAGGCTGGTGCCAAAAGCGATGTCTCCATCAAGCTTCTGTATCTACCTTGATTCCTAGTTTCTCCATTTGGTGAGAAAGGGTCTGGTAGTTGTTCATTCCAAGAAGCTCCGCAGCCGCTGTCTTTTTACCGTCAGCTTCTCGGAGTGCACGTCGAATAAAGCGGCTGCGTATATCGTTCATATGTGTTTCGATTTCAAAGCCATTGCCTAGTGGTGGGTCGAGATTGCTGGCAGGATCCAGGCCGGGGAAATCGGACATGGCGGCTTCCAAGTCGCACGCTTGCAGAGTGGTATCGGGGGCCATCACAGCCGCTTGAACCAAGACGTTCTTCAACTGCCGAATATTTCCGGGCCAAGCATGCTTGGAGAGAAACTTTTTTGCAGTCGCAGAAAGCGTTTTGTGCTGGTAGTCGACCCCGTGTTGAGCCTGAAACTGCTGGTTAATCGATTTGAGCAGTGCGTCGGCCAACAATTGAATGTCCTTGCCTCGCTCCCGCAGCGGCGGAAGCTTGAGTGTGATCGTAGCCAGCCGATAGAGCAAGTCTTCGCGAAAGAGGCCATCTTTGGCACGTTGAACCAGATCGCGATTGGTGGCCGCAACGAGACGAACGTCCGTGCTGCGGTCTTTCGTGTCTCCGACCCGGCGAAAAACTCGCGTACAAGGGCCTGCGTTGTCGGGCGGCTGCAGTACTCGCAGCAGTTTGGCTTGCATCTCCAAACTGCATTCGCCGATCTCATCAAGGAACAGTGTTCCGCCGTCGGCCAGCTGAAACAACCCATCGCGGTCCTTGCTGGCATCGGTAAAGGCTCCCTTGACGTGGCCAAACAACTCCGACTCCAGCAGTTGGTCTGGCATGGCGGCACAATTCACGACTTCAAAGCGTTTGCTGCGACGATGGCTGGCCCGGTGGATCGCGTCAGCAAACATTTCTTTGCCAGTGCCGCTTTCGCCCAAGATCAGAATCGGCACGTCATGCATCGCAGCTCGAGAAGCTCGGCCGACCGTTGCTCGAATGATTTCGCTTTCACCGAAGATACTGCCGAAGCCTAGGACGTCTTTTGGACTGGCCACTAGCAAGTGCTGCCAGACTTGGTCTTGCTGTTTCAACAATTCTGGGATGACATCCACGGTGATATCAAAGGGAATATCGGCCACGCTTACTTTGCCATCCCAAGTCTGATAAAGATTGGCTGGATAGAGGCTTTTGCCAAGCAGTACCCAGATGGCGGCCATTGCAGGCGTCCCGGGGCTCAGATGGAAGCTGTACTGCCGAGGCTCATGATTCAGCCCCGCCAGTACGGGTTTTACCGCCGTGTAGACTTGAGCATGATCGGCAGGGTTCTTCAGTTGCACGGCATGCAAAGTTACAGATCTTTGCAGCCACTTTTTGTATTCGCTGTTCGCAAGATCCGAGAAATCGGACAGCAGATGGATTTCATCAAACGGTTTGTTGGCAATCAAAGTTGCCAATGGCCCATCACCGTCCGTTTTCTTGAGCGGTTCACCTTTGGCTTCCAGCATGACCTTGGTCGCTCGTGAGCTGGGCAGGTCACGCGCAAGGGCCCGCAGGTCGGTGTTGCCAATCCAACTGACTAAAGTTTGCTTTGCCACGATTCTTCTCGGTGAATATTTTTGTGCTGAGGGGAAATCTATTTGTAGTTACTAGGGCGTCGTTTGGGAACAGCGGAAATATCCGGAAAAATTGAAGCGGGGGTGGGAAGCGACCTAAAATCGTTGCCCATCAGAGACTTGCGATAGGCCGATGGCTCACCCGTGGAATCTTGATTGGTATAAAGTCATCGTCGTTTGCGTCGAAGTGGTTCGGCATGTGCGAAATAGCGTTTCGATATCCGCTCGTGGATACCAATACGCCCTATCCGACCTTCAAGTCCTACGCCTTCATGTCCAAATCCTTTAACGAATCTTTACCGCTCAACATCGAGACTTACGAAGTCCAAAAGAACCTCGTTCGATATGAATGCCCCAAGTGTGGCGATCGCTTGAGATCCGAATTGCGGGAAGCTGGGCAAATCGATGTCTGCCCCGTTTGCCGTGTTCAGTTTTTCGTGCCAGCGGTCAAGGAACGGTTAGATCAGGAAGAGCGAATCAAGCTGCTGCGACAAGAAGAGGTGGAAGCAAAGCAGCATGCTCAGATACAAAAGGAATTGCGGCAAGCGGAAAGCAAGGCGAAGACGATCGAAGCTGCCGTCAAGCAGGCGAATAAGGAAAAGCGGTTGCAATTGGACCGCGACCCAATGGTCGAATGGTTTATGTATGCTTCATTAGCGGCCGTGTTTCTGGCGTTTGTAGCTGGCCCACATTTGATTGCTGCAGTAGCCACCGACAGTACTTATCTGTGTATGGTGATTATCTCGCTATTTACCATCGGCGTGGTGCTCAATTTCCTGGGAGTACGACAGTTGCGAATTGAATATGTATGCGCGGCGGCCTGCATGGCTCGCCTCCGCTCGCCAGAAGGCTTGAAGACACTGCTGACCGATGCACCCGCTGGTGTGTTTCATCGGCATGTTCAAGACCTTGGCAATATCGCACGCTACGACGAGAACTTCACGCAAGATAGCCTAGTGACGTTGTTATACAGCCGCTTGATGGCCAAAGCAAAGGTGGTGGAAGTCTTGACAACTATTCTCGTTTCATTGGGTTTGGTCGGTACCGTGCTGGGGCTGATCGTCATGACCGGCGGATTGTCCAGCACCATGGAGTCGCTGAGTGGATCGGACGCCAGTTCGTTGCTGGTAGGGATGCGGGCGACCATGGGCGGTTTGGGAACCGCATTCTACACGACCTTGCTGGGAGCGATGTTTGGAAGCATCGTGCTGCGGCTACTGAACAATGTTTATACATCCAATGTGGACTACTTGGTGTCGTATGTTGCATCGACGGCAGAAGTTCGCATTGTGCCGCGGTTGAAAGCACTTGCCCGATCGAAATCGCAGGGAGGTAGCGAAGCATGAAATCGCTCAGCGAGAACTATCGAGAAAGCCATGGCAATAATCACGAAACGTTTGCCGATCTGATCTTCTGCGCTTTTGTGGTGCTGATACTGTTCGTATTGGCATTGACCGTAGAGGTCAGCCAGCGTGTCCGGGGAGCAGTTGCCGAAGTGGTTCCTCCGCAAGAGATCAAAGTAGAAGACGTCATCAAGCTTACGCCGCAAGAGATGGAAGAGTTGTCTAAGCGTATGCAGCAGCAGGCAGAACAAATGCAACGACAGTCGCAAGAGATCCAGCGATTGCAAGCGGAGCTTGAAGCAAGCCAAGCAAAGGTGACAAATCAACTAGCGGCGATGTCCGGCGAGCAAAGATTCACAGGGGCTCGTGAAAAAGCCGCATTCCACGTCGCGTACGACTATAAGAAGAATCGCTATTACTTCGTGTCGGCTAAATCAGTGAATGAAGCGGACCGCCAGATATCGGGCGAAAGTACGCTGGAGTACCGGGCTCGAAAGCAAGGTATTCTTGTTCGTGAAGCATTGCAGGCTCGTACCAGCCGGGGCTTTACCTTGCCGGAAATCAACTCCATATACGAGTCCTTGTCGCAGTACCGAGTTGTTAGCTGGGATGGCACAAATTACAAATTGGGGACCGGCGAAGTCGGCATGTACTATCATATTGCGCTATGCGGTTATATAGCGGGGGATGCTGTGGTCGATGACCAAACCACCAATCGCATTGAATTAGCATTGTCTTTGGCAGGTAACAACAAAGGACCAGTAACGGAGGACATGTATCCGCGTTGTCAGCTTGTGGTCAACGAGTCGAATCAGCGAGTAGATTGGAACGGTGTGCAGTTGACCGCACGAGATCTTCGCGAGATTCTGTTGTCGGTAGACGGTCGTGGCTTGATGTTAGATTTCGAAGGCTTTTCCGGCCCTGCCCCCAAGTGGCTTTACAACGAGGTACTTGCTCCTGCCGGCTACATCGGCAAAACGCCAAAAATGCCGTAGTGTTCGGTTGACAAGTTGGTAAAGGATTGGCCAAATTCGGTTTGTAAAGCATTTAACGCTTTGAAGTGCGTGTTATGGCGTCCAACCGAAAAAGTCGACTCTGGTTGAGCGGCTGTCCTTTGGCCTATCTCGCAACAATTGGCTTGGTCAGTCTCTTATATGTCTCGAACAGGCTTGCTCTTAAGAGATAAAACGGCCCTAGTAGCGGACCCGCATGCTAGGTGTTGTGAGAATGGTCCCGGGTAACCGGGCCCCTATCTCGTATTTCGATCGCATTGTTCAGTGGCATAAGGATCATGGGTTGCATATGGATCAGAGGTGGACGGTTTTCGCGTTGGCATAATTGTTGACAGCAACGAAGCAATGCCCTGAAAGAATGAGTTGCGAGTTCTTTCGCTCTTCACGGGCTTCGCATGGAGCCTTGCCAGCGGTGCACGACCTTCGAGGACGCGCTCCAAGTCTTCGGAGAACATTTCCATGTTGGCATATCGACGGTCAACTTGTTTGTCTATCGCTTTCATTATTACGAAACTCAAATCCTCAGAAACACTCGGGTTGATTGCACTTGGCCGGACGGGTTGTTGCGTTGATACGTTCCGAACAACTTCCAACGCATTGCTACCTGAAACTGGCGCTTTGCCAGTTACGACGTGGTACAAAGTCGCTCCGAGCCCGTACACGTCTGTGGGTGGCCCAATATTGTCTACTCGACCCTCTGCCTGTTCTGGAGACATGAATTGTGGGCTTCCCATTACTGAGCCGTGACGTGTCATACCATCCAACATGGGCGAGAGCTCGCCAGAAAACCTTCGCGATTCAACTGAACGCTTGACAAAGGTATGCACCTCGTCGAGATTGAACGATTCGGAAGTCAGCCCTGAACGCTTTGCACATCTCATCGCCAGCGTCTCGACGAGATCGTCGTTGTCTTCCGCGGGTAGCAACTTTGTGTTTTCGTTCGCCATCCGAAGTAAATGTTCATCGAGTTCCGAAACTTGAAACGTGCAGCGCAATTGACTGACTGCTGAAATTGGTGCCGAGAACTTTACAAGGCCAAAATCGGAGACTCGTGGTGAGCCGTCCGACGCGATCAGAATGTTGGCGGGTTTTAAGTCCCGGTGAAGAATGCACCTTCGGTGTGCATGAAACAGCGCGTCGGCGACATTCTTGATGGTTTCTACACGCCAACTCATGTCAAGTGACGGTGACCTAGCCATGTAATCGCTGAGGCAGCCGTTCTCCGCGTAGTCCATCGCAATAAAGGGACAGCCGGAGACGACGCCAACATCGCGAATCTTGATAATGTAAGGGTGGTTCAAGCAAGCGTAGGCTTCGGCCTCAATGCGAAATCGGGCCAGCTCTTCAATCTTCGCGTCGCGGCCGACCAGTAGCATTTTGATTGCGTACTTGTAATCGTTGTCGTCGCGTGTGGCCAAATATACAACACCCATCCCACCGGCACCCAATTGGGATTTCAGTTGATATCTGGGAACTTTGGGAAGCACTGGCATCAAGAAGTCTCCATCGGCAGCAGAAAGGATCCATGTAGGTCGTAGGCTTGGGGTGGGAGCCATTTGAATAGAATCTGGCGGCTCGGACCCGTGATCTGGTGGTCTCGTTAACTGCCACTGTCACATTCGTGCCACCCCAAGACCAAAGGATACTCATACCACGAAGATTCTCGCTTCAGACCTCGGCTAGTTCAATACCATGTCCTGCTTCTTCGATACAAAAACCCGCAAAGCTGAGTTCCTCAGCGCTGCAGCCCAGCGGCGTTACCTCTCCACTGTCTTTAAAACACACAAAATCGACCTAGCCGTCATGGAAGCTTGCGGACCCTCCGGCTAGATCCACGATCTTGCCATCAGTCATCGTCTCGAGACGCTCGTCTGCTCGACCAACGAAGATGCATGCAGTGTTGGTCCTGTTGCTTCGCAGGGGCCAACGTCAAACGCCAGACCGACAAAGACGATGCGCTCAAGCTAGCTCGCATGGATAGCATATACAAAATCAAAGCAGTCCTTATGCCCTCACAATCGCAACGAGAGTTTCGCTCATTGGTAATCTATCGTAAGACGCTCGACTACCGCATCAACCAGATTAAGAACACCATTCGTGCTTGGTTCGTTAGCCATGGCATCTCGATCGACCGAGGCGAGAAAGCTTGGCATGCAATACGTACGCGCATCAACTCCTTTTGCAAGCCGTTTGTGGAGTGTGGATCAACAGAGCTCTGGAAATGTGAACTCGATATTGGGCTGACACAACTCGATGCGATCACCGCTCAGCTTGAACTTGTACCGTTTGAACCGCAAATGACCTCTACTGTTTCAAGCGTCCTTTGACCTGCGGAACCAAATGGTCCTTCGGTATACGTCGTTTGCCAATGATGATCGTCTATAGCTCTTCTGCTTCCTACGATTCATCGAATGGATCGGGCTCTATTATTCCTAGTGGACGGATACCATTTAAGCTCGCTTTGACTATTGCTGAAATCGCACTGCGAGTTGCAATTGCAAGCTCTTGGTCCTTACCGGTAGGTGTAGAGCTCGACAAGTAGCCGCCTTGGTCGCTCACAAAATCTAATTCACATTCCAGCTCTCGCAGCGTCATCACCCGATTGTCAACGTCCGCGAATCTATCGCTGCAACATATCCTCCCCTCAGCGTTGACTTTCACGAACAGCTTGGGAGCAGGGTACTCAGCTAGTTTCGAAAGCGAGTTGCTAGAAGCATCAAGAACTTCGATGACTTTATGAAAATCCAGTTGCTTCGCATAATCGATCGGACGCATTCCGGAATTATCCACCAAGTCGATCGAGGCTCCATACGTGCGAAGGAGTCGCACGCAAAGAGCGGACTTCCGTTCAATGGTTGCCAATCTGCGTGTCCGCCGTATGTCCAAATCGGAGTCGTTGCCGCCGCCGCTTACTCGAAGCACAAAGCCTAGTTTCTCGACAGCGTGAATACCGGTCGCTAAGTGCGCCGGAGAATGACCATGCTGCGTGGGCATATTGAGGACTTCGGCGGCGGTGCCAGATCGCAATAGATCTGACACCATCACAGGAAACACGTCCATGCAGGCATAGTGTAGGCCCGTAAATCCCTTTTCATCGGGTAAGCCCGGAACTAGATTCTGTTTGATAAGCTTGCGAAGAGACGCGTAATCGCTTGCCGCTATGATTTTTCGCAATTGGATTTCATTAGTCATGGCACGAAAATGTAGGGCTCAACATGGCAAGTCGGCACTTGATAGGCTCGCAGGCCAAGCACCGGAAGTGTTTCAGTTGCCGATGAATCTAAGTGTCGAGAATTCACTTACTCCATATTACAGACTAGTTATGGCAGGTGCGGCAATTATCTCAAAAACGAAGTATGACAGATACCTCTTTAAGCGACGAAGCACGTCGAAGTAGCCGGTGTGCAATAACGCGGAATATTGTGTCCAGTGCAACGTCGCGGGGAAAGCCCCCCGTGCCGGTACCTAGCAACGGGAAAGCAATGGATTCTATCGACAACGTCTCGGCTTCGTAGAAGCAACTGTCGACAATCTCTGCGATCACGTCGCGGGTTGGCAAACGCCAGCGATTGTGCTCAATGCCTATAGTTACACCGTGAAAGATGAAACGTGACGGGAGCTTGCCGGCAGAAGTCACGACCACACGCCCAGCGCGAACTGGAGCAAATCGTTGGGCCTCAACTCGCATTGCGTCACCCGCGCTTCGCAATAAGACCGCAGACACTCCTCCGCCCATGCTGAGCTTAGCATCGTCGGAGCTGACTACTGCATCAACATTTTGTTCGCTTATATCACCGTGCAAAATTTTCAGACGTCGGCGATTTGGAAAGTCGAAGATGATTGGCGGATCCGATGGAGTTCCTTTGCCAGAGATAAGTTGTTCGCGATGAATGTTGTAAACACCTACGTAATTCATAAGCGCATCGTCAGCAGTATAGTTCCACGGTTCAACTGACGAAGATGATTGCAGTACAGCAAGTATGTCCGCGAAACCTGAGAAGCGATCGGAAGGATTCTTCGCCAAACATCGTTCAATGCAATCATTAATAGCGGAGGGAATAGATGGGTTTCGCGACCTTGGTGGAATCAATGGTTCCGTCTTGTGCTGCAGGACCACTGCCCAGGGTGTACTTCCATCAAAAGGGGGCTGACGCGTAGACACCTGATAGAATGTCGCGCCAAAGCTGTATACATCAGCACGCGTATCTACCTTGCGAGGGTCTTCAGCTTGCTCGGGGGCCATATAGAGCGGAGTCCCAAGAATCATTCCTGTTGATGATAACTGGTCCAATGCAGGTGATGTCGCGAGTCCAAAATCCATGACCATAGCCCGATTCTGGCGGTCGATAATGATATTGGACGGTTTCAGATCCCGATGAATCACTCGCTGGCATTCCGCAGCAACCATCCCAAGACAAACATCGCACATCCATTGCAAAAGAACTTCGTGATTGGGAACGAACGTCGGGTCGTGCAGGATCTTCGCTAGGTCGCTCCCCTCTATCCAATCCATTACTAGAACTCCACGATCCTCGGTAATCGCTTCGAAGTCGTAAACGGAAACAACATGCGGCGATCGAATCTTGGCAAGAGTAATAGCTTCTCTGCGAAGAAGTTCGACATCAATGCCCGGACGACTCACTTTGAGTGCAACGTTTCGCTGCAAGGTCTTATCGCGACCGCGAAACACAATGCCCATTCCGCCGTGAGCGACCGATTGCACATTTTCGTAGCGACGCGCAATCCTTGCTCGCTCTTCGTCTGTGAGATGGTAGGTAGATTCATTCATTATTAAAAGGGGGAGCGTGTTGAGCGAAACTTCAAAGCCGCTGGTGCTTCTATTGCCTATCGTATGTAATTCCTGAGTTGTCGAAATGGCGGCATGTATGATGTTGGCTTGGCCAGGAAAGCGATGTAGATAGTCTTGCTCCGAGACCAACTCTCCGGCCGATTGGCGCAACTCATATTCTAGGCGAATCAACTGGTAGAGAAGTCCCTGGTGTGCAGGGCTTTCACTACCGTCTAGAGCGTGCTCGATACTGATAGGCTGACCTATCCGCCATGCATGTTCGAATTGATCGCAGATTTGATCAATGATACTGTCCAATAGCTGTACTCCAGTTTCGGGCTAGCGAAGTCGACCTTTCAGCGGTTGCATCAGAAATGGCATCTTTCACGATTCCATTTAACGTTATGCGTTGAAAAGCGAGGTTTCTGCTTCATCTGACGTGCCTTCGCTAGCTAGATTGTACGGATTTGGTGAGCACTTGTATGGTAGGCTGGACTTTGGTTTAGTAGCGCCAACTGAAGAGCGTTACTGTTCCGGTGGACGTCGTCACGCAAAACGTAATTTCATCGATCACGCCTTTGGACTGGGGGCCTCTGGTGCCGACTCGGTCAACGCAACTGGGCCACGAGTCGCGTAGTCCTGGCCATGCAAGGTGCTCATCAAATAGGGATTGGGAGTGATTCCGACTCTAGGTAAGTCCATTCGGTCTGCGTCCCAGCAGGTGCCAATAGTCAAGTCAGTCGAAACCAAGCCGTCGTTATGATACCGGCACGCATCCAGAAGCGTCTCTAACTGCGACGGAGTTATCTCGAAGGCCGTGCCGTGGATTCGTTGAATAAGCTCAGCGGCCCGTCGGCCATGATGAGGGTCGTAGTTTTCGTTCCAGCGTTCCACATCATGAAAAACAGCGAACAATTTTACAACTGTTTCGTCAGCACCATTTAGTCGACAAAGCTGCATCCCGTGAAGTTCTACCTTCCGCCAATGTTTGGGGCCGTGGAGTGATTTGTCGCCAAGAGAAAAGTGTGCCATCATTTCTTTCCATAGCCCAGGAAAATCGATTCGCATTTGTTGGTCCAATTTAGAAAAGCTCAATTCGGAACACTACAGAGGAAGTGATGCAACCGCTACATTAAGGGCGTCAGTCCCCAACGTCAATTTGTCAGTCGACAGCCGAGCGAACATCTAGTTCAGTTTACTGTATCTGCGGATTTCTGGATCCGTGTGGTGCGAAAAGTTGTTTTCGATGGGTCTGACACGCACAACCGAAGTGGTGATAAACTAGAAAGCTGAAGTCTCCCCAATCAAGTCGTAACATATTTGTGAGAGAGGGATATATTGTGCTTTCGCTGCCGTTGAAGACTACGGGCTAGCAAAGGTAATGTGTGGGAGCAGTTTGCTCAATGACTCTGTGACGTGGAATTCAACTATGTACAAGTGCTACGCTCTGTTGATGTTGTTCGCCGGTTATCTTTTCATGGGCTCAATCCAATTGGCTGCTCAGGAACTTGACGAGGCGATGAAGGCCAAGATCGCCGAACGCGACGAATTCGGGGATAAAGCGAAGGAAAGCCTTGAAGCGGGGCGTTTGGACGAAGCTACTCAACTTTTCGAGCAGGTCTATACCCTAGAAGAATCCATCTTTGGGCCTGCCCACGAGGAACTGCTAGGAACATTGAGCTTTCTTTCCCGCGTGGCGGAACTGCGGCAGGATTATCAGGCGACTATTGGATATTGCCAACGCCAGCATCAAGTGACAGAGCAGCTTTACGGCAAAACCGATTATCGAACTCAAGACGCAGTTCGTGCAGTTGTCTATGCTCAGCAGAATGCCATGCGTACTCCAGCGGATAGAGCTCGTCTGCGGCAAGCTTTGGAACTTGAGTCAGAGGGATATAATCGCTTCGCCGCAGGTGATTACGGGCGAGCCGAGCCCCTGCTTAGACAGTCTTTGGAGATTAACAAAGCCGTGCTAGGCGAGCAGCATCCGGACTACGCCACAAGCTTGGCCATTCTAGCGGGATTCTATCATGTCAAGGGTGATTACGTACGCGTCGAGCCGCTTCACAAGCAGGCCTTGGAGATCAGAAAAGCCGTGCTTGGCGAGAAGCACCCCGACTACGCCACAAGTCTAGAGAAGCTAGCGATACTTTACTACGACCTATGCGATTTCTCGCGAGCCGAGCCTCACTTCAAAAAGCTCCTGGAAATCAGACGATTTACATATGGCGAGCAGCATCCCAATCACGCTACAAGCCTGAGCCATTTAGCGATGCTCTACTGCGGAATGGGAGATTACGCGCGAGCCGAGCCGCTCTACAAACAGGCCCTTGAGATCTACAAAGAAGGGCTTGGCGAGCAGCACCAGGCCTCCACCATAAGCCTGAGCTGTTTAGCGAGTGTCTACCGCAACATGGGTGATTACGCGCGAGCCGAGCCGCTCTATAAACAGGCGCTGGAAATCGAAGAAGCCGTGCGCGGTGAGCAAAATACAGACTATGCGGGTTACCTGCATGGTCTAGCGTCGCTCTACCACGACATGGGTGATTATGCAAAAGCCGAGCCGCTGCTTAGGCAAGCCCTGGAGATTCAAAAAGCCGTGCTTGGCGAGCAGCACCCGTTCTACGCCGCAAGCCTTAACGAACTAGCGACGCTCTACGCCGACATGGGAGATTACGCGCGAGCCGAGCCGCTCTATAAACAGGCGCTGGAAATCGAAGAAGCCGTGTTTGGCGAACAGCACCCTCACTACGCCACAATCCTGAACAGTCTAGCGTCGCTTTACCACAACCTGGGGGATTACACGCGAGCAGAGCCGCTATACGGGCGGGCTTACTTGGATTTTCCCCTCCAAAATTTTTTCGAGAGTGATTACGCGAGAGCCGAACCTCTATACTCGCGTGCACTAGAAATCACTATGCGGCACTTGGACGAGACGGCGAGTATCCTGACCGAGCAACAGCAGATCGCCATGAGCCAGTCAAAACGGTATCAACTCGACGGTTTTATAAGGTGTGCACTATCGATGAACCCTCAGCCTCCCTCGATCAAGCAGCACATGGTCGCTTGGAAGGGGGCCGTGCTGGTACGACTGCTTGCTTTACGGCAGGTGAGCGATGATCCGACTATCGCTGAGTCCTTCCAACAATTACAGCGCACAACACGGCAGTGGTCGGCTCTGATCCAAGCGGTACCGGGCCCCGACCAACTTGATGCCTGGAAAAAGCAAGTAGCGGAGCTGAGTGAAAAAAAGGAACAGCTTGATGCGGAACTCATGCGTAAGAGCGCCGCGTTTCGCCGAGCGCAGAAGAAGGCGTCGTTGGAGGATATCCGCCAAGCAATTCCACCCGCCACCGTGCTTATCGATTACTTGGAGTACGCAGGCAAGGGAGGCCGGTCACTAGTAGCTACTATTGTGAGCCACGATGTGGAGCCTGTGATGATCGACCTCGGATCTGCCGTAGAAGCTGGAGCATGGATACAACGCTGGAGATCTTCGCTAGGAGCCACCGACGAGGCCCGTCAGGCAGGCGAGCAACTACGTAAGCAGCTTTGGGAGCCCTTGCTGCCATGGATCGACACTGCGAACCTGGTCTTCGTCTCAACCGATGGCGTGTTAGGTCAGCTACCGTTTGCGGCACTTCCGGGTAAATCGCAAGGAAGTTATCTTATCGAAGACCACTCGATCGTCATGCTCCCTGTTCCGATCCTACTGCCAAAACTAATGGAGCGTGGGGCCCAGGAATCGAGACTCTTGGCAGCTTCGGCTGCGGGGAACTTGACTGGATTGTTGATGGGCGCCATTGACTATGATGCGGCCAGTGAAGTCGATGCGGAGCCTGCTTCGCCTACAAGTGTCCCTGCCCCGATATCTTTGGCAAGCCGAACAAGAGGCGGATTGAAGTGGGGCGCGTTGGCCGAGACAGGAACTGAGCTGGATACCATTGCAAAGTTGTTTCATGGTGATGTAGTTCAGCTTCGCGGACGCGGGGCAACTGAAACGGCATTTCGTAACATTGCACAGAAGTCGCAGTGGTTGCATTTAGCGACACATGGGTTCTTTGCGCCACCCGAGATGCTTAACGCTTTTTCTGCTGAAGCGTTAGCGAAATCAGAAAATGGATTGGGGCGATTGTCTGGCGAGAGGCAGCCTCGATTTATTGGCTACAGCCCCGGGCAACTTTCAGGTCTACTGTTTGCGGGAGCCAATCGTCCTGCAGCACAATCCAACGACGGGTTGCAATCTTCGGAAGCAAGCGATGATGGGATCATGACCGCTGACGAGATCGCTTACCTTCCTCTTGAGGGTGTAGAGTTGGCCGTGCTGTCCGCGTGCGAAACAGGGCTGGGAGAGACCGCAGGCGGCGAGGGCATTCTCGGCTTGCAGCGTGCTTTTCAGGTAGCCGGAGCTCGCAGTACAGTCACAAGTCTCTGGCAAGTCGACGACGCTGCTACAAGGGCGTTGATGGAGGAGTTCTACCGCAATCTCTTTGATCGCAAGCTCAGTACGCTCGAATCGCTGCGCCAGGCCCAGCTATGGCTGCTGAACAATCCAGACGTAATCCGCGGCCGCGACCTAACCACTCGGGGCGGCATTCGCGAGACGAAACCGATAGGCAATAACTCCCAACCAACAATCTCCAGCAATCGCAGTCTCCCCGCCTACTGGGCCGCCTTTCAACTAAGCGGTGACCCACGGTAGAACACTCCCTATATCGATTGTTCTGATGTTCGGCGCTGAAAAGCTTTTAATTATCTCGGTCGCTAAACGTCGATGTAATGTGTTCTGCTAAAGGGGCCTGGGCAACAGGGATCCGGACTCGATGACATGTTTCGTGTCAAGTGATGTTAGCCATAAAATTTTTTAGCGAATCGATCTAGGCGTGACTTATTGAAAGCTTTAGTCCCACGGGGGCCCGCCCGGATGGAAACTCAAATGCGGATTTCTTTCTCTCAAATATTCAACTGCCGCGGCAGTTGCTTTGACATCTAAAATTTGTATTAGCCTAAGATCCAACCATCGCAGACTAGTGATGGCGGCAAGATGTTCGATTGCATTCTCGATCACTATCGAGGTTCCAGTAAGATCCAAGCTGTGGAGCTTTTTGAGTTGTGCGAGTGGCGCAAGTCCGCTTGCTGTCACCAAGGTGTAACCCAGATGCAAACGGCCCAGGGATGGAATCCTGCCTATATGCACCACCCCGTCATCCGAAATTGGGCTCTGCTGAAGATCAAGGTCGTCCAGCAACCGACATTCGACTAAAGCGGCGAGGTCGTCGTCCCTAACTTGGCTAGAACCAATGATCGACGTGATGGGCCCAGGTTTGTCAGGTATCCAAAAACCTCGTTGTTTGAGGCTCGACGCGAGTTTCGTTTCGCAAGAAGACACGTTTGTTTCTTCGATAGTGCATTTTGCCCCAAACCATTTCCACCATTTACGCAGCATACGAGTCCCACGTTCTTGAATTAAGTGCTCGTTCAGCAATTTATATGAGTCGTGCTTCCGGCACGGTATCAATTCTGCTGGTATCCTTGTGTGATTTTGCTGTTTAAAACCAGCAACTTGATTGCGGATTAAAACCAGCCCTTGAAGGCAGGTAGTGAAGTAGACCTTTTTCACTCTGCAGCCCACGTATGGATTTTGTCTGCCAGTGACCTTGTGCGCTCTGGAACCAGAACGCCTGAATATTTGGCAGTCTCTATTTCAGATGCAACCAAATATGCATCCACATACGGCAGAAAGTCCGCTACATTCTCGGGACTTACGCCACTTGCCAACGCGATTGGATGTTTACCGGCACCGGATCGCAAGGACTTCGCTTTTTCAACCGATGGAGCATAGCCCGTGCCCGGGCCGCTAGATGTGATAACGTCCATCCAAGGCCGCGCCTTCTCGGCCGCGATAGGAAGTAGAGCATCAGGCACCTCACGCTGATATTTAAATGCAACTCCTCCGAAGTAAAGACCCTCCCATCCTCTTTTTACGCGTGCCATGCGAAACTGTTCCCCGGCAAGTTGCAAAGATGCTTGTTCATCTATACCCGCGTTATCAGACCAGATCCCGCCAATAGGCAAGTGAGAGATTAAATCAACGACTTCAGCAGGACTTGATCCTAGGAGGTTAATGCCGATCCAAATCGATTCGTATCGCCGATGAATCTCGGGGATGAACGCGAGAAGTTCCGGAGTTGACATGCCTTGATTGATCAGAAAAATCCCGTCTGCTTTGCATTCCACTGCCGTCTGGATACTGGCAAGAGCCACTTCCTTGGAAACAGGATGGATCACTGGCAGAAAGACGCGGGAACGATGAAACACTCGTTCTAGTTGGTTTTTTTGGGAAGAGTTCATAATGTAGAATTCAGCGACATATAAAATGGCATTCTTTCGATTCGGAAACTCGAGACGCCTAGAGCTTCATTGGATGACCTGGCCCTACTTGTATTCAATCGCATGCGCGGCGTCTTCGACACTTACCCATGCGAGTAATTGCCCTTCATTCAAATGGGTGTCAGAACATGCATCTTGATTATCATTTCACTTGGGACTTGCCAGCGGCTGGACTTCAAAGATAACGCCTTGCACGTCGGTCGTGTGGCTGGCCCGCAACTTGTCGCAAAGTTCTTTAAAGGGGGTTGGAGTTTTCGTTTCTCGAACAACACCACGGATATCGTTGCGGCTATTTGCGTACGCAAGCACGGAAAGATCACCTCCGTGGTATTTCCAGTTTCCTGCCATGTCGGGATGAGGCCATGGTGTTTCATCGAAAACGTTATGCCACCGGGAATAGGGGGGCAGCGGATCACGCGAGGTGAATAATACAAACGCTTGTTCGCCGGGGCCGTCGGTCAGCCCGAACGCCGCGTTTTCTTGCTCAGGAAAACGAAGACTGGAAATCGCAGCCGACTGGGGGTCTTTTGGATTCGCGGGATAGCACAGTTGCTTTCCACCGTCAGGGTTTAAAGCGATAAGGAAGCAGTAGACCGGTTGTAAAAACTCTGCAACGATCTGAACATCGTCATGTTCTCTAGGAGGCCGAAACTTCATAAGCGGGCCACTGAATTCGGCGTGGTCGGCGGAGTTGCCTATGTGGACGATTTCAAAACGCTCGATCAAATTCATTGTCTCCGCTGGCCCCTGCGTTGAACCAGCCGTGTTGTTGGTCGCGTTGCTCTTGGCCAGCGATAGTGAACTTGCTGTACTCGTTATTGTCGCAGGGCCGGCTTCTGAAACCGTATTCGCATGGCCGTCAGCACGCGAAGATGACTTGCCGCTTAATACAAAGTAGGCAGCGGGTGCAATTACGAACAGGCATATTGCAACTGCAGCAGTGATTAGATACGCCGGTCGCATCCGTTGCGAGGTCGCACTTTGGGAAGATGTTTGCGTTGCCTTGAAGTTCTCCAACGCCTCTGCCAGTTTGACCGCGTCATCAAATCGATGGTTTGGATCATGCGCCATCGCGCGGCGGCATATGTCTTTCAGCGGTTCAGGAAAATCAGTTGCTGCCAACGCTTCGCGGTTCCAGGCACCACTGCGGACGCTTTCGAGCAACTGTGACACGGTTGCAGCTTTGTATGGTGGTTCTCCAACTATCAAACGATACAGAATTGCGCCCAGAGCAAAAACATCGACACGGTGATCGGTCTTGGCGATGACACCAATCGCTTGTTCGGGAGACATGTAAGCGAGAGTGCCTGAGACTTCATCGGGCTGCGGAGCTTGGCTGGCCATGCCATGGCGAAGTTTACCCATACCGAAGTCGATGATCTTCGGTTCTCCTTGCTCATTGATGACGATGTTGTCTGGCTTTAAATCCCGATGGACCACGCCGCGAGCATGTGCATAGCTAATTGCGCGTGCGAGCTTGGCAACCAGGTCTATTACCTCTAATGTTTCGAATCGCTGCGACAGAGCAATCTGGCCCAAAGAACGACCGCGAATGAAATCGAGTACCATAAAGGGCCGGCCCTGATCGAAATCAAAATCACGGATACGAGCTATGTTGGGATGGTCGAGGTCGCATAAGATGTGAGCTTCGTCCTTCAGTGAATCTCGGGCGTGCTCCGGAAGGACCTCATGCATTAGCTTGATCGCAACTTCGACGGGCAAAGTTGGGTGAACACCTCGCAGCACATCAGCCTGACCGCCACGCCCAAGCGTTCCTAAAATCGTATAGCGCCCAACTGATTTCCGCTGTTGATTGTTGGAACCGAAAGCAGGATCGCCGATAACCGTTGATCGCAAATTACGCAAATTGTATGAACCAAACTGTTCCGTGAGCCATTGGTCACTAGCATGGCCTTCCTGTGCAGTCGAGAATGCGGCAAGGACGATGGATGCGTGGCCGGGGAATCGCTGCAGATATTCTTGCTCGGTGACAATCTCTCCGGCCGTCATTCGTAAGTCCCGCTCAAGGCATATCAGTTGCTGGAGCACGCCCCCGTACGTGCCGGTTTTTATTCCTACCAGGGCTTTCTCAATAGTCACTGGCTGGCCTGTACGCCAAGCTTGCTCAAAGTGGTCACATACTTGATCGACGATACTATCCATGAGCTGAGTTCCTGTGATTTGATACCAGCCGCAATTTAATCATTTCCGCATCGCGCGAGACGGAGGTCGTTCGAGCCTGGACGGGTACGGGCCGCGGGTAAACTGGAGTTCTTTCTTGAAAAATCCGAGTCGCCTACAACTCCAACATGTCTGATAGGCCTCCAATATTGTTAACATCTTATCCCAAAGTTCTATGAGACACCACTTTCTGTCACTGCAAACCTTTACTCATTTTTGATAAAGTTATACAGAGGTAAATTGTCTTTATCCATTAACGGCAACGCGTCCAAGCGAGCAAGAACATGTCCGAAAACGAGATCACTCAATGGATTGCCAGATTGGGCGGCGGGGACAACGAAGCCGCTGAGGCGATCTGGAATGAGTATGCACAAAAACTCATGAGGTTTGCTCAAAAGCGACTGGCAGGAATGCCTCGTCGGACCATTGACGAAGAAGACGTAGCCCTTAGTGCGATGAACAGCTTTTTTGCAGGCGCTCGCCAGAGGCGTTTTCAACCTGAGGATCGCAATGAATTATGGAAGCTCTTGGCAACAATTACCGTTCGCAAGGCGACTTCGCATCTGCGCCGCCATTACGCTGTCAAGCGAGGTGGAGGTGGTGTACGAGGCGAATCCGTTTTTGTGGATGTTTCCAATCCTGCGGATGCTGTTGCTGGAATCAATCAGATTATCGATCATCGTAATATGACTGAAATGTCTGATCGGTTGATTCAAGCCTGCGAAGAAAACTTGGGTGCTTTGTCGGACGAAACGCTCCGGAAAGTGGCCATTCTTAGGCTTGAAGGGCACCAAATTGAGGATATCGCTGAAATGCTGCAGTGCAGTCAAGCTACAGTCAAACGCAAGCTCGCACGTATCCGCGACAAATGGTCTACAGCGATGGATGATTCCGTTCCTGGTTGATAGCAAATTGCGCCGCCACGGCTGACGCCAGCATAGTTTCATCTGGAGGAGCACGCGATGAAGTCGAGATCTTCGCAAGTATTTGTATGTGGTATTTTGTAGACTTAAAATCGCTCTTCAGCGAGTTGGGTAATAAAACAAAGCGATAAAAGGATATGTTGCGACCAACCAAAAGGAATCAACGACGTTCCGTCACGACCTTAAGGAGTAAAGTAGGTAAATGGCATTCCGGATCGAAACGGATTAAGTCAAAACGATCGTTCCTCCTGATATTTGCAAGACGCTTCCTTCGACGGTAGATTGTGTTGAGGTGTACTTACTGACGATCGTCGATTGGCGTGCCCGAGACGAAGTAAAGCGCTAGGTCGAACTTGAAATTGCGTTGTCAGTTCAGGCACAGAATAGAGGGTGCAAAAAATGGACCAAAATAAGACTTCCAATACGCATCCACGGTCGGTGCGATGGTGGGAAAGGACCGTTCCATGGCCTCGTATATTGATGGTCGTACTAGTAGCATTTGGGATTGCCGCAGCATGGGTGCATTTCGACTATGCTCGACGCGATACGTTGAATAGATATTCCGAAGCGGCAAATGGTACAGTCGCAGATGACGCAATATACTCTATTGAGTCGTTGTATTCACAGGGAAACATTGAGCATGAGGCAGGGATGTATGCTGATGCTCGTGTCCTCTATAACCAAGCGCTCACAATCCGAAGGGATACTTACGGCGAAACCCATGCCGGATGTGCTGCTACTTTGACCGCTATTGCGATAACATTCTTCGATGAAGGTGACTATGTAAAGGCTGGCGACATATCCGCTCAATCGCTTAGGATTTGGAGGCAGCTGCTTGACGATAAGAAGGATGAAGATTATTCCGACGTGAGCAAATTTCTGTCGAACAATTCGATGAATACGTGGCACCATGCTCGAAGCCAGAAAATCCATGGACAAATATTGTTTAGGCAAGAGAATTTCTTGGAGGCCCGTGAGTATTTTCAGAGAGCATTGCATATTCTTGAGAAAGCTGGGCAAAACCACGATTCTCTTTATAGCGGCACCCTGTACTTTTTAGCAGCGACATACTCAAGGCAAGGCGAGTATGCCACAGCGGAGCCACTACTCCAACGGGCATTGGAGATTCAGCAAAGCATTTACGGAAAGCACCATAAGCGTTGCAAATATATTGTGATGTCGATGATCCGCTTCTACTTGCATAGTGGAGATCTTGTTAAATCGGACTACTACTCACAATTAGCGCTAGATATCGATAGGCAGGCCTATGGACTGCGGAGTTTGAAATACGCGGCCTCCCTCTCTGACACTGCAGAACTATTTCGCTTCTATCGGATATCGGACGATCACGCTTTCGAATTACAGCAGGAAGCCTGCGAGATAGCAAAAGAAGTTCTTGGAGAGAAAGATTCGCTTTACAGACGCTATCTCCTAAGGCTGGAGCGTATTGCTGGGCGGCAAGGGGAATTCGATAGAGCCAAAGCAATAAACGAAGAAATTCTAAGGATCTATGATCGTAATTCCATGGAGTATGACTCGCTAGCAGCGGAAGCTCTTCTAGTCTTAGCAGATTCAATAAAAGACGACGGGCAATACGAAGCTCATTTGCTGAAGGTATTGGACTTACATCGAAAGTCAGACTCAATTAGTCAAGGACTTTGCGAGGTTTTGACACGGCTAAGTAGCTTTTTTGACAAGAGAGGTGATGAACAGCAAGCTTTGTCATACATGGAGCAAGCGGTTCAAGCTTCCGAGGATCTCAACGTTTCCTTAGGTGGCGCCTGGCCTGACCATGATGCGATTCTTTCAGATGCAGCAGAACTTTATCGTAAACTAGGTGACTACGCTAAGGCTGAATCTTATTTGCAGCAAGCAATCGCAGTTGAAGATCTAGGTGGACAAGATCACAAGAGTTACTTTTACAAGCAACTGGCGTTATTAAAGGCCGATACGGGCCGGTACTTGGAAGGACTGGACCTCGTCCGCTCCGCATTCCAAGGCGACTCTTTCGCTTTCAAAGCGTATTCGGACATTCGACCAGATCGGCAAATACTAGAGATGTCGGCCCAACAAAAGGGTACTTTGGACTGCTATCTAAGCCTTGCAAAATTAAGTGCATCAAACGCGCCGAACCTATACCCAGATGTGTTCAGCCAAAAAGGACAAGTATTTGTAATGCAGCAAGCGGTTCGTCGTATGCAGTTTAAAAGCATAACTGAACCTGAAAGTCCTGAAGCCGATGTTTATCGCCAGACAATGCTTCAAGCCAGCCTCGTCAGCCGCCTTGCCGAGCAAGCTGGATCATCTACTGTGGGCTTTTCGCAACGCAAGCCGCTGGAAGAAGCAGTGCGAAGACTGGAATCATTGCAGCAAAAGCTTTCGCGATTGAGCAGTGATTACCGACGCAGCCAGCTCTATGTAAAACGCGCACCCGATGATATTGCTGCGAGCCTACCAGTTGACTGTGCGCTAGTTGATCTCAGGGAATATGAACAGTATATACCGCTTGCGGAAACGCAACTGAAAGACGTTTCGATGCATGTACGTATATCGGACCATATTGATAACTTTGCCAAGCTACTGCAGTCTCCGGCAACGACCGTTTCTACTACACCTTCTGAGTTGCAAGAGGTATTTGAAGATAAAACGAGTCAAGGTTTACAACCGGTCGAAGTGGCTGTTCGGCGCGCTGTCCAAGGCTCGCAAATTGAGTATGCAGTACAATGGGGGGAGAAGCAAAATCGCCGTTGGCAAATGCGCCATGTGTCAAGTGATTCAGAGTTCAACAGAATCAACGCTCGCATGATTAAGGATGGACTTAGGCTGCACAATTATGCGACGGCCAGCATTGGTAACGAAACCATGCATGTCGCCATTTGGACCGAGCCATGGGAGCGAAACTTTGTAGCTTTTGTAATACATAAAAACCAACCTGTGCGTGCCGTGTGGCTGGGCCCAGCAAAGCCAATTGAGGCCGCGATCCGTGCATTCCGAGAGAACATTACCACACAGACGAGTGTCTCGGCGGGCGAGATGATTCGGAAGCTGCTTTGGCTGCCGATAGAATCTCACCTTTCGAATGCAACTACGGTTTTGATTTCGCCCGACGGGCAATTGAATCAAGTCCCTTGGGGTGCGTTGCCCGGAGGGGAGCCCGGAAAGTATCTTCTTGAGGAACGCGCTTTTGTCATGGTGCCAGTACCGCTGTTGCTAGGGGACCTTCTGGATAACCGCGAAACCCCTAGAAAAAATTCTAATCTACTGGTGATGGGTGGGGTGGATTATGACGCAGCCAAAAAGACTCACGAGCCAATTAACCGCCCATTGATCGCGAGTCAAATAGTGCCATCTGGTTTACAACGCGATGCTGCGGAAACACTTTATCGCCAGCAAGGAACAACGCGTTGGCTACCACTCAATGGAACACTTGCGGAAAAGAACATCATAGAAGCACAGCATGAAAAGCACTTTCCACTGGGAATTAGGTTTTCGCTGAGCGGAAACAATGCAACGGAAAATCAATTGTATGACCTGCTTCCGAGCTCAGACGTAGTGCACTTGGCCACGCATGGCTATTTCGCTCCGGAGAAATTTAAATGGACTTTAAAGCTGTCGATTGGAGCTGACTTGTCCACAGTTTGGGCAGTCGAAAGCAAACACCAGCCGCCTAATTCAGTCTCTACAAGAGCGTTGCAGGCGAACATCCTTGACCATGAGTTGGTAATTGATGCACTTAGGGAAGATGACATCCAATGCTTTCGCCGAGTCGTCGTCAATCCGGGAGCACGGTATCGACTAACGGGAACTGTCTCGACGAGTAACGTGAAGGTTGTTTCAAAAGACGGTTCTATAGGTGCATGCTTGTCGGTTGATGGCGTTGGCGTCAGCAACTCGGCCGTTGGAACGTCGTCATCGCAGAAACTGAGAATTGAGTTTGACTCCGGGGACCGAACGGAAATCTATCTTGGGCCACGACTAGGGTATGAAGGCAGTCATTGCGTCGGCACCGCACTATTTACCGATCTGGAATTGACCGAACTGTCGCCCCTTGCCCCCGAGAGATACCTGCCAGGAAACCTTTCTGGTTTAGTTTTGGCTGGTGCAAATCATCCAATCGACAATTCGGTAGAAGATGGAATTTTAACAGCGTCGGAAGTTGAGATGCTATCGCTAAAGCAGACACATCTTGTCGTCCTTTCGGCATGCGAAACGGGTCTTGGGAGATCTGCCAGTGGCGAAGGTGTTCTAGGACTTCAACGAGCTTTTCAACTAGCAGGTGCGGAATCGGTAGTTGCAAGCCTTTGGAAAGTTGATGATATTGCTACGCAGGTACTTATGAGCGAGTTTTACAAAAACCTTTGGGAGAGAGAGCTGTCCGTGGTGGAATCACTACGACAAGCTCAACTCAAAATGCTCCAAAGTTACGATTCTGACTCAGGACAGCTCCGCGGCAAAGTTGGGCAGTTGAAACCCGGATTGCCGACCGCGTCTTTGACTGCCGATGCTAACGTCGAGTCGAGCGGCACATGTTCTCCCTTTTTCTGGGCTGCTTTCGTGCTTTCTGGGGAATGGCGTTAGGACACCGAGAATCAAATTAGCTTGTGCCCGCGAATATCAAACGCCTGGTGCTTAGATGCAGTTCCCTGCGATTATCCTATGCAAGGCATTGCAACTTACCGTAAATAGTTGTTTGCCTAACGACTACTCGTGGTGCGCTTGATTGGCAAAATAATTCGGCCAAAAAGCGTAACTTCTGAATTTATCTGAAATAAATGGGCCGCAAGATGTCATTTCTCTCTGACAGAGTTGATGACAAGGGCTCTGCCCCTGATCAGCCGAACTGAAATGTTTTTCACCCCAGCTTTTAGGAACTAATGATGAGAACTCGAACCTCAGCGACCCTGAAATTGATTGCAGCAACTGTATTCATGCTGCCGACCCCAACATTGTTTGCCCAGGGCTGGCTCAGCCGGGCGACAGGCGGAGCTATACAGACTCCGGAAGCCATCCGAAAGATTGCGCCCAACGGAGTGCAGTTGCCAAGCGTAACAAGAACCCCTTCAACCTTGCCTTACGAGAATGGGCCAGGGAACTCAAGACCCGTGGCACCTGTTTCCAATTATCCGTCATCAAATCCACACTACACGCCCAATCCAAATTATCAGCAGGAACAGCAACGCATTGCCAACCAGAAACGTCAGCAGGAGCAGCAACGATTGCTACAGCAACAGCAAGATTGGCAACGGAGCCAACAAAAAATTCAACAGCAACAACAAATCATCGACGGTATAGGAGGAATTATCAATTCCTTGCTACAGTCACAGCCCCAGCATGGAGGTTCGATGCCACGCAGACAGGATGGCATGAACGGATATCCTCAGCAAAGGCAAAACTTCAATCAGCCAGTTTATCCACGACAACAGCAGTATAACCCTGGTTGGTAAATCAGCTGCTTCGAGTCGAACCCAACAGGCCCTCGCTCGCCGCGTGCCTGTTGGGCTGCTTTGCTCTTGATTCTCGCACTTATGCAGTCATTGAAGTTTAACCGAGACATCACGGTTTCCCTGAAGTGAATTTCGCTTGGCTAAGCTGGCAAGGTTTTCGCGAATTAGCGAAAAGTTGTTTTCGACGGTCTGACATGCACAACCGGAGAGGTGATAAACCGGAAAGCTCCAAAAGCAAGTCGTAACATTTTCGCGAGAGATTGATGCGTTGCGCTTTTGCCGGCGTGGAAGGCCATGGGCTAGCAACGGCAAATCTGTGGGAGTAGTTTACTCAATGACTCTATGACCTGGAAATCAACTATGCTCAAGTGCTATGCTCGGTTGATATTGGTTGCTGGGTATCTCGTCGGTTGCTCAAGCCAGTTGGCTGCCCGGGAGGCTGAAAACGCGACGAAGTTCAAATCGCCGAGCGCGACGGATTATGGATTCAGGCGATGGATGCTCCGTTCCTGGGGGACAGCAAGTAGCGCCGTCGATGTTTCACTCGGAGGAACCGCGCGAGCAAAGCGGATTTCTTCGTATTCATTTCGTCGTAATGTTTCGAGGACCTCCAATCGCCTTTAAGGGCGTTGGGTGATAAATCAAGCAAGGCTTTCATGCTGATAGTAGCAGGTCGCTTTCCTAGAGGATAAAATGTATAGGAATAAACTGGTTGGCAATTGTTGATTGGTACTTCCGTGGCGAAGTAAGGGACTAGGTAAAGCTTTTACTTTTGTCATCAGTGCCACCTAGAAATAAAGGGTGCAAGAATGATGGACCAACATGAGTTTTCTAACACCCCTAAACAGCCGCTGCGATGGTGGGAAAAAAATGTTCCGTGGTCTGGAGTATTGATAGTCATACTAATTGTAGTTTGGATAGCCGTTGTCTGGGGGAAGTTCGGCAATCCACAACGTGATACGTTGGAAAGATATTCCGAAGCCGCAAATGATCCAGTAGCAGAAGTGAAAACGCTGATCGGTCTAGCATCACTGTACTTCGATCAGGGAGACTACGCGCGAGCGGAGCCTTTCTATAAGCAAGTCCTAGAGATCCAAAAATCCGTTCTTGGCGAGCAGCACCGTGACTACGCCGATTCGCTTAACAAACTAGCAAGGCTCTACGTCAACACGGGGGATTACGCGCTAGCCGAGCCGCTGCTTAGGCAGGCCCTGGAGATCCGAAAGGCTGTGATTGGCGAGCAGCACCGGGAATACGCCAAACTCCACAATCTAGAATACGCCCAAAGCTTGAGCAATCTAGCGTCGCTCTACGGCCACATGGGTGAATACGTGCAAGCCGAAGCCCTCCACCAAAACGCCATGGCGATCTACAAGGCGGTCAAGGACCATTCGCTTTACGCCTTAAGCCTGAACAACCTAGCGAGCCTTTATCTCGACATTGGTGACGATCCACGAGCCGAAACGTTTGTCAAACAGGCCCTGGAGATTCGAAAAGTAGTGCTTGGAGGTCGACATCCTGACTACGCCTTCAGCCTGAGCAGTCTAGCGGTACTGTATTTAAAAAAGGGTGATTACGCGCAAGCAGAGCAACTCTACAAGCAAGCCCTGGCGATCTACAAGACTGCTTTTGACGAGCAACATCCGGAATATGCGATGGGCCTGGACAACTTAGCGGGACTCTACTTAAGAAAGGGTGATTACGCGCAAGCCGAGCCACTCTACAAACAGGCCTTGGAGATTCGAAAAGCCGTGCTTGGCGAGCGGCACAAGGACTACGCTACAAGCCTTGATAGGCTAGCGTCGCTCTACCACCAAATGGGTGAGTATGCGCAAGCCGAATCACTCTACAAACAGGCCCTGGAGATTCGAAAAGCCGTGCTGGGAGATCGACATCCTCACTACGCCGGAAGCCTGGACAATCTAGCGAGACTCTACTTAAAAAAGGGCGATTACGCGCTAGCCGATTCGCTCCTTAAGCAAGCCCTGGAGATTAGAAAAGCCGTGCTTGGCGAGCAGCACCCCCGCTACGCACTAAGCCTGAATAATCTAGCGTTGCTACACCAACACGTGAGGGATTACGCGAGAGCCGATCCGCTATACGCGCGGGCACTCGAAATCTCTATACGGCACTTGGACGAGACGGCGAGTATCCTGACTGAGCAACAGCAAATTGCCATGAGTCAGTCGCTAAGATATCAGCTCGACAATTCCATAAACTGTGTGCTAGCGATGAAACCGCGACCTCAATGGATCACGCAGCAAATGGTCGCTTGGAAGGGTGCCGTGCTAGTACGATTGCGTGCTTTACGGCAGGTGAGCGATGATCCGACTATCGCTGAGTCCTTCCAGCAATTGCAGCGCACTACCCAGCAGTTGTCAGCTCTGCTACGAGCCGTGCCGGGGCCCGACAAACTTGATGCTTGGAAAAGGCAAGTAGCGAAGCTGGGTGAAAAGAAGGAACAGCTTGAAGCGGATCTCATGCGCACCAGTGCCGCGTTCCGCCGAGCACAGAAGAAGGCGTCGCTGGAGGATATCCGCCAGGCAATTCCATCCAATGGCGTAATCATCGATTACTTAGAGTACGCAGGTAAGAAAGGCCGATCGCTAGTAGCTACTGTAATGAGCGGCGACCAGGAGCCAGTGATGATCGACCTCGGTTCCGCCACAGAAGCAGGTGCTGCGATTCAACGCTGGAGATCCTCGCTAGGAGCTAGCGGCGAGGCCCGTCAAGCTGGCGAGCAGCTACGCAAGCAGCTTTGGGAGCCCTTGCTTCCCTGGATCGACGCTGCGAACCTAGTCTTCGTCTCAACCGATGGAGTGCTAGGCCAATTACCGTTTGCGGCACTTCCGGGTAAATCGCAAGGAAGTTACCTTATCGAAGACCACGCGATCGTCATGCTCCCTGTTCCGATCCTACTGCCAAAACTAATGGAGCGTGGGGCCCAGGAATCGAGACTCTTGGCAGATTCGGCCGCAGGGACCTTGACCGGTTTGTTGATGGGCGCCGTTGACTATGATGCGGTCAGTGAATCCGATGCAGAGCCATCTTCATCTCCGAGTGCCCCTGGCTCATTTTTGTTGGCCAGCCGCACCCGGGGCGGACTGACCTGGGGGCCGCTGGCTGAGACGGGAATAGAACTCGATACCGTTGCTAAGCTGTTCCGGGGCGAAGTGGTTCAATTACGAGGCAGCAAGGCGACCGAGTCGGCCTTCCGAGAGGCCGCAGGAAAGGCTCAGTGGTTGCATTTGGCGACACATGGGTTCTTTGCGCCTCCCGAGATGCGCAGTGCGTTTTCTTCTGAGGCGATAGCCAAGTCGGAAAAGGACTTGGCTGGACTTTCAAGCAGTCAGCAGAACCGTTTTGTCGGCTACAGTCCTGGTCAACTTTCAGGTTTGGTATTCGCGGGAGTCAATCGTCCGGCGCAGTCAAACGATGGGTTGCTTTTTTCAGAAGTGAGCGATGATGGGATCATGACCGCCGACGAAATCGCCCACCTTCCGCTTGAGGGTGTAGAGTTGGCCGTGCTGTCCGCGTGCGAAACAGGGTTGGGAGAGACCGCAGGCGGCGAGGGCATTCTCGGCTTGCAGCGTGCTTTTCAGATAGCTGGAGCCCGCAGTACCGTAACCAGTCTCTGGCAAGTTGACGACGCTGCTACCAGGGCGTTGATGGAGGAGTTCTATCGCAACTTATTTGACCGCAAGCTCGGTACGCTAGAATCGCTTCGCCAAGCGCAGCTATGGCTGATGAAGAATCCAGACGTCATCGACGACCGCGACCTAACCACTCGCGGAGGCATTCGCGAGACGAAACCGATAGATCGTACCGCAACGCAAGGAACCTCCAGCTCTCGCAGCCTTCCCGCCTACTGGGCCGCCTTTCAACTGAGCGGTGACCCACGGTAGAACGCTTCGTATGTCGATTGTTTTAACGTTCGGCATAGGGGTCTGTTCATTGTCTTGGTCGTACCACACCTTGGGAACGTCTTGCGCGCAATCTATCTCGGAGGTTAGTCCCCGGAATTACCTCGCTCATCAAGCGTATCTTTCCGGGTTTTTGTAGTGGTCTGCTTCACGTTTGTCGATTGGTTGGATTCCTTGTAATCGAAGCGTATCACAAACTGCGGCTACAACAATTTCTCCATGTTGGTGGAGGCTTAAAGATACTCCTTGAAATTCCTGCTCGGTTGCTTGCCCACCAGAAAATGACACTCCTGTAACCAGGCAGGTGGATGTTTCTATCGAAGTTAATGCTGAATAGCGAGGCTCATTTAAGGTCAAGCGGTTAGTTCCCCCGACTATTCTTATCTTTGTTCCACCGTCGAGGTCGTTGGACCACTTTGCCGTAGAACGTCTTGGCACACAGGGCGAAAAGAATACTAAATCTAACTGTCGTGAGTCAAAATTCAGACCGATGAGCAGGAGGGGCTCCAATTCCGAAACAGAATCAAAATGACGTAGGATTCCTTCATGGCCTTGAATAAGTTCATGCCAGTTGAGTTTTGAATTCATCATTTTTGCTCCGTATGGAATTATCTGCTGTAGCTCATTTAGCACAATAATCGTTCTGGTAAATCAATTCAGCCAAATTGCCGTCGGTTACATGGTAAACTTCCAGACAGAATTCGCCTCCACCGCCAGCCCCAAAGCAAACGAATTTTGCTCCAGACTGTGGACTGCACACAGTAAACAACCTGCAAGACCTTGGCCCTTGCAGCCACATGTAATCGGGCTGTCCATCAATCGTGAGATTCCCGCAAGTCTCAAGCCCCTGTAACATTTCCGGTTGTCGGCCAAAATCGTCAACATAAGCAAAAGTCGGCTTTGGGTTTGGGAAGAACGAAAGGTCGATCTCAAAATCGATACCGCCAGTACAAATTTTACGAAAAGGGACTCTTGGTAAAGTTACAAACTCTATCATCTCAAGCACCACATCGAGCAGACAAGTCCAGTCGCCACTTGGACGTGACTGAAACTTGGCCTCCAAAGCGTCGGCGACCAATTCTCGCGCGCTATGGCCTCGACGATCGCGAAGTCGTTGGTCGAGTACAAGTTCTTCGTCGAAGTGATCTGTTGGCCGAAGGTAACGTCCTGGTACACCCAGTCCTGTGCCAAGTTCGGCAACGATGATGCGCAAGGCTTCATAAGATGCCGATGGACAAACTCGTTGCCAATCGAAAATCGTGGATGGCTTTCGGGCCCCGAGCTTCGTTGCAAGGCTGACTCCGTCACTTTGCTCAACGTTTGCCTCACGTCCTCGTCCCAACTCCAAGACAGAAGTGGCGTTTCTCTGAAGCCTGACACCGCGCGCGTTGCAGGGGATGGGGTCGTCGACGCAGGTTGCATTAGCCGTCGCCTGATTCACGGCAGTGGATGCATGAGTGAGTTTATTGGCCCCGCCTTGTCCGTAGCTGCGCCATTTTCTGGCGCGGTTGGCAGTCGCAACATCATTTTTTAGAAGGAGTTGCCAATCCCTAGGGCACCACCATGACACCAATTCCGAAATTAAGCCAATCGGCCCGGCAAGCAATCGAGCAAGAATCGCAATGGCTGCAAATCGGCATGTCCAGAATTTTACATTGCGATATCGGTAGCGAAACAGTTGGAACGAGATGTAGCCACAGATAAGCCAAACGGCAATACTCAAACCGAATAAAACTTGCATATCATATTCTCCTGATACCACAGCTGGGTTCCTCTTATGCCAGCCGGATCAATGCCACTGGGCCACGAGTCGCTTAAACCTGACCGTGCATAGCAATCATTTTACAGGGATTTGGGATGAAATGTCATTGACGTATCGTCGACATCTAGGGTCGTATGCTGCGCAGTCGCAATGAGACGCCCGCTTGGGTGCCGTAATTGGTATGATGCCAAACCTGAACCGATGCGACATTAATCCAGCCGGCGTCCCAGTCTCCTGCCTCTCGACCAAGGCGCCAATCCACGAAATGATTTGGATCGGCTACTGAAACTTTACGTTGTCCATCATTTTTCGTGTAAAAAACTTTCGACTCAGTGACCCGTGTGATCACAAGATAGCCGTATTCTTTCGTTGTATCGTCGTGCCAACCAACGATTCGTTGACGTGATGCCGAGAGCCCGGAAACCAGAAAGTAATCGCCGTCACGCCCCATGTGATAAGTCACGCCCTCGTTCTGATTGTGTTGCGCGGCCTCAAGGAAAGCTACACGCCAAAAGTCCTCGACAGCCGGTCCGATGTAATCGATGTTGATAAATCGAATACGGCGTTCCAGCCATCGATTCTTACCATTCTGCGATACACTCGCCCTACCTCCTGCATACGAATCCTGACGATCATAGTGGTGTTCAATACGATAAGCAGGTTTGAGTACCACTTCCTCACCAAAAACCCCCTGAGCGATTGTTGATCGGCAGCATACCGCAAGGCAGACAACGACCAAGGAGTTGAGCAACAAGTTTTTCATATTCGTTTCCCGATGTTTTGAATTTGATGTTTACGCTGTCATTCCTGTGGAACTGCACTTTAGGGGATTGTTGGAATAGCGTGCTAGGCTTATGCCGCTAGGGCCAAGAGTCTTTCGAATCGGTCGCGTATTTTTGATGGATCGGCGGCAGATTGGAGATCTCTCAAAAATACTTCGCGCAGCATTTTCCGGGCTATTCCTCGCCGGCGGTCATTGTGCGAAGGACGGCGAGTTGGATTGTCCCATGGACGATCGCTTCGGTCCACCAGTTGTTCACTCGTGTGATCCCAACACTCCAATTCAACCAGTGTATACAACCATCCACACAGGTTCCAGCAGCCAATGCTCGACCACACGTTACGAACTTGCTGCTCACCTGCACCCCAGATTTCTTTGACGTCATGAAAATGCTCTTCGATCGCCCACCGATCCGACGCTGTTTTCAGAATCATCTCGACGCCCATCAAAGCGTCAGTGCTAACGTACGCCGCCCAATTACCCTTGGTGTATTCCAGCAGTACCACTCGAACTGTCCCACCCACAACTTGGCTTGTCGCCAAAAATGTCTTGTAGCGACGCTCGACCATAACGCCGCGACAACAGTAGCTAATCGTTTTCCAACCTCGACGATTAGTCGCTCGCTTTTTGAGGCTGATGCGGTTCTTGCCGTATTTGCGAGGCCGACCACGCTGTCCGGTTTTGTTCACGGGAAGCTCAAACAGCTTGGCGTCACTACGCAGCCTCGTCACTATGATCGCCCCTTCGGCAATCAGCGGTCGGATCAACGCCATCGCTGCATACGCTCCGTCGAACACGACGATGAACCCAGCCTTGCTTCCCAGGGCTCTAAGGGTCCGCATCACTTTTCGGCAGAGCTCCAAGGCGAGTTCGTGTTTAGTGCGAAATTCCCATTCATATCGCTGTTTCAGCTTGGTGATGTCAACTTCGCGAACGTACAACATCGACAATATGGGCAGCGCGATTATGCCAAACAGCGGACGGCTTATCAGCATCGCCAAGCAGACCCAGTTGTGTCCGTAGAGCCAGTCTCCATCACCCGGGCCAGGAGTCGGATTGTGGTGAATGTTGGCCGCCTCCACGCATGGCCCAAATCGTCTGGTTGGCGAATCGTCGATGGCCATCGTCCAGTAACCTTTTTCACCAGGATCAAACTTTCTGAGGATTACCCCAAGAACCGCAAACGCCAACGCAGCGGCGTTCTTGCCGACGGATTGAAGCAGTTCATAAAAGCGATCCCAATCGTCTTTGACACCCGCACATCGAAACCAACTGGCGGCCGTCCGGCGACCTCCGGCCAGCAAAGCTCCGGCAACAACAATCGGCAGCCGGAACGCGATTCGCTTGTCCAGCAAGCTGCTCATGGCGGTAGTGAGTGTGGCTATACCGCCCAGCAGTGGCACGCTGGCAGCTTCAGTGGATTGACGATTCGGATTGGCCGTAACCAACCTCTGCCGTTTGTCGTGTTGAGACGACGTGGATTTCGCAGCATGTTGAGCTTGTGGAGGTCTGCCGGAGTGTTTACGCTTAGCCATCCTTGGCCCTTTGTGGATGATTGGTTTGGTGTGGTAACCTCCAATTTCCCGAAGGGCCTTTTTCGTGGCAAGATCAATCCTCGACTTGATTGATGAGATTCCCTAAAGTGCAGTGTGGAATACATCTATGAAAGGCCGATTGCCCGCAGTTCATTTCTCAAAATCTAACAAGAATGGAAATTAACGTCGTGCCTCACGGACTTACTGAGGTTTCGGCAGGCATGAGTTCGGTCAATATTTGAATCCGAGTCAGATCCCCTGTCGAAGGACATTAAATGAAACGACGCATTAAGAAGCGGATGAAGCGAGATCGTCCACGGCGCAATGGGCACATCATCATGTAGGTTTTGGTATAATCCCCATAAATGAAAATTAGCCACGGTCAGTCTTGGTAGTCATTGTTTGTCCGATCTCGATTCGTTTCAATTTGAAGTTGAAAGTGGTTTAAAGCCAAGCATCGAAGAGTTGCTTGCTCGATTCGACCAAGCCAAGCAGAAGGTGCTCTTTCACAAGTTATTGGCAATTGAGCTGGATTGGAAGCTTCGTCAGCAGTGTTCTGTGACCCCAGCCTGCAGCGGTCGGCGTGACTTTGCGGCTAGATGAACCCGACAACATGATCCTTGTGCTGTTGCCGCAACCACGCAAGCAGCGCGGCGGTACCGGGGCTGACCCCATCCCAAAACAGCACGATCAAATCCGCCTTTGTAAGGAGAAACATGTCTCGTCGGCTCGGGGCGTTGGGAACCCTTGGCACTTGTTCGTTCTGGGCATCTACGAACGGTGCTCCGTTCCGAGCGAGCAAAGCACTCATGGTTGGCGTGATGTCGCTGGCGCCATAGCCCACCCCGATCACCCGCTGAGTTTCGCCGAGAAGGAACTTTGCAGCACACTCATCCACGGTCCCGACCGTGCCACAATACCAGGTCGTTTGATGGCCACAATAGGGTTCAAGCAGCGTCTGGACACGGTGAGCGGTTCGACGGGGATCGGCTTGCATCGACCCGGTGACGGCGACAGTGCGGGCACCACGGGACTTTGGGGCGAGGGTTGAGACCGTGCGGGAACCCAAGTGCCGCAGCGTATCCCGTAAGGCGGCCCGCATGTCCGCAGCGGACCGGAACCGACACCGTGGGTCTTTGTCGAGCGCTCCGAATACGGTTTGGCGGAGAGGCGACGGAATAGTCTCGGACAGCGGGGCCGGCGGGACCGTGGCAATGGCCTTCATCAGCCGCATCAGGTCGCCGGACGGGAACGGCAGGCTCCCACCGAGCATTTGGTAGAGCATCACGCCGACCGACCAGAGGTCCGTCTGCACGGACCGCTGACCGTCGAACGCTTCGGGGGCCATGTAGGCCGGGGTGCCAGCCGCCAAACTGACCATTGCCCCCGGATCGAGGACGCGGGCCAACCCGAAGTCCGCGATCCGGGGGCATTCGCCTTGCATTAGCACGTTGGCCGGCTTAAGGTCGCGGTGAACGATTCCCCGGACGTGTAGGTGCTCTAACCCCGCCAGAATAGCCATTGCCATATCGACAGCCACATCGAACGATGGAGCCTTGCAGTCGTGCTTGCCGAGCCATTGTTTGAGGCAACCGTCGGGGGCGTATTCACTGACGATGACGACTTGGCCGTCATAAAAGTTCGCCTCGAACAGAGGGAGAATGTTCGGATGGTTCCCAGCTTTAACCCACACCTCGGCTTCTTTCCGAACTGCGTTTAGATCGATACCGGCGTGCAGCGGTATTTTGACGGCCAGCAGGTTCTTGGCGATCGCGCTGTCCCGTTCAGCGAGCCAGACCTCTCCGAACGCGCCTCGACCGAGAAACTGAACGAGGCAATATGGGCCGATACGTGCGCCTGCGCAGAATCGTCCCTCCCCAGACGCATCAACTTGCGAAGGTGTCGCCTGCGTCAGTGTGCGTGCATCGGATTCTGCCATCGAGCGCCTCTCCGCCGTCGAACAAACGATCACCAAGCGGCATGGGGGATCGCCAATAAGTAAAATCACGACGGAGTGCCGCTTCACGTGCAAGTACGCCCAACATGGGCGTGAGTTTGTGGGGTGCGGAACTCGCGAGGGTTCTCAGTCCCCTGTGTTTAGTTCCGATAGTCCTACAGGAGTCAATATACCAAATGATTAGCCCGTAAGAAACAGACACGAGGCGAAGGCAGCTGCGACCTGGGCGGCTGCGCGTGGGAAGGATGCCCACGAGTGCGCTGGGTAAGCATCAACTAGTCCTGGTATGCCGCACTCTCGCCAAGAACTGCCAGTCTACGAACAGAAACTGAATAGAGGCCGGTCGCTCCAGCCAAGCGTGAATCGGAACACAAAGACAAATCGGAAATAGAGCCTAGCTGTAGGGTGCCAAGTTGGGGTCATAGCTTAGTCGCAAACCCCCTGGCTTACAGGCTTTAGCCGCTTTGGCCCAATGCTCAAAGCATCGGCTGAAGCCTATACACCAGCGGGAACTTGGCGCTGTCCAGCTAATTAGCGAACCGACAAAATACGCTCTATAGTTCACGTGCAAATCAATTGACAATTCGGTGCGTTTGATTGCGAGATCAGCCGAGGTTAGACCTATTGCTAACCTGTATCGTGTATTGTCCGAGCCATAAGTCCACGGGCGTGTTTGCTTCTCGAGTCTCTCCCGGTAGTATCTTCAATCGGCGATTCAACACGACTACGCAATTGTTGGTTAAGTTCTTGATCTGTACCGACGAACTGCTTAGCGGAGTGAGCAACAGATGCCTTCGGGAAATTCGACGGAAGCTGAGTGGAGCGATCCTAAGCCGATCAAAATCCTGGCCAGGCTGAAATGAAGGTAAAAGCATTTCAGTCTCGAATTGCCGACCGATTTCAAGGGGTTTGAGTAGTTCGCAAGAGATCACTGCTCCCTGATGCGTGCGAACGCGAATTTGTAAGACTACCGAATCGAATAAACCAGGGTTATTCTCTCTTAGTAAACAAATCAATGGATCGTCAACGTCTGTTGTACGTTGGAGCAGTAGGGAGCAGTCCGGGCAGGATTGCAAATGTGCTTCGATCGCGTCTATTTGTGAGCTGGTCAAATGCCCTGCAAGTAGAAGGCGAAATGTATCGACGGAATAATGCTGCGTTATTTGGTTTGTCATACGTCACCATCCTTGTCCGTTAACCAACTTGGCGTGGAAAGTTCGTCTGCTCATAGAGCGAACGGAGTTGTACCTGACAGCCAAGCCTTAAGCTTGGTTATTTTTTAATATCGATGTCCTTCGGATTCAACTGCTGTCGTCGAGCATGGCAAAAGCTTGCTGTTCAACACAATTCTAGTTCAGATATAACATTTTACAGGGCTCGGTAAGGTATTCATCTGGTAGCTGGAATCTGTCAAAGTCGGCAGGCCTTGATCTCGCCGTATTATCTTGAACTGCCAATCGATATTCAAGTTGACTGTTGCGAATTAATCGTATCGCTTCGCTTGTAGCCACATGCTGGACTCATGAATTGTCGGTTCTAAGAGAAGAAATCAAGCTCAGTAGCATTTGGCATGCCTGGACAAATCAACTGGGGCGAACCAACTACTCGCCGCAAGTGCTACTCGCACCTGTTCTGCCAAACGTTACCGAAGGCAATAAAGCTGTCGTCCTACAGGGACGGAACGAAAGCTGCAAAAACGTTGTGGCAAAAAGTTTCTGGTCGCTTCAGTTTCTTTGAAATAGGTACGACCGAATTAGCCTTTCCTTGTTGAACGCGAGGCAATGGGCCTCGACAAAAATTGGTTCCTTCACAAGGGCACAAATGATGAAAACGAAGATGCTAGTCGCGGGTTTGCTCACAGGCTGTTTGGCTAATCTTGGAGAAGTCCATGCGCAATACCGCCAACCAAATCGAGACGGAGAGATTGTCTTGGGTATCGCCCAGGCTGTCATCCAAGGAATCGCAAACAATCAACAGATGCGGGCTCAGCAAGACCAGTTCCATCGCGAACAACAGTGGCGCCATCAGCAACAATTGCAGGCTCAACAATGGGCCAACATGCAGGCGCAGCAGGAACAGCAGGCTCGACAGCAAGCCATTCTTCGTCAGCAACAAATCGAGGCCGAACGTTTGCGACAAATGGCATATCAGCAACAACTGGAACGCGATAACTACAATCGACGGATCGCTGAAGAAAATCGCATGCGTAAAGAGCAGGAACGTGCTCGAACGGGTCAGAATGTTGGCGCGGTGGTCGGTGGCGTTGCGGGTGCCCTCTATGGAGGCCAGCCTGGTGCCGCCGCTGGTGCTCAAGCCGGAGGACAGGTAGGCGGGGCCCTCGGAAATGACATTATTCGCGAAGGCATCAACGCCCGAAAATCCGTTGGTCGTGAGTTGGTAAACGCTCGCAAATCAATCTTCGGTCGATGACTAGCATGTATACCCTAAGTCAGAGTGATGACAAGCTAAACAGTGGGGTTGGGAGTTTGCTCTCAACCCTGCTGCATTTTTGTTTCTATGTGATCCCAGTCAGCCAGATTCTGCAAAAGTACGCAATCTTCTTTCCCGCGAGTGGCAAGACAAAAATTTCACGATACGTGAAATCTCTTAGCGGTCAGCAGCCTTTTTCTTTGGTAGTCGGCACATGCGAGTGCCGCAACTAGAACTGTAGTACAAGAAGAAAGTCGAGAAACAAGATGAAGGCTATTAAATCCCTTACCGCATGCCTTCGGGGCCAGCCAACCAGAAAGCAAACTAAGCGATCGTTTCAATTTGAATCACTTGAAAAACGCGAGCTTTTCGCGGTCTCAATCGTGCAGTTCGGAACGAGCGGCAACGATAAGACCCTCGACATATTCAGTGACAATCGTCCTAGTCATGTCGTGGTCTCACAGAGCGGCTCCAATATTCGCGTCACCGACCGGGAAAATGGGTTCGATCGCCAATACCCTATGAGCGGAATTGGACAAGTACGCTTCGTGGGAGGAGCGGCGAACGACCGCTTCTTCGGCATCATAGGTACTATGAAGTTTGCAGCCTGGGGTGGCGCCGGTGATGACTATCTCGAGGGAGCCGGTAGAAATGACTATCTAGATGGGGGGACTGGCAGCGATACTCTACAAGGGAATGGTGGGAATGATGTCATTTTTGGAGGAGCTGGCAATGACATTCTGCTTGGAGGAGCTGGCAATGACGAACTCGTAGGAGGGGATGGCAACGACCAAATTTTCGGAGGAATGGACAGTGATAAGCTTTGGGGCGGTGTAGGCAACGACACGCTCGATGGGGGGGAAGGCAACGATGAGTTGCATGGGGGTATTGGGTACGATACGGCGATTTTATCGCAAGCACGCGAAAGGATTACCGGGATTGAAAATGTTAACATCTCATTGCGATCAGGAAGCCCACAGTCACCGAACACCTGTGGTCCTAATTCGGCTTGGCGAGTGATGGGGGCCCATGGAGGAACTGCGAGTCTGCAACGAATCATCGATTCTGCTTCGGAACGGTCGTTGGTCTCCAAATGGAACCTAGGCACTACTGGGTCCACTTTGGTCAACGCGATGAACGCAAATGCACGAGGGTTGGGCAATTACCGATTTAGTTTGAAGACGAATTCTAGCTTTGATCAAATCCTAAACCATCTCAATGAAGGACGCCCTGTCGTTGCCTTGATCCGCAACGGGTCTATGAGCGTACAAGTCGGTGGTGGATTTTTGGGACAGTTGACGAAGTTGAGTATTCCCTCTCTGCACTGGATTGCAGTCGATGGTTTTGACTCTGCCGCGCAGAAGATTTTCTACACTGATACAGACGGTCGTCGTTATGAAATGTCATATAGTAGCTTTCGGTCAGCCTACGATTGGAGTTCAAGTGCCGCAGGAAACACATTCCTTAGGGGGTTAGGAGTAGTCCCTAGAACTTTTATCGTTTAGGAATCTAGACAAGCTAAATGAGCAAATTTTGCTATCATGAATTATCAAAGCGGGCTTGGCGATTGTCGTAAGACTAGACAGTATCGCCGTCCCGCTTTTGTCGCTTGTAGCAGCCATAAGATCAAAGTTGGATCACTATGCAAGAGAATGAACCACAAATGCTTGATGCCTATGTCAATCGGATCTGGGGGCAACTTAATAGTGGACATGACCGGATAATGATCGAGGGGTTGAAGGCATTGAACTTCATCGTTGAGCAATTCCGTAATCATCAAGACACGCTTGCTAGATGTCTCAGCAGCCGTAACGTAGGCGTTCGAAGACGTGCTATGTCGTTGGTCGCGAACTTTGCGCTAGCCGACGAGAGAATTCTATCTTTGATGGAACAATGCGTAGACGATGCAGACGCACAGACTTCGCAGCTTGCGATCGAAGCCCTTGCCAATCGTGGAAGTCGGGCAATCCCTATTTTTCAGCGGATCTTCGATAGCGGAACACCGGCACAACGATTCAACGCGCTCAATGCAATTCTGTCCTCGGGATTTGATCCTCGCCCCTTTCAGTCTGCACTTCAATCTCTGTTGCCGAGGCCAGAGTTCACCGCCCAAGTGCTACAGTATGTTCGATCCCAATCGCCAGATTTGATGCAGGCATGGATACCAGCTATTCGTGAATCCATGCAAACCGTCGACGGCGAAGGTCGCCTCTCGGCCGCATTTACCCTTTTTCGAATCGAGCCTGGCGCCGTTGATGCAATGGATGTGCTGGTCAAGGCACTGGCTGTCGAGGAAGATCGGCAGTTGGCCGCAACCTTTCTGACCTGGAGCTGCATTCGTTGTACCGAGATACTACCAACACTCATCGAAGCACTCATCGATGAAGATGACGGAACGTGCTGGGAAATCACGGCAGCAATTGCGAACATTGAGGACCGGAATGCTGTGTGTGATCAAATTGCAACGACCGTCATACATCACAGTGCTGCCAAAGTACGTCAGGAACTGGTTAGGATTCTACCAAGCTTCTTCTACGAAACTGGGCGAGTTGATGAAGCAGAAACACTTCTGAACCGGGGACGGATAGACGACTGTTTGCGAGTTCGAATTGAAGCCACAATCCAACTGCTGAAGCTCGGCCTACCTGTGCCGGTGCAGGATATCACGACGGTCATCCATGAAACGCTGGAGTCATTCGACGAACAGGCTAAATTATCTTTGCTGGAACTGGCGAAGTATCAGCAGTCAAACGACCGAGTTCGGCTTCTTAATCTGCTCCGTAAAGATTCTTCGGAAACAATTTCGGAGGCGGCGGCATGGGAACTGTCAAAACCCTGGGCTGATCTAAGTGAAAATGATCTGACTCCAGAACTCTTGCTGGGAATGAATTTGATAAACATCGACCATGACTTTCCCCTAATCTACGAACCATGGTTTGAGAATCGTTGGGCCCACATTAACAGTGCGGGAGTCTCGTCGGATACGGGACAAATCGTTTTGCGATTTGGACTGTCATCTCACGACGAGATCCAAGCGGCGGTTGGCGAGTTAGAGGAGTTTTTGCCGTTTATCAAGGAAATTAATGACCAAAGCCTCCCCAACCTTGGTCCATTTAAGTGCCTTGGCATTGACCATGTAGCACCTCATCGAGGTCTTCATTTTCTTTACGTCACTGGAACGCAATCTCTAGTTGCGAGGGTAGAGATCGGCGTCGGCTCTGTCCACATCGAAGCGGAATTCGCGACGGTAGCAGAGTGTGCGGCATATATTGCCAGACACCTTCCGCGGCAGACACAAATCTGATTGCAGTAGACTCAAGCAGCCCTGAACATCGTTACTCAGGAATCGTTGAAACGAGATGCAGATAGTCGCTAAATATCTACGTTGATCGCCTCAGGATCCGAAGTCCTTTTCATCTCTACCGCGGCACAACGGATGTCTGGCTCCGGCAGCGGCTTAAAGTTTCCTGGGCAATATCTGATCTTCCCTACAGCGAGTTAGGTGCCAATGGCGAATAATATAGCAACGCTGTCGCGTTAGGCCAACACTACTTTTCAAGTAACCTACTCAAGGGATTTCAGATAACTCAATTGCGTTAGAAATATGCTCGTCCAGTGTCAACAATTGTTCGTGTTTGTCCTGCATTCCGCTGTACAGCCATGGATAAAAGGAGATTGGTAATCCAGCCGGATTTAGAGTCATGCACTGCAGTCCGCTCACTTGGTCGGCTCAACGCGTCCGTCGAAGCGTTTCCTTAGTGAACATATCTTCTATGAATTGGCTCGCAATCTCACATTACCTAGACGGGGACGTATTAAAGAGAGATTAACCCAGAATCACGAGCTGATTTCAATTGCCAGGTGCGTATTGCGTTACTCCAGGCGTTGCACTGTTGTAGCTAGCGAGTGATGGGAGTGGGGGCAGCGTTCTTCACTCGTTCCCCAACTGAAATAGAACAAGATGTTTGCAATGCGTCATGCGAAACTGCTTTGGCCGGAAGGTTACATCGGCTCGCAAATTGAGCCGATGGATACAACTTTGTTGGAGTAACAGAGGTGTACGCCGCCATCGAACCAAGATTCAATGGCGGTTTATCCTCGGCGATGCTTATTCCCAACGCGCTAATCCCCAATTGATCGGTGACTCACCGTCATATTGCCATATGATCGTGCCACCACTGAACGGAATCGTCAGCGTAAATCGACGGCTTTCTTCCCGGAGCATCAGCACTCCATCGTGCTGTCGGATTTCTCTGAATCGGCACACAAACTGACCGTTCGTGCCATATTCAACCCAAGTTCCGTCTCCCTGCTTCTTGACCCGACCACCCGAAGGAAAAACCAAAGTGCGAGCGCCAAGGGCTTGGGCTACTCCCTGCGTTTGGGCTGCCCCAGGCGCGTATACTGTAAAACGATAGATCACTGTCCCGCCGGCTTCGCTCTTGCGCACACCTGTCCAATTGTTGTAGTCGCTGGACGCTTTGAACGTTCCGGGCGCAAAGTCAAGGTTACTGATCATTATTACCAGTCCTCGTCGATTCTCCTGCATTACCTGCGCGATGGTGTTCGTGTTTGCAAAACGGACCGAGCCGCTCAGCCCTGCTCCCGACAACCGGATGGCGGCTTCTAGCTCATTCTTGTTGGTCGTACTCACCGACTGAATAAACTGCGAGACGTTGGTCATGCTATGGAACTTCGCTTCGATTTCTCTAGCAGCAATAGCGCGAGCTTCCTGTATTGAGATTTTCCCAACTCGCTTAAGGAACCAATTGTGTTCCCCGCTGCCTTGAAAAATGACGTTTCCGGACTGTGCAAAGCATTCCGAATTCAGCAAGAGTAGTCCGCAAAGCAGACTCAAAACTAACCGTTGCATAATTGTCTCTCCCATGAAATGTCTAGTGTGGCTCCCGCCACAAAACGTTGTTAATGGCCGTGTCAACAATTGCACACGACTCACTCCACAGTAAAAGGCATAAGCCCGGCGGCGAATTTCAGACATTTCAAGAATTTTGGTAAACAACAACGCCAATCTAGAACTGCCTGCAATCATTGCGTTAACCACGGCCTACTCGACTAGATTGGGTTAACGCATAACCAAGATATCCAGGTGCGATCCAAAGAATTCTCGAAACTGACCACCATGTAGCCTAAAGCGATCACTACAAATTTGAGCAAAGGCTGTACGCGTTATAAGGCAGAGGATCACGACTCGCTAGAAGACCGATAGAGGTAACGCGATGTGTCTTTTTTCGCGGTGGGCTGCATGACTTGCCCAACTGATGCTTGCGAAGTTTATTCGTACATCCATTAATTCAAATGGTTGCAGAAAGACATCGCCATTCACTGGAAGTCGCGGAATTCACCAAGTGCGTGACGGGCTATACCGATTCTGGGCTTTCCGCCGCCATTTGGTTGCGGGCAATTCCGATCGATAGCGTGTCCATAGCGAGATAGATCGCGAGAAATACTTGGGCAATCGATCATTCCCGGGCAACCAATACTTGCTTTGCTATAGGCTCGTCCAGCAGAACGTCGCGAGCCCACTACAGCGTTTGCGCCTACCAAGTACGCAATTGCACGAACTCGTTCCAATCAACCTTTAGCTCGCCACCATAATTGGGCTCACGCCATTTAACTCGACCTAGAGTTGATGGCCGGTAGCCATCGCTGGATTGTGCCATTGGTGGTGTAAACATCAAGATGTTATGAAACGTTTCCGTACGATGGACGAATTGATCCAGCACGGTGAAGTCACCTTTAAGAATCCGATCAGCAACCGTATGGTTAGGTTGCAGTTGCCAAGTGCCACGAGGCAATATCCAGCGTTTGGGTTCACGCCGATTCCAGCTTCCTTGATGGGATGTTTCAATAGTGTTTACATGAGCCCAATTTGGATCTCTGGGATCGCGAATTCCCACGATATACGAACGATCGCGGGAGAACGATCCGTTATCCACCTCGACTTGCTCACCGGTTCTCAGGTGGTACACACCCCTTCCGTAAACGTGAGCGCCAAACGTGAAAAGCACATAGAACTCTAGAGGCTTGGGTGAGTCATTTCTGATGATGAACCCGGCTTTCGCTGGTTCCTGGCTGGTCAGCAGCAAAGTGATGACCATAGTAAAGATTGCTAATTTTCGATTCGCAACTAGAGATTTCATTTTTCAGTTCCTTGCTTTGAGTTCTGTGCATTTCGTCCCACAAAGAAAACCAATCACACCGTAACGCTTGAGCTACCGCCGTTCTGCGAAAACGCAAGTCGGCATGCAGCTTTCAGTTAGATAAGGCAGGCCATGAGCAAGTCATTTCAGAAAAGTCTACCGACGAAGTGGGAATTTGCTTTCGCTCTGAAATACTGGCTGACGTTCTGTGGTAACACGTAGGCCGTTTGCTTATAATTACGACGGTCTACAGAACGCCCTGGATGAGTAGGAAATATGAATCTCGACTTAACTTCACGCTCGCTGCTAATGAACCTGCGAGACAAAGCGAACTCAGCGACATGGGAGCGTTTTAATCAGCTTTACGGGCCGTTTATCGAAGGCTGGTTGATTAAACAAGGAATACCGCGTGACGTAGCCGAGGATGTTCGGCAGGAGGTGATGACCAAGGTCTGCGAGCAGATCGCAAGCTTCAACCACAATGGACGTGTCGGTGCCTTTCGGAATTGGCTCAGGCAGATTATTCATTTTCGTTTGCGAACAATTCAACGGCAGCGTTGGCAGGCAGACAAAAAGCGTCAGCATGATCATTCGGATCTGATTGAACAACTGGGCTCCGAGGACAGCGTCCTATGTCGACAATGGGATGCCGAGCACGATGCCTACTTGGCGCGACGCATGTTAGAGATGGTCGAAGCAGAGTTTTCACCCCAGACAATCACGATTTTTAAACGAGTCATTTTGAATGCCGAGGATGCCCAGAGCGTGGCTGCTGAGTTGGAAATCACTCTGAACGCCGTCCGCATCGCTCAGAGCCGCGTGCTGGCAGCCATGCGACGGGTAGGCGAAGGTCTGGTTTATTGAGCGGCAGTCTCACGAGACACGCGAACCGATGAATCCGTTGAAGACTACTAGGATGTCCAAAAATGACTTGCGATGCTCGATTGCAGCCAAGCTGCGTGACACTCAGGGCGATACCGTTCTATGTGTCTCCTAGCAAGCTAGGTCGATGAACGGTGAGATTACACGCAAGGCTGCAACATGAGCGAGCACGGTTGCGATAGAATAAAAAAGTTGCAAGACTCCAATGCTGATGACTGCCTTGCGAGTCTGGATTTACACTGGGGCTGGCGGTGGTTTTCGAGATCGCTGGACAGTAGAGGCTGCTGAATCGGTGTAGGTTTCCCCATGGCTCTGAAGCTGGGAGTGATGTTGATGGGCAAGTACCACGTTCTATTGATACTGCTTGCTGGATGTCTCGTTGGTTGCGCAAATCAGTTGACTGCCCAAGAGCCTGACGAGGCGACAAAAGCCAAAATCGCCGAGCGCGACGAACTACGGTTTAAGGTTGTGAAGGTATACGAGGCGGGACGTTTGGATGAAGCCGTCCAGCTTTTGGAGCAGGTTTATACCTTAGAGCAATCCATCTTTGGGCCTGCCCACGAGGAACTGCTAGGAACATTGAACTTACTTTTCCGCATCGCAGAACGCCGGCAGGATTATCAGGCGGCTATTGGATATCGCCAACGCCAGCATCAAGTGACAGAGCAGCTTTACGGCAAATCCCATTATCGAACTCAAGACGCGGTTCGGGCCGTTACTAATGCCCAGCAACAGGCCACATTTACACCCGAGCAAAAGTCAAAGCTTGTTCAAGCAGATGGTCTCAATGCGCAGGTGTCTCAAGCCTACCAACAAGGCCGATACGAGGAAGGCATTCACGCCGCTACCGAGTGCCTCGACCTCCAGAGCCAAGTGCTGGGCAAGGAGCATCCCGACTACGCCACCAGCTTGAACAATCTAGCCACCTTGTACTTTTCGATGGGCGATTACCCACCGGCGGAGCCGCTGTACCACGAGGCGATGGCGATCCGGGAAAGGGTGCTGGGCAAGGAGCATCCCTTCTACGCTGCCAGCTTGAATAATCTGGCTACGTTGTACGACTCGATGGGCGATTACCCGCGAGCCGAGCCGCTGTACCGCGAGGCGATGGCGATCCGGGAGAGGCTGTTGGGCAAGGAGCATCCCGACTACGCTACCAGCCTGGACACTCTGGCCTCGTTGTACTACTCGATGGGCGATTACCCACGCGCCGAACCGCTGTTCCGTGAAGCGATGTCGATCCGGGAAAGGGTGCTGGGCAAGGAGCATCCCTCCTACGCCACCAGCCTGAACAATATGGCAGCTTTGTTCGACTCGATGGGGGATTACCCGCGAGCCGAGCCGCTATACCGCGAGGCGATGTTGATCCGTGAAAGGGTGTTTGGCAAAGAGCATCCCTCCTACGCCACCAGCCTGAACAATCTGGCCGGGCTGTACGACTCGATGGGGGATTACCCGCGAGCCGAGCCGCTGTACCGCGAGGCGATGGCGATCCGGGATAAAGTGCTGGGCAAGGAGCATCCTGACTACGCCAACAGCTTGAACCATCTGGCCAGCTTGTACAAATCGATGGGCGATTACCCGCGTGCCGAGCCGCTATACCGCGAGGCGATATTAATTGTGGAAAAGATGCTGGGCAAGGAGCATCCCGACTACGCCGCCAGCTTGAACAATCTGGCCGGGTTGTACAAGTCGATGGGCAATTATTCACGAGCCGAACCGCTGTGCCGCGAGGCGATGTCAATCGTCGCAAAAGTGCTGGGCAATGAGCATCCCTTCTACGCTGCCAGCTTGAATAATCTGGCTACGTTGTACGACTCGATGGGCGATTACCCGCGAGCCGAGCCGCTGTACCGCGAAGCGATATCGATTGCCGAAAAAGTGTTGGGCAAGGAGCATCCCCACTACGCCATCAGCCTGCACAATCTGGCCGGGCTGTACGACTCGATGGGCGATTACCCTCGGGCTGAGCCGCTGTACCGCGAAGCGATGGCGATCCGGGAGAGGCTGTTGGGCAAGGAGCATCCCGACTACGCTACCAGCCTGGACACTCTGGCCGGGTTGTACAAATCGATGGGCGATTACCCACGGGCGGAGCCGCTGTACCACGAGGCGATGGCGATCCGGGAAAGGGTGCTGGGCAAGGAGCATCCCTCCTACGCCACCAGCCTGAACAATCTGGCCTGGTTATACCTCTCGACGGGCGATTACCAACGAGCCGAACCGCTTTTCCGCGAGGTGATGGTGATCCAGGAAAAGGTGCTGGGCAATGAGCATCCAGACTACGCTTCCAGCTTGAACAATTTGGCCTTGTTGTACGATTTGATGGGCGATTACCCACGAGCCGAACCGCTCTGCAGGGAGGCGATGGAGATCACGTTGCGGAATTTGGAGTCGACCGCCGATGTCCAGTCGCAACGCCAACAGATGCGGATGGGGGAAGCGTTACGGCATCGGTTGGATAGTTACCTTTCTCTAGCGGTGCGTGAAGCACGGTATCAACCATCGGCTTATGCAGCGCTGTTGCGTTGGAAAGGAAGCGTTTGGCAGCGTCAACAGCGGGGACGCTTGCTGATCGACGAACCGTCGCTCAAGCCTCGCTTCGCAGCCCTGCAGCAAGTAGCTTCTCGACTCTCGACGTTGATCCTGCGTGTGCCGGAACCAAACCAACGCGATGCGTGGCGGCGGCAACTCGAAGAGCTAACCAACGAACGTGAGAAACTCGAGCGTGATCTGTCGCTGGCCGGCGTCGCGTTTCGGCAGGCGAGCACGCCGGTGACTCTTGAACAATTGCAGAACAGCTTGCCCAATGGGACCATGCTGCTCGACTTTTTGGAATTCAACTACTTCACACCCGCCAATGCCGAGCGGCAAACCAAAGAATCTCGGGAGCGTCGTCTGCTGGTGCATATGGTCCGCAGTGACCAGGAGGTACGGGCCATTGATCTTGGACCGGTCGATGTGATTACCGATCTAGTGCAAACGTGGCGACGCGATCTGGGTGGAAGCCCAGAGTCGGTCGCTGCAGCGGCACAGCTTCGCCGGTTGATCTGGGAACCGCTGACCGAGCACCTCAGCGGCATTACGCTGGTCTATGTCTCGCCCGATGGCGTGTTGGGACAATTTCCGCTGGCCGCACTGCCTGGCAAACAACCTGGGGCGTACTTGATCGAAGAGATCGCGATGGTGATCTTGCCGGTACCCCAAGCGCTGGTTTCCAAGGGCCAGGCAATCGTAAGGTCTGATGACACAGCCGAAGATCGCTTCTGCCTAGTCGGCGGTGTCGATTACGAACAAGTCGCTGTGCCTACGGATGAGCCAATACCATCGACACCGACAAGCGAACCGTTCACGAAGGGAACCCAGATGTTAGCCTCGCGTGGTGGCGAGCCGATGGTTTTCACACCGCTGCCTGGCACGGTCGGTGAGATCGAGACGATCCAGTCGCTGCTGCAAACGCATCGACCCTCGTCGAAGATGACCATCTTGAGCGGAACGCAGGCCAGTGAAGCGGCCTTCTCACGCGTGGCCCCAGGCCAGCGTTACCTGCACGTTGCTACCCACGGATTCTTCGCCCCGCCGACGGTCAAGAATGCTTTGACGGCAGCGAAACCTGAGCTGATGCAAAGCATGATGTTGGGTGGCGATGCATCGCGCTCGCCGCAGCTTGTGGGCCAGCATCCTGATTTGTTGTCGGGCTTGGTCTTTGCCGGAGCGAACCGCCCACAATCGGGCGGAGAGGATGGGATACTTACAGCCGCCGAGGTTCAGGAGCTGGATTTGCGAGGCGTGGAGTTGGCGATCCTGTCGGCTTGTGAAACGGGATTAGGTGCGACTGCAGGTGGTGAAGGGATCATTGGATTGCAGCGTGCGTTCCAGTTGGCCGGCGTAGCGACGACGATCAGCAGTCTATGGCAAGTCGACGATGCAGCAACGAAGGCCATGATGGTTGAGTTCTATCGCAACTTGTATGAGCGCAAGCTTGGCAAATACGAATCGCTTCGGCAGGCCCAGCTATGGCTGCTGAACAATCCAGACGTGATCAGCGGCCGCGACCTAACCACACGCGGCGGCATTCGAGAAACGAAACCTTTAGATCGTACCGCAGCGCAAGCAACCACCAACCCTCGCAGCCTTCCCGCCTACTGGGCCGCTTTCCAACTGAGCGGGGATCCCAGGTAGTCGAGCATGAAAAGCATATAAGCTCAGTTCATTGATATATCGCGTTCTTTCAGTTCGGTTGTTCAGAAAACGCCTGCTTTGTCCGGACTGATTACTGGGAATTCCAGCGCATGATGAGCATGATTAGAGCAAGTATCACTGCAACAACACTAATCAACAACCACCTCAAAGAAGAAATGCGGGTAGGTGTTGTCGTTCTTGCCGACCAGTCCGCTCGCGGTGACGTTTGTGATTTCTGGTTCCCTGCAACATCGCTTGTCCGCGTTGGCAAAGACTCCGCTTGGGCCAGAGTACCGCGCATGCCTCCACGGCGTGCGCTACCTTCAACGAGTGGGCTGCCGATATCACCTCGGCTACCGAACGTAAGTGGGGTTTCGCTGTGATCGGTCTCGTTTGGGGAATTGCTATTTGTGATGTGAACTCTTGGCTGGCGAACTCGACCAAGTCTTCCAACTGATTTTTTGGATCCGCTAGACCCCTTCGATGCCGGATCTAAGGATTCGGTCGATTCATTCCCAGGAATTTTCTGGAATCCCAACGCCAATAATTCTGACGGCGGTAGAGACCTCTCTGGATTTGTTGGAAAAGGTTCCTCCCAATAGAGTGGACGAATGAAATCAACTCGCTTCAGCGACAATGCATATTGCCATTCGCGTTCCACTTTCTTCGAGCACATTGCATTACTAGACCAGTAAAGCTGAAAAACATCCGCAGAACGAATCAGCTCCTTTGTTTCGCGGGGCGCCCGATGCTCGTTGAACTGGGTGGTTAAGAATTGATCATTCAACAGTTCCGCATAACGTTTGAATTCCTCGACCACAATACGATCGTGCAGGGAAACACTAGCGTACACACGGCGAAAGCGGCGAGAGTGGTCTTCGTTCATTGGAACTGGATCTGATACCTCCGTAAGCTTGGAATCGATGCGTACGACGAGACTAACTTCTGCGATCAGCATTCGCCCTAGGTAAACAGACAGCCTCCCGCGAGCAACCTGTCCATCGAGGTGAGCTGCTGCCTTGAATCGGAATTCTTCGCGATGAATGGGTTCTTGCCACAAGAACGATCGCTGAGGAGGGTTAAATTGCAGGCCGTCTCCGCTCGGCACAAACGTTAACTGGCTCGAACGTGGAATCGCTCGCGAGCTATCCGCCGTTAATGATGCATACTCAGGCGACTTATGGCCTAAGATCTGTTCGGCTTGCCGTTGAACCTCTACGATCGGATCGGGCGTCTGAGGAGAAGCATCTTTCGGCAGTTCAGCCAAGTGGGCGAATGCCAACAGGGGCTGCCACGATTCCGGAGGGATCGCCTTAGGCCGAAAGACGCTAAATTGGACGTTTTCATCGCTCAGATACTTATTTACCAAGGGTTGATTTTGTGTTGGCGATTCACGCCGAACGATCTGTAAGCCTAGCTGTTGAACGATTCCCTCAATGGCCAGAGGATCGACGCCGTGTTCTCGCAAGCGGACCACGGAACTGCCATGACCATGTTTGGCGACATCGACAAACAAATCGATAGGTCTCAATTTTCCTCTTGATGGCCCGAATTTGCCGAACTCTGTGAGTGAGTCGCGGACACAGTCGGATAGAAGAGGTTGTTCGGACAACAGTACCCGATCCACAGGGATTTCCGTGGGAATTGCCTCGGGTAGCGCTCCGGCTGGCAAATTGTCGAAGACATCTCGAAGTGGCCCCGCGCCCAGCCGTACCATCGCTTCAAAAAGATCCTTGGTACTAATTCGCGTTGAACCTGTACGTCTCTTTTTGTTGTATGCCAAAGAGAACGCATCCTGCAAATCCGGATCTAGCTGATCCCAAACACTGTGCAGGAGATTGGCTGTATCTGGTATATTGCTATCTGCCAAATTGTTTGCGACTCTCCCATGCCGATTGGCTTGTGGCGAACTTACAAGTCGTTCGGCAAACTCTTGAGCAGTGGACGGCCGCTTGGTAGGAACGGGCTGCAAGCACGATTCGATGAGCTGACATATAGAATCGCTTACGTTCGGTGCGAGCGACTTGAGTTGTGGTAAGCGACCTGCGTTCTTCTCCAGCATCAAACGAATATGGTCTGAATCGTCGGCAAAAGGCGGCATTCCTGTCAGCAACGTGAAGAGCGTGGCACCCAACATGTAGATATCACTTGCGGCCGTCTCCGTTTGATCTAGCCAGAATTCCGGCGCTTGGTACGGCAATGCGGAGAGATCCAAGCCAACTGTTTCCGGCGCGAGCGTGCAACTATCAAGGTCCTCCTGACTCAGCCGAATTTCTGCCAAGCGAGGCTGCCCTTGGTGATCCAGAAAAATGTTCTGCGGACGCAAATCTCGATACAAAATCCCATCTTGGTGTAGCAGATGCAATGCTTCCGCGATTGGTTTCATGATCGCAACGGCGTCAGGCTCAGTTAGCTTTCCTTGCTGGGAAATATACTCGGATAGGCTTCGCCCCTGCACATACTCCAGCGCTGCGTATTCCGTTCTATTAAGTGTTCCGGCTTCAATGACTTTCGTAAAGCATGGATGAGTAACTTGACTCGCCAACAAAACCTCCTGTCGGAATCGAGACCGTGCTCGAGCGTCCTTCAAACACTCCGGCGGCAGGCATTTGAGAAGTACTAGGTTTCCAGTCTCGTCCTCCGCTCGGAATACTTTGCAATTTGGATCGTGCGAGAGCAACTCTTGCAGTCGAAAACGCCCAAATTGGCTTCCCGTTACCAAGATGGCTTGTAAGTTTTCTTGCGGGCTAAAGCCAGCGGTTGCTTCAAGCCCATTCCGGCTCTCATTTCTTTCTTTAAACCAAGCTCTAAGATCTTTGGAGAAGCTTGCTGCGGTTGGATAGCGCTGAGCCGTATGCTTCGCAAGAGCTTTCCTACAGATAGTGCTCAATCCAGGATCAATTTCCGGACGGTATTCTCGCGGGTCGGTGATGGGGTCATCACTTGTGAGTCGGCATAAGACTTCCATGATTGGCCCCCCAGCAATTGGGGGTTGTCCCGTCAGTAGGGCATAGAGCGTTGCCGCCAGCCCATACACGTCAGTTTGTTCTGCAATCTTGCCAAACCGCCGGTGCGCTTGCTCGGGAGCCATAAACGTCGGCGTCCCCATCATCTGTTCCGTGGCGGTTAGAGCGTCGACCGCTCGTAGGTCTTTGGCCAGTCCGAAATCGGTGACAATTGGTCCTCGATGTTCATGCCAAAGTATGTTACTCGGTTTCAGATCACGATGGATAACACCTTGAGCATGTGCATGTTCGATAGCTCCGGCGATCTTCAACAGTATTTCAACTGCTTGCAAGATAGAAAATCGTTTCCGGTTGATCTGTTTGGCGAGATCATCACCTGCGACATACTCCATTGCCAAGAAGAGTTCGTTGCTGGGTGTGCGACCAATGCCATGAATGGTGACAATCTGTGGATGGCTGGCCTGAGCGAGCGTACGGGCTTCGCGAAGAAATCGGGGTTCCAATTGCGGATCATCTGCTAAGTCGCTTCGAAGTAGCTTGACCGCCACGCGTCTTCCGAGGCTCCGTTGCATAGCCAAATAAACATTCCCTTGGCCTCCGCGGCCCAACCGAGACTCAAGTTGATAATCACTGAAGTTCAACGGTGCATCGTGTGCATCATGCAATACGGCATCATTCGGGTTCCCTTTCGACGAAGGTCTGTTTAACTCTTCCAAATCCGTTGTTTGTTGGTCGTCATTAGGAGTCGTCTGTTGCGACTGACTTTCTTGTACCAAAATAGCCTCAACGAGTTCCGGAAACTCGTTTCGATATTGTTCAAGGCCTACCTGCTCACCGCAGGACCGGCGAAACTCCATCTCCAGATAAAGCAACTTACGGAAGAGCCCTAGTCGAAGCTCGGTGCTGGGAAACTTCTCTAAGTATTCCGCTATTTTTGGAGATTGATTGTTGCGCAATGCTGCTTCAAAAGAGTCGCAAGCGTTATCCGCCTCTTTCGAAGTGCTTAATTCGTCATGATGTTGCCTAGACATGTCCATACATAAAATTCTACCAAACGCTGATCGGCCTGAGTGCAGGAAACCGCTCTTTGCCAGTGATGGCTGTTCGGGTTTTCATAATTCAATTCTGGCTTCGGAATTTCACGGATTCGCCGCAATCGAGGCCTAATATAATCTGGAGAGCCTGCGTAGCTCCACGATGGCCATTAGCCGCAGCGTGTCAGTGGCGGTCTCTCATTGCGTCGACGAACCCCACCGTGTTTGAGCCAAAGTTCGGTCGCCTGCAGAGAGTGAATCGGCGTGGATGATGTGCTTGACCGGTCCGAGAGGAGACGGAATCAATTCCATCTCGGCATGAGCCAGTTTAGTTTATTGAAGTTGCTAAGGGCCATTGTGCCTGCGTTGAAAATGATGTTTCTGTGCCGGCTTGTCCTAGCTATTTGGCGCACTGAATCGCGTCGAATAGCAGGCCAACCGGCATAAGAGCCCTGAGCAATCACTTTTGAACTCCTTGCCCTACGAAACAAGACATCAAACCGCGACGCTGGCAACCCTTTTTCAGGATCGACTAACTAATCGCCAATCACTGGACGTCTAAAAACCCAACTTTCAACAGCGACGATGCCAGTGAATTCCCATCCATCCTCACCTTGTAGGTTCAGCCGCTGAGCGAGGAACTCATTCGTGGTCGGTCCAGGTTTACCATCGACGCTTAGGAATTCGTCGCTGCTCAATACTTGATACTCCCAAGCGGGAATTCCGTCTGGCTTATTCGCAGCGCCCATCAGCACACCAACGCCAAGTCCTAAGACCAAAAGTCCCCAAACCATATTTCGCGATATTTGCATAATCAAAAATCCAATCGGATAATTACAACATAGGCAGTTCTTCGAAAGCAACTCCAAGGTAACGGCAGCTTATGTTGACCGAAAGCTTTATTTCAGTTAATTCCTCGCCAGCAACACTATCTGCGATCGATGGAAATCAGCCAACTTTCGCAGCTATTGTCGTACAGCCAGTGGGTGATCCCGTCGTCAAATGCAAAGCAGGTGGGGGCAGGTGCGAATGTGCCGGGTGTTTCTGCGTCCCGCAATAGCGTCGCGGCCGTAGTTGTACTGGCAATCACTTGTTTGGGGGCGCCCATTTTGCGTAGCCGAGTGCGACGCGGGATCCCAACTAACTTTTCCCAACCCTCCGCGGCTATGCGGTCCAATCGTTCCGGTTGCTCTTGACTATCGCCAGGCACCAAAACGTTTCCTAACAGATTGAACTTCATTTCAAAGCCGCCGTCCCAGGCCTCAGCAACATCGTCTGGGGCAGAAATTGAATAGACGGTTACGACAAACAGCATGCGGTCAGTCTCCAAAAGGAAGAAACAACAAAGCACATCCCTATATGTTGCAGAAAAACGCGTCGCGTTAATACGACCAGCAAAAAAAGTCGTTCAAACGCTTCGTTCGTCGATCGGTTGCGGCGTTTGAGATGACTGTAGCCTCCGGAAAGAATCGCGACCGCAAGATGTTCACGATCGCAAGATTTCGGCAATCCTGGGAGACTGGAAAGCGGCTGTCTTCATCGCTTTGCTGGAGTCTCGCGAAGCCGTTGCCTTCGTCATATTGGACCGATGCACCTCGGCAAACAATGCCTGAGCTGGAAGTCCTGCAGCCACCGCGTCGCCCACCAGGACGTAAGCTCTGTCCGTCCAGGCATCCGCCGCTTGCACCAAATCGCCAGCCACGTGAGCTTCGATCCATTCGGCAAGCTCCTCGATTTCCATCAAAGCACGATGTAGCAATTCGCTCCCCGTTGACTTCGAGTTCCGATGCTGTTCCAGAAGACTACGCAAATCCCGTGCGAGACCCGCGTCATGCGTTGCATCGCTGCGCAGGAGTCGTGGCGAACTTGAAACACTCGCCCCAATCTGCCGGTGGAAAACGGTAACCAGTTGGATTTCCTCTTGCATCAACACACCTGCTTTCCAGTCTCGCCGCTAAACATCCACTTTCGATCTTCAAAATCATAGTTCCCTTCATTGCGAAACAGCATGCAATGGACACCTGCCGGAATGTGCTTGAGCATCTCTGGCTGATCATCGACGTAGAACGCTACCTCATGTTCTGCAATGACTTCCGCCTTCGCTTCAAAGCGGTTCACCAAGATCACTTCGTCATATCGAATGTTGCGAATATTTAGATCGTCAATCGCTTTCTGCCGATCACGGCGATACGTAATGACGATCACTTTCCCCGGCCAAGCGTGCGTCCAAGCCGAGAAAAACTCCGGCGCGTCCGTGATCACGCCATCTAGATCGAGCCCAAGCGTCGGGCATTTGGTTTGCATAAGTCCTCGTAAAGTTTGAAAGGGTAGCTGATTACAATTCGCTGCTGGCGCTGCTGTCGATCGGTTGCGGTCAGCGGCAGTGAGAGTCGATTTGGCTTAACAGAAAACATGCGAACTGGGAGAGCTGTCGTTGGCAATACGCGTTGCACGGATGATCGCGGCTGCAATCTTCCGGCCTCCTAAGTGCGATGGCTCGATGGGAGAAACCTCCGAGTAGTCATTGGGATCATTGCACAGCAGGCGTAAGTCGATCAAGTTCAGGTGACGTTCAAATGCACTGCGTGTAATGATATCGTTGAACAGAGAGATCCCCGCAATTTCTTTATCGCTCAGGCCAGGAACTGCGTCATAGACCGTGCAGACCGTAAGTGGCTTGTCGAAGCCGCACAGCGAATCTAGTAAGTTACGATAGCTTGCGTCGAATTTTCGCAACCGCGAACGGGACTCGGCAAATGCTTGTCCAATATTGTTAACTTGACTGCTAAGCAGCGAGGTGGCGATCCCCAGTGCGTCATTGCCACCCACGCTCAGGACCAAATGTGTCGCGGATTGGGGCAGTTGTTCCAGTTGATAGGCTACCGAAGCGACGACCGCACCGTCAACCGCCAACAGTGTCGCCTTGTTGTCACCCGCCAGCATGGCGTTTAGGTGGTCAATAACCGGTATGCCGTCGGGCACGTAGCTGACGTTGTCGAAGATCGAATCGCCGAGAAGTACGATGTGTTGCATGTGGGGCTTTGGCACAAGAAGGATAGATAGAAGCGATCGTAGCGAAGTGATCGTTAGCTTTAACTTTGCATCTAAATTTTACTACCTTTCAACTTTGGTGGCCACGACTGCTGAAGAGGGATGCATGCCCCCCGAAAGTGATTCGCGACACATAGTACGACTGGCCACGGCCAGGAGCTAGCGTTGACAGATTTTTTGACAAGTTCGATCGAGAGCCATACACTGCGATGCGTCATTGATCGTCGACGGTGGAGCTGGAGTCCGAGCCCTGGCGCAAGCACGGCAACGGATCCTGTCAAAAAACCTGTCAGAAGTATCTTGACCGCTCTGAGCAGCACTCCTGTAAAGGAAGTTGATTCAACTTCAGCGTGCTCGCTCGCTTTGGCTTTTAATGGTCCTGCAAACCTGAAAAGTTGAATCAACACTTTTGTTAGCTCACTGTTTCCCTTCTAACTCTCTTCGGACAAAGGTTACGCTTCGCATGGCACGATACAATTTTCGACCCAATGTACCTTATGCGGCAAAGCTTATTCGAGTTGCACGCCGCCCTATCGAAAATGACCCACGTCTGTCGCTGATATTGATTCGACTGGAGTTTGCGGTTTACTGGATGATGCAAAACACGCGGACGCTTGAATCGCAGGGCGAAGTCGCTTGCCGAGACATCTTAGTCGGGGCTGGTGTACCGGAATCGAAGGATGCAGGCCTGCTGTCGTACGCCCAAGCTTTAAGAATTGACGGCCCGATTAATCAGCTAGACCAATGGCTGAAACTTGAACAGATGGACCGCTGGATCAGTGTCACGTTTGGCGAGTTTGAAGCAGTTGGCGGACGAAATCCTTTCAATCGAATTTCGGACTTCAACCCAGATGGTTGGCAAGTGAAGGAGTTTCAATATGACATGACGGCTGAATGGGTGAAGGTAGGCGAGGCTGCACATGCTGTCGGCGCATCGGAATCGTCGGTCCGCCGACACGTTGACGCACTGGCTGCGGAGTGGGGCACAAGGCTGGTTACACGCTCTGGGGGCGAGCATCGCCGAATCTACTTGCCATTGTTCCTGAATGTCTGGGATAGATAACTCGCGATTCGCCATTCGTCTGGATGGGGTGAGGCTGGCATCGACCAAAAGGAGTGAACCTTCGCCGGCACGTAGGTCTCTTGTCAAAGCTTCTATGCCGATGGGCTGGCGACTTCCTTGGGCGATTCGAGCGGGTGGTAGGACTGCACAATGGAGGGAACTTGTCAAAGAACCTTTCAAACTGAACCATTTTACGAGTGCGGCCGTTTAGGCTTGGGCGTTAACTGCGAATCTTCGTTTTCTTCGTTACCAGAAGGTATCTTCAATTGGACAATCAAAAACTGGAATTGAACCGTCGACAAGCTATCGGTCTGGCCGCCTGCATCTGTAGCGGGAGTAGCCTGGGCGCAATAGCGAAGGGTATAGACGACCCCCAGATCGTTGGTCTTCAGTCCGGCGGTGTCAGTCTGGCTCGTCGGATTCGAGAATTGCACTGGCAACTATTTCTGTTTAATAACGATATCGTGCCTCGCTTTGTCGACGGTCGCGGCGATGCTCCCACCTATGATTTGAAGCGTGCCAAACGATTCCTCGGGGTCTCGCTTTATATGCGACGAAGGCTGGACGAACGAATTTTGAATGCTCACGTCGCATTCGACGCGAACATGCTGCACCAGCGTTTAAATGACTTGCATGTACGATCGAGTTTGGATTACACGGCTTTCGACGACGCGGTGGTTCAGCAACCTGGGATGGCCTATCTGCGACGCCCCAGTGGTGAGCCTGGTTACTCGTTTGCGTCATTGGCTGCGGGCAGTACGCCTGAGCGATTGCTAGAAAACGCTGAAGAGATTTGCGAGTGGATGGGGTTGTCGACGAAAGGGCCTGCTGCATTCGATGTCATTCGTGGTGCGACGCATCGAGAGTTAGAAGCGGCGTTCATGACGATGGAACGTGGCGACTACTTAGAGCTAGTGGAATCGCTGTTCATGATTCGGCCAGAGACTCCCGTTGGATTCCTTTCGCTGCGATCCCAGCCCAGCGACGGCCGTTGTGGATTTCGAGCGGTGATGTCGAATGTGTGCGGGAATTTGATGGAACGCTTAGCGAACAATTACTTCGATCAAACATTGGCGATCAGCGAGTTGGTCGAGTGCGATGGCAGTTGGCATGGTTTCATTGCCGGACAAGTTTTCGACATTTTGGTGCAAAAATGGCTGTGGTTGGTGGGCTGTCATCGATCACCGGAGCCAGTTCTGTTAGAGGAAGCAGGTCAGCTATCTTTGGCGATGCAACGCGGAGTCGTGGAAGGGATGCTGCACGCGTCGAAGAGATAGGGTGATGCAACCCAAAGAACAACGACAGGATCGCGATCTGTCACACTCGCATCTGAATGCAGCCTAAGAATATGCGGCTGAGCAGACTTCCGATCGGTATGATAATTGTGGTTATGGAACTCAATTCGATTTCCGCCTAGTCGATCGACGATGATTGACAAATGGTTGCCAACAGCAACATTAACAATCTAGGATGCCAGTTGCTTGGCTGAGCATCCAAAGCTGATTTGCAAAATTATAGTTGGCGTCGTTGCGGAACCGCATGACGATAGAACCTGAAGGAACGTTCTCAAGCATTTCATGTTGATCGCTAATGGAGGGCATGACGCCATGCTTGGCGATTACTTCCGCCATAGCTTCAAAGCAATCGCCCAACAAAATAGCCTCGCAGCGATTCCCCCACACATTGCCGGCCGCACTTGCTTTCGCGCGGTCGCGACGATATCGAATTTCAGTCACCTAATCGGGCTACGTGTGCGTCCAGGCTGAGAGGGATTCCGGGACATCCATAATGGCACGGCCAAGGTCAAAACTGAGAGTGAAAGCAGATTTTATTTGTTCTATCTCTTGTCAACGAATCCAAGAATCCATCCTTCACGGACTGCGACTTCACGTTCAGGATCGGTGTTCGCAAGCGGGTCGAAATACGAACCAAGGTGCTCTGAGGCATCTTCGGACGCCGCCCAAGCAACGCAACTCAAAACCTGAGATGCATCTCTTACGGGATGAAGCGATTCATCAATTGGAATAACACCTGGCCAAAACTCGGCATGTACGATTCGTGTTTCAACTGGAAACGATCTAACCCAACCAGTCTCGAACGGCCAAACTGCTGACTGTGCCGATAGGCATACATCGTTTCGAAGCGAATAGATTCGTGGCAAGCCAACGAGGACTTGGCTACCAACCGATCCGTTTCCAAATAGCTGCCAAACAGAAAATGGTCGATATCCTTGCGCTCTAAGGCGTTCCTCTACGACCCGAAATTCCTTAAGCGAATTTCGTTCAGACCAATCGGTCGGCTTAGTTGTCTTGAGTCCAAGTAATTGGTTCGCGTATCCACCCGTGGGTCGCCCCCAAAACGGCCCTTCTCCTGATTCTGCTCCTACCTGTTCATTCAAATCACTTGCTACCTGAAAACGATTGCTGCAATTTTTTTCATTATCACTTATCCGAGAGCTGAGCTCTTTCGAAATTTGAATAAATTCCGACCCGAGTGCTGCCGACGCAGAACACTGTGGGTATGCGTAAGCAAAATCGAAGCAAATCAGGACACGTTTGCCATTCTCCATATGCTTACGCAGTCTGTTTCGCAAGTGGCTTGTCGCGTACTCTCGAGTTGGTGCATTTATGCATGTTGCTTCTCCTAGCCCCCAAGACAGTTCTTCGTTCTCCCACTGTCCTTCAGCTATCCAAATACTGTCCTTGCCAAGCTTTGGAGCGTTGTTAGCGCTCCAGTCAATAAAAATGTATGCATCAAACATCATTTTGCTGCCTGGGCTCCGAAGTATGCGCACACTCGAAGCTAGAGCCTTCGGTAAGTTCCTGTCAGCTGGTGCACTGATGTCAGCTGGTAACATTTGCAAATACTCGTCCTCCTGATCGTCTTCTGCCTGCGCTAGGAATGCTTTAGCATCAACGACTTCGATCCTTGCCTCCGTTCCGCTGAGTGATCGCCAGTACATGCGATCGTCATCGCGAACGAATTTGTACGACAGTGTCTCGCGACCGTCTCTGCCGGGTGCTGATCGTTCTAAAATGCAGCGTCGGCCGTTGATGGATAGCTCAATTACAGACGAGGCCTCTACTATTGGACGCAATCTGCTTTTCGAATACCACCATTGATTGTCTTTTACTTCTTCAAGTGAGTGTTCCATTTTAGAATTCGAAGCGTGCATTCTGGGGTAAGGAGTGTGAACCGTTGTAAATTCTCAACAATTTATTTGACCGCAATTCTCGCCAAACGCCGGGACCGCATGCGGCTTCGAATTGGCATACCAACCCATGCGAGCAAGGCTCCCAAGCCGACTTGTGCGATCAATCCATCGCTACGGATGGCTAGTCGCAAGTCGATTCCCTAAGCATCTACCAACATGGCAAAAGGTTTGATACTAAGATAACAAAAAACTCCAATCCCATGTCAAAAATCCGCAGCTGACTGCCGCGAAAAATGCGATAAGCTTGCCGATAGTTCAAACGCAAATCCTTTCGATCGCGCAGATCGATAGGTGCTTCATCGAGTTGATTTCACGCGATGCCAATCCCGAAGACGGAACGGCCAAAATTCTTTTGGCGACGGACATGGTTTAACCTACAAACCCACCATCGACTTGGCTTGGACCTTGTCGTGGGAGAACACCACCACGATGATGCGACCGTCGTCTTGCCAGACCATGCTCTTCACATTCATCGAGATGCCCCCGAAACTGCCTTCGCTGCTACCTTGTTCCGTGCCGCTGCCCAGGAGGCCTTCGACTTCAGCGAGCGTCATTCCAGTTTTAATTCGATCGTAATTCTCTATCGTAACAGGGCTACCGCAGCCAACTAATGAGAGAAAAGCGATAACAAGAAAAGTCGTGCAGGATCTGGGGGGCATATGCAACTCCGGTTCTGTGAAGAGTTAATGTTGTTGGAAACTATCGAAACAATGGGGCGGCAGACAATGATCAAGGGCGGAAATCACACAACTCGCCAATTCGAAACTGGACGGTGAAGTTCTTGCTGCAATGTCGGCAAGCTTATCGTTGATGTCGTTTCGGATTCGATCTCAAACCGCGTTGTGGCAACCGCAATGCAGGCAGAGGTCGATGAAAACCAAACGAGGGCCGCCGGTTGACGTGCCGTTTGGACAGTATTGAAACGATATCGGCCTGAAAGAAAGCCGTCCATATTTGGAAGGTTCTTTGGCAGTTTTGCAGCATCGTCCTTTCATCCAGTCACAGACGGCCTACCAAATCATGGCATTTCCACACATAGCCCGACGGGTAGCTCGCAATGGGCAAGCGCTCAGATCCCCAACACAGATTCTTTACCCGGTTGCCATGGGCCATGCAATCTTCCACCAGCAGTTCATCATTTCTGGCAATCAAATTCCGCCGCAAAGCAGCATGTACCACTAATTGCAACCATAGGCACCATCGCATGCTCTCCCCATCAGGCTCACCCAGTTGCGCAAACACCTACCGTGCCGTAAAGCTCTTGGCAATCATCTGAGTCTCTATCGGCAAAGGCGAATATCGCAGGGTCGCTTGAGTCTCCTCATCATCAGGGCCAAACCGCAATGCCTGAGACAACGCACGAGCATGCCATCACATCCACCCTTCATGCAAAATCGGATGCTAGCCCATGTTACCGAGCCAGCCTGCATGTTCAGCGACTTTACGAATCACAATCTTTTTTCGGATGTAGAGAATCTTGCGGCACAGGCTTGAGTTGCGATTCATGCCCAGCGACGGCCGTTGTGGATTTCGAGCGGTGATGCCGAATGATTGCGGGAATTTGATGGAGCGCTTAATGCCACCAAACTCGCCCACGACATCAAGCAAGATATCCTCGAACCCTAACCCACCATTGACCACGTCCCCCGCTTCTACGAACGCGAAGTCCGTCAATCTGCAAGTAGCCTGAACTTTGAAAAGCGCCGGCTTTTGTGGATTAGACTTTACGCCGGTTGCAGCTAAGCGGTAAAACGCAGCTAGGAGCTTGACGGTAGCATTGCCTGATTTGCAGAATCACGCCTGCACACACCTCTAATTAGTTCGCAAAGTGGTGTAGAAACATGATGCTATCGTCGGTAACTCTGGCTCAATATCCGCTGTTGCAAAAGATATGTTGATGTCGTGATTCTTGAGTTCTTTTACCAAGGCATTTAATGCTGCCCAAGAATCGTCCATTATCTGCCCTGCTGCTCTTCGTTCCCCCGCTGTACCGAAGGCCCTGTCCCAGTAAGCCTTTGTCGCCAAGCAAATGCAATCAATCTCGCTCATGGAATTTTTGTCAGTAATTGGGGCTGATTCGGATTTGAGACCTAGAGAATTCCAACTCTTTTGAAAAACACTGTTCTCTAAATTCCACAAGTGTCGGACAGCAACTCCGTACGCGGCAACCTGAACAATCATCTGAAGAATGTTGTCTCCTGTGTCTTGCTTCAGTTCAATTGGGATCGGCATCCCATCCGAAGATGCGCCCATCAAATCAATTTCTCCCCAATTTGCCTGTTCTCTTCTGCCAAAAAGGGCGATGGAGTAGCCAACAATACGTGGGCACGCTGGCAAGAATTGCGCTGCCTCCGATTGTGGTTGCTGGTGATACTTGGACCAAAGGGCTCTTTCGATCCTAATTTCATAACCGGTTCCTGAGGAAATGTCACCGATGCCCTGACGTTCAATTACATAACTTTCGCGATACTGAACCTTAGCTTCAGTGTTTTCGATGAACTCAGGCAGCTTTCGTAGGATCTGAGAAATAGCTCCATTGATCCTTGATAAAGCCATCGCTTTTTTTGGGATCTCATGTAAGCCCAATGATGCGTCGATTTCCACTAGTCACAACTCCTTTTTTGCAGATGCATTTTGGGGTAAGGGAGAAACTCGAGTTTAGCACAACTTATTCACGGTCGCACAAATTGGAAATAAAGTGTGCCCAAGGCGCAGTTCAATCTGACCCAACCATGTCAGCACCGCTTGGTACAATGATATCATGGCAAAGAAGAAAGCAGTGGTGCCGAAAGATATTCCTGGGCGACGGGATGTGGATCGGCGAATTCGGCAGAGCGAGCGGATAGCTCGGGTGCTGCATGTTTTGAACCTGATTCAGTCACGGGGACGTTGGAACGTAAACGCTATCGCACAAGAACTGGGTTGCTCTGTGAGAACTGTTCACCGCGATCTGAACGTTCTAGAGTTCAGTGGGGTTCCGTTCTACTTCAGCGATGAAGAGCAGTGCTATCGGGTCCGACCGGATTACCGATTTCCAGCGCTGATGCTCAACGCCGAAGAGGCGTTAGGGCAAGCGATCGCGACGGCGATCAGCAAGGCACCTGGGCTCCACATTGGACTGGGAGCAACGCCGACAACGACTCGTCTTGCGGCGGCCTCCCAAGACGAAATCAAGCAAATCATTTCAGACGCCATGAGTCTGGTGGACGTGTTCGACTTGAAAATGGCCGACCACAGTCGCCACGGGGATATCCTGAGGACAATTCAGCTTGCGTTACTCGGGGCTTCGCAAATCACCGGCGTGTACGACTCTCCCTACGAAGATTCGCCGGTCAAGCTGACGATTCATCCGTACCGTCTGTGCTTGGTGAAACAAGCCTGGTACGTCATCGGACACATCGATGGAGAGCAGCGGGCCAAGACCTTTCGCGCCGCTCGCTTCAAGAGCCTTCGGCAAACGCAGGCGATCGCCGACCGACCCAAGCACTTTGACCTTCGCGAGTATTTCGGAAATGCATGGTCGGTTTATCGCGGCGAGCAAAGCTTCAACGTCGAGCTACGCTTTGATTCAACGGTCGCGCGAACCGTAGTGGAGACACATTGGCACCACACGCAGCTAACCATCAAGCATCAAGACGGTAGCGTCACGTTGAAATTCACTGTCGATGGACTTGAAGAAATTGAAAATTGGATCTTGGGCTGGACCGGGAGTGTAAAAATCATCGAGCCCAAGGAACTGCGGGCATCGATTCTCGACAGACTTAGCAAGGCCATCGCGATAAATTCCCAAAGCAGCCCGCACCCCTGACCCAACAGTGTCACGTTGATCAGTCAAAAATCGAACTTCTACTACAACGTTTTGAAAGAGACACAATGAAGATCAAAGTAAAGTCAACAAAAGAGTCGAGGATCGATAGCCCCAAAGCAACCGAGCGGGTGATTCGCGAAAACGAGATTATCAAATCGGATCGCATCGAGCTAATCAATTTGGCTGTGCGGGTTGCTGGGATGATGATTTCGAAGCAGATACTGCCATTGATGCTTTGCGACTATCCGACCGATGAGCCAACCTTGGATACTCCCGAACAACAGGCCCGTGATGCGGCGCTCGCTTTCCTGGTGAGACAATTTGAACAGGGCTACAGCTTGTCCGAAACGGTTGAGAGGAAGGTCGAACTGCATTACGATTCCAAACGCACAACACTGTGACCCGCAGTGTGACGACCAACACCAAGAAGTACATGACCCCAGACGACTTCGAGCTTCAATTTTCCTACATAAAACAAGAACCAGCCCCTTATGCAAGTCACTATTTTCCGAGGTAGCAGAGAGGTTGGCGGAAGTTGCATTGAGGTCAAATCTGGCAGTACGCGAATCATTCTCGACGTCGGCATGCCGATCTTCGACGAAAACCGGGAAGCTTATGATTACTTTGCACTTGGTCGCATGTCGACTGCGGAACTTGAGGATAAGGGGATTGCTCCGAATGTGCCCGGGCTCTTCTCGGGTAAACGCCATCCCGACGCGATTCTGCTTTCCCACGCACATCTCGATCACGTTGGCCTACTTAGGCACACCGTGGCGACGATTCCGGTGTACGCAAGCAAGGGCACTAGCAAAATGATGTTGGTGGGTGAGGTCTTCGCCAACCAATTCAGAATTCCCGATGGGAGATACAGGGAAATATGTTCAGCGAAGTCGGTAACCATTGGCCGCTTCACCATCACTCCGTTTGCGGTGGATCATTCAATTCATGGCTGCCTGGCATTCTTGATCGAAGCCGCTGGCAAACGGTTGCTCTACACCGGCGACTTAAGGTTACACGGCCACAGGCCTGCCGAACATGAAAGGATCATCAAAACGCTTAGCGGGTCAAGTCTTGACGCATTAATCGTGGAGGGAACTCACTTCGGGTTTGATGATAGAGACGCAGTCAGCGAAGCAGTACTGGAAACACAAATCGCCAAGCATGTTGAAAACGCCCGCGGGTTGGTTCTAGCTTCCTTCTCGCCTCAACACATGGACCGCTTACGCGCGTTCATTGATGCAGCCAAGAAGGCGGGGCGAACCTTCGTGGCTGACGTTTACTCCGCGTTTACTCTTCACATGGCGAGTCGCGACGCCGGACTTAAAGACCCGCTAAATAGCGGTTTTGGAAGAGTTTATTACCCGCAATCGGAACGCAAGAAAATTGATCGGAGAGGACCCACCAAAGTTCATGACATGTTTCGCAGGCTCGAAATCCAAATGGATACGATTCTGCGAACGCCTAAAAAGTATGTGATGGTGTTTAGAGAAAGCATGCTAGATGATTTTGGGGACGGCTTACCCAGGGATTCGCTGTGTATTTATTCCAAGTGGCAAGGTTACAATCGGCAAAAAAACTGGAAGCAAGTCGAATCTGCCATCGCGGCCACCGATGGACAAATCATTCACGCCCATACAAGCGGCCACGCATTGTCGTCTGATATCGTAAAGTTTACTGCTGCGATCAACACCAAGACGATAATCCCTATTCACACTTTCGAGCCTGAGTCGTTTCGCGAGCACTTTAACAACGTGGTGGTTGCGACTGACGGCCAACCAATCATTCTCTAAGACAAGGACACGCGATTCACATGATGTCTGCAGAACCAATAGAGCCGACGAAAGCGGGCCGCATGATCGCCATTGGTGATATCCATGGTCATGCCGACGCTTTGCGACGATTGATCAAGGAGGTCCAACCGCAAATGGAAGACGTCTTCGTTCCACTGGGCGACTACGTGAATCGTGGACCTAATTCTTGCGGCGTGATTCAGACGCTGATTGAACTTGGAGAGCACTGCCGAGTATTTCCGATCCTAGGTAACCATGACGAGATGATGCTCGATGCTAGACGAGACAAATACGCGCTGGATCGGTTCCTTTACGACGGTGGCGATCAAACGCTTGCGTCGTACACGGACGACGCTTGGTTCCGCGGCAGCGACCTTTCATTCATCCCGAATGAGCACTGGGAGTTTCTCACCCGATGCTTGCCATTCTTTGAAACCGAGCAGTTTATTTTTACACATGCTAGTTATGATCCATTCGCGGCGATGAACCAGCAAACATCTCGACTGCTTCGTTGGACACCTATTGAAAGCCATCCCCCGCTGCCACACTCGTCTGGAAAACTGATTGTGGTAGGACACACTGCGGGGCAAGCTGTGCGGCATTGGGGACACGTGGTTTGTATTGATACTGCATGCGGCTTCCAAGGACGATTGACTGCCTATGAACCCGCGACCGGGATGACGTGGTGGGTAAACGAGTGTGGTTCAAATACCAAATAGTGTCAGCCTTATATTCTCGGTCAGGTCTAGATGGAAGAAATAGTAATTTGCCACGAATAAAGACTTGTAACCTGATCAGCCCCGATCTGGAGACGCGACACTCGAGGTTGACATTCCGATGGACGTCACATACAACCGCCTGATGATTCTACGATTCGTTTCGTCTCTTTCAGATTGGCAAATATTTGGACGATTGACCGTCAATTTTCCGATAGGTTGGTCGCGAAAATAGTTCTGCGGCGGGGCGACCTCTCTTGTCCCGTTATCATCAGCCGGCTTGGCACGTCTTCCTCTGGTACAGGCCTTCCATAATAAGCGGAACGGTTCCAGTAGCGACGCAAGGCGATTCCTGACTAGATTCCGGACAGGGGGACTTGCATACCTCGCGTGGGAATTCAAGTTTCAATGCGATCTCATGAGTATGTAAATCCAAACGGACTAAATTCAAACGTCAAGTAGCAGCTGCCGCTGGAGTATATAGGTATGCTCCAGTGCCTCGCATTGTATTCTACTATGGTTCAAGATTACCTCAAAACGGCCGACTTCTTCGCTGGATCTATGACGGCTAATTGCGAACGAGCAACGAGAGTATCCAAGACAGAAGCTCATCTTCTACCGATTCATTGAAAGAAGCTCTTTCATTTGATTTATCGGGGTACTTATCTAAAAGTAGTCCTAGATGCGACAATGGGAAAACACGCTTGCTATGGGAAGGTCTAACGAGTGTTGCACTATCGATCGTCACGGCTCCATCCCCAACTCCATCAATCAATTCTGGTGCGACGGAAAGTTGCTGTAAGTTTGCAGCTAGCTCAAGTCGCGGTTGGTATTTCTCAATAACGCGTTGGATCATAAACGAAAACTCCTCCTGCTCACTCCGGTCAATAGGACCAACGCTACCGGCAATCAAATGTAGTCGCACCGATGCAGGAAGCGGTCGGGATAGGAGTTCGCGACGCATCTGACTTTCGGGCACCAACATTTCGACTGCTTCTCCAGAGCCGTCTTGCGCAATGTCGCGGGCTGCCCAATCACCAGCCATGATCCGAAGAGCGACGTCAGCAATCTCCAGTTCCTCTTGAAAGCGAGCTAAAGTCGAACCGCCAAAAGGCGTACCGAGCGTCACTATGTCGGTGACCCCCAACGAATCACCTACCGAGTTGGCGACGGCTTCCCAAGCAACAAGTCCACCGAGACTGTGTGCGACGATTACAAACCGCGTGTGAGGATGCTCAGCGTGAAGTCGCTTCAACTCGGTTCGCAGAAACAAAGCTGGTTTGTAAATGTCACCGTCGTTGGGATAAATCAATTGAAGAGGAAACCAACCATGACTTGCAAAGATTGGCGCAAGTTTTCGGTAAGTCATCGCCCCCCTTCGAGCCCATGGACTAGAACAACGACTTGACTCTGCTCGTCCAAGTCTTTCAGATTTATGAAATGGGGCGGAAATAAAAGTTTCTGAATCTGATTCCTCTGATCCCGATTGAATTCGATCTTCAGAAGGGTCGGTGAGATCGAATAATCAATTATCGAACCTTCGGATTTCAGTAACGCTAGAGCAAAACGAGTTCTCATGGTTAGCGGAAACCAAGCTGGATATTCATTCGCAGATACGTTTCCTACGCCAAGGCGACCCAAAGGATTTGCATCATACTGATCGCCTTGAATCATTAACTCAACATGAATCGTTTCGCTCGACTGTTGAGCCTGAAGCATTGATGTAAAAATCACCAAGCACAACAATTTGGCAAGCAGGAAATACCGATGCGTCAGCGTGTAACCTTGCATGCGTCAAAGCTCCTGAAGAATGTTGCAAGTATTTATGGTTTCTGGTCCTATGTATTGGTCATGAGCTTAAGGATTGAAGATTGAATTGTTCTTCTAGGTCAATCGCAAGGGGCTTGTCGTAGTCACGAATTGGAAAATGATTCATGGCGCAGTTCATGCTAGATTTTCGCTCGTATCCGGAGCTTGCGAAGTGTGGATTTCAGTGAGATGCACCCAAACAGTAGCGACACTAATCCATGGCATACGATCGCGATACTGATCAAGCTCGTCAAACCCCACAGTCGAAGTCGAGCATAGCCATACTCCTCATCCTGTGATCCACCAGCAATAATCGGCCGCAACGATAGATCCGCATATCGCGTTAAAGTCATATACGAAAACGCGGTCGCCCATTCATTTGGCACGCGCGTGTTATCTTCCTTGCGGGCCTCTAACTCACTTTTTGACAACGGGGTTTTTGTTGCGTCGCTTGACTTTGGCGCCGTCGCACAGAGATCACAAACAAAACCTAAATCTTTTCGAAAGTACAAAAGTTTTGAAGGGCACTCTGGGTGCGCCTCACATTTTCGATGCCACCAAAAACCAGCGTACGTCTGCTCGAGCACGGAGTCACTCTTTTGGGCCTGAACCACGAATGGTGAAAAGAGAATTTGAATAATCATAACCAAGGGGAGAATCGACGCCGCAATAAGAGTTCGCCATCGAGCTACTACCGAAATCAGTAAACCAATTTGTGACGCCGTGATACCAACAACAAACAAAGTTAAGAGCACACCCCAAAGGTATTGATCTAAATCTGCAAAGTGCTGATCTCCGAGTTGATAAGTTGCTAGTCCTTGGCTCTCTCGTGGACTGCCATAAAACATCGGTCGCTCGAGAAACCACCTTCGCCACAACCAAAACGCTGCGAAAAAGAGACAGGTTTGAACAATTGAAACCATTACTGAGAAGCAAGATTTCGCAGCGATGAACGGGTACGACCGCAGGCCCTGCCAACGTTCGTATTGCGTGCGATACCAATTCATGGTCAAGGAAAGATGACTGTGGCTTGCCGACATCCAAATCACTGATAAGACACACAAAAAGCCAACTAGATGTGGCTGAAAGTCTTCAGTTGGAGCTGCAATTGCAATTCCTAGCCCGAACAGGATTGGGATTATCACACAATCAAGCAAAACTTGCGGCAGCGAAATGGATACCGGCCACCTGATAGTGAAGAACTTTCGTTGAAGGAACTGAACCCATTCTCGGCAGATCACTTGGCAGAACTGCCGAAAACTATTTGGGGTGTGATTCAGGGCGGGTTGGGGAGCAGGATTAATCGAAGACGAATTTCCGCCGTATGGTTCGGAATGCGTATCGGCTACGATTTCTCCTGCTTCCAAGGTCAGCTTGCGATCAAAGATTTCCATACCATGGCGATGATGGGTGACCATGATTACCGTTGACCCTAGCAAGCTAATCGTTCGCAGTAATCGCCGCACGCTGGAAGCCGTCTCTGGGTCCAGCCCACTATCGGGTTCATCTAGCAACAATACTCCCGGCCGACGTGCGAGCGCTGCGGCCAATCGCATGCGCCTAATCTGCCCACCTGACAATTGCGACGGGAAGCGCTTCTTGAAATTTTGAAGACCGACTTCTCGTAGCGATTCTTCAATGATCGCTTCTTCTACCTTCGGATTTACTAACCTAACGTAGTCTTTTGTTTGCTGAACTACCGTCATGTCTTCATAGACAACGTCCATTTGTGGGACGTAGGCAATTCGCTGTATGGCCGGGTCTGGCGAATCGTCGCGCGATCGCCCGCCAATGGAAACAACGCCTCGCCCTACCCGTGTCTCAACAATCTCACGCAGCAAAGTAGACTTGCCAGAACCACTAGCGCCAATGATTCCAACAAATGAGCCAGAAGCAAAATGCAACCTCGGTATATTTAGTCGCGTTCCGACAGAAACCTCATCTAATTGGATCGTGTCACCGGACAGCGGGTTAGCGGCTACAAGTGCGGAATTGTCGCCACCAAGATAAGTATGAAAGATCCACGGGTAGCATCCGATTGTTAGCAAGTCGCCCGGCCGCAATTGCCCATATCGGCAGACACGGCCATTTAGCGTCAACCAACAATCCGGGTTCTGGTTTTTCATTACCTCCCGAATAAACAAAGTCTCCTTTCCTTTCGGGTACCAAACGAAAACATCTGTACTATCGTCTAGCACATCTTTGTAATTTATCGAGTCAACCGATAACGTTTTCGCTTCATCCTTCTTAAATTCCAGCAGGGGAGTTGGATATGGGTGTGAGTGTAGACGACTCGCGTCCCAACGATTTGAACTCGTTTCCTCTACTTCAAAAAAGACTGCGATCGAAGGCAGCGACGCAGCGATTGCAGCAGGCACGTCACACTCTTGACACTTTTCCCATTTGTCATCGTTAGTGGCGCCGCAAACATTACAGATCTTGCCAGCAAGTATGGTCATCAATCCGTTCGCTTAGCTTCATAACGCCATTGGCCGGAGATATCGCGCCTCAACTCCGCTTTGAACAAAAAGTGGTCTGTCGACATTCGCGAAAAACTGATCGCGCCGGTCCCGGTTGACATTCTCAGCATTGCATCGCGGTTATCTACCTTCATCGTACCTTCCATTCTGTTGATGGTATAACGACTTTCCTCTCCGCCGCTGACAGTCGTGACTTCTACCTTTCCATTTTGGATAAACACGCTTCGAACAGGATTGCCGTCATAGATATCATCTCGCTCGTACTGTAGTTTGATTTCGCCTTTGCATGTAGCGTCGCCTTGACCTGCGAAAATTGAGGTTGCACGCGATGCATCGAGTACCCACGAATCTCCAATACGTTTTTCTAGCGATGGGAATACGTAGAGTTCCGATAACGGATTCGCGCCCACCAACCAACTTCGAACGTCATCTTCTGAAAGCTTTGTGGCTTTTTCGTTTCCATTGTCAATCTGTTTTGCCTCCGTAACGCCTATTCCGTTGACCCATTGGATCTCGAAAGTGCAACCTGAGTAAACCCTTGGAGTTTCCAACCATTCCAACTCTTTCGCATCGTTCAAGCTATCCGCTGTCAATCCGATTAGCTTTGCCACAGTGGTGAGTGTCCGCTGGTAATTAGGATCTACCTGATCCAATTTTCTTAAAACCGTGGTAGAAACCTTAAATGATGGAGACCACAACTCAGCCGCTTGAATGCCCTTCTTGATCGCAAAATCAAAAACTGGGTCATTGGTTTCGAAATTGGTTAAACGCAGTGTCTGCTTAGTAACAATTTTGGATGAGCTAGCCTCAATTACTTCGCAGCGAATCCGAATCGTCGAAGTTTGGCCAAACTTGCTGTTATCTAAAATCTTGGTTTCGGTGTGATAGCGGTTCGACTGAATGAACTGGCTTTCGCCCTTGATTCCCCAGGCTTGTGAACTTGCATGTCCGTCAACTCGCAGAACAGACAGTGATTGCCACGTCTTTCCTTTGGGGTAACGTTGTTCCAGTTCGCTGGTTTTAAAGGGTTCGAACGTCTTCCGATGCTCGTCGGGCACTGAAACCGTTTGAGCAGCAAGCGGAGGAATGGCTAAAAAGCAAGCAGTTAAAGCGTAAAGTATCCTTTTCATCGTTACTCTCTGAATGGTGAGGAAGTTTCTAAATCCGTAAGAAAGAACGTCGGTGTTAAGCGAGATCGTAAAAGGTCCCGGGGACGCGATTGGCTCAGTGCTGCCGACGATAGCAAGTAAGACATTTAATTCAATTCGTTCTTAATATTGAAAGGTGTGCTAGGTTCTTCTCCTGGAATTGGTGCTAGTGGACTTGAAATTTTCCCAGGTACCAAATTGGCCGAGTCGACCGGCGGGCCAGGCAGAGGGCTCGCCTCAAAACTTATCGAAAAATCATCCTGACTCCAACGTTTTCTTGCCAATAGCGGCAAGGCCAAAGGTCCATCCGCTTGTTTTACCAATACATTGGGCCACGAGAGGTACGGGCCATAGTAATATTCTAAACAGAGTGGAATCGCTTGTCCCGCTTTCCATTTAAGTAAAAATGTTTTTGCTAAGCCTGATTTCAGTCCCAGGCGGTTCCCCGGTTCAACAAATAAATGGTCGTTTGGTTTTCCATAGTCCCAAGCGTTACGAGCTTCATCGAATAATGAGAGTTGATATCTATACGTTGCGTAGGCTTTAGGCACGGAAGACGCTGCAAGCTTAATGGTGTATGACTTACTTGTGGCCGCTTCGCCATACCAAACCTTCAGTATCTGGCTCACATTCGGATTCGTTTGCCCTTCGAATCGCCTGATAAGCTCGCTTTCGGTGGCTTGTGAGTCGACGAGTTCCCACCAGACTTTTGCTGCTGCAACTAAATCGTTTAGCATGTCGTCGGCATATGCCATCTGAGATTCATCTAGAGTCTCTTGCAATAGAATTTTCGAGAACTCTTTATTATCTTTTAGATAGGTGTCATTCGCAAACGACTTGTATCGTGTTTCATACTTCAGCGTATCAACAGACACTGGCGTCCCCTTTGGCGGTACACCGGGTGTGAGAGCTAGCGCAGCATCGAGCTTGCGGTTCAATTCTGATGTCTGCCCATTCAGCGCGAGTAGCTCGGCCTGCAACGCGAGTACCTTGGCATTGGACGCCTCCACTGCAACTTCCCTCTGACGACGAGCGGATCGCTCATTCAAAAATCCGAACGCGGAAACGATACCCAGAACAATTAATGTCACTGCAAGCAATGACAACTTCGGGAAATATCGAACCGCATCGAACCACTGAGCCCGTTTCAACTTCGCGTCGGCAGTGACATTAACCAAGGCAAAGTTGTCGCTGAGAAACTCTGACGACTTCAAATGCTTATCATCGCAATACAATAACAGCCTTATGATGCGATTGCGTTCCTGCTCTTTCAGTCGTAGAGTCTTTTTTGGAATACACTCGGCGAGATGCTTGCGAAACTGTGGAAAGTTTTGCATTGTTGCCGGACGCTTGACTGGAGGAACGAGAAGTTCTGCGGCAATGACGCCCAGCGAGACCAAGTCATCGACATCGTCAGGCCGCTTTCCTGGGTTTAGAAAAAACCTCGCATCATTCTCGTTCAGGCAAGTCTTTTCACAACGCGTAGGCTCCGTCGTATCGCAAACTAAAACTAAGCGACCTTCCGACGATCTCCGTAATGATTCTGACGCTAGATTCCCGCAACCGCGTTTCAGTAGTCGATGCAGGGTTGCCAGGCCATAAAGAATTTGAGTTAGCCCCACGTGGTCATCAGGACGAAGCTCAGTCGCAGGTTTGAGTTTGAGCAATTCTGCCTGCAAGGGATCGAATAATAGCCCGCTGGTTTCCAATAAAAGTTCTGCCTCCATCGAACCCTCAAGATTTGCTCAATTGTTTGCACCCGGTATCTTGCTTCAGTAAAGCCCTAACCCAGCAGCTTTCCGTCCAGTACTTCAGTCTATGGAATGATGTACTGCTTTCAAGCCTACTATGGTAGGTATCGTGGCTTATCTGTGCTCGTTCTTGCTTCATTCTGCAGTACCGCGCGGACTTACCAATCGTTTTGTTGACATTCCCAGGTCGCGTGAATACCTGATCGGCTAAGGCCACAGTTCATCTAGCCTAAAAAACCCTTCGAATAAATGCAACAAGCAGCTATCAGGGCAATTCGCAAAATCTCTAAGTTTTCCGAATTGGGCAAAACCTCTACCAAGCAGAGTGATTAGGTGTAGAGGTTCCAGCGATATTTGCTTCTTGTAGCGTAAAAGGGCACTTGGCGCTGAAACCGTATAATAGCATGTTGCGTGCGAATGGCGGCGGTTCGTTCTGCCGTGCACTTTGGAGCGCCCCACCAACCGGCATATCTTTCTGTTGCCTCATCGCTGGTGGCGTAGCGATACTCAGGCTACGTCACTAGACCCATGGCTGGAATAACTCGAATGCATTCCTGGGGCCAGGTCATCTAACGAGTGAGGAGGAGCCGAATGGCCACGTCCGCACGTGCTGATCGCGTCGATCGGTGATTGGTGTCAATTGGCAACCTCACACGAAGAACCGCATTCTATCGGAACGGTCCTTTTTGGCCAATGACGCATCGACGCTAATAGTCCGGTCGGGGCGTACAATGGAAACTGGCGATTGCTTTGCCGTTGGTGCACCCAATTAGGCGGCACAGGCCTTCCTGGAGATAAAACGAAAAAACCCGACCAAACTTGCGTCTGGCCGGGGCTTCGCCACGGCAGTCCGTGGAATCCGCTTCTGAGGCGGTTCGCGATGTATAGCGGAGCTTGCATCAACCAGTGATGGCCTTTGTTGCTCTAGATACGTTTGTTACTCCATTCCGTCTCGTCCCGTGGTTAAGGTGGGATCGGATAGCAGGTTGTGCCAACGTTCCTTTCCTTTCCGCAGGTTTTCCATCACGGACGTCCATGGTATTCCGTGTAGATCGATGTTTCGTGTGAAGGCTTGTATCTCCCGTGTAATACGGGCCGCTTCCTGTTCAGGGCTGCAGGAATAGTAGTCAAGAAATCCTCGGATTGTTTGCGTTGATCTACTTACCGGATCGCTCTCAGCTGAGATCTCTGTCAACTTTCCTATGAGTTCTTCCATTCTCCTTTGGGGTACTAAGAATTCGACTTCGTTGTGTGTTTTTGCTCGGGCATGGTAGCCTAGCATTTCTACATCACTTGGCAGGGATTGGAGCTTCTGTGCTTGTGTCCCGTCCCGTCGCAAACTTAGCCCGTTTCGCTCTAGGCTGCTTCCGCATCTTTCGATCGTATCCCGGCAGTCCTGTTCACTTCGTGCCATGAGGATGATGTTGTCAACATATCTCAAGTACGAAACGTTTTGGCTCACTGTTCCAATTTCTTGGTCCAAGTGCCGATCAAGAAATGCCTCTACCATTATTTGACTGTAGGGGCACCCCTGCTCAAGTCCAATCTCTGTCGATCTGTTGCGACTGCCACGCGCAATTGACTCGATTAGAGAAATGGCTTGTTCGTTATGGATTTGTTCCCGCTGGATAGCAATCGCTGGTTCTAGCGGAACGAAATCAAAGCATGATCGGATATCATCCGTCGCAATGTACTGACATCCGGATTGATAGTTGCGATACAGTTGGGCAAGTACTCTCCAGACGCTGCCGTTTGCTCGTGGGAGTCTCGATCGCCAAAAATCTGCAAACGCAAGCTGTAAGGCTTTCGAAATACAACGGTCGACGAGGTTCTGGATTCGAAGTACTCGATTCCCGCCCGATCGCTTGGGCACGCTGACGACACGAGTCTGCCCTGGTAAATAAGTACCAGCACGAAGTAGGTCACGCGCCGTCCGAAGAGCTTGAAAAACGTCTCGCTCAGCAATCGCATCGAGCGCCACGCCATCCAAGCCACCAGCTTTTCCACCATTTCTTTTCAAGTGATCGAAAGCAACCTTAAGGTTCGACTCGCTGCTGAACATATGAAAATCAAAATTACCGTGTGCGTCCGCTTGCACGTGATGGCGAGGCCCACCTGTGGGGACAAAAAAATGGTCAAAGGGTGTCGGGTTAGAGCCCGTACTATATCGAAATGATCGCAGTCGGTTACCGCGACGTTGTTCCTGCAATTCGCTGGCCGTCAACTGAACGCGTTGGCGGCCCCTACGACGGCGTTGCATTCCGCGTGCTGGTCGCTGACTGGGCGGATTGGCCGCCTGTGCAGACACTCTGCTCATGCCGTTACCCTCGCCTGCAGCTGATGCTTGTGGAACAGTAGGAGATTTGCATTCTGACTTGGGGCAGAGATCATCTGCCTGACCATGCTGCGTCGGCGTGTCGTAGCTCTGCTGGCCAGTAGACCGCTGCGTTGGTCATCGATGTCGATGATGGCAAGTTCATTATCCGCTCTGCTTCCCCGCGTCAACGATTCGGGAAGCTCTGGCAGTTGCTTACCGCATCCGGCGTAGACGATTACATCTGGGTTGGTGCCGTCAGCATGGCGAAGCGAGTCTAACGCGACAATCTGGCCAGGGGCCTGTTGTCGCTTGCTTGCAGCAATAAGCCTTGCCTTCTTCGTCGAATGCATGCCGTGGCCAAGGTCATCTGCTTGCAAGTGGGTTACTAGGCCCCATTGCGGAAGCTCCCATAGAAGTTCGGCGGCATGGGAAATTTCGTCTACAACCATGTTAATGCGACGGATTTGTCGCGTCGCCGCCCAATCTCTAACCTGTTTCAACGCACGATACTTGCAAGACTGATCGCCCAACAAGTTTTTCACACATTTGGCGATGACTCGATTTCGTTTGCGATTGCGAATGACATGCTGGCAAATCTCGCTTCTCTCGCTGATGGCAGGCAGTGTTTCACCATGATCAAAAGGTATTCGAATCGACACCAAGTCCTTTCTTATCAAATCGTTGGCCAGTAAATGACTATGCCGAAATCCAAATGTCTTGCATAGCAGATTGTGTCGTTTTAGGTACTTAGATTTGACGGCATCAGCTACGCCAAGGATGCGTGGTACGAGACTTTCGCTGCGCCACAGCATGGAATGAAACTCCAATGTATTAAGCACGTTAATATCCAGCACTACGACCAGATTTGCAAAATCGTAGAAGCTTTGCGACCTCTTTACGGTGGACACGGCAACCCGGGTCGCGTCTGGGATCTCAAGGTCTGCCTGTGTATGGATGCGACTAGTACAAATAGCATCGACTCCCATTTCACGTAGGTATCCCGTAACAGATCGATTTAGAGAATCATTTTCGGCGAGAAAAAGAATTCGATCTTGGGGGAATGCCCTGACGGAGGACAAAGCAATCTCTTCTAACCGCAGTGAGCTAGTACGATTGATCAAACCGAAGGGTCTGCTATGCATTAAGCCCCTGATTGCGCGAGCATGGTTCGTCAAACGGTCAGCGTCTAGGTCGGTTGTTGCCAGTGAGTACATGGGGTACTGAGACGTAGAATTGCTGATCCTAATTTGCCCTCTGCCCGCAAGCCAATGGAGATAGTCAATTAGTCCGGCATTGACTTTCGGCGGTTCGATTCTTCCATCGTCCGCGGGTTCATGTTCGTTATGGGTCCGCAGCATTGATCGCGAGCGTCTGGTGGTACGGATACGCTGATGATCAACATCACTATGGTGGTAAGTGTCTACAATGTCAAATTGGCCATCTGCTTCAACCTGTAAGCAATGGCCGTGATAGGCTATGGATAGGATGGGCAATCGAGACATTATGGCTATCAAAAAAGCAGACGATCCTAAAACTAAAACAAATGACAAATTGGCCTGAAAGAATCTCACTACATCGACAGCCAAATCGTAAATCGATTAAATCGAAACTTTGAATCAAAACAAGATCCAAAAAATAAATTTTTAATAAAATGCTTATGAATATAATTTCAATAAAATAATTTTAATAATTTTTAATGCAAGTTGATAAGTCATTCTGTGTGGTTCTTCTACTAAATTGTGGAAATTCAACCATTCTGAACCTATTGTTTTTGCTCTGCAAGCATGGCGGGATGGCAACGATCGGCTTGCGAAGTCTGTTGAGAATCCATGGAAAACGAGTCTTTACGAGACAACTCTAAAAGACGCCGCGCAGGTTAGTCGTCATGTTAGATTGCCCCATTCTTGATTTCATTCTGCCCCAAAAGGGACTAACGACTAATGACACGACAGTGTATGGTGGCGAGGTTGAGATGCAGGGTGTGTCCACCCGGACGCAAGATTTCTTAGACTGCACGTGGGATCGCAATTCTTGACATAGAAGGACCACGTAGCCTGCAGATGGAATCCATGTCGATAGGGCAATTAGGTAGGAGCCATTCAACCAAAGTCTATCATTGCGGATACGTGAACCGGGCTACGCTAACAACCATTGTCACATTTTCCTAATCCCAAACCCAGCGGACTCGCTAACGCCCAGTATTTCGATCCGGACGTCGGTGAAGTCAGGACGCAGGCGTTAACGCTTGGATACTAACAATCGCAAAGACTCTTGCGTCACTTCAGCCACCGCGGAAGCCGATCTAACCATTTTCTGCCAGGCGCACAAAATCGACCTAGACGTTGTGGAAGCATGCGGGTGGTCGGGCGGGATCAACGATTTGGTTTAATCTACGGGGCTGAAAATCCTGGCATGCTTCATCAACCAACATGCCTGCTGCGCTAGTTGTCAATTGGTGCTTGAAACAGCACAGGTCGTTTGCGCTTCAAACGGCACAATTTTCTGTTGTGGGTCCATCTAGCGTTGCACTGGTACTGTTTCATACTCTATTCTTCGGCCGCTGATCTGGTTGGCGCTTTGGTACTGGTTGAATTTTTTCAGTTTCATCCAAACGGTAACTTTTACCCGTGATCTGAAGCAGCTCCTCGCGGTGTAAGAACCGATCCAGAAACGCTGTCGCACTGGCTCGCGAATTTGGCTGCGCTGGTTTGGACCATGCAGCGAGATGCAAAGGACTGGGATTCAACGACTATGGTCCGCGATACTAAATCGTTTCGTCACTTCGCAGTCAAGCTCGCAAGCTAGATGACTTACGACTTTGCTGAGGGCATTCGTTTTGGTACTTATTTACCGACCTAACCCTGCGAATGCCTGCTGTCTGGCTACAGTCGACGGGCTGACTAGTTGATCCAAGGCAGTCGTTGCGGTTAAGTGGGAAAGCGTTCAGGACGTTACCGAATCGACTAATTGTTGGTCTCATAGATTTTGACCAACTGCCTGATGGATCCTGGCAATCGGCACTTGATGCAAGGCGGTAATAGGCGGCAACTTTACTGATCGTCGCCTCGCAAGCACAGCCGTTGGTAGTTGCAAAAGACAGACTCCTAGGAAGGGGGGGGCCGACTCTTGCAGTGTCAGTTTGACGGGTTGGTTAATAACTTTTAGGCCAACAAAAAGTTACGAAAAAAACGCTCTTTTTAACCAAGGTCTTGCGTTCTCTGAAAACACAGTGGCCTTGATTGCGGCACAAAAGTAATAAAACTCAAACCGTTCAAAATCTTAGCGTCGTCATCTGATCCATTAACAAAAGTGCTAAGGTACCTTAAATTGCAATTTAAGGTGGATTTAAGGTCGGTTTAAGGTGGATTTTTTTGACGCCTTAACAGGCCAGCTTAAATTTAAGTATTTGAAATCAAAGGACTTACAAAACCGTTAACGTCCCAAGTATAGCAAGTTTTGACGAAAAAATGAAAAAACGCGTCACAAAATGACGCGAAAATGTCTGTTTTCGTTGAGCAAATTGACATAAATGCCTCTGCGGGCTGGCTGCTCCATATTGCAAAATTGATTGGCATTCCAGGCTTCTGTCGCGATTGGCGGCCATTGTTGGGCGATTGCTTTCTCTAGCGCTAGGTGTTCAAAGTGCGTTGAATTTTCTTGGAGCCGACGGCGTTGACTGCCCAAGTGGCTGGATGGACACGCTGGCGACAATCGGCTACCTGGCAAGTGGTTGATTAGCAACATTATAAGCTTGATTCTGCTGGCGCAGTAGGTGTGTTGAGCTCGTCCAAAAGGTGCACCCAAACGCGACGGCGCCAATCAAACCTGTCGGTTCATCAGTCGAGCTCTACGATTACAGCTTGACTTGCTAACCCAGACGCTGGAGTTTCTGGAAAAAGACATTGGCTGTACGATCCCGCAGCTAGCCCAGCTTAAGAAGCTGCGGCCGATCTACGTAGCAATAGCTCAAGGCCAAGCTACCCAGGACATATACAACAGGATGACAGAAGCTGGCCTGACTGTCTCTCATGAACCACCCCAAGTACCCCAATCCGTGACCACCCAGTCGCAGAATCCTGCTAGCTAGTGCCTGTTGAGGTCCGAACCATACTGCTGCCCAGATCGCTGTATAACGCGTTTAACACATGTTTGCAGGCTGGGCGGCTTGACGGCCATGATCTGCTAGAAAAGCGTGTTACGCACGATTTTGGAGAAGATTATCGCCTAGAAATGTTCCTGACTAAGTCAGACGCTGCTTTGCTAGTCAATCTGATCCTGACAGATCGCCTGACAAAAGAGGTTCTAGCTAAGCGTGACTTTGAATCTGATTCTCTGTCAAAGCCAATGGAACTGATCTATGAGAACTTCGTCTTCAGGTTCTTGTTCCAACCTACTGCTGACCATGCGTTAGTTCCTGAGCATAAAGAAGCGTATCTTAAAAACCCTAACCACTGTCCTTTCTGTGGTGATACGTCGATTCATCTGAGCGCGATGAAAAGTGGTTTATTTTCTGTCCAGAAGGTTGAATGCTTTGAGTGTCAAAGCGTCTGGCATAACTACTACGTACTCGTGAATGTGACGAAGGTTGTTACGAGTAAGTCTGAGTAACTTGTCTGACTATCGCCTGCTCAGTGGCTTAGTTTCTGAGACGTTGATCTTTGTTTTTTTCAAATCAACACTCAAACATCTTAGATCAGAATTGGAAGAAGTCCAGCCTTAGAAGTCGGCGCACGCCGACTTCTCATGCCAGCAAGCTCTAAGTAGGAAAAACAAAATTTACGCAGTAAATTTAAAGCTTACGCAGTAAGCGTTCCACATCGCTTGGGAACTTAAAGTTGCATTTGAAGGTATAAAGTTGCCAAGAGTTCACCTAGAGTTGCCAAATGGTAACCCAAAGTTGACACGAGTGCGCTTAAAGTTGCCAAGCTTGTTTCAACAAGTGTTCGCAACCGATTTTTCACACCCCTAAAACTAGTGTACAAAACGCTGTTTTTAAGCTCGCCGGCTACAGCAGATTGCGTGCCAATAATTTGACCTGATTTTCGGTACGCTGCTTGCTTGCAGGCCGAAAACTTTTTCTGAAATTTTTTTATTTTTCGTTCGACATTTCTATGTTGGACACTTGGTCAATTCGACACGGTACTTATTTACCGAAAAGCGAGGTTGTATGTGGGCAGTAGATATACCCACCCTGGCGTGTGTTTATGATGATGAGGGTGCGTGGCTTCATCTGCATTCGTTACCGTCTAAGGAGGCGGCAGTTGCTTGGATTCGCGAGCACATTGGTCATTGCGACGATGACGGCAATATCTGTTTACTGACGGAGTTGTCAGATGTCCAAGAGTAAGCAGAAGGCTTTGGCAGCTATTCGTGGCTTAACGTTTCGTGACTGCATTCAATTTTTTGCAGCACCTGCTGGAGATCCGTATGTGGTAGCTGCTTGTGAAGATCTAGTCGGCGACACAGAGCTTCAGGTAGACGCTGATCAGACAGTGGTGCTGCGGGTAGGTGACGATGGTGCTTGGGTTATGGCTTGGTATTTCGTTCCTAACGCTTGGCTGGATTCGTCGCATGAGCAGGCTGCGTAGAACCCGTGACCTGGCAGAAGCCAGAGTGCTTTTCGAGCAGGCTAGTAATTTACTATCGTTAGCTACTAGCAAGCTGTCCATTGCGTCTCAGAGAACTGACGCACTTACAGAGATGACCGCGTTGGCAGTTTCGCTATCGCGGCTACAGGCAATCACATTACAAGAACAATATAAAGAGAGCACAACCGGCAAGGCTAGAGGATAGTAAGTATGCCAAACCATTTTTTGACAGTGGGTTTAACAGCTGTAAACTACTCGCGACAGGAGCATTTGAATACCAGAATGTGACGCCTGTTGGCGTGGCTTCATTGCCGGCCTACTTCTCGATGTTCTGCTGCGAAAATGCCTGTGGCTGATGGGGGCTGTCGTTCTACTAAGCCCGTTGCGTTGAAGGCAGCTTGCCATGGCGATGCAAATGAGGCGTCTGCTAACTGCCCTGCCGGTTCAGTCGGGATCTGGTCTGCGAGCTAGGGACTCCAAGCAATTCCTGCTTGCGTCAGTGTAGATCATTCAAAATCTGATGTGGTCCTGGCGGCTTTTAGCTTCTCGAGCGACACGTAACGTTGCCCCATAGTAAATGCAGTCGGCTTGCCACTCTTGCTTAGTTTGTCATTCGGAATGGCGTTCTCCAGTTTCAGCGTGTCTGCCGACTCGGGCGGCGAAAGCAACATCACTTTGAACAAACCATTTTCAGGCCTGTAGCCTTCTGCGACCAAACGATTGACCAATGCGCCCAACTCCCCTTTGTACCGTCCCTTGGTCATTAATACCTCGTCCTGCGTGAAAAGTATCTTTGGAATGAGTGGATAGATCATGCCGCTGGTGTAAAAACCCATCCGCGTGACGCGCTGAAACGGCCTGCTCGGCTGACAGACGTAAGCATGAATTTCATTGTATTCCGGCCACGCGTTTCTAGCGGCCACGATTACGACATCATTGTCATTGGCCAGTAAGCCTTCTGCCGATAGCATGTTTTGCAGTTCACGGAGCAAAAAGGCTTCACGTTCGGACACGACTTCATACTTGTCATCCAGTAATTCGTCGATCGCTTGATCCAAAATTGCAAACGATGCCCATGCAACCCGATGGTCGTTTAGCTTTACCAACAATTGCGGCTTGATGTCGTCAGGAGTCAAGACCAACAAAACACATTCTGTTTCATTGGCAGCATCTAGACGCTGCAAGTGCCGTTTGATTTGCGGCAAATGTACCGTGTTGCGAGCAATCTTGGTCTCGACCAGAATCCTGATACTACTTTGTATGATCGCATCAGGTACCCCTTCACCGCCCTTAGATGGTTGGTTTTCGAATCGAATCAGCTCGAATTCAGATTGTTCAAACATACTCCCCAGCAGGCGCTGCATGCGATCAAGCGACAGGCAACGCAGTACGGCCAAAAACGACGCGGTAATCCTGTTCTCACCGGTTGAATAGGTCGAGAATATACTTTTCATGCTTGGTCTACTTCCTGGATAAACCTGCTAATTCAAACGCCAACTGGGAAAGTCTTTCGGAACCGTTTGGTCCGCCAGAAACGATGTCTGCGAGCAACGACAAATTCAGCGGTCGAAGCGATACCTGACCCAGCAACCGCTGATCCACGGGATCGAAGACACTGACCCTGGCCTCCTTCGCGTGGCTGCTGGTTGTTGGGTAGATGATGGCACTGTGCAACAGGTGCTGCTGGCTGATTGCATACACTACCAACTGGTATAGCATCGAATTGGGAAGCGACCGCTGCCACAGATCTCGATACTTGGCGTCCAGGATTGCTCGGGGCGTACCCTTAGCATCGACAACGACGAAATCCGGACGTGGCGTCGGTGCTTTACGACGCTGCGGATTCCAATGTCGATCGTATTGCATCATCTTTCGAAGCGATTGCTCGTCCTTTACTTGCATCTCGGACAGACCATCTTTCAGTAGCCGTGAAACGATTGCTTGGAAGAATGCGTTCATGTCGAATAGAAAGCCTTTCAACTTCACACGATTGCGTTCGTCCTTTAACAACAGGCCAGAAGAATCCGCTAGCAATTTGATGATCTGAACTACTGGCTGGTAACCAATCGTTAGTCGCGACAATTTCAGCGTCGCTCGGTCTATCGCATCGTCGCTTAACTTAATGCGTTGGACCGATTCGTCAAAAAACTTGCTCAGTCGCTGGCATTCACGCTTCAATTGCAAGTCACTGGCCAGTGAGCTTGCAAGAAGCAGACCGGCATAGAGGACTTGGTTGAGGAGCGTGTCTTCCGAGCGTGGGAAATGAATGCAGGGTAGATTCGCGGTGAGTATACCGCCAGCGGACGCGATTTTCGTCAAGTCCAATCGTCCTCGCGGAACGGATAACGATTCTTGTTTGCGCTCATAGGATCGCACGATGCCGCGATTAAGGATCTCTTCTGTTTCATCGCAGAGTTGCCAAATCAAGAGGTCTTGAAAGCCAAGCTTGCTCATGGTTTGCATCGTACTTTTGTGCATGGAGATCCGGCGTAGCCCGTAGGCATATCGAAGCAACTTGAGTAGGTCGTCGTTGGGAAGCTTCGGCTTGACCGTCAAACGTAGGTTTCCACACAACACGCTACCTACGTAGGAGCGAGTCTTGATCTGTAGTCCATCCTTAAGCTCGGCGATCTCAAGTCGACCCTCCTGAGTAAGCGATGCTGCATCGATCTGTCCCGATGGAGTGAGTTCCAGCCGCTTTAATGCCGGGACGTTCGCCGGGCTCGCAACCGACCATTCATGCATTTCTATATGCACATGATCACTCATCCTCGAAATCCTCATTGACGTCGTTACTGTCCGACTGGCTGTCCGTTAGCAACTGATCGCTTGCGTTTTCAAGATCTTTGAAAGGGGACAATAAGGCAGCCACCAATTCGCTTTCATTGCTGTCATCGAACAGCTCATGTCGCACTCTTTGTGACTGGACATCTACTAGGTCTTCGCCAAGGATTTTCGCCAGTGTTTGGTAATCTTCGTAGCAGTACTCTTCGAGAAGCGGCAAAATATCGTCGCGAATCACTCGTTTAAACGTCGCGATATCGTTGATCGGCGACCCAGCGTGCAGCAGGTATGAGTGGCCTATCTGCAAATTCCGAGCATCACGGCCCACGTGGCTACGTATCCGCTGGTTGACAGCGTCGAGCCAGGCCTTGAGCGATATGCCCGCTATGACTATATCCTTCAGCACATGGCTATCTGGCATTAGTTCGACAAAGCCGAAACGTCGTCGCAGAGCGGTGTCAAACAGCGAAATGGAACGATCGGACGTGTTCATGGTCCCGATCACATAAACGTTCTTGGGGACCGAGAAGAATTGCTGGCTCAGGGGCAGCAAAATGGACCGGCCACGTTTGTCTTTTTCAAGGATGGTCAAGAGTTCGCCAAAGACGCGGGGAACGTCCCCGCGATTGATTTCATCGATGATCAAATAGAAGTTCTTCTCGGGCTCGCTGACTGCATCGGCGCAGATCTGCTTAAAGATGCCATCTCGCAACTGGAACGAGATGTTTCCGTTGAGCGACTGCGGACGATAGCCTTCCAAAAAATCCTCATATCCATAGGCAGGATGGAAGCAACACAAGCGGGCATAGCCAAAGGATTTTCTCGAGCCATCGATCTTTTCGATTTCGGTTGAAGACAGATCTGCATAACGCTTGCCATAGGACTTTAATGCGGCTAGATCTCGCGCCGCGTTTGTTGCCCAGTATGTTTTGCCAGTACCCGGCGGACCATACAAAAGCACTTGGTTCTTACGCTCCAGCGTCGATTGGATTCGTCCGGCAATGCCCGTTAGTTGCTTGATTACGATTGGATTGGGACCCACTGGCCCGATAGGCAACTCACTACTAAGCAGCTTTCGTTCGATGGCGACGAGATTGTCGTTGAACTTGCGAATCTCCCGGACCGATGACTGGAGCCCTTCCTTGGGGATCGGCAGTTGCCACTCCGTCAGATCCAACCACTTGACCGGACGGTGGTGCGAAAACTCGCTTCCTTCGTGATATTCGTATGGTCCGGTGACCTTGCCGACCCCAAGAATTGTCATACCATCGGCAGCGACCACGATATCCCCTTCCTTGATAGCCGCCACAAATTGCGTCAATTGCGAGCGGTCCTTCCCGATGACGGTTGCGTTACTATCGTATTGAGATTCTAGCAGTTGTTTCAGTCGGTCATTAGATTCCGCATTCCCAGTCACCCACGACAGATCGCCAATTCGATTCCAGCGTACCGCCGCATAGCCCCCTTGCTTCATCTCATCCCAATAGGAATTGCCTGAGCCATCGGTGGTACCAATCCTCCAGTACTTGTAAGGATTGCCATGCAATTCATTCAAAGTTCCTGTCAGATGATTCAGAAAGATCCCCGTATCTTTCGAGGCCTGAACGAATCCGTAGGCATTGGCGAAACGCCCACCTGGCTCCGGCGGCAGTTGCAGTAACTTAACCAGATGAAACCGCTGATAGTCCAGACTGTGGTAGTCATCCAGTTTCTTCGGATGAATCAAGGAAAGGTATTTGTGGGCCCAGGCGAGTTGGCAAGTGATTGGAGCAACGTCTTCGAGTTGTTCCTGTAGTTCAATGTAGTCTTCAGGAGTAGGATCGTCGGCGAAGGCATCTAGAAGGCTAGAGGCCTCAACCAGTTGATTGCGATGATCGCGAGCCATCTCAACCGCTTCGTCGATCGAAATATCCACTGGATAGTTGCTTGCATCGCCGCTTTGCCAGTTGCCGGTCTCTTTGCGACGGAACAAACGAAACTTCAGTGCACTGCCGCCAACGATGCTTCCGAAGTTGCGAGTATTGAACTCGTCATCGTTTTTCCATTCCAGCCAGTACACAAGGCTGTTGACGTTGCTGTGGTCGTGCATCAGTGAGAGCAGTGCTTCACCGTCAACATCCAGTAGCCGCTGTGGCTCGAATCTTGCTTTGAAGGCAGCGTACTCAGAGTGAATCTTTTGCGGGCTACGAAGGGCTCCTGACTTGACCAGCTCGGCATAGGCCTTCTTGATGCGAACTACTTGTGTCATGTCGAGGATTGTTGCGACGTTTGTTGCGCCACCCCGTTCAATCTCACCAATCGTCCTGCCATCACCTGACACCCAGCAAATCCAACCATTGGCCGATCGCCCTAAAACTGCAGCAGCCGCACCGCTGGGCGTTTTGAACTTGTAATCTCTTGAGAATCGATAAACCTTCCCGTCGTCTACCAGTGTTCCGTCATCGATCAACTGCTGCCGAATGCTTCGGACCGTCGCTGCACCCGATTTTGCGATGTTATTCTTTCTTGCAATGGTATCCTTGTGCACAATGAATCCATCGCCGACCCACAAGCCTGTCCCGTCAGCGTCAGGCCCCTTGATTCGATAGACGTTGCTAGTCATTGCCCTTCTCTTTCTCGATTCGATCTTCAAAACCCGTCGCGGCCGACGTTCTAAGCTGGTTATATGCGATCCCCATCGCCGCCAAAAGTGGCAGGCAGCTCGATGGTTTAATTATCGGATGTGCTTCATGCCCCCTACCTGCATGTCAATTAACCGAATTTCATTTGAGCGAGCCAGCGGTTAGCTGCCTTCCCGAGCTAGTAAAGCCCCTAGTTCTACTCACTAACATTGGGCCTACAACTTGAGCTGTCCCAGAACTTTCGGTACGTTACATGTCCCCCGTCTCCGTTACATTCCGGCAAGCAATCAGTAATAATCCGCTTTTTCCGTGACACATATCCCTCCAAACGAACTGGCAGATAAGATCCTCAAGAGGTTGGCATCCAGTTCGGTTGGTATGACCAGTCGTGAGATCGCACGATCGATTCGGTGCCAACCTAGCGAGGCTAACGAAGTCCTTCTGGACATGCAACACAAAGGCTTGGTGTCCTTTCAGAGTAGTCGATGGAAGACCAAGATCACCAGGTATGAGCTAGCACAGAATGTCTCGGCAGTCCCAAACGCCTTTCCACAGTCGCCGCATCACACAAAGTCGCCTTCACTTCAGAACGTGAAGCAGTTACCGGAACCGGCGATTGGCGGTCTTGCGCAACGCAATCGGGTTGACAAAGCGGCTTCCAGGTGGTCGACCTTTCGAAGGCTGTGTGAATATTACGCTGAATGCATTCGACTAGATCAAAGATCCTCAGTTCATGCAAAAGCCGACGAAGAAAACCAAACTATCGTATGCTTGGATGGATCACTACCTGACTCATCGTTTCTTGACGTCCGTAGTAGACCGTCGTGGCACCAATGGATGCGAAATCTTGTCGAAACAAAATACATTTTCCTTGGTTACCCGCTGCATAGATTCCAATGGCAAGACCCTTCTGGCGAGAAGGTCACTTTCCTATCGCCAGTCTTCATGGTTCCATGCAGTGCGAGTCTCATACAGGGTGACTTGCGAATTGAGCCGTTGGGTCAGATTCGTATTAATGAAGGTTGGCTTGAAAGACGACTTCGAAACACAGCCGAACGTAAAGCATTCTTAGAGCTATGCGGCATCCCATCCATGGACGGAGATGAAACAGAATTGCCCATAGAACAAACGCTTTGGAGTGACTGTGCTGGTTTACTAAGTCATTACTATCCTGACTGGTGCGTCGAACCTCTCGACACTGGCAGGGTCAGTTCGCATCCGGCGTTAAACTACCTTTCGCAGGATGGAATTTACAACAGGGCAAGTCTTATCATTCCGCGTAAATGGCGATTTACTGCGAACCTACATAAGGAACTGCTGGAGCTTTCCTACCATGTACGCGATGAACAACTGGATCAGTCTGCTCTAAAATACTTTTTCCCACATCAAGCCAGCAAGTTACCGCAAGAGACGGAAGTAACGTCGAACCGAGAACTGATTGGCACACAGGCTCTAAAACTGAACCGAGAACAGTTACATGCAGCGAGGCAGGCGACGCTAGAACCGCTATCCATCGTCATTGGCCCACCCGGAACTGGAAAGTCCCGAGTGGTCGCAAGCGTACTTTCCCAACAAGCTATCACGGGAAACAGCACGCTCTTGGCAAGTCGAAACCATCAAGCTCTTGAAGCCGTCGTACCAAAAGTCAATGCAATAACGGCGCCATGGCCTATCATGCTGAGACTCGCTAGACCTTGGGGAGCCGCCGCTGATATGAACCTGCATGCAGCAATCAACCAACTGGTCTCTTGCGACCTACAACCGGATCGCTCGTATTTCGATACTATTGTCCAAGCGCTTGCCAAGCGTATCAAGCTCCATCAAGACTCAACAAAATTGCTTGAGCAGTTGGCATCGGCCAGGAACCAATTCGAAGAGATGTGGTTTAAGTTTTGCGACCGGCTTGCAGACGTGCCAGAGGATCTCAAATCGTTCCTTGGTCAACATCGTGAAACACTGCCAACTCCTGCACAAATCGATTCGGTTTTTGAAGCTTTACGCCCTGTTGGTCGATTTCAATTGTCTTACAAGTGGCTGATCGACTGGATGACAGCACGAAAGCGTTTTAAAAAAGCCACTGACATTGCACGCGAGTACGATGCACGCTTTAAATCTGTTGTAGACGCGGACCGGATATTGCCACACGCTCAAGACATGAAAATGAGTCAGCTATCAGGCTATTTTCGCGATGTCATGGCCTACTGGAAAACTTTCGCCTCCGCCAACGACGCCTTAGGATGCATTGATGCACTGAAATCACAAATAGCAAAGCTTCCAAGCCTAAGCGAACTTTGTCGATCGGAATGGGAACTGGCTGGGCAAGTTGAGCAACTCTCAGTTAAGGCTTTAACGGAACTAGCCAAACAGTCCGGCGCAGGACTTACGAATCATGAACGATCTCAACTGGCAAATGTACTTTCGACCATCGCCAATCGCAGTGAGCTAGACAATGACGCAGACCATACCCGATGGAATAATGCCATGCGCAAGGCATTCCCCATATTCCTGAAGCATTTCCCATTGGTTGCGACAACGAATCTATCGATCCAACGAGATATTTCACTTGAGCCGGGAGTATTTGATCTTTTAATCATTGACGAAGCGTCTCAGTGCGATATTGCGTCTGTTTTGCCACTCCTGTTTCGAAGTCGCAGAGCAATGATCGTGGGAGACCCTATGCAACTTTGCCATGTCACCAGCCTTTCCGCGAACACAGACCGACATCTTCGTCGGCAATTCCAGGTTGACAGTACAGAACTAGAAAGATTCAGCTATCGTTCATCGTCAATGTTCCATTTCGCCTACACATCACCCTATGGAACTGCTCGTACGACACTTAGACAGCACCACCGCTGCCATCCTTCGATAGCAGAATACTGCAGCGAAACATTCTATCGAGGCGGCTGGGCAATCCTAACCAACGCCACTTCGCAGGCAGGAATCAGTTGGACTGATGTTAGCGATGATTGTGAGAGCGCCCCTGGAGGCGGCAGTGTAAGTGATAATCAGCGGCAAGCGATCTTAAACGAGGTTACAATGTTGGCCGAACAGGACTACCAAGGAACTATTGGTGTTGTGACCCCGTTCCGACAGCAAGCCAATCGTATACGCGACACACTCTTTCAATTCATTCCGCACGATTTCTTAACACGCACACGATTGCACGTAGACACGGCCGATGGCTTTCAGGGTGATGAGCGAGATCTCGTATTGTTCAGCTTGGTTGCTGGTGCAAGATTAAGCGCAGGTTCACTTCGATTCCTTGCAGAGGCGCCAAATCGCTTTAATGTTGCTGTAAGTCGCGCCAAGAAGCAACTTAGAATTTTTGGAGACCGCGCATGGGCAAAGGGCAGTAACATCTACCACATTCGCAGACTTGCCGAGTTCGTCGAACTAGAAAATCAAAAGCTGGAAAAGATTCGGACAGTTGGATTCCGTACGGACCTTATTGGCCCCGTCTGGGAACCTGCCTTTGCGCGAGCGCTTACGGAAAATAACATTACGTATCATCAGCAGTATCCAGCCTGCGGACGACACTTGGATTTCGCTATCTTCACCCGTGAACTCAAGCTGAACGTCGAGATTGACGGCGAGAGCTACCACGCGTCTGCGTTTGCAGACCGAGCCATGGACGACATTTACCGAGATCAACTATTAGTCGCCGATGGTTGGAAAATACTTCGATTCTGGGTCTTTGAATTGAAAGAAAGTATGGATCGCTGCATAAAAATGGTACAGGAGGCTATGCAGACGCCTAATGACAATACGTAGCCATTTTATTTCTGAACATCAGAATATGAAATCGTCCAACTCTCGAACTACAATGCGTACACAACCGTGCATCGTATTCCATCGCTTGCCTAATGAATCCTAGTGAAGAATGTCCAGCTATCCGACACCTCCAATTCCACGCAATGCACCTACGGAATCAGGGCCACTGTTTCAAAATGATAAACAATCGGGCAGTGCCCCTGAATTGCCATCGAAAGTTTGGCTTGGGGCAGTTTTAGGAATTGCGTCAATTGCGGTTGCCCTTCATGTCGTTGCTTTAGTCGCATTACTCAAGACATCCCAGGACCAAGCGACATTTCTGGCGGAACGGACCTCTTGGAAAACCTCAGATCAAAGTCGGCAAGACGCCATGGCAACATGGATGAAGATGCAAAATGATTTGGAAATGCGAATTGATTCTCTGGGTCGGCAGGAAACAACTCTCGTTGCAGAAATCGCAAAACTACAGAAGGACCGCAACGACCTGACAAAGTCCACTCAAGATCAACTTGCTGAATACGAAGGCCTAGCAGTGAGCCGAGACGTAGCACAACTAGAAATCGAAAGGCTAACCAGCGAACGTGAATCTGTAGCAAAGCAAAAACTTGAAGCCGAACTCGCTGCGAAAGCCGCGGAAGCCGCACGGCTGGAATCTGAATCATTAAATCAGCAGCTTATCGAACGTGGCAAAGCGATCCGGATTGCCTTGAACACGATCCAGGAAGAACTTGCTGCAGCGGAAGGCAAGACTGACGCACAAAACAAGCTGTTTGAGAAAAGCAAGCAACAATTGCAAGCGATGGAGAGTCGGGTCGCTGAGTACGACGTCTTTCTACAGAAGCGTCTTACGCAATTGGCTGACCATAAACTGCAACAGCAAAAGACTGCGGAACTGACGGCTGGCGTGAATGCTGCCGAAGCAAAGCTAGAACAATTCAAACGTGATATCGCATTGACGGAACAAGAGCTTTCGAATGCGAAAATGCAACTGGCAAGTGCCGACATAGATAAGAACAAAAGCCGCTTGGAACTAGTTCGACTTGAAGGAGAGATAACAATCATCGAAGACCGCCTTGGGAAATTGCGCAAGTCGGAACAAGACACATCCCTTCGGATAAGTGATATGACTAAGGCCATGAACACGGCCGCGGCAGTTGCTACGACTTCGTTAACGGACTTGGCAAGTACAGCAGCCGAAACGATACAAGAAATCACATCGAAAGCTGCGGATATCCGGAAAGCAATTGAAGATCTCCAACTCCCAGTCATACCGTCTTCTGCGGAACCACTCGTCCCCCCGGATGAATCAACTCCGAACGTTGGATCGCTAGGAGATTCGCAACCATGAACGAGTTGGCTACACCTTCGATTGTTGCTGTCGTTTTGTCGCTAGCGTCTACTTTGGTAGGTGCTTTGTTAGTGGTGCTTAGTTTTGGTCATCACAGACGTCAAGCGGAAAGATTCTGGAAACGAGAACAGAATCTACCTGAAGCGACCAAGTGGGAAAATTTGCGTGCTAGGATCGAAGAGTTACAAGAGGAATACCAAATCCTAAAGGACTCGGTCTTTGAGGCACAGCAAACCATCGAGGCTGCGCAACGCCAAAGGCAGTGGATGGAGGATGTCCAGGAAGATATCTTGAGACTAGAAAAGGATAAGCAAGAAGTCGCCCGCATCCAGAACGAACTAGAGACCCAGCAGGGCCTACTTGCCAACTTACATGAACAGAGATCCGCACTAGACGGAGAGATTGCCGATCGTAAAGCAAAGATTGAAAACTTAGAAGCAACAATCAACAGCATAAATCGTGAACTTTCCATGATGCAAATCGAGTTGGAAAGGGCGCATGCCTTAAGATCCGAGCTAGCCCTGATTGAGTCGAAAAAGGCTGATGCGGCTGAGCAGTTGGAGAAACTACAAAAAGCAGGAGCCGAGATTCGAACAAAGATCGAAGCTGAGATCGCCGAACTGAAGTTGCGTCGCGGCGAACTTCAACGTGAGCTGGATTCTATTACTAAGGCTGTCGCGAATCTCCAAGAACAACAGTCTCGCATCGATGCGGAACTGAAGAAGGGCAAGACTGATCTCAACCAGTTGCTTGACCAAGAAAGTTTAGTTCGCCGCGAGCTTGAAAATCTCAGCGATCAGGTTGAAAAAGCAAACGCGATAGCGAAGGAAATACCGTCCCTGCAGGAGCGAAAACGTCAGGCAATACAAGAGACGGAAGACTTGGAGCAAAAGCTAAAGGAGCTCCAACGGCAGGAAGCAATCAAGCAGAAAGCGAACGAGGATTTGATTGCTTCGGTCTCGGATTTACTCGCGGAAAAGGACAAGCTCGAAAAAGAACGGCGAGACCTACGCAGTGAGGTCGAACAGCTTGAAGCAAAATCCGGCGCCTTACAGTCGCAGATACCCGTCATGCAATCTGCATTCGACCGCCTCAGCTCAGCCGTTGATCCTGAGGACAACATTTTACCGCCGGAGAAGAACGAGATTTGGCAGCCACTGCTCGCCGTAGGCAAATCGCTTAGCAAGACCTCGATCGACGAAATGAATGCTTTGAATGGCTTCAAGTCGTATCTCAGTCAATTGGGGCTCAAATTCGACGACCGGGCTGTCTATGCATTTCATACCGCATTAAAAACCACCGACAGTTCACCGCTGGTGACTCTCGCAGGAGTTAGTGGAACGGGCAAGAGTGAGCTCCCGCGAAGGTATGCAGAATCCCTTGGCATCAATTTTATCAACATCGCCGTACAACCACGCTGGGATAGTCCACAGGATCTTTTCGGATTTTACGACTATCTTGAGAAGAGATTTAGACCAACGGAATTAACACGGGCTCTATTGCAGATGGACACTATTGGGCCTGCAGTTGGGCGCGGCTGGGACCCGCCAGGCACGTATGAGTCCGTTCGCTTAGACAAGCAAATGTTACTAGTTCTTTTGGATGAAATGAATCTGGCTCGTGTGGAATACTACTTTAGTGAGTTCCTTAGCAAGCTTGAAACGCGGCGTGGAATCGATTCCAGTGATTCTGGCAAGAGGAGGCAAGCTGAGATATCGCTTGATGTCGGCGGCAGGAAAGCTGGACAACCGCCACTTCAGTTATTCGTTGATCGAAATGTATTGTTCGTTGGAACAATGAACGAAGACGAAACGACACAGGCTTTATCCGACAAGGTAATTGATCGCTCAAATGTCTTACGCTTCGGCAGCCCCAACAGCATTGATGTAGGCTCATCAACACATCGAAAATCGATATCCACAGACGACCAGGTAAAGCTGAGCGCAATGACATGGAAAAACTGGCTGAAGAATCCACAAGACATGCCAGTGGAAGATCACCATCGGCTCATCGGATGGATTAACAGAATTAGGCCAGCAATGAATCAGATCAATCGACCATTTGCTTACCGCGTTGCTCACTCAATTCTGGAATATGCCGCGAACTATCCTCAGGTAGAAAATCGACTTGAATGCGTTATCGCTGATCAAATCGAACAAAAGATTCTTCCCAAACTAATGGGACTTAATCCCCAGGACGCCAGCGTACGTAACGTGTTTGCGCAGCTACGAGAAATATTGCAAGAAGCCGACGACAGCAAGCTGATTGACAAGATTGAAACATGCTGCAAAGAAGACTACTTCCAATGGTCTGGCTTAGATCGAAACGAGGCCTAGTGTGTCGACGAATCAGACAGATGCGGATTTGCCGGCAGCGATGGGGGTGGATGCCAATACTTCAGTATTGATCCAAGCTGTCCCAGAGGTGTCGCCCGTGCTGGACGCCCTTGAGCAATATGCTGCGTTCATGGATGAAACGTTTGACAAGCGAAGCGATGCATTTTTCCACAAAGAGCAAAACTCATCCAAAGTTGCTTTCCGAAGTGTTGGGCGGCTTCTTTGCAGATGGCGGCATGCCCATAAACCGAACCGTCCGCCCCGGTCTTTAATCGTTCGCATTGCACGAAATTTACCTGAGATCCTTACACAAGTTTGCGATAAACCCAAACGAGTACTCAAACGCAGACGCGCTCTTGAACCTCTCAACAGACTTAGAGAATTAGATTCCAATTGTGTTCGTTGGCTAACTAGGCAACCAGGCACCAGCTTGGCTGAGAAGTCTGGGCATAGAAGAACAGTGTTGGCGGTACAACGATTTGAAAGCTCCGACACCCTAGAGAATCGCGTTGTACTTGATCTACTACGCCGATGTGAAACGCTCGCACGCAACTACCTTCGCCAACATCAGTCGCGGTTTCCCAATCACGAATGGATCCACATTGTTTCTAAGTTCCAGAACGTTTGTCGCCGACTTCAATCACTGCCACATTTCGTCGAAGTTGCCCGACTATCCAGCCTACCTAAACCCAATTATGTACTGTTACATGAATCACGGTACAAGTTGATCTGGTCAACTTACGCAGAAGTCTTGCGACAGCAGGAACGAAGGCAGCATTTATGGGAATGGAGGAATCAAGTCTTTGCTGAAATGCTAATTCTTTCCGTCTGGAACGCTAGCCGCGCCCGAATGTCGGACCGTAACTTACGCAAAATGCTTTCAAGACACGATTGCCTTATTAGGAAGCAACCGCAAACTGGCCAGTTTTTTGATTGGGGATTCCTCCCTCCCCTGCTCCGCTTGAATACTTCCACGACGCTGATGGTCGGTACCAAGGAGTCGACGAGCAAATTACTGGAATGTACTTCGCAGAGAAACTTAGATTTAGACGCAACGGCGTTGTTCCTTACGGTACAGATTAGAGAGGCGACGACTGTTTACCGTATTGGGTTTGAATTCCCAGATGAACCGAACCGGACCCTTGAAGACAGCCATCGATTTGTGCGAGTGACTCTCAACGAAATTCAATCTGCGGACGACCTTCAAACAAGACTACGCAGTCATGTATTTTCTCTTCCACTAGCCTTATTAGAACATCCTTTGGTCGCAGATGATCTAATTGCGTATGGAACAAAGTGATGCTTGGCACTACTGCAAAGGATGTTTGTGGTATCGCACTGGGGTCACTGAACTGGTCAGTTCACCAACTGTCGATCGATGGAAGCGAACCTGCTAAGGTCTTTCACCGGACTAACAAGCATCTACCAGCAAGCGTACTGCTGCCTACTGCCACTGACGAACCTTATCGCCTTGACTGTCATTCACCTCCTCACCCACGGGGTGCTGGCGAGAACTGGCCACCAGACTCGCGAATCTTGCTAGGTAAGGGCGCTGGGCGATTGCCCATGACAATAGCGTGGGCAGGCCGTACGATTAACAAGAAATGGCAGTGGACTGTCGAGGGTAGGATATACCCATTCGAACCAATATCGGCCATCAACGTTGGGTTGTCAGAGCTAACAGCGAACTATGCGAAACGCAAGCCAGCCACACTTGTGATACCCAATGATTTCCAACAACGAGAACAGCAACATCTGCTAGACCGTTGCTCTTCAATGAATCTCCAGGCCTCACTTCTATGGGGCCCCGTTGCAGCGGTGCTGTCATGGCTTCAATCCAATCGCAACACCTTAGCGCCGCCAATCACAGTTCATGATCTACGCCGGACAGTCGCTGTAGTCCACGCGGACTGGTCGATTATCCGCAGAACGTTTGTCGAACTCGTACCTTGGGATGGTGATGGCACCCTGCGGTGGATCCCGGCGCGCAGTCGCCCACGCTTAAGCGATTTCGTTACTGAGGGCTTCGGTTGGGACAGTTGTAGTAAGTGTTTAGATTCAGATATTCAAACGACGTGGAAGAAGCTCTTTCTCGATGAGAACCAACGGTTGGCGGTCAATCAATCATCTCTCGGCGAAAGCTTGCTTAAGCGACTGGTCAGCTGGGATGTTCCCCAACAAACGTTGGGATCTGCGCGTCGAAAGATCATATCCAGCCTAGCCGGATGCAACAGTTTGGCGGGTGCCATTGTCGTGGGCGACTTTGCCGAAGCTCTAGCAGATGGTCAGTTCAAAAACTCAATTCAGCCGCAATTGGCCGCGGATTCTGCCGGAGCCCTGATTGTTGCAGGCCAGCTAGCCGGAGAAGATCTGCTGGCTCACGGAGCTTCACTTTTTTGCAACGATCGTCAGTTTGGTCGAGTCAGTTATCTCGACACTCTTCCTGAATTAGAACTTTTTGTCGATAGAGCTGGCAAGTTCGAGTGGTTGAATTTGATGGGAGGCAAAAACCAGTCTGTACACGGCGGCAAAGAATGGAATTTGCCGAAACCGATCGAGGGCCTAGCAGTACGAAGTGGCACTCGCAGCTTGAAGCTTGTCGTTGCGCACGATGAATACGAAGGTGTGCGTGAATTGAACGCGGTACTTGATCATGTGGCCGAACAACGACTACCATCCCGATTGCACGTCAGTGCAACACCAGCACAGGGGAACGCGAAACTGCGGCTAGTGACCGATGCAATTGAAAAAGTGCCTTCAAAATCCATCCTGGCAAATTGGGACAGGATGAAGCCCGTCTTGGATCCCAACGGGAATCCTGTGGACAAAGAAAATTTTCTGAAGAATCAGCCACGTGCATTTCCTGAGTTGATGCCGCGCATGGCAAGCCGAGCCAAATGGTTACAGGTCAAACATTATTTGCAAATCTTGATTGATCAGATTGAAAACCACGCAACTAAGGACGTCTTTAAAGAGTCCGCCCTATTCGGTCGAATTAAAGACGGCCTAATGCAAAAGGATCAGACACAGACACCGCATGATGCGACTGCCGTTGGTTCTGATTTCGTCTGTCCTATTCATGGCGATCAGAAGTTGCTTGAGTCTTCGGCAGAAGCACTAATATATTTATGGCGCGAGAACACCACCAGCAAATCCCGTAACTTTACGCTTATCGTACGAGCCCTGGGCTACATGTCGGCACCCAATTCCGACTTCGAGCGATGGCTTTGCCAGCCCAGCCATACGACCTATTATGACAGTTCTGCGATTCGACATACGATTGGTCTGACGTTGCGTGACCCATCCTTGATTGCGCAATTTGTTCGAAAATGTTTTGGCTTAGTTGGCTCGTCGATTGGTCCAACCACGAATGACCTCAAAGGAGTTTCCCAGATTCTTCGATATCGAACAGACGCCACACAGGATATAGAGTCTTTCGAAGCGACTGAGCTAATCAAACAGCTTCTGAGTATTTTTCGAAAAGAAATGAATCGAGGCGGCGGAAGCTATGCTTTCCGCTGGTCCAGTCTGGTCATCGTCTACTTATTACGGCGCCGTATGTACGATGTTGAGTTTTTAGATCCAGAAGATGGGCTGGCGATTGAGGCAAAACAGTTATTTGAAGAAGCGATTCAATTGCACAAGCTTGGTCGTTTGCGTCCATTGGGAGGATCCGTTAATGTGCCTGCTGCATTGCGGCAGATGATCGATTACATCGACCGCAAAGGCTCTGGAGAAATCCTCATGGCAGGAGAGTAGTGAAGGCCCGATTCGCTGTAGGGCTGATCCCGAGCAATCACGGAGTTGCCATCGACGATCCTAACAATCGCCAGTGGCAATACCATTCAATTTCTAACAGAGCAGCGATAGTTGCCTGTTAGGTACGTCATTCACCAGGCAGACCGGACTGCTTACACCGTACCGCGATGCTTTTAACCATTGAAGGACCGTATTGACGATGCACGATGAATCAAACTTGGTCCGCCCACCGCATTAGTAGTCTCTGACGATCGATTGGATGTAGGGAAAAACCTGACCCCGACTGCCGAAAAATACCGCTGGAACCGAGACTGACTCTCTAATTTTCCGGAGTTTTCTTCAGCCTATTTGCTGCTTGGGAGCTGCCAAATAGCGGTGTTTTCTGGCAGAAATCATCGGTCTGTTCCAGAATCTGAACCGCCGTGCCGGATTAACTGATTGCAACGGTTGTACCGTGCGACTAATCTTTTTGCGGTATTCCTCACTTCCGGCGAGTGTCAACTACGGATCGATCAATGAATCTACTTCGTGCGACTTTTGGTAAAAAAACTTCCTCCGCTCGACTATCAAAGGCACAGAAGAAGCAGCGTCGAAGTCTGGTAGAACAACTTGAAGTCAGGCATATGCTCGCCGCTGACTGGCACAATGCCAACCGGCCAACTGATGTCAACAACGACTTCATGGTCTCGTCTCTTGATGTCCTTTCTATCATCAACGTATTGAACGCGAGGGCTCGAAGCAATTCATCTCTCGGGCTTGGTCCAAGGACGCAGGCGCTCGCCCCGCGGGTCGATGTCAACGCGGATTCGATCGTTAGCTCTCTGGATGTTCTGCATGTAATCAACCAACTCAATCAAGATCGACGTACTGGTCAACCTAATATAACGCCGCGAATCCAGGGTGAAGCGGAACCTGCACCGATCGGCTTCATCAGCATCGTGATGGGGAACCTGCCCGGTAACCAAAACCAGCTTGTCGAACTCTCGACCCAAATGACCGTCGGTCGCATTGAGTTCAATGAGATGGGCGTGTTTGTAGTGGATGGCCCCAGCGGTGCCGTCAATGGGATTATGCCGACCTCGCCAGAGTATGCGAGTACTGTATTTAATTCTGCCCAGCGACAAGTGCTCTCGTGGTGAGTGATCGACAATCGCCTCCGCCGTTGGGCACCTACCTTAGGGCCTAAAAAACATGTAGAAGACAACAATTCTCAAAAATCGTGGACAACTCCACTTGCAAACCCACCACTTCATAGTCGCTGGCGATCACCGGGCGGCGGGAGTTGATCTGCCATTGCGATTGCCCGTGCCACCGCCGCTCCGTGTGCATCGCGTGGTTCTGTTGCGTTCTATCATCGATTAAAGGTCTTTAAGTAAGTTAAAGGCATCCACACTGCCTTCGTTTTGTGCCATCCAAGCCGCTGTCTTCCCGAGAGCCCAGCGCAACCCGCAACCGCGTTTCGGATCTGCGCCATATTTTACAAGCACCTCGAGTGCAGCTACGTTGTTTTCGCGGGCAGCGAGCATAAGGGCAGTTTGGTCGGTACCAGGAGGGCCATCGACGTCGGCGCCTGCAACAATCAATGCGGTGATTGTCGCGGAATCGCAGCCTTTTGCGGCAAATTTCAACGCCGTCATTCCATCGCTTTCGCGAACCACCGTAGCGTCCGCTCCCCGTTCGACAAGCAACTGTGCGATTTGATCGCCGTCAGGGCCGCCACACGAGCAGGCGCACATCAATGGCGACATGTCCATTCCGCCAATCAGGTTAAGGTCTGCACCGGCGTCGACCAACAGTCGCGCAGGTTCGACGAGGCCATAAGTTGCCGCAACGTGAAGAGGCGCGTCGAGCGATTGTCCACTGATGATCGTTTTGTGTTTTGCGTTAACATCAACACCGTTCGCGATCAACGCGCGCATGTCCTCAAGGCGGGAATTCGCTGTTGCGATGTGCAGCGCTTCCTCAGGGGAGTCGGCTTCGAGAAGGTGCCAGATTGACTTCATTGGGTCTCAGCAACAGAACGCTGGCGATCACGCAGTCGCCGCCAAAAAACTATGATTCAAATTCGCGGCCGACCGGCGACTTGCGTGCATCGCTTTGTTCGTCGGCCTGTTGTGAGTTGACGTATGGTAATTTTAATCGTCGATTGCCACGCCTCCTTGCCGTTTCAGTATATCTGAAATTGCAAACGAGAGGCGAAAGTCCTTGATGAGTTTTGTCAATCGCCAAACTCGGCGTAAATCAGTGGAAACCGTCACTAGCAATCTTTTCGGAAGTCGTTGATGTTCGCTAATTGCGATCAAAGCAACAGCGTCGTGCACACGACATCGATAGTTATACCAAGTCGAGTCTGGAAGTTTGTCAATCGATCGCTCCATTTGTTCGACAGAACTGCCTGGGATAGCGTCCATCCATTGAAGGATTGAACGCGAACTTCAAGCGGGAATGTGAATTGTCCCATACGCTAATTCATACCGTGTCCGACGAACGACCACGATCAGCGGGCGGAAATGGAGCGATTGATCTTGACTAAAGGGTAAAGCCGGAACGCCATTTCCGCTCCGTTGCATCGCTTGGTTCTGCCACTCTTCATGCGCTGGACGCGATTGTTGATACGGCATCAATTATCGCGTTTGCATCGCAGGCGTAAAGATCAGCACCACCAAATGGATTTAGTTCTAGTAGCCGAAGTTGGCCATTGCATTCGCAGACGTCAAGAATGTAGACGATTTCAGGCTCGGGAATCGACGCCGCAACGATAGATGCGAAGTTTGCTGCGGAGTTCAATTGTGCGGCAACTGGTTTTCGCGTTTTGGGATCGTATGCCGAGCCTGCGATGACAGAGCGATTCGCAATCACGAACCGCCATTCACTACCTATGTTTTGGACGGGCGCGGCAACAACCGGAAGGGTTTCATCATCGTAATAGAAGCCATGATCAAGTTTTGCGAGCGTAAGATTTGCAACCTCGACGACCCGTCCACTGAATGGTTTCAGCGGGCTATCGGGACGCACAAATAGGCGGTCAGTCGTCCTCAATCGTTCTGCAATCCTTCGAGCGTTGGCGACAAGTTCATCTGCCGCGCAGATCGTCCAATCAACATGGACAAGCCACTGTCGAGCATATTCGTACCATGAAGAGCACCGAAATGAGTTGACAGCACAGAACGATCCTGGAATCCAGTGTGAAGGTCATCGGCGATTCGAGCCGCATTACCGAGCGAGCCGTGGAATACAACATTCGATTTAGGAACACGCGACGGTACTCCGTCAGACCACCATGCGTCAGACCAATCAACGAGACGATGCCCTCGATCGCGGATCGCTTTCCGGATCGGTTCATGAGTGTCGGGAAAGATGTTGGGTTCCAGCACCCACGTTACGTCAGGCATGTATGTATTTGTGGCAGAACGACACCCATCACCTAGCCCCCCGGAAGAGATGTCTCTAAAGTTAGTAACGCACCAACGGGGGCTTAGGTGCATGGGATGGTTCGTCCTGTTTACGCCATAGCGGTGTCTGCGACGATAGTTCAGTGTTGTCGTATCCCTCTGCATCGGTACGTAGTGTAGCAAAAGTTGTCTGCAATACACGTAGCAGAATTTCGTTTAGTGAGGACATCGCACTCCACGGTTCAATCGTAAGCCATTTAGTCTTTTTCGCTCTGCTCGAATTTATTTGGACGTTGGACGGAAGAACCTTCACGGCGCTTCGATGTTGAGAGCATAACGGCTACGCATGCGGCGATGGTTGCAACGCCAACATCAAACCAGATTCCAGTGATCTCGAATACATATGTCACGGCATGGATCACGCGTCCAGAAGACTCTTGGGGAGGGATCAACGCATTCTCTACCAACTCTTTCACAAAAAAGGAGTAGAATGACATAAATTCTGCGTAATAACGAAGATCCCCCAAGTAAGGCAAAGCACTTGAATCCTGCCCGACGAAAGAATTCCTGTTGTCAATGCGGTGGCCGAGAGCAAAACCACGATAAATTGTGTGACGTCGAGAATCATCCGTGCGTTGTCCTGGATGGCTACTGTTATTGTCGTCGCCGATGCAACTCCCATCACTGTGGTCAGAAGAAGCAGCGAAAGCAGAGAGAATCGCATATGAAGAAACTACCGCGAGGAGCTGCATCAGTGTGGACGAACGACAACGATCACCGGGCGGCACCCAGCAAACCTAATAAGCAAATCCGATACGGAGTGCCGCTCCGTGTGCATCGTCTTGTTCGTACCTGGGAGCGTCAGTCGTTCCTGAGCCCAAGCGCATCAAAATCGTCAATTGTCCAAGCGAACAACCCTCAGTTTATCAGCTTAGCATCGAGAAAGCGAGTCGACACAGCCAATCAAGCTAGCGACGCCGTCAAGATCTAAAAACTGGTCCGCGCATCAATTCCTTCAGCAGTGTTTTACGGCCCAACATTGGATGGCCAAATCGATGGAGGTTCCCAGCGATGCATCACAACAACGTCCATCGATTTGGCGAATCAATGTTGGGTAGGCCAAGCGACCAACGCATTGAACCATAAGTGAGCTTTGGTGTGTCATCGAAGTAGCTACGAGAACTATCAAAGCAGCTTATCGAATCCTCAGTTCTCGTGGCCAACGCAGATGATTCACCAAACAGGGTTGTCAAAATCAGTTCGAACCATCACTCGTCATCCCTGCCGCACAGCAATCGAATCTACGCATCACAAGCAGAAGATGAACAGCAATTGTAATAGATCATCACGCGATCGCAACTTCACGCGCAACCCATTTGAGCGAAGAACCATCCACAACAATTAGATTCATTTACTGCGCGTACGAACGACCGCGTTCACCGAGACGCGGCGATAAACCAAATTTCAAAAATCAGCCATTTACGCGTCTTCGGTGCAACGCATTGTTCTGCCGATTGTCTTATGGCAAACCATTCACGGCAATACTCCACGAGCCAAAAGGACTAGCAGGATAAGCGTTCTTGCCTGTCATATCGTCAACAAGGTGTTGCCACTTGTAGGAACCGTCTTGTTCAAGCGTCATTGCCGAAACTGCCTCATCGGCAAATCTCATCTCCTGGCTATTTCCACTATTTTGCATAGCGAGTACTTCATTCGTTAGTGCCTGGCTTGCCAAATGATAGCATAGCACACCAAACATCGTACCCCCTAAGTTCTCAATTGCTGCGTCGCGTCGCTGCAGTAATCGCAAAACGGATTGCGGTGATGTATCGATAAACAATCGAATTGCATTCTCGGACGGACCGTCCGATTTCCAAGATTTGGCGATCCAATTGCGATACTCTTTGAGCGAATCACGTGCGTGAGCATCAAGAGTATGCTGACGAACTGTAGTCCCCACTCCGATCACACATACTGATGCAATAACAAAAAAAGCTACTAGCAGTTTGCTATAGTTTCGCATAATTTCTATTTCGCAGAACGACACGCGTAACCGGGAACGCGCGGGAAAGTCTCTAACGGGCAAATCGCTTAGCTCGCGTTCTCCGGTTCACGCGATGGTTACCCGCCGTTGTAAGCTCGCGTCCAATTTCAGCTACTTCTTTAGTGCAGCGTAGGCTGCGAAGAGACAGATTGCAATTCCAGGTAACTGCAGTAAGAGCAACATCTTCCCGAGGCGGCGGTCCAAAGAATGCCATAACGTCGTGATTGTCCCCAGACTCGCTGCTATGACTAAGATCGAAAAGTATCGCGACCATACGATTGCGATGACAATCAAAGGAAGTGCCCCGCCTTCTTTGACTGTGATCGGTTGAGTAAAAGCAAAAACGATCGCGGCAACAATGAACGAATACGAAATGGCAGTGCAGTAGAAGGCAAGGAGCAACGCACGAGTGTCAACGTTTGAAGACAGCAGTAAATGCCCGACCAGAAAGGCAATGAGGACCATCAGGCCTGCAACCATTGACTCGCCCGTTGATCCAAACCGCAAATACATCGCCAGCACTGTCGCGATGATTGCGGTCCACACCAGCAGTGTTCTGAGACTGAATTTAGGTGCCAAGCTCCACCGTGAGTGACGGTGCATTCGATCGGGTAACGACCACGATCACCGGGCGGCACCCAGCAATCCTAATAAGCAAATCCGATACGGAGTGCCGCTCCGTGTGCATCGTTTTGTTCGTACCTGGGAGCGTCAGTCGATCCTGAGCCCAATCGCATCGAAATCGTCAATTGCCCCCACGCAAGAGCGTCAGTTTATCAGTTTAGCATCGAGAAAGCGAGTCGACACAACTAATCAAGCCAGCGACGCCGTCAAGATCGAAAAAGCGGTCCGCGCATCAATTCCTTCAGCAGTGTTTTACGGCCCAACATTGGATGGCCAAATCGATGGAGGTTCCCAGCGATGCATCACAACAACGTCCATCGATTTGGCGAATCAATGTTGGGTAGGCCAAGCGACCAACGCATTGAACCATAAGTGAGCTTTGGTGTGTCATCGAAGTAGCTACGAGAACCATCAAAGCAGCTTATCGAATCCTCAGTTCTCGTGGCCAACGCAGATGATTCACCAAACAGGGTTGTCAAAATCAGTTCGAACCATCACTCGTCATCCCAGCAGAACCGCAATCGATCCCATGCATCACAAGCAGAAGATGAACAGCAATTGAAATCGATCATAACGCAAGCGCAACTTCACGCGCAATCCCTTTGAGCGATGAACCATCCGCAACAATTAGATTCATTTACTGCGCGGTACGAACGCCTAAAATCACCCGGTTGCCGCCAGGAGTCTTTGATTTGAGGAAACGCCCGATCGGCAACTCGGGTGCATTTTTTTGTTATGTCGCGTCTCCAGCGTTGCCCATTGCCACAAGAAAATCTTGCTCGTCCAGCGGCGCGACGTCGAGAATCATGAATGGCACAAACGATTCAAATTGTCCACGAGTTTCATCTCCCAAAATAGTATTCAACGACAAATATATTGGGCGTTTTGCAGTGACCATATGCCCCGGTGTCAAATGCTCGACAATGTAGTCGCGGTTTTCGTCATCGGTGAAGCTGACAATTCTGTCGAAAATTTCCTTGTTGGAATCAAATGAGGCGATGTGCATTTCATTGCCAATCGGACTACCAACGGACATTGTGTAGAGGTCTTCACGCACCCAACTGAATTGACGGAATTTTACAAATGAAAATATCCATTGAAAACCTGTTGGGTATCCCATTTTCATCATTGCCGTTCCGTAATCCGGTTGGAAGTAGGACTGGGCAAACATTGATACGTTTTTCGGAGATAATACGCTTTCTACGAGTTCCCAATTGGAGTCAATGTCGGCAAAATCCAAAACGAATATCGGAGCGATTCCCTGCGTGTCGTACGCAACGAGCTGTCGTCCACTGCAAAGCGCGTAAAACCTGGTGCGAACTTCAGGGTGGATGGCATACGAGTATGCCTGTTCAGCATGTTTGGATTTCACGAGCTTTGCGTTCGGCTCTTTGGCATCCAAGATCAATCCGGGGCGTCCATCGGCGCAGAGCAGGTAGTCGGGGATAATGTTGATGGGATGTTTCTTGGAACCAATCATCACGAAAGGGTGAAGCAAACCCTTGCTGCGGATGATTTTGTTAGGGCCACTAGCAGAGTAGCCAAGCCGTCGGAGTATGGGAACAACGATCTCTTCGCGTACGGAGTCCTCCTTGAAGCCAGGATCAGAAAGAAGCGAAGGATCGAATTCGCCGAACATCTGATTCCTTAGCGACATAACGCTACCGGTCACCTCGCCCGAGCCATGGACTTGGCGAACATGAACCGGCAGCCCGAGGGCTGGGGTGGACCGGATTGTTATCGGCGCTACAGGCCCGAGCTCGAAGTGCCGAGTGATTTGCGGAAATGATTTTCGATTGTATGAGGCGGAGTTGAGCGTCCGCAACACGATTGTCCCTGTCAAGCTTCCGAGTCATCAGACGAGCCATCGGTTGGGATCGTCTGATCGCTGATTCGGCAGAGCCATCAGGCGAACCCACGATGATGAATCGCAAACGAGCAGCGAGCGTGTGACGCTACCGACGAGCCGCAGAGCCATCAGGCGAACTGGAAATGTTGCGCAACCGACGACATGCATGCGCCGCAAACGTTGACCGATAACGTTACCGATCAGCCGGCGGCGAGGGTTGATCATCCACTTCAAAACGCCCAACTTCGCCGCTCGGTTGCATCGGATGGTTACCCATTCGGCTTGTCGGGCGTTGGTGATCTCGGTTTCCCGTTCCACGTTACAGGAATCTTGATTGACTGGTGGTATCGTGTGTCTCGTACCGATCCCTTATCAATGATGAACTCGATTACATATTGGGATGCTTGGGCGTCGTAATCAAATTCGCCTACGGAAACAAAGATTGAACCAGTGTACCATCGCGCCACGACAGGAATCCGTTTCTTGAGCAGGTCACGGCCCGTTGTTGGTTCCCCAGCGACTTGAGCTTCAATATCTCGCAGAAACAGTTTGTCGTCTGAAATCGAGAATGTTGCCACATAGCCGCGCCAGTTTGCGGAGGAGGTGACATCAAATGCAGGCATCGGCTGATCGCCGTCCGATTTCCAATCATCACTGTGCCATAGGCCGAGCATTGGTTGTTGCTCAATTCCGTACGTGCGTCCGCTTAGCACGAGCCGATCAAGGGCCTGCTCGGTTGCGGTGACGGCAGAGGCTGCGACTACAGCGACGATTAGGGCGAGAAACGTTTTCATTGTTTGATGGGTAACGGCCGCGTTCACCGAGATGCGGGTACAAATCTAAATTCAAAAAACGGCAAATTACGCATCTTCGGTGCAACGCTTTGTTCGCAATACTGACAGTCAACGACGTGCTGCGTTGGAAAGTTTGTCTCGTTTCCGTCTATTAGTCACCAAAACTGTCGAAATTCCATCTTCGAGGCTCGAATGCATTTCTTTCATCTACGTCGTAACCAGCTGGATAATAGTAATTCGCTGTATCATTATAGTCGTAATACCTATTATTTCGTTCGCCATTTTCATTGAGGCGAAGGTCATAGGCACGACGGCGAACCAATACTGGATTCGTGCCACTAAGGTTTCCTTGCACTATTTCCAAAACGGGAATGTTTAATTCGGTTGTTTTCGCAACAATATCCCGAAGATTGACATAGGAGCAAGGCGACAAAACTACTTGAATATGCACTTTACTCGTAAGTAAATCGCCGCTCCTCAAATCTTTAAAGTCAATTTCCATTGTATTTCCAGAGTCTGTACGAAAGAGGTCGATAGCACCTATTCGTTTCATCATTTCCGATAAACTTGCATTTTGAAGCATTCGCGAAGCAAACGGATCGCGTAAGCTAAATCCTGCGGTAAGTTTCAAGCTAAGGTATTTGTTTCGCGCATATTCCGAAAGGAGATGAAGAGCAAAATCTGCGCAGTCGATGGTTAGCTTTTTAACGTAATCACCAGCATGGGTTCGTACCCATTGATGATAGCCGTCTGTATCTTGCTTCGTCCACCGTCTTGGCTGCATTCTATTGCTTTGTTCACTTGACAAAATCCCTGGCTTTGGAGACTTGTGCCGACATAGTGTTCCTTGGTCGATATCAAGTGGTCGCGTTCCAAGTAGTCCGCGTGTACCGTGTGCCATTTCAATACCTACTTATATCGCGAACGGTGGTCGTCAGCGGGCACGGCCAATGTGGCTCCCATTTGTAAACGCTCTATGCCGTGCTCCGTTGCACGACATGGTTACCCGCGATCTTGAGCAGAGGAACCGGGTAGCCCGGCCAACACAAGTTTACCCATCGCAATCTCGATCGGCAAAACCACCAGAGTGATGGCGATTGCCACGGGCAAGAGTGCAAGGTCATTCAAACCACCTTGGACCGTCCACATCACGAAAAGGAAGAGAAGCAAGCCCAAGTATCCTCGAATCGTGAAATCTTTGGATTGGCAGTAGTTCAGCCACAGCACGAATGGGAAACACCCGATCGCTAGTCCAGTCGGATAGGCCATTGAACGCAAAAAGGAAAGCAATTCGGAAATGAGCCCGGCAATCGCGAAACCAGTCAAGATCACGACGAACGCTACGATTGAGTCAACCAACCATTGAGATTCGCCCTCAGGCGTTGAACGTACAGGCGGTGGTTCGAGAATCCAGCAAGCGAGTCGCGCCCAAACAGGGTTTCGTTCCGGTTCGAGATGCGAGGGTTCGTATGGATTGACCATCGTTCAGTTCAGTCGGGTAACGTTGGCCGTCACCGAGGACGGACGGTTGATTTTCCACTTCAAAAACCGCGCAAGCCGTCCTTCGGTGCACGGCATTGTTACGACCTGTTTTTGGACGGACGATTGACATCGCCATTGCGCCACACGCCCGAATCCAATCGTAGCAGACCGTGTGGCTTGCGTCGAGAAATCGCTCGCGCATCATCATCAGGAACGGGACAGCCCAGCGCCTCGAATCCGCGTAGTTTTGGAAGCTCCACCAGGCGATGGAACGCGTGCAGCGACAACCCGCAGTCGTTGCAATTGAGCATCTGTATTTCGGGCAATTGCGCGATTCGGTTCGCAGCATCATCTGTCAACGGTAGGTCGTATAGACCGAAGGACACGAGGGCTTCCGGGAGATCGGCGGTTGCAATCGCGTTTGAGGTGATTGCCGTGCCACCAATGTCGAGTGAAGTTAGCCGACGAAAATAGCAAATCGAAGCAAGTCCGGCATCGGTGATCGGGCAACCCGCGGCCATCAAGAATTCGAGGTCGGCCCAGGTTGAGATTTCGATCAAGTGGGCGTCGGTCAGTTGCGCGTCGAGAGCCCAAATCTGAAACGCGCCGTTCACTTGTGCGCCGCTGCCCGCCAATTCGGTGGCAAGACGAGCAATGCGTTCGTCATCCGTCATGTGGCGAAATCTTCAGTGTCGTAACGACGGCGGTAACGGGGCCGCCGCCAAAGGACTATGATTTGCAAACCCGCGTCATCGGCGGCTCCCGTTCACCGCTTGGTTATTCCGGTTTTTCGTCGTTGGCCGCGAATTGACGCAACGCTTTGTCACGCCATCGCCGGAAACTGTCCCAAGATTCAGTACTTGTTTTTGTCAAGTCGACGACGACTTGTTCCGCAACGTCAATGACCGACCATCCGGTGTTCAAGCAGATCGATTGCAGTAGCGGCAGTGGGTCGCCGTTGCCACGTATTTCAGCGTTGATCCAGTCGATCGTCGGAGTGTCTGATGTGTAGAACTGGATTGAAAAGTCATGATTCTCAAAGTCGGCTTCCAGTTTTAGGCGAGTGATCGCGTCACGGACTGCTGGAGGCATCATCGCAAGCATCTCTTCCGGTGGCATCGGTGGGCGCTGTAGTTCTGCCCCCGGAACTGCGTCGGACAACGCAGCTATCACATGCTCGCGCGTGCCTAGTGTTCTTCTATTGTCGGTAGTGCCGTTGATGATCGTGATTTCCCACGGCATAGCGAGTTCTCTCAAGGAATAACGGCCCCATTCACCCAGTGGCCGCAAGTAAAGTTTCTAAAGTCAAGCACGGGCGACCGGCCACTTGGGTGCAATGGTTGGTTCGTCGCTCGTTGCATGATATCCAGTTCTCGCCGTTACCTTTGGACTTCCATTTCCATTTTCCATCGATTTTCTCGTAGATGCTAGTCATTACACCTCCGCCCATCGGACAACACCAAACGCCGTCCTCAATTTCAACCTCAGTATCCGATATCCATCGTTTGATTGTAATCCATCTCATCCAAGCCTCTCTGTTGGTGCCACGCTGAAGCACGCTACCCTCTTTAAGGAAAGCACCGGATGCGGGTCTGTACGTGTTGCCGTTCGAAGAGACAAAGTTAATAAGTTTTTGCGGCGGGTCGGACCAATTTCCCACCTCGTCCCATTCCGACATCGGCGTGGGCGTCAGAAAATAGATCCTATCTTTCGCATCGCTTGAGTGGGATTCGAGTACGAACTGAATGATTTCGACATCACGATCATCAAGATTAGCAACGCGGTCCGTGTCGACAGTCATCCCGTAGCCATCATCTGTTTGGCTACACGAAGGTGCTAATATCAACAATGTCAGCAGGTAGATGACTGTCAAGATTGATCGCATTCACACGCCACTTTCGACGAACGACAACGATCACCGGGCGGCACCCAGCAATCCTAATAAGCAAATCCGATACGGAGTGCCGCTCCGTGTGCATGTACGCCCAACATGGGCGTGAGTTTGTGGGGTGCGGAGCTCGCGAGAGTTCTCAGTCCCCTGTGTTTAGTTCCGATTTTCTTACAGGAGTCAGTATACCAAATGAATAGCTCGTAAGAAACAGACACGAGGCGAAGGCAACTGCGACCCGGGCGACTGGGCGTGGGAAGGAAGCCTGCGAAACCATGGGTAAGCGCCGAGTCTGTCGACCGCCATCAGTGCGTCACTACCCCACTCGGATGGTTTCTCGCCAAGACCTGCGAGGTTACGTACAGAAACCGCATAGAGGCCGGTCGCTCTAGCCGAGCGTGCTTGAGAACGCGAAGGCAAATCGGAAACGGAGGATTGGTAGATGCGGAGCTTGTGCAGGGATAATTCACGCTCTTATTTGGGGAGATCTGCCGATGTCCCTGCCTGAAAACGTAGGTCCTTGCGACCGAAACTCAGGGCGTTGCAAAGGCGACTTTGCTCGCACATCAGCAGAAGTCAGCAGCGGCCGTAGTATGAAGCTTCTAACACCAATAGAAATCAGAAGGGCCAAACATCTTTTATTAAGGAAGAACCATTCATGATCTCACTACGCAAGCAACACATACAAGCTAGTCGACTGTCCCCACGGGAAGCGGCACTACAAAGCCCCGTGCTCTGCCTGAATCTCAGTCCCGAGATCAATCGGAAGTGACGATCATGAAGAAGACAGCCTTAAACTTATTCACAAACGATCTAATGGAACAAATTGTTGACGAGCGAAACGTCCTACAGGCGTGGCGAAAAGTCAAGGCGAACAAAGGGGCCCCAGGTCCCGATGGAATCACACTGAACGAATTCCTCACAAGCTTTCGAACTCAGTGGCCTACGATCCGTCAACAGTTACTCGATGGCACCTACGCTCCGCAACCAGCGCGGCGAAAGTCTATCCTCAAAAACGATGGCGGCCAACGTCACCTTGGCATTCCCAATGTCATGGACCGATTGATACAGCAAGCCATCCTCCAAGTTCTCACGCCAATCTTCGATCCACACTTCAGTGAATCGAGTTTTGGCTTTCGACCAAAACGCTCTGCTCATGGAGCCATTAAACAAGTCCAAGCTCATATCCGATCTGGATACCGACAATGTGTCGATATGGACTTGTCCAAATTCTTCGATCGCGTCCAACATGACGTGCTGCTTGCAAGAGTCGCACGCAAAGTGAAGGACAAACGCTTACTGCGTCTGATCGGAAGGTATTTGCGTGCAGGGGTCATGGTCGATACCTCGTGGCAACCATCGCACGAAGGCACGATGCAAGGCGGCCCGCTTTCACCCTTACTGGCGAACATCTTGTTAGACGATTTTGACAAGGAGCTAGAAAGCCGCGGGCTGCGCTTTGTACGGTATGCGGACGACTTCCTGATCTTTACCAAGACTCAGCGAGCGGCCCAGCGCGTCTTCGTTTCGGTGCAGCGATACTTAACTTGCAAGCTCAAGCTAGTGGTGAACCAAGACAAGAGCCGTGTTTGCAAAACCGATGGGTTGGAGTTCCTCGGATACCAGTTCAGCGGTTATGGCGGACAGTTGCGAGTGAGCCCCAAGAATGTGACCAAATTCAAAGAGCGAATTCGAGAGTTAACACGTCGAACGTGGAGCGTCTCGATGTCAGATCGCTTGAAATGGTTAGGTTACTATCTTCGGGGCTGGACCGGTTACTTCTGCCTGATCCCAATCAAGAGTTTCTTTAGCGACCTGGATAAATGGGTTCGCCGTCGCTTGCGGTCATGCTACTGGAAGCAGTGGCGGAAGCCGTCAGCGCGCATAAGGAACTTGATGCAAATGGGATTAGAACGAAACGACGCGGTTCCATTCGGTTCTAGCTCGCGAGGCGCCTGGTTCATGTCTGGCTGTCAAAGTCTGCAAAGCACTTTGACCAACGCCTATCTATCAACAACCGGCTTGGTAAGTCTATTAGAAGTCTGGAACAGGCTTGCTCTTAAAAGATGAAACGCCTAGTGCGGACCCGCATGCTAGGTGTTGTGAGAGGGGTCCCGGGTAACCGGGCCCCTATCTCGATTGGATTGTTATCCCACTTTTCTCATGCGCCAATAAGAGAGCAAAAGAACGAGCGAAATTGGTCACCACCCGCTATCTGTGTGCATTCTACGGCAATGGCTTCAACCGCAGATTGGTCATCCGATGCTAGATCTCGAACACAATCATCGAAGTACTTTTCAGCCAACCGCATTGCGGTTACGAGCGATTCTTGGTTTTGGGCAGCCAAGCAAAGTTGTCGATCTTTCACTTCGTGATCCAGCACGACAATTTCATTTGTTTCAACGTCAATACATATCGCATCCGATTCGAACAATCCGATTGGAATGTAGGACTCGGGAATGTCATGCGGAAATCTCGACGCGACCAAATCAGCATCGTTGAATTCCACGATCCCAATTTCGTGCGCTGATCGCATCCAACTCTCAAGTCTGGGGTCTAGCATCGAAGATTTCTGGTGAGATAACGCCAATGTTGACCGAGCCCCCGCTAACAATGCTTCCATTTCGAAACGGACCGTCGGGGGCGTCGGTCCAACATTTTGTTCGTCGCTATTTAGTCTTGTTCACTCTCAATTGCCGATAGTGCTTGATCAATGAAGCCAAGCGATTCTGCGGCGCACCGTTCGTGCGGTTCGTACCATTCCCATTTGCGGAGCCGAGCCCGTTCTAGCGAACTCTTGGTTTCGATCGCTTGTGGGCCGAGCGAAATTATAGCCTCGCAATGGCCTTGGAGTCGATCTCCAAAGTCATCATTTTCGATCGCAGCTGATAGCAGCGGGACGAAAAAACGGAAGTTGGGTCCCCAACCGTGTTCGACGACATATTCGCAATACCCGTGAATCGAATCGTACGGCTTGCGACCGTGCAAGAGATTCAGCATCATCGATTCGATGATTGCGATCCATTGGCGCAGTCGCATCCGGTCCTCGGGGGAGATGAGCTTATTGCGGACGAGCATTCGGTCATCTTCAGTCCCCCAATTGCGAGCTCTTGTAGTCAAATGCCAGATCGCATAAACAACAGGACGCTCGATACTATCGGTCGATGAGAACTTGCTACCGACCGATAAAACTGATTCGATGACGGTGTGAAAGTTATTTGGCTTGATGCCAGAATACGGACGGAGACATGCGAGGAAGCCATCTTCGTAATAGTCTTCGGCAATTCCTGCGTGCCGCAGTAGTTCATTCCTTGCGTCGTCGTATTCCATTGATCTTGTGGGAGCTCCGAGCGACGAACGGCGGCGGTAACCGAGTCGCCGCAAAGAAACTATGATTTCAAGAAACGCGTTATCGGCGACTTCGGTTCACCGCTTGGTTCGTCGAGTAATGGAGCCAGAGCACGTTTCCAAGTTTGAAGTGAAGCGTGAGTATAGCCGACCGGAGCCGTGTTGTACGAGTGCGTTCTGCGTGTGAAGATCCTACGATAAAGCGGTGGGAAATCGATCAGGATCAGGTCATGGGTTCCGAAGGGAAAGAGTGGACGCGCCGATCTTGAATTATGTTTCATTTTCCATGGCCTACCGATCCAAAAGTGACATTCCGACACATCCGCAGAAATCACATCATGCCCCCATCGAAGAGTCAAGGTGCGATCGCGCAATTCGACAATTGGAAGACTCTCGCGGGTTGCCAGCATAAACGGCCCCTGTTTCCATTGTGCGAGTAGATCGTCAGGGACAGTCTCCACAAGTGGTGCGACCTCAATCGTCTCATTCATGTGACCAGTCGACCAATCTCTTTCGACGAACGCCACGCGTCACCGGGTACGCGCGAAAGACTCAAAATCAATAAACCGGCTGACTCGCGTACTCCGGTGCACGCGATTGTTACCCGCCTTCTTGCCCGTGCGTCGGCGAACACCAGCACGTGAGCATGGCTATCCCAGGAGCCCGTGCGTCAGTCGACGTCAAGCTCAATTCTTCGTTAACACCGCCAGCGACGATCCATCGGTAACCCATTCGCTGTGCAGTAAGTATCACGTCAAACACCATTGCTGTCCAGTCAGCAGCGTCGTGCTTGATTGCGAACTGAAGCTTGTGCCCTGCCTTTTCGTATGGTTCGATTTCAAGGTCGTGAAAATTTGCTTCGGCCAATGTCTCAAGTTGGGCGGCAATCTTCGCAGACTTGTCGCGCGTTTTGGCGTCAACGTAAACAGTCCAAAAGCATTCCATCACGATGACGAGTCAAGTTGATGCGTTTCAGTCGGGTAACGGCAGCCGTAACCGGGCGGCCGCCAAGAGACTCTGATTTCAAAACTCGCGTTGTCGGCCGCTCCGGTTCACGGCCTGGTTCTGCCACGGATCATTGGTCGAGGTTCGGAAAGTCAGCTCGTTTTCCGTGTTGGTTGAAGCACGCCAGGGAAATGCGGTCTGGCACGAAGTCAATCGGGTCAGCACCGTCAGGTGTCACGAATTGCACTGATGAAACGAGCCCGGGATAGTCCTCACCATCTGGTTCAACTCGATCCAATTCATGAATTCCAAGACACTTGATCGTCACGACTTCTCCATCACTGTTTCGGTATGTGTGGTCAAGCTGCGGGCTCAATTCCGCGGCTTGTCGGTACGCATCGTCTGTCGTTGCTGCGTTGAAGAGGTACGTTTCAAATCGTGTCACAACCCGAAAGTCATTCACAACGGAGAGTCGGAGTACGAAAACCGCGGCGAATTGCTTCGACTCGTTTTGTGTCATTTGTGAGGTAGTGGCAGAACGGCCGCGGTAACCGAGCCGCCGCCAAAAAACTATGATTTCAAATCCCGCGTCATCGGCGGCTTCGGTTCACCGCCTTGTTCTGCATGCATTCGGGAGAGTCCGACGGCCACGGCAAAATCATCGAATGATCGATGTGTCTCAACCCATTCGTGGCGAATGTTTTGACCATTTCCGATCCACCGCAAGTACATTACCCGCGCCGAATCTTCGAGTTTATAGTATAGCACGATTGGCGAATCAGACCCCATTCCGAAGTCCGCGATGATCAATGCCCGATCGTAGTCGATCTGATTTGGATTGGTTACTCCGGTTTCCCAAAAGCGGTTTCCGCCACGAACCTCATCGCCAATTGTGTGAAACGGTGGCGGCATGAGGACGATCCGATCATCCTGGGACGAGAGAACGTGCGCGGCGTCTGCGCCAAGTATCGGGTTCAGTTCCTGTAAGTTTGGGTTTCCGGTTGGCCAAACGCCCGACTCGATCATCTCAGTGAGCAGTGACGGAAGTAGGTACGTTTCACGGGTCATTAGCATGCAGAACGCCCGCGTTCACCGAGACGCGGAATAAACCCAAATTGTCAAAACCAGCTTTTTACGCGTCTTCGGTGCAACGCATTGTTCTGTGATCGCTGTTCATTGCGTACTATCACGGGTGTATATGCGCAACATCTCCACACCAGTATTGCTAAGCACCATTTGATGTCCAAGTGCATTGTCCCGAAAGGCGATGCTCCATAACGACACCATACGAGAATTATCAGCGTTGCCTGTATGCTCGATCCTGAGTTTTCCATCCCGAATCTCCCATGTTCCTGAATAATCCAGTCCTTTGTGAATCGAGGGCGCGATGTAGGAGTCTAAGACACCTTCAAAAGTTCCATCAGCCTTATATTCAATCCATACTTCCGGATCATCCCAGTTCCATTTTCCGATAAGTCGTGTGCGTAATTGGAGATCCGTTGAAGTTGGAGTATATTTCCCCCATAAAAGATCATCAAGCTTCTCTTCGGAGTCTGCCTTAGCTTGCATCCTGCTAGCAAGTTGTGGAGCTGTGTCGCATCCGGTTAAGGAAAATGCTGCCAGACTAAAAGCGATGAGATAAGTAGCGTATCGCACAGGTTCGAGCATGCTCTTCATTCACAGAACGACTGCGATAACCGGGTGGCCGCGGTTGATCTTCCATCTGTAAACGGGCTGTCGGCCACTCCGCGTTCATCGCTTGGTTCTGCCTTCTTAGGATCGCCAATCGACGTCTCCAAAAGATAAATGGCGGTCACACGATCTTGTGAAATGCTTAAACATTCACATGCTGCTTTTTCGATTTCTACGCCTCAAGATCCCCTATTCGCCTTTCTGCTTCTGCGATACAAATTCCACAACCGGCATCAGCAGTCCTGTGATGACGCCTAGAATGGTTACCGCCATGACCAGCAGAATGCCACAAAACAGTTCTGCCTCAGTCAGTTGAAGGCGAGTCAATTTGAGCATTCCGGCGACCATCACAATCAAAGAGCAAATCCAGCAGGCCGTTTGTGCCGCCTTCGCGTCGAAACGTGTTGACGTGAGGTTACGCGTGAATAGCCGAAGTACGTCGGTCATCTATTGGTCTCCACGATATCGCGAGTTGGGAAAAACACTGCAGTGCGACTGAAAGGCAGAACGCCAATGTTGACCGAGCCCCCGCCAACAAGGCTTCCATTTCGAAACTACTGTCGGGGGCTTCGGTCCAACATTTTGTTATTTGGCCTCTTTGGCCCTGCATCTTGCAGCGTCGGTCACTATTTCATCATGATCATTCACGAGTATTGCAAGAACACGTGGCGTGAGCCTGGCATTGTAAGCCAGAGCGGCACGAACCGTGGAGTCAATGTCTGCCGCAAGTTTGAGTTGCAACGTTTCCGGTATTTTTCGTTTGCGAGCGACCATCGCTCGAACAGACGAATCAGGATCATCGGCTAATCGCTCTAGTACCACGACTGGCACTGTCTTGTTTTGTGCCACCCAGAATCGCATTTCAGGCATTCTCTCGAGTACATCCAGCCAGACTTCGAGCGGAGCTTCATCGTGTGCAGCGCGAGAGTACTCTTCGGCGTCGTCGCTTTCACGCAAAGTGCGGAACTGTTCAGCAGACTCAATCATGCTGCGTCTTGGCCAAATAACGCTCATGTTGACCGAGCCCCCGCCAACACGGTCTCTAAAGTTCGAAACGGACCGTCGGGGCTTCGGTCCAACATTTTGTTATCCGCCATCTTCGGCCAGGCGTTCTAGGTACGAACCAACTTCCAGCAGAAACGATTCGGGCAGATAGCAGTACGCACCACATTGTCTGCATGCAATATCAGGATGTCCAGTCGCAAAACGTATTTTGTTCAATCGCTCCTCGACAAAAGACGTACGTGCATCAAGATCAAAACCACAATTAGTCAGGAATTCCCGAAGTTCGTGATCCTGATCTAACAGGCGTTCAATTCGCACATCGTCCTCTGGCTCGCCGTTTTGCTTTGATCTGCGACGCTTGTCGTGAATCAGCGGGTGTTTGGTGTCAGGGAATAAAGCAATCAGATCATTTAGGCGTTTGAGCAATACAAGCTCGGCTGTAAGCGAATAAAATGACGACGCCTCGATAAGTCGTTCCTTAGCCTTTTGTGTGAGATCGGTCCATGTAGCATGAGCGCCACACCTGCTACAGATAGTGGGTATGTCGTTGTAATGCTTGATTCCGAACTCGGGAGTATAGAACGACATTTTTTGAGGAGGATAACGACCACGATCACCGGGCGGCACCCAGCAATCCTAATAAGCAAATCCGATACGGAGTGCCGCTCCGTGTGCATCGTTTTGTTCGTACCTGGGAGCGTCAGTCGATCCTGAGCCCAATCGCATCGAAATCGTCAATTGCCCCCACGCAAGAGCGTCAGTTTATCAGTTTAGCATCGAGAAAGCGAGTCGACACAACTAATCAAGCCAGCGACGCCGTCAAGATCGAAAAAGCGGTCCGCGCATCAATTCCTTCAGCAGTGTTTTACGGCCCAACATTGGATGGCCAAATCGATGGAGGTTCCCAGCGATGCATCACAACAACGTCCATCGATTTGGCGAATCAATGTTGGGTAGGCCAAGCGACCAACGCATTGAACCATAAGTGAGCTTTGGTGTGTCATCGAAGTAGCTACGAGAACCATCAAAGCAGCTTATCGAATCCTCAGTTCTCGTGGCCAACGCAGATGATTCACCAAACAGGGTTGTCAAAATCAGTTCGAACCATCACTCGTCATCCCAGCAGAACCGCAATCGATCCTATGCATCACAAGCAGAAGATGAACAGCAATTGAAATCGATCATAACGCAAGCGCAACTTCACGCGCAATCCCTTTGAGCGATGAACCATCCGCAACAATTAGATTCATTTACTGCGCGGTACGAACGGCGACGTTGACCGGGCCGCGGCAGGTAAATTTTCCATTTCAAAGCCGCCCGACCCGCGGCTCCGTGTCCAACGTTTGGTTATGGCAGTCATTGAGCTTTATTCGTCGAAGTTCAATCCGTGTCGCTCGAGACGAATTGTGCGATCTTGGCGGCTAGTTTTCGATGGAGATGGCAGTCACATTGGCCGCGAATCGTCTTGTCCCATTCCGCTAGAATCTGCCGCCCCCCATCAATCTTCATAAGGGTCTCCACACAGACTTTGTGTACGGCATAGTTATCTGATTGCATCGCTTTCTCAATCATTGCGAGCAGTCGGGAATCATTGCCGCCGATCTTGAGCAACGCCGGGAAAGCACTTTCACAAGATTGTGGTACACCATGCGACCAAGAGCGATCCCACGCCTGTTCAATCGCATCCGACGTAGCCGCGGGTGGATCTTTGAGGTTTGCAATAACGTCCATCGCGTGTTTGTAAGTGTACTCATTGTAAAGTAGTTGCTCTAGAATCGAAAAGTACGCGCCTGGGAACTTCTTTCTATTGATAGACTGGATCAGTGACCGGTGATTTCCGCGGCGCGAGGATACCTTACCAAGTAAAGCATCGACCACTTCTTGCAGCTCGGGTTCAGTCATTGTCTTTGCCATAACGGCGGCGATCAGCGGGCGGAAATGGCGCAAATGATCTTGATGTTGCGGAAAAACGGAACGCCATTTCCGCTCCGTTGCATCGCTTGGTTCTGTCGCTTCTTCATGCTCAGAAGGCCCCCAGATTCTGAAAGCCATCATCGAACCAGTATACGCCCCCACGCTCCAATAGTCGAGTCAACATGTCTGTCAACGATAAGGCGACAATATTATGATACCCAGGCTCGCCAACAGTCTCATGAAATACATCGATAATCCTGCCTTTCGTCTCTGCTGTACTGTCAAAGGCCAGCCAGTTGGCGTCGCCATAGTCAGCGATTTGCCACCAATTTGCAGATAGCTCATAAAATGGCGAATCATCGAAGATATAGCCATGCGATTGAGTCGTCTGGAGGTCGACCAAGCGAGGTATTTTTACACGATACCGGGTTCCATTTGGAGCCGCAAAATCGTCGCCATCACAAAGCAATGCACCGTCACACTTCATGTAAAATTCGAGCAGTTCCTGCGGCACGTTGCTCAAGCGTGCGCTGTTGATCGCAGATTCGCTTGCCGGTGGAAAAGCAAAGTGTGATTCACGAATACGAGAAACGAGTTCATCGAGATTTGCCGGCATAGAGGAATTGTGGGCTTGCTACGAGGTTAGCGACAGAACGCCCGTGTTCAGCGGCTGAAGTTTGAGATATTGGAGTGATTGAGAGTAATTTAACAAGTCCGCTGCAACACATTGTTCGGCCGCGGTAGAACACGGGCGTTCGGCCGACGGTAGGGATGATGCGGCGAGCGTTGGATATTTAACTAGACGATATAGGATCGTTAGTTCGGTAAGACGGGCGGCGATGCTGAGGTACGAAGCTCGCCGCCGTCGGCCGAACGACAGCCGTAACCGGGCGGCCGTCAATAGACTCTGATTTCAAGACCCGCGTCATCGGCCGCTCCGGTTCACGGCCTGGTTATTTGGCATTGTCGGTATTTACGCCAAGCGTTTCAAGCGCAGTCCGCAACGCCCACACCACATTTGTATCATCGTTTCGGCGTGCCGCAAACTGCCGTTTGAGTTCAGGAATTGCGGATGAGTCTTTGAGCCGCGACAACGCGAACCCTGCGGCACGGCGGACCATCATGTGAGGATCATCAATCATCCGGAGCAAGTACGGTGTGGCAGTCAAATTATTAATTTGCCCGAGGACATTGCACGCAACCTCACGGATGAATTGGTCAGGCGAGTCAAGACGAGCGATCATCGCATCGAGCAATTCAAGGTCTTGGCGTTTGAGCAATGCTTTTTCGGTTGACGCGCCAAGGCCGTAGTGCGACAGCTTGTCGAGAATATCAAGCAGAATCGTTAGGGGAACGTCAGATCGATCGATCAATGCACTAGCGGCGCGAATCCGTATGTCGAGGTTTGCAGATCGGTAGAGAGTTAGCCATTTGTCGAGACCGGAATTAGCGTTCGTTCGCGGGTGTGGCGTCTGAGTTGCGGAAATCGGTTCACGACTACGCGGTTGATATGGCGTGGAGATCCCGAGCAGTCGTTCATTTAGTTTCGCGAGCATGTCCCATTGAGCGATGCCGCAGCGCGGACACGTCTCGTATTGTTGGTGCCACGAATCAGGCGAGGAGCCGACAACGGTTCGGAACCAGTAAACGCATCGCTTGCACGTTGCTGGCGGCAACAACGATGCGACTTCTTCTTTCGAGTATCGTGGATGAGTACCGTACCAGCTCACATTGCTCTTGCCAAATAACGACTGCGATCACCCATGTCGCCGCCAAAAAACTATGATTCAAAATCGCGGCCGACCGGCGACTTGGGTGCATCGCTTGGTTCTGCCATTTCTGTGTTGTTTCCTGCGTTTGGATCAGCACGATTATAGCCCAGCATTTTCACACGTGCATCAGGCTGATCGAGCGAATAGCCGCGGTATAAGTTTACGTCCGGTCGCGTCTGAAACCACAGTCGTCCGCATTTGTCGCATTCCATCGCAGCAAGGGTTAGTCCAAAGAATGCGCTCGTCAGAACATCATGAATCATGTTTCCCGCCGATTCTACGGCAGGGTAATGTTCGTTGAAGTGTTTTCTTCGCCAGCCATATACATCGTTCGCAGCAAGATGTTGCATGTAGTCGTCAATCGTCGAGCAGATGAGATTAAAAAATTCCTCGCCACTCTTGTCTGATAGCAGGTATCCCGTGACCTCATTTGGGCAGTGAACATCTGAGATTGTGTTTCCGCAAGTGCATCCAAATTTGCTCATGTTTGGCAATTGCCCGTTGGCTTTCTTGGATGGCAGAACAAGTATTATGCAGAAATCTGCATATTAAGTTTGGATTCTGTATATTAAGGTTTGGGGCAAGCCGCGTCAATGCCCTTAGTTCTTGGCGTAAAGCCCTGCTTAGAAATGATTTATCTCCGGCACGCCAACCGCCCTGCATCAAGCTTCGGGGTCATATGCAGATTGATATGATTCCGCTAAAAATGCCGTTATATGCAGACGTCTGCATATAACAGCCGATGCAGGATCTTTCAGAGAGCGTTTTATGGACTTCAGACACCACCGAAAATGGGATCATGAGCTTGAAAAATCAGGTTCAATTGACAACTTAACTGACGTTGTCAACAAGTCAGATCTACTGACCAAAGTGCGCGGAAAAATGCGCGCATTACATATCGCGAAGCGGACCGAAGAAGCGTACCTCTCCTGGATCTATCGCTTTCTCAAGTTTCATAGGGACAAGCAGGGGCAATGGATTCATCCCCAATCGCTGGGAAACGACGAAATCAATGAGTTTCTCACTTCGCTGGCAGTCGATCGCAACGTGGCCGCCAGCACACAGAATCAGGCTCTGTCGGCTCTCTTGTTCCTGTTCACCAAGGTGTTGCAGAGTAATATCAAGTTCGATGCTGTCCGCGCCAAACGTCCCAAACAGCTTCCCACTGTGCTGTCGATCCAGGAGGTCAAGGAACTGCTGGATGCGATGCCACCCGGAATGTTTCACGTCATGGCGTGCCTGATGTACGGGTCGGGCATGCGATTAATGGAGGTCTGTCGTTTAAGGATCAAGGACATTGATTTTCAGCGTATGCAGATCTTTGTGAGACAGGCTAAAGGTGAGAAAGACCGCTATGTGCCTTTGCCAAATAAGTTGGCCGATGCACTGCGTCGTCAAGTCGCTCATGCAACTCGTCAGCACGAAGCCGACGTCGATGCTGGCGCCGGATGGGCGTGGTTGCCGTATGCGTTGGCGATAAAGAATCCGAATATGGGACGCGATCTAGGTTGGCAGTATGTCTTTTTTGCTCCGAAGCTGAGTCGTGATCCGTATCCACGCGAATCGCAGGAGATGGAATCGTTGGGCCAGCGATTGCCCGGTGATGCAATTCAATTGCGGCGGCATCATATCCACGAGTCATCGGTCCAGAAAGCACTGGCTGCAAGTGTGAAAAAGACCGGCATTCGCAAGAAGGTGACTTGTCACACGTTTCGGCATAGCTTTGCAACACATCTGTTGGAATCGGGCAAAGACATTCGCACCATCCAGGAACTATTGGGGCATGTTGAACTTGAGACGACCATGATCTACACCCATGTCAGCACCGTGAACGCTTGTGGAACGCAGAGCCCGTTGGATGGATTATTGTAGTGTGAAAAGCAGTCGTCGGCGCGGACTTCGTTCCCGTGGGTGACACCGCTGGTGTACTTAAACTTATTAGGGAGCGAGTATGGCGGATGGTGTGTGTTGGACAGGGATGTTAGGTTTCGTGTGCTCTCTATTTTACAGAGGCGGAATGCCGCCGTGTTGTAGCTTGAAGCGGAACGAAAGTCCAATTTCGAAAATTATTTCTTGTTTCTGCCTGGAGTGTTGGATGTAGGCTGGTAACAAGTAAAGCCAAGCACTGCGATTAACCGCGTGGGCAACGCTTTGCGCTTGTGATGGTTAATGGTGACGCGGCCCTATGGGCACGCAGTTGAACGAAGAGGGTGTTCGAGCCGTACCCCTTGTTCGGGTTGTTGCTCACCACTGGCCCTGTGCTAGTGGGAGCGTGACTGAATGGCCACCTGTCGCCCACCCTTCTTCTGTTTGCATGTTGGTGGCGAAACACGTTTATCGAAAATTGCCAGAGAAAAGTCTACTTTTGTTCGACATTGGCTTTTGTTCGTACCAACTAATGAACCAGGTCATTGATCAGAAGTCGGACTTCCTGGGGCGTTCGAAAATGAACCGTTGTTTCAAAATTATGCAGGTGCTTTCCGACGGAACGTTTCTGTCAAAGATCTATGCCAACGAGTATGACCGGCGCCATGATCGTAAAGGCCAAAGCGTTCGCGTGATCGAATACAAATTGGATGACCCTCAGCGGACTGGCCATGGCCAGACGCATCGTTTGCTGACAACACTGCTTGATGAGCATGAGCACCCAGCCCAGGCACTGATAGTTCTATTCACAAGCGTTGGGAAGAGGAGCTTGCTATTGATGAGGCTAAGACTCATCTTCGCAATTCCCCAAAACTCCGCAGCCATAGTCCGGCCGGGGTTGTGCAGGAAATCAATGGTTTACTGATAGCACATTTCGTGATTCGCAAGTTAGCACTTGAGGCGGCAGTCCAAGCTGGAGTGTCGCCGCGTCGGATATCATTTACAGGTGCGATCAAGGTACTGCGAATGTGTTTGGTAGAAGCTCCGCGTTCGCAAAAGTTGTTCCAGCCATGGTACAGCAACATGGTCTTGCAGATCAGCCTTGAGGTAGTTGAACCAAGTCGCAACCGCCTCAATCCACGAGTGATAAAACGCACACAAAGCAAATGGCCCAAGAAACGCCACGAGCACTGTAATTTGCCGCCTCCAGCGTACACTTTCTCAGAAACCATTCGCCTGATAACTTAGCAGTATTGGGTTCTAGCTGACACTGATGCAGTACTCGCAGACGGGTCGAAAGCTCGATTGCGTTGTTACTACTGCATCGTCGAATGGATGGGGCAGATCGTTCCCGTTCAAGTAGTTGAGAATGTTGGCGGGCTCCCACTAATTGGGACTTCTTTGCTGCCATTGTTGATCTGCGAATCAACTGGGACAAGGTCTGCACGCTGTTTTAAAAACGAACATTGGCGGTAACCCAGTCGCCGCCAAAAAACAAGGATTGAAATTTGCGCCCGGCCGGCGACTTGGGTGGATCGCCTAGTTCCGCAACACGTCAATTGGCTTTTTTAGCTTTTCGTTGTTCATTTTGTCACTAATTCGAGATTTCGGCGTCCCGCAATACGGTCTGTAAGCGCTCACAACCCTTGTCGGTTACAGCTGAACCGCCGAGCCACACTCTCCGCAAGCACGTCATCGTCTCCAGATGTGACAGACCACGATCTGAGACTTGGGTTCCCATTAAGTCTAGCGTCCGCATCGACTCAAGTCCCTTCAGGTTCTGAAGACCGGCATCGGAGACTTGTGTATTTTGCAAGGAGAGTTCCCGTAGGTTCGTCAGCCGCGACAGATGCTGCATGCCCGCGTCCGTAAACTGCCCCCCGCTGATCTGGAGTGATTGGAGTCCGCGGATACGTTCCAGGTCGCTCCCAAGTTCCCTCAGGTCCGAATCCGCCGCGTCGTAGAAGACGACACCACGTATGGAATCCATCCCCCAGAAGACCTCGCCTCTGCGTGCCGCAATTTTGGATTCGATCTCCCGCTGCCGGGAGTGTTCGCGTCGCTGCATCGTGATTCCGGTTATGATCACTGCGGTCACGCCCAGCAGCGTCAGCAGCGTGGAAAGTCGGAACTGAGCTTGATGGTCGTCACGTCCTAACCGAACACGAATGCATGCGACGCCGAGGTAAATTGGCAGAATGGCAATCCACCAGAAGCTAGGCATGGTTAGAACAATTCCGATCAGCGACGACACACCCAACAGCACAACCAATGTGCCCACAAACAAACCCGCTGCGCGCTTCCCGAGTACCATCAGCAGCGACGTCAACGCAATCACCGTACCAGTGAAAGCCAGCAGGCAGCAAAGCAGCAGCACGGGATGGGATGTGAAGTTTAGGTAAAGCATGATCGCCACTAAGCCTCATCTTCGATGTCGCTGGGCCTAAGTCCCGATGTGATGCTCCAAAGGAGAACAGTTGTCAACGTGCTTTTGAGAGTCATATAGTGGCTGCCGAACAAGGGCGGTAATCAAGTTGCCGCCGGAAAAATTACGATTTCAAAATCCGCGCGACCGGCAACTTTGGTTCACGTACGCCCAACATGGGCGTGAGTTTGTGGGGTGCGGAACTCGCGAGAGTTCTCAGTCCCCTGTGTTTAGTTCCGATTTTCTTAGAGGAGTCAGTGTACCAAGGGGCAGTGTGGTCGCCAGAGTTCTGCGCTGATTTTGGAAAGTTGTATCCACCGCAATCCAAAAACGTATCTCAACACTTCCAACAGAACCAATATCGGCATGCTGCAGAGCCAATGAGCACCGGGGCAGTACGGTCAATGGTTCATCAGCAACGCGTTGTTGAATTAAGCCACGCGTTGTCACGTCAAACTTAGCCTACCGCCCAAAGCAAAACCCAAGTTAAACTGAGCCGATTCTACGGCCGCAACCATCCCGGGCCTCGTGAACAAAGGACTTGAACATTGGCTCAACGACTCGCGACATCAAATCCTTATTGGTTGGCCGGGGTTTCCGATTCCATGTCAATTTAAATCAGCCTCGGGTTTGGTAACGATATACCCTATCGGTTATGAGATGGTACGACGGATCGCCCGTCTTAGAACGTGTTTTAAAATGCTATTTTCTTACGTGCGAGACGTTTCGACATTAAATCAATCATGGCAATGTAAATAGCCGCCTCTGAGTTTTCTGTGAGCCGCTCGTAGTCTTTTGATAGACGGCGATGACGATTGATCCATGCAAAAGTCCGCTCAACAATCCAACGTTTAGGTAACACAACAAATCCCTTGATATCAACTGGCCGCAAGACGGTTTGCAGTATAACACGACAGGCTTCCTTCGCCCAATCAGGCAGGCCGCACTTGCCATAGGCACTGTCGGCGAAGACCACTTTGAGCCTGCGATAAGTATCTTTGATTCCGCGAAGCACGAAATGACCACCCTCATAGTCCTGCAGGCTGGCGGCATGAACCACGACGACCAAAAGCAAACCGAGCCTATCGACCGCGATGTGCCGTTTTCGACCGGTAACCATCTTTGCCGCATCGTAATCCCTTTGCTGGCCGCCCTCGGCAGTTTTGACCGACTGGCTGTCAATTATTGCCGCAGTCGGGGTCGGTGCCTTTCCCTCTGCTATTCGAACTTGCTCACGGAGTTTGTCATGAACCCTCTTCCATGTGCCGTCGATTCGCCAGCTACGAAAAACGCCATAGACCGTACACCAATTGGGAAAGTCTGAAGGCAGATACCGCCATTGGCATCCTGTCCGATTCCAATAAAGAATTGCATTGATAACCTGCCTGCGATCGATTGGCTTGCGTCTGCGGGATTTTGGCTCCGGGAGCAATTTCTGGATAAATTGCCATTGTTCGTCCGTGAAATTACTGGCATATTCTTTGACTAACGACATCGCTACAGCTCCATCCATGGGAAATTAATTTGCACCCGGAGCTGTAGCGATTTTTCTGGATCAAGGCAATTTCAAAACACGTTCTGCGGTAATTGCTTCGTCTGGCGTGAATACCTCGGCCGAACTGTGAAATACCAGCCCCCTCCAATGCCACATGGGTTCGCGGGTGCTGCGAGTGGCATGAGAGCCTTCCTACTGAAATCATCCACGGAGGCAAGCTTTCTTTCACAAAAATCCGTCCCGGGAGGTTGGATGCGTGAAGGAACGGTCAAATTGCGAGGCTGACAGCCTGTTGATTTCCAGGTTCGGACTATTCACGGCGCTCGCTCAGCCGCTCAGTCCGGTGGCGTGACTAGGTGGCTATAAGTGCGGGTACTCCCTGTTCGCGTTTGATATGGCGTTATGGAAAAGACGTCCGATGCTGGGCCTAAGGCATCGGAACATTCTTAAAAACTAATTCGCGCCGGTCGCTTTCATCACCAAACGAAAAACGGAAGGCGAAACCATCAGATTCTGGAATGTCGCCCGACAATATGAATAGGTAGACCTTAGTCTTCGGCGATGAGCCTTTCGGTATTTCTGTTGGGAAGATGGCAGCGCGAAGGGGCGGATACTGAAGATCCATCTCCGCAAGTCCCCTGATCTGGCTTGTGTGGATGTGACCGTTCGTTTCAATTCTGAGTTTTCCAGGGAGTTCCGTACCGACAGCGGTTTCGGCTTTGAAGCCCAACGGCTCGTCTTTATCGGTGAGTTTCTCGATAGCAGTTGCCACACGCATCCATGGAACTGCATTGTTGCCGGGGGCACGCCCACCATCACTAACAAGTTCTTGCGTATCGAGGAATGCAATCCCTCGCGTAACGCCAAGAAGGGAAATCTTATAGTCGTCGTTTTGCTGGACGGACTCAAACTCGGGAATCTCTGTTAGTTGGTCCTGGTCACCACTCGAAACACCGGAGCCCACCCAGGTAACAACCGCGACACCAAGACAGATAAAGCACTTATTCATTTTTCGCTTCCATTGTAAGTGAGAGGTGATTTAATCGAGCGACATAACCATCGAATCATAAACGGGTTAGCTGAGGTAATTGTTCCGTATGACGTGAATGCCTCGGCAGACCCGTGAAACATCCGCTCCCCCCCAATGAAACTGGATTGAAACAGGGAATGCGACATAGGTTCGCGGCTTGCTGTGCGTAGCATACGAGCCTCTATACTGATATCATCTATGTGGGTAAGAATTCTTCCTCGAAAAATCCATTCCAGCCGCGACGAACGGTGGACAACACACAAGGACGAGCAGCTGACCTTGATATGAGCCAACGCCGCATGCCGTCCTCTCATGGATGTCATGGTTCGTCGTCAATTCCTTCGGGTGAACGTGTAGATGAACCGGCCATACTTTCCCGCGAGGTATCCCATTGCAACAGCGACAGCAGAATGTCCACACGGCATAAGCGACTCTGCATGCCTTATGCGTTGCATCACTTGGGTTCCTGTTAGTCCGCCTCCCACATATTTCGGTTTAAGCATTGCTTGAAACAGTTGGGAAGTCGGCAATCGACCAGAGTTAATATGCATTTCATGGTCACTAATGCACAGCACGATGCACCAATAGACGACAACCGGCACAAGGAATGAGATTGCAAAAGCGCGATGAGGCCCATTTGATACGAGCGCTGAAATAACGCAAGCGATTATGAGCAGGAAATTGGCTGATATTGACGCCCAGGTTATGCTGGAATGCGCCATCAATCCGCCAAGGGTAAGTGCCGCGAATGTGACAATTGCAAGCGACTCAAAGACAGAGAGCTTCATATTCCTCGATCGACGAACGACCCAAATCACCCCGTTGCGGCAAGGAGACTTTGATTTTTGAAACCGCCCGATCCGCAAATTCGGTGCATTTATCAGTTATGCAGCTTTATCGACGGTCGATACTAGCGTCGCCGATTGCACAGCAGTGCTCAGTATCGAGTTTCCCCCAAGTCACAGACGTTTTATCCGACAATGACAATTGATCCAATCAGCAGTATAGAGGATGTGATCAATGCCGTCTTTCCGATTTCGGAAGTACGGGTAATCGCTCCAAGGACAATTGCCGCGATGGAGAACGCGACAAACAGACCATATCCATGCATCGTGAAATTTCGATCGTAAACTCGCCCAACTGCCGAAACCACAATTCCGAGCAAAACGCCCGCAATCGAAAGCGTTAACGCAAGCCGGTCAAGTGGGAGTGAAGTCTTTGCAGTGCTCATCTAAGTTGTCAATGTTTGGAGTATCAGCAACTAAATTTTATTCAGGTTTCTTGCAGCAATAGTGGAAGTTGTCGGAGACAAATTCTTGGCTGCGATTTAGCCAACGAACGGCGGCAGTCACCTTGGACGGTCGATTGATTTTTCTTGTGTGAAACCTTGTCAGCCGTCCTCAGCTGCACGGCATTGCTATTCGCCGCGATGCAACCGACGGAAAATATATGAAGGACGGATTTCAAGTGCGGCATCAGCACCGCCGTTAAATGTCCGCATCCGTCCGCCCTCCACTGCAACCAGTTCCCAGCCATCAGCATAAAGCAGGTTTAGTCCACGCTCAAGAGTGTCTTCGTCCGAATGGCTTGGAGGCAACTTACCGTCTAGACCTAGTTTATCGACTTCGATTCGTTCGATAACACGATAGATTTTCGGCGGCGAAGCGGATTTTTCGGAACTGGATTGCGCCGTCGAGTTGTGAACGACGACTACTGTCGCCAAGCATAGAATCAAGCAGACAAAGAAAGATCGCATATGGATTCTCCATCGGTTAGGGAGGAACGCTGGGAAGGAATGCTTCCCAGAAGTCGGGGCCTATAGTTGTGTGAACGAGTATGCTCGTAATTATTCGCAACGTGCGCGCGAACTTCGTTCCCATGGGTGACATGGTTTGTGCCCTTTACGTAGCTGCAAAGCAGTTGGGTTGAAGGTTGGAATCTTGACGAGCCTAAAATTTGTCTGTTGCCTGAAGATCAGTATGTGACGTTCCTGTGAACGATTCGGCAACCATATTTTACTGAGACAAATCACCGCCGTGTGGCTGGCAGATGAAGTCACAAGACAGATTCTAGAAAAAAGCTGTGGGCTGGCTTTCCGGCAGCTCGGACGCTTTACTTGTGCCCTGTCGCTATAAGGCTGAACACCACACTACTGGCTCGTGACCGATGGCAGAGTAGTACTTGCCTGGCCGCAGCTGGAAGACAAATAAATCTTCTAAATATCGACCTGCGACCAACTGGCCTGTATCTGATAACTCGGCATTTGAGGTCTTGCTGTGAACGGAAATCTGGAACTTGAGCGCATTCACGTTTCCACCTTCCCACTCTATATGATCAGCAAATAAATTGATGATGGCATAACCTTTCTGAGCTCTCTCTCCATTGCATCCCGCCACTGTTAGCAGTTCGCCGCCACCCAAATCATCCGAGATGACTTAGGTGGTCGAATTCGATCTTGCAGCCACTCGAATTTGCTTGACGATGATTCGTTCATCACTCATCAACTCCGTTACCGTTCCCTCGATCTGATTCTGCGATAAAGCCCCGACCTCGGCTGCTACAGTCTGATATGCGATGAAAGCAGCGGACGCGCCGTTCAAGCGTTTGGAAGGACTAGTTTCAAGGAGGCTTATTCCAGAGCATTGGAACACGATGATCCTCGTAGACCACGATGATCAAGTGGAAGAGATTCGTGGTTACATGGAAGCTGGCGAAATGGCGAAAGCGGAAAACGCTGCTGACAGCTATTCCAGCCAGCAATAGGCCTGCTCAGCCACGTCTGGAACATTGCCCGCTACAATCATATTGTCTTGCCAGCCGAAAACTGACCGCAGCCATTCCTTCTACCTCAGGAGCATCAAACGTGTCGACCCTGCCCTATCCCAGCGGCTTTGAAAATCATCAGCATTTAATTGAATCGAGCACTCTTCGGTCATTCACGAATGTTGTGGGCAGTGCAACAGGTGCCTGGAGTTTCTATGCATTGTCCATCTCCAAAGTCGGCACCGAGATTTTCAAAACGCAGCTTGGTCTAATTCGAAAACGGTAATTATTTACCAACGAAGTCAGCGATTCACATCGCGTACCATAGTCATACATCGCTCCGCCTGCAGGCGAGCAATCGCTCCGGGAACTAGGAAGAATTGCTTATCCGGTCTGGCGTGTTCCACAGTACGTTGCAATCGATCGCGACCAAAATCAATTGGCCATAGACGCTCTCATCAAAGGATCGATGAACGGATTTTTTTTGATTCAGATTTGAGTTTGAGCCGCGTTAACGAGCAGGTAAATTTGATCTACTTACGAGCTTTACTTCCTAACCGAGTATTGAACGTCATCAATGCTAAAACGACGATTTTCGATCCGGCGATGGTAGGCGATACTACATACGTCGGCAGACTGCTGTGCGGTTACGATACATTCTTAAACGATTACCCGGTCCATTGGGTTATCTGCTTCGATGCACTAGTTAGAAGACGTTTATCAGAGAGTTAAGTCTTACGTTTAAAAGCGTCGTTTCATCATTAAAGAACACCAACTGATTCGCGATTGAATTGACATGTGATGATGGATTAATTGCCCTTATGGAACACTTCACGTACCGTCTTGCGCGAGTGTAATACCGATAAAAACTGAAAAACATTGATAAAAATTGATCACTCTTGAATAGCTCGGATTTGTCTGCTACGATCAATAAAGTCCTGGAAAAACAGCGTCACTTTTAGGAGATTCAAATGTCTTGATTTTGGATTCCTAAAGCTGAGGTCGCAGGTTCGAATCCTGCTGGGGGTACTGCTCATAATACCTAGCGAAAACAAGGCTCAAACGCTTGTTTCCAGCCATCCTTCGGCAAGGCGCTAATTTCCAGCCAAAACGGTATGTGCCGTTTTGGGAAAACCTTAAAGGTAGGTAGGTTCTACCTAAAGGGAAATTGCAAATGACAATTTCATCCCGAACTCCCGAAGGGCTACCGGGACATTGCGTACTGTGCGGTAGCAATTTCGAGATTGAATTTTCCGAGCCAGGAAATGATGCAACATGCCCAAACTGCGGACATCTAATTGTTTTGTCTGCGGAACTCCTCGACGACATCAAATCGTTTACAGAACATCGGCACGGTATTTCCCCCGACAAGATCCATTCCGGACGAGAACTCCTTTCTCTCGGACTCGATTCCTTAGAAATGGTTGAATTCGTAATGGAATTTGAAACTGATTTCGAATTGTCGATTGCTGAAGACGACGCGTTAACGATTCAAACCGTTGGTGATGCAATCCGTTACATCCTTGGACTACGCCGACGACAAGCCGGGATGTAAGGGAGACCTCGAATTGAGACCTCCTCACTTCGCAAGACTAGCACAAAGGTTTCATACGTGTGATAAACTCTATCCCATTAACGTTTACTGACAGGTTGGTTGCTGGCGTCTGGAGCATTGCCGCAAGCGTTGCAATCTTTGCCGTCGCCAAAATGTTTCATATTGTTGTGTCGCGAGGCAATCGACGTAAGCTTGTGCTTGGGCAACCCATCTGTTGGTGGATGGCAGGGACGTTTTTGGTCGGTGCGTTCATTGCGATTGCGATTTCAGACGACAGAAGATTCCTTTACAACAGTACTAGCGGGCTTGGATTGATCTGTATGCTGGGAGGATGGTTCATTGGACTGATTCATGGTGGCATCCTGTTGGACCATGCTTTCCCGTTCGTTTCATTGGAGTCTACGCTTCAAAGCAATGCTATGGATCGGCGTGACACGGACACAGATGCGGATTAAGACTGCCTGACAAGTCACCTGCAAATTGAGCTGTATGGACGACAAAAATTCGCGGCGAAGCAAACTGAATCGGCCAAATGCGATTACTATGAAAACTCGTCCGATGATAACAGTTGCGATTGTGTTACTTCCGGTCGCATTCTTGCTGTATCTACATTGGTATCGCCTGCCGCGCGATTACGACTTCCAGAATGCTCACCTGAGATTAGCGGACGAACTCCTTTTACTGTCACTAGATCCAATTGGCGGAAAAGACGAATTAGCAGAGAATTTTCATGGCCGGAGAGTTTTAGGCGAGCTTCGTATTGACGATCGCGAGCAAATAGAGCGTGTGCTCGAAGTACTTGCCAATGCGATTCGTATGGACCAAGATGAGATAATGTCGTGCTACAGCCCGAGGCATGGTTTGAGAGGCATGGCCAATGGCCATCTCTATGAACTGGAAATTTGCTTTGAATGCATGCAAGGCGTATGGTACTTCGATGGCAGACGGCAAAAGGAGTTTCTTTTGAATGGGCATCCGCAGGAGCATTTCGACTCTCTGTTGAGACAAAATGAAATCCCAACGTTAGGACCGCCTTCCGGTGGCAACGAATTGAGATGAATAATTATTTCCCCAACGGCAACCCATGCTAGTACCTAAAATCACTCGCCGCCGATTCTTTGCAGTCGCCACGACCACGTTCGCAACAGGTATGTATACATGGAAGGTCGAACCACATTGGGTGCAGGTGGTAGAACGCTCGCTGGAAATTCGTAATTTGCCGCATCGACTCCTTGGAAGCACCCTAGTTCAATTAAGCGATTTGCACATTGGGCGGCAGGTGGATGACGACTACCTCAAAGCAGTCTTTGCTACTGTCAAGCTGATGGCCCCTGAGTTCGTGGCATTGACTGGCGATTTCACAAGCTACGATCCAAGCATACTCAAGCATGCAGAGGAATTGTTTGCACATATCCCCACCGGTTCACTGGCAACCTTGGGCGTCTTGGGAAATCATGACTATGGCCCAGGGGTACGCGATTATGAACATGCAGACCGATTGTCCGATTTGGCCGCAACTCATGGCGTGCGAGTGTTGCGAAACGAGAGAGTTGACGTTGATGGGCTGACATTCGTTGGACTGGACGACCTGTGGGCTGGTCAGTTTAACCCAACATTGGCACTTGCGGGCCTTTCGGATAACGCGGCCTCAGTTGTGCTCAGCCACAACCCGGATACAGCAGATCAGCCTGGCTGGGGCAGCTATTCTGGATGGATACTGGCTGGGCATACTCATGGCGGCCAATGCAAGCCTCCGTTTCTTCCCCCGCCACGATTGCCTGTCAACAACCGTCGATATGTATCCGGAGAATATGAACTCAGCGGCGGACGCCGCATGTATATCAATCGGGGAGTTGGACATTTGCTACCGGTCCGCTTCAATGTCCGTCCCGAGATTACCGTTTTCCGCTTGGATCGATCCCTCACTGCACATTCCTAATGTTCTGACTTTAATGATAGATTTAGGCTGCAACGGAATGAGTATGAATCCGTACGAACCGATTAGATACTTTGCACGAGAGTCATCGCACTCACGGGATCGTTCACGGCTGCATCTGGCTTTCGCAATAGCCGTATTTGGCTTTTTGTTTGGAGCAATATCCTGCAGCATTGGGCATTTCGCAGCCTTTGTGTTACTCGATAGTTTCTATTCGCCGCCGCTTTCCGCTCAAGAGAATCTAGGGCAGTTTGGATTGCTCACAATCTATGTTGGTGTTTTCGGAGGGCTAGTTGGTCTCTCGCTTGGACTAATCCCATACGTTCGATTCCTCGGATGGTTGCCAGTGGTCATAGCGGTATTTTTTGTCGCTGGATTTGCTGAGCCATTAGACTTTACTTCATCGGCAGGTTTCGCACTTGTGCCTGTTGCAATGGCTGTATTGCTGTTTGGTTTTGGAACCAACTGTTGGTGTCGGTATCGCGAAAGTCATTGAAGAATCGAATCACATTTTAGGATTTGTGAGGGATGAGTATGTCTACTTCGGATATTCCTCCTGATGGAATTGGATGCAATGCATGCCAACCATTTCTGTCCGCTGAATTGCATGACGCCACTACTCGCTGTCTTTTTTGTGGACGAGCGCTGCAAGATGTCACCAGCGAGATCCTAAATCAAGATTTCGATGCAGATTTATTACCATGCATTCCGCCATCTGTAGCGTTGGGGCTTGGCATATTTCCCTATATTGAGACTGATGACTTTCTGGTGATTGCCATCGACGTGATGAGTACTTCCGACACCGAGAGATTGGAAGAAGTTCGCTTCATCCTGAACCGTATAGTATACTTCGTGAATTGTGATGGAAGCGTCTTGGCGAAAGCAATCAAGCATTATATCACACAAGAATAAGAACGTAGGGAAGCAACCGGCTTTCCTCTCGAGAGAATCTTTACGTTGCGGAAGTCCGATGAACAAAAAGCAAATTGCTCTCGCCGCAACCGTGTTACTGTTCGTTGGTTTTATTGCGTATCTATACGGAGTGTACTTCTACGAAAAGCCGGCTTTTCTTAGACCTCCATCGCCTCATCGTAATTCGATTATCGATACGAAGCTGGTTGGCGAGTACTACTTTGGTGATGGCTTGGGGGAAAACCAATACCTGACTCTGAATCGAGATGGGACATTTGACTGCCATTGGTCAGGATGCTTTAGCGAACATGCAAGAGCTTGGGGAACATGGGCCCGAAACGGAAGCATTCTGCACCTATCAACAAAGGCCTCTTCCGGTTCGTTCGTGGAGCCCCTTTTAGAAGACATGGAAATCATCATCCATGAAGGCAAGCCTCATTTCGTTAAAGACAGTTGGCGAGAATTCATCGAAGAGTTTGGCAAGGATGCGATACCTGATGCGACGTTCTCTCGAATTAAGTAGTTGTGTCATATCATTGCTCCCCAAAAGTCACCCAACGAATATCCTTGGTAATTAGATGGTGGTACAATCTGCTTCAAGGAACGCAATGAGATATTGAGAAACCAATCATGAACATGCCGCTCAATCCATACCATCCGCCGTCGTTTCTCTCGGAAGCGGTCTCTGAAATTGTCGTGCCGACCCGAGACTCGCTAGCAACGCTAATTCGGTCATTTCTTGCTAGCGAGATTTCCGCGTTTGCATTCGATGAAAAACTCGACGTGTATCGAGACTTGGATGACCCAGTTATGCGTCATGTGGCGAGTGCTGTTTGGTACCACTACGATGACTGCAAAGACCATTATGCATCGTTGACCAAGCAGGAATGGGACTACTTTCAACGTTTGCTTTTGGCGCTTGCTTCGGAATGTCGTGTCGAAAAAACATCGATAAGGCTGTGGTCATTCAAGCAACCGATTGCCGCCGTTTCACTGCTCACCTTCGCCTACCTCGCAAATTTCACTGAGTTGGCGGAACACTGGTTGCTCTTGGGCATTCCGTTTGGTTTTATTTCCATCAGCTTATCTCTTTCGAATTATCGCGACAACAATTCAAGAGATCCATACTCTGAAATCATATATCCATTTGCCACATTTTCGGACCTCGCAACTGCCTATCGTGCATCGGGATTTCGAAAGACTCGATACCCAAAACCCAAACATAAGCGTGCAATTCCCTCACCCTTGGTGGCAACGCTGTTACAACTTCCCGCTTATGCACTGTGGCTAGTCTTTTCGCCATTTCCGCTGATGCTCCAATTGCTTCCTGACAAGCATATTGAAACCAGCTTCAAAGCGGTGAGCCCGAGCAATGCCACGGATCGGGACGGCCCCTTGCCTTCATGACAAACTTAGGGAAATTAGCTGAATCATGCGTGTTTTGCTGGATAACATCGAGAAGCCTGAGGGCGATAACGCCACGCCTTTGCTGTGAAAATGGTTTGGCCCTTTCTGTCACTCAATCGGCTGCCCGATTCTTATTAGATTCCCATCCAGATCGACGATGGCAAACTCCCGCATACCCCACGGTTTGTTTTCAAGCTTATCGATGCGAGGGATACCGTTGCTGGGTAATCCAGCCACCGAGAACTCCCGATAGATTGCGTCGACATCAACCACTCGCAGGTAGCATCCCGATATCGATTCAGCGGGCTTAAGTTCCGGATAAGTGAAAAAGTGAATCTCCGCTGACTTTCGTGTCAAAGTCGCATAGTTGTGCGGTGGCCCCCAAATACGGCCATGGAAGCCCAGTCGTTGGTAGAACTCATGGGTTGCGTCCACTGACCGGCAGGGCAGGACGGGAATCGCGAGATCGTATTCTTGCATGGCGACGATAACCTCAAATGCTTATACTACTACCATGCAACTTGAGCGTCCGGGAGTGGTCGTGCAGTTGTTTCGACTCGTCGACCAACACTGGTGGCTTTCAAAGTTGCAACTCCTCAGTGTGTCATTTAGGACTTGTGTCCTGAGACTGCAATCTGAAAAGACACGAGATTTTCAAAACTCATCAATCAAAACAACTTTAGCTTTCTGCGAGGACGAGCCAGTGATGTTTACAATGAAATTGCCGATATGTCTTCTGTTGCTGACGATTGCGAGTTTGCTGCGGGGCGACGAAAGTTTCAACTTTCGATTTCTTGCTGCCGGTCTTGAGCAAGCAGAATCAGACCAGAAGAAATCAACGGAAGAAGTCATTAAGGTTGAGAGGTCTATCGCAATTATAGAGCGAAACTCGTTATTCGACGCGAACGCAACGCCACCTTTTGAGCGACTTGACCATGAATCTCAGCCTTGCTTTATTTTCAAGAGCGTTCAACATAGAGATACTCACCTGGAGGCGCTCCGACTTCTCTTAAGTGCGCTAAAAGAACCCGAACCAATTTGGAAAACACCTTGGATTTCCGCGGAGCATATTAGCGACGGGGCGATTGGCGTGCTCCAATCAGCTATGCCTCAAAACAGTATTAGTACCGATTCCGCCGAAGAAGTTCCTAACTCCCCTTTATCCGGCACCAGTCCAGGCTACCCGGTAACAGGTGCTCGAATCAACGCGACTTTTGAAGTTAAGTCGGTCGCAGGTCGGAGGTTTTCTGCTCGAATGGATGGAGCCCCCCATCGCGATATATACTTTGAGAACTATCAGGGAACACCGCTGAATGTTGGCGAGCGGATATCGATCCCCGGCATAGTTGAGGTATTAGAAGTCGTTTCCTCTTCACGCACACCTTACATCACGATTTGGATTCCGGATGAAAAGGTTCTTCTGGCGGCGGAGATATTTGTGAGTGACCATTTGAGGCGTTAAACGGCACACAAACTACACTGACGATTGCAACTATCTCAGGACCTACAGTTGTCGATGAATCTGTTGAAGGGCTAGTTCTCGGGAATAGGCTAAAACGTCGACCGCGATATCGGCTAGGATCGTTCGGCCTTTGGCCAACCAAGCTGACGCAAACGCCCAGACGGCGATCCACTCCATCCAAAACAAGAAATTGTAGTTGTTGAACCATTGCTTCCATGGGTTGTCGAGTAAGAACAAGTATCCGCCCATGGCTAGCATCGCCGCTAAGATCGTTAGTCCGCTGCATCGATACACAAAAGCGCGTTCAAATAAGTGAGGATCATTTTCGCGTTGTGAATCTCGGGGAAAATGATACAGCGAATAAAACGCGAGCGTAAGAAAAAACACACCACCGCTTACCGTGTGCAAATACCCGACGATGGACTTCTGCACCAAGGGGTCGCTGCCAGCGTCCAAGGGAAACAGTGCTATCCCAATAGCCGATACGCAGCCTAGATTAGCCGTCCAATTTTCTACTTTGTCATAGCCGCGATAGCACAACAAGAAGACTCCGATCGCGCAGAGTGTCCCGACAAACACGTCCCGCAGCGGTGTATGGTAGTAGCTGCTCATGTTGTCCTGGATCTCGATGCCCAACAGCCATCCGACTGGGCCTAAGACCACTGGCAGCGATAATCCGCTTACTCCCACCGCTCGCCTGATTCCCAGGTACGAAAGCACCAGGGTATTTGGTCGCTCGGTCAAAGGCGTAGTCGGCTCGTGGATTTCAATCATTCGAGAATTTTTAACTTGACGAAGTAACCATAGCACTGACTTCGGTTCAATGGGATTTGCAGTCGGTTAGAAGTATCGTCCATTAACGTCCGAGAGTTGATTGGTAGACCACAGAGTCGCCTGCTGGAAGTAGACGCTTAATCCTGTAGGAAAACGCGCCTAACAACTCACCTTGTTTTGTTGCATGGCATTCGAGACACGTCTTCCCGGCTCGAACAGACCCCAAAACGCGTAGCTCAACAAGATTCTCCTGTGAGACCAGAAACTTTCCTTGATACAGTTGCCCAAGCCCATCCTGCTCAAACGAATCCAATTCCCGCGTGCTTGCATTCTTAAGCACGGACATATTCGGCAACTCCGCAGACACATAAACTCTTGGGTGTTCAAATTTGAGTAAACTTACAAGTTCCAGCGACTGAACATGCCATACATAAGGCTTTGGATCCTCATAGACATCAAAACGCCAATTCACCGATTTGTGCACATAATGAGGCTCGAAACCACTTGCTTTTCGGAACTTCGATGTGAACGCTGTAGCCTTACCAAATTGGTGATAAATACTCAGGTGCAAAAAACGCGGATACTCCTTCTCCACCGCAGCGATCCACTCTTTCTCGTTGTCGTATAAGTCGCGAACGCGTTTCTTGCTTTCTAATTGCTCGGGAAGAGCCTCAGGTGTTGAGACAAGTTGAGATGGATAAATCCGAAGATCATACAGATCGATACTTGGTATTCGCTCAAAACCAAAAGAATCTTGATTTGCGAAAGCTTCTAGCCGATCGCGATGAAGAATCTCTAATGCTTGCTGCCGCCGGCTTCGCAGGACCTTTTGCTCGCTTGGCAACGGTCGACTCCATTGCTCCAATGGACGTCCGTCATTGGGCAAATAATATGCATTCCAGTCGTCATGCAACGCTGCTGCGATTGGAGCCAGATCAGATTTGTGCTTGCGACTGTGAGCTTGCAACCGCCCTCGGTTATCTTCATATGCGAGCCGAGCATGCAAATCCTCAACTGGAAATTTATCCAGGAAGTGTTGCATAACTTTCTGGTATTCTGAGAAAGGCAAACGTTCGACAAAAAGACGAAGCCCATAGTCGCCGTGCTCAATACCCTTGATGAACTCCTCGGCAGTCTCAGGCGTAATCGGATCACCACCGGCAAAACTAGTTCGACTCAAATGGTCCTCTAGCGCGGCGACGCGTCGTTCGTGCCATTGTTCCCAATTGTGGTTAGGCTTTGGTTTGTTGGCTGAGTTGCGATGGTACAACATGAACCCTGCTGCCGAAAATATGACCAACAAAATAGTTATTATTCGATACATAGCAGCACCTTGCTCAGAATCAGAACCGACAAACAGCGAAAGTCTCTTTTGGTTATTGTAACAGACGCGAACATGCTCTGACAGAAATGCAATTCTTGCGAAGTCAGCGCAGGCAACCAGGGCAATCCAGCTTAGAATCGCTGGGCTTCCCTTCTTCCCGAATCTTTACCCGAGCTCATCATGACGCTGGTTTCCCGATGCCTGTCTATTCGTCAACCCTTTGCCTGGGCTGTGGTTGCCAATGTCAAGCAAACAGAGAACAGGACGTGGAGTACTGATTATCGTGGTACGATCGCGATTCATGCTTCCGCATCACAATCCGAAGTCAACGCCTATCGCAAAGAGAGCGGTTGTGAATTTTTCTCATCAAGCCATTTGCCATTTGGCGCCATCATTGGGCTGGCCGATTTGGTTGACGTTTCTTTGTATGGAAATAAGCATGAGCACGACCCGTTTGCCTTCGGACCCTATTGTTGGACAATGACTAATGGCCGTTTTTTAGATAAGCCGATTCCGTTGAAGGGCAAGCTGAATCTCTTCAAATTAGATGATATTAGCATGCAACAAATTGCCGCGTCAAAGATAGGGATTGCCAGCGGACCAGCCACTGAGTTAGGGAGTCAGGCAGCCAACGTGATGACCGGCGAATGTGATGCTTATCAGTGCTACTTCGAGCTTTGCTATGAGTTGCTGGCCAAGCCCGAGTTTGATGAAGATGTAGAAAAGTGGGCTCGTCGAATGGTGGAGCTGGATGCTGATGACACGCATGGGCATGCAATCCTTGGCCACATGAGTCTGATCAAGAGTGATTTTGAGGCTGCTTTCCGACATGCGAAACGAGCATTTCAGCTTGATCCTAGCTATGTCGTTCCACATATGGTGGCTGCCCGTTCAGCAACGCAGTTAGGAAAGCGAGACGAAGCGACCCACCACGCCGATCAGATGGTGGCCTTATTACCAGATGACGCTAGTGCACATTTCGGTCGAGCTGAGGTCCTGTTTGCATTCGAAGATTATGAGGCAACCATCGCAGGTTGTCGGGAAATTTTAAAATTAGACAGTGAAGCGATCGACGCCTACGATTTGATGGTCAAAGCATATTTGGCACTAGGTCGAAAATCAGAAGCTCTTGCGGAACTCCAGATTGCCACTGAACGTTGGCCCGAGGACGAATTGCTTCGGGAATTACTCGCTAAGGCTGAGGAATCCTAAGCGAAGCGGGCCAAGCTTTGGTACCATAGTCAGCTCCCAAGTTTGCAATTAGTCCCTAGCCTTGAGGCATATACCGATGCGATACCTCTCATTTGTCTTTCTGGTTCTGTGTTACAGCCAGATCAATTTTGCTCAAGAAGACACTCCAACCGCTGTGGCCGAGACGACTTCGATCGCTCGCAGCTACGATGTTCAAGTGACAATTTTTCAAGCTAAGGAGGTTGGCCCCGCCTCCATTGATCACGATTCGATCATTGAGAAGCTGAAAAGCCAAGCGGATGACGTCAAGGTTATCGAAACAATACGCCTTTCGGCGTTAGAGGGTTACGAATGCTATGTGCAGATTGGCAAGCAAATTTCCGTAACCAGCGCCATCACCACCTCTCCCCAACGCGGATTGGTCCGACAAACTCAAGACATACCTACTGGCACGATTTTGAGGCTAACCGTGGAGCCGGCCGAATCGAAGCACCGCGTAAAGCTACAGCTTGAATGCTCGCGCGTTGAGGGCAATCCAACTGAGGTAGGCGAGTGGTCGGTAAAAACGATGCGTAGCGAATCGGTGCTGCAGCTCGAAGCCGGGCAAATTAAGTTACTTGGCGGATCGAGCGCCGATGGAGGTATTTACGCGGCGTTCACACTGAAGTAGCTGGCGGGGTACGGCCTCCCAAGTGTGTGTACGTCCCCGGCTAACGGTTAGAAGTAATCTTTAAAACGATGCACAGCCGCTAAGTATCTTCCCAGTAAACATGGAAATAGGAAGTGATGCACAATACTAAAGCAATCACAGCAATGCCTAGCGACAGCCAGAGTGCGTAGGGCAACAAGGCTAAGGACACCGCAAATACACTCAAGAGACGCCAAGGATATGCATCAAACATCGCTCGCAAATAGAAACCAAAACTAGTCGGCAGACTGACGAGCGATAGCATGACCAATGGGACTAGCCAGCCTGCCAGGGCGATCCAATCCGATGTCCAGAGCGTAGATTGTGAGTCTTTGGTCGACACCAGTTCAACGCCCGTAGGCGGTAGGCGAAACCATGCTTGCGTCGAACGCAATTGATCGACAAAATGCGACTGCCTAGTTTTCTCCGTAGACAGATCACTAAAGCATCGTCGATAGCGGGCGGTCCACATTTGGTCTAGTGTGCCTGATTCTGACTTCCAACCTTCAAGCCAAGCATCGGCGATGGTTGTCGACCAACAAGTCAAATAAGAGTTCCGCTGAGCAATGTTTAAACGGTCGATGTTCGCCTGTGAGTTTTCGATCAGATCTAAACCCTGCACGGCCAGTTCCGAGGCTATCACTTTCGAATCGACGGCATCTAGCGAGACATCAGCGGACTGCAACATCCATTGGCTGCGACGACTCAAACTGACCGCGTTGGTTCTGGCCGAAACTCGCTGGCCTTCTTCGGTAATAAACCCAACGTCTTGCCGAGCAAATAGTTTGCTTTCAGCGACTACCGCATTGGGCACTTGAGCTCGGACGGCGATTAAGTGCGGAACCTTCAACGGGCTTAGTTCCAATGGCACGTCAATTGTCGAATTGGTATTTGATTGGCCAAGGACTTGCCAGTCCGTTCCTGCACGAATTTCATCTGAAGTTAGTTGAGAGACGGCTACTTTCTCAAAGTACGATGGCAACTCGAGAGTGATCGCACTGGACATGCCTGGCAGTATGCCGATGAGCCCATCAACAACAGCTCCATCGGATCGTTGGTCGATGGTCCAGTAGGCAAAGGGGACCTCTAGTCCCGCCGCGTTTGCCTGCGTGGTATCAATGCGAATCGGAGCTACGCGACCGATGCTTGTGAAGCGGACTGCCTCAATATTGTCCAAGTCATTTGTGGGGCCGGAGCGTTCTGAATTATCATTTGAGCTTTTCCAACCTGGTATTCCCCAAACGAATCCCTGTGCGCGCATTTCCGTGGTTTGCTCAAGCTGACATCGCAACTGCGGGGCGGAAACGAATTCGATTTCTGGAATCCAAAAGCTCTTGTTGTTCGTATCTGCAGGTTGCTCGATGGCGAATTGAATTCGATGCTCCCGTATCTGGTTGTTTACATTCACGCTAGAAGGCAAATAGACATAAGCCGTATCTTCTAGCGTTCCTAACTGTTGGACCGACGGATCGGACCCAATACGTTGCACAGCAGCCGCGGGCATCGCGCAAACCAATCCGCGATTCTCGTAGTTCGACTCAAAACGAGCATCAAACTCAAACCGCCATACATTCTTTTCAAAAGTGATCTTGGCTTCAGCATTTTGAAGCCCTGGCTCGTCCAGTGAAGATTTGGTACTGATCAGTGCTAAATCGCGTGACGGGACGCTGGCAACTGGGTCTTGAGGATTCGCTTGGCTGGCTAGATTGGAAGGGTAGACCAACTCATAGGGCACAGCTTCTTCTGCCTCGGTCAAGACTTCAGCGAAGGGCAAAGGCGACGCAGCGTTTTCTACCTGCACCACATCACCCAAAAGTGGAGCGACACTGGCGAGGCCCTGAATGGACAGCGGCAAACCAATCATCCGCGAGACTCGGTAGCCCGATTGTACAATCCGAAGATTGCACCAATGAATGAGCGGAAGAGTTTGTTCAGACACGTCGACATGCTGGTGGTAGCCAGCCAGAATTTCCACGGTCGAAACAAAACTGCTATCAGTATCACCTAACGCCTTGATCACATCATGGGCCTCGGAAACATGGTCTACTGTAAACAAAGCCTCTCGATCATTGACCTTGATCGATTCGATGTTCAGACGTCGATCGACCAGCCAAGTCAACACGCGCGCTTGCGGCAGAGGTTGCACCAAGATGCCTTGCCACTGCAATCTTGACTTTACGCTATCCAACAAATATCGAGTATTCACCCGTGCGTCAGGCAACTCTCGTGATGAAAGTGAATTTCGAATCGAGGCACTGCCAGCCGAATCCGGTACACGCAGCGTGACGACATTGGCCATGGCTCCACTAGAACCAAACAACGTACTGTTGGTTGTTCCAATTTCTGCTGACCAAGACTCTACGCCGCTGACCAACCATTGTGACACAGGGCTATTGGTATAGCGCAAAGTTCGAACGTTGGGCATGGCTTCGATGATTTTAGGGTCCGGCAGTCCGATGTTATTCATCCCGTCCGTGTCGGGTTGCCAATAGATCTCAAGATCAATCGCACCTGCGCTTACTGCCATCGGTTCCAAGGCCAAGACGCATCCCTCTCGACCAAGCGATTGAACTCGCCCCAACCCTTCCACATAGGTTGCATCGCGAAAATGCTGACCAATTGGTTGCCAATTGATGTTCCACTCTAAACTCAATCGAGACTGCTGAGTGATCCCTCCAATTCGAATTCTGGTTACCGCTAGCGGTTGGGAGTGATTGAGGAACAGTTGCGTCTCTGCATCATACTGCAGGCGATCGTAGGACATGATCGGTTTGGTGTCAGTTCGCCACCGAAGCTCGAGCGATCTGACCGCGCCAAAGTAAGCGACTTCCCCAGTCTTGGGCACGGTTCGCAACCTATCGTCGGCTAACAATTTGACATCGACCAGATCCGTGTCCAACATCACACTGGCAGTGGCACAAGGCACGATGCCTGCCACAGCAACCTGATAGCCTGCCACGTTACGCGAGCGAAGCTGAGATTTCAGTTGAACAACGACTTCTCCCTCGCGGTTGGGGATCCATAACAGCTTCGATTCAGCGAAGCGAAGGTTTTGCCCCAAGGCTTGGGGACGTTGGTCGACTAGGAACTGATCGAAAATTGCTTGATAATTCCATGGAAACTCAATCGGCTCTTGCGGAGCCGTGATACGAAACCGATAAGTGCTCAGAGTCGACGCGCTGTGGGATGCCAACACGGACTGGTTTTCTTTGCAAAGAATCTGGTGCTCGGCCGCGATCAAGATGTTCGCTGGCGTGTTTTCGGGAGCGGCACCTTGATCAATAGACTGCAACTGAGCCGAATCAACGTAAGCAAACGGTGCTATGCGTAAAGAGTTTGCGTCGATAGGGACAATGATATCCGGCTGATTTTGTCCCGCCGTCCTTGCATCGTTTAGCTTCGCTGCATCTGAAGCGAGAATACCTTCCTGAGCTTGCAACGCACTGTCGACAGTGAAGAAAGTCATCCAGACAGCCAAGGTGATCCAAAGCCCAATGGGACCTACTCGAGAGATCCTAGCAAGGCTTGAATGTTCCAAAATTCGCGTTGCTCTGGCACTGGAAGCGGCCTCTCGAACCCGCAAGGCGCTAGCGATTACCGCCAGCATGGTATGGATCACCGTGGCAACGATGACTCCGATAACGACAGACACCGCCAGATCGGTCCTTGGCAACCATAGTGCGGCGCACGCTGAGGCAATGATAACCGCCGGCGTCAGCCAGGATAGGTATCGCATGCATAGCCAGCTTGCAACGCAACTGAAGAGCACTAGCAACCAGCGCTGCAAATATACAGCGCGAATATCGGCAATCCAGAACGATCCATGGCCCGCAGCAGTGCTTAAATTAGCGAAGTCGTGAAAATTCCGGGTCCGTCGCAAAGCCTCCACCTCTAAAAAATCGATCTGTGTTTGGTTGGCAGTCTGCATATCGGCGGGCGAGGCGATGGTCGTTTTCGCTGGCGCATGAGCATCCAGCAGGGCCTGCCACGACCAAGGTCGACTGAGCACTCGCAGATTATCGGTGATAACGATTTGCGTTCCCCGAGGCGACGGTATCGCGACATAGTCGGTAGCCAAATGCACGCTGGAATGATGCGTGATCGACTCAAAGTTCCCTTGAACTTGTGGCTCGGCAACTTCGGCATAACCATATCGCTGAGAAAGAGTTGGACCAAGCCATTGCAAATGAAGCACTTGGTAAGCACTATCACTTGATGCCAGACTCCCTATCTCGCACTCCACACGATCGGCATGTTCACGAAGCACATAGCGGACTTCGCCGAGGTTGCTAGTCACAGCGGCCAAAGACCAAGGCCGCGGCAAATTTAAGATCAATGACCTTTGACTGGCACCTCGAAACCGCAATTCAAGATCGTAAACCATTCTTCCGTCTGCTTGACAGTATAGTCTGGATTGAGTCTGCTCGATTGTCAGCTTCTGTGTGCTTTGCTGGCGCCCTCGCAACTCAATGGAATGATATTGAGCGTCACCCAAATAGAGATTACTGTGCGTTGATGTTTTGCTGATGAGAGCCAATAAACTGCCAATCGACTGTCGTCTGTCATCGGAAATGGCATTGGCTTGCGTATCATAAATACGTTCTACCGCCTCTGTTCCATTGGCGTAAACATCCCAATCGGAATCCACCATGATGAAACGATCACGGTAGAAGTAGTCCTTAACTTCCGGCAACGGAAACGTGGCGATCTCTGGATCAAGCCGATATCGACACTCCAAAATAAACGGTTCGACCAGAGCTCGATCAAAGCGCAAAGTCAGTTCGGTCAACAGCGGTAACTTTTGTTCTGCTGCCGAGTCATCTGCATTGGAGCTTGAGGCGTCGTCGCGATTCACGGGAATCGGAACCGCTGCCGTCTGCCACTCTTGAACCGTTTGCAAGTCCTTCCCGACGACTCGCCATATAAAATGCTGAGCTTGCGCAGGCACCGCGAGATCTAGCTTCGACACTCCAGCTTGATCCGGATTAAACTCCACCATGAAACCTGTGTGTCCCCAGTGTGTGGAGCGACCTAGTTGCAGCACAGACTTGATTGCAAAATCTGGGCGTTGACGCAAGAACCGTACAGGAGGTAACTGCGAACCTGTCCAACGCGTATGGAGCGCTTGATTGCGTCGCTGCAACTGTGTTTGCTGCCAGAGATCTAATTCGCTTGGGTTCAGCGTATTGTGTACTAGCGTCGCTGTTCGTTCGACGACAAAACCGGAAGCGGGCGCGTACTCATAAACCAAATCGGCATCAAAGGAATCCAACCGCAGCGGTACAGATGTAGGCATCCGGATGAACTGCGAGCCATCTACGTTGCGTCCCCGTTCAATGGGTGCCACCGAACGCAGGCGCAGCGACAATTCGACCGGTTGATTCTCGATAGGAGGTGCAAACAACAAGGTAGTCTTACCGCTATCGTCGTGACTTAAGTTCACGGCTGTTGTACTACCTACCGCTACTTGCGCTTGCTTCGACTCCAGCTTCCATTCCGGAGATAGGGTTATTGGCAGAGTGTTCCAAACTTCTGGAATCGCCAACAAACGAATCTTGGCGACTGCAACAACGTGGTCACGATCGTTGGTGATGGAGACAACTCCACTAGCCTTTGGTAGACGATGGCGTCTTATAAGCTTCGCTCGCAAACTTGGGCTGGCTAAACGCCAGTTGAAGTCTAGTCGACTAATACCACCACGCGTGGTTGTACCACTTCGCGATACCAGTGTTGCACCAGCGGCGTCAAAGTCCACAAGCTCCCAGTCCGAATGTAAGCTGATCGAGCCTCGACCGTCCACTGCGAGAGCTCGCGCAAGCCGTACTCGGGGCAGTTGATGTGCGTCAGCACTTGAAACACCCTCATCCAGCGGCCAACGCGAAACACCGTTGAGCACCAGTCGATGTTGAGTGCCTGCGAACATACCTTCGCTTTCCGGCAATGCAAAAATCACAGCTCGCTTTGTTGCATCGAAATTCCAATCGACTGGCTGTTGATCCCACGTCAGGCTACGAATATGGATGCCAGGATCGACGAGCAACTGCATTTGCTTTGGCGTCGTTGTTGAATCGATCAGGAAGCTCGCATTCAACTCCAAGCCAGCGCTTTGCACGATCCAGTCCATCTGCTCGGAATGAAAAACATACTGCGTTGTTGGCCCTTCCGTCGTTCGACGCCGGATTAAAAAACTAAGCTTTTCGGCAGATCCGCAATGAAACTCCCACACATGTACGGACGGAACAATGGCCGCAGTTCCTACCTGCTGCGCGTTTGGATTGGGAAACTGCGATGCATCGTTTGCAAGCCCAAGATCCAGTACCGGTACGTTGCATTGAACGACCTCCATATTCGGATCTAAAGCCAGTTGAAACGTTGCGGTCGTTGTCCACGGGAACACCAATTCCAGCGGATAACTGGAAGGCGTTGCAGCCGCGGGCACCACTTCCTGCTGCCAAGCCACTTCCACAGGCTTGTTTTCGACTAGCTCATAAACAGCTTGCCCCAACGCGTCATAGTACGACGGCGAAGTCAGCGATACCGTCGGTGTTGCACGCGTCATCTGCGACCAAGCCGCATCACTGAGCACGGCTGCCGAGAACGGAGCTAGCGTGAACAGGGCCCGGTCACCTTGGGGCGGAAAATCAAACTGACTAACCCCTATCAGCTTGTTGCCATGCCAACGAACACGACTGTGCATGGCCAATGGAATAGGGCCGACTTGTTCTTGCTGCAACTGGTCATGAAAGATTTTCTGCAAGCGAGCCAAGGGAATTTGCTGGTAACCCTTCAGAGCGTTAAGTCGCGGATCGAACTGGTTTCGAAACTCGATCTTCGCTTCAGTTGTCAAACCGCGTTGGTCTGCGGCCAACTCCCGAGAATTGAGATTTCCACTATCATTCTCTTGAGCATGGAGGGCAATACAAAGCAGCCAGCCCAGCGTGCTCCAAGCCAACACTCGCGATGGTGAAAACCGTCGGCACAAGACTGTAGTGCAAAGCTGCAGCCAGTCAAAAATGCGAAGCTTGGGCATGACGAAGATCACTGTGTCGCTCCCTCAGTGGCCTCGCGCGGCCGCGAATCAATGATAGCTCGATCCAAAGTAACGTCTGACTCTGGCGTCTGATGATTCTGTAACGAACGCGTAGTACCCAAAGTACTATGCGACTTCTTATTGTGCCCTGCTCCGTTTTGCTCAAGATTTCCAGATTGAGAAAACTCTTCACTGCCGAAGTCCACCGGTTCCACAGGCATCACCGTGGAAGCAGTAACGCGACTGCGATTGGCAAATACACTTCGCTGATCTACTCGACGGCTTATACTCCAGCGCACAAGCAACAGAACTCCCACCAGCACCGACGCGCCTACCACCGATTGAGCCAGCATCAACGCCATATCGGTCGACATCGCAGCCACACCAATCGTAGCCAAGCCAACCACCGCCAACATCCATACACTTCTCAACCAAGGCACATAGACCAATAAACAAGCCACTGCGATGCACAGGGAACCGATGGGAGCGAAAAGCACGTAGCGCGGTACCACGTATACATACTGAGCCGACGATCGATTATTCTTGTCGAGCATTGTGGCCAGCGAGGAAAACAAATAGCGATTCGCATCGGACCCGAAAGCCGCTTGCTCGGTGGCCCCAGTCAGTTGTTCCAACTCCGCCTGATGCATGTTGGCCGTCCGCTTCAGGGAAAGGCCCGACCAAGCCCAACGGTATTCTGGCAAGAGCGCGCTGGAGGCCGTCCATAAATGATCATGCTGTGGCACAATGATTTGCCAATACCGCGGAGCCGGTTCCGTCGCATTGACGATACTGGGTAAATTTTCAGCGACGCGGTAAATCAATTGTTGCGAAACCGTGGACCATATCCAGAGCTCAATCGTATACCGCTTCATCGTCTTTGTCGTACCACTGCCGCCACGTATGGCAGTGGTAGAATCCGCTAAGGGCTGAGCTACCGAACCACTTCGATTTCCGCCGCTGGTCCCGACAGCCACATTGTCGTTGCGAGGCAGCATCAGTATCAGAGATGACGTGCCTTCTACACGACGCGGATCCACTCGTTGACCATTGATCAAGACCGTCAAATCATTTACCTCACTGGAGGCAAGCTCCAGCTCAATTTGGTCGGCTGCTGTCGACAGATCCAGGACACAGCGGTCGCGCCGATCCAGCCAGTTCAGTGCCGTTTGCAACCACACATGGTGAATGCGGACCGTCGATCGCTCGACCACGGACAACCGCTCCAATTCGGCTTTCATCCTAGGATTCATATCGATCAACTTACGGGGTGCTATCGACTGGCCAGGCAGCACCATCAACGCGTCTTCCTTCACCGGCAAGGTGGCTTTCCAAGTGCTCTCCACTCCAACTTCGAAATGACGGTCGATCGTCATAAGCGGACTACTGGCGATCAAGAAGGGCACTTCGATATCTACGCTCACTTTGCTTAGCAATTCGTTGGTTTCTGGATTGGTCACCAGCAAAGGCAAACTTGCTTGCAACTCCAATTCAAATTGCGCGGGCAACTCGTCGAACACCGGCTCGATCATTACCCAACCTTCGGGAGCTACCGGCAACTGCCGTCGCTTCAATTCGGTTGCATTTTCGGATGCGACGCCATCGGATTCATCGGCCGCTGCGCTTTCAAGTACATCTGCATCATCCACCGATGAACTTGCTTCGTCTGCTACCTTCTGAAATTGAACTCGTTTCCCATCAATTTTAAATACGCTACGACGATCCGATGGAATCGATGGATTATCGCTCAGCAAATCATTTGCGATAATCTGTGGCACGTAAAAGGCAAAGCTGAGATCCTTCCACTTGTTCTGCTCAATCTTCCAAGTCTTGCGAATTTGGTAGCTCGATTCGCCAATCGACAGATCCGTATCAACGAACTGTGTCGCCAAATTCGGCTTACGTTTCAAAGTCGCAGTCCAGCGCGGCAACGGTCGCTGCTCGGAGAACAAATAAGTTTGATATGGCGTCAGCCCCTTCGACTTCAGCAACGCATCGATTCCCGAGGGCAGCTCGCTGACCGGAGCCAACTTGTCCATTTGAATCGACGGCTTCACAATGGACCATGTATTGGTAGAGACCGTTAACCAGCCGTTCCCCAACTCCGTAATGGATTGACCTTGCTCGTTCAGCCAAGTGACCGTGGGCAGTTCAAGTTCCGCTTGAGGCTGTTGCGTTGGCGAATCGTAGCTCAATGGACGCAGAAAAGTTACCTGCATGGTCCTACCAGTCGCGTTGGCAACAGTAGAAGTTGCTGTTTCACTGCGACGATACAAGCCTGCCGGATCAAACCGAACGACCCCTTCTTCCGATTGCCGAAACTCGATTGGCTGACCGCTTTGCGCCCACAACACCTCCTTGACGGCCCAAGGCCCCAAGTTAATCTCCAGCCCAACCATCAATGACGGGTCGACTGCAAAATTCAACAATCCGGTGAGCTCAATCGCTTCGTCATTCAGCTCCGCATGAAACTCTGGACGATACTGCAAGCGATATCCCAACTCGCGGAGGCTGCAAGTGATATCCACAGGAGTTTTGGAAAAGCTGAACGCGTAATTGAACAGCTCTGGACTGCCCGGTTCGATTAAACGTTTCGACAGTACGCTGTTTCGCCCAGACTTCCAAGCAAACTGCACTTGGGGTGACAAGAGAACTTCAATAGTCCCTTCATGTCGCTGCGCATCTTCGATCGTGATGGTCGGCAAGCTAAAGTCTTGATCAAGTTTGGCCGGTGGCTGCCATGACCAACGAATCTCGATCGAAGTGCTACTGCGACTGAGTTCTTCGGCCGATGCTCGCAACAGCAATCGCACCGGTTCGTTCAGAGCTGTTGCTCCCGCATCGCCTCCAGTCACTTCAGTCCGAGACGATAAACGAGTTAATGTCCAACCAGCTCGCACCGTAGATTCAATCGCGGGATTCCAAGTGCTGTTGGGGGGCAATTGAATCGTAAAATTCCGAGCCTTGGGAATAGAGCCTAGCTTTAAGTTCAGTTTGGTCGTCGCCGTCCACGGTCGACCTTCGAGATTGCCGATAAAGCGAGTACTACTTGCAACTTCTGTGGCCGTGACGCTTTCCAGATCGCCGGAATTACTCCAACTCAACACGCTGTTATCGCCAATGCCAATGCGTTGAATCTGGAGCGAGTCGGAAAGTTCGGTAGTAGTCACTTTGGCATTAGCGTCGGGCCCCCACGTTATCTCGCGAGACTTCTTGGGAAGCTTGAACTGCAACTCGCTGGCCACCGGCGGAAGGTCCAGTACCAACTGTTGCTTGACACCATCAACGACTGGCAAGTAGCCTCGGATTACAATGCTACACTCCTTGAGTCCACTGCGAGCTTCTTTGGCGGCGGCATCAAGATTGCCACCCGTTAGATTGCTGCTAGTTAGATTGCTACTAGTCGATAGGATTTCCCAGACCAACTGTCTGGGTTTCGCCGGATCCTCGCTGGCCGACTCGCCCGCCCCTGTGTTCAGTATCGGCGGTGCGGCTCCATCGCTGGGGGTGTCGCTGGGAATTAGTCGAGAGACATATGCCCCTGCAGGTTCGACTTGCTGGACAATGAAGTTTGGCAAACCAAGCTGAACGCGTTTAGGACCAAGCAACTCCTGTCGCACGTCCGCTTTAATCGAGACGACCACGCTGGCAAAAGCTCCGTCCACTTCTCCCTGAATTTCCAGTGATCGCAAGACCACTTCGTCGGTCCCTTTTTGCGTCGCATCAAACTGCCGCTGAAGAAACTCGTAAAACTGCTGATACTGCAACCGCGGGACCGCGATCGGTTGCCCGTCTGCGTCGCGCAAAAAGACGGCCGCATCGTCGTCTTCGATTTCGGGCAGAATATCCGCTGGCGGCTGCAACGTGGGCGCTTGCCCCTCTAAGCTGGGCTCCTGCGCAATGCTCAGAGCGGCTGTGGCGATCCATATTGTCCACAGCAACGCGGCTAGCGAAATCTTCGAAATAGTGACGAACGGCTTCGATATCATCAAATCACAATGTCGCCACGTACGAGACGAGAGGAATTCCTTCGCACTTCGAACAATTTGAAGTGCCACCAATCAAAAACGCTGAAGCGAGAGCTCACTGGGACCAACCTGGCTACGCACGCACCCGCCCCACCATTCTACGCTACCCGCACAGCCTTTTAAACCAGCAAAGTCCGCCAGGCAGAATCCCTTCCCATCCTAGCTGGATACGGCCTGTCACAATCGGTTTAATCAGCAAAAACAGCCCTTTGCGGAACGCAATATCAATTTGCGAGCACCCTACTACAGAAAATCATGCGGCCACGGTGAAGCAATAGGCGAACCGCATTTAGGCTTTCGGAGCGCATGCCAGCAGCCTTGCGCTAGGTTGCTTCGAGAAATGGCAGCCCAACTTCGCTTCCATCGCGTCTCGCAGTTGACAGTAGCCGGCTCCACTGACGCCCGGCAAAGCATGGAGACCGCCTCCGTATAACGAGAGGTCGATGCAGCGAACTGCGTGAAGTTGCCCGGTGGAGCCAAGTAACAGCATTTCGCTGGCATGGGCCAATTGATCTACCCGGACCCCGCTGCGATTTAACTGCAACATTCGATCTAATTCTGGTCCAAAGTACTCCGCAGTCACACTGGGCAATACTTGATCGAGAGCCGGGCTAATCCAGCGGCCTGCCACGCAAAAAATTGGATAAGCGATCGCTGTATCAGTCACACGCTGATCCTGGTCCGGGAGCAAAGCAATCGCCCCCGGATGGACTTCGCGAGCTTGAAAGTCGGCTAAGTAATACTGCAATCGGCTTCGCACCTTCCATTGTGCCGACCAACAAGCATTGGGAACATTCTGCACCGCAGTCAGCGCCACAGCGACACCATCGCGATAGCGATCAGCAAGGACACTCCACGGCAGTCGATCCAAATACATCATCACAGTGGCTTGGTCTGCTTGTTCTGGCATTCCCGGCGAGACCAAAATGACAATCGAGACGTCTGGTTCATCGGCTAGTTCGGTGGCGTTGCGATGCAACAATTCTTCAACCACCGCCTGCCAGTTTATATCAGGTAACAAATGGCTGCACCGAATTCCTGCGGCTGTCGTATACAATCGCCGCAGGTACAAGTCAACCGCGTGCGGCCTTCCGTGAAAGGTCCGCAATCGTTCGACCGCAATGGCCCCCATCGCTGGCCCAAGGTCAAGCGGCGACCAGCTTAACTGTCGCAGTGGTAACCAATCGCCGTTTTTGTATGCAGTAGTTTCAAGCATGCGGTTCAAGCCCCGTGTCATTCGGAATTGGCTTGCCCTTTGATCGTCCGTTGAGCGACATCCCAGGCTGAATCTAAATGCTTCAAGTATGCTTCGGGAGTCAACAATTCAACATCCATCGGAGCGATCTCGAATAGCCAACCTTCACCGTACTTGTCAACGTTGATCACGGAAGGGTCCGCCAAGACTCGCGGATTGATCTGCTCGAACTTCCCAGCACACGGCGCATAGATCCCGCTTTCGGCCTTCTTGCTTTCAATCATGCCAATCTCTTGGCGAGACTTGATCTCATCGCCAGGCTCGACATTGAATTCGATGAAGTAGACATCCTGCAATAGCCGAACCGCATAAGCACTTAAGCCAAATCGCAGCGTCGTTTCCGATTGACGCATGGCCCACATATGGTTGCGAATATACTGACGATCGGCAGCAATCTCGGCGGCAAACTCGCCCATCATGAAGGTGAGCGCAGTGGTCATGTATATCGAACTCCGCGGAACTGCTCTTCGAAGAACGCTGGCAACAACGAATCTGCTCGCAACATTCCGGCGACTGTCAAATCAACGCGATCTTCGCTAAACGTCAACAGTCCGTCGTCGGCATGTTGCTTCCATACATCCGCCCACTGCTCCAGGATATTGACGTTGAATTTTTGCTCAAAGTATTCTCTTTCAACAAACCCTCGCTTCAATTGCAAAATCATCTCGCGAATCAATCGTTGATGACTGGTCGGCACGTACGCCCGCCCCAAAGGCAGTTCGCCACGTTCTAGCAAGGAGGCAAGGTACTCCGGCATCTCTGGACGATTCTGATAATGCACGCCGCTGGCATGTCCAAAGCTCGCGATGCCCGTGGCCAACAGATCAGAACCCATCCACAGATTATCGCGATAGCTGAAGCTCACTTTGGGCTCTTCTTTCACGACGGTATAGGCACTGCTAACCTTATATCCAGCCGCTTGAAACTCATCAAATGCATATTCGACCCAAGCTCGCTTGGTCGCCCAATCGGCAACCGGCGATTCTTTATCGGTCCCGATCAAATCTTTGGAGTAAACCGTATTGAACGGCAATTCCATTTGGTAGATCGTGACACTCTCCGGAGATAGCTCCAACGCACGGCGAATATTCATCTTCCAATTGTCCCACGTCTCACCAACCATCCCTGAAATAAGGTCGATGTTCACGTTGGGAAAGCCTGCGTCACGAATCCATTGCCACGCTCGGTCAATCTCTTTCGATAAGTGTGCTCGACCGTTCTCTTCTAACAACTGATCGCTGAAATTCTCGACACCCAAACTCAATCGAGTCACACCGATTTCGCGCAGCGTTTTGATCTTGGTTTCGCTGAGCGTACCCGGTTCGCATTCGAAGGTGACTTCCTCCGCTTTGTCCCATGAGATATTCGCTCGCAAGCGATCCGCGAGACTATTGAGTTGCTTGGGTGATAAGAAACTGGGCGTCCCACCTCCAAAATAAACGAAACGAAAAGGTCGACCGCCCATGATTGGCTGCTGCGACACCAGTTCGATTTCACGACAAAGCGCTGACACGTACCGCTCGATCTCTTCCGCATTGACGCCCGTAAAGACCTTGAAATAACAGAACTTGCAACGTTTCCGACAGAACGGAATGTGCAAATACAGCCCCAGCGGCGTGTCAGGAACTGGCGGACTCGCAAGCGCTTGACGAATCGCTGGCAATTGATCTTCGGACCATTGTGAATAGGGCGGGTAGTTGGAAATAAAGTAACTACCGACTTCTGTTTTGGCTGTATCGGTCGACATGCGAACCTTTCAGTGATTCAAATTGGTAATCATCTCACCGTCGTGAACATCCCAACAGCGAAACCATTGCCTCGTTATTACCCAAGCCTCATACCGTTGCGTAGCGTCCTTGATTCTAGCTTAACAGCCATACCATTCAACCAAGCGTATAGAATCGGGAATCTTCAACGCCCAGGCAAGCAGGAACAAGTCCAAACCGTCGCTACGAGAATTTTGCCTACTGCTTGGCGCCGAAACAATAGACCACCCCCTTGTCACTGGCCACAACCAAACGCTCCTGAGCAATGGCTGGCGAAGCAAGAAACGCTCCCGTTCGTTGCTGACTCCAAACCACTTCTCCGTTGGTGGCGTTCAAAGCCATCACCTGCCCATCGGTCGCCGTCACCCAAACACGACCATCGGCAAACACCGGCGAGCTATCGCTTCGCTTCCGCAACACCTGCTCCCACAACACAGCGCCGGTAAGCTTATGGAACGCCATGACCCGCTTATTTCGTGGCGTGATAAAAACTTGATCGCCAAAAATGGCAGGTGAAGTTCGAATCTCCTGCGTTAAATCCGTATCGTTGAATCGCCACAGTCCTTCTGCTTTTTGCCAGTCAAAAGCAAATACCGCTCCGCTGTGCGTTGGCACGATAGCAACATTGTCCAGCACCGCCGGAGTCGACCCCGTCGGACCTTCTAACGACATTGTTTTGCCGATCGATTCGCCTTTATCCAAGTCGACGACATGCAAGACACCATCGCAGCCGCCTAAAAACGTTAAATTACCCGCTATCGTCGGGCTGCAACGCAACTGGTCCCCGGTTTCATACTTCCACTTCAATACACCATCGCTCAAATTCAACGCATACAAGTTGCCATCTTCGCTGGTGACCAATACGAGATCGTGATAAAAGTTAGCACCAGCATCAATCTGAGCTTCTGTCTCAAACTTCCAAAGCTCTTTGCCCTCCTGAGCGTCGTAACAAGTCACAAAGCCATCGTAGTCGACAGCGATAAGCTTATTGTCCTGATAAGCCGCTGCGCCTAGATAGCCCGTTTCACTTTCCGTTTTCCAAATCAGCGAGCCATCTTTCAAGCTTAGACAATGTATAGCGCCATCGGCATCACAAGCGAACACGCGGTCATTGGCAATAATCGGCGTAGCATCGAACGCCCCCCCCTCAACACTGTAGCTCCAAAGCTCCTCTAGCATGTCCGGCATTTTGGATTCGGAAACGCCCTGCGCACCAGCACTACCGCGTTCCACTGGCCATTGGTCTCCTGCCGCGAACAGCGACGTCTGCGCGACAATCACGACCAAGCTACAAACACACCAAGCCAAGATCGGCCGCCACCATGAGCGAACTGCGTGACAAAGACCGCTTGCCGCTCGCGGTCCAGCGTTCGCAGTTTGATTTCGATTTCGAATTGGCAACATGATTATTCCTACAAATGGGTGGACTCTAGCCACTCTTCAAAACTAGCGGGGGCGACCCACACGCCAAGCTGAGCGAGACACACGACCAATTGATGGTTGGCCGGGATCTGCAAGGCCTCAATCATAGTCACCCACTGCTGGCGGGTACATTGTCCTTGCATATCGACGTAGAATACCCGGCCGTCTCGGTCGTAGATCATTCCTTCGATACGCCAAGCAGGTTGATTGCGTTCGTTTTTGGCCTCGGCCGTCCAGCTCCAAGAGCCATCCCCTTCAGCGTAAACACCGGGAATCTTCAGAAGTCGCTCCAAGACCTGCTCAAAACTGCTGCCAAAAAAAGACATTTTTGTGGGCGGGACGGCTCGCAGAAGCGGAAAACCGTTGTAATCCAACGAACCTGCGGCAGAGCTGTCCGGATTTGAATTTGCTTCGGTGCAGTAAAGCTGGATATGGAAAGCGGAACTGACGTGGGACATTTTGGAAGTCTAAAGCCTTGATGACAAATTCAATCTATTAATATTACGTTCGATCTGCATACGAAACGTGGTAAACGTCGTTTCACCGCGTGCCCAGCGGACCGTGGTGCTACCGCAGTGCACAACAAATGCGGGGCGATGCCCAACCCGGTTAAACGAAACCCGGATGTTTCAACCGGCAAAATAGGCAGACGACAACTGCAGCATCCCCCATACTTGTTGTGTAGATTCCAGTGGCTTCGAGGCAGGCGTAACAGCCCCCAATATCAGCGATTGAACAGCATCGCAATTACGCCATCACCAATAGCGTTCAACCACAATATCTCCGGGCTCTTTATGACTGTGACGCTTCAGACCACGTTCAATCAGCATCGCTTCCATCTCGTTCAACATGTCGGGGTTCCCGCACAGCATCACCGCTGATTTCCCGGGCGCGATGGTCAGCTTGCACGCCTCCTCCAACTGCCCGTTTGCTAGAGCCTGCGTCGTTCTGCCAAACAATGTACCCTCATGCTGCTCGCGTGAAATGACTGGCAGCCATGCAAATCGGCCAGCGTGTTTGGCCATCAAGCTTTGCATCTCTTCTTGATAAGCGATATCTCTTGCGAATCTCACGCCATGGATTAGACGAATATTGCGGAAGCGATTCCAGACGTCATCCGCTCGCAGCATGGCTATGTAAGGAGCCAAGCCAGTGCCGGTACCGATCATCCACAGGTCTTCGCGATCTTTGACATGGCTCAGCGAAAAACTTCCGATCCCTTTGGTCGACACGTCGACCTGATCACCGACGGTCATAGACCAAAGCGTCGGTGTCAATCGTCCTTCATCGACACGCACGATGAAGAACTCCAAGATGCGCCCGTGCGGTGATGCAACCGAATAGGGTCGATGCAAGTGTTTATCGGGACGCGGTACTCCTAATTGCAAGTACTGCCCTGGCTCAAAGGGTTCAACACCGGGAGCTTCGACTTGCAGGGTGAATAAGCCATCAGACCAGATCCGTTTACCGACTACGGTACCATTTGTGAACTTCATTGCCGCCTACGCGTTTGGGAGAGAGGATTATTAGAAGCTCTCGGGTTTCGAGCTTTCACGCATTTTATCGATTCGTCCCTGCGCGCGGGACACGACGGGCAACATTTCCGCATTCCCATTATACAAACTGAGAATACTATCCCAAATTTTCTTGGCTGCGACGACGTCCCCGGAATCATAGACTCTATCGGCCTCGTCGAGTTTAGAATTCAAAAAAGCGATTAATTCCGCTTTATCGGGTGGTTGAGCCTCGATTTCCCTGATTTGTCGCAATGAAAGATTTACAAACGGACGCTCGTCAGGGTTGTCGCGATACAGTTCCACAATTGCTCGATACCGATCCAACGCCGTAATTCGGTCGCCAAATCGCTCATAGCGTCTTGCTTCGCCATATCGTCTTTCACCTTCGCTGGTCGGATCCTGATTAAAGCGATTGTGACGTTCCATCAACGCTTCGGCGTTTTCCATTTCGATCAAGTCCATCTGATCCTTGGCCCACTGACTGTGCTCGCCATCTGGATAACGCGACAACATTGGCACAAGATACCAGTCCCGAGCATTGATATACGATAAACGATCTTTTTGAGCCATCAGTTTGGCAGCTCGCTCGAACATCGCTTTCTCGCTAAGTGGCTGCATGAAGTAGGCGATCAGTCCTACCACCACCAGCAAGGCGGCCACAATAAACAAAGGGCGTTCGTGCAACGGCTGGTCAGATGCCTTCGAAGATTTCTTCTTTTTTGGCTTTACCCCCAAAGCTCGCTGGGCCTCCTCCTTATTCAAATTCATTTGCAATGGAGAAAAGCCGCCTGCCGCGTATTCCACCACACTGGCGCCACTCATCGCTCGCTTTTCCGCTTCTCGCAATGCCATCGCGACAGCCGCCGCGGTGAAGGGACGCTGGACGGGGTTTTTGCTGAGCAGTTGCTCGATGATTTTGCTGAGCCAAACCGGGCAGTCATAGACGAGCGTTGCTACCGATGCGGGCTCTTCCTGAGTCACTTGGCCACGCAGTTGCTCTAATGATTCTGCAGCGAATGGCGGCTGGCCAGTCAAGCTGTGATACATTACCGCGCCCAACGAATAAAGGTCGATCGCCGGATGCGGTGTCACCGGTGGCAGGAACTGCTCGGGGGGTTGATACACCAGTTCTTCCGGTGACTTGGGACGATTGCAAAGCTGTCGGACAATCTCACCTCGAAAGCCAATCAACTTGATGGTTTCTCCGTCGGGCTCGCACATCACACGATCCGGCGTCAAAGCGGAATGCAACCAGCCGCAATTGTGAGCATGCTGCAGTGCATCGCAGATTTGCAAGCCGAACTGCAATACCACTTCCCACGACAAACGCTCGGTTCTTGCGATCCGTTGGCTGAGCGATTCGCCGCTGAGCAACTCATAGACGATATAGAGGTCGTTGCCATCGACACCACCTCCAAAGCAACGCGCGATATGGTCATGACGCAAGCTCTTGAGCCGCTCCACTTCCTCCATGAATCGCTTTTTGGCTTCTGCCGTCAGACCTAAAGGCACGCTTAATAGTTGTAACGCAATTTGGCTGCGCTGCTGCACATGAATCGCTCGATAGATCGAAGAACCGCGAGGACCAAGCGGGCTTTCGAGTGCAAGAGGGCCTATTCGTGAGCGAACCATGGTTGAACTTCAATACATTTAGAGAATACCAACCGCAGCAATCAATCTTCGGAATGTTGGCCAGCGAACTTCAAGGCACGGTGCACGGCAACGTAAGCTCCCTCTAGATCGATTGCGGTGGCAACTTCCATGTTGGGCTGGTTATTTGCAAATGGTCTGCGATCAGCCACCAACGCCCCGCGAGTTAACTTGCCACCGGTTTCCACGCAGACATACTCTTCTTGCGTCGTAAACAACTGCGGCTCGGTCAGCATCAGCCAACCAGCGATGGCTTGCAACGCAATAGTCTCTCGCCCATAGTAGTGCCGCATCGAACGGAAATAGTAAGGCAACATTTCCCGCAGCAACTTGCCCACGCGGCAATGCTCGGCGGGTAACAGATCCAGCAGGTCCAAACCAAAGGTCAACTGATTGGAAACATCCAGTGGAATCAACGTCTTGGTTGTCGGCGATCGAAACACTTGGTCCGCACTGTTGGGGTCAAAGTGCATGTTGAATTCTGCCGCAGCCGTGACGTCACCATTGCAATCGACCGCCCCCCCCACCATGATGATCCGGTCGATAGAAGAAACCAAGTTTGGGTCACGATTAAACATCTTGGCTACGTTGGTCAGTGGCCCCATGCACAATAGCGAGATTTTGCCCGCGTTGGCGCGAATCTCATCGGCCATCAGTTTGTCACTGGCGATCAAATGCTGCCTTGTGGCCGGCGCTACGTTCCAAAGCCCTAATCCATCCTTGCCGTGCAAATCAGCCGCGTCCCCTACCGGCGCATCATCGGGATCACAAGCTGCCCCCACTCGAGGATGACGTGGAGGATCCGTTTGTTCGATCAGCGACAACACGTTCCGCGTGGTACGCGCCGCATCGACCGAACCAGCCGTAGCCGTCACCGCCATGACCTCCAGGCGCGGATCGAAGAGCGCGATGGTCATCGCGATCGCGTCGTCGATCCCCGGATCACAATCGATAATAATGCGTTTAGACATAAGCGGTTTCGAGCAAAAGTGACAGAAACAGGTGTTATCCAGGGAGCAAACGAAATGAAATCTGATAAAATCGAGTTTTTCCCATCACCGGCCTTCGTTCCAATCCGTTCTTGGCCAAAGCCTATGGCAGTGAGGGGCTATTTCGCAGCGTCTGATAGTGTACCATTCTCGTTATGAGCGAAGCAACAACGATGATTGACGACGCGATTGCCCAAGCTGAAGCTGGGCGCGATCTGACTCGTCAAACCATGAACGATATCGTAACAGCAATGCTGCAGGGAACAATTGACGATCCCTCGATGCGTCAATTATTGATCGCCTTGCACACAAAAGGGGAAGCGGTCGGCGAAATGGTCGGGGCGGCCGAAGCTTTGCGTGCCGCGATGACTCCGATTCGAACCCGTCGAACCAACTTGCTGGACACCTGCGGCACCGGTGGCGACGGTTCAAAAACATTCAATATTTCCACGGCCGCCGCCTTTGTGGCCGCCGCCGCTGGCGCGGCCGTCGCCAAACATGGCAACCGCAAAGTGACCAGTTTAACCGGTTCTGCCGATGTGCTGGCGGAACTAGGAATTCGCATCGAAGCTCCCCGCGAAGTGGTCGAAAACTGCATTGATGAACTGGGGATCGGCTTTTGTTTTGCCCCTTTGCTCCATCCAGCAATGAAGCACGTTTCGGCCGTGCGACGCTCGATCCAAAGCCCGACTTTGTTCAACTATCTAGGACCGCTTTGCAATCCAGCAGGTGCCCCCTACCAAGTGCTAGGGGTGGGGAAAGAGGGTTTCGCAATGAAGATGGCCAGCGCCTTGCATCAACTGCAAGCCTTCCGCGCCATTGTCGTTCGCGGCGAAGATGGCCTCGACGAAGTCTCCCTTTCGGCCGACACTCAAGTCTTGCTGATCGAGCCTGCCGGCATCACACAGATTACTTGGTCGCCAGCTAGTTTTGGTTTACACCCGATCTCCACCGAAGACCTGCTGGTCGATAATGCAACGGAAAGCGCTGAAATCATCCGGTTGGTTTTATCGGGTGCGCACAGTCCCGCTCGTGATATCGTAGTCGCTAACGCGGCGTCTGGAGTTTGGTTGGTGGGCTTGGAGCCCGACCTAATCTCCGCTCGACGCCGCTGCGAACACGCGATCGACAATGGAACGGCCAGCAGCATCCTCCAGCGTCTAGCCATGATGACAAACGCATAAGAACCTGCCACATCGAATCGCCCGTGAACTCTTTCATCGCAAAATTACTTTTCTGGCCAACTTATCTATGGAACATTCTACTGGGACGCGTGCTCAAACACCGCCGCTGGTGGGACTATGTCGATGATGGAGTGATCTTAGGGGCTCGCCCCATGACACGCGACTTGACGAATCTCTATAAAGAGGGGGTTCGAGCGGTCATCAACATGTGCCAGGAATTCCCTGGTCCGGTTGAAGAGTACAAGAAGCTGGGCATCCAGCAATTATGGCTACCCACGATCGACTTCCAGCCTCCAAGCTTGGAACATGTGACCCACGGCGTTGACTTCATTCAACAAGTAGTCGAGCGCGGAGACAAGGTCTACGTCCATTGCAAAGCGGGCCGTGCCAGAAGCGCTACGGTTGTACTGTGCTGGTTGGTAAAACATCGTAGAATGACGATCCTCCAAGCTCAGGCCCTGCTCCTGGTCAAACGGCCACACGTGCATGCGAAATTAACCGACCGGAGCGTCGTGAAACAGTATGTCGAACGGCTGGAACAGGAAAACCTCAGCAAGAACAATGACGCCCACGGACACGAAGGAAGCTGAAGACTATGTCAAACATGCCGCAAGATTTTAATACGTTCAATCCAAACCAAAATCAGTACACACCACCCCCAAAAAGCAATAAAACGCTTTGGATCATCTTGGGCGTTGTCGGTGGCGTGTTGTTGCTGTGTTGCGGTGGTTTTACGGCTGCGGGTTATTTCGGTGCGAAAGCATTCACGGGACTGGTTGGCGCTGCCGCCATGGAAGTGGCCAAGACGTCCCCGGAATTGGAAGCGGAACTCGGGGAGATTGAAAGCGCGTCAATGAACATCTCGGAAACACAAAAACAGAAAAAGGCGGTCTTCGATGTCAAAGGTTCTTTGGGCTCAGGACGGGTCACAATAGAAGAGAGCGCAGACAAGAATGCCCCGCCTAAAGCAGTGCTCACCACCTCAGATGGTCGCGTGATTCCACTTACCTTCCCTGAGTTTGAAAAGCCAAATTTTGAAATGCCCGATGCGGAAGCGGACCCGTCGACTACCCAGTGGGAACCGGCAACTGAATGACCACTCCCACTCGCGTTGTCGATCTCAACCGAATCGCCGCCAGCCCTCGTTACTTAATGCCGCTAAATCCTAAGCGGATGATGCATTACTTCACCGATGTCTTGATCATCGGTGGAGGACTTGCGGGGCTGCGAGCCGCTCAAGAGGTCGATCCATCGCTCAATGTCCTGATCGTGACCAAAGATCGGATCAACGAATCCAACAGCGCGTATGCTCAAGGCGGCATCGCCAGCGTTTGGGACCCCGAAGACCATATCGATAATCACGTTGCCGATACTTTGACCGCTGGCGGAGCACTTTGCGATCCTGAAGTAGTTGAGCGAGTCGTTCAAGAAGCACCGCGGCGCATCGCCGAACTCATCCATTGGGGAACCCAATTCGATCAGCGCGACGGCGCAATTCTACTAGGTCGCGAAGGCGGACACTCGCATCAACGCATCCTGCATGCGCTGGGCGATGCAACAGGCAAAGAGATCATGCGAGCCATCATCGCCAAGACTCGCGAAAGCAACCATTGCGAAGTTTGGGAGTCCGCCTTTACACTCGACCTGCTAACCAGCGAGGGGCAATGTCGCGGCGCTGCCATCGCTCGCAGCGGCAGCTCGCAACCGGTCCTGGTATGGGCCAATCAAACCATACTGTGCACCGGAGGCTGTGGACAAGTCTATCGTGAATCGACCAACCCACGAGTCGCTACAGGTGACGGGCACGCGATTGCCTTTCGCGCTGGTGCTAAACTGCGAGACATGGAGTTCATGCAATTCCATCCGACAGTGCTCTACATCGCAGGTTCCTCGCGCACGTTGATAACCGAAGCGATTCGCGGAGAAGGAGCTTACCTCATTGACTCCAATGGCTATCGCTTCATGCAAGACTATGACGCTCGCCTGGAGCTAGCACCTCGCGATATTGTCTCGCAATCCATCGTGAGCCAGATGGCTAAGACGCAAAGCCCTTGTGTGTATTTGACGATGAAGCATTTGCCAGCCGAGCATGTGCGCAGCCGCTTTCCGGGCATTGCAAAAGTTTGCGAAGGGTTCGGATTGGACATTGCGACCGATGCCATTCCTGTTCGCCCAGGAGCGCATTACATGATTGGTGGCCTAGCGATTGATGCCGATGGTCAAACGACCTTGCCAGGACTGTGGGCCGCGGGAGAAGTAACCAGCAGCGGGCTGCATGGTGCTAATCGGCTGGCCTCCAACAGTTTGCTGGAAGGGCTGGTATTCGGTGCGTCGGCTGGAGCAGCCGCGAGCAGATTAGCATTGGCAGGCAAAAGTGACCTGAAGGCTTTGCCGCTGGAGGACAGCAGCCTAGCTCCCAATCAGCAGATTGACATCGCCGACATTCGAAACTCACTTAGGTCATTGATGGGGCGTTATGTTGGGGTCAGACGCAGCGAGCATCAGTTAGATGACGCGATCCAAAGCATATCGCAGTACACGCACTATGTACTTCCACAAGCTTTTTCAAGTATTGAGGGCTGGGAGTTGCAGAACCAGTTAACGGTCGCATTGATGATGGCCGTTGCAGCCCACGAGCGGAAGGAATCCCGAGGCGTGCACTTTAGGACCGACTATCCGAAAGTAGATGACCAGCACTGGAAAATCCACCTTGGCTTCCAACGCGTGTAAGCACGCGTTCTTTTAAACTTACTCAGAAGCCAACTGTTGCATTTGACTGCACACTTCTGCTCAATCGCAATCGCGTTCAATAAAGCAGAACGCGACTGCTATGGCCTTAAGCGGCGCGGCGAAGGGGGGCGTGCTGGTGAAGCTCGCTGTCGCGAAGATAGGTTTGCCAAGCCGCCGTCGCGTGTTCAATCCGCCGACGGATGTGGCTAACAAGCGACGAGTCTTGCAACCCTAACGTCCAACCTAATCGATGCGAAATCGCTATCGGATTGAGTAAACTGGCCGCCAGCTTGCCCATCCGAACGGGCACACTGTCCACGTGGATCGGCGATTGCGATAGCGCCGCATAACCCCGCGCAATACGAGCCATCTGTTGCCCTTCGGCATACCCACCTTCGACCGCGGGATTCAACGCTTCGCAACTCATCGCCACCGCATCATATCTCGCGCTGGCCACGTCCAACGCTTGTAACGCTGCCGCTAGCTCCACTTCTGCCGCTGCCAAACTATCTACGCTCAATACGCCGTCCAAGCTTTGCAGCAACTTGCGACGAAAGTATCCGCCGTTGAGCAGCGGGTAAGCAAGCTCCGCTGTCTCCCGGTCACTTACAAGTTGGTGACGAGGCAACTGGGCCGCTCTCAATCCGACCACATTCGTTTTGATCGCAGCGCTGTGGATGCTCGCTGCAACCGCTCCCAAGCGATAGTCCTCGAACGCTTCCAGTACCGCTTCGTACCAGATATCGTCGACGGTAGTGCCCGGCAATATGACTTGAACGACAGGAGCAATCGCAGCTCCGACCGCTTCGTTGATTAATTCTGTTGACGAACCCGATGCCGCTTTGACCAACAACACTTCGTCGCCGTCTAAGCGGTAAGGGTCTGTGTAGCTGCCGCCATGGGCGACAATGACTTCACAGTCCTGGGCTCGATGCTCAAGCAACGAGAGCAGGGTTTTTTCTAAAGCAGCATCAGTGCTGATGTGCGGTACAATTACAGAAAGCCGAGGCACTTGGTTACCCCTTCTCGGTTGCAATTAGCAGACTACGCCTCGCAAGTCTCTCGTAACGAAAGCTTGCATTACCGACCAACAGGTTAAGATTTGTGAATCTCAGTTGATCTACCGTATCTGTTCGGTTTAATTCGCAAGACTTATTCAACGAATATCAGCCAGTCCGATCAGGCAGACCTGGCAAAATATACCGAGCGGGCAAAGTCGCCGACCTCAAAATCGATTGGTGGTAGTAACCTTTGGCTTGCGAACCTGCCTGGCCAAGGCCTAGCCCACGGAATTCTCCCAGGCCAGCAGCGTTTTGGCAGCAGTCTCGATCTCGCTTGCCTGATCGCCCTCGATACTGCTCATCAATGGGGAAATCGGTCCTGTCTTGCATATTCCAGCAGCTTCCACTGCGTGATGCAACACTCGAATCGGATTGATGTTATCGCGAAGATACTCTAGCACGTTGAACTGCTTTTTAATCCCCTCTGCCGTCGCGACATCGCCCGCTTGCAACGCTTTGAGCATGCGGTCTGACCAAGTCGGCGCAACGCACACACAACCGCTGGTGAAGCCTTGCATTTTAAATTTGGTCAAATGGCAAATCGCTGGCTGCTCGCCCATTCCACTAACCATAATCTCCGCAGGGACCACGGCCGAGATCTCGTCCAGATAAGGATCGTTCGCTGGATCGGGCAGCACGACCGCATACTTGACCCAGGAGATCAATCCATCTTTTACCATCGCATCAACTTCGCCGGCCGGAAGCCAGCGGTTATGCTTGAGATACAGCACAATCGGTTTGCCAAATGCTTCCGCAAAATGACGTATGCCGGAACATAAGCCCTTGGCTGTATTGATCTCGGTCGACGGCAAAACCATTGCAGTCGGGAATGCCATCTCTTTCAAGACAGAGGCTTGATCCATCATCACGCCATAGCTGGGCCCGACCGCGGGCACAATTAATGTTTCCGGTGCAACGATTTGTTCTAAAAGCTGAAGCGTCGACGCAAATTCACTAGGCCGCAAATGATAAAACAACGCGTTACCACCGTACAGCAATGTGTTGACGCCCCCCTGCTCAATGTGCTTCACTAGCTTGGCATTCTCTGTTTTACATACTGCCCCTTGTGCATTGCGTGCCAGAGGGGGAACGGCGATCACGCTAGACGCGAGTCTCTTGGGAGTAATCGTTGCTGTATCCATATATGGTTTTCCTATCGTTAAGGAGGGATGCTTGAGGTGGGGATCGTTAATCTACTTTAGTCAGCTTCGCGGGCAGTTCGAAGTTAAAAAATATCAGGCTCGCGATTCTCGGAGCCAGCCAAGAAGTCAAAATCACAACCGGCGTCGGCTTGTGTTACATTCTCGACATACAGCTTAGTGTACCCTCGCGCGAAACGTGCTGGCGGAGGCGGCAGCGCAGCCAATCGCCGCGCAATTTCGGCCTCGGGTAGATCTAAGTGCAGGCGTCGATTGGCAACATCCAGTTCGATCATGTCACCGTCTTGCACAATGGCCAGCGGACCGCCAGCGTGCGACTCGGGTGAGATATGCAAGATACAGGTTCCATAACTGGTACCACTCATCCTTGCATCGGACAATCGAACCATATCTCTCACGCCTTGCTTAAGGAGTTTCTGTGGAATCGGCAACATGCCCCACTCGGGAAACCCAGGAGCGCCCTGCGGACCAGCATTGCGTAAGACCAATACGCTGTCTTTGGTAACAGGCAAATCGTCTGAATTTAGCCGAGCTTTCAATTGCGGATAGTTGTCAAAGACCAGCGCTGGCCCTTTATGCTGCAGCAACCTTGGGTCGGCCGCCGAGACTTTTAGAACACAACCTTTCGGAGCGAGATTGCCTCGCAAAACACACAAACCGCCATTTTCAAACAGAGCTTTACTACGCAGACGAATGATCTCTTCGTCGATAATCTCAGCGTCCTTTAAACGATCCGCCAGCACGCTTCCTTCAATGCATTGAGCTTCTGTATCCAGCAAATCCGTCAGTTGCTTTAGCAATGCAGGAAGCCCCCCCGCGCGATCGAAATCCTCCATCAAGTATTCGCCGCTGGGACGAATGTTCGCCAGCATCGGAACCCGTCGCGACAGTTCATCAAAGTCATCCACGCTCAGCGGTATACCCGCTCGACCGGCCATCGCCAGCACATGTACGATCGCGTTTGTCGATCCTCCGATCGCCAGCCAAGTTACAATCGCATTCTGGAATGATCCGCGGCTCAGCAGCTTCTGCGGCGTGCGCTGGTTCCATGCCAAATCGACTGCCAATCGACCACATCGAGCCGCCAACCGACTGTGCTCGGAAACCACCGAAGGGATACTGCTGGACTTAGGCAACGCAAAACCAAGAGCTTCCGCGATGCAAGCCATGGTCGATGCCGTGCCCATCGTCATACAAGTCCCAGCCGATCGAGCGATGCAGTTTTCGATACCCTTCCAATCGGCGTCACAAAAATTCCCTGCACAACGTTCATTCCAGTATTTCCAAGCGTCCGAACCGCTGCCTAACGTTTGGTCTTTCCAATAGGCCTTCAACATAGGGCCCGCCGGGAAGAAGACCGATGGGATGTTGGCGGAGATCGCTCCCATCAACATCGCAGGAACTGTCTTGTCACACCCGCCCATCAAGACCGCCGCGTCGACCGGGTGGCATCGCAACACCTCTTCCACCTCCATCGCCAGCATGTTGCGATAGAGCATCGTCGTTGGCTTCATCATCATCTCGCCAAGACTCATGACCGGAATCTCGACTGGGAATCCGCCCGCTTGCAGCACTCCGCGTTTGATTTCCGCAGCCCTTTCGCGAAAATGCGAATGGCATGTATTCATGTCGCTCCACGTATTGAGCAGTGCAACTACCGGCCGATTTACATAATCGTAGTCATCAAAGCCCATGCCTTTGAGTCGTGAGCGATGGCCAAAGCTTCGCAAGTCATCTGGACCAAACCAACGACTGGATCGCAGCGTGGCAGGATCTCGATTCTGTTCGTTCATTTCATGCGACATAGGGTTTTAGGATCCTGAAGCTATTTGCAATGCGTCGGCCAGTTGAATGTGGCCTTCGTACAGAGTTCGCCCCACGATACAGGCGGCCGTATTCATCGATCGCAGGCGTTTAATATCTTGTAACGTAGTAACACCGCCGCTGGCTACCACAGGAAACGGGCTTGCCTTTTGCATGACCGCCAGCGATTCAAAATTCGGTCCGGCCATCATCCCATCCATCGCGATATCGGTATAGACCACAGCTACACAGTCGCTGGTCCGATCGGCGATTTGTTGAATGAGGGTTTCTGCCGAAGTTTGACTCGTTTCGAGCCAACCCGCAGTCGACACGAACCCATCGCGAGCATCCAAACCCAAGACCATATGCGATGGATATTTCCGACACATCTCCGCAAACCAATCAGGATCTTTGAGCGCTGCCGTTCCCGCGACCAACCGACTTAATCCTAGTCTTAATAAACGTTCGATCGTTGCTTCGTTACGAATGCCGCCACCTAGCTGAACTGGACGACCTTCCGCGACCTCTAAGATCCCGCGAATGGCATCTTCGTTGATGATGCTGCCTGATTTTGCGCCATCCAAATCGACGACATGCAAATATTGAGCACCTTGGTCGAACCAGCGGCGCGCTGTGGCAGCAGGCTCGGGGCTGAAGACCGTGTTTCGTTCGTAATCACCTTGTTGCAGGCGAACGCACTGTCCACCCAAAAGATCAATCGCGGGCCAAATCTGCATGTCGAATATCAATCAAACACTTGCTGTTGCAATACGAGCCAAACCGATGGACCTGTACTGCTGTCAAGTTGGAAAACATGAATGCGTCCAGCTTAATCAAACCAAGGCTTTTTGAGTAGTTGCCCTGGTCTCGAATGCGCCAACCGACGCGGATAACTCAGCGCACCGACATGGAAGAGAGTACAATGATGGTACTGCCCTACTGAATTCCAATCCCCCCAGGCCCACTCCTGCCACGCTAACCCGCTGATTTGACGACGCTTTAAAAGTTTGAACGACATGCGTGAAACATTGACTTACGTACTGATGTCTATTCTTGGAACATTGGTGCTCGTCTCGAGCTTTGCACGCCTCTTTCGTATGTTTGAAGAAGTATCCTATTCCTCATATAGCGTCATGACAGCGATTGTTTCTATTGGATTGGGAACGTCCATATGTGTATATGCGGCGGCGAACTCCTACCGGAGTCAGTCGAAGTAAGCTCCAGCGCCTTCTGAGAAGATAGACCGAGTGTGGGATTCGCAGCCCGCGGGCAGCACCCGCTCGAGCCACCATTGGCCTATAATCACGCTCAACTCACCTCAAAGCACCTTGGAGCACCTTCGACCATGATCCGTCTCATTTCCTTCGTTCTGACTTTGCTCATCTTCAATCTTTGTAACTTCGCTACCGCTCAAGAATCTCCAAAGATTCCCGTTTTGATTGTGGATGGCTTTAATAACCACGATTGGCGGCAGACGACAGCGGTAACCAAATGGATATTGGAAAAGAGCGGTCTGTTTGACGTGGAGATCTCTACCATCCCAACCGATGCGGAGCAGCGAACCGAATGGCTTCCAGAGTTTAGTAAATTCTTAGTCGTCATCCAAAACACCAACAACATCCAATCGCAAAAGAACCGCTGGCCAGAGCAAGCCGAAAAGGCACTTGAAACCTATGTCAGCGGCGGCGGAGGCTTGTACGTCTTGCACTCAGCAAACAACGCTTTTCCGCACTGGAAGGAGTACGACCAAATGATCGGTTTAGGCTGGCGATCACGCGCATCAGGATATGCACTGGAAATTGGGCCCAATCAACAGATCACTCGCATACCTCCTGGTGAAGGCTCGGGAACCGGCCACGGCGAACGTTTTGATGCAGTCATCCAGCTACTGAATGTACATCCCATTAACGAAGGTTATCCAAAAGCATGGAAGACCGCCAATACGGAGGTCTATGGTTTCCCGCGCGGTCCGGCCGAGAATCTAACCGTCTTGAGCTATGCCTATGACGAGACGGCAACTAAGCGTTCCTGGCCTGTCGAATGGGTAGTCAGCTATGGTAAGGGACGCGTCTACAATTCAAGCATGGGACATCTATGGCATGGCGAAAGTTATCCACCTGCGTATCGATGCGTTGGATTTCAAACTACCGTCATCCGTGCAACTGAATGGTTGGCCACGGGCCAAGTGACCTACCAACTATCACCAGATTTTCCGACGGCCGATCAAACTAGTCTTAGGCTAGCGGAGGATTTCCTGAAGTAAGGACAATGCATGGCAGGTTCATCGTGATGTAAGTGCAATAGCATTTAAAGAACGTCTCAATGTCCCTGCCTACAGCGAAACTTGCAACACTTCTAGTAGACGCTCGCGCTTGGCTGTTCGTAACTCTGGCCTGCCGTCTAGCCCCACTTCGTGCAGCCAGTGATCCCGCCATTCAAAATACGCGTCTCGCAACGACGTCCCGGGCCAAACCGCCACTTGCTGAATATGCCGATCACGCAGTTGAGCAGGATCCACTTTGCTATAAAGTCGATTCCAATTCGCGCCACCAGTGTCCAAACCCTTGAACCAGTCCAAACCAAAATCCAAGTCCACACTGGACAACTTCTCAAGGTTGAAAAAGCAGTAGCCTGCCCACAGAAACCATCGCGGCCCAGCCCATCGCTTATCGCCATAAAACGCCAACTCCCCTAGCTCAACAAACGGGTCGGTTGGTTGCGTCGGCATTAAGTCATGGTCCAAAAAACCAAATTGTCGCGGCCTAGCTGGTTGCAAGATCCACTTCCACGTCCAGTTCATGGCGAAGCCATGCGATCGACTGAAGTTTCGGCCGTTCCAAGGATTTTGTGGAACGGCGGCATAAGCAATTCCCTGCTGCTCGCAAATCGCTTGAATACGCAATTGGGCATCCGGATGACTTGAGTTATCCACCACCAAATGGCGTACATCCGAGATATATCGCTGCACCAGTTGCGTCTGCAGGGAAATCAATTGTGAATCATTGAACGCGATGGTGACAAGCACTTTGGGAGCGGCTCGCAATCGGTCAACAATCGCTGGCACATCATCCGCTTGGCGAGGCGAGGCTTTAAGCCCTTGCCGATCGATCCGCTGGTAACGCAAGGTCTTCAAAGCATGCGTCAACGGTCGTAAACGCAACCAATCGCCAACATGATATTCTTGAAGAGTTCGCATGGTTTGCCAGCTCCAATGGAACTGCCTAAGGAGTTTTAAGCAGACTTCCTAAATCGATGAAAGTGTCGACCGGCGATATTTTCGTAAAGCGACTCAATTGCTTGATAGTTGTCTTGAATGGTATACGCTTCCATTGCCCTGCGAGCTCGTCGACCTAATCTGCGCCGTGTAAAAAGATTGCCACAATCCTGCACCGCTCGGACCAATCCCGACAAATCTTGAGGCGTCCGAAGAATCAATCCACTAGTGCCATGCTCAATGAATTCCGCAGCCCCATTGCAAGTCGAGGTAATCACCGGCAACTCGCAAGCCATCGCCTCTAGTACCGTCAAGCTGCATGCGTCATAAAACGTCGGTAAAGCAAAGATATCCGCAGCACCGTAATACTGTTCGACATTGTTGCAAGGGCCAGTAAAGGTCACTCGGTTGTTGCCAACCTCATAGCCCGCAGCGCGTTGGCGATGCCCTCCCACTACGATCAAATGATGCTTGACGATCGCTTTGTCGGACAGCATACGCAACAACAGCGGAACGCCTTTGAGGGAATGATGATGAGCGACGGTTAAGACTGCGATCTCCTCATCGCTGACATAGAGTTTCTGACGCGCGGCAACGCGAAAATCCTGTACCGCTTCATGACTAAAACGACGTATGTCGACGCCGTTGCGGATGACACGGATCTTGGATGCAGGCACGTCATGAAACAACATCATATGGCCAGCGACCATTTGTGAGACCGCTAAGTATGTGGTTTCTGTTTGAGCGTACTGCTTTCGCGCTAAACGCACCAACTGACGGTGCCGGACCGAACATGACTTTAAGAGCTGATACAGTCTTCGCTGAATACCCTGAAAACGCTTCGCTTTCGCTCGTTCGATAACATTAGGGCTCCCTGTATGCGGATGAAAAATGTCACTATGGAAGCCAAAGCCCATATCATGCACGACATCAAACTGCTCTGACCCGGTGTAGTTTGCGGCTAACCTTGCAAATTCAAAGCGATTACGACATGTGAGTACCACTTGCTGTACACTTGGATTTCCATCCCAGTCGGCAGCGCGCCGCGAAAGAATCAATACGATTCGATGACCTCGGGAAATCAACCACTCGATAAAGCCCGAGGTCCAGCCTTCCGCTCCGCCCCGCGAGGCCGTCAATCGATTCACGACAATCGCTATTCTCATAAACTCCCTCCATCACAGTATACGGGCGAAGTTTGCTGGTTTCGCGGAACTTGTCGAGTCATTCGAAGCTTAAGTAAACGCCAGTAGAATCCGAAGGAAGACTTCCAAGCGATCGCCCTAGGTGCGAACTGCATGGCCTGATTGCGAAGCGCATCTGCCGCTTCACAAAGCCCCTGCTTTTTTGCTTCTCGTGCATCTGAAAGAAACGTTCGCCGAACAAGCTCATGGTGCTGGAACTTTGTGATGCAAAAATGTTGCCGATACGACTCGTGATCCATCCCGTCACACTGAGATGTTTCCATTTCCTGCTGTTGCCAACTCGTCGCCGGGTCCTCTAAGCCACGCAACCGCAAGTTGCGCGAGGCCTGCGCGCCTAAAGTAGATAGACTCTGACATTCCACGCGCCGTGGATTGATTTGGCTTAGGTCGCGACGATAGTGCAGAAGAATCTCCGGATGATTAACGATCACGAATCGTTCTGCTGCTCGCAGCCACAAGTCGTAATCTTCTGCAAATAAAAACGCTTCTCGATATGGGCCGGGCAGTTGCCTTAAGGCATTGGCCCGCATCATCATGGTCGGATGCGCAATGCAGTTGGACTTTTTCAAGGCCTCGACCACCTCGGTGTAAGCCATCGGCATCCGCACTGCTTTGATTACTCGACCGGCATTATCAATTAAGTTGTACGCAGACCCCAAAAAGCTCACTGTGGGATGAAGTTTGAGGTAATCAAGCTGCGCTGCAAACCTTTGAGGCAAAGCAATATCGTCGGCGTCCATTCTCGCGATCAACGGACTATGGCATTGAGAAATCCCAAAGTTCAAACTAGCCACAATCCCTGTGTGAGACCGACGGAAGAATCGAATTCGGCCATCAGTCTCCTTCCAACGTCGCAGCAGCTCTAAGGATTCATCCGTTGAACCATCGTCAATACACAACAACTCCCAGTCACAGAACGTTTGGCAGCGAATCGATTCAATCGCTTCCCGCAAATACTGCGCTGCGTTGAAGACCGGCATGACCACACTCAGTTGCGGCATCAGGCGGCCCTCGATGACTGAGCGGACGGTGAAGCGGTCGAGCTTCGAAGTAACGACTCCATGTGGGCGGTAAAGTCTACAGCAAAGTCATCCCAACTTCGGCGCACGTATTTATTCTGAATATGCTCGGTCGCTTGTTGACAAATCGATGGGTCGTCAAACCAATGGCCAATGGTAGAGTGCCAGGCCCTAAAATCCATTGGATCAAGATGATGGGCAAGGCCTTGACTAGCCTCGGGCATCGAAGAACTGCTGGAAGCAATGCAAGGCTTGCCATACGAGAGGCTTTCCACAATTGGTAAGCCCCAACCTTCGTAAATTGCAGGATATAAGGTGAAAGCACAATGCTGATACAGCCAGCTAAGCTCATCATCACTGACGGAATTCAAGATAGTAATCGAATCCCTCGTCAAAGGATCATGCTCTAGCTGCGCAAGCAAATCTCCTGTCAACCAACCGCGAGAACCCACAATCACCAGTCGAGGCACCTTGCGACCCAACGCCAACGATGCCTCTTCCGCATAGCGCCGCCAGACTTGATACAACAACTGATGGTTCTTGCGAACTTGAATGGTCCCAACAGCCAACGCAAATGGCTCAGCAGCGAAATCCGCTGCCAGGGCGACGGGACGCACCGGAGTGCCAACGGTCATATCGGCTCCCAGGTGGATGACGGCCGACTTGCAGGGAGTAATCTGTTGCTGGGCAGCGAAACGCAGTAAATCTCGCTGCGTTGAATGCGAAATGGATAAAGCCAACGTACCATCGCCAATGACGACTTCAAGAAACCTGCGAAAGCTTTCGACCGCTGTTTGGTCCGCAAACTGGTGGGGATACAAGATCGGTATCAGATCAGACACAATCGTTACCAGCCGCACGCCATGCTGATGAATCGTATCTTGCAAGGCGACCGGCGAGATCATATCCCAAGTGCTGCCACTGAGCACCAAGATATCATCGCGTTGCCAAGGGACTTCTGCACAAGCGGTTGAAGTCCGGGGGAGGCTTGCTTTAAGTCGCCTTGTCCATTGACGCAGATTGCGCTCGAAGGTTTTACCCAACGTACGCAACAGACTAGGCGGTTTCCGCCTAGGGCCACGAGCCGTAATTCCACTGCGACCATACTCGGCCAACAACTGCTCCACACTGTCTCGTGGTTCTGCTTGCATGCAGGAGGTGTAGCGGTTGAAGGCACAGAACCGAATCTGCTCAGGAGATATCCTTTCGACGGCCGACTTCACTACATTGGCTTCCACGCGAGTTAAGCCGACTGGTGTGTAGCTCCTAAGCCGCTTTAGCGTGGTGACATCAATCCAAACTGTCGGCTCCATCCTGCCATCCTAATCAAGCGAAATTCCCTTCGGTGCCACAGCGTATTAGCAAATTCGCATATCGGTCGCAATGCAAAACACCGGTACTCTTGGAAAATTCATCTTGGGTCGCCGCTATCCACATTCCCGATAATCTGCCAGACCGTCGGCAGAATGCTGTCGTCGTAAACCTCGTTTAGCTTCGCTTCGAAATCGAGATGCCACTGCAATTGCCGTTGTGCAGAAGTCGATGCATCTCCTCGGGCGACCTTCGTATGCAAATCCTCGATCGACCTGGACCAATAATGATGGATGCGCAGCTTTTCAAAGGTTGGCTCGACGCCTTTGGAAACTGGGCGGCGTAGGCAATCTAGGCCGACTCCGACCCAATACTTCGATTGATGGACACCGGGCTTGTAGACATAGCGAGGATTAACGATCGACTTGACTGTGGTTTGATGAAACCCGGCCCGACGCAAGTAAGCTTGAGTAACTCTCTGTGCGGGGCGCTGTTGATGCCCATTCGCCCCAAAAAACGCTTGCCATACTTCAACCGCCGGCAAATCGACGAACTCTTTCAAGACCGACGGCACGTTGACTTGCGTGGGTGAGAACAAAAACTCGTCTAGGTCAATCAGTGCAATCCAGCGACTGGATTTCCAATGCCGACGACAACAATCGCGATACGCGGCCACTTGCCCGACGGGATACGGCCAATCCTTCAGTGTCACCAGCCCGCGTCCAATCCAGGGCGCGAGGACCTGCAGGTAGTTATCAGTTGAGAAATTGTTGTAGAGATAGAATTGAGTGACTCCGATGCCGACATGAAACTCAATCCATTCATCGAGAAAGGGAGCTTCATCTCGAAAGATGGCACAAATGGCCAGTTCGTGCCGAGCGCTTTCGCCATAGCGACGTTCACGCCAATGCGCACGCCACAGCAAGGGAGCCCTAAGGCAGGCTTTCAGTCGTCGTAGGGAAGGCTGCATCGTTGAGAACTTCCGAATGTGATTTCCCTACCCGCGTCACGCGGTTTTTGCTATTATTCGATCGAACGAACCTCTGCGGTACGACATAGGAGTTCAACTTAGCAACCGTTTTCATTGAATGTCAATGTTGCCTGCGATGAATTCGCTTTCTCGAACTTTTCGCGCCGAATGTATAAATAGCTTCGCAAAGACAGGGTTGATGTGATGCCAAAAGAGACGCGAGCGCTCGTTAAAGCTCAGTCGACAGGAAATGAACTCCAGCCACCGATTGCCTGCCAACTGCCACTACGAATCGAATGGACGGGCATTGGCTTTGTGACTGTAGGAGTAGTCTTACTCTTCCCAATGATGGTGATGATCGCAGTCAATTGGGAAGCGCCCATCGTGTTAAAGTATGCAGCTTTCGTACTCAGTTGCGGGTTGATGCTAGCAGGGATTTTACTTTTAGTCGTAAGTCTGCCGTCGGAACGGCAACAAGTCGAGCGGATGCAGGCAGGCGATTACTTGTTTCATTGGGAATTTGATCGGAGTTTACTGCGACAGTTGGCGTGGCGACAAATGCGAAGAGCGCCGATCCCTCTGCTAATTTGGCCGTCTGTTGCAGGAATATTGTGGAGCTTTTACTGGCTAAGCGAATTGATGGACCCTGTAGCTCGCGTCGAAACCGCTGGTTCGCTGTCATCGCTCCCATGGTTCGCGGGAATCGGGATCGGCCTAGGTACGGCATTCACGATTTTCAAATGTAGCCAAGCGGTCTGGTATGGACGAATGACTCCCCATGCCATCATTGGACGAAACTATGCCTATTTCAATCATCGATGCTTTGCGGTGACTCGAGCTTCGCAAAGTCACCAGCCGAAAATTGAAACGACCGATAGCAAAGATTTTCTCGTCTTGTTTTCGGTGGGATCATATCGTGGGAGTACTTTGTATCACGAGCATCGAATACCCATTCCCGCTGGCAAGTTGCCAGAAGCCATCAAGTTGACCCAGGTTTGAAAATTGCCCAATAGGACGAAAAAGAAGCCCATCGTTGTAGTTGCTCTCGTGTTCTTACTGCCTCGGCTCAGCGATTTATGAAACGCGAGGCTGCTGCACAGGCCGCGTCGCATCAATACCCAGCATAGCCAACGCGGCGACCGCAAATGACGCGGAGCATGCGACGAAGACCAACATCTGCCCACTCCCGCTAGAACTCCCTCGGGCAACCAAATACGGTACCATGACCGAACTCAATGAAGCCCCCAAATTGCCCCACATGTTCATCCACCCATAGATGCCCGATGTGTTTCGCCCTCCAACGTCTTGCACAAAAGCCCATATCGACGGATTGGCAACGTCATTCATCAGCGACACCACACCGCAACATGCAATCACCAGCCAAACCGACTGAAACATCGGACAGATCAAATACGCTAGCGATGCCAGCAGAGCTGGGACCGCCATTGGAAGTACCCTGCCCCATCGCAACCCCACTTTGGAGACCGTCCAATCTCCCAACCAACCGCCAAACAATTGCCCCAACATCCCCATCGATAGTACGCCTGTTACCAAAGCAGCTCCCATTACTTCACTAACTTGACCCGTTTCTTTCACAAACGTCGGCAGCCAAGTCACCAGGAATACCCAGCCTATATTGACGCAAAACTGAGCGATCGAAACCAACCACAGGGATCTGCTTTTACCGCATGCAATCAACATCGGAACTACATCGGTCAACGATGTGCGCTGAGAATCCCCCGGTGCGCCGATCAACTGCTGTTCCTCCGAATTCACGTTCGGATGTTCTGCTGGCGTGTTGCGGACGATCAACCAATATCCCAGCGCGATCAACAATCCGACAGCACAATAAACCCACAACACAACTCGCCAGCCACCCAAATACAATATCAACAAAGTGGTTAGATACGGAGCCAATGAACCGCCCAGCCGACCACCAAAGGCAACCCACGAACTCGCTTTGGTGCGTGCTCCCAACGGGAACCATTTTCGCAGCACGCCACCGGAGGTAGGATAAGCTCCCGCTTGAGCGGCACCGGTGGCCAAGCGCGCAACCAGCAGAACGCCTAAACCACCCGCTAGCCCCGTGAGCCCTGTCATCAACGACCACACGACAATGTAAATTGGCAGCATCTTACGAGCACCAAAGCGATCGCTGGCCCAACCGGCTGGAATCTGAAGCAGCGCATAAGTAAAGAAGAACGCGCCCAGCACTCGACCGATCGCTTCTTGAGGCACCGGGAAATCTGCGCGAAACGATTCGCTTTTGACAATCTCACCCAAGCAGATGCGATCCAAATAAAGAATAAACGCCATCGCGACGCTGATGCCCACTACTTGGTAGCGCACGTTCGTGGACTTGCCAGCTTGCAGTGAGCTTGAATTCATTTTGACAACCAGCCCGATCGGTACAATGGAAGACGGCAATCCATAACAATGCTCAGTAATGTATACTCATTCAGCCGGCTTGGGGGATCGCGCAGCTGGCCCGTTGGCAAATCTCCATCATAAACTTCCTTGAACCTATCATGCTGTTATTCGACGCTCACTTGGATCTCGCTCTCAACGCGGTCGACTGGAATCGCGACTTGCGTTTGGATATCGAAGATCTGCGCGCTCAAGAACAGGCCCTCGGATTGACTTCCCCGGGGCGCGGCAACTGCACCGTCAGCTTGCCAGAGCTTCGTAAGGCACAGATCGGCGTCTGTTTGGCGACACTGCTGGCTCGCCAAGAGCCCGAAATCAATCACGATTTTGGTTGGACAACACCGGAAGCTTGTTACGCCATGGCGCACGCTCATCTTGCCTACTATCGAGCAATGGAGCGAAGTGGTTGGATGCGAATGCTAAAGACCAAAGAACAACTGCTTGACCACGTTAACGCTTATAAAAAATCACCGCAGTCTACGCCGCTGGGCTTCATTCTCACGATGGAGGGTGCCGACCCAATTCTTACCCCCAACACCATCGAAGAATTCCACGAGCATGGCTTACGAGCGATTGGTTTAACGCACTACGGCGCAAACCGCTATGGCGGTGGAACTCGCAGCGAAGTCGGCTTGGCCTTGGACGCAATCGAACTGCTTGAACATATCGAACGGTTGGCGATGACCGTAGACATGACCCATCTGTCGGATGTCGCGTTTTGGCAAGTAGAAAAAAAGTTTCAAGGTCGTATCCATGCCAGCCATCAGAACTCGCGCCGCATCTGTAATTGGCAGCGACAATTCAGCGACGAACAATATCAAGCGATCATCGACCGCGATGGAGTGATTGGGATTGCGTTTGATATTATCATGCTGCAGCCTGGTTATGTGCGCCGGCAGTCCACGCGTGATGTCGGTATCGAACGCGCGGTCGAGAACATCGACATCATCTGTCAGATGGCAGGCAACGCCAAACATGTTGGCATTGGCAGCGATTTAGATGGCGCGTTTGGCAATGAACAAACGCCGCATGATCTGGATCGCATATCTGACTTGCAAGTCCGTATTCCAGAACTGTTGGCACAACGAGGTTATCCTGCAGACGACATACAATCAATCATGCACGGCAACTGGCTACGCTTCTTCAGCGAGGCGTTACCGGAAAAATAAGCTGCGCATCGCTGGTGCGTAACCAGCTTTCCTTACCGCGAGTTTTGAGTCTCACCCTTCATGAACTGTTGACGCAGTTACGAAAGTTCCGGTGCATTTACCGAAAACTTTCTAGAATTTTGTTGACACGCGGTTTTGCGACCTTTAGAACCAAACGTCAACGACGCTTCGTTTCACTTCGTCATGCCGATTAAGGGATCGAGTTCGCCGCAATGCTATCACACGTGCGTGTTACCGATCCACCTCTCCCACTCGGAACTTCCACTATGCGGCTACCGGAGGACAAGTGGTATACCAATTCGGCCAATGCGACCTTGACTGTCAGCACCACCACGCAAGGTGGCAGCCTCAATGAAGTCCAGCGCGTTGGCTCGACTGCCAGCGATTCGATGAGCGGTACGTTTACGCTGACCTACAGCGGCCAAACAACGTCTGCGATCTCTGCCACGGCAACTGCCGCTCAGGTGGTGACTGCTTTAGAAGCCCTCTCCAATATCGGCAGCGGCGATGTCGCCGTAGAACTGTTGCCAGCCGACTATGGAACAGGCGATCGCATCTATCGCGTTACTTTTCAAGGTGCTTTAGCGGCCACCAATGTCAGCCAGATGACGATCGACGTCAGCAACATCACGGGTGGCTACTATTCTTCGCCCACAGCAGTCCAAGCGACCGATGTGACCGGTGGTGTCTTTAGTGAAGTCCAGCAACTGACACTCAGCAACGCCAGCGGCGGAACGTGGCGATTGGTATATCTAGGCGAAGTGACCGCACCACTGGCACACAATGCCAATGCAGCGGCCGTCGAATCGGCCCTAGAATCGCTCAGCGGGATCGATCAGGTGACCGTCACCGGTTCCAGTGGCAATTTTACTGTCACCTTCGCGGGCTCGCACACCAACCAACCGATGGAGCAGATCTTCGGCGATGCTGCCAATGCCTCCAACGGCACTCTGAACCGAACGATTACCAAAGAATACAACGCTGCCAGTGAACTGGTCAGTGTCAGTGATCCTAGCAGCACGATTGAGTACACGCGAGATGCCCTCGGCCGCGCGACCAGTATAGAAAATGTCATCGCCGGTTTATCACCCGTGGTGACGTTGGCTCAAGTCTTTGACGCGGCCAACAATCGCACGCAACTGAGCGCGACGATTGGCAGCACGGCGGACTTTAAGAACACCTACCAGTTCGATGCAGTAAACCGACTTGTAGATATTGTGCAACAATCCCAGTCGGGCGGTAACGCTGTGACGGCAAAACATGTCACGATCGGCTATAATGGACTCGGCCAGCAGACTTCGATCCAGCGTTACCAAAGTACAGGCACCTCCAATCCCGTGGCAACTACAACGTTTACCTTTGATACGATCAATCGCTTAAGCAATCTGGAGCATAAGCAAGGTAGTACCATTCTGGCCGAATACGGTTATACTTACGATGGCCTTTCACGCTTCACCAGTATTGATTCATCAATCGAGGGTCTTTCGGAGTTCGTTTACGATGCCAAAGGGCAATTGACAAGCGCCGATCATGCGTCGCAGACCGATGAGACTTATTCATACAATGCCAACGGCTCTCGTTCGATGACTGGTTACACCACCAGCAGTAACAATCGCACGACGGCGATGCCAGGGTTTACTTTTGCGTACGATGATGAAGGCAATCGTACACGCAAGACGCAGACTTCCAACGGTCACGTGCAGGATTACGAATGGGATCATCGCAATCGATTGACATCGGTCAAATTCCGTAATTCCGTCGGTGGCTCAATCACCAAACAAGTGGATTATGAATATGACGCTTACAATCGCTTGGTCAAGCGAACGTATGATGCCGACGGCGCTGGCGGTGGCTCGCCGACCAGCCAGTACTGGGTTTACGATGAAGGCATCAATGCCGTGTTGCAGTTTGATGGTAGTGCGGCCAGCGATCTTGCGCATCGATATTTGTGGAGCAACCGCGTGGACCAATTGCTTGCCGACGAGCAAGTCACCAGTCTTGGCAGTGGCGGCAACGTGTTATGGGCGTTGTCCGATCATCTTGGCACAATCCGCGACATTGCAGACTTCGATGAATCCACCGGTATTACCGCCATTGCCAATCATCGCAAGTACAACGCCTTTGGCGCCTTGATCAGCGAGACGAACGCTGCATTAGATCTGATTTACGGCTTCACCGGCAAGCAGTTAGATGAAGTCACACATTTACAGCACAACCTTTACCGCTGGTACGACGCCGCCCTCGGCCAATGGCTCTCAGAAGACCCCCTTAGCTTCGAAGCTGGTGATGAGAATGTAAGAAGGTACGTACACAACAACATTCTAAAACGAATTGATCCCCTCGGGCTGCAATCATCTGAGGATTCTACAAGTTCAGATATTACAGTAACACCAACGCCTGGAAAAGACAACGCGAGTGTAGATCTGGAGATAACGCATAAATGGTCAATGGGCAACTACAGTGGAGCTACCTCAGCTTACACAAATGTCCCTTATGGCAAAGGAAAATATGTCTATCGGTCAGAATATAATCCTACTCCCGAGGTTAAATTTGGCGTGGAATATGGAAATACTTGGCGTATGTCAGATGCTTATGGAAAATTTGATTGGAGTTTCAAGCCACCTGATGGCTACGGCACCGTGCTTAAGGGTTACATAGAAAAGAAAGAAGGTAGTCCCCCAGTGGTGGGCGGAGTGCTCGAGCTTAGCTTCTAGTGTCGACTTACATTTAAATTAAAAGCTTGAAAATAGGGGTTATCTTTGGACGCAAACTCAGATTGTGTGATAATTACACCGTATTCTCACCGGATAGAACCAAGTGTCGAGCGAGGTTTGCGGGAAATGGAAAAACGTGGCTATGTTGTTTGGCGGGAATATGGGATTTCTGCGATTGACTACGCTCGTAGTTTACTTGCAACGAGGGCTATGGATAAGCAATTTAAGGAAATTGTTTGGATTGACAGTGACGTCGAATTTCTTCCAAATCAAATAGACGAATTGCGAAAAATAACATGGGAGTGTCTTGCCCAGGCAAAGAATACACCACAATCTTTCAAAGCAATTTCTGCTCTTTCAGCAGAGTTTGAAAAACCAGGCGTACTTTGCGGTATATATGTAAAAAAGTCTGCCACAGACTTGGCTGCAAATTTTTGCAGATCAACAAGCGAAATCGAATTTGGATTGTTGGGTAAGCCTTTGCTGATTAAGAATGCCGGAGCTGGCATGATGTTAGTTCGTAACTGGGTTTATAGACTAGTTGCCGAAAGGCAGCACCTTCCTCTTTGCGGTGCAAACACCAAAGTTAGAGTAATACCTTACTACCTGCCGATGGTCGTCATTGAAGAAACTGGTCAAGGAGTTTATCTGTGCGAAGATTATGCATTTTGTGAAAGAGTGAGAGATTCGGGAATACCGATTTTCGCAGACACCCGCATGCGACTTTTCCATATTGGTTCGTATGGGTTTAGCTGGGAAGATACGGCAATAAAAGTGCCTCGACATGAATCTTTTCATTTAGAGCGTGATACAAAGGCGTCTTAGTTCACTATGCATTTCTTGAAACTTTATTTAATGTCGCAGGTTGGGATTTTATTATGCATTCTAGCTTATGCTGGCGAAGAAGCCCTTCTTGGTGATCCAACTGCGTCTAGCAACCCGGACACAAGCTTTATAATGCCCTATTGCGTCGATTCTCCATTTCCCCACCTCCGCATAACTGCGAATAGCAATGAAAAACCCCGGAACGTAGACGCGTTGATTAATTGTCGCGCAATTTCAGAAGTCGAATTAACAACACTTGAATCACTTGGACACGATACGCAATCATTGTTTCTAGGTCGAGGGCTTTTAGGTTTGAACCACTTAAGGGCACCAATCCGAACAAACATTCCTTTTATAAAGATTGACGCCGCAAGCGTTGCTGTTCTTCCCGAGTTTGACCTTATAAGGTCTAGGTTTGCAGCAACACTGAACCGCGATTGCTTACGCCATTGCAAGGTCGAGCTAAACCCTTCAGCTAAACAATTGAAGGTTTCGCATGAACCAAGTGACAGCGATTCAGCAAGCATAAACAACCCTCCAACTATTCCTGTCAACGTCTCAGGAAAAGCGTTTAATCTGAATGTCGACCTGTCGCTGGATGTAGCAATAAATCTTTCCTTGAAAACCGCTACACTATTATCCGAGATCGATAAATCCGTGCTAGTCTCTCAGTATGGTGACTCTTGGTCAGATAATCCAAATCGCCGTCCGTTTCTTTTGAAGAACGTGTCTATTGGCGGCATCGTTTTTAATTCCCTTTACACCAAAGTATCGGGTGCAGAAGACAAAATTGGGGTGTTAACTCTTAATCGATTCATATCGACAATCAACTTTTCCTCCGGGGAAGTAACTCTGGTACCCAGAAACATCGAAACTTACATTGACCACTCCCACTTCGACGGACTTGCGTTTATAACTAAACCGCACATTAATAATGCGACACTGCAAATTACTAAAGTCGCACCTGACTCAGTAGCTTACCACAGCGGCTTTCAAGTAGATGATCAAATACTTTCTGCTAATAATATTTCACTAAAACCGCTGACCTACGTGGCCTTGACGAACTTCCTTCATGCTGTTCTGTGCATTCGAGACAACCCACTTAGAGTAGAAATACAAAGAGGTGATGAGCTTATCACGCTCCACATGGGAGGTGTTGAAAGATAGACATGGTATTGATTTTCTTTACCCGTCGAACACTGTTATGTTTGTCGCTATTTGTATTTGGCAACGTTCCGATTCTGTTGTTTGCAGATGTGAAGATGCCGGTTTGTGCTCTATTGGCGTCCTACAACAATATCGATCAGCGGGTGCATCAGATTTCTGGCGTAGTTGTTCGAACAACTGACAATGACTATTTTTACATGTCTGGTGATTCACGGAGCAAAGCGTTTATTGGGAATATGGAACTTCGCTTTCCTGTGACAATCCCAACAATCGAGGAAAAAACTTTCAGATTGCATGTGAGTGCCGATAATTGGCAACATGCCAGCGGGGTTTATTGGTTAACTTTAAGCAGTTTACTTCCTCAGTCCTTGCTCGATGAATTGAAGGACGAATCTGTATTACTTACCGCCTCAGACCTTGAGAATAGTACGACTGATGGTGAGTTAAGCCTACATTCATATTTGCCAATGGGCAATTCTTGTATTCCTTTGACAATCAAGTGCGTGAAGACGCTTAATATCGGTCGTCACAACTCTTCTTTTTTCCAACTGGATGTTATTGAAACAAGGCTGCATATTGGCTCGCCAGTTTTCTTAATATCATCGCTGTCCAACTCGCGATCGTTTGCGGGATTATTGGTATCCGCGCAAAACAAGCGTATCGGAATTGTTGCCACTAAGGAGTTGCTATTTAAACTTCTGACGCTGCAGCAGGTACCAAACGAGACTTCGATTGAAACGCCATCGACATCTGACTACTTCGCACATGATGATTGCTGCTTCATCAACCTCGTCCAACTTGATGATCGATTTATGGCTGTTATTGCTCCGACGGATAGTCTTGCCATGAATCGCAAAATGCAGTTTGCATTGCCGGTTGTGAGTTTTGAAGCTGAGGCGGAGTTGCGTGCTGCAATAGATCAAGTCTCTTGGACGCATACAGAGTTTGGCTTCTCGTTGGGGCACTTGGATACACGAAAGCTGCCAGCAAGAGTTAGTGGCATGATTTCTTCGAATGCGATGGTTTTAAAATCTGTCAACCTTGATCAGAAAAAGGATTCGAGTCTTTACTTAGGTCAACGTATTGGTGCCGATGCAAACACAGGATGGTCTGCCATCGAGTGCTCGCTAGACGACTCCCTGGGAAATCCGTTTTATCAAATGTTTACGGTAACTGCTCCTGTGAATCCTCTTTACTTTGGCCAACCGATTTTTACTATCGACGAAAGAGGTCGCAAATGCCTAGAATCAATCGTTTTTAATAAGCCAGAGGCCTTGCGAAGTCCAGGGTCATTAACATTGCAACATGCAGTTGTATCATCTTATTCTAATTGCATAAGCATTAACGCGATTGTTAGTCATCCGGCAGGTGCCTATACTGGCGATACCAGTCAATTAAGTCCAGCACCCAAAGTGCGATCATTTGTCAGAGACTCTACTGGTAGAACGGCAAATGCATTCGTTGTGGAATCCGAAAACAAGTTACTTTACTTAGTCACAACGAAGCATCTTATAAAGCAACTAGGATCGGGTTTTGAGTTATGCTTTAATTCATCTGGGGGCTCGATATTTGATGATTGCGTATTGGATATATTGAATGCTGACTGGCAGACAGATGTATCAGATGTTGCAACATTACAAATTGATCAATTTGTCAGAGACGAAGATAAGGAATTAGTAAAGCGCGCATCTTTCGGAATTGACAGTGCGACTACCAAAGTCTGCTCGGAGCAATTTGTTAGTTCCATGCTTGATGGTAGTTTTTATACTTTCAAAATATCTCAAGCCACCGAAACTATATCACATTCGATGCCCAATTCTATGGATCAGGTGTTTTTAGGTTATCCCGGCGTTGTGAGTGGGTGCAGTGGCTCTCCCGTTTTCTTTTTACATGAAGGTAGACTTCAGCTCAGCGGAATGATTCTGGGTAATACCTACACGACCGAGAATCGAGGCTATCTCTCGGTGATAACCGTTGTCGACGCAATCAAGAAGCTGATTGATTAGGTTTCGCTTGAGTTCAATAGCCGCGTAAGCCTTCGACGGGACTAGATGTTACGGGCCGAATTGTGATCGAAGTTTTGGCCTAATTGAGACGGTAGAGAATATTAGAAGTTTGAATTGTGAAGTTCAAAGTTTGAAAGACTTCTTTGGCCGAATTGTCACGAAGCCTAGAGAACCAACAGAAGTTTGAAGTTTCAAAGTGCGATAGGTCAAATTGATGTCGTAGCTTCAGGCGGGCCGAATTGGTGTCGCAATGGCTACTGGGCGCGTCGTTAGAGTAATGGACGCAGTGACGTCTTCCTCCACGAGCTTTGCGCCTTGGTGTGAAATTTTGCTTTTGTCTCACTCAAAGACGCTAAGGCACAAAGGACGGTTGCTGAGCACCGATGGGACTTATGACTATCTCCGACAACGAAGGGAACACGATTCGTCGAACCAAGATCTCCGATGGTAGTGTCCGTGAGATGGCTTGGGATCATCGCAATCGCCTGGTGTCGGTAACTGATCGAGTGAGCATGGGCGGGCCGGATCACCCATGACTCTGGCTCCCTTCTCCCCTGTCTTCAGGGGAGAAGGGCTGGGTATGAGGGGCCGTGCTCTTGCTTGCGGTTGCAACGGTAGCATGCTGAATATGAACATCGATAGACAGGATGATCAGGATAAATCACTCCAATCCTCTGCATCCTGAATATCCATGTCAACTCCCAATCGCACCGGCATCTAGGAACTCGCGTTCGAAGTGTGTTCGTACGATTGATTCGGAGACGGTTTGGGTTTACAGTGAAGGCCATGCGCTGCTGCAATTCAGACATACCGATGGAGCCGGCAGTGCGCAAAATCTCAGGTTTTCGAATCGTTACTTGTATGCGGATATCGTTGACATGCTATTGGCGGACGAGCAGTTCTTGACCAACAATGGTCCGCTGTTGAGTGCCACGTCGGCAAGCGGTACTACTAGCACGACGCTTTGGCCGCTGACAGACCACTTAGGAAGCGTGCGCGATGTTGTCGATAACAGTAAAGTTGTTCGGCAGCATGTTTAGCACACCAATCCTATTGCGACACGTTGGGGCAAGCCCAACGGTCGCTCAGAGCGCGCGATCTCAGAACAATGTGCCTTGGTCTTCTGTCTTTCAAATGCTCCCGGCTTGTCCGGGGGATACTTCCGCTTCTCGCTACACGGGTCGGCCCCCCTGGATCCTAAAGCTAATGCTCCCGGCTTGTCCGGGAGAGGTTTCCGTTTCTTGCTAAAGAGCGATGTTGACTAGCGAGGAACCGAACGATCCACCGGACGAGCCGGTGGGATTCCCGTTCTGGCGGGCTCTTTGGTGTAGCAAGAAACCCAACCATCCACTGGGCAAGCCAGTGGGATTTGGATCGCGCTGCGCTGCAAGCATCGATGCGCATCTGTGCCTTGTGCCCAGTCTTCGCAATAGGATTGGTGCGCGAAGAGCGACCGAATTTCTTTTGGCAGGAGAATCAGGGCAGTAGAATAGATTCCATGACCATTCTCCTGCCCTCATTCTCTTGCCCAGACTTTGCAATTGGATTGGTGCGCTAAAGCATGACGTGCGAGCATGTGCGTTCGGGGCTTGTCCCCGACGGACACCGCTTTGGTGTTCTAGACAGCTAAAGTCTGAGGCAGAGCGCAGCGGTCGAGCTTGGTCGCGTGGTCAGCGATCTGCCGCAGGTTGCTTTGCTGGTGGCTGAAGGCTGTCAAGCTGGACTTCCTAAACTGAACCTGAAGAAACGTTGCCGAGGCGACATTCGATATTCAGATTGATTGTACAACGAATCGAGGGAGACCTCGAATAAGATGGCGGCGCGATCACCCATGACCCTAGCTCCCTTCGCCCCTGTCTTCAGGGGAGAAGGGCTGGGGTTGAGGGGCCGTGCTCTTGCTTTCAATCGCGACATGCACAATCGCACGGATTCTCTCGATCACCAATTTCTAATCTATGCAACAGAAGTCGACTGTGTATGGAGGTATGGGCACCTCGCGACGAAATTTGGCTTTACAGCACTGGCGATTGCGAATCCATTGCCAGACATGATCCGCAAACTCGTTAGCTGTTTGCCTCTGAGATTTCGCGAATTGAATCAATTCTTCAGAACGAGCATGACTGCGTTTCATATCTGGCATCTGTAGTGTAAGCCCCTCACCCCCAACCCCTCTCCCCGAAACGGGGCGAGGGGAGCAAGAGCACGTGCTGGGATGCGACTCTAAGGCTTGTTGTGAGCAAACGCTACAGGCAAGCTTTTGGATGCGGATGGCAACGGGACGATTGATTCGGAGACGGCTTGGGTTTACAGTGAAAGTCATGCGCTGCTGCAATTCAGAGATACTGATGGCGTCGGCAGTGCGCAAAATCTCAGGTTATCGAATCGTTATTTGTATGCGGATATCGTCGACATGCTATTGGCGGACGAGCAGTTCTTGACCAACAATGGTCCGCTGTTGAGTGCCACATCAGCCAGCAGCACTGCTGGCACGACGCTCTGGCCGCTGACAGATCACTTGGGCAGCGTGCGCGATGTTGTCGATAACAGTAAAGTTGTTCGGCAGCTTATTCCAGAACTCTAGGCGCAACGAGGTTATCCTGCAGACGACATCCAATTGATCATGCACGGCAATTGGCTACGCTTCTTTAGCGAGGCCTTGCCGAAAAATTAAGCTGCTTATCGCTAGGACGCAACCGTTGCTCCACGCCGTGAACGCTCACCATTATATCTTCTTCCCCAGGTTCCAGCACTTGCAGTATTACCGTTCCATCGGCTCGAGACTCACAGTTCAGCACGTACCCCTGCAAGTGAATCTTTGAAATCGTTAACGATGGCCAATCCGTCGGTAGTTGCGGCGTAATCTCACAACCACTGGCGGTTGGACGCAGCCCTAAGAATCCACGCAACATAATCTGTGGCACTAGCACGCTTTCAAAAAATTCGCAGTCGATCCCCAAGCCACCGGCGGTACCACAGCCTTGCAACGTAACGCCGGGGTGGCTCGCATAATAAGCCCGGTAACCGCCGGCATTATCGATGTCCGCTTTCCAGTCCACGATCGTTTGTAATCGCTGCCATGCATCATCAGGTCCAAACACTTTGAGACGCGATGATAAATCGAAGTAGGAGAAGCCGAGCACTGCTCCGCCATCTTGCACTTGGCCTCCCCAATCGATGGAAGCGGGACTGTTCCACGCCCAAACATAAGTCTCCACATTTCGACGAGTTGTCGCTCGCGGACCAAAGCGCCAATGATAGATGTCAGGGCCCGTGGAAGTATCTTGCGCGACGATACGATGCCCGTTCAGCCACTGGTAGATTGCTTGAGATTGTTCCGCACTAGCCAAACCGTAATGGATCGCTTCTAAATTGACGAACGTAAACCCATAATCCCAAGCAACACCCTCGCTATCGACCCAGCCTACAAATCGCTGAGCGTCGGTATTCCAAAAGTATCTTTGGAAATTGTCTTTAACATCGTTTGCCAGGTGCCTTAAGCGGTGCGAATCGAAATCCCGCTGGGGATCGATCAGCCAACCGGGATGCGCATCAATTGCTTCTTCGATCTGAGCTAATTGAAGCATGGCAGCGTACAGATAGATCGTTGCCAAAGCATCGTGGCCGCCAAAGGGCAATAAGTCCCAGTAATTGTTCCCTACTCCTAGCCCCGGCCGCATCGTCGTTTTGCCACTCGCGTCCACCTCCAGCCCACTACGGCCATCGTGGCCAACCCAGGGGACAAAAACGTGATGCTGTTGATCTACCTGGAACTCGCGAACCGCGAACTGCATTGCGGCGCGCATCCGATGAATGTTCGCCTTCAAAAAATCAACATCACCTGTCCACATAAAATACTCTGTCGACCCGGTCACAAACATAGTGTTGGTAATCGGGTGGCGAGTATCGATCGCAGTAATCAAAGATTTCAGCGAGATCTCCGCTCCTACCTCCGTTGGAATGGTCAGCTTGATGCGACGCAGCAGTCCCGCATACTCCGGATGACGGTACACGGGCACATTATCATAGTGCATGACCGATGCGTCACCGGTTGGCGAGAATGCTACGGACCTGTCTTGCGAAAATTGTTCTTCGTTATCCAGCAGCCACCGGAGCGTGCATGGTTTGCTGCGGTCAGTACGCGCTGCGGACCATTCCAGTCGAATGAAGGGCGCCACAATCGTCCCGCATTGAAACTGCGGTGTCGTGAGAGAGACTTCGGTAGCGGTTGCTTTCAACTGCAATCCCTGCTGTGGGTCGATGGCCACAACTTCAGCGCCTTCGATGGCCCACCCTTTGGTTGTAGACAAGGGCTGCAAATTAAAGTTCTGAATCGCCCAAGCTTCGCCAGCGGTAGAGAAGTGCCAGCCTTGTCCGGTGCTTTGTTGCCAAGCGGGAAAGGGCCAGCCTTCGCTGTGAGCCATCCCGCGATGTTGCTGCATCGATACATAGCCTTCTGCATCGATGGGTCGCTGCAAGTAAACATCGCGATAACGCTGCTGCTGCTGGCGGCTAGTCCACAGGGTCGAATAGGGAATCCATGCGTCCCACAAAGCGCAGTTGGTAAAGGAATTGCCAAACTCTGTTTGCAAAGCATTAAACGCTTTGACTTGCTGCGTGTCATGGCCTCCAACCGAAAAAAACGGTTCTGTTTGCGCCGCTGCGATTTGGCCGATCAAGCACAAAAGGAGCAACACGAGGGGTGGGCGATGGGTGGGCATTTGAGGGAGTGGTCAGGTAGGAACGATCGAGGTGGGTAGGAGAGGCTGATGTTGGGAGGCTAGAGCTTATCATAAAGAGAACAAGTCTCCTTGGAATGCTGGAAGGTCACTTCGCAGCATCAGCGATATCTTTCTCCACAAACCTTGCGATTATTCGACAAATGCGATATCGGACGATCGCAAAACGAAGTCGTTGGGTAGATCGCGAGCGTCTAGCCGCAACAGCACGCTGTGCGTTCCGGCAGATAAGTTGGCTTGGAAGGCCTGTCCGCCGCTGGGCACATCGGCATGTACTTGCACCTGCTGGCCGTCTATCCACACCGCTGCGTTTTTGGTATTGCTTAACTGAAAGTTCGCCGTCCGGTCCGTGGCAACTTCAATCTTGGTTCGCAAGTAAACGTGTACCAGCGAGATATGCAGTTGAGTTTGCGTTAGCGCTTCGAGCGCAGCTTTATCCACTCGCCCATTGACGCGAGCTTGAAAGGGCTTCCAACCTTCGGTCAATGTGCCGTCGATAATCCGCTCTGTCCCATCTTGTTCCAAGCGATGGGTACCAGCCAACACTTCATAGACGCGAGCGACACCGCCTCGGCTCGCATCAAAATCCCCTTGCTTGCCAAGCTCGGTAATGAAGCGAATCAAGTCAACCTGATCTTGCATCGGCAGTCGATCCACAATGCCACTTGGCATCAATGAAATTCCGTTGCGTTTGCCGACAATGTCTGGAGTGGGAATGCGTACCACTTCATTCGCAGCAGTACGAAGGACCGTTTCCGCTTCATCACTAGACAATTCGATGCCGGTTATCACCTGCCCATCTTCCGTAGCAACAATCGTCGAATGGTAGCCTTCCTTAATCTTCGCGTTGGGGATAAACAGCGACTCGATGATGTAGTCTACCGGAGCGCTGGCACCCAAGCTGGTCATGTCGGGACCGACTTTGCCACCCACGCCACCGATCGCATGGCAAGTTGCACAAGCTAACTCATGTCGACGGTAAACATCTTCACCTCGATGCGGATCGCCCTGCTCTGCTGCTAGTCTTGCATATTCTGCCAAGCGGTCTGGCGTTAATTGCTCTGCGGTCATCATCTGTCCTGACAAGGGTATCAGTGCCGCAACCAACTCTTGTTCTTGGCGACCTTCCGTCGCCACTCGCAAGCCTGCTTGCGCTGCTAGTTCGGTCAGTGAGCTGTCTGCAAGCTTGGGAGCCAATCGTTTGCCGGCATCCCCGGCGTTCAGCACCGCTCGCCATAGCTGTTGTGCTTGCTGTTGGTCGCTCGTTTGCGAGATTGCTTTGAAAATCGCTGGCGCAGCTCGATCCAAATCGGTCGCAGCCAGCGCCGCCATGAGATCCACTTGCAACTCTCCTGCGGGTATAAGATCCACCAGCTTGGATAGTTCATCGATTGAAGCGGGCGATTGAATTTGACGAAGAGCGACAATGGCGGCCGTTCGCACCGGTCGAGTTTGATTGTCGCTGGCGGCAAGTTCGCTGAGCGTCGTGGTGGCACTCGCCAGCTTCCATTGACCGACGAGTTTGGCGGCCGCTTGCTGGATCATGGGCTTCTCGGACCTGAGCAGCGCCAGCACGCGCTGGGGCTGAGGTGCTGTTAAATTGCGAGCACGATGCGCTTCCTGGACTGCGTTCAATGCGCGAGCCGTAGCGGCTTGATCGAACTTACCACTTACCGCTTGTTCAAACAAACGATCCAATTGGTTGGCATCCCCTGCTTTCCCAATCAATTCGATCCATGGCCCTTGGCCGCTGGATGTTAGCTGGTGCGTATTCAAATAGTCGCTGAGTACCTTGGCCGACAACGATGGTTCGATGGCCGTCATCACATATTCCAAATGCTTGGCGTCAAAGCTGTTGATCGCTTCATCGGTATCCAGTTTCGCCAAAAGATCGTCGGCTGATTCATTCACGGTCAACCATAAAGCGTAGTCCAAGAAGTTGTCCATCTCTTGATCCAGAACCTTCAACGATAATCTGGCAGCATCAAAGGAAGCCAACTGGCCCAGCCCGCGGACAGCTTCCAAACGAACTCGCGGAAACGGGTCTTGAATCGCTGCGGAGAATAGCGGCAGCGACTCGTCGGGATTGATGCGTTGATCGACGTCGGTGCTTGCGCTCGACCAATCGCTCAGCACGCGGACACTGGCAGTCCGAATATTTGGATCCTTGGCTGCGAGCAGTTGGCTCAGTAATTCTCGATTGGCGATATTAAACGCTTGGTGCATCCACAAGCCCTGCAGCAAAGCGAACTCATCGGTCTGCGCTGCAATCCAGTTGGGTAGTTCACGTATCGCTTCGCTGCCACGTTCGATCAAGCCCCGTCGCGATTGTTCGCGAACATAGCGATCGTTCTGCAGAAGGTTGGCGTAAAGCTCTTGAATGGACAGCGACACAAGAGATTTGCTTTGGCGAACACGTCGAGTTTCTGCAGTCGTCGCGGCGTCGCCTTTATATGCCACGCGCCAAATACGACCGTGCCAACGGTCGCGACGTGGATCGCGGAAGTCGACTTCGCCGTGATTGATGATGGGATTGGACCAATCCGCAATGTAAAGCGCGCCGTCTGGACCTTGCTTAACATCGATGGGACGGAACGACGTCGCGGCCGTCCGCAGCAAGTCTTCTTCCTGTTGTGTGACAAAGCCTGCTCCTCGATCGCTGACGCTAAAGCGAGTCACACGATTGGCGCGAAAGTCACACGTAATAATGGAGCCTTGCCAGCTTTGCGGAAACGAATCGCCGTAAACAATCTCTTCCGAAGCGAACTTCGGCCAGCGTCCTGGGCTGATCAGTTCCAATTGCCGACGTGCATTAGGCGTCGGATTGAACATCGCTCCAGGAAAGGTGTAAGCGATGCCTTCAAAGCCCGCTCCATCGGTCAAGAATGAATTGCCGAAGCGATCAAACTGATGGCCCCATGAATTCCACAACCCGCGAAAGAACACATCCATTCTCAGGTTCGCGGCATTCATACGGAAGCCGCCACCAGCCTTTAATCGCGTCACGCCTTGTGGAGTTTCCGCATCAGTCCGTGTATAGACAGATTGATTCAGATACATTCTGCCGTCAGGTCCCCACAACAAAGTGTGTAAGTTGTGATGCGTATCTTCGGTACCGAAACCGCTCAGCACTCGTGTTCGCTGGTCCGCTTTGCCGTCGCCATCGTTATCTTTCAGAAACAATAGGTCGGTGCTTTGCGCAACATACACACCTCCGTTGCCAGGCAGAACACCAGTTGGAATAAGCAAACCATCGGCAAAGACCGTTGCTTTGTCCGCTTTGCCACTGCCGGTGGTATCTTCCAGCACAACGACCTTGTCGGGCGCTGCTTGGCCTACTTCGATCATGGGATAAGCTTCCGAACTTACGACCCAGAGACGACCTTCTGCATCGAAGTTCATGTGAATCGGTTTATTGAGCTGCGGATTCTCGGCCCACAACGTCACTTCAAATCCATCGGCCACTGTAAATTCTGGCGTGGGCTGAGGCGTGAACTTGGCATACTTCGATTCGATACGCGATGGATCTCCTACGTCGACAGTTGCGGTCAAGCCAGCCAGTTTCGCAATACGAGCTTCTTCCTGAGCCACGAGTTCATCGAACTGAGGAATCTCTACGGCGTTTTGCCCCTGTTCATGTTTGCGAAAGCCAAACACGTAGGCCATGTTGGCTGGTCGAGTGCGATGGAACCACCACTGGTTTTTGCGCAAGATCACGTTACGCAGCGATTCGGTGTTAGAGCTTGTTTCCCAATCGGATTTAGGCAATTGGAGCGATTCAGCAATGAGGCTGGCGGCTTTGCGATAGCCTTGGTTGTTGAGCCGAATGGGGTCTTGATGGTATTGGCCTTCGCTGGGGATCTGGCTTAAGTCAACGTAAGGTGCAGCGCTTTGCTGTGCCAGCGATTGAATGACCGCTCGGTAGCTGGCCAAAGTTTCCGTGTGCGCCGAATCGTCGGCCCGCGAGATGGGCGACAAGAATATCAACTTGGCGGTAGGATCGATACGTCGCACTTCTGCAATCAATCGTTCAAACTCTGCTTTGAACTGATCCACGCCTCCTTGCCCAAACTCCAGCGAGCTAGCCATGCCGTAGCCAAAGACGACTATGGACGGCTGCGTCAATTCCAGTTGAGCGACTAACTGCTTCCAGCCTTCATCGGCGCCTTCGCGCCCGGCTTGCAGCAGGCTTAATCCGAAACGCGATTGACCGGCCGGCGTGTCGCCACTCCACCCCAAATTGCGGAATCGCAGTTGCTTGTCAGGCATCGCCGTGGTCATTGCGACTTCGATCCAGCCAAAGTACTGCTCTTGTTCAATCAAGCCGTCGCCTAGCAACACAACAGTGTCTTCATTGCCGAATTGAATTTGCTGCGCAGCCGCCCAAGGAGTCAGCAGCATACAGAACGTAGCAAAGCATGCAAAAAATCTGGATTGGATCATAAAGAATATAGCAATGGTGGGTGGGAGTTGTGGGAGGGAAGTTTGAACGGGTCTTGGTCCAGCGGTCGAAACCTGTTGGACCAAAGGGATTTCATAGATTTGATCTGCGAGAATCGATCACTTGGTAACAGGCTCGTTGAAAGCGCGTTCTACTTTATCGTTGACATCGGTAGACACCGGATGATCGCGCCATAACCAGCGCATCATCTCAGGTAAGATCGCGCCGCCGTGCGTCAAACCATGTTTGCCGATGCTCCAAGTGTAATTTACATCATAACCCTTTTCAGTCATCGCATCGACCATGCGGACGTTCTGTTTGAACCAGTCCCATTCTTCATCATAACGGCCGCCACGACGTTCGCCTCGGTTGTCATTGCGTCCGTCTTGAAAAAAGACACGAATCGGTTTTTTCTCACTAGCGCGAATAATGTCGGGATATTTATGACCACCACGGATATTGGTAAAGCTGCCGACGGTGCTCAATACTTTACTGAATTGGTCTGGACGTTCCCAAGCGACAGTGAACGCAGCGATAGCACCGGAACTGCATCCGCCGATCCCATGATCTTTCGCTTCCTTGGAGATGTTGTATTTGGCGTACAGCTCTGGCATCAATTCATCGATGATAACGCGAGCATAGCGATCATCTAATGAATTGTACTCTTCACCACGGTTGGTTGTGCCATCGCCCCATTGCCGTGCGTTGGGCTCTGGTTGATCGGGACGCCGACCGGGATTGATGAACACGGTAATCATGACAGGGATTTCACGACGGAACGTCAAGTTGTCAATGACATTAGTTGTACGAGCACTTCCATTCTCGTTTAAGAAGGCATGGCCATCTTGAAAAATCATCAAGCTGCATGGTTTCTCGGGATCGTACTGGGCGGGCACATAGATCCAATAGGTATGCTGAGTTCCTTCAAAGACCTTGCTGGGCAGCGTGAATGGGCCTTCGACTGTGCCTTGCGGAACCCCTTCTTGCTTCAAGGAATCGGGACCAAGCTTATAGAATTCGTCGGTGCCTGGCCGCTGAGCATAGGAGATTGAACACAAAGCGGTAACAAACATTAAGCCACATAAAAGCTTTAATACAGAAGTGCTTTTCATTGTACTTTCCATGGGGGGAGAGGCAGGTAGGATCGCTTCATTGTAATCAAAATTCGAAGCGATCCCAGATAGACTCGTACGGCAGGGCAAGAGGCCACATTCTACCGCGACTGCCGATGCATCGCTCCGGTAGCACGCCCGAAATGCCATACGCTTTTACCCGAAGTGCCAGGGTTTCTCTACTTTGCATCGACGTGCCCTGCCCTAGAATTCTAATTCTGAAAACGGACCGCAGTGGAGCCACCGTCACCGCCGAACCAGCAAAACTATAGGACAGCACCTGTCGCCATGGCACAATATCCCAAAGTTGCTCAATTAAAAACCATCGAACGATTCCAAGCTCGATGCCAGGAATTAGGCATCACGATCCCGATCGCGACTGCCGATCCGTTGCAAACGACGGATAACCCTATGGCATCTGCGTGGCAATTTGGTCGGCTAACTGTCGGCAATCGATGGTGTATTCATCCGATGGAGGGTTGGGACGCTCAGCCCGATGGCACGCACTCGCCTCTGACGCTGCGTCGCTGGGAACGTTTTGGCCAAAGCGGCGCGAAGTTGATTTGGGGTGGTGAAGCAGCGGCAGTGCGCGCTGATGGACGTGCCAATCCTCGACAGACGATGGCCACACTGGCTCATGTAGCGTCGCTAGCCAAACTGCGAGAAACGTTAGAGCACGCTCATCGCGAATCGATGGGCTCCAGCGATGGCTTGGTGGTCGGTTTGCAATTAACCCACAGCGGACGATTCTCGCGACCAAACTCCAAGAGGCTGGAACCACGCATCGCTTACCACCATCCGCTGCTTGATAAGAAATTCGGCATTGAACCGACAGATCAAGCCGTTGTTTGGACCGACGACCAGTTAGATGATTTGATCGAGGACTATGTGAATGGTGCCAAGGCAGCAGCGGAAGCAGGCTATCAGTTCGTGGATGTCAAAGCTTGCCACGGTTATCTGCTGCACGAGTTCCTTTCGGCTCGCTCGCGCCCTGGTCGATACGGAGGAGATATCGAAGGTCGCTCGCGACTTTTATGCTCGATTATTCAAGCAGTACAAAAGGCTGCACCCAAGCTGGAGATCGGCGTTCGCATCAGCATTTTTGATCGCCCTCCTTATGAAAAGGGCGACGAAGTGGGCCAGCCGATGCCTTATGACCAGTTGATGCCTTATGAGCTCGCTTTTGGTGCCAGCGAGAAGAATCCTTTGGAGATCGATCTTAGCGAACCGATCTGGTTGCTGAAACGACTGCAGTCGTTAGGTGTTGCGGCTGTCAATCTTACGTGCGGTTCGCCTTACTACAATCCGCACATTCAGCGTCCCGCAATATTTCCGCCCAGCGATGGCTATCAACCTCCGGAAGATCCGCTGGTCGGTGTATCGCGACAAATCATGGTCGCGGACCAGTGCAAAAGAGCGGTACCTGGACTACCCATGGTTGGTTCGGGATATACCTATCTGCAAGACTTCCTCCCCCCCGTAGCTCAAGCCGTCGTGGCCGCTGGCATGATTGACGCAGTGGGCTTGGGTCGGATGGTGCTTTCGTATCCGACGCTGCCCAAAGACAATTTGAACCTAAGCACTTATCAGCGCAAATTGATTTGCCGCACGTTCAGCGAGTGCACCACCGCTCCGCGTCATGGCTTGGTCAGTGGTTGCTATCCCTTGGATGAGTATTACAAGAAGTTGCCCGAAGCGGATTTTGTCGGCAAGTTAAAATGAGGTGGAACCGGATATTGGCCTACGCGGTTTCTTCACCCTCCCGCAACGGGAGGGTCGGCGATTTGTTTGTAGTCCCGGCTTTAGCCGGTCTTCTTTGCACTCCATTCCGGCTAAAGCCGGGACTACGAACGGTGCTTCGTTTAACCGTCAGCCGTAGGCGTACGCGTTCTTCGTTACACTTTTGGTGGTAGGCCGGCAACAAGGTCGCATTTGCCCCTTGCCGGAACTGCGCAAAGTCCATCGGCAACACATCGATGAGTCCGTTCACGTTACTCGCCTTCAAGCGACCGATGTTCCAGTTCAGGATAGCTTTGCTTGTTACCGGCCTACAACCAATGCCGGAACTGCGCAAAGCCAATCAGCAACACATCGATGAGTCCGTTCACGTTACTCACCTTCAAGCGACCGATGTTCCGGCGCAGGATGGCTTTGCTTGTTCCGGCCTACGCGGCGTATTTAGCGCCCAATGTAGAGCGAAAAGCCCGGTTGGTTGCGATACAGCGGCGAGCCAAATCCATAACCGCCATAGGGGTAAAATGGCGACCCACCAAAGCCTCCAACTCCAATGCCCACTGGTCGTGAGCCATAAAAGCTGTAGGGGTACACTGGCTGTACGGGGCGATACACGCTGCGCGGGTAGTATGCAACGGGCGGTGCTGGCACCACACGCACAACTTGAGGCTGATAAAAAGCTCGTCCGCCACCACGGGGACCATGAGCCAAAGCAGCCGAACCTGAAACCGCAACCAGCAATCCACCTAAGCAAAGCGTAGTAAAACGTTTCATCGTTTTCCTCATCAAGTTAGAATCCAAAGAGAACTATGCGAACCATTCCGCGGTTCGCAACCAACTCTTTCATACACAAACCGGATGCCATTCCCGAAAATATTTGCAATCCAGAACCACAGCCCAAAATTTCTTTGACACTTCACCCTGTTTTTCAAAAAAAACCAAGCTATTTCATTGATTTTAAGGGCCAACTGCGTGTCTAATAAAATTTGATCCCAGAAGCCCCTGCTGATGTGTTGCTGACGCATTGTGCTCGAAACGATGCAGTCGCTGTCGACAATTTGATGCAGCCGTTGGTTCCATGGGTCATTTCATGCGTTTTTCGTTCCTATAGAATGGAGTCGGTTACGAAATCCTCCCTTCCCCTGACCCCAGTTCCCCTCGCCGAGACCTTGATTATGGCCCTACACAAATCCTCTCCCAGCGATTCAGTTCCATCGTCGCAAACCAGTTTCGATCGCCGTCGCTTCCTGAAGTCTACCGCTCTGACAGCAGCAGCAGTTTCGTTGGCGCCTGCCATTCACACACCAGCACGCGCTGCTAGCGAAATTATCATCGGTCAAGGCGACTACAAGTACCGCGTCAAGCACCATTGGCCTCAATTGCCAGCCGACTTCAAATGGCAGACAACTCACAACGTGGCTGTCGACGCCTCCAACCAACTGTACGTGATCCATGAAGGTCGCGAAGAACTGAAGGACCATCCCGCAATCTTCGTTTTTGATGAGCAGGGCGTCCTGGTCCGTTCCTTTGGAGAACAGTTTCAAGGCGGCGGCCACGGACTGGAGATTCGCAAAGAAGGCAATGAAGAGTTTCTCTATGTTAGTGGATATCAGCAAGTGAAGTCGTTCGCCAAGCTGACGCTCAACGGGGAGACCGTTTGGCAGAATTTCGCGCCGATGGAAAGCACGGTTTACGCAGAGGGCGAAAACCAAAACCCCAAGCGGCTATGGGGACGAGATCGATTCATGCCCACTAATTTTGCGTTCTTGGATGACGGCGGTTTCTTGCTGGCAGATGGTTATGGATCTTACTATATCCACCGCTTTGACGCCGATGGAAAGTGGGTCAGCAAGTTCGGTGGGCCAGGCGACGGCGGTGGCACTTTTAATACGCCACATGGTATTTGGATCGATCGACGCAATGCTCATTTGCCAGTAGTCGTCGTTACCGATCGAGCTCACAATACGCTGCAACGTTTCAATCTCGACGGCGAATACATCGATACTGTCAGCGGCTTTGGCTTGCCAGCCAATGTTGATACACGAGGCGATTTGATGTTGGTGCCTGAACTGGTGGCTCGTGTTTCTATCCTTGATAAAGACAACAAGACCATTGTTACTCTGGGCGACGACGTCGCGAGATTAACTGCGGACAAAGACAAACTGATTCGCAAAGATCCCTCACAGTGGATTGACGGCAAGTTTGTTCATCCTCACGATGCATGCTTTGATCTCCAAGGCAACATCTATGTCGCGGAATGGGTCGATACCGGTCGAGTCACCAAGCTAGAACGAGTTAGCTAATGAACTGCTGGAGATGGTTGGTCTGCTTGGTTTGTTTATGCTGCAGCTTGTTGTCCATCGACGTTGCAGCATTGAAAGCACAAACCAGCGAGTTGCCCCATGATTCGTCACTACCCGATCACTCGGAAAGTTTACCGGATATCATCGCCAGCCCTACGGCGGATGACCAAGTCACACTCCAAAGGGCTCAGGTGATCGCCAACAGCGTGGCGACCACCGACTGGCTAGGCGCCCTGTCACCAATCGCTCTGTCACCGTTTTTTGGAATGGCGTGCCTAACGGGTGTGGCGACGTATGGCCCCGACTGGTTGAAGGAACGCAGTAGCCTTTTTTCGGACTCTGGTCCCCTGGCGAATCCGTATCTGTTTTGGGCCATGGCCGTCCTCACCGTCGTAACCAGCCTGCCAAGACTATCCAAGGTCAGCAAGCCGATCGCGCTGGTTGCGGATCGATTAGAATCCTATTCCGTCATTCTGATTTTGGTCTGCATGCGATTGTTTGGCAACATTGGCGGAGAAGCGGAAACGCAAGTTGCGATGCTACCGGTTGCGGTAGCGGGAATTGCTTCGCTGCCGGTGGATATTCTGTTGGCCGGATTTGCCGGTTTGAATTTAATTGTGGTTGGAACCATTAAATTGTTCTTTGAATTCCTGGTCTGGTTAACGCCAGTCCCCGCGCTGGACGCGATTTTCGAAGCTGCCAATAAAACTTTTTCAGGTGCCTTGGCGGCGATCTATTGCTTCAGTCCCTTTGCGGCCGCAGCCCTTGATGTAACGATTTTGTTTTTGTGCAGCTTGATCTTCTTTTGGGTGAGTCGACGTGTGCATTACTATTTGAAGGTCCTGGTGTTGCCATGGTTCTTCAAAATGATTGGTAAGGATCAGCGGTTTGACTTGAACGCGGAGCCTGCTTTTTTGGCCTCAGCCTGGAACGCTTGGCCGCTGTACTCCAAAGTGCAATTGGCTGGCTCCGAAGCCGATGGTTGGCTAGTAACCACGCGTCGATTCGGCTTCTTTCGTCTTCGCCGACGCCTAGGTCCTAGCAAGTTGATTGTTGAGCAAGATTTGCTTCGATCTCGAGCCACCTTGGATGATGGCCAGAACACTCCCCTGTCGATTTTCTTTCGCAAGTAGTCCCTGGGAGCGACCTTATGATTGACCTGCGCGGCCATACCGCCTTCATTACAGGCGGCACTCAAGGGGTGGGTGGGGCCATCGCTCATTCCTTGGCCAGCGCTGGCTGCGATTTAATCCTGCAGGGCCTGCGAGACGACGACGAAGCAGAACGTACCATCGCCGCTTGTACGCAACACTCTGTCCGAGTTCAAGCGATGTACTGTGACCTAACGCAACCTATCGAGATAACGTTGCAGCAAATCGCGGAAGAAGTCAATCAAGCGACGTACCCCGTTGACTTCCTGATCAACAACGTTGGCGTCTTCATCGACAAGCCCTTTCTCGAAATGGACCAAGCGACCTTCGAAAGAACTTTCTTTCTGAACGTACAAGTTGGCTACTTTATCACGCAAGCGTTTGCTAAGCGCTGGATTGCCGCTGGAACCAAAGGCCGCGTTGTGTTCACCGGCAGTGTCAACGGCCTGCTGGCCGAACCGAATCATTCTGCCTATGACGCCAGTAAAGCAGCAGTCGCCGGTATGGTGCGTTCGCTGTGCGTGAGCCTAGCACCGCACAACATCCGCGTAAATTCGATGGCCCCCGGTTTGGTGCGAACGCCCTTGACGAACCAAGTGCTCTCACACGATGAAAAGGCATTGCGTTGGATGCAACTGCATACGCCCAATGGCCAAGTCCCGACGGCCGATGTCTGCGGCGGAACCGTCGCGTTTTTGCTGAGCGATCTTGCATCCCATATCCATGGGCAGACGATCTACGTCGATGGCGGTATGTCGGCCTGGCAGCAACCCGATTATCTGTAGGCCGGTAACAAAATAATTAAAAAATTTCGTTCGGTGCCACACGCGCAAAAACTTGAGCTACAGTTGACTATAGAAGCTCATTTTAAATGATTCACTGCAATTGCCGCCCGCGGTTTATTGCCCGAAAGGCGTGATCTGTTCGTCAGGTCCGCCTTTTGTTTTTTCTTTGTTGGCCGGTAACAAGGTCGCGTCGTTTGAACGCGATACGTCCCTAGCCGAATAGCTTGGTAACCGCTTTTGCCTTTACCAACTCTCGCGGCTGGTTCAGATGATTGTACACAATCGTTTCTGGGTCGATTCCAAACGCATGGTAAATGGTTGCTAGCAGCTCAGCCGGATGCAATGGATCTTCGAGTGGAGCGCTCGCTGTGGCATCGCTGCGACCATGAACATAGCCCCGTTTCATACCAGCCCCGGCAGTAATCGCCGTATAGCAATAAGGCCAATGATCTCGACCATCATCCGAATTCCCGTTGCCGCTGGTGCTGACTCCGCGCTGCGGCGCTCGCCCAAACTCTCCGACGGCAACCAGCAATGTGTCTTCCAGCAGCCCTCTCTGGTCCAAATCCTCGATCAACGTTGAAAGCCCCGCATCTAGCATCGGAGCCGATTGGTTCTTCATGCGACGCGACAGGTCGGTGTGCTGGTCCCAAGAATGGTTGTCACTATTAGCGACCTTAGGCCAAACCACCTCAACCACGCGCGTGCCCGCTTCGACCAGCCGCCGCGCCAACAAGCAGCTCTGTCCGAACGTGTTGCGACCATACCGATCGCGCAAATCATCCGATTCATCGCTTAAGCGAAACGCATCACGAGCTTTCCCCGACACAATCAGCGATAGGGCCTGGTCAAAGTAGCTATCCAACTGATAGTTCTCGACGGCTGCGTTAATCTTCGGCATTTGTTGGTTGATCACGTCGCGCAACGCGGCTCGGCGTTGCAAACGAACCGAGAACACTTCAGGACGCAATTGCAAATCACTGACATTGATTCGCTCCATTTTGTTCATATCCATATCATCGCCGTCCGGATACAAAGTGTACGGATCAAATGCTTTGCCCAGGAACCCTGCCGTGCCCCCTTTACCGACAACATTGCTTTCCTGCAGCGGTCGCGGCAACATGACAAAGGGCAGCATCGGCGTATCGGTTGGCCGCAGTCGCACGATATTGGAACCAAAGTTAGGAAAATCCTTTGGCGATGGTGGTTCCAACTGTCCCGAGGGACTCACTTTATCCGTAGTATAGCCGGTCATCATCTGATAGATCGCCGCTGTATGATTGAACAAGCCATTGGGCGTGTAGCTCATCGAACGAATCATCGTAAAGCGATCATTCAATTGGCTCAGTTGAGGCAACATCTCGGTGAATTGGATACCGGGGATCTTTGTGCTAATTGGCTGGAAGACTGACTTCACATTATCTGGAACATTTTCTTTTGGATCCCACAGATCGAGATGGCTGGGACCACCTTGCAGATAGACTAAGATGATATTCTTGGCTTTGTTCCAGCCAGGTCCGCCACCGACGGCTTCATTCGCAGTCGCCTTTTGCAGACGAAAAAGATTGTCCAGCGATAGCCCAAACATGCCCGCGCCGCCCAAACGCAACACATCTCGACGATCGACCTTCAAATGTTGATCGCAAAGATCTTTTCCACGTGCACCGAGGATTCGAAACATGGCTGAACTCCTTGGGTAGCAACTCGCTAAAGAGCCGCACACCGGATAAAAACTAAAACTGGAATACTATTTCACTTTGATTCCAGCGATGCACCACATCGCTGGACTGCCTACTATCAATGGTTGAACAAAAACGCCGGGCTGTTGATCAAAGCCCAAGTAATATCTTCTGCCGCAGTCACCCGCAGTCTGTCGAGTTGAAGCTTACTTTGTTCAAAGTCTGCCCGTAGCTGGACCAAACCAGCGTCATCCGCTATCGGCTTTTCCAACCGTTGAATCGAAGTTTGAATCGCAAGGACTTGCTCATCCATCGGCAGTGGCTTTCTGGCTTCAGCAACGATGTTCTGCAATCGCTGGTACTCGCTATCGGTGCGGATAAAATAATTGCGTACTTGTTCGATTTGAGATTCGCTGCGTAGCGCTGGCAAGGTGGACTGCAGGGCGAGTAGGTTTTCGGACAAGCCTACCTCTAAATCGCCGTCGTGATTAGCAGCCGACAAACGGAAGTGAGCCAATCGATGGTCTGCCGCGTTATGGAATTGATGCAATCGTACCTGGATCACCCAATCTTTGGGTAACGTTAACGGCTGTTCCAAAGCGAAGACGGCCCAGTGTTCTGCCCCCCCCGCGTTGGCGATCGCCCAGCCCCCTTGGTCATCCAGTTTATCATCAATCGCCGCACCGCCGGAAAAACCAGCCTGATCAAAATCGGTCTTCGCTTCTTTCAGCTTGATCTTCTGCCAGGTGCTAGCGTCCGACGCTGGACCAGCAAACAACTCGATCTCCGTGACAACGAAGTTACCATTGGGAGGTAACCCTGGTCCACCGCCAGGTACATCGGGCGCTGTTAAGGCCTCCAATCGAATCGAAGTAACTTGGTCCAAGGCGGGCCGAGCTGTCACGTGATACACGCCTTTGTCTTTGTTTCCATTGACGACGATGGAGCGATCCGCCTGCGGCCTAAGCTCTCCGCCGTTGGTCGCCGTGGCGGAAATGGGTGCCAGCAGGTCCCAGCGAGTACTGGAGGATTTGGCAGTTAACCAAGCATCCAAGTTCGCTTGCCATTGAGTCCGATGGACTTCAACTGCGGCGAGCGCTTGCTCTTCGCGTTGTTTACGATCCGCTTCCTGGCGAGCTTGTTGATCCGCAATTTCTGTTTGCCGCATCGCTAGTCGCTGTTGTGCATCAGCAAGGTTTTGCAACCTGGACATTTCCAACTGCTGGCGTTGGCTGACCCACCACGCTTCCTTTTCCTCCAGCAATCTCCGCAAAACTTCGTGATCGCTGGCGACTTGTTCAAACACAGGCTGACAGGCGTCGATTTCAGCCTGACTTGCCGGTCGATTCAGCACGCGTAGATACAGCTTATTGACCAATTCGGCATTGTCAGGAATTTGTTCGACCAGTTGGTGCAACGCGTTGTTTGTTTCCGAGATCGCGCTGCCAATCGTAGGACCGCTCAGTAGAGCCATGACCGCGCCCAATTGCAGTTCGCTGGAGCGTTCGCATTCACAAGCGCTTTCACGTGCAGGTCGACCAAGATTGTTTAAAAAGCCATCGGGCAATCCCGCATCGGCATCGGGAAGCGAAGCCGCACGAGTGCCCTTGTCGACGCCTGGGAAAGCGGACTGTGTGCCCGTCACAAAATGCACCGCATCGTACAGGACTTCTGCTGGCAATCGACGTGCCGTCGCGTGTGAATAGTTCCGATCGTCGTCATGGTTCCAGTCATTCGTACCAGCGTCTAATTGATAGACACGCGACTTGCAGATCAGCTTCATCATATGCTGGATATTAAAGTTACTTTCTACAAACTCCCGCTCCAGTTCATCCAAGACCGCTGGTATGGAAGGTGGATTTCCTGCTCGAATATCATCCAGCGGTTCAATCAGCCCAACCCCCAGAAGGTAACCCCACAATCGATTCACGTAACTGCGAGCAAAGTAATCGTTATCTCGACTTGTAATCCAGTGAGCGAGATCCTGGCGGCGCGATGCATTCTCTGACTTGGTGTAGTCACAATGAAAAGGATGCTTGGCGGCGACTACTTGCTGCGTTCGCTGGTGGACAACTTCCCCCTCGCCTTTATCAAAGACCTCTTCATACAGCGGTTTGGCTCCTTCCACCGCCGTCCCACCGATGTTTTGGTCGCCACTGGCAGGATCTTTTTTGAGTCCTACTTGGGCAAAGAATGCAGCGGTCTCGTAGTATTGATCCTGCGTCCATTTCTCAAACGGATGATCATGGCATTTATTGCAGTTGAAACGGACGGCTAAGAACAGATGAGTCGTGTTCTCCATCGTGTCTTCGGGCGTACGTAGTATCTTATAGTACGAGGCGGCCGGGTTCTCGCGATTAGAACCAGTCGAAGTTAAGATCTCTTTAACGAACTGGTCATATGGCATATTCGCGTTCACACGCTCGGTGATCCACTGCCGAAACGCTGCCGCACCCTCTTTGCCAAGAAACTTGCTATTGACCTGAAGCAGGTCTGCCCACTTGTTGGTCCAGTGGGCGACATAGTTCGGACTGCCAACCAATTGATCGATCAACAAGTCCCGTTTTTCGCGTGTGGTAGTTGTGTCGCTCATGAAAGCCGTCACTTGCTCCGCACTGGGCGGCAAGCCGGTCAAATCCAAGTGCACGCGGCGGATAAAATCGCTGTCAGAACACAAGCCACTGGGTTGGATTCTCATCCGTTGCCATTTTTCAGCAACCAATGCATCCAGACGCGTCCAAGCTTCGGCCCCTGCCCAATGAAATCCCTCGCGGTTGCCCATCACCGTCAAAGTGGTAGCGGCATAGGTCCCTTCATAGCGAGCAAGCAATGGAGCTTCGCCGCGTCGGATTGCCGTGGCCAATCCAAACCGATCCACTTGAGCGACCTCCATGTTTCCACTTTCAATGAACGATTCACGCGTAACATCACGCGTTGAACCATCCGCATAGGTCGCTAGAACGCGAATCTGCTGCGATGCCTGCGCATCGGCGACAACAGGATTCTGGGGCGTTACTTGCAAGCGAACCACCTTATGCTGCTCCTTGGATTGCACATCCAGGATCGCACCTTGCGCAATCCACTGTTCCATGATGGTGCTGTAACGGTCTCCCCGCTGCATCAAAACACCGCCAGCATGGGGAGCCAATCCCAAGGGTTTACTGATAATCAAGCTGTCCACAGGTGAACTAAGATTAATACGCCGACCCGCCAAATCGTCTGTCAAAGAACGTATATCATAAATGGGATCGTATCCTCGCAACGACAGTTTGAACCCGTTCTTGCCTGCTTGCGATCCGTGGCAGGTGCCTTGGTTACAACCCATCCGTGAGAGGACTGGGTTCACATCGCCAGCGAAATCAACTTCGCTGATCGTGGTAGCACCCACGTGCAACGGTATTTGCAACTCGTGCTGACCAATTCCAACATGTATTTGCCCGTCACCGGCTGCTCTAGGTTCGATGAAGCCCGTGGCGTGATAAAGGATCAATTCATTTGGTGAAGTTAATTGCACATCGCGAGTGACATCAACCTGGCTACCATCGTCAAGCGTCGCGGTAATTAGCAATTGAGCATAGCTTGACCAATTGCGTAGTTCAACTTTGGCCGGTTCCGCTTGAATCGATTGAATCCGAGCGACGTCGATTCTGCTTGATACCTCGGGATTACGCTCGCTTTCCGGTGCAGTTCTTTGTTCTGCGGAAAATGCCTTTGCGAGAAATTGCTCACGGACCGTCTGCAACTCTAATTGCTGGTCGCCAACTTGCAGCGAACCTGCTGGCACAATCGATCGTTCGTGGACCAACTGTTGGTCATCAATGTTCCAGGTCCGAAGCTTGCCGTCAGCACCGCCAATACTAACCCTTCGGTTGGGTGCCAGCGCGATGGCATAAGCGGCCGCTTCAATATCCCACTTGGCAACCTGCGTTGGCTCAGCGCTCACAAACGCCTCCAACTGCTGCTTCTCTTGAGCCGTTCGACTGGAAACTCGTTTTGCTTGAATCTTGTTAATATCCTCAGGCACATTCTCAGGCGTTTCGTATTTCCAGACTCGAACGTAAGAACGATCATCCAGCGAGCTGACTGCCGCAAGAAATTGCGCATCGTCGCTAATGGCAACGTCAAAAACGCGGCCTGGCATCTCCGGCAAGCGACGAATCAAATTCGCATCGTCGCCAATCTGTCGAGCGGTTTGTCGAAAGACGCGATAAATTTTGGGGATACCGTCGGAACTCCCAACGAAGATTTCATCGCGTGCTGGATGTCTCGCTAAGGCATTAATCCCACCGCGCAAAGCCCCGGGTGTGATGCTCGTGACATTATCGACAAAGCGTTGGGTAGCAACCTCTGTGAGCTTGACGGTCATGTCTCGGCCAGCAGAAATCAGGTGGTCTCCTGCGATCGAGAAGACGGTAGTGCGTGGCCAGTCATCGTGTGCACCTTGAAAGAGCACTTGTTCAGCGTTCTCACTGCGCACACAACGGACCGTGTTATCGGCACATGCAAACGAGATCAAGCTGTCGTCGGGCGACCAACTCACTCCAAACAACGTGTCGCTAGTGATCGACTTGCTCAGCAGCAGCGAACCGTCAGCGACCTGCCACACTTGCAGTTCACCGTTGACCGATGGTTTCCCAGCGGCTACTGCGATCCGGCTTCCATCATGCGAGAATTTGACGGATTCAATCCGAGGGCTCAAACCGATCAATCGATGCTTTAGATCGAACGTATTTGCATCATAAAGTAAGACTTCGTGATAACCGCTAATTGCCAGCAGCGAGCCGTCGGGAGAATAATCAATTGAAGTCACCTTTGGAGGCCGCGCGTATTGAGGCGGAGTCGTTAAAGAGTAGCTAGTCTGCTGATCGCTGGAGTCATTGAGTGCCCCTTCTGAAATCCAGCGGCCGATCAACGCGATCTGGTCGGCAGACAGCGGCGCGGCACTCTTTGGCATTTCGGCTTGGCCATTATGCGGAGTGATCTGGCGCATAAGTTCGCTTGTTTCGACCATTCCCGGAACCACGGCCGCTTGGCCGGATTCACCGCCTTGCAGCAACCTAGCGAAATCCGTCATCATGTAATCGCCACGTTGTGCCGCTGGTTGATGGCAGCTTAAGCAGTTCTCGCGAAAGATCGGCAAGATATCGCTTTGAAAGCTGACCGTTGGCGGCGATTCTTGGGCGAGGGCCAATGTCACCCAGCTTGCAAAGCAGAGCGTCGACAATAGTTTCCGGCATAGGCGGGCAAGCGGCATGGTAGACCTATGATAAAAGCGTGAGGCAATCGGATGCGGAGAAACCCCGATCGATTGCTCGCCAACGGGTGGGTGCTAAACGGCATGGCGGGCCGAAAAGCTACTAAGGTGGGACACTTAACAATAACTCATGCCTTAACGCGCGTCAATTTGGCGAAAGATTGCCATTAGCCACCTTCGTGACCGTAGGCCGGTAACTAGGTCGCGCTTGCCCATTGCCGGAACTGAGCAAAGCCCATTGGCAATGAGCGATGTGTCGATCCACGTTACTTACCTTAAGCGACCGAAGTCCCGCCAGAATTGCTTTGCTTGTTTCCGGCCTACTGCTGAGACACACCAGCAATGCGGTTAGCACACCAATACTATTGCGAAGACTGGGCACCAGGCCCAGCTTCGCTTTCCCCAATCCCGCTGCATTCGCAGCTCAATTCGTAATTCATTCACCGCCCGCGAATCGGATCTAACAGATGGCTTGCATTTGATGATTATCGCTGAATCGCTTCTTGAAAGCGATCGAAAAGATAGCTGCTGTCGTGCGGACCTGCAGATGCTTCGGGATGATACTGCACACTGAAGGCATTCACGTCCTTGCGACGCACTCCAGCGATCGTGTTGTCATTCAAATTGCGGTGAGTGATTTCAAGCGTATCGGGCAAACTTTCCTCTTCCACGCAAAAGCCATGGTTCTGTGAAGTGATCTCCACTTTACCTGTCCCGACTTGAAGTACTGGTTGGTTCGCGCCGCGATGACCAAACTTCAACTTATATGTCTTTGCACCACTCGCCAGAGACAACAACTGATGTCCTAGGCAGATGCCGAACACAGGCTTTTTACCCAGCACTTGCTGGATCGTCTTGATGGCGTATGTCAGCGGTTCGGGGTCCCCAGGACCGTTGCTCAGAAAAATTCCATCGGGCTCTTCAGCCAATACTTCGTCGGCCGTCGCTGTTCCAGGCAAGATCACCACGTCGTTTCCACGGCTGGCTAGATGGCGAGGTATATTCCACTTCATGCCGAAGTCGAGGCAAACGACGCGTGGTCGCGAGTCGCGCTGACTTCCAATTTCGTCGATGCTGACCAGATTGTGCAGACGTTCATCCCAGCGACGTTTTTGCTGCGGGATCACTTCTCGAACCAAATCGCGGCCAACCAACCCCGGTGACTTGCGAGCCTTTTCCACCAGCGACTCATCATTCAAATCCGATGTCGATAGAATACCCCGCAATGCTCCTGCGGTGCGCGTTTTCCGCACCAAGGCTCTGGTATCGATGCCAGCAAGCGCCACGATGTTGTGCAGTCGAAGGTAGTCTTGGAACGACTGGCTCGAGCGAAAATTGCTATGAATTCGGCTATCCTCACGGACCAAAAACCCTGCGACCTGAGGCTTGGCCGACTCCAAATCATCGTCATTGACGCCGTAGTTACCGATCATCGGGTAAGTCATGGTGACGATCTGCCCGCGGTAACTAGGATCCGTCATAATCTCCTGGTAACCCGTCATGGATGTATTGAAGACGACTTCGCCGTCGATTTCACCGGGGCTGCCGATAGAGGTGCCAAGATAGATCGTTCCGTCTTCTAACGCTAACTTGGCGGGCTGGGCTGATTGGCTCACGAGGTTGATTTGGGTAGAGGAAACGGCTGTGCTAGCATTACGCAAGATAGCCGGGTAATTCAGAATGCCATGTAGACCCTATGTTATTCCATGAATCCGGCTTCGAAAAGCCGCAATCTGGCCCAGCAAATCGTGGTAAAAATCTAGCGGATGGTCGTGCTTCGCTCTTGCAAGGCAAAAGAGTAGGTCTATAATCCCGATCTTCGCTGCCGTCATTGGCGATTGGTTTACACCGATTGTCAGGTGCGTGGCGAGCACTTTGCCGACGGAACATGAATGCTAACGGAAGTGGCAGGAAGCCAGGCAAAGCTGTGTTGGACAATCAGACGGTTGAATAGGTTCTGCGGGTGTAGCTCAGTTGGTAGAGCACAACGTTGCCAACGTTGTTGTCGTGGGTTCGAATCCCATCACCCGCTCTTCATTCCCGATACTGGTTGTCCATTTTTTTTATAGGGTCATTACGACCGCGTAGATTCGCAATCTGTTCAACAGTACTATCATTTTTCGCTTTTAAGTCCCCTCATTATGTCAAGCGATACGGCTATCGAAACTCAGGAAGAAAAGTTGGCTCTCGACGTGAAGGTCTCCGAAAAAGGAGCCTGCGAACGCCACTTTGTAGTGACCATCCCGCGCAGCGATATCGACAAGCAGTTTCAAGCTTCGTTTAACGAGATCGCTCCTCAAGCAGAACTGCCTGGATTCCGAGTGGGCAAGGCGCCCCGGAAATTGCTCGAAAATCGCTTTCGCAAACAAGTGAGCGAGCGAGTGAAGAGCAATCTGGTGATGATGGCCCTGCAGCAGATCACCGAAGGTGGCGACATTTCGGCCATCAGCGAACCGGACATGGACTACGGCGCGGTCGAACTGCCGGATGCGGGCGATTTCACTTTCGAATTTTCGCTGGAAGTCCGTCCAGAGTTCGAAACTCCAAATTGGCAAGGTCTGGAAATTTCCAAGCCTACCTTCAATTTGACCGACGACGTAATCGATCAACAAATGGTACGCACCCTGTCGCGATTCGCTGAGGGCGAAGCGGTGGATGGTGAAGCGCAATTAGGTGACAAGCTGACCATTCGCGCTACTTTCCGTATGGATGGTCAGGTCATCGGCGAGATGGAAGAAGAATCGGTTCTGCTTCGCGAATCCCTGTCATTCTCGGACTGCCAAGTCATGGAGTTTGGCAACCTGATGGTTGGGGCCAAAGAGGGCGACAGCCGCACCACGACCGTGACCATTTCGGACACTGCCAGCAACGAAGCCTTCCGCGGGCAGAGTGTCGAAGCTGAATTTTTTGTCGTGTCGATCACGCGAATCGATCCTAAGAATCTATCCCAGAATCTGTTAGAGAATTTCGGATTCGAGTCCGTCGACGAGCTACGAGATTTTGTCCGCAGCGAGCTGAGCCAACAACAAGAGTTCCAACAACAGCAAAGCATTCGCAATCAGATCACAACCTTGCTGCTCAAAGACAGCAACTGGGAAATGCCAAACACTTTGGTAGATCGCCAGACTAACCGCGAATTGCAACGCCGCGTTCTGGAACTTCGTCGTAATGGAACCAGCGACGACGAGATCAAGATTGCGGTCAACGCTATGCGTCGCAATGCACGGGATATCACGATCCAAGCCCTGCGAGAGCACTTCTTGCTGGAAAAGATCGCTGATGAACTGAAGATTGAACCAACCGCTGAAGAGTACGACGCCGAAATCGAAGCGATCGCCGCTCAATCCAATGTCACTGTACGCAAGATGCGAGCAAACCTCGAGCGTACCGGCCAAATGGACGCTATCCGCAATCAGATCATTGAACGCCAAGTGATCGCAAAGATTACGGAAGCTGGAAATGTGAAGGAAGTGGAAGACACTTCTTTCTTGAAAGCGGCACCTGCTGAATCCGCAGTCGACTATTTCGTTGCTCCACCTGCTGCGGAACTACCTGTCGCGAAGTATGACGAGCGTCCCTCCGATGTCGAGCAAAAAGAGAACTCGACCGTCAAGCTGGAACGCTAATCATCCCAACATCGATGCGGTTGAGTCCTTGAACCGCTTCAAATCACCAGCGAAGGTACTTATGAACCAACATAAGTACCTTTTTTATTTGTCTGACCGCTCAAATGCACGCTCTTCAGCCCGCTCCTCCCGCTCGATTTTGCGTTGGTATCGACCTTGGTACAACCAACTGTGCCGTGGCGTTTGTGGATTCGCTGGCGTCTGATCCGGCTATCCAACAATTTCTAATTCCGCAGTTGGTCGACGCTAGTACCGTTGAGCAGCGAACGACGTTGCCGTCGTTCCTTTATCATTTTGAGCCCAACGAGGCTCGGCAGCCCAGCTTTTGCGTAGGCCACTACGCGAGGGCGCGTGGTTCCGATCAACCACAACGTCAGATCGCTTCGGCCAAGAGCTGGCTGTGTCACAGCGGCATTGACCGTCAAGCGAAACTGCTGCCCTGGCATGCAGATTCAGACATTGAGCAAATGTCGCCCGTCCAAGCATGCAGCCATTATCTTTCCCATATTCGCAAATCGTGGGACGCAGCTTACCGCGATGCGCCGTTGGCTCAGCAAGATGTCGTTATCACACTTCCCGCTTCCTTTGACGAGGTGGCTAGAGAATTGACGATTGAAGCGGCTCGTGAGGCAGGCCTGTCGAACATTCTTTTAATCGAGGAACCGCAGGCCGCCTTCTATGCTTGGCTGGCGAGGCACCAGGAGTCGTGGGAGACGTTGATTACTGCTGGCCAGACGGTGCTCATCTGCGATATCGGCGGTGGAACTACGGATTTTACCTTGATCCGTGTGCGAGCCGCTCAGAACCAGCCAACTGCGGGCGTTGAGCTTGAGCAGACCTACGGCCTGCATCGTGTGGCCGTGGGCGAACATCTGCTGTTGGGGGGGGATAACTTAGACGCTGCACTAGCCGCTCACGTAGAACAGTTGGCAAGCGGCGATACGGCGGCGAACTTCAACGCTCGCATGTGGGAATCGCTGCGGATGAACTGTCGGGCGGCGAAAGAAAGCTTGCTGGCCGAAGCGGCACCGAAGGAGTACTCCTTGTTTGTCGCCGGTTCAGGCCGCAAACTGGTCGATGCCGGACGATCGTTCAACTTACAAGCCGACGACGTCCAACGATTGTTGCTGGATGGATTCTTTCCGCTGGTTGCCTACGATGCCAAACCCGAAGAAGCTCAAACAGGTTTTCGCGAGTTTGGTTTGCCTTACGCGAAAGATCCTGCGATCACGCGTCACGTCGCGCACTTTCTTTGGTCCCATCGATTCGCTGGTCGAGATGCTTCCGACCCGACACGGCAAAACGACAAACAAGCGGCCAGACCCGACTGGATTCTTTTCAACGGAGGCGTCACCGCGTCCAAACTGATCCGCGATCGAATTGTTGACCAGATCAACGACTGGTATTCCGATCATACGGACTGGAAATGTCGTGAATTGGAAAGCGAGTCACTGGATCTGGCGGTCTCTCGCGGGGCTGCCTATTTCGCGATGGTGAAACGCGGCCAAGGCTTGGGCAATCGGGAGGGCATCCGCATTGATGCTCGGCTGGCGCGAGCTTACTTCTTGACCGTACAGCGATCTCCACATCGAGTGATGTGCGTCATGCCTGCCAGCGCTCAGACGTTAGAACATTATCAGTTTCATCAATTGCCCGTCGAAGTGCAGTTAGGGCAACCGGTTCAGTTCCCGTTGCATTACAGTAGCACACAATTGACCGACCAACCGGGTGATTTAGCGACCTACAATGCGGACACCATGTTGGACTTGCCACCAATCCAAACCATTTTGCAAGTTGCTAATCGACGTAAAGCGTTTCAAACAACGGCTGTGATTGAAAGCCGTCTATCGGAGATTGGGACTTTGCAACTGTACTTACAAACGGTTGCACCGGAGTCTTCCGATAAAGCCAATGTCCATGAACGCTGGAAACTGGAGTTTGATCTTCGATCCACCGTGCAGACCAACAGGCAGCATCATCTAGGGGCTGGTGAAAGGCAAGGCATCTTGAGCGACGATTTGGTTCAAGTCGCCAAGGATCACTTGCTGTCGGTCTTTCATTCTGATCAGTCGCTGCCTTCTACCAAGGTCCTCATGCAGCAGCTATCGGAAATCTTCGGCTTCCCTCGCAATCAATGGGCCGCATCCTTGCTGCGTGAACTCTGGCTGAGCTTAATGGATCTCGATCCAGCGGCTCATCGTAGACCTGACTCCGAGGCTAGATGGCTCAACTTGATGGGCTACTTCCTCCGCCCAGGATTTGGACTCGCCGCTGACGATTGGCGAGTAGCCCAAACCTGGCGTGCGGTGCAGGGCAAGCTGCAAAATAAAGCGAACGTTCCTGAGGCGATCATCTTGTGGCGACGCATCGCTGGCGGCTTCACCGCAGGACAGCAGCGTGCCTTGTACGAAGAGCATCAAGCAGCGATTATGAAATACTTGCAAGGCAGTTTCGCCGGTGCGTCGGTTGGCTACGTGAGCGAGCTGTTACGATTGGCTGCTTCTTTGGAACTTCTGGATACTCCCACGAAGTTGCGATTATTGCATGCGTTGATTCAGGCCAGCGGAAAAGAAAAACTAAACTCCATAAGCACGATTGTGTTATGGTCCATTGGTCGTATTGCAACGCGTTTACCGTTGTATGCACCCCTAAACCATGTACTGGCACCGGAGACTGTCGAAAGCCTTTTGCCAACGCTTTTCAAATCGAAGGCTCAGGCCGCTGCATTGAACTCTATGTTGGTCCAAGTGGCCCGCAAGACTGGCGATCGCTTCCGAGACTTATCACCCGCCGCGACCCGTCAAGTGATTCAGGCTCTGAAACAGCACCAAGCAACGGATCGGCAGATAGCTCAAGTTGAATCAGTGCTTACAATGAGTGTCGAAGAGACCAATGAGATCATCGGCGAATCACTGCCACTGGGTATCTCTATCAAAGGAATGTAGAATTCGGTGTCCGCCACTGCTTGAGATCACTTGCATCGTAAAGCTGTGCGGTTGCCAGCCGCAGTTCTCTCACTCTTGCCCATACGGCAGCGGATGCAATGCGTGAGTGGCTAGAATGACAATTGTCCAACGAATCAAAGGAGACGACGAATGACCTAGAGCTGTATTCGTCGTCCTTTTTTATTCGTTGGGAATTCGCATTAGAGTATCAACGCGGCGGTGTGGGCTCTTTCGATGTCCGGGCTCCCACGCGTGTTGAATAGTATCTCGCGTACGCCTAGCGGCTGACGGTTAAACCAATCCGCCCGATAGTGACGCGGCCCGTTGGGCTCGCGGTTAAACGATTTTTGCCGAGTTTAAATGGCAAGGGAACTCGCAACTGCTTAGTCTTCACGGCTGCGGCGCGGCTTGCCACCGCGTTCTTTGCCGGGACCAGCTTTGGTGTCCAAGCTCAATTGCAGTTGCTTGCCAGATACCCAAGTCTTGCGAAGTACTTGATAGATCTCGCGTGGCATGCCGTCGGGTAAGTCAATCGTGCTGAATTCGTTGTAAATCGAAATCTGCCCAATGAACGCACTATCCAAACCGGCTTCGTTAGCGACTGCACCGACAATGTTACCTGGCCGAACTCCATCACGTCGGCCGACTTCGATGCGATATCGTATCATGCCTTGTTCTGGGCGTCCGCTGCGACGCTCTTCGTTGCGACCGCCACGAGGACGATCGTCCGAATCACCGCGTTCTCGCCGGGAGGAACCTTCGTCAAAGCTGGGCTTGCGCGCCAACTGCCTCTCGGGCATCAAGAACTCGCGTCCCTGTTGGCTTAGCAACGCCAAAGCTGCAGCGATTTGAGCCAAGCTCTGCCCGCTCTTCTCACTATGTTCGGTGACCAGCTTTTCATAGAACGCTATGTCCGCGTGCGTCGTTGCTTCGGTGATCTGCTGTTGAAAGCGTTCGATGCGCTTGGCATTGATCTCTTTGACCGATGGTGGATTCATCTCTTCGATCGACTGCTTGGTCATCTGCTCGATAACACGCAGCTTACGACGTTGAGCACTCGTTAAGAAGATGATTGCTTCGCCTTTGCGGCCCGCTCGACCTGTTCGACCAATGCGGTGAACGTAGGATTCGCTGTCGTTAGGTAGATCGTAATTGAATACATGGCTCACGCGAGGCACATCCAACCCACGAGCGGCCACGTCGGTAGCCACGAGAATGTTCAAGTGCCCAGACTTCAATTGCTCGATCGTTCGTTCGCGAACTCGTTGCGGCATATCGCCGTTGAGTGCGATGGCCTTCAAACCGTGCTGGACCAATTGCTCGGCCACTTGCAAAGTCGACTCGCGAGTCTTGGTAAAGATGATCACGCCGTCCGTAGGTTCGACTTCCAAAATCCGTGTCAGCACATCCAATTTATCGCGAGGGCTAACAAAAACTGCTCGTTGGCGAATCGATTCCGCCGTCATCGTTTTGCGACGGATCTTGATTTCGGCTGGGTTGCGCAGGTAGTCGTTGGCAATCCGTTGGATCGCTTCGGGCATCGTTGCGGAGAACAGAGCAATCTGTCGATTTTCTGGAGCTTTCTCCAAGACAAACTGCACATCTTCCAAGAAGCCCATGTTCAACATTTCGTCGGCTTCGTCCAAGACCAAGCAATCGATGGTGCTTAAGTCCAATGTCCCGCGATTGACGTGATCAATCACGCGACCGGGCGTCCCAACCACCACCTGTACGCCTTGGCGTAAAGCTCGGAACTGGATCTCGTAGTCCTGTCCGCCATAGATCGCAGCAACATTGAAGTTGTTATCCAAGTTACTGGCATAGGTCTCGAATGAACGAGCGACTTGAATAGCCAGTTCTCGAGTAGGGGCAAGCACCAGAACTTGCGGCTTTCGGCGGCTGTAATCAATTTTGGAAAGGATCGGCAGCGCGAACGCGGCAGTTTTTCCGGTACCCGTTTGTGATTGAGCCAGCACATCTCGACCAGCCAACATGTGCGGAATGATTTCCGCTTGGATTTGCGTGGGTTCGGTGTAGCCCGATGCTTCGACTGCGTCGACTACTTCGGAAAGCAGGCCAAGCGCTCGAAAGCCAGATTCGGGGACTTGCACTTCAGCCAAGTTGTCTTCAACTAGGCGATCGGCAATCAAGTTGTCTTCAGCTAAATTATCTTCGATCATGGCTGGATCGTTGATTTCCAATTCATTCATCTCGTCTTGCATTGTTTCAATGCTCATGTCCATCGACATAAAAATCCTATCGTCGGTAAATGCGCCGATCGGTACGTAGACCCACAGAGCGTTAAAAACGCGGGGCTGATAAAACGAAGCGACGCAGTCAGTGTAAAACACAGGATTGCGACGTTGCTTCGTGGCACGAATCGTTTTCGGTCGCAATTTAGCGAAACCAAACGATGTATAAGAAGACTTGTCGCATGGAGTTGGCGGGAAAATCGCCGCGACAAATGTTGGCAAGACCCATTTCGGCTACCCGAGCCGACACATTTTGAAGCTGTGTAAACTTCAAAAACTCCGTTTGAGGCAGAAGTCTACTAGGCTGAAACCGATCCGCCTAGGAGAAAAGTGAAAAAAGCCGAGATTTTATTGATTCTCTGATTGGCGAAATAGCTTCGGAGCAACTTCGTGTAAGTAGCGACGCCATACTCTCCAATGATGCCCGCCCTCGCTTTCGACAAAAGTGTGCTCGATCCCGGCGGCGGTTAAGGACTGGGCTAAACTGCTTGCACCGGGATAGGCAAAATCATCTTTACCACAACCGATCCACAACAAATCAAGCTTTGCATTGGTGCCAGCGACGTCCTTGCTGATGTCCGCAACAACCCCTGTATCTCCACCCCTGCCCAGCCCAGCGCTCATGATACCCACGCGACTGAACGTATCTAAATTTCCAAGTCCGATGCGTCCCGCTTGCCCGCCGCCCATGGAGAAGCCAAAGATCGCTCGACTTCGGCGGTCCGCTATCGTGCGGTACTTGGCATCAATCATCGGGATGACATCCTTTAAGATATCCTGCTCATAGAAATCAGGCCCACCGCCAAACCCACCTGCCGCGTTGGTCAAACGATTATCCGGTCCAGCGTCTGCCGCAATTCCATGCCCATCGCCATTCACCGCTGCTTTGCCATATCCCAATGGCATGACGACCAAAAAGGGCTCCATAGCGCCTTCTGCGAGCAAATTGTCAAGAATTTCGTTTGCTCTGCCATATCGTTGCCAAGAGTTATGGTCATTTGCGTTGCCATGCAAAAGATATAACACTGGGTAATGCTTCTGCGTATTGGCGTCATAACCTGGTGGCACGTATACATTCAGCTCACGAACTACGCCGTTTGAGTTCGACTTGTAAACATGCGTTCGAAGCTCACCGTGCGGCACATCTTTGACATCGTAAAACGTCGGTTCTGCTGCAGGTACGTTGAGAACGCTGGTAAGCGTGCTGGTGTAGTATCCAATCTTTGCCAGACTGTTTCCTGGGTCTACTGTTCGAACGCCATCGACCACAAAATTGTAGTAGTAGATATCCGGCACAATGGGACCAACGGTCAAGCTCCATATACCGTCATCACCCTTTACCAATGGAGTCTCCTCCTGAAAATCGCTGGTTAAAGCAATCGAGTTTGCTAACGGTGCTTTCACACGAAACGTTACGCGACGTTCGGAATCAACGATCGGTGAGGCTAGGTCAATGCTGCGTCCGCCGCCATCGGAGATGATGCCGCCTCTTGCTGGCACACTCGGAGTATCAGCGGTCGATTTAGACTGTGAGGTTGAATCAGTGCTGCTGCTAGCTTCCGGCTGCGGGTTGGTCGCTTGACCAATGACATCACTCAATGGAAAGGCAGAAGCGATTGCAACGATCGCAATTTTTGACAAACGACGATGAATCATGAAATAGTCTCTATTTGAACCATAGGTTGTTCTAAAACGGATTCTGAATTGTACCAAATTCCAACTTACTTGATTTAAAAAGAGGACTGCCCCCTTTGGAGGCGAGTCGATTTCATTGTTTTTTCCTCGCCGGAGATGGGTCAGACACCAGGGCAGCAAAAACACTTGAAGATTTCGAGAATTGTTGAACGGCGGCCTATTCGATGGCGCTTAAACGCCCAACACAAGGAATGATACGAGAGGTTTCGCGGAATTAACAAGCCGCTGCCTCAATTTATGGAGCCACGCGAATGAAACGTATGTCAACTGTTCTTTTTATGTTGCTTTATGCTGATGTCTTCTATGTGCAGCAAACCCATGCCCAAGGCATTTCTGCCGAGGACTTGGCAGCTCTGGTTGAGGACGAGTTCTTCGAGGTCTGGAATGGAGTTGAAGGAGACGGAGACTTGGGCAGCGATCGACGCCACAGTTTGGAAACGCTGTGGGACATTACTAGTACGCTACGATTAAGCCAGTTTGGTGCACCTCCGCTTTTCGGGTTAGCTACCGATGACAGCCATAATTACCATGGCAAAATTAAAGCATCCCCCGGTCGCGGCTAGATTTTGACGCTAGCAGTGGCACACTAACACTTCAGATCAAGCCCGATGGCGATGCAACTTTCGTGACCCAGTTCATTGGCACGCCAGTCGGCTTTGATCAGTCCACTAGGACTCGCGATGTTCAAGAAACAGAGAAGCCATCACCCGCCTTGCTCGATTATTCAGCTGACGTTGGTAAGGTCTTTGCCACCGTAACGGGATTGACCGCAACTTACCAACTGAGCGGCGACGAGCTATATCTACGTGCAACGGTCACGAGCGATAAAACGCCCACCAATCCAACGTCCGAAAGCCCACGCCAGAAAGCGTGGACTCAGCCCGTTGGTTGGCAGAGTCGCATCCGTGAATGATTAACTCGCCTCTGTGTTCGATAAGCATCAAGACATTTGGCCGCCCCCATGACAGAACAATAAAGTTTTGCTCGCAAGAGATACGGAAGTAACTGTTGTTGATGCTCCAACGAACACAGAGCGTACGGCATTCGCAAGTTATCGTTATCTTGCGGTCATTGAGACGTTATAGGTTCCGAAACTGTTCTCGTATACATCCCCGCCGCTGAAATCAATCTGTCGCAGAACGCGCTGCGTAACCGCGATAACATAAGTGCCTGGCTGTAGCGGTCCGGAGAATGAGAACGTACCACCGTTGCTTGACGCGATCATGGGGCCGTTTTCTCTACGCAACTCAAAGGAGCTATAGGACCATTCCGGTAAAGAACTACCGCCCAGGTTAAGGCTTCCTGAAAGATTGATCCGCGCCCGTCGGGTCACGGTGAACCGAATAAAGCTGCTGACTTCTGAGTCTGCGGAACAGGCTGCGTACCCATAGTCGTCGGCAACATATGAGTAAGCTTTACCAAACAGATTGATCGTGTTGTTGGTCAATTTTGAAGCATGCTCGACGCCGACCGTTGCGCTTGAACTGTACCCCGGTGCTTGCCCGTACTCAGTAAACGTATACGAATCTGGTGGGGTTATGTTCTCACTCTCATCAATTTCGTATGCATACTCGCTGCCTGCGTCCGTCTCAGCAAGAGCATAGGAGCTAAAGCTTGCTTGGTGATATGCGAGCTGTGCGATTGCTTCTGTACGATCGACTAAATTCACAATCGTTGCGATAGCCAGAAGGGATAGAAAGTTTGCTAACTTCATGACACGACCTTTCCTAAGGACTTTTAAGTACAACACCCAACGCGACAGTATTATACGGCCCGCCAAAACGGACAATTTGTCCTTTCGATGAAGATGTGTGTAGGAAACGATGAAGTTACAGAGTTGGAAAGGTCGGCAAAAATGGATGATCCGTGCCGTTGACTTCATTGAGGCGTCCGCTCCGTTGCCATACTTGGAGCAGTGTGGCAAATCGAACGCCGTAAGCCTAGCCTAACACTCTGACGAGTGGCGCATTGAAACGCCGGTTGCGGACAATTACTAGTTGCCAATTACAGGACGTCTAAAAACCCAGCTATCCAGAGCGACGATACCCGTGAATTCCCACCCTTCCTCACCCCGTAAATTCAGCCGCTCTGCAAGGAATTCGTTTGTGGTCGGTCCAGGCTTACCATCGACGCTGAGCAATTCGTCGCTGCTGAGTACTTGATACTCCCAAGCGGGAACTCCGGCTGGCTTATTCGCGGCGCCTAGGACTATAACCGGGTGAGAATCACACCGGTTTGATGAATTGCATCGCGTTCCGTGGAAGGAACACAAACCTTAAAATTTCTACTGAGGTTCGGTTTTGAAGATCAGTTGCGAGAAGTGGTAGAGTGACTTCTTCCAATGCTCGAAATCATGAGCATGCTCATCCACATGATATGTATGGGGAACTTGGTTTTCCTTCAAGTAAGCATGCAGTCCCTGGCTTATGCGAATAAGCCCATCTTTATTTCCACAAGAAACAAACAGAAGTTTCAGCTCTTTGGATGTCTTTTCCGGATTAGGTACAAGATCGCTTGGCGCACCGGTATTTGGGGCTGAAGAGAATCCACCTATCCAAGCAAAAGTGTCCAGACTGGCCAACCCGAACGTTAATGATTGACCACCACCCATCGACAGTCCCGCCAGTGCTCGATGTTCGCGATCGGCAATCACGGAATAGTTCGATTCGATAAACGGTACTATATCGTTCAGCAAGTCTTTCTTAAACGGTTCGCCCCATCCCCCAAAACCACTCTCACGGCTACGGCTGCCTTCTTCTGAACCACTTGCAGTTGCATTACCATTTGGAAAAACTACCACCATCGGAACGATTTTTCCGTCAGCGATAAGATTATCTAGAACGGTTGTCGCGGCTCCTTGTCGAGTCCATTCTTCCTTTTCATTGCCACCGATGCCATGCAGGAGGTAGAGTTGCGGATACTTCTTGTCGCTGGTGTAGCCCGGTGGCGTATAGACCTGCATCCAACGTTTGACACCCACCGTTTTGGAGTCGTATTCAACTTTCTCTAACTTGCCGTGTTCGATACTGTCACGGCGTTTGTCGAACCCTTCGACCGGATTATCAAAAGCGGGCTTGTCGTCAGGCCCAATCTCGATCGATCCGCCAAATCCACCACGTCCGCCGCCCGCTCCAGGGCCACGTCCTGGGCCACCTGGTCCACGGCCTGGGCCACCTGGTCCACGGCCTGGGCCAAAGCCCTGTCCACGTCCCGGTGCATTTCCAGCACTAGGGTTGCTAGGTGTCGACGGCGCGGCGACTGCAGGCGCTGGGTTGGAATCTGCGGCTCTTTTCGCTATGGATTCTGATGTTCCGAATTCCCCGACCTTCCTTTCAAAATTTATTTCGTCGCCGCTCAGCTTCCCTGTGTAGGTAATACTGATCTCGCGATCTTGTACCGCTAGAACTTCTGTGAACGTTAAAGTTTCTCCCGAAAGCTTGATGTCTTTCAGATCGACATCGCGTTTCTGGCCGTCCGTGGTTGCAGTAGCATTTCCAGTCACCGTTGTACCGTCTTGCTTTAAATTAAACACATAAGACTGACGTCCTCGCTGTGTTTCAAATTCGGCGTTCCAAGTGCCAGTAAGGTCCGCTGCATGTGCGGAACTTGATAGCACCATGGCTGTAAAGATTGCAATAAATCGTTTCATGATAGAGTATATCTTTGAGAGGGTTAAATAAATCGTAACTAATCATTAAATAAAAGTGGCGCGAACTGATATAGACATCTTCGCCAAGTCTGCCATTCGTGTGCGGTCTCATCTGAAACATAGAAATGGCTATTGACCCCTGCTGCCTTCAAGGCCTCGGCATTTTCTTTAGGATCTCCTCCAAATCCGCCACGACGATTTCCGCCCAGTTCTTTGCTTCCATAGCCAACGAACACCAGCTTGACCTTCTCTTTGAAGTTATCAATTCCTGCTGCATCGTCAGCGCTAATACTGCCTCCGCTGAAGATGCCGATATGCGAGAACTTATCAAGATTCTTGGGCGCTATATTTCGTGTCTGCATCCCTCCCATAGACAGTCCCGCCATGGCTCGGTTGGGTTGGTCATCCAAAGTGCGAAAGTTTGAATCGATGTAAGGTATCAGATCATTCAATAGAACACTTTCGAACTTCGCGAAATCGAAACCAGGCATCCCACCTCGCCCGCGGGCCGGCGTTTCGGCCGTGGCACTCCCACCACCTGCCGGCGCAGCGCTAGGAGGTCCGCGTCTCGCTCCACCTCCGCGTGGCACATCGTTGGTCATGCCGTAGGTCATCACGATCAGAAAAGGCTTCGCCTTGCTGTCCGCGATTAAATTATCCATGATCAAGTTCGCATGGCCTTGAGCTCCCCAACCATTCTCATCTTCGCCCCAACCATGTTGCAGATACAGCACTGGATACCTTTTATCGGGGTTCAGTTCATACTCCGCGGGAGTGTAAACGAACGCTCGATGATGAGAGCTTGTTGTCTTCGAATAGAAAAGAATTTCCCGTAGTTGCCCATGGGGAACTTCTTTGATCGCATAAAAATCCTGGTCTGCTGCTGGCACCTCGATTCCGCTTCCCCAGCGCATGGATCCAAAAAAATACAGACTATTTGGATCGGGTACATCTGCTCCATCTATCTTAATGCTGTAGTAGTGGAAGCCTTCGTCTAACGGAGCTGTTATTCCGGTCCATGCACCATCTTCGCCTTTGGTGAGCGCTACATTACCTAGACTGACCGAGACACTCTGTGCTTCAGGAGCCATTACACGAAATTTGGCCCGGCGTTCTGAGTTGACTTGAGGATAGTCCTTACCCTTTTGATTGATTGACGACGGTTTCCAGTCATCTACCGCTGGGTTCTCTTCCGCGATGCACACTGCACCAAGAGACACCATCGCTAAAAATACTATTGACTTATTCCAATTCATAATTCTACCTATTCATCGTTTGTTCGAACTTAAAAACCGATCCCGCCTTCTGAGTTCTCCTTTCCGTTAAACGTTCAGTTGATACCCGAATAACTTAAGTCTTCCTGCGGTGTTCCAACTCTGAACAGTTCATTGATTTCTTGCGGAATCAAAGCTCGATCGAAGAGTAGGAATTCATCCATAGCGCCGCTGAAATTTCTAATCAAGGTGGCATCGTTACCGGGAAAACCTTCTGAGTTCCAGTTTCCCAGTTCAGCCGACCCAATTCGAAAGGGTGGATTGATCTTTAAAGGCTGCTTCTCGATCAACTCTCCATTGACGTAGTGCGCGACTTGTCGACGATCGCCGTCCAGCACCACTGACAGAAAAACCCACATGCCAAATTGATCCAATGTGAGCCTAGGCGGACTGGCAACTATCTGAAAGTCATCATGAGGGCCGATAATGGTCAATCCCAAGACTCCGTCCTTGCGTATTAACCAATGGATCGTCCCTTTTTCAAATCCTTCGCACATCAATAACGAGCTGAACTTGCGATCTAAGCCCTGGACTCGAACCCAGGCGGCTAGTGTTAGACTTGTGAAATCACCGGGTACATGCAGTCGGACTCGGTCATTCACTGAGTTAAACTCCAACGCGGTTTTGGATGGCCATCGACCGTCGATGCGTCCACAACCTATGATTGTTGCATCCGATTGTTCCAACTGAGTCCGACTTGCATTCTTTAAATCCCACTCCGACAGTGGACTCTGCAAAAAATCGAAATGGACTCGTAAACTCTTATCATCATTGAGCCTATCGCTGGCTGCTCGCCACTGGCTATATCGTAAAGCTGCCGCTTCTTTTGATTTGTCATGCAGAGCAAACAGTGAAGTGAAATTCGCTGGGCTGGAAGACACAAAATGTGTAGCACCCGAATACTCAACGAAGACACCCTCCCCTTCCTTTAAGGATTGAGGCGCCTCTGCCTGTTGACTTTTAAATTGCAACTGTCCACCAAACATATGCAATTCCGATGAGTGTTCGTTGACGTTGAGACCGTATGTCGCACCTTGATCGGTTATGTTGAGAACCGGCGTGTCTATTCGAAACCCTTGAGCTTGTGACGGTACATCTGCGGTCAAGCGACCGCTAGTAAAAACAGCTCGTTTAGGTGATATGATTTCCAGTTCTGCTGGACCTTCCAATGCAATTCGTGCTCCACTATAAAACACGACTTGCGCTAGCCCTGACTCTAGACGTAATCGTCCAGGCTCTAGGGGTGCTCCTTGCGTCGGAGTTGCATATTGTTTATCCCACGTTGCGCCTACTACGCTGTTGAGCATCGCGACTGCCTTAGTCGTTCCTCCGGCCGTGTCGAATTCGCGTTTTTCCAACTTACTAATGCTGATCATCGCTATGACTGCACTTGCAGCTAAACCTAACGCCCACCCCAGCACGTGCGTCCATTGATTCCGCGATGAATCCTTCCGTTGACTGGCCACTATCGCTGGCCCGGTTCGCTTTGCAGCAGCGTTGGCGTCGCTGTTCAGCGACGACGTGACCAATAGACCTGAATCAGATGCTAACTGCGAATGAACAGAAGTCCGTAGGATGTACTCGTCTAGTGCTTCAATGTCATTTAGCAACAGTTGATTTAGGCCAGTGGCTTGTTCGATCGTCAGCGTGCCGTGACATACCGCGGCTACCGCTTCATCAAAATCCCGCGACGGATATCGAATAATCACGATACGTACCCCTCCTTCTCAACAGCCTTCTCAATACATGACTGAAGTGTTTGCCTAACCCGCTGCAACAGTTTATAAGTAGCTGCCACACTACGTCCTGTCGATCGGCTTAGACTGGTCACCTCTTCACGAGCAAAGTAGTATCCTTCAATCAGCGATCTTTGCTCTTTAGGCAAACGTCCCATGCAACTGTCCAAGTGCTTCAATCTTGCATTTATCTCGACTCCTAGCACCTCACGACGACGCAACAGTTGGTCGGCTAATCCATCATTTAGCAGCATCTGCCAACGACGACGGCTTTCTACCCACTGCCGCGTTTTGTTTAACGCAAACCGACACGCCCATGGTGCAAACGGTTGCGACGGATCATAAGAATCAAACTTTTCCCATAGGGATAATGCCGTTTGCTGCAGTATCTCTTCTGCATCAACCAGATTGGGCACTAAAGCTAGTATGTAGCGCAGCACCTCTCGCTCGCTTCGCAAGAAAAGCGTAAGAAATGCCTGCTGCGTCTCAGCGCTCGCCTCGCTCGGTGCGATATGGGCCACTGGTTTGGTTGTCATCGTTGAATCCCCTTGCATTACTTCCGTTTAATGTGGGAATTTGGACAACAAAAAGCGAGAAAAAAGAGGCAGTAAAACGAAAAGCCCCCTCCCCTATTTTAGAGGCCTAGGACATAGGCAAAGATCAATGGAGCTACAATCGTGGCGTCGCTTTGGATCATGTACTTGGGGCAGTTCGGGTGCAGCTTATTCCAAGTAATCTTCTCGTTGGGAACCGCACCGGAGTATCCGCCATAAGATGTCACAGCATCGCTGATCTGGCAAAAGTATTCCCAACGTCGAATATCTTCCCGGTCCAAATCTTGAATCAACATCGGTACGGCACATATCGCGAAATCGCCTGCTATGCCGCCACCTATTTGAAAAAAGCCAATGGGTGAAGCTGCACTGGTTTGCTCGTACCAGTTGGTCAAGTATTGCAATTGCTCGGTTCCACTCCGCATGGCTCGATGACTGCTCACCGTGCCGTCCATTACCCGTGCCGTAAACATATTACCCAACGTACTGTCTTCGATACCCGGTACGAAGATGGGGATATTTTTATCCTTGGCGGCTTTGACCCAAGAATGTTCGATGGGTATTTGATAGTGCTGCTTCAGATCTTCCTCATCCAGAAGCTTATACATAAACTCGTAAGGATAGAGGCTGGTCCCTTGGGCGGCACATTCCACCCAATATTTGGTCAAGCGACTCTGCATGTGCTTCATGACCGTTTCTGGGATGCAGGTGTCCGTGACGCGGTTGAAACCTTGATCTCGCAGTTCTACTTCGTCATCTATGCTTAATGCTCGCCAGTCGGGAATGACTTTATATTCATCGTGAGCAAACAGATTGAAGAGATCTTCTTCCAAGTTAGCCGCTGTGCAGCTAACCGCATGGATCTTGTCTTGGCGAATCATTTCCGCGAGGATTACGCCAATCTCGGCTGTACTCATGGCTCCGGCCATCGCCAGGAACATCTTGCCCTGATCTTGATCTATAAACGTCTTGAAACCTTCCGCAGCGGACAGCGTTTCCCTAGCATTAAAGTGGCGGTAATGCCGCTGCATAAAATCTGATACGTTCATCAGCTTGGACTCCGTTGAGTAAGTGTTATTAACGGTAGGACGCTCTGAAATGTTAACGGTCGCGAGCCATTGGCATGACGACATACTGGTAACAACCGTCCGCTTTGAAGATCGCTGGTTCTTTGTCGCTGTTGATGTCCACTTGGATTAATTTGTCGGGCTCCAAGACTCGGAAGAACTCGCCGACAAACTTCGCGTCCAGCATAATTCCAATTGGCTCACCATCATAAGCGACCGGCATTTGAATTCGTGAGGTACCTACGTCAGCGGTGGCTGCTTTCAATACCAGCGTACCGTTCTCAAATTGGAAATCGACGCCTCGGCTGTCAGGGTCAGCTACAATGGAAGCTTGTCGCAAGCAATTGGCCATGATGCCAGCGATGGATTCTATAACAGTACTATTTTCTCGTTTGGGTATCACCTGCCGCCACGCTGGAAAACGACCTTCTACCAATTGAGAGAAGATCTCGCACTTCGCATTCCGAACTACGATGTCGTTGCTTCGAGCTGCGATGTGCACCAGTTCGTCGCCATCTCCAAGTGATCGTTCCAACAATGTCAATGTCTTTGCTGGGACGATAGCCGTTGCTCCAACCGTTTGATAACCGTTAATCGATTTGCCTTGGGAAGTCATACATGCCAATCGTCGTCCGTCGGTGGCTACCGCTGTGATCGTGTCCCCTTCCACTTCCAGCAACACGCCACCCAATGCATAACGCGTGCTTTCGGTATCTGTAGCGAAAACGGTTCTGCGTACCAGTTCTCGAAACGCTCTGGCTGGCAGCTCAAAGTATGCTTCCTCACCAAAGCCGCTGACGGTGGGATACTCGTCCGCGTTAGCGATCGGCAGATGGAACTCGGCGTTCTGACCAGTGACGTTGACCTCTTTCTCCGATACCTCGATCGTCAGTTTCTCTTCACCGTTTTCGCGAAGGATGTTCCCCATCTTTTGGACCGAAAGCAGGACCTTTCCCGGCCGCTCGATTTCTACTTCATCGACTTCGATTCTGACGCCAGCCTCTCGATCGGTGGCCATCATAATCGCTTTGCCACTGGTAGTATCCAGCTTGACAAAATTGAGGATCTCCTTGGGTGATCGCACGGGTGCAACCGCAGCGGTGATCTGGAAAGCGGCCAGAAACTTTTCGCGATTAAAATGGATCTTCATGTTGGTCTTTCAGTCCGAGAGTGCTACACAGCGGTAGCCAGAAGTTTCGCATAGATTGGCCATCCTGCAAGGGCTTTGAGGCCACTTCCACGTCGCACCAGCGGTTCGTTTTGGCCAGCGCTGGGTGTGTTCTTCTAATTCTTATTTTTAAATCTGTTGTTGTTTGTAGAGTGATCGAAGCCGGCGTTCACAGACGACCGCTAGAGCAGCCTTAACCATCTGTAAAATCAAGGTTTAAGGCTGGATACTGACGGCTTTTGCGGTGTGGGAAACCGGTTCAAGGACTGTTGAGCGAGCGTCGATATCCCTGTCGGTAACTGTTGGCCCAAGCAGAGCCAGCCAACGGGCTGTCAGTAACGATCAGGTAAGTCAACGTTCATCGACACCGCATCAACACGTTATCCACCGTCAAGGAAAATCGGAATGATCCTAACGGTCAATTAGCTTAAAGGCCTTGGACTGCGAAAAGAACTTCTTTGGGTTTTCAAACACTACCTGCTGAATCAGCTCGCGAGAATGTCCGCGGCGGCGAAGCTCCATGATCAAGTCGGGAATAGCCGATGGTTTGCTGGGGCCCCAGTCCCCAGCACTATTGGCCATCAAACGCTCGGGACCATACATTTCGATCATATCAGCAGCTCTTTGGGGAGTGCATTTTGTAACGGGATACAGTGTCATCCCTGCCCAGTAGCCGTCTTCGAGCACTCGTTGAATCGTATGCTCTTCCACGTGATCGACCAAAACGCGAGAACGATCGATTCTGGAATCGCCATTGAGCATATCTAAAATCATGCGAGTGCCTTGATACTTGTCATCCAAGTGTGGAGTATGTATCAGGATTTGCTGCTTATGCTTGATAGCCAGTTCCATGTGTTCCAGGAAAATGGTGGCTTCGTTTTTCGTGTTCTTGTTGAGTCCGATCTCGCCGATGCCTAACACATTGGGTTTGTCCAGAAATTCGGGGATCATCGCGATGACTTCGCGGGACAGGGAAACGTTCTCCGCTTCTTTGGCGTTGATGCATAACCACGTGAAGTGCTGGATACCGTACTGAGCAGCACGGGCCGGTTCGGTAACGGTCAACTGACGAAAGTAATCGCGAAAGCTGTCAACGCTGCCACGATCAAAACCCGCCCAAAAAGCGGGTTCACTCAAAGCCACGCAACCCATGCGAGCGATCGTTTCATAGTCATCGGTAGTCCGAGAGACCATGTGAATGTGGGGATCGATGTAGTCCATGCCTGCTATTTCTCTTGGAAGTCTAACGTTTGGTGTTCAGCGAATATTGCTCTGCCCAATCCTCTTCATAGGATCGAGAAAAGAGCAACTGCATCAGTTCAGCTCGGGTTTCTTGGTCAGTTGCGTCGGTCAACAAAAGGTGGATGCCCTGCCTTAGTTTGATAAAGCGAAGGTCATCCTCAATCTTTCCATCGGCGGCGGGAGCGCGATCGATACGGTCGAGCGTCGCAGCGATTTCCAGTAGTTTTGCCCGGACGGTCAAAAAAGTTTCTTGGAGAACTTGACTCTTGGATTGGGTCATCGGTCAATTTTCAATGAAAAACGGTAATCGGCAGGTGATTGGGCCTCAAAGAGGCGATCACTCCCATTGTAACCTTGCGAGAGTTGCAAATTCACTAGACAATGCAACCCTTTGAAAAAGTCTAACGTTTTTGTGAGAGAATGACCATGTCGGCTGATTCACGCTTAGCTGAATTACAGATCACTTTGCCACCGGCTCCTAAACCAGTGGGACTCTACAAACCGATGTTGATCGTCGGCGATTTAGCTTATCTGTCCGGCCATGGACCGCTGAATCCCGACGGTACGCTGCATTTAGGACGCGTGGGTGATGATTTGAGTCTGGAAGGCGGTCAGGCAGCGGCGCGGCAAACGGGCTTGGCGATGCTAGCGACCTTGAAAGCAGGCCTGGGGTCGCTGGACCGAGTGGTTCGAGTGGTCAAACTGTTGGCTTTAGTACGCTGTACGAATGATTTCGGGAAGCAGCCAGCGGTTATCAATGGGTGCAGCCAGCTATTTGTTGACTTGTGGGGCAACGATCTAGGCATCGGAGTTCGCAGCGCTTTGGGGACCAACGATCTGCCAGGCGGGATGGCGGTGGAGATCGAGGGTATCTTCCAGATCAAGCCTTAACCTCCAGTTCGGCTAGATCGTGTTAGTTGATATTCAGAACATCAGTAAAACCTATGGCGATAACACCGTTCTGGACGGCGTTAGTCTGCAGATCCAAGCTCATGAACATATCGCATTAGTCGGGCCCAATGGAGCAGGCAAATCTACGCTGCTCAAAATCCTGACCGGCGAGGAACAAGCCGATCAAGGCCGCGTCGATGTGCGACCCCGAGCGACCATAGGTTATGTCCAGCAACATGTCTCCTTCCCAAGCGATGCCACCGTCTGGAGCGAAGCCAAACAAGCGCTCGGACCGCTCACCGAATTGCTTACGCAAGCGGAACAAATCACGCAGCTACTGGCCAGCAGTTCCGACGAGAAGCAACGAGCCGATTTGCTGGAACAATATGATCACCTGCAAGCCAAACTGCAACACAGCGACGCTTACGCCTGGGAACATCGCATTGAACGAGTGCTGAATGGCATCGGATTCACCAACACACAGTTCGATACGCCGGCCAATCGATTGAGTGGCGGACAGAAGAATCGTCTGTTGCTGGCATGCGCCATTTTGCAAGAACCCGACCTATTGATTCTGGACGAGCCCAACAATCATTTGGATATCGAAACTACCGAGTGGTTAGAACAAACACTTGCACAGACCTCCTCTGCCCTGCTGATGGTATCTCACGATCGATACTTCCTGGATGCGATCGCTCAAGAAGTAATCGAGTTGATCGATGGTCGCTTGGAGTCGTTCAAAGGAAATTACTCGGCCTACGTAAAACAAAAGACGGAACGTTTGGAAGTCCAACGACGCACTTTTGAGAAACAGCAGCTAGAGATCGACAAACTCGAAGATTTTGTACGTCGCAATCACGCCGCTCAGAAGTCAACTCAAGCGGAAGATCGTCGTAAGAAACTAGAAAAGATTGAACGAATCGAAGCACCTCGCGAAATTCATGTTCCAAAATTCCGATTCCCTAGCGCTTCTCGTACCGGAGACATCGTACTGCGTTGCGAAAATCTAAGTAAATCGTATGGCGAGTTGAAGCTATTTGAAAAACTGAAATTTCAGATTGAGCGAGGTGGTCGATGGGCAATCCTGGGCAGTAATGGCAGTGGTAAAACTACGTTGCTGCAAAGCTTGTTGGGACGACTCGAACCTGACAGCGGTACGGTGACGATAGGATCAGGCGTGAAGATTGGATATTTTGACCAACTGCTGCGCGATCTAGATCTTGATAAAACTCCGATGGAAGCGATTCGTATCCCGGGTGTGGACCACAATGATTTGCAGCGGCGAAACTTCTTAGCGGCCTTTGGCATCACCGGAGCAATGGCTCAGCAAACGTTGTCATCGCTGTCGGGGGGGGAACGCAATCGGACCATGCTCGCTTGGCTGGCAGCTCAAAATGTCAACTTTTTGATCATGGACGAACCGACCAATCACCTCGACCTGTGGTCACGCGAAGCACTACAGCAAGCAATCGCGGCTTATGATGGGACTGTGCTGCTAGTCACTCATGATCGCTATTTAGTCAACGCAATCGCGCAAAATGTACTGGTAATTGCTAATGGCCAAACCAAAATTGTGCCAGGAAACTACGAAACCTACCGCCATATGCAAAAGCAAGGCCTGGCGATTGCTGACCGTCGAGATCAAATAGCAATTAGCGGCGGATTGAGCAGCCACCAGGCACGTTCCAACCAAGCGTTGCTGGAGAGCAGCAATCCCGCTGCGTCTTCGACCAGCAAAACCAAACCAAAACGAAAATTCCCTTATCGCAAAGTGGAAGCGATTGAAGCTGACATCCAGAAGGCCGAATCGGAACTGAGCGGCCTGCAAGAACAAATGCTGGACCCGGCAGTATTACGCGATGGCCGACGCGTCAAAGAGATTCAAGCATTAATCGAGACCAAGAACGAAGAACTATCACAATTGTACGCGCATTTTGAAGAAGCATTGGAACTGAACTAATGAGTAATCAGCCCGAATCGGAATTAGCTCCGGCAAATGTATCGTTGCCGCCGCGCATCGAAGAGCAGCGCTTGCTGGAAATCGCTCGGGACCTCCCAGCAGACAGTATCGCAGCGATCTCGACTGGCCGAGGGCAGGCGGCCGAGGCGCTGGCTTTGGAGCGCCCGCAAGCCAGTGTAGTCTGCTGGTATATCGACGCCTATCAAGCACATCAAGCTCGACAACATTCCTCCAATCCTGCCAACCTGCAGATCGTTTGCCAAGCGGATTGGCCAACTGGGACCTTTGATCTCGCTTTGATGCCGCTCTCTGTCAGCGGTGAAACGGAGTTATCGCGTGAATCGATGCAGCAAGCATACGCGAGTTTGAAAATGGGTGGGCATTTGGTTGTGTCGGTGGATAACGCAAAAGACCGTTGGCTGCATGACCAAATGAAAACTTTCGACAAGAGCGTCAAAGTTCGCTCGTTTGACGACGCCATGGTTTACTTTGTCAAGAAGGACAAAGAGCTCAAGAAACTGAAGGACTTCAGTTGCGAACTTGGCTTTAAAGATTGCGATCAATTGATCAAGTTTGTCACGCGGCCCGGCGTCTTCTCGCATCGTCAATTGGACAACGGTGCGCGACAATTGTTAGATTCCGTGGATGTCTTTCCCCAAGCTAGGCTGATCGAGATTGGGTGTGGAAGTGGGTCCGTTGCATTGGCAGTCGCCATGCGGGAGCCAAGTGCTCAAGTTTTTGCAATCGATAGTAATGCTCGGGCGATTGATTGTGTGCGTCGCGGCATCGCGATGAACGGTATTGAAAATCTAGAAGTGCAACTGAACCACGATGGTGACATTGGCAAGTCGGATTGTTTTGATATGGCGCTTGCGAACCCACCTTACTTCGCCGATTTCCGTATAGCCGAGCACTTTTTACAGGTAGCCATTAAAGCGTTGCGAACGGGCGGAAGATTGGTACTGGTGACCAAGCAACCTAACTGGTATCGGGAGAATCTGCCCAACATGTTGGACGAAGTGGAAGTCTTTGAATCGCGGCGCTACTGGATCGCTTCGGGTGTAAAGCCCGAATTCAGCATCTAGAATGGCATTCGACTTGGCGTGTAGATAGATGCTACTTGCGAGGCGGAGCGAACTTGATACGTTCCACCAATCGGACAACTTCGCTGTTGCTATCGCGGTAGCCCGTCACCGCGGTGATCGAAGCAATGACATACTCATATCGTAAGTTGTAGTCGAGATCGATTTCGACTTCAGGGCCATCAGAACCGCTAGGGCCAGTCGCACCGCCGGTCAACTGCAAGATGTAGCCACGGAGGGCGTCGAAGTCGTTGCCAAATGACCGGTTGTCATTAACCGTGATATCGACCAATTCTCCGTCGCTGTTGGCCTTGAGACGCAACTTGATCGGCAAATCCATATTCTCGTCAGGAGCACCACTGCCCGTGTTCGCCAGTGGCATTCGGATGCTAAAGTCGCCTTCCTGGGCTGCAATTTTGAACGTCATCACGAAGAAGATCAACAGCAAGAACACAACATCGATCATCGATGTTAGTTGTAGTTCTGCTCGATCGTTGCCGGATTTATTTCTAAATTTCATAATCTCAAACTAACTGGGATCTTCTTCTTTGACACGTAACGCAAACGCTTCGAAGCCAGCTTCTTGGCATTTGGTGATTAGGTCTTGGACTGTACCGCCAGACGCATTCTTGTGAGCTCGGATGATCACGTTTCCATCTTTAGCTTCTTTGCCTTCTGATCGCAGCACAGCGACTTCGTTATTGAGCAGCGGCCGAATCGCTTCGACGGTTGTCGTGTTGGCTCCCATATAAATGGTGCCATTGGTGTCCAGGTTGATCACGATGGGGAACGTGACCTTACCCTCGGCAGGTTTGGCTAACTCGCTTTGGGGCAACGAAACCTTTTGGTTTTGTTCATCAACAGAAAAATTAACCAGCACCATGAAGAACGCGATCAACTGAAACACCATGTCAATCATGGGTGTCATATCGGCTTCGGCAATTTCGCTGGATATTCTATTCTTCAGTCGCATGGCGGCAACTTCTTGTTAGGACGATTAACGAACAACTTCGGAGAATCGATCCAACATCGCTTCGCCTTCATTGCCGGCAGCCGCAATCATTCGCTGGAGTCTGGTCTTCAAAAGATTGTAGGCAACGATAGCGGGGATCGCTAGGATCAAACCAACCATTGTGGTGTATAGAGCTGTTTGGATACCGCCAGCCAACTCGGACGGTTTCGGCGTTTGCTGGCTGCTGGCAATCTTACCGAAGGAGATAATCATCCCGTTTACGGTACCCAATAGTCCAACCATCGGAGCGATGTTGCCGATCAGCGCGAGGTAGCCCAGCTTGTGCTCCAGCTTCATTGTCTCGTCTTCGCCGACGACCTGCATGGCTTCCATGGCTTGTGGACGACCTACCGACAATTTCGTCAAGCCAGCGCTAACGATTTGTCCCAAGAACGATTCGTCGGCTCGTACTAGGTCAACAGCGGCCTGTGGATCGCCCGCTTGTAAACTTTCATCAACTCCCTGAATCAAATCGGTCGGTACGAAGCTAGCCCTGCGCACCGCGAGGATGCCCATGACCAGTAGTGCAACCAGTAGGAACGACATGATCAAGAATGCGAAGAAGTAGATTGGTCCAAGGTTCTTGTAGAAAGCGAACAGAACGTTTTCTTCGGTGGCAGTTGGTGCCGACTCAGTCCCGTCTTGGCCAAAAACAGTGGGAGTGTAGAGCAACCACCCGGCGGTAAGAGCAGAAAAAGCAGCAGTAAGATTCTTAAACTTTGATCGTAGGCTCGTGAAGTCGGGCATTATGCCTCCCGTGGACTGAAAGATACTCGTTGCTATCGGACAGCAACGTTATACAAAAATAATCTAAACTAGGTTGCAGGTCGAAGAAATTGCTACGGTTTGGTCATTTCTTTGCCCAGATGCTGCCGCCATATTGTTCCTTGAGACGCGTTCGGGCGTCGACCGCTCGCTGCGGATCGCCCGTCTGCTCCCACAATCGTCCCAGGTGATACAAAGCTTCCGCATGTTTCTCGGCATCGCTGGAAAACATTAAATCGGTATGAAGATAGGCTAGTTTGGCATTGTTCGGTTCGGACAGCGCCAAATGAGCTTCCCCTAACGTGTTGTAGATGTTTGCAAATAGTGATGTGTCCGCAGAGTCGCTGGCTTCGGCAAGTTTCAAAAGCTGATTGACCGCGCCCTTAGCATCACCTTTGGCGATGTCAGTTCGAATGACAGCCACGGTGGCTAGCTTCTGGAAGCGTTGACCAATCGGATCCGTAGCAGTTAACGACTTGGCTTTTTCAAATTCTGCTTTTGCTTCGTCAGGCTTCCCCTCGGCCAGCGCGACCGTTCCTACAAGGTAAGCACTTTTTAATTTGTACTCGGGAAAAGGGGCGTTTGCGATCGCAGAATAATATTTCTTTGCATCAGCATAAGAGTTCATCGAGGTCGCCAGAGAGCCAACGATTTCGCACAAAGTGTAGAAGTGATGCGACTTAGGATTGGCTCGCGCATAAGCCAGCAGTCCAGCGGCTGGCTGGTTGGGGCTGCCTTTGCCTGCCAGAGCTAATTGTCCCGCAATCGCCGAGCGGTAAAACAAGTAATCTTGTTGAAGATTGGGCGAGCCCAACGACTTAGGATCGACCGACTTCAATTCCTCTTCGGCTTGTTCCCATTGTTTCTGCGATGCAAACTCTTTGGCACGGGTGAAACTGCTGGGCTCGCCGTCGAATGAAACACGCAACACACTGTTGGTCGCGACGTTCTGGGGCTTGCCACGAACACTGATGACAATTTCGTCCTGCGATAAACTGGAAATCTCGCCACTGAGCGTTGTCCCAGCGGTTTGATAAATCTTGTCTTGCCCGATAGCGGAAAGGGAGCAGACCAACACACCTGAAAGCATCGTGAAGGTCTTTAGCCACGCTAGGCCATGTAGAAGAGAGATTGCTCGAGATACCATAACCGATGTCCGTCTATTTGCTTGTTGTTGTTAAGTGGTTTTAAACGATGGAGTTAACTTGGTCACAAGGAGAGCTTGTTTAATTGCCAAACGCTTTTAGACCAACTGGTTCTTGCTTGAGTTCAGTTTGGATGCTTCGCGTCAGGTCATCGTACTTTTTCATGATTGATTCATCGCCGCCAAGTTCAGGATAGTTGATGATGGTCGATCGCACGTCGCCCAAAGCAGTTTCGAACAGCTTGACCCGCTTGCCAGCGTCGCCTTCGATCCTCGCCAGCTTCGTACGACAAACGGCCAGTTGATAGCGAGCTTCAAAAAAGTAGGGCTTCAACGACTCCTGCTTGCTCATGCTCTGCGACAGCAGAATCGATATTTGTCCCCAACCCCATATCAGATTCTTACCCTTCTTGTTCGGATCGGGTTCAGACCCGGAGATCGCCTTTTTCAAAAGTTCTGCATCGCGGTCCTGCGACCACAGTTGAAAATTCATGGCGGCATCGATCTGGGCAAGCAGCATCATGCTGTTACCTTTGAGGATCGATGAATAAATCTCAGCAGCCTCAGCATATTTTGCGTTGGCTGTATAGGTGCGGGCTAGAAGGTACTGCAAGTCTTCCAGCTTGCGATTGCCAGACTTCAGGACTTCGGGATTGGATTTTGCTAGTCCGATCAATTTGGTAAAGCCCTTCTCTGCGGAAGCATTCAATTCATCCGAGAGGGTTTTAAGCCCTGGCTGCTGGCCAACCGTCGAGCCCAATTCGCTGAGAACCGCAGCCGACCATTCGAGCATACCAGGCTCAGCAGAGACATCGATCAATTGTGCGAGCAACACTTTGAGGCTCGACCCCAACTTCTGCTTTTCATCGTTCGATTTCTTATCTGCAAGCTGCGCTTTTAAATCGTTTGCCAGAACGATCAGCGCGTTGGTAAGCAGAACTTTGTTCTCCGGACTTTCAGCAGCTACTTTTTGCATGCTTCCAACGATCGCTTCCACTCTCGCTGGATTTAAGGACTGACCACTGGCGATTGCTTGTGTCACCTCAGCTTGCAAGCCTAGACGCAACACTTCCATTCGAACCATGGGTCGTAAGGGCAAGGATTCCGATTCAATAACGGTAAGTGGTCCGGTGGATGATTGGTTAAGTGTTTGCATGGCTGCGTCAACATCATTCTTTTGCAAATGGATCGCCGCTAATGCAAATCCCGCTTCAACAGCGCGTTCATCGAGGCTTTCTTTGGCAAGACCCGATAAGCCGCTTTTCAGCAAACCTTCCGCTCGATCGCGGATCGAGATCAACTGTTCGGAATCGACGGCTTGCCCTTCCTTCCTCGCCGCTTCGGTCGCTTGAAGATACTGCGTGTAGAAGATGTAGCCGATGTCGCGTTCGATTTGCGTTTTCTTGTTAGGGCTCTTCACAAAGGCCAAGGCGGCGACAGCATCGTCCCAACGGCGATCTTCCAACGCGGATTTCAGTAGAGCTGAAGCAGCGGCTTCGGCGGCTTCAGCTTCCGGCCAGACGTCTAACATGAAGCTTGCGAACTGCTGCAACGCTTCGGTAGGCTTGCCAAGTTCGTCTCCCGTCGTCATCAACTGTTGATACGAGGCAATCGCAATTTGAGCGGCATTCAAACCTTGAGGCGTCCCGCGATTGGTCCTGGCCGTCAAATCACCAACGACCGCAGCGTCGCTGTAGCGTTCATCGTTATAAAGCAAGAAAGCCAGTCGAAACCGAGCGGTAGCCAGATCCTGACGTGAATCTTCAGCGACGTTGAACAGTTGCAGCGATCGCTGATAAAGCTGAACGGCCTGATTGCGGAGATTCGACGAATTAGCATTCAGCTTTTCTAGCTGGGATGAAATCTGCGTTTTGTCTTGCGTGTTGTCTTGGAGTTGCGTCTCAAGAATCTGCGCCGTCAATTTGTCTTGCTGCCAACGATCCACCCGGTCATTGGCTTCCTTGTAAGCTTCCGCAAAAGTTCGTACGCGAGGCAGCTTCACATCTTGAGGAGCTTGCACTTCGATGCCAAATCCAGCGAGCAGCTCTCGAGACTTCGCTCCGACAGGCGTTTGCAGTCGAGCGAGCTTTTGAAGTTCCGTCCGCAGGTCGCGAGTGAGTACCTTTGCTTTGGACTCCGATTTCGGATCATTCTTTAGGACATCCAGCCAAGCGTTCTTGGCTTCTAGAATAGCCAATTGCAAGTCCTGCCAATCGGGAGTCTCCTTTTCGGATTGTTGCTGACTTGCCAGCAACATATCCCCTTTCTGGATGGCTGCTTCATACTTGCCTTCGGTCTTGGTCGCCAGCAGTCGAATGAGCGATGCGGTTGCTTGCACGCGCATGGCACGAAAGACACCACCCTCGGTTTGATCAGCGACTCGCAATAGACTGTCAGTCGCTTCCGCAGTCTTTTTCAGCATCGCTTGGGTTTGGCCGCGATACAGTACGCTGAGAAAATAGGTGCCGGGCTCGGTTGTCCGCGATGCCTTGGAGCTCACTTCATTAAATTGGCTTTCGGCCTTTTCCAACCAAGCGGTGCGTTCTTTTGCATCTTCAGGATACGTTTCGGCCACCAACTTGCGAGCCATCCCAATCATGATTTGCGATTTTCGGTACTCGCCCTTCATGTACTCGCGACGGTCAATAGCCGCGGTGTCGGACGGATCGATTTTGGCGCCGATCATTTTATTCAGTTCGGGGCTGATCTCTTTCACGCCTTCGTCAAAAAGTTTTTCTGCTTCCTGAAACGCAGCACGAGACTTTTGACGCAAGGAATCTTTCTCGGTCTCTTGTGCGGTGCGCGAGATCAAATCCATTGAACTTTGGCCTTGCTGGATATACAAGTCCGCCAGCTTGACTCGTATCTCACCTCGTCGAGGATGGGCGGGCTGATCTGCAAGAAATGACTTGTACCCTTGTTGCAGCTCCGCAACACGTTCATCGCGTTTCTGTTGGGAAGCAAGGCTTGGCAACTCGCTCTGCATGACCTCCAATTTGGTCAAAGAATAGTCTTTGTTCAGACGTTCGGGCAATAAGTTGCGTGACCTAAGATATTCCAAATAATCGGCCGCCAAGCTATGCAAACGTTCTTCCTGCAGGCGAACGAGAAACCGCTCGACCGGAATATCCGCATGTGCCGAACCACCAGAAATGCCAAACCCAGCGGTGCAACCCAATAAAAGTAACGCCAGGAATCTATTGCAAGAGATTGGATTGTGATGGAAACTGCGATAGTTCATGATCGTAGCCTTTCGTCGGTTAACAATGCGTTCGTCAAAAGTATAACACGAACTTGCTCGAAAATAATCCATTAAGCGATCGCAAGTTTCAGTCTACTTCATGAGTTGGGATCGTTCACTCATTTCACGGTTTATTCATTTCACTTCGTGACCCTAAGGATTTACCCGTGCGACTTTCTCGAGATCGATGGTACTCCGCTGACAGACAGCGCGAATTAGGCCGAAAAGCGTACACGCAATCCCACGGATCGCGAAAAATAGTCGGACTAGTCCTGCTGCTCTTCCTGGTGATGATGTGCATGCAACAGTTGAACGATCCGAAGAAATACGAGCCAGCATTCAAGGCTATCGGTCTCGCACCCGCAGAATCCAAACCACCCGCAGATCCCACACTGGAATCGACACTTCCAGCCGCAATGGCACCTGACGAACTGGTTGCTGCCGAATTGGATCTGGGCGAGCAAGTCGAATTGGCACGCCTTTGGCACGCTTTGCTTCAGGCGGCTAGCCGAGATGAACTCAAGGAGCTAGCCATCGCTTATTTTCCGGAAGCACTTCCAGCGGAGCCGCAAAGCAATAACCTGTCAGGAGCCAACTCCGACCCAAACGAGCCGACGCCCCAAAACGAACTCAGCGATTTTCACGCTCGTATCGATTCGCAATTGGCCGACTGGCAGTTGGCCATTGATCGCTTGAATTCCGAAGCCAGTGGCCCGGAACCTTCGAACGTCGATCTTTCCAACGGAAACGACGGGTCGATTATTGCTCGATTCGCGAAGGAATGGGAACTGTTTCGCGAGTCTGGCTCGGACAGGATTTCGCCAGATTCGACTCTCGCGCCAGCCCTTTCTATGGCTCTGGATCGTGTTCTACTGGATCGCTTTATCGATGCCGCTACCTGGCGCAGCCAAGAATCACTCCCCTTTGCACGAGCTATCCAGCGGGGCCAGAAGGCGCTCTCCATTCTCACCGATACCGGCGCTGGCCAAAGTGATATCTATCGATACCTACCATTGATCGACGTCCCTTTGCTGACCAAGCAGGCAAGCTCTTTGCGAGGACGTTTGGTCAAACTGCGAGGGTCCATCGCGCGCGCCGACGATGCACTCGTCACGAAGAAAACGGTGCTGGGGCAGTTCGATTATCACGTCTTATGGATCAAGCCCGAGCAAGTGGGCAGCACTCCGATCTGTTTATATATGCCTACGATCACAAACCAAGCCAAACGGGAGTGGTCGCCGCAAAGCGAAACAATGTACGAGTTCGCAGCGTTCCCCATCAAACGGCTCGCCTATAAATCAGTCGGCGGTATCGAGGTCGCTCCAGTCTTGATTGCCGTCGACCACCGCGCTATAGCAGAGGCTCCTGCTGGTGCGCAGGCCACCGCCGCATCGAACGTCGCTAAAGTCAGGGAGGCGTTGGTCCGTTTTGAGCCTAATTTCTTCTTGCCACCATCCACCTACGATTGGCAATCCCCAGACCGCCAATTGGCGATCCAGGAAGCACTGGACCTGCTGGTGACTGGGCCGCTGCAAGCATGGCTGGATTTGTCAGGCAACCTACCGCAGGGGGAGATCGCACCGCCGGCGGAGATCGCACCGCTTGACGACGATTCAGCGATTCGACCAATGGTCCAACTACTGCTGGGTATCCAACGCAGCAAATCGAGTCTGCTGGATTTGAGTGCGGCACCAAGCTTGAAACTGGTTTCAGGGGCGACAATCAAGAAAGAACCGATCTTGGTCCATGCGGCAGAGGCGATCGAGCTGTCGCCAAAGCTCGCAGATAGTACTCAACTGCAACGCATCTATCGTTTGAGTATCACGACGGGCGCAGCGGCCGAAACGCTAACATCTGGCACTGGAAACGCGGTGGCCTATGTGGCATCGTTGCCTAAAGCTTGGGAAAACCAGAAGGAATTGATGCAAGCAGGCCAGATCTTCGGTGTGGAAGTGAACGATCCGCGGAGCACTTCCGAGTTGCCAATCTGGTTCGCTGATAAGGTTGACTGGGTGCTTCCGCCCAACACAACGCCGCAGCAGCTTTCACAGTTGCAGCCGGCCATCGATGCAAAACTGCAGGGCCTAGCATCCGCTGGCTTCGATTTGTCACTGTTGGATGGTGCCAGCCAACTGCAAAAGACGTCGTTGCAAGCGGGCGAAGGCCCAGCGTTTTTTGGACTCATGCATGCGGTGCATAAACAACCCACTGTGGGATCGTCGGCAGGGTCGATCGTTGACTGCCTGCAACAACCCGCCGCCAACACCGGCGTCCTGGTCCAAGGCCAAGCCAGAACGGTGCGAATTACACGCATCAGCGTTGACTCCAAAGCGTCCAGAGGGCACTTGGGTGCAGACCATTACTATGAAATCAATGCGCTGTGTGATATCGGAAAACGATCGATCAAGCTGGTTGCGCGACCCGGAGACGAACCGCTAGTCTTCGATGGCGAGTTCCCAACCACAATCGTACTGCGCGAACTGCCGCCGTTTTTGCTGCCAGATCAAGCCAGCAACCTTACCAGCGATGAAACGTCGGAAACGTGGTATACCAGTGCTCCTATTGAATTCACCGGAAGATTCTACCGGCTATGGAGCTATGAGACTCAGCAGACGGCCCAACGAAGCGACTCGCCGGTCCGACAAGTCTCACCCTTGGTGGTTGGCCAGTCCTTGCGATACATGGCGGCCAAGCCCGATTACTTGTCTACGCGAATCATAGGCTTTACGTTTGGCATCATTGGTATGATGGTCATTCTGGCAATTGGGATCGCGAGGATGCTGACTCAATATCGAAAGCTGCAAAAGAAAAACGCTCGCCGCAATTAAGGTTGCAACGAGCGTCGGAACGGTTTTTTACGCCTTAGACTGATAAAAACGCAGGCTATTCAAAAGGCAACTGCGCCGGTTGGCGTTTTTCGGCACGCGTAACGATAAATCGCAAGGTGGCCGGATCAATGCTTTCGGAGACAAATTGAGTGCTACCATCGACTAAGACAACGTTGACGCCACCGGTATGAAAGGAAAATGCTTCTTGGTTATTACCGCAGTTATGGTGTGACCAAGGACAATTGCCTTCGTTATAGTTTGCCGAGCCATCGCTTTTGCCACCCAAGGGATTCTTTGCATTATTGATAAGTGCTGGAGGCACGGTTCCGGCGGGCATGTCTTGACCATTGATACCGATTGCGGCTGCATTGGAATCAGCCCAGCGATGAACGCTATAGTGACGCAGCGAGGTATTGCCTTCGGCTGGCATTGCTCCCCATACATCGGCCGCTGTAATTCCGCCTCCCACCTGCAATGCGGCAGTAGGACTCACTCGGCTGTTAATGTTCGCCGATTGGGTAAGGTTGCGCCAACCCTGGTCTACATGTGCACGACCAGCGTCCTCGATAAAGAGAATTGTGTTGCTGGCCCCATCCACAATGTTGGATGACGGACTAGTAAACAACCCCAAGGCCCCTTCTTGCGTCGATGCAGGATATCGGGCACCCGCCGTCGGTGCGCCCGCTATGTAGGCCGGGCCTGGCGAAATGTCCGTGTAGGCGGTCGCTGCGTAGTCCGTACTTCCATAGAAAAATGGGTCACGCATATTAACGATAGGGTTGGATGGGCAGCGAAGCAGCTTAAGGTCGGTAGTGGCAGTGCCAACATTTCCGAATCGACGATCCTGTGTGCCGCTTGCATTCAAGCTTGCTCGGAGATCCATGTACTCGAAATCAAAGTTGTATTGGTCGTACAGTCCTGCTTGATCCAGATAAGGAAGGACTGCGAGGAACACACTAGGTGACGTCTCGAATCGAGAGCCAGAGGCGAACCGCCCCGCCATAATGAATGAAGGTTCGTTGGCAGCAAAACGGGCGCGGTCAATACCTTTACCAGCCGGCGGCAGCACGCGGTAGGTAGTCTCGTAGCCTTTCACGGCGATCCCGAGTTGCCGCATGTTGCTCGAACAGGTCAAGCGGCGGGCGGATTCGCGGGCACCATTGATGGCCGGTAACAGAAGACCGGCTAACACGCCGATGATCGCGATGACCACCAGCAGTTCCACCAACGTAAAACCGCGTTGATTATTAAATTTGTTGTGCGACATACGCCCTTGCTCCTTGTTGGGAACTCGATGAGAAAATGTACGGGACTTTGTGCGGGGACGCAGCTACTAAAACTTATAGGTCACAACCTGGACGCGGGCTACCGTGGCGAAGCCGTCAAGATCCGAAAACGCTGTGTGGACTATTGTGCGCCTGCTCGAACCGCCAATTATACTCAGCGGCATGCTAGAAAGCGACCCTTGTTTCGCAACAAAGTGCAATAAGGTGACAATCGGGCCCAAAAAAAACGCTAGATTTTAATAATTTGGATACTGAGTCCAAGGACTCTTGGGCGTGGCCTTCATTTCATTACGCATCGGCTCGGAAAGTGGATTGGTGAATCCACGAGGTCTGGCACCCACGATTTCAGGACCAGTGTCGTTCATCGGAAATGGGTCGTAAACAGTCGCCCGGGTCTTTTGATCTTCCAGTGTCCCCTGCCCTTGGGGGCTGCCGCCCCATCGCAAAAACGAGGAATTGCCGCTCTTGCAACCATTTGCAAAGGCACAGCACACTGTGAGTAATGCTAATAGAGGAAGAGTGGTCCGCATGAGTTGAATCCTTTCGGGCGCTTGATTCGCAAGATGCCAGACCGACCTACATGTCAGACTAAATTGCATCGAGGCTGGCATCGGGCTGGATGCCATTTAGTTTTGCTGTCATTGACAACATCGGTTGCGTTGCCAACCCAGCTTCAGCCCGGGAGCAACTCAATCCGCTACGTTTTAGGATGTTCGCCATACAGACCACAAGATTGGTTCGGCTGACGCATCAAGAAGCCAATTAAGGGAGCGGCGGTAGTTGACGGGCGGCGAACAGGGTGTGTGATCAGCCGCAGGGTCTGCGCCAGCGTTAAAGTTTACCCAGTCCATCGGTCTTGGGTGACCGGAACAACAGGATTGCTGGAAACTCCCGTCATTTTTATGAGGCCACTTCCCCGATACTAACACCTGAAACGCGTCCATGGATGGATGGGCTTTAGCTTCTTAGCACGCTGAACGGTTCTGAACGGTTCAAATGGCACGGATGCAACGCACTATCTATGAGTACGCAGATAATCCATGGCACGGCTAGATAGTTTGTTTGTCGGCCGAGTTGCCACTACCCGAGCGTTCAAGTAGTTCAGGATAGGAGTTCCAGAACATGAAAATTGGCAAATTAGCGCTTAGTGCATTGATAGCAAGCGCTTGCTTTGCGGGTTCGGCATTTGGCCAACAAGGCCGTAGCCCGTATCAAACTGTATCTTTTAGCGAATCGTGTGGATGTGCACCAGCAGCATCTGCATCTTCGTGCGACATTGGCTGTGACTCAGGCTGTGACAGCTTGGGTTGTGGAAGTGGCCTTGGCCTTGGACTGCTTGGCGGTCTGGGCGATTGCTGCCTCGGAGAGCCTTGGAAGTTGTGCGATGGCGGCATTTGCGGTTGGGATATCGGTGGCTGGACAGCCGTCGGTTACCACACTGCACGCACCGCACAATTCGATACTTATGATGGACGAGTTCAACTCGCTCAACAATGGTTGTATGCTGAGAAAATAGCTGACGGTAGCTGTGGTCTTGGCTTCGGTGGACGCGTTGACTACCTATATGGTACCGATGCTCCTGACACCCAAGCTTTCGGCGTTGACAACGGTCACTGGGACACTGGTTGGGACAATGGCAGCCAATACGGTCATGCCATGCCCCAAGCTTACGGTGAAGTTGCTTATGGCAACCTGTCCGCTAAGGTTGGTAAGTTCTTTACCATCATTGGTAACGAAGTTGTTGCTGCTACCGGTAACTTCTTCTATAGCCGCCAGTTCACATTCTATAACGCAGAGCCATTCACCCACACCGGTGTTTTGACTAACTACCAAATCGACGACGATACCAACATTTGGAATGGTTGGGTTACAGGTTGGGATAGTGGTTTCGAAGACAATGGTGACGCTTACATCGGTGGATTCGGTCGCACACTGAACGACTACCAATCGTTGATTTTCACGACTGCTTTGGGTCGCTTCAACGATCGTGGTGGCGTTGCTGAGCGTGGCGAGATCTTTAGCTGGATTTTGACAACCAGCGTGACCGATCGCTTGACGCATATCGTCCAAACGGACTATCTGAACGCAGCCGATCCTTTGAATCCTAACGGTGGTCGTAACACCTACGGTAACATCAACTACTTGATTTATAACTTGAGCGATTGCTTGGCATTCGGTCAACGTTTCGAGTACTTCAATGTTACCAACGGCGATACTCGTGCTGCAGGTATTCGAAATGCCGATACCTACAACTACACCATTGGTTTCAACTATCGTCCTCATGCGAACATCGTATGGCGACCTGAAATGCGATTCATTTGGGACCGCGAGCGAATCGGCTTGATCGAGCAAAACAACGGTGCAGACCGCAGCTCGTACGCTGTGTTCGGCAACGACATCGTCTTCAGCTACTAAGCTGACGACATGACGACTCAGGACTACTTGAAGTTGTCACCATCAACAGCATCCCATACGAATCAGGCTGGCATCCCGCAGCCAGCCTGATTCCGATGCAACACTAAGGAAAACTTAGCCTTGGCTAAGTAGGCGAACTCCTGGGTAGAACATAGAACCCGCTTGACTAACTGCTTGCAGTTACCAAGCGGGTTTTTCTATTGGAGCAAGCTCTACTGGGATACCTAGAGCCTAGCCCAAAACTCTCAACGGGCTAGAAGCCCATTCTACAAACGGGCTAGAAGCCCATTCTACTTCTCGGGTTTCGGGACAGACTCTTACTCTTGCCCAGCGATCGGTTCGACCCACAGCTCTTCGATATCTGGCTTGTAGACATATTGCATGCCCTCGGGAAGTTTGGGCAATTGCAAATTGTTCGCACGCACAATCTTGCTCATGTACTCCTCGTGCGTCGCAGGACCTTTGCCAAAGTTGTCTTGCGCTTTGTATAACTTAAGTGCATAGGGTAGCTGGTTCTCGAAGATGACTTTTTCTTTGACGTCAAAGTACGCGCGGGCCGAACTGGTGACCATCTTGGCGGCAATCGAGTCATCTGCGCGCATGGCCGAACCTTGCTTGCCGACCCCGACCCCGGCTTTTTGAGCTTCCATCGGCGCTGCGATTGGTTCTGCGGCTGGCGCGGGCGGGTCGTTCGAGGTCGAAGTATCGCAACCGCTGAGCATCAAGCTCGCGATGCAAGTTCCAATCACAAAATTCAACGTCAAGCGACGCATAATCGATTCACCTATATTCAGGACCCGTGGCTTCCTCATCCCAATGACACTTCTTCCAATTATAACAGGTTGTCGCTAAAAAGCTGCCTGCCGAATCTGGTGGACACGCTTTATACTTAAGAAGCTTTGAACGGCTAGCGTTGGTTCGTCATGGCTCGCTTCCTTTGATTTTCACCTACTTGTACCTCAACATGACGACTCAGACCACTTGGAAGAACGTTTGCATCCTGGGCGTAGGGCTCTTAGGTGGCTCAATCGCTAAAGCGCTCAAAGCTAGGGGTTTGGCGGAATCGGTCTGCGGTTGGGGAAGATCGTCCGAAAAATTGGAGAAAGCCGCACAGCTCCATATCATCGATCGTTTTTCCTGCGATTTGGCCCAGGCCGCACACGGTTGCGACTTGGTAATAGCAGCCACTCCAGTGCAGCACATCGTCCAAACGTTGGCAGCAGTGGAAGCCTGCGTCTCCCCAACCTGCCTAATGGTCGATGTGGGCAGTACCAAACAAGCGATCGCGGTTAGCTCCGAAACACATGCTTTCGCCCCGATGTTTTGCCCCAGTCACCCGATCGCGGGAGGTGAAAAAGCAGGAGCAGAGTTTTCCACCGCCGATCTGTTTGTCAATCGTTGCACGGTGCTGACGCCTTCGCAACGGACTTTGCCAGAAACAACTCGTCGAGCAGCTTGCTTTTGGAAGTCTATCGGCTCAAACGTCGTCGAGATGACTCCACCACAGCATGACGCGGCTCTCGCCATTACCAGCCATGTGCCGCATTTGGTGGCTTCGCTGCTTGCAGCCAATACGCCTCAAGCGTTGTTGCCTCTGGTCGGAACGGGCTGGTCGGATACGACGCGCGTGGCCGCAGGCGACACTGTGTTGTGGCGACAAATTGTCGAGGAGAATGTCGCCAACATACTGCCGGTCCTGAAGTCGTTATCGGCCGCCTGCCACGCTACGCTGACACAATTGGAGCAAGGAGATTTTGATGCGATCGAGCAGATGCTGAGGAATGGAAAGTTGGTTCGCGATAGCTACTTGCCCAACCGCAAATCCGCTGAAGCGTGAGCACTCAACGGTATTCAGCAGCGGACAATCCTAAACGGTTCAACGCTTTGTGCAATCCTTGCCGCGTCATCTTCGCTTCTCTTGCGGCCTTGGCTACATTGCCTCGATTTCGCTTCATCAATTCTTCTAGATATCCTTTTTCGTGGACGGTTTGAAAGTCATGCATCGAAACATTGGCTGGGCCTGAAAACAATGGTAGCGAACCATGGCCCTGGCTTCCTACAGGACTCGCAGCTAACGTCAAAATCGCTCGCACGTCGTGACATGTGATGCGTGAGGAAGAACAGTGGCATACGCATCGCTCGATGGTATTCTGAAGTTCGCGGATGTTTCCTGGCCAAGGATACTGGCAGAGCAGTTCCATCGCGGCTGGTTCAATCTCTGGAATCGCAATCTGATCGCGCGAGGCAACGGTCTGCAGAAAGCAGTTGGTAAGTTGTGGGATATCCTCCGAGCGATCTCGCAAAGGCGGAGAGGTGATTTCTAGAACGGATAGTCGGTAATATAAATCTAAACGAAAAGCCCCGCATTGAACTTCGCTTCGCAGATCGCGATGGGTTGCCGCGAGAATGCGCAAGTCGACTTTCTGCTCCTGCGTCGCTCCGACGGGCACAAAGGTTCCGAACTGCAGCAGGCGCAGCAATTTGGCCTGCATGGTTAAGGGCAACTCGCCAATCTCATCCAAGAACAAGACTCCTTCATTCGCAGACGGTACCAGCCCCACTCGGTCGCGATCCGCGCCCGTAAAAGCGCCTTTCTTGTGGCCAAACAACGTCGCTTCCAACAATGTTTCTGGTATCGAGGTGCAATCCACTACCACAAACGGTTTTTCTGCTCGCCTGCTGTAGCGGTGAATTCCTCTGGCCAGCAACTCTTTTCCAGTGCCGCTCTCACCGCGAATCAACACTGTCGCCTGACTGCGAGCGATGCGGTCCGCTTGTCGCTTTAACTCCTCAACGGCCGCACTGGTGCCTAAGATCTCGGAAAATCGGTCATCGACTTCCATCGAACTTTCCGCAACATTCAACGCTCGCTGAAGTGTGTGCAGTAAATCGTCGAGATCGATCGGTTTGAGCATATAGTCATGAATACCCAACCGTATGCCTTCAATCGCCGTTGGCAGGGATGGTCTGCCGGTTACCACCACGACAGGAATGCTAGGAAATTGATTCCGACAATAAGACAGCAGTTCCAAACTGCGATTGCCTGGCATATCCAAATCGGCGATCACCAGATCAATGTCACCATCGCGCAGGTCTTCTTCAATTCGCAATCCATCCGGTCGACATGTGACGGTGTACTCATGCGATTCAAGGAACTTCGCAGTCGTCATAGCAAACAACGACTCATCGTCGGCCAACAAGACTCGAGGCATAGCGTACTCCGTTACTCTTCTAAGGAGTTTTCTTGATAGGCAAACGAAAAACAAATCGAGCGCCGTTGGTGATTTTAGGATCGGTCTCAACCAAACCTCCTACCGCGCTCGCCAAACTCAAGGAGATCGCTAGACCAAGCCCAGAGCTGGTTCCACCCGCATTAAGCTTTGTGGTTACAAAAGGCTCAAAAATATGAGGCCGAACTTTTGGATCTATTCCCGTTCCAAAGTCGCGAATCCCGATGGCAACATCGCCGTTTTCATCGACGCAAGTTTCCACTAGTACTTGCCCATCCTGGTAGGAAGCTTCACAGGCATTCAAAAGTAGATTATGTAAGATTTGTCGAACTTCTAAATCATGTTGCTCAAGTACCAATTGCCCAGCGTGCTCCAATCGTTCGATGGTGATGTTCTTACTAAACGTCTGCGTTTCCACCATCCGAATTACGTCATCGAGAAGTTCTGTCAGGTCAAAAGATTTCACAGGCGACAATGCAGGATGGCACAATCGATGCATTTGCGAAAGTATGGCAGTGATTCGCTCAAACTCGCGATCGACCAAGCCCAGCAATTCTTGACTGGCGGAACTAAGCTGCTCTCGATCGCGAACCAAGCGCACTGCGTTCTTGATACCGGCCAGTGGATTGTTGACTTCATGAGCAACCGAAGCGGCCATTTGACCAATGGCGGCTAGTTTCTCAATCTGCAGTTTGCGTTGCTCTAGTTCCACAATCTTTTTGGATCGAACCTCGGCCAGTTCCTCCAAGTCGGTCATGTAGTTTCGCAACTGTTCTTCAATCTTCTTTCGATCCTCGATGTCTCGCTTACTCATGCGAAAACCATTTGGTAATCCAAACGAATTCTTCAAGGATTGCCAGGAGACAGCAAACCACTGCGTACGTCCACTTTTACAAACAATGCGAAACTCGACATCGTTGCCAGAGGAACCTGCGCGAGCATCCTCGAGCAGTTGCGCGAACATCGATCGATCGTCTGGAGCCACAATCGAAAGCGGATAAGACTCCATCTGAAAACATTCGTCGACTGAATAGCCAGTTAGGCGCTCGACCGCCGGATTGATCCAGACCGGTTTGCCGTCGTTGTCGATCCATGACTCCCAGTCATATGTGTAATCCGCTACCGCCCGAAACCGCTCATGACTTTCAAGCAGAAGCTGCTCGTTGGCAAAAGCTCGCGTGCCATCCAAAATGAACTTGCATATCAGATGATCGTGGTCTAATTCGATCGTAGAAAAGGCGACACTGGCAGCAAATACACTTCCGTCCGATCGTCGGTGCTTGCGATGCCCCGATACTTGGCGAGGCGAATCCTTGGCCGCATGTAAAGCAGCAAATGTCTCGGCCGGTTCCACACTCCAGTTCAAAATGGAAGAACCTAATAGATCCTCCGCGTCGCATTGATACAGCCTCGCTGCCTCAGCGTTATGCGCTATGATCGTTAGATCGCTCAATCGTACGAGCACTAACCCGATCGACGCAGGAGCTTGCATCCATCGCTCAATGGAAATATCTGTTTCAGTTCTCATGCAATCTCCGCCTGACTGCTTTGTATCCGCAAGCCTTACTGTGCTAGCAGTACTTGACTACTAGGACGCCGTTATCGTTAACCACAACAGCTTGTCGCCTAAGCTTCCTTTCGCTTGAAAGCAGCCACTGGTTCGTAGCATTGCTTCGAATTCAGCGGTATTTCACATCAAGCAAGGTATTCAAGCTTTCGAACTCGTTGCGGCCCGCCCACTGTCAACCGAAGTGTCAACTCAAGTTGACAGGTTACGACTGCAGTTTCCGCCTTAACTAGTCCCAAGCGATGGTGGCAAAATTCAAAACACAAACTACGAAAAAACTTCGCTGACGACGTAGCAACAGGAGTTCGCGTTATAGCCTGAATTTCTGAGGCTTTCGCAAGTGATCGTTGACGTTGCGATCAGGATGTTGGCATGCGGAGCGTTGGCTCCAGAACGATTTGGCATTCGCGCTGCATTATAGCAGCGAAGGAGCAAAGAATTGTTTCAGCGGATAATGTCCTCTCCAAGACCGCTTATCCATGTTCGCTTGAACGAAAGAGATGAGGTATAGCATGATGCGTTTACTACTAAGCGCGTTGTTGGTGATTAGTGTTTCGAACTCGCTAGAGGCTCAATCGTCCATGAGAGTTCGCGATCCGATCTCTCGGAAGTTTAGTCCCCAACATGGTTTCTTTGAACGTGTGCCAGCTTCCACACCTACGATGATGTCTTCACGGAATGCGACTCCGCGATCCTATCAGCAGGCTCCGATGCGCGCCTTGACGCCATCGTCACAAGTAGTGGCAGCGCCCGCTCGCGTGTACTCAACACCGGCTCCCATTGTTTCGTCCCCTGCACCGGCAATCGTATCGCCCGCTCCGGTACGCGTCGGCAGTGTGCAAGGAACTCAAAATCAGTATTGCCGCTGATGTTGGTCGAACGCATGGGTAGTTAAATAGATTTGTCCTCGGCAGCCTTCCAGCAAAAGGTTGCCGAGTCGGCTTGCCACCGGCCAGCCAAACAAGGTTCTCTTGATCTGATCACCGCTTGAGAGCCCAATTCCGGACCTACCGAATATCGGTGGCGAAAGAGATTTCTTCAGCATCTCTCTGACAATCTTCAGAGACTCCTTATCAGAGACGGTAAAGTTTGCCACAATCTGAGCCTGCGAGCGACCGACCGGTTGCCGCGTTTGGAATAGTTGGCTGCGTTTTTGAAGGAAAATCGTCTGTGACTCTGTGGGAAATTGATATCCACCCTGCCAGTGGTGAAGCTGACCGTTTGGGTGCGGGGGCAGTTCAAAGTGCCCTGGAACTTGGAATTTCCCCGAATTTATCGATCCACGCGGCTCGCGGGTTCCTTCTCCAAGGCGACCTGGTCGGCGAAAAAAACCAAGCGACATTGGCCTCTCTGCTGGCCGACCCCATCACCGAACAGACGGTCACCGCATCGGTCGGCCATGCTTCCTTGCTGGAATGCCCCCAACTCAACGGACTATCTAACGATCCAGATACCACGCTGATCCACGTTTTACCCAAACCCGGAGTGATGGATCCCGTCGCGCAAAGCACTCTGAAGTTGCTGGGCCGAATCAAACAGCATGTGACGGCCGTCCGTACGTTGCGTAAGTTCTGGGTACGCGGAGCAAGTGCCTCAGAGGTCAATCTGCTGGTCAAGCGGGTTTTGGCGAACGATTCGATCGAACAAGTGATCGTCGGTCCGCTTGCTATCCAGAGCTTGGATATCTCCAGCCACTATGAACTTAAGCCCGTCACGGTGAGCATTACCTCGCTGAGCGACGACCAACTGCAGACGCTTTCTAAATCAGGCCAACTCTACTTGCAACTGGCTGAAATGAAAACGGTCCAAGAGTACTATCGCAAACTTGGTCGCGAGCCCAGCGATATCGAACTGGAAACCATCGCTCAAACATGGTCCGAGCACTGCAGCCATAAAACGCTGGGTGGTCGTATCGCCTATCGCGATGAAAATGGCGAGCGTCAATTCAATAGCATGCTGAAAGAAACCATCTTTGCCGCGACCAACACGATTCGTAAACAACTGGGCGATCAAGATTGGTGTGTCAGCGTCTTTAAAGATAACGCGGGCGTCGTGACGTTTGACGATGAAGATCATGTGGTATTTAAAGTCGAAACGCACAACCATCCATCAGCCATCGAACCTTACGGTGGCGCGAACACCGGCCTGGGCGGCGTCATCCGAGATCCACTGGGTACCGGCTTGGGCGCAAAACCTGTCTGCAGCACCGATGTCTTTTGTTTTGCTCATCCCGATACCGATCCCAACAAACTGCCACCCGGTGTTTTGCATCCGCGGCGCGTGATCAACGGCGTGGTCGCCGGAGTCCGCGATTATGGGAATCGCATGGGCATTCCTACGGTCAACGGCGCGGTCTATTTTGATGATCGCTACTTGGGTAATCCACTGGTCTATTGTGGCAATGTCGGCATGTTGCCGGTCAACAAAGTTGAAAAGAGTGCCAAGCCTGGCGATTTAATCGTGGCCATCGGCGGTCGAACCGGACGTGATGGTATTCACGGCGCAACCTTTAGCAGCGTTGAACTGACCGAGGAAAGCGAAGATATCAGCGGCGGTGCAGTGCAGATCGGTAATGCAATCACGGAAAAGATGGTGCTGGATGTCTTGTTGCAAGCACGCGACCAAGGCTTATATAACGCAGTGACCGATTGCGGAGCCGGTGGCTTCAGCAGCGCGATCGGCGAAATGGGCGAAGAGTTAGGTGCAGAAGTCCACTTGGATCAAGCACCATTGAAGTACGATGGCTTGACGTATACCGAAATTTGGATCAGCGAAGCTCAAGAGCGGATGATCTTAGCGGTCCCACCCGAGAATTGGGATCGCTTTCAAGAGCTCTGCAGCAGCGAAGGTGTAGAAGCAGCTTGCCTGGGCACTTTCACAGGCACCGGCGAATTGAGATTGATGTATCGTGGCACAGAAGTCGGATGCCTTTCGATGGAGTTCTTGCATGGCGGGCGACCACCCGTCATTCGTCAAGCGATCTTCGAACCCAAACCCGTCGTTGGCGTTCAATGGGCCGCGCAGGATCAAGCCGCATGCGAGTCAACGCTGCTGAAAATTCTTGCACATCCTAACGTCGCCAGCAAACATTGGATCATTCGCCAGTACGACCATGAGGTCCAAGCGGGCAGTGTCGTTAAGCCACTGGTGGGTCCGTTGTGCGATGCACCAAGCGATGCCGCGATCGTGCAACCCAAACTAAAGAGCAAACGTGGTCTGGTCATCTCTTGCGGCATGAACCCCAACTATGGGGACTACGATCCCTATCACATGGCACACTCGGCGATCGATGAAGCTGTCCGCAACTGTGTAGCTGTTGGAGCTGACCCTGCCCGGATTGCTATCTTGGATAACTTCTGTTGGGGCAACACCGAACGCGCCGAAACGCTGGGCGGTTTGGTGCGAGCATCGCTGGGATGTCACGATCTTTCGGTCGCTTGGCAGATTCCGTTTATCAGCGGTAAGGATTCGTTGAACAACGAGTTCTCATGGTTCGATGACCGCGGTCAAAAACAAACCATCACGATCCCGTGTTCGCTGTTGATCAGTGCTATTGGTCAGATCGCTGATGTACGTCAAGCGGTGACGATGGATTTGAAGACGCCCGGTAATATGCTGTATAGCCTGGGGGTGACACGCGAAGAGTTTGGCGGCTCCATGGCGGCCTTGCTTAACGGCCACCGTGGGGGCAAAGTACCTCAAGTGGACGCTGGCCAAGCGATGAAACTGTTCAAAGCATTGCATGTCGCAATCACAAGGGGCTTGGTACGCTCGTGTCATGATTGCAGCGAAGGTGGTCTGGCTGTCGCAATTGCTGAGATGGCCTTCGGCGGTGGTGTCGGCGCAGAAGTTGATCTACACACCATCTGCCAGACCATGTTTATCGATCCTTGGACCGCTTTATTCTCAGAGTCCAATAGCCGCTTTATCTGCGAAGTGACCCCTCAGAACGCTGCCGCTTTTGAACAACTCATGCATGATTTACCATGTACTCGCATTGGGATGACCAACGATACCGCGAAACTGCTGATCGGTGTTTCTCAGGATCGGCTTGTGGATCAATCGCTTGCGAATCTAAAGCAAACTTGGCTCAAACCGCTGGACTGGGCCTAAGTGCACATCCTGGCAAGGTTATAGGTTAACATGTTGGGCATCGCCTTTTTCACTTCCATCTTGTGAGCACCTAGCGACCGATGAGTTTCAAGCTACTACCACTGCTCGGTGCATTTTGCATGTGGGCCGCGTTCCAGCCACTCGGGGCATCGCCGCTGTTGTTTCTGGCGATTCTATGTTGGTTGGCACTGATTGCCGCCGACAGATCGCTTCCCAAGCACAGCTACAAATGGATCTACATGGGTTCGGCGCTGGCGTGGCTAGGGCTGCTGCAAGGGATACGATTGGCCTACTGGCCACTGTACGCAGGTTGGATCGCGCTATCGCTTTATTTGGCAGTCTATATCCCGCTGTTTGTCTTTGTGTCGCGTTATCTGGTGCATCGCTGGCGCTGGCCTTTGGCATTGGCCGCGCCGCTGACCTGGGCGGGGTGCGAGTTGATTCGATGCTACTTGTTGACAGGCTTCGGTGGTTGCTTGTTGTCCCATGCGATGGCGGAACAACCGGTGATGATTCAATTAGCAGCGCATATCGGACCGCAGTTGCTAAGCGGATTGTACGTCCTAGCCGCCACTGCGATTTTCGAATTGATGCGGCCCATGAGCTGGGTACAAGCGATCGTTCGCAATCCAAGCGAAGATGAAGGCCCTTTTGCAATTCAACTGGGGGCAATATCGCGATCGCTGGATGTCGCAACAAGCACTGATGTGGATACTAAACCGGCTCGGTCATTCTCTCCGCGGAGCTTTAGTCTTCAGGTTTTCGTACTGGCGGCAGCTTTCAGTTACAGCTATTTCGAATACCAACAGGGGACAGATCTGGAAGCAACGCGGGAGCCATTACTAAAGGTCGCTTTGATTCAAGAAAACTCGGAGACGCGGTTCGAATACTCGCAAGAACGCGCCGTCAATGCCTGGACGCGTTATCGAGAACTGACCTTGATCACCGGCCAACAGCACCCCGATCTAGACTTAGTGGTGTGGCCTGAATCGGTCTATACGCACACAGACCCATATTTTGATTGGGACGGCAAGAAGTTGCCCAACGAGTTTGCCGAGATCGTGGGTGACATGCAGACGCTGTATGATGATGCTCGTCGCTACCAACGCAAAAACGAAACGGAATTAAAATGGATGCAAATAATCGCCGGTGGACAAGCAGTAGACATCAGCAAAGATGTATCCGATCCGCGACCGGGAAACTTGCCCGCGCTCTTGTTGGGTATTTCGCTGCATCATGTACGCACCGATGAATTTAAGATCTACAACGCCGCGGTGTTCCAACCAAAAACAGCCGGACCGGTTGACTTCTATCACAAGCGAAAACTGGTTATGTTCGGCGAGTACATTCCGTTTGCGGAAAAGTGGCCCGCTGTCTATAAAGCCCTAGGCATGCACGTACTGGGTGTCGGCCAGCAGTGGCGAGCCTTTGAAGTCGATGGCGTCAAGATCGCTCCTAGCATCTGCTTCGAAAATATGCTTCCGCAGGCAATGCAGGACCAAACAGCTCAACTTACTAAAGCTGGCACGCCGCCGGATATCTTGATCAGCGTCACCAACGATGGTTGGTTCCGTGGCTCTTCGATGTTAGACCATCATTTCGCTTGTGCCGTGTTCACAGCGGTAGAAAATCGACGGCCATTCTTGGTGGCGGCGAACACTGGGATTTCAACTTGGGTTTCAGGCAATGGAACCATCAAAGCAAAGTCAGTAAAAATGGCTCCTGAAGCGATCGTTGCCACGCCGACAGCCGATAACCGTTGGGGGCTTTGGCAAACGATTGGCGACTGGCCAGCCCGTTTATGTGCTGCTATTGTTTTGTTGAGTTTGATCAGCATGATGTGGCAATATCAAGTAAAACAATATCGAGAACGAAGGAGTGTTATTGCTGCAAATGCCCAGCCATCCTGAGACGATTTGGCTTGATCGCGAACAAGCTCTATTAGCCACCTACGCAACCTTTAGCGCCCAGTCGCGAGGACGCGTTCATCCCGAAACACATCACCCGTATCGTGGCCCTTTTCAACGCGATCGCGATCGTATCTTACACAGTGCTGCTTTTCGTAGGCTGAGCGGCAAGATGCAAGTCTTTACCGGCGATATGGGTGACTATCACCGCACACGCTTGACCCATACGCACGAGGTCGCCTCTATTGCCAGAACGATTGGCCGTCAATTGCGTTTAAATGAAGACCTTATCGAAGCCTTAGCACTCTTGCACGATGTAGGACATCCACCTTATGGCCACTGCGGCGAAGATGTACTGGATCGCTGCCTGGAACAACACGGCGGTTTCTCGCACAATGCGTTTGCTTTGCAATTGATCCAGCAAATTGAAACGCGTTACACGGGCATCCCAGGCTTGAATCTAACGCATGAAGTTTTGGCCGGTCAAACGCATCGCGCCAATAAAGGACCCCTTGCGCCTGCACCCAGTTTGGAAGTGCAAGTGGTCGATGCGGCTGACAGTATGGCTTACGATGCACACGATGTTGACGATGCCTTGCAGTTAGGCTTGATCACATTAGAACAACTTATGGAAATCAGCTTTATTCGTCGTAGTATTGTCGAGCAAACGAAGGCCGCTGCGGCGAGCGATGTTTCAAGGCAATTTCTGGTCCATGCGATGATTGAAACGCAAGTTGGCTATTTCTTGCGAGGCAATGTCAAGCTGCTAAAGAGTTGCGAAGGATATTCATCGGAGCAATTGCAGCAACAACAAGTTCGCTTAGAGATGCCGCGGAGTATCGAACAAGAGCGTGAGGAGCTTGAGTCGTTTCTGTTTGCCAATGTTTATCGGCATCCCAAGCTGATAGCTGTTCGCGAGCAAGCGGCGACGCGGTTGCAACAATTGTTTCATCTGCTGGTCGCTTATCCTGGGCGACTGCCGCCGCGTTTCCAAGAACTGGCAAGTGCCCACGGTGTTCATCGGTCCGTTGGCACTTATCTGGCCGGCATGACCGATCGCTTTTGCGAAGACAGCTACATGCACTTGGTCGAAATGGGGCGTCCTCAAGCGATCGACTGGTAGTTCGCACCAACTCGATTACTCGATCGGCGTCTCGACATCGCCGCGACGAATGAACGGAGGTCGAACTTGTTCGCCTTCGACGGGAACGATCTCGCGCACCCAAATGTTACGATAACGAACGGGGTTGCCATGGTCTTGTAAAGAGATCGGACCTTTATCGCCACGATTAACATACTTCGGCGGGCGGTTGAATGGTGTGTCCCCTTTCAATTCAAAGTGATTCAAGATCAAAACGCCGTTATGGACCACCGTGATATAAGCCGGTGACTTCAGCGAATCGTCTTCATTGAACCGGGGAGCGGTCCAGAAGATGTCGTAAGTGTTCCACTCACCGGGTTTTCGCATCGCATTGACCATCGGCGGAGTTTGTTTATAGATCGCACCAGCTTGGCCGTCGAAGTAAGTTTGGTTCTCGTACGAATCGAGCACTTGGACTTCGTACTCACCCATCAGGAACACGCCGCTATTGCCGCGACCTTGACCGCTTCCTTTTGCGGGTGTGGGAGCAGACCACTCGATGTGGACTTGGCAGTCGCCGAATTCCTCAACGCTCGAGATAGGCCCTCGGCCAGTAATCATATTTCCTTCTTCGATCTTCCACGTGGAAGCATTTTTCCAGTGCGAAAAATCCGTGCCATCAAATAGGACGACTGCATCGGACGGCGGTGCGTCATTGGTTGCACCAGGAGTCACGACGGGTGGTTCTTTCCACTCGATGCCGTTCAGGTACTCTTGGGATAGAGTTTGGTTTGCTAAGCCGTAGGACGCGCCCGCAAGAACGCAAAGACTGGACAGCGACCGCAAGGAGCGAAAGAAGTGGGTTTGAAACATAGGAGACCTCGGCGGGATGGCGGGTGGAACAAGCTGTGAAAGCTTTGATGTTAGCATGATAGTCCGGGTGCGGGATAGGTGGGACGCAAGGCATCGGGTTTCCCATAGGTTTGCAGCAAGTCACAAAATCGTCAAAAATTTCGTTGACTAGCCGCTTGCGAACGTTATAAAGAACTGGTGGCGGGGGGATCAGTGCACTTTCGAACGTGATAAGGCGTCGTAAGTCGCCGCACTGCCATCGCCTGTGCTCGATACCGATTTTTCCAAGGCCAGTTGGAACTTTGCGATGAAGCCATGCTCTCTCTCTCTCTCTCTTTGAGCCATGAACAGGCAATGAGTTCAAGCTCAGGCGAAGACTCAGCCGTACGTTGCGCGGCTGGTCCGCTTACAAGACACTCACGACGGTTGCCAAGTGCTGTGGTAGCTCGAGCTGTCCTCTTGTGTTTGGTTTGGGTGGGACTATCGATTTGCAATCCAACGATCGCAAGCGGCGAAGAATCCGTTGAGCAAATTCCTACGGAGTCCTTCAAATGGCCACTGCATGCAACCGATGCGGAGTACTTAAAGACAGACATACCCATTCAAGCGCTGGAAGTTGGCCAACGGAAGGCAATCTCATTGATTTTGAAAAACGAGACAGGACATGAATTTGAAGTGCTGTCTGCTTCTCGCAGTTGTTCATGTACCAAGGTAAGCGTCCGCAAGCAAAAAGTCCCCCTCGGTGAATCCTTTGTGGTGGATGTGATTGTTGACATAGATGTCAATGAGTCCGGTGGTGGGAAGACAATAGGAGTTCGATTGGCGACCGCTGGCAAGCTGCGGTTTATCGAATTGGAGTTGATGGCAGATGTCAAAGGAGTCGCCTCCTTCTTGGAATGGAGTCCGATTTTTCGCACCACAGGCTCGATCGAGGATGTGGGGGCGGACGAGCTGCAAGAGTTTCGAATCCCATTTCGCATAACAGCGCCTGTCACGTTAGCGCAGGTGTCGCTTGAACCGCAAGGCGATTTGAAATATTTGAATTGGAAGTTTGAAAACGGTGACAAACACGGGGAAGCGTTTGTAGTAGGGATGTGTAAGTCAGGAGACATACCTCCGGATGGGATTTCCGATGTCCTTCAGGTTACGGTCAAGGGGCGTCCAGGCGTGGTCCGCAACAGCATCACGATTCTGAACCCTGTCGCGGTCGAACTGGCTCCATCGGAACTGCAGCTAACCAGCAACGATGACGGCCGGTGGAGTGCGTGGGCGGTTATGCGAATACAATCCTCGACGCTGAAGCGGCATGCGGATGGAAGTCTGAAGATGCTTTTGCAAAGCGTTCGAGATCAGCAACAGCAGCCGCTTGCCAGAGAGGCGTTTCAGATAGAGCCCAGGCAGTTGTCTCAAGGAGTTTATCGTTTGGAGTGTAAAGTTAATCGCGAGCTGCTGATGAAAAACAATGGCCAAGAGCGAAGCGTTATCCCGGCGCGTGCGGAGCTTGAGTTCGTGGTCACGTATGGCAGTTTCAGTCGGGTTCAGAAGGTTACTATTCTTTTTGGAGGTCTCAAATGAAGACGTTATTGATTGTTTTTTGCGGCTTTATTGTAGCTGCTTGCGCGATATCTCACAATTGTCTCGCAGAGGATTGTTGGGTAGCGGACGACAAGGATACTTGTGAAAAGTTATATGGTCCAAAGAAAAAATTTTGTGGCGAGGTGCAGGACTGCCGTTACTCGGAAGAACAGGACAAGCACGTCTGTAGTTTCGCTTACAAAGTTCTCGAGTATGGTGACAGCCCCATTTTGTCGATCCGGAGGAAGAATGCGGATGAGGCGGGGTATGCCGGTATTCTTTATCACGATCATATCCTGTGCGGACAAGTCATGCGGTGCACATGCGATCCTACAGGGCCCGCAACGTATCAATGCATTCCAGAGACTGGTTGGTTGATGAATTTGCACAAAAACAAGTCTCCATATGGCAGTCAACATAACTGCATGCCCAGCGGATATGGAGGGGGCGACGATTATGGCGATGGGTATGGTGGCTGATGCTCGCTCCGATTTGGACTTTCGCTCTGTTTTCTTAAGGGGACTTGTATGCGAACCAATATACTTCCTACAGCGATCATGCTACTCATTCTTGGTCTAGTTTCCAATGCAATCGGCGACGAGGAGAAAATTTCGGAACAAGAGTATCGGGAGTTGAGGCTACTCTACGAAACCCATCTGATGTCCTTTCCTCGCTACGATGTAACGATTGAAACAAAGACGATAGGTGTTCCACGAGAAGGCATCTCGGATCGCGAATTTGTCAGCTATGACCAAACGCAAACAATAAGGCAGCAACTGGATGTCGATGCAAAACGATATACGTTCGCGATGTATTCCACCACTCATCAAGTGGTTCCTGAGGGTCAGCCAACCGACGCGACTAAAATGTCGACCAAGGAAATAACGCGAGAGCGACCTTACGTGTGCCTGTTTCATGATGGCCTGGAACGCAGTCGGTACGACTTTAATTACCCATGGCATTCGCAGAAGGTCGACGCGGAGTCTGCGATTCGCTACTCGCAAGATGTTGCTTTTATTCCTGCAGTTTTGGCGACGCTAAGCAATCGAGTTCGGCTTAAGACATTTTCATTGGAAAAATCAGCTTCAGAACAAAAATGGGTCAGCGAGATCCAGAAGGTGACCAAGCGTTCGGGAGACTCGGTCTGGTTGACGTACAAAGCAATCGGCGAACAAGGTGAGGATATTGCAAGTGAAGTGGTGATTAACAGAAAGTCTGGGGCTATTGAACGCAATACCTTTGCAAATTCCTTCAAGGGAAAACAGAATGTAAAACGCATCATCGAATACTTTTACGAGACGATCGATGGAGTTGCTCGACCGATGCGAGCGCGCAGTGAAGAGTGGGGGCACGTCTCGTTAGATGAGGAGAGTAGCCATGATGCCGCTGCGGAACTTTTGATCCACCAGACGTATACTTGGCATGCCTTTGGTGACCAGGAGATCCAGTGGATGGATATTAAAAAGGACTACACCGCAAAGGAATTGGAGGCCTTCGTGAAGGCCAAGTAGTGCTCAGGCAAGCAAGAATGGTTTGTCAACGAAGCACACGAAGAGCCTTTTCATAGTGCTCAGCCTCGTCGTGTAAGCCATGCTTCTTGCAAAAATCCAGCAACTCTTCAAACCGATTTTTCGCATTGGCGTTTGTGGCGTACATAATTTTGCCCTCGCAATTGGAGCATAGATGTAACGGTTGCCGGTCAGATTCTTCCAGCGAATTGCTGCCCTGCATGTTGCACCTTGCAAGCACACAGTGCGGCATCGAAAACATATGACCCGTCTCGTGCGAGGCGACTTTCAATAACCGCTGTAGAAGAACGGGGTTTGCTGCTTCTGATTCGCTGGCGAGGCTCAAGCGGTGTAGCGACCAGACACCGACTCGCTCGCGATACATCGCTTGACCAAACACGAAGTTATAGCCTTCACCGGGCCATAAATCTTGATTGGTCAGTCCGAGAATAGCCACCGCATCGGCGGGCAGTATTGGAACCAGCTTTTCACGCAACAAGTAATCCGTTCGCAGTTGCCTAGTTTGTGTTCCAGCGATGGTTCTTTGGTACTGGCTAGGGATATCGCTTAGTGCAATCGCCGGCAATACCCGCGTCGAGCATTGGAAGTAGATCCCCAAAAATTCCGCGGCCAGCGCGACGGAATTTGCTTCGGACTCACTCAATTCGCCCATCGGTTGAATGTATAGGCGATTTCGAGTCGCTCCCAATGTGACTGGCTTCGATTCCACATAGTCGCGAAAGGTTTGTTTCTTTTCTGGGTTGCTTTTCAGCCAATCGCCGGGCTGAACCGCAGGCAAAGGTTGATTCAGTTCCTGTAACCGTTCGACAATCGTCGCAACCGAGCGATACTTCTGTCTGGCATTTCGATCGTTGTCCTGCGCAGTGAGTAGAGAAATCTGCCCCCAGCAAACTGCAAGAATGACCAGCAGATAGTGTCGTCGTGTGTAGTCGCAGGAAGGCATCTCAATTGACTAACGTATGAAGTGGCAACGTCGCAAGAAGCCTTTGAGTATAATCGAACTCAGCGACGGCCGCCTTGCGGTGCACGTGATCACAGACCTGCCCTTAAATTCGGAAAACCTATGTCAAAACGAATCTATCATCCCTGCTTGATCCTGGCGTTCTGTTGGCTGCTGCACAGCGATGCGGCAAGTCAAGAAATCCGTCCAACGGAGAACTTGGTTGTCGAAGGTATCCCGCCGATTGAGTTAGAATTAGCCGACCGCGTACGAACTTATACGGAAGCTCGCGGAGCGTCCTTTTTTTCTTGGCATCCAACGCAGCGGAAAATGCTGATCGGCACTCGATTCGGCAATTCCAACCAAGTGCATCAAGTGGACCAACCGGGTGGCGCTCGCAAACAGTTGACCTTCTACAACGAACCGATAAGTTCCGCGACGATCAATCCGCAAGCGGCTGATTACTTTGTGTTCAGTCGGGATGCTGGCGGGAACGAGTTTTGGCAACTCTATCGCTTCGATATGGAAGATCACCACGTCACCCTTCTGACCGATGGCAAGCGTTCTCAAAACGGTCGCGCCGTTTGGAATCATGCCGGTGACCAATGTGTGTATTCTTCGACGGCTCGCAATGGAGCCGATCGCGATATCTGGATGATGAATCCGCGCCAGCCGGACTCGAATCGTGTATTGTTGGAGCTCGCCGGCGGTGGCTGGTCCGTCAGCGACTGGTCGCCCGATGATCAACAATTGCTGGTGCTCGAGTCCTTGTCGATTAACCGCTCAAGGCTGCACTTGGCTAATGTATCCAGCGGATCGCTGAAACCGATCACGGAAGACAAACCCGATGTGGCTTATTCGGGGGCGCAGTTCAATACCGATGGCAGTGGCATCTACTACACGACTGACGCGCACAGTGAGTTTCAGCAATTGGTCTATCGTGATCTGCAAAGCAATAAAGAAACGATCATTACCAACGACCTAACATGGGATGTCGATAGTTTCGAAGTATCGCCCGACGGGAAACAGATCGCGCTGGTCGCCAATGAAGCGGGCATCTCACGGCTGTATGTGTACGATGTTGCCAATCAAGCTCTGCAGGCCTTGTCAGCCGCTTCAGATCCGTGGAAGGCCGTCGCGGAGCAACTTCCCAATGGAGTTATATCGCTCGGTGAGTGGCATCCAAACTTGCCGGAGTTTTCGTTGACGATCGCTTCTGCCAAGAGTACAGCAGATGTTTACTCCATTGATATTGCCAAACGGACAATCGATCGCTGGACGGAAAGCGAATTGGGGGGACTATCTGCGGATCAATTGTCGGAAGCGGCGTTGATTCAGTGGAAGAGTTTCGATGAACGGACCATCAGCGGGTTGTTGTACGCCCCGCCCGCAAGCTTTACCGGCAAGCGACCTGTAATCATTAACATTCATGGAGGTCCTGAGAGCCAGGCGCGGCCGACGTTCCTGGGGCGCAATAACTACTTTCTGAATGAGCTGGGCATTGCCATGATCTATCCTAATGTGCGAGGTTCAGCGGGCTTTGGGAAATCGTTTCTCAAGCTAGACAATGCGGAATTGCGTCTGGACTCGGTGCGGGACATCGGAGCATTGCTCGATTGGATCGCAGAGCAGCCGAATTTGGATGCCGATCGCATCATGGTCACCGGCGGCAGTTACGGCGGTTACATGACGCTGGCCGTCGCAGTGGAATATAACGATCGCATTCGCTGTGCGTTGGATGTGGTAGGGATCTCGCATTTCGGGACGTTCTTGAAGAACACCGAGAGCTATCGTCGTGATCTGCGGCGGGTGGAGTACGGGGATGAACGAGATCCGAAGATAGCGGAGTTTTTTGAGCGCATCGCACCGCTGAACAATGCGGACAAGATTGGTAAGCCGCTGTTTATTGTACAAGGCGGCAATGACCCAAGAGTGCCACTAAGTGAAGCCGAGCAAATGGCGGCAAAAGTCAAGTCTAGCGGAACACCGCTGTGGTACCTTATGGCTACCGATGAAGGCCACGGCTTTCGCAAAAAGAATAACGCCGATTTTCAGTTCTATGCTACGATCAAATTCGTGGAGCAGTATTTGTTGCAGTAGCCATAGCGGTAACGCTAACTCGGTCGTTTAACCGCGAGCCCATCGGGCCGCGTCTATGTTAACGGACACAGCTAACGCGGGGCGATGCCCACGCGGTTAAACGGCCCCCGCAGTTTCACGTAGCAAAAAAGTTAATAACAACTGCTATCGTACGAGAAGCAGAGCCGCCTACGCCTGCGAATGACGCTTAATCGAACTAGCGAGCCAATGGAAACGAAAACAGGCAGGCTTGTTTCCAAGTCTGCCTGATGGTTGTCCGTTTTAACTGCGTGAATTCAATAGCTTAGTATGGGCTGCTGGCACCGGTATCTGGATCGCCGCACATGTGGAAGTGGTTATGGTCAATATAGATCACTTCAATGGTCTCGTTATCCTCTAAGGTGTACGGGACAGGCCAACCGTTGATCAAACGCTCTTCAAAGTAAACAGTACACTTGTAGTGAGCGTGGTGCAGTTGAGCGAAACCAATCAGCGGGATGAAGCGAGGTGGATCGATGTAATCCACGATTTTCTCTTTCACGATCCGCACGTTGTTGCGTTGCTTTTCGCTAAGCAATGGAATACCACCGCGAACGGGGCGAGCGCGTTCCAGGGCTTGCATCACTTCGTCGTCGCTAGGTGGATCCAGTGCGGCGACTGGTCCGCCAGCAGTCAATGGTCCCATGATGGGCACGCGGGCGTATCGTTCATGGATGTGGAATTCTAGTTCTTCCTGATCTTGCAGATAAGGCGAGATTGGAACTGGGATTCCCAGAGGACCTAGGTGGAATCCGTTGGTCAAGCCAACACAACCTGTGCTGCTCAAAGCAATCGCAGTTAAAACTAGACCCGTGATTGTGCGTCCGAATTTGTGTGACATCGTCGATCTAACCCTATCCGGCATGGAACTCATCAGCCTGTGTGTCGAACGCAGGACTACAATCAGTTATCGAAGCAGGAGGCCGCATAACTTGCGATATTTTCGGATCATTTAAAAAATTCGCTACAACCAGTCCATTGAGATGTCTTTGCGCATAAGATACTAATTGCCTATTTTGAAATCCTTGAGGAGGAACCTGTGCAAAAGATAACTAAGCTACTTGCGTTGAAACTGTTTTTGGCCGCCACCTTGGCTGTTTTGCCATCATTCCAGGTGCGGGGGCAGTCCGATCAGGAGGCTTCGATTGCCGGCAGAATCAGCTCTTCGACGCTGGCGTCGCACATTCGATTCTTGGCTGACGATCTGTTAGAAGGTCGCGGGCCTGGAACGCGAGGGGATTATCTCACGCAATTGTATCTGTCGACGCAGTTTCAGAAGTTTGGGCTGCAACCCGGAGGCGAAGGAGGAACTTGGACGCAAGCGGTCCCGCTGGTCGGAATCACGACGCAGCAGCCCGCTTCGATTCAAATCGTCGGCAAAACCGATTCCATTGAGTTGAAGCAACATGACGAATTCATTGCCGTCAGCGGGATGGCGTTGCCTCAAGTGAGCCTGCCGTCGTCGGAGATTGTCTTTGTCGGGTATGGCATCACGGCTCCCGAATATGATTGGGATGACTATGCCAATACCGATGTTCGCGACAAGATCGTGTTGGTCATGAACAATGATCCTGAGGATGATCCTGATTTGTTTGGCGGTCGACGACGTTTGTATTACGGACGTTGGGACTACAAATATGCTAATGCGGCAGCGCATGGTGCGGCTGGCGCGATCATTATTCACACCGAGCCATCGGCTGGTTACCCGTTCTCGGTAGTACAAACATCGTGGTCGGGAGAAGAATCGGAGTTGCGAGAGGATACGTCGCCCCGAGTTAAAGTCAAAGCCTGGGTAACCGAGAGCGCAGCTTATCGAATCTGCCAGTTAGCGGGGAAAGATCTCGATGCGATGCGAGCGGCCGCTAACCGCCGGGACTTTCAACCGGTTGGCTTAGGGCTGCAGACTTCAATGGAGTTAAGCTGCAACATCACTCAGCTTGATACGGCGAACGTGCTGGGGGTATTGCCTGGCAGCGATCCCACGCTTGCAGACCAATACGTAGTGCTGATGGCTCATCATGACCACATTGGCTTGGCGACCAAGCGAGATGCGTCGGGAGATGGAATTTACAATGGGGCGATCGATAACGCATCGGGGACGGCGGCTCTATTGGCCATGGCAGAGTATTTTTCACAAGCGACCACCAAGCCACGACGTTCGCTACTATTCGCCGCGGTTGCGGCGGAAGAGCAAGGTCTACTTGGGTCGAAATACTATGCTGCTCATCCCACGGTGCCGCCCGGAAAGATTGCAGGGCTGGTCAATATGGACTCATTGAACTTCCTGGGGCGTACCGTGGACATTCAGGTCGTGGGGCACGGGAAAAGTTCGCTGGATGCGCTGGTGTCCGAGGTGGCTTCGTTGCAGAATAGGCAAGTCGTGCCCGACCAGTTTATCGATCGAGGTTACTTCTATCGCTCCGATCAATTCTCACTTGCGAAGATTGGCGTTCCTGGCTTGTATCTGCATTCAGGAACGACGGTGCGAGGCAAGCCCGACAATTGGGGCCGAGAACGCTTGGACGCTTGGACAAAGGAAACTTATCATCAGCCCAGCGACGAGTATGATCCGAACTGGGATTTGAGCGGCATGGTCGAAGACGCAGAATTGCTCTTAGAGGTCACGCAACGGATCGCTGATGCGGATCAGATGCAGCAGTGGAATCGCGGCGATGAATTCGAAGCCGCTCGCAAGGCAGCGATCGAGCAAGTCGGCAAATGAGAACATCCATCTAAGGGCGGTACTATGAACTCGCGACTTCCGCTTTTTCGAATGGCATTTGCGTTTAGCTGCAGGCCGATGGAGTACGCGTTCTGGAAGCTATTGCATAGAAGCCTTTTGATTGGACGCCGTATAATCACAGTTCGATAAAACGCTTGAGAAGATCGAGCCCAACTTGTTGGCTTTTTTCTGGGTGAAACTGGGTCGCAAAGATATTGTCACGACGGATGGCTGCACAGAATTTGCCGCCATAATCACACTCCAGCCACACGACGCTTCGATCCGTTGGGTCACAGAAATAGCTGTGCACGAAATAGAAGTAGGGTTCGCCATGGCTAGCACCCAGCAGTGGGTTGTTATCCTGGAGTGTTTGAACGCTGTTCCAGCCCATGTGTGGAACTTTGAGAGCTTGGTCAATTTCAAACTTGCGAACGGTTCCCGCGACGATATCCAGCCCAGGCAAAACTCCTCCCTCCTCTCCTTGTGTAAATAGCAGTTGCAGGCCCAAACAGATTCCTAAGAACGGCTTGCCCGATTGGGTGACCTCGCCAATGACCTCGACCAGACTGCGGGAGCTGAGCTCGCGCATTGCATCGCCAAAAGCACCCACCCCCGGCAACACCACGCGGTCAGCCTTCCGAATCGTGTTTGGGTCGTCAGTGACGACAACGGTGGCCCCTACCTTTTCTAACGCTTTTTGGACGCTGTGGAGGTTACCCATTTGATAATCGATGATTGCTACGTTGCCGGCCATGAAGTCGTCTTAAAAGGGGAGTTTCCCGGAAAGTGAATGCGATGTTAGTACAAGTGGCAAGAGTACACAATCGCCGGAAAGGTTCAATCTTTGTGACGCAACTCTTGTCGAAACCGGTATCATAAACTTGGGCGATTCGATTCCTTTTCAAGTGACAAACGGTAAGTGCAGATGGCTGAAGAAATTGCGACATTGGGTGGCGGTTGCTTTTGGTGCGTGGAAGCGGTCTTCCAGCGGATGGAAGGCGTCCTGCAAGTAGTTTCCGGATATTCAGGAGGCCCATTAGCTAATCCGACCTACGAAGCGGTCTGCACAGGACGGACGGGGCATGCCGAGGTGGTGCAGATCACTTTTGACCCAGAACGCATAACCTTTGCCGAATTGCTAGAGGTTTTCTTCAAAACGCATGACCCGACGACGTTAAATCAACAAGGGGCCGATCGAGGTACGCAGTACCGTTCTGTGATTTACTATCATTCGCCGCAGCAGGAAAAAATTGCACGCGAAACGATAGCCGCGCTAGATCAGGCTGGAGTTTACCCAAGACCGATTGTGACGGAGCTCTCTCCACTCGGGCCGTTCTATCCGGCTGAGAGCTACCATCAAAACTACTTCAATCTCAATCCTCATAATGGCTACTGCCAAGTCGTCGTCCGTGAGAAAGTCGATAAAGCACAAAAGCTATTCAGCAATCGATTGAAAAAAGCAATGGATTGATGCGATTCTTCATGTTTCGATGAGTCGGGCTGTAACGGCAATATTGCAGAAATCGGAGCATTTCTTGGTGAAATCCTTTCGTTCATTCGTCCGCTAAATATATCATATGTGGAACTCGATTCTCGTTCATACGTGAACGCTTGAATGGTCTGTGTGTCGTATTCCCTGCGGTTTGGAATGAACTTGCTTGCCCCTGCATCCCCTGACGCAACATTGGCTGAGACTCAGCCTGCAGTTATCCACATGCTGAACAGATCCGATAGCGACTTGAATGTCAACGTGCTTCGGGTCAATGAGTTGAGTGAAGAACACCGCAGGGCTTGGAACCGACTTCGACAAGCGGACGCGTCGTTTCACAGCCCATTCTTTTCGTTAGATTTTGTTGAATCAGCGGCGGTAGCTCGTAACGATGCACGCGTGATCGTCATTTATCGTGATTCGGAGCTCATCGGGTTCTTGCCGATTCAATTGTCCAAATTTGGGCATGCCGTTCCGATGGGGGGGGCTTTTAATGACGTGCACGGACTGCTGTTTGATCCACAGCAAGGGACCATCAGTTACTTGGAGGTGCTGAAGCAGGCTGGTTTGAAGAGTTATACTTTTCACTCGATAGCTTTAGCGACCGATGAGATTCTGCGTTATCGCTATGGAACGGTGTGCACTTATTTGGCCGATATGCAGAGGCATCCGCAAGGTTATGTTGCCTTCTTGGAACACGCACGCGAAACGATTTTCAAGCAGCGCCGCAAGACGAAGAAAATGATCAAAGATCTTGGCGCTATGCGTCTGGAGTTCGATTGCCGCGATGCCAGTGTCCGCGAACAAATCATCGAGATGAAGCGATCTCAATATCGACGCACACACATCTTTGATTTGTTGTCGGTTGATTGGGTGCATCAATTGTTTGGCAGGCTGTTCTCCGAAGAGACCGCCGTTGCAAACTGTCGCGGCATTACTTCCGCTTTGTTTGCAGGTGACAAATTGGTTGCTGGCCATATCGGTATGGTCGAAGGCGAACTGCTACATTATTGGTTCCCGGTGTACGATCCGCAGTATCATGCCTATTCGCCGGGTACGGCACTATTTCTGGAGATTTGCAAATCTGCGGAAGCTGTGGGCATCAAGCAAATTGATTTCGGATATGGTGAGCAGCCTTACAAAACAAAGCTGACCGATACGGTATCTGACGTCCAGTTTGGCCGCATTGATGTTTCGAGGGCTCGATGGCGCTACAGTAAGTTAGCTTATTGTATCGCGATGAAGCGGAAGGCGTTGCCTTGCCGCGAAGTCATCAAGCGTTTGGTTCGTAAAGTGTTTCCGAACTTTGGCGCAAGACGTTATCAATAGCCATGCATCCGCAATGGCCACGCGTCCGTTTAACGCAGTCTGTCTTCTAACCGCGTCAGAGCTTTAGCCAGTTGATGCCACTGCATCGCAATGTCGTAGGTTTCCAGTTGTTGGGCGTCTGCACGATTAAAGCCCAGTTCGGAAACTAGGATGGTTGGCTCAAGTTCGATCAGTGCTTGCATCAAGACTTGGTCTACCTGCTCCGCTTCGCTGAACTCGTCGCCTTCGTAGATAAACGACAGTTCAGCCAGTGTGCTGTGGATAGCCCAAAGAGCTGCACCGGTGACGTCGCTGGCATCCATGACCATCTTCAAATTGCCGCTTTGTACGTAGTACTTTGCCATTTTCGTTATCCGTTCGTTCTATTCTCGTTGTGTGATGGAAGTATGGTAAAAGGAGTTTGTCGAGGTGCAGATGAGCTGTTTTTAAACCATGAGTGGATCAACCTCGGCAGTATCAATATCGCGAGCCCAGGGACACGTCTGGTCACGAGCAAAGACAATTGAGAAAAATCGGTGATAAATTTGGACCTGCAATGAAGTCAGGCCGCCAGTGGTGCTGGCAAATCGGGTCGACTGAAGGCGTGAAATCTACGCCGGTCGCGGGCTGACCCAGATCATCGCGATGGCAATCCACAGAAAGCAGAAGAGGAAGGCCGCGTAAAATGAGAAGGCTTCAATAGAGATTTGGAGCATAATAGGAACGGATTGAATCTACGGTTAATGAAATGAAGGGAACGCCGCTCGCAATCCGTCGCCACCACCAAGCCGTGATCAGCTTGTTAGAGCGAAAGTAGGCATCCTATATGAATCCGTTCGAACTTTGGCCGCCGCACCGAGTGCAATTCGGCTGCCGTGCCAATGTTATCGGAAATCAGCGGATTGAAATTCTTACAATTATCTTGTTCCTAGCGTGACCGCGCTATCCCGCACATTCTTCATCGCGTCCTAAATTTCATAGACCGTTTTGGGGTCAACCACTTGCGATTCGTGAATCACAAAATCGTCACCTTGTCGCTTACGGAAAAAGCAACTTCGGTAACCTTCGTGACAAGCCGCCCCCACCTGATGGACCAGCATCAAGATACAGTCTGCATCGCAATCGACTTGGATAGACTGGATCGTTTGCACATGGCCACTGCTTTCGCCCTTTCGCCATAGCTTGCCACGTGATCGTGAATAATAGGTTGCAATGCCTGTATCAACGCTTTCTTGATAAGCTTGATGATTCATCCAAGCCATCATGAGGACGCGACCGGTTTCTGCATCCTGAGCGATCGCAGGCAACAGGCCACCCTCCCCTTTAGCAAAATTGGGAATCGCTGGCGCTGCACTGCCACTGTTGGGATTATCTGACATGGTTGTAATTTCGCGACTAATCGGAATGAACTGTAAAACCTTCACTCTAAATCAAACATTGACTTCACCGCATTTTGACCGCCGAAGACTAGATAGGGAAGAGCTGCATGAGGTTCACATTCACCAAAATCATGTCGCGGTGGAACGGCCGATACGCTCTTTCCGGCTCTTGAAATGATCGATTTGCAGCTTGTACCGCTCAAAGTGGCTCTTGGGTGATACGTAAAACTGTTTATTGCATCAGTTCAAGCAGCTCCCCCTATCCGTGGTAAGTCTGACAGGTTGAAATCCAAGATGAATGCTCAAACGCTCTCGGTTGTCATGCCGCTCCAAAATCAGCAGTCGTCCGCGGCTGCTCATATCGAAAATCTACTTGAGGAGCTAGCTGAACTAACCCATCAGATCGAGGTCTTTGTTATCGACGATGGTTCCGCCGACGCGACCGGCGAGGTGCTAGATGAACTGCGTCGAGCTTATCCGCAACTACGTGTGATGCGAACCGCTAGGCCGGTTGGACCTAAGGCTGCTGTCCAATCCGCACTGCCGCACGTGACGGGTGATTTGGTATTTGTTCAAGAGTCCTATCAAGCCATCGACATGGAAGGACTCCGTCAGCTATGGGATCTGCGTAGCGACGAAGAATTGGTTATGGCGCAGGTCCGAACCTACCACAACGAGATTGACCAAGAGCTCTTGGATAGCTTGACCAATTTCGCTCGAGATTTTGAACGCAAGTTTGGAAACCAAGCTGCTGCGGCTGGCAAAGCGGGCACGCCTAATGCATTACCATCGGCGCCATCGATCGAATCGATCGCCAAGCGAACCGCCGAAGGCCAGTTGCAAATGCTGCGTCGAGACGCGATCTCCTCGGCTGGAGCGGCTGCGAATGCCTCGCATCTGGAAATGCAGCGTCGCGTGAAGTCCGCGATCCTGTAAGCGTGTTGTATGGTCTTCATGCCGCGTTTTGCATTTGTCTGGATACTTATGTATTGTCCAAACAACGGGTCTTAAAACGGGCACTGACCCTTTCGTTTGCCAACCATGTAGAGCATGCGCAGGCAGATCGCTTTCATTGCAAAACCGAGTCGGAATGGACTACCGATATTCCAGCCAACTTCATCTGTTCTACGGCTCGCTGGCAGTCACCGGGATGTAGCTCAACTCCCCGGCAACCATTCAAAACTAGTAAGGTATTGAATCCAAGTTGCGCTGCATCCAATGCAGTGAACAAGACACAGTAGTCAGTTGCTAAACCCATCACATAAACAGTGTCGATTTGTTGCTTTCGCAGAATGGCTTCTAGGCCCGTATTGCTGCGACGACCATTATCAAAGAAGCCACTGTAACTATCGACTCCAGCATCCTGCCCCTTGCGTACCACCTGATGGATGTATTCATGCTTGAGGTCCGGAGCCAGTTCGGCTCCTGATGTGCCTTCAATGCAATGGTCCGGCCAAGCGATTTGTTTTAGTCCATGCAGTTCAAATTGATCTCCAATGGACAGCCCTGGATGTTGACTAGCGAAACTTTGGTGGTGGCTCGGGTGCCAATCTTGAGTTGCCACAACAAAATCAAAGAGCCGCATCAGGTCATTAGCGACCGGGATGACTTCGTTCCCTTGGGGGACAGCTAACGCTCCGCCTGGAAGGAAGTCGTTTTGTATATCGACGAGGAGCAAAGCCGCGCGACAGTATTTCTTGGGCTGATTCATGCGTGGCGTTAGATCAGATTTCAAAGTGAAAGCCTTTCTTCAATAACGACTGGTAGCGTGTTCGATTGAAAGAGTAAAGGCGAGCGGCTCGATGTGCGCCAGCGGAATACTCTGCCAATGGTTTCAGCAAGTCCATGGAAAGAATTTTCTTTCGGAAATTGCGTTTATCCAGAGTGCGTCCAAGGACAGTTTCATAAAGTCCCTGTAATTGACTGAGGGTGAATTTCTTTGGAAGTAATTCAAAACCGATTGGTTGGTACTGCAGTTTTGCTCGCAAGCGCTGGTGCGCCATAGAAATAATCTCGTCATGATCAAAGGCCAGTGACGGCAGATGATCTACGGGAAACCAATCAGCAGCCTGCGCGTCGCTCCCCGCAATTTGCGGATGCTCCAAGCGTCGTACCAGTCCGTAAAAGGCAACAGAGACCACTCGCTCCCGAGGGTCTCGCTGCACATCTCCAAAGGTGTAGAGTTGCTCGAGATAAAGGTTGGTCACGCCTGCTTCCTCCTGCAATTCGCGTCTCGCAGCATCTGCCAATGTCTCCGAAACCTTCACGAATCCACCAGGCAACGCCCACTTGCCGCGGAATGGCGGCAGTCCTCTCTGAATCAACAACACAAGCAACTGATCTTCGCTAAGGCCGAATACCACGCAATCGACGCTCAGTGCAGGTCTAGCGAATTGGTAGGTGAAACTCACTTTTCCATAGACTCCAGCCCAGTGTCACGGCCCTTCTGCAGCAATCGAAGTTTGAGCGCTTGCAGTTTGGTCTCCAATCCAACCGGATAGGAATGCGGATTGTCGAAGCGTCGTATCCCCTCATGCAGCGTTGATACTTGCTGGGCGGCATACTTTTGCGATTCAAACAAGCTAGGTAATTCGATGACTGCTTTCCCCGCCGATACAACTGGAGTCAAAAGGTCACGGTAAGCGATAGTGGAATCAAATCGACGTTGCTGAGTTACGTCTTGCGGGTGAATCATGGTCGCCGACAATTCGGGTGGTAGGAACTCGCTGAAGATCATATCAGCGAGTGCAGTTTTGTCGGGATGGTAGAACCGACGAACTTGAAGTCTACCTGGTATGGATGTCTTAAGAGGCTGTTCCGAAAGCTTAAGTACTGGCCGCCAGTTGTCTGCTTCACTTTCGTCCTCATTTGTACCACTTTCGATTGCGGCTAATTTGTAAACGCCCCCCAGAGCTGGTTGGTCATAGGCGGTGACCAGTTTGGTTCCTACTCCCCAAATGGAAATCTTGGCTTGTTGTAGCTTCAGGCTCTGTATCAATCGTTCATCAAGATCATTGCTTGCGACGATCACCGCTTTGTGAAAACCTGCTGCGTCGAGCAAACTGCGAGCCTGTTGGCTCAGCCAAGCTAAATCGCCAGAATCCAGTCGAATCCCTACCATCTGGTAGCCCTGATTCCGAAGCCTGCAACCCACTTCAATCGCATTCTTGACGCCCGTTAAAGTGTCGTAGGTATCCACTAGAAATACGCAATTGTTGGGTAAGGCCGACGCGTATTCAGCGAAGGCCTCGGGTTCCGACTCATGCGACATGACCCAACTATGAGCGTGAGTGCCTCGCACGGGTATCCCCAAAAGCTTTCCGGCAAGGACATTGGATGTCGCCGAACAACCACCGATAAAAGCAGCTCGAGACGCAGCCAAAGCACCATCAGCGCCTTGGGCACGACGAAGTCCAAATTCCAGGACCGGGTCGCCTTGCGCAGCGGTCACAATACGCGAAGCTTTGGTCGCAATCAACGACTGAAAGTTCACGATGTTCAAAAGCGTCGATTCAAGCAATTGACATTGCAGTATTGGGCCCTCGACTCGCAGCAGTGGTTCGTTGGGAAATACCACCGAGCCCTCAGGCATTGCAAAAATATCAACACTGAGTTCTAAATCGCGAAGATATAGCAAAAAATCCCGCGGGAACAGAGGGCGATCATCGTTGCCAGAAAGTGTTGCCAGGTAAGCAACATGTTCTTCTGTGAATCGAAATGCTCTCAGGTAATCAATGGCGGGAGCCAATCCCGCTGCCACGACATAACCGCTTTGGAATGGGCAGCGACGAAAATAAAGATGAAAGATCGCCCTTCTCTCCGCCCTACCTCGTGCCCAGTATCCATAAGCCATGGTCAACTGATACAAATCGGTCAACAAAGTCAAGTCATTGTTGCTCAGCATATTTATCCCCTTTTGTTAGTGTATTATTTACACTAACAAGCCGCTAGGCAAGTGGGGATAGGAATTAGAATCGCGCCGCGTCAAGCGTTCATACGGAAGTATGTCACGCGACTACCTCCAACTTCGCAAGACCGTTGAGCTTCAGAAGTTCAATAAGCGATGCTTGCCAGCGTCAATTCGCAGACGAAGAGAGTCTGGGAGGAGGGGCTGGACGGCCAAAGTAATAGCCTTGTGCTAAATCAAAGCCCAGCGACGCGCATTGCTCCGCCTCGCCCTGAGTTTCGATTCCCTCGGCTAAAGCTTTGATGCCAAGGTCTTTCACCATCAAAACAAGTGAACCGATCATCCGCTTTCGCTCCTGAAGCGCACGGTCGATATCACGGATCAAGGCCATGTCAAACTTCAGCACGTCTGGCGGCGCTTCGCACAGCTCTGCCAAGCGATTCTGGCCGGCCCCAAAATCGTCATAGGCGATGCGAATATTGATGTCGGCCAGTGCCGAACGTAGCGATCGCATTTGTTCTGGGCTTGTAATAGCCGCTTCGTGAATCTCCAACACCATGGATCGATTCGGCGCAAGTTCCCGTAATTTGCGCATTGAATCCAGCAGGTCAGCGCTTTCTAGTTCGCGCGGATGTGTATTCAGATAAATATCGTGATCGTCAGGGATATCGATGTCTTGGTTGAGTGCTTCCCATCGCAGCATGGCACTCAGTTCCGATTCCATATTCAACCGACCTGCAGCGGAGAACATGGCATAAGAGCTTTCCAATCCAACCAAACGACTGCGGGCCAAGACTTCATAACCCAAGATAATTCCGGTATTCATCTCAATAATTGGTTGAAAGAATGGCGTTACCAACCGGTTTTGCATCAGACGATCAAATTGCACCAGTGCCAGTGCTTGGTCGCAAACGTCTTGGCATTCGGTATGAATTGCGGTGGCTGGGGCGTCGCAGCGCAGTCGATAAGCAACGTCGGCAAATTGGATGTACTCTTCCCCGTTCAACAGTACGCCGCCGGTAATTCTCTGGCCGTTAACGTAAGTGCCGTTGGTGCTGCCAAGGTCCTTAAGAAACAAGGAGCCGCCCTCGATCGTAAGTTCCGCATGTTGGCTGGAGACGGTTCGTGAGTTGATTTGCAGACTCATGCCCGGCTTGCGGCCAACGGTAAAAGGGGTGGGGTACACGACGGTCAGCGGATCGCTACCGGAGGTGTCGCCGCCGACGGCAGCCAAAATCCATACCTTTTGCGCACCCGATTCCTGAGTCGCTCGAGTTAACGGTCTTGAGAGTTTTCCATTGAGGACAGAATGCATTGTTGAGCGCCTTTGAGCGAATCTACCTTTGGCTTCTTTCACTATTTCGTCGTGAACATTTGATAGGCTTCAATACGTCTGTCTTTCTGCGGATTTTAACGATCGTGCGTCCTTCAGCATTTGTCTCCGAGTTCCCGTCTGAACGGCAAACCATTGGAGCCTAGGTTGCAAACCATCGACTGGCCAGCATTTTCGGAATTTTCAGTCTTCCACTCATAGCTTTTACCACATGTTCCGATCGAACAAGACACAGGTAGCTTCCCCACTGGCAGTTCATTCTTCAGCGAAATCTCTATGAGTTACGAATATAAGCATCGAGACACGGCATCGGTCATCAATGATGCTCTGCCCGTTGTGATGAACGAGGATGCCTTTTGGCCCAGCGAACCGCGTACGCTGGAAGAAGCTGGGATCACGGAGATGATTCTGGAAAGCATTGTGTGCCAAATGCTTTTGAATTCAGGAACACTCAGCGGAAGAAACTTGTCTGAGAAGGTTGGGCTATCGTTTCCAATCATTGAGCAACAATTGTCGACTTTGCGGATGCGGCAGGTTGTGACGCATGCGAGGCCCGCGCCGCTGAATGATTTCTACTACTCGCTGACAGAGAATGGTCATCGTCGGGCGCTGAACTATCAAAAAACCTGCAGTTACACGGGGCCAGCGCCTGTTCCGTTAGTGGATTACTGCCTGAGCGTTGAAGCTCAAGCGACTCATTTTGAGCCGGTAACCGAATCGCAGTTGCGGATGGCACTATCGAACATTACGTACGAGTCGACTTGGCTGGACTTGTTGGGGCCAGCGATCAATTCGACCGGAGGGATCTTCTTATTTGGTCCTCCAGGTAACGGTAAGACAACGCTCGCCAAGTGCCTAACTGCATGTCGAGGTTCCGAAATTTGGATTCCTCACGCCATTATTGACGACGGGCAGATTATTAAAGTCTTTGATTCAGCGTATCACATTCCGTCGCGGAACTCGAAGTCAGGCCAAGCGATTCTCGCCGCTCAGGAACACGATCGGCGGTGGATCCGAATCTCACGACCAACAGTCGTCGTGGGAGGTGAGATGACGATGGAGTCTTTAGAATTGCGTCACGATGCACGCAGCAACACCAGCGAAGCTCCGCTGCAGATTAAAAGTAATTGCGGTTGCTTGTTGATCGACGACTTTGGCCGCCAAAGGATTGCACCGGCCGAACTATTGAACCGCTGGATTATACCGCTTGAAAATCGAATCGATTATTTGACGTTACCTACCGGGAAGAAGATTACGGTTCCTTTCGAACAAACCATTCTGTTCTCGACAAACCTACAGCCTGAGCAACTAGTAGATGAAGCGTTTCTGCGCCGAGTACCGTTCAAGATCGAGATTGGCAGTCCGACTCGCACTGAGTTTGTCGAGTTGTTTCGCCGTAGTTGCCAAGCGATGAATATTGAATGGCGTGAAGAGATTATCGACCAGCTTATTGATCGGCAATATCTGCAAGCGGGACGGCCTTTTCGTCGGTGTCATCCTCGCGATTTGCTTAGCCAGTTTGCTTCAATCTGCACCTACCGTGAGGAACTGGTTGAGTTGCGATTGGATTATTTGGAGATTGCTTGCCGAAACTATTTCGGTCCGAAGATTCTGCCTACAACCACCAACGTGCCGCATGCGATTCCCGGTAGAAATGTTGCGCCGCAAAACCTACGCCCCATGGTGAATCCTGCATATGCTCAAACTTCAGCGCATCCACCTGGATCGCAACACAGCCAACCCATCAACCCACGATCGATCCCTCGGAAATCGATTACTGCGCCGCTATCGCAAGTAGTACCCCAAGGGCCGCAAGTAGTACCCCAGGGGCCGCAGGGTGGTAATGGGAATGAGACGCCGAAAACCCCTGCACCTTCGATGCCGCTTGCAAGCCCGCCACTGACTGTTGGTGGGCCCACCGTTCTGATTCCTAACCAGTAAGTTCGCACTGGCCTTTTAGAGATTTACTATGCCGTCGATAGTCGCATTTGCCGAAGCAGGTTTCGAACCGATACCAGGCTACGTGCTGCGCGAAAAGCTTGGCTCGGGCGGCTTTGGCGAAGTTTGGTTGGCTGACGCTCCAGGCGGTCTCAAGAAAGCGTTGAAGTTTGTCTTTGGGAGTATCGACGACTCCCGGGCGGCCAACGAACTGAAGTCCCTGCAGCGCATCCGACAAGTGAACCATCCTTTCGTTCTGTCGCTAGAACGCATTGAGATCGTGAACGGCCAGTTGATTGTAGTCACCGAGTTAGCCGACGGATCACTGCATGATCGGTTCTGCGAGATGCGCAAGAAGGGGCTGAGCGGTATTCCACGCGACCGCTTATTAAGGCATCTGGCCGATGCGGCCGATGCACTCGATTACATTTGTCAGCAGTTTGATCTGCAGCACTTGGACGTCAAGCCCGCGAATCTGCTGTTCGTCGCAGACCGTATCAAGCTTGCGGACTTTGGGCTCATCAAAGACCTACAGCGAACGAACAACTCTCTGATCTCGGGACTGACTCCTACCTATGCAGCGCCCGAAATGTTCGATGGACGACCCGGACGAAATAGCGATCAGTATGCGCTTGCGATTGTCTATCAAGAAATGTTGACGGGGCAGTTCCCTTTTCAAGGGCGAACCACGGCCCAGCTAGCCACTGAACACCTCAACAAGGCCCCCAACTTAGAATCGTTGCCGATTCATGATCGCCCCGTCATTGCAAAGGCACTCAGTAAAAAGCCTTCGCAGCGTTTCTCAAGTTGTCGCGAGATGGTTGAGTATCTGATTCGGGCCGCTGAGCATAAGGAAAGCCCGGCAGAACCAAGTAATGCTCCACAGGCCAATCCTGTTCGAGTGGCTGTCCGTCCTCGCCAGTTGGCCACTCCAAAGCAAGCCGCATTCAAACCAGTGCGCAATCAATGGATGAATGAGTTGCACAACAAGACGACGAATCAGAAGCGGTCGAAGGATGCACCACTTCAAACAGAAGACTGCTTGATTACCCAGAGCGCTTTGGACATTAGGACACTGCAGCCTTTACAGACCAGTGGAGACTTTGCGTGCGACACGGCCAGCGTCTTTATTGGCTTAGGTCGAACGGGCATCGAAGCGTTAGTCGCAACAAAGCAAAAACTTTCGCATCACAACATAGATCACGCTAGTTTGGCAACCAGTTGGTTGGGCATCGATACGGACCAGCATGCCATCGAGTCATTCTTGGATTCATCACATCCATGGTCATTGGCGCCGTCTGAGTTACTGCATATCCCACTCAAGATGCCACAGTACTACAAGGAGCAATCGAAAGAACTTTTTTCGCCGGTATCCCGTCGCTGGCTATACAACATTCCCCGTTCGCGAACTACCGAAGGCGTTCGGTCACTTGGCTTGCTCGCATTTTTGGACCACGGTTACCAGTGTTACGAAACGATCGGTAGCGCTATTGCCAGTGCACTTGGTCGAGCACAAGAATTAGGGCTGTCCCATCGAGTCAACGTCTATATTGTGTCGTCTGCGCACGGCGGTACCGGAAGCGCAATCGTTGCCGAAATCGGATTCTTGGCGCGACGTTTAATTGCAGAACTCAAGCACGAATTGAAAAATCTAGATCATGCCACGATTTCGACCATCCTGACAACTGGTAGCAGTGAGGAGAACGCGGCGTACGATTTGGCGGCGGCATCGGCAGTCGCCTGCCTGCGCGAGTTGGAATACTACATTCGAACGGGTTTGCACCCTGACCTGCCATCGTTGGAAGCATTTCCGCTTTCCGCCCCCCCTGTGGATGATGTCTATTTGTTGCAGGGTGGGCGGTTGGGCTGCACCGGTGATTGGCAGCAGTCCATCGCCAACGCGGCGGAGTTGCTATGCCATGACGCTTTTTCGTCTTTTGGAAAAGCATTTCAGCAAGCGCGACTCGAGCTACGCAATCGAGATCTGGCGCAAGAGCAAGACTTTCATCCTTGGTTGCGCACCTTTAGTTCAACTCATATTGAACTGACCGGCGATGTCTTGCCGGCGCAGCTTGCCAAGCATTGGCTATTGGAAGTCTTGCTGAACTGGCATTCGGCATTAGAAGTCGGGCTCACGCATGAGCAACTGGAGTTCTCCTCGAGTCCAGGGACAGTTGGACAAACCCGCCCGCTGCATATGAAGAAGACGCTTCAGGCCATTGACTTGTTCTGTGACGATCTTTTTCGCGATGTAGGCTGGAACGCGCAAGCTTGGGTAAAGACTTGCTTTGAGAAACTAATTCCTTCTGCCACCAACCAGCCTCAGGGCGTTGATTTCGAGGCTTCGATGGAGGCCTTGGTCTCCAGCAATGCAAATGTAGCTTTAGATGAAGTCCAAGTCGCCCTCGGCATCAGCTATGAATCGTGTACCGCTATCTCCAGTGCGCTGATTGATCAATCGCTAAAAGCAGTTCTAAGCCAAATCGAAAAGTATTGGCTCAGCCATCACGCAAACCTGAACTTCATGGGTTGGTTACTGACACGGATCTCTCAACATCTCAACCGCCATGCTGAATCACTGAAGGTGGTCAGCGGCCGATTTGCAGATCGTTGGCAGGTGATCTCACGTGAGGTATTGCAGAACAGCAACTATTCGCCTGAAGAACTAGCTCAGCTCAACAGTGAACTGGCGACATTAGCCGTGCAAAAGTCGGTCCACCACTTGGCTTCGTTGCTTTTGCAAAGAATTTCGGCGCTAGTTCTAACCTTGGAAGATCAATGGCGCAATGAAGTGCGCTTTCTACGGAACAACATCAAGGGCGTGTACCTCAAGCTGGCTGCTGAACTCAATCTCCCAATCGACGAGAACCAGAATGTGCAGCAAGCTTATGTTCCTTTGCCTGCGATTTGGAAAAAGACACGTATTAGCGTGCAGAACGGCCTGGATCAACAAATCGCGCAACTTGCAACAAAGCAATTGCAGCGGATCTGGGATGCAAATCTCAAGAGCAAGTCGTCGCCGCAAACGGACACCAGCGCTGGAATGAACGATACCGATCGAATGGAGACCACTCGCGATGCATTAAGCTTCGAAACGTTATCGAATACCGCGTATGAAAACCTTGTTGCGTCTGCGATCAAGAATGGCACGCTTTCCAGCAGCGGGAAAGTCCAGAAAGTCTCAACGCAGTTAACGTTGGATTCGATTAGTGAGGCTATTCGAGGAACTAGCGCAACGCTGTTAACCGAGGGCAGTGCGAAACGCCTTGTACTGGTAGTGCCAAAGTGTCATGCGGAGGACAACGCGGCTTGCCTTTGGCCCAAAGAGATGCTGGACACCCTGTCGATCGTCTACTCTGATCTAGTGGATTCACCTAGCCTCTTTTTAGACGGAGAGCAAATTCACCTGGACGACGTCTTGCATACTCTGTGGCCCCTGAACGGCAATCGTATTGAACTCGCTCAGCGACTTTTCACTCGCATTGATGTTGAGTGGCCTTCACTGAATTGAAATTGCCGCCGCATGGGACTAGTCTGCCAATACTTCCTTGTCCAAACCAGTGACAGCCGTTGCCAAGTCTCGGGCTTACTTTGCGGCACTATCATAGATCCAGCCAGCGCGACGTAACCAGTCTTCGCAAGGCTTAGTCCAAGTGGTTACGGGCATGTCGTGTCGATAACGCAAACCGTAGCCATGACCGCCGGCATCATAAACGTGTAATTCGCAGGCGACGCCGGCCTTCTTCATGGCCAATAACATATTCGCGGTACCTTGGACGGGTACAAAGTCGTCGAAGGCATGCACCATGAAAACCGGAGGTGCTTGCGAGGTAATGGAAAAGTTCGAGCCGGTTTCGTCGTCAGCTTTATCCGGCAAACCCCCAGCATAAATCAGGATCGCGCGGTTGGCTGCAAAGGATTCGGAGTCCGCTTTATCGATGATGTCGTAATGACGTTTGTCGGTGAAGGTCGCCTTCATGGCAGTCGAACCACCAGCCGAAAAACCAAGGATGCCAACTTTCGATTTATCTAAGTTCCATTCCTCTGCACGACTTCGAACAATGCTGATAGCACGTTGGGCATCTTGAGTTGGTGCCAGCCAACTGACCTCCTGCGTTCTGGTGGGCACGCGATACTTCAAGACGATGGCAGTGATTCCTTGCGTGGTTAACCACTGAGCAACTTCGGTTCCCTCCAAATCCCATGCTAGGATCGTGAAACCGCCCCCAGGGCAAATTACGACCGATGCACCAGTGCGAATGTTTGCCGGTGGTAGGTACACGTGGGCTTGAGGTGTAACCACATTTCCCAGCTTGATGATGCGTCGACCCGAGATCAACGCATCGGTGTCTTTGGTCATGTCTTGTTCTGGGCCAACGTTCATCCTTTCGCCAGGAGGATCATTGGGCCAAAGATTGATGACCTCATCGGGATTCTCCGCCTTCAAGTTGGTATCGCAGGCTAGCATCAATAGCCATAACGTGCCGATCAACGAAGCTATTCGCATAAAACATTCCGCCTTGTCAGTGTGTGTTTTAAAAGGAGGCCGACCCTTTCCGGCGAGGCAAAAAACCAATGAAGTCGACTCGCGCCGAAAGGGTTAGCTCCCATTTTAAAACACGTTATTTAAAAAATGAAGTTTGGTGTGGTTCTTTAGGCGAGCGGCAGGAAACAATTCCACTGCGCTCGGTACGTTTCATCTGCCGCTCGCCTTAGAGCGTAGTTTCGTGCCCCGTTGTGTTCCCTTTGGTGACCTCGATCCATTCATGCGGATAGCCATAGTGGAAAGGAACGACATCACATAAGCGTTGGTAGTGCTCTTGGGAGAGATTCCAGTCACCCACCGCAAGGCCTTCGTCAATCTGTTCCAGACGTCGTGATCCGACAATCACACTCGTGACGCGGATGTCGTATAACAACCATGCCAACGCGACTTGCGCTGGCGTTCGTTGGACTTCACGTGCGACCTTTTTGAGCTCTTCAATAATCTTAAAACTGTTGTCGTTCCAATAACGTGGTACGTCGATGGCTGCGCGAATGCCGATACGAGAGTCTGCTTCCGGCGGCTTGGACGTGTCGTATTTTCCAGTGAGCAAGCCACTGGCCAAGGGGCTCCAGCACATCATGCCCAAGCCCTGGTCTTCGCAAGCAGGCAAGATTTCACGCTGCACGTCCCGTCGAAGTACGTTGTATAAATGTTGAGCCGAGATCAAGGCGGTCCAACCGTGTTGCTTAGCAACTGCATTGGCCTTCACAATCTGCCAAGCGTAGAAATTACTGCAACCGATGTATCGAACTTTGCCACTACGAACAAGATCGTCCATCGCACGCAGTGTTTCGTCTATCGGCGTATGCGGGTCTGGGCCATGCAACTGGTACAGATCAATGTAGTCGGTCTTCAGTCGGCGCAGACTATTGTGGCAAGCTTCCATAATGTGCTTACGTGAAAGTCCTTTAGCGTTGGGTGAAGCCCCCATACGAAACCAGCACTTGGTCGCAATGACCAAATCATCACGACTGCGATTGGTGATGGCCGCTGCCACATACTCTTCGGATACACCGCTGCTATACATGTCCGCTGTGTCGATAAAGTTACCGCCTTGGTCGATAAACTTCTGCGTGATTTGGATGGAGGTTGCTTTATCACATCCCCAATCCTTCATTCCAAAAGTCATCGTGCCCAGACAGACCCGAGATACTAGCAGACCTGAGCGGCCCAGATATCGATACTTCATAAGCGATTTGTTTAACCTTTAATGTCAAAGCACCAAACACTGCCGACATCGCGGATAATCAATTTGCCATCGACAATGATGGGGTGAGTCCATGCTTTGGCTTGACCGCGGTCCGGTGCATTGGGAGGGGTAAATCGAGCGAGTTCTTGATACGCTTTGGGATTGGCCGCGATCATCGCGATTCTGTTGTCTTCGCCGTGCAAGTAAAGCTTGCCGTCTGCGTAAGCGATTGAGCTAGCTCCGATGCTGCGGTCCTGCCACATCCGCTTGCCGGTGGCGTACTCGATGCAGATTAAGGTGCTTCCGGAAGCACCGTATAAGTAACCATCAACGAGCACTGCGCCGCCCATTCCCGTCGGCATGGATTTGTTGAAGTAGACTTCCTTTGGTTCTGAAGGACCGCCAGAAACTTCAGCCAAGCCACCGCCGACTCGGCTGGCTCCAGTGTAAACAAAGCGTCCTTCAACAATCGGAGTTTGCACATTGGCTGCTTCGTCGGCGGTCTTGGTGTAGCGCCACAGCAGTTGGCCAGTAGCGGCATCTAAACCAGCAACTCCTTTGGCCAAAAACATGACGTATTGCTTGACACCTTCGATCTCCGCTGCGACAGGCGATGAATAACTGGCGTCGTCGCCTTCGCTGATTGCCGCTTTCCAAATCAAAGCGCCATTAGATTTATTTAAAGCGACCACCGTAGCGGATTTACCACCAGGAGTGCAAATGATTCGATCTCCATCGACCAACGGAGATTCGGTATATGCCCAAGCTCCAGGGCTACCACTGAATTGCTGTTGGATATTGACGCTCCATTTGAGTTCGCCGGAACTCGCTTCCAAACAAACCAAATCGCCACTTGAGCCTAATGCAAATAGTTCGCCATCGACAATCGAGGGAGTCGAGCGACTGCCAGGATATTGCGGACCTTTGTTAATACCGACTGCACCAATCTTGCGACGCCAATGAATTGAACCATCGGCAAGCGTCAGGCAGATCAGTTCTTCAAACTCATTTCCTTGGTTCGATATGAGATAGACCAGGCCATTGGCGGATGCTGGAGTTGAATAGCCACTCCCAAGATCGTTCGTTTGCCACAACAGCTTCGGACCAGCAGCAGGCCAAGCATCCAGGAGACCGGTTTCAGCAGATTTGCCATCGCGCTGATTGCCACGCCACTGCGTCCAGTCATCGGACCAAAGCGAAGAACTGAGAACCGACAGACAGATCGCGGCAATTAGTGGAGTTGAAATTTTCATATGAGGGACCCAATAAAGATAATGAAATGTCGCTTTGATTGTAAACAAAATTGACTGTCGCGGTTGGGCTACGCGCCACAACGATCAGGGATGCGACTGTCTTGTAGCAGCCCATAAGCTGCGAATTCCTTGCAGTGACTCGGAAAAAGCGCCAAAACCAAATCGCGTTAATTTCTCCTTAGATGCTCTTAAAGATAGCGAAAGTCGCACTGAAGGGCTCCTCGCCCGCAGAATCGGAATGATCGCTACTGCTGCTGCTGATCGGTTGAAATCCGCGCAGCTTCCAGAAAGACATGGAGGAAACCCAAGGGAAAGAAACTTATGGATTTCAATGGTGAAGCGCAAGAGCGCGTCACAAATCATGCCTTTATCCGATTGCTCTCGCCATGCAAAAGACGCCAAACAATCGCCGGATCCTTCTTGTTGATGACAACGAATCAATTCACAAAGATTATCAGAAAGTGCTTGGCGGAGAACGCGGGAACGCGGAACTTGACGCGCTTGCTTCAGAGTTCTTTGGCGATGATTCCGCGGAAACAGAAGAGTCTCCGACCTATGAGCTATTCTCGGCTTACCAAGGACAGGAAGCGCTCGCGATGGTCCAGAATGCTATTGATCGCGAGCAGCCCTTCGCACTTGCATTTGTCGATATGCGTATGCCGCCAGGATGGGATGGGCTAGAAACCATTGAACGGTTATGGAAAGCAGATCCTCATCTGCATGTTGTGATATGCACCGCATTCTCTGACTACTCATGGCACGAGGTGGTAGGCCGGCTTGGCAACAACGATCGATGGTTAGTGCTTAAAAAGCCGTTTGACAATGCTGAAGTGTGCCAGCTTGCTGCTGCATTAGTAGAGAAACGTCGCTTGGCAGACCAGCTAGGCGAGAAGATATCGGCCTTGGAGTATGAAGTCACCGACTGCGCAGCGGGCATGGAAGAACGCGAACGTCGCTTGCAAGCGATCTTGAGTACAGCTCCCGATGGCATCCTCACTGTTTCTGAAAATGGCTTGATCGAAACAATCAACCAAGCCGCTTTGAAGTTATTCGCCTACAGCGACGAGGTATTGCTCAGCGGCTCGGTCCTCAAGCTAATCGAAACGCCTCGACAAACTGCACCGACAACGCTGGAAAATCTGTTGGGCGGCCAAGGGTCGAGCTATCCATTGTCGATGGACCTTCTAGGCGTACGGAGTGATGGTTCGCAATTTCCAATGCATTGGACGATTGGCGAGGTGCAAGTCGATGGCAATCGAAGCTTTACCATTATCGTGCGCGACGAAACCGAGCGAGAACGCATGCGCTGCGATTTGACTCAAGCGCAAAAGCTAGAGGCAGTTGGACAATTAGCAGCCGGTGTTGCCCACGAGATCAATACCCCAACGCAGTACGTTGCAGACAATCTACGATTCTTGGAAAGCAGTTTCGCAGATCTTCAGAAAATCCAATCATCATTGTTGGAATTGTTGGTTGGTTGCGAGCTTAAATCAGATCTTCTACCACAAACTGCGGTTATCAGAGAACTGATTGATTCGTTGGATGTTGAGTATCTCGAAGAGGAGATTCCCAAGACTCTAACGCAGACGTTATCTGGCGTAGAACGCATTGCGAAAATTGTGAATGCGATGAAGCAGTTTTCTCATCCTGGTACCGAGGAGAAGCAACTGACGGATATCCACCAAGCGATCGAGTCAACCATGATTGTTGCGCAGAACGAATGGAAGTACGTCGCCACGATTGAGACCAGCTTTGATCCGAACATTGAATCAGTGCCTTGCCTGCTTGCGGATCTCAATCAAGTATTCGTCAACTTGATAATCAATGCATCTCACGCAATTGCAGAGACAGCGGAAGTCAAATCGGGTGGCAAAGGAAGAATTCGAATCGAAACGAAACTGCGGACAGATGACGTCTGGATCACCATAAAGGACTCTGGGGCCGGGATACCAGCATCGATTCAAAATCGGGTCTTTGATCCTTTCTTTACAACCAAGCCGGTTGGTAAAGGCACTGGCCAGGGTTTGGCGATCGCACGGTCAGTTATTGTAGACAAGCATCAAGGGAATATTTGGTTTGAATCCAATCCCGACGATGGCACGACATTCTTCATTTCACTGCCGTTGAGGAAGACGATCCCTGCCGATCAGAATGCGCAAGGCGGATTCGAAGAAACACGACTGCAGGAGGTTTCCCATGAATAACTCGGAATGCGTTCTATTCGTGGATGATGAACCATTGTTGTTGGACGGAAACAAACGGACGCTGCGAAAAACATTTCAGGTGGATACGGCTAATAGTGGTGCGGAAGCCCTGCAGTTGATAGAGAAGAAGGGCCCGTATGGGGTCGTCGTCTCAGACATGCAGATGCCCAATATGAATGGTCTTGAGTTCTTGGCGAAGGTTCGCAAGGTAGCCAAGGATTCTGTCCGCGTAATGCTTACAGGGAATGCTGACCAGCGGACGGCTGTCAGTGCGGTTAATGAGGGCTCCATTTTTCGATTTGTGAACAAGCCAGTAGATACCGATCAGCTTACGAAAGTGCTGAATGAGTCGCTGCGCTACCACCAAATGCTTGTTAGCGAGAAGGAACTGCTGAGTAGTACGCTGGCCGCTAGCGTCGGTGTGATGTCGGATGTCTTGAGTATCGTTCGGCCAGATGTCTTTGGACGCACGAGTAATGCTCGTCAGTTAGTTGGTCAGTTCTGTGATCGGCTGACGCCAGAGCATCGATGGGAGATTGAGCTTGCAGCCTGCCTTTGTCAGCTTGGCTTTATCGCTACACCAAGTTCGTTGGTTGAGCAGTACTTGTCAGGGGATATTGATCTGAACTCGGCCCCCGACGCATTTTATCAGCATGCGGAGACGGGCAGTCGCTTAGTAGCACGAATCCCACGCCTAAATCGTGTCAGTGAGATCATTCGCTTACAACATAAAAGTTATGACGGTTCGGGCTATACGAGCGATGGTCCCGTGGGCGACAAGATTCCCATTGGGGCTCGGATCCTAAAGATCGCGTTTGATTTCGATCTTGCATGTCATCATTTTGGGAATCAAGCTTCCGCCTTAGAAAGGATTCAGACTTCTGCCAATTTGTATGACCCCGCCTTGGTTCGCTACCTGGCTGAGATATTTAACTTGAGAATTCAGCATGCCGTAGTCGGCGTTCGCGAACTGCGAACGGGCATGATTCTGGATGCAGATGTCACAAGTTCTCATGGCGATATCTTGATCCCGGCGGGTCGCATTTTGAATCATGCCCTGATCGAAAAACTGCTGGGCTTCTCACGAGGACGCGGCGTTCGCGAGCCAATTTCCGTCCGCTACCATGAGAGTATGAATCTCTAGAGGGTTTTGTAAATGACAAAAGAAAGTCAAGCTGTTCAACAGTCGGAAGTTATCAATTTGCTGAACCGCTTTTATCGGCAGTCGGTGAGTCCGAGGCAAACGCGTCTGATTACCTTACTGCTATCAACCTGCGGCGTGATACTTTGTCTTCAATGGTTGGGTGCCACGTTATCCATTTCTAGCCACAGCATAAACCATGTTTTCGTGGCGTTAGCTGTTGCCGCTTCGGCCGCCGTTGGCGGGATGCTTGCACGAAGGCTCCCATTCCAAATCGGCGCTTTGGGGGCTTTTGTGATCGCGACGCCTGTTTCACTGAACTGCTATTCGAATAGTTTACTCATCCCGGCGTTGCAGTATTACGTCGTTGTCATGGCGCTGTCTCAGTTTAGTTCTCCGTTGCAACTGAAGTGGATTATCCGCGGCGTCTTCCTTGGCCTGCTAGCATTGTTTGTGATGCAGGCCTTCTCCCATGGCAAAGCGGTCGGGTACGGTAATGTCGCAGTTCTCCTCATCGCTATTTTAGGCTATGTCACCATCTATCGAACGAGTCTTGGCAGAAACAACTTAGTCAAAAAGTTGTTTGCATCAAGGCGCAGACGGCATGCGGAACATGCTGCGGTAGAAGCGTACATTCGGGAGCGAACCGACGAACTTGAAATGACTCAGGAATGGTTAGAAAGGGTACTTGACGAACAAAAACGCAATCAGAAAGAGCGCGAAGTGCTTTACAGTGAACTGGCTTCGGTTTCTCGCTTTGCCGGAATGGCGGAAGTCGCGACAGGAGTATTGCACAACGTGGGTAACATCTTAAACAGCGTGAAGATATCCGCTCAAGTGATCGGTGATCGATTGAAGAACGATCGTGCTCAAACCATCACGAAGATATCAGATTTGCTGCTTGCCCAGTCTGACTTGCCCGCCTTCTTTGCCGCAGATCCTCGCGGCAAGAAACTGCCTGAGTTCTTGCAGAAGATTGCTCATACTTTGCAAGAGGACGCCACAGAGGTGCGCAGCGAATTGCAGTCGCTTCTGGAAAGCGTAGATCATATCAAGCGCATCGTCAGTATGCAGCAGAACTTCGCCTGCTCGTCCAGCTTGCATGAGCCAGTCAGGCTATGCGAACTGATCAACGACGCAATCAAGATTAACGATACGTCGCTTATGCGACACCATGTGAAATTGGAGACGAAGTTTGAACAAGTGCCAGAGATCGTGACCGATAAACACAAAGTGCTGCAAATTCTCGTGAATCTGATTAAGAATGCGAAAGAGTCGGTATGTAATGAAGGGGTAACAAAACGCGAGATACGCGTTGATCTCATCCGGCGAGACAGCCGAACTATACAGATTCACGTCACAGATACCGGAATTGGGATCGCCCAAGAGAACTTGCCAAAGATGTTTACTCATGGCTTTACCACCAAGCGTACCGGACATGGTTTTGGGTTGCACAGTGGAGCATTAGCAGCCAAGGAACTGGATGGAAGCCTTTCGGTGCACAGTGATGGCGTCGACCAAGGTGCAAGCTTTATCCTAGAGCTACCGATACAAAAACCAACAGGCGAAAGCTTTCCTAAAGCAGTTGTCGGTTCAATCGTTTCCCCAGCTCTCATCAATACTGTCTCAAATGTCTAAAACTCCCCGCTTCTCAAATGACGTGAAACCATGCAGATTCAACAAGCCATATTACCTCGGATCCTTTTCGTCGATGACGAGTTGGATGTCTTGAATTCCATTCGGCGCATGTTTCGCAAGGATGCGACGCGATGGGAATTAGATTTCGCCGCTTCGGGAAAAGAAGCAATTCAAAAGCTGGATACAACGACTTACGATATCATCGTCAGTGACATGATGATGCCGGGCATCGATGGCGCTGCTGTATTGGAGCATGCTGCACGCGTTCGACCGGAAGCGATTCGGTTGGTCTTGTCGGGCTACGCTGATCGCCAGTCTGCAGCCAAAGCGATCAACCTCGTGCACCAGTTTTTGCATAAACCCATTTCGCACGAAGCAATCCGATCGCAGTTAGAGGATGCCGTCAACTTAGTTGACAAATGCCCGTTCGATTTCGCTATTAAACGCTACATCGGGGGCTTGCGAAATCTGCCAAGTCTGCCTCACGTTTATTCTCAGCTACAGGATTGCGCCGAAAGAGAATCTTGCACGCTGAAGCAAGTTGATGAAATAATCTCTGCTGACCCGGCCCTATCTGCCAAAGTAATGCAGTTGGCAAATTCCTCGTTCTTCGGCCGAATGTACAGCGTATCGGACATCTTTAGTGCGGTACAATACTTGGGGATCGATACGATCAAGCATGTGGCACTGGCCGCTGGCGTCTTTCGCACCAATTCCGATTCGATCCGAACGCAGAATGCAATAGAGGCGATGTGGAATCATAGTCTCCAATGCGGGAAAATCGCGAACACGATTGCGGAAGGGCAGCCCCACAGCGCTGGCTGGAAGTCGGCTGCTACGACAGCGGGCATTTTGCATGACCTGGGCAAAGTTGTTCAGCTTGAATGCGACCCAGATGGCTACGAAACGTTGATTCAGTTGACAAATGCGTATCACGAACCGCTTGACATCATTGAAAAGGATCTATTTGGCTTCAATCATGCGCAACTCGGCGCGTATTTGCTCCGATTGTGGGGGCTACCTAGCCAAGTTGTCTCCGCTGTTGAACTGCATCATGACATCTCGGTGCTAACATCAGAGGCCTTCGGTCCAGTAGAAACGGTGTGCCTAGCAGATCTCATCGTCAATCAACGAGAGTTGCCTGCCGGTTCCTCTGGGGCGGCGCAGAGCGTCTACGAAAGCCTCATCTAGAGGCGATAGGATGATGCCCAAAAGCTACTGTTCGCCGGGCCGCGTCGTCTTGGTTGCCAAGCTGTTTCTGGTTCGTCGTTGGTGCTGACGGACGGATTCAATACTTTTGGTTGTTTTTTGCTATGGATCGATCCTGCGTTGCCGATGGAGGAGAAGCCGATATATTGAAATTAGTATTCGGATCGTACGCGGAAGGCAATCAACATGAAAACTATCTCTGTATCAGAGCTTCAAGACATCACGAATCGTTCCACGATTGATCTCATTGATGTGCGCACGCCGCCTGAGTTTCGAGAAGTCCATGCGCCGATAGCCAAGAATATCCCTTTGGACTCCTTGGATCCCGCCAGTGTAATGTCTGCTCGTAACGATTCGACGTCCGAACCTCTCTATGTGATTTGCAAAAGCGGATCTCGAGGCAGCATGGCATGTAAGAAGTTCATGGATGCCGGCTTCGACAATGTTGTCAATGTGGAGGGAGGCACGAGCGCATGGGTCGCAGCAGGATTCCCTGTCGTACGTGGTCAGAAATCCATATCGCTTGATCGGCAGATGCGAATGATCGCTGGCAGTTTAGTATTGATTGGAGTTCTGCTTGGCTTCACGGTCAGTCAGTATTTCTTCTTGCTTTCAGGATTTGTTGGCGCTGGGTTGTTATTCGCAGGCGTGACAGATATCTGCATGATGATTAATCTGTTGGCAAAGATGCCGTGGAATCAGAGCCAATCGGCAAGTTGCAAAACTTCGTAGAATCAAACCTTCCAGCTTGAAGCTGTCTCGCGACGCCAATGAATGATAGTTTGGCTTCAGCGAACATGGATTAATGACTTGGCTGCGATATTAAACTCTGTAGAGTCTCGACGCAGTGGTCGGCAAAGCGTGGGTCGTTGATCTCCAGATCTAAAACATCAAGGGAGATGTCCTCCCGCAGATGTTGTCTCAGAGAATCCAGCAGGGCTGCATCGGCCTGTGGGTCGTGAAAGGGCTGTCCGGGTGCAGATATAACACTGATCGCTTTGGTCGGAAAGAGAAACCGGACGGGACCCGTCGACCGATTAAGCTTGTCAGCTATGATCCGTCCCAACTGCTGACATTCCTCCGGTGTCGTTCGCATTAAGGTGATTTGCGGATTGTGTTGATAGAACAAGCGATGGCGAAACTTTTCAGGAATACTTGCTCGTTGGCCAAAGTTGACCATGTCGAGGCACCCGGGCGCGATAACCGCTGGAATGCCGACGCGAGCCGCCGCTTCCAGCCTGTTAGGACCTCCGCGTAATATTCCTCCTACCAGTTCGTCAGCCCACTCCGTAGTGGTAATGTCGAGCACACCTGATACTTGTCTCGAATCAATGAGTGCTTCCATCGTGCGTCCACCGGTGCCTGTTGCGTGGAATACCAATACCTCATAGCCCAGCAGTTCTAGTTTTTGTTTCGCTCGCTCGACGCACTGGGTGGTGTTCCCAAACATGGAAGCGACGACCAAAGGCTTAGGCTGTTCTAATGTCGGTAAATTGCTAGAGCTATTCACCATTGCAACGATTGCGGCCGCCGATTGGCGAAACACAGTCTGCGAAATGCGGTTCAGTCCGCTCACGTCCACGATGCTTGGAATCATCACGATGTCGCTGATATCGACATAGCGGGATACGTCACCGCTGGCTACCGTCGATACCATGATCTTTGGAACACCCAGGGGAAGCGCACGCATGGCAGCGGTACCGATGGCTGTTCCGCCAGTTCCCCCCATCGCGATCACACCATGAAACTTTCCTGCATCAAACAGTGTACGCAGAAAGCTTGGTAGGCTCGCGGACATCGCTTCAATCGCTTGGCCACGATCGGCAAATGAGGATTCTTTGCCGAGGATTTCATGCCTTTTAACATGCGGTGCAACGGTTGGTTCTGAAAGTGTGCCAACGTCGATCAGAAGCACTTTGTGGCCTAAATCCCGAATTTGCTCGGCCAGGAACTGATGCTCCGCACCCTTGGTGTCGAGTGTTCCGATAACTGCAATCGTCTTCATGGCAGCCTCAACGAAGTGAACTTTCGGATCTCAGCGGTTAAGGCAATCTCTGTAGGTAGACGTTCCATTGAACTGGCACCATAGAATCCATCGAGCTGCTTGCATCGTTCAAACATGTACAACGCATCATCCGGTGCTGCGATCGGCCCCCCATGGCAGAGCACAAGTACATCTTGTCGAATCGATTTGCAGGTATCGATGATGGCTTGGACCTCCGCGACGCAAGTCTCAAGCGTCTTAGCGGTTTGCGCACCAATCGTGCCACTGGTGGTTAGTCCCATATGCGCTACGATGATATCGGCTCCTGCTTTGGTCATTTGCCGTGCATCTTCCACCTGGAACACGTAGGGTGTGGTTAGCAAATCAAGTTGGCGAGCGGCCGCGATACAGTCAACTTCCAGTTGATAGCTCATGCCGGTCTCTTCCAGATTCTGGCGAAAGACTCCGTCGATCAAGCCCACCGTGGGGAAGTTCTGGATGCCTGCGAAACCCATATCTCGCAACTCTTTCAAAAAGTGATCACGCAGCATGAAAGGATCAGTGCCGTTGACACCGGCCAAGACAGGTGTCTTCTTGACAACGGTTAGAACTTCATGAGCCATCTCTTTTACGATCTCGTTAGCGTTGCCATAGGCAAGCAGGCCTGCCAAGGACCCACGACCTGCCATGCGATAGCGACCGGAGTTGTAGATTACGATCAAGTCAACGCCGCCCTCTTCCTCGCATTTTGCCGAAATGCCTGTTCCTGCGCCAGCGCCGATAATGGGCAGATTCGCTGCTCGTTTGGCTCGAAGTGTTTCTAAGATCGTTTGTCGTTTCGAAGTGGTTGTACTCATAGGGGTTGAATCAAGATCTGGAAAACAAACTCGCTCGCTTCGGAGCATGCAATCAATGACGGCCCTCGTATTAGAATCCAAGTCCTGCCAGAAGACGAGGCCTGCATTTGACATCCGCTCGGGTTATCAGAAAGGTCTGTTATGCGAGCTTGCGAACTGCGGTTAAGGACGGTTCTGTTTTCGATCGTAGGTAGATAGAATTGCTATGGTGTCAGCATTGCCATGATTCATGACGAGCTTACTAAAAAGCTGGCGGTGCTCGCGGACGCAGCCAAGTACGATGCCTCCTGTGCTTCAAGCGGCAGTACGGGCAAGCGGCCGGAAGCCAAGCTAGGCAGTACAACCGCTATCGGTATCTGCCACAGCTATGCCCCCGATGGACGCTGCATCTCTCTGCTTAAATTGCTGCTAACCAATTATTGCATTTATGATTGCCAATATTGCGTCAATCGCATTACCAGCAACACGCCACGAGCTCGGTTTACCGTCGACGAAGTTGTCTTTCTGACGATCGAGTTTTACAAGAGAAACTATATCGAAGGTCTCTTTCTAAGCTCAGGGATCATCCAGTCTCCCGACTATACCATGGAGCAACTGGTCGAAGTCGCCAGGAAGCTGCGAGAAGAAGAGTTTTTTGGTGGCTACATCCACCTTAAAACCATCCCAAATGCATCTCAAGACTTGATTGATCGAGCAGGATTGTACGCGGATCGGCTGAGTGTGAACGTCGAGCTTCCGACGTTAGTGGACTTGCAGACGCTAGCACCGGAAAAGAAGCGACCGGAAATTGAAAGCGCGATGCAGCACATTAAAGAACGCGTCGAAGAAAATCGGGCCGATCACGCCAAAGGGATCAAAGCGCCGCGATTCTCTCCTGGGGGCCAATCGACGCAAATGATCGTGGGTGCGACAGCTTCAACCGACGCCGACATTCTGAAAACCGCGAACCAACTGTACGGCCTTCACCATCTAAAACGCGTTTACTATTCTGCATACAGCCCCATCCCCCATGCGGACTCACGCTTGCCGGGACAGACACCACCATTGATTCGTGAACATCGTTTGTATCAAGCGGATTGGCTGTTGCGGTTTTATGGTTTCCAAGTCGACGAGATCGTAAGCGATTCCCTTCCGAACCTAGATCTGAGCGTCGATCCCAAAACAGCATGGGCTCTATACAATCGCGGCTTCTTTCCGATCGATATCAATAAGGCTACGCGCGAGCAGTTGCTGCGCGTACCCGGATTGGGGATTCGCAGCGTCGATCGAATCTTGAAGATTCGACGTTTTCATGCGTTAACCATGGACGACCTTAAGCGTTTACGGATTTCATGGTCAAAGGTTGCCCCCTTTGTTTTGACAAGTGATTGGAACGGTGCCACGCGCGACCTAGATCGACTGGATCTTTCCAAAAAGTTGACTTCCAAGCCACAGCAGTTGCTGCTATTTGACGCGCATTCTTCGGCAGTCTCTGGCGAAGTGTAAGTGCAGAGGCTGTTTGCGATGAAACCCAGTAATGCATTGTATGTGTTTCAAGTGGATGACTTTGAAGCTTGGCGGTCTGTGTCGCGTAAACTGCTCCAAACACAAGTCGAACCAATGGCAGTCCACTTTACCGTTGACAGCTTGAGCCAAGCATCGCTGTTTGATCGTCAAGCATGCATCGAGAGGCTAGATGAGCTGTTGAATGGCAACGTATCGTTGGATTCGCGAACGATTGGTGTGCCACAAGCCTTGTTGGAGCTGCTTACGGATGTGTCTATCCATCGAGACGCATCGCGGTGGAACTTGATGTATCGAGTACTGTGGCGAATCGCGTACGAGCAACCGCATTTGCTGCAAATCGAATCGGACTCAGACATCCTTAAGCTTCGAAGGATGCAAAAGGCGGTGACTCGCGATGCGCATAAAATGAAAGCCTTCGTTCGGTTTCGTAGCGCGAGAATCGACGATGTAGAGCACTATATTGCATTCCATCGGCCAGATCACTTCATCGTCCGCCGTGTGGCTCCCTTTTTCGCAGATCGCTTTCGTTGCATGCGTTGGACGATATTAACGCCCGATGCAAGCGTTTCATGGGATCTGAATCAATTGCATTTTGGTCCTGGAGTTGCATCGTATGTTGCAAGCCAAGAGGATGATTTGGAGTCTATTTGGCTGACGTACTATCGGTCGATCTTTAATCCTGCGCGGCTCAAGTGGCAAGCGATGGTCAAGGAGATGCCGGTGCGGCACTGGCCGACGTTGCCAGAAACAGCCATCATTGAAGACATGTTGGCAGAGGCTCCGCAACGGGTAGAAGCAATGCTCAAAAACAGTGAAGGGTTTCGTAACTCCGCTCGCGATTTTATTCCGCCAGAAGCACAATTGATTGAACAATTACGATCGGCGGCTGCTGGTTGCAAAGGCTGCCCGCTGTACGAGCCAGCAACGCAGACCGTCTTCGGCGTCGGAAGCCCCCAAGCTAGGATTGTGCTGGTCGGTGAGCAGCCTGGCGATAAAGAGGATTTAGCGGGCGAGCCTTTTGTCGGGCCCGCTGGCGAGGTCCTCAACCAAGCTCTTGAACTGGCGGGCATCGATCGCAACGACGTTTACCTGACCAACGCGGTCAAGCACTTTAAATTTCAGCAGCGAGGAAAGATGCGATTGCATGCCAAGCCGGGGGCACGCGAGATCACCGCCTGCAAGCCTTGGTTAGTGGAGGAACTGCGATTGATCAAGCCCCAGCGATTGGTCTGCTTGGGCGCAACCGCTGCGCAAGCGGTGATTGGTCGGGACTTTTCTATCACACGGCAGCGTGGGCAAATGCTTGCCACCCAATACTGCGAATCAACGCTCGCAACCTACCATCCTTCGGCTATCTTGCGAGTTCCTGACAAAGACAAAGCCAAACAGATGTTCGATCATCTGGTTGCGGACCTTCGAGCTTGCGTAGATGCCTAAGAGGTCTCATACTCAGGCTCGGGTTCTTGGACGCAGGTTGGCGTAAATTCAATACCTTCGTAAACATCGCTCAGTTTTAGTGAGCAACCAAGAATCGGCAATTCGATTTGTGCCTCGAGCCCTGCATAGACCTCGCGCAAAAAGCCAGCCGGTGTGCGGCGCAGAAGAATCGCAAACGGCTGATGTTGCTCAAGCACGATGTAGTAGTCCAAAGATGAAATCTGCAGATACGCATTCATCTTTTCATCCAAGTCAATTTGTCGGGTGGAAGAGGAAAGTACTTCGATGATCAGCACTGGAAATTCTTGGTAAACAGCGCTAGGTGGACTTGAATCGCAGACAACTTGAAGATCGGGGTAGTAGTACCTGCTGGAACCCTGATGGCGAACTCGAAGCTTCATGTCGGAGTCGAACGGCCGACAGTGTTGACCCCGCAATTGCATGCCAAGCTGAATTAAACAGCTCGTCTTCACTTGATTGTGGCGTACCGTGGCTCCTATCATGGCCCGCACCCAACCGTCGATGTATTCATGCTTGGTCAAAGCCGCTTCTTCTTCAGCGAGATACTTGTCGACCGTTGCGAACTTAGGTACTTCAGCAGAACTCATTGAAAGACCCTTGGTGGCTGGTTTCTCTAACGCATTATCTAGATTATAGCCATTTGCTTGCCGCTGGCCAGGAAAACCAAAGTCCGCTTTGTGATGGATGGTCGTACTGAGTATTTGCAGACGGTGGTAGTCAGTTGCGAATTTTCCACGACCACATTGACGCAAAATCGTAGGAAGGCCAATAAGTTCAGTGGTTGAGCCGATTGCCTACTGGCAGTTAGGATATAGTGGACTGTTTCGTTCTTCTGCATCCGCTGGTCGTCCAGTGGTCGCTTTGCCTCTCCACATTGAGCCCAACATCATGCGTTTCATTCTCTCCATTGGTTTGTTGTTGCTTACAGGCTCGATTTCGTTAGCCGCCAAACCCAATATTGTAGTCGTATTTATCGATGACATGGGATGGTCTGATTTATCGTGCTTCGGCGGCCAAGCGGTCAAGACAGAGAACATTGATCGATTGGCAGCGGAAGGCCTGAGGTTCACACAGTTCTATGTCAATTCGCCGATTTGTTCACCATCTCGAGTAGCGCTATCAACCGGACAGTACCCGCAGCGATGGAAGATTACTTCCTATCTCGACAATCGTCAGCGCAATCGAGATCGAGGTGTCGAGCCGTGGCTGGATCCTGCCGCTCCGATGGTTGCAAGAGGACTGCAAGCTAGCGGATATGCGACAGGTCACTTTGGCAAATGGCATATGGGTGGCCAGCGTGACGTCGACGATGCGCCGCCGATTGAGAAATACGGCTTTGATCGCAGCCTCACCAACTTCGAAGGCATGGGGGCCAAACTGCTGCCGCTAACGTTAAAGCCGGGAGACGACATGCCAGGACGCATCTGGGAAGCAGCGGAGAATCTTGGTCAGCCCTTTACTTGGATGCAACGTTCGGAGATTACTTCAGGATTCGTTCGAGAAGCAATTGAGTTTATCGATCATGCCCAAGTGAAAGACCAGCCCTTCTACGTCAACCTTTGGCCTGACGATGTGCATTCACCTTTTTTCCCACCACTGAATCAATGGGGCGACGGCAAGCGGCAACTTTACCAAGGCGTCTTAAAAGCAATGGACCAGCAGTTGGGTGTATTGTTTGATCGTATTCGCAATGACGAGCGGCTGGTGAATAATACTTTGATTGTATTCTGTTCAGACAATGGTCCTGAGCCAGGTGCGGGGCAAAGCGATCCACTGCGACGCCATAAAGCGTGGCTGTTTGAAGGTGGAATTCGTTCTCCTTTGATTGTTTGGGGGCCAGGCCTTGTCAATTCAAGCGCGGTTGGGACTGTGAATGATCGCTCAGTCCTCAGTGCGATGGATGTGAATCGCTCATTGTATGCCATAGGCAAAATAGCACTGCCAGAGGACCACGTGCTGGATGGTGAAGATGTGTCTCAAACGTTGCTTGGCCACTCGGTGGAAGGAAGAGCAGCACCGTTGTTTTTCCGCAGGCCGCCTGATCGGCCGGGTGATGCGCCCGAGACTGAAGCAGGGGATAATCCCGATTTGGCTGTTCGCGATGGACGTTGGAAATTCTTAATGAACTACGATGGCAGTCGCCCGCAACTGTATGATCTGCAGGCTGATCCCTCCGAATCGGTTAATCTTGCTTCCCGAAACGCGAAGGAAGCTCAGCGTTTGCGAGTCGCAGTATTGGATTGGAATGCCAATCTGCCAAAAGACGCAGGCGATCCAAGCTTTGTTAATACACAAACAGATTCAACTGCAGCCCTGGCGGCATCGCAGTTTGTGAATCCGATCGGCGAAGGAGCTGACCCTTGGGTGGTGCGAGATCCAAACGCCGAAAGATATTTATGGTGCTTTTCTGAAGGCAACCGCGCGATCAGCATTTGTTCCAGTGACCGATTAACGTCGTTGGGAACAAAGCATACCGTTTGGCAAGCTCCTGAGTCTGGTCCTTATTCGCGTGAGGTTTGGGCTCCCGAATTGCATTACTTGGATGGTAAATGGCATATTTACTTTGCTGCTTCCGATGGCAAGAACGAGAACCATCTCGCTTACGTGTTGGTTTCTAAAGATGATAATCCGTTAGGTGAGTACTCTTTGGCTGGCCCATTTCAAACCGGCGACAAGGCCGGGCAACCTATCTGGGCAATCGATATGACCGTGTTGGAGCATGCAGGCAAGCGCTATGCGATTTGGTCGGGATGGGACCAACCAGGTAGCGATCGACAATATTTGTACGTTGCCGAAATGAAGTCCCCCACGGAGTTAAGTTCGATTCGCGTCAAGATTTGCTCCAATGACGATTTCCCCTGGGAGTTCACTGAGAATGCGGGCAGAGGACGTGGACTGAATGAAGGGCCACAAGTACTGAAAACAAATAATCGCACCTTTGTCATCTACTCATGTGCGGCTTCGTGGCTGCCTACTTACAAGCTTGGTAGGCTCGAGTTGACTGGCAGCAATCCGTTGGATCCAAATCACTGGACGAAACACAATCAGCCCGTCTTTGAATCGACCGAAGCAACGTACGGCGTTGGCCATTCGTGCTTTGTCCAATCACCGGACCGATTGCAATGGTGGCATGTCTTTCACGCGAAACGAGATCGGCAACCTGGTTGGGCACGCGCTATCTTCGTGCAACCGATGAAGCTAGACTCCGATGGCTATCCAAATTTCAATAGCCCGGTGGAAGCGGGAGTGCCTCTGGAGCGACCTTCCGGCGAGATGCAACTGAAAGAAGCGAAACTTCCCTACCAAAGCAAGCTTACGACTAGCAATCCGGAGGACTCCGAATGGTCCCCCTATGGCCATCATCAGATGATTGCTTGGCGAGACGATGGTCTGCATTTGGGGCGTAGGCCAAAAGACCCCATCAATGCTTTTCGTAGTGGCGAGAAGGTTATTCTTGATCGCAAGTTACCAAGGGATTTTGCCGTGGAAGTTACCATTGACTTTCGTGGAGTCGTCGATGCACGTGACGCAGGCGTGTTGTTGCGCACCACGGGCAACTCGATTGGGTACGATGCGCAGCGTGGCTACTTTGTTGGATTGATACCGAAAACAAAGCTCGTCATCTTTGGCAAGACGAATGGTCTGGCGTGGACTGAGTTGGCGAGAGCATCGGCGGATATCGACGTTGTTCAGCCACAACGGTTGAAAGTGGACCTAAAGGGTTCGAATGTGAAGGTGACTCACAACGGTCGCGAAGTCTTGCTGGCCAGCGATTCAACCTATGATTCAGGGCTGTTAGGTTTTCGAGTTGTCGATGCGCATGCGACATTCACCGATCTGAGCATCCGAGAACTAGAGTGATTTCTGCGGAACTTGATTGTTGAGGTCAGCAGGGCCCAACGCCTATGGGGCCGGCTCAGCAATCGGCGGATGACGCTCCAGGCCCAGCGCATCTTCGACATTTAAGCAAATGGAGCACAATGTTCCGACACATCGGAAATACAAGAATTGGAATTGCTCCAGCAGTTTTTGGACATCGTTGGCCACACTTTCGAGATCGTCACTTTTGGGCACGTTGGGAATAAGATAGGTCGCTAAAGGGATTTCGCCGTCGGCATGCTCAAATGGAAACATCGACTGCTGCAAGGATCGCGACATCGTCATCATTGTTTCACAAAGAAGTCGGCTCTGGCTGAGCAACTTGCTTGACACCTCCGCAGATACTTCCTCGGCCGCCACCGCACTTAAGATTGGGGCCATGGATGAGAATTGATTGCGTGCCAAAAAGAAGTTGGCAATTTGGCTTTGCAATTCTGATAAAGCATCCATGGCCTTGTGAGCGGACTGGAACATGGCGTGCGCATCTGTTAGTCTCTCCTGCACTTGTTTAGCCTTCATCAAACGAACGGCAGACAGAATGCGATCAACCAGTGTCGCTTCGAACGATCGCATTTGGGTCGAGATCTCGCGGAGCTTATTTCGAATCGTGTTCTCGCTGTCCCGAGCGGCAGCAGCAGAAGCGACGGAAAACGGATAGTTCTTCTGGTTTAGAGTCGCATCCAGTTCTAAAAAGGTTACCGCTTGATTGACCGAGATCCATTGGTCATCGAATTCATCTAGTTTTTTGGAGAAGACTAAGTAATCATCGCGGTGCTCTAACATCGTTTTGCGAGCCAATTTAAGGCGTTCAAAGGACTCTTGAGCAGACGGTTTGGGCTCGCTTTGAATAGCAGAGAAATCGAGTGGCCGTAACACGCGGAATCCTCGACCAATCATTTCGCCGAGCGCCTGGTAGCTATTCTGCGATTGAGCTTTTTGCCCGGTCAATTTTGATAATTCGACGATCATCTTTGGGTTGTAGGATCGCCCCAGGGTCGTCGACAAGAAGTCCTGAGTTACACCTCTGCAGATGGCCGTATAGTGAGAGAAGAGGTCGCTCGCGACGGAAGTTAACCGAAAAATGCCTGGCGCATTTTCCCTTCTAGCGGCTGCGATTCGGTCTTTGTCGCTGGGATGTGTGGCCGTCCAATCGGTCCGTTCGTTCGCTACAAGCGTTTCCAGTTTCGCTGTCAGCGAAGGGTCTAATCCGTCGAAGTTCAGCCTCGTTAAACCCGGTATATCATCGCACAGTTTGCCATCCAAGTAAAACTCACGCTGATCCGACATCGACTGTTCAAAGGCTACTGAAATCAACCGCAGTTTTTTCGCGGTGGATTCAAATGTATCGGAGCCGGCAAAGCGACATTCATGCAAGTCCGCATCGTATTCCATCTGGCGCATCAAGAAGGAACAAACAATATGCCCTAGCATCATAAGGCACCACAGGATGCGTCGCGTGACCCAAACCATGGCTTGCGTTAAGTAAAAAATGATACCAATCCGAATGTCGGTTCCACGTGCCCAGTCATCCAAGTGCTGGTCCCATGAGTCCCGCTGGTAGACGACTCTTACAAACCAAAAATTGATCGAACGGATGATGTAGCTTAAACGCATTCCGAACCCTTGCGAGAAATGCCCAAACTCATGCGCCAGTACACCAGCGAACTCTCGAGCGTTTAAGCCAGCGACCAATGGCATACCAATGGTCAATACCAGATCATTCCCGAACATGCTTAACATGCCACGACGGAACGAAGCGGACGCATTCACATTGCAATCGACATCGATACGCGTTGGTTTGGGTGCATGTACTGATTCGCATAAGCGATCAACAAAGGCAAACAGTTTCGGCTCAGCTTGCCGAGTGAGCGAGCGGCGTTTTTCAATATTGACAGATCGAGCGAACAAGGGCTTGATCATGAAGATCACTAGAAGCACGCCCGCGACCAATGGGCCCGCGTAAAGTAGCAATAGTATAAACGAGCCTTTACCGCGAACGTTGGCTTGCATGATCACCGTGTTGTAAACAGCATGGCAATAAACGCCATAGCTCACTGCCACAACCAGTCCTAGGTAAACTAGTGGTAAGATTACCATTAGGATTGCTGCTAGAAAAAGTCCAACGCGATACTGTGTCGTGACCCGGACTTTTGCGATCGGTTGTTGGATCGCTGCAATCAATTCTTGTTGGCCAAGCGATGGCGGATCGCTGACAGGTTGGACTGACGGGATTGATAGCTTGGCGACCGATCGTTCCTTTGACGGATTGGGACAAGCGGTTGCAACCGTCTCTGCCGGAGGCGCAAACGTAGCTCGTGTTACCTCTCCAGTGGGGCGAGCGTTGGCCATGAAATCAGCCCCTGCAGGCACGAAATTTCCGTCATCAGAAGTCGCAGTGTAAGCTGGGATGTTGATACGAGTGCCGCAGCTTTTGCATTTTGCGGTTTTGCCCGCCAGTTCCGGTTTCACCTGATACTGTTTGGAGCAACCTGGACATTGAGTAGCGATCATGGCGTTAAACCTTTGCAAACGAAAATCACTTTCGTGGGTTCGTGCAATTGTAATCGCTCAGCTCGGGCGATTCACTAGGCCATAACGGCGTGATTTTTCATCAGTCGCTAGTTACCACAGCCAAGGTTTACAGAACGCGGGTCGTCTCTTGATTGCGATCGGAAAGTTCGCTCTCTAGGTGAACAATCTTTTCAATGCGGCGTTGGTGCCGTCCACCTTCAAACTCGGTCGCTAGCCAAATACGTACCAAGTCGACAATTGGGCGGTCGCCAATCAAGTCACCTGGCAAACAAAGAATGTTGACATCGTTGTGCCGACGGCTCATTTCCGCCATGACTTCGTCGCAGCAAGCTGCGGCGCGGACACCTACGAATTTATTAGCGACAATCGCCATGCCAATGCCGTTGCCGCAGATCAGCACGCCTCGTTCGGCGCGGCCAGAAGCGACTTCTTTCGCAACTTCGCATGCGTAATCGGGGTAATCCACAGACTGGTCGTTCTGCGTGCCAAAGTCGACTGCCTCATGGCCATCGCCTTGCAACAAGCTGATCAGTTTGTTTTTGACTTGGTAACCGCGGTGGTCGCTACCTAATGCAATTCGCATGATGTCCCTGTTAAGCTTCTCGCCACTTGGGCAATGGCATAGAAGATAATCGTTCTATCCAGTTGTCTAAATACTCGCTAATTTTGTCGGCGCAATCGCGGTAGATGGAAACCGGACCGCCAAACGGATCGGTTACATCGATACCGTCGGTACAAAGCAAAAAAGCTTTATCCGCTACGGTTGGCCAACGAGCTATTATCGTCTGCAAATGGCTGCGAGTCATCGCCAAAATCAAGTCTGCCGACCCAATTTCTTTTTCCGTCACGGCGCAGCTCTGGTGGTCCAGAAGGTCCAGTCCTCGCTCCTGCATGGCGGCAATGGCTTGCGGAGACGCCGGGCCGCCACCAGCCGCAATGCCGGCTGACATGACGTAAACGGGCAAAAACTGGTCGTCTTTGCTAGTGTTGGGCTTGGTCGCCACGTGTTTTTCTGCCGCTTGTTTTTCTGACCGGGCAAAAGTCTCTCGAATCTTCGCTTCAAGCATCTTTTCGGCCATCGGAGACCGGCAAGTATTTCCCGTGCAAACCAGCATGACAAAGAAACGACTTACGCTTTGCAATTCGGCCTGAGACGTTACGCCGCTTTGGATGACCTGGCATTGATTTGCGGAAATACGAACTACCGTGGGGCGACCTTGGTATTTCGACGGACCACTATCTACCAGGATTGCTGCAGCACTGCCCGCGACCGATTCGGAAGTTACCGCCAGACTTCCGTCCTTAGGGTTTGTCAGCGGCAGAATAGCAAGAGGGCCAGCGGACATCCTGGCTACTTCTTGAATCGCTTGATGAGCCGGTTGGCACAAGCGAACCTCGCCAGACTGGTTGGCAATCAAATCTAAGGTCTGGTCCGCAAGTCGACGGAGCAATGAATCGACGTGGGTGCCCGGAGCTAGAATATGCGTGGGGCCCGGCCACACTCGTTTGGCGATCCGCTGGGCTGTGGCGCACGCACTGGGGCTAAAGTCCAACATTTCCTGTGAATTTCGGACAACCAAGGCCGCTTTAGGCACCATGAGGTTGTTGACCACATCTCGACCCCCAGTCGCTTGAGAGGCACCTATGGCCGCCAAAGCGTCCATCGCAGGGCCATGGGTGGCCAAGGCCGCAGCCACGTACGTAGTGCATGTAGGTAAAATGACCACATGGCCTTCCGCCAAGGCCTGTACGCTCAAGTGAACAATGTCGCGGACGTCATCGGATTTTTTCCAATCGAGTACCTTCGCCATGAATCCTGTTTTCTAAATGGGCGGTAACAATGCACGGGCAAAGCTTCGCGGTCATTTCAGCGGCTTCCCGGTGCAACACGGTGACCGTTACAGGATAGCAAGATTGTCTAGCAGCGCAAGCCGGATCGGATTATTCGTGGCGAAGTGCTTCGATTGGATTCATTTGTGCGGCGCGAATCGCTGGGTAAATGCCAAACAAAATCCCGACCACCAGCGAGATATAGAAAGCGACAGGGATTGATTCCGGCACAATAGTTGGCTGCACGGTTCGGACCACATCAGGAAGGGCCGCAAGGGTGTTCGGAGCGAACTCGCCAACCAGCCAACGCGCAAGTCGGATCGCCGGCCCGCACAGTAACCCGAACAGGATGCCACTGATCCCGCCCACAACACTCAGTACACTCGTTTCGATCAAGAACTGCCGCACGATATCGGCGCGTTTGGCTCCCAACGCTCGCCGGATTCCAATCTCGCGAGTCCGTTCCGTAACGGTGGCCAGCATAATATTCATAATGCCTATACCGCCAACCAACAGGGAGATGGCTGCGATCATACCCATGAAAACCATGAACATCGCTTGCGTCGTGCGAGCTTGTTCCAGCAGCTCCAAGGGAACCACCACCGCGATGTCTTCCATTCGATCATGAAACGACAAGGCTTGTTCGACCAACGTTGCCGTACGTTTGACGTCCCCGACGTCGCCCACGCGTAACGTGATCTGATTCAATTCGACTATCTCGCCATCCATCGAACCGGACCGACGCGTTACGACCATGTCGCCAATACGTTGCTGCAGCGTCCGGATTGGGATGTAGATGTCGTTCGAAAAATCCTGAGCGGACATCGAACCACCGATCGCTGCGGAAGCATTCTTCGGTTCTAGAATTCCTACCACAAGGTAGTAGTCGGTGCTTTCGGGTAAGTAGACGCGTTTGCCAATCGGATCTTCCAGCGGAAACAGTCGTTCGGCAACTTTCGCAGCCAATACGCACACCGTCGCCATCTGAAAGTTTTCTGCGTCGGTGATAAAGTGCCCGCGGCTTATCTTCAGCTTGCTCGCTTCAGCATACTCTGGCGTGCAACCGACCAGCCTGCCGTCCATGATCTTGTTGCCGTACTGGAACTGTCGACGCATCTCGCGAATGGGGATCGCTGATTGGATCGTTGGAATCGTCGTAACCAGCATGTCGAATTCGTCGCGCGTCAAACCGTAAGGAGTAATTCCTTCCGTGGCCATCTTTTCAGAAGGCGGTTTCACCGAGCGCACCATGATGGTGTCAGCACCCAAAGCTTCAATCTGGCGACGCGCTTCATCGCCAATGCCTTTGCTGATGGCCAACAGCCAAATCACGCTCGCCACGCCAATGAAGATACCAAGTACCGTCAGCAGCGAACGCATAGGATGCAGCCACAAACTCTTGATACCTAAGCTTAATGTTCGAAGCCAAATCATAGTATTGTCGCAGGCTTGGGTTTAATTGGTACGTCGAATGGGGGTGGGGGGATGAATGCGAGCTCGACTCGTTGGTTCAAGCTCTAACCAAGTTGAGCTAGATTTCCGGCGGCAAGTTCGCAAAGGCGTGTTCGGCTGCTGCAATTCGCGATTCTTCCGAGTTCTGTATATCCGATTGCAGCAACCCGTCCTTGAGTCGAATCACCCGCTTGGCTCGGCGGCTCACTTCATCTTCGTGAGTGACCAAAATGATCGTACGTCCTTCATCGTTCAATCGCTTAAACAACTGCAAGATCTCTTCGGTCGTACGGGAATCCAAGTTTCCTGTTGGTTCGTCCGCCAGAATGAAGTAAGGGTTATTGATCAGCGATCGAGCAATCGCGACACGCTGCTGTTGCCCCCCGCTCAACTGTGCTGGACGGTGGCCTAAGCGACCTTCCAAACCCACCATGCGAGCGAGTTCCGTACAGCGTTTCATTTCGGCTGGTCCAAGTTTGCCTTGGTAGAACAACGGCACTTGGATGTTCTCAACCACGGTCAATTGCTGAATCAAATTATAAGCTTGGAAGACAAAGCCGATTCGGCGTGAACGAATCTCGGCCAACTGGTCATCGCTCATTTTCGCCACGTCGTCGTCGCCGAGAAGCAACGAGCCTGCCGAGGGAGTATCGAGGCAACCAAGTAAATTCAAAAGGGTACTTTTCCCAGATCCAGAAGGGCCCATGATGGCCACATAGTCGCCTTCAGGCACATCGAACGTCACCGTCCGCAACGCGCGAACGGTCTCGCTCTTTAGCACATAAGTTTTCTGCAAGTCACGAACGCGACATGCGTACTTCGTCACAGAATCCTGCGCGGCAGGAGTTGTCGCCTGAGCGGTGGATTTGGCGGCGGCTGTCGTAGTGGTTGGCATGGGTGGCACTAAAGGAAGTGGGACGTCGGGGAATGAAGGAACGATGGCCTATTGCCGTGGCGGTCCACCACCAAAGGATCGCATGCTGGAAGTCAGTTCCGCCTTGTCCAAAAATCCGTCCTTGTTCAAGTCTTGTTCATCAAAGCGGGCCGACATGCGATCATCAGCGGCTGCTTCGTCTCGGGAAATCTTGCCATCGCCATCCACATCGACGCGTTGCATAATCATCTCGACGATCTGGGCAGGGTCGCGACGTCCGCCTGCTCCACCGGCGCCAGGTCCGCCTGCTCCACCCGCACCAGCACCAGGGCCACGAGCGCCAGGTCCGCCGACAACGGGTTCGCCATCAGTCGCCGATGGTGGAGGAGCCGACTGGCCGATCTTCAGCAGTTGCTCACGGTCGGAAACTTCTTCAAACTGAGGGATCACCACCAAGTTCAGGTGCTTGCGCGGGTTCAAGACAACTTGGTCGTTCTCTTGGAGTCCCGACTTGATGGTCACAAAACGATCATTGGTGGCTCCGATTTCCACTTCGACAGCTTCGTACTTGTCTTTTGACAACTGCTTGATGACAACATAATGGCCTTTGGTTTCATAGATCGCATGCACAGGAATTTGCAGGGCGTTTTCGATCTGTTCGACGAAAATGCGTACTTCGGCGGTCATGCCGGTGCGAATCGTGGGAGGCGGATCCATAATCTCGATCAATGTTGCATACTCTTTCACAGAAGTGGTCATCCAGCCGCCTGCTTCAGCGTACTTGTTGACCTTGCTGACGCGGCCGACCAATTGCTGCTGACCAACCGCAATCTTTACAGGCATGCCTTCGCGAATCAACGTGATTCGCGACTCGTTGACCTTGGCACGTATCTGCATGCGAGATGGATCTGGCAGTAGGAAGATCGTTTGTAGCTCGCGTACCATTGCGCCGGCATCGACAACAAATTCCGAACCACCGCGGCGGTCACGTTGGTTCGCATGAACAACTTGGCCTTCGGCAGGAGCGTAAATGGTGCAGTTGGCGATTTGCTGTTTCAGTTCGTCCAGTTTCTGCTGCTCTTCCAGCAACGTGCTGCGGTCGGATTCAAGCTTGGCACGAGCGGTTTCAATGGTGCTTTCCAGTTGCACCAACATTTTCTTCTTGGTCAGATTTTCCAAAACATCCAGGCGAGCCTTAGCAGACTCAAGCACGTTCTTCGCATTCTGGACCGCAAATTGTTCCGCTTGGATTTGCAGCGGTCGCAAGGTGCCCTTTGCGGCCAGTCGTTCCGCGCTGGCGAGCGACAATTCCATCTTGCGCATCTCTTGTTCAGCTACTGCAATCTCGCTAACAATGAGACGACGTTCCGTTTCATAGGTACCTTCCAAATATTCTTGTTTGGAGATCTCTGCTTGCTGCAGCGCAGCATTGCTGCTGATTACTAAAGCTTCCGAAGCGCCTACCACGATACGCTGCCCCTTCATTTCGTTTTCGAGGGCCGAGGAATCTAGTTCGCACAGCTTGTCACCCTTCTTCACATAGGACCCTTCGTCGATGACCCAGAGGATGGGCGTGCCCGTGCTGCCGCGTGCTTTCACCAAGCACTTGACTTCGTTGTTGCTGCTGCTTTCGACTTCGCCCTGCTCCAAGACAATATGGTCGAACGGGCCGATGATGGCGCGTTCTGTGATGGGAACGTTTTCCATCGCGGTGTAACCGTCCATCTGGCGGTAGTAAATCCAGCCACCTATGCCAATCGCCGAGACCACGACAAAAGCAAGGACGACTAAAAGTGTGCCACCGTTTCGGTTACGATTGTCTGTGTATAACATGTGAATCATTCTAAGACTGATTTTATAAGGTGGGGGAAATCTTCATTCGTCCGCCGCTTTCGGGGGGCAACATCGGGAGCAATGCTGTCTACAGGCGGCAAGCTCGTTTGCTGGCAGCGACCAGTTTTGCGTTTAGGCGGGCGGAAGTCGCAGGACCAACGATTGCCAGCGACCTGGAAACTTCACACTAAAAGTATAACTCACCGGGAACCCATTGCTACATCGGAAGTTTGTCATTCGTGAAACAACTGTCCGCTCCCCGTGTACAATGGGCTTCACAACACGTGGCGGCTTTAATAGTTTCGCGTGACGTGCCGTCGCGCTCCAAGAATCGCTCGAATCGTTGAAATCAGTGTAGAAACGCCCGTTCTCTACCAACCTGGAGTTCCCAATGGAAACCTTGCAATCCAACTTCCTCATGGCTCCAATCACGGGCGTCTTTAGCCTGCTATTGGCCGCCATCCTCCCGCAAATTGCGACCGCTGAATCATTACGTGTAAAGCAAGATGATCGTTCGATTACAGTTTACGCCGACGACCAGCAGGTATTTACCTACAACATCGCCTCCCCCGCAGCTCCGCCAAGCGTCGATCCGATCTTTGAACGCAGCGGCTTTCTGCACCCCGTCCTCACGCCCGACGGGGCCTGTGTCACGGCCAGCTTTCCTGCCGATCACGAACACCAACAGGGCATCTTTTCCGCTTGGACCAAAACGCGCTACGATGGCCAAGAGGTCGATTTCTGGAATTTGGCCAAACGTACCGGCCGGGTCTCTCACGAAAAAGTGACCGGTATCGACCAAACGCCAACTCAGGTACGAATCGAAGTCGATCTGCTGCACCAGAAAATGGGTGAACCGATGGTCGACGTTTTGCGAGAACACTGGATCATCACGGCCTACGCAAGTCACGCGGACTATTTTTACTTCGATATCGAGTCTACTCAAACGGCACTCACGCCCTTGCCGCTGGAAATTGAGCAGTACATCTACGGAGGGCAAGCGTATCGAGGACCAGTCGCTTGGCTGCAACCCGAAGATGGCTTTGCGAAATCAAATCCAAGCTTTTCCTATTACGGCGCAAACATGGTGAACGATGCTATGCAGGATCGTATTGAGGGTAACCATACGCATACCAAATGGGTGGCTATCCAAGGAGTATCGCTCGATACCGACGGCAAGCCGACCGCGTCAGACGACCAGGTCGCCACGATTGCAGTCCTCTCTCACATCGGCAACTTTCGCGCACCACAAGCGGTCCGACTGCACCCTACCAAACCATATTTCTGTTTCTCGCCCTGCGTAGAAGCCCCCTTTGAATTAACCAAGGAGCGGCCCTATAAGGCCAAATATCGTTACCTCACCACGGCCAAGCCGATTGATCGAGCTTGGCTGGATGAACAATGGAACGCTTGGCATAAATAGCCGACCTCAATCGGCCTAACGCCGATCGGAGTACTGCGAAAAACGAATGATGTAGTAGAGCAGCGTGATGACTGCTTGCAAGGTGGCGGCAACATAAGTCAAAGCAGCGGCATTAAGCACTTTGCTCACCGCTCCGAGTTCAGGTCCTGATACGATACCCAGCGAAACAAGCTCCGTCTTGGCTCGTGAACTGGCATTGAATTCCACTGGCAAGTTGATCAGTTGAAACGCGACGGTCGCGCCAAACATGACAATGCCCAACAACATTGCGTATCGACCCAGCGGCATACCACTGATCAACATGGTCATCCCGATCATCAGGAAAATCGAGCCTAGGTTGCCGCCAAAATTAGCAGCCGGGACAGCCAAGTTTCGGATCACCAGGGGGGCATAATTTCTAGCGTCTTGCAAAGCATGTCCAACTTCATGCGCGGCAATTCCAACCGCTGCCATCGAGTTGGTGCCATACACGCCAGAGCTCAGCCGAACCACCTTCGTGCGTGGATCATAGTGGTCCGACAACTCACCAGCGACTGCTTCAATCTGAACATCATGCAGCCCATGAGCGTCCAGAATTCGCCGCGCCGCCTGAGCTCCCGTCATCCTAGCCGCAATCTGCGACGCCCACGCAAATCGACTCTTCACCAACGCCTGAGCGGCAAACGCCAGCAATAGAACCGGCGCCAACATGATCATCAATAGCGGATCAAAAATCATTCGACTACCAAACTTTCTAAATTTTCTCTGAAGACAACTTTGCCACGGAGGATTTTGCTAATGTTACGTGCACTGCATCATAGCGGTTTGTCCACTACTTCAAAAACAAATGGTGCTACGCAACGCAGTCTAACTGCGACGGATACCAGCGAACCTTAAATAGCAATCGGCATGCCGCAATTTTGGCAGGCATCGCCTGCGTTTTTCCATCGAGTTTAGCCGACAGGACGCGAATCTTTCGAATTGCCATTTTGCACGCTTGCGAAATTCAGTGACTGGCTTATCGTTGGGTCTTGGCGGTTCGTACGAGCGTTTCATGCCGATGTCCAGGAAGCGACCACACCTGCCTTTCATCCGACTAACTTTCACCCGTCCAGTTTGCCAAATGTTCACGAGTCGAAATGTTCGGAAGCGTCATAACCGCCGCGTTTTTAGCGGCCGACTTGCTCAGTCCCGTGTCGCTTGCACGGGCAGTCTATTGACGTTGTTAGCGCTTTGCAGCTTTGGTTGCTCGCGCAGTCCAGATTCGTCGTCGCAAACGCAAACGCAGTCAGAGCGACCGGTTGCTGCGGCCACGCGGTCGACCTCGCCAGAGGCCAACGTGCGAGATCTAGTCGCCGCTACGCTGCAGTACAACTTGAATCACCGCTTGTTGTCGGTCGATCGGAATGCCGCTTGGCAAGTCCTGCATGGTTTGGTCGCCTACGGGGCCGATTTGCCGCTGCAAGTGGGCGATCAACGCGTTTCAGCGCTCGACTATCTGTTAGACGGCGGCGAACTAGCGGGCTGGGAACTCTATCCAGGAACTCCGCTGGGCGATGGTCGTGTTGGTGTGCGAGCGCGTTTGGAAGCCGGAGGGTATCGCAGCCAAGGCCATGTCGATCAGTGGATAGGGTATTTGGCTCAGGTCGATGTTCCGCTGGATCGAAAGATTATGGTTGCCGGCCGCGAGCATACGTTTGCAGACTGGATTGATCAAACGCTGTTGGATGTCACCAATAATCCCATGGACGAATACTCATGGACGTTGGCTGCTGCGGCAATGTATCGTCCCGAGAAGCAAACTTGGGTTGCTATCGACAACACAACCGTAGACATCGATACGCTGGTCGAATTTGAAGCGGAACAGGACATCAACGAAAGTGCTTGCGGCGGTTCGCATCGATTGATGGGCTTGGCTCGTGCTGTTAAAAGCGCCAGGCAATACAACTACGCCGATCGGCCTGCATTCCAAGCAGCCGAGAAAGCACTTCAAAACGCGCTTTCGACGATGAAGCGATTTCAAAACAGCGATGGCAGCTTGTCGGCAAATTACTTTCAACGACCAGGTACCTCCGCCGATCTATCGTTGATGATATCTGCAACCGGACATCAGATCGAAGTCGCGGCCTATGCGCTTGGGGATGATGAGATCGACGCAGCGTGGCTAGAGCGTGCCGTTGTTCGGTTGTGTGAAATGCTGGAAGCAACCAAAGACCAACCGCTCGAATGCGGCGGGCTATATCATGGACTCAAGGGCTTACGCATCTACTACGAACGACGATTCGCCGGCACGACCCACTGATCTATTCCCGACCGGATCGTAGTTGAGCGTATTGATCGTGAAGCGAATGGATCACGCGCCCTACTGCCGCCGACTGGCCTTCCGTCGCCGCAGATTCAAGTTGCAAAGCAACACTCGCAATCGAATCCATTCGAGCATTGGCGGCGTTTCCACGTACGCGATGTGACACCACGCGAATCGTATCGTAATCCTGAGTACGATAAGCTGCGTCAATCATTTCCAATTCTTCTGGCAGTTGTTCCATGAGGATGGTTTGCAATTGCTCTTCCAGCTTTGCGAACTCGTGGCGTGGCGTTGAAGACGGCTCGATTTCGGCTGCCGTGAGTAAGCCCCTCGATTGCTCATGGAGCCGAAAGGCATCGGACAATTCATCAATGCTGATAGGCTTATGCAGAATGCCTTGTATCGGCAAATCGCTTGGAAGCGTGTCTGGTTGGGTACTGATGTCCGCTGTCACGATATAAGTGATCGGCAATCGAATCGACTCCATGTTCAACTGCCGCACAAAATCGATCCCGTCGCCATCAGCCAACTGTCGGTCTAGCAACAAGATGCCAGGGTTCAGCAACCGAATCGCTTTCTTGGCCGCTTTCAATGTGCTCACGCAACGTACGGAAAAGCCCAACTGCTTAAGGAACGCGCGCATCAACAATCGATTGGTTTGCGAATCATCTACCACCAACACGCCCCTCGTCACAAGCGGGCTCTGCGGTCGCTTGAGCGCCCGCGAATCCGGTGCCGCGACCGACAGCTCTTCTGTGGTAAGAGGGCAACGAATGGTAAATCGAAAAACCGTGCCGACACCAAGCTGGCTGTTTAGTTCAAGTTTGCCGCCCATAAGCCTTACCAGCGATGCACTGATGGGCAGGCCAAGCCCCAAGCCTTTGCCAAACATTTGATCTTGGTGCGAAGCATCGATTCGTACAAAGCTTTCGAAAATCTGTGCTTGGTCTTCTGCAGCGATCCCTCTGCCGGTGTCGCTCACTTCAAAGGTCACATCCACTGCCTGCGCTGGCTGGTCTGCCTGGTTGGATGGACGCAAAGAATCGTCGCTCGTGTTGGAAGGTGTCGACGCGTCGATTGCTTTATCGCCAAGGGCTGCAAGAGTTGATGACACAAGATAGACTCTGCATTCGACATGTCCTCGGTCGGTATAACGAATCGCATTTTGCATTAAGTTCGCAAGCACCTGCTTCAGGCGATCCCCATCGATCAGCACTCTGCTAGGTAGTTGGTCATCCAGCTCGCAACGCACGCGCAGTCCCTTTTGCTGTGCCAGATTGTCCATCAGATTCACAACCGATCGCACCAAAACGCGAAGATCGATGGCTTTCGATTGCAACCGCACATCCTTGCGAGATTCCATCGATGCGACATCTAACAAGTCATCGACCAAACGTCGCAGTGTTTGAGACGCTTCTTGAGCTAAGCTGATCTTCGCTCGCTGGCCTCGTGTCAGTCGGCCTCGTTGGACCAACTCCAGCATTCCCAGCAAACCATGCAGCGGCGTTCGGAGCTCGTGGCTCACCTTGGCGAGAAAATCGGTCTTGGCCGCATTCGCTTGCTCGGCCTGTTGCTGAGCTAAACGTACTTGATCCGTTGTCGCCTGCAGCGCCTCGAAGGTGCGACGCAATGATGAGACTGCTGGCGAAAAGATAAGCACGCCTTCGGTCAAAAGTATGCAAATGGTTGCAACCAAAAGCCCCCTTTCAAAAACGCGCAACCGATTGACTCGGCTGTTGGCTTCGGTTTCGTATTGCGAAACGATGCGGTCCATTCCCAGCAGAAAACCACGGCAGTGTCGCAGCAAATCGCGGCTCTCGTCGTCCGTGAATCGATAAGGGGTATCCATCGCGATGGAATCAGCGACAAAACGCGAAATCAGTTCCTCTAACCTCACGAAATGCGGATCTACATCCCGAAAAAGTTGCATCACCGTGACGCTGTTGTTGCCGGGCAGGCCAAGTTGCTGGGAACCGTTCTGCAAACCTTGATGGCTCTCTTTCCATAAGCTCAGTTGCGACTGCAATTCGCTGAGCTGTTCACCAAAACGCATCGCATCGATCGCCTCGCGATCAGCGTTCTGGGCTACTTGGACCAGCAGCGGCAGTCGCTGGCTGAGCATTCGTTGACGGCCCGCAATATTAACAATTCTGGCGTCACTTTGCAGTCGCTGCAAGAAGTATTGGACGGCTAACTGACCCGCGAAAGTCAGTAAACCTACCATGCCCAGCGCAACAATGTACCAAGCTGTTAAGCGTCTGGTATTGATGGTGGGGATAGGACGGGCCGTCATGTGAGCTACTCAATGTCCATTTCGGAATCGTGATCCATCAATGCCGGATCGCGATTGCCTTCGCTGCCAAAGATGGAAAGTTGTATTTTTGAACTCATTATCTTTCTTCGCAAACTGGTGCGGGTGATACCAAGGATGCGAGCCGCCGCAGCTTGGTTGCCTTTGGTGTGCTGCAAAACCAAAGTCAACAACTGTTGATCAAGCCGGTGGATGGCCTCTTCATACAATCGATCCGTCTTTTCCTCGACCTGTTCTTGGACAAACTTGCTTAAATTCCAAGATTCAGCGGTCATTGCGAAGCTATCATTGGAACTGCTAGTGGCCAAGGCAATCTTCCGAGTGTCCAAAGCCCGATTCAATGCATCCGTTGCCAGTACGGCACCCCGCGATTCCATCAGCACGCTTTGCAAGACGCTCTTGAGCTGAGCGACATTCCCCGGCCAGTCGTGGGTCTTGAGCATACTGAGCGCCGTGGGGCTGACACGCGGAGGCGATTGACTGTGATGCGGAGCAGAGACCTTTGCGAGCTCTTGCATAAAGTGAGCTACCAACATTTCAAAGTCTTCTTGCCGATCGCGCAACGGCGGAACGCGAATGACATACGGACTTAAGAAATAATAAAGGTCGCTGCGCAGCTTACCCCTTTCCACCAATTGCTTGCTGCCAATAGACGTGGTCATTACCACACGTACATCGACAGGCTTGCTATCCAATAGCGGCTCTTGCAGGAACCGCAACAGTTTGGATTGCGTGGCCAATGAAACTGAACCGATCTCTTCAATCAACAGGGTACCGCCCTCACAAGCTTGTAGCTTTCCAATTCGGGCTTGATCCCCGTGGGACGGTTTTCCGAAAAGCTGACTAGCGAATTGTTCATCTTCGAAATCTTCCGCGCTTAACGTATAGAACAGCTTTTCTTTGCTGCGGCCATGTTGGTGGATGGCTCGTGCAATCATCTCTTTGCCTGTGCCAACCTCCCCTTCAATCAGAACTGGGGAAGTCAACGAAGCCAGCCGTCCAATGCCTTTGTAAACTTCTTGCATAGCGCGGCAGCGACCCACCAAGACATCGCTTTGAGTCGCCTGGTCCGCGCCCACCCCAACCACTACGGGCAGTCGAGTCAATTGACGGTACTCAATCGCTTCGGCAATTCGATCGCGCAAAAGTCCGAAATCGATCGGTTTGGAAAGATAGTCGAACGCGCCGCGTTTGATCGCTTCAATCGCCGTGTTCGAGCCAGCCAGTGCGGTAACATACAGAATGGGACGCAATCGATCTTGCTGAATCAGTTCATCGATGCGATCGATGCCATCTCCATCGGGTAGCAAGTGATCGAGGATCACCAAGTCGGCTCGCAGTTTCTCGGCGGCTTGAACGCCAGCGGCAAGAGTTTTCTCCCAGTGAACGGACACTTTGTCTGGATCAACTAAGCCTTGAACCAAAGCAAACATGCCACGATCGTCGTCAATTAAGAGCAGGCGCGCGGGTACGGAAGTCATTTTATCCTTTAACAATGAGCAAACGCAAGTAAGTGCCGCGCTGCCTTACCTGCCAAGTCTGATACTGCCATCGGAGCTTTCCTTCGTTGTTGAAAAGCTCCTGCCAACAATTTCGGATTCTAGCTTCTACCCTGAAAATTCCTACCTTCAGAGTGGTTACTTCGCAAGAATTCTCCAACATTGCTCGCCCAGGAAGGAGGGTGGCTCAGCGACTCCGTTCGCTGAGTAATACGTGGCTCAGCGACTCCGTTCGCTGAGTAATACGTAGCTCAGCGACTCCGTCTTCTTCGTTTAACCGTCAGCCGCCAGGCGTACGCGTTCTTCTTCACCCTCTCGCTTGCGGGAGGGTCGGCCGCGAGTTCCACGAGCGACCGGGGAGGGCGAGCCGCCTACGCGTCCACTTGCCAATTGACCTCGCCGCATCTGCCTCTTCAAGCCGAAGGCTTGTCACAATTGCTGCCGTGGCCGGCTCGGCCAGGGTTTGCATCTGCAGTTGTTCCCACAGGCCCGGGGGGCCGCGATAAATGATTTGTGCCAGCCCTTCGGGCTTATCGGTCTCAAGGAACCCCAAAGTCCGGGGGCCTGCGGCACACCGGCCAAAATTGCTACGGCCCCTCAGGCCGTTGCACAAATATCCGCCAATTATCCCGCCCCTCTCGCACCACCGCTCAACGGCCAGCTCTATAATGGCCAGCATGCAGTCTCAAGCCACGCTACTTCCGGTTAATCCCACATCGCAACTGAGATCATTATGGATGGAACTTGGTTCGGAGCTAAGTGCTTTTTTGAATTTCGAATTAATGGAAATGCAAGAGGTCGGATTGAAGAACGTGTTATAATAGTCAATGCACGCAGCTTTGAGCACGCTTTGGAAAAGGCCGAGTTTTTTTCCACAAGTATGAAGCCGACTTTGGCCATCGAATGCTCGACTTCATCGAAGTATTCGATATCGACGAACCGTTGGGAGATGGTACAGAGATTTACTCTTCTCAAATTGAGTTCTTATCAAAAGCCGACGAATTCGTGATGCGCTGGTTAGAGTTCGTTGGCATCAGCCAGTGAAATCCGCATTTAATGAACAACTATCAACACGGATTGTGGCCATTGAGCTGCGTTCTAGCTCGCTCTTGAGCCCTGCAAACCGCGACTGCGAATTAGATTAGTACCTGGTAATTCTGTAGAGAAAACATTGAATAACTGCAAAGCTGGGGAGAAGGACCGTCCACAGCTTGCAGCCGTTTTAATCACTCGTTACTATCTCTTACTTGGTGAACCCTGGGCCACCTCAGCTAGCGTTGATTCCCTTTCTAGTCCCAGCCTGGTGGGGCAATTCTTATTTGCTCTTTACTGTGGTGATTCCTTCATGCTCTTTGGAACTTCTTCGTATATAAATACGCGTACCGAATTTCTGATTTCTTCTTTCCGCGAGTGAGACAATCTGTCAGAAGTAAGTGCTAGGTGAAACGTCTTCACACCACGATCCAATAGCACGCCTGAGCAGGTGTCATTCCAATTTCCTTGCTCTACACCAAGCAGTTCTAAACTTCGTACTTCCCTTAAAAAATGTACGAGATGATCGCACGTTGCAGGAACACGAACAAGCTCCAATGTAAAAAGGTTTCTGTTTGAAAAATTGTAGTTTGATGAAAGCTCGACTTGGCAGTCAGTTAAACTGAGGCACTCAACACGATTTTTCGGAGTCAGTATTGACGACAACAAACGGTCGTCGAACCAGTGGCAATCATCGATTGCTAACTCTTTGAGGTTGTTGAGACCATTACGAAAGAAGCTGCCAGGCGCAGTAGATTGAAGTGTGCAATTAGTTAATGCAAGACTGTGGATGTAGCTTGGAAACAATCCTGCCCCTTGTGAGTGTTCTAGTTGCAGTCCACTCAACTCCAATACTTCCAATTCCGGAAACTCCGTTAAACAGGACAAATCAAAACTAGGATGGTCAATTGAGGTTCCTGTAACGATTAAATCCGATACGGACCCCTCAAACCCCAGACGCCCTTCAAGCCAGCTGGCATCTCGAGTTACTATCCATATCGACATGTCAGACGTCTCCATGGCTTCAAGTCTATAAATCGCTAATTGTCTACCTCTTCTTGGAATAACCCATAAATACAGGAAGAGACCGATTACCGTGGCTACGATCAATATGGTACGGGTAGTAAAATTGAGCCGAGAAATCCGACCATTCATCAGTTCACTGCTTTCACACTGACAGCAATAGGTCCCATCGGGTATGGAAGTGGCTCAGGAAAATAAGTCGGAAATTCTTTTTCCCTACAATTTCTGAGAAACGTCCTGTTTTCACGACAAACCCCCTGACAGCTATAGCAGATACCGGCTTGAATACAGCGCTGGGCAGTGACAGGTCGTGTAGGATACAAGAAGTTGCATTGATTTTTGTAAGCTTCGCGCTCTGCTGTCTGACATGCTCCACAGCTCGGTCCCCCGACCGTACCACGTGGTAGTGGAATAGGTTGCCCAGGTATGATAGGCCGCCCCCGCAAAGGACAATTATATTGCTTACAGTGGGTTAGTTCGTGCATTAGGATTGCGATCCATTCATCGAGATAGGCTGATGCTGTATCCGAAAGGCAGATATTGCATCGTCCACTCTGCTCACGCCAAGATCGGTTCTGAACGCCGCTGCAGTCACTGCAGAAAAGGTAGTCACCACCTGCAGTTATTCTGCGTCGAACCTCACGTGGAATACCAGACGTTTCCCCGAGAATCCCTTCTTGAATATCAACCAAGAATGATTCACAGGAGACCTTGGAAGGGAATATAAAACTCAATCCTAGGGGATCAACTTTGTTGATTTCCATATGGTTGGCGTAAAGCAAAGATCCATCCTGGTATCCAATCGGATCTCTCCCCGTAAACCTTCCACTATTCCCACTAACCCACCTTGCTCGGAAGTAATGCAAGCCGACGGTATGATCCCACTCGCGGGCGGTGTAGGTGTAGCGGTTGTCATGAGCGCTTGTCGCTATGACTGAGGCGGATGCATTCAGCACCGTTGGTTGACCGTAAGCGGTGTAAGCGTAGCGCTCTACAACGCTGCCGCTGGAATTGATCATAGCGTAGATCGAGTACTGTTGGTTGCGATGCTGCGCTAGTGCAACTTCTGAAGGCCAATCACTGTTGCCGATGAGCGATGAGGATGTGCAAGTGATGCAGGCTGCTGCGGACTCGTGATGTGATGACTTGCTATTTGAGACTGACGCGTCAGATGACTTTGCCTGGAAAGAAAAAGAACCATTGAATGAAACAGTGGCGTTCAAATAGTTTGCATCTTGAGCACACAACGTAGCCCAGTCGCTAATCGAGGTTGCTCGATGCGATGTGGGATTAACCGGAAGTGATGAGGCTTGAGACTGCATGCTTTCCATTATAGAGAGTGACAGTTGAGCGGTGGTGCGAGATGGGCGGGATATTTGGCGGAAGTTTGAGGTGGCGGCCTGAAGGGCCGTAGCAATTATTGCCGGTGTGCCGCAGGCCACCGGACCTTGGGATTCCTTGAGACCGATTAGCCCGAAGGGCTGGCACAAATCAATTATCTCGGCCCTCCGGGCCTGAGGGGACAACTGCAGATTCAAACCGTGGCCGAATCGGCCACGGCAGCAATTGTGACAAGCCTTCGGCTTGATGAGGCAGGTGAAGAAGAACGCGTACGCCTGGCGGCTGACGGTTAAACGAAGAAGGCGGAGTCGCTGAGCTACATATTACTCAGCGAACGGAGTCGCTGGGCTACGGGTTACTCAGCGAACGGAGTCGCTGAGCTACTCAGCGGGCGGAGTTGCTGAGGTGCCTTCGACATCTGGTTTGGCCGGATGCGTGGCGTCGTGCACTTTACGCAAGCGATCGATGGTCACGTGCGTGTAGATCTGAGTCGTATTCAAATTCGCATGGCCCAGCAACGTTTGCAGACTCCGCAAGTCAGCGCCGTTCTCAAGCATCAACGTTGCCGTCGTGTGACGAATCACATGACACGCGCCGCTCTTGTGAATCCCCGCCTGATCCAAATAGTCTCGCACCATCTTCGAAGCTTGACCGGGCAGCAGCGGCTTGCCCGTGTTGCTCAAGAAGATTCGATCTGTTGGCAACGCCGCTGGCCCCAATCGCTTGCGACCATGACCGGCCAGCAACCAAGGACGCACATCGGCCAAATACTTTTCAAGCCACTGCAAGGCTCGCACACCAATCGGTACCACGCGATCCTTACGCCCCTTGCCCAAGCTGATCATCAACAACCGACGACTGCGATCAATGTCATAAACCCCAAGCGACAGTAGCTCCTGGCGACGAATCGCACTAGAGTAAAAGATCTCTAGTAATGCTCGGTCACGGATGCCAAGCTCGTCTTTCACATCGGGCTGATTGATCAACAGCTCTACCTCAGGCTCTGTTAAGTAATTCATGGGCAAGCGAACTTCCGCTTTGGGAAGCTCCAAGCTTACCGCTGGATTGAATGGCAAGCGTCCACCACAACCAGTTGTTGGGGTTAGTTGGATTGGCCCTGGGTTTGCTGGCGTTTGAGTTTGGCGGAGATGATTCTGCGGGCTCGTGTTATCTGCTTGCGGTCTGATTTATAGCGGCTTTCCTCTGCCCGGTACTCGCGAATCGCTTCGGGATGCTCCTGCTTCCATACGTCCGGCAAAAGTTTCTCGTATTGAGTCTCGCCTGCTAGTACGCGATGCAAGATATCCTTCAAGTACTGCCAGATCATTCGCCTTTTTTACACCGCGAGAGAAAAGAGAACCGCGAGAGGATGAATGAACAACTATTTTGAAAGCAACTCTGGCGAAACTCCCAACTCTTGCGGTGTATTCCTAGCATCTGAGTTCCCGTTCATTCGACTTTTTTCGCACCGCCAACCACTGCTGGCAAAGACATACGCATTCTGTATTCGCCATGCTCCAATCGTCATTGCCCCAACTGCGGTTGGCTCAAGCGTAAGAAATGGCTCGATACGATCCAGTCCTGGGAGCTGGATACCAAGTATTATCACATCGTCTTCACTGCGCCACACGAACTGACTGAGCTATTCGGCGGAGGGCGAATGCAAATGCATTAGGCACCCGTCAGAGCTGCGAAGCAGCGGCATTGGGAAAGCGAAGCTGGGCCTTGTGCCCAGTCTTCGCAATAGGATTGGTGCGCTAACTGCAAACGCCTCCCACTTACCGATCATTTTTGGTTGGCCGCTGAGCGGCCAACCGGAAAAGGGGTGGGGGTTGGCACGAGGCTTAGCACACCAATCCTGTTGCGACGCGTTGGGGCAAGCCCAACGGTCGCTCAGAGCTCGCGATCTCAGAACGATGTGCCTTGGTCTTCTGTCTTTCTAATGCTCCCGGCTTGTCCGGGAGAGGTTCCGTTTCTCGCTACATGCCTACGAACAAACGACCCCTCTACCACTAATGCTCCTGGCTTGCTCAGGAGATCGTTCCGTTTCTTGCTAAAGTCGTTACTGCAAAGCAAGAAGCCGAACGATCCACTGGACGAGCCGGTGGGATTCCCGTTTTGGCGGGCTCTTTGCTGTAGCGAGAAACCCAAAAATCCACTGGACAAGCCAGTGGGATTTGGATCGCGCTGCGGTGCATGCATCGACGCGAAGCGGGGCGATGCGCTCAGTCTTCGCCATGAGATTGGTGCGCTAAGGGCGACCGGATTTCTTATGGCAGGAGAATCAGGGCAGTAGAATAGATTCCTTGATCATTCTCCTGCCCCCATTCTCCTGCCCAGTCTTTGCCATGGGATTGGTGTGCTAGGTTTTCTCATCAATAAACATCCCGGACATATCGCTTACTCTTGGTAAGTTCCGCGACATAAGCCTTGGCATCCGCAGCAGATCGATGGCCAAACTTAGCCACGATCTCTTGCAGCGTCCGATCAACGTCGACGGCCATGCGCGAGGCATCACCGCAAACAAAGAAGTATCCCCCCTGCTCTAGCCATTGAAATAGCTCGGCACCTTGCTCCAGCATGCGATGCTGAACGTAAACCTTCTGGTCGCTGTCGCGGCTAAATGCTAAGTCCAATCGGGTGAGTAACCCAGACTCCTGCCAAGCGGTCAGTTGTTCTCGATACAGGAAATCACAACTGGACTTTTGATCGCCAAAGAACAACCAATTGCGACCCGTCGCGTTGAGAGCTTCTCGCTCCTGCAAGAAAGCCATAAACGGCGCGATGCCCGTACCTGGTCCGACCATGATCATAGGAGCCGAGTGATCTTCTGGGATCGTAAACCCATGCGAGGGATGTATGAAGACTTTGACCTCCGTACCTTGCGATACGCGATCTGCAAACATGGTTGATGCAACTCCTTTTCGCTGACGTCCACGCAGTTGCGTTTCCACACGTCCAACCGTCAAGTGGACTTCGCTGGTAAACTTTGTTGGACTACTGGCGATCGAGTAAAGTCGCGGGCGGAGTGGACTGAGACTGTCAACGATCAATTGCGGTGTAAGGTGCAGTGATGGGAAGCTTTCAAAATACTCAAGCACGTCCCACGCATCGAGTTCTTCGCTCTCACTAAATTGTTGAAGGCGTTCAACAAGCTCTGCATCGGCTGCCAAGGCACCATTGACTTTGGGTCTCGCCGCTACATGAGCGATACTGGCCTCGATCAACTCCATAGGAATCGATCTCAGGCAGCGTTTCTGGAACGCTTCGGCAAGCGAAAGCTGTTGGCCGTCCACTTTCACCAAAGACTCGGTCGCGATCCCAGCGGCTTGGATCACGGCCGTTACCAGTTCGGTGCAGTTCGTCGGATAGACTCCCAATGCATCACCAACTTTGTAGGTGAGATTGGTACCAGCGAGATCGATCGCTACATGGCGGGTGTCTTTTGCCGAACCGTCGCCATTCAAGCGTCCAGCGCTAATGACCTTTGCGGCCGTAGGGTTGTCGCGAGTCCCTGGCGGCGCTTGGATTGGCTGGCTGGCCAAGGGAGCGGAGGACGTTGTAGCCACCGATTCCTTCTGCAATTTGCGAAGCATTTTGGCAGTTTCGCTGCCACCGGGCGAACATAGCGTCAGATTCTTTTCTGAACCATTGGCAATCGCTTCAGCGTATGACTTGCACAGATAGCCGCAGGAACCACAATCAAGTTGAGCCATGGCGGCCATCAATCGTCGAGCTGGAGGTTGGTCTTTCGCCAAGTTCAGACGTTCGTCGATGGCCAGCGACGGGTCATGCCACGGCGCATCGTCGTCATCTTGTTCGATGACGGTATCATCTTGGAAGGAGCCCAAAGGCGGGGTCAGCATCGCGGCGGCGGCTGACAGTGACGTTGAACTCCCGCCTTGGGCATTTTGTTGTTCGATGACTCCTATCACACCAGCGAAAAATCCATTCAGCCATGCACGCTGCTGAGGTGAAAAAGGCGCGGTTTCCGGAACGAATTGAACAGTCATTGGCATCACTTCATGAAACGATTGGAGAATTGACGGACAATAGCGGCAGGGCTTCGCTCCACTGCAGGCTCTTGGTGAAGTCTTCAAAGGATTGCTGCGGCTGGCGGTGAGCCAGATAGTATTCGAGCATGGCCGCGATCTTGCCAGGCACTTGATCGAAGGGCACTGCCTCGAACAGCTTCTGCCCGATCGCAGGGTCAATGCCTGTTCTCCCTCCCACCAAGATGTGGTAGCCGTCGACCATGTCTTCGCCGACTTCCACTTTGGTGGCGATCAGGCCAATGTCGCCGATAGCATGTTGAGCGCAACTGTGGTGGCAGCCGGTGATATGGATGTTGATCGGCTGATCCAATTCGATGGCTTCCTCAAGGTAGTCGGCGATCATCATCGCATGGCGCTTCGTGTCTGCTCCTGCATACTTGCAGCCAGCGCTGCCGGTGCAAGCGACTAGTCCAGCGCGGACGCTGGATGCCTGCCAATGGAGATCTAGATCTTCAATTGCCCGCTGAACATGTTCCAGATGTTTGTTCTCGATGTTGGTTATGAGGATGTTTTGCCAAACCGACAAACGCAACTCGCCGGAACCGTATCGACGCGCGATCGAAGCGAGGCCACGACATTGCGCGGACGTCATACGTCCTACGGGCAAAACCACGCCAATGTAAGAGTACCCCGTCTGCTTCTGCGGATGGACGTCCACATGAGCCCAGCGATCTGTCTGGTCGGGACGCTCGTACGCACTTGCAGCGATCTTGCTAAGTTTACGGCCATACTGAACTTCGACTTCATTGAGGAATTTTTCGAATCCCCAAGCATCTAGCAGATATTTAAGTCGAGCCTTCTTTCGATCGGTCCGATCGCCATGCATGATAAAGACGCGTAAGATCGCTTCACTAACTGCGATGCATTCCGCAGGTGAAACCAAGATGCCTGTTGGTCGAGCAAAATCGCCATGGCCTGTGATGCCGCCTAAGCCCAATAGGAAGTAAACGCCATTTTCGGAAATGTCGCTATGGGTCGGCGTGACATCCGAAGCGTCCTTGAGTCGTACGGCGTGGAAGCTGATGTCGTTGGTCTCGGCCAGTGAACTGACGCGGCCTGATCCATCCAAGGCAATGTTAAATTTGCGAGGCAGCCCGTACAGCTCTGGCTTGTTGAGAATATGATAATGCAAACTGCGAGCCAGCGGATACGTTTCAATGAGTTCCGTTTCGTCGATACCGCTCAGCGTGCTGCACGTAACATTGCGAATGTTGTCGGCTCCAGATCCTTGCGCCACGATGCCCAAGTCGCGCAAACCCATGAGGACGTGCAGAGCGTCTCCAGCTTGGATCTCACGCAACTGCAAGTTGGCTCTGGTGGTCACATCCGCGTATCCACCGGCGAATTGATCAGCAAGATTTGCGAGTCCTTCTAGCTGGTCGGACCGCAGGAAACCGCCAGGCAATCGCATGCGGCACATGTAGGAATTTTGTGCCGGAGCTACATAGAACAGGCCGCTGTACTTTGTCAAAAAGACATCCGTGCCTTTCGGGAATTCACCGCGGGCGGCACGCTGGCCAATCTCTTCCCACATCGTCAATCCATTCTTGTCGCGTTTAGCTTTCTCCTCAGCTACCAGCGTTTTGCCAGCGGATTCAAATCGCTGCTGAGCTTCCAGATGGATCTTGGGCAAGTGACTCTCGATCCCCGGTGCGGCTTGTTTACCTCCTACTTGAATCGTGGTCATCGCAGCAGCGATGTTCCCGGAATTGCTGATGACAGGTAAATTCCGGATCGTCCTTGCCACATCAGTACCCAGCATAAGCCCTTGCAAGTACGCTTGTTGTTCAATATTGAAACCTTCGTTGGGTGCGTTCATCGTTTAACTCACAGGTTCGATTTGAACAGCGCAGTCTTTGTAAGCTGGCTGACGGGAATGTGGATCGACATGTTCTAAGGTCAGAAGATTTGTTTCTGAGTAGTGCATGGGTACGAAGACGCTACCTACTTGCGTCGTCGCGGTAACTTGTACGTCGAACATCGCGCTGCCTCGTCGGCTGGACAAGCAAACGCGGTCACCGGTTTGGACTCCCAGTCGCTGGGAGTCAGTGGGATTCATCTCAACATAGGCATGCTGCGGATACAACTTGCGAAGTACAGCGCTTTTTGACGTCCTGGTCTGAGTGTGCCACTGGCTGACCGTCCCTCTGCCGGTGATCAGAACAAACGGATACGCCGGACAAGTTGGCTCCAGCATCGGTTCAGGCTCCTCGAACAGGAATCTCGCACGCTGATCGGCGTGAAAGAATTTTCCATCGACAAACAGGCGACGTTCCTGATCTGGACCCGTGGGGGATAGAAGTTGGTCCGCTTCGCTCCATGGCCACTGGATACCGCCATGTTGCTGCAGCATGGCATAGCCCTCGATGCCAGAGATATCACAGGGTTGGCCCCGTGAGAGAGCTTTCATTTTTTGAAAGACAGCTTCCGGAGACGTCCAGCTTGCAAACAGATCGTCACAGCCCCATGCTTGCGACAGTAGTCGGAAGATCGAGAAGTCCGCTAAGGCTTGACCTGGTGCTTTTGCAACACGCTGGATCACGCCGATCCGTCGCTCGCTATTAATGAAGGTGCCTTCCTTTTCTCCCCAGCCTGCTGCCGGAAGGATGAGATCGGCCAGTTGAGCGGTCTCTGTCGAGTGGTACATGTCTTGGACGACAAGGTAGTCGAGTTTCTTTAGCAATTGTTGGGCACGAGCACTATTGATCCAAGAATGAGCCGTGTTGGTCGCGATGATCCAAAGACCTTTGATGTGCCCGCTTTCAATTCCCGAGAGGATCTGGTCATAGGCCCAACTGTTGGTTTCAGGGATACGTTGCACTGGAATATCCAAAATGGCGGCCACCTTTTCGCGGTGCTCGCGGTTGGTAAAGTCATGATGCCCAAGCAAGTTGGTTGTATTACTAAACAAACGCGAGCCCATGGCGTTGCATTGCCCTGTGATGCTGTTCGCACCGGTGCCCGGTTTGCCGAAATTGCCTGTCATCAGCGCGAGATTAATCAGTGCTTGAGCGGTCCGTACTCCCTGTTGGCTTTGATTGACGCCCATCGTCCACCAGAACGAAGCTCGAGGCGATTGAGCGATCATCTCTGCCACTCGATATAGTTGATCAACATCAATGCCGGAATCGATCGCCACTCGCTGCGGCGTAAACTTGGAAACATGATTCTTAAAAGCTTCGAAGTCAGTCGTGTGTTGTTCGACAAACGCATGATCGATGGCACCCAACAGAATCAGTTGATTGGCCAACCCATACAACAGACTCAAATCCCCTTTCGGATGAATCGCGAGATGCTCGGTGGCGGCCATCGCGGTTTCCGTTGCGCGAGGATCAATCACGATTATCTTTGGCTGACGCTGATTCTGCAGGACTCGTTGCCAAAGGATTGGATGGGCAGTGCAAGGATTGGCACCGACGAAGACTAAACAATCGGACTGCTCAAAGTCAGCGTAAGTAAACGGCGGGGCATCAAAGCCCAACGCTTGCTTGTAAGCGACAACGGAGGTAGCCATACATTGGCGGGTGTTCCCGTCGCCGTGAATCATGCCCATTCCAAATTTGGCCAGTGCTCCCAGAAACGCCATTTCTTCGGTCGGCATTTGACCGGTGCTGATAAAGGCGACTGAGTGGGCTCCGTGCTGTCGCTGGATGGCTTTGAATCGGTCGCAAAAAAGCTGAACTGCCGACGGCCATGAGACCTCATGCAATTCACCGCTAGGCGAGCGTGCCAAAGGAACCGATGCTCGATCAGGAGATTGGAGGACTTGCAAGGCTTCCCACCCCTTGGGACAAGCCATGCCTAAATTGACCGGATAGTGATCATCTGGTGTTAGGTTGATCGCTTGTCCGTCTTGAAGATGGATCTTGAGGCCGCAGCCTGTTGAGCAGTAGCCGCATACCGATCGTACGGTTGCATCCGGGAGCTTGTTGTGAGGAAGCAGCCCCAGTCCCAGCGGCGATGGCTGCAGAGTCAGTCTGCTGGTAAGTGGCCCGCTTCGCGAAATCAGCTCAGGAATCATGTGCTGGCTCCTGGCATGCGATAGGTGACGATGCTCGAAAAGTACAAGGCCCGCGAAATCACATGGGCCACCAGTAGACAACTGACGACACTGATCGAACTAGTTAAGCTTGGTTGCCAAGCATGTGCGGCTGCTGTGAAGACTGCCACGCAGACAATAGCCCACTGGGTTTGCCAAGCAAGTTTTGCAGATCGTTGGATCAAAGCGCCACTGCGAATGGAAAACGCCAAAGCGGATTGGGTAGGCAGTTTGTAATTTGCTCTCCACCAATCGGCAAGCTTTGGCAGCATACTCAGGATGCTCATCAAACAAGCGGCCAACAAGCCAAAGCGGTTCTCGATTCCAAGGGCGAACTGGGTTAGACAATAGATGGCTAACCCCAAACCGCCTGCGGTTCCGAAGAAGTCCAGCAGAGTGCGTGACAAGCACCACAGCGGTCGTCGCGTTGCAACATAGATCATCGCTGAACTAGCCGCAGCCATGACGCCTATTAAGCTTGTCGACCAAGCCAATAGAATGTTTGATCCGTTGGGTAAGCGTTGCGATAGCATCACCAGTGTACTTGTCATGCACAGTGACATGAACGCTCCAAACAGGATCGCCTCGCGACTAAGCCAACTGGTTCGCCACCCCAAAAAGGCTCGAAAGGCTAAATGTGGTCGCCCCAAATGTAGCAGTGCTAGGTGGACCCCCATGACGACCAAAACGGTCGCCACGATGGCTTGAATCGTACTTACTGGCAGCCAACGGCCATCCAACGTCGCATACGCTGTGGTCATGAGCCACTGGCCAATTCCCATTTGTGTTAGCAGCAGCATGCCGATGAGAGGCCAATGGGCTTCATGTAAATGGTCGTGAGTGGATTCGAGGCTTACGAGTTCTTCGTCTAGCGATCGCTTGGTTAAAAACTGTGTTGAAGGTTTCGTCCAACTGCTGGGAGGGGCTGTTGGCAGCAAGGTGGCGTCGTTGCGCAATGTGCTCGTAATGGTTGTCTTTACATCCACAATGGAGATGCGGATGGCTTGGTTCGGGCAGGCTTGGACGCAGGCGGGAGCTTCGTCTTGAGAAAGCCGTTGACTGCACATGTCGCATTTGCGGACAATGCCCATAGATGCGTCATATTGTGGGACTTCGTAGGGGCACATCATCGTGCAATATTTACAACCAAAGCACTGGTCATCTAGGTGTTTGACGATGCCCGTGATTTCATCTTTCTCATAAGCTTGAACGGGGCAACCTTCCAAGCAACCTGGCTCAACGCAATGATGACAGGCGGTTGTGACATGTTGGACGACAGCCAAGGTCTTCTTCTGGCTGCTCAGCAAGCCAACTTTGCGCCAGGTCTCATTTGCTTCCAGACCGTTAAGATTATGACAAGCGACCACGCAAGCCTTGCATCCACTGCAGGCATCGAGATCCACTTCGAAAGCGTACTGTTGGCCGACCCCAGGTTGCGTAGCAGGTAGTAACGCATGGTATTTGGAGGCTAGTAACGTTTGCTCTTGATCATGCCAGTTCGAGAACTCATCGACCGCCGAGGGCATCTGCTGCTCGTGCAATAGCTGTTCAAGCAACGGCAGCGTGAGCTGTGTTGTTGGAACTGTCGGCGATTGAAGGATTGAGCTCATAGGGGCAGCGATTAGATGAACTAAACCATTCTTTCTGCGGGGTGAGCGAGGAATTCAAGAACTCGATCGACATAGCCCGCGTATTCCGGGGTCTCCATCAAGGAACCTCGATGGCGTGGTCGTGCAAACGGTACCGAGACGATATCGCCAATAGTTGCCGCAGGACCATTGGTCATCATGACAATTCGATCGCTCAACGTAACTGCTTCATCGACATCGTGTGTCACCATCAACGTGGTGATCCGATGCTGACTCCAAACGTCCAGCAGTACGTCTTGCAATTCAATTCGAGTTAAGGAATCCAGCATGCCAAAAGGTTCATCCAGCAGGAGCATTTTGGGTTCGAGTGCAAAGGCACGCGCGATTCCGACGCGTTGTTGCATCCCTTGACTCAACTCCGCTGGCTTCTTGTGCGCGGCGCGACCCAAACCTACGCGTTTGAGCCACTCGTGGGCTAATTCGATGCGATCGCCGTGCAGCATGCTCGGTTTGACTTGCTCTAAGCCAAGCGTGATATTCTCGATGGCATTCAACCAAGGCAATAAATTGGGCGATTGGAACACCACCGCGCGATCAGGCCCGGCACCGAGTACTTCTTGATTGTCTAGAACAATACCGCCACCGTTGAGCGAATGGAGTCCAGCGACCATCGACAGCACCGTGCTTTTGCCGCAACCGCTGTGCCCGATGATCGAAACGAATTCGCCTTCGGTCATGTTCAGCGTGAAGTCGCGGACGGCGAGGAATGGGCCTTTATCCGTCTTGAACTCCTTCTTGAGCCGCCATAATTCTAAGTACTTGGTTTGCATACAGTGGCCTATCTTGGATGGGTTCGGTGAGGGATATTGAGCTGGGCGGTCATGCGCTCACCAACTCCATTTCTTGTGATGTTCGCCGAGCGGTCATCAAGGTTTGGATGATGTTCTTCTTTAAGGGTTTGAAGGAAGCGTGATGAATGACGGAATCGCGATTGCGAGGTCTTGGGATATTGACCTGAAAGGATTCTCCTAAGGTGGCGCCATGATGGTTGCCAGGTAGTAGTGGGATCACGCGATCTGCCATAAGAATTGCTTCTTCGACATCGTTGGTAATCAACACGACGGTACGTCGGTCTCGTTCCCAAATGCTAATGATTTCGTTTTGCAAGGTGGCTCGAGTGAGGGCGTCTAGCGCCGACAACGGTTCGTCCATCAGCAAGACTTCAGGCTGAGTTGCTAAGGTCCTCGCTAGCGACACACGTTGCCGCATGCCACCGGAAAGCTCGCTGGGCGTCTTATGCACAGCATGCGACAGTTTCACCATGGCAATGTACTTTTCGCAATGAGCGACTTGCTCGCGATAGGGCATCTTCGGAAAGACTTGCTTGACGGCAAACAGCACATTATCCAGCACGGTGAGCCATGGTAGCAGCGAGTAGTTTTGGAAAACCATCCCGCGCTCAGGACTGGGGCTGCGGACTGGCTCACCCCGCATCAGGACATCACCCAAGTCAGGCTGTCGAAGGCCTGCTAGAGTCGATATCAGCGTTGTCTTGCCCGTTCCCGAATACCCCACAATCGCCACAAACTCACCTTCTTCCACCTGAAGGTTCAATTTGTTGAGGACTTCTGTTCGGTCAGGTCCTTTACCATAACCTTTCGAGACACTCTTCATTTCAAGCAACGGCATCGGAAGTCTCCTTGGTGCGAACAGGTGGCGAGCTTTCGAGGGTGAGGTAGTGGTTCAAACGATTGGCGCGAATGTTCAACAGTCCTCGCCACGCGACTGCTGGCCAACTGAGGATTTGGTGCGCGTTCTTTTCGATCACATTCATCAATCGATCCAAAACAAAGCCTACGACACCGATGACGATGACAGCGGCGATCATCGGCCCGTAGGTACCTGCTTGATATTGGTTATTGACGAACGCACCAATTCCGTTTTTGCCTGAGAGCATCTCAGCAGCCACGATGACTAGCCAAGCGATCCCCAAGCTCAACCGAAAGCCGGTGAACATGTACGGCATCGTCGCTGGTAGTAGGATGCGAGAAAAAAGCTTCAAAGGCGAAAGCTTTAAAACCTTCGCAACATTCAGATAATCTTGCGGAATCGCTCGGACTCCAACCGCTGTATTCAAGATGGTCGGCCAAATCGAACACATGGCGATAGTGAAAATACATTGCAACTGTGTGGCGTCGATCTCCGTGTTGTGACGTCGAATCGCAATGACGATCAAGCCAGCCAAGGGAAACCAAGCCAACGGCGAAATGGGACGTAGAATCTGAAAAATAGGGTCAAACATTCTGGAAAAGCGATAGCTGCCACCTAGCAAAAATCCGATAGGAATCGCCGCGATGATCGCCATCACGTACCCCATCGCGACGAGCTGAAGCGAACGCCATGTTTCCAGTCCGATGCCATCGAATCCTTCCTCTTGGTTGCTGGTAAAAGGAGCAACGAAGTATTTCGTGCTTTCCTGCCACGTTGCAATCGGGGTTGGAAAGTCATAGACCTCTGCATCTGAATCGTAAGTTGCCCAAGATATGCCGCACCAAATTGCAAGGCAGACGACGAGCCCAACCATGGGCAGAGCCACGTTGTCAATTAAGAACTTTTTTACATACGTCGACGTCATGAGACTAACCTTTCAAATTATGGATTGGAAAACTCTTGGAGTAAGCTTCCAAGTCTTGTGCGGGATCGAATGTGACACCATCCATCATGGTCCAAGGCGAATTGTCTTGGCCACCGTGGGTGTACCCGATCTCGCTCATGGCTTCCTCGTAGATATCGGGCCGCATGACTTTGTTAGCGATGCCCTCATAATCCGGAGCTCCTTCGACCATGCCCCACCGTCGCAATTGGGTAACCCACCACTTGCCATAAGCAAGCTGGGGATAGTTGCAATTGCGCTGACTGAAGATCATGTAATCGGAATCCTGCTTGGTCCGCCCATCTCCGTAATCCATTTCACCTAGCAAACGTCCGAGGATTTGATCCTTGTTGCATTTGATATAGGCATCGCGGGAAACAATATCGCATTGTTCAGGGCGATTTTTTAAGTCATCCAACCAGACGCTGGCCTCGTGGACCGCTTTCAGTACTGCCTTAACCGTCTTGGGATTCTTGTCTGCAAATTCGCCAGTAAAAGCACATACCTTCTCGGGATGGTCTTTCCAGATCTCTTGCGTAGTGATAGAAGTAAAGCCAATCTTCTCCGCGATTGAGCGAGCGTTCCAGGGTTCGCCGACGCAGAATCCATCCATCTTGCCGACCTTCATATTCTGGACCATTTGTGGAGGCGGGATGGTGATTAAGTCGACATCGCGATCGGGATGAATTCCGCCTGCGGCCAAGTAGTATCTCAGCCAAATTGCGTGTGTCCCCGGTGGGAACGTCATGGCAAAAGTGGCTTTGCCCGATTTCTTGGTTGCGTCAACAAGAGGCTTCAGGGCTTTGGGGTCATCGGCAACCTTTTTTGCCCATTCTTTCTTGAGCGTGATGGCTTGGCCGTTTCGATTCAGGATCCAAGGGATGATCATGGGGACGGGTTTAGTTCCTGCCAGTCCCATGGTGGACGCGATTGGCATACCGATCAGCATATGGGTGCAATCGATATCGCCTTTGACTAACGCATCTCGTACAGCCGCCCAGTTAGCGGGCTTCACCGGTTCAGCTTGAATACCGTACTTTGCAAAGAATCCTTTCTCATGTGCAATGACTAACGGAGAACAGTCTGTTAGAGCAATGAACCCGAACCGAACCTTGTTCTTTTCTGGTGCTTCCGATGCATAGACGGCAGGTACAAAGGATGGGAAGTGGGCGAGGCCAACAGCAGCGGCACCCGCAGTGATGGACTTAAGGACTCCGCGACGATCAAGAGCCGTCGAGTTGGAAGTTTGAGACACCGAATTCATTGGAACAGACATTAGCGATATTACCTTAGGGGGGGGACCAAGTGTTTGCGAGAGGATGTGAACCAGTCGTGACCACGTTGGCTCTACCCCTGATGAACGCACAAGCAATGCCGGACATTTCACGGATCAATGCAGCAGTGATGCAAAATACCCACCTTGCGTTATGGCGTTTTCCTTAGTGGCACGTTGTGGGAGTTGCTCTGACCCTTCGAGAAAGTGCAGAATAGATGGCGGAGCAAGCGGGCTGCCGACTTTGCAGGCAGGCTTGCACTTAAGTCTCGCATTCAGTGCACTGCTGGTAGTGGTTACGAAATGCGCAGGTGAGCATTCTGTAGCCATGGTGGCCCATTGCGTGGGCTTGCAGTCGGCAACACTTGTTTGACTCTAACGCCTTGGTTTTTAGAAAGTGTGGCGGCTTGCCACAACTTTTCTCACATCGACAACCAGCGGGGGACGAAAGAAGGCAGCATCAGGCATAACGTCTTGGCGGCGGATAGTGCCTGTCGTATCAGTGTCGATAAACTTAAACTCGAATATATTTCATGGAGTAGTACGCATGCCATTGACCAAACGCAGGAGGCGTTTTGGGCTGAAGCTGGTTCTTGCATCCCTATGTGCAGCCGCCCCAGCTAACATCCTAGCGCAGGAGGGACCAGAATCTTGGACGGACTTTGCTTATGGACAAGCATCCCCTTCCGACTTCACCCCCGCATCCCCAATGTCCTTTAGTCAACCAGCACCGGCCCCTGGGCCCGCGGTGACCGATGAAGCTCAGGCCAAGAAGAAGGCCGAGGCGGATAAGAAAAAGAAGGAAGAGCTCGATACCGCGATGACAGGCGCTTATAAAGGCGTCTACTACGCGAACAATTTTGCCTATCTCGACAGCCCTGCTTATGATGGCCCCAGCTTTTTAGGCGACAGCCTCAAACGGATGGATGATGGCAAGTTGGATGTCGGCGGCGAATTCCGAAGCCGCTACCACAAAGAAGAGAACATGAGAGGCCTTGGGCTTACTGGCCGCGATGACCAATTCTGGTTGACGCGAGTGCGGCTGTTCGCCAACTACCGATTTACCGAGAACCTGAGATTCTTCGGCGAGTATCTATACGCCGATTCCGCAGGAGAAACTTTTGCTCCGCGACCCATCGAAGAAAACCGAGGGGACGCACAAAACTTGTTCCTCGATGCCAAACTGTATGACGATGGCGACTACAAAATCTTAGGACGTGTCGGTCGCCAGGAATTGCTGTTAGGAAATCAGCGTCTCGTGTCGCCACTTGACTGGGCGAATACTCGCCGCACTTTTGATGGCTACCGTATGACTGTCTCCAGCAGCGATACCGATTTGGATCTGTTCTACACCAATCCTGTCGCACGCGTGCCAGCCACCGGTGGGACCAACCAATGGGATAGCTCCGATGACGATCAGCACTTTTACGGTGCCTACTGGAGCACGAAGCGGTACGACATTGGTACAGTTGATGCGTACTACATCGGCTATGATGATGAGCGATTGGGGTTCTCGTTCCATACTTTGGGCAGCCAACTATCGGGCAAGAACGATTACTTCTTGTACGAGTTTGAAGGTGGGACGCAATTCGGTTCCAATACCAATGGCACCGATCATAGCGCAGGCTTTGCGACCGCGGGCCTTGGCAAGAAGCTTGAGATCTGCCTGTGCGGCAGCAAGACATGGACGCCAACGGTTTGGGGTTGGTATGACTGGGCTTCCGGTGCGGAAGACCCGGTCTTCTCTGCCGGTGACAATGGCTTTAACCATTTGTTCCCGCTGGCTCACAAATACAATGGTTTGATGGATTTGTTCGGACGCCGCAACCTGCATGACGTGAACGCCCAGTTGATCACACCGATTGGCAAGAAGACGAACCTGTTGCTCTGGTATCACTACTTCTTCTTGGATCAAGCAACCACGCCGTATAGCGTTGTCATGACGCCTTTCAATACGGCGAACCCAGCGGCCAGCCGAGATCTGGGGCATGAAATTGATTTGTTGTGGACGACGAAGATCAACCCACGAGCTGATATCGTGATAGGCTACTCGTACTTCGATGCGGGTGAGTACTACAAACAAACTCCAGGAGTGCCAACGTCGGAGAACGCTCAGTTCTTCTACAGCCAGTTCTCCAAACAGTTCTAGCCAGCGGAGCAAGTAGTTCTGCCTGGAAACGTGAACGCTCAAAACGAGAAACGCCGTGTCAGCCCATGCACGGCGTTTCTTATTTTATGGACCGATCGCACGTCGAAGCGGTTAGTTTCCGGTATTGGCCGCGGCCGTGATCGCTTCGGCAACCGATTTTTTGCCTAGCGGTACGTAGGCGTCAAACGGACCATCTGCACTGCCCTCAGGCCAATTCGCCGGATCGGCATACTGTTCGTCATCGTGGTATTTCTGTTGCAGGCGAGCAATTTCGGCTTTCAACTCCGAGAATTTTGCGACGACCTCTGGCCGATTCGCATCGTCAGGAGAATATAGCAGATTATGCTGTTCCGTCGGGTCTTGTACGATGTCAAACAATTCATAAGCATCGTGCTTCCAATAGTAGATCAATTTGTGAGTTTCGGTGCGAACGCCCAAGTGAGCGGCCGTATTGTGGTGGCCAGGGTCATGGTAGTAACGATAGTAAACGCTCTTTCGCCAGTGCTCAGGCGACTCGCCTTTGAGAATGGGTAACAACGATTCACCCTGCATGAACTCAGGGATCGGCAGCCCAGCCATATCCAAGAAGGTGGGCGCTAAGTCAATATTCGCCACGAATTGGTCTGGCACACTGCCAGCTTTAATTCCAGGTCCTCGCACTAGCAAAGGGACATTCAAACCAGGTTCATACATGAAACGCTTGTCATATAAACCAAGATCGCCAAGGTACCAACCGTTGTCTGCGGAGTAGATGACAATGGTGTTATCTGCTAAGCCCGTGCGATCGAGGTAATCAAGTACCTCGCCAACTCCATCATCAACACCTTGAACGCAAGCGAGGTAGTCTTGCATGTAACGTTGGTATTTCCATTTGACTAACGCTTCGCCGCTCAACGTCTTGCCGTCGACCTCCAATTCCATGGGCTTTTGCTCGTTCCACTGATTCAATGCAGGTCCTTTTAGATCTGCGGGCGGTTGGAGCTTCAAATCTCTTCGCGTCAAATCGCGAGCGATCGTTTGCCTGTTTGTCGGCAGAGCGGAAGGACGCGTCGCATAGTCATCCCAAAAGGTATCTGGTTCAGGAATGGTCTGGTCTTTAAATTTCGCTTGATTGCGCAGGTCCGGTTCCCAAGCACGGTGAGGAGCCTTCTGGTGCAACATCAAAAAGAAGGGTTTGTCCTTGGGACGCGTTTCCAGAAACTCAAGACCTAGCTGTGTCGTTACCTCTGTGCAGTGGCCTTCAATCGTCAGTTTGTGACCTGCAGTTAAGAAAACTGGATTCCAGTAAGCCCCCTGCCCTGGCAGAACGATCCAGCGATCAAAGCCCGTTGGATCTGAACCTAAATGCCATTTGCCGATCATCCCGGTGTGGTAGCCGCCAGCTTGCAAGTGTTTGGCGACATGATCGCGACTGCCGTCAAAGCGATTGAAGACAGGAACGCCATTGAGATGCGAGTATTGGCCGGTTAGCAAGGTGGCGCGGCTGGGGGTGCAAATGGAATTGGTAACAAATGACTTGGTGAATCTGGCACCCTCCTTTGCCAGCCGATCGATGTGGGGCGTTTGATTTACCTTGGAACCATAAGCGGAAATGGCATGTTGCGCATGGTCATCGGAAAAGATAAACAGAATATTTGGGCGATCGGTTTCTGCTTGAACATGGTTGGGAGCCAGCACAGCGAACAACGCGATCATGGAGAGGAAGCGGATCTTCATGGCAGGAGTAGTGGCAGGGGGAGGGCTGTTATGGAAACTTTCCCGACCATTATAGACCAAGAAGCGTCGGCTGGGACAAGCAACGCTGGCTTATTGCCACGGCCGGGAAGCGATCGCACTTGCAAGTTTACCCATTCACCGACAAATCGATTAGAATGGTCGGCAAGTCTTGCTTTGTTTTCTCGATAGCTGCACGCTTATGAATCGTTTACTCTTGCTTGCGACAACGCTCCTATGGGGAGTCTTGCCATGGTCCACCTCGTGCCAAGCTCAAGAGGAGGGAGCGGTGGAACTTCCAGCCGAGCCGGCTTTCTGGATCAACTCGCCACCATTAAGCAACAGCATGCTGGATGGAAAAGGAGTTCTGCTGTGGTATTTCGAGGAGTCCTGTCCGCGGTGTCGCGCAAAGTGGCCTGAGATGTATGAGTTGGCGGCGGCATATTCCGATCGACCAGTGATCTTTGTCGCAGTTAGCAGTGGTACCGAGCGTGCACAAGTCATGAAGTATGCAAATGACGTAAAGCTCAAATGGCCTGTCCTGCTGGACCCCCTCCGTACTTTCGAAGCAGCGAGCGGTGTGGGAGAGATCAGTCTGCAGAATATTCATCAGGTAGCGATCATTGATGGTAACGGAAACTTTCGTCGTTCCAACTGGAACGATTTAAAGGCGGCCACGGAACAGGCATTGGTTGGGGCTCAGTGGAAGATCGACCCGAAGAACATCTCGCCCGAGGTGAAACCTGCGTGGCAGTTCATTGAGTTTGGCGAGTACAGCCGCAGCGTGCCATTGTTGAAGGCCTTGGGACGCGGAAAATCTGATGAAGCTCGTCAATCGATTATTACTCTCAAAACATTTCTCGATGAACAACTGCAGGCAGAAGTTGACCAGTTTAACGCAATGGACGAATCACTGACATGGAAGCGATACAAGACTGCTTTGGCTATCACGCAACGTTACTCTGGGATGGAGTTGCCTAAAGAATTCCTCAAACTAGGCAGCGATCTGCACAAAGATAAACAAGTACGAGCCGAACTAGCGGCCGCTCAGCAGTTGAAAAAACTGCAAGCTCAAGTTCAGAAGGCAACCAGTCGTGAATCCGCGGCCAAGTTGATCAACGCTTTTATCGCTCGGAATGAGAACACAGAGGCTGCGGAACAAGCGGCCGCTTGGCTGACAAACCAATAACCATGACTTGTTTTTGAACAAGTTGATATCGCACAACTTGATTTATGAGACTCTTATGAAGATGAATAGCTTATGCTTCGCCGCACGCGTTGGGCTTCTAAGAATACGCAAGGCAATGTTGCTCGGTTGCCTTATGCTGCTGGGATCTGTCAGCGGGGGAATAAACGTTTTCGCTGAGGAACTTTCGAAGCTTGCAGAGATTCCCTACTGCACACCGCATGCGGCGCGGCAGGTGCTGGATATTTATGCTCCAGAGAATGCGAAGAGTCTCCCTGTCGTATTCTGGATTCATGGTGGTGGCTGGCATGCTGGTGACAAATCGGACATCCAGCTCAAGCCGCAGATGTTCTGCCAACAAGGCTTTGTCTTTGTGTCGACCAATTACCGATTGCTGCCCGAAGTTGACATGCGGACGCTGATTCAAGATGTCGCTAAGTCCCTAGGTTGGGTGCACGCGAACATCAAGTCACAAGGAGGCGATCCCAATCGGATCTTTGTCATGGGGCATTCTGCAGGTGCGCAGTTAGCCGCGATCCTAGCGACCGATCATCGCTACTTGGAAGCCGAAGGTGTGCCCATCAGTGCACTCAGAGGCTGTGTGCCTGTCGATGGAGACACCTATGATATTCCAGCCATGATCGCGACAGCCGAGATGCGACAGACGTTTCATGGGCTTCCGCTTCCAGAGAACGGTCATCGCGTGAAATTTGGCAACGATCCCAAGCTGCACATTGATTTCTCAGCGGTGACTTATGTGAAGAGCGATCGAGGGATTCCTCCATTTTTCGTCTTATACGTCGCAGGTCATCCCGACGTCACCGCTCAGGCCAAGCGGCTGTTGAATAGTTTGCAATCCGCGGGAGTTCCAGCAGTCGATTTCGGCGTTCGCGAGACAACTCATTCGCAAATCAATGCCCGCCTTGGCGAGCCCGACGACGAAGCAACGCGAGCTCTCCTCGATTTTGTAGACAAATATCGAGGAGCTTAAAGGGGCTAAGGCAGGTTTGCGGTTCGTAGATGTTCGGCGATTTCAAATGCAATTTCTAAGGCTTGCTCGTAGTTCAAACGTGGGTCGACCTGCGTTTGATAGCAGGACTCCAGATCGCTTTCGGTCAAGCCAGCGCTGCCGCCCGTGCATTCGGTGACGTTTTCGCCGGTGAGCTCCAAATGAGCGCCGCTGAGATGCGAGTCGCAGCTTTCGTGGACTTCAAAGGCCAGCCGAAGCTCTTCACAGATATCTTCGAAACGCCGTGTCTTGCGGCCTTGGCTAGTAGGGATCGTATTGGCATGCATCGGGTCGCAGATCCATAAGACATTCAGCCCGTCACGCTTGGTTGCTTCTATCAATGGAGGCAATGCGGTGCCAATTCTGCTGGCACCCATACGATGAATCAACGTCAGTCGACCAGGTATGTTTTCGGGATTGAGCACACTGATCAAATCTAGCAATTGATCGGGAGTCACCGACGAACCAACCTTTACACCCAACGGATTGCGAATCCCGCGAGCATACTCAACATGCGCCCCATCCAATGCACGCGTGCGTTCGCCAATCCAAGGCATGTGAGTCGATAAATTGTAGTAGCCAGTGCCACGGACGCTGCTGCGTGTAAGAGCAGACTCGTAGGCCAAATGCAACGCTTCGTGCGACACAAAGAAGTCGACGCGCGAGAACTCTTTGGGGTTGGCTCCAGCGATGTTCTCCATAAAGGTTAGCGAACTGCCGATTGATTCCACGAGTTTGTTGTAACGCATCGCGACTTCGGCAGTCGCTTTTTCCACGAACGTCAAGTTCCAGTTTTCTGGATGATGCAGATCTGCAAAACCGCCTTCGCTTAAGCCCCGGATAAAATTCATCGTCAAGGCGGATCGTTCGTAGCCACGCAGCAGCTTCATCGGATCGGCGCGGCGCGATTCGGGCGTAAATGCGTTCTCGTTGACAATATCGCCACGATAGGCTGGCAGAGTGATTCCGTCACGAGTCTCGGTGTCGCTTGAACGAGGTTTGCAATATTGACCTGCCATGCGACCCAAGCGGACGATGCGACGTCGACCGCCAAAGACAATCGCTAGCGACATTTGCAGCAGCACTTTTAGCTTGCTGGCAATCGGCTCAGATTGGCATGACTCGAAGGTTTCCGCGCAGTCGCCGCCTTGCAGCAGCCAAGCTTCGCCGCGGTGCACAGCTTCCAATTGACGCTGCAAATTGTCCACTTCCCAGCTTGTGACCAGCGGCGGAAGCCGGCGTAATTGGCTGAGCACATCCTCCAATTGGACAGGGTCTTCGTAAGTTGGTTGCTGGACAATGGTCTTGGTTTGCCAGCTATTTGGGGTCCAAGTTGAAAGCATTCGGTGTGTGCGGCGGAATCGCGATAACAGTAATAAATGGCAGGTACGCCCGGTGTCGGGACAGCGTAGCCCGCTTGTTCTACGACGGGACACAGGGGGCCAGTGGGCGTTTTTACCAGCGAAAAGCGTAGTAGACAGCCGTTCTGAACGCCAGGTTCACCGAAACGTTAGCTAGTATGATAGTACAAAACAGAAATTTGGCGAACGGCTTCTTCACATCAATCTGCTCAGCAAATGCCAATAGTTCAGCTCACTTTGGCCGATAATTTGCTTACAAACGCAGTTGCAGTTAACTTAAATGCTACGATTGGCTGCAACCTGCCTCCCTCCAAGCTTTGGTTCGATTTTTTACTTCGCCTTCCATACCTGGCCATGATCCCCTACCGCCCCGGATTTTTATCGTCCATGCTTTGCCTGCCCAAAAGAGTTTTCACGGCGTTGGCAATTGCCGCTAGCTACTGTGCGTATCCAGCGCCCGCTGTCGCGGAACCCTGGCCACAATTGCGAGGGCTTCATCGCGCTGGTCTCAGCGGCGAACATCGCATTTTTAGCAGGATTCGAGAGCGAGAGCCGGAACTGCAATGGAACGCCGAAGGGGTGGGCAGCGGCTATTCCAGCGTTGCAATTGCCGACGGCCAATTGCTAACCACAGGCAATCGAAACGGAGTACAAGTTGTCTCGGCGATCCATGTCGCCGATGGCACGATCGCTTGGCAGCAACCCATTACCTCCGATATACCGCGACATGATTACGCGGGAGCTCGGTCGACTCCGACCATCGATGGCGATCATCTCTATGTCTGCGGTTCCAATGGCAGTATCCACTGTTTGAATCGCAGTAATGGTCAATCCGTTTGGGCCAGACAGTACTCGGATTGGAATGGCAAGATGATGAGCGGTTGGGGGTTTTCCGAATCGCCTCTGGTCGATGGTGATTTCGTGTTGTGTACTCCAGGTGCTGATAACAAAGTCATCGTGGCTTTGAATAAGTTCACTGGTGAAGAGGTTTGGGCCGCCGCCATCCCAACGCCTCAGCAAGATCCCTTTGAGCGAGACTTGCGCGAAGGCGCGGGTTACTCGTCGATCATGGTCAGTCATGGCGGCGGGGTCAAACAGTATGTTTCCTTGGTCGGCCGCGGCGTGATCGGAGTTCGGGCAACCGACGGGCAGGTGCTGTGGCGGTACACGCGGGTCGGAAACACCGTGGCGAATATTCCGACGGTCTTGATCGATGGCGATTTCGTCTTCTGCTCCACCGCCTACGATACGGGCTCTGCTCTACTGAGGCTGGTTAGTGCAGGCGATGGTCAAGTGAATGTCCAAGAGCAGTATTTCTTGCCGGCAAATCATTTACAGAACAAGCATGGCGGGATGGTGCTGGTCGATGGATATGTCTATTGCGGACATGGAAACGGGAGCGGGCTGCCCATTTGCGTACAGTTGCAAACGGGCAAAGTCGCTTGGGGACCGGTGCGAGGCGCTGGACGCGGCGAAGCCTCGGTCGCTTACGCCGATGGCGTGGTTGTGTTTCGCTTTGAGGACGGCGTTGTTTCGTTTGTTAAAGCAACGCCCGACAAGTATGAAGTCTTGCGCAGCTTCACACCGGCCACCCAGAAAGACAAATCATGGGCTTACCCGGCGATATCCGATGGTAGACTATACCTGCGAGAACAGAATCACGTCATGAGTTACAAGCTGCCCTAAACTTCCGGACTGGAAACCGGTTCGCGATGAGAGGGGGACTCGTACAACACCACGATCAGCACATCCGATGCACTGAAGGACCCCACATGCGAGCCCGGCGTTTGTGAGGCGATGTTGCCCGTGATCGAGATGACGTTGATCTGACTGGATTCGATCCATTGGTTGATTTCGTCTTCCAGCGGATGTAATTCGCTTTCGATGCTCTTAAAGATCTTAATTTTCTGCATTTCAATTACCATTCGTACAAAATCGGTTGTTGCCTAGCGATGACATCGCCCCAAACCAAATACCATTCTAATTACTATTTGCATTTAAACCCACTGGACAACTGCGTGGTTGCCACCCGACCCCTTGCCGCAGAGGCTTGCATTGAAGTTTTCAATGAGCAACCTGTGGCTGCTCGCCAAGCAATCGCGCCCGGGCACAAGGTGGCGATTACAAAAATTGCCCAAGGCGAACCGGTGATCAAATATGGTTGGCCGATCGGCATCGCAACACAAAATATTGTGCCGGGCGATTGGATTCATAGCCATAATCTTCGAAACGACCATCATGTCGATCTTAACGCTTGGCTGGCCAGCAGCGCCGCTAGCGACGTCCCCAGTTATGGCGAACGAACTTTTGAAGGCTTTCGCCGACCCAATGGCAAAGTGGGGACACGCAACTATATTGCGGTGATCTCGACCGTCAACTGCTCGGCCTCGGTCGCGCGCTGGTCAGCCTCACGTTTTATCGATGATCGATTGGCTCAGTTTCCTAATGTGGATGGCGTGATTGCGATACGCCATGAGACGGGCTGCGGCATGGCCTATGAAGGGCAAAAGCATAAGATGCTCGAACGTGTGTTATCGGGCATTGCTGGCCATGCCAATATCGGAGGCGCGGTCGTTATTGGATTGGGCTGCGAGCAAGCAACGACAGCTCACTTAATCGATTACACCAAGCTTGTGCAGATCAGCCCGCCGGGCAAACACGGCTCCCGTTTTGATGAGTCCAGTATTCCGACATTAAACATCCAGCAAGCCGGTGGAACTCGAGCCGCCATCGAAGCGATTGATCAAGCGATTGTCGCGATGCTTCCCAGGGTGAATGCAGCGCAGCGAACGGCAGAATCGATAAGCGAGCTTTGCGTGGGTTTAAAGTGTGGTGGATCGGATGGTTATTCGGGGATCACGGCCAATCCAGCGCTGGGTTATGCATCCGACTTGATTGTTGCCGCCGGTGGCACGACGGTGCTGGGAGAGACGACGGAAATTTACGGGGCCGAACATTTGCTAATGCGGCGGGCTAGGAGTAAAGCGACTGCTGACAAGCTGCAAGCCAAGCTTGATTGGTGGCAATGGTATACAGGATTGTTTGGTGAAGAGATCGATCACAATCCATCGACGGGGAATAAAACCGGAGGACTAACGACGATCGCGGAAAAATCGTTGGGTGCGGTGTCGAAAAGCGGATCGAGTGTGCTGGAAGACGTGATTGAGTACGCTGCTCCCGTAACGACGAAAGGTTTAGTGCTGATGGATTCACCGGGGTTTGATCCCGCTTGTGTTACTGGCATGATGGCGTCGGGCTGTAACGTTGTTGCATTTACGACGGGGCGAGGGAGTTGCTTTGGGAGCAAGCCTGTGCCTAGTTTGAAAATTACTACCAACAGTTTGCTTTACCAGCGCATGCCGGAAGATATGGATTTTGATTCAGGTCGGATGTTAAGCGACCAGACTTTGCAAGAAAATGGATATGCGTTATTTGAAGAGTTGATCGCCGTTGCATCTGGCAAGAAGACCAAGAGCGAAATTTTGGGCTACGGCGACGACGAGTTCATCCCCTGGACCGTAGGCGCTGTGTTGTAGTTCACAATGACAAAGAATGTAAAGGTTGATGCGTACTTGGAAGCGTCCAAGGCGTGGAAGGGCGAGCTAAAAAAGCTGCGGGAAATTGCATTGAGTTGCGGGCTCTCCGAAGAATGGAAATGGAACATTCCCGTCTATACGCTGCAAAATCGAAATGTCGTTGCTATCAGTGAGTTAAAAGCATGCTGCGTGCTGAGCTTCTTCAAGGGAGCATTGCTGAAAGACACGCATGGTATCTTGACCAAGCCTGGTGAAAACTCACGCGCAGCTCGTGTGATTCGGTTTACGAATATTGAAAAGATCAACGAATTGCAAGCGTCGCTTCAGCTTTATATCCAAGAGGCCATCCAGATTGAGCAAGACGGACTGGCCGTGGACTTTAATGAGGGTGCGGCAATCGCTATTCCTCAGGAGTTGCAGGCTGCGTTCAGCGAGTCGCCAGAGCTACAGCAGGCGTTTGAAACGTTGACACCTGGTAGACAGCGGGCCTACTTGCTTTACTTTACATCGGCCAAGCAGTCCGCAACGCGCATTGCAAGAATCCAAAAATATGCGCCACAGATCATGGATGGCAAAGGCATGAACGACTGCACTTGTGGATTATCCAAGAAGCTTCCCGCTTGCGATGGGTCCCACAAGAGTATTGTTTCCTGAGCCCAGCCTCGATCTATTTGCAGCACGTCGTGAATGCGAAGTAAAGCCTTAGCACACCAATCCTATTGCGAAGTCTGGGCACAAGGCCCAGCTTCGCTTCGATGCTTGCACCACAGCGCGAGCCAAATCCCACTGGCTTGTCCAGTGGATCGTTGGGTTTCTCGCTACACGACAGAGGCCGCCATAGCCTGCAGAATCCCACCGGCTCGTCCGGTGGATTGTTCGGCTTCTTGCTGTGCAGTAACCACCTCTAGCAAGAAACGGAAGGATCTCCTGGGCAAGCCAGGAGCATTAGCGTTAAAGAGGTTGTATGGTCGTAAGCATGTAGCGAGAAACGTAACTATCTCCCGGGCAAGCCGGGAGCATTTGAAAGACAGAGGATTAAGGCGCTTCGTTCTGAGATCGCGAGTTCAGGGCGACCGTTGGGCTTGCCCCAACGCGTCGCAATAGGATTGGTGTGCTAAGTTCTACGTGGCTCGTCGACGTCGATGCCACATACCGCCAAATCCGGCGCAGGCAAGTAGTGCTAAACTTGCAGGCTCGGGAACCGCGTGGATCACTCCTATGCCCAGTCCAACGCCCAATCGAAAGTCAAAGCCGCCGCTGGTGCCGCTGCCCAGCCAAGTGTCGAGAATGGGATTGCCTAAACTGTCGAGAAACGCTCCGTTGCCAGGTATATCAAATAGTCGAACGTATTGAATGTTGTTCAGGTCCAATAGGCCGCTGAGCACCAACGCGTGCGACGAAAGCTCATCTAAATCAAACGGAGTTCCAAAGCCAGCGGCATGCTTGCCTGCCAAGTTATAAACTTGCGTCACGTCAAAACCGGAAAACGCGCTGCCAAAACCGCCGGGCAATGCAGATGTGTTCGAGCTGATACTTGCGAAGCGCGCAAAGTCGGTGCCATTGGTAGAGACGTCAACATAAGCGAACTCCGCAAACAAGCCAGGAACACCATCGGAGTTAACGCCAAAGTTAAACCCATTTTCAAATACAGCAAAGTCGTGCCCTGCACCATTGCGAATGCCTGTTGGGAATTTCACCGTCAGGTAGCCTGGTGAATCGCCTCTGGTGATCTGCGTCTCATCAAGATCGCCTAGACTGTTGAAGCCCCCTGTTTGGTTGATCGTGGTGCTCCCGCGTGGGGCGAAATAAGTTCGAGTCGGATCAATGAAATTCGCCCATTCTTGAAAGCGACTATCCGTGGCGGCTATCGCTGGATCAATCGGATGAGTGGTGTCGGTGGGGCCAGAAAATATTCCAGCCAACGCTGGGCGTATACAGGCGAATGGAAAGCAAACGAACAAACAGGACAGCAAGAACCTATGAGCGAACAAACGGGACATAATAAGGGATCCATCTGGGATGAAAGCCGAGCTGCCGTAGGTGCATACAATCTCCCTCATCACGTATGCTACAACAAACGCAATGTCTCCGAACGATGAAACCGTTCGCTATCTAGGTGAGCGTAAGACGTCCAGCAACTGAAAGGATCATCAACGGCGTACTGCGAATATTGCACTGGCAATCCGCACGTTGCAGCAATCGCCCCAATCCAGGAGGGCACTCAATCGCCTAGCTCGAGGTAGGTCTTCTGACTCACCATCTGATCGTCGCCCACAGCCTTCTCATCTGTTTCAACAACAGACAATGGCTCAATCCAAAGAAAGGAGCAATGATAGCGATCGTGTAAAGATCGCCGATGGCACACAGCGGCCGGACCGTCCCGGAATTGTTCTCGTTATGAAAACGCACCGGAGTTCCCTGTTCACTTGGTTGAAGTTTCAACACAAGTCACCTCGAACGGCCGCAAGTTTATCGAGACAATATTCGGCGTCAATCTCAGAAATCAGAAACTTTCCCATGCGAGCTTGACGGCGTTTCCTACCTAATTCGAACGCAGTGTGCAGTTGAAGCTATATAGTTGTCATGTGATAAACCGTGCCCCATTCGTGACTGTGCTTTGTTAGAATAGTTCAATTCATCAGAGCCCAAGAGATACACGGTAGGTTGAATAGCATATGTTGGATTTCAAATTCGAATTTGAGCATCCAGTCTTCCTGTGGCTGCTGGCAGTCATTCCGATACTCTGGTTTACTGCCCGCAACAGTTTATTTCCTTGGTCGGTTTGGCAGTCGCGAGTATCTCTGCTTCTCAGAAGCTTGTTGGTGGCACTAGTTGTGTTCTGCTTGAGCGGCATACAATTGGAGAAAGAACCGCCAGACATCGGGGTGTATTTTGTCTTGGATCAATCGGGCAGTTTAACTCAAGAACAGCGGCGAGCAGTGATTGATTTGGCCGCGTCAATGCAACAGCAGCATCAACGTGATTTTCTGGGTGATTCGACTGGAGTCGTCGTCTTTGGTCGAAATGCGATGATTGAGGAACCGCTGGATCAAATGACGTTGGTTGGACAGCGGAAGGAGATCCAAATGGACCAATCAGCAACTAATTTGTCCGACGCGATCTCATTGGCTGCCGCATCCTTTACAAACCAAGGCAACAAACGAATCGTTCTGATCACTGACGGCAAAGAAACGGAAGGACAGGTACTGTCGAGCTTGCCAGCTGTCCTTACACGTGGGCTTGATATTGATGTCTTAGCAATTCCGACGCATGCTCTTGAAGATGTCGCGGTCACGCGGGTGGACGCCCCTGCCGAAATGCGAGTCGCGGCGCCTTTTGATGTCTCTGTTTGGTTAGAGCATCAGCTTCAGGACCGAAGCGATCCTTCCGTGAATCATGGACGGCTACAAGTCGTATTAGAATCCGGTGCCGCCAAGCGCATCGTGCTGGACGAAGAAGTCTCATTGGTGCCGGGTGAAAACTTGATTCGTTTTCGACAGTCGGGACTAAACGCCGGCGTACACTCCTTTACCGCCACGTTTATTCCGCAAGATGCAGAGAGAGATTATTTTAAGCAGAACAATACTTCGTCAGCCTTTATCACAGTCAACGGAGCTGGACGAATTCTTTGGGTCGTGCCCTCCGGCTATACCGATGAATACAAATTCCTCATGGACGAGCTTGAGCAAGCGCAGATTGAGGTCGTGGTTCGCGACGAATCTTACCCATTTAGTGATCTGACTGATCTCGCCGCATACGATGCCGTCATCCTCGCCAACGTCGCGAGAGTCGACTCGCAAATGGAAGGCGAAGTCAATTTCTCCGATGACCAGATCAAGAGTTTGGTCAGTAGCGTTCGCGATTTTGGTTCTGGGCTGTTGATGTTTGGGGGTGAGAATAGCTTCGGTGCGGGTGGCTGGAGCAATACATTATTGGAAGACGCGATGCCCGTGAGTTTCCAAGTGAAAAACGATCAAGTGAACGCAGTAGGCGCCTTAGCATTAGTCATTGATAAATCCGGCTCGATGGCAAATGAAAAGATCGCTATCTGCCGAGTTGCTGCTCGAAGCGCCTGTCAAATGTTGGGAGAAAGCGACTATATAGGCATCTACGCATTTGATGATGGGCTTCAGTCGGTGGTACCGATGCAGAAAGTTGGAACTTCGATCAATGCAATTTCACAGCGAATTGGTGCACTTGCGGCATCAGGCGGTACCAATATGGAGCCCGCTCTTCGGAAGGCTTATGAAGATCTTCGTAATGCTCCAGCAGCGACGAAGCATTTGTTGCTGCTGACCGATGGACAATCATATGGATCGGGCTATCAGCAGTTGGCTGCTCAAATGCAAGCGGAGGGTATTACGACAACGGCGGTCGCAATTGGTACCGATGCAGATCTCCAATTGCTTAGCGCAATAGCGAACGCGGGACAAGGTAATTTTTATAGACCTACATCGCTACGCGCTGTACCTCGCATCTTTATGAAGGAAACCCGTAAAATATTGCGGCCTCTCCTCTTCGAGCAAAAGGAGGGGATCAATGTCCAGCGGACTGGCGGGCATGAAATCTTGCCTGTTGGCAAGGTGAATGTTCCACCCATCACAGGCTATGTGCTAACGACGCTCAAGGATAACCCACTGGTTGAATTGTTGTTAGCCGCAGACCAACCTTCATCGCCAAACAATAGCGTTTTGACTGCATGGCAATACGGTGCGGGTAGGTCCATTGCATTTACGACGGATTTAGGCAAAAGATGGGCGTCACAATGGAGTCAAACGCCGGAATTTCGAGCACTTTTCTTGCAGATGTGTCGTTGGGCGATGAGGCCCTCTCGCGACGATCGAAACTACTTCACCTCAACTCAACTGCAAGGTAATACCATCACGGTGATGATGCGTGTACTTGATCAAAGCGGAGAGTTGGTCAATGGACTGGAGTTTGACGGTCTAATAAAGAATCTTGGCGGTTCGACCCCCAGCAGCATTGGGTTCTCACAGAGCGGGCCGGGCGTCTACACCGCCAAACATTTGCTTCAGGACACCGGCAATTACTTTGTTGCAATTTCGCCAACCGATTCTCGAGCCGTGATCCGAACCGGATTTAGTTTCACCAACAGTGAGGAATACAAGGTTCGTGAGAGCAATCGACGTTTGCTGTTTCAACTAGCAGGCTACCAATCGAACCGCTCGGCAAATAACGGTCACGAAACGGTGCTCGATAATTATGTAGAACTACCGGTGGAGGTAAGTGAATGGGGCAGTCAGTTTGTACCCAATGCTTATCGTCCGACCATCTCCAGGTCAACTGCCACGGTGTCTATTTGGCCGATGTGTGTATTGCTCACCGCGATACTCTTTGTGCTGGATGTTGCGGTTCGGCGAATTGCTTGGTACCCAGCAATAAAGCGATCTCGCTCGGTCTTAATCGCAGGCGACTCTGTTGCGGCATCACCGATATCGAATCGCGACCGGGAACACAACAGCGCGATGGCACACACGTTTGAAACACACGACCTGACCGAGTTCCATGATGTACCACAGGTCGAATCCTCTCGCCACATCCGATCACTGGGAAATAAGGGGATCGATGAAACTCCAAGCTCGCAACTAACTTATACAGAACGTCTTTTGAGGGCAAAGAAACAAAAACAGCAGGACGTTGAGCCGAAATAGAAGTACTAGGTCTACTGCCTTCTTGCACTACAGCTTGAATGCGCTTCGGATGATGCGATCGTACAGTTTGCCAATACCAAGACTTCGTACCCACAGTGCGGCTTCCTCCTGCGGCTTGGTTACGCGGTATCGAAGATTGCTCTTAGGCTGGCCAAGGACTGCCATGACCTTGCTGGCCACATGATCGGCTGATAAACCAGACGCTTCGAACTTTGCGGCGTTTTCCAAACAACGGTGAAAGGAAGGCCAATAGGGGGAGTCGATGGAGCACTGCTGGGCGACTTGGCGATTGGCGGTAAACGAAGTCTTCAAATCTCCCGGTTCGATCAAGTTGATCTGTATACCAAAGCCCTCGACCTCAAAGCGCAAGGCTTCACAATATGCTTCCAACGCAAACTTACTTGCTGAATAGAACGCTTGGTAAGGCAGCGGTAGCAACCCAGCGAGCGAGCCGACGACCACAATCTGCCCCGAACCAGCCGATCGCATCGCAGGTAGGACCGCTTGATTGACTCGAACCGCACCCCAAAAGTTCGTTTCAAACTGTTGTTTGGCTTCCTCCAGCGTTGTTTCTTCCACTGGACCAGCCAACGCATAACCGGCGCAGTAAACTAAAACATCGATCCGCCCTTGCTGATCAAGGACCTGCCCAATGCCGTCCGACACCGACAAGTCGCAGGTCACATCCAGCGGCAAGTGAGTTACTGCTGCCACGGGTTGCTGAGGGGGGCGGCGGCTTGCGGAGTAGACGTGAAAATGCTGCAAAGTTTTGAGTCGCGTTACACACGCCAACCCAACGCCGGACGAACCTCCAACAACTAACGCGACACGATGGTCTGGCGGGACGCTGCTCATAGCCGATAAATGATTGACCTAAATCCGGATGCGATACACGAGGCGAGTACAGTCCCAAAATCAACTCCAAGAGGGATGAAAAGGGGTTTTGCACAGGCAGTATACAACCGTTGCAAGTGCAGGCTGTGTCAATCAGTTCGGACCAAGCAAAAGCAAAGTGTCCTATTGAAGTGCGACTGAGGGCCCGGCACCGGTCGTAGGCTCTTCTCTTAGCGACAAGACGTAGTTCACCAAGTCCCAGATCTCGTCGGTAGTCAGCCCTTGGCCGTCCGCGCCTTGCTTGAGCGTCGCGGCAGGCATGGGGGAACCGGCAATTCCATGTCGAATTCGATGATAGACAGCCTCCGCATCGCGACCGCCGCGTAGTTTGCCTTCGATCAAGTTGCGCGGCATAAGCGGTTGCGGCGGCAAAGCTCCACTGACCAGGAATGGCAACTGCTCATCTCGGTTTTTCGGATCAACGTTGATGGCCGTCGTCCATTCTTTCGTCCAGTCATCGTAATCGGGGATCTGCTGGCCGATGCCATTGCCAGTTGGGCCGTGGCATTTGGCGCAAGCGGCTGTTTCAGTCGCAAACACTATCTTACCTCGTTCGATCGATGCAGCGAGCGCTTCGGCGTCGACTTCATCCCCGGAAATCCCAACGACAAATGTTTCTTCGGGTTCGTCTGCCTCTTCGACGTCATCGGCCGCATCAGTCCAACTCTCAGCGATTTCCAGCAGTTCGTCTTCAGCTTCTTCGACTTGGTCCTTGTAGGACTCTTCCGTGTAAGTTTCGTCTTTGAATGTTGACCCAATACGTGAGCGATCAAAAAGCGGTTCGTCTGGTTCTACATCGTAAGCAGCGTTCATCAACAGCTTCCTTTCCAATTCACCACGAATCGAAAGATAAACCACATAGTCAATGATTGCGTTGAGCTGCTTTTCAGATAGCTTTTCAAAGCGAGGCATCTGTGTGCCTTCCAAGCCATGAACAAGGATATGCTTTAGGTCTTCTTTCGTCGGCTTGCCACTGCGAGAAGTCGTCTTGTACTTGTAAATCCCCCGGCGGAAATCGCGTGGGTAAGGATTCTGCGACGCGGCCACAACTCCACGCCCCTGCCCCGTCTCACCATGGCAAGTGGCGCATTGTTGACGGAATAAACCCGTCTCGCCCGCTTCAGCAGTCAGCGGTGCGGGACCCGCGGCCATCTGCAGGCTTTCCAGCGAGATTAGTTCCTTCAGGCTATCTTCTTTTTCAAACAGCGGCGGCAGCTTCGGCTGGTCGGGCGTTCCAAACCACTCTTCGACAAGCCGATTGACATCGGCCAGGAACTTGTCGGTCTCAACATCCTCGCGCATCGCCATTACTTTGGCGTAGACATAATTCGGCTCGAAAGATCGCGGAGTGTCTGTGGAGACATGCTGTTCGCAACCTGATGAGCTCAACAAGGCGATCGCCGGTAACGCGATCACACCCAAGAAACGCAAGTGCCCAAAACGCAGCGATGAAACCATAAGTTGATCTTTAATAAATCGTTGAACAAATAAATCGTTGAACAGTGGAATGAGGGCTAACGACGAACCTCAAGGCAGGCTTGCCGGACCGGTGCAGTGCTGGCAACCGGCCCAAGGCGTCGATAGCCAAGCACCTTGGATACCAACTCCGAAATTTTAACGACATCTGCAACATTTGTCAGGGCTTCGCCTGCCAGTCGCCTGGGATTGCAAGCTGTCTGGGACGATTTGCCGCTTATCGCTGCAAACGATTGGGCCTGTCCTCATCAACCGCCGAGCGTGGCAGGTTGGCAACACGTGTGCTGGCATCTGACGGAATCGCACGCAGCACTACCAGTTCCTGGCGGCTTAAAAACCGTGTGAATTGAAGCACGGGGACCAAACTGGTCGGGGCCGCTGCGTTGCGAACTTCGCTGGACCAAAGTTCTTGGATCAAACTGGCATCGCCTTTAGATAGGATCAAGCGAGCGTGCGGTAGTTGGAGATGTTCCAAGGCAACTCGCTGCCAACCATCAGGCTGGTTCCCATCCGCTTGGCCTCTGCTGATCTCGCGAATCGGATGGCCCAAATAGTAGACCCAGCTTGGATCAAGCGTACCGACGGCTAGCCAGGGGGCGGGCTGGTCATCCAGCGTCGCACGGTCCGCCGTGGATACCGCGATGAGTTGATCTAAGTCGAATCGATATTGACTAACAATCGCCGGAGCTACGCCTAGGCAAGTACCTACGAGCAGGACGCAAGCCAACGCAAACTGAAAGGTATGGTTGATGGAGCTAGCTGGGGCGTTGTGAGCAGAACGCCGAGTTGATCGGTAAAGTGTCACGGCTGGCCATAGCAACAGCAGTGGGGCTAAGGCACAAAGCATCAGCTTCGGTATGGCAAATCGAAGGCTCGCATAAGTGATTGCAATGCTCAAGCCGATACCGAACAGCAGCATCACGCCCGAGGCTGTGAGCGTCATTGCACGGCCCAGTCGAAGTCGCCCGCAGTGCCAATCGCAAAAAAATCCCGCTGTGAGTAACGCAGCCGCCGGATAGCACGTCGTGATGTAGCTTGGCAACTTCGTACCTGCGCACGTAAACGCAGCCACGGTGATCGCAATCCACAGAACACTTAGCTGCACCCAAGCAGAATGGGCACTGCGATAAGCGTGAGTCACCGTCCAACCAACAATTGGCAGCAATAGCAACGACCAAGGGAATACACCAAAGAGCATAGCGATCGGGTAGTACCAAATGCCACCGGAATGACCCTCCATCGACGACACAGCTCGCTGGACATTATGTTCAACGAAGAAGCCGTATAGCCATTGCCCATCAGTTCTAACGCCTACCCAAACATACCAGGGGAGCGAGATCAGGAGCACGATGGCCAAGCCGCTAAAGAGTTGTAACTGTCGTGCGGATTGCCAAGCGATCGCAAACGCGGTGCGCATGCGACTGGACAGCCATTGGAACCAACCGCTAGGCCGCTGCAGCAATTCCAAGCAGGTCTTCCACCACACTTGGTGCTCGACGGGAATAGTCTCTGAGGAGGTGACGCTGGATTGCCAATTTTGAAGAAAGTGCCACACACAAATGACGGTCAGGGGGATGACCAAGCCCACTGGGCCTTTCGCCAAAACGGCACATCCAAGAGCGACGTAGCCCAACCGCGTTGCCGTGCTCGATTTTCGATGATCGTCCGCAATCATGCGGCCATGAGCTAGCAGCAGGATGCCAATGGTGGTCGAAGCGATTAGCGCTGCATCCGGCGTTGCCGCGCGAGCAGCAACCACAAACATGAGGCAGCTAGCCAGAACCACCGCGGCCCATGTGCCAAACTCCGATGCCACATGGCGACGCCCAAAGAGATATAACGCTATGACCGAAAGCGTTGCGCAAGAGGCCGAGCCGAAGCGGGCTGCAAATTCACTGACGCCGAACACCGCATAGCTGGCGATCTGCATCCAATACAGCAGAATCGGTTTGTGCGTGCGAAGTTCGTCGTTGAACATCGGTACGATCCAATCGTGGCGGGCCATCATTTCGACGGCGCAGCGTGCGTTTCGCGGTTCATCTCGATCCCACAAACGCGGGCTGCCCAAACCAAACCAGAGCGTCCACAGCAATGCTCCCGCGATAAAGGCGGCTTCCCATCGATATGCAATCCCTAGCAAAGCGGGAAATTGGCGAAGAACGCTTTGGGGCGGTGACGGGCTATTGGAAGGTGTTGGCTGATGGTTCGGAAACGGCATCCATGCGGTTCCTTGAAAATTGGGCGGAAAGGCGGCCAGTTGGACGAGCCGATCATAGAAAAACGCCGCTGCCGTCGACAGACCGAAACCGAGGGGAACTTCGCAAATTAACGTCTTTACCTATTCTACTGTGTTTCCTTAAACTGATCGCTGCGGACCCCTTTCCGCTGGATTCCTCCCTTTTTGCTCATTAGAACAACGATCATGCCCATCTACGAGTACTACTGTAAGCCGTGCCACACGATCTTCAATTTCTATGCACGTTCGACCAGCACCGACAAAAAGCCGAAGTGCCCGAAATGCGGATTCAAGAAACTGGACAAACAAGTCTCACGATTCGCTATCTCTAAAGGCCTAAAGGAATCCGATCAAAAGGGACCTGAAGATCCCTTTGAAAATATGGATGAATCGAAAATGGAATCGATCATGGCCGAAATGGCATCGGTCATGGGGGACGACGAAGGCCAAGGGGGCGAAGAAGATCCACGGAAAATGGCTGCCGTCATGAAGAAGTTCTTCGATGCCACGGGTATGAAACCCAACGACACTATGATGGAAGCGATCCGCCGAATGGAGTCAGGTGAAGATCCCGACAAGATCGATGAGGAACTGGGCGATGCGATGGACGCCGATGATCCGTTTGCTTCCGAAAGTGGTACGCTGACGCAACGTTTGCGACGCATGATGGATCGCCCCAATATCGATCCTGAACTGTACGACTTATAGGATTGCCCGTTACGATCGGCTATTACTCAGCAGGCAGGCAGCTTTGCCAATAATCTGCACGCATCGCTTCCGCATTTAAATCGGTATACATAAAGACGTGCCGATGGGTGTTTTCTGGCGGTGTAAAAACTTGTTGCACGGTGGCCATTGATGGATTGAGCATGGCTTGGACCAATGCCAAGTCCCACATGATTCGCGAAGTATCGTTCGGGCAGTGCTCGTTCCATTTTTGAGTTAAGTATGCACCGTAGCTACCGAGCTTCTTATGTCGTTCGAACGTGGAATCGCGATCGAAGGTGAAAGGCAGGCACGTGGTGGCTGGCATGATGTGCAATTCCACGTCGGGATGATTCAGCAGAAAGTCGGCGGCATTCAAATCGCGACGAATGTTGAATTCGGATTTATTCCAGATTCGCACTTTGCTGTCATAGCGAAAGCCCATGAGATAGACTTTGAGAAGCGGGGCGATTTCCGGAGCGAGCTTGATAGCGCTGGCGAGATTGGTCGACGCGCCGATGCAAGCGACGCTCAATTTTTGGCCCTCGGGCAGTTCCTTCGCAGACTTGATGATCATTTGTGCCGCTGGACTGTTTTGAGGTTCCTCGCCGCCCCAAGGCTTACCCATTGGAAATTCAGCTCCGAGAATGGCCGGGATATCCGTACGGCCAGCCAATCGCAACAGGTCTTCATTGATTTTTTGGCTGGCCTGCACCGACTTGGGATCACCCAGATGGTGCAACCACTGCGCTGAGTTCAATGCGATGACGCGGTATTGATTTTGATGGAGCAGCCGAGTGATTGCATACTGGTCGTCGATTTCGTTGGCCGTGTCTGCATCGAGAATCAGTGGCGGGAGGGCTGACTGTTGAGCTAGGCACGCGGTGGGCACTCCTAACAGTATCGACAGAGCGAAAATCACCAAACGCTTCATGGGGTAAATCTTCAAAAGGCGAGTAGGAAGTAGTTTTTCTAGCGTCTAAGGCGCGGTACCTGAAGCATGATAGTATGGGCAGCAACCGGCACAAACCAAAGTGTTTTTAACGCTGCATGTTGAGGATTTTGGAAAAGTTGCCGCAGGAGCTGGGCTCAGAGTCGGCTCAAATGGCGGGTCGGCGCAGAACGAAACGTCGATCGTCATAATTTTTACGTCTTGCCAGCCAACGTCGGGCCTGCTAAAATTCCGCCCCTTGCAAATGGCAAGCTGAAATTGTGATTTTAGATTCCTTTGACACTTATTTCATATCTCCGATCCAGCGGTCGGATAGTACGATGACACTAGACAAGAGTTTGAAAGTAAAAGCGGGTGCTATTAAGTCTCGCAACGTGATGACGCGCGTTGAACGCGTCCAAAGACTAAAGGATTTGGACAAGTGGAACGATGAGATGAGTGTCGTCGGCATGGCCAAAGTCCGTGTTCCCAAGATCTCTTTGAAGAAGAAGAAGAAGGTCAAGAAGGAAGACGAAGCGGACGACAAGAAGAAAAAGAAGAAGTAGTTGGCTGGTTGCTCCCCTCGGGCCGCAACCGCAATTACTCAACACAGCACTTAGAAACGGCTCCTCGCGAGCCGTTTTTTTATGCCCTCTTCGCAAAAAGTGCCTGGCACCTTTCGTGGTTTTCGTTCGTAGTCCCGGCTTTAGCCCAATACCGCTAAGTTAGCAGGCGAATGGTTTCTGGGAAAGTGTGCGTTGGAGGCGGCAAATTACAGTGTTCGTCGCGTTTTTTGGGCCATTTGCTTTGTGTGCGTTTTATCACTCGTGGATTGAGGCGGTTGCGACGTGGTTCAACTACCTCAAGGCTGATCTGCAAGACCATGTTGCTGTACCATGGCTGGAACAACTTTTGCGAACGCGGAGCTTCTACCAAACACATTCGCAGTACCTTGATCGCACCTGTAAATGATATCCGACGCGGCGACACTCCAGCTTGGACTGCCGCCTCAAGTGCTAACTTGCGAATCACGAAATGTGCTATCAGTAAACCATTGATTTCCTGCACCACCCCGGCCGGACTATGGCTGCGGAGTTTTGGGGAATTGCGAAGATGAGTCTTAGCCTCATCAATAGCAATCTCCTCTTCCCAACGCTCGTGATATAGAACTATCAGTGCCTGGGCTGGGTGCTCATGCTCATCAAGCAGTGTTGTCAGCAAACGATGCGTCTGGCCATGGCCAGTACGCTGAGGGTCATCCAATTTGTATTCGATCACGCGAACGCTTTGGCCGTTACGATCATGGCGCCGGTCATACTCGTTGGCATAGATCTTTGACAGAAACGTTCCGTCGGAAAGCACCTGCATAATTTTGAAACAACGGTTCATTTTCGAACGCCCCAGGAAGTCCGACTTCTGATCAATGACCTGGTTCATTAGTTGGTACGAACAAAAGCCAATGTCGAACAAAAGTAGACTTTTCTCTGGCAATTTTCGATAAACGTGTTTCGCCATGGTCGCTTCGCCACATCGCATTGGCTTAATAAGAAAGTTGATAAAGACGTGCGAGCCCACTTCGCAAAGTGCGATGATCCTGGCTTGTGGAAACGCACCGAAGTCTGTTCCATTTTTGGGCCTTCCGAAAGCACGGCGATTGGCATCACTGTCAGGAAGGTTCAATACAAATCCATCGACCGCCACGAGCCTACGACCTGCGTAAAAGGAATCAGGTGTCTGGCTATCACATAGGCAGTGAACCAACTTCTGGTAGACAAATGCCAAGATTGCAACGCCCAGCCGCCCTCGGGCTTGAGTCAGGGCGCTGGATGAGGGCATGAGCCCAATGGAGAATCGGTGCAACCAGCGAAACACGTGTGTGTAGCAATCGTCGCCATATAGCCACAAGGCGATCGTAAACCAAACCATCATGTCAGCCGGGCACTTTCGACTGCTTCGTTTTTCGAGCTTGCGACGGCGTACTTCGGCTTTCAGCATGCAACTGCGAACAGTCCTCTTGAGGCAAGTAATTCGCTCATGTGAAATTAACTTGTCTTGCTTTGATTGAGAGATCGTGCGAACATGAGTCATGGCAGCTTCCTTGCTTGGTGATGAAATTCAACACCTCCGATCCTCGCAGGAAGCCTGCCTTTTTGGAATACTAACTTAGCGGTATTGGGCTTTAGCCGGAAGGGCGCCTGGCACCTATCAAGGCGCCTGGCACCTATCAAGGCCTTCAGTCCAAATGTCGTTTAACCGCGTGCCCAGCGGGCCGCGTCAACTCTGCCGAAAATCCCCAAGCGCGCTTGGCACTTTTCAGTGGAGCTTAAGAAGAGTCCAACGAATGAAGGGAGACCTCGAATCTCGCAACTGCATTCATCGTCTGCTGCAATTCGTTGTGCTCCAAAAAGCGCCTATTGACGCTGCTTCAAATTGGGCAAAACAGTTTTGATTAGCACCTTCTCACGCCGGCTGGGAGTTCGCCTTTCTCGATTTTCCTCAGTTTCGGTATTTGGATATCGTGATTCGCTGCCGCGGTTTCGCTTTCGTAGCCAAAGATAGGCATGCTTGATAGTCTTGCAACAAATCGCCCATAATAACGAGCCGTTTTGCAGCCCATCAGAACTACTTTCTTCAGTTCCGTGCCACTTCCGCAGCAAACCTGTTGCCAAAAGGCCTTTCCCTTTTCGGACAAATCGGTTTGAGTCGAGTTAGCTGGCCAAGGTTGCCAAAATCTATCGACTGACGGAAGGCGTCTGTCTCTCCAGTTCCAATGGTTGAGAATTGGACCATCAATCTCTCCGTAGTGTGCCAACATGATGAACGTGGAAGCTTGCCGAACAGCTTCCCAGAAGTCATCTGTCCCTTTACTCCACTGGCATCGCTGATAATGAATAGCGTACTCACCACTTCTGACTTGAGTTATAACGGAACGGTAAGCGGTTGCTCCACCTGCTCCGCTATAAAAATCATCGGCGAAGTGTCTTGCTGTCCCCACGAATGAAGCAGCGTCTTCGCCCTGTCCAGGTATTAGGATTGCTGCAGCGAGTCCGCGTTTGATTTCTGGCGCTACGGGAGTTGACGCTTGGGATAGAAAACGAAATGTTCTGCCCCCAGGGTCGATTCGTCCATCAGGTTTTTTAAAGCCTATATGCACTTGGCACAACACGATCGCAGCAAGCGTGCTCGAATTGACTTGCCCGTTGACTAATAGAAGCGGCTTGAGCCCTATAGTACTTGCCCGAGCATTGAGAAGTTGTTGAACGATAGTAACATCGGAGTTAATGTTCCTCCCACCCTCTCCAACGCTTGCAGTGAGTTGGCTCATAATCGTACTCGTAAAGTGGTCGTCAGAAGCGAACGGGGAACAAGACGTTCCTCCCTAGATTTCAAATTGCCATTCGATTACCAAACGTGACCACAAAGCGAAGAAATTGTGCTCCAAAAAGTGCCCTGGCACCTTTCCCGGCCACCGACCTTTGCACCGATCGTTTCTGGTATAATGTTGGCTTTCTCACATCGAGTCTGCGGAACAGGTTTGACCCATGAACAAGTTACTGGTTGCAACCGTGTTGGTTTTTGCCTTTGTATGGATGGCGAGCGGCAGCTCTTGCTCGGCCGTCTTGCTCGCAGCCGACGGTGACAAACCCCGAATCTTTGTGCTTACCGACATCGAGAATGAACCTGACGATGCAATGTCGATGGTTCGTTTTCTGACCTATGCCAATCATTTCGAAATCGAAGGTCTAGCAGCGACCACATCGGTGCACCAAAAGGCAAGGGTCGCACCGGACCGCATCCGACAGATCGTCAAAGCATATGGCGAAGTCCGCGACAACCTTGAAAAGCACGAGTCAGGGTTCCCTACTGCCGCCCAGTTGCTTGATCTGGTTACCCAAGGGAATCCGGTCTATGGTATGAGCGGGGTCGGCCAGGAGCAGGACTCACCCGCTTCCGAAATGCTAATCAAGGCGGTGGATACCGACGATCCGCGACCGTTGTGGGTCACGGCTTGGGGCGGTCCGAATGTCTTGGCGCAAGCGTTATGGAAAGTTCGCGAGACGCGTTCGGCAGAAGCGCTCAATCAGTTCGTTAGCAAATTAAGGGTTTATACAATTTCTGACCAGGACGACAGCGGCCCCTGGATGCGGGAACAATTCCCTGGGCTATTTTATGTCGCGAGTCCGGGTTATTATCCGGGTGGCGCTTACCACCATGCGACCTGGAGTGGAATTAGTGGCGATTACTTTCACGGTCGTTTCTCCGGTGCCGACTTCAGCTTAGTCACCAACGAATGGCTTGATAAAAACATTCGACGCAAAGGACCGCTTGGAAAAGAGTATCCTCACTGGGAATATCTGATGGAAGGCGACACGCCTTCGTTCATGAATCTCATCAACAACGGACTGAGCCATCCGGAACACCCCGACTGGGGCGGTTGGGGTGGGCGGTACGAAAACTACACGCCGCCGTTAAAGAAGTGGTTCTTCCAACCCGAGTTGCGACCGTTTTGGGCCGACGCTCAGGATGAAGTCATGGGGGTTGATGGACGTTGGCACACCAGCAACCATGCCACCATCTGGCGTTGGCGCGAAGCCTATCAGAACGATTTCTCTGCACGCATGGATTGGACGATCAAGCCGTACGAAGAAGCCAATCATCCACCTGAACCAAGACTTGGGCACGCCGATCGTCTGACCGCAAGAAAGGGAGAGTCCGTATCGCTGAGCGCCGAGGGAACTCGGGACCCGGATGGGGATGCGGTGTCGTACCTCTGGTACTGTTATGGCGAGGCGGGGAGCTTTCTTTCCACCAGCGGTACGACCGGCCAGCCCCTTGTGATTCAGAATTTTGACCAGCCACAAGCGTCGTTCATTGTCCCCGCCCGCACAGTCATGCCACCAGGCATCGGCACGATCCACGTAATTCTTTCCGTAACCGACCATGGCACGCCGCGACTGACGCGTTACCGCCGAGTGATCGTGGATGTCATCGAGTAGTTTGCACCAATCGCTCCTAACAGGAATCCCCTAACTGCTGTCGCAATCGCTTCAGCAATCGGCTGCGAATCTGCCGTACGTTGGCAGGTTGTGTTTCGAACTCTGTGGCCACCACCGCTGTCGGTATTTGATCGAAAATCAAGCGTTGAAAAATCGCCCAGGTCTTTTCTTCAACCTCCATACGTACCTGCTGCATCGCTCGAGCGACCAGTTTCTCGTGTTCCAGTGCCGTGGTGGGTTCGACATCCAATTCCTCCAGGTCTGCTACATCATGGATTTCTTGCAATGCCGTGCTGCCACCGACGGCTTGTGGACGCAAACCATCCCGACGCCATTGATCCAAGATCTTGTTCCGCGTGATCGTCCATAACCAATTGCGAAACGAGCCTTCGCGCTTCTTCGGAACATAATCCTGCAAGTACTTCAGCACCGACGCAAATACTTCTTGAACGCAATCGGCGGTTTGATGCGAGTCCAGCTTGGAAAGTTGACACCAAGACGCAATCAAAGGTCCATACAAATCAACGATGCTTTCCCACGCCTGCGAATCGCGAAGCCTGGCTCGCGATAACAAGCTTGGATTGGTGCTTTGCAGAGACATTTTGGAACTTTCCGAAGTCGTGTCACACTCAAAACGTTTTTAACTATAGCTCGATCGTTTCGCATCGGAAACAATGGGAATCCAACTTTTTATTTAGGTGCATCATGCCAATCGACCAATGCCTCGCAAAAGACGAATTGAAAAGCTATCTGCAAGGTTGGACCGATCCCAACGATGCGCAGCAAATCGAAGCTCACCTGCAAGCCTGCGTCGCTTGCGAGGAAACGTTATCCAATCTCGAACGCGAACCGGACACACTGGCCGAATTTTTGCGTAACACCGAAGGCCATTTGAATGATCTGCAACAAGCCAACGATCAACTACTGGACTATGCTCTGGCCAAAGCAAAATCCTTGCCCAACGATGCTCCACTGCATCGCGATGTCAAAGACGCGTCGCAGCCAAACTTACTGCCGCTAAACATTGGCCCATATCAGTTGCTTTCTGCTCTGGGACGCGGAGGTATGGGAGCGGTTTATCTGGCCAAACATCAAGAACTGAATAAACAAGTCGCGATCAAGATCCTGCCAGCCAACAAATTTCACGATGCCAGCTCGCAAGCAAGATTTCAACGCGAGTTTCGCGCCGTCGGCCAACTGAATCATCCCGCGATTGTCAGTGCCACCGATGCTGGCGAGATCAACGGCGTTCACTTTTTAGCGATGGAATATGTCGAAGGTCTTGATCTCAGCAAACTGGCTCGGGCAATTGGCCCGCTATCGATTGCCGATGCTTGCATGATTGTGCATCAAGCCGCCTTGGGTTTGTCGTATGCCCATGCTCAAGGAGTCGTTCATCGCGACATCAAGCCATCGAACATCATGTTGCGCTGCGACGGTGTCGTGAAGCTGCTGGATTTTGGACTGGCCCAAACCAATTTCTGGGATGAAGCGACAGCGGAGATCACTACCGTTGGACAACTGATGGGGACACTCGACTATATGGCTCCCGAACAAGCCGAAAAGCCAGAGCTGGTTGACCATCGCGCCGACATCTATTCGCTGGGAGCAACGTTGTTTCGATTACTGACCGGTCGTCCGCCATTGGTGGCCACTCCAAACCTATCACCGCTGGCAAAACTGCGATTGATAGCCAGCACCGACGCGCCGAACTTAAAGATGTTTCGCAGCGATGCACCGCTCGCGTTATGCCACCTGTTGCATCAAATCTTAGATAGATCGGCCGACAATCGCCCCAGCAGTGCAGCACATGTGGCTGAGTTACTTGAGCCGTTTACGCAAGGTGCTGATCTGGCGAAGTTGATCGGAGACGCGCAGCAATTGGTCGTTGACCACGAACTCGATGAAAGTGTCCTGCCGCTTGGAGTTTCACGAGGCGTACAAGCAGCCGCTGGCAATCGAGGTTCGAATTCCAATCGCGTTTGGAAATGGATCGCGGCAGCGTGTTTGCCATTGTTTATCTTAGCTGGCGTCTTGATCACGATTGAGACTCAAAAAGGGCAGTTGATTATCGAATCGACCGATGCCAACGTCCGCGTGAACATTCGCCAAGACGGGCAAGTGCAAGAATCCATTCAGATTGTTCCAGGGACCAACATCACAAAGCTGTACGCTGGCAAATACGAAGTCGAAATCGACGGTACTGCAGAACGGTATAGTCTGGATAAGCAATCCATCACGTTAGAGCGCGGCCAAGTGGCGATTGCAAAGATAACTTTGGCTCCATCGGAACCAACTTCTGCGCCGCTAACGCCGGATGAAAAAGTCTTGCCTAGCAGCGGTCCACTTTATCGAGGCAAGACGTTGAGCGAATGGATGACACATTTTCAATTAGAACGCGATCCGGCCGAGTTAGGAGTGGCATTTAATGCGATCACAAGTTTAGCCGAAGGAGAACAAGAGGAATTGGCGGTTGAGTTTCTGGTCGGTAGAGCGAAAGCAAATCCTAATCTGAAGTACCTTGACGATAACGGAAAGGTCATGCCGACATTGGCAAACAGTGTTATCAATTGGCGTACGTCAACCGCCCGCACACCTAAAGATGCTGTGCAGTTTGTTTTGGATCAACTGAAAGCAGAGGACTCGGAGTGGTCTTTGAAAGTGCTTCGTATGGCATCCTCTAGGCTTGCCAAGGCAGACGAACAAACCATGAAGCCATTAACTGACTGGTGTGTGAACGCTCTCAGCAAGGAAGGGGCAACTCAAGAGATGTATGACGCTACTGCAAACTGCCTCTATAAATTGCTAGCCTTGCGCAATGGCGTGGGAGAGAGTAAAAACATCGTTGCAGCAATTAAAACAGGCATCGAGTTAAACCGCTTTCAATGGAACAACTACGCGTTCGACCTATTAGCGAGTAAGAACCCGGCGGCCGTCGAATTGCTGGAGTGGTCCGCGACAAGAACCCTTGAAACGCAAGGTGCTAGCGATAGTCAAATTGCCTCAGCCGTCCTCGTCTTGTTGCACACCAATGGTGCGATTGCTAATGACCAAGCTGGTGGAAGGTCTGATGCGGAACGGGTTTTTAATCGTGCCGGCGCGAAACCGATGATTGTCACTGTTTCGCTGAAGCAATCGCTAATTGCGCAAATAAATCGGCTCGCAGAAAACCCTGAGACGATTGAACCCTACGTGAAATCGAACTTCGGAGTGGTGGCTAATTCCTGGTCCGAATACCTTAGACTTCAGGGACTGGGGGCTGCCTTCCCAAGGATGGTGCCTGCTTCATGGTCGTGGAGTGCAGTTAGTGCTGAGACGATCGACTGTGTACTACTCTCTAATCTTATCCAGCTTACAAAAATATTGAACATCAGCTCGGAAATACAATCAGAGATTCAGCGCGTTGCGCATGCAAATCACGAAACTGCCATCAGGATTACGAGCGAAGTATTTCCAGTTGGATTTGAAACGGAGACGTTGCGGCAAAATATGGGCACCAAAGAAGTTTTTAAAGATTTCGACTTCCACTTCTCCTCTAATCCTGAAGCTCGCACGCGATCCGTCAATGGACTGATTGCCAGTTTAAATTATTGGGCCGCCGTCGAAGCGTTAGAAGTAGAAGCACAAGACGCAGAACTGACGAGCTACCTGCGCGAGTTATGCTCGATCTGGACGCTGCGACTGTTTCAGACGTATGACAAGAATAATGATTCAGTTCTAGATGGAGAAGAACTGAAGTCTTACAACGGTTTGCCCGAGCTGAAGAAAACGTTGACCAGCGGTTCCTATACAAAGGATTCCGATCTTCTCGAGAACACGCTCTTTGATTACTACTACCGAGCAATTAAAGAACGCTTGAAGCGATAACACTTTTCGACCTTCATCCACTATGCCACGGGCAGCCCAAGATCCATGGCAGCTAAGCGTCGGCGGTAGTGGATCTTGTTAAAGGTCCTGTCTGTTCTTCAAATCAAGATCATTTGCTGCTCTTTCGGTGCAAACAATCGTGAACACTTCATCCACACCGCAGCACTCCCTTGATCACGACCTGGCGAGCGATGTAAACTTCTCTTCTGCTTGAGCGTGCCATCCGATGGGCGGAGTCGCCCCAGGTTGGCTCGCCCGACATAAGTGTTTCATTTGAGGCTAGCCATAAGCCCCTTTCTCAGACGGGTTGTCATCTGAATCAAATAATCCTACGAAGATGACAGAGTAAAGTTACGCTGATAGAATGTGGGCGTCGCCAAAACGGAGGATAGAACGAACATGTTAGCCAATAATTCACATTCCGTCATCGAGCGGGCCAAGGAAATATACCACGCAATTCGTGCGGACTTAGAAGCCGAACATGCAGGTAGTTTTGTTGCAATCGAGCCCATTTCCCGTGAAGTTTTCATTGCAAAAACGTTCGATGGTGCGGTAGATGCCGCAAGAGGAGCGTATCCCGACCGAGTATCTCATACAATCCGTATCGGACACAAGGGAGCCTTTCATATTGGGTTGATGACATGATAAAGGGCGTTGTCGACGATCAGTCACGGGCTTTGGTTGCTGTGCGGATTGGCAAACGCGGTAAAAGACCTGATTTCGAAGTCAAATTATGGGTTGATACCGCGTTCACGGGTAGTTTGGTAATTCCGCTACGATTCTGTAAGTCTGTTGGATTGTCTGTTGAGTCGACGGCAGAGGCCATACTTGCGGATGGCAATACAGGCTCGATCAGCACAAATTGATTGTGGATTATGCGAAAGGGACCGTTGAGATCGAATAATCGCAATCGGATTGAGGAGCGGAGCAATCTTTGCGTCCGAAGCTGTTAGAACTGGATGTAAACTTCCCTTCCGGTTGGGCAAGCCAACCGGGGAGGTTCGACACGGGCGAACGATTCGCTGTGCTAACCACAAAACTCTGGCTCCTGCTGGCAAGCCAGCAAGGGCGCCTGCCAAATGCAAAACGCCCATTCCGATTCAGCGACCTGCCCGGAGCGGAGTCGCCCCATGTCGGCTCGCTCGACATGAGCGTTAGTTTTGAGGTTAGCTAACGAATTTAATAAACCTTGAGAACCGCTCCCCTAGCCGGCTCGCCCGGCAGGAAGCGAAGTTTCATGTCAAGATCTTCCAATCCCAACATTGTTCAACGACGCGGGGCTTGCTAAAAGTCCTAATGAGGGTTGAAAAAACTTGCCAAAGACGAATGGTTGGTTGCGTCGTCTGCCAACTACCGCCGCTGTTGTACCTTGACATGGGGATTAAGCTAATTCACAATGATATAGCGAAACCGTTCAAACCATTAGGCGTTGATACGTTCAGAGTGGCGCGCAGCATTACGGCCTCCTCATTGCAAAGAATTAAATCATGAAGGCCAAGGATGGACTTACCGTTTTGTTGCTATGTTGCATGTTGCTTTTGCCTGTTGCAAGTGCAGTCGTCAGTGCGGTAGAACCTACTCGCGAGATCGAATTGGATTCGCCAGAATGGATTTCTACAAGGGCGTTCATTGAGGGAAAGTGGGACGCGTTTCGCACATCGGTGAAGACTGCCGTTCTTACGTATGAGGTCGTCGAAAGCAGCGTGAAGGTTCCTCGCGAGACCGCTAGGCAGTTACTCCAATCCATTGACAGTAAGCAGATTAAGCAGACAGGCTTGTCGATTCATCTAGCAGCATTTGCGCCGACTCCCAAAAAGGGCGTTTACTTTGATTGGGATTCGAAACGTTCAATCGTGCAGGACGGAGTAAGGTTTAAGTTAGAGGTGCTGCATTCCGAGTTCGCTTCTTCTTTTTTAAGAGATAAAGGTTCGGATGTCATCGTCGATTATCTTAAGGCCACTGGGCAGGCAACGATACAGACAGGCACAAGCAGCATGATAGTTGCGGCAACCGCCGCGGACTTTACTATTGTTCCTGAGAGTCTTAAGGGCGCTTCGCAAGTATTTCTAGACGGTGACTCCAAGTTAGTAGTCAGATGCGGGCCTATTGATTCCAATCCTTGCACACAGTTACGAATTGACAGGGAGTACGGCGTCGTAGAAGCATTGCAGCATTTCAACAAAGCAGGCGAACTGGATTTCGAGATTCATGCTGCCGAGTTCGAATCGTCCAGCGATGACGTGTATTTTCCTCGAATATACTGGACGGCAGACTATGACCAAGGGCTGACATCGAACGTCAAAGTTTGCATTTTTGACCAGATCGAACTCAATAAGCCCCTAAACGAGGCGAGCTTTACTGTTTCAGTGCCGAAGGGGACGGTCATAGTTGACCTTAGAAGCTACCCGATTAGGCGTGAAATTGCACATCGTGACGTTGATGACGTAGCGAGCTACTATGATCTCGAAACGGAAGGTCAGTAAGCTTGCCACACAACGTGTGACTTTCTTCACATCGCTCACATCCGCCGACAACGGTAGAAAGCAATCGTATGAAAAACAACTTCGGTGCAGCGCCTTGTTGGTCAATCGTTGGATAGAGTGAGCTCAATACTCCGATTACCGCCGCAGTTCAGTATCCTTGTCTTTCCGGGTACCAGTGTGGTGCGAATTTCTAACGCATCAGAACGAACTATTTCTGTTGTAGGGTCCTCTGTTCCAACCGCCACGCCAAGTTCAAATCGTGCTGCAAGTTTGCACAGACCGTTTTCCAGGCTTATCAAGGTTCCGTCAATTCGAGTTCCAAATGGAATGGTGTCCGCGTCGGTAACGTCAAGCCTACCGCCGGAAAAAAAATTCATCTTGCCATCGTCCCCAAGTGCAAGGGTTTGGTCGATAAGAACTTTCTTCGATTCGCCTTGCTCAACAAACTTAACGGTCAAATATTTCTGACCAGTTGCCAGAATTTCTTGAGCAATGATTCCCACAGTTGCCGCAAAAATGAAAAGCCCAAACATTAGAATCTTTTGCATCGTAAACACTCTATTGCGATAAAGCGGCATGGAAGAATATTGTTTTAACCCCGGCAAAGTCGCGCTGCCTTTCGAGATTCCGCTTCGCAGCGGAAATTCTGAACCAGTTAGAGTTAAGCTCAATCTTGTCCGCTGTGGCTGAAGTTATTCAGAGCGATCGGCTGCTTTGCGGTTCTGGTCAATCGTCAATAATAGGATCACATCCTTTTGTAGCGACTCATTTGCAAACAACTTCGTAACGTCGACAAGGACAGTATTACCAAGTGTGTTGGAGCCAACGAATTCGACGAATCGTCCTGGCTGAGCGCTCGGGCCATTCACTTCGGGCTGGAGCGTGTGAAAGAACACTGTGGCTGTGAAGCCATCGTCGGTAAGATTGGGCTGCACTTCTAGCCGATATTCGCAGCCGTCTGTTGTGGCAGTAATTGCACCACTTGCTCCCCACGATACAGTCATCGAAGGTGAGAAGAAGCATTCTGCAACCCCATTAGTCTCAAGTGTTGAAACGAATGAGCGGAAACTGTCTGCGTGCGTTTTAGAAATTGACCTGGGACTTGATTCGTCGGTGGATTCCCATTGAACGCCAAGCTGTCGAAGTTTGTGGAGGTCTAATTCAATAAGTTCAAACTTGCAGATCGCTCGCTGACGAGTTGATGCGACCGCTGCCGCTTCGCGGGGCAGTTCTTGTCCGTGCAAAGTCAATGCAGTGAAGACGATTAATACAAGAATGGTAGTAGCAACGCGATTCATAGCCGAATGCTCTGCAGATCGAGATTTATATGAGCGATTTGTTTAGAGGATAGAGATTGCGTGCGGGTGAGGCAATCCCATTCATACTACGGACTCCTATCCTCGGAAGAACGCCTGTTGGAAGCTGGTAGTCGTCTGACGCATGACAACTAAGTTGCCCTTCTATTGTGCGTCAAGGAGCAACCATCGGCTCGGCATCGCGGAGCGGTGGAAACCGATTTAGAATATGCTCTAGACGATCGGTCCGACGATTATAAAGCCAACTCCCAACAAACACGGAGGTTGCGATGAGTCCCATGCAGATAACTAATGTCAAGATGCTCTTGGAAATTGCCTTCGGTGGGCTTTTGGGTGCCGAGTAAGGATTTTGAGTTGGTGATTGATTTTCGGGGGAAGAAGTGGTCATAAGGTTTCCATGCCTTAGTGCGAATGCCGAGTAGACTGGAACACTGGCAACGTAAGATGCGAATCAACAATGCTGTAAACCTTGAAGCCGTTGTCAGGACGCTGAAGGTTTGCGCGTTTAGCTTAATCGCTTGGGTCGGCATTTTGATTGTCATTACTAGTTTAACGTATTTCCCTCCAAGATTCACTGAGGGATTTTTGGCAGGTCGACAAGATTACTTTTTGGGCTGGTATGCGATCGCGTTTTACGGCCACATAATCTCTGCTCCAGCGGTTCTGTTTTTGGGATTAGCTCAATTCATAGCATTCATACGATCCCGATATCCCCAAATCCATCGGATCCTTGGCAGGTTGTATGTCGGAATCGCATTGTTTCTTGCGCTGCCCAGCGGGCTGGCAATGGCAATAAAGACCGACAGCAGCACAACGGCCATGGTCGCTTTCATCATGCTTGGTACGCTAGCCGTTTGGACAACGTCACGCGGTGCGATGGATGCTCGTCAAGGAGATTTTGCTTCACATCGACGCTGGATGACCCGTAGTTTCATACTGATGAGTTCAGCAGTCGTGCTGCGTGTTTTGGCAGAGACGACGATTTACTTTAGACTGGAATCGATCCTGACTTATGGCTTGCTGGCTTGGCTGTCTTGGTTGCCAGCGATTGTGACCTATGAAGTCTGGCAATTCTTCCGAATCGGCCAATATTCAGCTAACAAGTGACCAAGAATACCTGGCACCTATTGGCTTGTCCCGTGAAGTTTTCATTGCAAAAACGTTCGATGGTGCGGTAGATGCCGCAAGAGGAGCGTATCCCGACCGAGTGTCTCACACAATCCGTATCGGACACAAGGGAGCCTTCCATATTGGCCTGATGAAATGATAAAGGGCGTTGTCGACGATCAGTCACGGGCTTTGGTTGCTGTGCGGATTGGCAAACGTGGTAAAAGACCTGATTTCGAAGTCAAATTATGGGTTGATACCGCGTCCACGGGTAGTTTGGTAATTCCGCTACGATTCTGTAAGTCTGTTGGATTGTCTGTTGAGTCGACGGCAGAGGCCATACTTGCGGATGGCAATACAGTGCTCGATCAGCACAAATTGATTGTGGATTATGCGAAAGGGACCGTTGAGATCGAATAATCGCAATCGGATTGAGGAGCGGAGCAATCTTTGCGTCCGAAGCTGTTAGAACTGGATGTAAACTTCCCTTCCGGTTGGGCAAGCCAACCGGGGAGGCAGATACGTGGGGGGCGATTCGCTGTGCTAACCACAAAACTCTGGCTCCTGCTGGCAAGCCAGCAGGGGGCCTGCCAAATGCAAAACGCCCATTCCGATTCAGCGACCTGCCAGGAGCGGAGTCGCCCCATGTCGGCTCGCCCGACATGAGCGTTAGTTTTGAGGTTAGCTAACGAATTTAATAAACCTTGAGAACCGCTCCACTAGCCGGCTCGCCCGGCAGGAAGCGAAGTTTCATATCGCAATCTTCCAACCCAACATCGTTCAAGGAATCGCAATCAATTCCAAACGCACTTCCAATGCGAGCGCTGCCGCTGCGCCGGGAAATTGGCCCCCTTCTCGATGGCCTTGTCTTGCCTACTTATTCCGTCATGCCAAGCCACATTTTGAGCCCTGCTTCGATCTTGAGCATTTCTGCTGGCGTTAGTTGCCCGAGCATTCGAATCATTTTGACGGTTGGTATAGTAATAACATTCTGAACGTCAAATGCGCCAGTTTTCAGGAACCGCGATGCAATTGCGATCTCAAATCTTGAATTACGCGTGCTGGTAGTATGTGGAATCACGGTCGCCAGTACGCGATCATTCGCGTCCGTGGATGGAATGCTTACCACCAGACATGGCCGAACTTTGGCTACCATTCCAAGATCGACAAGCCAAACTTCTCCTCTATTCGGAGTGTGTGCTGCCATATTCTTCGTTATCCAGCGACAACAATAGATCGTCTGCTATTCCGCTAAGCTCATCATCTGCCAGAGGCGTCGCTGGTAGTTCGCCAGCGCGACTAAGAAGCGAGACGACAACAAAATGCTTCTCACTAGGATCAAGTTGGTCAAAAGATTCAAAGATTTTATTCGCGGTCTCAGACATTGTTTCTCTCCACCACTACTGTACCGATAATCGACGCAAAGGCTAGGAGGTTGCAATCGCTGGGTTCACCCGATAGCAATAGCAAATCTTTTACCGAATAAAGCATATCGAAGGTTCGGGATATGGTTGCCATGCGATTCAAAACTCCCGATTCGAAGTCGTGATTTTGGATCGCACGAAAAAGCCACTACCACATTCTTCGAACCCCAAAACCAACGGATTTTCTAAACTTCTCCATTGTCGCACCAAGCCTCGGTAAAGCAATACTATAGGCTACATCTTCGCTGCCAATTTTCATAAGCACTCTATTCACACCTCAGCACTACTGCGATTTCGACCTGACGCAGCGATGTAAACTTCCCTCCCGGTTGGGCAAGCCAACCGGGGAGGTTGGAAACGGGGGGCGAATCGCTGTGCTAACCACAAAACTCTGGCTCCTGCTGGCAAGCCAGCAGGGGGCCTGCTAGATGGAAAAGGTCGTTGCCAGTTGGGCGAGCCCGCCAAGGGGCCCACTAAATGGAAAACGCCCTATCTGGTTGAGCGATTCGTTTCGGATGAAGTCTTTGATGCGAGATCGAGATCAGCGCTGAGAGGAGCAGTATTGTAGAGTTCGCGAATCGTGGCTTTCGGCTATTATTTAAGTGGAACCTATGAATGCATCAAGGTTGGGCGAAAAGTGCCGGGCGCACATATCTGCGCAACGAAAAAGGCCAGTGGTTTTAGCACTGGCCCTTATGAAAAGTGGCAGGATGAGCCGTTTCGCTTAGCGAGATTGGCTTAGTCCAAGAAGCCTACAAGCTCTTGTGATCGCGATGGCTGCTGAAGCTTGCGGACTGCTTTGGCTTCAATCTGACGAATACGCTCGCGAGTCACTTTGAAAATGTGACCCACTTCTTCCAGCGTGTAGCTGTACCCATCACCTAGACCATAACGCAGTTTAATAATCTCGCGTTCACGATAGCTGAGCGACTTGAGTACGCGATCAATCTTACCGCGTAACATCTCGTTGGCGGCGTTGACCGCTGGGCTTTCTGCTGTGCCGTCAGGCAACAAGTCGCCGAACTGGCTGTCTTCGCTGTTGCCAACCGGTCGATCCAACGAGATTGGATAGCGACTCATGGCAAGCACGCGACGAGCTTCTTCGATCGTGGTTTCCGCGCGACGAGCGGTTTCTTCCAGCGTGGGTTCACGGCCAAGCTCTTGCAGCAATTGCCGCGAAACGTTTCGGACGCGGGACATGGTTTCGACCATGTGCACGGGAATACGAATGGTTCGGCTTTGGTCTGCCACAGCACGCGTGATCGCTTGGCGAATCCACCAAGTCGCATACGTACAAAATTTGAACCCACGGCGGTATTCGAACTTATCGACCGCTCGCATCAAGCCAGCATTGCCCTCTTGGATTAGGTCCAGGAAGCTCAAGCCTCGGTTGCGATACTTCTTGGCGATCGAGACCACCAAACGAAGATTGCCTTCACTAAGTTGCTTCTTGGCACGTTGGTATTGCGTGTAGACACGTTTCACCATGAACACGCGATTGCGTAAGCTGGTTGGCGTTTCTTGTGTCGCGACCAGGATACTGCGATATTCGTGTTGCAGTTGGATGATCTGCGAAGGCGCAACTTGCGTGCTGCTGTACTGAGCCAGCGTACGAGTGATCTCGTCCAAGCGTCGGCTGAATCGCTCGAGCGTCGCGATCTCTTTTTCAATGCGCTGCGTGCGCAAACCCAGTTCCTCGATCAATCGCACAACTTTGCGGCGGCGTCGAGCGAGCGAGCGCCACGCATCGGCACGCTTGGCCTTGCTGTTGGTCTTGCACAGCGCGTCGCGATAATCTCGGCGATTGCGTTTCAGCAAAATATCGATGGTCTTCAGGTTGTGCGGCAGGCGGCCGAGGATCTGATCCTTTTCCAATTTGTCAGTCACGGACACTTGGACAGTTCGATCAAAAGGCAATTCGCCCGTGGCGACACGTCGCAAAATCTTGTAAGCGATTTGGGTAACGTAGTCACACTCCAGCAGTTTGGTGCGGAAGCGGCGGCGGGTAACCTCAATCGTCTTGGCCAAACGAATTTCTTCGTGCCGGGTCAGCAAAGGGATCTCGCCCATTTGCGTCAGGTACATACGCACAGGGTCGTCGGACCACGTTTCGGCTTCTTCAATGCTCGCCAAAAGGTCATCATCGCTCTCGATGGGAGCTACGTCGTTGTTGCCTTCTAGTTCGGTAGCGACGGAGTCAGCGAGGTCCTCGCCATCTTCTTCCATCGACAGCTTGTCCAAACCATCCAGCGCGGACGAGCCTCGTGGTGAATCGTCGTCGAAGTCATCTAACAGAGCGTCAAACAAGGCAAACTCTCCTCAAGTCAAATAAAATTAGTTCAGCAGTATTGGTGTGTATTGGGTAGCGAGCAAAACGAAGGTATGTGCGGAGTTACGCAGGCTGTGGATCGATTGTTCTTACTAAAGCAATAGCTCGTTATCTCTGTTACGGCAACAAGTGGTTTAGTGGGAAGTTTCGAATCGTAAAACAAATACTTTCGGGGTGCGGTTATCCCAGTGTTCAATTGGTTGGATCGGTGGTTTTATCGCGAAGCAGCAGGTCGGCATCGCTGGGCGACAGAACCGGGCCCCCATCATAATTCCGGAAAGCTCGGCGAAGCGGAATCTGTTCAACAAACAAGAAAATTCCTTGCTTGCGTCGATAGCTTCTTCCAGAGCTGCCTCGGTCGACGGGCGGCTAGTCTTCAATCACGCGGCGATGTCTGTACGTTTCGTTGTGGTGGGAATCATTCGTCACTTGGTCAGATTGCTACAACATGCCGCAGCAGCCCTAGCAATCTGGTAGACCTTTCTCAACAGTGCAGCCTCCCAGTTGTCGGGACGCCCTTAGTCCGATAGGATCTTCATCGCTGTTTCTGCCCGGCCGCGAGCTGAGCAGTTGCGTTGAATCTCTCATCGTTCGATGGCGACAAGTCCAATTTAACGGTCTTGCTTGCGTGTGTTCGTAGTTTCCGCCGGGTACTTGCTTGCGATTTGAAAGAAATCCCACCGATTCGCAAATTACTGAATTCGGTCTATCTTTAAGGCCAAGTACAAAACGTTCGGATTCGAAACACGGGAGCAAAGGACCGATTCGGCAAAACAGCCAAACCGAAAGGCGGAGGGAGACGTTTAAATATCTCTTTGAGCGGTCGGATTTGGGGTTGCTTCTTCGGGCTTTTGACACGAGTGGTGCTGCGGTCACAATTCTAGCTGCCAAGGTGCGACGGTCCAGTGAAACGACCCCCGATTTTTCATAAGATTTTTACGTAACGTCAATTGACGTCTGAATAATATTGACAGCGAAAGTCTGGCAGTTATGCGGTATTTGTTGAATTGTAGTTGTGGGAAAGCTGTTCCTGTCACCAAGTCGCAGGCGGGGACATCGGTCAACTGCCCTGCCTGCGGAGCGAGGATCGAAGTTCCGACCATTCGGAGCTTGGCTAAGCTGCCCATGGAAGAATCGCTCAGCGAGTCCAGCGAGGCTCCACGGTTGATTTCATCCAAGTGGAACCTTCCGCTCGGGATCTTCGCGGGCGTTTGTTTTCTAGTCCTCGCCTTTACCTGGGGGTTGGGCGGGCTGTTGGCGCTCGAGCGGTTCAGTTTGCGATCGCAACTAGCGGAACTTGATCAATGGACTGTCGAAAAAGAGCTGGAGTACGGTGACGAAATGGTGGACGCTTATTCCAACGCTGACCTTTGGGACATTTGGGACGAGTACAAAACCATGGGACTCAGTGGCAAAAGTCCACCGGAACACTTTGTCAAGAAAAGCGAGTTCGATGGCAAGAAGCGACGAATGTGGCAAATGTTCGGAATCGGAGCTTGCGCTCTTCTGGGCATTGTCGGCGTGACGCTTTTGGGACGCCGTAAAAAGCAAGCTTAGCGGCCTGTCCGGCAAGAAATTTATTTTTGCACCGTCATCTTCTAAAGACACTTTGGTGAAAGTGTTCGAGCCACAAAGGGCTTTGTTGCTGTAATAGCGTCAGCAGATTTCGCCAGCGGTTTTCCTGCGCGGTCGTCAGTGCGAGGTTTCGGATTTGGGCTCGCTGCCACCAGTGGCCAATCGAAAGGATTGTTTGGATAGCGTCTACTTTGAGCCACCATGCTTCATCCAGCATCGGCCTGATCGAATCGCTTACGTCGGAGATTGAGGCAGCGACGCTTCCCTGTCGAAGCTCCGCCAAATAACTTTCCAGGAAATCGCGCCGCTGCTGGGATGTGGTCATCGAAGAATTCAGAAGCCGCACTAAATCCCAGCCTGGCCAGTCGATACGGGCCGAACCAAAGTCAACAATGCCACTGACGGCATAGCCTTCAAACAGCCAATTGCCTGCATGAAGGTCTCGGGCGATCCAGCAATTAGGCAGTTTGCAGTTAGACATCTCGCGAGCAAATCGTTCCGCTTGTTGAATCATGCCAACTGCCAACAGTGGTCGCATCGCACGGGCGGTTTGGATGCAGAGCTCGCAGTTCGCAAAACGTTCCTCGGTGCTTGCCTGTCCTAGCTTGCTTAATCGTTCCGCTCGTTCCGCCCAGCCGACAGAGGGTCGCCAAAGGCAGTGGGCCTGTAGCGCCAAGCTATGCATGTGAGATAAAGCAGAGCGGATCGACTGCCATTGGGCTGGCGATAGCGAGCCTTCCTCCCCCAGCGGGCTTCCGGGCAGCCAATCGCATAAGCTCCACAGGAGGTTTTCCGCAGGCATCGTAAGCTGCCCGTCTGCCCGGTCCGTCACGACTTGAGGAATGGGGTTGTGATGTTTGGCTGGCAGCGATTGATTGTCAGCAACCAGCCGCCACTGCTGCGGCGCGGGGATCAAGCCAGTTGCGTCGGCGCTCGATCCGAGTTGCCACCGGTAATGGAGTTGCTGCTGGAAAAGCAGCTTGGCCTGCAGTTCCGATTGCCGCTCAAGGGGCCAATTCCAGTTTCGAAGCGCAAAGGTTTGGGAGCCAACTCGAACGCGATGGATGCGAGCCCCGCTCATGCCCTGCATCACTTCCACATCCAGTGTCCAAGTTGTACATCGAGCGCTGGCGAAACGGTTTAAGCGGTCGTGGATAGCTTGTGGTAGCAATTCTTATCCGGCAGCAACAGAGCTGATCTAGCAATCGTTCATTGCGGGCAATGGGCAATGGAAAAGCCAATCGTCATGTTGGCCAGCGTTGGCAAATGAAATGACGTTTGACGGTCGAGCGTCGATTACTGCGGCTGTCGTGCGGGGGGGCGTTTTGGCTTTCGGTTTTGCCAACGGTTCGGCCAGTTCAACGCCCATGATCATCGCCAAAATGAAACAGATGGCAAAGTACGCTAAGTAATGCAACGCGGCTTGGGCAACTTCCAATTCAAAAGTGGCAAGCGAGGCCGTCAGACCGATGCCAAACATGATGACCACATAGATCGCCATTGTGGTCGTATCGATTTCAGCTAGCGACCTGAATCCAAAATAGTAAGCAAGTCCAACGTAGATCAGCCACGTGGCCGCAAAGATCGCAGCGCAGATTGCGGTGCGAATCCAGTACTCCTGGCCGTCATAACCTTCCAAGTCATCATCGCGAAAGAAGGTGTAGCCCAACATGACAATTGGCGGAGCGAGCGCAATAGCTCCCAGTGCCAATAGCAACGTCGAGGGGGGCGAACCTGAAACTCGCACGCCGATCGCGATTGCGAGAATTGCGGTGATGGCCACGCCACACAGAATCCACGTCATTCTGCCAACCTTGAATTCTTCCCGCGTGATGGGCTTGAGGACCGCCACGCCCTTGGAATCCTTGGGACCATCGTTCTCCGGTGCATGGATCACGACCTGCTCTTCGACCGACGGAATTAAAATCTCTTTTTTGCACTTGGGACAAGGCCCTTTCTTGCCTGCGTATTTCTCGCTGACAGCGAATCTTGACATGCAACCGGGGCAGGTAACTTGGATCGGCATTCTTTGTCTGTTTCTCGAAGAGGTCTTAAGGCGGCATGTGACAATCGGTGTGCTTGATTTGCTTGAGGCAACTTTGCACAGATCATAGTTTATTTGTTAAGCTGCAGGCCGACAGCCCCTGAGTCCAGAAGTCGTCGACTTCCGGCTGGCAGTTGGCTGGTCGCTTTTACAAGACTCGCGTTCCTATTCCCCTATTGGCCACACTTTACGATCCCATGTTGCATATTGCGTTGTTTCAGCCAGAGATTCCTCAAAACACGGGAAACATTGGCCGCACTTGTGTTGCTTTAAACGCCAAGCTTTGGTTGATCGAACCGTTGGGGTTTCGCATCGATGCGACAAAGCTCAAGCGAGCAGGCATGGACTATTGGGATGACCTGCAGTGGGAGCAGGTGAGGAATTGGCAAGCGTTGCTGGAGCGAATTACGCCCAGACGCCTCTGGCTCGTGACCAAGTTTGCGAAGCAGTCGGTATACGAGGCCAGCTTTGCAGATGAGGACGTTTTGGTTTTTGGCAGCGAGAGCAGCGGAGTGCCTCCCAGCATTCATGAGTCGCTGCAGCAGACCGCTCTGCGCATTCCGATGTCGGACAATACGCGGTCGCTGAATTTAGCAACGTCAGTGGGAATTGTCGCTTATGAAGCTTACAGGCAATTGACGCGCTAACGCATCAAGCTTGATGAAGGAACGAGGCTGGGGCCTAGGACATTGGCAGCCGGTAAGTTCGGTGGGGGAACCACTGGAGGTAAAGGCCGCGAGATCGAGTCTGCGCTCGACCCCAATTCACCAGACATATTAGCGCTGGCCGTTCTCGCTACGGGAGCCTCACGCTGGCTGGCACCCAGCATGCGAATGTTCGGGCCTTCGGCCAATTGATGAGCGTCATAGGTCTCATCAAGATGAAGCTTCAAGATACGGCGCACTTCCAGGATTGCGCGTGGGGTACGATGGATGTCCTGATGCCGCGATACCACCATCGTGTTGTCGATCGCGTCTTTCGCAATGGCGCTGTCCACCGATACAATTCCATCGGAACCTTTGCTAAAGCGATCGATCAAGTTGCCATCTTCTGGGACAACTCCATAGATATTGTGATAAGTGACCCAAGGGGCCCGGGGAGCTCGAATCATCGCTGGGAAGATAGGATTCTGCGGGCTGAGCGAGTCAATGCTGGTGTCGACCGTCAACAAGTTCGTATCATGGAACAAGCCGGGGTTTTGACGTACCAACGAGTTGCCTAGGTTGGTGATCGACTGAGGCAGTTTGATTAGCTTACGGCTAATCCACCGCGTGGTATCGTTTGCAAAGTCACTTCCTTCGTGTGGCGTGCCAATCGTGATCACGCGTCGAATGGACGGGTTGGGATGGAAGAATAGCACTTCGGCCAACTGTTCGACTTCCTCTTGCGAGCCTCGCAGTTCTTCAAAGGGTTTGTTCCCGATCGCTTCCCAAAAAATATTCTGACTTTCAAGGGTCTGCATCCGCGATACAAGGCCGCCCATGCTGTGGCCGACCAAAACCATGCGATCCAGCATCGGTTCATTGCCATAGGGGTCGATCCTCCTACGCAACTCCTGAAGCTCTTGACGTAACTGAGTCGCTGAGATCCAAAACGGTTGACCGGTCGGGTATTGGTAAAACCAGAACTGGTAGTTACGTCGCAGTTCCGGGAAACTGCGGAGGTCGTTAAACATGGGCATCCAAGTCAGCGGGCTGGACCACAAGCCATGCACCATCAAGACCGGAATACGTTTTGGATCAAACGGCTCAAGCATGTAGATGCCTCGCATCTCTACGGTCTTGGCTGGGTTAAGTAGTCCAACGGTTTCCTTGGTTTGCTCCCGAAATTTTGGATTGTCCAAAAAATACGCCAGCGGTGTGCTCAGATCTGTTTGTAAAGGAACACGCCTGCCAGCTAAAAAGATATCGTTGCTAACCAGTGGGTCGTGCAACTCTAGCACGCAAGGGTAGCGATGTTTCGAGCGATCCATCGCTTGCAAAGTTGGGTTGCTGACTCGCAGCAGTGCCGTGACCGGGAACGATAAACCCTCGGGATAATTCGATTCGGCGGGGTCAGCGCCTTCGTGCTTCTGCCTTACGGCTATCAACGGCACGCCGATCCCGTAGTTCACGTTGGAAGTATCCAGGCCTTCAACCTTCCAGTCACTGCAAAAATCAAGATGATCGAAATCGTCTTCGTGCCAATTGCCGACCGCTGTCACGGGGACTTCATGCGAGCGAGTGCTGGAGGCGATCGTGTAGGTTTTCCCAGGGCGAATACCTTCCTTTCGATTTACCAGTCGCAAGGTCAACTCCAACGCACCGTTGTAAACATCGCAGGCCGAGCGGAATTGCGGGTCATACGGGTTGCGAATCACGTCCAGTTCCGGACTGAACAAGTACATGTAGGCATTGCTGACCGCGATGGAAAGCGTGTCCATGGCCAGGGCTTCATTCTTTTCGCGTTCTGCTCTTACGCCCAAAATGTAAGCTAATTCCGCGACGGCATAGATCTTCTCGGCACCTTTCTCTGCCATCGAAAGCTCCATGAGCTCGTTTAAGCAGTCAAAAGGTTTCTTCTGATAGAGATCTTCGAGGGCGTAATGGCGTAGGAGCGTCCGCGTTCGGTCGCTGACCTGAGGGCCCTTTTTGCCAGCCAAATTGAGTTGGCTAGCTAAAGGGTTGACCGGTATGGTCCGCATGGAGGCGAAATTCGGGGTTGCGCAGCCGTAAGCGGAAAGAATGATTGCTGCGTAAAGGAAACAAGCTGGAAGTTTGGCGCAGCGCAAAGCCGCGGTCCACAGAGAGGAAGGTGTCCTCACTGGCTGGAGCAATCGAAAAAAATAAGTGAAAGCCACTCCATTCACTGCAAACTCTTCCTTCGCAAGATGTGAGAAGCGGACATTACCAGAGAAGCGAAAGGGGCGACAACATCGATTCGGAGGGAAATCCGTCCCAACTATTTAAAAAAAGTTCGAAAATCTTCGGGAATTGGTATGCAAAAAACTTGACTGTGCCCCACTGTTGTCTAGATTTGAGAATCGAAGGAATTGCGTCAATACTTTAGAAACGCCTGCGTTGTCGTATGACGTTGGCCAAAATCATCAAGGAACTTAGGGAAGGCCCTACTTAAGGAAGAGAACATGCTCGTCCTATCACGAAAGAAGAACGAAAGCATCGTCATCAACAACGAGATTAAAATCGTCGTTGTTGAGATTCGCGGCGACAAGGTGCGTCTTGGAGTGGAAGCTCCGCGCGACGTGCCCGTACATCGTCAGGAAGTTTACGATGCGATCATTCGCAGTCAGTCTCATGACGCGGATGACAATCAGTTGAACGTCAACGAATAAGTTGATATCTGCAGTTGACCATCTTCTACTGTAGCGGTACAACACTTGTCCTTCCGGGCTTGCCCAGGAAGAAGCACAAATGGCCCCGTCGTCTAGAGGCCTAGGACATCGCCCTTTCACGGCGGTAACACGGGTTCGACTCCCGTCGGGGTCACTAGGTAGGGTGTCACGACACCCATTATGGCATCAGAGCCCAGCAAATCGCTGGGTTTTTTTGTGCCCTGAGTTCCCTTGCGGGCTTCTGAATGCTTTGTGATGGGGGAACCAAACTCGTTCGCTAGGGTTCTAAGCCAGCACTACGCTAGCCATTGGAATACAGTTTGCAGCAAGTACGCATTGGTCTTCCTTGCGATCTTGTGCGACCCTTTCAAGCGATTCCATGCTGCGGCTGCTCAAAAAACACTCGACGCTGGCAAGTTTAGCCGGGGCCGGTTCTCTCCTGTTTTGCTTCCTAGGGGTCTGTTCGGCGGCCGTTCAAGCGCAAAACGCTGACTCATCGCCAAGCCAGCAGATTGTTTCCCAGTTTGCTGAATTAGTCCGAAATGCCCAAAATCGAGCTCGGCCACTCAACCAACTTCCGCGGCAGCGGTCGCTAGCCTACGAGTTCACCGACGTTCGGCTGGCCACTCTTGAGCAGTATTTGAGATACGCAGGCATTCAATTGCCAGTAAATCTCTCCGGGCGGCTCTCAGGCTGGGTTTGGGCTCAGAACCAAGGCAGTCTTTTCTCCGCATCCGATTACGTCGCTGAATTGGAAGTGCAGTCAGAACTACTGCTGATAGACCAGATCCCTATTCGCAATGCCAAGCTTCGGCTGGGGTACGCCGCTGGGGATTGGATTCTGCATTCGTTGGTCGGTGAGCTATTGCCTGACCCCAACGCAGCCGCGACCGACGTCATTGTCTCGTTCTCCTCCAGCGGCATCTTGCCAGCCAATGAAGATCAGCCCGCTAGCGTGATTGTGACCGGTGAGAACTTACTGCTTTCGCGATTATTAGAACGCTTGGGTTATGAATCATTGGAGTTGTCCGCCACGGGTGAGATGGCATTTCGCATCTTAGTGCCTCGTCGCCATTTGAACGATCTAACCCAATGGAATGGTAGTGGAGCGATCCGATTGGAGGATGTCCGTCATGAGATGATCGATACCTTGCAAGCCGAAGCCATTTTGCAACTGCAAGAGAATCAAGTGCGTTTCGATGGCTCCCGAGTAACCAATCGCGTGGGTGAAACCATTGCGGTCAGCGGAACGATCGAACTCAACGAGCAAGGAGCATTTGACTTCGAAGTCCCGCTGCAAGGAATCGATCCAGCAGCATTCCTGACGCACGAATTGCTGGCCCAAATCAAGTTCGACAACCCGCGTTGGGAAGCGTCCGTGCGTGGTGAGTTGGTGCCCTTTCATTGGACCGCAAACTTTATCAATGCATCACAGCGAATTCAATTGGGGGACACACAACTTTTCAATTCCCAGTTGCAGGGACAAATTGATGAAAGCATGGTCGGTCCACTCCGACTTGACGCAGCAATCGCCAATGGTCGTATTACCGGCTCTTATACGTTGTTGGACTACCCGCTAGATACTGTCCGAACTCAACTCCAGGCAAACTTGGTCGACGTCCGCCTTACCGATTTGATCCCCAACATGCAGGATACTGATTCGATGACAGTTGACTTCAGCGGTGATGTCAATGTGGCTTGGTTAGGTTTGGAGCCGCAATCCCCTGCATCGATCGGAGGGACAATCGCCGGGGATCTCCGTTCATCAGTTATCAGAGGTTATCCTTCGGCGAAACTAGATGCTCGTAAAGAAACAGATAGTTCGTCGGTTCAGGTGCGGGCCGACCTCGCCAATGGTGACTCAAAGGTGTCTGTGGTTGGGCAAGGTGAATGGCTGGCTTGGGACCAAGCCGAATACATCGTGGATTTTGAGGCCCAGCAAGCTGTGGTGAACCTTCGCGATTTGATCGATACAACTCAGTTGCCCGATCCGCTTAGCAGTCGCGTGATCGTCGAGGGGACTGGGCGAGTGAGCGGAAGTTATCCGCAACGTCCGCTGCGAGATGCAACGCTTCAATTAGAGTACCTGCTGGCCCAGTACCGAGGGCAACCTCTGGGCTTGTTCAAGCTGAAAGGGGACATGAACGGGGAACGCGTGGTAGTTGACCAAGCCACGGTGTTTCTTAACGATCGGACCGCTATCGTAGATGGGACGTTTCGCCTCGATGGTGAAGGTGTCCATCAAGCGAATGTCACGGTTTCAGCTTGGCAGCTACAAGATATATCTGCCTTGATAGATACTCCCTTGGTATTGCAGCAAGTCGATGGAACGGTTGCTGCGCAGTTGGCTGTGAGCAAAGACGCTGCAGAGCTATCTTCCCCGTGGCTTGCGGACGGTAGTCTTGCAGTGACCGACCTTTCCTGGAATGGAGCAAGTGTTGGGAACGTAAATGTCAACATCCAGTCAAACGCACAGCGCGTGCGTGCGAAAATCGATGGCGAAGTATGGGGGGGGCAAGCAGACGGTGTCTTGCGTTGGGAGAATTCGGATCGGGAGGCAGATTATCCGTTGCTTGGTAAAATTGACATCCGTGCCGTAGCAGTTAATCAATTAGTCAATTTGTGGCAAGACGCGGGCGCTTCATCGCAGTTTGCCGGCCTAGCGAATGGAACGGTCGAGTTTGGTCTCAACGCGCAGCAGGAAATCAAAGGGAACGTCACGCTGGACGTGGAACGGTTAGGTTATCAGTCAGTCCTATTTACCAATCGCGTTACGTTACGCAGTACATTCAACCATCAACGGTTGTTGATCGAAGAGTTTGATTTCCCTTTTGGCAATGGCTCGATTCGTGGCAGTGGGGTGGCGAATATTAGCCCGTTATTTGGTGTCCGCTCTAACTTGGTGTTTCGTAATGTCGATCTCGCTCAAATAGTAACGCTTGTGGATGCCGATCTAGCCCCAAGCTATCGCGGAATCATTTCGGGGCGTTTATCGCCTCGCGTCGATCAAGTCGGTATGGAGATTTCAGGTTCAGTCGATGGACGGGCTTTGCAAATTCTAACCCTGCCAGTAGAAGAATCGCGAGCAACGCTAGCCAGCAGGATTCGCTTCGATAACGGAAATGTTCTATTGCATTTGAGCAACATCCGAGGTCGTTCTATGGGAGGACAATTGAGTGGAGAAGCGAGCTTGCACGCTCAACGAACGCTGGGCTTCGAAAGTAACTTAATTGTAAAGCGTGGAGACCTTGAGCGGTTTACTGCTTGGAGTAACACCGGCAGTTACGTGGGGCATGGAGTGTTCGATGCCAAGGTCAATTTAGCCGCGAGATCTTATCGTTCCATTAACGATCTCTCGGGCACTTTGGCGGTCGAGTTTGGTCAGACCGACGCGCGTTCGGTACCATTAATGAATCCCATTGCGCGGGCAACTCCGACGTTGGGATTACCACGGACACAGTTTGACGAGGGCAGTCTGGATGCGATCATCAATAACGGTCAACTTCGCATCCAGCGTTCCTTGCTCTACAACCCAACCCTTTGGATGTCGACGGCGGGAACAGTCGGGTTAGCCAACAATAGCCTCAATCTCGAAGTGACCGTATTTACCGGGGCCATGGGAGATTCGCCATTGATCGATGCGGCGCTTCGCAATTTGACCTTGATTCCAGATCCGACAGTTCAGGCTATCACGGCGTTTACGCAAGCGGTATCCAATCGCACTGTCTTCCTCAATGTAAATGGAACTGCCAATGCGCCGATCGTCCGTTTGCAGACTGGACGGACGGTCGCTCGGTATGTGGCGGAGTCCTTTGTGCGTCAATTTGCTCGCAATACAATCTTGCCTGCTGCCGGCGCAGCGGCTTCAACCAGCAACTAATGCTTGCATCGGCGTGTTAGTCTGTGCGGCTTGTGCGGCTTGCGCCTTGTGTGTTGCCGAAAGCAGTTGGAGCATGCCTGCAACCCATGGGAGTTTTGGCGATCAGATCTCGATATGGGTTCTAGAGCGGTTGCGTTTGCCATTCCCCTTTTCGAATCCAGCGCGCAGCATTCATTCATTGTCACAAACACCAAGGATGGCTGTTCAATGACATCGTTATCACTGTGTACTCGATTGGCATTTCTTTTGAGTGCGCTCGCTGCTTTAGGGTGTAGTTCTACGGGAGGTTTAGGACTTTGGAGTCCCACGTTTCCGCTGTTGCCGCAAGCGAAAGAGTATGCCGCTGCAGCCAGACTACCCAGTGAGTTGCCCATTGAAGGGTGTAAGACGGTCCTGCCTAACTATTTCGTTGAGCCAGGCGATGCGTTGCTTATTGAGCCCGTCGACTTTGCAGCGCAGATTTCTTTGCCAGCGGATCAGCGCGTTGCGATCGATGGAACGGTAGATCTGGGCGAGTTTGGACGAGTCATCGTAGCTGGTCTGACGGTCGAGCAAATTGAATCATTGATTACCCAGCGGCTGTACGAAGTATTGGATCAACGCCATGCGATTAACGTTCGCCTGTTAGAACCCAATGCGGCCGTTGTCTATGTGCTTGGGGCCGTGAGCAGCCCGGGCAGCTATCAACTGGTCGGCAACGAAACAGTGCTGGATGCTATTTTGCGAGCTGGTGGTTTGACCAGCAACGCATCCCCATGCGATATCGTGCTCAACCGACCAACGCCGCCTTGCGATTGTCGAGTCGTTTTGCCAATCTGTTATCGTCAGATCACACAGATGGGCGATACGATGACCAACTATCAACTGCAACCGGGTGACCGTATCTATGTTGGTTCACGCTCACTGAAAGAAGAGCTCATGTTCTGGAAGCAGAACCAGGCTTGTGAGCGATGCTGCAACTCCCGATGTGCGGCCAGCAGCCCCAAAGTTGCTGACTACCGCAACCCGATCTGTTTGCTGCCACCGATGCCGCCACTACCCTTCATTAAAGGGAAAGCTGATAATTCCTTGAACACGCCAGGGGTAGAAAGCATTGAAGAGGCTGCGCCTAGTAACCGCTCCTTCGAATTGGAGAAACTTCCACTCGATAAGCTCGATGACTAGAGTATTAACGTTGGTATTAACGTTGAATGACTAAGGGCTAGACAGCTAGACGAGGATTAGGCTTAGCTTCCGCATTATCAAAGGTTCGGCACTAACTTTGCTCAACACGTAAGTAGCGGTTAAACACACTACTTCATGAGTTGAGGGTTAATGATGATGATAATGCGATACATTCAGTGCTCCTTGGTCGGAGCAGTCCTGTTGATTCTAAGTGGACTTCAGAATCTGCATGGCCAAACGACTCCCAGGATAGCGGCCGAAGAACTTCCGCAACCACTTGCGATACTCAAACGCGGGCCGGTGCACGAAGCGTTCGGGTCACTCACAAGCAGGACCGATTCTGAAACGTTGGCGATCTCGGTACAAATACCTGCACCGATCCACGAGCCTATGCCCGACGTCAGTGAGGATCTGAGTCGAGAGGCGGTGTGGCTGCCAGGATACTGGGCCTTTGAACCAGCTACAGAGCAGTTTATGTGGGTCGCCGGTGTGTGGCGAAAGGCTCCTCCGGAACATGTCTGGATTCCAGGCCAGTGGGCAGAGTTGGATGGTGCCAGCGTCTGGTTAAATGGCTATTGGTCTTCAAAGCCAAAAGAAAACCTACAAGCGGAGTATCTTGCTAAACTCCCGGAACCACGATACGAGCGCGAGGCTACCAGCACGCAATTGGGAGCGGACCGCTTTTGGGTGCGGGGACATTGGCAGGATCAGGCGGGCGAATTGAAGTGGAAGCCCGGCTACACCGCACAAAAGCGAGCAGGCTGGAGTTGGAATGACGCCTGTTATGTTCGTACCGCGAAAGGCTATACGTACGTCAGTGGTTATTGGGACTATGAGTTGTGGGATCGTGGACAAGCCTATGCCGCGATCATAAGGACTGCCGCAGGGCTTGATGAACCTTTGGCGAGACCAGCATCACCTGCCGTCGCAACTGGGCAGGCATTCGATAAAGTTTCATTAGTTGCATTGCCTTCCTATACACTAACCGAAACCTCGCAAGGCGAGGTGATGTACGACATTGATGCAGTTAGCGAACAAGTCGTAGTAGCGAGAAACCTGAAAGCAGCCATGCCAGAACCGCCTGCGCAACTTCCTTTGTCCGTGGATGGCGATGCAACGGTGGACGTGGTGGGAATCGTGCGGCGAGGGGATTTGACCCCTGAGAACATTGAGGTTGAAATACTTGGCAGTGGCTTGCGGAACGCCACGACAGACAAAGACGGTCAATTCATTATTAGGCAAGTTCCAGTCGGCCGGTACTATATTCGCGCAAGTGGGCCTGTCCAAAACTACACTCGAACAGCGATAGCAGTAGTTGATATCGATCAGCCCAGCACTATCGTTGAATTAGAGCTACGTTAATCCGGAAGCTGTCGAACAGCAGTTGCCGAAAAGGGATAGCCCCCTTTTCGGGGGGCTCCAGGAACGTGCTTCAAATGCCGTCTGACCGTCTCTCCCGCGAGGCAAGAACCCAATGAAAATCAACTTCGCCTTCAGCGGGTCACATGCCCGTCGAAAACAAGTTCTAAGCTCCGTCTGCTTATGAAAACAGCCAGTATGCGATGAGCATTGCGACAACCGCGATGGCTAGTATGACCGGATAGGAAGCGAAGACGAGGGCCGCAGGCGCGGTGGGATGCGTTTCTCCCATGGGTTGGTCTTGGCCCGTTAATGCATCCGAAATGGAGTCACCATTTGGGGGATCATTCTTCTTGTTCTGGTTCGTAACATGATGTGCTGGATACTCGCTGGAAGCCATATTCATTTTCCTTAAGCAGAGAGAAGTACTTATCGCGAATTCAAATCAAAGTAGAAGAATCGCTCTAGAAACAAGGAAGCATATGAGATACCAATCGGGCAATAAAAAAACTGCTTGTGTGTATAACGCACAAGCAGTTTTTGGTTGGATAGGATTGTTGTTGCCGACAGGCGACTTACCAAGGCTTGATCTTCCACCCAATCAAGAAGCCCAATGTGAAAATGCCACAAGCAATAGCCTTCGGCTGCCGCTTGCTATAGGTTACTACGGCGGACGTGACTTCATCGAGTAAATTCTCAAAATCTGAGCCCGACGTCATTTGATTTCGCTCAGAAGAACTGGAGCGAGCTGGTGTTGTCGACTGCGACTTATTGGAATCGTTCTTCATTGATGTAGTGGACATGAAAAATCTCCGTGAAATTAAGTATGAGTAGGTTGATAGGTTTCGTTGGTTTCGTTTATGTAGTCTGATGGTTCCGGCCCTGACACCATTTGTCGTAACCAGCGGACGTTCTTTTCCAGTTCGCGTTGGCTGCGCCGGAAAGCGCGGCTTGCACGCATGGCAATATAGGCTCCTAGGCCAGCCAGCAATAAAGCGCTGACGACAAACACGCCTCCGACAATCCACTGGGCGGCGGTCAGAGAAAGGTCTGTTGTTGCAACCAGTGTGCCCGCCATTGCGAATCCAAGTACAGGCAGGCCCGCTAGCAAGAGCCCGACTGCTATGGGCAACATCCATGCGACATGCATAGCACGCCGCCCAAAGGTAGACCAGTCACATCGAATTAACCGCAACTGCAGTTCTGCCAGTTCAAATGCATTGTCGAAGAGCAACGAGGCGCTCGACGATACATCGTGCATTGGAGAAGATGAAGCGGACGAGCCAAAACGCGATTTGCTCATCGAAGTCTCCTTATCAATATTGCGACGACTGCGCCCAGCCCGAGCCCGGAAAGGATCGCTGCTTTAGGATGTTTTCGAATCTCATCCTCAAGCTGCTGGACTATGGGATTGAGCGCAGGAATCACGGCTTTGAAGTCAGGCAACATGCCTGACGATTTCGAAGTCGGTTTCTTGTGAGCTAGGACGGGTTCTGGCGCATGCCGAAACCCATTAGCAACCTCTTTTTGGGTCGACATTATGAATCCTTATGGGTCAATCGATGAATGTAGTTGTCGATGTAGCCCTTTGCGTAGTGCCTGATCAAATTGGTTGCAACGGAACCTGCAAATGCCGCAACTCCGGCAGTTGCAGTCGCTTTGGTAACTTGTTCTTGATGCTCAGTGTTAGCCCTAGGTACTTGCACGGCTGATTTCTGGCGACTGCCAAGAAGCTTAGTCGTTGTCCAGTAACCAACAATGATTGATACCACAGTCGCTTGGAGAGGGTATGCTTTCACATGTTCCTTCCAGTCGCTGACACGATCAACCCCTTGCCGCAAGTGGTAGGCATTCGCATGCCCGCGTCTGCGTACCTCTTGCATACGTTGGGCTAGCTGCTCTTCAGATTCCGCAGGAGCAATCATGGTCTTACCAGCGGCGTCGCGAAGAGGAGGATGACATCGACAGTGCTGCCAAAAGTCCAGCGGCCAAGCCTATGCCGAAGGCTGTGAGGACAGACTCAAGCGGTCGACGTTGAACCGTGTCTTTGGTGTAATCCATGCCGTCAGACAGAGCAGCAGAAGCTCGATCGTATTGATGATGGAGCTCATCCGAAGCACGCGACGCGTAGTCGCTGGCTTGGTCGTAGATCCGGTTTGCATAATCGGATGCATTGTCATTTGCATCTCGAATGAATGCTTCAATCTTCTCTTTTGCTTCACCAGTTTTGCGTTGGATGGTCCCAACCAAGGCCTGAATGTTTCCATTGGCCGCGGTGATATCGTCGTTCGTAATTTGTCCGTATTTCTCGCGGACGGCACCCGACAATTGGTTCCATGCACCTTTTGCTTGCTGTGTATTCATTGAACTACCTCCAGTATTGATTGAAAATCGCTCACCAAATTGGTCGCGTCTTAAGAGTGACTGATTCGCAAAAGCCATGCCGCCCAGAAATGGAGTGAGGAAATGGCGGTCTTACGCTCACGCAGCCGTGGGCGGAGTGTACCGCTATGTACACAAAGGGCATTGGCGGACCGGCTTACAGTGCAAGCGTCTGCTCAGTCGCTTGAATTTTTGTTTTCAAGTTGGCCTGCGGAATGCTTCGGAAAAAATTAGTTCCTTGTCAATGGAGTGGGATGAAATGCCAATAAATTGTTTGTTGATTGCTCGAAGCTCAGAAGATGTGAAGCCAGCGTTGCTGCATGCAATTGAAGCTATTGGATGCAAGCTGACTTTGTTCAGCGACTTAGGTGGCGATGGGTTTTCGCCAATCCTTAAGCTAATCGAGCTGCTAAACAGCGAGCATGTTGATTGGATTATTGTGGCGGGAGGCGATGGAACATTGAGCATGACAGTCAACGTCTTGCAAACGTTGGGTCGTCGAACACCCATTTTTCTGATCCCCAGTGGGACTGCCAACGACTTCTCTCGGACGCTAATCGAGTTAGCTGAAGCAAAGCATGGAATTGGCCAACAGATCGATGTTCTGCCAAATTGGATAATGAGTGATATTGCCGTAGTTCAGCGAGATGATCAGTTTGTGCGTCAGTACTTTATCAACATGATGGTGATCGGCTGTGGCGCTGAAAACTCGCGCACCTTATCTACCGAGCTAAAACGGATGGTCGGGTCGGCCGCCTACTTGAAGCAACTTTATCACTCGTTGACAACTGCTGGCAGTTTCAGTGCGGAGGTGAGTGCTGATGGCGTGGAAACCTCCAAGTTCGATTGTTCGGCCATTTTCATCGCCAATGGGCGAACCTGCGGAGGTGGCTACTCGGTTGTCCCACTTGCGGATCCTACAGACGGGTACTTGGATGTCGTGATTGTGAAAGAGGTATCGATTTGGGAAAAGCTTAAGTTAGCGACAAGCTTCGTCTCGGAGCACCATTTGTCAAACGAATACGTACAGTATATTCGCGCGAAGCAAGTGCGGCTTGAGTTTCAAAGCGAACAGACCTTAACGCTGGACGGTGAATGCACAGAAGCGACCAGTGTGGCAGTTAGTGTGGCGCCAAATAGCCAGCCATTGATTTTGTCCAATGCGGATGAATTCTATAACGTTGGCCAAGCATTCGCGTGCAGCAGGTGATTCCAAGATTTGAGATTTCGGTTCGAATAGATCTTTGTTTGTTTCCAACTGGAGAGGATTTTTACTATGCGATTTTTGCTGATACTTGTTCTTCTGATAGCGATCGCCGTGGGAATTGGCTGGATAGCCATGGACCGAACGAGCGAATCGGTCAACATAAAGATTGATACCAAGAAGGTCGAAGCAGACACAGGGCGACTGATTGACAGTGCGAAAGATGCGTTGGGCCGCGATGGAAAAGAGCCAGTCGCCACACCTTAAATTCCACGTCTTCCTTTGGCCCGTGGTAGCGTATGGAACCAAAACCTAGCAGCAAACCAAACAGTGAGGGAAAGCAGATTGCTGTCCCTCACGTTACTTGGTAAGCGTTTTTTTTGAGCATCTGCGTCTCAGATTACTCGGCGGATCGTTCCTCAGCACTGTCTTGGCGGTTGGCTTGGTTGAGATCTTGATGCTCAGAGAGAATCTGCTCGTGCTGCTGCTGCAGGTCATTTACTTGCGCCGTCAGTTGTTCGACTCTTTGTTCAAGTTCCTGGAGCTTTTGCGTCATGGAATCCGAATTTTGTGATCCAGGAGTGTAGGACGACTGGACCACTTGGCTTCGATTGTTACTTTGGTTGAAGGCGGCGAACTGTACATTGACTTCCTGTTGACGCCCGTTTCGCTCAACTAAAAAGACCGCTTGGTTGCGGTCCAACATTTGAATTCGTTGTGAGACGTTGTTTGGATTGGAGACAGTTTGGCCGTTGATCGCCAAAATCCTATCGCCTGGTTGCAGTCCAGCGCGAGCCGCGACTGAATTTCCGTCGACGGCAGAGACAATAACTGCTTGGGACGAGGGCTGCATGCGGATGCCTAAACGTCTTTGATTGTTGGCGTTGATGTTAGCAGACTGGTTGAAGTTGCTTGACTGACCAGCGTTCGCGGAACTCGTTCGATTGCTGGCGCCCATTTGAATAATCTGCCCATTCCTTTGGACTTGGAGTTGTCCACCGGAGTTGTTGAGCATTTGATTAAGTCCATCGGCGGAACGGATGGGCTGTCCGTACTGGTCAAGCACTACGTCTCCAGGTTGCAGTCCGGACCGACGCATCTGTTCTGTCAGTTGTGGAGAAATTTGATAACCACTTTGGTTGGGTGCGATGGACGACCGCAGCTCCTGCTGGAAATTGTTGTTGGTGTTGAGTTGCCCCTGGTAATTCTGTTGCGTGCGAGTATTGGGGACACCTAATGCATCATTAACAGATTGATTGATTGCATCGGATGCGCCTTGTCTCGCACCGTCAACTGCACCACGAAGGGTGTCGCTAAGTGCACTTTGAGCTGAGCTGACCGAAGTAAAGCTAGCGACGCTTGCTAATGCAAGGCTAGCGATTTTAAGTTTAGACATGAGAGGTCTCCTTGTAGGGCGAAATAACGGTCGCGAATCGACCACTTGATATAAGATGCACTAAGCAACAGTGATGCCAGTTCTTCTCTTGTATCCCTCAGGGGACTGCTTTTGGTCTTTGTTTTTAAAAGGGGGTTGACCGTTTGGAAACAAAGCCTGCTACGCAGTTTGCCATGTGGTAGGAAAAGTAACGAAAGTCGCATAAGTTCGTGAAGTCGATGAACTGTGCGCCTGCACCGGATAAACATTCCCATCGGTGATGCGTCGTAGCAGCATGTACGAGCATGCTCAAGCATGGATGCATGATCTTAAAGTTGTTCGGAAGGAGTGAGTTGCCGTGGCCTGAGGTGCTTTGCGAATGGAGGCTTACCACAACCTTGCACTTATCAAGTTTTGGTGAGTGATTCAATTTTGCAGTGGCATGTTGTTTGCCTTGAAAAGCTAGTCGTTGTTCACTAGGAACCAGCTACTCCTTCGATTTGGACGGATGACGTTCCATGTTACTTTTCATCGATAAAACCACTGCTCTTGCTAGATGAGGTATGGCTGAGATCATGATTTCATCCAATCCTCCTGGTCGCCCTCCCCGCCGAGCAGTCTCCATCGATGATACGAAAGCAGTTCAGATTTTGGTTACCCATGTCTTGCATGCTGCTGGCTTTGAAACAAGATCCGCTGCCGATGGATATGCAGGCTGGCAACTCATTGAAAAGTACGAGCCAGACTTGATCATTACGGATCTCGACATGCCGTGTTGGGGAGGCTGGCAACTGATAGAAGCTGTGCGGAACACCCCCAATCCTAGGGTGGAGAATGCGCCGATTATCGTTTGTAGTGCTACGGATGATTGGCTAGCGATCCGCGAGTCGTTCGACGCAGGAGCCAGCTACTTCATTGAGAAGCCAATTGATGTTAGGTTGTTGGTTGATCTGATCGAACGCATTTTTGCCAAGTAACTTTATCATCGCCGACTTGATTTGGGCAATTGCTCCTTACTGACGTCGTTTGTTCGATGTGTCGCTCAGGGCATAGGAGTTGAGCGTAGGTTTCTGAGAAGGCGGTCGAGGAGTTGGACTAGGTGCAAGCCGTTGATTGGTTTGGCTAGATATTCGCTACATCCCATTGCCAAACAAGCTTCACGTTCGCCTTCCATCGCATTGGCGGTTAAAGCAACGATGGGGCATGTAAAGCCAAGTCGCCGAAGTTCTGCTACTGCTTCGCGGCCGTTCATAACAGGCATTTGCATATCCATGATGATAATGTCAAACGGATGGCCGTTGTTTCTAGCGCAGAGCGCAGCATCGATGGCTAGTCGTCCATTCTCGGCGATGATAACCTTGGCACCGGATTTCTCAATAAAGTGCTTCGCGACGCGCCAGATATCTCTGCGATCGTCGGCCAATAGAATATTCGCATGGAGATGAGGGATGGTGGTGTTGGAGTCGTGCTCATGTGGTATCCGCAGAGAGCTTTCCTCATCATGATGCTCGCCTGGGATGGTAGCTGCTGCGGGCAAGCGCAGGATGAAGGAGCTTCCTTGCAAAGGTCGGCTTTTTACGCTGATGACTCCGCCCATGATTTCCGCCAAACGTTTGCTGATGCTCAGCCCTAAACCGGTGCCTCCATATTTGGCACCCGATCCTTGGGAAGCTTGATAGAAGGGCGAAAACAATTGACTCAAGTGATCTTCGCTGAGACCAATTCCCGTATCGCGAACTTCAAACTCCAGCCAGTGACGTTGCTGTTGCTCGTTCCATTGGTAGTCGACTAGCACGCAAACTTCACCCTGCTCGGTAAACTTCAGAGCGTTTCCAATCAGATTCACCAGGATTTGACGGACTCGAGTGATATCGCCAATCACGAATGCTGGAACAATCGGTCGGCATTCGATTCGCAGAGGCACATTCTCCTCGATTGACCGAACATTCATCAGTGCTTGAATCTCCCTAAGCATGGATCTTATCTCGATCAGTTCCGATCGGACGTCAAACTTACCAGCTTCGATTCGCGAAAGATCGAGTATGTCATTGAGGAGGTTTAATAGATAGCTGCCATTGCGCGAGATAATATTCAGTTTCTCGCGTTGCGCAGCATCATTGCTTTCCTCCCGCAGAATCTCGGCAAAACCAAGCACGGCAGTCATCGGCGTGCGTAGCTCATGCGACATACTTGCAAGGAAGTCGCTTTTGCTCTCGCTGGCCAATTGGGCTTCTTCGATCGACTTTTGCAATTGCTCCTGTAGTTCGCTTTCGGCGGTGATATCCCGATTCACAGCGAGCACCAATGTTTCGCCTGTTTTACTGTGGATGAAGTTCATTCGACTGCTGACAACAACCGTGCGTAGATCGATGGTTGTTTGTCGAATTTTTCCTGACCAGTATCGTGTCGTTTGGAGTTGTTGTTCGATTTGTGACCATGGTGGCGAATCTTCGCTGGTAGCAAAGTCATCGATGCGAAAGAATGCCAACTCGCGGTGGGGCTGGCCATACAGAGATTCAGCGCCTTGGTTCCAATAAAGTATTTGTCGATCATGCATTCGCCAGAGGATGACAGCGTCTTGGGAGGATTCGAGCCATTGTGCCAGTGACTCCGAACTTAAAAATGAGCACAGATTGGTTCGCGGAACCCGCCAGACTTGAAAGACAGCATCGGACACTGGCGTTGGGTTGGCGGGATATAGCTGTACCGAATCACTGGGGGCCTTAGGTGTTTGGAGGTCTCGCTTTGCGATAGTCGCAGCGAGTTGGTCGATCGTAGCCACAGAACTGGCAGCAGATTGCATCGCGGTTGGCAGAAGGTTGCTAAGTGCATCTTCATTGCTTCCCTTGTGAATTGCTACAGTGCCACCCGCCCGATAAAGGAACTGCAGGCCAAACCCACTGGGGAGATCAGCGCCAGCCAAAACGACACCCACGGAATCAAAACCATAAGCACCTGCCAGTGATCGGAAGAATCGATCATTGGTACAAGCGTTGTTCTTAATGGGAACACGTTGGAAATCTACAAATCCTTGCGAGACAATAGGTTGTTGGCTTGGCTTGGCAAGATAGATACGACCAGCGTGCAAAGCGGTGAGGTCGTGGATGCTTATCAGCGGTTTAGAAAGGCTTCGTGCCAACCTCTGATGAAAGCTGCGAGGATAGTGGGACTTGTCGCATGCGACAAGGACAACCGCAATGGACGTTTCCTGCTCCAAGATCTGCAAGAGTTCAATGAGTAAGTCCAGTTCGGAAGTCGAAAACACAATACCAACCACGGTCAAGTTCTGGTGGGCGGCAGTGGGAGTGGACTCTGGATGAGAGAGTGAATCAGAAAGCACTGACTATTCTCCTATGTGACTGGTTTGGCCAAGACTACATTGTCGAGTTCAAACGATCAGTAACAGCACGTGAATAGCAAAGTGCGCGAATCAAAGGTTGCGTGTCATTCTCTTGAATCACTGCAGCTCTTACCAACCACGACAGGCCGTCGGCAGAATCAGCCGTCATGGGTGACTCGGTACTCAAGTAAGAGCGATTGCACAAGCAAAGTATATCTCGTCATTGAACGGACGGCAAATCCCAAAAACACATCGGGCTGCGATTTACAGCCAACGAGTCACAAGATTTCTTTAGGCTAAGTTCTGCGGGATTGTGGCTGGCTGTGCATTTCTCAACCAGCTTCTGACGAAGGTATGCGGCTTGCTGGCTAGAGGCTACGGCCTCAAGTCGTTTTTATATCCCCGTAGGCGTGAGCGGTGATCCACACGAGGCAAGCGGTAGAAACGTCCTGAAGGTATATGTCAAAGATTCTTATTGCAGACGACTGCGACGATATTCGTGAGCTGTTAAGTATCAGGCTTAACCACTTGGGTTTTGATGTTCTTGAGGCTACCGACGGCATGCAAGCTGTGGAGTTTGTCGAACTGTATCTTCCAGACTTGGTTCTGTTGGACATGAATATGCCAGGGATGGACGGCTGGCAAGCATGCTCTTATCTCCGTAACGGAGGCAACTGGACACCAATTATCGCGACTACCGCATATGGTTTACCCGGCGATCAAGCTCGAGCCCTGCAAGCTGGTTGCAACGCGGTCCACATCAAGCCGTTTAACTTCGAACGCCTTCGAGAGCAAATTGAGGGGTTTTTAATCGTGCGTTCGTGACCGACTTTCAGTAGTGAACCATTGTAGTCTTCTTTTCTCCTAGGCACCGGAATGTCAAAATATAAATGCAAGAGAGAGGGACACAGCAAAATTCCAAAGTAGCCATGTCCGCAGTTTGCAGATTGAGTTCACGTTGCAATTCGGCTTCTGTGGGATTCCGCAAAGTTTTTGTTAGGTCTTTATTTGGCAAAGACATGACCTAGCATAGATCGACATATGCTAAAAGCGAAGGCCTTGGCCAACGCTTCCAGTTGTGGAAAAGGTGCGTAGGACCCGATTTGCATCGCCGATAGAAGAACATGTTCCCTGAGTTTGCTACGAATAAGCTGCTTGTGATTGAAATAGCGTGATGAATTCCGATGTATCTGGTACTGTCTACATTGTTGGTGAGGAACTTCGTCAGTACCAGGATGTTGTACAGGCCTTGCAGGCACGCGGTTACACGGTTGACCAGCGATCATTTGAGCAACTGTTGCAGATATCAAATGATTTGAAAACTCCGCGTGTACTTATCGGAGACTTGGAAGAAACGACTGCTCGAGATTGGATCTGGAACGAGCATAATGGCCGCAAGCGTGCGAAACTTCCCTTGATCTTGGTCGCTACTCAATGCGATGTCCAGTTGGCCATAAGCTTGATGGAGAGCGGAGTCATCACGATTCAATTTCGGCCAATTGAGACCCATAAGATTCTGAATTACGTGGAGATTGCCTTTCAAGAGCATCAAATCCAATCTCTGATCGACGAACGATATTTGAAAACCAAGCAATGTTTGGACGATTTGACTTCTCGGCAGCGAGCGGTGCTGGTCAAAGTAGCCGAGGGGAAAACCACCAAGCAAATCGCGATGGCACTAGATGTTTCCGTACGGCTCATTGAGCAAGAGCGCTCGGCCATCTTACGCCAGTTTCGGGTTGTTTCAACTCCCGAAGTTACCGTCAAAATCGGGGAGTTTCGTGCTCTGCAAATGCTGACGAATTACAACCGATTTCATTCTATAGAGCCCGAGGAATTGGCGAAGCCGTTTGTGGAACGTCTGCTGTAATCGCCAAGTTGTCCTGGAGGCTTTTTCTACAATTGCATAGACGCATTCGCATCTTTGTCCGAATCCGGACGCTCGCCCTGCAAGTATGCCATCCCCGCTTTGAATAAATAGCTCAATCCCGTAAGCCCTGAGTTATCCCAATACTCGCCATGCGTGGGTATGACATGAATCAGCACAATTGCCGGATCATCCTTGCCTTTAGGAAACCATACATCCCAAGACTCTTTCCAGAGTTCTTTGATAGGCTCTCGGTCAGTAACCAAACGAGCTTCTCCAGTCACCACAACAAAGCGCGACTTGCTCTGCATGGTAACCGCTACACTACTAGACTCCTGAAGGTCCCCAATTTTGCCCGAATCTCGGTCAGTGACGAACCAAGTTCCCCCATCATCATCGATCCGGGCGATTGCCATGGGACGCGCTGTGATGACCTCATTCACGCAGTGCGTGACAAACATTGCAGTGTCAAAGTCCTGCATCATTTCAATCAACTTTTCGTTCGTATTCATAGTGAGTTTTCTCTCTGGAAGTCGACAGTGTGGTTATTGTCCCGCAGCGGCACCTATGGCGGCACCCACATTAGCTCCTTGGCGTCCACCAATCGCTCCGCCAATCGAACTGCCTATGGAAACGCCTCGAAATTGGGATGCAGAACCGTAGTAAGTGTTTCCGTAACCATAGGCTGAACCATAGCCATAGTTCGGATAATAGGGTTGACCGCCATACACCGGACCTTGAGGATATCCATAGTAAGGCTGGCTATAACCTCGATAGCCGCTGGAATAGGTCCGGGATGGAGCGTTGTAAGGGTAGCCCCGGCTGTAGTTGTTGTATCTCGATTGAGGCGCATACCGAACGGAGGGTCGATAGGGAGAAGATTGAGGCGAGATGTACACGGACGATCGGCCATATACCGAAGGCGCTCTAACAACGCGACGTCCCACGACTTGCGCATCGCTCTGCGACGAATCCAGAGCGACTCCTCCCAAGCAGACCGCGACGAAACAACTTGCACGCAGGCAATGTTTTAACAACATGATTCTTTTCCTTGTTCTATCCAGAAATCTAAAGTAACGAATAGACTACCTAGCAATCTGGATACCATGACTGGACCAATGTCGAAGTTAAAGCTTAATTCTTTGGTGACATCTCGCTTCGATAGCTTGCTGCCTGTTCGCGCGGTTCAACGGCGACTCTGCGTTTCGTCTGCGAATGAAACGTAAAATTGTGTAGATACCAAGGCGCGAAGATGGCGGTTCAAGGCCACAGCGAGCGGAAGTGGTATAGGTATTGCACAGTTGCTGTCCACATCTATCCAAATTGATTTCCGTGTCAGATGCCTCTCGATGCGTTCTACTGCGTCGGCGACTCTGCGCAGCTTCGTTTTGGGACTGCTTGTTCAGTTTCGCGAGCTTCCAGAGTGGCTTGAACTCAATTAGGCAACCAATGACACTAGGCAACCAATGACATTACCATGCTGAAGGCAGAAATTATCATGAATCGCTTGCGACTAATAACCCTTGTCTGTGTGAGTTCATTCGGATGGGCCAATGCAGTGCACGCTGAAGAGACGACGTTAACCGAACGTCAAAAGAATCAATCGCTCCCAGTGATTCTTGCCTCTGCGTTGATCGAAGAGAAATCGAGTTCGCTTATTCAAGTGGAAGATGTCCTGCTAGATTTGGAGACAGCCAACGTGGCATTGGAGATCGTTAGCTGGACGCATACCGATCAGAGCAAAAAGGTGATAGCCGTAGTTCCCTACCAACCAAAGATCGAACCATCGGAAGCGAGGAATCTATGGCGACAGCTCTCAGCGACTGAGCCTATTGACATCAACAGGCAAGTCGCGGCAAAGATCTATCAAGAGTTTCAGCAAGATGTCTATTGGTCGAATTATTTGTCTGGGCTTGCGACCGGTCAGCAACAGACGTTTGATCGAGAAAAGTTTCAATTGATTCTCTACTCGAACCTTCAGGGCAAGGAAATTCAGGACAAGTCCGGCCAAGCGTTTGGTTCGATCATTGATGTCGGCCTATCCAAAGAGAATGGTCGCATTATTTATTTCGTGGTTCAATCCACCACCGACATGACGCGACGGGCGATCCCCCTGGCCGCTTTCGTCAATCAAGGATTGGAAGGCGATTGGAGGATTGATTTGCAAGCTGACTTGATAAGCAACTTCGTGCCTTTCGATAAAGAGTCAGATGTCCCACAAATGGTCGATCGCGGGTGGGAAGAGTATATCTCTGTACGTTATGGACGTGGTGGCGTGCAAAAAGTGGAACCTCAGGCCGACTGAATTGAGTCAGTGGTTTCGGGCTGAGGAACTTGTTTGGTGAATCGCTCGCTAACATGCTGCAGGACGAAATAGAATACGGGCGTGAAGAAGATGGCCAGGATCGTACCACTGAGCATTCCGCCACAAACGGTGGTGCCGAGAGAACGACGGCTTGCTGCGGCCGCTCCTTGGGCAAAGACCAGCGGCAGGACTCCAAGGATAAATGAGAAGGATGTCATCAAGATCGGGCGGAAGCGGAGCTGGGAGGCTTTTAAAGTAGCATCCAGAATCGAGTGGCCTTCCATCCGCAGCTCACGAGCAAACTCCACGATCAGGATTGCATTCTTGCTAGCCAAAGCAATGATCAACACGATGCCGATTTGAACGTACGTATTATTGTCCATGCCCATCCAGGAGATGGCGGCTACTGTACCGATCAGTCCCAAGGGAACGACCAGTATCACGGCCAGCGGCAGAATCCAACTTTCATAGAGAAACGCAAGGACTAGGTAGACTAATAAGATCGCAAGCATGAAGATGTAGATGGCTTCCCCTTCGGTTTCACTTTCTTGCAGCGAAACACCGCTCCAATCAAAGCCAATGGTGTCAGGCAATTCCTGTGCAGCGATAGACTCCATCGTTCGCAGAGCTTGCCCTGAGCTTTGGCCAGCGGCGGCTGAACCCGTGATCGTCGCCGATGGGTACAGGTTAAATCGACGAATGATCTGTGGTCCAAAGGATTCATCGATATGGATCAAGCTGCCCAGCGATACCATTTCACCAGTGGCATTGCGAACTTTCAAGAGGCGAATATCGTTCGGATTGTCTCGGAATGCAGAGTCTGCTTGTAAGCTTACGCGATAAGTCCGTCCAAATTTGTTGAAGTCATTGACATATGCGGAGCCAAGCGCGGCTTGGAGAGTCGTGAAGACTTCACCCAATGGGACCTGAAGGCTCATTGCTTGAGCGCGATTTACATCGGCAAACAGTTGTGGTACCCCTGAACGGAAAGTTGAGTTGACGCGGGTTAACCCTGGCTCGTTAGAGGCCGCAGCGACCAATCGCGAGACCGCTTGTTGCAGTTCCTCGAGTCCTGCGCCGGCTCGATCTTCGACTTGCATTTCGAATCCTCCGCTGGCACCTAAGCCTTGAATTGCCGGTGGAGCAAGAACCAAAATGAAGGCGTCTTGTACCGAGCTGAACTTCTTGGTGAGATCCTCGATAATACTTTCCTGTTGAAGTACCTTCGTTCGGCGCTCATCCCAGTCACGCAGACGAATAAACATGGTCGCTGCGTTGGACGATTGGCTGCCTTCCAGCAACGACAATCCGCCTAGCGTGAACCAAGTCTCAATACCATCTGTTTCTGTCAAGATTTGATTGATGTCGTCGATTACTTGGCGTGTTCGATCCTGTGAGGCCGCGTCAGGCAACTGAATTGAGGTGATCAAATAGCCTTGGTCCTCGGACGGCAAAAAGCCAGTCGGAACACGTTGGTACCACCAAAATGTGAATCCAACCAACAAGCAAAACACCACCAAAACAGCAGGCCAAGCCCGGACCAACCAACGCACAGCGACAACGTACTTGTCCTCAACCCACCGGAAAGCGGTATTGAACCATCGAGCGAGAAAGTTCTTTTTACCGCTGGGGCGGCGTAGCCATGTAGCACATTGAGCTGGTTTTAAAGTTAGAGCATTGATCGCGCTGAGAAGGGCTGTCGCAGCGATCGTCAGAGCGAACTGGGAATAGAGTTGCCCCGTGATACCACCTAGAAATGTCGTTGGAATAAAAACTGCCATCAGTACCACCGTGATTCCAATAATGGGTCCGGTGACTTGTCGCATCGCAATAACCGTCGCTTCTTTGGGCGGTTTGCCCTGCTCGATATGATGGGCTGCATTTTCCACGATCACAATTGCATCATCGACAACGATCCCGATGGCAAGTACCAGACCGAAGAGAGTCAGCAGGTTTACCGAAAACCCCAGCAGCGGCATAATGGCAAAGGCACCAATGATCGTTACTGGGACCGTCGTGGCTGGGATTAAAACAGCCCGCCAATCCTGAAGAAACACCAAGATAACAATGAGTACCAACACACCGGCTTCGAGCAGCGTTTTGTAAACTTCGCTAATGGCAGAAGAGACAAAGATAGTTGTATCAAATGGAATGTCATACTCCATTCCCTGCGGAAATGAACTGGCCAACCTTGCTGTGGCAACTTTCACTCGTTCGACTACGTCTAGTGCATTGGCACCAGGTAGCTGATAGACCAAGACGCTCGCTGAATCTATGCCACCGCGTTGTGCAAAGGTGTCATACGTTTGCGCCCCCAGTTCTACTCTTGCGACATCGCGCAGGTATGTCAAACTGCCATCGGAGCCTACTTTAACGATGATATCTTCAAACTGCTCTGGCTCCGAAAGTCTTCCTAATGCCGTTACGGTGTACTGAAACGCTTGAGGATTATCCAGCGGTGGCTGAGCGATTTGGCCTGCCGCGACCTGAACATTTTGCTGACGGAGCTGTGCGAGCAGGTCTTGGAAGGTTAACTCTCGCGCGTCCAGCTTGGTCGGGTCTACCCAAATTCGCATGCTGTAGTTACCGCTACCACTCACTGTCACTTCCCCAACCCCATCCACTCGACTCAGTTCGTCACGCAATCTGAGGTTGGCGTAATTCGCGAGAAAGAGACTATCGAAAGTTTGATCAGGTGAGGTCAGCGATACCACAACTAGGATGTTGGTTGACTGCTTTTTGACGGAGATGCCTTGTTGTCGCACTTCACTGGGCAGAAGTGGTTCGGCTAAAGCAACCCGGTTTTGTACCAACACTTGGGCCTGATCTAGATCCGTTCCGACTTCGAAGGTAACCGTCAACGAGTAGCTGCCGTTAGAGGAACTGGTTGATGACATGTACAGCATGCGTTCCACGCCATTGATTTGCTGTTCGAGTGGAGCTGCAACGGTGTCCGCCATCACTTGCGCGTTCGCACCAGGATAGGTCGCGGTGACTTGAATGGTAGGCGGAGTGATATTGGGATAGCGTTCAACTGGCAGCGACATTAAACCGACGATGCCGAGAATCACCATCACAAACGCAATGACATTTGCCGCTACGGGACGATTGATGAAAAAGTTAGAGATCAACTGCCGGTTCCTTGAATTTCTTGTACGGGTGCGCCGTTGCGAATACGCTGTAGTCCGCTGGTGATTACTTTCTCATTGCCGCGTAAGCCAAGCTTGATGACCGTGTACTCGCCGTGAATTTCGCCAAGCTCAACCGATTGACGCTTGGCCACTCCGTCAATCATCAGCATCACATAACGTCCTTGCTGATCCATTCCTAGTGCTTCGGTGGGAACCAATACTGCTTCATACGATTCGGTAAAGGGGCTTAGCACGCGAGCAAATAATCCTGGCGATAAAGCACCATCGGAGTTATCAAAACGTCCTCGAATTTGAGTGTTGCCCGTATCTGCAGACGTCGTATTGTCGACAAAATCGATGGTTCCTTCATGTGGATGCCCTTCTTCATTGATCAAGCCTAAACGTATCTTGATCTCTGCTTCTCGCGCGCTTTTGACTTTTCCAATCCTCGCTTGTTGTCGATAGTCCAACAAAGAGCGTTCATCGACATTGAAATAGACGAAGATTGGGTCGGAAGCGACCACGGTAGTTAACACCGTTGCATCTGCCTGGATCAGGTTCCCATCAGTAACCAGCGATCTTCCAAGATAACCATCGATCGGCGAGGTGACCTGAGTGAACTCCAGATCTAGCTGGGCCCGGTCGATGGCTGCGCGGAGGTTATCAATTTGGCCTGTCGCTTCACTGACATTCGCGACGGCTAGATCGTAGTCTGCTTGGCTGATGGATCGACTAGTAAGTAACTCCCGCGCGCGATCGAGGTCAAGTCGGAACCGGTCCAACTGAGCTTGCGTTGCCGCCAAGCTACCTTTTGCTTGAGCTAGTGCGATCTCGTATGGAGCTGGATCAATCTGAAAGAGCAAAGTTCCACGCGAGACAAAATCACCTTCCTTCACAACCACGTTTCGCGATGCTTGAGCGTCAGCGGGCTCGCTAAGAGCTTGAGTTTGAGGCGACGGAAGTTCTGCGGACGTACTAGGTGAACTGTTTCGTCGTGGGCTTTGTCGAAGGTAGCCGCTGACACGCGCACGCACTTCGACCGAATTTGCCGCTGCCGTTCGGCCGGTGAACTCACGAAAGTCCTGCACCTGCTGAATAATGGCGGGTCGAACCCTCACTTGGGCGGGTGGCATTTCACTAGCTGCATTAGAACGCGAAGCGGTGCTTTCGCGATTGCAACCAAGCAGAAAGAACCCCAAGAGGCATGTCGCTATAGCAAAATACACCTGTCTATTGAACGTCATCGGGAAACTCCCATAAAGGGGCAAAGGAAAAAGCGAGTAGTCAAACCGAGTGTGTCGGCAGACTCTCGAGTTCTGGCGAAATCTTGACATGTAGCTCCCGCTGCGGGAACGGAATGGAGATATTGGCATTTCGCAGTGCCCGCACAATCGCGACATTGATTTCGTGCAAGATGCCAACCCGGCGATCCAGATTTGCCAGAAAAAAGCGGACGGTAAACAACAGTGCGTTGTCACCAAAGTTGTCAAGATTCACTAATGGCTGGGGATCAGTCATTATATCCGGATGGGACTTCACAACTCGCTCTAAGATTTGCTTTACTTCGTCAGGATCGGACTGGTAGTCAACGCCCACCGTTAGCTCAACACGATTGATGACATCCGACAGCGACCAGTTCAAAAGCTTTTCCGTAATCAGATCCTTGTTGGGCACAACCAATTCTTTTCTGTCCCAACTTGTCACCGTCGTGGCACGCATTTGAATTCGCGAGACTACGCCCGTAGTGGAGCCGATACTAACAACATCACCCACTCGAACAGGCCGCTCCAAAAGCAGAATCACACCCGAGACAAAGTTAGCTACGATCTCTTGCAGTCCAAAGCCTAATCCAACGGAAGCTGCCGCCAGTAGCCAACTGAGTTGAGACCAAGGGACCGCTAAAAAGTGGAATACAACCAAGATGCCGACAATGGTGATGGCGTACTTTACAAGCATTGTCCATGCGTACTTCGCGCCATTGTCAATCGCAGCCCTACGCAGAACAATAAGTTCCAATAGAGCTGGAAGATTTCGGACTGCAAAGGCCGTCGTCGCAATGCCTAATACAGAATAGAATACGTCTTGTAGGGAAACCACAACCGTCTGATCTCCGACGCCGACGGACCACAGTGATACACGGTCTAAGATTTGAATCGCTGGCAGTATATCACGCCAAATGTAGATCAATCCTATCCCGCCAAGGGTCCACGTAACGGTCAAGACCGTGTTTCGCGTTTGGCGATCCAGGGAGGGGAGATCGGCCAGTTCGTCATCTCTTAGTTTGATACCCAATTCGGCCGCTTGTGATTCAGCAGACTCGCTTTTCAATGCCGCAAGCTTCTTTTGAAATGCTTCTGCTGCCTCCTTCCTTGCAATATCCCGTCGATGTAAAGACAGCCACCGCAAAAGAATCAATGACAAAAGCAGTACGGAAATGAGCCAGAGCAACGATGATTGCAGCGATTGGCCTAATACAAACGCTGTATCAACATATCCGATCAAAGCTAGTAGTGCAAAACCGATCGGCAGGCCAACGGAAGCCAGCCAAATCCAACGCCGGTATCGGTACACGCGTGATGCTTCTGAAGCCTGTCGAAATTGACTATAGATCGGACTGCTAGGTCTCAATAGGATGTGGTGGAACAATGCGGTGACGGAAAACAATAGGATTACAGCAGAACGTTCCACGGTTGCACGCACCACTACCGTTGGATGCTGATGGATTACCGTCATCAAGAAAACTAGTACAGCCCCAACGGTGGTGTACCATAACAAGTTACGACGCAGCAAGCGACGCAGTGAGTTGTTCCAACCAAAATGCATCTCAGCCAAGCCACTAGGCCGGCAAATTTCACTGAGCAGCAACCGGGAACCGATGTACGTCGCGACAACAAAGCACGCATTGCTAATGCCTCGTGAGAATGCCGACGTGTGCCAATCGCTGCGCATCAGCCAACCGGCAAACGCAAAAAGCATTGGCCATATAGCCGCCAAACCGATTGTGAAGAGAAAAACTCTCCAGGTAGATCGAATGCTTGCGTCAATTCGCGTCGCCATTTGCGATTCGGCTGCAATATCGCGTTTGAGTTTCGGGCGAACGAGGGCTAGCACAGCGATCGATAGTATCCCAAAGACGGTAGTCAATGGGCGAGCGGACATCGTGGCAACGATTCGACTAGTAGCAGATTGCCAATTGTCTGAATCAAGGAACCAACGCATACCTTCGGACACTCGAGGCAATTCCCCGACGCTGAAGGTCGAGTTGCTGCGAATCCAAAAAACCGTTTCATTCACAAGCGATTCGTATTCACCGATCGATTGCAGCAACTGGCGACGCTGGGTGTCGTGCAGGACCAACGACTGCAGAGTCGAGTTATAGGTCGTCAACGCCTCCCTGTACAGCTTTTGCTGCTCTCGCAAAAGACTGAGCTCGGTAGGCGTTTCTGCAACGTTAAAAGCGGGCTCAGGTTTTGTTTGAGCTCGCTGGTTCGTCAGGGTCGCGATTCTTCTTTCCAGTTTCCGCAGTTCGTCCTCGATTCCGAAGATGGCTGCCTGGTACTTGTGTATGTTGGCAGATGGCGATGACGTCGAACTCACTTCGCGCCGAACATCATTGAGATCATGCTGCTGATTCCGTAGCAGTAGCCCGATAGCATCCGTTAAACCAACGGCCCTCAGTCGTTCCCGCGAAACCGCAATCGTAGCTTCGACCTCTTCAAGTAATTGTTGAGTTCTATTGAGTTGACTGCTGGAGTCTGCGCTGGCTTGAGCGAGCTCCCGATTCAATCGCACTAGTTCTAGATTCTTATCGGCCAACGGTCGCAGTTGCGGGGCCAAGTTGCTATAGTTTGACTGCAGACGGTTTAGGGACTCCTCAGCCGCGATGGCATTATTCTCACTGGCAACTCGGTTCAGCATTTCGAGAGTTGCACGCAGTCGTTCGATTTGCAACTGAATTAACTCTGATTGTTGAGGCAGCGCATCGGAATCAGCCAAGTAACTATTTTGCTCGGCCTGAAGGGATTCGATTTCCAGCTCCATTGTGAGTCGCTTTGCGCGTTGCAATAAACTTCTCGATTTCGCTTCCGGTTCCATCTTCGAGATAGCCAAATGGTCCTGTGGAAGTTCAGCGCTCCGTCGCAGTTCCGCGTTTAGTTCGGAGACCTTGCTAGGAATCTCTTGCAGTCGGATATGTCTCCTTGCTGGTTCGGTTTTTAGTTCAGCCAATAGTTTCGTATGTGAGTTTAACGCAGATTGGACTTCAACGATCCGCTGGCGCACTACTTCCGGGCGCATGCTCGCAACGTCATTCGCGAGGGGATTGAGGTCGTCTTCCAGTTCCAGCGATAGCACCCCTTCTGACGGTACGACCTCTGACGATTGGGCTTGCGCTTGATACTCGGTTATTTTGGCTAAATGCTTTGCAGCTTCAGCAAGATGCTGTTGAGCCTGTTCGTAGCGAGAAACGATCGACTTGGACTCATCTGTGCCTGAATCTTCCGCGGCCAAGCCTCGCTTTACTTCTTGCTCCAGTTCCGCAATCATTTCGTGATGGGAGCTTGTGTCGCTAGTCGCTCGGCGAACTTCTTGGGACAAACTGCATTTCTGGGGCGGGAGCGTGAAAGAGGCAATAGACAACAGGAGTGTTGCGTAAACCCTGAAGGGACGCATTGGAAGGTTGCTCATTCGGAAAGATGGGTTGCGAAAAATTTGTGGTCAGCAGACCAGCATGCAATTGGTATTCCACATCGCTGATGACACGCCTATCCTGCTGCGACTTTTTAGCGGGAAACCATAAGGGGAAGTCGGACGCATTTATGGGGTTCTAACGAGTTACGGAACACTCTTTGCGACTGCTCGATAAGACTTCAATGGGAACGGCTTTGGATTAAAATCGACCAATAGGTGTGTTCATGTTAGTTTTAAGCAGGCGAGAGGGCGAAAAGCTACGTTTAGGGGATGATATCGTAGTGACCATCAATCGGATAAGTGGAAATCGAGTTCGCATAGCGATCGAAGCTCCCCGCCACGTGACTATCCTTCGCGATGAATTGACTCCGTTTTCCGAGTTGGACGTGGTTAATAGCGAGCCGAACATCTTGCCGATGCCCAATTCGGCTGCTAGCTAGATTTGAGCGTGGCTGTGCAATCGCCGCAGACACTCCAGAGTATCTTCACTTCACGATCGCAGTTCAATAACGCGGATTGGCTCAAGCCTTGCGACAGTTCGGTCCACTGCAGGTTTGATGTTTGGACGCGATTACAAATGCTGCAGCGCTTGATGTGGTGGTTTCCTCGGTGAGCGGCGGCGGTTGAAATGACGAACTCTTGCGTTTCGATGCGAAGCGTATCGCTGAAGAATGCTACTTCTTGCGAATTTTGCTGGCCGGCAATTCGCATATACATGTAGCGTTTCAGCTTTGGCGAATCGCATCGGAACTCGAAACCGATCGAATGCTGTCTGCCTCGTACGCTATGGATCAGTTCCTGGTAGATTTTGCGTAATGAATCACCCTTGATAAAATCCCATAAGGAGCGACCAATGACGCTCTTGGGGTATAAAAGAGTTTCTCCTTCGTTAGCTGAAGCAAATTCGTTCCAACCTTCTCCCAGGGTGACAATGATGTCGTCGGCATCAATGGCATAAGCAATGGTCCGGGTACCTTTCAGCATTTACTAATTCTTTCCATTGTGGCTAGGATTGTACCCGACGCTTGAATCCATCAACTGCACAATCGTCTGGACTAGTTTCGCTCGGTTGATTGGTTTGGCAAGATGCGCGTTGCAACCGGCGAGCAAGCAAGCATCGCGTTCCTGCACCATCGCGGACGCTGTCAAGGCGAGGATAGGGTTGTGGTACCCAGATGCGCGCAGGCGACGAGTTGTTTCAAAACCGTCCATGTCGGGCATCTGGATATCCGTCACGATGCAATCGAAGCTTTGACCTTCTTGCATTCTTTGTTTGTAGGCATCTATGCCTTGTCTTCCGCTTTCTGCTGCGGTAACAATCGCCCCGGCCTCCGAGAGGATGTGTTCGGCGATGAAACGAATGTCGCGTCGGTCATCAATGACCAGAATCGACAACCCGTCTAACCGCGGCGTCTTCATTTGTATCGCAACTGCAGAAGGCTGATCTGCATGGGTTGGTTCGCCATCAATCCAAGGGATGGAGATCGAGAATTGACTGCCTTTTCCTAGTTCGCTTACCACATCCAGATTTCCATGCATGCGTTCCACGAGTTGTTTTGAAATAGTCAATCCCAGACCGCTGCCTTCGTAACGACGTGTGTCGGTGTTGTCGCCTTGCGAGAATGGGTCAAAAACTTTCGGAAGATCCTTAGCGGCGATACCGCAACCGTTGTCTTCAACAACGATCATTAATCGATCGGCAACACGGTCCGCGATCAGTTCGATTTTCCCATTGGGAGAGAATTTAACGGCGTTGGAGAGGAGGTTTAAGATGACTTGGCGCAAGCGTCGACGATCGCCGAGGAAAGATTGGCCGACCGCTTCAGAAATATCTAGATTGATCGCAACGTTGTTCTTGTCAGCTCTTGGCAAAATGGAGTTATAGCACTCGCGCATGAGGTCTGCTGGCATGAACGACGACAAATCAAGCTCCAAGTGCCCGGACTCAATCTTCGAAAGGTCGAGAATTTCGTTGATTAGTTCGAGGAGATGGTAGGCATTCTTCCTGATTACATCGACACAGTCTCTGTCATCGGCTTGCGTCAATTGTTCATCAAGGATATCGGCAAAGCCAATGATTGACGTCATAGGACTGCGTATTTCGTGGCTCATCTTAGCCAAGAAGTCGCTTTTTGCCTTATTGGCTTGTTGGGCAAGTCGCAGCGCATCGGCAGCATCTTGCTCGGCCTTCTTCAGCGAAGTTACATCATTCGCTGAAACGTAAAAGCCAATGACTTCACCACGGCGATTACGGCTTGGTATGTAGCTAGCATGCAAGTGAACTAGCCCTTCGTTGGTTTCCAGTTCACTTGCAAAGTTCTGTGGTGCCCCTTGCAATACTTTTTCGATATACGGTTTACTGATCGAGTAGGCACGGGCTCCCAAAACGGCAGACACCTTCTTGCCGATAATCTGTTCTGCTCCTTTACCGAGCCATTTGGTGTACGCTTGATTTGCATACTCATAGCATTCGTCCCGATTGACAAAAGCCACGAGCACGGGGACTGCATCGATGGATCTTTGAAGTCGTTTCTGATACTTTTCCGCGAGTTGACGCGTTTCAACCAATTTGCCAATATCCGTGAGGGTGACAATCACACCCGACACTTGCCCTCCCACAATGTATGGTAGGATTCGAAGGAAGTAGTAGTTGTTGAACTTGTCCTTGACCTCTTTCTCAAACTTATTTCCGGTCAGCAAAGTTGCCTTCGTTTGGGCATGTAGATCGGGAATATTAAGTGTATGAGAGAACGATTGTAAGCTTCTACCGATATCATGGGCTTGGAGGTCAAAAATCCCCGCAATTCCTGGAGTGAATCGGCGGATCGCAAGGAATTCGTCTAAGAAGATTGTTCCAACGTCGGTGCTTGCAAGCAAGTGGTTCATGTCTTCATTGATTTCGCGCAGTTCCGAGTTTTTGTTCTGATATTCGATATTTACGGTGTGCAGTTCTTCGTTGACACTGTTGAGTTCCTCATTCGTGCTTTGCAGCTCTTCGTTGGAAGAGATAAGCTCTTCGTTGGTCGCTTGCAGTTCTTCGTTGCTTGCTTCCAACGCTTCAATTGTGGCCTGCAAAGCTTCCTTGTTGTATCGCAGCTCATCTTCCAAGCCCACGACGCGAGTGCTCAGTTCGATATGGCTTTCTGACATGTCTAGTTGAGCCGCGTTTTCGCGCTGCGTTTCAGCCAAGTCCTGCTGAGCGGTGTTCGCTTGATTGATATTCAACTGAATTGCGTAAAGAGTGGGCTCACTGCCGCTACCAACTAGTGGCGTGACCATAATATCGGCTGACTGGAGCGGTTCGCCTTCGGCAAGCTGAATCTCGCTAACCGGTAAGCGGACGGGGTGCTGCGTTTGTTGTGCCTTGCGAAAAATGACAGACAGGTGCATCTGTAATGAGGCGGGACAAACGCTCAACAAGTCATGAGTGACTAAACGGGGTGGAAACCGCAGGAACTTTTCAGCGCCACCAAATGTTTCTACGACAAGGCGATTCTCGTCAACCAAAATCAAGGGAGGCATAAGTGCATTGAGTAGTCGATCGTATGTCTCCATCCGCAACGCTTTTTCATCCTGACGCCTTGAACGTGTGGGACTGATCTCTTGGCTTGACTTGTGCTTCAATGGAAGTGGAAGGTGGATATCTTTGGGCAATCGAGCTTCACGACGTTTGGCAAACAGCTTACAGCGTTCTTCGACCGTCCGGAACTCGACGGCTAAATCCCCAACCGTTTCACTGGGGCCCAAGAACAGAACGCCGTCCTTTCTTAGCCCAAAGTGGAATAGCGTCAGCGCTTTGCGTTGAGCAACGGATTCGAAGTAGATCAACAGATTGCGGCACGTCACCAAATCCAGGTCGGTGAATGGCGGATCTTGCAACACGTTGTGCGATGTAAATAACACCAGGTTGCGAATTTGCTTGTTCACAACAAAACAATTATCGTCTCGTACGAAGTACTTGGCGATGCGTTCCGCTGATACATTCGACAATGATTCTTCCGAGTACCGTCCCTGACTCGCCTTTTTCAGGCTGAGCGGATGGACATCCGTTGCAAAGATCTTCACATCGATTTTGCGTTCCATTCGGGCAACAGCTTCATTGAATAAAATCGCCAGAGAATAGGCCTCTTCGCCGCTGGCGCAACCTGCGACCCAAACGCGGATCGACTGGCGGTCGTGATTCTTTGCCAGAATGCCTGGGATAATCACATCCTCCAAGTGCAGGAAGCAGGGAGGGTCGCGAAAGAACTTGGTGACCCCTATCAGCATGTCTTGATAGAGCGAGCGCAGTTCATCGGCATCTGACTTTAGGCGCTGGATGTAACCATCCAAGGCATTGATGCCTCGCAGTTGCATCCGCCGGTCGATCCTTCTGGACACCGTAGAAAGCTTGTAGTGCCGGAAATCGATCATGCACTCCTTTCGCATCAGTTCGAAAATTTCTTGCAATCCCTCACTGACAATAGCTGTACCGCCAATCAACGAGTCCGTTTCATTGGCAGCGATTCGTACCAAATACTCCCCGATGGCTTCCGGTGGCAGCAAAAAATCAACGCATCCCGTCGCGTAAGCATTGCGAGGCATACCCGTGAATTTGGCTGTCGATTCGCTCTCGCACAGCACCACTCCGCCATGAGATCGCACTAACCGAATGCCAGCCGACCCGTCCGCTCCTGTTCCAGAAAGCACGATTGCAGCGCAGTGCTGCTGGTACTCTGTCGCCATGGATTTAAAAAAGCGGTCGATCGGTAGATGGGGCATCTCATCTTTATCTTGCTCGGTCAAAATCAAGTGACTATTGGAGACGACCATGTCCATTCTTGGGGGAATAACGTAGACATGATTTCTCTCCAGCAGTTGCTGATCGTTAGCAATGGAGACCGGCATAAATGTATGTCTCGCCAGGAGATGGTCCATCATCGTTTCGTAGTTTGGCGACAAGTGCTGAACAACCACAAAGGCTGCATCGATAGGCGAACTAAGTCCGCTGAAGAGTCTTTCCAGCGACTCTAATCCTCCGGCAGATGCTCCAATAGCGACAATCTTCAACGTGCGCGACACAGTTTCAGTTTCCTTGCAATGCTAAGAGCAACGGTGTCGGCGCATAAGTTGCGACGGGCAAGGTAAAGTTGTGACGGGCCAAGTTGACAAGCCAATTCAATCGGAAGTGAAGCGGGGATAAGGGAAACATGATTGCCATACTGAAGGAAACATTTACAGGTTTTAGTAACGATCGCTGCACGACATTGGCAGCCTCTATTGCCTATTACACGATTTTTGCATTGCCACCCGTACTGTTCATCCTAGTAATCCTCATCACGACTTCGATCCGATGGTACTTTGGAGATGAGGGGGCAGAAGATCGCGCATTTGTGGTCCTGGAACAGCAATTGAGTCTGCTGGTAGGCAACCAAACGGCCCAGGAGGAGATCGGTCGCATCATGCGAAGCAATGATCTCGAAGGGGGCTTAGGTTGGAAGGCCGCGCTCAGCGTGGTTGGGATCTTGATCGGAGCCACCGGTGTTGTTGCCTCCCTACAAAGTTGCCTGAATATCGTTTGGGGAATCAAACCCGATCCCGAAGCAACGTTCTGGAGTACGTTTCTGCTGAAGCGGTTCCTGTCGCTCACCATGATTTTGGCACTAGGATTCGTGCTGCTGATTTCATTCATCATTACGGCAGTGCTTAGCTCATTGACCAACCGCCTGAGCAGTCGATTGAGTTTGGATCCTTGGTACGGGGAGTGGATCAACCACGGGGTTTCCTTTTGTATTATTACGTTGATTTTTGCTGCAATCTTCAAGTTCATGCCAGATGCCAAAATTTGGTATCGCGATGTTTGGGTAGGAGCCGTTTTCACTACCGTTCTTTTCTACCTCGGCCGTACTGCACTAACGTATTACTTGTCACTGTCGAATCCAGGAGCGCAACTGGGAGCCGCAGCGGCGGCCTTAGTCGTGTTGTTGGTGTGGGTTTACTACAACTCGACCATTCTTTTGCTAGGGGCTGAATTTACCAAAGCCTGGGTCCGGGCCTCAGGACGTCGGCTAGTTCCCGAAAAAGGAGCGATCAAATTCGAGGAAACGAAAGTTGATTTTTGAGCCGTGCACTCAATGTGCCATACGTTCCTTCGAGACATAAATAACTAACTTCTATCGATCCGACACCTTTATGCCCAGAAGTGCCAATCGTTTACGATTCGTGTGTCTTGCCACATGGCTGGCGATCCTCGCTCGGAATACCTCATGTTGATCGTTTTTCCGCCAGAGCGTAGGCTGTTCAGCGGCTTTGGAATGGGAAGTGCGTAGGGGTATTGGTGAAAGCGTTTGAATGGTCAAGCGCATTAAGACATAGCACTCGTCATAGAGGTGAACACGATGCGCAAACTACTATCTGTAGCTGCCTTACTTGGTACATTGAGTTTTGTTGGTTGTGAGGATTCTTTCGTTGATAATCAAGCAGACGCTGTTCGAGATCAAACTCAGCAGCAAGCAGATCAGATTCGCCAAGAACACAATCAAGCGGCGGACAATATCCGTGAGAACACGGGTAAGACTTGGACCGGCGAAGCACAAACCCAGCCTGCAGAAAATGCAGCCGATCGTTTAGAAGATCGCGGCGAAGCAAAAGCTGATGCTGTCGAGGATGCCGGCGAAAATCGCGCCGACGCTATCGAGGAAACGGATAACTACAACCGCGTTCCTTGATCTCAAGGGTCGCGTTAGTCGCAGCTTAATCCTGGCAATAGCGATTGGCCTGTCGTACAATAACGTTGAATTTGAGACTTTGCTAAGCTGATTTTGACAGCTTTGATCGATCCTATGGACGAATCAAAACCGCTTGTCAATCTCTTAGCAAGGTCCATCGGACAGGTAATTGGTCGAAGATTTTCCAAATCATCGACCAATTTTTTTTATCACCACACAATCGCGATACGAGGAGCTGCGGAATGGGGTATCTAAAGACTCGAGACGGTACTGATTTGTACTACAAAGACTGGGGCCGCGGTCGTCCTGTGGTGCTGATTCATGGTTGGCCATTAAACTCTGACAGTTGGTCTTACCATGCGATGAAGCTAGCAGCGGCTGGCTACCGCGTTATCAGTTATGACCGAAGAGGCTTTGGACGTAGTTCGCAACCATGGACTGGATATGATTACGATACACTAACGGATGACCTCCGCGATGTGATCGAGGGCCTTGAACTCCGGGATGTCTCGGTGTTTGGTTTCTCGATGGGGGGAGGTGAAGTGGTTCGATATATGTCACGCCATCATGGGAAGCATGTGGTGGCAACCGGTCTTATTGGCTCGGTCGTCCCCTTTCTTCTGAAGACGGACGATAACCCTGACGGGGTTGATTACTCTGTTTTCGCTGAGATGAAGCAAGGGGTTGAAGACGATGCTCCAGCTTTCTACAAAGATTTTTTTCGATCGTTCTACGGAGTGGGGCTTTTATCGCGACCGGTAAGCGAAGCGTGCCTGGAGTGGACGCGGGGATTGGCACTGCAAGCGAGCCTGAAAGGTACGCTGGACTGTATCGAGGCTTTTGGAACGACGGATTTTCGCAAAGACCTGGCTGACGTAAAGACGCCTACGCTGATTATTCATGGAAGCGAAGACCAAACAGTTCCGATCGCTATCAGCAGTGATGTTGCTGCAAAGTCCATTCAGAACTCCCAATACATTACCTATCAAGAAGCACCGCACGGATTAACGGTCACTCACAAAGAGCGACTTGTCGAAGATATGCTCGCCTTTCTGCAGCAACATTCGGTTAATTAGGGATGTGTTCAGTGGATCGTTGCAATGCTCCTTCCTCAAGTATCGAATCTACGTCTTACGGCCTAGCTTTTGCATGAGTAGATTTGAACCGTCGGCCGTTTAGCCTGTTGCAAGACAGGCAAGCGAACTGGCGAAAAGTAGGAACGCGTGAATCCATTTCATTGTTGGAAACAGCACGAAATGGAACGTCCATATTCATTCAGAGGTAAGAGGTCGTAAATTGAATTCCACAGCAGCAACCTTTACAGCGTACTTGCGAAATCCACTGCAAGTCGCAACTGTCGTCCCTAGTTCAGGTTCTTTAACTCACTGTGTCGCTGACCGGAAGTGTGTGCATAACGCTTCCATGGTAGTGGAACTGGGGGCAGGAGTAGGCAACACGACACGAGCTCTCTTGGAAGCGATGCCCAAAGATAGTCGATTGATTGCGGTGGAGCTCACCGACGAATTTATACCTGCACTTTCAGCAATCGAAGACGAGCGTCTCATCGTTGCACACGCCGATGCACTGGAGTTGGCGCCATTGTTGGAATTGCATTCGGTCGACTCGGTGGATGTAATTGTTTCGGGCGTACCGTTTTCCGTTTTGCCTGAAGGTTCCTCCTCGCAGTTAATGCGTGTGATATATGAAGTGTTAAGGCCGTCGGGACGGTTTGTTGCATATCAATTTTCCAAGGCAGTCGAGCAGTACGCCAAGGTTTTCTTCACCGCGAGGGCTCGCCGTCGCATTTGGTGGAACTTGCCACCTTTGATGGTGTATGAGTATGCCAAATAAGACAGAGCGGTGATGACGTTCACCGCTCGGAATATAAGCCGGGGTCTATTCCTACTTCAATAGAATCGCCACGGCAAATTGCGGGTTGGATCAATGGCCACCCGTCATGGCTGCCGCATTTACTTCTTCAGCGATCGCTGACAGCTTTGCATCAGCAGCCTCTTCTTCGTCGATGTTCTGTTTAAGATTGGAAAGTGCCTTGTCGTAACCCAAGCACTTGGCCCAGGTGCAGAGTGTGCCATAAGTTGCAATCTCATAGTGTTCGACCTTCTGAGCGCACGCGATGATCAGTGCGTCGAGTACGGCGGGATCAGCGTCTTCTTCCAGCACGGACTCTGCTTCCTCAATGAGACCTTTCATAGCTTCGCAAGTCTTCGCACGAGCAGCTTTGCCAGTGTCTTCAAAAGCTGCTTCTACGCGCGTTACTTGTTCTTTGGTTTCTGCCAAGTGAGATTCAATCGCGGCCTTCAGATTTTCATCGGTTGCTTTCTTGGCCATTTTTGGAAGAGCCTTAAGCAACTGCTTCTCCGCACTCAACACATCACGCAGTTCATCATAGAAGGCATCTTCTAAGCTTTTCATCGACATGGTACTAACCTTTATCAAAGTGGAATGTGCGGAATGAATCCGCTTGACATACAAAACAATGTCGCGGGAGGAAAAGCAACTGCTGCGCCATGGTGCAGCGCGGCTTGAAATCGCACACAGCGGGTACTGCCTTGCTCCAACGGTGGCTGCGCTGTGGCGCAGCGTTTGCGTGTTTCGCAACGCCAAGTGGCTGAATGCAATTCAATCAGCATCCATATCACGGATGCGAAGCATCACGTTGTTTATGAAATCGAGGAGATTTAACCATGCGTTGGACAATGACCATTTCGGCTTGGCTGCTCTGTGGTTCGCTGAGTTTGTCGGCCCTGGCCGATGAGCAAAACAGTCAGGCGTCACAGTCGACCGCACAGGGTGAGGCAGTCGGCAGAGAAACCGCCGAAAAGACTGCAGCACATGATGAGAAAGTTCGCGAACGACTGCATGGTAACTGGATCATTGTCGGTGGAAAGAATCAAGGCGAGGCAATTCCACCAGATCGTATCCGAGGTTCCCATGTGATTGTCGGCAAGTCGATTATCGCTGTGATTGACGCGAAAGAAGCTGAACTCTACAAGGCTGAGTTCACGATTGATGCAAGTCGTCAGCCTCACCATATTGACATGATTTCCAGTATGCCAAACGCACCACGCAATAAGGCTTTAGGGATATTTCAGTTCACGGAGAACGGATGGGTGCTTTGCTATGGACTGCGTGGCGAGCGACCGACAGGTTTCGACGTCGAAGCGAGCGATCATGAGATGAAGTTCACGTTGGAAAAGGCGCCGACGCCTAAGCAAAATGATGGCTCCCGATAAATTGTCGCTTCACGACCTCACTGATCGGTATGTCCATGCAAGAGTTTAACGGAGTTATGCTGCAGGGTTTTCACTGGTACTCGCCCGACGACGGAGCTTGGTGGGAACAGCTAGAAAGTCAGGCGCAGGAGTTGGCTGACGCGGGCTTTACAGCGATTTGGTTGCCCCCACCTTATAAGGGAATTCTGGGCAATCGAGAAGTTGGGTACGCCGTTTACGATCTTTTCGATCTAGGCGAGTTTGACCAGAGGGGTACGGTTCGGACGAAGTACGGAACCAAGCAAGAGTTACTGGACGCAATCCAAGCGTTGCAAGCAGTCGGAGTCCACGCTTATTTGGATGTCGTATTCAATCACATGGTCGGTGGAGATGAAGTCGAAGAGGTCCTTGCAACACCGTTCAACCCAGACGATCGAAACTCGCCACTGGGTGAAGCTCGCATCATAAGCTCGTATACAAAGTTTGTATTTCCTGGCCGCGGCGGCAAGCACTCGCCATTCCAGTGGCACTGGTGGCATTTTACTGCAACAGACCACGACCTCCACTGTCCGGACGATAGGGCAATTTATTTGTTTGAGGGGAAATCTTTCTCGCCGCATGTGGATCAAGAAAGAGGGAATTTCGATTACCTCATGGGTTGTGATTTGAATGTGCAGCATCCCGAGGTGGCTGAAGAACTCGCGCTGTGGGGCAGATGGTGCTTTGATGAGTTGCAATTTGATGGTGTCAGGTTTGATGCGGTCAAGCATGTCCATGCCGACTTTTTCCCCAAGTGGCTTGAGCAATTGCGAGGCTATGCCTCAAAGCCGATCTTTGCGGTGGGCGAGTACTGGTCCTACGATGTGGAAGCACTGCATGCATTTATCGAGCAAACACTCGGACTGATCGCGCTTTTTGACGCTCCCCTTCATCGGAACTTTGCTGACGCAAGTCGCGCTGGCGACGCTTATGATCTAACAACGATCTTTGATCAAACGCTTGTGCAGAATGAGCCCACTTTGGCAGTGACGCTGGTTTCCAATCACGATACGCAGCCCTTGCAGTCCTTGGAGTCGGTGGTGGAAGCGTGGTTCACGCCTTTGGCTTACGCATTGGTTCTGTTGCGACGCGACGGCTATCCTTGTGTCTTCTATCCCGATTATTTCGGTGCACAATACACTGACGTTGGGACCGATGGCCGTCAATATCCGGTCGCAATTCCTAGCCATAAGTTCTTAATTGATATTTTTTTGATGTTGCGAAGAACTGCGGCCTACGGCCAGCAGATAGACTATTTCGATCATCCAAACACGATCGGCTGGGTGCGAACGGGAGACAACGATCATCCTGGCGGTTTGGCTATCGTCTTGGGCAACAGCGCCCCTGGACGAAAAAGGATGAAGTTGCACTCGAACGTTAAGTACCGCGACGTGACTGGCCATATATCCGAGATAATCGAGACCGACGACGAGGGGTGGGCAGACTTCTTATGCTGCGAGAGATCCGTTTCGGCCTGGATACCAGTCGACTAAGCGAAAAAGAAACGCCCGCTGAAACGCTTTGTATTGCCTTTCAACGGGCGCTTGTTCGTAAAGTTCTTCAATCGAATTGTTGTCGCCTAGTTCATTCAGCGTAGCTGTCGCGAAGCTCGCGGACTTTGTCATGCATCGATTTTACTTTTGCGTACTGTTGCTGCAGAACGTTGTTCACAGCGGAACCCGCAGTCTCTTTCAATGCATTTTCATAGGCATGCTTGATAACATCTTCACCACGTTCGGCTTCGGCCAGCACGGCATATGGATCGTGTTCCGAGGAAAACATGTCTCGCAGAGCTATTAAGGAGCGGTGTAGCGATGCAGCTACGGAGCCCGCCTGGACTTCACTGCAATCATTGACATTGACGTAGCCATTGAGTTCATCGGCTAATGCATCCCGTTGAATGGCTGCATCATCGAAGAGTTCCTTGATGGCTGCTGACTCCGGTGGCAGCTTGCTGGATGCATAGCGGAACCCATCTCGGCTGTCGATGTTTAATCGAGCTAGGGTTTGAAGGTGGCTGATGGTTTCTTCACTTAAAGTTGTCTTCGTTTCCAAAGCCATAATGTCTCTCCACTAAAGGTTGATGTTGGGGGAATCGATTTCCTCGCCTGCAGTATCTAGCCAACGCGAATTGCGTGCCTGCGCAGTGGTGATCGATAATCGAGCAAGAAGTGCAACTTGAACCTGCTGCTAGGTGTTGGCACGTGGGTTGCGATATCTCCCCCGTGAAAGCTGTGCGCACGTTTGCATGGCAAAGCGTTGAACGTGTATTCGGAGAAACATATTATGTTATCGTGGGCTTTAACCTTTTTTGTACTGGCGATCGTTGCGGCTGTATTTGGATTCGGCGGGATCGCTGCCGGAGCAACCAGTATCGCCAAGATCTTGTTCTTTCTCTTTCTAGTGCTGTTTATCGTTAGCTTGATAACAGGCGGCTTTCGCGGTCGCACTACGCTGTAGAGCAACTTTGGCTCGACAGCCTCGAGACTAAATAATCACCTTGCTTGACTAAAGCAAGTCTTGATGATGAAGGGGGTTGGCCGTCTTCAATCAATCCAATGTGCGGCGAAGCGAAGGTTACGTAGCGAAGCGTAATTTTACGTAATTAGGGATGGTTGCTATGGCTTTAGTTCCCAAGACGGTGAATCCGCAGTTAATAAACGGACTTGCGCTGTTTGCAATGTTCGTGTTGTTTGTGGCGGTGATCATTTTTGGTCAACCGATCCTGATGCCAATCGGTTTGGCAATCTTGTTTTCTTTCATATTGACGCCAGTGGTCCGGTCCCTAGAGCGACTTGGTTTAGGTCGCGTCACGTCGGTCTGCGTTTTGGTAGCCACTGGGACAGCATGCTTGGCGGCCTTGGTTACGATGGCGGTCGTGCAATTAAATGACCTGCTGGCAAGTCTTCCAGAGTACTGGAAAGACACGAGGTCCTATGTGGACAACTATGTTGGCGAGGATGGCTTCTTCGCGAAAACTTGGCAGCAGGTAAAACTGTCTATTGATCCCACGGCAGAGATGTTGGCGGGTGGGACGGACAATGCCTCAGGCCAGACGCAAGCGAACGTAAGCCAAGGGGTTGATTGGTTGACAATTATTCCTTCCTGGCTCGGATCTGTGTTTGAGCCTGTTGCTACGGCCGTGGCCGTTTTGGTACTGACGATTTTCATGCTGATCTTTCGCGAGGATATCCGCAATCGTTTCATCGGCGCCTTAGGCGAGTCGCAGTTGTTGAATACGACGCGGGTTATGAACGATACATCCGAGCGATTAAGCAACTATTTATTTGGCCTCTTTTCAGTCAACTTGGGCTTCTCCGTTGTTCTGACGATTGGTCTGTTCTTTCTCGGAGTGCCCTATGCGATTGTGTGGGGCGTTGTGAGCTTCTTCTTTCGATTCGTACCCTATCTTGGTAGTACGATATCGATGCTTTTGCCGCTTATCGCGTCGATCGTGTCGCAGCAAAGTTGGTTTGCCGCAATTGGTGTCGTCACGTTGTATGCATTGTTGGAGTTTACTACGGGTAATTTTATCGAGCCAAACTTGTTCGGAAACTCGGTTGGCATGAATCCCGTAGCTCTGTTGATCTCGCTTATGTTCTGGGCATGGGCATGGGGCACGGTGGGGCTTGCGATGGCGGTTCCCCTTAGCTTGATTATCGTCACGCTCGGGAGGCACCTACCCTGTTTTGGTGCTCTAGATAAGCTGGCAGGGAACTCGGATCCGTTGCCCACGCATTCCGTCTTGTATCAGCGACTTTTGTCGGACGACCTAGACGAGTCCAGGAGAATCATTGATGAGCATGTCGCGGAGACCTCGTTAAGTCATGCAGTGGAAGATGTTGTTTTGAGAACGCTTGCAATGACCAGAACCGAACTGCGCGCACAGCGAATCACGGTTCAGAACGGTGAGTTGATTGAGGCAAACGCAAGAAAGCTCATTGAAGAAATCACAACCCGTAACGGCCGGAAACAATCCAAGGCCCAGGAGGCAGTCAAAGGCAGCAACGATCCGCAGCAGCACAACGTTTGTTATTTCTATCGTGGTACGGTAATCGCCTGTTGCAGCCAGGCGGCAGCAATTGGAGCACGTGTTGCAACTGCGGGCACTGAAGCAATCACATGGGGAGTGCTGGAGGAACAAAGTCTAGCTGCACTACGAGAGGCATTACAAAAATCTCCTAGCATAATACTAATTGCGGGTGCACCTCCGACAGGTTTGACTCCTGTTATCAAGACTTGTCGTCGCCTACGTCTATTGGGCTTCAACGGTAAGATCGTGGTTGGTTACTGGCGCAAGAGGCCTCTTTCAAAGCAAAGCAAAGACCTGCTTCGCTCTGCTGGCGCAAATTATTACAGCCATCGCATATGGACGGTATCCCGATTGCTAGTGCATCTTGATGCGCTTCAGCACGATGAGCAACCAGACGAGCCTGTCACCACGGAACAGAAAGCGATTGCGGGTGAAAATGAGCTGGTCGCAACGACATGCGAATCGTCATAAGGAGCTGCTCTGTCAAGTGTAGGATATATGATGTCGAGGTAACGTATGAATAATTACAGTGATGTTCGAATTGCAATTTGGCATGACAATGCTGCGGAACGGAACACGATTGCAAAAGCCATAGCTAGCCTAGGCTATCGTGTACAAGCTGAGGGAGAAGACGGAGACGATTTGGTGGCTGCAGTTGCCAACGATGCATCCATTCAGCTTATCATTTGTGGTATGCGTTTAGGGACTCGTGACGCGGTAGATTGTCTGCTGCAGGTTGCGGAGCATCGGACATTGCCCGCAATAATCGTCACAACAGAAGCAACGCTTGCATCTGTGGAAGAAGCGCTCGAGGACCATGTGATGGCTTATCTGATCGAGCCGATCCGCGAATCGGAGATTAGGCCAACGATATATTTGGTGCTACGAAGGTTCGAACAGTTCAAGGAACTCGAAGATGAGGTTGTTGAGTTGAAAGAAGCTCTGCAGACGAGAAAACTTATCGAGCGCGCGAAAGCCGTGATCATGCGTCGCAACGATGTGGATGAGGAAGTTGCCTATCAGCGGCTACGGAAAATGGCCATGGATGATCGAATCAAGATGGTTGTGGCTGCTGAAAAAGTCTTGAACCTGGAAGCTGTCTACGGTAGATAAATCGAGACGCTTGTGAGTAGATTCAAGCCAGCACGAAATGAGTTGTCGATGCAATCAAGAATCGTCGGAACCATTCTTTGAACTGCGGTCCACTTGGATATTGAACGAGCTAACGCGGTCGCGAATCTTCCCTCGCGTGATGCCTAGAATCTCTGCCGCTCGCGATTGGTTGCCGCCAGTCGCTTCTAGCACGCGTGTGATTAGATAACACTCCAACTGGTCGACGACTTCCGAGTAAAGATTGGTGGAGTCGTGCAAACGTCGCTCGATATACTCAGCGAGATGGGCAATACCGGTAGTGGGTTGTGGCTCTTGTTCTAGCGCCACGGCACCGACGTCCGACGAACCTGCAGTAGGTGACAGTTCATTTGCCCCAAGTCCGCTCTCGGCCATCAAGGGCTGGGGTTGTGACGCGTAACGATTGGGGTCAAAGGCAGGTAGCTCAAGCTCTTGAGTGGGGATCGCAGGATCGTTCGTGATGGAGCTGTCGACATCAACGAGCTCGGCCGCCGTGATGAAGTTGGGGAGGCTTTCAGGACCGACTACGGTGCCGACGGTGTTAAGGATCGCTTGGCGCACCACCGACTGCAGTTGGCGAACATTGCCTGGCCAATCGTACGAGCATAACGTTCCTAAGACTGACGGAGCAATTCCTTGAATGTCGAACTTTTCCATTTCACTCCTGGCTCTTCGCAGGAAGTACTCAAGGAGAGGTCGAATGTCTTCGCGTCGCTCGCGCAGCGGAGGCAAGTTAATGGTGAATCCATTAAGCCGATAGAAAAGATCTTCGCGAAACTCTCCGTTGGCCACCATCTCTTCTAAATTGCGATTGGTAGCTGCGACGATGCGGACGTTGGTGTGCATCTCTTCGTTACCGCCCACACGTTGAAATCGCTGCTCTTGCAATAGACGCAAGACCTTGCCTTGAATCAGCGGCGTCATATCGCCGACTTCGTCCAGAAAAATGGTCCCTCCGTCGCACTGCTCGAACTTGCCGATGCGTCGTCGTTCTGCCCCTGTGAAAGCACCTTTCTCGTGCCCAAACAGTTCGCTCTCCAACAACTGGTCAGGGATAGCCGCACAGTTCACAGCGACAAACGGTTGCTCGCGGCGAGCGCTGTGCTGAACAATAGCGCGAGCCACTAGTTCCTTTCCGCAACCGCTTTCGCCACGGATGAGCACGGTGACATTCTTGGCCGCCACGCGGCCGATAGCCTTGAATACTTCGACCATGGCAGGACTGCGGCCGATGAATTTCTCGCCTAAATCATCTTTGCCATCCAATGGCAAGGCGACGGGAAGGTCCATCAAACGCCGAGCTTCAGCAGCACTCAATACCAAGCTGCGAAGTTGCGGAAGGTTCAATGGTTTGGAGATATAGTCAAACGCTCCTAGCTGCATTGCTTGGATCGTCGTCTCGCTGCTAGTATCTGCCGTGATAAAGATAATTGGTAACTTCCGGTCAATGGCTCGAAGTTTGCGGAAGAGTTCCAAGCCATTGATTTCCGGCAGAAAGATGTCTACCAGCGCGACATCCGGTTGGTATCGTTCCATACATTGAATCCCTTCCATGCCTGTGGCCGCCTCAATCACTTCGATCCCGGCCAGCTCGATACCTCGCTGCACCATGGTTCGTACTGTGCGGTCATCATCAATAACAAGGATCTTCGTCATAGCTTGGATTATCGTGGTAGCTGATAGGTTGCTTCGCGTTAGATGCAACAGAAACGAGGAGTGACGCATAGCGCTGCCGGCCGTGCGACTATTGGCAAAATGCAATCTAGACTAACTTATTCTGTACGGCTACGAACAGTTCTAAGTCAGTGCGTTTACTGATTCGCTGAAGGCGTGATTATAACAGAACATTCCGTTTCAAGAAGTTAAACCCATGAAAGGGACCGGATATGCTTACTCGCGTTGAGGTCAATATGCGACTCATTAATCGGAAGACAGTGCCCTTATGAACTGGCTATCGGAAATATGGAGCACCTCCGGCTTTCCACCGCGATGGAACTGCGGGCCGATGTGGAAAGCCGAGCCTGTATGGGGCTGGCTGCATATCTACTCAGACTTAACGATTTATGCGGCATACACCGCCATCCCAGCCATCTTGGTATACATCGTTAGGAAGAAAAGTGACTTGCCGTTCAGTAAGCTGTTCTGGCTCTTTGCAACTTTTATTTTAGCATGTGGTACAACGCATCTTATCGATGCAGTGATCTTCTATTGGCCGATCTACAAGTTGGGTGCGCTGGCAAAGCTGGCCACTGCCATTGCGTCGACTTTGACCGTGATCACAGCGATTAAGGTTTTGCCGTCAGCGATCAATCTCAGGTCCCATTCCTTTCTCGAGCATCTGCTGTTACAGCGAGAGAAAGATATCGAAAAAGCCAACCAAGCCAAAGCCGAGATCCAAGCGAGTTTGGCGGTTCAGTCGGAGCGATTGCATATAGCTAACGAAGCTGCCGGTCTAATGCCATGGACGTGGAATCTGATCACCGACGAACTTGAGCTTAGCTCGGAACTGTCGGACCTGTTGGGGATCAAGGCTGACGCATCATCTGCGGATTTCCTCGCTCGAGTCGAGGAGCCCGATCGAACACGACTTGTCGCGGCGCTTAGAAAAGCCATCGACCAGGACGGTATCTACAATGAAGAATTCAGAATGCGTGACTCGAACAATCAACTGCGATGGATCGCGGGACGAGGCAAAGTGGTCCAGTATGCAAGCGGTCGACCGCACGTCATGGCTGGCGTAAACTATGACGTGACTTCACATCGAAAAATCCAGGAACGCATGGCTACTGCCGAGCGAGCCTTGGCTTCGACAACCAACGGAGTCGCTATTCTAGACGTTACCCAACCTACAGAGCGAATCATATGGACCAATCAAGCCTTTGATAGATTGACCGGTGACTGCGTGGCCAAAAATTCGACTGCTTCGTTCGAGTCGTTATTGGGCGAACTTGCCGACCAGGTCGCAATGGATGGAGTTCGCAGCGCCCTTCGCCAGCGCACCGAAAGCGCTTTGACCGTCAGGCTTGACTGCGACGATGAATCGCAGATCTGGGTCGAGATGACGCTTTCCGCGGTCGCCGATGACGAAGGTAATGTGGGCCAAATGGTAGTCATCTTTAATGATATTTCAGAACGAGTTCGCCATGAGCAGCAATTGCAAGAAGCCAAGCGTACAGCAGAGGCCGCAAGCGAAGCCAAGAGTCTGTTCTTGGCTAGCATGAGCCATGAAATCCGCACTCCGTTGACGGCAATCCTTGGTTGTGCTGATTCCATGCTCGCTATGCTAAACACGGATGATCAGCGCGAATTGCTGCAGGTGATACGAGGTCAAAGCAGGCTGCTTCTGGGCGTATTAAATGATGTACTGGATTTCTCCAAAATCGAAGCCGGGAAACTGGATATCGCTTGTGAAAAATGTTCACTCCCGAAGATTGCCAGCGATGTGGTTGCATTGATGCGGCCCATGGCCTCAGAGAAAAATGTCGAGTTGTTATTTCAGAATCAACCTGACTTTCAATTCATCTTCGATTCCGATCCCATTCGCATTCATCAAATCATTCTGAATTTAGTGAGCAATGCGGTCAAGTTTACCAACGTGGGGCAGGTTCGCGTTCAATGTAGCTATCGGACTCACGAGGAGCGAGTTTTCGTTTCGGTTGCAGTGGCGGATACTGGGTTAGGTATTTCCGCAGAGCACTTGGAGAGTATCTTCGATGCATTTTCGCAAGCAAGAGAGACCAAGCAGCACCACATTAATGGTACCGGGCTGGGGCTGACCATAGCTCAGCGTCTTGCACACTTGTTAAACGGACGGATTTGGGTTTCAAGTGAACGCGGCGTTGGGAGTTGCTTTACGCTGGAGATTGAGGCTGGTCCGCTAGCGGTTTTAAGCGATGCGGCAGGCCGCGACGTGCTCGGGGGTGGGGGAGCGGAGCCTGCTGATACCCACCGTGTGCATCCATCGTTTAGTCGAATATTGATCGTTGAGGACACGCGCAGCATTCAATTCATGCTCAAAAAAATGCTAGAAGGCTGCTCGCAGCACATTACGGTGGTCGAAAACGGCGCTCAAGCAATCGAGCTTGCCGAGTCTTTGGCAGATTTTGATGTAATTTTAATGGATATGCAGATGCCCGTGATGAATGGATTCGAGGCGGCACGGCAGTTGCGTTTGCTAGGAATCCAGACACCCATTGTGGCTTTGACTGCGGGCGCCTTAGCGGGTGACCGTGAGAAATGCCTCGCGTCTGGTTGCAATGATTACGTGTCGAAGCCTGTTGAGCTGAATAAACTTCTCGAGATTCTCGGAAAGTACTCGACAGGAAGCTAGGGGTAGTGCAGCATAGGTTCCATCGTGGCAGGACACTTATTTTCTTGCCCCCGTGGATGGCTGAGCGATCATGGATGCCCGTTCATTCCTTGCAAGTACATGGTAGGCTAGTGGAGCGATGAGTACGATTGACCAACAGTTAACCTTCGACTTTGAAATGGCTCTGGCCAACCTAGGCGGTGATCGCGATCTACTGCAGGTTCTGGCCAGCATGTTCGTCGAAGATGTGCCGGTAGAGATCGCGGAGATCAGCGATTGTCTGGCAGCCGAAAATTGGGAACAGTTGCAACTGCACGCCCATACTTTGAAAGGCCTCTGCGCAACCTTTTCTGCGGAGCCTATGCGCAAGTTCGCTCAAGAACTGGAGCTTGGGGCCAAAGCAATGAAATCTGCCTCGGAACTCGCTGGGCTTGTGGCGGAAATGCGTGGTATTGAACAGGAGACTGTTCACCGATTGCAAACGCTCGCGACAGGTTTCCGTATCTAGGAAGCTCCTCTTTAGCTGGACTGAGGCGATTCCACGACCCGTTGTGTTCGCTTAGTAATTCTTTGTTGCACAATCACGCGATTTCCCAATAGCTTAATCTTCTAGTGCATGGCGCGTGGCAATTCCTTGTGGTTGTTACGCATTGCCAGCAGTTGGCACATCTCCTGCTTTTAGTGGTCCAGCCACCGATTTCGCCGTGTTTGCAGCTTTAAACACGAATCTTCGAGTGGTTCTCGGCCACGCGGCGGATTTCTCCGTGTGTCGGTGCTTGATTATAGATCACTCCTTTCATCCTGTTCGCAAGAGGTATCGTATGCAGAATTACCAGTTCGGTGCTTGGGCTGTTCATAATGGATTTGATTTTCGTGTCTGGGCTCCACACGCTGATCGAGTATCCGTGGTAGGCGACTTTAATGGCTGGGATTCTAGTCAGAACATGTTGGATCGAGACGAGCATGGCAACTGGTATGGAAACGTCGAAAAAGCAAAGTACGGTGACGGGTATCGCTTTATCATTCATAGAAATACTCAGGAGCTTTCGCGGATTGATCCGTATGCCAAAGAAGTGACCAATTCTGTGGGTAATGGCATCCTGACCGATCTCAGTTTTGACTGGGGCGAAGACCAATATCATTTGCCTCCACGTAACGAGCTCGTAATTTACGAGCTGCATATTGGGACATTTTCTACCAAAGAAGAAGGAAAGCCCGGTACCTTCGCCGATGCGATCGATCGCTTGGACCATTTGCAAAGCTTAGGCGTGAATGTAGTGGAGCTCATGCCGTGCGCGGAGTTTGCGGGGGACTTTTCGTGGGGCTATAACCCAGCGCATCTGTTTGCCGTCGAACAGGCTTACGGAGGGCCACTGGGATTGAAGGCGTTCGTCAAGGAGGCTCATCAACGCGGTATTGGGGTTATCATGGACGTTGTCTATAACCACTTTGGCCCGAGCGATCTGTCTTTATGGCAATTCGATGGCTGGAGTCAGGGCGATAAAGGTGGCATCTACTTCTACAATGATTGGCGCAGCTCAACTCCCTGGGGAGATACTCGGCCAGACTACGGACGCGCTGAGGTTCGACGATTCATCTTGGACAACGCGCGCTACTGGCTTGACGAGTTCCGGGTCGACGGTTTGCGATTCGACATGACGTTGTTCATACGGCATGTACGCGGGGACGGGGACCCGGCTGGTGATCTGGCCGACGGCTGGTCACTGACTCAAGAGGTCAACGAGATGGTGCGCAATCAGTTCAAAGGCAAGATCACCATTGCTGAAGATCTTCAGAACAACGAGTGGCTGACCAAGCCGGTCGCCGAGGGCGGCGCTGGGTTTGATCTGCAATGGGACGCCGCTTTTGTTCACCCTGTTCGCGGTGTAGCGATTACTCCCAGCGATGAAGATCGCTCGATCGACGCATTGAAGGCAGCGATTGGATTTCGCTACAACAATGATCCTTATCAACGAGTCATTTACACTGAGTCTCACGATGAGGTTGCCAATGGCAAGGCCCGTGTGCCCTCAGAGATTGACATGGAAAACCCAGACGCTTGGCATGCGAAAAAGCGCGCAACGGCGGCCATCGCTCTGGCGCTCTGTAGCCCAGGTGTACCAATGTTATTTCAGGGGCAAGAACTGTTGCTTGACGAGTGGTTTCGGGACACGCATCCTGTCGAATGGAGTCGACTAGAAGAGAATCGCGGCATCGTAAATATGGTTCGCGATCTAATTATGCTGCGACGAAATGTTGCAGGGAACTCCAAAGGACTCACTAGCAGCAATTGGTCCGTATTGGCCGAACATGGCGATGGCAATCTGCTTTCCATCCATCGCTGGTACCACGGAGGTCCCGGCGACGATGTCTGTGTATTGATTAACTTCTCGGCGGTGGCGCGTGAAGCAACGCAAGTTCGACTACCGCGTCAAGGCGTCTGGAACCTAGTATTCAACTCAGACTGGCAAGGCTATGCGGCAGAGTTTGGCAACTACTCGCCGCCCCAAATCACGATCGCCGACAAACATGACACACTCTTCAATCTTGCTCCATACAGTGTGCATATCCTTACGTATGTTGGTAAGGTGACTGAAGCCGAAGCGTCTGCGGCTCTGGCAGAACATGAGTCTCTGAACCGCGAAGAAATCGAGAGCAAGGATACGGAGACGGTGCTCAAACAACACTGATCGATTTGCGGACAACTGACGACGGCCGCGTGTGCGAAAAAGTGACAATTGCCGCACATCGGCCGATGTTGGTCGGCCGAAAATCGCGCAATACCACAATCGGAGACTCCATGGAGTCTCCAAGATTAGTTTCCTTCAACCAGCATCCAAGTTTTAACAAGGTCTGGTAGCGAGCGAACTTGGAGCTTAGACATGGCTCTCGCTCGGCGTGCTTCGATAGTTCGTACGGCGACACCAAGCATCTTTGCCATTGACTTGTTCATGTGGCCAGCAACAACAAGTTCGACCACTTCTCTTTCAGTCTTGGAAAGCTGGGCGGCGAGTTGTTGGGCCTTCGCACGTTCCTCAGATTTGGCATCGCTTTCGAAAGCATTTCCGGTCTGTTCTGGCTGAACAATTCCGATCAGTCCTACTAGCATTTCATCGTCGTAAACGCCCATGTTGTGCATGATTACTGGCAGGCGAGAATCTCCCGAGACCAATAACTCACATCGACATTTCGTGACGGAGTTACTAGGGATCGAATTCCAGCATCGATTCCTAACTGCTTCATTCCTGGGGTTTTCCGACAAGAAGTCGTCGAAAGACCGACCGACCATTTCGTCTGGCGATACGCCTAACAAATCGCTCACGAATTCAGAAACATACTGAACCGTGCCGTCGGAGGCTAACGAAAAAACGAAGCAATTCAAGCTGGACGCATCCAGCAAGGAGGGAATCAGATGGAATGGTTCCTTAAGCATCGTGTTTGAGTGGTCCACTTGTTCATCCATATAAGTATTTTGATCGGGCATAACTAACCTCAGCGTTGTAAAAAGCAGTTGAAGCTGCCGTTCAACACGCGTAGAATAAAGTGACCCTTTCGATGGCGATGAACTCGACATATGGGTACTATGTAACTGCTACGAGAGTGACTGCTAAAGACCCACCACACATTCTTCGGGTGACGGTATCTGTCTAACCCTGTAAAGCACACTACGTACCAAGTTTGCAACGTGTTTGAAAAAGATTTTTTGTGAGCATAGCTTGAAGCTATACGACTCGTTCACGTAAGAGGTCTGTGAACATTTAGATAGATGTAGGTCTATTTAGACGCAGATCGTTTGGAGATCTACTTTCGATTAGAAGTGCAAGCAGGAAACTGCTCGCAGTCAAATCACGACATTAAGCCCAAGCTTTTGCGCTTAGTCGTTTTCGATGTCTTCGGCGATTTCAGGATCGCCACTGGCAACTGGTTCGCTTGAAGTTGTACTCTCGTCTGAACTGGTACCATTGCTTTCCCCGTCGGAGGTCGCGTTTTCACTACCGTCGCCCTGCGTGGCAGGCTCGTCCGTACCCAAGACCGGAAATTCCAGGAAGCCGCTGAGACCGCGGTCAATCGCCCAAATGTTTCTAAAAAATACGGGATCGTTATGATCCTGCAGCTTGATCGGTAGCAGCAGTACTTGCTCGGCCGAACCGTGGCCCGTCTTGTTGGGCAATGCGACGTCGTCTTGAACCTTTACTCCATTCAACCAAATGGTTAGCCGGGCATCGCGCAGCTTGCTGCCATCGGCGGCCCATCTGGCGGCAGTAAAGCGGATGTCGTATGTCTGCCATGTCAACGGTGGTAAGCACATGTTGACTTCTGGCGACTTAAAGCGATAGATGGCACCACAGCCATCGAACAGCAAGTCTTGCGCAAACGAATCCAGGATCTGGCATTCATAGCGACTATGGATGTACACTCCACTGTTGCCACGTTGTTGGCCGGAAGCAGCGGGCATAAATGGCAACCAAAACTCAAGATGCAAATCAAAGTCTTGCATCAATTGCTTAATTTCGGTTCCCTTCATCAACAGCCCATCTTCGGTCATCTGGCCATTGACAAACTGGTCAGTGCTGCTGCCATCAAACAGCACAATCGCTTCGCTTGGAGCTCGGGCACCCAGAGTTGGGCTTTTCCGTGCGACCCGCTGCAGAGTGCCGATCTTATTGCCATCTAAGTTGACCAAAACACATTGCTCTTGGGTCGCAAAAATAGCCCATGGGCTGCCCGACAGCACCACAAACTCTTTATGCCGCTTGCCAACCATCGGAATCAGCTCGTTTTGAAATCCATCTTCGCCAGGCAAGCCACCGTAGTAGCCAATGGCCTCAAACCGATCTCGTCCTACCGGGCGAACCTGCAACGCAAATGTTTGTTCCGAATCGTTTTCGTCTTGGACTGTGCCCTGGAACTCGCCCAGTAACATGTAGTCGGGATTTTCTTGAACCGCTTCCACTTTGACGGCGACCACGGGTGTTGCTTGGTCTTGAGCGACTGCGTGCGAAGCAACCGCAGTGAGCAAGACGCTACTGCAAAGAAAATGAATCAGGTACTTCATGTTGGGATGGCGGGGGCTGGGAGGATGACGAAAAAGCACTGCGTTGTCCGCGACCGGTCGTTAAAATGAAGGTCCGACGGTCGACAACGGGAGAACTACAGCTTAATTCAAACCGCCTCGCATTTCTACAGGTCAATACTGATCAGAAATCCCCCGGATACATTCGATCGCTTCTTCGAGCGTTGAGGTCACCACGCCGGGAGTTCGCCCGCCTCGATCGCACTCGCCCAGTACCAGCAGATCTTCATAGTTGGGATTTTCTCGAAGCCGTCGGTGGGCGCGGACGCCAATCGATCCATCCGCAATGCGATGGGCTTCCATATGGTGCTCGATCAGCCACGCGGTACGCGGCGAAATAAAACCTTCCAACGCTTCGAGGGCGGAACCGACATGGTCTTCCCGGTCGATGCCTTTGCCTACATCATGCAGCAGTGCTGCCAGGAGGAACTCTTCATCATAAGGGAGTTCCTCATACGCCAAATCAAATACCTGCAAGCTGTGGTACAAGGCATCTCCTTCCGGATGGTACTTGGCATGTTGCTTGACATTCTCCAGCGGCAATAGCAACGCTGTATATAACTGGAAGCGATCTGGTTGTTCGTCCAAATCCTTTAGCTCAAGATCAATGTCTAAGTCTGGATAGGTTTGTCTCAGAAATTGTTCAAGTTGCGGGATGGAGGCTCTTTCAATGGCTTTGCCCGTAATAGAACTCTTGAATACATGGCTGTGCAGGGCAGCATCATACATGGTGATCTCAACTGGAAATTCATCTCGCAAATGGATGTGCAAGAACACTCGCTCTTCGCCATGTTTGCGAACTTGCTTGCGTTCCACGTCGTAGAACAGCAACTGATCATCAAGCGTTTGCGTGACAGCTTGCAGACTGTCGGAAAAAACATGAACGTCAATATCACTGCCATTGCGGATATGTCCGGTCAGTGTGCTGCCAATGAGCTTGGGGCGAAAGCGATTCAACAACCTCATCACTCGCAAGGCAACCAACCTCATACGCTGGAGATTGTCGATACGAGCCTTGCCCTCATGCAGCCGGGCAAACGATTGGATCTCGTCACGGATTTCAGAATTGCTAGGAAGGTCAGAAGGTTTGACCCAACCTTGGCAGATTCGTTTCGCAGCTTTTAATTTCGCTCGGTAGTATTCAGACTCTTGTCGGAAATACATAGACCGAGCGGCTTCGTAACAGATTTGTCGTCGAAGTTTTGTCGACTTCATTTCCAGCGCCAAAACCCATCACAGGCGCCAATTTGGGTTTCAAAGAATAATTTCCAGCAGTCGCTGGTAGCCTTATCAACACCAACGATCTCACCATGCTACAACGACATTGCGAACTTTGTCAAATGCGATTGTATGAGATACTCAGAAACGCCCTGCCGCGTATGGTCTCAGGGCCAAGTGTGGATCCGCTCCACTGACAATTTCGGCCACAAGTTTTCCTGTGGAAGGCGCCATGCTCAAACCCAACATGTTGTGCCCAGCCGCAATCGTCACATTTGATAGCTTGGGGGCTCGGTCAATAATCGGCACACTGTCGTAAGTCATAGGACGCCAGCCATACCACTTCTCTTCAATGGGACCGCCTTGCCAGTTGTTGAAGTACAGCTTGGCTGTCTTCGTTAGGTGCTCTAATCGCTTTTCTTGAATCGTAGAATCATAACCAGCAAACTCCATCATCGAGCCTAGTCGCAAGCCGGCTTCAAACGGTGTGACAGCAACGCGATGTTGAGGGAAAATCATCGGCGCATTGGGCTTGGTCGGATTGCCGTGCATGGTAATCGAGTAACCTTTCCCAGGTTGGATGGGAACGTCAAAACGAAGTGCCTTAGTGAGCAACGGCGTCCAAGACCCGAGTGCAATAACATACTCGTCTGCTGTTTGTGCGCCTTGGGAAGTGTCGACGCCAACGACCTTGTCCGACTCGCGACGGATATTAAGCACTTCACATTCTTCCAAGAATACAACGCCGCGTTGCGCTAACAAGTCCCGCCACGTGCTTACCAAACGGTCTGGCCGCAGATGTGTATCGGTTTCGAAATACCAAGCTCCAGCTAAATGTTTGGATAGACTCGGCTCCCGCCGCTGCAACTCTTTTGCGTCGATACGTTCTGCAGGCTCATCGAAGTCACGAGTCAATAACTCATTGGTAGGCTCGTACTGGTCAAGTTTGTGCTTGTCCTGATAAACGAAGTATAATCCCTGCTTCTGCCATTCGCAGTTTAGATTCTCCTCAACGATGATCTGTCGGTAAAGGTCGCGAGACGACTTTAAGAGCGAGTTGATGGCCCCGGCCGCTTCGACCATATCGTCATGATTGCACCGTCGCGCGAAATTCCATAGCCACTTCCACAAACGAACATCCCATCGCAGCCGAACGCGAAGCGCCGGGCTGCGTTTCAGAGCTGCCGTGATTGCGTAGCGAATTGTCCCCGGCTCAGCCAACGGTAGAACATGGCTGGGCGTAATCAGGCCGCAATTCCCGTGCGAGCACTGCCCTCCGATGCGGCCTTTGTCAACGACAGTCACCGCGTAACCGGATCGGTTAAGATAGTAAGCGGACGCGAGCCCAATGAGCCCGCCGCCAAGAATTAAAACTGATTGCTTACCGTTGCTCATGATGCCTGAAAGACCGAAGTTTAGAACTGACTTTCAGAATTGTTTCATGGATTGTTCGGATTGCAACGGCTGTAGTGCAGTTTTACCTTGAAATGGCGACTTCAATTTGGTTGTTGACTTCGTGCACGTCAGCAAAGTTTTGGATGACTTCCTGAGCCATCTGCTTTTGATAAAAAGACCGAACGGATCCTCGCAAGGTTACGCTTCCCGCCTTGGCCGAAAAAGAGATGTGAGTTCCAGAGAGATATGGGTTCGATTGTAAAGCCTGATTAACGCGGAATGTCAAAGGTTGAGCGTTTGCAGGTTGGTCAATGCGAGAGAGTTGCGCCATGAGTAACACCAGAAGTCCATAAAACCGCCTTGATTGTCGGGCAATCCATCACCGATCGCAAATGCCACTTCCGTGCTCTCCTCACATCGGCTCGGTGCGACGCAAAAACAAACCTGAAAATCAGACCTGTGCTAAATTGTCAGCCAAGTAGCAGTACATCCGAAACATCTATTACAGGCCTACGCTCGCCGTCTGGTGCCTGGATTTCGGACTAGTCAGTCCTTTGCCAATTCGCTTGTCAAAGAGTTCGTGTAACGACTAACATTCGAACTTCCCCGACACTGGCATGCGGTACTGCTTCTGCCTTTAGCGTTAGTGTTTGTGAGCCAGCCTGCAACTCCATCGTCCCGATGTCCTGCTTGCCGAAGGTCTTCCAGTAAGACTCTTGCCGCGGGACTCGATCTTCCTCAGCTCCAACCAGATCTGATGAAAAAGCAGCCTCCCACCGAAAACGTAACATCTCAGAACTTGGACCAAGGTCGCTTTCTAATTGGAGTGTTGCGCCCAGCATCTCCGCTGGACATTGATAGTAGATTTCAAAGCGATATCTGCCGGGCTCCAGGACTTCGACGGGCCAGGCAATTTGCTGATCGGTATTGGTCCAGCTTGTGATGAAAGAGCAATTGGGATGTTTTGAAGAATACTCCAATCCGCCGCTCAGGATGGCGTCGCGCGCGGGCAGTTGGTCTGGGACATCTGCAGCATAGCCGACTGTGAATGGCCGATTCTCCTTCATGCGCGAGAAGGTCGTGACGATGGCTTGGAGCTCTGTTTTCATCGCATTTAACTGTTCGGTCTGCTGGCCGGACAGTTCCTCGCGTTGCGCCCGGTCCTCATGTATGTTGTACAGTCGATTATCATCGATATAGCGATACACTTGTGTGCGCAAACTGTGTTTATTGTTCCAGGTAGTCCATAACTTTCGATAGGAAATCGCTTGATTTGCTTGGGTCAAAAATCTTGCTAGCGAGATTCCGTGAAGTTGCTTTCCGCGTTGATCGATTCCTACTTTCGAAGCGGCGTCGCTCAGTTCGCAGAGTTCAACCAGCGTTGGCAGAATATCGACGGCGCCGGCCAATTGCTCAATTTCTAGACCAGCTTGAATCAATCGCGGACAGCGAACAAACAGTGGGCTGCGAACGCCCCCCTCATCGACACTGCCTTTGATCCCGGACATTCCATCATTGTATCGGTGCCCGTTAGGTCCATTGTCAGTCATAAACAACACGATGGTATTGTCCAGTTGGCGCGATTGCTCAAGGGCATCTAGTAAGCGGCCAATATTCCAGTCCAAATTGGATACCATCGCCAACGCTGCACGCGTATGATCGATATTCTCGCGGTCGGAGGCTGTGGCTCGCGAAGTAAGCGGCAAATCTTTGTATTGACTCCACCACGAGTCGGGCACCTGCATCGGAGAATGTGGAGTGCAGTACGATAGCTTAATAAAGAAAGGCTGTTGTGCAGATGCTTGAGCGAATGCGATGGCGCGATTTGTAAAATCATCACTTAAGTACCCGTCGCCCTGCACAATCCGACCGTTGTGATCTAACTCCGGAGAGAAATAGTGCCCCCAATGTCCGGAAGTGAAACCGTAAAACTCACTAAAACCTCGATTGTTCGGATGATAAGGATGTTGCGTTCCGTTGTGCCACTTGCCGAAAAGCCCAGTTCGATATCCCGCATGCTGAAAAACATCTGCGAGTGTCCTTTCGTCAAGATTGATCCGTTCCCCGCCTTGCGTGACGCCGGTAACTCCGCAACTTAAGTGATAACGTCCTGTCAATACTTCACATCTTGTTGGCGAACAAACCGGACAGACGTAAAAGTTATTGAATCTTGCTCCCTCAAGTGCCAGACGATCCATATTCGGCGTCTGCAGGTTGCGATTACCGTTCAGGCTAAGGTCGCCCCAGCCTTGATCATCGGTCATCACAAGCAGGACGTTAGGGCTCTTGGTTTCGCCTGAAACCAGCGTAACCCTGCCAACCAGAGCGATAAAAAGGAAGACGATAGAAATGAACTTACTTGGCTTCATGGTCTTGTAGGACTTGCTCATGGCGTAACAACACGAATACGTAGGCTCTGTTAGAATACTATTGCTGATGTGGACCCAGCAAGCGGACGGCAATTCGAATTTTCTTTCCCTATTCGATGTTCTAAAAGTACTATGCGATTATACTCGATCTGGATGCTGATTGTTTCCCTGACTAGTTATCAGGCCGCGCGCACTTCCTATGCTGACCAAGCCGTTGATATTCGGCCGGATGTTGTCTACGGTCATAAGGATGGAATGGCGTTAACATTTGACGTTTTCACTCCTGCGAAAAATGCCAAGGGAGTCGGATTGGTGTTCATGGTCAGTGGTGGCTGGGTTTCTACTTGGCTGCCTCCCGAACAGTCCATGAGCATGTTTCGACCTATGCTCGATCAAGGCTATACGGTCATCGCGGTTCGGCATGGCAGTAGTCCACGGTACGTTGTTCCCGAGGCCGTTTCGGATGTTAAACTCGCGCTGCGATACATTGCCAATCATGCACAGGACCTGAAGATCAATCCAGAGAAAATTGGCGTGTTTGGATTCAGCGCCGGAGGTCACTTGTCTTTAATTCTGGGAACGCAAACAAATGATCTTCCTGCCATCGATGGTCAGGTTGCCCCACGCGTTGCAGCCGTTGTGGCCGTCTACCCGCCGACTGACTTGGTGCCATATGTAGAACCCGGTAACCCACGCCGCGAGCAGTTCCCCGCGTTGCGTTTCGAGCCCAAGGACGCTCCTTCGGTGTCGCCGTTGATGTTTGTCACTGCGGACGATGCTCCGACGCTATTGTTCCATGGAGATAAGGACGAATTGGTACCTCTCTGGCACAGCGAGAAAATTGCGGAGGCATTTAAGAAAGTCGAAGTGAAATCAGAACTTGTGGTCTTTCCAGGTGCCGCACATGGTTTTAATGCCCAGCAGTCGGCTGAAATGGTTCGCGGATTGATCCGTTGGTTCGATGAGCATTTGCAGTAGATTTCGCAGTCTAACCGCCTCCGCAACCGCCGCCACAACCACCACATCCCCCACCACATCCCCCACCACATCCCCCACCACCTCCGTCTGCTCCCCCATCGCCACCTCCTGCTCCGCATCCTCCGGTTGCTCCCCCGCTACCTCCGTGCGTTGAATGCAAGAATTGGTATAAGATCGCGGCGCCAGTGACGGATCGCAGCGCACCGACTCCTAATGCGGCCACGGCACGCGGAATGTCAGCTTGTTCTGCGGTCTGCGGGGAGTTGTGATTGGCAGCTTGCTGCGATTTTCTGCGAGCCTGGATCAACTGGCGGCTGCCTGCAACTGTCGAATAGCCAGTTGCATTTAGGGCAAAAGCTATGAAGAGGAAGAAAGTGAGTGCGACGATCAGAAAAATGTACGGTTCTTGGCGTTGCTCTGCTTGAATGATTCGTAAGGTTGCCAAGCAAATCATCGTCAAGCAAGCGAGCCACGTTATCGCCGTAACTCGGTGAGTTTGAATCAAATGTAAATCTCGGAGTCGCGCCTCAATCTTATTGCAATGAGGCTTCACGACTCGCGCCAGATGTTTCGCAGGCGCATGACTTGCAATCGCTTCGAAGATATCTCTATCGATTAAACTCGTCGTGGGCTGCTTTTTAACCGCTTGCAGCGAATGCGAAAACCATCGTTTTACTACTTCGATTTGGTTCTCCAAGTAAAGGCGAGTGAGTGACACCTGCATGAGACGCGTTGGGCCACCCGCTAGAACCGCGAGCTCGTCCGTGCTCAGCTCCACATCTTCTGAATCCGCTACTGCTGCCGTAGTTGACTTGGACGAGATAGTACGGGATACCGCGATCAGAACTAATGCGGCAAGGCCTAAGATGACGTAGAACACCAGGAATGCTTCTCCATTCCAAAGAAACGGTGGGACATTCCAACGCCGGTCTTGCCAAGCATAAACAACCATGCTCGTCAGCACGATCAACACAGCCAACATAGTTTGTTTCAGGAATCGTTTGCTGAGAATGACATGCGCTCGGCGATCGACCCAGTGGATTTGATCGTTTCCGGCAAACCTCTCTTTAACGTTTGGCCAAACTCGCGCCGGCGGCGAAAAGCCAAAAATATCTTTGTAACTTTCAAGAGTTCTTTCATACCAGTCTTGAAACTTAAGACTCTCAGATAGTCCGCCTGCGGTAGGACCGTGATGAAGCGGCTTTCCTAATGCCTCTCGGCAAAAGCGATCCCAGTACGAATGGGTATAAGTCAAGTGCAAGTGCCATGCTTGGTCCACCGCTTGGGAAGGGGTTACTGGGTGGCCTGCACATACAGCCAAAATGCAAAATCGTTTATATTCAAGGATGACTTCGCGAGCGAAATTCAACGTCCAACCATTCTCGTGGGCCAAGCGATCTTCGAACGAGAAAGTTTTTGGGCCAGGATCGATTTCGAAATGGATCACTCGATCGATCAAATCTTGGTAGTTCGCGTTCGCCATAGGCGCGCCCCTGATCGGAAAATTTGAGTCTACGTTGCTTACTCGCTTGCCTTCATCATAACTGATCCATTCGGGCCAGGAAACTTCCCGATCGCCGGACTGATGGCGAACTATGTTGTTCACGGTGCCTAGCCGGCAAAACCAAGACCAACTCAGGCTCTCCTGCTTTCTAGATACTTACTTCCTACCGAAGTCGGCCGGGATTTCACCCCAGCGACTGGTTTCCCATTTCAACAGCGGGTTGGTCCAGCGATGTTCAGCCAACCATTTTTCGGCGCGAGCGACCAGATTCATCAAACGCTGATTGGCACTTGAGGGCGGAAGTTTAGTTTTGCACTTCCCACGCTTGACCCAACTGATGCCGATCCTCGAATCGGAATAGATCGGCGTGTAAGGTTGCTTCTCATGCAGCAACGCCAGCGCGTGCACAATCGCCAGGAACTCACCAATGTTCACAGTGCCTTCCGGAAACGGGCCCATATGGAACAAGTGAATGCGAGACGATAGCTCGACTCCCTGGTATTCGAGCTCGCCCGGATTCCCCTTGCAAGCAGCGTCAACGCACCACGCGGACATGTCGACTCCCAGGTCTGCCAATCGTTCGTAGTCAACGACCGGCGTTGAATTTTTGTCCTTTGCATCGCCAGAACCAACGCCCCAATGTTCGTCAGCGTCTTCTTGATATGCAGCTTGAGCATCGGCCATAGAGCCAAATGATTTATACTTGGCCCCCGAGTACCCGCTGATCTGCGCCTGGCATGCGTCCCAGGTTGTGTAGACGCCAGGCGTACGGCCTTGCCATACCACATAGAATTTTGGCTTCTTCGCGGTCATTGTTTTGCTCCTAGATGCACGCGCAAATCCTTCAGTACTCGATGACTTCGCCAGACAAAGCGGTTTGCCAGTGGCCGTTGGCATCACGGACAATAATCGCTCCGCGTTCATCGATGCCTTGGCACTCGCCCTCCAGGCGGCCCATCGGAGTTTGCACCGCGATGTATCTGCCGCTCAAGAAGCAGAAGCGTGGCCAATCCGCTTCCAGGTCGATCACTGATTGGGCAAAACTGGAAAGCATTCTTGCCAACTGAACAAGCACGCTTTGGAAGACCAGCTTTTTCAGCGCAGCATTATCCAGCACACTATGTTCGCTTTTCAAGTGATGCCGAACACTGGTGGCTCGCGATGCGACGACAGGATCCAACACTGCTAGATCAACATCACAGTTTATGCCAATGCCAATGATCAGCACCGGTAAACTTTGCGATGCCTGAACTTGTTCTCCGGCTAGCTTTGTCGACTCCATTAAAATGCCAGACGCTTTGCGACCAGCGAGCATGACGTCATTTGGCCATTTGACTTTGGGGAAGACGTCGACCCAAGGCCTAAGCGCTTCGGAGACCGCAATACCTACATGCAGTGGCAATCGAGCGAGCCGCAGTGGATCAACAGGGGGGGGCTGCCAAGCGATAGAAAACGTCAGCGAATTACAGTCACTGAGCCATGATTTCGCATTTCGGCCGCGACCTGCGGTTTGTTGAGTGGCATGAACCAGCCAAGGCAAACCGGAGAGCTCTTCACCATTGGCGAGTTGACGCTGGATATAGGAGTTGGTCGAATCGATCTCGTCCAATTCCGTGACAGAGCAAAACCAATCTGGGATCACAATCAATTCGACTTCGCCTGCTTCACAGGGACTTGCCAACGTTCGTTCGGAACATGTGCTTCATCCATGTAGCGGATTGCTTGCTGCACTTGTTCGGGATGGCTCTGAGCCAGGTCGTTGGTTTCACCTAAATCTTCCTTCAAGTTAAACAACTGCACGCGGCCGGTCAGCATGGGCTCTCGAATCGCCTTCCAATCTCCAAAGCGAACAGATTGTCGCGAGCCTTGCTCGTAAAATTCAAAGTACAGGTACGGGTGATTCTTTTGAGGGCCAAACGCTTCAGCCCACCCCTGCAACAGCGTAGGTGCAATGGAGATGCTATCGATAGGACCGTTCTCGTGAGTGACAGGGCCTCCAGTCAAATCAGCGAATGTGGCAAAGAAATCGCCACTAAAACCGATATGGTCGCTTACCGATGCGGGTTCGATCTTGCCTGGCCAATAACAGATGGTTGGCACGCGGACCCCGCCTTCGTAGAGCGCTCGTTTGATTCCTCGCAGCGGGCCGGAGGGATCGAAAACGGAAAGGTCATGGCTGGATTCATTGTGTGGCCCATTATCGCTGGTGAATACAATCAGCGTGTTTTCTTCTAGCGAAAGTCGCTTCAATTGATCGACAATGCGGCCCACCCCTTCATCCAATTTGGAGATCATTCCAGCATGCTGTTTCGTGTTCAGGCTCCAGTCTTCCTCGTCGTATTGTGACCAGTCTGGCACTTCCGCTCCGTTACCGATCATGCGATTCGCTTCGTTATTTTCGTGGGGCAGCGTAAGGGCCAAATAGAGAAAGAATGGATTCTCGCGAGGACGAGTGATGAAGGCAACGGCCTTGTCCATAAACAAGTCATGCGAGTAATCGACTTTCGTCGTCGCATATCCACCGCCGACATCCCCTCGTTCTGGATTGGCCAGTTGCACGACGTTGCGTAAGGTCACAGGATTGCGGTCGTGAAACAGAAAGCCAGGATAGTAATTATGCGCATGATGTTGATTCAAGTAACCAAAGAAATGGTCAAAGCCCTGATCCATCGGATGTCCGGGTTCGCCTAGTTCACCAAGCCCCCATTTGCCGATGCAAGCCGTATCATATCCACGTTCTTTGAGCATCTCAGCCATCGTGTAGTCGTCGGCTAGCAAGGACTGTGCGATCGGGTTTTCAAATCCTGCGTTACCTCGGACGGTAGCATGCCCGTTGTGCCTGCCAGTCATCAACGTACATCGCGATGGCGCGCATACGGTGGCTCCCGCATAGAACTGCGTCATCGCCATTCCCTGAGCAGCCAACTGGTCAATTCTTGGTGTCTGAATTCGCTGTTGTCCATAGTATCCAATTTCTCCATAGCCTAAATCATCAGCCATGATCAACACAATGTTCGGAAGCGAACTGTTGGTTGAAGTCGCTGCTTCCTGAGCCCTTGCCACTGCGCTTACTCCAATCGAAACGATCGTTAGTAGGCAACAAGTTCGAACCAATCGGCGTGATCTACTAATCATTCTGGAAGTTTCCTTGATAGTGAGAAGTTGGACAAACATGCGATTGCATAACTAGTCGTTGTGGATACGAAAGCCATAAGTTGGCTCTTCATGGCGTGCGTCGCTGACCAACCATTGACCATCGACTTGATACATCGTCAGTTCAACATAGCGAGGGATCTTTTGGTCATAACCACTAATCGCAAGTTCGACAAAAACATTCATCTTCACGATCGCTTTGCGATTGGGCTCGGTGCCTGTCAGGATAATCTCATGGATCTTCTTGATCGCTGCTACTTTGAATTCCAACCCTTCAGCTCGCGCTTCCAACGAACGCAATTCGGGCGAAGCTCCGGGATGGATCTTTTGCTGAATCAAGTCAAATCGATTCGATTGTAACTCATTCGCCGTTTCATATAACCAGGCCGTGATCTGTTCACGCGGCGTATCAATCGTGTAGCCTAAGGTGACACATACGGCCGTCAACACCAGTACCAATGCCGCGGCATAAGCGATTGACTTGTAACTGGTCTGCAGCCATATCCAGGCCAGCGTAAGCCCAACAATGCCTCCAAGAATGGCAACAAACATGGGACGTTCGAGAATCGTATCGATCATGATGGCACCTGCCGGATAGATGAGAGGAGCAAATGAGGATTGTCTGTCGACTGATCTCTATTGTACCTATTTCGGGATGGTGATGGCGTCGCGCCAGCTTCTGGCAAGGGACTTGTCTGGCGGAGTCTGCATCGGCCGGGAAAATTCGGATGTCGCTGCCGTTCAACTTGACTTACACTAAAGGCTACGCTGTCCGCCAAATCTTGATTCAATCGCTCTAGAGAAAGTGACCTGAATGACCAAACAAGCAATCGTAAACCTGTCGGATGCCAAACCGCCTTTCTTCGCGGGCGTTGATGTCGGTGGCACATCGATCAAGATTGGAATCGTGGATACATTTGGCAACACCTTGGGGTTTGAAGAAATTGCGACCAAGGAACCCGAAGGCCCCAAAGCTGCGATGTCAGCATCGGTAGAAGCAATCGATCGTATCACACGAGCTATCGGGATTGACCATCGCTCGTTGGCCGCCATTGGGTTGGGCACACCAGGCCCGCAGGATATTCCTAATGGACTTCTGATCGAGCCGCCCAACCATCCGAACTGGCATCACTTTCCCATCGTCTCGTGCCTAGAGAATTTGTCAGGACTCAAAGTGGCTTACAACAACGATGCCAACGCGGCAAGTTGGGGCGAGTACTGGTTGGGCAGCGGACATAGCTACACAAGCATGGCGATGCTCACGCTTGGGACTGGCGTCGGTGGTGGAATTGTTTTGGATGGTCGCATGTGTGTGGGCAAGAACTCTTCTTGCGGCGAACTTGGGCACATCATCATTGATGGCAGCCCGAATGCAAGACTTTGTGCTTGGGGGGGCGGAAGAGGACACTTAGAAGCGTATGCGAGTGCGAGCGCGGTTATCAATATTACTCGGGAGAGATTAGATGCCGGGGCGTCAAGTCTCTTGAGCGGCAGGCAATCGCAACTCAATGGCCGAATGCTGCACGACGCGGCGCTGCATAACGACGGGTTGGCCAACCAAATTATTGATGAGACAGCCGAATATTTGGCGATTGGGATCACATCAATAGTGCATGCGTTGGACCCGGGACTGGTGGTCATCGGTGGGGCGATGACCTTTGGAGGGGCCGGCTGTCCGATAGGTCGTAGATTTCTATCGAACATTGTGGTTGGCTTGAGAGCTCGCAGTTTCGCGAACATTGCCAATGGCACCGAGATTCGTTTCGCAACCCTGGGTGGCGACGCCGGATATCTGGGCGCCGCAGGATTAGCGAAACAAATGGTAGAATCCTAAGAGCTCCGTGCAGCTTATTCGCTGGCGGTCTCACTGGACGCAGCGGCGAATTCAGGCTTTTGAGCCTTCTTCTTGCTGACGCGGTCGTTTTGGCCGACGAACTCAAGCAACGCACGAGTGCCGTTATCACCCAGGCGAGGCTTGGCAAGCCGCAAAATGCGAGTGTAGCCGCCGTTGCGATCGGTAAATCGCGGCGCGACCTTGTCAAAGAGAATGGAAACCGCTTGCTTGTTGCGGATCACCGACAACACTTTGCGGCGTGCGTTGACTCCAGGAGCTCGAGCATTTGCCCACTGCTTCCAAGCGTCGCTGGTTCGCCATTGCTTCCACGCGTCCGATTTACGATCGTCGTTGGGGGCCGCGAATTGTTCGGCAGTGGCTTCTGCGGCCAAGCCCTTTTTGGCGATGGTGACACAGCGCTCCAACAGCGGACGAATTTCCTTCGCTTTTTCCAAGGTCGTAATGATACGACCAGGAGTCTTGGGCGCGTTTGGATCAACGCCTTCCAAAACTTCTCGCTCGGTAAGCAACAAAGCCGAAATCAGGTTAGCAAATAACGATTTGCGGTGTGGAGACGTTCGGTTCAACCGACGTCCGCGTCGTAAGTGTCGCATGATTAGACCAAATCAATAAATCAAACAAATGGATGAAAATGTATCTTCGTTGTTGCCAAGCCTGCTTATCGCAGGGATTGGCTGGATGGAACTCGCATGCCAAGGTGCAAACCGTGCTGGCTCAGCTTTTCACGAACCTCAGTCAAGGTTGTTTCGCCGAAATTGCGAACTTCCAAAAGCTGGTCTTCGGTGCGTTGAACTAGATCTCGCAGTGTTTGAATGCCTTCTGCTTCCAAGCAATTGCTGGCTCGGACTGACAGGCGCAGTTCCGCTACCGACATATTCAGTTTGGATTCCAATTGAGCTTCTGCGCTACCCGGGCCTCCGCGAGCAGTCGCGTGTACTTGTCGGCCAAGCTCTGCGTATTGCACAAACGGGTTGAGGTGTTTCCGCAAGATCTTTGACGCTTCGACCAGGGCCATTTCGGGGCCAACGGAACCATCCGTCCAAATTTCCAGATTCAAGCGGTCGTAGTTCGTCTTTTGACCAACGCGAGTTTCCTCGACATCGTATCGGACGCGGACGACCGGGGAATACAAGGCATCGACGGGGATAATCCCAATTTCATGATCGCCGCTGGAATGTTCCGTCGCGGGAATATAGCCGCGACCATTCTCAACGACCATTTCCATCATGAAAGGTGTATCGGAGGTCAAGGTTGCCAGGACATGGTCCTTGTTAATGATCTCAACATCAGCATCGGTTTGAACGTCGCTACCGCGAATTTCACCTGCTGAGTTCTTTTCGACGGTGATAACACGCGTCGAGTCGCTGTGATTTTTGACAATCAAGCTTTTAACGTTCAGGACAATCTCCGTTACGTCTTCCATCACGCCAGGAATCGAAGAGAACTCATGTTGAGCTCCACGAATCTTGATTTGCGTGACCGCGCTACCTTCCAAGCTAGAAAGCAGGACGCGTCGCAAGCTATTGCCGATCGTAGCACCGTAACCGCGTTCAAACGGCTCAGCGTAAAACTTCCCGTAAGTCGGGCTCAGCGTCGAGCGCTCGACCTGTACGTTGCTTGGCAATTCCAGACCACGCCAGCGGACATGCATCGTGGTAACCTCTGTTCTTTAGCAGTGAAACCGAAATGAAAAAATGGGTTTACAATCCTTTACTCGTCGTCGACCTAGACGCGGCGTCGCTTCCGTGGTCGACAGCCGTTGTGAGGGATAGGAGTGGTATCCTGGATTTGCTTCACTGTAATCCCAGCGCTTTGTAACGCTGTGATTGCCGATTCGCGGCCAGCTCCAGGCCCCTTCACTCGCACCTCAATCTCCTTAACACCGTACTTCGCGGCCTTTTCAGCAGCTTGTTGAGCAGCAACTTGGCCAGCGAAAGGCGTACTCTTACGGCTGCCCTTGAAGCCGCTCGTGCCACCGCTTGCCCAGCACAACGTATCGCCCTTCAGATCAGTGATCGTGACGTGCGTGTTGTTGAACGTGCTCTTAATAAAAGCGATCGCCTGCGTTACGTTGCGGCGAACTTTTTTACGCTTGTTATTCGAATTATTGTTTGAGGAACTTCCAGCCTTAGCCACGATCCAAACCCTGTTACTTACAAAATAGGCAAATCAAAAACGACGCATCGACAGCGATTCATCCGACCAGCAGCATATTTCTTGAGCGAACCAACACCCAATCCACGCTGCTAGCGATCACTATTTCAGATCCTTCACGCCCTTCTTACCGGCGACCGTCTTACGCGGCCCCTTCCTGGTACGTGCATTAGTTCGCGTTCGTTGACCACGAACTGGCAAACTGGATCGATGCCGCATCCCGCGATAGCAACGAATTTCTTTCAATCGCTGAATATTTTGGCCAACCGTGCGGCGCAGTGGCCCCTCGACCGTGTAATCACGTTCGAGCATTGCACCGATGCGGCTCAGTTCGTCTTCGGTCAGTTCACGCGCAGGCTTGTTGAGATCAATCTGCAATTTCTCACAGACTTCTCGTGCGACATAGTCGCCAACACCGTAAAGATACTGCAACGAAATGACAGTCTTCTTCTCATTCGGAAGGTCAACACCCAGTAAACGCGGCATCTAGCCGACTCCTTCAACCAACGCAACAAGACCAAAAAACTTGCAAAATTCAAACTGAACAGGGGGCCTTTGCAGGACTCCCCCTATGCAAGCTAGTAAACAGCGAGCCGCGTAGTGTATCGACAAGGATACCAGCTACGCAAGCCTTGTTCCAAAAAAAGACGAAACTGTTCTTTTCCTAGACAGAGGGCTGCGGCCAAAATGCACGCTCGTCCAGTAGCCAGAAACTCCGCATTTTCTCGCTCCCGAGCTGCGGTTCACTCGTATTCCCATTTGATCTTCCAAGGATCCTCCAAAGCGTCTTGATGCTCGCGAAGCTTGGTCTTGTACCGCTCCAAAGTGGCCGAAAATGCAGGATCGGACGCTAAATTCTTGGCTTCCTGAGGATCGCTTTGCATGTCATACAATTCGAACTCAGGCCGTTGGATATACTCGCCAACCGTTTTCTGGCCGTACGGCGCGTCGGTTCCCTGCGAGAATTGTGCCTGCCAACTGGAGGCAATCCAAAGATCTGACGCAAACGGAAAAGGCAATGGATGCGCAATATTCCAGATCAATTTGTAGCTGCTGTCCCGGACCACTCGCATTGGGTAGTACATCTGGATCTCGTGGAAGGTGTGGGAGGCAAAGATCGTGTCCCAGTGCGTGGATTGAGGGTTGTCCAGTACATGCAGCCATGACTTACCGTGGTAGCTTCGGAACTTGAACGGCCCGGCATGATTGTCTTTCGTGTCGCGGTGGTTTTCGGCCAAGATCTCCTGTGGTGGCACCCAAGCCTTGGGACCATTCACCTCCTGATCCAATCCGCCCGCGAAATCGAGCAAGCTGGGCGTGATATCAATATGACTAATCATCGCTTGTGTCTGCACCCCTCGACTGCCGCTGTAGGGATTGCGCACCACAAAGGGCACACGCAATCCAGCTTCATACACCGTGGTTTTCGCTCCAGGAAACGCCATCCCATGATCGGAAGTAAAGACAATCAAGGTCTTGTCGTAAACGCCCGCCTCTTTCAAGATCTCGATCAGCTTTGCAAATCCTTGGTCGATCCGACTGCACGATTGATAGTACTGCGCTAGTTCGGCTCGCGTCTCAGGCGTATCGGTTAGGAAGTATGGCACCGTCACGTCGCTGGGCTCAAAAAACTGCTCGGTCGTGTTGGGATAACTGCCTCGATTGGGTTTGTTGCCAAACAAGTTGGGCTTGAGCTCTAACGCCGAGGTTTCGTCCGCTTGGGCGCCCCGATGTGGATCGGCCGTAGCGAAATACAAAAAGAAAGGCCTGTCGTCTTCTGCCATGATGAACTTACGACAATTCTCGGCCATTTGGACCACGTTGCGTTCCTGGCCAGGCAAATACTGTTCAAAGTGATAAACGAACTCGGGCGCGACATGGTATTTACCTATCTGAGCGGTGCGATAGCCGGCTTGCGTCAGCACGCGTGGAAGAGCAAGGCTGGCGACATGATCGAACGAAGCGAACTTATGATAGTCATGTTGATGGCCGAATTGCCCGTTCTTGTGATTGTGCAGTCCGGACAAGATGACCGAACGACTGGCGCTGCACGAAGCCGTGGTCGCAAATGCATTGCGGAAGACCGCGCCATCAGCGGCCATGGCGTCGATAGCGGGCGTCCTGGCCGATGTATCGCCATAGCAACCCAAAGTCGGGCCTTCATCGTCGGTGATAAAGAAAACGATGTTTCGTTCGGCCGCACACAAAATGTTCGATGCGAAAATCAAGCTCACCAAATTCAGTAGAATGGGCCTCTGCAGCTTCTTATAAACTGCCAAGACGCACCAGAATCGAGTTTTGTTTTTCATCATAATAATAGTGACCTCAAGTTAGATATGACTCTCCACAGTTTACCAGGAATCAAACAGTTCCGCATGGACTCGCACGTCGCGATTATCACTGGCGGTGGGAAGGGCTTGGGAGCAGCGATGGCCGCAGGGCTCGCGTCTGCTGGAGCCAACCTGATGTTGCTGGGCCGCGACACAGTCACAACCGAACAAGTCGCTGAACAGTTGTCAAAAGAGTACAACATCGAAGCAGTCTCTCATGCGGCAGATGTTACCGATTTACAAGCCATGCAGGACGCTGTCGCAGCCGCACGCAAGCGTTGGGGACGTGTCGATATCCTCATCAATAGCGCAGGTATCAATATCCGGGGCCCTATCACCGACCTGAGCAGCGATCAATTTGATCAAGTGATCCGAACCAATGTTCATGGGAGTTGGAACGCGTGTCGATCTGTGCTGCCGATCATGAAGGAGGCCAAGTATGGACGCATCATCAATATGGCCAGCACGCTGGGAGTTGTGGGGCTCGCTAATCGCACGCCTTATGCCACCAGCAAGGGGGCGGTGGTGCAATTGACGCGAGCGTTAGCATTGGAGGTGGCTCATTTCGGCGTCACTTGCAACGCGATTTGCCCAGGACCATTCTTGACGGAAATGAATGTGCCTATCGCGGATACCGAGGAAGCCAAAAAGTTCATTGTTGGCGCAGTGGCGCTCGAACGTTGGGGCAAGATGGAAGAAATTCAAGGAGCCGCAATTTACCTCGCCAGTCCAGCTTCTAGCTTCACGACGGGCAGCTTGTTGTATGTCGATGGCGGTTGGACAGCCCGCTGAGGTCGTCGTGGCTGCTGCTTACTTCGAGGGCAGCGACAGTTTCTCTTGCTCGGCGCGCGTACCAACCGCTCGCCACGTTGGCAAATCGATTTCGTCGTGCACGAACTGCGTTGAGCCATCTCCTCTGACCACATTGACGCCGCCGCGATGATAGCTGCGAGCGGATACAATCGCATGCTCGCCAGGTGCATCGGGCGTCGCGCTCCAAGTTCCGCAGTCGTTGAACTTCCAATTCGGGGGAGCGACGTGGTTATACATCGTGCTGGTATAGAACGCGAAAGGCCAGCCATTGGACCAGTCTTCACCGCCAATCCAACGACCCGCGGAATTGAAGTTTGTCGTCGCAATAAACGGCGGAACAGAACAATTTCGCATGGCAACGTCTGGATCGAGCATCGCGTTGACGCGTCCTGGCATGGTAGTGATGTCTCCTTTCTGAGGAAGCTGCAAATCCATACGCCCCCCACTGCCCATAATGCGTTCCGAGAAGACCACGGTGTTGGATAACCCGTCCAGGAAATCAGCAGCTTTCAAGGGCGAGCCGATGGTGAATGCGCCATTCCCACGTGACGAAAGCCTTTTGCCAGCAACATTAATGGTCGCTGCAAGATTGTTGTTGCGGCTCGAGTTTTCCGCACCAGCGAAATGTGTGCTGCCGCCAAAGTTGTAGCGATAATTGTTCTCGGATACGACCACTAAGTTGTTGTACTCCGATGGGCAGATGAACAAGCCTTGCGCATAAGAGTACGCTTCATAGTTTGCGTTCACCGGGTTACCGTTTTGGGTCATGCGGACCGATGTCGAGGCGGTGAAGTTAATCAAGTTGTACACCACGCTTTGCTCCATGTGCGGTAGAAGAAACGTGTGAACAGATCGAAAGCCTGTCCAAGCACCGCTAGTGGGTACCGAGTTGTAATTGGTGTAGTTTGCTTGGGCCACACCGTTCAAAACATAATCGGGCGCCATGCGGCCTTCGGGATAATAGCGATGCGTCGACTCATAATTGACAAGTGCCAAGCCCATTTGTCGCAGACTGCTCATGCACTGCGCTCGTCGTGCCGTTTCTCGCGCGGCTTGAATAGCTGGGAAGATCAACGCAACTAACACTCCGATGATAATCAGGACAACCAACATCTCGACAATGGTGAAGCCTTTACGAGATGTTTGCATGATGATTCTCGAGTGCAGAATAGGAACGGACGGATCGAAGCGATCTTCCATCGCGGAATCATCAACTATAGCTTACCAGCCATCATGAACTGACAAACGAAGTGTTAAGATTGCAACTAGATTTCTTAACACAGGCGGCTCTTTAGAACCATTCCCAAAACCCTCAACGGGCTGGCAGCCCACTCTACTTATCGGGGGGTGGAGCAGGCTCTTTGTCGTTCGAGTTCAACTCGGCTAACTTCTCTGCCGCCGCGGCATCGCGCAGGCGTCTGGCTCGCGAACGAAGCACCAGCCAGTGCGTCGCGAAATAGCTTGGGACGACACAGACCGCGCCGATGATGATTCCGCCAATCCACATGGCCAACCATAACCGCCAGCCCACTCCGCTGGCCTGCAGTGCAGCATTCGTCGTTTCCTGAGCGCTCCACGCGTTCTTGAAATCTTCGATCGTGGGGGGATTGGGCATGAACATCGCCCCCACCCGATACTCTACCCAATACATGGGTAGCAATGTGATGGGGTTAGACAAGTAGATGCCGATAATTGCGGATACCACGTTGGCTCGTATTAACCATGCGAGCGGCAGGATGAATAACGTTTGAGCTCCGACTGTAGGTGTCCAGGACACAAAAATGCCCAACGCCATGCCTAAAGCGATCCGATGAGGCGTATCATCAATGACTCGCAGTGTGGTCGCAAGCGACTTAAGGCGTTCTCGCATCATTTCAATTTGGCCGCTTGCTAACTTCAGGGTTGGACTTGAAAGCAAGCAACTTCTTTGTCGTTGCGAACATAGATACACCCATTGGCGAACGCTGGATAAGCCCACAGGACCTTGCGCCCTTGCCACGAGTTGGTTGGCTCCAAGAGATTCTGCCGCGAGATTTCTTCATAACCTGCCGGTGATAGTTTGGCGATCAAAAAGTCGCCTGTTTCGCTCAATAAATAGTACAACCCATTGCTGGCCGGAAACACAAAGGCGGTTCCATGGCTGGCTCGTCGATCGGTGTTGGCCGTCGGCTTCATACTTTCCCAATACCTTGTCCCGTCCTTAGGATTGATCGCAATAAAGTTACCGCTGCCGCAATCGCTGCCCGCGATCATGTCGTCGACGAAGACTCCGGAAGCATTCGAAAGGTAGACGGCTGCTTTTGGATTGTTTTCGCTCCAAAGTTTTTCAAGTCCAGCGCGATTCGCTTTGACTTGATACATCGCTGCGACCTCGCCGATGCCGCTGACATACAGTTTTCCGTCGTGCAACAGTGGCGGAGCGATCGACATTTCGTACTGTGGCTTCAAAGGTTCTGTCCAAAGAACTTCTCCCGTCATGGGATCGATACCGTTCAGCTTTTCGGGATCCCAAATCAGCAACTGCTGCTCGTCGCCTTGGCCTAGCATCATAGGCGGGCAGTACCCGGTAGCGGCCGAACTGCCTGCTCGCCAAACTTCGTTGCCGGTCATTTTGTCCACAGCGACGACCGTGCTGCCAACTCCACCAGCCAACGTGTACAGCAATTTGCCGGCCACCAAAGGGGACGCAGAATATCCCCACAATGGACTTTCGGTGTTGTAGCGTTCTTTAAGTGCAATTTGCCATAGAACCTCGCCCGAGCGGATGTTTTGAGCGATCAAATGGCCTTCGCTGCCAAGCGTGTAGACAACATCGCCATCAATGGTAGGAGTCGCCCGCGGTCCAACTGCAAACGAGACCGCGATTTGACGATTCTCGGCGTGTCGCCACAGCAAATCGCCGGTCGTCGCATCAAAGCACAGCACGCGTTCCTGGCCAACAACTTCGTCACGCGAACCTGGATTGTTGGTCACCGAGCCAGATTCAAGTACAAAATCGGTCACAACCAAACGATTTTGATCGACCGCAATCCCAGAATAGCCACCGGAAATCTCCGCTGACCAGCGTTTGGTTAACCCACCCGGCGGCAATTCAGTTAGTTGGTAGTTATCGGGCAGTTTACCGTCGCGATGTACGCCGTTGAACTGAGGCCAGTCCTGAGAAATAGCCGGTTGAGCGAAGCTGGTTAGGCCTATTGCTGTCAAGCATAAAGTGCCTAAACGCGTTGCGGCAAAGATGCGAGTGATCATGACAGTAGGTTGGGGTTCGTAGAAAAATTCGGGCTTGGCTGAAGCGTTTGGTGAAATCGGAACTTGTATTGATCGCGATTGTACCAGTAGCTGATTAGTTCGCCATGGTAGCAGATGTGCGCTGCAGTTGCCTTGGCCGACCACCTTTCGATCTAGATCTTTTCGCGTCGCTCATAGCGAGTATCTGCGGATTGGGCTTTGATGAGGATTGGGATTAACCGCGAATTGCTTCGCTTCCGCTAGTTAGCGCACGGGGAAGAATCGCTTAGAATAAGCCGACGGTGTTCACTGCTATTGATTGCACGCTATTGCGTTTACCCGTTAGCGGCAGATGGTTAAACAAGATGTGTCCGTGAACGGTTACGAAATTTGAAAGGCTGAAAGTTTTGTCCAATAGCTCGGAAACGGCGACTCAGGATCACCCGCGACTCGATTCCGATTATGGATCGCGTTTCGACACGCAGTACGAGGTCTTTGAGCCTCCGCAGCAGCGACGCAGATGGCTTTTCCCGCTAGTGATGTTCTTGCTGACGATCGTCTCGACATTCTGGGCGGGAGTTACTGCCTGGTCGCCGGAGAACATTTTGTCGGAAACGATCAGCGAATCGTCGGCTTTGCTGATTCGGCAATGCTTGATTGCCAATTGGGGAACAGGGTTGATCTTTTCTGCGGCGGTTATCGGCATTTTGCTTGCTCATGAAATGGGACACTATGTGATGACCCGCATCTACCGCGTCATGTCGTCCTATCCAATCTTCATTCCATTTCCATTTAACGCGTTTGGAACATGCGGGGCGGTCATCATGATGGACGGCCGCAGCGCGAACCGCAAAGAGATTTTTGATATCGGTATTGCGGGGCCACTGGCCGGTTTAGTGGTCGCCATTCCGGTGGCAGTCCTTGGTTTGCTCAGCGATAATCCGCCTGAGTACACGACGGTCGGCAATTTTCGCCTGGGAGTCCCCTTGATCTTCCAAATGCTCGATACGTGGATGAAAACGGATATGTTTAGCGTCGCAGATGGCTTTTCGCCGGCGGCTGTTTCGCCATTGCTGATGGCTGCCTGGATTGGTTTGTTTGTAACTGGCCTGAACATGTTGCCGATGAGCCAACTGGATGGTGGGCACGTGACGTTTGGATTGCTTGGGCCACTGTCGGTGTACGTAGCATATACGGCCTATGCCTTGTGCGTGGTGTACATCTTCGCGACGGGGCAGTATCCCTTTATGCTGATGTTGGTTTTGATTTTACTGTTGAAGCTGCGGCATCCCCCCAGCCGAAATGATGCGGTGCAGATTGGTTGGGCAAGATCGATCTTGGCGATTGCGTCGCTGTCTTTACCGTTGCTGTGTATTCCAGCACGTCCACTTTTGTATTAATGTTTTGAGAAACTGTATCGAAGGGCATCCATGAAGATTTGTCGATTTCGCAGAAATGATCGTTCACTGGGGTGGGGGTTCTTGACCACTTCCGGGATTCAAGACATCACCGGTTCCGACACTACGCTGCCTACCGATACCATCGAAGTGATTGCCAAGTGGGATGATTTTGCTTCGCGGATCGACTATTTATCCAAACGCTTGGGTGTCTCCGAAGAGCCGCTTCGAATATTGGCTCCGCTATCCCGCCCCGGCAAGATCTTGTGCATCGGGCTTAACTATCGCGATCATGCAGCCGAAACAGGAGCGACGATTCCTGACGAGCCAATTGTGTTTTGCAAAATGCCGACAGCAATGATTGGCGATGGCGACGATATTATTTTGCCCCGCGTCAGCGATAAAGTGGACTACGAAGCCGAGCTTGTCGTGGTGATTGGCAAAACAATTAAGGACGCTGACGAGGCGACTGCAAAGTCCGCAATTTTTGGTTACAGCGTCGGCCATGACGTCTCTGCTCGCGATTGGCAAACGGGCAAACCCGGCAAGCAATGGTTCCTAGGCAAATCGTTCGATACGTTCGCTCCGATGGGACCGGCGATCGTCACAGCCGATTCAATCTCGGACCCAACCGACCTGCGGATTGCCTGTCGCATCAATGGTGAAACGATGCAGGATGGTACAACTCGCGAGATGATCTTCAATCCCGTCCATCTGGTCATGTATATCTCGCAAGTCATGACGCTCAGTCCCGGCGATGTGATCTATACGGGCACTCCACCCGGCGTGGGAATGGCGCGGCAACCGCAACGCTTCCTGAGACCAGGTGATCAAGTGGAAATAGAAATTGAACAGATTGGCGTACTGACCAATCGTTGCATTCAAGGCTAGCCTGGATGCTAAACACCATCGCTATCGCGGGCTATCGATCGGTCAAGCAGATTGCGTTGCGGTTGCGGCAATTGAATCTGATCACTGGGCCCAATGGCAGCGGGAAATCAAACATCTATCGTGCGCTTCGGTTGATGGCCGATATCAGCCACGGCCAATTGATCAGTTCGCTGGCGAAGGAAGGCGGGCTGCCTTCGGCACTATGGGCTGGCCCAGAACGCGTATCCGCTCAGACGCTCTCAGGCGACAATCCCATCCAAGGCAGTTATAAGCGTTCAAAACCGATTGCCTTGCAACTCGGTTTCAGCACCGACGAACTGACTTATACGATCGATTTAGGGTTGCCCGTGCCATCGCAGTCGGTCTTTATGTTAGACCCTGAGATTAAGCGTGAGTCGGTTTGGCGAGGCTCGCAGATAACAAGCGGCAATCTATTGGCCGACCGTCGGCGAGGAAAGGTCAGTTGCCGCGATATCGATGGCAAGTGGCAAACGATCGACGAAAACATGCCAGAGCACTTGAGTATCGTTACGGAGTTTGCGGAACCAAGGCTTGCACCGGAGTTGTTTTCCATTCGCCACCAACTGGCCGCTTGGCGATTCTACGATCATCTGCGGTCCGATCGCGATGCACCAGCGCGGCGTGTGGAGATTGGAACGCGAACCGAAGTACTTGCCAACGACGGTTCGAATCTAGCGGCGGCTTTAATGACGATCATCGAAGGCGGCGGGCAGCGGGACTTGGAGCAAAGTATCGCAGACGCGTTTCCCGAATCGCGTCTGCTGGTCCGATGCGAGCGTGCAAGAATGGAAGTTCACCTGGAACAGTCCGGCATGATGCGCTTGCTCAGTTCGGCCGAACTATCGGACGGAACCTTGCGATATCTTCTGCTGTGCGCGGCGCTGCTCAGCCCGCGGCCGCCCAGGCTGTTTGTGCTCAACGAACCTGAGACCAGTTTGCATCCGGATGTGTTGCCCGCCCTGGCCAATCTCATTGTCCGCTGCAGTGCCAGTACGCAGATGATCGTGGTTACGCACTCGGAAGCATTGATTGAGTTGTTGAGCGACAGTCCCGACTGTGAACAGTTTCGTTTGGAGAAAAACAACGGCGCGACGGGCTTGTTTGGCGGCAATATTCTAGACATGCCATGCTGGAAATGGCCTGCCCGATAGATCGTAGTTGGACATTCTTAACTCGCAGCTTGGTACACATCAAACGTTTTGGATTGAGCCAAATCGATGGGCCTTCGCGATCCTTCGGAGAACTGCAGATGGAAATGTACTTGATGTAATGAAATTCGCTAGACTTCCCTAAGTAGAAATAGAATTTTGGCGGATTCTACTACGATAAAATTATTGCTTCCATTCGCCTTAAATTAGTCGGTCGTTGATCCTCTCGCGTTTCTCTTATCTCTCGCGGTGTGAATATCTTAATGAGTTTTATGGCGAGGTGCTCAGGGGCAGCTTGTGAGGACTGGCGGGAAGTCTCAATGTACCAACATCCATCGTGGACGACTTTCGGTTGCAGTAACGAGGCATTGGGTCACGACGAGGCAGCGGAATCTCGACTGCTTCAACAGCGATAGCTTTGCCTAAGTCAGGTTTGTCTTCCGCAGATGAAAACGTACCGATGCAGTGCGACTCGCCAAAATTCCCGAATTACAAATGGAATTCTGGCGAGTCCCACTACGGTAGAAAAACTGCTGCCGCTCGCGTTATAATAGAATGAGTTTGTCTTTTACGATTAGGATCGCTTGCCGATTGGATTCAAAGCAAACTTGCGATAGTGTTTCCTCCGTGATTGGCAGCCTTACGACTTCGCTGACTTCATCAGCGGCTAAGTGCATGCGTCCCGGGTCGTCCATGCGAGCGCTGAAGAAGATGTCGAGAACCGGGACGACCACGTTTTGATAAAGATATTGGTTTGGAAATGTAGCGACGAAGTCTAAAGCGGTCACAGAGATGCCGATCTCTTCAAAGACTTCTCGCGTGGCCGCCACTTCAGCGGTCTCGCCGATATCTACAAATCCACCTGGCAATCCAAGTTTGCCTTTTCCGGGCTCGCGATTACGGCGGATCAACAAGACTTCGCCGAACTGGTCGTAAATGATCACGCCGACAGCGGTTATTGGATTGAAGTGCTGCGTGTAATTGCAGTGCTTGCAGGCAACGGAATGGGAACCATCTGTGGTTGCGACCTCATGGCCACAGCGGAGACAGTGCTTGTATGCGGAACTAATGCTGAGCGGCAACGAGGAAACTCCGAAGCGTTTAATTGAACTTTGGCGGCGGTACGAATTCAGGAATGACTAAGCGGTCAATTGCTCCGCATTCGTACCCGCGTTTCAGCAATAACGCAACGGCCTGCCGACCGCGATCACCGAAATCCAAAGTCCAGTCGTTGACATACATGCCTACAAACTCATCCGCTTTGTCGCGTTCTAAGCCCCGGCCCCAGCTCAATGCGTAATCCAAGGCGTGCTTTCGATTGTCTAAACCGTGTTTGATGCTCATGTACAAATACTTGTTGATCAATTCGATCTTCTCAGGCCCCAGATCCTTGCGAACCGCATTAGCACCTAGCGGCAACGGCAGTCCCGTCTCGCGCATCCACCACTTTCCGAGGTCCTCGACCAAATGCATCGCTTCGTTTTGGTAAGTGAGTTGGCCTTCGTGAATGATCAAGCCAGCGTCGATTGTTTGACCTTGATAGACACCTGCTTTGACGGCTTCCATGATCTCATCGAAAGGGACCACTACATGCTGGAAGTCATCTAAGTACATCTTCAGCGATAGAAACGCCGTCGTGAGCAAGCCCGGTACGGCAATGGTTTTGCCTCGCAACTGGTCCTTGCTCATCGGCGTTTTGGCGATCACCATTGGACCGTAGTTGTCGCCCATGCTGGCACCGCACGAGCAGATCAGGTACTTATCTTGCAGATAGGCATACGCGTGCAAACTGACCGCGGTAAGTTCCAATTCGCCGTGAAAAGCTCGCTGGTTAAGCGTCTCGATATCAACCAGTTCATGCACAAATTCGAAAGGAGTCGTATCAAACTGTTCCTTGGCCAGTGCATAAAACATAAACGCATCGTCGGCATCGGGCGAATGGCCTACGCGAATGGTTTGTCGAGTTTGCACGGCGCTCACGGTGATGGACTCCCAGGAAATCAGTTGGAAAAGGTTGGAATTCAATGTTGGTTGCTATAGATCTATGATCATCGTACCGCAGATCCAGAGGCTGGTTAACCCCGGATTATTCTGGCGCTTTGGCGACGCAAGGCGTATTTGGATTTCGAATTTATTCAAAAATTAGATAAAAAACGCGTCGCGCTAGCAAAATCTAACTTCAGAAATAGCCAAAAGTTACCTTCCGGTTAGTCGTCCTGGCCTACCGCACCGCGGACAATTAAGGCTTGCAGGGCTGGGCATTCTGCGGCACGATGGTCCGCTTGTTTATTCCAGTATCATTTGATGCTCGTTGGCGGGCGGATCAACTTAAAGCGATCGCAATGCGATTGAGCGTGATCCATACGGCGGCATCAATGGCTTGCATACCAAAAGGATTGTAATGCGTACTCTTTCTCTCTTTGCCATCGCGGCGTTGGTTCTTCACACTCCTGTCCAAGCTGGACCCTTTCGAAGTTATCGCACAACTTCCAACGTAACTAGTTACCCTTCCGCGGCGGTTCAAACGTCGCAAAGTCTGCCATCGGCGGCAGCTCAACCGGTACCATCCTCTGGCAATATGGCCATGGTGGCCGATGCACTTTCCGAGGTGAATGCTGCGCGAGCTCAACGCGGCTTGAAACCTTTTTTGCCTGATCCACAACTGAATCAAGCCGCTCTGGCTTGTGCGCAGGTTCGCGCTTCCAAACGTATCGAAGGCCACTTGCCGAACGACTTCGCGTACTTGCCAGCCGGCGCGACAGCCAAGTCGGCTGGTTGCGGCGCTATGGCCCCCTCCTGGGGTTGGGGCACTTGCTGCACTTACGAGAATTACACTTATGCTGGTGCTGCTTGGGTAATGGGCTCTGATGGCCAACGCTATATGCACTTGTTTGTGAGATAGAGCGCCACCTACACTTGAATGAGATCGCGGTCACGGACGCCCAGCAAATAAAGCACGGCGTCCAGACCCATAGTGGATACTCGATGTTCGGCGGATTGACGCACAAGTGGTTTGGCATGGAACGCGATTCCCAAACCAGCTCGTGAAAGCATCGGAAGGTCATTAGCTCCGTCGCCAATAGCGATCAGTTGCTTACGATCCACACCTTCATCAGCAGCCAATTGCTCAAGCAACGCTGCTTTACGTTGAGCGTTCACAATTGGCCCCAGCACGCGTCCTGTCAACTTGCCATCAATAATCTCAAGCTCATTGGCGTAGACATGATCGATGGCCAGTTTCTGTTGCAAGTAATTTCCAAAATAGGTAAAGCCGCCAGATATGATCGCGGTGCGATAGCCAAACCTGCGCAAGGTTGTCAGCAACAACTCTGCTCCTTCAGTCAATTCGAGTCGAGCCGCAATTTTCGGTAGCACAGCTTCCGACAATCCAGTCAGCAACTTGACTCGCCGTTGCAACGATTCATCAAAATCTAGTTCCCCCCGCATCGCAGCTTCGGTGATCGCGATGACCTCGTCGCCTACGCCAGCTTCCTTAGCCAGTTCATCAATGACTTCGGCTTGGAGCAAGGTCGAGTCCATGTCCAGCGCGACCACGCGTCGGATGCGACGATACGCATCGTCTCTTTGCCAAGCTAAGTCGAGGTTCAGGCGGCTGGAAAGTTCTAACAGACTGGCCTTCAGTTGGTTGGTGTCTCGCGGTTCCCCCCGCAACGAGAACTCCACACATGCTCGTGTCAGTTTGCTGGAACCCTCGCGGGGAGGACGCCCAGACAATCGGGTGATCACGTCTATATTTAATCCTTGCGAGGCCAACATCTGACTCACCGCATGGAACTGTTGGGCCGTGATCGCGCGGGCTAACATCGTGAGAATGAAACGCGATTTGCCTTGGCGGCCTACCCAGTCATCGTAATCTTGATCGGATACGAACTTATGTTTGCACTTCAGCCCTAGCTCGCCGCCACGCTGCTGCGTCTGGGCGATAACCTGATCAGGATCCAACCCTTCTGGGATGCGTATCAACAATCCCAATAGCAACGATTGGTGGATGACCGCTTGGTTGACATCGATGATCAAACAGCCGAAAGTTGCCAGCAATTCCGACAGAGAAGCGGTAATGCCGGGACGATCGTCGCCAGTAAAATGTAGCAAAACAAGGGTCGCAGTTGCAGTCGCAGTTTTCATGGCGAGTATGGTAACGAACCTAAGGAAACTTTCGAGTCCAATGTACAGATTCAAAACGGAGGCGAATTCTTTTCGCCTCCGGTTCGGTTGTACCAATTGTGCCAGTCAAGCAGCCTTAATGGTCGCATTTTCTTGCGGCAAACCTATATTTTCTCAATGCATGGTTTAGTTCGGTCCTACCGTTTTTTGGTTTCAGCCAATCGAACTTGCGATGCTATGACGACGAAAATCCTGCTCAACACGAAACTCATTCATCTGAACTTAATGTTATGGATGTTCGTTTTTGCGCCGGAACAATCTTACGGTCAAGCGTGGACCGACGCTCCTTTGCCTAGTGCTAGCTCCAAACTGATCAAGCTTTCAGATTCGTCCAGCAACGCAGTTTCAAGTTCCGAGTCGGTCCGGCGTTTTCGCCGCCCCATCGAGGACTTACAAGCGATACGCGACTACCTTTTGGCCGCAGATCCGGAATCGCGTGGAAGCTTGCGATTCATTTCGCTGGCCAATTGGCATAACAACGACCGATTCACCGCATACGATCTCAGTACTATCCGTAGGGCGACTACGAAACTGATTAATAGCCTGTCGTGGCAACCGACCATCATCACTCCTGATATCGTCCCAGATTCCGATGGAACGATTCTGGCGATTGACTTGCGTCTGCTGCAATGGTCCTCCGCTCGCCAGTGGTTGTCGATCCTACGTCAGTATCCCTATGGTCTGAAGTATGACTATGTTCGCGATGAACAACTTAAGCAAGTGTCGTTGGATGTCCAGCAATTGGCCAACACGGAACTGCCGATGGTTCGGGCGGATTGGTTTGCCTTCAACGCCTCGCGACCGCCGCTCTATCATGACTTGCTAGACTTGCCCGCAACCGTTGATGAACTGGAACTACGCTTAGGGGTTGACCGTCTATCGGATATCGAATCGGGAAATTCCGTTCGCGCGGGTTTTGGTAGCAGCAACGTTTCGCAGCAGAATCGTTTGGTGGAACGGCATGAATCAAAGTTTGGCGCGTATTGGATCACTTATGATTTTGCGCCGCGCCGTGGGCGAGGTGATTTGATCCGATTTCCTTTAGGTCCAAAGTTCGAAGGCAATCGCTTCAACCGAAATGCCTTCGAACATGATGGTAGCCAAGTGATCTTTAGTTTGCCCAATGGGCTGCAAGGGTTTCTTCTGCTGGACGAAAGTGGCCAAAGGATCGACGGCGCAGCCCGTGCAGATATTGTTTACGATCCCACCGCAATCGCGGGCACGCCAGCGATGACCAACGGATTGTCTTGTATGCATTGTCATTATGCGGGTGTTACATCAAGCGTGCGTGACGAGATTCGAGATATAGGTTCGTTCGCCGGTGATGCCCTAGAGCAAATCCAAAAACTTTATGTAACTCGCGATCAATTCCAGCGACTGGTGGAGCAAGATCGCCAGCAGTACGCCACTGCCATGCGAGCCGTGGTTGCTGCGGAAAGTCCCCCATTCCTCGATGCTCCGTCGGATTTTAAAGGAGTCACTGAACCGATCTCATATGTGGCCGAAAGGTATCTTGCCAATCTTACCGCTCGCGAGGTAGCAATCGAGTTAGGTCTTGAATCGATTGATATGATCGCTTCCCAAATTGAACATGACCGCGAATTGAAAAGATTGGGGCTGGGCATACTGTTTCAATCTGTCCCAGGCAGCATCCAACGCACTCGCTGGGAGGCCATTGACGGAACCTCTTTGTTTCAAGATGTCGCGGTAGAACTCAAGCTTGGCACGCCTTATCTTCCAGGCACAACCAGCCACATCAAAGCACGCAATTCATCCGCTTCTCAACCTTAGCGCATTTTCACAGCAGCATGATCTCGCGAACTACATTTTCATCGCTCCGTTACCTAAGCATCTTTGTTGCTGGCTGGGTGTTGGCAATCCATTCACCAAAATTACATGGCGACGGCGCGCTGGATAAAGAGTTGCACGCGATGGTGACGGAGCATGTATTGCCATTAGTCGATAAACGCGGTGGCGGAGCAATAGCTGTCGGCGGTTTTACCGCAGCAACCAGCGTCAAAGGTAGCGCGGGCCCTGAGATCCAACTGAAACTGTCTGCAATTCTGCAGCAGCAAGACATTCAAGTCGATGCCAACAACTATCGCTTCGAACTCGCCGGAAACTATCTGCCTTACAACGACCCTGAGTCAGGGTTGTACGGAGTCAAGCTTGTCTCGCGATTGATCGACGCTCAGGACGGAACCACCTTGGGAGAGTTTCCAAGGTTCGTTTTCGGTGCGGAGACCGTCCCACGCTTGTTAGGCTTGAATGTGATGACTCAAGGCAGCAATGAACCAGCCATTCAATCCGTGGCATTTCAGCGTGCCATCCAAAACCCCGAGACTTATATCCAAGGGTCTGAGATTTCCGCGTCTCCCGCATCATCGTACGGTTTAGAGATTCTGATTCTTCAACAAGGCAAGTATCAGCCACGTTCCTTCGTTCCCAATACGAATACCCGGCCATTTGTGCAGATCACCAAAAATGAAATCTATGCAATTCGCTTGATCAACCATTCAGAGCATGACGCGGCTGTGCGTTTGACCATTGATGGTGTCAATGTTTTCGAATTCAGTCAACAGTCGCCTCGCCCGAACCACTGGATTGTTCCTGCCGCGAAAGACAACCAGCCTGGATCGACGATTGTCTATGGCTGGGACAATAATCATGACACCACTCTGCAATTCAAGGTGGTTGATTTTCCCGAGAGCGCGGCGGCTCGAATAAAACTGCATCCGTCTCCCGACACGGGGCTGATTAGCGCTTCGTTTGCCGCCTGTTGGGAACATGAACGTCAGCGACCTCGTCGCGAAGGTCGCTCTCGAGCGACGGGCTTCGGGGAACAAATTGTCGATACGAAATCTCGATCGCAACGCAATGTTGGCGCCGTGCGAGAAGTCATCACCGTGCGCTATGAACGCCCCACGCTGGACGCAGAATCACTCGATCAAACAACCGTGACTGTACAACACCGCTAGTCAATAAATACGGGTCTTCCATGTTTCAGTCGATACTACTCAGATGCAAAAGAATTTCAGTTGCCTTGTTAAGTGCGGGGTGCTTGGTATTGCTCTCTTTGGCAGCGGCCGCAGAAAAGCCATCCGATGCTCTGCGGCATGCATTGCTGATTGGTGTCGGAGTTTATGAAGGCAACATTCTAAGCGAACTGCCAGGTGCTGAACCGGACGTGATGGAGTTGAATCGTGTGTTGCAAGAAGGTGGCTTTCATAAAGATCAAATTTCACTGATGACCCATCGGACGGGGACGCGCGATCCGCGTTTGTTGCCGACAGCAGAAAACATCCGCAAGCAATTGGAGTTGCTTAGCCATGTCAAGAATCCGCAAGATACTGTCGTGATCGCGCTGGCCGGCCATGGTCTACAAACAATTGATGGCCAGTACTACTTTTGTCCCGCAGATGCTCAGTTAAGCGATGCATCCAGTCTGATTGCGCTGCAAGAAATCTATGCTTCGATGAAGGCATGTGAAGCCGAATTCAAACTCGTGCTGATTGATGCCTGCCGCGATCAAGTGCCAGCGAAATTTGCTGCGGTCGACGATCCATCATCCAGTTCTGCGACGCTCAGCGAGCTTCCCAAGAATCCGACAAGCGTCCCGGAACCGCCGGCTGGAACTGCCGTATTCTTCAGTTGTTCACCGGGCCAATTGGCTTACGAACGCCACCAAAACGATGTCGTTCATGGCGTGTTCTTCCACGCCGTCGCTCGGGGATTGAGCGGTGCCGCAGCGGGAGCCGACGGCCAAGTTACGTTGCTGGACTTAGAACGCTTCGTCAAAAAGGATGTCGAAACTTTCGTTATGAAGACGTACGCCGCAACACAGCAACCGGTCCTGCGCAATCGAGCGCAAGGGCTGGGAAGGTTGTTGTCTCAATCCAAGGCCGATCGCATGGTGAAGCGGGCTGGCGAACTTTGGATCCGCAGCGATAAAACGCAGGCGAACAAGATCATTGATAATGTCTTGGCAGAAAACCCGAACCATGCATTAGCGTTGGCCGAGCGATCGCGTTGCATGAGCGAGCAAGCCGAATCGAAAGAAGACTCCGCGCTGCTCGCAGATGCTCTTCAGCTTGCGGATAAAGCCGTGAAACTAGCTCCGCATGAATCGCGAGCCTATCTCGCGCGATGTAATGCTCATCGTGTCGGCGGAAATTATCCAAGTGCATTGGCCGACTGCAACCGAGCGATTGAGTTGCATGACGACGATGCGGTCGCTTATGTCTATCGAGCGGTAATCTACAAGTCAATCGAGGATGAAGAGCTGATGCACCGCGATTTGAACATCATCTTAGAACTCGACGACAACCATCCGCTGGTACTTTCGATTACAGCAGGTTTGCTATTCTCAACCAATGATATGGACAAGGGATTTGCAATGCTTGAACGCGGAATCGCTTTATACCCTGACATTCCGATGCTGCACTTTGTAAAGGCTTACGGTCTGGACCAGATTGGCCAATACGACAAGGCGATTCTCGCATACACCGCTGCCATACGTTTGGATGATCAAGATGACGAGATCCTGTTGCGTAGAGCAGTCAGTCTCGCTCGCGTGGGAGACATTCCAGCGGCTAGAGAAGACGTCGCTCGTGCAGAGAAGATCAACCCTAGTCGAACGGATTTGGCTGAAATACGCAGCTTTGTTTCACAGCGAAGGTCGCCAACGTCGCCACGACCAGAGAGCCGTTCAAGTCCTAAGCCAGTTGCAAAGCCAACACAACAACGACTTGCTCAGTAATCCAAGAACTTACCTAACCTGAATCCTAATCCACATCGCACTACTTATTCGTTGAACCATTTCATCATGTCCTTGTTACCAACTGCAATGATTCGTTTCTGGTGTGTTCTGTCCGTTGCATTTTTGCTTCAGACAACCGCAATTGACTCACATGCCGACGAAAGTTCTACCGCTTCGAAGCAGTCGTTAGATGCAGCCGATATGGACCGTATTCAAGAGTTGATCCGCGAAGATCGCTACGACCAAGCGGAACAGATTGTGGATCAGATTCTCGAAAGCCATCCAAACGATGGATTAGCACTAGCTCAGAAGTCGCGATTGATCACTTACCGCGCAGAGCAGTTTCGCGATCTTTCGCGAGTCCCTGAAGCATTGACGATTGCCGAAGCGGCCGTTGCAGCCGCTCCCAACGATCCTTTGCCGTACATTGCTCGCGCAAACGCTCATCGCATAGGGCAAAAGTATGAAAAGGCATTCGCCGACGCGACGATGGCTGTGCAATGCGATCCCAACTTTATCATGGCGCACGTCATTCGTGGATTTGCCTGCCATCATCTCCATGATTTGGAGGGCATGGGACGCGAAGCCAAGATTGGGATTGAGATCGATCCTGCTCATCCCGAGGCTCGTGCCATGCTCGCCGCCTATTGCTTCGCGAAAGGTTTGCTGGACGAAGGAATCTCGCATCTCGACCGCGCGCTGGCCGTGACCAAGAATATGCCAGCCTTGTACTTCCTAAAGGGATACGCTTTAGAGAAAAAATCCTTGCACCACGAAGCTGTGGCTCAATACACATTAGCAATTGAATGCAACGATCAGATTCCCGGCTATTTCTGTCGTCGAGCGCTCAGCCATGCGGGCGCTGGTAACTATCAAGCGGCTCTAGCGGATATCGCCGCGGCGGAAAAAATCATGCCGACCTACTTTGATATTGCCTCCGCACGCGCGATGGTTATTCAAAAACAAAAAGGGTACGGACACTCAGGCCACGCCATCGTTGAAGGCTTGAAGGCAAACCCCAAATCTGCTGATTTGTGGCAAGGACGCGGCTTTGATCTGTACAACAATCGCCAATACACGCAAGCGATCGAAGCCTTCAATAAAGCCCTTGAGATTAATCCAGGATACGGTGAAGCTCACATGGGAATCGGCATGACTTACTTGCAGCTAAAGAAGTACGACGATGCTCTAGTACACCTGAACCGAGCGACTCGCCACAAAGAACACCTTGCCCGCGCCTACTTTGAAAAATCCCAAGCCTACATCGCTCAAGGGGACTACCAGTCCGCCGTCGCAGAACTGCAATTGGCGATCAAATATGAACCGGCCGATGCAACGTACCAGCAGCAACTACGTCTGGTGCAAGCTCGTATTGGAAAGTAAACAGTGTCGCTTGCCTCGCTATAACCCTCGCGATCAGCAGATCGAGACCGCTGGCCTATTGGCAGTAAACGATGTTTAGGCTCTAGCACAAGCCATTCTTCTGCCTGACCTAGATTAGAAAGAAAGTTAACTTATTCCTCACTGGACCATCGCCACTTCAACGGCACCAAAAAGTCATTATGAGTACGACTGAAATTCCATCCGCTTGGGAAGCCACTGTTCCGCAAGCAACCAAATCTGCTCCAACAGCCGAATTGCAGACTGGACTTTTGCTGCAGATCCATCCATTAGATTTGAACCATCAGTTGATTGAACTCACCGAGTCGTCGGTGGTGGTTGGACGCGAGTCGAATGCGGGAATGTGCATTCCAGATAGCTCTGTCTCCCGCCGACATGCCATTATTGAGCAAACATCTAACGGTTATCAAGTGACCGATTTGGGCAGCACCAACGGCACCTGCGTCAACGAGTCCAGGGTGATAAGTTCGCGATTGCAACCGGGCGATCGCGTGCAGTTCGGCAGCTATATTTACAAATTCTTGTCGAGCAATCACATCGAGCTTCATTATCATGAGGCGGTCTATTCGATGATGACTCGAGATGGCCTAACGGGAACATTGAACAAACGATACTTTCTGGACATCATCGGTCGCGAGTTTCAGAAGTCTTGCCATCGCGGCAGTCCTCTCGCATTGATTCTGTTTGACATCGATCACTTCAAGTCGGTCAATGATACGCATGGCCATTTGGCCGGTGACGAAGTCCTGAAAGAAATGGGACGTCGCATTAGCGGTGTAGTCGCTGACCATGATGTCTTCGCTCGCTATGGTGGCGAAGAGTTTGCAGTGTTGTTAACCGGCGTTAGCTTGGCAGAAACGGTCGAAGTTGCAGAACGTTGCCGAAAGGCAGTCGAGTCTGAAGTGTTCCCAACCTCGGTAGGCCCGTTACCGATCACCATCAGCGTTGGTGTTTCCGACTTCGCCTCTCTCAAGTTCCCCGAGAAGGCCGATGAACTGGTAAAGGCGGCCGACGAGAAACTCTATGCTGCCAAACGCGGTGGACGTAATCGTGTCTGCAGCTAATATCGATTCGACTAGCATCGGCTTTGTGCATCCGGTCGTTGTGCTGCCAGTACCCAATAGTACCGAATTGCCCGCTGGCACGGAGGCAAACGACAACACCGATACCATTCGATTTGGCTCGCGAAATGAGGCCCAATCTATCGCTGAGTTGTCCTTGCCCGATCAACCATTTGCCGCAGTGCCGTCTGCCGCCGCTGATGACAAACTGATCGGCACAGTGATTGGGCACTTCTTGATCGAAAGTACCATTGCCAGCGGCGGCATGGGTACGGTCTACAAAGCTACTCAGCAGCATCCCGTGACTAGGCCTGTCGCGTTAAAGATGATTAAGCGAGGGCTCGCTGACGAAGCAACATTAGCTCGATTTCATGCCGAACGCCAAGCGATCGCTTTAATGGATCATCCCGATATCGCTAGAGTTTACGAAGCGAGTTCGACTGCAGATGGAAATCCTTACTTCGCGATGGAGTATTGCAAAGGCCTGCCCATTGATCGCTATTGCGAGGTCAACAAGCTGGATTTGAAAGCTCGCATCGAACTGGTAACTCGCATCGCTCGCGCGGTCAGCAGAGCTCATAGCGCGGGTGTCATCCATCGCGATTTAAAGCCAGGGAATGTTCTGGTTGCAAAACTTGAAGACCATCGCGATAGCCGTCTGATTGTCAAGGTAATCGACTTTGGCATCGCGAAATTCATGGACGAAAAGTATCAAGATGACAGCAGCCATGCCACACGAGTCGGTGAAATGATAGGCACTCCCGCCTACATGAGTCCTGAGCAAGCTAGTGGTCTTGGAGTCGACGGTCGGACGGATGTGTTTGCCATGGGAGCAATCTTGTTTAAGCTGCTCACGGGCTCCACTCCTTTGACAACGCCCGCAACCGCTAGTCCAAGCTTAGCACAAGTGATCGCGCACATACAGAATTTCCAGCCCGTCACGCCTTCGGTTCGCTTCAACCGATTGGACAGTGAAGCTCGCAGTGCGGTCGTTGCTCAAATGGGTTTTGGCAAAGCAACCCAGTGGTTAAGCTCCATTCAAGGCGATCTCGATTGGATCACCTTGCGAGCAATCGAATCCGACAAGACCCGACGCTATGCAACTCCGGATGACTTCGCAGACGATCTGCAGCGGTATCTGCGTAGCGAACCTGTTTCGGCGGCAGCACCTAGCGTAAGTTATCGACTCAAGAAACTGTATCGACGCCGTCGCACGGTTGTGCTGGCCATGGCTGCCGTTTCGCTAACGTTGATATTTAGCGGAGCATACTCTGCGCTCAACTGGTGGCGTTATGAAAATGAAAAACGAATGGAGCTGGCTCGTGTCTCCTCGGAAGCGCGCTATTTGATCCAGGAAGCAGACGCTGCTCGACTGCGCGCTAGCCAAGGCGGGCCAACGTCAACCGACGAATTCGTCGCTGCTCAAACTGCTTTGGCAAAGGCTGAATCGCTGCTAATCAATCGTTCACAATTGCCAGGACTTCAAACTCAATTCCAACAACTGCAACTGGCGATTCAGGTCGATCAGAGAGCGATCGAGCTTGCCAAGCAATTGGAGGAAGCACGTCAACGAGTTCGGACTAACGCGGCGTTGCCCAAGGAAGCGAAAGCAGATCGTAATGACGCTTTTGGTCGACAGGCGGGCGTCGAACGCGTCTTGCAAGCGTTTCGTGATTTCGGCATACAGCCCTTCGAAATGCCAACGGCAATAGCCGCCGATCGACTTGCAAAATGTCCGAAGTCCATTCATCGCTCCTTGATCGACTCGCTAGATTTTCTGATCAATGAGATCCCTATTGGTGCCGGACTTTACTTGCATCATCAAGGCGGCAGAGTCACCATCGCAGAAGTTGTAGCGGAAGGACCGGCGTCCCGAACGGGCGCATTCCAGATTGGCGACCGCTTGCTCAAAATTGACGATATCAGTCTGCTGGAGTCATTTACGGCCGACCAAATGTTGTCACAAACATATCGCTTGTTGACAAGACAGCCGGGCCAAGCGTTCAAGGTCACTTATGTTCGCGGTGCTGGCCAGCCAATGGAATGCGAACTTGTATGCGAAGGAGCTCAAGCAATCTGGGCGTATGAGGTGCTTTCAAAACTCGATTCGGATTCCTGGCGCATGGCCTTGCGTCAAGCGGTCCTTCAATCCGACGTCGTGGCCTTGCGACAACTTGCTGCGTCAGCAGAACTCTATGGACAACCACCCTACAGCATCATTCAGCTAGCCGGATCGTTATTTCTGCTGGAACGAACCAACGATGCCATCAATTACCTGCGAATCGCTCAACAACGCCATCCAGCCGACTACTGGGTCAACCACTATTTAGGAACCGCCCTGGCCGTTGCTCACGATCCACCCTGCCCCGATGAAGGCTTACGGTATCTGACGGCAGCCGTGGCATTGAGACCTGATAGCGTGGGGGCTCGCCTGAATCTTGCCGAGGCACTTGTGCGCGTCGGAAATTCAGATCAAGCATTGGTACACACGCAGATTGCTGCGGAACTTTCCCCAAGTGATCTTCAACTCCAGAAGCAAGTTGGTTCGCTAACAGCCAAGCAATCCGCCGAACAAGGAAACGCCCCAACATTGCGGCGACCAACGTACTCTACGGCGATAGCTAACGACGCCGCAGTTGGAGAGCTTTCGGCGGCGGAGATCAGTCAAATGAGCGTCGACGAAGTTGAACAAGTTGCTCGGAATTTGGCTCGCAGTGGTCAGCGGCAGCCCGCGTTGCAACTCGTCAAACAAGCGGAAAAACTTTTCCCCAATGAAAGTTTGCTGAAAAGAACCAAAGGCATTGTGTTGATAGAATTGCAAGACTACGTTGCGGCAAAAGTCATCTTGTCAGATGCTGCACGAACAATGCCCCATGATGCCGCGACGCGATTCTACTATGGTATTGCCTTGCAGTACGCCGGTGACAGTTTCAGTGCCCAGCACGAGTACGCTGCCGCATTGAAGATCAGGCCAGATTACGAATCCGCTCGCACATACTTGATCGAGCTGCAAGCCACCGAAGGGCTTTGAAAATAGCCCTCAGTTCAGTCCCGCGATTTAATGAATAATGCGATTCAAGATTTTGATACTGCTGCTGGTTGATTTTGTCGTCATGATGTTGATCTTGGCAGGTTGGCTTTGGTGGCGTGGCCAAACACCTCCAACCTTGACTGCCGAGAATCTCCGCTTCCCCTGTCTGCGAATCATGGACGGCAGTTTGTGGGATCGCATCAGTGCTCCCCAAGATCTACATCAAATGCCGAGCAATCGATTCATGAACAGAAAGAATGATCCAATCGTGATTGACTCCGATTATCGCATCATCCAGCAAACAAACCTCACGATGACAGAAGGGACGCTTAGCCTTCTGGTCACGGGACCTCGTCCAGTTAATTTGGAGTCTACTTTGGTGCAAGTGGAACAACAATCGCTCAGCGGCGTCAAAGAAATGGTGGCAGACTTGCTTCGCCAAATGGGCACATCCACTTACGATGATCATCAAGATGCGATCGCGCAGGCCGCGTCGCTGGACGAATTGATCGAAGTGGTAAAGGACGCTCACTACAGCCGGTAGCAGCGTTTTTCGGCCGATTCGAACGCTACTGAATCGAACGACAGAAATGAATTCCACTACATCCTTTACGTTTGCAACTGCCGCTGGCCGACCTCGGCTCAGCGGCTTTTGAAACATCGCTTCGAATCGCTTATCGCTGATTTGCGGCAACTGATTTGCTGCCGTTTTGAGTCGCTTTGTCTAAGTCAAAGCGATCCAGGTTCATCACTTTGGTCCAAGCGGCCACAAAGTCTTGCACAAACTTCTGTTGTGCATCTCCGGCAGCGTACACCTCCGCAATTGCTCGCAGTTGCGAATTCGATCCAAAGACAAGGTCAACTCGACTGCCAGTCCACTTCACTTGGCCAGTCGCCAAGTCTTTGCCTTCGTAGAAGTGATCGCAAACCGTGGACTTCTGCCACTGGGTGCCGAGATCTAGCAGGTTAACGAAGTAATCGTTAGTCAATGCGCCAGGCTGTTTGGTGAATACGCCCATGGTTGGGAAGTTGACGTTCGTATCCAGCACTCGCAGGCCGCCGATCAACACAGTCATTTCCGGAGCGGTGAGCGTCAGTCGATGAGCGCGATCAACCAACAGTTCTTCGGCAGGTCGGTCATGCTCATGGCCAAGGTAGTTGCGGAACCCATCGGTCGTTGGCTCGAGAACTGCAAAAGATTCAACATCCGTTTGTTCCTGCGAAGCGTCGGAACGACCCGGTGTGAAGGGCACTTGTACGTCGTGACCAGCCTTCTTGGCTGCGGCTTCGACCGCTGCACAGCCGCCTAAGACGATCAGGTCAGCCAACGAGACTTTTTTGCCACCGGTCTGCGACTTATTGAAATCGTTTTGAACCTTTTCCAACGTTTGCAAGACCTTGGCCAGTTCCGCCGGCTTGTTTACTTCCCAATCCTTTTGCGGAGCGAGTCGAATGCGAGCACCGTTCGCTCCACCACGCTTGTCAGTACCTCGGAAGGTAGACGCCGAAGCCCAAGCTGTAGCGACCAACTGCGATTGGCTTAAGCCCGAGCTGAGCAGCTTGTCTTTCAAGGCCGCAATGTCTTTATCATTGATCAGTTCATGATCCACGGCAGGTACTGGATCTTGCCACACTTGCGGTTCGGGCACTTCGGGGCCCAGCAGGCGGGCATGTGGTCCCATATCGCGATGCGTCAGCTTATACCAAGCCTTTGCAAAAGCATCTGCGAACTCTTGTGGATTCTCATGGAAACGTTTTGAGATTGGGCCATAGATGGGGTCCATTCGCAGCGCCATGTCGGTCGTGAACATCATTGGCGCATGTGTCTTGGCAGGATCGTGTGCATCGGGCACAGTGCCCTTGGCTGCCGCGTCTTTGGGAGTCCACTGCCACGCCCCCCCTTGGCCTTTGACTAGCTCCCAATCAAAGCCGAACAAGTTATCAAAGTAACCGTTGGACCATGCTGTGGGGGTCGATGTCCAAGCGCCTTCTAAACCGCTGGTGATCGTATCGCCAGCGTTGCCTTTGCCGTACGAGTTCTTCCAGCCCAAGCCCTGCTCTTCCAAACTTGCGCCTTCGGGTTCAGCGCCCACAAACTTGCTCGCATCGGCCGCTCCGTGGGCCTTACCAAACGTGTGGCCGCCAGCGATCAACGCGACAGTTTCTTCATCATTCATCGCCATCCGAGCGAACGTTTCGCGGATGTCTTTGGCGGAGGCTAATGGATCTGGTTTGCCGTTGGGGCCTTCTGGATTGACATAAATCAATCCCATTTGCACCGCAGCTAGCGGGTTCTCTAGATTACGATCATCGGTGTAACGATTGTCGCCCAGCCATTCGCTTTCAGGTCCCCAGTAGATATCTTCTTGTGGTTCCCAAACATCGGCACGGCCGCCAGCAAACCCAAACGTCTCAAAGCCCATAGACTCAAGCGCAACGTTGCCGGTCAGAACCATCAAGTCGGCCCATGAGAGGCTGCGTCCGTACTTTTGTTTGATAGGCCAAAGCAAACGACGCGCTTTGTCCAAGTTCGCATTGTCAGGCCAACTGTTCAAGGGCGCAAATCGCTGTGTCCCATAACTCGCTCCTCCACGGCCATCGGAGACGCGATACGTTCCCGCACTGTGCCAAGCCATGCGGATGAACAGCGGACCATAGTGACCATAGTCAGCAGGCCACCAAGGTTGCGAGGTCGTCATCAAGTCGGCTATGTCTTTCTTCACCGCAGCCAAATCCAGTTTGCTGAACTCAGTGGCGTAATCAAAGTCCTCGCCCATTGGATTCCCCTTGGGGGAGTTCTGATGGAGGATCTGCAGATTCAATTGGTTGGGCCACCAATCTCGAGTGTTCATCGCACCAGCAGCAGTGTGCCGTTGCGAAGCTGGCCGCTGTGTGCCACCAATCACAGGACACTCAGCAACGATGGTGGGCGATAAGCCTTGCAAAGCTTCGGCGCTCTGCTTTGACACCGAGGGGGTTTGGCCAAACGCGGATGTGGCAAAGCACATTGCCGCCAAGCTCGTAGTTGCCCGAGCGAATTTCTTCTTAGAGGACATGACTTCTCCTTCATGAGGATGGGGAAAATTCGGCAGTTACACCTGACGGGATAACCGAACCTGCGTAACTGTAGGCCATTACCCGTCATTCTTCCAATGCATTCTAGTAATGCTTGGTATGCCTATTGTGCATAGTGTAACGCTAAGGGAATCGTCTACGCCGATCGCTGGGCAGCCTAGCGACTGCCACAGAGGGCCCCCATCCGAAGTTTCGCTCTAGAAAATCAACTGCGTCCTGCTCAGGAACTGGCATGGGCCGCTTCAGGTGCATTGTTTATGCAGGCTGAGACCTGCGAACAATCAGAGCTGCAGGCCTCTTCCGCTCCCGACGGCAACGTCGCTGCCATAAAAATTAAATCGTTCACCGAAATACGTGCACTGGGCGTCGAGAGCGCGTCGGCTAAATTCTGGAAAGTCTCCAATTTGATGACTCCACCCGCTTCGGCTTTCCGGATCAATCGCTCCGAATAGCCAGATCGCCGACCAAGTTCGACTTGAGTCAAATTCAGATTTTCGCGAAGCTCTCGGATTCGACGGCCATTGGCGGGACGAGATGCCTTTTTCATGCCAACCGGAAGCGGCTGTTGGTTTGCAGGATAGATCGAATTCATAATTTCTCAGGGCGCGTGGACTGGATTTAGAAAAGTGCCTTACCCCTAAAGGCGTACCCAGGATGCAATCCAACGCAAAAATTACACTTTTTTAAAAATTATCTATGCAAAGTTTTAACAAAGGCGTAATTCGTCGAGTTTTGTGATCGCCTGTGCAGCATGCGAATCGCCCGAGAAAGGGCAGAATTTATTGAAACTCGTGCTGCAGGAGCTCGTTTGCGAGCGTTCAAAGCCAGACCTACTGAAGATGCTTCACCGATCGAGTCTTACGACCATAGCCGTTGGGTGATGTGTTTAGCCGCAGTTCAAACAATAGTGCTCAAACGCTCGCCGAAAGACGTCGACACCCCGCTGCAGTTGGTCAAGCGAAATCCATTCGTCGTTGCGGTGCGCTTGCGCGATACTGCCTGGACCACACACGACAATCTGTGATAAATCCTGCAGAACGCCGCCGTCGGTGGCATAGCATGCCGTCTTGGGCGATTCTGCGCCGACGATTTGCAGCAGCGTTCGCACTAGGGCGGAATCGGGAGGCCCGCTGAGACATTTGGCTTCCTCGGATCGCAAGAATTCCAACCCATGTTTTTCTGCAATCAATTTCACTTGAGCCACTATTTGGTGATGATCCACCTCCGGCATCGGTCTCAAGAAGATCTGTATCTCCGATAGGCTGGGTGTGATATTCGTGGCGAACGGTTCATTACGAATGATCCAGTTCCAGCTTAGCGTCGGCGGATCAAACATGGTATTGAGCCACTGCGGTTCGGATTCGGTCTGCGACCGCAAGTGTTCTAATTCTGGTAATGCTGCAAACAGCCGATGGTTCGCATTGATGCCCGCGCGAGAACTGGTGTGAGCGCTGATCCCATGCGATTTCAGCGTGAGCAGCAATGTGCCTTTGTGTGCATAATAGACATCCAGTTCTGTTGGTTCGCCAACAATCGCGACCGTACCTCCAGCGACCATTTCGCGAAACATTTGCGAGTGTTTGGCAATCTGCCGAGCTCCCACCATGCTCAGTTCTTCGTCCGCAGAAATGCAGAAGTAAAGCGGGCTGATTTGCTTGAGTGCATCGATTTGTTCTGCCGCTGTCAAAGCGGCGGCCAACGAGCCCTTCATATCGCAGGCACCGCGACCATACAATCGATCATCTACGATCTTTGGCTCAAAGGCCGCTTCTGGCGTCGGCTTCCAATCCTCGACAGGCACCACATCGGTATGAGCGGAATACATGATCCCGCCAGAGCCCGCTCCTCTTTTGGCGATTAAGTTTACTTTGCGAACTTGTTTTGCATCCAGATACTCCACGCGTTCCAATTCAAAGCCCAGTCGCTTCAAATGCGAGGCGACAAAGTCACTGATTTCCGCATTGCTGAACCGCGATACGGAATTGAAGCGGATGAGGTCTTGAGCAAGCTGTACGACTTGTGAAGTGCTCACGCACCAACTCCTAGAAGCTTGCCGCCGGAAGAAGATTCAATCGCAGTGACGATCTTGCCGACCGCGACGTCTGCCATATCGGTTGTCAATGTTTGAGTGTCGCTCTGCAAAGCCAGCCCAATCAAGACGCGTTTCTTGCCTTCACCATCCCGCTTCGCATCGCGGTACGTTTCTTTGTAAATAACGTTTCGCAACAATGGCTCGTTGACAGCCGCGATCACAGCTGTCAATTCGTTCCAGCGGACTTCTTCGGGTAGCACAAAGTTCAAGTCGCGTTCGACCAGTGGATGCGGATTGATGGGTGTTAGTTGCGGCAAGATCTTGAGCTTCGACAACAAACTGTCCAAATCGAGCTCCGCGGCGACAATGGTGCCGGCTAATTTGAGCTTGGTTTTGACACTGCTGGCGACGATCCCCAGCCAGCCAATCAATTGCCCTTCAATCAGCAATTGCAAACCAGTGCCTGGTTCGATCGCTTCGTTACTCCAATGCTCCCAAACCAAATTGATATCCGAATCGCAACGCACAACGATCTCTTCGATGGTGCCTTTGGCATTGCGGTAGTCCTGCCCGGTCACTAGGCCCAACGTATACTTTTCGCGAACACTTTCACCTTTCGCATCCGTCAAATAAATCGATGCGGTCTCAAACAGGCTAGCTTCGAGATTGTGAGCACTTTGATTCCCAACCCGGGCAGCTAGCAGCGATGGGACCAGACTGCGTCGCAACAAAGAAGCTCCTTCCAGCATCGGCATAATGGTCTTCAGTGGTTGCCCCCCCTCCCAAACTTCCATCAACTGCGACAAGTTATCTCGCACACATGAGGGAGTTAAAACCTCGCAATACCCACTGCTCACCATTACTGCTCGCAAGCGGTCCAACAAGACATCCTTATCTCGTTTGGCAGATCGAACCGTGGGTACAACGGTCGACTCGCTGAGTTTGTCGTAGCCCCAGATCCGTGCAATCTCTTCGATCAGATCTACTTCGCGAGGCAAGTCACCGCGAAAGCTGGGGATGGTAAACTCCGCAGACTGCTGATCGGGCGTTGTTGATTTTGGTGTGGCTGAGCAACCTAGCGATTGAAGGATGCGAACGGTTTGGTTCCAGGGAACCTCAATGCCCAGGACGCGGCGAACTTGGCTTTCACGCAGCGTGACGCGATCGGCTATGTGCTTGCTGGGGTTGGTCTCCAAAGCGATCTCTTCCAAGGAACCGCCGGCCATTTCAAGGATCAATAAGCAGCAGCGTAGACTTGCCCAGTCGATTCCCAGAGGGTCGACTCGTCGTTCAAATCGATACGAAGATGGTGAGTGCAATCTCAGGCGGCGAGCGGCGCGACGGACTGCCAGTGGGGCAAATATCGCTGACTCAATAACAACATCGGTCGTTTGCTCTGTGATCTCGGAATCTGCACCGCCCATCACGCCAGCGATGGCAATCGGGCCCTCCGCGTCCGCAATCGTGATTGTGTCAGGGGTCAACTCGTACTGGCGATGGTCGATCGCCGTAAACTTTTCCCCTTTGTTGCCAGCTCGCACGATAATTTCGCGTCCACGTATCTTGGCACAGTCAAATGCGTGCAGAGGCTGACCGCACTCCATCATGACGTAGTTGGTTGCATCAACGACATTGTTAACCGACGCAATGTTGATTGCTTGCAGTCGATCGACCAGCCACTTGGGCGACGGGCCTACTTTGACATTTCGGATTACGCGGGCTGTGTATCGCGTGCAAGATTCTGGCATTTGGTTCAAGACACTCAGCGACGCTGACGCCGATGACCAAGGGTGCTCGCGGACCGGCGACTGCAGCGAAGGTAGTTTGAGCACGGTTTGCTGTAAGACGGCCGCTTCCCGCGCGATCCCAATGTGCCCAAGCAGATCGCCGCGGTTGCTGGTGACTTCCAAGTCCAAGACCACGTCGTCTGCTAATTCCGTGGTTGATTCGTGATTCAATCCCGACATGGCAAACCGCTGTGCCAGTTCATCTACGGGGATATCGATGTTCACGTAATCACGCAGCCAATTGATTGATACGAGCATAGCGGCAAGGCGTTCCAGCAAAGCACAAGGGGAAAGCGGCTGTCCGGTCGAATATCCAACTGGGCAGCCGATCTGAAAGCCGAGCATTGTAGACCAAGCGTGATTCTGTTTAAACGCCTGAAAAAACCTAGCGAAACGTAATATTTGACAAAATCTGACTTTTTTTAGCAACGATTTCCAACAGCCACCGATGACTGCTAACGCTGGGGCAAAGTTCTGAGTTGCAGCGATCAACCTTCAAAAGAAATTGACAAAATGGCTTGGTCATTTGATGCCCGTCGTAAAGTTTGGACTTGCACCAGCTACTCCGACCTGAACTATGCAGAGATCAACAATTTCGCAGAGTACGGCCAACCTTTCAGTCCGTACGAATCGGGCTACCTTCACGATCACGTGCCTGACTTTGGCAAGCTCGTCATTGAGATGCCTCAATTGCAGGTCATGACGTTCGGTTACGGTCGCGACGTCCAACTCAGCAGTTTTCCAATAGTTCAGAAGTTTCTTTCAGCGCGGCCCGCCTTACCGACTGGAACATACAGCTTTGATGATCTGGTGAGGCGCGGCTACGCTCGAAACTCTGACCGTTGGATTAACAGCAACCTGTACGGTTTGGGGCGATATGGTGTTAGCGCTGGCAACATCAATGCTGGCGATGCGGCTTACATCCACGGCACTGTAAGTTTGGCGTTGATGGGCTCGACACGTTACATCAGTTCGCCAAATCGACGCCGGATCGAAGCGGAAATAGGGGCCGGAAACGATAACTGGGATTTTAATTCCTCCACCATCTTGCCTATAGTGAACGCAACGGTGGCGGTAATACTGGGGCCAGCGCATTATAATCTCACAGCGCCCATCAAGATCGTATTCACCGGACCTGGAAGGCGAGCCAACACAGAGCGTGCCGTATAGAGCTTTCATTTTTTAGCCTTGAGGCATGACCGCATTTGGTCAGTCACTTCGCGTCGATTCAAAAATTAAGTTCCTAGTCACCTTCAGTTTTTCACTCCAACTTCACACATAGGATTGGCGATCTTCCGCGAAAATCGCAAATGCCTGCACGATGAAGTTGCAGGAACTAAGGTAATCAAGATCTAAACGCGTCTATTTTGCTCCACTTGGAGTCCACCAGCGATCAAGTTCTGCATGAAGGCTGGATGCTACCTCTGGCTTTTGTTGGAACAGATCATGCTGTTCCAAAGGGTCTGAGTCCAAATCAAACATCTCTGCTGGCGATGATGCCAGACGGGAGTGAGGCAGGATGAGCTTCATGGGACCTTGGATCACCCATCGCCACATCAAACTAGCTGCTGGATCATCCATCGACTCGATGTCATGTTCAAAGATGGCTCCAAAGATACTTTTGCGTTCAGCGACCGCAGAAGTTTCCAACAAATTGATTCCAGGCAAACGTGGGTCAACTGCCAGTCCACAAGCGGCCATGATGGTCGGCACCAAATCAATACTGCTAGCGAGCGAGTGGCGATCAACGTTAGGCTGCACGTGTCCTGGCCAGCGAACCATGATGGGAGTTCTCAGACCACCATCGTATTGGCTACGTTTGCTGCGAGCGGCATAGGCGGACTGGTCCGGCAGATTGATCCAGCCATTGTCGGTGACATAGATGACGATCGTGTTTTGTGATAGCTGCCGCTGGTCCAACGCCTTCAGCACGTCGCCCACGCTTTCATCGAACCATTCACACATCGCCCAATACTTGGCGATCGGTTCCGACGGTGCTAGCGGCAAGTACTTGTCCAGCAAACGTGGTGGGGGATTATGGGGTGTGTGCGGCAACATGGGCGCGTACCAAATCAAGAACGGTTTGGATGGCTGCCGGTGAGTATCCAGAAAGTCTTCAATTGGTTTAATGCCTTCGCGACCAATCTTTAAACCGTCATCGCCGTGCCTCCCGCCTCGCAGAGGATCGCCATGAGTCATGCCATGCGTAAAACCGCCGGTACTCCAGTGCCCCTCCCACCATTTCCCTGTCTGCAAACATTCGTATCCAATCTCGGTCAAACGTTTACAGATCGTGGGGCATTCACGCATGTCGTTGATATATTGGTCACGAACGGGCAAGTAATCAGGATGTGTTTGCAGGATCGCATTTCTTGCATTGCGAGCTGACTTTGGCGCTGGTGGATCGTTGCCCACAATACCATGCTGATGGGGATAAAGCCCTGAGATAATCGTTGCCAAGCTCGGGCGACAAAGGCTAGCGGGCACATAGCCTCTCGTAAAAGTTAAAGACTCTGCCGCTAACCGATCCAAGTTCGGCGTCTGGATATGCGGATGCTCCATAAACCCATAGTCCGTCCAAGCTTGGTCGTCGCTCAAGATCAACACCACATTGGGCGTCTCTGCATACGACTCATTTGATTTGGCGATGCAAACGCACAGCATGACCAAACATGCGATCTGATGGGTGTAAATCTTCATCGCTTACCTTTTTGTGCCAATGAATTGATAGTAGGGTACCGTGGTAAACGGCATGTAGGGCATGCGGTTAGTTGCTTCATTGAGTAACGTCGTGTCAAAGTGATGTCTCAGGAATGGTAAATGGTCTGGAGACGGAAAGACGTTGTCATTCGCAAACCAAACGGGCCAAAAAGATCTGGTTGACCAGCGATGCTTCTTCAAGATCGAATCGGGGTGCTTGCGAGAAACATAAAAATCGATCACACCGATCTTACCTCCTGGCTTCAAGATGCGTTTGGCATTTTCAATGGCGGCGAACCAATCGGGAATCATGGTGAGCGAATAGGAAAAGGTAACGACGTCCGCCGATCCTTCGGGGACATCCCATATCGTCGCATCTCCGACTACCGCTTGCACATTGGTCCAGCCTTTGGATTCAGCGCGTTGATTGACGACCTTGAGCAGCGAACTGGCCAAATCCACGACATAGACTTTCGACAGATTCCGGATGCTGGGGCCGATAAATTCTAAATTCGAGCCTGTGCCTCCGCCCATATCGACCCACACGCCTGCATCGGCTTGTTGCCCTAGCGTTTCATAGACCAGTTCGCGGCCTTTGAGCAAACGTTTGCGAAAGTCGTCATACGCATCCGCTTGGCCAGCATAAAAATTTTCCATCCGCTGTGCGTGATCGGCACCGCGTATCGGCTTCAAAGCCAAATGGTAAAGCACTTTGAGGTCAGAGCCCAAACCCATAAACTGATTTCTATCTAGATTCTGAAAGTGGAAGGAGCATCAAGCGGTCGGTTGTTAATGCCCTACGCGAGAGACATCGACATTGACGCTTAATTTAGTAATACCGCCGCCGACAAAGATCCCTTGCACTGGGGAGACGTCAGCAAAGTCGCGTCCCCAAGCTAATGTGATGTGTTCATCAGCCACAATTAAGTCATTCGTAGGATCATAGTCTACCCATTCGCCATTTCCAAAGTAGACGCTTACCCACGCATGGCTCGCATCGGCACCCACCATCTTGGTTTGCCCCGGTGGTGGATGGGTCAAGATATAGCCACTGACGTAGCGCGCTGGAATCTGGAAACTTCGCAAACACGCAATCATCAAATGAGCGAAATCCTGGCACACGCCAGTGCGCTGCTTCAGCAATTCTTGCAAAGTGGTATCGATCGTCGTCGAAGCGGCCAAGTATTTAAATTCGGTATGAATGCGATGCATCAAATCACTGACCGCGTCGCCTAAAAATTCATACTTGTCAAATGACTGAGCCGCGTAAGCATGCAGTTCATCAAATCCATAAGCGTATTGAGAATCAAAAATAAACTGTGACGCCAAACGATCCCAACTATGCTTGGATTCTTGACGCAATTCTACTAATTCTCGCCACCGTGGGTTGGAGCTGGCCAGTTTGGGATACGAACGATCGATGACACTGGTCGCGGTGACACTCATGGTGTCGTGCGTCTGTTCGACCGAAAAAAATTCCGCGGTGTTTCCAAATGCGTCGGCCCACATACGCCGTGTGGCGGGTTCCGGGTCGACGTGGATCTCGCTTGATAGAACGCTTTGATGCTCCATACTCCGCGGATGCACGCGAATCTGGTTATGCGACAATGCGACGGTTGAACCGTATCGATAAGTTGTTTTGTGCCAGACGCGATAGAGCATCGCAACACCCACACTTCCTAGATCGTGTACCTTCGTGGTTTCCTCAGTTCGAATACTTATTGACCTAATCTTTGTACATTCGCGGTATGTACAAAGAAGCGGTCCGACAAGTATTTATGCAACTCATTGACCGAATATTCAATCCGGTCGGTTACTAAGCATAACGCATGTCGCTTGTCATTGGATGCCAATAGTTCAGGAAACAACTGATGAATCGTTCGCAGTTTAGAAGCACCACCGGCAGCTACAGGCGGAATAGCAGCCTTCATTGGTTGTACCATCGGCAACATCAGTTCGCTGGCGTCATGGCTGAGAGCACAGAGCGCATCGGCGTCGATCAAGCGGATGGCCGCTCGGCTCTCATTCAAGGCATTGCGTTGTTCGCTTAAGCCAATTTTGTCGATTTGTTGTAATGCAGATAACAGTTCGTCAATTCGCGAAAGCTGGAATGCAATGGCTCGTGGATTGGATTCGTCCACCACTAACAAGTCGACGGTAGGGTCGATTTCCACTTGCATCAAATAGCGGAACCGATAGGTCATCACGCTGTCCATAATCTCCAGCAACGCTTCGAGAATCGGTGTCATCCACGCATAGTCATGATAAAGCAACGATCGCAGCAGGTGGACTTGCTGCAAGATGCGTTCGATGCGAATCCCCAGATCCAGAAACAGCCAACCGGGGCCGCGTGTCATGTTTTCCGCCACCATCCCCGAAAAAGCGGACAGCAATCGCAGCATCGAACTGAGCTCGTATAACGTATCGCCCAAATCATCGGGACCACGTACGCGACTGTTGGTCCGGAAACTGGTTAACTCGGATAACAACTGACCACCATCCAAGCTCAGACGGTCGCGAACCATTGTCATGTTCCCATCAATCGAACGCAACACGCTGCGCAATGAGTACGAATCGGTCGGATCAAATAACGTCTTGATCAAACGCGAACGCACCGACTTCAATATCTTGTTGGAACTAGTCAGAGGTTCGTCCCACGTCTTGTCTTCGTCACGATCCAAGTTATCAAAAATCACCGCATAAGATTGCGCTAAATGCAGATCGGTATCTTCGATCAATCGACTGGCAACCGTCCTTGCATGGCGGATCATCGATTCCGCTCGCTGCGTCGATCGACCTAGCCAATACAATGATTCCGCCACGCGACTGGCCAAATCGAAGCTGCTGCGACGAAGCTCAACCGACCGTTGCAAAGGCTTTCGCAACGTCAACGGATTCGGTGGTTTGGTGCCCACAATCCAGACATCTTTGCTCATGACTCCACAAGCAAGAGATTCATTGAGCTGGCTATCTTTGGGGGCTAGGCGAGCCACCCCACCGGGTAGCACGGAATAGCGGTCTTCATTGAGCGTTGCAAAGACACGCATGACCATCGGCCAAGGCTCGATTTGATCGTTGTTCCAAACCGCTGCCGTCGAATGCTTAATCGGCTCGACCCCCACGAACTTCCAGCCCGTGGATTTGATCTCCGAGATCAATCGAGCGTTCTCATCCGGAGATCGACCAGCCTTGTGGATTTTGGCTTGATCATGTCGCTTCAACGCGTCACGGATCTCCAAACGATCGATGTGCTCAATAACAAAAGCTTGCGATTCCGCATCACCACACCAGTGAATCGGCGCGGTGGGCAGCATTAACTCTTCGCCCAATATCCGCGGGCACCATTTGGCCAGCATCGCCGCAACGGCCGGCATCTCAGCCCATCCGCAGCCAATCGGATTAATGACCGCGACGCTGCCATCACGGACCGATTGGCACAAACCAGGCACGCCAACATTCGAGGGCAAGTCTAACGGGTCGCATTGGTCATCTTGGACTCGTCGCAATATCGATTGCACACGTATCAGACCGCTTAGCGTCTTTTGAAAGACTTGGCCAGCTCGCACCGTCAAGTCTTCTGCTTGCGTTAACGTATACCCCAAGTAACGTGCCAAATACGCATCTTCAAAATAAGTTCGACTGCGTACCCCAGGGCTCAAGAGTACAGTTCTGGCATCCGGCTGACGCATATTGGCATAAGCGGAAATGGTGTCGCGCAGCGTCGCAAAAAAAGAAGCCGAACGCTGCACATAAAAGCTTTGAAACTCTTCGGCCAGCACTCGCGACAACGCGATGCGATTCTCCAAAGCATGGCCGCATCCGCTGGGACCCTGCGTTCGATCCGCCAGCGCCAGCCAGCGACCGGTAGAATCCTGATACAACTGCGCAGCATACAAATAGATCGACGGCTCACCCGCTCGGATCGACGCTTGCATCGAAGGCAAAAACGAAGTCGATCCATAAACCAATTCAATCGGAATCGTGCCATCGGCCAACAATCGCTGAGGGCCATACAGATCGCGAGTGATCGCATCGATCAACCGAGCCCGCTGCGAAATCGCGGCCGCCAAAGGCACCCACTGCTTTTCAAGCATCATCAACGGAATCGGATCAAGCTCCCAAGCAGACTTGCCCGCCGCGTCGGTGTGCGATGTCAACGATGCCGAATGCTCCTGCAACCAAAGCTTCACCGATCGCCATCGCTCAGTGATATGCTGGCCAATACAACTGATCTGCGTCGGATCGGACTTCAGTTGCTGATAAGCGTCTTCCCGCGTCAGCAGCTTGAGCCACGCCAAAATCACGGCGGGGTCGTCGATGGAAAACGAGTCAAACCGCCCGTGAGGTATCTTGTAGTTGGGAAGCAGCGATTCAATGCTCGGAAGCTGATCTATCGAATTCAAATCCTCCGGCACTAGTCGTTGAACCATCGATTGCTGCTTTATTCCTAGTTTGCTGTCAAAACCTATCCCAAGGCGTTGGCCACATTGTACAAGCTAGCCCAGTTTCCACACAGCCCGAAGTGCCGCCGCCCCCCAACCGCTTCACTCGCACTCCCCTTCCGCTCCCATTCATACTTGACAATTTCGATCGGATTTGTAGTATATGTCATCCGCGGCCAGTTAAATGCCGATCATATAGACAGAATTTGACGGTTTCGCCGCGTGAGACGCTTTGAAAAGTATTCAACATGACGATGCTCAAAACCAGTCCGACCGCTTTCAATGATTTAGCGGGAGTGCGATTGCCCCTCTCGAACCCTGACGCCGCCGGAGCGCTCGCGGCCGATCCGCCGTTGGTTTGCGACCAAGAACTGCTTGCAGAACTGGCGGACGCTAGTAAGCGGCTGGAAACCGCGACGCCGCAGGCGATTTTGCAGTATGCGGTCGATCGTTTCGCGCCGCGTTTTTCCATGGCCACGGCGTTTGGTCCCGAAGGCATGTGCATCATTGCGATGCTTGCGGAACAAGCGCCGCAGACGCCGATCTTCAATTTAGATACCGGTTACCAGTTTCAGGACACGTTGGATCTAGTTGACAAGGTCCGCGACAAGTACGGTATCCAGGTCGAATTGCGACGAGCGAAATTGAGTGTGCCAGAGTATGAAGCTTTGCATGGCGGGCCAGTTTATACGCACGATACCAACCGTTGCTGCGGCGATCGCAAGCTAGCTGTTTTGCGTGATGCAGCCAAGGGCTTGTATGCTTGGGCTAGTGCCATCCGGCGCGGCCAAAGCGACGATCGCGCCAAAGCGGATATCGTCCAGTGGGACAGCAAGTTTCAGTTGGTGAAGATCAGTCCGCTGGCAAATTGGACCAAGCAGGACGTTTGGAATTTCCTGTTAAAGAACGACGTTCCATACAACCCGCTGCACGATAAAGGTTATCCCAGTATCGGTTGCTGGCCGTGCACGCGTGCGGTTGGAGTTGGGGAAGATGAACGCGCTGGTCGATGGAGCGGTTCGGCGAAAACCGAGTGCGGCTTGCACAGCAAAGATTAAACCGAAACTTGCAACGCTGTGCGTTCGCCAGCGATATTGCTACCAACTCGCTCCACAACTTGCCCCGGGCAACGAAGACTTTGACGCATCTAATAACAGCCACTGCAGTATGAATTGTAACGGACCTTTATCAGCACGATTGCACTACGCGACGATCGCCATGGTCGAGTTGGCGTCGCAGTATCGTCGCGGTGAGTTGACTTGCGTGCGTGACATTGCCGATCGTCACGGTATCCCGCTCCCTTTCCTAACGCAGATACTACATCAGCTACGTTCTCACGGGTTGGTTCAAAGTACGCGCGGAGCGACTGGGGGATATCGTTTGAGTCGCTCGCCAGACCAGATTACCATGGCTGACATTGCGGCAGTTTGGGCAAGTGGTAGTGAGGCCTTACCTGCCAGTTCGCAATCCGAGGTTGCTCGCATCAGTTGGGGCCTTTGGAGCGATGCGCAACAATGTACCCAGCGTTATCTCGAAGGCGTACGCTTGGAAGATTTAATTGAACAACTGTCCGAAGCAAATATGTTTCACATCTAGAATAATTTCATATGGCCAACATCGTAGTCACCCGACGAATCCCGGCAGTGGGGATCCAAAAACTGCAAGCCGCCCATTCCGTACGAGTTCACGACAGCTCAGAACCCTTAGATCGTTCAGATTTGTTGCGATTCGTCGAAGGCGCTGACGGAGTTCTTTCGATGTTAGGCGACCGAGTCGATGCTCAATACATGGATGCTGCGGGGCCTCAGCTTAAAGCCATCGCAAACTATGCGGTCGGCTACAACAACATCGACTTGGCTGCTGCCAAAACACGCTCCATTGCCGTTGGCAATACACCTGATGTGTTGACCGACGCCACTGCGGATATTGCATTGGGGTTGATGCTGGCCGCGGGACGTCATTTCGGGGAAGCGACGCGCATGGTGCGTGAGTTGGGCTGGCGAACATGGGACCCGGTCGGACTGCTGGGGATGGATTTTGTTGGTCGCACGCTGGGGATTGTAGGCATGGGACGCATCGGCGAAGCGGTTGCGAAGCGTTGCCACTTTGGTTGGGATATGAAGGTCATTTATACGTCGCGCAGCCCCAAGCCGGAGGTTGATCAGCGTTTGAGTGCACAACGCGTCAGTTTCGAAGAACTGCTTTCGCAAAGCGATGTCATCAGTTTGCATGTCGACTTGAACGCGGACACTAAGAATTTAATCAATGCAGAAACGCTCGGGAAAATGAAGAGCACGGCGATCTTGATTAACACGGCACGCGGTGCGGTGATTGATCAAGAGGCGTTGTACGAAGCGTTGTTGGCCAAGCAGATCTTTGCGGCAGGATTGGATGTGACCGAACCAGAACCGCTGCCCTCGGATAGTCGGCTGCGCGAGCTTTCGAATTGCTACATTTTGCCCCACATAGGATCGGCGACCACGGTCACTCGAGATGCGATGGCAGTCCGTGCGGCGGATAACTTGCTAGCCGCCCTTGATGGCCGACCAATGCCGTTTCCGGTCAAGCTTTAGCCGGCTTTGCGATGTGAACGGTAGGTGATGTGGTCTTGTAGCTTGTAGATCACGGGCTCCGCATCGTCATGGACCTGGACTTCACCATCCAGTTGAGCAATCGCATTGGCAAAGGCTTGCTGGACGGCTTCTTGCCCTCCCCAGTTCCACATACGATTGCGACAACGTTGCGCAAGTTGCAAGTACTCGTCATAGCGATGGCGGACCATGTCATAGCTTTCTTGCAAGCCGTCGAAACAGGATGGCCAGTGGATGCGAGCCCAAGACGTCCGCATCCGCCAACGCGAATCTTGAGGCCAAGCGGCTGGTTCCGGTGAAGAATCGACTACCCAGCCAACCTTGTCGTCAAAATAGTCGGTCATGGCCGAATGGCATGGTGAGATCGCAGGTCGGCTAGCCGCCAAATGATTGACCAACGGCAGACAGATCCCTTCGGCTTTGGTTGTCTGCAGGTAATAGGTCGTAGCTTGGCAGAGTTTCAGCATCGATTCATCGGAGAGATAATCCACGATGAAGGCGATCTTGCATTGATGCGGAAACTCGCGTTCTTGATAAAAGCGGATTAACTTCACTGCTGCATCTTTGTTGCGAGTGACTAGCTTCACTACCAACGTCGCATCTTCTCGATGGCCGACGGCATGCAGAAAACCGCTTAAAAGATCTTCCCAGTTTTTTCGTCCATCTTCGGGATTAAAGATGCTAGTGTAAACAATACCCGATAGTCTCAGTTCTGGTGTAGAAGGGAAATTCAGCTTCATGCTGTTCGATTTCTTTCGCAGCGACGACTTCTTGCGTTGATGCGCCATTCGATCTTTCATCTTGTCGAACCAGCGTCGAAATTCATTGGGTCCGAAAGCGAACATTCCAAGGTACTTGACAGCGTCAACGAAATAATTCTTGGCATCGTGCAGGCAAGAACGTCGCGATTCATAGCCTACAAAGCGTTTCGAATCGTGGTTCGCAGGCCAATAGGCGCGGCAGGGGATTACGGTTTCCTGATCAGGATGCCAAGGCTGCAGTTCAAAATATTCGGGAGCCGCAGGGGTATGCACGTTGCAGATGGGGACTTCGATGTTGCTTCGCTGCAAGGCATCGCGAGTAAAATCGGCTGCAACCAAAATCATGTCGCAATGGCGGGCGACGTTTACCCAATTGTTCTGTGGCAAATCATCAAAAGCGTGATCGGGTACGTCGGGAAATTCCCACGCGGGCATTACCAGGTTCGGAGTTGATTTGCAGAATTGGACATGCTGGAACGGAAGAAAGCTGAGGTGTATGGGATCCAGGCCACGATCGCGGGCTTGCTGCGCGGCCGCTTCCAGTTGATCGCTGGCGGCCGGCACGGAGACGAATTCGCCTTGCCGCTCGATCATCGGTCGAAAGAGTCTTGCCAGAAAATCGTACGAGTATCCTGGCGTGCCCAGGTTCTTGCCGTTGGTCGACCCGGTCATGAATGAGGTTACCAAGAACGCCTTCTTGCGCGGGTTGCTTGCCTTCTCAATCCGATTCTTTGGGGGTGTGCTGTGAGTTTGCATTGCCAATACTTTTGCGCCAGAACGTGATACTACTGCGAGTGCCCTATGCGGCAGCAAAAACGGTGGCCGCAGTTGGGGCTGAAATTAGTCCCTAGGGCGATCTAAAGTCAAGATTAGTTCATTGGCTATAACGGGCTGTTGGCCGGACATTCAAAATCAGCCGCAAGCCAACGGAAGACGACATCGCTTTTTATCCCTTAGGAGGCCCAATCTTTATTGACTTTGCGAACAAGATTCCTCTATGGTCGATCTTCAGTTGTTCGCAAGACGTGGGTCTGAACCAATTGCAGGAAGTATTTAGCAGCGTAAAGGAATACCGATGAGCTTACTTCGATCGCCGATGTTGAGAAGAGTTACGGGACGTAACGATGCCGAGAAGAATGTTCAAAATGTAGCGCTTCGAGATGATCGACGTGCAGGTTGGTTCAACCGAGAGACCGGTGAATTAGCTCCTGGCTTCGCCATCGGTGCGGACGATGTCTTTGTCGATGTCGGTTGCGGGACCGGCAGCATGAGCGGCTTTGCTGCGTCATTCGGCGCATCGATCATCGCGACAGATATCGATCCCGCTTGCGTCGAACAAACACGTGCGGCCCTCGCTCGCTCGAAAGCAAAAAGCGTAGAGATGCATTGCAGTGACTCCAATCCCATTCCAGTCAAGGACTGCACCGCCACACGCGTCCTGTGCATGGAAGTCTTGGAGCATGTTGATGACCCACAACAATTCATGTCCGAACTCGCTCGTATTGCTCAGCCTGGAGCTTACTTGCTATTGACGGTCCCTCATCCAGCCAGCGAGACAGTTCAGAAGTCGCTAGCTCCTGATTTCTATTGGAAGAAGCCAAACCATCTGCGAGTTTTTGAAACTGAGGCGTTTGCCGATTTGGTTCGAGGCAGTGGATTGGTTGTCGAACGACAGTCGACTCGCAGTTTCTTCTGGACCATGTATTGGGCTATGTTTTGGGTAGCTGGTCAAGACTTCGGCGCGCCGGTGGATGTGCCAGTGATTTGGAACTGGAAGAAGACTTGGGATGCGCTTTTGGATTGCCCCAACGGTGACAAAGTTGCAGAAACTTTAGATCGTATGATGCCTAAGAGCCAAGTGGTTCTCGCTCGCAAACCGTAAGAACCTATCCCAAAACCAGTGTGCGGACGAGACGTCCGCACACCGTAAAAGTTTTGAGATAGGCTCTAACTCTTCATTGGAACAATCATCGTTGGAACGACAGCGTGTCCCTGCAAGTAAATCTCTTTATACCTGGTTTCAGCAAGTGCGGTACAACTTCCATGTACGCCATGCTGGACCAGCATCCTGATATTTACTTTACACCGGACAAAGAGCCTGGCTACTTTGCTCAGTATTATGATCGTGGGCTCACATGGTACTGCGATCGTTTTCCTGATGCGCAAGGCCAACGATATCTGGCCGATGCCAGCACGACTTACTCGTCAGCGGAATTTGCCGAGCAATCTTGTCTGCGGATTTTGCATCATTGTCCGACAGCGAAATTTATCTTCTTGGCACGCGATCCCGCGGAACGCTTGCGTTCGGTGTTTCGAGAGTTGCATGCCAATGGATTGAAGTTTGGCGTTATAGCGGCAAAACAATTTGGCAAGGCGCTCGAGCAGTTGCCCTGTGTTGTGGATGACTCTTGCTATTGGAAGATCTTGCAAGTGTACCGGCAGCATGTGGACGACTCGCGTTTGCACTTTGTGTTTCTGGAGGATTTGCAGCGCGACCCACGTGCAGAACTGGTGAGATGCTTTGAGTTCTTAGAAGTGTCCACTGCGCCTGCATCGGAGATTGCTGCCATCAAGTTAAATTCTCAGGAGCTGAAAACGCAAGACTCCAATACACTGCGTTGGTTACACACCAACGCATGGACTAGACGATTTTGGCTACAGTTGAGCGAGCGACGACAAGAAAGAATCATCAGTGCTTTGCGATTGCGCAAGCCATTTACACTGCCCGTTGTTTGGGATGAACGAGCGACGGAGATTTTCAATCAAGTCGTGCTGCCCGACTCGCTGCAGTTCCTGAAGCATTGTGGAAAGGCCCCAGACTTCTGGGGGCACGCTGAACCAATGCAGCAAAAGCCAAAGCGGTTGGCCGCCTAATGGAAGTGAGAAACACAAACATCAACGACTCTTATTGACACCATCCTTCCTCGTGGCCTAGCATCCTCGCCAGGTAAGCAGTTCTAAGCTGCGTTGGAAGAAGTCGTTCAGCAAGATCGCCGAACCAGGACACTTATGAGCATCTTATCAACGACAATTCTCCGAAAGCTAAGACGCAAGAAGCCCACGGCTCCTGGCCAGCTTGAGCTGCGCGATGATCAGCTCTCTGGTTGGTTCAATTCACAGACCGGCGAGCTTGCGCCTGGGTTTGCTATCTCCGCATCTGACTCCTATGCCGATATCGGCTGCGGCGAAGGATCAACGGCTCGGTTCGCTGGCAAGATGGGCGCCAAAGTCATCGTCACGGATATCAATTCCGACAGCGTCAACAATACCGTCCGGCGTGTTCAACGGACTTCAGCGCGTGCGGTGCAAGGCCACGTGAGCGACTCCAATCCATTGCCGATCGCCGATGGGCAGTGTACTCGCGTCGTCTGTATGGAGGTTATGGAGCATGTCGAACAACCCGGCCAGTTTCTTGCAGAGCTTGCGCGAATCGCCAGCCCGAATGCCTTATTGCTACTAACCGTGCCAGACCCAGCCAGCGAAGCGATTCAACAAGACTTGGCACCTGATATCTATTGGCAACGCCCCAATCATTTACGAATCTTTGAGCGCGACGAGTTTGCAAAGGCAGTCACCGACGCTGGCCTGCAGATTGAATGTCACTGCTTTCGAAGTTTCTTCGCAAGTATCTATTGGTCTTTGTTTTGGGTCGCCGATCACGATTTAGGCGCTCCGGAAAGTCCCGTTTTGGTCAACTGGCGTGAAACTTGGAATGCACTGCTCGACTGTCCCAATGGCCTGCACGTCAAATCCACATTGGACCGCATGTTGCCCAAAAGCCAATACATCATCGCCCGTAAACCCGCTGCTTGATATAGAGCACAACATCCCATCCCCTCTCGAATCACTTATTGAATAACTAACGGAATCCTATGATACAAGCGACCTCAACGTTAGCCGGTCAGAAGAGAGAAGCCATTTTGTTGACCTGTTATATGACAGGATCGACCAGTGGGAAAAATCTGGGGACACCCGGTTACTCGTACGATTTCGTCGCGAAGCTATACGAGAGTATTCTAAGCCAGCGGGGTGAAGTGATTCCGGTTCCCAATCCTAAGTTCAACCTGGAAAAAGCTGCCGCTGACGCAAGGGCTCGAGGCTTAGACCCGATCCACGTCAGCATCCTGCCATTTCAGGACGTGCACTTATGCAATTCGGCCCCCAATGTGGTAGTGCCAGCGTGGGAGTTCCCTGACGTACCCGATCATGAGTTTGACAATGAGCCACGCAACAACTGGGTTGCAATGGCTAACAAGACGGACTTAGTCTTGGTGGGTGGGCAGTTCACCGTGGAATCGCTTCGTCGCGGCGGAGTAACCGCGCCGATCGAAATTGTCCAAGTCCCTACTCCGGATGCTTATTTCGATTTGCCAGCGTGGAACTATCGTCAACAGCATACCATCAAATGCCGCGCTTACTGGCCAAAACAAGTTTCCGCTGATGCCAATGTAGAGGTAGAGACACGCAAGAGTTGCTTTAAGAACGCGAAACGAGCGTTCACGCAAGGTTTGCGTTCGATGTACAAGTCGTTGTTAGGCCCTGAAGCTTATCAAGTCTTGTCTGATCGTATGAAGCAACGCCGCACCGAACGACGCCGCAAACGCGCCGTGAGCCAGACTACACCGGATGTGCTAACTTTGAGCTATCCAAGCACGCCGGAACTAAATTTGAGTGGCGTGGTCTACACCAGTATCTTCAATCCAGATGACGGTCGAAAGAATTGGATCGATCTGCTCAACTCCTTCTTGCTTGCCATCGGTGATCGCGAAGATGCGACACTGGTATTGAAGCTGATTACTCGACGACGTGAAGGTGCCGAGCAAGTTATACGCTATTACCAAGAGCGAGACATTCCACATCGTTGCAAAGTAGCTTTCGTGGTCGATTACTTGCCAGATGCGACCCTGCATCAACTCGCGTCGGCATCGACCTACTACTTTCAAACGACAAGGGCCGAAGGCAATTGTCTGCCGCTGATGAACTACTTGGCTGCAGGTCGCCCGGGCGTTTCACCCAACCACTCGGCCATGAGCGATTATTTCAGCAACACGTACGGCTGGGTGATCGATTCGAACCCGGAACCAACGTGGTGGCCGCACGATTCACGTTTCCGTTACACCACCTCTTGGGGCCGACTCGTGTGGCCTTCTTGCCGCGATAGCATTCGCGACAGCTATGACTTTGCGGTCAACCAAGCTGAGCACTATCAAGTCCTATCGGAGCGCTGTCGCAATCACATGCAAACTTGGGCTAGCTTTGAAGCCGTCGGAACTCGCATGCACCAAGCCTTGGATAACTTGCGAGCCGGCGTTTACTCCAAGTCGACAGAAACCGCACCGAAGATCTTCCAATTCCCGGCCGCTGCTTCCACCCAGCAAAGCGGTCAGCGCCGATACGCTGCTTGAACCTGCGACGCGACAGCCGCACGTGTACGCGTCTTCGTTTAACCGCGCGGGCATCGCCCCGCGTTCATCATCTGCTCACGTGGTAAAACAACCTTTGGCTCGCTTCGAATCCTAGCGACGCCAACGATTTAATCGAAGCAAGGTGCCAAATGTCTTTTGTGCTTCATGCAAACTGATCTTCGAAACGCCTTTTTCACGTTCAGTATAAACGATGGGCACCTCAACGACCCTTCCGCCTGAACGCCAAATCAGCCACAGGATTTCTTCCAGAAAACCATAGCTGGCGTTTTCAATCGTGGCCACATCCAACTCCCGCAATTTGCCAACGCGATAGCAGCGATAAGCCGACGAGCAATCGCGAATCTTCCAGCCGATGATGCTTCGGGCTAGGAAATTAACGGCTTTTGAAACAAACTTACGCCGCCACGAGCAGTTCTGCAAACCGCCTCCAGAGACGTATCGTGAACCGATGACAAGCGACGTGTCGTGTGTCATCGCTTGCAGCAACGAAGGGATTGCCTTTGGGTCATGGCTTAAATCAGCATCTAGATTCAAACACAAGGCGTACTCATGCTGAACCGCGTAGCTCAAACCATCTCGAATTGCAGTTCCCAAACCTTGCTTGCCACCACGATTGATCACTTTCAAATTTGGGTATCGATGTTGGTTGGCAGCCAACCACGGATGGGTGTCGTCTTGAGAACCATCATCTACCAACAGCAGATCTGCATCGGGTGCCACACGGTTTAACTGCTCAAACAAGTTTGGCAAGTTATCGCCTTCGTTGTACGAACACACTAAAATCAGCAATCGATCGTTGTGGCGGTTGTTATCCGACGAAGACAATGATTCAGCTTTCGTTATTTGATGACGATGTTGACCATGCGGCCGGGAATGACCACTTTTTTCACCACGGATTTGCCTTCGAGGCATTCAACGATCTTCGGATCGGCAAAGGCCGCCGCCTCCATGGTCGCTGCGTCCGCGTCGGGAGCTACCATGATCTTGGAGCGAACTTTCCCGTTGACTTGTACCGGGATTTCGATCGTGTCGACTACCAGTGCGGATGGATCGCAGACAGGCCAAGGTTCATAAGCAAGCGTCTTGTCGTGACCGAGTACTTGCCATAACTCTTCTGCCGCGTGCGGGGCAAACGGCGAAAGCAACAACACAAGCTTTTCCATCGCCGACTGCGGACGTGTTTCACACTTGGTAAAGAAGTTCACGGTCTCCATCATTCGGGCAATTGCGGTATTGAAACCCAATACAGCGATATCGTTGGTGATTGCTTGAATGGCCGCGTGGATGGCTCGATTCTCGTCGCGCGAGCATTCACGATCAACCACTGCGGGGTTCAATTGCATCGCCTCCGATCGCTCGTCGACAACCAGGCGCCACAGTCGCTCCAAGAATCCTCGGACACCACTGACGCCGTTCATATTCCATGGCTTGGTCGCTTCCAAAGGCCCCATGAACATCTCATACAACCGCAGTGAATCAGCGCCATACTGCTTGACGACTTCATCTGGGTTGACCACATTCCCGCGACTCTTGCTCATTTTGAATGACCGAGCGTCGACCTTGATTTCAGGGTGGTCAGTCATGACAAAGCCTTCGCCTTTTTTAGTTACTTGAGTGTCGCTAAGCGAGACCGCCGTCACCTGCGTTTTCGATTTGACATGGATGTTCGTGCCGTCATCTAACTTGTCGACTTCGCTGGGCGAGTAGTACTTGCCCGTCGCATCTTGGTAAACCGTGTATTCGACTTCGCCGAGGATCATGCCTTGGTTGATCAGCTTGCGAAACGGTTCGCTGCAACCGACAACTCCGCGATCGTAGAGAACTTTATGCCAGAATCGCGAATACAGCAGGTGCAGCACAGCGTGTTCGGCTCCACCCACATACAAGTCGATCGGCATCCAAGCGGCTTCCTTGGCGGGATCGATCATCGCTTGATCGTTCTTCGGATCGATGTACCGCAAGTAATACCAACACGAACCGGCCCATTGCGGCATCGTATTGGTTTCGCGTTGATAGCGAACTCCATCGATCTCGACATTTAGCCACTCCGTAGCCTTGGCCAATGGTGGCTCGGGACGACCATGCGGCTTGAAGTCTTCCAACTCAGGCAGATCGACGGGCAGATCTTTCACATCGACCGCACGGCGAAGCCCATTGGGTTTTCCATCAGCATCTAACTCATGCAAAATTGGGAACGGTTCGCCCCAGAATCGCTGGCGTGAGAACAACCAATCACGAAGTTTTGTATTGGATGCAGATTTGCCGGTACCTTGCGATTGCAAATCCTGTGTGATTTGATTTTTGACTTCAGTCGTTGTTAGTCCATCAAATCGGCCGCTGGCAATCGCGATCCCTTCGCCGCTGAAACATTGGCCTTCAAAGGTCTCAGTCGCCGCCGGTTTGACGACCTCAATGATCGGCAAATCAAAAGTCACCGCGAACTCGTAGTCACGCTCGTCATGCGCCGGAACGGCCATGATAGCGCCGGTGCCATACCCTGCCAGCACGTAATCGGCGATCCAGATCGGTACCTTGCTGCCGTTGACAGGGTTGATCGCGTACGAGCCTGTGAAGACACCGGTCTTCTTTCGATTACCTTCCGTGCGATCTCGGTCGCTCTTGAACGACGCCGCTTGGACATACGCCTGCACGGCCGCGGATTGTTGTTCGGTCGTCAGTTGGCCCACCATACGATGCTCTGGCGAGATAACCATGTAGGTGGCACCAAAGAGCGTATCGGGACGAGTGGTATAGACGCGTAGCACATCATCGGTGGCATCTTCGGGGAAGCCCAAATCAGTCCGCTGTGCCTTCCAGTTTTCAAAATTGGCTGCATCACCGCAATAAAAGTCGACTTCAGCGCCACGGCTACGTCCGATCCAGTCTTGCTGTAGTTTCTTGATACCTTCTGGCCAATCCAAAGCGTCCAAGTCATCCAACAATCGGTCGGCATAAGCCGTTATTCGTAGCATCCATTGCCGCAGCGGGATGCGTTGGACCGGATGATTGCCCACTTCGCTGCGACCGTCTTTCACTTCTTCGTTCGCGAGTACGGTCCCCAACTTCGGACACCAATTCACTAACGCATCTTCTTGATAAGCGAGCCGATGTTTATCTTGGTAGCGTCGAATACTCGCAGCACCTTGCGCGGCAATCTCCGACGGAATCGGGAGTTCGGCAATGGGGCGGCCTTTCTTTGCGTCGGGATCGAACCACGTATCGTAGATCAACAGAAAGATCCATTGTGTCCATCGGAAATATTCGCGATCGGTGGTCGCCAAAACGCGAGACCAGTCGTAACTGAAGCCAAGCATTTTCAATTGGCGCGTAAAGTTCGCGATGTTCGCTTCGGTGCTTACACGTGGCGGCGTATTGGTTTTGATCGCATGTTCTTCGGCTGGCAGACCAAACGCGTCGTAGCCCATAGGATGCAAGACGGTCTTGCCTTGCATACGAGCAGCTCGGCAGACGATATCTGTTGCCGTGTAACCTTCCGGATGTCCGACGTGCAGTCCAGCTCCACTGGGGTATGGGAACATGTCTAGCACGTAGAGCTTTTCGCCCTCGGGCATATCAGGGCAGCGAAACGTATGGTGTTGTTCCCAGTAAGCTTGCCATTTGGGCTCTAGTTCTGCTGGGTTATATCGAGGCATGTTGGTCTAACGAGAGGAAGATGGATCCGAGATGTAAATGGTAGGCACACTCCGTGTACCGATGGTAGCAGGCACACTCCGTGTGCCGTCCGCAAATGTATTTATTCTGCTACGGCACACGGAGTGTGCCTACTACTTTCCTTATGGCACACGGGGTGTGCCTACTACCTTAGTGAACTTCGCGAGCGGCTAAGTAGCGTTCGGCGTCGAGGGCCGCCATGCAGCCCGTGCCAGCCGACGTGATCGCTTGTCGGTAATAATCGTCCGCGACATCGCCTGCAGCAAACACACCCTCAACACTGGTCTCGGTGCGGAAGGCCTTGGTCCACTGGATATAACCCGCTTCGTTGGTTGTCAAAGCCCCGTTGAGGAACGAAGTGTTCGGCGTATGTCCAATCGCCACAAACATCCCGCCCACTTGCAACTCGGTGGTCGCTTCATCCTTTGTGCTCTTGAGCCGCAGGCCCGTCACTTGCTGCTCGTTCCCCAAAACTTCATCGACAACCGTGTTCCAAATGACCTTAATGTTCGGATGGTTTAATGCTCGGTCTTGCATCACCTTGGAAGCTCGCATGACATCGCGTCGTACGATCATGTAGATGGTGGCGGCACCTTTTAAGTTCGCTAAATAAGTTGCTTCTTCAACGGCAGAATCTCCCGCGCCGACAACCGCCAGAGGCTTGCTGCGATAAATGGGAAGCGCGCCATCGCAAACCGCACACGCACTAACGCCTTTGTTCTTGTACTTCTCTTCCGACGGTAAGCCGAGATAATTCGCACGAGCCCCGGTCGCAATAATCACCGTATGAGCTTTTACTGGATCTCCCGACGCTGGCTTTAACGTGTGGACCTTGCCGCTATCAAACTGAACGCTTTCGATATCGTCGCTAATCACTTGCGTGCCGAAGTTCAACGCTTGTTGCTTCATCAGCTCCATCAGTTCTACACCTTGCACGGCGTAGTGAGGTTGTCCATCTTTCTCATGCCCTTTGGGGGCGGGCGGCAAGTTGTAATGTCGGCTGGAATCGACCGCTGTTTCTACAAACGCGCGAATATTGCCAGCAGGGAAGCCCGCATAGTTTTCCACTTCGGTTGTAAAAGCCAACTGACCCAGCGGAATCATCTCAGGCTTGTGGGTGCCTTCATACAATACGGGAGCGAGATTCGCTCGCGCCGCGTAGATAGCGGCCGACCAACCGGCCGGTCCACTGCCGATAATAACGCACTTTTCTGTACCACTCATGCTTTACTTCTTTGATATTCACTCAATAGGAAAGGGGACGGGCCAAATGCCATCCTCCACTCGACTGCGGAACCCCGGCTAGGATTCACATCGATGTTCGGCGTGCTTTGGACACTTCTCAGCGAATCCCGACAAATCGATTTGACTTATGATACGATTCGACCGAACGCTGGCCGTTGCCAAGCGGAACTCGACGCGACGACCGGTGGTTGCCTATTTTGCCGACTTTTTGAGATTCGTCGACCCGTATCGCTGTCGCCCAAGAAGCGATTTCGTCTCTTTGCTCAGCGATTTTCGCTGAACAAGACGGCTGGCGCGACACCATAGATGCCGTCGGTAAAGACCAGTTTTACCCAATTGTTGAAGACCTTGATCGGCTGCGGCGGAACGATGATCAGGTCGCTGTCGCGGACCCAAATCTCGTCAGCCGGATTTGGCCGTTTGCCCAACATTTCGGCTCGCAAGTCCAACATCGTGGCCATCAAACGCCAGTCTTCGGCTCGGCGGAAGATAACGACTTGACGCATATTGCCGCCAACTCGAATTCCTTCAGCCATCGCTAAGGCTTGCGAGACCGTCGTGGGACCATTCAGCTCGATGCGGCCTGGCCGACCAACTTCTCCGGTAACGAATACGAAGTGTGGAGCTTGCTGCAACAACCGAGGCTCAATTTCAATTCCCCAGTAATCGCGATTTAAATAATGCAGGTTGACTTCACGCTTGATCTCTTCCATCGTCATGCCAATGACACGGACGCTTCCGATCAAAGGCAACTGGATGCGCCCGTCCGGATTGACCACAGCGTTGATGTTCTGGCCACCGTTGGCTTGGAAGCTACTAACCGCTAGGTTTAAATCTTCAAGCTTGGTGTTGGTGCGAACGGGGATCACGTCAATCGCGGGATTGTTCAAGTACTTGGAATACTCGCGTTCGAGCACTTTGCGCAACTCTTCCACGGTCAGACCAGCGGCCTGAACCGGTGGAATCAAGTATGAGTACAGTTTCCCATCAGGCTGAATTTCGGTGCCTTTCACGGTGTCGCCAAGCCGAACGTTTTCGTCGGTGACCGATTTGAGAGCTAGCTCGTCGCCCACCATCAGCCGATAAGGTTCTTTGCGATCCAAGTGAGTTTTGACAAACACGAATTGCAACTCATCGCCGACGCGAACGCGATATTGAGCCATTGCGGGCAATCGAACGGGCCCAATCCATTCACCATGCCGCAGCGGCTCAAAGTTAATCGGCACAGCGTCCTTCCAACGTTGCTCGCGACCACCGCTGGTAGCACAGTCGATACCACGAATGCAACTGTCGCAGTAACATCCCTTCAGCGGGATCGGCTGCTCATAAGGCGGAACATAGATGGCTGCTTGATACGGATCGGGACATTGATTGCATGAAGTGCACGGAGCGGCGCTGCTGGCCGCGCAGGACTCACAGGTCGCTCCAGGGTGGGCGGTGGGGGCATAGCCCGCGGGCACCGGAGCAGAGAAATAAGGGTTCTCAACTACGGTCGCTTGACCCAAAACACACGAAGCCCAGCAGCTAGCTATGACCAGTTGCAACACCACGTTGGCTATGAGTCGCACCAAACTAGCACGATTGGCCGGGCAATGCACATGTCGGTTGGTAACTGGCTGTTGTGTCATGATAAGGTTTGCTGTTCCAGTCAATTGAAGTCCGTCCAATATCAACACATGGGGCTATCGAAACAGATTCTTGAAGGCTTCCATCTTGCTCGGTTTCGCCGCAACATTCGTGCTTGCATTGTTCGGTGGCGAAGCTGCATTTGAGTGAGCAGGTGGCTGCGTTCCGATGACGGACGCGGTCGCGTAGTTCTGCCCAACCCAACTGGGATTCGGAGCGGAACCTTGCATAACATTGGGGCTCAGTTGCGCGAACTGTTCTGGCGACAGTTCGACCACATCCGGAATGGGCTGGCCATTTGGCATGCGAGCAACATTCTGTTCCAAGGCAACCGCTTGCTGCACTGCATACTCCGCGCGGCCCTGATCGCCTCCACGACGATACACTTCGGCCAGATTCTTCCATGCCTGCGGCGACGGTGAGACATGGATAGCGGTGGTTAACGCAATCTCTGCTTCGCGCGCTCGATCGACTTTTAATAAGGAATAGCCAAGTTGATTTGCGGCGTCACCATGATTCTTTTGCACCGACAAAGCCGCTTGATAACAAGCAATGGCTTGTTCGCGGAGCATAACCGAACGTTCCACATTGGCGTCGGACTCATACTCGAACGTTTTCCCTAAGGCATAGTATAAATCCGCCGCCCAAGGGTGCCCTTGCGAAGCGATCAATAATTGCTGCTTGGCGTACGCTCGATAGTGCTGAGCAGCGACCGTTGGGGCTAAGTTCGTGGTCGAAGTGTTTCGTAGCACGGGCGTTTGATGGCCAGCAACCAACGAGTCGCCGACGGATCCCGATCGGCTGTGATGAAAGTCTTTTTCTTCGTCGAAAGCGGTCATCGCTTTGGTCAACGCCGGTTCGCTGTACCAGCTTCCATCTCGACTATCGATCGCTCGGTAGAGCGCACGCAATCCCATTAGCACTTCTTCCCGCGCGCTCTGGATCGCCCCGCGACGTAACAAGTCGTCACAGGATCGCAAATGTTTCCGCAAGTCTTCCTCAACTGCCGCCCAACCACGTGGATTCTCAATCGGCTTGGGCGGTGCAGTGCGTCGTTCTGGCGCGCTAAGCAATTGTTGGCTGACTTGCTTGGCAATCGTCTCACGACGCTCAAGTTCTGCTTGCTGGCGCTGAGTCTGAAAGTCTACGCTCGGTTGCACCGAAGCAACTGATGCAGCAGGTAAGGTAGGGGCGTTTGCTTCCGGTGCAACACTTTGTACTGGGACCATGCTGGACTGCGAAGCCAACTGGGCTGGCGTACCGTTGCTGGCGTGAATCGGCATCGTGGGCAGCGTGTAATCCTGCACGACAACTCCCGAGTTGGGGACGCTGCCCCAGGGTTGAAGCGACGCTGTGCGAAACTGGGGAGAAGCAGGCGACTGCTGGGACAGCGGGCCGTTGATCTCTAGTTCGAATGTCGACGTTGCACTGCCGGGCTGAATGGACTGCGGGCTGGGTGTCACGTTATAAGGAGCCGCTGGGTGCGATTCACGAACGCTACCGCTTGCGCTGGGCTGAGTTGGCTGTTCGATGAACCGCGGAGTGCTTGCAGCGGTGGCTGGCGAATGGAACTGTGGCTGCGCGTGAGACGCTGGACGGGATGGTTGTATCTGCGATTGCATTTGCATTTGCGATTGCGATTGCATTTGCACTTGCACTTGCGGATTGACGCTCCGCTGGGCGTTCGGCTGAGGCGCGCGGTCTTCTTGCCAAGGCGAACTTGGGATAGGATCCCGCTGCCATGTTTCTGCAGTCGCGGCGATTGGGAAGCCTAACTGCACGCTGTTGGAGTGTGACGACCAGGCAGTCTGTGGGGCTGGTGGAGAAGCTTGTGGGGCGGAGCGTGGAGTAGACTGCTCGCCAGCTACCAAGCGGACTTCAGGGAGCGCAACGGTCATTGGATTGTGGACCGTACGCCAACCGATTGCATGAGCAACGTCCTCGGATGGCTGTTGCGAATAAGCGACAACCTGTGGGGCAGCCAAACAACTGCCACAGATCAGCCATCGGAGAACTCGCCTGTTTCGAAACTTGCTCATCGAGATTCGCAGTATCCTTGATACGAAGCGTAAAGGACGAGGCGTGCTTTCAGAGCACACGATCGCCACAACTATGACAATCGGAACAAGACGACGGTTCAAAATAGAGGTTGGATGCAATTTTCAGGCATACCAATCGTCAGCAGCAGAGCAATCGGAAGAACCGTCAAAGTTTGAAACGGGATGCTTGCTTCGCTGAAATTTAACGATTGGGAGAGGCCTGCACGTTGCGTAGATCGTCAGCGTTAGGTGAGGCTTGAATCAGTACAAAAGGCTGGAACTTTGTACGTAAGGCCAGCGGAATCTCGACCGACTTGAGCGGTTGGCCGCGTACGACCTTGCAGCAGACGGTCGTAAATCGACCAGTCGCAATGACTTGATTGGCTTCTTGCTCGCGCGCTCGATGGACGCGGAACTCGTATTGCAAGCTAGAGCGGCCGAGCTTGATAATGGAAACGTCGATCTGCAAGAGATCTTCAAAATAAGCGGCTCCGCTGAAGTCAACTTCTACTTTCACCCTCGGCCACGAAAGATCTTCCAGTTCTCCGTCGCTTTGTGAGGCAACAGACTCGGTAGGCAGGTGAGCCGCCCGCGTGGCATGGCTCATGACCGACAATCCTAACGTGCGCAGCAACGCGTGTTCGGCCGATTCCATATATTGGATAAGCGAGGAGAAATGGGCAATGCCAGCAGCGTCGGTATCCGCGAACTCTACTCGACGCTGGTACGAGAATAACTGCGACAACTTCGATTATGGCTGTTGATGGTAGGTCGTTGGTTGAGGGTCCCACAATTGGCGCGACCAAGTCGGCAGGCGAAATCGCTCTTCTTTCTTCTTGCGATCCACATCCGCGTCCGTTTCCAAACGCGAGCATTCCATGCGCATGGGACCGTAGCAGTAATTGAACTGCTTGATGAATTCATCGTTGGCATCGGGAATGTAGACAGATCCGACCACGCGTGTCCCTTGGACAATGATGCCAGTGGGTCGTTCTCGTTCGCTGCCGGATGACACAGTTATTTCCTTTAACCAATGATCTCAAGACCAGATGGAAGCCAATGCCTGTAGTCTACCAGCATCGATAGCTTGGACGCGAGAGTTTCCGGCACAAACTGCAGAGCGAATTCCGATTATTTTTGCTCCTGTCCGCCAAGCTGTAGCGATATCGGCCAGCCGCAACGAGCCAGCGAGGAAGACTGCGCGACCTTGCTGCTGGGCTGCGGCGATCATCGCAGCCAATGTCGCCGGACTATAGTACGCGAAAGTCGAGCGACCGTTTTTGTGCAAAGTGTCGATCAAGATGGCGGAGATCCCGCAGACACCAGCGACTTGCAAAGCCGAATTCCAATCAGCCATCGCGTCTTGACGAGCGTCCGGGTAATGGACCAGGACAAAGCGATCTGCACATGCTGACTGGGATTGCCATCGAGCCAGACGCTGGCAGACAAACTCCGTCGCGCGAATGTCGCGAATGCCGACTTTGACCAGCGAAAAATCTTTCAAAAGCTTTGGATCCAGCGGCAGATCGGCGTGGTCTTCCAAATCGCCCAGAGCGAGACTCAACTGAGGCAGTTGACCGCTTGCCAGAGCGGCCGACGTCCGGTGCTGCAATTCGACATAGCTTGCCAGTACCAGTTCCACTTGACGGGCGGACGGACAGCCCAGCGAACCGTGTGCGGGCTCCTTCACATCGATCCATGCCACGCCCGCGTTTTGTGCCAGCTCGAATTCTTCCGCGCTCCGCACGCTGACCAGCACCGCATGTCGAGGGATGTGGGCGGGGAAAATCTCGCAGTTCTCTAGTGCCACATGATCACAACCAGCAACCGGTTTTTCAGCGGCGGAGACTTGATTTTGCATCGATTTAAGCACCAATTAACGGCAAGTGAGAGCAAAACGCGGCTTTGCATCGCAGAGCGATTGGAATAATCTAAATGATTCCGTATCATTTCGAAGTACTCTTGTTCTGAAATACGTTCCTCCCGCGGACAAGATCCCGTCAAACCCGCTTATACCTACCTTGATCCAATAACTCCGAGTGAATCCCCATTACATCGAATCGCCAGGGCAGCTTCAAGAATTCTGCGAACATCTGGAACAAACGCAGTTGATTGCCTTCGACACCGAATTTGTCGCCGAGGATTCGTACAAGCCCGAATTGTGCCTTATCCAAGTAGCGACGCGGGACGAACTGGCCATCATCGACCCCTACACCAGCGGCCCCTTGGACACATTCTGGAATCAAATCATTGATCCCGATAAAACCATTGTGGTTCACGCTGGTCGCGAAGAGTGCCTGTTTTGCATTCGAGCGACCGGGCAAGTGATCCCAGGCCTGTTCGATGTGCAACTGGCCGCCGGATTCCTCGGCTACGAGTTCCCTATTTCGTATGCAAATCTCGTCAATCGTATGTTGGGAACACTACTGGACAAAGAAGAAACTCGCAGCGATTGGCGACGGCGGCCATTGAGCGGCCAACAATTGAAGTATGCGATCCAAGATGTCCGAGACCTACCAGAAATTTATGACGCACTCTTCGATCGCTTGGATGCCGAATCGCGTTTAGATTGGCTGGACGAAGAATCGTTGACACGCCAGAAGAACTTGGTGATGTTCGAGGCCGACGAACAGTGGCATCGAATGTCAGGTATCCAGTCGCTGAGCGGCCAGTCGCTGGCCATTGCCGTGGCTCTTTGGCGATGGCGTGAGGCGGAAAGCCAACGGCGAAATCAACCCGCCCGACGCGTGCTGCGAGACGATCTGGTCGTGGAACTGGCCAAACGTAAATCTTCCGACGTCCGGCGAATGGCCAGCCTGCGGGGGATGGAGCAACGGAACCTGAAGCATCAGTTGGACGTTCTCTCGGAGGTCATCGAAGAGGCGAAGTCCCACGAACTGCCCGAATGGCCCGCCAAACAAAAGACGTATCGTGTCCAGCCCTCGCCGATGCTGATCCAGTACTTGGCGTCCGCTTTATCCTGCGTTTGTCGTCGAAAAAGCATCGCACCGTCGATCGTTGGCACTTCAGATGACCTAAAAGAATTTGTTAGCTATCGACTTACGACACATCGTAATCAGAATGGTAGCGTGCCGACCTTGTTGCAAGGTTGGCGGGCCAAGATCGTTGGACGGGTTTTAGACGATCTGCTGAGCGGGAAAGCGAGCTTACAGATCCAGAATCCCGGCAGTGACATGCCGCTGCGAATCTTGGAATCGTAGTAAACGCCATTGTCGTTTAACCGTCAGGCGTAGGCTTACGCGCGGTCTCTTTCGCGTACGCCTGCGGCTGACGGTTCAACGAATACTTCGCACTCGCTCAATACTTTACGCTAACGGTTAAACGAAGACTCACAAACCTCCTCAGCTCACTCATGCCCAAAAAGAAAGTTGCTCTGGTCGTCGGAACGCGACCGGAAGCCATCAAGATCGCTCCAGTTTATTTTGCCTTAAAGCAGTCGGCTTCAATCGAGCCGATCTTATTAGCTACCGCTCAGCATCGACAAATGCTGGACCAAACACTCGGTGTCTTTGGAATCAGGCCCGATGCAGATCTCGACCTCATGCAGCCTGGGCAAACGCTGCCGGACCTGACAGCCCGCGTGATTGTGGCCGTGTCCAATTGGCTAAAGGAGAATCCCGTCGATGCCATTCTCGCCCAAGGCGACACGACAACTGTCTTAGGTACTTCAATCGCCGCTTTCTATCAACGTATTCCAATAGGGCATGTCGAAGCCGGCCTGCGAACTGGGACGATTGAATCGCCGTTTCCGGAAGAGATGAACCGCCGCTTGACTAGCCCGCTGGCTCGTTGGCACTTCTGCCCCACCGACGTTTCGAAAGCGAACTTGCTGCGTGAAAACATTACTGCAGCTAACGTGCATGTTACAGGCAATACGGTCGTCGATGCATTGCTGTGGATGCGTGAAAAACTGGAGGAGCAATCGCAAGCAGGTATCGATGTACTAGATGGTCTGGCGATCTCGGCTAGGTTTCGAGCTGACTTTGTCGACAACCCAACGTCAAAGTGGATCTTGGTCACCGGCCATCGACGTGAATCCTTCGGCGATGGCTTTGAAAACATTTGTAAGTCGATCCGCGCATTGGTTGATCAGTACAGCGACCTAGGCGTGCTGTATCCAGTCCACTTGAATCCTAATGTTCGCGAGCCAGTACAACGGTTACTGTCAAACCACCCACGCATCGAATTGATTGAGCCTGCGTCTTACGAGCCCTTTGTATATCTGATGAATCGCTGCACATTCCTGCTAACCGATTCGGGTGGTGTTCAGGAAGAAGCTCCATCGCTGGGCAAGCCAGTGCTAGTCATGCGAGAATCGACGGAGCGACCGGAGGCCATCCAAGCTGGGACGTGCAAGCTGGTCGGCACTGACATCGACAAAATCTTGACGGAGTCTGCCGTACTGCTGACTGATCAAGCCGAATATGATCGTCGTTCACAGTTGAGCAATCCATACGGTGACGGCCAAGCGTCGGACCGCATTCGCGAGATCTTGGAGAAAGATCTGAACTAAGCCGGTCGCTGCCGTTCGTAGTCCCGGCTTTAGCCGGAATTACCGCTGCCATCACTTCCGCCCAAAGGCCGTACTACAAGCTCTTCTCCTCTGCCCAAGGTCGCTTGGCTACTCCAAAGCTTATCCTTAACTACGTACGCCTACGGCTGACGGTTAAACGAAATTAACTACGTACGCCTATGGCTGACGGTTAAACGAAAATATCTGCGTACGCCTGCGACTGACGGTTAAACGAAAATTATCGATCTATGCTTCGCAGCAAAAGCGTCCTCATAACTCACCATTGACGGCCATCTGATGAAAGAAGTGAGGGATCTTGTCTTGGTTCTCCAGCAGCCAGTCGATGTTAGGTTCGTCACTCATTGCTTTGGCAATCGCTTTGGTAGTGGCCGCGCGATGTGTGGTGAACAAGACATTAGGATCGTACTCTTCCTTCACCACGCTAGGATCTAGCCAAACAGACACAATGATTCCCAACTCATTGGCCATCGATTTCGGAATATGCCCTTCGCGAACCGCGTCCAGAACACCATGTGCGATCGCGGCTTGTACGGTGCCCATCAAGATGTTGGTGTACTTCTCGTTGTTGACGGTGACCTTGCTGACCATCACCGTCACCGGTCGGATTTGGACGTCACAATTCAATATTGCAAAGACCTTCGAATGACCTTTGACTTGATTGCCAATCATCTGAGCGATCGCATATCCCACCGGACCATCTAACTGGCCGATAACCACTTCCGGTTCGGCTGCGGACCAAGCACCTTCTGCCTCAACCAACGCTTCACCAGATTTAAGAATAATCGGGCCACGGATCGCAGGTGGTTTGGCTTTGATCGCTTTGGTTGTTTTGTCCGATTTAGTTTTGGTCGTATTTGGTTTCTTTTTAGCCAAGATGTCCCTCGTGCCAGCAGTCGTTTTAGTCACAGTCAAATCTAGTAAATCGCGTCAGCGGTCTACTAACTTTCGTGATTCGAAACGGAATGTCAAGCGGCGGAGGGATGCAATGCTCAGTCAATCTCGGTGCGCGGATTTTACTTGACAGAGGTTAATCGAAGGCCCGGAACCGTTGCTCGCACCGCAGTTCTTGGCTTCACGTCGTGCGAAAGTACCAAACTGCTGCCAACGAAATAAGTACCAAAATCCGCGACATCCAAGTTAAAGGTTTCCGCTGATTCGGCCTCGCTCACTTCGTCAACCACCGCTGGCTCTTGAGCACCGTGCAATACATCGCCCGCTTGAATTTCACTGGCCTTCTTCCATCCGTGTCCCGATACCCATAACAAGTGGCCGGTGGTGCATTGCAGTTTCTCCCCCCGCAGCGACAGAGTGCGAGTTGCTTCTGGCGGCCTGCGCGTCGCACGTAACACAGGTTTCCAGGAAAGTTCACCAGTCGCAATGTGACGGCTTAAAACCAAATCGCCAGCCAACACTTCGTCAATCGCTTTGAGCCCTTGTTTGGTCATCACCGGCGTGCCTTTGACAAAACACTCGCCAACGTTGCCATCGTCGAAGCTATCGTAAAAGGATAGCTCTCGGTTGTAGTTTTGCGACCGCTCGGGCTTGTAATCTTGATACGCGGTCTCGTTATACTGATCCCACCAAGTCCACAAGTTTTTTACGTCACCGTTGTACGACACACCAGCAACCTGCGCCACCACCATTCCGATGCGAGTGTTGCGTTCTTTGAGCAATTCATTCTGCTGCCGGATTTCGTCTTCCGATACGCGTTGCTGCAACTCTGCTGGCTCCGAGGCACTAGAATCCAACGCGAGCTCCATTTGACTCTCCAAAAAGCGCTGCCCGCGTGAGTTCCTGCCGCTGGTTTGAAACTGTGTATTGTAAGACACCAGCTCGGTTCGGTCGAATTTCTCTTGCGTCAATGATTGCGTATAACCAGTCAGCATGCCTTGGTCGTCAAACGTCGGCGTCAATGAGGATGAGATCGGAGCTGCCATCAAGGCCAACAGGTCTGGAACAAAATCATGCAGCGGACGTTGCTTCAACTTTTGCGAGGCTAATTCACGGACGTCTCGTTGGGGATGAAGGACCGCATATTTTGCAATCACCTGCGAGGCCTCTACAGTATCGATCGTCGCCAGCCAATTCACTGCGTGTGGGCCAAGCCCCAAGTGGCTAACAAACACCGCTTCGATAGCTGGCACCGCTTCGGGGGCTGTTAAGCTGACCATGCTATCCTCAGCCAACTTGCGTAACCGAGAATTGGAAGCTTGCAGTTGTCGAGCGATGGTTCGTACTTGTTTGCCATACTTCGACAGCGAATTCTTTGCAGCCACCTGAGTGTCGTTAAAGCGTTGCATCTCCGTCGGCGAAATCCACTGCTCGTTGATCCATTGATAGCCCAAAGCGAGACGAGCTTGACGATGATCGTGATCCATCAACAGGATTTGATGCAAGTGAGCACGAGCTTGCGGGATCATGCCCTCACGCATACACCACACAGCCAAGTTCCATTGCGATTGGATGGATCGAACGGAGCTAGCTCGCAAATTTTCATAGGTAGACCATTTCGATGGCTCGCTATCCGCACTTTGCTCCAATGTTTTCCACCGTCCCTTTTCATCTTGGATCATGCCCATATTCCATTTTGCGGCATGGAGGCCCGCTAGCGAATCGGCTTTGACTAGTAGGGTACGTCGTAGGTTCAAGTCTCCGTTGGCTTCGGCTTGCAAAGCTTCAGCAACCAAGCTTTCGGCTTCCGCTGCCCGTTGCCGTTTGGTCGGTTCATGAGCAAAGACGCAAGGTTGGCACCATGCGGCCAGCGATAAAGTGATTGCAGTAAATATTCGATATTTGCCAAGCATAGAAAGCTCCATGGATTACGCGAGTGTGCGATGTTGAGATTGAATCGGAGAAGCGAGCGTGCTTCAGAAGTTTGCAGATCAATGCATAACCCTGATCCCACGTAATCCATATTGGATGCGTTAAGAAGCGAACAATCAAGCGAATGGCCTCTATTTTTTGTGATTTTCCTGTGTGCCAATTAGCAGCATTATGTCAAGCGGGTTTTCACAAGCCGCAAATGTGACGCATTGGTTGGTCAGTTCAAAGCAGCCAACCATCCCCCGTGAAAACGGTGGCTGCTATGATAATGTTCTGTGATAATGGTCTGTCAATTTACTTTGTACTTGTAGCGGAGTCTGCCCATGGTGGGAATCATCTCGAAAAAGCCATTTTTACTCGGAGCGGCATTGGTTCTCTTCGCCATAACGAACTTCAGCGAGGCTCAGGATCGCGAGTCCAAAGTTCGCTCGGATCAATCCAAAATTGAGGAGGCCGGCAATTGGATCTATAACGATCTCGAATCCGCACTTCGATCTGCCAAAGTATCTGGAAAACCATTGCTGGTGGTTATGCGCTGCATCCCTTGCGAAGCTTGCGCGCAGCTTGACGAGCAAGTGGCTAAGCGTGACAAAGTATTGGGGACGTTATTGGATCAGTTTGTGTGCGTTCGAATCATCGCTACGAATGGGATGGATCTGAACCTTCTCCAATTTGACTATGACCAGTCGTGGGCGGCCATCATGATGAACGCCGACAAGACAATCTACGGGCGCTATGGAACTCGATCTCATGAAACTCGCTCAGAAGACGATATCTCCATCGAGGGATTTGCCGACTCCTTACGCCACGCTCTGAAATGGCACCAAGAGTATCAAAATGATTTAGATCTGTTTCGAGCTAAAACGGGGCCAGCTTCAATCGTTGCTCAGCCGGAATTGTTTCCAAGCCTCAGTGGCAAGTATACGGATAAACTTGATTACCAAGGTAAGGTAGTACAAAGTTGCATTCATTGTCATCAGATCAGCGACGCGGCGCGATTGACTTACCGCAACACGGGAAAGCCTATCCCCGAACAACTTCTTTACCCTTATCCAAATCCTAAAGTGCTTGGTATGGTCATGGATCCTCGAAAAGCTTCCAGCATTCGCCGCGTCTTAGACGATTCGGTCGCTGAGCAAATGGGTCTCAAACGCGGAGATCGAGTTGCGATGCTCGATGGACAACCAATTTTGTCGACAGCGGATATTCAATGGGTGCTGCATCACACGCAAAAGAATTCAATGGCCATTCGTATCGAAAGAGATGGGCAGGCGCCATTCGAAACCCAGCTTAACTTGCCGGATGGCTGGCGTCAGCAGGACGATATCGCTTGGCGTGTTACATCGTGGGAACTAAGGCGGATGGTTACCGGCGGCTTGAAGCTCGAGTCCCTAACGGAACAATCTGCACGGGAGCAAAACATTGCAGAAAACCAACTGGCTTTGCGCGTTAAGCATGTGGGGCAATATGGTGAGCACGCAGTTGCCAAAAAGGCTGGTTTTCAAGTTGATGACATTCTGGTCGAAGCGGCAGGAGCCAATCATGCCATGAGCGAAGGAGATCTACTAGCCTACTTGGCACAGCGAACTAAACCAGGCGACATGATCATTACGAAGGTCCTTCGTAACGGCAAAGAACTTGCACTCCCGCTGCAAATGCAGTAGACAATCAAGCTACGACGCATACGTAGATGCTTGCTTGATATCAGCAAGCGTCTACTTGAACAGATCCAGAGCGCGCTTTTTCTGCTCTTGCTTGGTCTTCTCGGTTATCTCTTCTTGCCTTTGAATAAATTCTCGCAACATTTCGAGCACCTCGTTAAAGTCTTGGATGTCTAGCATGTTCTTTAGGACTTCGTTCAGGTTCGCGAGCACTTGAGCATTCAATTCAAGTGAACGAGTTACCTTGGCTGGCTGAAATGAGTTATCTCTCAAGTCAATTTCGGTCGCCTGCAGTTCCTCGAGCAATTGCTTGAGTTCGGCGTCTAATACGGCTTGGATTGGCTGGCGGATCTTTTCCTCCAGTCGGACTTGGCGATCGCGACTATCGATCCGATTGTTTTGTAGTTCCGCGATAAGCGATGCAATCTGTGTTGCAATACCTAACAGTTCACCGTTACTCTTTTCAACTTGTATCTTTGCCTCCTGCGTACGGACTAATCGCATACGATCGGTACCTGCTGTGGGTTCGTCTTCGTCAACTGTCGAATCAGCGTCGCCAGTGCCCGCTGCGCCTTCCAAATTCTTGGCGATCATCGTCTCCAATTGATTCAGTTCAATGATGATTTGTTCCAACCGGTTACGCAGATCAAGCTCGCGACGATCCAGAATAATCAAAAGTTGATCGGGTGTCACAACGGTCAATGGGATAGCATTGGAGGTCGCGACATGGGGTGTTTCTTCTAAGTCAAAGAAATCATTGACCTGCGTAGACAGCACGATGATTTCACCGGGGTTCGCTTCGATCTTGGAGCGATCGCGTAAGTCGCGCAGGTCAACTTCATGGGTCATCTGCCCGCTGGCATCGTATCGAACCGTTTGCAATATCGGTTCACGATCGCCCAATACTAACCGTGATTTTACTTCTTGGACATCATGATCGTCACGGGCGGTGATTTGCATCGGTAGACTCGCAAGTGGCGTGACCGATGAGCCAATGCCGTCGAGCGTGAGTTCCGAAGTTGGTGCTTGGTCTTCCATAATTGAAAGAACATATTGGCTGATTTCAGTGGCACTATGGCCAAATGCATCCCAAGCTCGCAGTTCGAGTAAAAGGTTCTGCCTTAGTACACCGAGTGGCAATTGAAAACTTTTCCCATCGATCGCAACGTCACCTTGCAGTGGAACTTGGCCGCTGGCCGATTGGGTGATCACCCGATATTCGCAACGACTTAAGTCCACGTTAGCAGTTAGCTGCATGGTGACCTGCGTGCCTTCTGGCAATCGAAGTCCGTTGCGGTAAGGCTGGGTTCCATCCAAGTACGTCGAAGTCTCACGCCGTCGCAAATAGTCTGGGTACTGGGTGCTTAACTGAACGTCGGCAAATGTGATTGCCGGTACGGTTTGGAGCTGCAGGTCGCTGACGCGGGCATCTCCGCCACGCAGTGACAAGGTCAATGACTGCTTGACCTTTTCAAACGGTGCTCCATCCAAAGTGAACGGCAGGCGACGCGATCGTCGGTTCTCTGCCAAGCGTCTTAAATTTGCGCGACCCGACTGGCCATCTTCCGTACGATAGTTCAACGTGAAATAGCTGGGCACCACTTTCGCATCTAAGCTTGCTGAAGCGTATAGCCGAGCACTTTGGCCGATTGGAATAGTGGCCGCTTTCTCTTCAAAATTGATCTTGTAAAACTTACGTTCCGAATCACCGGTAAAGTTTGGAATGGCGATCTCGATATGGTCGGCACTGATCAATGATTGGCGAGGCCAAGCTTCATCGGAAAGTAGGAACAGTCTTTTGCCCCACAATGTCGTCCAGTCTGGCATCGCAATGAAACCGAGCAAGCTGATCGCGAGCAAGGCACCCAACGCGCCGAATTGTAAACGCAACGGATTCCATTCCAGAATGTCGTAAACATCAATCGATGTAACTGCGGATTCCGCAGTGCTTGCGACTTGAGCTTGTAATTCGGGATTAGTCTCCAAGTCCCAATTCTTTGTTAGGGCGGCCTTAGTTCGCTGCGATTGGAGGTCTCTGTTTTCAACGTAAGTTATCAGTGAGCTATTGATCTGAGGGTACCTGCGTTCGATCACTAACGCCAAGGCTCGATCGGTCCAGTAAGCCGCCAGAGGTTGGACAATAAACTTCCACAACAGGTTGCCAAGCCCAGCGGCACCCAAAACCAGGAAACCAGCTCGTATCAGCTTCGGCGAATCTTGGGCACCAAACCAAACGGGAGCGTAATCCAAGAGGCCTGTGAACCAAAAAAACAAGATTGCGAATATGCCCACCAACGTCACACCGCGCAGCGACAAGTAGCGACGAATCAACTGTCGTAGTTGCGACAGCGATTCATCAACCTTGGGCTGGGACGCTGGAGGAATAATTGGACTCATGGATACGGTTGGTAAACTTGGATAATGGTGAAAGTATATTGACGAAACAGGTTCGCGATTGGGGGAGGTTGTAAGCTGTACTCTTATGCCAGTCGGCTCAGTCGGCGCAGCAACCACTCTAACGACAAAACGCTCGCTATGCTAATCATCAGGACTAACATCCAGCGCTCTTGGAAAACTCGGTCGGGGGCTCCTGGCAGAAAGGTGACTTGATCGCGAGTTAAAATGCAACTCACAAGGGATTTGTCAATTTGGTCGGTGGCTTCGATGACGCTACCAGTTGTCGACAAATTTTCTGGCTCACGCCGTTCTGGCTCGATTGGGAAAACATTGCCTGCTATCGCATTGGCGACGCCAGCGTAGTAATACCCACCAGTACGTTGGCTCAACATGGATAACGCTTGGTCGTTACGTTTAGGACGTTCGATCTCCAAAGTTGGAACACGCGAATTCACCTGCCTGGATAGTGCCGCATCAGGAACAGTGCGCGAGTCCAGTTTGATTTGATACTTGCCTGGCTGCCGCAGCAAGAACTGTCCCACATAAACGCCCGCTTGTCCGGTGCCAGGCAACTGATCTAAAGTCAACGAGGTCAATCGCCCGCTTGGGTCCACTAGATTCGCCGAGACGCTTGGTAAAGTCATGGGGCGAAATTGCGCATCCTTCAAAACAGCTCGGACGGAAATCTGTTCGCCCAGAATTGCTTCCTCTTTGTCAACCAGCAGCATGCCGTAATCGGAGTCTCGCAGCAGCCTGCCTTGGGCCGACCATCGCACTAATTTTGTCCAGTACGTATTAAAGTAATTCTCGTTGACTTCGCGGATTCGCCACATCTCGCCGCTGCCTTGAAAGACAACACGCCCCCCCCCGTAGAACTGCGACGCAAGGTAAATAGGCAATTTGCCTTCTACAGTCGTCGTTGGGTCCGAGAACAGGATTAAAGGCGTCGCTCCCGGTTTCGGATCATACGTCGCATAAAAGCTGAAGACGCCAGCAAAGTCAGTCCACGCACTTACAGAAGATGTGGGAGAATTTGCAATATCCAGGAAGTCAACTCCCGATGATTCGCTAGTTAACTTCAACGGCCAAACAGTCTCAGATTCAAAGCGGCCCATCGATACCAAGCGTGACCCTCGGGCGTTGAGAATGACAGGCGACATATCTCGCATCATCGCCGCACGCGGATCGGTATTGCCAGCGGATCCCGCCCATTCTGGCGTAGCGACCGGTCCTGCGACAATCACCAACCCCCCTGCACCGCTTGCGACCCATTGCTCAAGAGCTTCAACGGATGATTTCTCCAGGTCCATGAAGTTGGCGTCAAAGCTCAGCACACAGTCATATTTGGCCATCTCTTGCGCCGTGCTGGGAAACTCCGTTAACAACTCGTCCGCTTCCTGTGAAATCCCGGGACCGCCCGTTTGCAAATAGACATGCGATCGAATGGTTTCATCGCGAAAGAGCAAGTTGCGCACAAACTGGTATTCTCGCGTGGGGCCGCCAGCAAACACTAGCACAGTGGCTTTCGGTTCAATGACTTCGATATCGGAGGCTGCCGCATCGTCGTCTTTGTTGGTGTCCTGTGCAGGCGAGAGCAGTCGTACGTCGTACGTGTATGCTCCGATGGCTGGCGGAGTTACATCGAAAGTGACTGCTGTCATCTGTCCATCGTCGGGCAGTTGGATAAGTTGTTCTTGCTCGATCGTAAAGTTTGACGAGCTGTTGGCCTCTTGTTGGCCACCGCGTCGACGAAGTTGAACGGAAAGTGACTTTCCATCCATGCCCGATGCTTGAACCGTAGCCGCAATACGAAACGGATCGCCCGGAAAGACTCGCTTGGGGGCGTTCAAGTCTACGATTCTCGCGTTGATCGGATCAAGTGCGGAACCTAGGCCGATAGCAAAGATCGGTACTCCCGCCGCAGACGCTTGGCCACTGGCGGATTCGATCGACAACCCAGCATTATTCTGGCCATCGCTCAAGACAATGATTCCCGCCAGCGGCGAATTTTGTTCGCGGACCAAGATCGCGGAAATCGCGTCGCCAATTCTCGTGTCCGTGATCTGCGCGGTTAGTTTGGTTTGCCAATCTACATTCGCAATTTCCGATTCGTTCGTCGCAGGACCCTCCGCCGCTTGGCTGGTGTTGCTCGCTTGTTTTGCTGGTGGTTGCTCCCAGTTCCACAAGTCCGCTAGCCGATAATCCGGAGAGCGTACGGCTGCCGTCGCCACAAAAACCAAACCAATCATCGCCGCCACCACGCCGGCTAAAGCCAGATAGGCTAATGCATCTGGATTATGCTCTGAGAATAAAGCGGATTGACGAGAGCTGTCGGGGCGACGGCCGCGGACTATCGGTTGTCGCAGGCGTCGTAGGATCGATCCGGCAATCGAGATCAGTCCGAAAACCAAGAGCCCAGTGCCGATCCACACGATCCAAGCGATTCGACGCCATGTCCAGTCGACGCTGGTATTGCCAGGCAAGCCACTGCCTGTATCGATTGGGCCTTGCTTGGGAAAAGTTCCCAGCGGCGCAAGTCGTTGTTCTTGTCCCAACTGGTAGACCGTCACATCATGCTGGTCTGATAGTCTGGCAAGTAGATCGGAGTTTGCGAAGTTGCGTTGGACTTGCTGCAACCGAGTCTCTTGAGGGAAGTTTGGGTCCAGCGCAGTCAGCGGTGAATTGACTTCACTGGCCTCGTTGGCGGCATCACCTGCTGGCAAAGTCATACTCAGCGAACTGTCGACCAAAACAGCGACACGCGACGCTTTGACCACAGGTTGTTCCGAACGCTTTTGCAAGTCTAGGAAAAACATTAGCAGTCCGGTGAACGCCAAAATGCGCAGCAACAACAATGACCAGCCTAATGGTCTGGGCAATTCAACCCAATCGCGGCGATACATCCAGTAAACATAAGCGACTAGGCTACCGATAATAGAGATCAGAAGTGCGTAGTGCCACCAATGTTCTAAAGCATTTAAGCGTGAGAGTTCGTAGTACACGCGAGTTTGTGGGGTCATGCAGCAACTCCTGTTGTCGGAGTGCTGGTTGGACTGCTTCGCTGCGGCATATGATAGCTTGCCCAATATGCAAAGGCTTGCTCAAGGATTAGCAGAAGAATCAACAAACCCAAGAGCCAGTTTTGTTGCGTTGCGCCCGAGGTGAACGGATTCGCTTCCAAAGCATTGTTGAGCGTTTGGTAGCGGAAATCCAGAGGCTGTAGACGCTCCTCAAGATCTGCTCGAGAGGTATGTTGCAGTTCGCCTTCGCGGGCAGGTGGATTTGCGGCAAAGTTCACGACCTCTCGACCTTTTGCGATGGACGTCAGCCACAGTTCTCGCAAGCCAGCTTTCAAGTTACGTCCTTGTTGGGCGTCTTGCTCGATGGCCTTGGGGTCCCATCGAACGAGCATCGATCTTTCGTCGATTGCGGTGCCTTTCAGTTGGATACTTTGCCGTGTGTTATTGCCTCGCCCAGGCACGACCAACTCCACTTCTGGTAAATAGTCACGTGGTGAGAAAGTGTGTGTCACCATCGACGTAACTGCTTGGCTGGTCGGTTCACGACGGAAGGATGCAAGGTAGCCAGAAAGTTTCAGCATAACGACCACCACGCTTGGGTCTTGCGCCCAAGTGTTCCACGCAGGATCGATCGTAGTAGTAAAGACAACAACATGTCCTTGCCCGACTGCATGGTCAATAATAAGCGGTTGGTTCTTACCTAGGCTGGCAATGATCCTTCCACCAGCCATCGTATTGGTTGAGCTTGAGCCCGTCGCAGTGCCTGTGGGCGGGGCCGAAAGCTCGACAATTTTGAAGAATCTTACGAATTGAAACGGCGAAGCAGATAGGTTCAGCAAAGGCTCAAAGATCGGATGCTTTTCCACAGTCAAAGTTTGGAAGCCATCGTCATCGATTTCAGCTTGCGTAAACTCACGAATCGAACCGAACGTCGTTGGAATTAAGCCCGTGGGCGATTGCTCGCCATTGCGACCGTTTTCGCGTCGGACTAATTGTTGCGACAAACGGACGGCATCGGCGGCGGACCAATTGCGACCGGGGAAAACGCCAAGGCCTCCACCGGCTTCCACATAGGCTTGCAGGGAGCGGACAGCTCGATCGTCAAGATTGTTCACATCCGCCAATAAAATGACCGCAAACTCTTGGAGAGTCGCTAATTGATTGTCGCGCAAGAAGGACGACGCTTGCGTATCGACTTGCCAGCCAGTGCGTGTGATGTCGCCGGGAGCTAATGCGGATCGCAGATAGGTCGCCGCGCGACGATCGGCGGAATCATCCACGATCAGTAGCTTTTGGTTGTTGACAATGTTCAGCACACAAGACGTCCGATTATCAGCAGCCAGAGCATCATCGCCAATTGCTGCCGTGACCACGTGCGAACCGCTTTCGGGAAAGACCACTTGAATCGAACGCGTTGTTGATTCGCCAGGCCCCAGTCGGTCTATTAGAAGGACAGGTAGTTCCGAACTGCGACCTGAACTTACTTGATCAAAGGCGATATTGAGTTGCTGGCTTTGGAAATCATAGGCTGTTACGCGGACATTCAAATTGCGAACTTCGTTTACGCCATGATTCTTGACCACCAAGCGCAAGAGCACCGGGACGCCAGCGGCGAGCACTTCTTCGTCGGGACTCAATGAGACCAAGGAGATATTCTCGGCACTGGTATCCGCGCAATCGAGCAGTTCGATGCGTGCCCCTTGCTTTTCGATATTGGTTAAAGCGGCTTTGATAGCGCCGGGTTGATTCCAGTCCTTTTCACGAAAGTCGCTGACATAATAGACCACCGCATTTTCGTTTGCCGGTGCGCTGCTGAGCAACGCGTTTGTGAGTTGCAAAGCTGCTTGCCCATCTACATCGACGTCTACAACGCCTTGATTTGCGATTCCACCTAGCAGTTCGTCAGATTTCCCCACCAGTGTACGAGCCATGATGTCCGACACTGCGTCAAGGTTCGCGGGTGCATCTTTGTCGGAGTCTTGTTCAAGCACGCCGGCTCGACTGAAGCGAACTAAGGTTAACTGATGACTGCCGCCATCCTGCGTGGCTCGGTCCAGCAAGTTGCCGATGCCTCGCAATCCTTTTTCGTAGATCAAACCATCGCGAGTCGTTTGCCCCATCGACATGCTGTCGTCGATCAGAACATAGTGATGCGTAATCGTTCGTCCAAGTAGCGACAGAAGTTTCGCACCGCTGACCCACTGCGCCAGCATGGCCACGAGCACACCCAAGACGGCCATTCTGGTCAGCAGCAACAAGGCTTGTTTCAGCCACACCCAACGTCGATTGCGACGATAGCTTTCCAACAGGAACTGCATCGCAGCCCACTGCAAGCGTTGATAACGCAAAAGGTTGATTAAATGAATCAGCACGGGGACTGCTAGCAGCAGGAATCCCCAAGCCAGACTCTGAAAAACAAATTGCATACGCGAATCTTCTTTATCGTTTTCGTAAATGTGCCATGCGTGCAGCCAGGAATGCCGTCAAGGTGGCATCGACTGGATGGGACGTGCGGACCAAATGGTAGTCCGCTTCATATGCCGCGCACGTGCGGCGAGTATTTTCTAGGAATGTCTGTAGGGACGCCATGTATCCCTCCCGCAGAGCGCGTGGGTTGCACGCCAATGCGCCGGTGGCTTCAAGCCCTTCAAATCGCGTTGGGTCGCTGAAGGGAAAGTCTAGCTCGTCGTCGTCCATCACGTGGAATACCAAACAATCGTGGCCAGCCTTGCGAAGCGAAGCCAAGCCGCGCAGGGCCTCTTTGTCAGAGCCCAGAAAATCGGTGAGCAGAACAATCAAGCCACGTTTAGGAAAGCTTTGTTGGATGTCACGAAATACGGATTTAAGGTTGGTTCGCTCTGACATATGCGTCGTGGTCAGCGATTCGTAGATCGACTGAGCTTGCTTGCGGCCGCTGCGCCACGGCAATCGCAATCGGACACGGTCGTCGAAGACCGACAATCCAACCGCGTCCTGTTGCCGCAAGCATAGGTAGGCCAGACAAGCAGCGATGGTGGCCGCATAATCGAACTTATTCAAAGAACCTCGACCGTACTCCATGCTCGTTGACGCATCCAGCACGATGGAGCAACGGAGGTTGGTGTCCTCTTCATACTGTTTGATATACAAGCGGTCTTGGCGTCCCCAAACTTTCCAGTCAATATGTCGAAGATCATCACCGGGCACATACTCCCGATGCTGTACGAACTCTATAGATTGGCCGAAGTAAGGGCTGCGATGCATGCCGGAGAGGAAGCCGTTGACAATTCGCTGGGCTCGCATCTCCATCGATCCAATCGCAGCGATTGCTTCAGGAAGCAAATATCTTTTGGAAGCGGGCATCGCGGAGCAATTCGTCTTGTTCGGTGGGGGTGTCAGCCAATAATTGATCGATCACGCTGTCGCTAGTGACCCCTTCGCTCTCAGCGGCGAAGGTAACCACAATACGATGACGCAGAACGGGCTTGGCAAGAAACTTGATATCTTCGGCCGCGACATGGGCGCGACCTTGCATCGCGGCTCGAGTTTTAGCACCAAGGATCAAGAACTGGACAGCACGAGGGCCTGCTCCCCAGCCAATCTGCTCGCGAACGTAATCGGGGATACCTTCCTGATCGATTCGAGTTTGACGAACTAGCGCCAATGCGTATCGAATAGCGTTCTCGCTGACCTCGATGCTGCGAACAAAGTTTTGAAGGTTAAGAATCTCTTCGCCTGTCAGTACCGGTTCGATCACACCGGTGCTTGTACCCGTCGTGCGTCGAGCCACTTCAAATTCTTCCGCAAACGATGGGTAGCGTACCAAGACTTTCATCATGAAACGATCTTGTTGCGCTTCGGGCAGCGGATAAGTGCCCTCTTGTTCAATCGGGTTTTGGGTGGCCAACACGAAAAACGGGTCAGTCAGTTCATGCCGTTTGCGACCCACGGTGACGGTACGTTCTTGCATGGCTTCCAGCAGAGCGGCTTGCGTCTTGGGGGGGGTACGATTGATTTCGTCAGCGAGCACGACATTGGCAAACAGCGGCCCTTCGAGAAAGCGGCGTTCGCGTTGGCCTGACGATCGATTCTCTTCGATAATCTCTGTTCCCGTAATGTCCGCGGGCATCAAATCGGGCGTGAATTGAATGCGGCTGAAGGACAGGTCCATCGTTTTGGCCAACGAACTGATCATCAGCGTTTTGGCCAAACCAGGAACGCCCTCAAGCAAACAGTGTCCTCGCGAAAAAATTGCAATCAGAAGTTGGTCGACCACTTCCAACTGGCCTACGATGACTTTGCTGAGCTGATCTCGAATGCGACTGCTAGCGTTCTGTATGCTTTCCAGTTGGACGGTGCCATCGGAAGGTTTGATCATGGAGCGTAGTTTCTAGTTCAGAGACGTTAAAGTAGAGGGCGATCGTTAGTTACAGGATGATCTAATTCGAGCTTTGCGCCGAGGCTTCTCGGTAATAATCTAGCAAAGTTATCAGCAATTGCCGCTGGTTAGGACTAAAGCTGATCGCTCGTTCCTGCCAAAAAATTGCTTTTTTGATGTCACCGGCAACAAAGTAGCACCTTGCCAAAGTGTCCGCATACTCCGGCTTCTGCGGTTCCAACTTGTTGGAAAGAATGCTGGTCTTGAGCGCAAATTCGATATCGCGATCGACGTTGCACAGTAGCCAAGCGTACGTATTGAGTGAATTGGCAAAAAAGTATTTCGACCTGGCAAATACATCGGCGCCTGCGGAACGCAGATCCGCTTCGTAGGCTCGAGCTTCATTGGTCAAGGTCGAGAGCGAATCTTCAATGAGGGCTTGGACTTCCTCTCGGTAAGCTTGGTCGCCGTCCAAGCGGTGCATTTCAATGATGACATCGACATTGTCGGAACTCAGGGCGATCGCTTCACGGAAGCTGTCTTTGGCCAACTCAAACTGCTGCTGCTCAACCTCCGTCATCCCCTTGATATAGAGATAGTTGGAACGGAAGTGCTCCATATCGACAGTGAATCGTCCGTTATCGATTTCCTGACGAAAATTCGCGTCATTGTCGTATAGGTCCATGTACTCTCGAAGGACCTCGTAGGCTCGCTGGAAATCGCGGCCTTCCTGCAGCATCTTAGCATAATTTAGGGTCAGCAGGAACTTGTACAACATGTTCGACTCTTTGGAGATCCCGAGCTGATATTCTTTGTCTGCCCACTCGAACAAAGAGCGATTCATCAACATCTGCAGTGTGCTTCGACGATCAGCCCCGGACGCATTTTCTGTGGTGGACAGTATCTGCTCGGCTTCGGCTAGTTTGCCTTGCCAGCGATACGCTTCCGCAATGTGATATTTCCAGTAACTGGATTCACGAAAGGCGCGTTGGATATCGTAAACTTGGCCCTGGACCTGCTTTGCGTTCGCTTCGCTCGGAGGCTCTGTCGTCAGTAACTCCAGAGCGAACTGCGGCATGCCATAATCCATCGCCCACGTGGCGCGATCCAAGACACTCGAAAGATCGCTAATGACGTTTGGTAGCAGCAACATTTGCTGAGCCAAAACGACCGCATCTTGCTTGCGGGTGTTGCGCAATAAAAATTCGCTGCCAGTCCTACATAGTTGATCCACTACATAGATCGACGTATCGCGGGAGGGTGTCTTTAGCAACGCCAGCTCCCTAGCCACTTGTTGTAGCCACCAATCCAATTCGTTCGATTCACCGGAGATAGCCACTGAGTACGATTGAAACTTCATCAATCCATAAGGTGGCATCTGATAGTCAGAATTAGGCAGTGGTTTTAGGAGCAGCAAGTCCTCGGTGAACTGCGATATGTCATAGCGGAAGTCCTGAGGGCGGCTTTGCACCGAACGCTTGTAAGCATTGGCATAATGAAGCAACCAATCGCAGGCAGGATTGCCTCCCGTTTCGACGACTTCAAAAATCGTGGACCAGCGAGTCAAAAGCTGTTCAGGGCTAATGTAGGCGTCACTCATCTTCATCAATGCCAGCGCGGCACGTTTGGCCAGATCGCCGTTGGACTCATATCTAGCGATTCTTGCCAAGGCCGCCACGCCCTCGTCGGCTTCCAGCATCGATAGCCGTTGCAAGGTACTTTCCCGCTCCATAGGGGAATCCGTGCCATAGGAACGCAGTAGTTTCCGCACTCGAGGTGAATCACCTTCGAAAAACCAAACCACATCGTTGCTGTGCAGAAGATACTCGGCAAAGCGAGTGACCTGCTGGTTAGGATGATTGCGGGCCGCTCGCAATTGGTCCAGAGCACGGACACCTAATTGACGCAGCGAGTTTTCTGCTTCGACTCGCGTCGCGTAATTCGAGGAGCCCAATTGCTCAATCAGCTTGGCGATTTCTTCGCGATCGGACTGCTCGACTTGGGTTTCAGCGGCCAAGCTGCCATGGGATCCGCAGATCGCTCCGCCAACAAAACACAACACGATGGCTATGCGGTTGAGCCAATCTGGCATTAGCGTCCAATTCATAAGTTCCTACTTTATTGCGCGATCGATCCGCCAGTCAATGCACCCAGCGTACTCGATGCACTTTCAATATACCCAAATTGTACGCGATGGACGAATCACTACGCAACGAACTATCCGCAGAATCTCGGCCGCGAGGGCAGAACGGGTTCTTAACTGGCTACCGCCTTGGAAAGTTGTTCCAGCCAACGCGGAACGGCCTCAAGGGGTTCTTCATTGGCCTCGTATTCCAATGCGATCCAGCCACTGTAAGCTTGGTTTTTAAGGATTTCGACAATTCGCGTGAAATCTGCGTCTTCCCGCTGGCCGCTGCGATACATGTCGACCTTGATTTGAGCGTTTACGGCGTATGGCGCAATCTTTTCCAGTTCCGCGTATGGGTCGTCCATCAATCGGAAATTGCCTGAATCAAAGTTGATGCCAAACGCGTCAGACTGCACCTTCTGCACGATTGCCAGCAAATCATCCGCATAGTCGGTGATCCCGCCATGATTCTCCAAGCCCAAAATAACACCCTTTTGAGCGGCATACTGGCAAGCGGCATTGCATGCACGAACACAACGTTGGTAGGTCTGCTCTTTGGTCCAATCCTTAGGCTGCTTGCCCGCAAAGATGCGGATGACCGGAGCTCCCAGCACGGCGTAATGGTCAATCCATTTCTTCGTGTGCTCGATGTCGCGTCGTACGGCCTCATCATCGGGGCTACAAAAATCGTTGCGAATCGCACCGCCGGAGATCGAGACACCTCGTAGATGGCAATGCCGTTTAAGCTTCAACAGGTACTCTTCGTCGACATCATCTGGGAAATAGTAGCTCGTAAGCTCAGCACCACTCACGCCATGTTGATGGCACCAGTCGACAAAGCCAAACAAGTCCATTCCATTGGAAGATTTGTCGGTCAAGTACTTGCGAAATGAATAAGCCGCCAGACTCACGCGCATACGGCTGGGTTGCGGCCTTACCAATGGTTCCATCGCATGCAATGGATTCAAGGTGGTACGACAGGCCGTGGCGATCGAAGCGACGGCCAGTGCCGCTTGACTGCCCGTTATCAACGCGTGACGTCGGCTAATACTTGTTGAGTTCGTCTTACTGTTTTTAAAAATCATGTTGGTAGGTTTAGACAAAGGTGGGAAGCGGTAAGCAATGCAGGGGAAACAAATTTCGTTTTTCGGCCCGTTCGCTGGTCGCGGTTTGCGCCGCGAAAAGTGATTAGCGATAGGATCGCCAAGCGACTATTCTAACCAAAACGGCTCTCTAGACATGCGAGGATCGGAGATAAATGCGAATCAGCTATCTGGTAGTAAATATGCTTTCCCTCGCGACGGCTAGTCAATAAACCGCACCGTTCCATCAATCGCAGATGATTGGACGCGACCGGGCTGGCGATTTCGCAGGCGGCAGCTAGCTCGCCGACCGCATGCTGACCAATGTTGATCATTTGCAACATACGCAGCCGATGCGGATGCCCAATGGTTCGTAGGCATTCGGCCGCTTCTTGCCATTGTTCCAACGTCATTGACTTGGCGGATCTTTTGCTCTTCATACAATCATACCTAGTGGGAAGGTAAGTAGCCGAACTGTGAACAACAGCGTTCGCCAGCTCTCATGTTTGAATATCTATACATCAAAAGGCTTCGTCAATGCCCGATCTGATCGCTCAAGGACCTGAACCGACCGATCGTTGGCGAAAAAGCTTGCCAGCTCAAGTCCCAACCGATCCCCCAGTGGCACTGGGACGTACGGCGGAACCTTTCGATGTTCCGTGGGACAGCCGCATTTCTCGGATGCATGCGATGCTGATTTGGGATGGCCGCCTGCTGCACGTCTCCAGGCATATCGATTCACGCAACCCGATATTCTTTCGCGGTCGGCAGGATGATCAGTTTCATTTGCAGATCGGCGAACACTTTGTCATCGGTGGAACGACGTTTACATTAGCGAACCAGTTGATTGCTGTTTCGGCCGAGACCAATCGCAACCGCCCGCTGGTGGAACAAAGTTTTACGGCCAAAGAGTTGGAGGGCATTCACTATCGCGATGCGCAGCGTCGTGTCGACGCTCTGGCTCGATTGCCTAGCGTGATCAGCAGTAGCAACAACGACGAAGAGCTTGTCGTTCGCGTTGTCAATGTTTTGATGAATGGCATTCGTCATGCTACATTTGTCGCAATCGTACGAGCTCAGGAGAATCAACCGTTGTTGAAAGACGACGATGTAGAAATCTTGCACTGGGATAGTCGCGATTTGCACCGCAGTGGATTTTCGCCTAGTCGAACATTGATCCACCGAGCGATTTCAACCGGCCAAAGTGTGTTGCATACCTGGAATAGCTTTGAATCAAATGACGAAACCGGCACCTCACGCAGCGTTGCCCATACGGCGATGGCGAATGTAGATTGGTCGTTCTGTGTCCCAATTCTTGGAGAAAGCAGCGAGGGGTGGGGGATTTATGTTGCTGGCTCGCAAGAGCAGTTATCCGACAGCAACGACCTCTTGGGCTCGGGACCGGTGAATCCGTCGCTGCTCGTGCAAGAGGAACTGAAATTTACCGAGTTAACGGCAACCACCATTAGCGCGGTTCGACAAGCTCGCTATCTGCAGCAGCGCCAAGACATGCTGCGGCCGTTCTTTGCGCCTGTCGTTCGCAAAGCCATCATGCGTCGTGGCGATGATCGCGATCTGCAACCTCGCGAAGCCGATGTGTCGGTCTTGTTCTGCGACTTGCGAGGTTTCTCACAACGCAGCGAGGAGTTGGAGGATAACTTGCTGGAATTATTGCAGCGTGTCAGCGATGCGTTGGGCGTTACGACTCGTCAAATTATGCAGCGTGACGGCGTGGTCGGCGACTTTCACGGCGATGCCGCGATGGGTTTTTGGGGCTGGCCTATCGAAACAAACGACTACATTCTGCAAGCGGTCCAGGCGGCGCTGGCAATTCACCGCGAGTTCGAGGATTCCTCAGGTCGAGTTGGTCATGCATTGGCAGGCTTTCACGCGGGCTTAGGCATTGCTAGTGGTCGCGCTGTGGCCGGACAAATTGGAACCGTCGATCAAGTTAAGATCACGGTCTTCGGTCCCGTCGTTAACTTGGCCGCCAGATTGGAAGGCATGACCAAGCAGCTTTACGCACCAATCCTGGTGGATGAAGCGACGGCTGACTTTGTTCGCTCGCGTCGCGACCCGTCGGGCGCTCGCGTTCGGCGGGTTGCCAAGGTGCTGCCCAGCGGAATGATGAAGCCGGTCATTGTTAGCGAACTGCTGCCAGCGGCTGGGAGTCATCCGCTGCGCGATAGCGACCTGGCGGCTTACGAAACAGCACTCGATGCGTTTCTATCAGGGAATTGGTCGCAGTCGTTCGACCTTTTGCATCAAGTACCTGCGATCGATCGAGTGAAAGATTTTTTAACGGTCTATATTGCTCAGAACAATCGACAGCCGCCTTTGGGATGGGACGGCGTCATTCGATTGCAGTCGAAATGACCTAAGACTGGAGCTAGTGTACTAAGCGAATTAATTCGTCGGTGATCAAGGACTCCAATGATACTTGAAGATCGCCGACATCTATTTGGCCTTCGGTGCCATAGATGGCATCGCGAAGCCGGGTCGCGATCTCGCTGAGCCGTTTGACGATGTGTTCGACTCGGTCTGCAATATCATTTTGCTGAAACCGGTCATCAGGATTCACGAACACTTGCCACAATGCCATGGGAGTGATGGCGTCGATCGAAAGGTCCGCCCGATTCGGGTTTTCCTTGACATACGGAGCGACAGCCACTCGCGATGTCCAGGCGGGTGTAATCAACGCATATTCGTGGTCACTGGCGGCCCAAGCCAACCGATGACCAGCCTCCCAATCTGTCGATAAAAATGGCGGTTGGGACCAAAAGGCATCATCGTCAGAACGTTGCTCCCCTGGCAGTTGCAAGGCTTCCACCAGCAGTCGGCTGACTTGCCACGGTTGCAAAATCTGTGGCAATCGCAGCCCTAGCGGTAGCGTTCGTGGGCGAATAATCAGAGGGATATGCAAACGTTCTGCAAACAATTGCTGGTCAATATCGCCGATGGCATCGTGTTCGCCAAGCGGATAGCCGTTAAGCCCCATCAGCACGACAACCGGTTCGACTTCGACAACCGATTGTTCGTGAAACGCCGCCGAGCGTTCCTCGATCAACTCATTAATGTAGGACCAAGCAAAATCGAAGATAGCAGCTTGAGCCGACGCGCCGCAGATGGCATCGAACAACACATCTGGGTTCGAATCTTCGTCCAGCAGCCGTCTGGGTGGGTGTGGGTCCGACGAAGGTGGCGGGTCATCTTCATCGCAAGGAATGCTGCGCAAATCATAAGGGGCATCCCAATAAGTTTTTAGGCCCTTGGAATGAATCCACAATAATCCAAAGTCTTGGCCAGCAGTTTCGTCTTCTGCTGCTTCGTACAGCCGAGTGATCGCAATCTGCATCAGCCTCGCCATGCGTGTTTGGTCTGGACGCTCGCTGACAATCTCATCATCTTCAAAATCAATCAGTGCGACATCGTCAAAAAGGTCCAGGAACTCGCTTTCATTCAATTCAATTGCGTCAGTGACAAAGCAAGTCGCAATGTCTTGGTCTTGCAAAAATCGAAACAAGTTATCGTGTGACGTAGGGCTTGCAGTCGGTGACGAATCAATCGGTTGGCTCATCGCGTGTCCACGAGGCAGTCGATACGTTTTGCCCGTGAAGATTGCTTGTAGGGAGTCTTCCACATCCAGCGATTGCAGCCAGCATTGATCAAAGACCACTGCTCTGGATGCGAACTGATCAATGTTGGGCGTCTTGGTCAACGAGCCGCCGTAGCAACCAAGTAAGTTGGTTCCTAAGCCTTCGACGGTGACAAGGATGCACGGGGGAATCATGAAGCGGAACAATTCGCACAATAGGAACATTCGGGATAAGTGCTACTACTGTATTGCGTCCGGACATTTTGCGCAAGTGGTAGAGTTTCTATTCAAGCGTTTACTAACTTGTTGTGCATGTTTTAAGCAGAAGATTTCGTGCGATATTCTTAGAAGCTTACTACCATGACCAATTCGACGGACCCGAGCTTTCCAACTCCCATTGCGGCCTCAAGCTTTTTCCCAACCATCGGACCGGCTGTTGTACCGCCTGCGACGCAACCGCAAGAAAATCTCGAGTCGTTAGAATCTCTGCTGCAACAAGAGAACGAGCTCTACGGCAACGAGGTTCCGTTTGGTTCTAATGTGGCTATTCGCCGAAGTCATGTGTGGGGCGTAGATTTCGACTGCATTACGACCGCTGAGGCCTTGGGTTGGATCGATCTGGTAATTCAGAATCGAGCAACCACGTACGCTATTACTGCAAATCTCAACTACTTGATGCTGTGCGATCAGTTCCCAAGGTTGAAAGCGTTCACCAGCCGCTGCCCTTTGGTGCTGTGTGATGGAAAACCGATCCAGTGGCGCAGTTTGCTAGGACGTAATCCGATCCCGGAACGAGTGACGGGTGCGGATTTAATTTATCATTTGGCGGATCTCGCGGCCAAGCGGGGCTATGGCGTTTACATGTTGGGTGGAGCGCCCGGTGTGGCGGCGCATGCAGCCGAGAAGTTAACCCAGCTATATCCAGGCTTACGCATCAGCGGAGTCCATTGCCCCCCCTTTGGGAAATGGAGTGCGGCCCAGCGCGATGAAATGAAGCAACGTATCGTCAACGCGGCGCCCGAGATTCTGTTGGTCGCATTTGGTCAACCCAAGGGCGAGTTTTGGATCGAAGAGAATTACCGAGATCTCCAAGTGCCCCTCAGTATCCAGGTCGGAGCATCTTTCGACTTTGTTGCGGGCAACGCAAAACGAGCTCCAAAACTATTGCAGAAAATCGGAGCCGAGTGGCTGTACCGTACCGTTCATGACCCACGACGATTGGCACCACGCTATTTCTCCAATGCGGTGTTTTTGTTCAAGGCGATCCGCCGCGAGCTACTGCAGAAGTTAGCCTGACGCTCGACCGCAGTCGCTTACCAGCCCATCACCATATTGGATTCAATCACACGACGAGCCTTCTCCAAATCGGTTCCTGTGCGATTCATGTACAATCGGATGGCTTGCACTTTATCTCCCGCCGAGGCGGACAGGCAATCGCGTGCCACGCTGCAGACCTGATTGTCGAGGTCGGTCAAACCCAAAGCGGCTTTCGAGATCACCCAGCAGTCGCGTGGACGTTTTGTCACACGTCGAACGCGATCTAGCGGGAAATACTCAGTGGTCTTTTCTCTCGCCAACGGTTCATCATCTGCCAAAATCAGCAGGATGTGAGCGTCTGTTTCAACTTCAAATAATGGCATATCGATTCTCGCAGTTATTGCAGATTCCGATTTCGCTCAACTTGGACCTTTACTCGATTCATCGTAAGATTAGTTCGAATTGCCCGCAACTGCTAACTTTTTCTACGCCAAAGCATCAATCCATCCATGGACGACCAGCCGCCAACCATCGCAGCGCCCGTCAACAAAATAGCTGTAGTTCTTATCGTTTTGACTTGTTTGGGAATCGTCGCGATTCCTACTCTGGTCGCGTATCTACCGGTCGAAAAATCGAAATGGCTGCTGGCCGATGCCAAAAATTCGCTCGAGCGATCCAAGGATTCTTCTGACGACCGGCTGAAGCGTGCAGAAGAATTGCTGAAGCAAGCCGAACAACTTAATCCAGCGATTACCAGATCGAATGATTACATCAAAGTCTACTCGCTGCTGTACGATGACCGCTTGGAGAACATTGCAGAGCTTATCGCAAAGCAAGATTTTGACGAACGAGAAGTGCTGGTCGAAAAATTCAGTGGGCAACTTTTCTTGCAGAAAGACTACGCGGGAGTCGTAAAACTGATCAAAATCGCCATGCCGAAAATCGAACAACGGACTCACCAAATCAACAACACATGGGCCTATGCCGCATCGCTAGCGCAAATGGATTTGGACGACGCCTTGATCGCGATCAACGAAGCCCTCAAGCATGAAAACGTTTCCGCATACCAAGACACCAAAGCATGGGTGCTCTTTCAGCAGCAGCAATACGACGAAGCATTGCGTTGGATGCAGACAGCCATTCAAAGCAGTTTCAGCGAAAAGATCACGCTGATCACAAAAAACAAATTACCTTTTGACAAGGTCGGAGACCAAGTCATTGCTTATTTGAAGAGGCTGCAAGAGTCTGATCCACTGGGCGATATACCGCCCGATCAACTGCTGAGCCAACTGCAATTGATCAGCGAGCCGGAAGTGGCTCAGGAATCGGAATTGGAGCGTTTGGATTTGATTCGCACTCGGCTGCAAGATAGCGAACCGCCGAAGGAAGAGAATCCCGAGCTTGCTGTCGCGGTGCGAGAGCTGCTACGCGAGTTTTGTACGTATCGATACCATCGGGCAGAAATCATTCGCAGCCTAGGCTTTACGGAAATAGCTGACTGGGAATGGGAAACAATCCAGCGCTGTGGATTCAATGACCCACTGGATCTGGAGTGAGCGGTAGGCGTACATGCTGGCGGAGCACCATTCGGAAGCTTGTGGACTCCGAGCGCAAAGCTAGCCCGTGAGATCTAATGTGGAGCCGTCGGGATCTTCAGCCGGTAAGTCGAGCATCGAAGAATTGTGCTCTTGAGAATTTTGATGGTTGGCTTGGTTGCGGTCGGACTGTTGTTGATTCGCGAGATATTGTCCTTGGGCGTCGCGGTCTCCGACTTGCGTATTTTCTTCTAAAGGCTTGACCAACTGATTGGCGACGTTCGCCGTGGCGGTTTGGCCAGTGGCATTAAGCCTTGCCTCGCGAGTGTTGGCTAGACCAATAACACCTGCGACGCTTGACGTGATGGGCATTTGCATGATCGAGATCTCCTACGGTGCATCAAATAGTCTTTCTGGGAATAACTCTGCTGCGTTGGGGTTAATTAAGTTGAAACTTCGACGAATATCCATTGCCTCCAGGGTGCCGTCTACCTTAACTGCCATCAACGACGCGTTGTCGTTGTGGGAAACGATAGGACCTAGTACCGCAGCGACAACGCTTCGTTTTCCGACGTAGGCAAACAAGTCTAGGTCAACTTCATGACGCATGTTGACCCAGCCATTACCACGCAGCGAAATGATGTCGCCGTCCAAGCTGATGCGGTCCAGCGGTATGCGATCACCATCGATACGAAACTGTAGCTCACCGCTTTCAAAGGCGCCGCTTTTTGGGTCGCGAATACTCAAAGCACGAAACAATCTCGACATGACAGGCATTTGAACCAGATCCGCACGACGCAGCCACGCTTGGCCCGCTCCCACTAGCGTTTGTTGATTGTAGAGCGACCCTTGTACGCTGCATTCTGCCCAGTACTTGCCGTTGACTCCTGCCGCCCCTCGCGAAAGATCCATCATGGTCTCTTGCAAGTCGGCCTCCTGGAGTTGGATTCCAAGCTTGGAACGAGTGCTTACGATTTCATGTACGCCATGCAATGCCAGCGTGCCTCCAAAGCAGGACGCAAAGATGTCCGATTCGTCCGTGACTAGCTTTGGGTCGTCCGCGGGCCGAAGAAAGTTTGGATCTTTGCGAACAGGAGATGGATAGCCGGGACTGAGGCTACTGGTCGATCGCTTATTTGGCATGGCGATATCCTCGATCACCGGCGCCTGTTGGGAAGCTAATCGGAACGGCGAACTGCCGTTGTCGGTTGCTAACAACCTAGCGATCGCGGGCTTGCTATCGCGACCAAAATAGATGTTGCCATCTTGGATTGCAAACGGTCCCTTGAGGTCAAGCACGGGGACAGTGTAGATCGACAACGAGTCTAACTGCAATTGTCCCATCGCTTGGATTTGGACATCATCATAAGCACCCACAACTTGGACGGACCCTCGAATCCCCGATGCAATTTCCCCCCAGCCTAAACGCCCTTCTTCTATGGCTAGCTCCAGATTCCAATCTCGCATCACCAGCGACATTCCGTCGGTCGAGGAAGCAAACCTTGATTCACCCATCACGCTAATGGGCCCGCGAAACGCGGTATTAAGGATCGGTTGCTGAAGGTAGCCCGGCAGGCAAGACAGTAAGCTTTGATCTACTATCAATCGCGATTCGGGCAGCCAGCGGACAGTACCGTTCCACGTCCCATCTTCTTCGATCGCAAAGCTACCTGTTGCGCTTAGTTTACTCACATCATGCACACCGGACATATGGTCGATGGTTGCGATCCCGTTACGATATTCAATGCGGCAACGAATATCGGTCAAAGGATAAGGAATCTCGCGAGGGCGGACGGTAACCGAACGCGCGATGGCCGCGACATTGGGTTGCTCTTCGATCGTTACCGACAGATCCAAAGGTGCATCACCAGTGGGTTGATCGAGATGAATGGTAACTTGATCGATGACGCCACTGGGTTGTACTGCATCCCAAAGTTGCCGCGTGCCAATAGGCAACGCAAGTCGCAGTTCTTCTTCAAGCGGAACTGATGAAGCAGAGAAGGTCAACTGCAAGCCGCTGAGATCATCAGGACCGCATAAAGTCTGCCCAAAGCAATGGATATTTGCACTGTCATTGTGACCGCGCAGCGAATCGATGGTGAGCTTGTGATTGACGATCGATACCTCGCCATGAATACCGAAGACGGGGTAGCGGAAATGTTCATAGGCAATTGCACCATCGCGGACCTCAAGCTTCAGACTATGGAATGGCGGCTCATGTTTTTGCGTCTTGACGAATTTCGCGTGCTTGACGTGGACAAACCCTGTCGGGTGCAGCGAACGCATAAATTTCTCTCGGTCGCTTTTGGCTTGCCCACGCTCTGTGAGCGCTGACAAAAGTTCTTCTTCGATTTTGACGGCTTGTTTCGTTGCGATGGTCGCGTCGAATGCCCAAAAATCGACTTTCTTTTGCATCAACAGAACTAACGAAGCTTCCGCATTGCCAACCTTTCCACGAAAGTTCGACGTTCGTACAAATTGGTCGGTGCACGAAACGTTCCCGGAGATTTGCGTGACGGGATAAGGGAATTCCACAAATCGAACACGAACGTCACGTACTTTCGCTTCGATTTCCGGTTTCCAATCGGTTCCATCAAAATGCAAACGTACGGTACCATCTGCGAAACCAGACGGCTCCAGATCTTCCCAAACTTCTTTCAATTTGGGAGTGAGCACTTTGTACAGTCGCTGGTCGATCGGCAAGTTTTGCACTTGAAGTTCCAGCACAATTGGCAACTCTGCATTCTCGCCGTAAACGTCGGCATCCATTTTGAAGGTTGCCGTACCACTGGCGGCTTTCGCGTCTCGCAATTGCAGGATGTCATTGCGGCAATAGATTCGACCAGCCAATCGTTCCAGCGGATATGGCAATCGAGGGTGGACCAGCGAGCCGTTATGAATGTCGCCGTTAACTTCAAAGGACAGTTTGCCGTCCCTTGGTTGGTTAACTTGAAAGTTGCTGCTCAGCACGCCATCAAATCCAGCCAGATGTACAAAGGAGCTTTTGACTTTGTCAGGCAACTGCGTTACGAGGTCTTGAGTAAAGCGACACTTCACTACATTCCCATTGACGTTCCATTGCGCCTTGTCTTGGCTGACATTCAAATAGATTGAAACCAAGTCAAATGCGGCGCTACGCACTTTTGCCTGGATCTCATAAGGAGTCGCATTTAGCGATGGGTCTGATTTATTCAAGCGGCAGCGAGCTTTCAGGTCGTGGCAAATCACCTCTTGTTTACCCGCACTATCGCTCAGCAAGCGAATGATGCCAGAATTGACGGTCAGCGGCGGCAGTGAGTCGGGCAAAGGTCCAGAATCAAACATGGTCTCAATCGACCAAGTCCCATTCTGCATCGGCCATACAGAAACCGTTAGGTCGTCCAGTTTGACTTCTTCGATCTTGAGCTTGCCGCTCATCAAATCGAGTACGCAGATATTTCCGAGGGCAGTGACACGGCCAAGACGCAGTAGGTCAACGAGCCCGCTTTCCTCGCGCAAGCTGATTCGCAAGCCGTCCAGTACAATCGCTTTGCCTTCAATGACATGAGCCGCTTGCAACGTGACGACATGATCGGGATATCGTTCTCGCAGGAGTAGCAGAATGCGGCGATGCACCTCCGGGTCAATGCGGTTGCGGACTTGACCATACGCCCAATAGCCCAAGAGCACCAAGACCAGAATCCACAAAAAGCGAACTTCCCACGTGGCCGCAGCGCTTCGCGCCGCAGTTGGCGATTTGCCTTCTACGTGGGAGTTTGTTTTTGAGGAGTTCTTTGTTTCCATTTGACCACAATCCATGCGGTCCCAATGCCTGCGATCACACACAACGCCAGGATGGCGGGTTGCCGATAACGTACCGAACCGACAAACACACTGTGGATCATTGCGAAGTATACACACGGCAACGCGAAAATCACTGCCGGACTACGCCATGGTATCGCGCAGCAAAGTCCAACCAGTGCGGTCGACAGGATTGCGATATACCCGGCAGCTTCGGCGATGCGAATCGCGTTTCCACCCACTTGTGCGGCTTGCGGCAACGGTACCCAAGTCCGCCAGAACTTTAGCAAAGCGAGGCGCAGAGCGGCAGATGGATTCGACCTTACCCAAGCGATTGCCGCGTTTTTCAGCCGAAGATCCAGGGCCACCTCGAACGGCAATTGGTCCTCGGCTGTGGCTGCCTCCCCCCTAGTTTGCCTAGCTTCTCTCTGGTTTGCTAGCTCACGGGCAAAGTCGCCGGAAAATGTCATTCCCTCATCACTGCCGCCGGTTGCCCCGGGGTGAAACGAATCATACAGCGATGCTCCCACCTGCAGCGTCGTGGGCACGAATGTACCGGTAACTTGATAGTTGCGAATCCACCACGGCGCCAGGGCCAACAGCAGTCCAAATCCAAAGCAAGCAGTGGTAAGGCCGGCTAGTTGTATACGGTTGCTGAGGGTTCGGTTCGGCTGGGTGCATCGGTTGGTAAGGAAAAACGAGAGCACGACAACAATGCCTGGCCACAACAGCCAACTTGGTCGCGCTAGGATCGCTAATCCGCTGAACAAGCCGCTCAGCAGCAGCCACCAGAGGTAGCGTTTGTGCGAAGGCTGCTGCAAGGCTTCATTCCAAGCCTGCCATAGCAGCCAAATTGAAAGAAGCATCAACGGGCAGAAGATGGCTTCGCTCAGCACAAAGATGCTCATGCCAATAGCGCCCAGGTACAATGCGGCGAAGGTTGCAGCCGCCAAGCCAGCGAGATAAGCTCCATCCGATGTCTCGTCATGAACTGCAAGCCAACGGCCTTTTGCACCTTGTTGAACAACCATGACAGTCGCCCAGTAGATTAAGCCGACGGCAAGTGTTCCGACCACGCAACCCAGCAGTCGAGCTGCCATGACGGCGGCTCGCGGCGGCTGGATATGGGCGATGCTGCTTAAAAAGATAGGATAGACCGGAGCACGGAAAACCTTCGATTGATCGCTGTAGTATTGATATGGTTGGTCGTTGGCGATGGTTTGCGCCAGCACCCAATACGAATCGCTGTCGCCGAATCGAAACAGAGAGCCTTCTTGGTCTGCCATCGCCTGCCACTGCCACGCCGCGATCAGACGCAGCGCAAATGCCAGTGTCAAAATAAGTCCCAGCGCAAGACGGCGCTTGGAGGGTCGACGAGCGATTTCTAGGATGAAATTAAGCATCAATGGCAAGAGGGAGGCTTGGGGATTCAGCCGGCATCATGATTTCCCAAGGCATTGATCATAACCACCTCAGAAAATTGCGTTAGTGCCCGCCATGTCCTTTCGCTCCATGCTGATTCGCCAGTTCTTCAGGCGTCGGCGGAGGCGGTTCAGCCTGTTTGGCCGCGTTCTGGATCGAAATCAAGCGTTCGGTCTTCAAGTGGGATTCTTCGTACACTTCATTCAGTAGGTATACTTCGACCCGGGCAGCGCGGGATTGGTCTTCCTTGGTACCCGAGAAATAGGGCTCTGAAGCGCCTGCTTGGGACAGCCGAATCCGCGCAGGTTCGATGCCTTTATCGATCAAGTACTTCCAAGTTGCCATCGATCGTTGATAGGAAATTTGAATTGCATCGAAGTATGCTTGAGAACCACCCATGGCATCGTCCATCGCATGCCCCCGCACTTCGATCCGGTGCGGCTTGCCGATCATTTCGGGGAGTATTGCATCGATGGCTTTCATGCCCGATTCATCCAACGCAGTACTGTTGGCGTTAAATTGAATCAGTGCACCCACACTGCTGCGGTTGCCTTCGTCGGTCATCTTGGTTTGCGTCGTTTCGTCGTCCTTGGTTCGCAAGCGATTTTTCTTCCCGCCTGCACCGTTGCTCTTGGATGGCAACAGCGAACTATTGGGGTTGCCCGTTAACCGTTTGCCTGAAGGATTACGAAAGTGCTCTGCGATTGCCTGTTTGACATCGGGCTTCTGGTTTACCAGCCACATCACCATAAAGAATGCCATCATCGCGGTCACGAAGTCCGCATAAGCAACTTTCCAGGCGCCGCCACCACCACCAGCCATAATTTCGTTCCTTTAACCTAGATCAATCAAGCTCGTTGATTAGACGCTGGATGAATCGACCTTCTTGAACAACTCTTCCATCTCTTCATTGGTTGGTCGTAAATCGCGGGATAAGCCTCGACGACCGGTTTCGACAGCCATCTTGGGTTGCATTCCCCCGAAGTACCCTTGCATAATCGACGCCAGGGTTTGGAAGTAGCAGCCTTCGGCGTCACCAATTGTTTCCATTTTTGTAGCTAGTGGCGCGAAGAAGCCGTAAGACGCGAGAATCCCCAAGAACGTACCTACCAGAGCGGCACCTACTTTGTGACCGATTTCGGTAACCGGACCATCGATGTGTTCCATCGTGATCACAATCCCCAAAACTGCCGCCACGATCCCGAACCCTGGCAGACCGTCTGCGGTTTTGGTCAAAGCAACAACCGGCGCATGATGTTCATCGTGCATCGCTTTGAGTTCCAGGTCTAGGAGTGTCCCGAGCTCTTCTGGTTTAACCGAACCGTCGATCAGTGGACCAAAAGCGCCTTGGATGAATTCCGTAGCATGATGATCAGCATAGATCTTCGGATACTTTTTAAAGATTTCACTATCGTGAGGGTTGCCGATATGAGCTTCCAACGCCAGCATGCCTTCCTTGCGAGCCAGTCGGAACAGCTCATAGAGCAATTGGAATGTTTGTTCATAGGCGGCTTTGTTGTAAGGCGAACCCTTGATTGCTTGAATCACCCCTTTGACCAGATTAATGATCGTTGGAAGTGGACTCATCATGATCAGCGCACCCAGAGACGCACCGCCGATCGTCAATACTTCGGACGGGTGGATCAGTGCGCCGATGTGACCACCGGCCCACATAAAACCTCCCAGCACGCAGCCGGTGACGACAAGACAACCAACGATAACAATCATGAGCCAGCCTAAAGCCTCTAAAATCAAGCATGAAAAAACCTGCCTAGGGCATATAGCTTTGCGGTAGAACCAGAGCAAAGAATCAGACTAGGTAGACTTTTGTTTTACTGGAAAAGATTCTCATCGTAGGGGTTGGGCGGATTGTTGGGCTTGTCGGGAAAATTCACGTGACGATATGCGAGAGCGGAATTATGCTGGAAGGAGTGCATTTGCGCGGCGGCAGCAACGGCTGTTGAATCGTCAACTGTAGCCAAGCTCGTTGTTATTCAGAAGCCGCTACGGGTAACGGTCGCACAAGTGTTATTCCGGTAGTGCTCTGGTGGTTTAGAGTTACTGCTGGTTAAAGCGTTTCGAATGAAGATGAGAAGAAAGTTTTCGAAGAAGGCACATGATCATGCGTCCTGCGTACATAGAGATCACCGGCAAGACGCTGCTTGACTTGGTTAATGACGGAGAGATCGACATTGGCGAGCTGCATCGCATGGGCGTTGTCGGCGATTCGATTCTGCGGATTAACAAGCACGGCGAGATTGAGTTACGTGCCAAGCAGGAATGGAAGTTGATCGGCGGTTTGCTTGGCGATTTTGAAGCTCGTCTACGCGGACTGACGCATCTGGACTGGGCTTGATCTTTTTGAGTAATTAGAAGTCCACTTCGCCACCGCGAACTTGATTGGCCGCCTTTCTCGCGCGGCTTTGCTGCTGCGTAGCGGTGTCTAACAAGTCTAACGATTCAGCCATTTGACCAATGGTTATTTCGGGATCATTCGACCAGAAGATTCCACGGTCCTCGGACTCTGAATATCGATATCCCACGCGACTTCCAAATTTAGCACGAAATGCCTCACCATTGCGCAGTTTGGATGACCACGGCAAAATGAGATAGCTCAGATCGAATTCATGTACCAGGACCTGCTGTGGCTCTTTCATTTGAGCTGCAACTAATCCTGTACCTGGCTCAAAGAACGAGGCATTGTGACGGAATGTAGAAGAGACAACCCAGTATTCATGCATCGCCGCGTACATGCTTGTGCGAGTCAACTGCGGCGATTGAGAAGGATAAAGGACAACCTCTGCGCCTTTCGCTGCCAAGCTTTTCCAGCCTTCCGGGAACTCCACATCATAACAGATTTGGATGCCGATCCGACCAAAATCCAAATCGAACACGTCATATTCAGTCCCAGGTTGGACGCCTCCTTCGAAAACGATTTCATCATCGGGTTGGTGACTGTCCAACACCGGGTGGACTTTTACATAACGCCCGACCAGGTTACCTTGGCGATCAATAACCACCGCTTCGTTGGTGCAACCGCCGACAGTGGGATGATCATCGAAGACACCACCGAAAACCAAATAGCAGTGATGCTGTCTCGCGATGGACGCGACGGATTCTAAGACATCTTGCGTTAGCGAAATCGCTACTTCTGGAGCCGAGCCAGTCTTTCCGGCAGTTACCGCGTACTCAGAAAATAGAGCAAGGTCTAGCGAACGTCCATGTTTCTCTTTGGCGTCGCTTGCCATGGTGTTGACCAGTTCTCTCATTTGTTCAAGCCGCTGATCAAATCCAGGATAGTCGCTGTACCAACCAGTCATCGTGGTGCCGATCACAACTTTTCGAGGCGGGTTCTGGTGGCGGGTCGCTGCGCTCGCATTGCTCGCATGAGGATCTTCTCCGAAGACCGATAGGGTGTGAAAAGCGAAAACCGATATAATCGCGAAGCAGCAAGTTTGGAATTTCAAATGCATGTTGAATGCTCCTGGTTTACGGTCTCTGAAGCTTGGCTTTCATATCAACTCGGCTCAAGTTGTAAGCTTTGTTCGAATTGCAGTTTAACATCAAGTTGTAGGGATTTGTTGACGGTCTAAGGTGATTGTTAAACATGCCGAGACTGCTGTCGACCAGGATATGTCCGCAAGAACTGCAAGTGGACCGCAAAGTCTATGGTTGCCGACCGCATAACGGGCTGCGGGGCCTATCCGCGAATTCGCTTTCACCGACAGCCGACTTAAACGATCACACCGTAGTGGGACTGGACGCGAGAAAGCAGCGACTGCAGTCGATCAGATAGTTGTCTTGTAAAGCGTCGCGACCGATCAACAAAGCAAACTGCATGGCGGAACGATCCGTTAGACTCAACCGAATCAAACGGCGGTCTTCTCCCAATTGCAGCAACGTCTCAATCACGTAACGTCGCTCAAGGGTCCCGTGCGAACTGCGGACGGTGACTTCGTCAATAATCCGAGCGGAATAGCGACGGTGGCGACAGCCCCAACCCACTGGATGGGCCGTACGAAAAGACACTCGCATGGCCTCGCCTGTCCAACGCGTGCGTATGTCGATGGCATGCAAGCAGGACGAAAGAGCGCCCGAGTCGATCTTGGCAACCAACGATTCATTGCCGAAATTCGGCAGTAAGACGCGTTCTTGCCAGCCTAGCAAGGTGTGAGGCACCGGGGGCGATAAGCTTTCGCAGGGGCCGTCAATTCGAAACTTCTTATCGTCAAATATCACAAGCTACGCTTCAAAATTGGTCGGGACTTTCGGTCGCTCTGGCTGGAGTCCGATTCATGGATCGTCGAGCAAATAGGCTTTAGCACCGGCGGCCGATTCTGCCCGGCTGGCGGATTCAGCCCAACTGGCTCAACAGTTCTATTGTAAACAGACCCGATGAATGACCATCAGAAAAATTGATCCCATAGGCATAATTTCCTATCGGCCGCATGGCCACAATCTTCAGCGGCAGCGTCTCTTCTTTCTTTAGGATGGGCAAAAAATTACCCGGTCGTTCAGCATCTGCCTTCTTTTTTTCTTGACAAGTCGCGCACGGGCAAGCCTTGCGTAGCTGGTTGGGTGTGAACGAGCTGGTCGAGCTGTCGTCCCACTCAATCACAAGGGACCCTTGTTCGTCGCGTCGCAGGGCTGTCGGTCGTCTAGTCATGAAACAGAAACTTCAATCTCTCAAGTGACAATGCAAAGAGCACTTCGACCTAGCGGAAGAAGTGCTCTCGCGATTCCATACAACAAACATTCAGAACGTTAGCAAGTTTAGCTTTCCGTCTCGCCGCCAACGGAAACCGTTTCGGCTTTCTCACCGCGGGCCTCGCCACGGAACTCTAACCGCGATGTCTTACCGTCCTCGTCTTTGACGACGTCGACGACGATCGTGTTTTGCCCGTCGAAGGCTCCTCGCAGCAATTCTTCCGCGAGTGGATCTTCAATCCGTTGCTCGATGGCGCGACGCAGTGGACGAGCACCATAATCGAGGTTCGAGCCTTTGTTGACGACAAACTCTTTGGCTTCATCGGTCAACACAAGTTCGTAACCGCGCTCTCGCAGTCGTTCGAAGACCTTGCTCATTTCGTATTCGACAACCTTCTTCAAATCGTTCTTGGTCAAGTGACGGAAGATGATCGTATCATCCAAACGATTCAAAAACTCAGGTCGGAATACGCGTTCGATTTGATCCATAACGCGGGTCTTCATACCTTCGTACGAAGCGTCATCTTCTGGGCGTTGGAATCCGAACGACGACTCGTTCTTGATTGCTTCCGCACCGGCGTTGGTGGTCAGAATCAAAATCGTGTTTCGGAAGTCTACGTTACGACCGAAACTGTCGGTCAAACGCCCTTCTTCCATGACCTGAAGCAACATGTTGAACACGTCAGGGTGAGCTTTTTCGATTTCGTCCAGCAGCACCACGGCATAAGGACGACGTCGAATCTTCTCGGTCAACTGACCGCCCTCTTCGTAACCAACGTAGCCTGGAGGCGCGCCGATCAAACGACTGACGTTGTGTTTCTCCATGTACTCGGACATGTCGATATGGATCAAAGCATCCGCGTCACCGAACAGGATTTCGGCCAGCGCTTTGGCGAGCAAAGTCTTACCAACCCCGGTTGGGCCTGCAAACACAAAGCAACCGGTCGGACGCTTTGGATCTTTCAGACCACTGCGGCTGCGTCGGACAGCTTTAGCAACCGCCGTTACTGCTTGCTCTTGGCTGACCACTCGCTTGTGCAGTTCCTCTTCCATATTCATCAGACGCTTGCTGTCTTCGGTTGACAGTCGCGTCAGCGGAATGCCCGTCATCTTGGAAACAACTTCGCAAATGACTTCTTCATCGACAACCCCGTCGGTTTCGCGACTCTTGTCTCGCCAATCACGCGTGAGTTGCTCTTTCTTCTTTTTGAGCTTGTCAGCTTGATCGCGGAGATTGGCTGCCTTTTCGAAATCTTGGTTAGCGACTGCGTCTTCTTTTTCCTTGTTCAGGCGTTCGACTTCGTCGTCCAAGTCCTTCAGATCTGGCGGCTTGCTCATCGTACGCAAACGAATCCGAGCACCGGCTTCATCAATGACGTCGATCGCTTTGTCAGGCAAGCAGCGAGCGGTAATGTAGCGTTCGCTCATTTCTACTGCGGCAACAACAGCGTCGTCCGTAATTTTGACGCGGTGATGTTCTTCATAACGTTCGCGGAGACCTTTGAGGATCTCGATCGTTTCGGAAGTGCTGGTTGGCTCGACGGTAATCTCTTGGAAACGTCGAGCAAGCGCGTTGTCCTTTTCGATGTACTTGCGATACTCGTCCAAGGTCGTCGCACCGATACATTGGATCTCGCCACGCGATAGAGCGGGCTTGAGAACGTTGGCGGCATCGATTGCGCCTTCAGCACCACCGGCCCCGACCAGCGTATGCAATTCGTCGATGAACAGAATTGTGTTGCGAGCCCGGCGAACTTCGTTCATGACCGCTTTGATACGTTCTTCGAACTGTCCGCGGTACTTGGTACCAGCGACCATCATTGCCAAATCGAGTACTACGATTCGCTTGTCAGCCAAAATTTCGGGGACTTCGCCGTTGATAACGCGCTGAGCGAAACCTTCGACGATTGCTGTTTTGCCCACGCCGGCTTCACCCAGCAAGACAGGATTATTCTTGGAGCGACGGCAAAGGATTTGGATCGCGCGTTCGATTTCGCGTTCGCGACCGATCACGGGATCTAGTTTGCCTTGCTTGGCAAGTTCCGTTAAGTCACGTCCAAAGCTGTCGAGGGCTGGCGTCTTGCTCTTGCCGCCTTTGGTAGGTGACGATTCGCTGCCGCCGCCGCTGTTGGCATCGCTGCGGCCTCGTTCGCCGCCGACATCGGCCGATTCCATGCCGTGGCCGAGCAGGTTGAGTACTTCTTCGCGTACATCTTCCAGTTTCATGCCCAAGTTCATCAAGACTTGAGCCGCGACGCCTTCTTGTTCGCGTAGCAAGCCCAACAAAATGTGCTCGGTGCCAACATAGTTATGGTTAAGATTACGAGCTTCTTCCATGGAATACTCGATGACCTTCTTCGCACGAGGCGTTTGTGGCAGCTTGCCGATAGTGACCATTTCAGGGCCACTTTGCACCAGCTTTTCTACCTCCAAACGGATCTTTCGCAGGTCTACATCTAAATTACGAAGCACATTGGCGGCAACTCCACTGCCCTCTTTGACCAAGCCCAATAGAATGTGCTCAGTCCCAATATATTCGTGGTTAAAACGCTGTGCTTCTTGGTTAGCTAGCTGCATGACCTTTCGAGCACGGTCGGTAAATCGTTCGTACATTCGTCTTACCCGTCCTTTTTCACAGATTTTCTTAAACGGCCAATGCGCTTCGTCGCAAACCCCGTTCCGTTCCTCACACTGTCATCTTGACACGTTACGTCACGATGCAGAGGTGCCGGAGTCCTTTCCTATACTAAATTCGGTCACTTGGATTTTGCCGAATAGTTCAATCCTAACGATTCGTGAACTTTTGCGGCAGATCAAATTGGTCCATAAGCATTGGTAGCTTGAAATACCAAATTCGGCAACCCGAGGAACTTGGGGGATTTGCTGGTTTCTTTGTTTCTATAAAAAAATGGTAGCTCAAAGGACACTACCCGGGCCGAAAACGGCAGACCCGATTTTTTCCTTTGTCTCCTAGCCAGCGTCCATCGTGCAAGGCTGGCTAGCGATCCGTCCAACCTGATGCGGCCAGCGTCTCTGTTTGAGAACGCCTAAGGAGCGCGTTTCCGAAGTTTTCGCTGCAAAGAACGGCGGTGAATACCCAGTCTGCGGGCCGCTTCTGAGATGTTGTTGTTGCAATCGGCCAGCACGCGGTGGATATGCTCCCATTCGGCTTGAGCCAATGTGGGGACAGGAATCGATTCTTCCTCTTCCACAAAATTGCAGTCCACATCGCTCCGCGAAAATGCCAACAAAATGTCGTCCGCATCTGCTGGCTTTGGCAAAAAATTAAGTGCTCCGAGCTTCACTGCGTCTATGGCAGTGGCGATTGAGCCAAAGCCCGACAGGATCAAAATCTTGACATCCGGTCGAATAGCTTTCAATTGAGGAATCAACGTCAAGCCCGATCTTCCAGGCATTCGCAAATCAACCACTGCTAGATCCGTCGGATGATTGCGATAAACAGAGATGGCTTCGTCACAAGTGCCGGCCACACTGACGTGAAAACCACGTTCCTCGAAGGCTTCCGCCAGTCGATCCCGTAAGATAAAGCTATCATCTACCAGCATTATGCTGGTAGGAGTCGCCTCAGTCGTCTTGCCGGTCCTGTCCATTACAAACTCTTGCGTGTGCATCTTGTCAATTTCGCCATTGTACCAGGAAAATCGCTGTTGCAGTTCTCGCCACGTTCGATGTCCAAACGCCGCTGCCAGGCGACGCTATCACGAAGTCTGCTCGCGAATCAAACTATTGTAGACGCACTTGCCCGCCGCGTCACATACGTAGGCAACCATAGAGCTCGAGGATTGCTAAAAAAGTCCAGTAAAGAATTCTGCAATTCCCGACAACAAGCTGACAATGGTGTCAGTGACCGTCTCGCTTGTACCCATCCGTTCGCCCCAACCGGGCATCACCAATAGGGCGACGACAATACCGATCAAGGCCACAGCAACCACCACGGGGTCATAGCTCATGCGTTGTTCGCCGCATTTGGAGGAACTGCTTCGCGAAGCTCGCTGTATTCTCTTCATCTTCGGATCGTCGCCTTCCGATAGGCTCAGGCACAGGGTCGCAAGACCATTTTCCTTTTGGCAAGGCTTATCCACGACTGTTTGCCACTTGTTTCCTTGATGCCAAACAATTGCCTTGGTGTTAAGTCGCACGCGGCCGATAGCACTGCTGGGCAGCGAGACAGTGATCGCTTGCCAACTAATGTCGACAATGTTTACCGGATAAGATCGCCAGCCGATATGTAGCTCACCGGCGGCTTGCCGAGCGGGCAAACGAATGGCGTAAGGCTGTGCACGATCGGTTGTTTGAGTCATTGTGGTGTTCTCCGACTCAATTCTTTAGTCAAACTCTATCGATTGTGGAGAATAACGGTTGTTCAATCGCTGAATTCAAAGATCTCCTAGTTGAGTTTGCGGACTGGGCTGCGGTTGACGGTCTTTCCGGATGGTTCGACTGGGCGGTTCGAATCAGTTGTTCTTAGAAGTCTGCATTTACAGCCTGTGTGGGTCGATTCCATTAATTGAACTGTAACGCTTGAGGGCTCGCATGCCTTTCAACCGCATGCACAGCCGAACTTGTGGAATGTAGTCAATGGAATGACAACTTTGCTTCCTGATGAACGACGAATGAGTGGGCACGGAATCATCACTCGAGTACTAGTTTTTGTACTGGTGGTGTCGCTGCACGCGCTGTCTCTCCAAGCACAAGTACCCGGAATCTGCGTGGACACCGATCCCCGCGTGATCGAGCGCATATCACAAGCGGTCCAGTGGGAGAACTCACGCTCCTACATCGACGTCGTCCGCGGCCAGCCCGCTGGCTTTCAAATGCAGGGCAATGATTCGGACAGCCTTCTGAGCGGTGATTTGCTGGGGCCAACCGGAAACGCAAATGTGGCCTTAGACGATCCATTAAGCGGTATGGGGCCTGATCGCGCGTTGGAAGCTCAGCGCGCCGCACGCCAAGCGGAAGAGAAATCGTATCTCGATCAAAATGGCGTCGACCCACACGCCGAAGCCTTTGCGAACACTATGTACCCATCAGCGGTTACTTGTGCGAAGTGCCATAAGAAGATCTATGACGAATGGCGAGGGTCAGCACATGCCTATGCTGGTATCTCGCCCATGTTTCATCGATTCGAGCAAGCCGTCAATGATATTGTGCGTGGCACTGTGGGCACGTTTTGTCTGCGCTGCCATGCACCGGTCGCCACGCAGCTAAAAGTCCCTCGCCACGCATCGTTGTTGGAAGGGCCGATTGTGCTTCGCGAAGGAGTAACCTGTGTCGCTTGCCATCGAGTGGTCGAAAGATACGGCCGCGTTAATGGGGAGCGTCGCATCGAGCCCGGCTCGCCCTATGACCCTACCGTTGGCAATTTGGGTGGCGACGGCGTCAATGAAGTAATTGCGAACTCGGATAAGTATAAAGTTCGAACGGATCCCAACGACAAGCGTCCTGCACAAGATATCCACCGTGGTGCTATCCAATTCGAGCAGCTCAGCGATAGCTCGTTCTGCGCGGGTTGCCATCAAGTGGTCGTCCAACCAGGGATTGCCTTGGAGATTGTCTATCAGCAATACCGCGCTGGGCCTGCTTGCGCCAAAGGCATCTCATGCCAAGATTGCCACATGGGGATCGTCCCTGGCAAACCATTAGGGTATGAGTACGGCGCGGCAGCGGAAATGAGCGGCAAGGTGTTGCGGACCGACCGCAAGCATGCAAACCATTTGTTTCATGGCCCGTCCTATCCCATCTCACACCCAGGCATTTTTCCACACAATGAAAAATCGCTTCGCTGGAAACCGTCTGACTTAATCGCTTTCGATTGGCGCAGTCCTTGGGGAACCGATGAGTACGAAAAAGCGATCGCTGCGAATCAGATTCAAGGCCACTTTCCAAAGGTCTGGGAAAACAGCCAAGAGCGACGCGATGCACGCAAAGTCATCGATGAAAACTTACAACTAATTGCCGCCAAACGCGCCAATGCAACGGCGACGCTTGAACTCAGTTCCAGTCTGCAGGGCCCATTTTTCAAATCGGCTTTACAGCGGGGGCAGGATCTAAAGTTTGAGTACATCGTAAGCAACACCAGCGAAGGCCATAACATGCCCAGTGGGTCCTTGGGTGCTCAACCTCAGCTTTGGTTGAACGTGGTTCTGGTTGGCCCAGATGGTTCACGAATCTTTGAATCAGGGGACTTGGACAGCTACGGAGACTTGCGCGATGTTCAATCGCTGGATGTACGGCAGCGGCTGGTGAAGCCAGACCTGCAGCTCGCAAACTACCAGACCAAGTTTCTGGTGACCAATGTAAAAGGCACCGAACGCGAGTTCTTTTTTCCGATTCCCGTCGACATTGATCCCCTGCCCTTTTTTCGGCCAGGTATCGTCCCCTACACCGTACTCAATCACCCACCACTGGCACGCATGGAAGCCCACAGTATCGCGCCACTGGATTCACGTCGCGAAAAATATCGCGTACCAGGTGAACTGCTTCAAATGCCAGGTCGCTATCGGTTGAGCGCTCGGTTACGCAGCCGCGTCGAGCCACCCTACTTCGCACGCCTCGTAGGTTTGCCAGATGATTCACTGCGCATGCTCAGCGAACGCATGCTGGATGCTCATGGCCAGTCCTTTGAATTCATCATTCGTTAATTAGATAACAAGCAACGTGTTTTTTCCTGTCATCCATCAGCGACTTCCAATACCCAAAAATGCGTTACAACGCATGCGAGGTTGGTTCTCCCTGCGCTTATGGTTGCTGGCTCTTGTATGTGTCCCCACGCTGGCTACGGCTCAAGAGTCATCGAAGTCGATAGGAAAGCATCAGAAGCCTCCTCGCAACACTTTGAGCTTACCCAAGGTCGCTGTCTCAGAAGATCGCGGTCATGTAAAACCCAAGACGTTGCCCAGCGAAAAGCCCGTCATGCGATTATCGAGTTCGATTCTGGCTGACGACGATGATCTACTACTGCCTGAATCGGACGCAAGCGGTACTCCCTTGACTTTCGACGATGTAGAATCGGTGACACCAGTGCCCGTTCAGCCCAATGATCGCTTTGATGCCAACTGGCTCAAGGACAGCGGCGAAAGGTTACCACCCAAACGCGATGTCTACCCTTTGGAGAACCGAAACGATCGGAAGCCGCCCGAACCAACGCCAGCCAAACCCCGCGGCAGTTCACCCTCGTTGCCATCAGAGCTGAAACCCTTGCGACCGGACGTTGTTCCTTCGCCCGTGCTGCCCGGCAATCCATCGTATCCAAACGAATTGCTCGAACAATCTGTTGCGCCGCAGCGAAATCCGGACGCCGCAATGGTTATGCCTTATGCCGCTGACCCTCTTGGCTTGGATAGCATGCTGCTGACGACACCTCGTCCGCAAGACTGGGATGGCTTTCAGACACTGTTGCCTAACTTATCACAACGTTTGAATACCTTGCCAACTTCTGCTCCGCTACATGGAGCACCGCTCGAGCAAGGGTTCTTTAGCGAGGATGTCAGTCCTTACATGACGCCTGCGCATAGCGGAACTTTTCCAAGTTTACTTTCGCAACCTGGTATCCAGCCCGCACCCTATTGCCCACCGCAAGGAGTTGAGGTGCCTCGTGCAGGCAATGGCACGTTACGCATGAGAATTCACGAGCGTTTACATCCTCCGCAAACGCCAGTCGCATCGCCCCTGGGCCAATCATTCGTCGCTCCGATGCCAGCAGATCAATGCAATACGTCGACCGGTCAACCTTACTACGCGGAGGATTTCGCACCGGTGTTTGTCCCGCAAGCGCCCGCCAACCCGGCGCAAGACTTGGAGACTTACTATGGAAAAAAATGCGTGCCTACACAGCGACCGCTGGTCGAACTTTGGCGACCTTTCTATGGCGATGGCATCTTCTCGCCTGCGATCCCCGTATTCAGCGATGTCAATCCGCTGACACCTCAGTTCCTGTTATATGGTGACTATCGTGCTGGGGTAGGAGTGCATCGCGACAATGGTCAAGCAGTAAGGTCGGTAGCCAACCGATTAGCATTGGACATGGACTTGCGATTAACGGGTACCGAACGCATTCATGCTTTTATGGCTCCGCTGGACAACAATGGACAGTTTACCCGTTTGGATTTTTCGGACTCACGCAACGTACGCTTTGAGCGAGAAATGGATGCTCAGTTTGAAACGGCCTTCTTTGAAGGAGACTTAGGAGCGATTTTTGGCGGCCTCACAGGACAAGATGCACCATTTGATTTGCCGATCGCGGCAGGCTTGATGCCGTTACTGTATCAAAATGGTATCTGGATGGAAGATATCGTGGCCGGTGTCGCTATCTCGTTACCTTGGCGGCATTCACGAGCGTTGAACTGGGCGAATTACGACGCTACGTTCTTTGCGCTTTTCGACCAGATCACTTCTCCCGCATTTGATAATAATAACGGGGCTGCGCAAGCCTTCGGGACAGCGTGGTTCATTGAGGCTTACGACGGTTACATCGAAGCGGATTACGCTTATCTAGTTGATACGTTTGATAATAATCGCTCGTACCACAATACAGCTTTGGCTTACACGCGACGCTACTTCGAGCGATTGTCCAATTCTGTGCGTGTAATTAACAATGTTGGGCAAAGCGATTCTCCGCTGGATCGCAGTGCCGATGGAACGTTGCTGTTGATTGAGAATAACTGGTTGACGGCCAATGCCAACACTGTCGTTCCTTACGCCAACTTCTTTTACGGATTCCATCGCCCGCAATCGGTGGCACGAGCGGCGGCGGCTGGTGGAATCTTGCGTAATACGGGCATCTTGTTTGAAACAGATAACCTGACCGGTTATCCTACGTTGGACGCAACCGGCAACAACAGCTACGGCGGGGCTCTTGGGCTAAACACGTTTGCTTCGGACTATCGCAAGCAGTTTGTGGTTGAATTTGCAGCGTTGGATACTTATGGGGACCCTCGCTTGAGCACGGCTGCCGGACCACAATATGGTTTGGGCGGCAGATACCAGCAGGCTTTGAACAATTGGACGCTGATACGGCTGGATGCAATGGTTGGTTGGCGCGATAATGATTCCGACATCTACGGAACGCGGGCCGAATGGCGCTGGAAATTCTAAAGAGAAACAACATACATGCCTATTTTAGTATTTGAAGACAGCACCTGCGAAGCACTCGCCCCGATTAGCACTGGTCGATTGACCGCGCAAATCTCTTGTGGGTCATTGCGATTACTTGATTTGCTCGACGGACTCTCCGAGCCGCTGTATGGTATCTGTCGTCCCTACTTAAAAGAGTTGCAGACGGCGGATGTTGCGCAGCTTAAGCAATCGTCGAGCGATGCGACCGTTCCTTTGATGCTCAGCGGTCGAATTGTTCCTTCGCAAGCGAATCGTAAAGCCATTGAAGCTTTGCTGAAATCCGCGACTAGCGCGGCTGCTTCAACGAGCCCGGCTGGCAAAGCGTCACCCCAAGTCGTGATGGACCGCGAGACGATTATGGCGATTGTCAATCCACCATGGTCACTAGATAAACTGCTGCGTGGTGGCTACGAAGATCTCGGCGAAAAGTTGCGAGAGGCGCGGACCTTTGCGCCTGCCGCAGAAAAGCTCGTGGGCTTTGAGTTACCGCACGAGGTGGTCGCTCAAAACATGAAGATCATCAACGATAATTTGGCTTATCGCATTTCCAACTCGTCGTACGAACAGTTGCAGGATGGAGTCTTTGTGGCTCCGGATGTAAAACTGGGCGGCTATCTCACGTTCGACAGTTCGGCTGGTCCGATTGTCTTGGAGGCGGGCGTTTCTGTTGGAGCTTACACGCTGTTGCGAGGGCCGTTGCACATCGGTGCAAAATCCAAAATCCTGGAACACTCTGCGATTAAAGACTGCGTTTCGCTGGGGCACACGACCAAGATTGGCGGCGAAGTGGAAGCGGCTGTCGTCGAACCTTTTTCCAACAAACAGCACCATGGATTTTTAGGGCATAGCTATTTAGGCAGTTGGATAAACTTAGGCGCAGGAACTTGCAACAGCGATTTGAAAAACACGTATGGCTTGGTCAATATGGAGTATCCTGTGGGCAAAGCAGCCACGGGCATGCAGTTCTTGGGCTGCATCATGGGAGATTATTCCAAGACGGCAATCAACACAGGCATCTTTACCGGCAAAGTCATCGGTGTATGCAGCATGATGTATGGCTTCGTTACCAGTAACGTGCCTAGCTTTGTGAATTACGCTAGGCTCTTTGGGCAAGTCGAATCAATCCCCCCGGAAGTGATGATTGCAACGCAGCAACGCGTCTTCGCGCGCCGCAACGTTCCCCAGCGTGCGATAGACATCCAGTTGATCAATGATATGTACGCTTTAACGCGAGCCGAGCGCCCTGTGGAATGCTAAACACGTTTTCCAACTTAAGGGCCGCGCTGTCGAACGCGATGCGACAGGCGAAGTGGAATCGCAATGAAGTTGCCGGTTCGCTAGGAGACTTGGGGACTTTTCTACCCTTGCTTGTCGGCATGTCCGTTCAAAATGGGTTGAATTTTGCATCCGCGTTGTTCTTTGCGGGCCTGTTCAACATAGTCACGGGATTAGCTTTCACGATTCCGATGGCCGTCCAGCCCATGAAGGCGATTGCCGCTGTCGCCCTAACGGAAGGTCTCACCACAGCCCAGATCTTGGCCGCCGGAGCGAGCGTAAGTCTATTTATCTTGATACTTGGCCTCACAGGTTGGGTGGATTGGTTGAATCGCTGTGTCCCCAAAAGCGTGGTCCGGGGACTGCAATTGGCCCTTGGACTTTCGCTGTTGATGAAGGGGCTGCAAATGGTCGCTGGCACGAATCAATGGATCGGGGCCGATAGCTATTTGACCGGTGGGCTTGCGGCGCTGGTCGTGCTATCGCTCTTCTTCTCGCGAAAGATTCCGGCTGCTTTAGTGCTCTTTGTGGTTGGCATAGCGTTGGCGCTTTGGATTCGCCCCGAAGTGCTGGGGGAATTGGGAATTGGACTTACCTTTCCGCAGTGGACGCCGCCCGCATGGACCGATTTTGTTACGGCCTTTCCAAAAGCGACTTTGCCACAACTTCCCCTGACTACCTTGAACTCCGTGATAGCCGTGTGTGCGTTATCGGCCGATTTGTTTCCCGACCGCAAAGCTGAACCACGGAAAGTCGCTGTGTCGGTGGGGATGATGAATTTAGTCGCTTGTTGGTTCGGTGGGATGCCAATGTGCCATGGAGCCGGAGGTTTAGCTGGCCAATACCGTTTCGGAGCTCGCACTAACGGTTCGATCTTAATGTTGGGTTGCGCAAAGATCTTCTTAGCTGTCTTTTTCGGCGCTTCTTTGATGGCACTATGCCTTGCGTTCCCAGTAAGCGTGCTGGGAGTATTGCTTGCTTTTGCGGGCATGGAATTGTCTCTGGTGTGTCGCGATCAAAGCAGTCGCAGCGACGCTTTTGTCATGTTGATTACCGCGGGCGTGTGCATGGGTTTAAGCAACATCGCGTTGGGGTTTGTTGTTGGACTGGTGATTGCTTGGTGTCTGAGGTGGGGGATCTTTCAAGTGGAAGAATCAGCCACGAAAGCCCCTTAACGCCGCCATGCGCGGGGCAGACTGAGGTTGACCTTGGTCGATTGGTTTTGCTAATGACACCCCAAGAAGGTGCTCTTAGTTCATTTACCAACGTATTTGTGTGGTAGCTCGTGATGATTCAACGGATTCAGTACGCCAATTTTGCTTGTCGTTATCTTTGGCTGTGCGTTTTGACTGTCGTGCTTGCAACACCAGGCCAATGGTTGCATGGTCAGCGATATGACAATTCGAAAGTCACGACGGTGGCCTTTCAGAGTCCAGTGAATAACAACGGTGGTGGGCAACCGCCCGCGGACTGGATTTGGTTTGCAGGCGTCCAGCAAGGGCGTGTGCCGCAGGGCGAAGTATACTTTCGCAAGTCAATTCAATTGCCCAAAGTCCCGGTTGCGAGGATTCAAATTGCTTGCGATGACGCGTATGAGGTCTTTTTAAATGGACGGCGAGTCGGGACCGGGTCGGGGACACAGACCATGTCCACTCACGAATGTGCTCCGCTGGTCATTGCTGGCGACAATATCATCGCCGTACGAGCATCGAATCGCTACGGTGCAACGGCTGGCTTGTACGCTCGGTTCTTTGTTCAATTAGCCGATGGGCAATGGCGTGGCATGGGGACTTCCGAAACGTGGAAATGTACGAATCGATTGGAAGCCGGTTGGCAGCTTAACAATTTTGACGACAGCAAATGGCCGACGGCGCGATCGACAAAATCGACCGGCGCTGCTGGGCCATCCAAAGAGGTCGCGGTCGCCACACCCGAACAAAATCGCGTAGAGGTGGATTCCAGTGGAACAACCTCCCCGGCCGCTCAATCGAGCAACCGTAGCCCCGCCGTCCCCGCTCAGCTTGCATCGACCAAGACCGCAAACGCTCCAACGATGACCAAATCGGGGGTAGATCTTACGTCTCGATTTAAAACACGGCCGGGATTTGTTGTCGAACGGGTGGTGGATGAAATCGATTGTGGCAGCGTGATCGCTATTTCCTTTAACGAGTTCGGTCACATCATTGCATCGAAGGAGAATGGTCCGCTGCTGTTGATCTATGAATCGGGCACTGACAAAAAAGTGCAACGTATTCGCACTTACTGCGACCTGGTTAAAAACGTGCAAGGGATTCTGCCACTCAATGGCGATGTCTACGTGACAGGCGAAGGCCCTGAGGGCAGCGGACTGTATCGATTGATCGATTCAGATCGCGACGGCTTGTTAGAAAGCGCAGAGAAGATTTTCTCGGTCAAAGGTACACCTGGTGAACACGGTGCGCATCAGTTGGCCCTTGGTCCTGATGGCATGCTGTATGTCGTGATGGGAAATCACGTACAAGTCGATGCACCGATCAGCAAGACCAGTCCTTATCGATTTACTTATGAAGGTGACTTGGTTCGTCCCCGCCGCGAAGATCCCAGTGGCCATGCCGCAGGCATGAAAGCTCCTGGTGGAACGGTCGTACGCGTAGATTTGCGTACCAAAGATATCGATCTCGTCGCTGGTGGGTTACGCAATGCTTACGATCTGGCATTCCATCCAACGCAAGGGTTGTATGTTCAAGACAGTGACATGGAAGCGGACATTGGTACGACTTGGCATCGTACGACAAACCTTTTCCGAGTGACCGAAGGTGGCGAATATGGCTGGCGAAGTGGATGGGCAGCGTGGCCAGACTACTACATCGATCGCTTGCCCGCGTTGGCTGAAACAGGACGTGGTTCGCCGACGGGCGCGGTCTTCTACGATCACTACCAGTATCCAGCCGAATTTCATGAGCAACTTTTCGTCGGCGATTGGGCTCAAGGCAGGATTGTTCAGATCAACGTCACGCCCAATGCGGACGGATCGCTCAAGCCTGCCAAAGAGTTTGTGTCGGGCACACCGATGAATGTGACTGACCTCGATGTTGGCCCTGATGGTTCCTTGTACTTCTCCACCGGTGGACGTGGAACTGGCGGCGGCATCTATCGTGTGCGCTGGACTGGTGAGCCGATGTTGTCCGAGTCGCAGTTGGGGCAAGGTATATCCAAGGCCATTCGTCAGCCGCAACTCAATTCAGCGTGGGGACGTCAAGCGGTCGCGATGCAGAAGCGAGAGTTGGGTGAGCAATGGAATGACCTTATCGCGGGAGTGGCATTTTCGCCTGACAACCCGGCTCGTTATCGCTTGCGAGCACTTGATTTGATGCAACTGGTTGGCCCCGTCCCGAGTGTTGATTTGTTGATCGATCTTTCACGAACGCCCAATGAGGGATTGCGCGCGAAAGTTGCGGAGCAATTAGCGTTTCATGCGGAAGAGAGTCGAGCTGTCGAACGGTTGAAGGCATTGCTGCGTGATAGCAGCAAGGTGGTTCAAAAGCGTGCGGCGGAAGCTTTGATTCGAACGGACTCCAGTTGTGGGGTGGATGATTTATTGCCGCTGCTCAAGAGCACGGACCGCGAACTCCAGTACGTTGCACGGCGCTTGCTGCTGCGATTACCCAAAGAGCAATGGTCCGAACGTTTGATTAACGACGAAAACCCGCAAGTGCTGATTAACGGAGCGATGGCTTCTATCATCAGCGAGCCTAGTCCAGAGAACGCGGACAAGATTCTCAATCGATTGCATGGCCTGCTGGATCAGTATCTCAGCGACGAGGCGTTTGTGAATTTATTGCGAGTCTATCAAGTAGTCTTACATTTGGCGCCCGCTTCAGCCGAGCAGGTTCAGCGCGTGGCTGATTTAGTCGATCGTGAGTTTCCCGCTGGCGAGCCGGTGTTGAATCGAGAGTTGGTGCGATTAGCGGCCTTTTCCAAGACCGCCAGTATCATTGATCGGTCCATCGACTTTGTGACCAGCAAAGCCCCGCTGCCAGAACGTGTCCATGTAGCGATGTACGTTTGCTCGTACAACAAAACGTGGAATGATGCTCAGCGAACCAAGTTACTAGAGTTTTTTGAAGATGCGACTAAGGCCAAAGGTGGTAGTAGTTACGAACTGTATATCATGCAAACCTGCCAAGAGCTTGGTCAACACATGAGCCAGGAGGAAGCGGTCGCTTTTCTGAAGAAGGGTGAGACTTATCCGAATGCTGCATTGGCCGGATTGCCTATGTTGCCAGAACAGTTGACTGTAGAGCTATTCGAAGATCTAGTGCGACTGGATATTCGCATCGATAAAGGCGGCTTTGAAGATGATATATTTAAGCGACTGAAAACAGGTATCACAGCCATATTGGCTCGAAGCGGTGACGAGCGATCGATGCGGTATTTGCGACAGGTCTGGCGACGTAGCCCTGACCGACGTGCCACCGTGGCGTTAGCTTTGGCACAGAATCCCGAAGGCGAGAACTGGGACTATGTGGTCCGCTCGCTAGGTGTGCTTGAATCGTATGCGACCGCAGAAGTGCTAAGTAAACTGGCGACGGTACCGTTTGCAACCGATGATCCAGAAGCTCTGCGGCAAACCATTTTGCATGGCTTGAAATTGCAGATGGAGCGGCAGTCGGCTAAGCCAGCACTCGATCTTTTGACCTATTGGGTTGGCGAGGATATGGCTGCCGGTGAATCGACTCCACAAGAGCAACTGTCTGCTTGGCAAAACTGGTTTCAGATCAAGTATCCCGACAAACCGGATCCAATATTGCCAAAGGCTGATGAATCCAAATGGTCCATCGACGACTTGGAAATGTATTTTGCAAGTGATCAAGGAAACGCTGGTTCCGCAGTGGCTGGTAAGGATGTGTACGTCAAGGCACAGTGTGCTGCGTGCCATCGTTTCGATGGATCGGGAACGCAGCTTGGGCCTGACCTCACCACGGTCGCTGCACGGTTCACGCGTCGAGAAACTTTGGAGTCGATCCTGTACCCATCGCACATCATCAGCGACCAGTACGCAGCCACGAAAGTGTTGACTCGGGATGGGGCTGTTCACACGGGACTTGCCAGTGAAGATGAAGATGGAAACATTCGTCTGGTTACGGCGGCGGGCGAGGAAAAAACAATTCAGGCAGACTTGGTTGAAGAAACGCTGATTGCCAAGACTTCGTTGATGCCATCAGGGTTGCTGGACCAACTGACACAACCTCAGATTCGTGATCTATTGGCGTATATGAAACTGCTGCCCGAGCAAGGCGAAAGCGCGGGACAGGTGGCTCGCCAGACCGACCAGTCGATAGAGCGATAATGATGGGCTGAAACTGAAAACTGTTACGAGAAAGTACTGATCTACGTCCTATGAAAGCTCCTGCCGAAGGCTAATTTCACGGTAGAAATGAAGCCCTTACATCCATGTCGATTCCTGCCCACATCAACCGCCAATGCGAAGACTTGACTGCGCTCTTAGGAGAGACGTGCTTGCCATGCGTGTGGGATACGGTGGATGACGCCATCAACAAGCAGATGGCCGCTATCTACCAAGCCGCTTTTCAAGAAGATGCTGATGCGACGCTGGCTGCGATGGTCGAAGCAGCAGAAAAAAAAAGCGTCCATCTGAATCCGTTGCAAGGCGATCGAATTGCGTTCGCTTTGCCGCTGCAGCATAACGGTTCACGAAAGTGGTTCGCGATTGGCCGCTCGTGGGCGAAGGACAGTGAGTCGTTCCGTAGGCTGGTGAACGTCGCTGTAGAGGCGTCGAAACGTCGCTATCAAAATGAACAACAGCAATCTTCGCTGGAAATGGCCGAGCGGAATATTCGACAATCTATTCAGGAGCGGAACTGGATTCGAGAATTGTCTTCTTACTCGCATGAACGCAGCCGGACTTCCTCCAGCGCGATGACCAATCGAATTCTAGCTCAGCTTCTGCAAATGATTCATGCCGATGCAATTGCCGTGGTGCCCGGGAATCAAGATAGTCGGCGCGAGATCGCACTGCGGCCAGCGGTATTTGGGTCTCCCATTTGGAAACAAGAAGATTTCAGTGCCCTGCTCCGCATCGTTGGCGAAATTCGCAGCGGCGATTTCATTGTTCAGAATGAACGGCAATATCAGTTGCCCAACGGTTTGTGCAGTTCATGCGTTGTCGTGCAAATTGGATCCGTGGTTCCGTTGGGCTACTTGGCGGCAATCAACCGTCGCATGGATCGCAAAACTCCGCTGCGCCGAGTCTCGGACATCAACTTCAGTTCGGCAGATGCTTCGATGTTGAACGAGGCGGCGTCGTTCCTGGAGTCGGAAGCTGTCCAGCGGCAGATCATGGGCGAATCGGAGAAGCTGATCATTGGTACTTTACGCTCGATGAGCAGTGCCATCGAAGCGCGAGACCCGTACACGCGAGGGCACAGCGAACGCGTGGCGAGACTGGGATATATGCTGGCCAAGCGGATGGAGCTTGCGCACGACAAGTGCCGCGAAATCTATGTTTCGGGAGTGCTGCATGACATTGGGAAAATCGGTATCCCCGACCAAGTGCTGCTGAAACCAGGTCGCTTGGATGACGAGGAAATTGCGATCATCCAAAAGCATCCAGAGATTGGACACCATATTTTAAGCGACATGAAGCGTCTGGAATTCGCTCTTCCTGGCGTACTTTATCATCACGAAAGATGGGACGGGAAAGGTTACCCGCATCAGTTGGTTGGCGAGGACACGCCGTTGATGGCACGCATCTTGGCGGTGGCGGACTCGTTTGACGCGATGACCAGCTCGCGTCCTTACCGATCGGCCATGCTGGTTGAAAAGGCACGTGCGATCTTGTCCGAAGGCGCCGGCCAGCAGTGGGACGCCAACGTCTATAAAGCCTTTGCGGACTGGATTTTAGAACGCGCAATTGGCGGCAGCGACGAAGACCCGACCGGTCTGCTGGGCGAAGAAATGGAATTCCACGATTCCCGCGTCGCTCAGTTTGTTTAGGAATTTCGATTCACGAATAGTAGATCGTAAATTGCAGTAGACAAACCATCCCGATTTTGTCGATAATGGGACTTTGCCGCGGGCGGACCTAGAGCAGCACGGGCCTTGAATATCGATTTTTGCCAGACCGGCGGTATCGACGAAACGCACTGACCGAATAAACTCAACAGCCTCGAACTATTGACACTTTGTGTTCTGTAGATCGTTTCCCGACAATTTAATTGAACGAGAGTTATGGAATCCTACACGCTTACTCATCTTAAACAGCTAGAAGCCGAGAGCATCCACGTTATTCGAGAGGTTGCGGCGGAGTTCAAAAAGCCGGTCATGTTGTATTCCGTCGGCAAGGATTCCGCGGTGATGACCCATTTGGCGTTGAAGGCATTTTACCCGGCCAAGCCACCTTTTCCGTTTCTGCATGTCGATACCACGTGGAAGTTCAAGGAGATGATCGCGTTTCGCGATAGCTATGTGAAGAACGATTTGGGGATCGAACTGCTGGTACACATTAACCATGAAGGGTTAAAGTTGGGCTTTGACCCGGCGACTAATAGCGAGAAGCATACGGAGGTGATGAAGACAGAATCGCTGAAAGCGGCTCTGAATAAGTACAAATTCGATGCGGCGTTTGGTGGCGCTCGTCGAGATGAAGAAAAATCGCGGGCGAAGGAGCGGGTTTTCTCGTTCCGCGACAAGTCTCATCGCTGGGATCCGAAAAACCAGCGACCGGAGTTATGGAGCCTGTACAATGCCAAAGTTAATCCGGGTGAGAGTATCCGCGTCTTTCCGTTATCCAACTGGACTGAGTTGGACGTGTGGCAATACATCTACTTAGAAAACATTCCGTTGCCGGATCTGTATTTGGCCAAGAAGCGTCCGGTCGTGGAACGCAATGGTACCTTGATCCACGTCAATGACGAGCGATTGAAGATCGAGCCTGGAGAGGTGGTCGTAGAAAAGATGGTGCGTTTCCGAACGTTGGGATGTTATCCGCTGACGGGGGCCGTTGAATCTACGGCAACGACCTTGCCTGAAATCATTCAAGAGATGTTGCTCACGAAGACTTCCGAGCGACAAGGCCGCGTGATCGACAAAGACGCTGGTGGCGCGGGTATGGAAGAGAAGAAGAAGCAAGGCTACTTCTAGTCCTTTCTTCTCCTTGGGCTCGCCCCATACTCACGACCACGATTTGATTCTTACCAATATACTTTTTCTGATTTGACTTCCTTAGACTATGTCCCATCAAAGCGATCTGATTGCAACCGACATTCTGGCTTATTTGGCTCAACACGAGCGTAAGGAATTGCTGCGATTCATCACTTGCGGCAGCGTCGATGATGGCAAGAGCACCTTGATTGGTCGCTTGCTGTTCGACTCCAAAATGCTTTATGAAGACCAACTGGCTCAGTTGGAGAACGAAAGCAAGATCCATGGCACCGTGGGTGGCAAGTTTGATCCGGCCTTGGTCACCGATGGCTTGAAGGCTGAACGCGAACAAGGGATCACGATTGACGTGGCCTATCGTTACTTTTCGACGGCCAAGCGAAAGTTCATCATCGCCGATACGCCTGGCCACGAGCAGTATACGCGGAACATGGCCACTGGCGCATCCACGGCGGACTTGGCGATCATCTTGATTGATGCGCGGCATGGTGTTCAGGTCCAAACCAAGCGACACAGCTTTATTGTTTCGCTGCTGGGCATTCGCCACATCGTGGTCACGATCAATAAAATGGATTTGATCGGTTTTGATCAAGCGAAATTCGAATCGATTTGCGATGACTATCGTTCTTTTGCTTCGCGGCTTGATTTGCCCGACTTGCACTTTATTCCCATCTCAGCGCTCAATGGCGATAATGTGGTCGAGCCCAGCGCGCACATGCCTTGGTACAAGGGCAGTTCGCTGATGAACTTCCTGGAGACGGTCTATATCGGTTCGGATCGTAACATGGAAGACTTCCGTATGCCGGTCCAAATTGTCAGTCGCCCAAACTTGGACTTCCGTGGCTTTGCTGGAACACTTGCGTCCGGCATCATTCGCAAGGGCGACGAGGTGATGGTTCTGCCTTCGCGACAGAAGTCGAGGGTCAAGCGTATTGTCACGTTCGATGGAGATATCGACGAGGCCTACACGCCGCAAGCGATTACCTTGGTGTTGGATAGTGAAGTCGACTGCTCACGCGGCGATATGTTGGTTCGCCCTGGCAACATACCACAGGTGGATAATCAGTTTGATGCCACGATCGTGTGGATGTCCAGCGAACCGATGTTGCCGGGCAAGAGTTATTTGTTCAAGCACACGACGCAGTCGACATTGGGGCAAATCGACTCGCTGAAGTATCGCGTCGATGTCAACACGTTGCATCGTACGCCAGCTCCAGAGTTGGGGCTGAATGAAATTGGCCGTTGCGGTATCTCCGTGAATCAGCCTTTGTTCTTTGATCCGTATCGACGGAACCGAACCACGGGCTCGTTCATTATCATCGACCGTATCAGCAACATTACGGTAGGAGCTGGCATGATCTCGGATCGCGGTGTGAATCGTGATCGCAAATTGGCGGCTTGGGAAGCGATCGATACCGATCCCAATTTAGCCAAAGCAGGTGAGGTCAATTTGGTGACGGCCCAAGAGCGATCCGCTCGATTTGGACAGAAGCCTGCTACCGTTTTGATAACCGGACTCACAGGTACGGGCAAGCTGAAGGTGGCTTTGGCGCTGGAACGTAAGCTGTTTGATGCTGGACGAGCATCGGTGGTAATCGATGGCGAGCGTATGCGGCAAGGTATGAACCGCGATCTAGGTTATTCGGTGGAGGATCGCAGTGAGAATTTGCGGCGCTCTGCATTTACCGCTCGCTTGATCAACGACAACGGGATCTTCTGTATTGCTTCGTTTGTCGCCCCTAGCCTCGCGGTTCGTCAACGAGTGGTGGAAACGATCGGCAGCAATCGCATCTTGACGGTTTACTTGAAAGCAGACGAGCAGATTCGTCGGCAGCGTGACCCGCAAGGGCAATACGCGGCTGCCGATGCAGGCAAGCTGCCCAACTTCCCTGGCGTAACGGCTACCTACGAAGTCCCAGAAAACCCCGATTTGGCACTCGATACTGGCAAGCTGTCGGTCGACGAATGCGTCGATAAGATTTACGACGCTCTGCGTGAACGCGGCTTCATCAAGTAAGCAGTTCGTTGTTCTGTTCAGCAAAAAAGCCAGCGATGAATTTGTTTCATCGCTGGCTTTTGTATTTCACGACCTTAATTGAAAGCAAGTCACGTTTCTGGCGCTGGCTTACTTGCTGATGTCGTAGCACAAGATGTGGTCACCTTCGCGGAGGTACAGTTTGCCTTCGCTGATGACTGGGTGAGCCCAACTGGGGCGGTCACCGCTGTGTGGAATCGAAAACTTGCCGACCTGATTGAACTTCTCAGGGTTCGCTTCAACCAGGGTCATTGTGCCATCGGCATAGCGGATATAGATATGTCCATCTGCAGCGGCCACGCTGGCCGAGTTGCGGCGGACAACTTGTTCTTGCCATTTGATTTCGCCTGTCATCAGTTCGGCACAAAAAGGCATGCCCTTGTCATCCGAATCGCCATACAGGTAATCGCCAACGAGTACGACGCCGCCATGTTTGTTGCTCAGTTTCGTATTGAGCGGATAGATCTCTTCGATCTTGATGGATTGGCCGTCTGCTTTCTGACGCAGCAAAGCTCCACCACGATTGTAGCCAGCCACCATGAAGACCAAATCATCACGGACGATTGAGGTTGGAATAACGGCGGTTGTTTTGTCAATGTCGTAGGTCCACAGCAGTTCGCCATTGGTGGCACGTACGCCCATGGCACCTTTGCCTGTTGTCTGGACGTAGACTTTGGTGTCACCGACTTGAGAGATGACTACGCTGCCGTGGCCAGCCCCGATGTCGCCTGGTCGAGCGCAAGTCCAGATCAGTTCGCCGTTGATTTTGTTCAAGGCGACTACGGTGGCTTTTTCTTTGCCTGGAGTGCAAATCAGTTTGTCTCCGTCGATGAGGACCGATTCGCTGTAGCCCCAAATATCGGCCTTATCGCCACCAAATTCTGACCGCAGGTTCTTTTCCCAAAGCTTGTTGCCATCGGTACTAGCGGCAATCAGCGAGCCAAATGGGGTAATGACGTAGACGCGATCGCCATCGACAGTGGGCGTGCTGCGCGAGCTCTGCCAGCTTTCCTGCCCATCGTTCCAAGGCTGACCGGTCTTCAGCTTCCAAAGTTGTTTGCCAGTCGCGACATCGAAGCACGATAGGTATTCCGATTTGTCATTGGCTGTCGAAAGTGCATCGCCCAAGGTGTACATTCGCCCGTCTGCAATCGCTGGGCTGGCATAGCCGCGACCAGCACCAACGGCATCGTAGACCAGCTTAGGCCCTTCTGCCGGCCACTTGTCAAGCAAGTTGGTATCTGGGGCAATGGCAGTGCGGTCTGCGCCGCGGAAGGTTGGCCAATCTGCTTGCGCAAGGTAACTCAAACTGCAACAGCTTAAAAACGCTGCTGCGCCTACAACAAAACGACGACGCATTAAGGTATCTCCTGGTAAGTTAAAGCTTGACGAAGACCAAAAAAAGATCTCTAGGCTGTCGATCGCGACGCGCCCAGAGCGGTCATTTCGCCATGCATTCGGTAGAGTTGTCCAACAAATTGTACCGAATACTGCTTGGAAAGGAGACACCCTGCCTTAGAAATTCCAGCGCAAGCACCTACACTCGCTGAATCATCAACGAATACCAGCCGGTGCTGTAGGTTTCAAAGCCGGGAGCTTTGGCGTGAGCGATGCAGCACTTTTCACCGTGGTAATCACCCATAAAAAAGCCCTTCTCAGAGCCGAGGACGCGGTCAAATGATGGCATCCGCAAGCCGTTGTGGTCTTCGCAACCATGCTGACTGGCTAAGATTTGACCACTCTGATCAACGATCAAGCAGTCGGTAATGTCTCGCTCGTCGTCAGCGATAGGAACGTTTTGCAGGATAGGAACAGCCAGAGATTGCCAGTTAAAGAGCACTCCCAGTACGCCCAGGACCTTCCCATTGGCTAGGCCGTCCTTGCGAACCGTACAAGAGTAAACCAGCGATGGCTGGCCGTTGATCAAGTCGCAGTGGAGTGCGGTCTGGAATCCATAATCGTTGCCGCTGCTGGTTCGCATCGCTTGTTGAAACCAGCCTGCATTTTGTACTGAACGGCCAGCGGAGTGAAACTGGTTTGGACGGCCGTTGGCCACAATAAAGCCCTCGGTATTGCACAGGACAAGGTCGTGGTAAACGGTATAGGCATCCAAAATGACGCCCAATCGTTGGGATGCGTAATCGTAACCACTGGGTTGGTCGTCGCGTAGTGCGTCGGTCAAGCTACTGTCGGTTGCCCACCAGCGTACGTCGCAAGTTCGCTCATACAAGCAGCGATCGATCAAGTCGATGTTCGTGCGTGCAAGATCGCTTAGACGAGTCCCTCGAATCTGGCTGCCGATCAAATCGAGTAAGTCTTCGATCTTGACCTTGGTCGTGGTCGCCAAATCGTTAGCGACATGAGTCGTGCGCAGCGAAAGATCTTGCATTTCGCTGGCAACGACCCCGAAGGCAGCGCCATGCGAACCGGCGCGAGCCGCTTCGATGCGAGCGTTCAGAGCCAGCATCCGAGTGTTCTCATTCACGCGCCGAATCTCACTGACGGCTTGCTCGACGGTATGAGCTAATTCTTGAACGTAGGTTTCGGCAGATGAGTGCTTTTCGCTACTCTTGTCTATTGTATTGGCTGTGGCAATCATGAGTCGGCGTATGTTTAAAAAATGCTGTGAGGATGTAGAGTTCGTCGCATCTAAATAATTAATTGAATTGCGATGCCAAGTCCTCAAGCGATTGAAGCGTGTCTTCAATGCGATCGAGCAATGGATCTTCGGTCAGGATTTTCGCAAACTCAAAATCAATCAAACAAAACCGTCCATCGAAAGCGAGCTTTACGATGGAGCGTTGCGTTTTTTTCAGGTTGATCATCTCAAACCTTTCCCGAGCCAGCCCATGACTTGGTGACGCGATTTCAACTAAATAATCATTCCGCCTCTTTGCCGCTAAAAACGGCTGCCCAACTCTACACCCCATTTGGGTAGTGAACGAAATAGAAGGTGCGGGTTCCCGAAATAGCAAGATTCGGCAACCCATTATGACGTTTATGCGGAATAAACTGCGGGAGAGCATTCGGGAAACTGCACATTACTGCAATCTACCTTGATATTAGTATTGGCTTGTAATTCTCGTTTGCTCCAAAGTGAGAATCTGTCCATCGCTGATGAGCCTTGATTGGATAGCATCGTAGGGCACATCTTGCATGGCACTTTGGCGGTCGAGTGACATAGCGGCGACGGTCGCGGCGCTCTGGCCCAGAATCATAAAGACTGGTTCCATGCGTATCGAGCCAAACGCGACATGCGAGCTACTGACGCAAACAGGTACCACAAGATTACGGCAGTCCTCCTTCTTGGGCAGCAGAGCTCCCAATGCGATTTCATAGGGCGCTGGCGTGTGGACGCCAATGTCACCTTCGTTTTGTACGATTCCCTCCGGCGTGATGTATCGCTGGACGTTGTGTGAATCGATGGTGTAAGAGCCCATGCCGACCGACTGCGGAGTTGGCTTTGTGCCCAGCAATTCGTGTTCGGTCATGACAAAGCTGCCGAGCATGCGGCGAGCTTCGCGGACATAGATCTGATGCGGCCAATGTTGATTGTCGACAAACTCGTCTTTGGCCAGCCCCCACTGCTGCATCGCTTGCTGGACATCCTTTGGGATGTTGGGATCATTCGCGATGTAGTACAGCCAGCCCAGTTGGTAGTTGCGGTGAGCGGCTAGGATCTCAGCACGCCGCTGGTAGGTTGCTTCCGGATAATCATAATTGGCACCAATGTAATCGGTACTAACGGGACCATGATTGTTGGTGTCTGTTTTTAGATTGGGTATCGGATCGAATTTCTGAAACGTTTCGCGCCAGCCAGCTTCAAAGACGCGGCGAAGCAGTTCGAATTGTTGCGGGACATAGTTATCAGGCTTTGGAAATGGAACGCGATTGGCCGGATGATTCGTCAAACACATGCGAAAGCAGTAAGCTTGAATGCGATGGTCGGCCGATCCGAATTCGCCTGGCGGGTCAGCACTGATCAGAGGCAACACACCACTGTTGGGGTCGCCCGGGACGTGATAAGGGCTGATAGGAGGAAGCTTGCCGAAGTGGTGCCCATGATGCAGGACACCGGTCTGGACTCCAGCCCATTTCTCTCCATAAGTGCTTTGTGCCTCGCGTCCAACATGGTAAGGCACTTTGCTGGCCGCCATTAAGTCGCCTTCGTAGGTGGCATCAATGAATGCTTTGGCACTGAACACGTCGGAGGATAAGGTCTTGATCGATTCGATTTGGCCATCGCGCAGCGTCACACCGCTTTCGCGATCCAGCCATTGATTTCGGAAGACAGGGATAGAATGTTCGTTGATCAGATCCTCAAACACGCCTTCGGCCACATGCGGTTCAAAGATCCACATGGTTCGTTGCTCGCCATCGATGGCGGGAGTACCTTGCCCCACATTGCCATATTCGGCTGCTTTTTGCCAGCGCCAGGCTTCAGGTTTTTGGTAGTGTTGCCAAATGCGATGGTAGAATTCGCGAGCGATGCCACCGATGACAGCTTTGTTGCCTGTGTCGGAAAATCCTAGCCCGCCGCTGCTTAAGCCGCCAAGATGTTGGTCGGGGCAAACGATGGCAACCGACTTGTCCATGCGATGAAGTTGCACGGCAGCAGCGACAGCGGCGCTCGTGCCACCATAGATCACAACGTCGAACTGATGCTGACCAGCTTCAGCGCGATTTTGCACAAGCACCAGCGGTATAAGAGTCAGCGTGATCAGAAGCGAGCGGAAGCGTTTCATGGCAAGTTGGCTTAGGTGGGAGGAATGACTTGGGGAAGCAATCGGAAAGATTTGTAGCACAGATGAACCAGCGTACCGACATTGTCGCATACAATGAAGCAGGTTGCCGCAAAGTGCTTGAGGCACAACATTATAGTTGAAACTCACAGGATGGGAGCAAGTGTATGCATCAAGATCGAAACACGTCTCGGGTTTCTATTGGACAGTACTTGATAAATCGCTTGCAAGACTATGGAATCAAAGATCTGTTTGGTATCCCAGGCGACTATGTCCTGTCGTTCTACGGCATGTTGGAGCAGAGCTCCATTCAAGTGATTGGTTGTACTCGCGAAGATAACGCAGGGTTTGCCGCCGATGCTTATGCCAGACTTAACGGCATGGGCGCATTATGTGTGACCTACTGCGTCGGAGGGCTCAGCGTCTGCAACAGCATTGCGGGAGCGTTTGCTGAAAAATCTCCGGTAGTTTTGATCAGTGGAGCACCGGGGCTGAATGAACGTGTGAATAATCCTTTATTGCATCACAAGGTTCGCGAGTTTCGGACTCAATATGAAGTCTTCGAAAAACTGTGCATCGCAGCCTGTGAGTTGAAAGATCCTATTACCGCGTTTGCCGAGATTGACCGTGTGCTGGATGCGGCGCATCGTTACAAGCGGCCTGTGTATATTGAACTGCCCCGCGATATGGTGCATGTGATACCGCCGCTATCGCAACCGTACGTCAGCGCTGAGGACCAGGTGGATGCGGCCGCATTGAGTGAAGCGATTCATGAAACGCTTTCGCGCTTGAAGTCTGCGCAGCGACCGCTGATTCTTGCCGGCGTCGAACTGCATCGGTTTGGTTTGCAAGACTTGGTGCTTGAGTTGGCGGAGCGTACGCAGATACCCATCGCGGCCACCATCTTGGGCAAAAGCGTGCTGCGCGAAACACATCCGCTGTATGTTGGGCTGTATGAAGGAGCCATTGGTCGCAGCGAGGTGACTTCGTTTGTCGAAGAGAGCGACTGTGTATTGATGCTGGGCACTTTCATGACCGACATCAATCTTGGGATCAATACCGCGAACTTAAATCCCAACCACTGCGTTTATGCTACCAGCGAGCAGTTCCGGATATCGAACCACTACTATCAAGGCGTGCCCTTGCAAGGTTTCCTCCAGGAATTGCTCAAGCAAGAACTGCCGCAGTGTCGCCGAGCTTTGCCGGCCAAGCCGCTTTCCAGCGGCGTTGCTATAGGATCGGAGTTGGGCGACTCGCAAGATAGTTCCCTGCGAGTCAGTCGCATCATCAAGATTTTGAATGAGAAGCTGAGCTTGGAGAATATCGTGATCGCCGATATTGGCGACAGCTTGTTTGCGTCCCTGGAACTCGTGGTCCACGAGCGAACCGACTTTATTAGCCCTGCTTACTACACCTCGATGGGGTTCTCGGTACCAGCGACATTGGGAGCGTGTGTTGCTAGGCCCGACGAGCGGGTGGTGACCATCTGCGGCGATGGGGCATTTCAGATGACTGGAACGGAGTTGTCGACGATTATTCGTCACGGCTTTGCGCCGATATTGATCATTTTGGACAATCACGGCTACGGCACCGAACGCTTTTTGCATGCGGGCGACTGGAAGTTCAATGAGATTCACCCATGGCTGTATCACCGCCTGCCAGAGATTTACGGAAACGGTAGAGGGTACTTAGTCAGCGACGAAGCGTCCTTTCGGGTGGCGCTAGAGACTGCCTGGAGCGATCGCAGTTGCGTGCAAATAATTCAAGCGAAGCTCGCCGAAGGGGATGCTAGCCAGACGCTGCTGCGGCTGGCAGAGCGGATGAGCAAAACCGTCTAGCCTTTTGTAACCGCCCACCCCTGCTAGAAACGGAAACATCTCCCGGACAAGCGGGGAGCATTCGCTTCAGAGGGCTATAGGACGCTGTCGTTTTTCGCGATCATTTAAAGCGCGTCGGCATAGCGGTGCGTTGGAACTGGGCGACCTGGTCGGAAGCTTTGCGTTTGACGAAACTCCGCCGTTGCCCCCAATGATGCACACGTCGCTTGCACTGCTTGTTCAACCAGTTTTTGCAGTTCGACTGGATCGATGGCTACCCTGGCATTGACCACAATATCCGCGACTTTGGTTTGGCAATCCGATGGCAATGATAACTGCGGTGGCGTATCGCTGCTGATCAGATTCGCAACGCCATGAAAGCCTTCCCATAAACCGATCGCTTTCAGATGCGCCGTTTCGACTTTTTGTGCGGCCAAGGCTGTTTGCAAACGCTGAACGACACCCATCAAAATATGATCCAGTTGGAAAGACGCTGGAGCCGTCACTTGCATGCTGCTGTTCAGCCAACCCAACTCGGCTTCTCCCTCGGCATAAATGTCGTAGTCCAAATCCAAGATGCGTTTACCAAAGATCCCCTGTTGGTCTAACGTCTCGAGGATCACATCAAAGCCTTGCCCCGATTTTGCGGAAGCACGGATAATCGGAATACCGGGTATCTCGCGTTGCAGTAGAGCTTGCAAGTGATCGACTTCTTCGACGGCTAACTCGTCCACTCGATTGATGATGACAAAATCAGCTTCCTCCAATTGCTTTTTGAATATGTAAGCGGCTTTCGGCGAAAAGCCGCCGTTCTCATCGCCGCTCAAGATCCGCTTACCATGCGATGGCTTGAGAATGACGCCGTAAGGCGCTACGGTAAACTGCTCGTTGTACAGCCGCAAAATGGGCTGGATGACCGTAGCCACCAGATCGGTGCAGCTACCCACCGGTTCGGCAATGATCACATCAGGTTTGGAAGTTCGTTCCAGTTCGCTTGTGGTTTTGGTGAGCTCATTAAAGTTACAGCAGAAGCAAGCCCCAGCAACTTCGCCGACGTCAAAGCCTTGGCTGCGCAAAGTGTGGGTATCGACTAGATCGGTCGCTTGATCGTTGGTAACAATCCCAACTTTCAACCCGCGATCTTGATAGGCCTTGGCCAACCGAGCAATCGTCGTGGTCTTGCCCGCGCCTAAGAAGCCACCAACCATCACGAAACGAATGGAATCACTCATGAAATCACTCTTGTAGCTATTGAGGTAGGATTGGTTGAACAAAAATCTCAGTCGTTCTCATAATAGCGTCCCAGGACCACTTGGAATAAACCCATTCCAAGAATCGCGCCAACTATGGGTGAAATAATGTAAACGCTCAGAAAGCCAGTCGGCCGTGGTCCAGGCAGTGCAATACTTCCCCAACCGGCGAAGTAAGCGAACAAACGGGGGCCAAAGTCGCGAGCGGGATTGAAACACGCTTGCGTCAACGGCGCGATGACGCAAATCAACGCAGTGACGGTTAACCCGATGAAAACTGGCGCCAAGTCCTTAGGGCCTTTCACATTTCTCGCATCCGTCAACGAAATCACCACCAAGGCGAGGATGGCGGTGCCGATCACTTCAGCAATACAGGCAGCGGGCTCGCTGACCAAGGCATTGAGCTCCCTATGTTGAGCCACATCGTAGGCGTCTTCCCCTTGGGCCATACCACCGGGATTGGGAAAGTATTCGCCATAGCACATCGCCGTGATTTCACTGCCTTCGCCGCCCCGAATGACCCCTTTGGCTTGCTCCTTAGCTGCCAGGAACGGTTGAAAAAGAAAAAACAAGACCGCAGCGGCGACCATCGCACCAGCAAGCTGCGACAACACGTATGGGACAACACGCGTCCATGGAAATAACTTCCAGAAGGCAAACCCGACGGTGATGGCTGGGTTGATATGCGCGCCGCTGATAGGGCCCACGACGTAAATCGCGAACATGATCGATAGCCCCCAGACGATACCGACCTGCCAACCGCCAGTCAGTCCATCCAGCAAGACAGCGACATGCACGCAACCCAAACCAAAAAAGATCAACAGAAATGTACCGATAAATTCAGCCAAACAAGCAGCATGTAATGGAATTTTCGACATCGCCTAATCCAAGTATAAACGTTTGCATTTTGTTAGAACGTCACGCCACTAAGTGCGACGATTTGCATTTCCCACGTAAGCATACTCGACTGGAGGGCGATTGGGAGTCACCAACGAGAAATACCGGTGGCTGGCCAACGCTGGCCCAGCGACGCCTAGGTGACGACGCCGGTAGACGGGTTTCTTCGTCGCTCACTTCAAGTACACTGTCATAGGGCAGAATGACTCTTGCTCCAACCTCTCCCTCCCCTCCTGGCCCTGCGCATGAATGTATTGATCGTCGCACTGATCGGTGTCGCAGTCGTTTTAGTGTCCATCTTAATATTGCGCATGCATGCACTGATCGCTTTGCTGCTGGGCACTCTATTGATCTTGGTGTTAACGCCTGCACCGATCAAACTGGACAATGCCAGCCGCAAGTTTCAGGTGTCTATTCAGCAAGTCGAGGGCCAGCAGATCGCTTCGCAACGGCCGCTCACGCCGGGCGCTTACTATCTGTTGGGCTCCAACCAAAAGTTGCGAATGGATCAGGTCATCCAGTTGCAGCCCATCGCGAAATCCACCGACAATCTTCTTTGGTACACAGTTGATTCCCAGCCCAACACGATGCCTGCTCCAAATGATCACGTGATTGCGGTCGATCAAGTCGCAAGCTTGAAGGCTTCTTTGTATGAGACTGTCGGTACGGATTTGACCAATGGCTTCACCGAGACCTTTCGCAAACTGGGCATCCCCGTCACCATGGCTGCGATCATCGGAGTTTGCTTGATTGAAAGCGGTGCGGCAACCAAATTGGTGATGGTTATCGCCAGCGTCTTTGGCCCACGCGGTACCGCTCCGGCGCTCACCGTCAGCGGTTTTCTGTTGGGAGTCCCAGTTTTCTTCGAGAACGTTTTTTACCTGCTTTTGCCGCTGGCCAAAGCGATTGGGAGACAACGGCCAGAGTTTTTTCTCACGGCGGTGATGGCTATCATTGTAGGAGCGACGATGGCCCATTCACTCGTTCCTCCGACGCCTGGTCCGCTGCTGGTATGCCGAGAATTAGGCGTTTCCATCAAAGCCATGATGCTAGGAGGAGTAGTGGTCGGTGGGATTGCTTCCAGTTGCGGATTTGCGTATGGGCTCATGTGCCGACGATGGGTGCACCTCGCTCCAGAACAAATCGATGCACCGCAGTCCAAGCTCACGGTCGCCAGCGATGACGCTAGCCAGCGCAAGATTCCGTTCTTATTGGCTATCCTTCCAATCGCGATCCCCGTGGCCGCCTTTAGTTTGTCCAAGTTTGCTGAAGCGAATCCAGGACTCGTCTTTTTAGGAACTGCCGTTTTCTCCATCTTGCTGCTTCGCTACTACGCGCAGCGGCAACGCGTGAGTCCTGCGATCGCCAAAGGCCTAGCCGATGCGGGCGTCATTGTGCTGCTGACCTGTGCTGGTGGCGCGTTTGGGGCGTCGTTGCAACAGTTGCAATTGGCCGATGCGATTGCCGCGAACTTCCAGCAATTCAAAACACCGTGGGGGCTTTTAGTAGGGGCCTGGTCGTTGACCGCCATCATCCGCGCCGCTCAAGGCAGCGCTACGGTGGCCATGATTACCACCGCTGGGATCGTCGCGCCGGTCATGTCCGCCATGGAGTTGCCTTACCATCCAGTTTATCTAGCGTTGGCGATCGGTTGTGGTTCGAAGCCGTTCCCGTGGCTAAACGACAGCGGTTTCTGGCAAGTCTCCGCGATGACGGGCATGAGTGTATCGCAGACTCTGAAAACGTTTTCCGCTGCGTTGACCATCATGGGGATTGTTGGATTTCTCGCGACGCTGCTGGGAGCTTGGCTGCTGCCGCTAGCTTAGCTCTTCCCAACGTGCATACAAAGATTCCAGTTGACTCTCTAACTTTTGCAGTTCGCTTTGCTGCTGGACAATCTTGTCAGCGGCTTGCTTATAGAAATCTGGATTCGCCATTGTGGCATGGATCGCAGCGATTGCTTTTTCAGCTTGCTCGATTTTCGCTGGCAACCCATCCAGTTCTTTCTGCTGCTTGAACGACATCTTTGGTTTGGTCACCACAGGCCCTGACGATGAGGATGCGGATTCTTTCGCATCCTTAGCCGTTTTCGCCGCTAAAGCCGCTTGCGTTGTTTCCGCTTCCGCACGCTGCTTGGATTGCCGCAGCCAGTCATCGTAGCCACCAACATACTCGCGTACGCCGCCTTCCTCAAAGACAATCGAACTGGTTACGACGTTATTCAAGAACTCGCGATCGTGACTCACTACCAGCAGAGTTCCTTCGAACTGCACCAATCGTTCTTCTAACAAGTCCAGTGTTTCCGCATCGAGGTCGTTGGTTGGTTCATCTAAGACAATCAAGTTCGCGGGCTTGGTAAACAGTTTTGCCAAGAGAACACGATTGCGTTCCCCGCCGCTCAGCATTTTGATCTGTGTACGCGCTCGTTCTGGTGAAAACAAAAAGTCTTGCAAGTAACCGATGATGTGCTGCGAACGACCGTTGATCTTGACAGTCTCATAGCCATCGCCGACTTCCTCTTGTACGGTTTTCTCTTCGTTCAGTTGGTCTCGCAATTGATCAAAGTATAAGACTTGAACATTGGTCCCCACTCGAATGGAGCCGGATTGAGGAGCGAGCTTTCCAAGCAAGATGCGCAACAGCGTGGTCTTGCCAGCGCCGTTTCGCCCGATGATTCCAACTTTATCGCTGCGCATGATCGTGGTAGAAAAGTCATCCAGGATGACTTGGTCGTCATACCGAAAACTGAGCTTCTCGGCGTGCAGTACCAAATTCCCGCTGCGCATACCTTCTTGGATTTGAATGTTGGCGGTACCGACAGCCGAACGACGCTCGCTGCGTTGCAGTCGCAGAGCTTTCAAGGCTCGCACACGACCTTCATTACGCGTTCGCCTGGCCTTAATTCCCTGGCGAATCCAAACTTCTTCTTGAGCTAACTTTTTATCGAAGAGGGCATTCTGCTTTTCTTCGGCTGCGAGCGCCGCTTCTTTGCGACTGAGGAACGTATCGTAGTCGCATGTCCAATCGAATAACTTGCCGCCTTCGATCTCTAAAATACGCGTGGCAAGTTTACGCAAAAACTGACGATCGTGGGTGATAAAGATGAAGGCCTTGGACCAGCGAGCTAAAAAACCTTCCAGCCATTCAATTGCCGGAATGTCCAAGTGGTTCGTCGGTTCGTCCAGCAACAGCAGATCCGGATTATTGACCAGCGCCTTGGCCAGCAACACGCGTCGCTTCATGCCCGACGAAAACTTTTCAAAACGAGCTTCTGGATCGAGGTCCATGCGAGACAAAATCTGATCCACGGCATGTTCGCGTTGCCACTCCTGCATGGCCTCATCGTCCAAGGCACTGGCGGCAGGCACGCCAGCCAGGACTACTTCGTGGACCGAACCGGTAATGTCCTGGGGGACGTCTTGCTGCAGCAGCGCGATGTTCGCGCCAGCGGTAAGGGCAATCCGGCCGCTATCGGGCTGCACTGTTCCAGCTAACATTTTGAGGAGCGTAGTTTTGCCAGCGCCGTTTCGTCCCAGCAGACCGATGCGTTCCCCCGGCTCAATCAAGCATTGAACTCCGTCCAGCAAAGCAGGGCCGCGGTAACGAATCGACAGATCAGAAATGGTGACAAGCGGCATAGCGTGAGGCAATTAAAGAATAAATCCAGGTTCAGCACGCCCAAAAGCTAATGCATAAAGGGCAAACGCGGTACCCGCACCGCAATTTTTCCGGAGAATCCGTATCGCGAGCCCGCCGCAATTCACTCTATATCCGACGGTTGGGACGGTTTTTGAGCTAAAGAAGGGAACCGATTCCGCAAGAAAATGCGTTCATACCAGTTCGGTCTCCGCAGCCTCATGTCGCCCGCAGAAACCGTGCGATCCTTCCCCCGTCGCGTCATTAAAACCAGCGAGCCATCCTCGTTAACTTGCCTAATAATCCAATACTTTTCAACGATATAACTGTAAGTGTCGCCCTTGGAGGCCGCTGAAATTTCCTGCGCGCGGGGCCCCGGCGAACTGCTTGCCTTCTCTTTCGCAAAGACCACTTTTTCTCCTACGCGTGGCTTTCGGATGCCCATGCCTCTTGCTCCTGGTAAAAATCGCGTGCCAAATTAAACTGCAATCCTACAAATACCCCAAAACTTAACAATCAGACAGCCTTATGGATCTTGAGACTTTATCCAAGTTGATTTTCGAACTGATCGGCGGCCTTGGCATCTTCTTGCTGGGGATGAAGTATATGTCCGACGGCATGCAAGCAGTCGCTGGCTCCAGCTTGCGTCGCCTGATAGGTGCCGTTACGAACAACCGCTTTTTCGCCACCGTTGTGGGGGTCATCGTCACCTGCGTCGTACAGTCCAGTTCGATTACGACGGTCATGGTTGTCGGATTTGTGAATAGCGGTGTGATGGAATTGAGCCAAGCCGTCGGTGTGATCATGGGGGCCAATGTTGGTACGACTATCACAGGTTGGATCTTGGTTTTAAAAGTGGGCAAGTATGGTCTGCCGTTGTTTGGAGCGGCAACATTCGCCTATCTGTTTTCCAAAGGCGATCGCTGGCGTTATTGGGCGATGTCATTGATGGGGATCGGCATGGTGTTCTTCGGCCTGGAAGTCATGAAGGATGCATGCTCGGTCATTAAGGATATGCCTGATTTCGAAGCTTGGTTCAAGACCTTTCAAGCGAACAATTATTTCGGCGTGTTGAAATGCGCATTGGTGGGCTGTGTGCTGACCATCATGGTCCAATCTTCATCCGCGACGCTTGGCATCACGATCTCATTGGCATCCCAAGGGATCATCAGCTACCAGACAGCCGCTGCCCTAGTACTGGGCGAAAACATCGGCACGACGGTAACGGCGTTCTTGGCTTCGCTGGGAACGACGACCAATGCGCGCCGTGCCGCCTACTTCCACGTCATCTTCAATTTGCTCGGTGTGTTTTGGATCACCTTGGTGTTTCCTTGGTACATCCAATTGATTCAATTCATCGTTGGTGGCAACGTACAAGAAGTAGTGATGGTCGATGGCAACCAAACGTACCCACGTACGGTGGCCGCCATCGCCGCCACGCACAGCGTCTTCAACATTGCCAACACAATGCTGTTTATCCTCCTGGTTCCTTCGCTGGTGAAGCTACTTACATGGCTGGTGCCCTCCAAGGGATACAAGGAGAAGCCGAAGCTAACGGATTTGGACATCCGAATCTTAGACACGCCGCTGCTGGCTATTGAGCAATCCCACAAAGAGATCCTCAAGATGGGCGATGGCTGCAGCAAAATGCTTGAGTGGCTTGCCGAACTGCTCCAGCAAGACGAACCCGACAAAACGCTTGCCGACCGCCTACGCCACCGCGAAAAGGTGCTTGATTCCGTGCATGACGAAATTGCCGAGTTCGTTACCAAACTGCTTTCCGCGAATGTCTCGCATGCAACCGCAGAAGAAGCCAGGCAGCAATTCCATTTTGCCGACGAATATGAATCGATCAGTGACTACATTGTCGACCTAGATAACTTCGATCGCAAACTACGTCGCGATGGCTTCCGATTCTCAGAATCGCATCGAACGGACCTCACGCAGTTGAACCGCCACCTGACGGATTACCTCTTGCAGGTTAACACCGCCATGAAGGAACAAAATCGCAATGTCCTCAATCAGACCGATGCCGCGAGCAAACGTATCCGCAGCGAAATCAAATCGCTCCGTAAGAAGCATCTAGAGGAACTCTCGGCCGGCACAACGCCGCCAGTGGTCAGCGTTGCATTCCTGGCAGCGTTGAACGCATACACGCGCGTCCGCGATCATGCCACGAACATCGCTGAAACGATCGCAGAGGAGCGAAAGCACTCTTGAGCAACAGATCTTGAATGCTCAGCTACCTAGCCTTCATAAAGGGCAGCACTGATTGCTGACCAGATGTGGACGATCCAGCCCAACCAAACGACCCACAAGATACAGCCTAAGAGGAAGAAAAACAAAGCTGATAAAAGTCTGCCTTGGACCAACTGCCCCAGCCCGGGAAAGAAAAAGCTCGCTAGGCCAGCAATTACGTTGCCCGTGCTTCCACGTCGAACTTCAACCATCGGGTTCATATGCGTACACCTTTCCAGATACTCTGCCATTATTGCGAATCAACATTACCCAATTCGTTGCTTACGCATAATTCTTGCCAAACAACTCTAATTTTGGACTAAGTTTTCCTTAGGTGAATCGATCCGCTGCGCCCGATAGATGCTTATGCGACCACTGAGAAAGAAGGACAGGAAACAGGCAACTGCGGCGTAGACAACAAAACCTGATCCCATCAAGCCCGAACTGTGAGGCACAAACAGTTCGATTGCCATAATCGTACAGGCCAGCGGAGTTTTCGTTGCTCCCGCAAATACCGCTACGAACCCCAGCGCGGCCATCAGATCGACCGGCGCTCCCATGACCACTCCCAGCGTGTTTCCTAAGGCGGCACCCACGAAAAAGAGAGGCGTGACTTCACCACCTTTGAAACCACTGCCCACCGTCACCGCCGTGAACAATATCTTCCACCACCAACTGAACCATCCCGCCCCCCCCGGATGAAAACTGGATTGAATACTGACCGCATCCGGAGTGCTGGGATTGGCCGATACACCCAACCCCAAATAATCTCGGCTGCCCACGATCCACACCAGCAGGATCACGATGCATCCACCAACCGCGGGCCGCAACCAACTAATGGCGATAAAGCGTTTGAACAACGCTTGAACACCATGAGTCAGTTGCGCAAACACGACGCTGGCGAGCCCAAAAAGGATTGCGGCAATGGCGACCTTGATAGTCAACAGCCAGTCGAGTGTCTGCGAATTGGAGATGTCGGGCACCACTCCGTTGGCAAAGGCAACTTCGTAATGGGTATGTCCAATGCCCCAAGCAGCGTTGACTTGATCGCCCACCACCGCTGCGATGAGACAGGGGATCAATGACTGATAGCTCATGCGGCCGATCGCCAGCACCTCCAATGCAAAAATCGCGCCGGTCAGTGGCGTCCCAAAGACCGCTCCAAACCCTGCGGCCACACCGGACATCAACAAGATCCTCGCATCCCCAGGCTTCAGCTTGAGCCAACGTACCAGAGCACCAGCCAAGCCGCCGCCGATCTGGACTGCGGTCCCTTCGCGGCCCGCCGAACCGCCAAACAAGTGCGTGATCAAAGTTCCAATCAGCACCAAGGGTGCCATGCGCAATGGAACACCACCACCGGGTTCATGGATCTGTTCCAGGACCAGATTGTTACCGGCTTCGACAGACTGCCCGACGAAGTAGTACATCAGGCCTGACACGATACCTGCCAGCGGCAGCAACCATAGCAGCCACGGATATTGCCAATGCAACATCGTGACGGCATCCAACGACCAAAGAAAAAAGGCCACCGCGGACCCCACGCAGATCCCCAGAGGTATACACAACGCCAACCATTTCCCAACGAAGGCGAACAACTGCATATGCTCCCGGTAGTCCCAGCGATATGTCATTTGAAGCAAGATCCTAGCGGCAACCGGCGAACAATCAGGGGGAGCGAAATACAGGCCTGTTTTGATTGCGTCCTAGGTTAGTTCTACCTACGGAATATAACAACGCCAGCTTGGCTGGATTCAGACATTCAAACTGACTTCGTTAGGGAAGCTACGTCCGAACTGGCTCCAAAATAAAGGACCGTGGCAGTTGCACGACGTCTGAGTATACAACCACGCCGTCAGGGTCGCCGATACTTCGTCGAATCTGCGCTTCAATCGAGTCGCAGGCAGATACGCTTCCAATCACTTCGACACGCAGATAGCTTCCCGAAGGTACCAGCGGATCAACCTCATCCAATCGGAAACCGTCACTGTGGCCAATGATCAAGCTCCCGTGAATATGCTGCGTCGCAATCACATAGAGTTCGTGCATTGCGAGCACTTCATTCAATTCCGACTGGTACTCTGGTCGTATCAGTACGATTAACCGCCGAGTGCGAATTGGTCCCCCGCGTCGTGTTGCGAGTTCATGGCTGGTCTGCTGGGAGTGCGACTCCAGGCCAATCAACTTCAGTTCTAAACCTTCTTCGGTGAAACGTTCCTGCATCTCATGCAGCTTCTCCATTACGCTGTGATCGACGATGGTCGTACCCGATAAGTCAAGCGTTATATTTTGCCGATTCACTAGCCCCACGCTTTCCAACTCTCGCCGAAATGGTAGCCAATTAGAGAACACCGCAGACTGCCGCGCTCGGATCACACAAGTATCATTTTCACCGGGCTCGACTTCTAAGTATGGTTTAAACAGCGAGCGCAAGGGAACTCCGTCGATGATATACAGCACAATCTTGACACCGATTCCAATCATGACACCAATGAGTAGGTCGGTTGCCAGTACTGCGATCAGCGTTGCAATAAAGACAAAGAACTGCTCGCGACCGATTTTATATACGTTCACAAACTCGCGCGGGTGAGCTAATCGAAAGCCGGTGAAGACCAACATCGATGCCAGAGCAGCTAAGGGAATCAGATGTAGAAATGCGGGAATCAATCCGACGCAAAGCAACAGGAAGACGCCGTGCCACAAGTTCGCAAACCTCGTCTTGGCACCATTGTCGATATTCGATCGACTGCGGACGATCTCCGAGATCATAGGTAATCCGCCGACGAGTGAAGCTACAAAATTTGCAGCCCCAACGGCCACCAAGTCTTTATCCAAATCGGTTTTGCGCTTGTACGGGTCTAAGCGATCAACAGCCTTCGCACTCAGGATCGATTCCAAGCTGCCGATTGCAAAGAACAAAAACACCCACCACCAGGCCTTTGGTTGTTTCAATGCTGCGAAATCAGGTGTTGTCACCTCCGCGAACATTCCCAAAACTTTCGTCGGCATTTGCACCAGATACTGTTCACCGATCTGATACTCATGGCCTGCGAACAAATAGGAATGCTGATGCAACAAGTTCGCTGCCATCCCCATAGGAATCGCTACGAGCAATACGATTAAGGCAGAAGGTATGCGTTTGAGCAATGAGAATCGCTTTCCCATCCGCGGCCAGACAAACATGATAGCCAAGCTGACGATACCGATCGACGCGATGGCGGGATTCGCTTTACTGATGAATTGCGGAATGCCCTGCAGCAGTTCTAAAGGACTACCTTTGGCCGCCACACCCAAGGCCACTGGAAACTGCTTCAGAATAATAATCACTCCGATGGCCGCTAACATGCCATGAACAGCGGCTGTCGGGAAGAAGTCGCCAATCACTCCGACTCGGAAGACACCTAACGCTACTTGCAGGATAGCAGCGACTAAGCCAACTGCCAAAGCGGCGCGGTAAGCGTTCACGTCGGCTTGCCCCCAACCACCAGCCATCCCATCGCCGCCGAAGTCGGTGACACAGCCTAACACGATTACGATCAAGCCAGCCGCCGGTCCTTTGATCGTCAACTCTGAATTGCTAAAAAGCGTTGCGACCAACGAACCGATGATGGCGGTAAAAACGCCTGCCAAGGGAGGAAAGCCGCTGGCCAATGAGATGCCTAAACACAACGGCAGGGCGATAAGAAACACGAGAAATCCAGACAGCAAATCTTGTTTGATGTAACGCTGGAAGCCTTCGAAGTCCCCTTTAGGATCGAGCTGACGGTCGTGAATTTCCTGCGCTTGAGTTGGGTGATGGTTCATAGTAACAGGTGAGATGCTGGCTTTGATTTTTTGGTTGATTTGAATGACTACTTGAGCTCACTTGGCAAAGACTACTGCGCAACGATACAGCGACGCTGTCAGGCTGATAAGCAGACTGCTGGCGACGAACCTTTGACAAATCTCAAAATGAAGACGCGCTGACTCAATGACTTGAGTCATGCATCAACTCGATCGCGTAGTGGGTAGGGATGAAGCCCTTGCTACACGACTCGATGAACCCATTTGAAGGGCCGCAGAATAAACGCAGGCACAGCGACGTCAGTCACTGCGTTGCCTACGCAAAACGGAGAGTGGGCGGCCCGCGACACGGTAAACTTTCACCTTGATTGAATGCTCGGTTGGACTCCTTCGCTTCGGACTGTCCGGCAGAAGGGGCCCACGCATAGCCAGCGCGTTGAATCAAATCAGCGTCGCAATCGCTCGCTCCTGATTGCTCTTCTCCACTGGGCGCATCACAAGAATCACGTAGTTCGAGAGTGAGATCGCTAGTCGGCGGCCCCAACAAGCTGCCATTACGACTCGCCAAGCACGAAACGCTGCTGAAGAAAATTAAAAGCAGAATAAATGAAGATGGAACTCCCATGCGTTCTGAATATAGTCACGGTCGGTTTACTTTCGCAATCCCTCCTGGAATATTTATCGCATTTTTAATTCACGAATTGCGATTCACTATTTAGGGCGACAATAGCGATGGCGTTCGGTATTCGATTTGGCGGCAGACACTGCTAGAAAAATAAATGAACCCGGCTCTTGAAACCTACTTACGTTGCATCATCTATATCAAGATCGGCTTGTGGGATTCTCAGGACTTCGGAGGATGAATCGGCAACTTCGCTATCACCATCCAACGCACTTGGCAAATCCATACAACACGCAAGTTGAGCTAATTTAGAGCGCCATTCAAATTCGGATTTAAGCCTCTTCTTTTCGTAGTTGATCCATTGGCGCCAAGCGGCACGGGTGTCCTTGAGTTGTTGTTTTGACTGCTCGCTTCCAACGAGAAAGCGATGGTACTCGCTTTGCTTTTGGCTGGCCAATTGGTGCAACTGTGTTGCGTGCACCGTTGTCAGATTTCTCGTTGACTCTAGTCTCTCCAACTCGGTCAACGATCTACTTAGTTCTTCGTGCAACTGCTGTTCGATCACTTTTTGGTTAGCTCGGCATCTCCTCAAATTGGCTTGAGCTTGGCGAATCGCCGAAGACACGCGAGTACCATTTGGAACAAACGCATTGACACCAACTTGCGGACGGATAAATGCATTTTGCGGTAACCAAAATGAATCCGCATTGGTGTCGAAACGAGCCACAAAAACCAAATCAGGATAGTAGCCCGACTGCGTCAGCCTTACATTTGCCTCCGCTTCACGACATCGCGCTTTCGCATTGAGAATGGCAGGATGCCTCGACAGCACACGGTCTACCACATGTGAACGCTCTTGGAAGTTGTGGTTAGGTTCCGTGTCAATAAAAACCGGGGGACAAGGCTTGTCAAGTTTTCGGCCAAGCAGTCCGTTCAGACGCTGGAGCGCAAATTTTTTATCCCAGCTTAGCGATTCCAGGTCCTTCTCGAGCTCAAGTCTTTCGATATGAAGGAGGACATCTGTGGCGGACTCGTGATTGCTCGTCAATTGAAATGGACTCTGAGCATCCCGCCAATCCTCAAGAGCCAATTCGAAGTCCTGTTCAGCCAGCGGGGTCATGGCCTCATATAAAGCAACATCGTGAAAAACCTTACGCGTAACTTGCTTGAGATTCAACTGTGCCAACTCAAGATCAAGTACGGCTTGCGCTTCTTTTTGGACTGCGATGTCCGCGCGTGCGGGTACTTTGCCCAAACCCGACACAGGTTGCTGGGCTTGGAGACGCCATAGATGCGAGCCGTTATTTGAGCCGAACAAAGTTGGACCATTAAGAAATCTAACTTGTGTATCGGACCAAGCCGTCGCTTGCGGAAGGTATTCCTGCGCAAATCGCAGTCCCGACTCGACAGACTCGATCGTCGGATGGCGGCTTAAAACAATGGCTTCGTATTCTTCCAATGTCAGATGCGGCAGCGATTGCAGCGGGTCTTCGTCGAGTACCCATTCAAAGCCAAGCTCATCGCAGTCTGGTGAAAGTGCATCGTTGGAAATCCCCAGTAAATGATTGGCGCTGTCAACTGCTGGGCTAATGGCGAGATCCACAAATCCCGTCTTGTCCTTTACGGAAGCGTTGCGCGTCGGGTGACAACCCAGTAAGGTCAGCAGCAAAAAGTGACTAACCAGCAACCATCGACAGCTCGCCTTAAGTATGTGCTGGGAAAAGAAACACAAAAACATAGGCTGTCGCACAAACGTCGTCGCGAAATGATCCATGGGATTGAACGGAGATAGAATCCGCCGAACGTTAGACAATCCTAGTTGACAAGGCAACCCGAATTCATGGCCCACCCATAAGCAAAAGCTAGATGAATAACTCCAACTTTGCTGGCATATGTTTGATAATGTTAGAACCCTTTGCCGATGGCTTGCAAGGCAAATGCGCACCTCGCCTTTCTTCCAACAAACCGATCGAGTGGCTGCGTGAAATAGGTGCGATTAGTGGCAAGGCATATTATCGATCAAGCGAGTCGAGCCGACGCGAGCAGCGATTAAGGCGATCGTTGATTCTTCTGCTGATGCAACCGGCGCTAATGTCCATGTATGCCGGATCGTTGCATATTGCACGTCGGAGATACCCGATTGAACCAAATCCTTCATCATCATCGATTCCAATTGCCGCGTATCAGTCAATCCATCTGCCACTCGGGCTTGATTGTTGCGTAAGGTTTGCGAGATCCCCAAGGCAATCTGGCGTTGCGCCGCTGTCAGATAGCGATTGCGACTGCTCATCGCCAATCCATCGGCCTCGCGAATCGTGGGGCAACCGTGCATTTGAATGGGATGGTTTAATTCCAAGCACATTTGCCGAAGTACAGCGAACTGCTGGTAGTCCTTTAGACCAAAGTAAGCGTCCGTCGCTCCGACGATGTTGAACAGTTTCAGGACCACCGTACAAACTCCCGCAAAATGGGTGGGACGGAATTTCCCTTCCAATTCCAAAGCTACGGCTGGTGGATGAATGTTGGTGGAAAAACCGGCAGGGTACATCGTCTCGTTTTCGGGAACGAAGACGGCATGGCAACCACGGCTTTCCAAATGCGCTAAATCGCTCTCGAGCGTCCGCGGATATTTTGCAAAGTCTTCTTGGGGCGCGAACTGTGTTGGATTGACATAGATGGTCGCTACGACACACTCGCAGTCGGCAGCCGCTTGGTCGACCAAGGACAAGTGCCCTTCATGCAGAGCCCCCATGGTCGGGACCACCCCCAAACGTTGAGAAAGGCTCACCTTCTGCGCGTACCGACGCGCTTCTTCGATCGTGCGGAGGACAGAGATAGGTTGCTTCAATTGTTTTACCATCAAAAATAAGTACTTCGACGAGGGAAATCTCGTCATTTTCCAAGCAAATTCGACGCTCAAGCCCCTTGCAGAGCAATCCAGGCATCGTTCACCTTTTTAAGCCGCAGGCTTTAGTTTGCGGTTGAAGAAAATCCGAGATCGATCACGATATCCGGTTGTTCAACTGTCCCCTAAAGCATATCGGAAAGATCATGGCCAAGAAGAGTATCAATGAAGTTGACTGCAGCGGCAAGGTAGTCATGACGCGAGTCGATTTCAATGTCCCCCAAGATGACAGCGGAGCCATTACCGATGACCGCAGAATTCGGATGGCATTGCCGACGATCCAAACCATCCTGGAAAAAGGTGGTCGCTGCGTCTTGATCAGCCACCTGGGCCGCCCGAAAGGCAAGGGCGTTGAGCCCGCATACACTTTAAAGCCGACCGCGGACCGCTTGGGCGAATTGTTGGGCAAACCAGTCGCTTTCGCTGCCGACACGGTTGGACCAGACGCTCAGGCCAAAATCCAAGCGATGCAGGACGGGGACGTATTGGTCCTAGAAAACTTGCGATTCAATGCGGGTGAGAAAGACGGCTGTGCAGAATTCGCCGGTACGCTCGCGGGCTGGTCCGATGTTTATTGCAATGACGCGTTTGGCACATGCCACCGAACCGATGCCTCCATGGTCGCTTTGCCGCGTGCCATGGCGGGCAAACCCAAAGTGGTTGGCCATTTAGTCGCCAAAGAAATCCAGTACCTCAGCGACACGCTCGCCACGCCGCAACGTCCATTTGTGGCCATTTTGGGTGGTGCCAAAGTCAGCGACAAAATCAATGTGATCGATAACTTGCTGGACATCTGCGATTCGGTCTTGATTGGCGGCGCGATGGCGTACACTTTCTCTCTGGCAATGGACGGCAAAGTCGGTGGCTCGAGGGTCGAGCGCGACAAAGTTGATCTTGCGAAAAACTTGTTAGCCAAAGGCGGCTCCAAATTGGTGTTGCCAGTCGACACACACTGCGGCGATGGCTTTTCCAGCGACTGCAACAAACAGATCGTACCGGCTGGCGAAATCCCTGATGGCTTCGAAGGTTTGGACATCGGCCCGAAGACAGCCAAGAAATACGCGGAACTGATCAAAAGTGCCAAGACCGTGGTATGGAACGGCCCGATGGGCGTCTTCGAGATGCCACCATTTGATGCCGGAACGCGTACAGTTGCCGAAGCGATCGCTCAGGCGGAATGCACAAGTATCATCGGCGGTGGAGACAGTGCTGCGGCCGTCGAGCAGTTGGGGTTTGCAGACAAGGTAACCCACGTTTCTACTGGTGGCGGTGCTTCGCTGGCCATGCTCGAAGGCCAACGTTTTGAAGCCGTCGATTTGTTGGACGAAGCATAAGGAAGTTGCCGGCCCATCGAGTCGGGGTCCTTGAGATCAACAACGGGCAGCTTGGGGTTTTTTCTGGGCTGGCCGTTTTTGAAAAATTTTCACGCAACTGTCCACGACTGACTGCGACAATACCAGATGACCCAAAACGACGCCGCGGACGTCGTTACATTCTTGGTTAAATTGGTGGAGGCAAATTCAGATGGCTGCTGTGATCTCAGCGAGTGTGGGACAAGGGGGACGAAACCTTCCTCAAGACGTTGGCGTGGTGCAAAGCCTGCTCAACCAGAAGGCGGCTCGACTGCCGGGCTTTCAAACCTTACGAGTCGACAATATGGCGGGCCCCAAAACGGTGTCGGCCATCAAGCTGTTCCAAAAGCAAGTGGCAGGCTTCCCGTATCCCGACGGGCGGGTGGACGTAAATGGCCAAACCTGGAAAAAGCTCACCAGCCCAAGTGGAGGCGTCGCTCCAGCGCCGATGCCTGCCCCAATTGTTCCCACACCCAGTGGCTATACGTACTTCTCCCACCCCAGCGCCAACACCGTGACGCTGACCTATGGACCAAACGCTGTCCGACTGGTTCCCAATGCGGAATTCCTTCTCAAAAGCATATTGGCCAGCGTGAATATTACGTCAGCAAATCTCACTAGTACGTTACGCACTTATCATGATCAAGCTCGAATCACGATGACCCAAACCTACGTCGCTAGTCCGAACAAAGTGGCGCAATGGTACGGCAACGACGTCCTGCAAGCTTGCCAAAGATTTGTGGGCACCCGAGACATCCAAGCTTTCGCTGATTGGTGGGAAGCGCACGACCGGCGGCGCGGCAAAGTCTCCAGCCTCCATCTGTCCAACCAAGCTATGGATGTTGTACCCATTCAAAACCGTGAGCGATTTGCCGATGCCGTTGCCAAACTGGTTCCCGTCAGTGGCTCAGGCGTTCGACGCATCATCCGCAAAGGCGAAATGGGCGAACCCGTCGACCACGTGGAGTTCACCTTCCACGTATGCCCGCCGGCGTGACAATAAGCTACTGCTTGGTTGCAAGGCCGCGATAGATGCGCAGCCCTCGGTCCTTGGATAGCATCTCGCGGCGCGAGCGACCGTGCTGGTCGTGCAGCCAAGGTTCTCGCAACTCTTGCCATTGAAACAGAGTCGGGAAAATCTTTTTCACGGAATTCCAATAGTCGTCATTGTCGGTTTGAAAAAACACCTGGCCGCCGATGACCAAGCGATCTTTCAGCAATTCTAGAAACTCTTGATTCAGTAAACGACGATGCCGATCACGTGGATTGGCAAATGGCTGAGGGTGATAAATGTGAAATTCGCTGATGGTTTCCGCGGCCAAATAATCTCCAACCAATCGGTTGCCATCGCAGGCGGCAAAACGGATGTTGGCCAAACCTCGTTGGTTGGCTCGGCGAGTAGCATACCGCAAAACGGCAGGCAAAATATCGATCGCCAGATGATCCCAATCAGGTCGACGAATCGCCGACGATAGCGCGAAGCGGCCATTGCCACAGCCAATGTCGATCGCGATCGGCGCAGTCCTGCCGAACAGTTCGGTCAGTGGCAAGCAACCGCTCTCGGGCAATTTGCGAAGCGCAGTCTTGGTCCACAACTCCGGCTCTACAATCACTCCTGGAATCGGGACGCCCATTTCATACTCGATGTCACCCGGTTTGAGTTCAGTTGGCTTGGAAGTTCGCGATGGTTTATTGGAATTCATATTCGACAAGGTACTGCTGGACATAGGGTAGAGCAATACGTTCTTGCTCAAGTCGTAGATTGTTCTGCGCGCATTGCTCGAAGGCATGCCGCTCGCTTTCCGTCAAATAAGTACATGCTTTAGCCGCTTGGCCATTGCCTGGCACCCATAACGCTTGATGCATTGTCAGGGTTGCTGAATCCATCATCACCGACCGCGTACGAGGGTTCCACTTTCTTAAACGGTCGAGAATCTCGAACCCTTCGACGTCCAAATCGCCCCAATAATATAGTTCGCTGCGAGCGATCCACGAAACATCCAACAATCGTGCAACGGCATTCCCCACCCCTCCGACAGCTATGGTTCGCGGCAGCGATGGCAACGTCAACAGATTGACTCGATTCTCCACCACCATCACGCGACAATCCTGCACCTGCAACTGCTCGAGCGCGTCCAGGGGGGCGGAAAATTCATCAAAGGGCAATCCCAACTCAGCCAACAACGCACAGTCCAAAACGCGACATAGATGATGCGATATGCGATCCTTCAAACCAAATCGATATGCAAAGCTCTTCTCGTGACTTTGTATGTGCGATGATGGTAACAGATGATTCCACCAACGCCGCAGCGTAGTGCGATTCCTTTCGATAAATTTAGTATCCACCGGCAGGTCCAGCTCTCGCAGATAACATCGCCGCTGCTTGCGATGCTGCATTGCGATGGTCACCGCAATCAAGGACCGAATCGAGGGCTCAAAGCCTGGCAGCTTGGCCGAGTTCTCCTGCAACCACCAGTCAAGCTTATCGTCAAAGGCAGATCGAACTTGCTCGCAGACCGCTTGGATATGATTTAATTCTTTCCGCTTTCCCAGCAGCGCCACGTAGTCATCTAGCGTGTCGATAGAAACAGCCACGGGCAATTCTTGATTACCCCATGCTTGCGTGCGTTGGCGTTCGTATTGTACGGTATAACCCAGGCCGCTGGATGGTTTGCTTTGTTCGCGGAGTTGCTGCACGGCACTTGCCATTTGAGCATGAGTAACTTGACTCTTGTTGGTGACCTTAAGTTTGACTCGTAAGGCCATTGGGAACATATCCGCAGCCAATCCGCGAATGAATGCGTGCACCACCTCTCGCCATCGCCGAAGAGCAGCTTTGCGGATATCTTCAGGAGTTGCGATGGGGGACATCGATCGCTTTTCCATGGCAATACTGTTCTATCGGTGTATTGAAATTAGATTGATACGTTTATGAAATCATCCAGCGCCGCAGCCTCAACCGCTCCACGATTAATCCTCACCAACGGCAATGTAATTTTGCCACAAAGCGTGTTACCAGACACGTCCGTTGTTTGCCAAGGCGGAAAAATTATCTCCGTGGGTAAGCTTCCAAAGACAACTTCCGACGATGAAGTCATCGATGCTCGCGGCGGCTATATCAGCCCTGGCTTTGTCGATATTCATGTTCATGGTGGAGCCGGCAGTGACTTTATGGATGGCAACTTGGAAGCGGTAAGCACTGCGTGCTTGGCTCATGCCAACCATGGCACCACCACCCTGTTTCCGACCACGACTACGGGCCCTCAAGAACGCATTCTAGCAACCATCGAAGCTTGCCGTGACTATCAAAACAATTATCAGCCATCGCAAGGTGCCAAGATTGCCGGCGTGCATCTGTACGGACCCTACTTTGCAAAAGACAAAAGTGGGTGCCACGACACCGACCAATGCCGCAGTCCGATTGACGCAGAGTTTCAAACGTATTTCGCAACGGGGCAGATTGCCATTGCAACATGCGCAGCGGAACTGCCAGGCGCTGACAAGTTCTATCGCGCGGCGAAACGTCGCAAGTGCCTAGTCACCTGCGGGCATTCCAATGCCAGTTGGTCAGAGATGGAAGCCGCATTCCGCTGTGGCACGCGCCATGTAGATCATTTTTGGTGCGCGATGAGCATGGTCAATACCGTGCGTGCTCGCTTGGGAGTTCCCATGCAAGGCAGTATGCTCGAATTCGTTCTAGCCAACGCAGAGATGAGTACCGAAGTCATTGCCGATGGCTGCCACCTAGCACCCGAGCTACTGCAGTTCGCGTATCAACTCAAGGGCCCTTCACGTTTATGCCTAGTCACCGACTGCAGTCGCGCGCTGGACATGCCGCCTGGTGAATATCGTTTCGGCTCGCAGCACGACGGCCCTCTGTTTCACAGCGATGGCCAAGTCGGCTGGGCTTCCAACGGATCGCTGGCGAGTTCCGTTCGCGGCATGGATCATATGGTGCGACAGATGAAGAAAAGCACGCGGGCTCCCTTGCACGACATCATTCGCATGGCCAGTCTGACTCCCGCACAGCGCACGGGTATTGACCATCGCACTGGCAGTATCGAAGTGGGGAAGGCAGCCGACTTGGTAATCCTGCAGCGCAACCTGAGTGTCCGCGCGGTGTTCATCAACGGCAGTCGCTGCCGGTAGAATGGAATCGCTGACCTTGAGGGCGGTTACTTGACTTCGGTGGCCAATATACGATAGATCGCGTAGTACGTGCCGTCCGGATATCGATAGGTTTCGGTATCGATCATGAACTTGCCCGAAACCGTTACCACACGCGTTGTAAAGTCAGCGGCTTTGTCGGCTTCCATATCGACGATCACGCAATCGTATAAGGCAGCGCCGGGGCCAAAACAGCATTCTTTGTTGTCACGGACCAAAACGAATTGCTTGATACCTTTTTGCTGGAATACCGAAGTGGGCAAAATGTAACCTCGCAGCTTAACCTTCTGATTATGCAGTTTCTTGACCGCCTCGGTCATCTTGCCTTCGTCATAGGGCTGATCTTTTTCAAGATCTAACTTGATGTCATCGAACGTGATTTCACCTTTCGCTCGAACCGTATTTTTGGCGCGGACTTGACTAGCATCTTGTGCATCCGCTGGGACGGTTGCAACTGCAGCGGTCGGCTTGAGGTCTTCGGATTGAGAGCGTGCGGGTTGTGAAACCGACGCGACCATCCAGGCAACGCCGAACACGAGATAGTTCGCAATTCGCATAACTTATGTAACTCCGCTGAGGTGGATCGGGCACCTGGAACATTCGATGACTTTCGCAAGTGATCGATGTAAGTTTAGCGGTTCGCTGGTTACAAAGCGATAGAAAACAAGCGTGGAAGATCTCGTTCGCTTCGAAATCTACTAGCGAGATCGGGTCGAAAATCATAGCAAACGCAGTTAGGCCAGCCGCGTTTAGCAGCGATTTCCGGATTTGTTAAGCTTCTACCAAGCAACCGGTGGCGATCGCCTCGCCCGTTTTCCAATCGCGGAAGTTCTCGGGATTGCGAATTACCTTGTTGTAAACCGTATCGCGCTCCACCGGTTCGAAGCCCGCTTCACGAATTAAGTTTTGGATTTGTTCGACAGTTAGCAATTCTGGCGTGGTCGCACCCGCATTGTGATAGATCAGTTCATGCCGCACGGTGCCATCAATATCGTCAGCGCCGTAAGCCAATGCTGTCTGTGCGGTTCCGATCCCCAGCATGATCCAGTATGCCTTGACGTGAGGGACATTGTCCAACATCAGCCGGCTGATGGCCATCGTGCGCAGGTCCAACATCGATGACGGCTTGCGGATGTGGTCTAGTTTCGTATTGTCAGGATGAAACGCGAGCGGAATAAAGGTTTGAAAACCTCCGGTCTCATCCTGCAGGTCGCGTAAACGAATCAAGTGATCGATGCGATGATACGGCTTTTCTAAATGCCCATATAGCATAGTGCAATTGCTCTTAAGCCCCACCTCGTGGGCGGTTCGATGGACCTCGATCCACTTGTGCGAGTTCGCCTTGTGCTCACAGATCTGGTCTCGAACCTCGGGGTGAAAGATCTCAGCCCCGCCCCCGGGCAGCGAACCAAGTCCTGCTTCCCGAAGATCAATCAGAATGTCCCGCAGCGGTCGTTTGGTCAAAAACTCAAACCAACTCATTTCCACCGCAGTCCATGCCTTCAAATGCAACTTGGGATATGCTGCATGAAGATTCGCAAGCATCCCACGGTACCAGTCGTAGCCAAGCTGGTGGTGCAAACCGCCTACGATATGCATCTCAGTGCAGCCATTCTCGATTGCTTCACGGCCTCGCGCCAAGATCTGCTCGTCACTAAACACGTAGCCTTTGGGGTCACGCAAGTCCGACCGGAAAGCACAAAACCTGCAGCGGTAGATGCATACATTCGTCGGATTCAAGTGCGTGTTGATGTTGTAATAAGCCACATCGCCGTGCATGCGGCGGCGTACGGAATCTGCCAATTGACCGACTTCGTGCAGCGAGACACGCGGGTCGTAGAGAAAAATGCCGTCGTCTAAAGTCAGCCTGGTCTGGCTTTCGACCTTGCTGCGAATATCGCGGAAGCGGGCTCGAATTTCTTGATCACTCATGTTGATTCGCTCTGGGTTGTCACACACCGTGGAGTCATTTGGTTTCGGAAAAAGCGGTTCTCTACGCGGCCGGTCGGCAATTGCTGCAGTGTACCTTCCCCGGGATCATATCCAAGCGTCTAACCCGCCAGCAATCAAGAACAAACAACCAATTATTGCGTTCGCTTGGAAAAACGCTGCATTTACGTTGCTGAGATCGTCAGGTCGTACGATCGAATGTTCGTAGACCAACATTGCCGCAATGACCCCCAATCCAACCCAATAAATCCAGCCCAACCCCAATTGTGGGCAAGCATAGGGAATGGCCAGGGCCGGCAGCAACATGGCACCATGCAGAAACGCAGCCAAACGTAGGGCGTTTCTCGCTCCCAACCTCGCCGGGATCGAATGCAACCCCGCCTGGCGGTCAAAAGCCTCATCTTGGCAAGCGTAGATCAGGTCAAACCCGCTAACCCACAGCAATACCATCGCGCCCACCAAGCAGGCAGGCAACAAATCGCCGGGGGTGCCGAGGAGAATTTCGCCGCGAAGCGCAATCCAAGTGCAAATCGGCGCCAGCATCAAAGATACGCCCAAATAAAAGTGAACCGCCGAGGTCCAACGCTTGGCGAAACTGTAGCCAGCCAAAAACAGCAGAACTGGAATCGATAGCGCCAACGGCAGCCAATTAGGCAAAAAACACAAGCAAAACACCACAAAAGCCAGCGCGTTGGCCCAAGCGAATAAAACCGCCTGCCAGCGAGTGATCAAGCCAGCGGGCAAGTGTCGGCTGGCCGTCCGCGGATTCTCAGCATCGATTCGGCTGTCGGCAATACGGTTGATCGTCATCGCAAAGTTCCGTGCGGTCACCATGCATCCGAGCACACCCAACCAGCGCAGCCAAGAGAAAACGGGCGACGCAAAACCCGCTTCGCGGAACCCTAAAGCCAAACACCATAGGAGTGCAAGCACAGCGAACGGCATCGCAAAGATGGTATGGCTGAAACGCACCATCTCCAAGTACAACCGCCAGGAAGGTCGAGCAGGCAAAACCAGATTGTCGGTCATTTTTTAACGATACCCATGTTCATTCAGTTTCCCAGAGTGTAGCAATCAAGTCGAAAAATGCTTAGGTTACACGCTTGCCACTGTTAGCTTGTGGCCATTTACTTCGGTTGCGGTGCTATACCCGTTCTTTGTAAGCTTGGCAAACACGGGCTCCTATTTATAAAATCGTTTGGCGAATCGTTCTAGGTAACAGGCTCGCGCCGTAGGCTGCCAGTCCAATGTGGATGAAGGAAATTTAACGTGCGAATCATTGCGATAGGTGACATACACGGTTGCAACGACGCGCTGTCGGGACTTCTGGACGCTATCAACCCACAGCGTGACGACACGCTGATTTTCATGGGCGATTACGTGGATCGCGGCCCGGACAGTTGCGGGGTAATCAACCAATTGTTGCGTGTCTCCAAAGATTGCACGACCGTTTTTCTGCGAGGCAATCACGATCTGGTGATGCAACAATGTTGCGAAGGGCTGATCGAGCAGGAACTTTGGGAGACGATTGGCGGAGCCGCCACGCTCAAGAGCTACGGAATTCATGATCCTGCACTGCTCCCGGCAACTCATTTGGACTTTCTGAAAGCCTGCGTCAACTACCACGAAACTGAAACACACATTTTCGTCCACGGTTGCTATCAGCCTAACAAGGTGCTATCCGAGACAAACCTCGAATGTTTGCTGTGGTGCCATTTGAGCTGGCCTCTTCCGCGTCCGCATATGAGCGGCAAGACGGTGGTGGTAGGTCACACGCCGCAAACACTGGGAGTCGTCGCCGATTTCGGACACTTGGTCTGCATCGACACCTATTGCTTTGGCGGCGGCACATTAACGGCTTATGATGTCCATGCCAGGGCGGCGTTGCAGGTGGACTTGCATGGCCGATTGATTCGAAAGTGGGATGATGTCGGCCGCAAAAACTGGTTTGGAAAAATGCGTTCCTGGTTCAGCTTGCCTCCAAAATCAGCCGATCTGTGCGGCGAGCAACCTGCAGACCGACTGGCAGTGCCCTCTTAGCGAACGCTTGGCGGTTGGTTGTGCTGGCCAGCGACCGTGACGCTTGGAACCCGGTCGATAAGGGGCCTAAAGCTCAAGGGGGCTTGGCGATTCCGACGAAAACTGCCATCCTGTTAGGTCCCAGCGGCATCTTGATTGCTACTCTACAATCAAAGTACCGACTTTGCTTGAATCACGAGCATCCGCATTCGAAATTTGATCAGGAGAATCCAAATGGCATTTACACTTCCACAGCTTCCTTACGCTTTTGACGCTTTGCAGCCCCACATTGATGCCAAGACCATGGAGATCCATCATGGCAAGCATCACCAGACATATGTAACCAAGCTAAATGAGGCGGTCGCAGGTACTCCTTGGGAATCGATGTCGATCGAAGAAGTCATGGCGAAGTTGGAAACAGCTCCCGCTGATAAGCTAGGGCCAATTCGCAACAATGGTGGCGGGCACGCAAACCACTCCATGTTTTGGACAACGATGGCCCCCAACGCTGGTGGCAAGCCAACTGGAGAACTTGCAGCGGCAATCGATTCCGCTTTCGGCAGCTTCGACGAATTCAAGACTCTGTTCGCCAACGCCGCCGCTACTCGCTTTGGCAGTGGCTGGGCATGGTTATATGTCAAAGATGGCAAACTAGCCGTCGGTTCGACCGCTAACCAAGACAATCCATTGATGGGTGAAAAGATTGCGGGCATCGCTGGCAAGCCCATTTTGGGCTTGGATGTCTGGGAGCATGCCTACTATTTGAACTATCAGAACCGCCGACCTGACTACGTCACAGCCTTCTGGAATGTTGTCAACTGGGACGAAGTTGCCAAGCTATACGCAGCCGCCAAATAGTCCCGATAGCACTTGTTTGCGAATTGTTTGGCAATGATCGCATCAAGCAGTATGCATCTCAATCCGGCACGAATATCGCGGCCGGATTTTTTTATGACAATCGGTCACGGCTCGCGCTGATAACTTTTGTCGCTGTTTTTCGGTTAGTAATCTGCGCAGACGAGCTAGCGAAATTACGGAAAATGATGTAAACCACTTTTGTACAGGATATTGCGTGAACACTTTCTGAAAAGCGGAATGGAATCCGGTAGGTAAATTCTCAAATGCATCGCTCAACGAAGGCATGGCAGGCGTCGAGTCCAACGCGGACTGCCATAGTTCGACTCTTACTAGCTTCGGGGATTCAACAGTACTGCTGGGGGCTAATCGTTGCGCCATTGTTTCTGCTGGGGATTGCAGACCGTTTGACGCTGGCGGCCGACAACGCTGGGATGGCGACGGCCGCTGATTTGGTATGCTCAGTCGCCGCCGACGACAAATTGGTTCATGATGCCTTTTGCATGACGTTGGACGAAGCTGGCCGACCTGTGGTATCGGGCCCCGGATACATTCGCACTTTGTTTGACGACAACGCGGATGGAGTCTACGATCGCGCCGTCGAATGGCTGCGAACAGATCAGGGGGCTCAAGGCTTATGGCGCGAGGGCAACCAACTGTATTACGTCGCTGACAAAGGACTTTGGCGATCGACCGATGCCAACGGCGACTTTCGCGGCGATGGGCGACCTGAACTTGTATTGAGCTTGCCTACCGGAGGTGAACATGATGCCCACGCCATACGCAGAGGGCCTGACGGTTATTGGTATCTAACCAACGGAAACTTCTCGACAGCCGGCATGCGCAGCTTGTTGAACGACAAGGATTCTCCTATCGCTGATCCCAAGATGGGGGCGATGTGGCGTATTAGCCCCGACTTCAAGACTCGCTCTGTTTGGGCACACGGGCTACGCAACACCTATGATTTCGACTTTCTGCCCAACGGAGAATTGGTCACCTACGACAGCGACGAAGAACGCGAAATGTCATTGCCAGCTTATCGCCCCACGCGTGTTTACGCTGTTAGCCCTGGCAGCGACGGTGGCTGGGTTTCTAACGCTTGGATCGACGACGATGTTCGATTAACGATGCCACTGAATTTGGCCAGTCTTGGCCGTGGATCACCCACCGGAGTCTGCGTTTACCAGCATGATGCTTTGGGCGAACGCTATCGCGATGCGATCTTCGTTTTGGACTGGACGTTCGGTCGAATTATCGCGGTGTATCCAGAACGCAGCCAAAGCACCGGAACAGACCTCGACTCACTTAAGAATCAAGGCTGCTGTCGCTGGGAAGTGATCATGGAGCCGGGCAATGGCACAACCGGCTTCGCGCCAACCGATATCTGCATTGCTCCCAGCGGAGATCTATTAGTCGTAACCGGTGGAAGGGGCACCGTGGGAACGCTGTATCGACTGACCAGCCAGCCAACGACGGCGGCTGTTACAGCAGAACAAACAACTGCACCGAAGCCAGCTCCGAAGTTTCGCCTCACACGTTTGGAAAACAAAGCCGATTCCCTAGATGGCGTACGCACCGAGAAATTGCAAGCGATCTTGACGGCCTGCTGCCCTTGGGAGTCTTGGTCCAAAGCGAAATGGCAACCGATGATTGACGAAGTGGTCACCGAAGATCTCTTAGAGGTGCTCTCGGGCGAACTTGTCATTGATGGCACTGGCAGCAAATCTTACTCGGCAAGCGACTTACGCTTACGTGCCGCGCAAATCTTGGTCCACATCCAAGCCCTGGTGCCAGGGGAAGTCCTGAGTCGAGCGGCTGCATCAGAGGATGACACCGTGCGTGCTGCCGCTTGGTACGTACTGGGACGAGGCCGCGTCAACGCCAAGCAAGAAGATGTGCAAGCGACCTACAATCAGTCGCTAACGGATGCTGCACCAGCAAGCAGTAATTGGGCCAACCTGCTGGGCGGGTACGCGACACGCGGACGCTGGGAAGCGATCGGGCTGCGACGGTGGATCTGTGTCGAAGCGGCAGCTCCCGCAGATATCGATCATCAGTCTGCTCGTTCGCTGCAACAAATCAAAGCCTGGGCCTACTCGCGACAACAATCTCCTGCCGCGCAAGGCAGTCTCAACATGGATGTTGCGCGAGCGATGTACCTTGCCAACGAATTGCCAACCAACCGTGTTCATGCAGATGCATTTGATCGTCTGGCCAATGCCATTCGAGCTGGCAATTATAAAACTGATCCAGCCGAAATGCTGACGGCTTTGGGTTTCGTACAAGGAGCATTGGGAGACCCGCGAGCGATCATTGATGGCAGTCGAAACCCCGAGTCGGCTTCGATTCTGGACGGTTACCGCAGTCAGCGTTCAGAAGCAATCACCGCTCCCATGCGCGCCGGTTGGGCGAAATACTGCTTGAACGTCGCAGACCAAGCCCTGTCCATTGGGTTGCCGGACATCGCGGAAGAGGCCGTACGGACCGTAGCGTTTCTTCGACCGGAAGCCGGTGACGTCCTGGACCGACTGCTCGCTCGAATCACCGCCCAATCCCATCCAACCTCCGATATCAATGTGTTGTGCGTAATCGCAGCTAGCGCTTTTCGTCCCGATGCCGCGCAAGGCGGACGACTTGCAATGAGTTACGCGGGAGTATCGGAGAAGATTTATCAACGACAATTGCCGACCGACAACCGCTGGTCCGTGCGACAACAACAATTGCTGGAAGCGTTATCCAAAATCGACTCCAACTTTGTCAGGAACTTGATTAGCTCTCTTCCTAAATCGCGTTCACAATCGCTGGAATGGATCAACTGGCTGCCGTTGCCGCAGCAACGCGAAGCAGCGTCGACGGTAGCTAGGCAACTGGTCGCTAGCCCACCCAACTCGTGGACATCCAGCCAACTGCAGGTCGCTGGGCGTTTCGTCTTGCCGCCAGAACTTGCCAACAAGATTCGCTTAGTCGCAGCCGGATCCATCGACAGCCCACTGCGTAGCAAATCAGAAGCGACGGTGAACACCGATCAAGCTAACGCATCGTTGTTGATAGAGTTCCTTGCCAAAACACCGACCACGGCAGACTATGAAGCGTTCATACTGGCGACCGCGGCCCCAGATCGTTTACTCGCCAAACACGGCTGGGCAGGGCTGCGTAAGCTCCCGATTCAAGATGCCAATCGAGAACTGCAGGCCATCGCTTTGCTGACCGCGGCCAACCATGTCTGGGCGATTGACGGCGTAGACCTTAACCAAGTTGCTGGCCGCATCAAGAACATCGCCTCGCGAATGCGAATTAACAACGTACCCACCCCTCAGGCCGATTGGGCCGTTTGGCAAAAGTTCTTTGAGCCGTTGCTAGAAAACAGCGATGCCAAAACGCAATGGATGGAATTGCAAAAGCCACCGGCCCCTTGGCTGGAACTCGCTAAAGCTTCCCAAGGGATCCAAGGAGATTCAAAACGAGGCAGTACGCTGTTCAAACGGGGACAATGCAACCAATGCCATAATAGCGCGAACTCCATTGGACCTAGCTTGAATGGCGTCACGCGTCGGTTCTCGCATGAAGACCTCTTCCGCGCCATCTACGAACCCAGCCGCGATGTTTCCGATCGCTTCCGCGCAACCAAAATCCTAACCAACGACGGCCAAGTCCTGATCGGTATGGTCTCCTTTGACGGTGAAGACAAAGTGATCCTGACATTGGCCGATGGCACGACTAAGGAAGTGGCGACCGACGACATAGACCAGCGGGCGGAGTCGACGACTTCCATCATGCCGGAGAATCTATTGCAAGGTTGGAACGCGAGCCAATTGGCCGACTTGCATGAGTACCTCAAGGGGCTCTAGGGCCAACCAACCACGCTTGCGTTTAGATTAGAACTGCGACAAGAAACGCACATCGCCGCGGAATAGATCGCGAATGTCGGTGATCTGATAGCGTCGCATGCACAGGCGTTCGACACCTAGCCCAAAGGCGAACCCTGACCACTCTTCAGGATCGTAGCCGACATGCTGCAGCACGTTGGGATCGACGATTCCGGCCCCTCCAAACTCGATCCATTGGTCCTTCCAAAGATAGTCCACTTCCACGCTGGGCTCCGTGAACGGAAAGAAGGACGGACGGAAACGAACTTGAACGTCATCCCCCAGATAACTGGAAGCAAACATTCGCAGCACGGTCTTGAGATGTCCCATGTTGACATTGCGATCGATCCAGAGCCCTTCCATTTGATGGAACATCGGGAAGTGGGTCGCGTCGGCTTCGTCGGGACGATAGACACGACCGATCGAAATGATTCGCAGCGGCGGTTCCTGCTGCTCCATCACACGGATTTGGACGGTCGAAGTTTGGCTGCGCAGCAGGCGAGCATCCGCAGCGGAAGCGTCCAGGACGCTCGCGGCATTCGATTTAGCCGTTTGTAAATAGAAATTATCCAGCGGATCGCGAGCGGGATGATCTTCTGGAATATTTAAAGCGATGAAGTTGTGCCAGGTGTCTTCCACCTCGGGGCCTTCCACGACCGAAAACCCCAAGCGACCCATGATCTCTTTCAAGTGTTCAATGGTCTGCGTAATGGGATGCAGATGGCCAATCAGCGGCCGCATTCCCGGCAGAGTAGGGTCAAATCCGGGCTTGGTCGATCGTTTGACCGCCGCACCACCACCCAATCTTTCGGCCGCCATTTCGAACAAAGAGTTGACTTGCTGCCGCACTTCATTGAGCTTTTTGCCGCCAGCCGGGCGGTCCTCTCGCGAGAGCACGCCCATCAATTTTTCGACGGACTTCATCAGGCCATTTTTGGCACCCAGCAGCCTGATTCGCTGCTCTTCAAGCTGTTCGGCGGAAGTAACCGCAGATAGAGCAGAACTTGCATCCGCCGCAAGATCGTCTAACGCGGTAAGCAAGTTCTGCAGTGACATTGAACTAACCCGCTGGGGTCTGCTCCAAAAGTGAACCTAGATCGGGAAGTTAGGAAATCGCCAGAGCCGACTTCGCTTGTTGCACCACGGCTTCGAAAGCAGTTGGATCGTGGATTGCCATCTCAGACAAAGTCTTTCGATCCAGTTCGATATTCGCTTTCACCAAACCATCGATGAATTGGCTGTAACGAAGCCCGTGCATTCGAACCGCTGCATTGATACGAACGATCCACAGACGGCGGAAATCACGTCGCTTGAGACGACGATGACGATAGGCAAACCGGCCTGCTCGGACCAAGTTTTCTTTTGCTGTTCGGTATAAACGACGACGACCGCCGACGTAACCCTCAGCGCGCTGAAATAGCTTACGCTTCGCTTGCCGCCTGGCGGCACCTTTTTGTGTACGCATTATTAAACTTAAGCAGCCCTTCTCGCTGCGAATGGGAACCTCAGGCCGTCACCGAAGCGACTGTTCATGCCCAGACTCGTGGTTAGAAATAGCGACCGATTAAGTTCAACTCGGTCAGCCAATCGTGGGTAGCTTAGTAGCTGTATCCGCGTAAAGCGTCTTGAATCGCTCGCTCAAACTGGACTTCCAGTACTTTTGTGCCACGCAATTGTCGGATTTTGTTGCCCGACTTGCTGATCGCCAAGTGACTGGTGCCTGCTTTTCGATGCTTTGCCTTGCCGGTAGCGGTCAAGCGAAAGCGTTTCTTCGTCGATTTATGCGTTTTTTGCTTGGACATTGCTCTTCAACTCCCACGTGATGCGGTGGATTTCACAGTTTTTTAAATAAATCCGCGAAAATCTCAATACAAATCGCGTAGATTCCCGCATCAAAGGGGCAAAGTGTAGCGAACTACAGCCCGCTCTCCAAGAGGAAATTTGACTGGACGAGAATTATTTCAACCGCTGAATCTGCGAGCTTTCCGCCACCAGCTATCGTCCAATCGCAAGTCAAGCCTCCAACAATCTTTGGAATTGGATTTGGGTTAAGGGCTCAGGAGTCAACTGCCAGCATCGACGCGAAGCTGGGCCTTGTGCCCCGTCTTTGCCATTAGATTGGTGCGCTAAGGGCGACCGAATTTCTTATGGCAGGAGAATCAGGGCAGTAGAATAGATTCCATGACCATTCCCCTGCCCCCATTCTCTTGCCCATCGCAAAGCTTAGCACACCAATCCTATTGCGACGCGTTGGGGCAAGCCCAACGGTCGCCCAGAACTCGCGATCTCAGAACGATGTGCGTTGGTCTTTTGTCCTTCAAATGCTCCCGGCTTGTCCGGGAGAGCCTTCCGTTTCTTGCTGCAATTTTTGCGTTCGACGCTAATCCTTCGGTCTGCCGATAGTTAGCGAATATTTTTGGCTGATCTGACTTACCTCTGCGGGCGTGAATTGGTTTAGTCCAACATAGATTTGCGGAGATTCGACGCTTGAGGCCCAACGCATAAGTGCCTCACAAGTAATCCTGGTGTTGGTAATGTTGAACCGGTAAATCGATATGCCACTGAGTTCCGCGAGATCGTCGTCGCCGAATTCTGTGCAGTTACTAAGATCCAATTCAAACAAGATGTTTGTACTTTTGCGGTAATTGGCCAAGTGGGCTCCGCGGACCGAAGAACCCGAGAAAGACAAGACGCTAGTGGATGGCTGCCATGTCTTCAAAAAACTGCCATCAAATTGTTTGCCAGAAAAAGTAAGCTTGTAAATGGATGTGACAGGGCTCGCTTTTGCGATGCCTTGGTCGGTGAAGTTACCGTCGCCCAGCGTTAGAGATTGCAGCGACACTTGGGTCAGCAACATAGGCAACACGGCATCCGTCAGATTGGTGTTGGCCAACTTCAGTCCGCGAATGCGACCGTTGGCCAGCAATGGCCCCATCGCTTGGTTGACGATCGGGACATTCTCTAAGATCAGCTCTTCCACCGACGGTTGTAGGTTTAGGCTTTGACCTGTGATTGGATTGCCGCTGAGGTCCAACAGGGTAAGTCGGCCATTTGAAATTCCTATTTCACTGGCGCCAGCATCGGTGAGCTGGTTATCGCGAAGGATAAGATTTCGATAGAGGAAGAGATCGCTATATTGACGGATATCATCGTCGGTGACATGCATGCGGCTGATGTCAATCAATTCAAGCCGCATGTCGCTCAGGGCTGATTGCAAATCAAAAAGACCGAAACTAGTGCCAGCCAGACGCAATTCTTGTAGATTGAAAAGCTCCTTTAGCCGGTAAAGAAAGGCACCTGAAAGTTTGGTGTCGCTGATATCCAGCGATCTTAGTTTTGGAAACTGCTTGAGAAGCTCGATCACCTCGTCATCGACATCTGTGTTTGCAAGGCAAATACTTGTCAGCGATTGCAGGTGCGTATATCGCTGCAAGTCCGCGTTGTTATGCTGCGGCCCCAAGGTGAGTTTTTGTGGCTGTCGGGCCTGTACGACCAACTCGCCCCCTTCTAGCTCAAGTGCTCGACCCAACGCAGCCAACTCTGCTTCGATCGAATTCCTCTGCCGGGCGATGAGCGTGGAAGCAACAGCTCCTGTCATAGCGAAGCAAGTGAAAGCCACCACCGCCCACCGCCGCTTCGTCCGATCCTGCCGAATCAACCTTTCAGCGGCAGGGTGTGGCGTTGAGCGAGGGCTATAGCTTGCAAGTTGAAAGCCCAGCCAGCGCAACCAGAGCAGAGCCACGAAGACCATCCCCAAGATCCCTCCGACCATTAGTGCGGTATCGACGAGCGGTTCGGAACTGATTTTCGTGTAGTGCATGAAGGCAAACGTGACGACAGCCGTTGCGGAAGCCTGAAGCATGAATGCGAACCAGCGTTTCCAGCGTGGTTCCAGACGAAATACGATCAAGATAGTTGGAACCAGAAACAGCAATACGAAAACGGCGGCAAACAGACTGCCAGTAACGAGTGGCACCAGTACACGAGACGTCGGTATATCCATTCCAGCAGCGAACACTTGTACCAGCGCGATTACAGCAGCGATGGCAGCGGTGGTTGAAAACAAATCTTCCGTTCCATGTGAACCTCGCGGCGTCAGGCTGTCACTTGCATCCAGTCGCCAGCCCCTGAGCCACCGTAGCAGAAGCAGGGATGCACCCGAAATCATCATTACCGCTGGCAAGCAAAATGCGACCCAAACAAGCCCTTTGCCTGAATCCACGATGATGAACGATTGACGTTGCAGTAGTTCCTGACCAACGAAAATTGAGACAAGCGTAAGCCAAGTTAGGACACTGGCGGCGGCCAATCCCACCAACCACACGCGTCCCAGCAGAGCGGACCAGACGCAGAGAATGCCAGCTTCACCATACAGAAAGACTGCGATGAGATTTGATAAAAAGTTGAGATTGCGATAACTATTCCAAGAAGTCAGTGTGTCGTACGCTAACAATAAAAGCACGTTGCTGCACGACAGAACAAAACCCAAAACGATGAATGCCCACATTGATTTGCGGTTGATTCTCGCAGCAGGAGCGACGGCGTTTAGCTCGTCGGCCGCAAAGGCCGCGGGTATCAAATCGCTATCCTCTGCGAATGGGTCTTCGACATGACTCATTAGAAGTACTCGGCGGTGGTTATGAAACTTTGCTGGACGAAATGGAAAGACAAGTTAAGCTGGTGAGCCAGTTTTTAGGGCAATATTTAATTTTTTTTCAAAGAAGTCGATTGTGAAACGCGTTGGATTCGTTGGTTGGCGTGGAATGGTTGGTTCAGTCCTCATGCAGCGCATGCAAGCGGAACAGGATTTTGCTGCCATCGAGCCCGTCTTTTTTTCCACATCGGATGTTGGCGGCGAGGGCCCCACGATCGACGGGCGAGCCAGTGGCAAGCTGGCTGACGCCAATGATGTCGAAAGCTTGCGTTTACTGGATGTGATCGTCTCTTGCCAGGGCGGCGATTATACCAAATCGATTTATCCTCAACTGCAGAAGGCGGGGTGGAAGGGCTTTTGGATCGATGCCGCGTCGACGCTGCGGATGGCCGACGATGCGATCATTATCTTAGACCCCGTCAATGACAAAGTCATTCGAGATGGGCTGACTCGAGGTGTTCGCACCTTCGTCGGCGGGAACTGTACCGTATCGCTGATGTTGATGGCCCTGCATGGCTTGTTTAAAGCGGACTTGGTGGAATGGATTTCCAGCATGACTTATCAAGCGGCGTCCGGGGCCGGTGCCAAGAACATGAAAGAGCTGCTCGCTCAAATGGGCAGCATTCATGCCACCGTAGCAGACCAAGTCGTCGACCCAGCCGCGGCGATTTTAGAAGTGGATCGCAAAGTGACCGAGCATCTACGTGGTGATGCGATCGCGAAAGCGAACTTCCTGGTCCCCTTGGCCGGATCGTTGATTCCGTGGATCGATTCCGATCTAGGGGACGGTCAAAGTCGCGAAGAGTGGAAGGGGCGAGTTGAGACCAACAAGATCCTGGGTTTGGCTGCTAACACGATCCCTGTGGAAGGCATCTGCGTCCGGATCGGGGCCATGCGTTGTCACTCACAAGCCTTGACCATTCGGTTGAAACAAGATGTCCCAGTCGGCGAGATCAGCGATATGCTGGCACAAGCCAACGCGTGGGCAAAAGTGATCGAGAATAAGAAAGAAGCCTCGATAGCTCAGTTGACCCCAACGGCGGTAAGCGGCACACTAGAAGTCCCTGTCGGCCGGCTGCGCAAAGCAGATCTGGATGGGAGCGGACGTTATTTGACTGCCTTTACCGTAGGAGACCAATTGTTGTGGGGGGCTGCTGAGCCGCTGCGACGCATGGTCAGAATCTTGATTGAATAGGGTTTAAAAAGATGACTCGAAGTCGCCGCTGTTTCGCCTTAGCATGCCTTTTTGTTTTCGCGATAGTAGCGACGCTCCGAGCCGAGCAGCCCGTTTCGCTAGCGCCCCTGCTGCAACCGTGGTTGGATGTCTTTCAAGGACAAAGCTCGGCGTTCACCATTGGGGGCTGGGTCGAACCCGAAATCGATGGCCAGCCACAGCGAATTGAATTTGAGCTCGTGCGTTACGACGATCAAGCGTTTGATCTCACTGCGACGCATGAAAAATATGCGGTCAAACTGCGTCGTCGCGGTGACATCACCGCGATGGCCTTGCCTAAGCATCAAGTCGTCTATATCGGCCAAGGCAAAGTGGATGCCGAAGATCATTTGCAGACGCAAGGCATTCTCGAGCGTTTGATTAACCCGGGCTCCGTCTTGCACGTTGGAGTCCAAACACTCGGTTCGCTAACGGCTGGTGAACTGGTAGGAATGGTGCAAACATTTACTGATATTCGCTACCAACCTGATTCAGGGAAATGGCTGATTGATGGCAAGGACGAGTTGCATTTTTCACCCGATGGTTTGACGATCGATGTGCAAGTAGATGGCGTAGCAGGTCAATTGACGCTTGCAACTGCCGAACGTTCTAACATCGATGTTCGAGATTGGCCTGGCTATGAAGTCGTAAAGTTGGAGCGTCGCGAGCTGGAGCGTCAGCTTTCGCGTGGAGTGCGTCGCGCGGCTGAGGTGCTGGCGCCCTCGGCGCTGTTAACCTCTCCGACGATGAAGTCAAAGAAGGTCGAGCATGGTGAGTTGCGATGGGTCGATGGCCAGCGGATCTGCTTGCTGTACGGGACACCCGAAGAGATTGGTCAAGCGCATGGGATGTTGCTGAAGAAAGAGACCGAGCGCTGTGTCGATTCGGTTTTATATGCGTTTGGGACCGCTCAAACGATCGCGACGGGGCGTTGGTTTCGCACCGATTTGGAAGCTGCCTATGCGCGCTTATCCCCGCATATTCCAGAACGCCATAAGCTCGAGACACGAGCGTTGGCGGCTAGCTTAAACATGCAACCGGAGTTGATGGAAGTGCTGAATGTTTTTCCCGAGCTGTTTCACTGTTCGGGTTTTGCGCTGTTTGGAGATGCGACGGTAGGCGGCAAATTATATCACGGTCGAGTATTGGATTACATGACCACCATCGGGTTACAAGATGCTGCCACGACGTTCATTATGGCTCCCACGGGCATGATACCGTTTGCCAATATTGGCTATGCGGGTTTCATTGGCAGCGTGAGCGGTATGAATGCTAGGAAGATATCGTTGGGGGAAATGGGGGGCCGCGGCGAAGGCCAGTGGGATGGAGTGCCGATGGCTACCTTAATGCGTCGCGCGCTTGAGGAATGCAGCACGCTGGATGAAGTCAAACGTTTGTGGTCTGACAATCCACGGACTTGCGAATATTTCTATGTTTTTGCTGATGGCAAAGATCGTTCGGCAGTGGGTGTGGCCGCAACGCCGGAGTCGATTGAGTTTGTTGAACCGGGTGCCGCGCATGAAAGACTAGGCGACGGGATTAAGGATGCGGTTGTCCTGTCGGCCGGTTCGCGTCTGGAAGAATTGCGTCGTCGTGTCAAAGATAACTTTGGCAAGGTCGATGCGGACGCCGCGATGCAACTGATGTGTCGGCCGGTGGCTATGAAATCGAACTTGCATAACGTGCTGTTTGTGCCCGAAGACGGAATCTTTTATGTTGCTAATGCGAGCCATCAATTGCCAGCGGCTGATCGCCCTTACGCAAAACTGGATCTGATGGCATTGTTGGCAGAGGTCCCAGGCCAAGTGCCACTGACATCGGCGCGCCTGAAAGTCGGCGATACATTTGCAGCGGTTGATACGCTGTCGTTGGAGGAGGATTCGGACGCCGATGCTCAGGCCTGTTTGGCCGGACTGCGATGGCAGCCTAGCAGCTTTCCTGTTCAATTGGAAGCAAACGAGGCCGGCCAAGGTGATTGGCTGGTGCGATTTCCGTCACCGCGACCCAGCGGGGACGCTCGCAACGATCTGGTGGCGATGGAGTGGTATCAAGCTAAAGATAAGACCGGTGCAGTTCTGAATGCGCCCGCGATTGTCGTTGTCCACGAATCCGGAAAAGGTATGACTGTGGGACGCATGGTGGCCCGCGCATTGCGAGCTCACGGGATTCATACATTCATGACCCAGTTGCCCTACTATGGCGTGAGACGACCGCCTGAAGGTCGTGCCAAAGGAGGCGAACTGATTCAAGCTATTCAGCAATCGGTGGCCGATGTCCGTCGGGCTCGCGATGCCGTGGCGGCCTTACCAGGTGTTGCACCGGAGCAAGTCAGCCTGCAAGGCACCAGCTTGGGGGGCTTTGTAACTGCCACCGTGGCGGGGCTAGATCAAGCTTACAGCAATGTCTTCATTCTGCTCGCTGGCGGTGATTTGTTCGGGACCTTGATGGAAGGTGAGAAAGACGCAGCAAAGGTTCGCGAAGAATTGATTCGCAGCGGACTGGATGAGACGCAGATTCGAGAAGGTTTACTCGCGATCGAACCGTTGCGATTGGCTCATCGCATGAACGCTAGTCGCACGTGGTTGTTTTCTGGCGTATTTGATAATGTCGTTACGCCACGCAGTTCTAAAGCGTTGGTCGATGCCGCAAGGCTGGACAAGTCGCATCATGTGGAGATGCTGGCCAACCATTATTCCGGGATCATCTTTCTACCGACCGTTGCGATGCAGATCAGCAACATTGTCAAGCAGTAGCTCGCAGTCGAGTTTCGCATTTAGACCGCGGACGTAGATGATAGTCGACCTTCTATCGGTCGAAGGGAGCGGCAGTTGTCGTATCGTTGGCTGAGCAGACGAAGACTTATTTGGTCGTTTTGAGAGCTCGGCTTTTGTCTTCGACCCGTACGACATCGGAACCGTCGCCGGCGATAGCGGCCAGCGGCGTGGTGATGACGGCAGTGCCTTCGGCCAAGAGAGGGTTGGCTTCAGCAACCCAATATTCGGTGGCGGTGGGTTCATCGCTATCTGGGTTGGATTCTACGGTTCGGGTGACGCGAACATCGCGGATGACTTCGATGCGACCTACCAGCCAAGCTTCGTTGTTTTTGGAATTGTTCTTCTCTTCTTCGGCGGATGTCTCGACCGAGGGGGCGGTTATCGCTTTATCATTGGCGACTGGGTTGTCCAATTTGGCTTGTTCGGCAGCTTGTTGGAGCATGCCTTCGATGGCCGTAGGGTCGGGAACAAACCTCCAGATCTCTCCGCCTGGACGAACGGCCAGTTTGGGCAGCAAAATCAGAGGGCGGCTAGGTTTGGTTTGAAAGACAGCTTTGACAAACATACCGCGGAAAAGCGCGGGCACCAATTTGCGAGGCGGAGTGCTACTGGGGGGGGAGCCAAGACCTGCGTCGCGGGAAGCGATGGCAGTTGAAACAGAACTTACGATTTGGAATTCTTGAGGCTGGTCGACGGCGACGCGAACGGAGATCGTACGGCTTTGCAAGTCTACGCCAACGCCTTCGTAGCGATCCAGCACGCCGTTCCACTGGTAGAACACATCGTTGCGCCCAGCGACTTGGTAGAGGATGCGGACCGGCGTTTTGGGCAGAGCGTATGAGCTTGCGATGGCAGATGGTGTGAGCGTAGCAGGATCGAGCTTGGTGACTTCCGGGGCCTGTGATTCGGCACGTTGTTGTTCCAGGATTGTGGCCAGTTGGTCTGTTCGCAAGCTGCAGACGACTTCCGATCGGCTGGTGTCTTCCAGCACGCAGAGGGTAGCACCGCGTTGGACGAAAGAGTCGACTTGGACCGCTTCGCTCACGATAATTCCCGAGATGGGAGCGCGGACTTCGGTACGAGCCAGATTGACTTTGGCCTGCTCCAGTTGCGAGGCGACTAGTTTTTCGGCGAGTTCAACGCGAGTGCGGCGAGTTCGCAGCGTCGCGATTTGGTTTTGCTGTGTCGTCATCATGTTGACGCTTTGCAGTCGGCTGCGACGCGCGGCATCCAGTTCGGTGGCGCTGGCGTAGCCGCTAGGCAGATTCAGCATGCGCTGGATTTCGCGATCTTGCAATTCGACTTCTTCCTCGGAGACTTTCAGCAAACGCTCGCTGTTGGCGAGTTCTTGTTCGAGTTCGGCTTGTTGTGCATATTCGCTTTGCCGCAGGGCCGAAAGACGCTCGACCTCCAGTTGGTAGTCGCGGTAATCCAGTCGAAAAAGGACGTCGCCTGCATCGATCCAAGTCCCGTTGCGGCATTTCTCGCTTTTGAAAGTCACGCGGCCGGCGACTTCCGCTGCGATCGTGATTTCCCGAAACGGGACAACCACACCGTTGACCTCGATGTCCAGGGTGCTGGTGGAATCGAAGGTTTTCACCCGGTCCACTTCGACGATAGGCAACTTGCGAAGCACCGCCGAGTAAGTGTCTGCGACGCCCGAGATTTGGCGAGGCTTGGATTGCCCCATCGCGGCAAACAGAACAAAGCTACCGGCGATGACGATGACCGGGATGACGATACCGAGCCAGATGTCTCGAGATTGCAGTTTACGCATAGGAGAATTGAGGGGACGCAGGTTTTGCAGCAAGCGAAAAGCTAATTCATTGTTTCTACAGGGATTTGCCCCATGGGCCAGGGGCAGAACGCTTTAGCAACAAAGCTTAGTCAAATATTGAACTTTGAACTACAAATAGTACTCTAATTAACATTCCGGGGTAGTTTCCGACAGGCGAATTGGCTGAATCAAAACTTCGCGAATCGCTAGCTTTGGACAAAAATCTAGGCTGGTTGCGGAGATCTTTCCAAAATTCGTTGACATGGGGAACATCTTGACCGTAAAATTGAGCGCCCATGGAGTTGTGTCGCTATGCAGCTCAAAAATTCGGGATTTCTCATCAATCGCTACGCGGGAAAAAATCATGCGGACGGCAAATTCGAACTCAAGGCGTGGTCTATTCTTGTCGGCTCTGTTGGGGCTGTCGATCTCAAGCCAACTGGTGATACCGGCATTCGCGCAACCGGGAAATCCGGCTCCCGCGGCAAACGCAACAGCGTTCAAAACGGTACCACTTCCGGAGGAACTCAAGTCTCCCAAAGCTTTGAAAGATCTGGGCGACGCCAAAAAGGAAGCTTTTCGGGGCAGTTTTGATATCAGGCCGATTCAAGCTTACTACCGCAACTACTTGATCCCCATGTTGACTTCGCTGGAAGATCCGTTGTCGGCCAACATGGCGGTGGCGGAGTTTCGCGCCGATATGCAGAATGCGGTAAAGCTTGATCCGACGAGTCTCAAAACTTACAACGACGAGATCTACAAAATGTTGGCTCTCGTTGCGACCAATAATTATCGTCCAACCGCAGTGATCAATGCGACGCTGCTGATTGGAGAGCTCAATGAAACGCGGCCGACCAGTAATACGCCCAGCAAACCGTATGGCAATGCCACGAAATTTTTGTTGAGCGCTGCTGAGCGTGGTTCAAGCGATGGTGTGAAGGCTGCGGCGTTGGTTGGTCTGGAGCGGCATATTCGCATCCTTGGTCCGACTTGGCCAGAAAACGTACGTGACTCGTTAGCGGATCGGTTTTTGAATTGGGCGAAAGCTCCCCGACCGGCATCGCAGTCAACCGACGCTCACGCCTATCTGACGGCGCGATATCTTCAGTTGGCGGGATTGTTTCCGCACACCAAAGGACCAGAGATGTTAGCTCTGGCGACCGATATCTTGGCCAATGAGTTCACGCATCCCATGTTGCGGGAGCAAGCTTTGATCGTAATGGGGGCCACTGCACCGACAGACATCCCAGAAGGGAAATTGGTGGCAGCCGGACGTTACAGCATGCGATATATGAAACGCAAGCTGGAGGATTGGAACGACCTTTATGACATGAGCACCTCGGCGTCGGCCGGTGGCGGCGGTGGCGGTGGCTATGGCGGCGCAGGAAGTATGGGAGCCGGATACGGCGATACGGGCGGCAACGAAGGCTACGGCGGTGGCGGTTTAGGGGCCTATGGGGGTGGTGAAGAAAAGAAGAAAGAAAAGCCCCAGAACCCTTTCGATAAGCAGGACGAACAAACGATAGTCTTGCGTCGCTACATGCATGAGTTGCTGCAGACGATGCGTTATGGTTTATCGGGCAAGATGAACGGTAGTGTGCCGACTGAGTATCAAAAAGGCTTGTTGGCTAAATTGCCTGCGGGCGATGAGCGCGAACTGGTGGAGTACGCGGTTGAATTGATGCAGGAATTACAAGTTGCACTCAATAGCGAGACGATCAAAACGAAGGCAGATCTAGCCACCGATGCCAGGAAGTTGGTCGATAAACTGATAGCGATTGCCGAGCAGTACCCAGGGGCTGTCGACCTAGAAAATGAGCTGATCATTGAGGAGGCTCCTGAAATGCAAGGGGCGTCAGGCAGGAATGAGACGGTTGGTATTGAGCTTGAAGAGGCTCCCGAAGGCGATGTGCCAGCGGCGAAGTAAATTGCGATAGCTTTGAAGTAGTCAAGGGGCGGGCCGTCGGTGGTGACGGCTCGCTGCATTTGCGGATATGTTTTTTCCACGGGTGGATGTGATGACAGACGGCCGTCGCCGAGATGGTTTTTCGTTAGTCGAATTGTTGGTGGTTCTGAGCATCATCGCCGTCTTGGCAACACTTATCTTGCCTGCGGTGATGGGTGGTCGAGAGTCTGCTCGCAAGATCTCGTGTTCGTCCAATCTTCGTCAGGTTGGTTTGGCACTGGCGGCCTACGAGGCAGCTCATCGGCATTTAGTTCCGATGCGAGGCGGTCCGCTGACTAATGCCGACGGATTGTGGTTGGGTAGTCGCATGAGTGGTTTTGTCGCGTTGTGTCCCTTTCTGGAGCGCATGGACTTATACAGCCAAATCCAAGGTGGTTTTGAAGCGTCCGTTGCGCCCAGAGTTCGATTTGCGCGGGGGGGCGAGCCCTGGTGGCGTGGCGGCAATTACACTCCGTGGCGAACCGAGCTTGCGGTTCTGCGTTGTCCCTCGGACCCCGGCCGCATGCTGCCGGCCGATTGGGCCAGCATGGGGAGAACGAATTTTGCGTTTTCTCTGGGTGATTCGCAAATGGGGATTGAGTTCACTTATTGGGAAGCTCCGGAGCGAGCGGTGCGTGGCATGTTCCAGCAGAGGTATGAGTTGCGATATACAGACTGTTCCGATGGAGTCAGCAACACGATTGCTTTCGGAGAGATCGCTACACCACAATCGCATCAGAACAATCAGCGAACCAAGGACGCGCCCACGCGGGGATATCAAGCGACGTCGATTGCCGAGCGAATTGCGGGGCATGGTGTGGTCCCTGCAGATTGCCTAGCGGTCGCTCATGGCGGTCGCTATGTGCGGGAGCAGGACGTTGTCGCCAAGCGAGGGACGCATTGGGGGGATGGCAATCCTGACTTTGTTGGATTCAACACGATAGTTGCACCCAACGGTCCAAGCTGTGTGGCTTCACGCAATGAAGGTCCTGGTTTGCATACCGCAGCAAGCTACCATTTGGGTGGCGTGCACGTCATGATGCTCGATAGCTCCATCCACTTTGTCAGTGATGCGGTCGATACCGGAGACATGCAAGCCGAATCTCCCGGGGTCTTTTATGAAGATGGTTCCACGTTGTACAGTGAGAATTGGTTTGCCAAAAGCGTGTACGGTGTGTGGGGCGCGATGGGGAGTCGCAATGCGGGCGACTGAACCTCAGAAATCTTCGGTTGGGAGTTTTGAACGTCAGGCTCGCTAGCTAGGGCTGCTAACGAGATACTCCCGGCAAACTGCCCAGTGGCTCTAGTGCCCGCACGGCTGGGAAATATACTGGCGACAACCTGATCTTCGAGAGGGAGCTTGATGATGGAATGAAGCGTTCTTTCTACTTGTACTACTTGGCAATAATTCATTGACAAAACAATCTTTGCGCGTTGAGCCTCGTTCGAGCATGCCCTGCGTTTATGTTTCGCGCGCGATGCGGCACCCGAATATCTTTCGAAAACGTATCACGCAGATCGAAGGGAATCCGCAACCGGGTGATTGGGTGGCTGTTTATGCCAATCCGAATGAGACGCAGCCCGATGCACGCTTGTTTGGCTACGGCTTGTACAATCCGAAATCCAGTGTGGCGGTCAGGTTGATGCGTTGGGGTGACCAGATACCTGACGCATCGTTTTGGGACACGAAAATGACTCAGGCGATTTCGCTGCGGCATTCCTTCTTGAAGTTGCCCGAAACGACCAACGCTTATCGCTTGATTCATGGCGAAGCGGACGGGTATCCGGGGATAGTCGTGGATCGCTATGGCGATTGTTTAAGTGCCGAGGTGTTCTCGTTGGGCATGATGCAGCGGAGCGAAGAGTTGGTGCAGTCGCTTTGCAAGCGGCTTGGGTTGGAGCATTACCTTGTGCGGCCCTGCCCTGGTTTTGTGGCTCAAGAAGGTTTTCCAGTGGAAGAGTATCGCTCGGCAAATTGTCCTGCTTATGTGACAGTTCAAGAGGGGGCGACCAAGTATCGGATCCAGTTTGACGGCAGCCATAAGACAGGATTTTTCTGCGATCAACGGGACAATCGCAGTTTGCTCGCTGGCTGGTCGGCTGGTAAAACGGTACTAGATGTTTGTTGTTACACCGGTGGCTTTAGTGTGAGGGCTGCGAGTGAGGGCCATGCCTCGGAAGTGACGGGGGTTGATATCGATGAAGAGCCCTTGCAAGTCGCCAAGAAGAACGCCAACATCAACCATGCGAAAGTGCGATATTGCCAGTCGGATGCGTTCGCTTTCATGCGTGACATGCTGGCGATTGGTCGTCAGTACGATATCGTTGTGCTAGATCCACCGAAGCTCATTCGCTCACGCAATGAGTTGGAAGAAGGCACACGGAAGCACCACGACTTGAATAAGCTCGCGATGCAATTAGTGAAACCGGGCGGCTTGTTTTTGACTTGTACCTGTGCGGGATTGTTGACACAAGAAGCGTTTGATTCCATGCTCCATTCGGCGGCCCGCGCGTTCATACCGCTGGATGGCAGCAGTCAGCAATCGATGCGAACGGCCAAGATTATTCGTCGTGTGGGTGCCAGTGGCGACCATCCGATTGGTGTAAACTGTCCGGAAACGGAGTATTTTAAGAGCACTTGGATGATTATCGATTGATTAAAAGGTAGTGCCATGAATTGGAAACGTACACTTTTAAGTTGGGTTGCCGTGGGACTGATGCTGGTCTGCGAAGGGTCGTTTGGGACAGCGGTCGGCCAGGAGGCCGCTTCGAAATCCACTCTCGATCTGCTGGAGATTTATGCCCAGGTACATGACGGTTGGAGCTTAGATGAAGTCATTATTCGAGATGACTTGCGAGCCAGCATGGTGGCGGCGGTTCGAGCGGCGGGCAGTGACATCGGCGAAGTCGAACTGTTTGAGCAATTGATCCAGTTGCGTAAAAGCGGCAAGTTCACGGTGAAGTCGACCAAGACGCTGCGGCCCGAGTTGGAGGGCGAGACACCCGTGGCGGAAATCGCGGCTCGACGCGTACTTGAGGAAAGTGGCGAATCGTTGGACCGTGTTTTTATCGATCCAGTTTTGTTGGCGAAGTTCGATCGTCTGGCCGCCGAAGTGGCTCCGGGCTTCGACCCCTATTTGGTTCGTAGGGCCGCGTTGAGGTTAAGGAAGACGCGGCAACTGCGTCCAGAGCTGCTGGTGCGAGTGACTGATTGGAAAGTGGAGGTGGTCTCCGCGCCGGTACAAGAGTTCGCAAGCGACCTGTCGAAAGTGCCTCGTCGCCCAGGTGTCTACATCTTTCGTGATTCCACAGGCTATCTCTATATCGGCCAATCGAAAGACCTGCGCGACCGCTTGACCAAGCATTTGAAGGAAAGCGACCGGTTGGCTCTTGCCAGTTACTTAACTGGGCAGCGAGCCGACGGTAAGGCCAGCGAGACGGTGTTGGAGTTGCATATTTTTCAAGAAGGTTCGCCTGCAGAAGCGACAGTTGTGCGGGAAGCCTATGAAAGTGAATTGATTCGCACTCGTAAGCCACGACTCAACTTGGCACCGTAGTGTCCGCCGATTTGGCGTTGCGTGTCAGTTGGTGGTGGCGATGGTGTTGGGGCGGTAAGTTTGCGGCTTAGGAGGAGTGCGAGTTGGGAAGTTTCGCCCCCTTGGCGAAGACTTCCAGAAAAAATTTGACAGCAGCTAGTGACAAACGATAGGATATTAAGGGCAGCAAGACGGAAGTTTTTGCGGCTTTATTGCTTATCCTACTTGAGCCGCCGGGACGGTGGTTTACTGTATTGCTTGTGCGTGTCCGCTATTTCCACCTCGTCACCAAATCGCTGGCCCGCACTGACCTGGACAAACCAGGCGTTTTTTCAGGGTTGCTCGATCAGGCGGACAAGTTTCGACGGGCAACGCTGGATGAGCATAAACCAAAAGACTTATCGAAGGTTTCGCGCTAGATTTTGAGGAATGTTATGGCAAGAAAAGTCAATCACGTGTGGGGCGTTGAGATTGGCCAAAGTGCAATCAAGGCTCTGCGTTGCCATTTAGAAGGCGACCAAGTTGTTGCGGACTCATTCGATTTCGTTGAGTATCCTAAAATTCTCTCCCAGCCAGACTCGGAACCGGAAGTTCTGTTGGCCGATGCGCTGGAGCAATTTACCTCGCGCAACGACCTTCGCGGGGCGAAAGTGGCGATCAGCGTTCCTGGCCAGCAAGGTTTGGCCAAGTTCTTCAAGCCGCCGCCAGTCGAAGTTAAAAAGATTCCCGACATCGTTCGTTATGAAGCAAAGCAACAGATCCCGTTTGATTTGAATGACGTGATTTGGGATTTCCAGCAAATGGCTGGCGCGAACATCGAGGATGGCTATGCGCTGGAAAGCGAAGTGGGTTTGTTCGCGATGAAGCGCGAGGCCGTATATCGCTCGCTCAAGCCTTTCCAGGCTGCTGAAATCGAGCCAGACATTATTCAGTTATCGCCCGTGGCAATCTACAACATGATTGCGTACGATCGTTTCTCCGAACGATTGGCCGAAGGCGATTTCGATCCTGAGAAGCCACCGAAATCGGTGTTGATCTTGTCGATTGGTACCGATGCGACCGACTTGATCGTGACCAATGGTTTCCGCATCTGGCAACGCAGTATGCCTATTGGCGGTAATCACTTTACTCGCCAATTGAGTAAAGAGCTGAAGTTGACCTTCGCAAAGGCGGAGCATTTGAAGCGAAATGCGATGCAGGCGGATGATCCAAAATTGGTCTTCCAAGCGATGCGTCCAATCTTCAATGACATGCATACCGAAATCCAACGTTCGATTGGATTCTTCCGTCAGATCAACAAGAAGGCGGAGATTGAGTCGATTCAGTTGCTGGGGAACACGGCCAAACTGCCCGGTCTTCAAGCTTATCTGAATAAGAGCTTGGGTATGGATGTCGAGATCATCGAAAAGTTCTCGCGGCTTTCAGGCATGGAAGTGATCGGTGCTCCAAGCTTTAAGGAAAACCAGCCAAGCTTCGGCGTGGTGTATGGGCTTTGCCTGCAAGCGTTGCATCATGGGCCGATCCGAACCAATTTGTTGCCCAAAGAGATCGTGGTGGATCGCTTGGTGGATTCCAAGAAGCCTTGGATGGCCGCCGCGGCAGCCACACTGTTGGTGGGCATGGCAGTCAATTATGGGTTGGTCTACAACGCCTATTCAAAAGTCGAGCCCGATTTGTGGCAAGCGGCTCAATCGCAAGTTGTCAGTCTGCGAAATGAGAGTCAAACCAATATCGACATGGATGAGACTCAAAAGAATAAAGTCGAGTTGATGCGAGCGATTGGTGAAGAGGTCAGTGCAAACAGCGAACGCCGCAAGATCTGGCTCGAGTTGCTCAGCGTGATCAATGCAGGTTTGAATCGAAATCCAGATTTGGTCAGTAAATCGCCGGTCGAATTGCCTTATAACGAACGTCGCGACTTCCATATCACCTTGATTGATTCGCAGTACCGCGACGATATCACAAAGTACGTGGACGATAACTTTAAAGAGAAGTATCGCAGCGAATCGCGAGCGCGTATTTCACAATTGTTTGGCGAGAGTGCGGCTCAAACGACAGAACAAGCACCCGAGGGCGAGGGATTGTCCGGGCCAGGTTGGGTCGTCAAACTGGAAGGGTACCATTACCACAATGGCGTCCGCGGAGATGAAAAGTCTGACTTTGTGCGAAAGAATTTGATCCACTTTTTGGAGACTGGTGGCATCAACTTGCCTGGCCCTGATGGGAAGATGGTTCCGTTCTCCACCAAAGAGATGGGGATCTCGTATCCAATTCTGGTGGCAGAAGCGACTACCACCGAAGAAAGGATTGGGAATCCAGAGTACGAGCGTTTGAGTGGCGGTCGAAATATCGGCGGTGCTGCAAGTGGATATGGGGGAGCAGGCAGCGCATACGGCGGTGATGCTCCGGCGGCTGCTGCGAAGCCTAAAGAGTTTGTTGATGATGAAGGCAGACCCGTGCCACCGTTTTTTACAGCCACGAAAGCATCGTTCAAGGTGCAATTCGTCTGGAAAGAACGAACGCTTGCTCAGCGAATGGCTTGGAAAGCCGATCCGCGATTTAAACCAGATATCATTCCACCGAAAGATATCATTGCTCCGGCGACCAACCCAGTTGCCCCGTAGCAGCCGATGCTTTTAAAAACTGTTCCGATACATTTATGGCTACAATAAGAACGTCACTGTTTTAGGACGACTGAATCATGGATCAACTAAAGCCCGTTATTACCATTGTCAAGAAATACTATTTCTGGATTCTGATGGTGATTGTGTTGGCCACTTCGGTGACCATCTTCTTTATGTCTAACAGCCAGTTGCATGAGGAAATCTCCACGCGAATCAGTGCGATTAACAGCAGTTACAGCACGATTAATGAGGTGTCTTCCAAGATTGCCACGCACCCCAACGAGCAATCGCATAAGGAGATGGAAGCGATCATCGATCTCCACAAACTGGATGTGCAAAAGGCTTGGGAGTTTCAGTACGAACGTCAAAAGCGATATTTGAAGTGGCCCAAAGGTGTAACCACCGAGCGAGCGATTGCTGAACTTGATAAGCGGCGTCCAATTGAATTGACGATCGCCAATCCTCTCAAGGAGGGCGAAGATCCGCTGGACCGCAGTGCTCGCGAGCAATATCGCGATTATATCAATCGTGTATTCCCCGACATCGCCAACATTATCGGCGCGACTTGGACCGCTTCGTTAACCGGCTCGGCGGCACCTCCTGCCCAAGCAGTTAACCCACTGGTGAAATGGGAAACTAGCTCTCAGAAAAAACTGGTTGACCAGATTGCTCCTTGGTACAACCCGGCGCAGCCACCGAGCACGCTGGACATTCTTTACACGCAAGAGGATCTCTGGATTCTCAGCGGCTTGATGAACATCGTAAAGACCGTCAATGGCGACGCACGTGAGAACTTCCAAGCTCCGATAAAAGAAATCAAGTGGATTCGGTTGGGCAAAGCGGCCAATGGTTCTGCTGGTGAAGTGGAGACGATTGCGGGCTCCAAGCCCGCTGGCGGTGGTGGTGGTGCTTATGGCGGAGGCGGGGATGATTACGGCGGCTCTAGTCCCTATGGTGCGGCTGCGGGTGGTGCTCCAGCGGCTTCGGCCGCTCCCGGCGGCAGCGCGTACGGTGCCGGTTACGGCGGCGCGTCCGCTGGACCTGTGGATCCGGCAGACAGACGCTATGTTGACTCGAATTATAAGCCTGTGGGCTCAGCGGACTTGATCGCAAAAATGAAGTCGGCTCAACCGCAAGATGCATTTTTTGCAGTCGCTAAACGGATTCCGGTTCAGTTGCGGCTCAATATGGATCAGCGCCGTATCGCAGATTTGATCGCCGCATGCGGTAACAATGATCTTATGGTGGAAGTCAAACAAGTCCGCATCGCAACGGATGAGTCTAAGGAGCCAACCCTAGCGACGGGCGGTGGTGGCGGCGGTGGTGCGGGTGGCGGCTACTCTGGCGGCGGAAGCGCGTACGGCTCTGGTTACGGTGACTCGGGTGGGAACGCTGGTTACGGCGGCTCAGGCGGCGGATATGGCGGTGGCGCAGGCGGTGGATATGGCGACAGCGCGACCGGTTCCGATGTGACTTGGAGCGACAAGTCGTACGAATTAGACGTCGAACTGTACGGTATCGTCTTGCTGTACAATCCCGTCGACATCGACAAGTTGGGCATTGAGAAAGTTGAGCAATCGACTGAGTTGGAAACAACAGCTCGTGCGGAACCTGCGGCCCCGGAAGCAACTCCACCAGCCAACGGAACACCAGCCAACGGGGCACCTGTGAACGGGGCACCTGTGAACGGGGCACCGGCAGACGGGGCACCGGCAGACGCGGCACCGGCAGACGCGGCACCGGCGGATGGAGCACCTGCAGAAACGGCACCGGGCGCAGTTCCAGTGCCACCACCTCCGGCGGCACCGGCGGCAACCGAGTCGGCTGCTGCTGGGATTCCGCAACCTAGATCGATCCAGTAACGATTTGCTGGAATGGACTTACGGGGGGTACCGTTGGTCCGCAACCCCTGGTTTTTATATCGCATTTTCGATCGCAACGTTAATCAGTTATCGAGGTCAGCTATGTTTGGTTTAGGAAAAAAGGGTGCTAAAGGTGATGGGCCTGCGGCTGAGCCGAAAGCTCCTAAGGCAAGTCGATCGTCGGAAAGTAAGTTTGACTTCGTTCAGTTTCTCCTAAATCACGGAGAGAAGTTCGTTGTGGGTGCCGTCGGTGCCGCCGCAGCCTTCTTCTTATGGAGTGGCTGGAATACAGAAACTATCGAAGCCACAAAGCACAAAGATGACTTGATTCAGAAGGCCAGCACCACGCGAAACGTGATTCTGAACGAGAATCATTGGGATCAAATTAAATCGACTCGCAAGTACGATGTGAACTTTAGGAATCAATCCGAGCAGTCTCGCAATCAAACTGATGCGACGCCATATCGCAATGATGTTTGGGAATTTGTACCCCGCAGCCGCGGTGGCAAACGTGGTGATCCCGAAGTGTTGCCACCGGCCAACCTACATGCAGAAGCGTTTATGGGAGTGATCGCAGTCAAGAGTCCTCGGCCTGCGGAAATTGAGAATCTCAAAGGTGCACTTCCTGTCGGCGAGAAGAAACGTCGCCGCCCCGATGACCCCGAACCAGCGGACCGCCTGATGGCTAGCGGCTACGATTATGGCTACCAAGCGAAAGAAACGAAGCTGGAACGCGACAGCACTGGTCGAGTTCGCAGCGATGCCGAAACCGTTGTCTCGCAATACGTGACGTTCGCGGCCGTAACGGCTGCCGTGCCTCATGAGGCGATGGTCAAGAATTATCTTAAAGAGTTTGAGGACGCAGCGGACTTCAATCCCAATCGAGACTCGCCCAACTATTTGGGCTTTGAAGTTCAGCGAGTGGACGTGACAGCGATTACGGACCTTTCGACTTTGACCGATGCCGACTGGCAGACATTGAGTGATGTAACGCCAGAAGTTTACGGCAAGCTAGTCGACAAATGGCCCGGGACGGCAGATGAAACCGCCAAGGAAAACTATGTTTCTTCAAAGCTTACGATGAAGATTCCGCCGATCCTAATGAGCCGTTATAGCCACTTGGTCGACCATCCCAAGATTCCACAAATCAGCAAGAAGCCTGCAGCCTCGGGTGGGTACGGCGGCGCTGGCTACGGAGATGGATATGGCGGCGGCGGTGATTCCGATTATGGTGCCGGATATGGCGGCGTATCCTATGGCAGCGGCTATGGTGGAGCTGGCCAAAGCGATTACGGTGCATCATCGACGGCTCAAGAAGTCGACACAGCAGAACGTTCTCAAGCAGAAACGCTGACCGAGTACAAGCTTCTGCGATTTTTTGACTTCAATGTCCAACCTGGCCATGTCTATGTCTATCGCACTCGCTTGTTGCTAGAAGACCCCAACTATCCCCGCAGCAAATCGCTGCAGCCCAAGACCTCTACCATGAAGCCCGAAGCGGTACAACGTGTTCAGGATTTGATGATGGCGGATGAGAAGCGGTTGGCTGCTGACAAGAAGGCTCTGCGTTCCAGCAAGCTGGTTACCAAGTGGAGTGATCCAAGTCCAGCCGTAACGGTACCTTCTCGCAGCCGTTTGTTTGCTAGTGCTGTGAAGAAGAATGTGACGCGTTACAGTGTGAAGGACCAACCGGTGGAGCTGGTGAGCATGCTGGATACCAGTTTAGTTTACGGTGAGTGGGATCCAAAACTGGCAACCTTTGTACCTTATCGAACCGATAAATCGCCAGCGGTAGGAAGCGTCTTCGGCGGTGCCTTGGGCAAAGATTTGGAACTGGAGGTTATCGCACCGATATCCAAAAAGGTGAAGGCCGTTCCCGGTTATCGTTTCGCAAACACCGTAGTGGTTACGGATATCAGTGGCGGCGATGTTTTGGTGGATTCACCACCGAAGAATGAACTGCGATCCGGCGGTCGTATCGTTGCCTTCGATAGCTCAAGCGGCGAACTCATTATTTCCAATGAGTTTGAAGACTACGCTCAGTATCGGCTCTTCTCGTTTGCTGACGAACGGGAAGCTAAAGACAAAGCGGACGCTGAGAAGAAGTAAGCCGCGTTCGACGCAGTTCGCTCCAATGATCCAAACGGCCATGTTCTGCACATGGCCGTTTTTCGTTAGCTTTCGGGCATCGCTTCGATACGAGCTTGAAATTCCGCCGCACTGGCACTGGCTAGCCAATTTTGGCTAGAGGCTACTTTACCAAGGATGGCATTGAGTATCAGTTCGATGTGAGCGTGGCAGTTTTCGAGAAAGATTTGATAGCGACTGCTTTGCGTGCCGGCCACGGCGGTGCCAGCTACGAACAGGCCAGGCACATTGGTCATCATGGTGGCCGGATCAAATTCCGGCCGCTGCGAGTCTCCCATCAATGAAACTCCGCAGGCTTCAAAAAGTCGTTTGTCTTGGCGATAGCCGATCAGAGACAGGACTTCATCCGCCATCACAACCAGTGGCTCTTGATTTGGCGATGCCGTGCAATCGCTTGGGTCGACGGGTTGGAAGTGGACGTGTTGCGGCGTGATCTTGGTGGCGACCATGTTGAAATGCGCTTTGATTTTTCCAGAGCGTATCAAACCGTCGATCTCGGGGAGCAGCCAATACTTGATACTTTGCCGTGGCAGATCGGGGCCACGATAGCACAACGTCACATCGGCTCCGCAGTGTGACGCCCGCAACGCGGCTTCCACAGCACTGTTGCGTCCGCCAATGATGACAACCTTGCGGCCAAAGTACTTGTGGGGCTCGCGAAAGTAACTATCAACATGGGGCAAGTCTTCGCCGGGAATGTGCAACCGGTTTGGGACGTCGGTGCCTCCGATGGCGAGGACGCAATTTCGGCAGGAAACAGCCGGGTGCTGTCCCGGTGGTTCAAATTCGACGTGCAGCAAACCGCTTACTGAGTTACGGAGCACCGAGTGTGCAGGCCGGTGAGAATGTACGGCAATTTCGAACTGGCGCACCAGCGAACGCAGATAAGCCAAATACTGTTCGCGAGTCGCTTTGCTTTGGTCGGGTGTTTCTAGAGGAACGCCGGCAATCGCGATCCGGTCGTTGCTGCTGAACCAACGCGTTTGAGGGGCCCACCATGCGATGGTGTTTCCGACTTGACCCGCTTCGAAAACAGCGCAGCTCAGACCCGCTTTTTTGCCGGCAATTGCAGTGGCTAGTCCAATCGGACCAGCACCGATGACTGCGATATCCAATGGTTCAGAAGGGATGAACTTGTTCACAGGGCTTTTGATTAAGGATGATGCAGTTCCTGGCAAAAGCACTATTGTAGGAAAGTGGTAGATGAATTACTACCTGCGGCGGTTTGTACGACGGCCTGGAAGTCCGTCGTACGATCCACTGCGACGGACTGGAAGTCCGTCGTACGTCGGTTTGGTTGTAACTTTCCCTCGCTCTACTGACGGTTCATGGTTACGCCGGGGCGATCGTCGGTGCGGAATGGAGTGAGCGGAAGATCGCTGGTATTGAACATGTTGACCACTGGATTGTCCGCCCAACCATAGCGAACTGCTGTTGGCATGGTTACCGCTGCGGCGGAAACACGAATGCGTTTGTCGCTCAGGATTTCGGCCACTGCTTTGACGAAATTGCCATCCTCGCCTGCGATGGTGAACCCGACGGGTTCCGCGACATCGAACGGGCGCCAGCCCGCTCCGACATGATCAAAGGTTAAGATGATACTGGAACCGTCAGCTTCCATAGACGCGTACCGAGGCGATTCGGCGGCGATGTCATAACCATACTCGTTCTTGAGAGCTAAACGCGCCAGGCGCCGTCCGACTTGGACTTTGTTGCGAGGGTGAATGTCTTTACCTTCGCCGATGTCGATGATGACGGCTTGCCCAACTTTCGACAGCTTATCGAGAGTCATGGTTTGGGCCTCGCGCAGTTCGGCCCATTCGCTTTCTCCGGGCTCTGTGGCTTCCTGTTTGAAATCGGCCAGTTGCACCCAGTAGAATGGGAAGTCCTGTCCCCAGCGCTGGCGCCAATGCGAGATCATCAGCGGAAAGAGTTCGCGGTATTGGTACGCTCGACCTGCATTCGATTCGCCTTGGTACCAGATCGCTCCTCGAACTCCATATCCGAGATGGGATTCCAAGACTCCATGATAGATATTGCCTGGACGATGATTGCCCGACATATTCTTTTGCAGAGCGGCAAGTCGCTTTTGTTCGTCCTCGGACAAATCGGTTCTTGACTTCAACGCATCAAATTCTTGAGTGTCTTTCTCCCAGCGAGCCATGATGCCTGCAAAGCGTGAATCTTCACTGAGCGTTTTTTGATCCACCCAAGCTTCTGCGGCAGAACCACCCCACGCGTTATTCACCAATCCAATGGGGACGTCTAACGTTTGATGCAGTTGTCGACCAAAGAAGTAACCGACAGCCGAGAAGCTCCCCACGTTTTGACTGTTGCAGACCATCCAGTTTCGGTCATGGCTCCAGACCGTGGTCTGCGAACCCACTTGAGGAAAATTGATCATGCGGATTTTAGGGTAATTCGCGGAGAGTTTTTCTAGCTCAAAATCCTCGCTGTTGCTCACGGTCCATTGCATGTTCGACTGGCCGGAGCAGATCCAGACTTCACCGGACAAGACATCATTGATGGCGATCGAGTCGCTGCCGCTGGTGATCTTGACTTGATATGGCCCGCCGGTGGGCAGTTCCGGCAGCGTTCCTTTCCAATTTCCTTGGTCGTCAGCTTTGCTGGTTGTCTTTCGGTCGCCAACCAGGATGGTGACATCCGCGTTCGCATCGGCCTTGCCCCAAATCGGGTTCTCTTGGGCCCGTTGGACGACCATGTGGTCACCAAAAACATTCGGTAAAGTAAGTTCAGCCAAGCATTGATTTAACGTGGGGAACATCAGGCTTGTTGTGCCAGCGACAATCAGCAAAGATTCTCGCACGGAAACTCGCAAAAGGCTCATAGAAAGACCTCAAAGGGGGGGTGGGAAGGAAGTCACGCGGTGGTGATCACTCGAAGATTATAAACAGCCCTGATTGGTTGTGGCTGGACAGGGCGATCAATTTCGAGAATTCCGCTGAGCAACGTAAAGCATAGGTTGCTTACCAGGCAAAGCCGGAAACGCCAGGAAACACGCTGCTGATTTCGCGGATGGGTTTTTGGGAATGCACACGCTGGCCCCCGCTGACGAAACGGTTGCCATCGACGAAGAATCGAAGCGGCAGTTCGCGAGCGGTGGAGATCCCGATCCGCGGCGAGATCCCGATCGTGAACTTTGGCCGCTGTGGTTTAGCAAGTTGAACGATACAGACCTGCGAGCTGGAGCACAGGTCGACACCGTCCCACTGGCGGCTGATTTGCAATGCTTGGCATAAGCGGCCAGGACCACGCATCAGCATTCGTAAATCTTGCCGGCCGGTCGACTGCTGCATCGCTTCTACTCCGAGCAAGGGCTGCATTGCTCGCAGCAAAACGGCTTGGCCTTGCCCTTCGCGGCCGGTGACGACGTTCATGCAGTACTTTGCATGGATGGGGTAGACATACAGCCGCCCTGCTCTGCCAAACATGGTCGCATTGGATTTGGTCACACCGCGAACTGCATGGCAAGATGGATCGCCGCGATCCAGATAAGCTTCGGTTTCTACAATCCAGCCTGCTAGCAGATGGGGTGGGCTCTGTACAATAAGCACGCAGCCCAGTAGCTGCCGCGCAACAATGGTTGCGCTGCGTTGATAGAAATCATAATCGAGTCGTATTGTGTCTTTGTGTAGCATTCGAGCAAAATGGATTATTCCAGCCGATGGGATGCCGATCCGCGATGGGTATGTCGTTGTATCCAACGGTATAATTCAAGCAATCGGAAATCAAGCTAATGGAGCCGTCATCGATCTAGGCAATAGCTGCTTGAGCTCGACGTTGGTGAATGCCCATTGTCACTTGGACTTGAGCGATCTTAAACAACCTATTGCATGGAACGGAAACTTCGTAGATTGGATTACCGCAGTCATTCAATTTCGGCGTCAATCGATGCAGCTACCCGAAGTGGAACGTCTCGCAGCGCAACGTCAAACGGTAACTCAAATGCTGCAGTCGATGGCTGAGCAAGCGACCGGCATTATCTTCGATATCGTAAGCAATTACGTTCCCGGTCAATATGATGTGGCCAGTAGCTTGGCTGTTGTGCCATTTCCCGAATTGATTTCGATCAATGCAAACCGAGCGGCCAGCACTTGGCAGATGATGCAAGATGCAAGGCAAGCTTTCGCGGAAGCGGTCGAGGGAAAGGCCGCTTGGTCGGGCATCAGCCCTCACGCTCCTTACACCACCGATCGGCGATTGTTGAAGCAAGCCGTCGAGCTTTCGCGCACAGAACAGATTCCGATCGCAATGCATGTCGCTGAAACGCGAGAGGAACTCAATTGGTTACGGCATCGAACAGATCCATTTGAATCGTTCTTAGCTGGCCATCGTGACGCAGCATTTCAAACGGCCAGTTTTCAAAGCGTGGATGAAGTGCTGCATCTTTTGGGGCAAGCGTATCGAGCGTTGGTCGTTCATGGCAACTACTTGGATGCATCGCAGATCGAGTTGCTATCGAAGCATCGGCAGAACATGGCCGTCGTCTATTGTCCTCGGACACATGCTGCATTTGAGCATGCAAGCTATCCGTTGGTAGAACTGCTCCAATCGCATGTGCCTGTGTTTTTAGGAACCGACTCTTTGGCTAGTAATCCTGATTTGAACATTTGGAACGAAGCCAAGTTTGTTCGCGACGCGTATCCAACACTGTGTGCCAAATCGATCTGGTCCATGATCACTTCGGAACCACGAGCGTTCATAGATTCCCAGGATCAGGGGCTGGCTGTTGGAAGTCCGGCTCGTTTTGCCAACTTCTTGCTGACCGAAGATGAGACTGTGGGGGCCGAGGAGCTAATTGACTATCTGTTACGCCATCACATCGGTCCCAAACGCTTTGCGCTTGCAGAAGACCGTCGATTAGTTGGGAGCTGAAATCGCAGCTTGGGATGCCGCATCAAAGAATAAGATGTTGGCGGAAGCAATGGAACAGATCACGTTTTGTTGCGGCGTTAGCTGGACGCTAGCCGTTGGTCTTAAAGCAAGGATTGAAAACTCGTGGTCACACTTTAACGAGACCAGTTCCCAAGCGCCCAGGCTGCGAATTTTGTGTACGCGAGCTGCGAATGAAAGTGTGTTTGCCGGGAACGCTGCGGTTGCGGTCGCCTCATGATGGTTGGGATGGATTTCCACGTGTTCAGGCCGCACGCCCAAAATCAATTGGTCGGGGCAAATGGCTACTATCGAATTGGGAGCAGGCAACATGACGATTTGTTCGCCGATAGGTACGGTAAGCCGCGAGTTCATGGCTCGGGCGGAAAAGAATTGCATCGGCGCGGTACCTAGCAAGCGAGCGATGGCTATCGTCTTTGGCTTGTGGTAGATATCTGTAGGGATACCAATTTGAGCGATCTCGCCATCGAGCAAGACGGCGATGCGATCGGCTATCCGCATGGCGTCATCGCTGCGGTGGGTGACATAAACGATGGATTTCGACTCCGATTGGAGTAAATCAAGTAGTGGAAAAAGCTCCTGCTTGCTCGAATCATCCAGGTGGACAAAAGGTTCGTCCATTAGAGTGATTGAGCGATCAGCGGCAATGGCGCGAGCGAGCGAAAGCCGTTGGAGTTGTCCGCCAGAGAGCTGATGAGGGTATTGATCACCGAAATTTGCGAGACCTGTTCGGTCAAGGATGGTTTGAAGAGCTTGCGTCTGGTTGCTGCGCGATTGCGTTTTGGCTGCTAGCTCCGTTTGTAAATGCCGCCGTACGGTCCAATGGTCGTAGTAGTTGCCGCTTTGGAATAATAGTGAGATGTCGCGTTTGGCCGGGGGCAGTGACTGAAAATCTTGACCTAAAATAGAAATGGTGCCCGAATCGATCGGACATAGACCGGTAATTGAGCGTAATAAGGTCGTCTTTCCTGATCCGCTTGGTCCCAGGATCACCAAAATCTCATTTTTGTAGGCAGCTAGGGAAAGATTGCGTAGAATAAGGGGTGACCCAAGAGCTGGACGCACAGAGAGTTTTTCGATACGCAGCATTGCATTGTTTAATCGAGGGGGAAGCAAATGACTGATACTGTAGCAAACGCGGGCCAACCCAGTGGCATGCATCGCACGCGCTGGCTGAAGATTTTCCTTTGGGCCATTCCTTTGGGACTGGGAAGTCTGGCGATTGAAAGTGCGGTTAGTTGGGCGGACGATCCGATTCGCAATAGTCCTAAATCAATTACCGAAGAGGACGCGGAGTTGAAGCCGGATGACAAAGTGGACTACAAATCGATTCCCGATTCCGAGTGGCGAAAGAGGCTAACTCGAATTCAATTTTCGGTTACTCGCAAGCACGATACCGAGAAGGCATATACAGGCAAGTATCATGACTACAAGAAAGATGGAGTCTATGTCTGCGTGTGTTGCAGCCAACCATTGTTTGATTCTCAAGCGAAATTTGACTCAGGGACCGGATGGCCAAGCTTCTATCAACCGATCGAGGCCAAGAATGTGGGCAAGGCGATCGACAACAAGCTAGGTTATTCTAGGGTCGAGATTCATTGCAGTCGCTGTGATGCTCATCTTGGCCACGTATTCAACGATGCACCGCAGACACCGACGGGGCTGAGGTTCTGTATGAATTCGGCATCGCTCAATTTTTTGGATCGCGATAAGGTCAAACTTGATCAATCGCAGCAGGATCCGAAGGCCGCCAAAGCAGCTGCCGACTCAGCGATTGCGGAATAGATCGCGCGTGGATATTCCATGCTAAGCTGTGCCGTCTAGGCAATTGGGCCTTCTCAATCGTGCAATCCTTGCACGCTTGTCGATGGTTCGGGTCAAGCTGACTGTCGAAAGCTTCCGAATAACCAGGAGTAAGTCGATCCCCGACAATTTTGTCGGTCACCCCTTGGATCGACTTTTTGAAACACTGTTACTTCCGAAGGTGACACGGATGTCCCGAGTTAAGCTAGCGTCACTTGCACTGTCAGTTACATTCTGCCTGTCTTCCAATGGAGAAGCTCAGGAGAACGTGTTCCGATTGCCAGTGGAAAGCAGCTCCGACGTCCAGTTCGTGCCAGCTTCTTCAAACCGGGGAGTGGTGAGCTTTATTCAGGAAACGGATCCGGCCGCCACTGCTCCGAGCGTCGAATCACCAGGCTCTGCGACTCCCACTTCACCGGAACGCGTGCCCGCCGATCGCTTGAATCTACTTCCCAAGCGTTCCAAGGATTCCAACGACGTGACCGGTATCCCGGAACCCAAAGTGGCGCGGCCACCCATAGCCTTGGATGACATCAAAATTGCGGACCTATCCTTGGTCGACGTGGGGACCGGCGAGTATCCCGACGATGTCACGACCGATCGGCTGCCTGATTCGGTGCCGCTGCCGATGGGTGCTGAACGCGGATTGATCTATTATCAAACGAAACCTTGGGTACCCGGTGGTTTCTACCATCAACCGTTGTACTTCGAGGATGCGATGTTGGAGCGCCATGGTCACCAACGTTTTCCTTATCTGCAGCCATTCATTTCAGGGGCACGATTTTTCGGCAGCATTCCGCTCGCCCCATACAAGTGGACTTTGCAGAGGCCGTTGGAAGACCGACATACGCTGGGGTCTTACCGACCCGGAAGTCCGGCACCGATTTTGCGTCAAAGGCTTCCTTATGACGAGACGGCGATTCGGAACCAGATTGGTGCATCGGCGGCAGCGGCGGTTGCAATCCCTTAAAAGGGCGACAATCCTACAGCTTAACGCTTTGTGAAATTTTTTTCAAAGAATGTTCAAAGCGAAGCCCTTTTGCGGGTGACCCAAGACACGTTTCGTTCGTATAATGAATCACGAGTTCACGGCAGGCTATCTTAACGGCATTCTGCTCGCCGCTGTATGGAAGGGTATTTGAAATGACGCCCAGTATTGATCCAGTTCAGTTTCCTCGCCAAATATGGCAAGCGGTCTCCGACCAGGCACGTCGCTGCTTGATGCGGAAGGATTTTTGTCCTGACCATTCACGCATCGAGAACCTGCGGTGCGTTCACTTGAATGAAGAGACCGATACACAGTACGGCCAGCAGGTTTGGTTTTTCGAAGCAATCGGTATCGACGCACAAGGTCGTCGCCATTTGCTTTACGGTGCACTCGAACTTTCTATTCAGTATGGACTGTTGGAAGCCAGCCAAACGGCTCTCTTTCAGGACATTGAACAGCGTCAGCAATTTTTGCGACGCGAGTTACGTGAGCAACCTGCCAGCCCTTGGTCGAACCAGTCCACTCAGTTTTGGGTACGTACGACTTGTTTGTCGGTCCTTGTGGTTTCGTTGCTGTGGATGACCACTTTGGTGTCGTATTTGATTGCAAAATAGATTTGCGATCAGCATTTTTCCCCCCGAGACTCTCTCTCAAATCGAGCCTCGATTTTGTGGCGTTATTCCGCAAACACTTGTGGGGTTTCTTGGATAGTCGAACCGCACGAAATCGTCTGTACAAAAATCGGCTAGCTCAGCCGATCGCGGTGGCGTAGGCCACGGCATGCGAGCGACAGTGAGAAATCGAAATCAAAATATTCGCGATGTTCAAATTGTTAGCGATTTCTGCAGCGCGATTGTATAGCAAAATGGATGGAGAGCCCGAGGCGGCGTTGGTCGTTTCGATGTCTGTCCAGCGAATCCCTTTGGACCAGCCTGTGCCCAAGACTTTCAGCACAGCCTCTTTCGCCGCCCATCTACCCGCGTAATGCTGGTTGCAGGAACGTCTGGCTGAACAATAAGCGATTTCATGTAGCGTATAGACACGGTGCAAAAACAGTTCACCATGCCGCTCGATCATTTGGGCGATACGAACGCACTCGATGATGTCTGTCCCAATACTCAGGACAGCCCCGGTGCCAGGTTGCGCTTTCCAACTCATAGGGAACTATCCATGGGCAAGGCCGCACGCGTTTTTGACTCGTGCTAGAACTTCGCCAGCCGCTTTACGAGCTCTTGAGGCACCGTCTTTCAAGATCTGGTCTACTTGCTCGGGAGCTTGTTCCAACTCGCTGCGTCGCGCTCGAGCGTCCGCGAAGAAGCTTTCTGCGGCATCGGCCACTCGCTTTTTGATGTCGCCATATCCGAAACCGCCGCGTTGGTAGATGGCGGCTACTTCCTCAATTTCGGCTGGTGAACCGACTAATTTGAGAAGCGCGAACAAGTTATCGGTCTCAGGATCTTTCGCGGCTTCCATGGGACGCGAGTCGGTGGCAATTCGCATGATCTTTTTGCGAGCGGCCTTCACGTCTTCGAAAATGGCGATTGTGTTGTCATAGCTCTTGCTCATTTTTTCGCCGTCGGTGCCAGGCACCTTCGCGGTTTCTCGCATCACTCTGGCTTCGGGCATGACGAAGGCTTCGCCATAGTGAGCGTTGAAGCTGCGAGCCAGATCGCGGCATACTTCGATATGCTGCACTTGGTCTTCACCGACAGGGACCCAGTTGGCATCGTAGGCCAAAATGTCAGCAGCCATTAAGACAGGATAAGTGAACAGACCGGCGTCGGCTGTGATGCCACGAGCCTTTTTGTCCTTGTACGCATGGCATCGTTCCAGCAAGCCTAGCGGTGTTCCCGTCATCAGAATCCAACACAGCTCGCTCACTTCAGGCACATCCGATTGAACAAACAGCGTGGCTTTCGCAGGGTCTAGTCCCAAAGCCAATAAATCCAATGCAGCATCACGCACATTGGCCGCTAAGACTTTTGGATCTCGCACGGTCGTCAAGGCATGTAGGTCTGCAATAAAGTAAAAGCCTTGGTGTTCATGTTGCAGGTCAATGTATTGGCGGATCGCGCCAAAATAGTTGCCCCAGTGAAATCGGCCGGTGGGCTGAATGCCCGATAGGATGCGCATAGCTCGTTTCTTTGAAGTTGCTTTGGAATGACAGAGGGGACACAGCCAATTTGGCCTTGCCGCTCTAGCTTAATTCGCCGATTCGGACGCCACGGCTTCGGACTTCATGCGGATTGCACGATCCAAGATTCCATTGACGAAACTACCCGAATTATGGTGGCCGTAACGTTTGGCCAGCTCGATGGCTTCGTTGATAACAACACGATCGGGCACATCCGCGTACAGCATCTCATAAGTTGCCAGTCGCAAGATATTTCGATCGATGGTCGACATCCGTTTGACCGACCAATTCACCGCGTATTCCCCGATCGTTTTGTCAATCTTATCTCGATGACGACGCACTCCTTCCAGGATCTCTTTGGCAAACGCAATTAGCGGTTTGTTACCCAGCAATCGTTTGGCAAAGAATCCATCGTCGGTGGAAAAATTGCGGGTCGGGTTGAGGTCGTCTTGGTAAAGAACCTGCAGAACTATTTCTCGTGCTCTTCGTCGAGTCGTCATTGGCTACTGTTTTGATGGAGTGAACTGTTTCAGGACGTCAATGATGCACTGACGGAGGCAAAGTTGCAACTGCTAAGCGAATTTCTGATTCGATTAGCTGAAAAGCGGTGGGAACGCTCACTGCTCTTGAAGGTGTTTTTCGGAAGCTCGCTTCCATTTCCCAGCAATGACGGCATCTACTAACAACTGGAGCACATGGTAGGCCACCAGCGGCAAAATACTTGCCCCGGCGTCGATGGCGAGTTTTAACCCAACCATCAGTGTTTTTTGGCTACCGCCGATCGCGACTGCAATTCGTTGCTCACGGCGTACACCGGTCCACTGCGCAGTGTGCCACGCCAACGCCATCGCCGCTAAATGCAGCGACAGGACAATCACGCAAGCCAGCACGATCCAAAAAACAAAAGACAACGCCGCCGACTTTTGGTCAGCGATGCGTTGCCCCATTTGGATCGCGCCGATGAACACCATGCACAGGATCCCGATTTGGCACAGCACGCTGAGCTTCGTCTTCGAATGTTCCGCCACAGATTGGACCACCCGCGAGCGACGCAAACCCTGAGCGATCAGGATCGGGATCAGGATCAAATAAAGCAAGCTGGCGACCAGTGCCCAGGTGTCGAGATGGATTTCGGTCTGAATCAATGCAGACATCCAAAAAGGTGTGACCAGCACGCACAGGCCACTGGTAATCAACGTAATTAAGATCGCGACGGTCTCGTCTCCGCCGGCTCGGCGCGTCCAAACCGCCGACGAGGCAACGGTGGATGGCACAACCGCAGCGACGATCACTCCATTGGCCAGTTCCAGCGGCAGCACCCTGGCAATCACGGCGGCCATGATAGGCAAGGCGGCTAGGTTAACGGTTGATCCCAGGATGGCTGGCCAGGGCCGCATCAACGACGCGTGGATCGACTGCCAGGGGATGGGCAAAGCCATCAAAAACATGACCGCGAACACAATCGTGTTTTGCAGCCATTTCTGCTCCACAATAGGTGCCAGGCACCTATTGGCTAGGCTGCCGACAGCGAGTACCAATGCTAGCGAAAGTAAGAACCAGTTTTGTTGCAGTCGATTGGACCAAGCAGACCGATCGGTTAAGGGCGCAGAGGGGGGCAAATTCACGAGGGGCTTTCGTAAGGGTTCGCAGTATTCGCAAAAAATGTGGATCGTATCATCGCGATGATATTGACTTTCATCGATTTCTCTAGCTATTCCTCTCACTGCTAGCAACGTCGTGATGTTGAGTTGCAGCGGTTGCGCATTTGGTAAGCCAGGTAAGTGCCGCTTCAATCTATTTTGCCAGCATGGTTGAAATTTCTCTGACAAGACGAACAAGGCGTTAAGATTGTCAAAGTTTATTCAATCCGGCGATTTTAACATCCGATAGATAGATGTGACTAGCATCGTTTTTACTAGCTACCTATCCAAAGGGTAGCTAACTTCACACCGTCGCGAAAAAGGAGTGTCGCGTTGAAAGTGAAAATACCGTTGGGCAGCTTGCGACTCCTGTCGGCAATTGCCGCGGGCGCTTCGCCAATCCTTTTTAGCGTTGCTGCTGTGACTGTGGTCGCGACAGACTGCCAAAAATTGCAGGCACAGATTCAAGTGCCGCCTACTTTAACAGCCGCCCCCGTCAACGGGGCCACCGCTGCAACAACGCCGCCAAGTAATTCGGCTGGCCAATCGAACACCTCACCGCAACTACTTGCGACACCAAATGCGCCTGCTGCGCAGCCAAACCCGGTCCGAGACCGAGCAGTGGCACTTGCGGCAGAAGCAAGGTTAGCACTCAGCCGCGGCGATGTTCAAGCTGCTCGCAACTTAATCGATCAAGCGAACGCTCTCCATGTGCCTGAAACGGCGTATGCACCCAACCAAGTTCGTCCATGGCAAGTCGCGATGGATATTGCTCGGGTCGAAATGCAACGCAACCCTGCTCTCCAGCAGAACCAAGTGCAGCCCGCCGCAGGCCAAATGCCTGTAGCGCCGGTCGCCGGTTCGCCTATGCACACCGGTGCCTACCAAGCGGGTAACGATGCGACGCAGGTTCGACCTGCCAGCAATCTGCAGTTCGCAGATACCGCCACAGATACCGCCGTCGATACTTCGCTGAGCGGAGAAGAACTGTACCGACAAGGTGTCGAAGCACTCACGGCTCAAAACCGTCAGCGAGCTTTGCAACTGTTCTCGGCAGCATGGAAAAAGGAAGCGGAAATGGATCCGCTCACCCGAGGACAACTCAAAGATAAACTTACGCTGTTGACACAAAACGCGGGACCCGAGCAAATCGCTCCTCGCGAAATGCCACCAGCCATTCAAGCTGCTTCACAAGAGCAAGCTTTGCTGAGACAAAAAATGTTCCGCGAAGTTACGACGGAAATCGCCGAAGCCGAGCGAATGGTCAACGACCAACCGCTGCAAGCTCTCGATCGACTGAAGTCGCTGCGTCAACGCGTCAGCCAATCATCGGTTGATGGTGGAGCTCGTAAAGAATACCTCGCGATGGTTGATCGCGTGATCAACAACGTCGAAGCGTACGTCAAGCAGAACGAAGCTGCGATCAATCAGCAGCAACGCAATTCGCAAATTGAAAAAGGTATCGTCGATAAAGCCGCGAAAGAAGCACGCGTCAGTGCGGAAGTCCAACGCTTGGTTGATCAATACAATCAATTGAACGAAGAGCTGCGATTTGCCGAAGCGGAAATCGTCGCCAAGAAGGTCGGCGAGTTGATGCCAGATTCGGAACTGTCCACCGTCATGGTCACTAAGGCTAAAATTGCACGACGCAATTTTGACAACAAGACCGTGAAGGATATGAAGTCGGAAGGCTTCCTGGACATTATGCACGCGACCGAATTGGCGGCCGTGGCACCGAACCCTGATCAGCCGTTGGTAATGCCAAGCTTAAGCGATCTGGAAAAAGCGATGCGTCGATCGACTGGCGAAGGCATCCAAGTTTCGCCTGCCGAACGCGTGATTCGTGAGAAACTTATGGAATCGGTTTCGGTTAGCTTCCAAGGACGACCATTGTCCTATGCGGTAGAAACCATCGGACAGATGACTGGTATTCCAATCATCATCGATCCTGTGGGGATGTCGGCCGAAGGTTTGACCAACGAGCAACCTGTTTCGCTGGAGCTAAACGGAAACTCAATCTCGCTGCGTAGCGCCTTGAATCTGTTGCTCGAACCGCTGAACTTGACTTACCTAGTCAAAGACGAAGTGCTGCAGATTACCAGTCGCCGTACGATCAAGAAGCGACGCGAAACGGTCGCTTACAACGTGGGTGACTTGGTGATTCCGATTCCAAACTTTAGTGCCGGGAATTCGTCTCCTTTTGCCAGTGCATTGGAGTCTGCTTATCAGACACAAACCGGTTTTGCGTTGGTGCAAAACCAAAACGCCACGACCGCTGCGAAACTAGCGATGGGTTCACAGGGCATCAATCCAAACGCAGGTGCGTTAGGTCAAGCGATGCCTGGTGGATTCGGAGGTGGAATGGGCAGTCCACTGCCTGGCAACCTGATGGGTGGCATGGGTAGCGGCATGGGCGGCGGTGGCTTCGGCGGCAACGGCGGAGCGATGGGTGGTGGAGCGATGGCTGACTTCGGTACGCTGATCGACTTGATCACCAATACAATCCCGGGCGAATGGGATACCGATGATACCATCAACCAGTTCCCATCGAACTTGTCGTTGATCATCAACGCTCCATTGGAAACGCACGAGCAGATTCAAGCCTTGCTCAAGCAACTGCGTGCTTTGCAGAACCTGCAGGTCACGATTGAAATCCGCTTCATCACGTTGAGCGATACGTTCTTCGAGCGTATGGGTGTCGACTTCGACTTCAACATCGATGACAACAACAGCACACGGCCAGGTTTGTCGGGTGTTGGATTGTCGCGAGATGACCGCGGGCCATCGACTTCCTTCGGTTTGTCCGGTGGAATCAACGGCTTCAATACGGCACCACAAATTACTTCCGATCTGGATTTGCAGTTCCGGCAAAACAACTTTGCCAATGCGATCCCGCCAGGGTTTGCTAACTTCGATCCAACCGCGGGTGCTTCCTTGGGCTTTGCCATCCTCAGCGACATCGAGATGTTCTTCTTCTTGAACGCTGCTCAGGGTGATACACGAACCAACGTGATGCAAGCTCCGAAGGTTACGATGTTCGATGGTCAGTCTGCGACAGTTACCGACGGTGCTAACGTACCGTTCGTGACGGGGTTGACGCCAGTCGTCGGAGATTTCGCCGTCGCACAGCAACCGATCATCGCGATTCTTCACGATGGGACGCAGTTAACGGTGCAATCAGTTGTTACCCAAGACCGACGCTTCGTCCGAATGACTTTGGCTCCTTCGTTCACCACGATTACCGACCGCGACCGCCAGTTTACCTTCACCGGTTCGACATCGTCCAACTCGGGTACTCAGGTGACTGGACCTAACGGACAGCCACTGCCTGGTAACGATAACGAGCAACGTAACTTTGTTGGTTCGACCGTTCAGTTGCCAACCTTGAGCAACACGTCGATCAACACGACCGTGGTTGTACCTGACGGTGGAACGATTCTGTTGGGCGGTATCAAACGCCTGTCGGAAGGTCGTACCGAGCAAGGTGTGCCGATGCTCAGCAAGATTCCTTATATCAACCGCTTGTTCAGCAACGTGGGTGTGGGCCGCACAGCCAATACCTTCATGATGACGGTGACTCCGCGAATCATTATTCCGGAAGAAGAAGAAGAACGGGTACTGGGATCGTCCTCGTTGCCTTAAGCTGAGTTGAATCTCTGCTAAAGAACTAAAACAGGCTTGCGTGATTATCATGCAAGCCTGTTTCGCATTATAGACAGCCAATTACTCTTGGTCGGCCGGACGTCGGCGTCCTACGCTGCTTTCAAAGTAGCGGCTTCTGCGTTTTTTCGAAGCCGACTGTTGCTCAGGAACCTGCTCATTGGCCAAATCGTTCAGGGAACTTTGGCAATACTGGCATCCGATCTCTTGGATATGGAATTGGATGTACTCAAACTCTGCTTCATCCAAAACGCCCAACATGAAGCTCCCTAATCGTTCTCGGTCAGGGCAACTGATTCTATTTCGACGCCAAATTGCGGCCATGGAGTGGACGCCATGATTCTCGCGATTAAGAATCGTTTGCATCCGAGCCTGCAACTCAGGGTCAGTCCGCAGTGAGGCTTCAATCTCCGAAAGTTGGTCCGGAGGCAACTGCTCATCTAAGAACGCTAGCAGCATTGCATCCGTGACACTTCCACTCATGAGCGAAGCGCTCCCACTGCAAGCGTCACGTTCTGGCCACCAAACCCAAAGCTGTTGTTCAATGCATACTTCAGTTTCGATTCGCGAGCCACGTTGGGAACGTAATCCAAGTCGCACGCCGGGTCCGGATTCTCGAGATTGATCGTAGGCGGTAGAACTGAGTCTCGAATTGCAAGCAAGCACATGATCATTTCTGTCACACCCGCTGCAGCAATCAAATGTCCCATCATGCTCTTGGTGCTGGAGACAGGCACTTGACTGGCGAAATCGCCAAAGACCGACTTGCAAGCGAACGTCTCCGTTTTATCGTTGACCGTGGTGCTTGTTCCGTGTGCGTTGACATAGCCGATGTCTTCGATATTCAGTTTGGCATCGCGAATGGCTTGAGTCATGCAGCCGATGGCTCCGCGACCTTCCGGGTGGATGTCGGTAATACGATAAGCATCCGCAGTGGAACCATAGCCCAAGACTTCGCCGTAGATAGTCGCCCCTCGCTTCTTGGCTTGTTCGTACTCTTCCAAGATGACGATGGCAGCGCCTTCTCCCAAGACAAATCCATCACGATCACGGTCAAAGGGGCGCGAGGCTCGCGTTGGGTCACCGTTTCGGGTCGATAATGTGGTCAGCAGGGAGAAGCCCGTCAAACCAAACGGATGGATCATGCTGTGAGCACCGCCAGCAATCATGATGTCGGCGTAATTATTGCGAATCAACTCGGTCGCTTCGCCAACGGCTTGTGAGCTTGCTGCACAAGCGGTCAGGCAGTTTGCGTTGGGGCCCTGAGCATCGAAATGAGCGGCGATATGAGCCGCAGGCATGTTGGGCTCTTGTTCCAGTTCTGCATCGGCATCCAGCAGTTCCGTCCCGCGTTTTAGGAAGGCCGCCAAGTCGAAATCGCCATTCTGGGTGGCGACCGCCATCATCGAAGTAAAATTGTAGAAATCTTGGTTGCCTTCGCCGGCTCCCATGTAGACCCCGATGCGCCGCGGGTCTAGCGCACTATCCAAAAAACCGGACGCTTTTACCGCCTGAATAGCCGCTCCAATGGCAAATCGAGAGTGACGACCGCGGCGCGACCATTCGGCTTCGTCCAGGCCATAATTGGTCAACGCATAGTCTTTGACTTCGGAAGCTATCGTGGTCGGATATCCTGCAGCGTCAAAAATCGTGATGGGACCGACTCCACTGCGGCCAGCCAACACGGACTTCCAAACGGTTTCTGGATCATGACCAAGAGGATTCGTCATTCCAATTCCGGTGACGACGACTCGCCGATTCATTAACTAAACTCCTAAGGGGGAAATGCCAAATTCGCTGGCGACGATCGCGTAATGCCAGATATTCTAGCCGGCGCTTCTTCAGACAGCTTTGGCTATTCTAGCAGTCTTCGCCAAAAGCGTAAGGTTTCGTCGCGCCCGTTCTATTTACAGCTTTCCACGCGTCCATTTCGATAAAACCGTGCGGCTAAGCAGTTGAGCGAAACCGAAAAAGCCCAACCCCAGTACCGTGGTCGCCGCCACCGCCGCGATCAAACCCGAAGTGTACTGCCGCGCCTGCCAGTGCGTGATCAGCGTCCCCAGACCATCGTATTGCCCACTGTTTCCCACGAAAAACTCGCCGACAATCGCCCCGATGACCACCAGTCCACTACTGATTTTCATACCTAACGCCCAACTGGCAATCGAACTGGGTAAGCGCAGTTTCCATAAAGTCTGCCATCGACTAGCCGCATAAACTCGAAACAAATCTTGCTGCAACTTGGGTACAAACAACAAGCTGTTGGTGGTATTGGATACCACTGGAAACAGCCCAATGATCGTCGCGACCAAGACAATGGTCCGGAAATTATTGCCCGACCAAATGATCAAGAGCGGGGCGATCGCGACTATGGGCACGGTCTGCAAAAAAATCACATACGGAAAGAAGGCTCGTCGTATCCAAGTCGACAGACTGAAAATGATCGCGATCAGCAATCCAACGACCCCACACGCCACAAAAGCGCACAGCGCCGCCAGGCCGCTGATATATGTCGCTTTGACCAAGGCATTCCATTCAACTTTGGCAGATTCGATCACCGCCAACGGGGATGGCAATAAGATCTTTGGAATGGCCAGAAGTACCACCGCGTAATGCCACAACACCAACAACGCGGCAAAGACCACCGCAGGTGCAATCAACTCTTTTGATCTAAACAACAGGTTTTTAACCAGCGGGTGCTTCATCATGGATTGCTTCCTGCTTCCAGCATGCTTCCTGTCTCCAGCAAGGTGCTTACTTCGCCATAACGCCGCGCAAAAGCTTCCGAAGCTCGCAGCTCCCGTCTTCGCGGGTACTCAAAATCAATATCGACTAAGTGTTGGATCTGGCCTCGATTCATGACACCGATGCGATGCGAAAGATAAAGGGCTTCCGCAATGTTGTGCGTAACAAACAGAATGGTGATGGCTTGCGTGGACCATAGTTTCAGCAAGAGATCATTCAGTTGATTGCGCAGTACGTCATCCAGCGCGGCAAACGGCTCATCCAGTAAGATCACTGTCGGCGCAGTGACTAAAGAACGTGCCAGTGCCACTCGCATCTTCATGCCACCGGATAGCTGATCGGGATACTTGTGATAATCGCTTGGCTTAAGCGAAACGGCTTGAAGCATCTTCTCTATTTGTGCGTTCGCTTCACGTTTATCCAATCGTTGGGCCAACTCCAGCGGCAGCGCGACGTTCTGCCAAGCGGTTCTCCAGTCCAGCAGTGTTGCTTCTTGAAAAACAAAACCGATACGTTGTGCATCGGCTTCTTGATCAGACGTCCCCAGTTGGATTTCTCCCCGCTCAATCGATTGCAAGCCAGCAATCGCTCGCAGCAAAGTGCTCTTTCCGCACCCGCTGGGCCCCAGCAGCGTCAGAATTTCGCCTTGCCGGACGTCCAAATTCAGTTGACTCAACACACTTTGTGACGAGCCCGACGCGGCTGGAAACGAGACGCTGACATCCCTGCATTGGATGAGATTTGGAGCGATTGCGGCGGTTTTAACAGTCATCGGGGCTGGAATCATCAGGCGAAGTACATGCACAAGCGGTTTGGTTGAAGCAATCAGTCCGCTTTATCTTACCGGCATGACTAGTTTCTTTAAACGGACCTGCCTGCCAGACCTAATGTTTCAGGCAGTCGAACTCTAGCGTCGATGTCGAGTGTAAGAGGAGCTACGACGCCAGGAAGTTGCCTCCATACACGTTCTCATCGCCAACCGTACCATTTATGACTCATCGCCCCTCCGCCAACACTACCGCCGCGAATGCTGTTTCCCTTAATTCGCAGCCCACTACGCTGCAGCATCCTGGACAGCAGCACGGACCACCAACCAACGGCAACCTCGTAGCGGATCTGGAGAGAGTCGCCTGCATGCTTGAAAGCTTACATCCCGGCCATGACGAATCGGCCGTAGCCGCACCCGTTTTATCCATCGTGGTGCCGGTCTTTAACGAATTGCGCACCGTGGTGCTGGTCATTGACGCGTTGAACCAACTGGAAATCAGCAAAGAGATCATCGTTGTTGACGATGGCAGCACCGATGGCACTCGCGAGGTTTTGCTTGAGGTTGCCAAGCGTTGTAAGTCTTTGGTTGTCCACTTGCAATCGCACAATCAAGGCAAAGGAGCGGCCTTGCTGGCAGGCTTTGCTCGCTGCAAAGGCGACATCGTGATCATCCAAGACGCCGACCTGGAGTACAATCCAGCAGACATCCCTCGTGTGATTGCTCCCATCCAGTCAGGTGTCTACGATGCCGTCTACGGCTCACGATACTTGGATGCTCGACTGCATCAGGACTCCAGTCGCATCCATCGCGCTGGCAACGCCCTGCTGACGGGCTTAAGCAATCTGTTCACTGGGCAAAAACTAACCGATATGGAAACTGCTTACAAAGCATTTCGTCGTGAGTTGATTCAATCGATCTCCATCGAGCAACCGCGTTTCGGCTTCGAACCCGAAATCACCGCTAAACTATCGGCGCGGAAAATCAGTATTGGCGAGGTTCCTATTTCCTACCAACCTCGCTCCTGGAAGGAAGGCAAGAAGATCGGCTGGAAAGATTTAGTCAACACGCTCTATTGCATCGTGCGCTATCGCTTTTTTCGTTCGTCGTTTTGAACCAGCACTGCTCCCGTTACGGCCACTGGGCAAAAAACAAGCCTACTCTGTCAGATTCACTTGGCATGGCGTACGCGTTATACTCTGAACTAGGTCGATGCGCATCGGTTCATTTCAGCCAGGTAGACTTGCTATGCACAAGCTTCCGAGAAATTTGATTTCTGCCCTATTGCTTGTTCTTCTATCTACAACGTGTCCGGCTCAAGAACTTGAACCCCAAACGCAACGTGAATCACAGCAGTGGAGCCAGTTGCGAGTTGAGCTAAAGGATGAGCGGAAAGTCACTGAGTTCTAGCGTCTATTGTTTCCAAGCACCGAAGGCGGCGAAGCAACTGTTTTTGTGCAACAGTTCCACATGCGTAAAGCCGACGCGACGAAGTAATTCCAATTGATAAGTCACTGGACGCGGAGAATCCTCGCGATCTATGTACTCAAAGACTTTTTTCCGGTAATCAGCACCGCCAGTTTGTTCAAGATAGTCGCCATATCGGGACCACATGAGATCATGGACGGGCGAGGTTTCTTGGACAACTAAGTCAGTGATCCACACCGATCCGCCGGGCTTGAGCGACACAAAGATCTTTTCAAACGCGGCCTGCCAATCTTGGTCATCTCTCAAATGATGAAGTACTGCGGCGGCCAAGATCACATCGTAACTTTCAACTGGCAGCGGCGCATCGCGAAAGTCTTGCTGCCACAATTGGACATTAGCGATGCCCGCTTGCAAGACGCGTTCCTTTGCTCGCTCAAGCATCGGTTGGCTAAGGTCTAGCAGGTCGCTGGCGAACGATTTCCCATAGACCTCTTTTAGCTTTAAAGTGTTGTTCCCAGCGCCACAGCCGATATCCAGTACGCGATTGATGTGAGGTGTCAGTCGGACGGCCGCTTCGGTGATCAATTGCATTGACAGCGGCGCGTCAATAGTGGCAGCCTGTCCTGTTTCCAGATTGCTGAACCTTTCTACGTCCGCATCGAAACGGGTCTCGATGTCAACCAGCGTCGACTTGTTAGAAAAATCCCGAACCTGAAACTTCAGCGATTCAGCACGTGCCTGCCGCATCCGTGGCGAATCGAAGTCGTTCAAGTCCAAAGCGGGGTCATTCATCATGAGGGGATTCCATTATCATCGCAGCGTAACTATGTTCGTTGCCCAGAGCATGCTCTTCGGCTTGGCTCGCTACTGGGGGTTCAATGCTGGGAGCGGATTCACAGTCTACTGGCATGCAGGGACAGCCTAAAGACCTTGGAAGGATTTTTCGCCATTGCCAAATCAACCTTTGGATGAAGTTGCGCCGCGAAGCTGGGCCTTGTGCCCAGTCTTCGCAGTAGGATTGGTGCGCTAGCAGCCTTTGCAGGGTTTCGTTTAACCGCGTTGGGCATCGCCCCGCGTTTGTTGTGCCCTTAGCAGTATCGCGCGGCCCGCTGGGCACGCGGTTAAACGACGTTTGCCCCGTTTCGCCTGCGAATCAAACGTAAAGATGTGTAGATACCAATGTTGTGGCGGAGGCGGCGCTCGCGGAGGGACGGTGTTAGCTATTTTGGGTTCCGGCAAACTGAGTTAGAGTATCGTCTGTCAACGTATCGGTCTCTGTCGCATTCAAATGACTCCATGGACGATTTACCCAGTATTCTCGACAAGAAAAACACCCTAGATGCCTCTCGGTTCGCCGTGCTGATCGTAGATAACGATGCTGCTCACGCTCGGGCCATGTTCGAAGCACTTGAAAAGGTTGGCTATCGCTGCACCCTCGCACTCAGCGGACCAGAAGGTAGCAAACAAATCGAACAAAACACCTTCGACATTGTGATCACCGACATGGTGATGAACGATGTCGATGGAATGCAGATCTTGGCTCAAGCCAAACAAATGCTGCCCGAGTGCGAGGTCGTTATGGTAACCGGGCATGCGACGGTCACCAAGGCTGTCGAAGCGATGCAGACGGGAGCTTTTAACTTTCTCGAAAAACCGATCACCCCCAATCGCTTGCGAGCAATCACCGAGAAAGCTGCCGAGTCGATCGCGTTAAAACTAACCAATGTCGAATTGCGGCAACGGCTTGATGAAAAATTTGGCTTTGAAGGCATCATCTATTCTAGCCCCGCGATGGCACATCTGGTTGATCGCCTGCGACGCATCGCTCCAACAGATGCAACGGTCCTGATTACCGGGGAAAGCGGCGCGGGTAAAGAAGTAGTCGCGCGTGCGATTCACCAAAACAGTCCTCGCAAAGCCAAACGCATGGTGGCGCTCAATGTTCGAGCTGTCAGTGAAACGTTGGTCGAAAGCGAACTGTTTGGACACGTACGCGGTTCGTTCACCGATGCTGTCTCCGATCGCGAAGGAGCTTTCCAATATGCTGACGGTGGCACTCTGTTCTTGGATGAAGTTGGCGATATGCCAATGAGCACGCAGATCAAATTGCTGCGCGTCTTGGAAGAAAGCTCAATCACTCGCGTTGGCGATAACAAACCCATCAAAGTCAATGTGCGTCTGCTGTCGGCCACCAACCGTCCGCTCGAACAAATGATCGAAGATGGAACCTTTCGGCTGGATCTCTACTACCGTTTGAAGGTTGTCACCGTCGAACTGCCTCCCTTGCGAGCACGGCGCGAAGACATTATTCCTTTGATGGATCACTTTCGAAAGATGTTCTTGCGTCGACACAATCGTCCCGCGGCGACTTTCTCGACCAATGCAACTCGGGAATTCTATGGTTATGATTGGCCGGGCAACATCCGCCAGTTACGCAACTTCGTCGAAACCATGGTGGTTCTCGACACCGATGGGAAATTAGACGTCGATGATTTGCCGCCCGAGTTAGCTGGGCCTGTCCAAGTCGCCGGATTCAGCCCCCCCTCGGCCGCGGATGCTCCGAACGCTTCCCTGGACATGCCTGCGGAAAGCGTCGGCCATCCGCAGATCGGTGGCATGCCTGATCTCATTGGCAAAAGCATGGATGAAATCGAACGCTGGGCGATTACCGAAACGCTGAAGCTTACCGCTGGCAACCGCGAAGAAGCCGCGAAGGTGCTTGAAATCGGCGCTCGAACCTTGTATCGCAAACTGGACAAGTACAAACAGGATGATGCGGACCAAAACCCAGAGTCGTGAGATACAGGGAAGTTACGCCCGAGCAAGCGCCGACCATGACGCTTGTAACGATAATGACGCCAAATTTATGAACGGCTCTGAGTCACTGGCGTGGACGTTGATTGTTCTGGCGACTATTGATTTGACTTGACGGGCGGGCAGCTAAAATGGGGCTGTGTTCACCCTCGGGTGGCAGTTGCAAGAATTGTCAAACGTAAGCGAGAGGTCCAATGGAAAGAGTTGGGCTGTATTTCGCTGTTGCCCCCTTTGCCCTGATCTCATTTCGACGACCTTGATTCATGTCCCATTTGCTTGTAGACAACCAGCCAGCCAATCTTGCTGATCCCACCGCGCCGCAAATCTTAAGCGATGCCAAAGCCGTCTTGCTGATCAATGCAATTCTGCGGCAACAACAACCGCAGTTCGCAGAAGCCACGCGGCTGATTCCCAATCTACAAGTGCTTGTTTCGACCGACAAAGAACCTCAGCGTGACTACCGTCCCGATTTCTCTGCGATCGATGTCACGATTCAAAAGACACTGACCTTGCGACGCAAGTGGAAACACGGCGCGGGCTTTACTGACGACCTCTATCTTCACATACCTTATGACACGTTATCGCAACTGCGTCGACGTAAGCCGGACGTGATTTTGTCTTATGAGCTTGGGTTCCGTTCGCTTGCCAGTTGTGTGTATCGCAAGCTACATCGAAACTGTGGTTTGGTTATCGCCGTCAAAGAGTCTGAGCAAACGGTAGCAGCATGGGGGGGCGTGCGGAAGATGGTTCGCAGATTCATCTTACGATCGGCGGACGTGGTCACGTACAACGGCGACTCGGGCCGTCGCTATCTTGCTGAGCAGATGAACGTTCCCGAAGATAAATTGCGATTGATTACTTATGTCGCTCATCCGGACATGGTTTATGCTGGCCCGACCGATCGGTTGCCTGCGGTCCGGCACAAATTGATTTATGTTGGGCAGATGACCGAGCGAAAGAATATTTTGCCCTTTATGAAGACGTTGATACGATGGTGCGAAGACCATCCACAGCAGACAGTAGAAATGTCGCTGGCTGGCCGCGGGCCGTTGGATGCGGATGTGCGAGCACTGCCTTTTCCCAACAATCTCAAGTGTACCTTCTTGGGATCCGTGGACCCTAGCCAACTGCCCGAGTTATATCGCGAGCATGGCATTATGATTTTTCCGACGCTTGCGGATGAATGGGGGCTAGTGACCAACGAAGCGATGCACTCGGGGTTACCGATTCTGGCCAGCGTGTATGCTCAGTCAACATTGGTCGTGGTCAAGGATGGTGAGCATGGATGGCATTACCAATCCGATAATGGGGAGTCGGCATACGCGGGTATTAGCCGCATGTTTTCAACAAGTGTTCAGCAGTTAAACGCGATGGCGGCTGCAGCTCGAGCAGCGATTGCGGAACGAACGCCAGCTTGGGGAGGCCGACTGGTGGCCGAGGCGATCGTGGCGGGCCTACGAAAAAAATAGCCCAAGAATAATCGGGGATCAACGAATTCTTTGACATCTGATATATTGGCAAACCGCTAGCGGCCGTTCCATCAAAATGCGCTTCGCTTTCCTATTAACTTAAACTTTTGGCCGATGTCGACGGATTTACAGGGTGTCTTATGAAGAATTTTTTTGCTCGATTTGTATTGGCCACGGCCGTCGTGGCTGTGGTCGGCATGGTAGGTCCGGTTTCCAAGTTGCTTGGACAAGACCGAAATCCAATTTCCGCTTTGGGGGCAGGTACTGCGCCAACGTTCGAAGTAATAGATTTGAGCCAAACCAGCTTGCGTTTTGCCAGCCAGGACGCAGCGTTCTATTCCGCCACTTACCAGCTTTCGTCGCAGTGGCAGGCGTTCCTACAAGGGCCTTTTGCTCAGCATTTGCTGAACTCCCAGGTGGGGCAAAAGTATATGGCGGCCTTTCAAAAGCAGTGGAACGACCGCGACGGTAACGTGGGTGAATTGCGACGCAACCTAGATAACCCCAATATTCGATCGATCCTGGATGTTTTGCAAGACGTTGCTAGCGACGAGGTCTTTATTCTCGGTGGCCCTGAACTGCCGGGGAGCTTGACTGCCATCAATCAGATGTCGCAAGAGTTGCAGGCCGTCATCGCCAGCGCGCCCGAGCAGATCGAAGAGTATATCCTTTCGTTGCGCAAAGAAGACCTCGACCGGATTCTCGTGCCAACCCTGGTTGTGGGGGGCAAGGTTTCCAATACTGAGAATGTCTTGCAGCAAATCGATATCCTGGAAGCACTAATGACGTTCGGATTAGGCAATGTTCCACAGGTACAGTTCCTGAAAGATGGACTGAAACGCGTTGATTCGGTATCCGGAACTCGGATCACTTTAACGCTCGATTCATCCATGGTGCCGTGGGACTTGTTCGCAGGCAATCCGGACATTGCCGAACTGGTTACCAAGCTAGAAAGCCTGCTTGAGCGACGTCAGATCGCGATTAGTTTCGGGATGTTCCATGAGTATCTGATTTTCGCTATCAGCGAGACTACGGATGCTATCGATCTGCTAGACAAAAACAGCTCGCCACTGCTAAGCCACACTGCAATGGACTTGGTGCGTTCCAAATCCCAGTTGCCTATTATTGGAATTGGTTATGCATCGGATGCCATGGCTGACGTCAACTTTCAAGTGAACCTGAAGGACTACTTCAGCAAGAACCTTGGACGCATTGTAGTGGCGGGCCAAAATCAGATCTCTAGTCAGATTTCTTACACGGACGACGAAGATGAACTTGCCAAACTGGAAAGCATGCTGGACATCCTGGATCTCGTTCCAGAAGACCTTGTGTGGTTGGATGCAGAGATCGGCCAGCACATTCCCGAATTCAAAGGCCAGACAAGTGTAGCCGTCGCTCAGCCCGATGGTCTGGAATCCTGGACACAGTCTCGAACGAAGAATGTACTGTTCGACTCGCAAGCGAAGCTGCCTGTCCTGAGCCAACTTGGTGGCGATCCGATTGGCTTCATTGCAGGTCGACGCGCACATCATCCCGAGTACTTCCAATCGGCTCGATTGATCGTTCAGAAGGTTCACAGCTATCTGGAACGCATTGCCGACGAAGAACTGTTGGACGGCAGCGATCAAGAAGATGATTTCGATGATGAAGCTGATGAAGACCAAGGCGATGACGAGGCAGACGACGAAGAAGCAGACGATGATGATGGTGATGATGATGAAGGTGATGAGGCCGACCAACGAGAACGCCTGAGCGACGCCGACCGGCTGGATATCGTGCTGGAAGACGTATGGCCGCTGCTGGTTGAGCTAGCGGACATCATCGAGCAAGACTTTATTCCTTCCATCAAGGATGGTCAGTTCGCGATCGTACTGAGCCCTTCGACGATTACGGCTAAACAATGGCTGGAGGGCATGCCGCCCAGCGATGTGGCTTTGCCGCTGCTGGAGTTTGCTGAAGTGGTGGGGGTGAGCGATTCGGAGCAGTTTTTCGGAGGCTTCGAGAAGCTTTACGATTTGTTGGACAAGGTTGTCGATACGGTCCGCGAACTGGAACCTGGCCAGGTGCCGGAAGACTACAAAATCCCGCGTCCTGAGAGCAAGCAACACGCGGCTGGACCGAAGTTCTTTTACGCGATCCCTGAAGAATGCCCGGTCCCAGAAACGATGGCCCTGCAAGCGGTTTTTGGCAAGCAGTTCGCTTTCTTCAATTACAGCGATCCTCAGATGGATTTGCTGACCAAGCCTACGCCACTGGCAGTCACCCCGGATTTCCTCAAGCAGCACGAGGCAGTTTCCGCTGTACTATACTTAGATGTCGGACGATTGTTTGGGCAGTTGAAACCATGGGTGATCTATGGTGCCAGCCAGAACAAGCAAGACGTCGCCATACCGGCGCAGGAAGGTTTTCCGGAAGTGACTCAAGCAGAATTGCTGGAACTTTTCGACGCTTTCGAGAAGTGCGGTGAATTTGTTTCGGTAGAAAGCGGGTCAGCCGACGGCTCAATTGCCCACGGGCGATACTTCCGCAAATAGGCGGTAGTTTTTTGATTTGTGACTTCATTAGCGAGCGATGCCAAGTAGGCTTCGTTCGCTAATTTCATTATTGACGAATAGTTGTGCAAAGTGGTTGATAAATCGGGTGATCGTGTCCAGCAGATGTTCGCGCAGATAGCGCCGCATTATGATCGCATGAACCACTTACTGTCATTGAACATAGACAAGCATTGGCGAGCCAAAACGGTTCGCCTCTTGGGTCCATTTGCCGATCGAGCTGTATTGGATGTCTGCACTGGGACCGGTGATCTGGCGTTGGAGTTTGCGAGGAAGACCGCTTGTCCTCGCATCGTGGGCTCTGATTTTTGCGCCCCGATGCTGGACATTGCGAGAACCAAACAGGTAACTGCCCAACATGGTTCGGAACGCCTAAGTTTCATAGAAGCGGACGCTCAAGACTTGCCGTTCGCGGACGATGAGTTCTCGGTGGTGACAGTTGCATTTGGACTACGGAATGTTGCAGATACACATCGCGGCTTGCAAGAGTTGTTGCGAGTCTGCCATCCGCAAGGCAGGGTCGGTATTCTTGAATTCTCCAAGCCAACGTTTCCAGTGCTCAAGCAAAGCTATGCTTTATACTTCCGCTATGTCCTGCCACGAATCGGACAATTCCTGGCGCGAAACAATACCGCGGCCTACGAGTATTTGCCTGAAAGCGTTCGCGAGTTCCCGTCCGGTTCCGATTTCCTCCAGTTGATGAAGGACAATGGTTACGCAAGAGCCAAGCAGTATCCGTTGACGTTTGGTGTGGCAAGTCTATACGTGGGCGAGAAATCATGATTCCAACCGTTGTTGCAATTACCGGTGCCAGTGGAGCGATCTACGCCGTGCGTTTGCTGCAGCAGTTGGTGCTGGCCGGCGAACATGTAGAACTGGTCATTAGCCCTTCGGGATGGACTGTGTTGGGGCAAGAGCTAGGTGGGGATTTTTTGGGTTCAATGTCGCAGACGGTCAAGGTTCGGCAATCGCTTTTGACCTATCGTATGGTTGATCGGTTCGCAGGCTTGAGCAGCGAGCGATGGGGATCACCGGTTCCAGAAGATCGATTCGAACAAGTCCACGTTAACGGCTATGAGAACTACTTTTCGAAGATCGCCAGTGGATCGGCCAAGACCAAGGGCATGGTGATTTGTCCTTGCTCAGGTGCCACGTTGGCTGGCGTTGCTCATGCTCTTGGCAACAATTTAATTCAGCGAGCTGCGGATGTGCATTTGAAGGAGCGACGCCCGCTGTTGTTGGTCCCGCGTGAAACACCGCTATCGACGTTGCAACTAGAAAATATGCTGCGAGTGTCGCAGGCTGGTGCCACGGTGCTGCCAGCGATGCCCGGTTGGTATCATGGCGTGCGAGATCTTCTTGATTTAGTTGACTTTATTGTCGCTAGGATCTTGGACCACCTGCAAGTCGAAAATCGCTTGATGAAGCGCTGGGCTAGCGAGTAAGCGTAGCTGCGAATGGGACTTTACGTTCTCGGTTCTTCATCGCTAACCACCAAGACCACACGGACGGGAGTAAAGAGCGGTGGAATAGCTTCGGTGTTAGGCACGAACATCAGATTGGCATTCGAGGCGTCGCTACGAACAGCGATGTCCAGCGTCGCGGTTGAAAAATTCGCGACCGTCACAAAGTCTCCGCTATCACCCATGTAACGGCCTTCGGAATCGGTTTGGCTGCCGGCGAACACCCAGTCCAACTCCATTGGTTTCTTTGTGCTGGCATCCATGATCCAGTCCTGCGCCGCAGAAGTCTGTTTGTTGCCATCTTGGTCGTACCATAAAACATAAATTTTGATCGTGGAACCGGAAGCAGGCTCAAAGGGTTGAAAGCGAACGGGATGGCCAGCTTCGGCCCCAACAGCCAGCAAGCCCGCATGGATCCAACTGGCTAATCCAAAAACGGCAATCACGCTTTCGTGTTCCTTGGTTCCAATCGGGCAAGCGAACATTTCCAATTGGCCGGCGCGGAGGGCGACGTAGCCATCGCAGACGACCATTCCGCGATCGGGATTGATCCAGATTCGTCCTTTGGGGCTGAGTTCTTTGAATCCTGGCGGTGGGCCAAACGTTGAATTGACGCGAGCGACCGCTTCTTCGGGTAAAGGCCGTATCTGAGCCCAACCCAAAGAATAGCTCGTGTTCAAAGCAAAAACGATGATGAACAAGCGCAGGCCGTAGGTCAACCAACGCGACCAACAGTCGCATCGAAAGTCCGACCAATCCGGAAGGTTCGAAAACAGTCCCTTGCGTTCGCAAATCTTGAGGCATGTAGAATCTGGCAGTTTGGACATCTTTGGCGTCGTGGGAAATTGGTTACCAAAAAACGGAACCCAGCCGCTTGCATATAAACTTTCTCGAACAACAATTGTGCCCGAACAGTCTGCGGTGGCGAAATTCGTTTTCGCTTGGGTTGTGCCGATGGGAATGATCATTCCGCGGCAAGACCTATTGTAATGCAATTCTGAATGGCGCGGTCAAAGTCGCTGAAAGAGTTTCAGGCAGAGTTCATGTTGAGTTGCGATATAAGTACACGACACAGTCGAGCACATCACGGAGGCAAGCCACATGCAATTGGCCAGCAGTTTATTGCAGTACTGGACGACACAACGTAATAACGCGTTAAGTCATGAGAACAAAGAGCAACGCTCATCGAAACTGAAAGGATTGTCCTCCAAGGATTCGTCCAGTTCGTTTCAAGCACCGCAATTAGCACAGGCCTTGCTGTGGGGCACCGGTTGCCTGAGCAGCAGTATTTCGGACGCGTTTGACCAACTGATCGCCAGTACCGATTTGTTGACCAGGATCCATAGTGGCAAAGTCAGTCAAAAGCGCGATGCTCGCATCAAGGAAGCGACGCTTTCGACCGCGAATTGGATTAATCATCATCTACCGGTCAACAGCAATGACCCGTTCGTCACCTTGGTTGCTTCCGGGTGGATCTATGCGCTGCGGTACGCATCCGCATCGTTATCGAGTTCGCTGTGGCTGGAGACGCTTCAAAACATTTTGACTCAGGTCGACCGCGCTTGGAATGATTGCAGTGACGAATCGTTGTTGCCGACTTTGGTTTGGGGCTGTGAGATTCCTTTGGTGCTGGCAACTCAAATCGATCAGATCGACGGCCAAACCAAACTGGTGCAAGAAACAAGAGAACGCTTAAAGTTCTTGATCAGTCGAGTGGATAACGCGGAGGCTATGTGGCTTAAGCATGGTGGTTGCGAGGTCCGCTCGCTGCTGGCAGGAGTCTTGCGCTGCACTTGGCTGCTAGAACGACTGGGTGGCAAGGCACTAAGCAAAAAGGACTTTAAACACCTGCTGACGTATGCTCGAGCCGGATTGTCACTTTCAGAAGTAGGCGGGCAACCGCTGCTGCAAGACGGTGCAAGTTCGCACGACAACGATTTGTGGCACACCTTGGCCAATCAATGGCCCAGTGACAAAAAGTTTGAAGCGTTGGTCAAGACGATGACGGCCAGCGCCGACGTGGCAACGACAGCCAAGCGACCAGCGCACTTCACCTCGTTGCCTCCTCTGGGACAAGTTTTCGAAGATTCCGAAGCGGCAGTGCTAAGGCAATCGTGGACCTCCAACGCGGGCATGCTAGCCGTCGATTTTTCCAGCGATCCAATGTGGCTGCAGATCTTCGGCCCGCACCAGCGCAAGCTGATTGATGGCGCCTGGGAGCTAAGGGTGGAACAAGATGGCGTAGAAATCGCAATTGATTCGCCTTGGCAACAGATCTGCTGGTTGGGCGATGATGATGCAGACTATCTGGAATTGCAATGCGAGGCCGAAGGCCTCTGCAAAATCCAACGACAGATTATGTACATTCGCAATGAAGGCATGGTGTTTCTGTGCGATACCTTGCTCGCGGAGCGAACCGGTCATTGGCAACTGATTTCGTCCTGGCAATTGGGCGAAGACACACAGGTAGAAACCTTCCCTGACAATACCGAAGTTCGGTTGGTAACCTGCAGTGCCAAGAAAGCGAAGACGATTGCCCGTCCGGCTGCGATCGTTTTGCCGATTGGATTTCCTGAATGGCGAGCTTCTAAACCGCAAGGCGAACTGTCATGCGTCGATTCCGTGTTGGCTCTGCGTCACTACGGCGTTGGTACGCGGTTGATGAGCCCAATGGTCCTGGGCATTGGCCCTAAATCGGCGAAGGAGCCATACACGTGGCGACACTTGACCATTGGCGATGACATGAAGATTCAACCGCCGGAACAAGCTCGCGGTTATCGTGTGCAGATTGGAAGCGATCAAGTGCTGTTCTACCGATCGCTGGGGGCATTACGCCGCCGCACCATGATGAGCTTGCACCTGCACAGCGAATTTTATGCAGGTCGGTTCGATCCTCGCGACGGCGAAATCGAATCTTTAGTCGAAGTGTCGGCAGAGGAGTAGGATTCGCTCTTCAGAGGAATTCGCAGCGGACTCTTCGCCTGGAGATCCGCTTCCAAACATCGACCGTTCAAGCAGGACATCTGTTAAGCCCTTTTACCGGCTTAGTTCTTTTACGATTGTTTCGGCTGGTACGCGTCCGCCATGTGTCCGACTGATCTGTGCAAATTGGACTTTGTTATCGGTGCCAATGATAAAGGCAGCCGGGTAGGCGGTTTCATTAGGTTCGTCCCAACGCAGATGATACGCGTTGGTGAACTTGTACCCTGGATCAACTACCATATGGAAGTTCTCAGGCAACTTGCGATCCTTCAAGAAATCCTTTGCATGATCCACCAGCGATTCGGCAGGACCTGGATAAACCAATACCACTTGGACTTTGTCGGCAGGTAACTTTGATGCGTTCACCATCAAGTCCGCGACTTGGCGAAAGCAGGCAGGGCATTGATAGCCGGGCCAGCCACGCAGCACAACCAACACGACAGGAGTCTGATTTGTGAGCTTGTGCAGCGACACAGGCTTGCCATCCAGATTGTTCAGCTCAAAGTCTGCTGCGATTTGGCCGACAGCGGGTGGTTCATTAGCCGATGCTTGCACCTCCGTAGGTTCCTGGCCATTGGCTGGCAAGACCCATAACGTTTGTGGGCAAACGCAAATGGCGATGAGTAGTGAGCAAAGATTCTGAAAAAGCGACTTCAATGACATCGTACCACCTGGAGAAAAAGTGTTTTGAATCGCGGCTGAACAAAACCGCAGTCACCAGCCATTCCGAGAAGGGTAGGCCATCGGCACATTGTACCAGTCGCATGGCGCAGGTCTCGCAAAACCGAGTAGAATGATGATGATTTCTGTGTCAGAATCCATCGACACTTGTTTATATAACATTGTGCATGCTATTCCAGCGGCAGCATGACTTAATAAATCCGTTTCCGATTCATGAAGACTGCTCACATGTTCTCAAGATTGTTTGCCAGCCGACTCCGACCTTGGATCTCAATACTTTGCCTGTGTTTCGCGACCACGCTCCAGCCTTGTTTGTGCTTTGGCGGAAAACCTGAGGGTGTATTGAAGTCGTTCGCGAGCAAGCGATTGTGGAGCGACACCACCGGTCGATTTAAGATCGAAGGCGAACTGGTTTTCGCAGACGCAGCAGCGGCCGAATTAAAATCGACCGATGGCAAACTGATGCGTATTCCAATCGAGAAACTCAGCGAAGCAGATCGAAGCTATGTTCGCGCTTTCTTGGATGCCGAACGAGCAATTGTAACAACGAGTTCAGGCAACCGTGCGGGAGCTTCCGACAATCCTTTCCAAATGGTGGAAAGTGGAGGTAGCCCGGCAAGTAGCGTACCCAGAGTTGATGACACTTTCACTGAAGCGGCACCCGCTGGTTCGGAGAATGCAAAATCCAGTAAGAGTGCCGCCAGTAGCGCTCCTTCTGGTGGAAATGGGGCCGGCGAGATTCCGCGAAAGCAAGTGCTGACGAAAACGTCGCGCCCTATTCCGCTTTCGTTCGACCAGTCGTTCTGGCGAGGCAAATCGCCGGCTGGATTGCAACTGTCTAAGGCATCGGACCTAACGGTGGCAACCGATGTCGCGAAACCATTCTTCGCGGGCTTGGAAGTACGGGCGGCTGGGAAATCTCCTGTCGCTCTTTTGAATGTTTTCGAGAGTGGACGCCGAGGGAACTACAGCCGCTTCTTGGCAGTATCGATGGTTGATGGCGAATCTTCGACCACTTCTCAGTTCGAAATTCCGATGAAACTAATGGCAGTTAGTCCTGATGGTCGCCGGGCGTTGGGGTTGCGTCTAGATGGTCCCGACAAGAACAGCGCCTTGGTCATGCTGACGATCGATGCTACTGGCGTCAAACCTGAATTTGAGTTTGTCGCTGGTGGCGGGGACTGGGACGAATTGCAGTGGGCAACATTTCTGCCCAACAATCGTTTGATGACCCTTTCCCAGAAGCACACGGTCTCTATCTGGGAACTCTCTAATCCTAAAGGGGTGGTGTTGTATTCTCGCGGGAATTTGGGAGCCGCACTTCCCATCACTACCAGCATTGGCAATGATCAAGTCGCCATCATCAGCAAACAAGCAATCGCCGTAGTGGACTCCTCTGAGCTTAAGCAGACCGGATGCATCGTTTGCGATAAACCAATCTTGGCCGCAACGTTTTCTCATGATGGCACCAACATCGCAGTACAGATGGCCTATGAACTTTCCGTCTACTCAACCGCCGACGGTAATCTCATGCGGTCGATTCCAATTTCGAATCCAGGCAAAGCAAAGCTGCACAGCCATGGTCGATACGTGTTGGTCGACGACTTGATGTTGGATGCTGAACAAGGCATACCTGTTTGGACGTATGAAGGGGCCTCAAACGGATTCATGTTGGCCGACCTTCTGATCCGAGGGTTTGGGGGCGACAAGGGCACCAGCTTGACTTCGGTTCAACTGCCGCATGCGCAGGCCGTCAGCGCAGCCAAGAGCTTTGAAAAAAGTGATTTATATGCCGTGATTCCTGGCACTCCCGTACACCTGGAAGTTACCGTGAAAGGCAACTTTGGCCAGAAGCAGCAGATCGAAGATGCGATGCGTGAGAACATTACGCGGACTGGTTGGAAGATTGCTCCCGGTGCCGACGTTGTCATTTTTGCTTCACTGGAACAAGGGGAAGTCACCAAAGAAGAGTACGTGACTCGTGAAGGCCGATTTGGAATGCCGCCGCCGATGTTTATGCACAATGCGTCTGGGCCTGTCGACGTGGTCACATTTACCCCCTGGACACACAAAGTCGAGATCAAACGTGGCTCCGAGGTATTATTCACCAACGTACGATACGTCGGGTCGCCTCAATCCTTCCAATCAAAAGATGGCGAATCGACGCAAGCGACCATTACACGATTGGTCCAGCCACGAATTGACTACTTTCAAACGTTAAGCCTCCCGCCGTACCTATGGAAGCCTGAATTGCAAAACGGATTTGGTAAATCGAAAATCGAGGCGACCGGCTTGCAGGCATCCAGCAAGTGAGTCCGCGTTGTAATCGTTCGCGTTTGATGCAAGCGTCCGCCTGCGGTTGCCGTCGCAGAAAAGGTCAGCTCAAAGGCACTGCGCGGAGACGATCGCAATCATTGCAAGACTTCGCCTAATCTCTCGCACAAGATGCGAAACGATTCGCTCCATCGTCGCACATCACGATGTGGTGTGACGCTGGGACGTGCGTTACCCCACTGGTCCTCCCATCGCAAAATCAACTGCGCAAGCGTCGCTGGCGATGTAACGTCGCAGTACAAGCAGAGCTCTTGTCCAACTTCGCGGTGACTGGGAATATCGCTGACAAATGGCTGAGTTCCATGCCAAAGTGATTCGACGATTGGCAGCCCAAAACCTTCCGTTAGCGAAGGGAAAAGGATTCCGCGGCTGTTTGCGTAACAATAGTTCAATTCCGCATCGGTCACATCTTGCATCAGAAAAAGTCGCTTGTTGAACTGCGGGTGGTTGCGAATTCGCTCTACTACAGGTTTGCCTTGCCACCCGATACGACCGACGATGACCAGCTCGGCTTCAGGATGCTGCTGCCAAACCAACTCTAAGGCATCCAGTGCGTAATGGTGATTCTTACGCACTTCAATTGAACCGACCATGATATAGGGAGTTCGCGCGCGATGAGCGCCAAACAGTGATTTAAGTTTCTGCCGAATAAAGCCATCGCGATGCTCGATCTCTGCCCCCAAAGGAAAGGACGAGACGCGGAGATTTGATTTGCGTTCGGGATGGTACTGACTCAAGTAATCGCGAAACTCTTCGGCAACGGTATGAGATATCGCAAGCACGCCATCGGCCATGGCGACCAACCGCTCCAGATAGACACGAAAAGCTTTGACTTCTGCATGATCGTAAAGTTCAGCATGAGTGTACGGGATGAGATCGTATAGCACGAAGACCAGCTTAAGCCGCATCGCTTTGGCTTTTTCAATAGCCGTCCAATCGGTGAATCTCGACCAGTACGAATCGGGCAGAAGCAGAACATCGCCTGCTTGTAACTCAGCCCGGTCTGGGGGTGGGCAATCGCGAAACTTGGCAGCAATCTTGGCAGGGATGCGAAACATGCCTAAATGCCCAGGCATAGGCAACAGCCAACGTCGCAAGGTCGGAATTCGTAATCGATCGCAAACCGCCGAGGCGACTCTGCGATAAATCACCGGCAGTCTGGAGGAAACATCATCGGACCAATACACCGGTCGATTCGACAATCGCAAACACACGGCCGTTGATGGATCGACGACGGCGTTCCAAAACGAGTCGCCTGTCGCGACCACCGGTTGGAACTGGAACGCTGAGCTGGAACCTGGCTTTTGAGATTCCTTACAAATCAGACGAACGACGCGTTGTACCCCGGTGTGGAACCTGCCGTTGACGGTCAGCGAACAATCGATCCAGACTTGTGTTCGCGGCTTGTCGCTGGTTATGAGATCTGACATTAAAGGTAACGAGGCCGACTGAAGACCGCTGGTCACTTACCATCCCAGCAAAAAATAAGGTGACCGTACTCGACAGTAACTTTCACATGATACCATTGCTGGTCAGTAACTTCATCCCCCAAAGCCTAAGTTCCACAGGGCAAGTTACTTGATACCGCCGGGGGTGGAGAAGTCACTTTGCACAAAAGCATTGTCGGCAAAATCGTTGTATTGGTCCGACGCTTTGTTGGAGAACCGAGTAAAGTCGCGTTCCCAAAGTAATTGCACGTCACCCACGGGTCCATTTCGTTGCTTTGCAATAATGATTTCCGCATTTCCCCGCAATGCGTCTGCTTCCTCGCCACGTGCGTAGTAATCTTCGCGGTGCACGAACATGACCACGTCGGCATCCTGTTCAATCGCTCCCGATTCACGCAGGTGGCTGAGCTTTGGCCGATGGTCTTTCCCTTCTTCTGCTTGTCGATTTAACTGCGCTAGACACAACACAGGGACTTGAAGCTCTCTGGCTAGCATCTTTAGCCGTCGTGCAATTTTGGCGACCTGTTCCTGACGCGGGTCTTTTGGATTATCTGGGTCCAGCAACTGTAAATAATCGATGACGATCAGTCCCAGCTTGCGGCCATTGGGTTTCTTGGTTTCGTTTTGCGTGATTCGTCGAGCGACCGCTGCCACCTCGCTGACGGTTCTTGTGGGAGCGTCATCGACATACAACGGGCTTTGGCTGAGCAGGGAAGCACTTTGTAGCAAGCGTTGACGTTCGTCAGAACCGATGGTGCCATTCTTCAATCGCGAACCGTTCACGCGTGCAACGGAGCAGAGCAGACGGTCTGCTAATTCGATCGACGACATTTCCAGCGATACAAAAAGCACTGGAGCGCGTTCTTGCATTGCAACTTGTTCTGCGATGTTCATCGCGAAGGCCGTTTTTCCCATACTAGGTCGCGCGGCCAGAATTACCAGTTCACCGGCGTGCAAGCCACCGGTCATGTTATCGAAATCCACGAAGTGCGTCAGTACACCATCGGCAAGTTGCTCGCCGCGAATACGTGCGTTAAGCCGCGCCATAGCCGCTTTCAGAACATCGCTGATGATCGCTGCGGAGTTTGCACTACGGTCATCTTGGATCTGAAAAATACGTTGTTCCGCTTGGGACATCAATTCACGCGGATCGACACCATCCTCGTAAGCGTCGCGCAGAATCGTCGAAGAGGCCTCAATCAGCCTACGAACGGTGGCTTTGTCGCGAACGATCTCACCGTAGTAGACCGCATGCGCTGAATTGGAAACAGAACTCGCTAATTTACCAAGATAAGCCGCCCCCCCGATCAGCTCAAACTCGCCAGCGTCCCTCAAACGCGACACCAGCAGTGTGACGTCGATCTTTTTCCCCTGGTTGTACATCTCCTGCATGTGATCGTACAATTTTCGATGCGCGTCATCAAAAAAATCCTCCGTCTTGAGCACCAGTGTCAATTCGTTAATCACATCAGGATTAAGCAAAGCACTACCCAAAACCGCCATCTCGGCCGTAATATCTACCGGGGGCGCTCGATCCAGAATTGGGGCTGCTTCATTTTTCGCATCATCACGTCGACGACGGAACTTTGGATTACTTTTTGACTCCATCCTGCCCTCCATGGGGGAAGTAAATAGAAAAACGAAACTTCGGCCACCACACTGCAACGACTCCAGGTGCCTTGTACAACTCGACACCCGGATGGTGATTTAGAACGAGCGTGGTATCTTAGCACAGGCAATTTCCGACGCGAGACTTGACGACCGACACTGCTGCGGCTAACCCCCAATTTCCCTTTGTTTCTCCTCAAAAAAAATTTGATTCCCGGCGACCCCACGATGCTTCCAGAATCCCACCAGCTCGGTTATTGCATGAACGTGCATCCGGCCACAACACTCGACTCGGTGCTCGCAAATCTTCAACAATATGCTGCGGCCGTCCGCGCCAATTTGGTTTCCGACGGCACGCTAGCGTCGCAATCGCCGCTTGGGCTAGGATTGTGGCTCTCGGAACCTGTCGTGCAAGAACTTCAGGATTCTCAAAAGCTGAATGACTTGTCGAACATGTTAAACCAATTGCAATTGCAGCCATTTACCTTCAATGGCTTTCCGCAACACAACTTCCATCAAGCCGTAGTCAAGCACGCTGTCTACCTCCCCACTTGGCTTGACAATTCTCGATTAGACTACACGACTCGATTAGCAGAGACGATGGCTTGCCTTTTGCCCGAAGGCGCGGTCGGTTCCATCTCGACGCTGCCTATTGGCTGGCCAACGTCCGGCAACATGAGCCAGCAACTAGCCGCAGCAGCCCAGCAACTGCATCAACTGGCCATGCGACTGGATCAGATCTATCAACAAACAGGTCGTCGTATCATCCTCGCGGTTGAACCGGAACCCGGCTGTATCCTGGGCGATAGTTCCAGCACACGGGCGTTCTTCATGAAGTACCTGCTAGACGACCATCATCAGGAATTGCATCGACAGTATCTGACCGTATGCCACGATGTCTGCCACGCTGCGGTTATGCGAGAAGACCAACGGTTGCAAATCCAAGCGTACCGCGAATGTGGCATTCGAATCGGAAAGGTACAAGTCTCCTCTGCCATTAAAGTGGATTGGGATACGATGCAGCCAGAACAGCGAGTCCAAGCATTTCAACAAGTCAGCTCATTTGCAGAAGATCGCTATCTGCATCAGACAACGATGCGCACTGGTCCCGTTGGATCAGTACGATTTGTCGAAGACCTTAGCCAACTGGTCTCGGAAGTGAAAGACCCCAAACGTTTAGTCGGTAACTGGACGATTCACTTTCATGTCCCCATTCATGTCGAAAAGTTTGGTTGGCTGACCACCACGCAAAAGGACATTGCAGACATGTGGGAAGGCCTGCGAACCGTCCCCTCCACGCCGATCTCCAACGGGATTGCGGCAGAACCTGTGGAGTATAAAAAGCTGTGCACAGCCGCTGATCTAGAGGACCATTTTACTGGCCACTTTGAGATCGAAACTTATGCTTGGTCGGTATTACCCAGCCAGTTCCGACAGGCTAGCTTGGTCGATGATATTGCCAATGAATTTCGATACTTCCACCAGCTAACCAGCGACCGCAGTTACTAAAAATCCTGCGCTGCGAAACCGCGGCAAGAACCATGCTTTGGAAAGCGGTTGGGTCGAGCTTTGGTCTAGATAGATCCAATGCTCAACCTGAAAATCACACTGCACGAGTAGCTTCCGAAGCTCGTTGTGAGTAAAGATATGCAAGAACATCGACGGCAAATTGCGGTAACTGTAAAAGCGATCCCCGCGTTCATGGGTCCTTGCGTTTACTATCGATTGCCAAAGATCATTCCAGACCAAACGTCGCCCCATCGCTGTCAGCCACCAATTCTGACGATTATGGACATGCACTACCAACCTACCGCCAGGACGCAAAACACGCCGAACGTGCTGCAAGCATTGAATGCGATGAACCTGACCACGTACCATGCCCAGAGAACTGTACAGGCATAGCGCCAAATCAACCGAGGCTGTTTCGAGCGCGTCGAGTTCCACCATGTTCGCTTGCAGCCATACGATCCGTTGTTGATCGATTTCGTTGCGGCATTGGGCCAACAGTTTTTCGTTCGCACACCGCAGCATCTCGGCACTCAAGTCTACGCCAATAGTACGATGGCCTTGTGCATGGGCATAAGTCAGCGACCGCCCAGTGCCACAACCCAAGTCAAGCACCGTTGCTGGCTTGCGATCACTTAAGCGATCGACTTCTGCGTTAACCACTTGCCGATCATAGTCCAACAAGCCATGGGTTGCATGAAACTGGTCATATTCCGATGCGATCTTATGGTCGTTGACATAGTCCCAAGTTGCCCGCGAAACACCTGGAGGCAATTGCCAATCTGCAATTTTCTGCACCACTGCTGTATACTCAATAAAAACTTGTTCGACGTGCATCCGAATGTACTGAGATTTGATCCCTAGATCAGCAACTTACTCGAACGGCCGCAACTTACCAGACATAGCGTGACCATGAACCACAGCACTCCGATCACAAAAAGCGTACTGCAACTCATTCTTTGCGTGGTTGTTTGTCTCGCCGCTGGGTTCATCGGCAGCTACTTTACAATACCCAGTGTGCGCAGTTGGTACCCAACGCTTGACAAGCCCACGTGGACGCCACCCAATTGGTTATTCGGCCCCGTCTGGACCATATTGTATGTCTTGATGGGTGTTTCCTTATGGCTAGTGATCCGACAAGACCGATCCAAGCGAGGATTCGGGTTGGCGGTCGCTATGTTTGCAATTCAGCTAATTTTGAACACACTTTGGTCGATTATCTTTTTTGGCTGGCATCAAATCGGCTGGGCGTTGGTCGAGATCATCGCGTTATGGATCGCGATTGCATTAACGATGGTTTGCTTTTGGCGACTTTCCAAGCCAGCCGCGTGGTTACTTAGCCCCTATTTGCTGTGGGTAACGTACGCCACCGCGTTGAACTTTGCAATTTGGAAGTTAAACCAGTAAGGTCACCGGAGTTAACCTGCTTCTGTGCACTTGGCATTTACACAGCTTTGCGCTTAATTCGGAGACGAACTGGGATAAACGTCGTTTAACCGCGTGCCTAGCGGGCTGCGTTGCTGCCGCAGGTATAACAAACGCCGGGCGATGTCCGCGCGGTTCAACAAAATCCTTGCAGTTTCATTTAGAGTCTATCCAAAAACCCTCAACGTGCTGGAAGCCCATTCTGCTTCTCGGGTTTTGGGATAGGCTGTTCGCCAAACGAGCTGACGACTGACGCAGGAGAGTCACTCAGTTGCGTGGCATCTAAAAGAAGTGACACCTAAGAAGCAAAGTATTGCAAGCAATACCAAAAGTTCCGGCAGAAATGCTAAGGAATTGGAACATCGAGCTTGCATTGAGACAGCAAAATGTCTCAACTGCGAGCAATCGCAAACTTCACTCGCCTTCTAGATGGATCCCGGGGCTATGAGCTCGATTGTTCGACTTTCTTTGGTGCTTCACAACCACCAACCTATCGGCAATTTCGATTCTGTTATCGAACAAGCTTACCAAGATAGCTACTTGCCGTTCTTAGAGGTCTTTGAGCCCTACGAACGGATCAAAATTGGCTTGCATACCAGCGGGCCGTTGATGCTCTGGTTGGCGGACAGGCATCCCGATTACCTCGACCGCTTGCGCGCGTTGGTCGCGGCCAATCGAATCGAAATCCTGGGCGGCCCGTTCTATGAACCGATACTGACGATGTTGCCCAGTCGCGATCGCATTGGTCAGATACAAAAATATACGAACTGGCTGCGAGATCGTCTGGATACAAAAGTGCTGGGCATGTGGATGCCGGAGCGGGTTTGGGAAAGCCAATTGATTCGCGATATCGTGCCCGCGGGCATGCATTACACGATTGTAGACGACTACCATTTTCGTTGTGCTGGTTTTCGACCTGAGCAGTTGACCAATTATTACTTTACGGAAGATGATGGTCATGTGCTGCGTGTATTTCCGGGCAGTGAACAACTGCGATATCTGATCCCCTTTGCGGCTCCTCAAGACACCATTGAGTTCTGTCGCGAGTTTGCCAGGCAGCATCCCGGTGGCAGCTTGGTTTTCGGCGACGACGGAGAGAAGTTCGGGACTTGGCCTAACACGAAAGCTCACGTTTATGAGCAAGGTTGGCTGCGGCGTTTCTTTGATCAATTGACGGAGAACAGCGATTGGCTGATCACTTGCGGCCCAAGTGAAATTATCCGGCAGTCGCCGCCTGTTGGCCGTGCCTTCTTGCCTGATTGTTCTTACCGCGAGATGACGGAGTGGGCATTGCCTGTCGATCAGCACATCGCGTACGACGAAATTACGCATGAGCTAGAACATGATTCGCGTTGGCCTGTATTATCGCGATTCGTACGGGCCGGAATTTGGCGGAACTTCCGAGTGAAGTATAGCGAAGCCAACGAGATGTATTGTCGTATGATGGAGGTCAGTCGCGCTCTGGATCGAGTAATCAAGACCGGTAGCGATTCCGCGTTGCTGCGTCAAATCGAAGACCATCTCTACCGCGGCCAATGCAACTGTCCCTACTGGCATGGCGCTTTTGGTGGAATCTACTTGCCGCATTTGCGCAACGCAACGTATCGAGAGTTCATTGCCGCTGACAATTTGCTCGAGCAAGTCCAAGGAAACACGGGGCACTACGTTTATGCCACCACCGAGGATTACGATAAGGATCTATACCCAGAGGTTCGCATAGCGAACGAACATCAAGTTGCTTATGTCGCACCGTTCCGCGGTGGGATGTTATATGAGCTAGATGTTCGCCAAGTTCAGCACAACTTGCTGGCCACCATGCAGCGACGCCCAGAGAGTTATCACAAGAAGATCTTGGCTGGTGCGACCAATCACCATCAAGATGCCGCTAGTATTCACGATCGAGTGGTCTTTAAACAAGATGGCTTGAACAAACTCTTGCAGTATGACACCTCACCTAGAAAGAGCTTGATCGATCATTTCTGGGACAATGAAATCACCTTGGACGCCGTGGCTGAATGTCGGGCTGTAGAACGTGGTGACTTCGCCAGCAGCCCTTATGAAGCGAAGATTCGACGCGCGCCGCGGCATATCCAATTGGTCATGAAACGCGATGGAAATGCGTGGGGCATTCCGCTGACCATTACCAAATCGCTGATGATGGCCGCCGGCAGTGACACGATGCAGGTCACGTATCAATTGGAAGGCCTGCCGCAAAACGAGGACTTGCATTTTGCATCGGAATGGAACTGGGCTGGCTTGCCTGCCGGAGCAGGTGATCGATTTTTCTTCGACTATATCGGAGCGAATTTAGGCCATTTCGGTAACCGCTTGGACCTGCATGACACGCAGCATCTTGGTTTGATCGACCAGTGGCTGGGCGTATCGGTGCAGATCGCAATCAACCGCCCAACATCGTTGTGGGCTTTTCCGATCGGAACCGTCAGCCAGAGCGAGTCAGGATTTGAAACGGTCCATCAGTCTGTGTGCGTCATGCCGCATTGGTGGGTTCGCGGAGATTGCGACGGTAAGTGGTCGGTAACCATGGAAATTAGCATTGCTGCCGAGCATGAAGTGAAGCCGCGGGTGCATCCATCGATGCGAGCACTGGTGATCTAGCGGTACAGCGGTGATCTAGCGGTACAGCAAGGTCCAATTGCGGCTGCTTAACTCAAAAACCGACGGGTTACTTTTCCAGTTGCCCCCTTTTCCATCGGGGGGATGTGGCTTCAAATAACCTCCGTTGGCTCGCTTTAGGGCAGCCCTCTTATTTTGCTTGTCCCGCTTTGCAATTGATACATGTCCAACGCATTGATCCAACCCCGCACTCTTAAAGGCTTCCGCGATTATCTTCCACCGGTAATGACTCGTCGCGAGTGGATGATGGAGACGGCTCGCCGGGTTTATCGCAGTTACGGTTTTGTACCGATCGATACGCCAGCCCTAGAATACTTTGAGATCCTTACCGGCAAGGGGTCCGACGAAACCGATCGCCAGATGTATCACTTTGAACATGGTGATCGCCATGTCGGGCTGCGCTTTGATTTGACGGTACCTTTGGCAAGATTTGTTGCCCAGCATGCGGCCACCATCGGCTTTCCGTTCAAGCGTTATCAAATTGCTCCTGTTTGGCGCGGTGAAAACACACAAGCGGGACGTTATCGCGAGTTCACGCAGTGTGACTTCGATACCATTGGCACTCAAAGTGTCGTGTCCGATATCGAAACGATCTGTGTTGCACGCGACCTGCTGCTGGCGTTGGGCTTACCCGCGTTTCAAATCCGAATCAACAGTCGTCAAGTGCTAGCGGGCTTGCTGCAAAGCATTGGGGCGGTGGACAAGTCGACTGCGGTCTTAAGGGCGCTCGATAAGTATGAGAAGCTAGGAGAAGCAGTAGTCGTTGAAGAACTCAGTCAACAAGCAAACTTGCAACCGACTCAGATTGATTCGGTACTGACGTTGGCCAAAGCAAAAGGCAGCAACGAAGAGATACTGGATCGCTTGCAACGCGAACTGGGTTCACAAGCGGAAGCCGCTGCAGGCATTGAACGTTTGCGAGCGATCGTAGGCGCGGTGACGGCCGATCAAGACAGCGCGGCAAGTATTGTGATCGATACTCGCATCGCTCGCGGTTTGGACTACTACACCGGCATTGTCTTTGAAACAGTTCTCAGCGATTTGCCATCCATCGGCAGTGTCTGCAGTGGCGGACGCTACGATAATTTAGCGGGTATGTACACCAAACAGCATCTGCCTGGGATAGGTGGTTCCTTAGGTCTGGATCGATTGCTTGCAGCCATCGAGCAATTGGGCGTCTTGAGCGATCAGATGCAAAACCAGACGGTATTTATTGCTTACTTTGATCCTGATAGACTAGCCGACTATCTGACACTGGCCACAATCTTGCGAGCGGCAGGTTTTAACGTCGAACTTTATCCTGAACCCAAGAAGCTTGGCCAGCAACTGAAGTATGCAGACTCGCGAGCGTTTCCCATCGCGTTGATTGCGGGCTCGGATGAACTTGCACGCGGCGCTTGTCAAATCAAAGACCTGCGTCACAAAACGACGACGGAAGTGCTTTGGAAAGAGAACACCAACGCTTTAGTCGAGTCCGTTCGCTTCTTTTTGAACATGCCGCCCGGCCCGCTTTTGGCACAATGATCGACCCAGGAAGTGGTATCGATGCATGAAGCGATTACTTCATTGGTCACAAACTAGAATTCGATTCGGATCAGATGATTAATTGTTCGACCGGTGCCAACTTCTTCGCACCCCAGTCGCAGTGTCTGCCCGCGCAGATCGGCCGCCTTCGGAACGACGATACGGCGAACTTGAGTATCCTTCACACGGATCATCTGAGCTCTTTCGCGAGGGCGTCCGGGCAGGAACAGCATCATGTCAAATGACGTTGGCTTGCCGGTTTGATTTTCTAATGTCACATCGATAATCAGATCGTCCAATGCCGTAAACATGGACTTGGATGAAATTCGAATGCCAGGCAAGCCCACGTGAACGGACCGCTCCAGTTCGAATACAAGATCCGCATCGGAGTCCATTTGCACAAACAAACGAACCGGTGTTTCCCCTTCCGCGACATCCGATCGCATAAGAATATCAGCACCAAAGGTTTTCTTTTCTAGCGGACCGACATCCACGCGTAGATCCACCTCTTGTTCTCGCAATAGCTGAGGGGCCAGCAAGCGCACACTGCCCATAGCTCTCACGCTTCCAGGGTTATTGACTTCCACTTCCAGTTTGACGGTAGAGGTCGTTGTCATGACAAGATCCTCGAAGGCCAGCTCGACTGCAGACTGCCAGCGAATCAGACTTTCACTCACATCTCGGATCAGGATCGGCCACGCATTATCTGGGAGAATGATTGGCTTGCCTGTCACGTTCGGGTCCACAGCCAACTCAAAACGTCGCCCCCAAATATCCACAGCCTGCAAGTCTCTTCCTAGCCAAAAACGAGTCGGTTTATAAGGACCCTCGCCCGGCAGCAATAGAAGATCGCTTCGTGTTCCTTGGTCTAACAAAACGGCCGTCTGACTCGGAGAGATCTGGATGTTCTCATGAGCGGTTGTCTCGCGTAGCCAGTTAGACAAATTTCGAATGGGTAAGTACAGCGAGCCTGGTCGGCCTTGCTCATCAAAGATGGCTTTTGAACGAGTGCGAGTAAAGAAACCAATCGGAAACTTCGACTTGGTTACGGCAAGCATTTGCTGCGTCAGGTCCAGCAGCACCGACTCACGACTGTACTTCGAATCGTCCAAGGCCGCCAAAGAAAGCCAGCGTGTGGCAACTACCTTTTCCAAAGCGAGACTGTAGTTCTCGATTTCGGCACCCGTTAGACCAGGCTGAGCGAACAGTTGATAGCGGTTGATAAACTTGGACTCTTTGCTCACATCTTTGGCAGTAATATTGCAAGCCAATATGACTTTGGCTTCCGGTTCGTACGAGTTAAGTTTCGTACGAAAGCTCTGCAAGATCGAGGGCAGTTTGCTGTCATGCAACGGACTGATGTCGGTGTCCCAGCCCAATTGGAAATCTTGCACGTGCAAAGTGATTCGTTGCAGGATAGGGTCCAGCATCGGCTGCCACACAGCGGGCATATCCAAGGCATTGACTAGCGACGAACCGCTGTCGCCAGGAAATCTCCCCATTTGCGTTGCTGGTGGTTTATCTAACACAGCAATCGGATGGATCTGCTGGCTGTTCATCATATCCAAGGCCCAGGCCAGTTGCGTCAATTCTTCGCTTGTGCTGGTGTCCAGCCAGACTGGAACCTTAAGGTTACCGACCGACAGTTCATTGGCAATACGGATCGCGTCACGCCATTTTAGATCGCGGCCTGCATTTTCAACACTGATGCCAAAGCGTGGATTATGGCCAGCGACCACCAGCTCATCTTTTGGCAACACCGCGATGGAAAGTGTCTGCTGGAAGTCCTGTTTGCGAGACTCATCTAGACTGACTACCAGTTCAAAAAATCCGGGCTCTTGGAACAGCAACTCTTGCCTACAGGTACCGATAAAACGCGCCGCACCGCCTGACGAAGCAGACTCAAGTTCGTTAGCATGTTTCTTAGTTAAAACCGCGCTTTCGGTTTTATAAGTTACCTGGCGGTCAACGTCGCGTATGACGAATTGTACTTTGGAGTCAGGGCTATCCAGACCGGTCACTTCGCACTGCGCAAAAACGCTGCTGCCAGCTCGCACAATCTGAGTCGGCGGATCGATGACCACGGAAAGCTTTGGTCGACGCTCGACACGAACCGAGTCAAACATCAACGTGCCGTTCAATGCTTTGAAACTGGAAGGATTGATTTCCAATCGAAGTTTAGCAGTCTGCATACGCTCGTCGGGAATTGCGATATTCGGCAGATGGACGGTCGTCCAATCGCGTGTCCCCGTCAGCTTGACCGAACTACTCAACACTGCCTCGTTCTTTTTGGCGTCCAAGCCAACTAGGCTCAACTGGGCCTGAAAATCATTGAGCTCGACACACTTCATTTCTGCTGTCACTCGATAGCGAAAACGGCGGTCAATTGGGAATTCAGCGCTTTCAATTGCGGCTGCGCCGCCATTCATCCGAACTTGCAAACAGCGGTCCATGATGGTCATTTCAAGCAGCTTATCCAGTCGCGCTGGAATCTGCTCTGGCACTACATCGCCAGGACGACGTCCCTGGTCGAAGGCTAGCATCCATTGCGCCAGCGAACGCCGCGTCTGTTGAAGCTCCTCTAGCTCCAATTGATTGCGATTCTCTGTACGAATCGCGATATATTTCGGATGCTCACGATCAAAGATGCGGCGCCAAGCATCCGGCCAACCATCGCCGTTGGCGTCTTCGTCGGGGCCAAAGTTACTGGAATGAACAATCGCAACCTGCGAAACATCACCGACTACCGGCGACGTGGCAGCAAGCGATTCCACCGCTGGGACCGCCGCGGGCTGCGCTGCTATCGGCGAATCTTCCGCGAATGCCAAATGGTTAATGACAATGGACGCTAGGCCAAGGCACGTTAGAATGACGCTTCGAAGAAAGCGATGAACGTTGCAATCAGCAATTTGGCAGCATCGAATCATAGTTGCCCTTAAGTTATCGCTTGGCTGGAATTATACGAACAAAGAGAACTTCAGTGAGTGGTACATCGATATCGATCGCAATTGCGGGGCTCAAGCAAACTTTCAAACAAGCATTACAAACGGCCGCTTCGATGCACGTCGACGGAATTGAAATCGACGCCAGAAACGACATCCGGCCTTCGGATATGTCGACCAGCGCCGTGCGTCAATTGCGGAAAATGTTGAGTGATCTAGATTTGACGATTAAATCGGTGCGTTTTGCAACTCGTCGCGGCTACGACAGCGTAGAAGAACTAGACCGTCGCGTATCAGCCACCAAGGACGCGATGAAGATGGCCGTCGAGCTGGGCTGCAATGTGCTGGTTAACTCGGTTGGAACGATTAAGCCAGATGAGGAAGATAATGCAGTTTTGCGTGAGGTGCTGACGGACATCGGCAAACACTCGTACCATTATGGTTGCTTCCTGGCCTGCGAAACAGGCGCTCAATCGCTCTTGACGCTCAGCAATTTCCTCAAGACGTTGCCCGAGGACTCGGTCTTCATCGCACTCAATCCCGCAAACTTGATCGCCGCTGGATTCACGACCGAAGACCTAGCGCAGTGCGTGAACCAAGTGCGGTTGGTTTATGCCAACGACACCGTGCCCGATCGATCTCGCGTCGGGCAAGGCACACGCGTTCCATTGGGCCAGGGTATCGTCGATCTGCCTCAAATCGTGGGCACACTGGAGGACTCCCGCGAGCGGATTCCTTATACCGTCGATGGTCAAGGCCACGCTGATCCTACGTTCGCATGTAAACAAGCGATCGAGTTCCTAAGACGCATGTAGACTCGTACGCCTACGGCTAACGGTTAAACGAGTATGCGGAGTAAGCGGCTAGTTACAAAAGATTTGCGATCCTCAATCACTTGCGACGACGCGGGCGATAGCCCACTCCGGGCGCGTTGTCCCGTTGAGCTCGGGATTTAGGCTGTGCATCTGGCTTAGGAATTTGATGCACGTAATTGCCTTTGAATCGATCGTTGGCATCCTGGCGTCGGCGTTGCAACGCTTCTTTCGGCGGCTTGGAAGGGATCAAGCTATCGCAGCCATCGCCGATCAAATCGCCACGTCCGACCGATAGCAACGCTTCGCGAACCTCGAAGTAATTCTCCGGTTTGAAAAACTGCATCAAAGCTCGCTGCATCTTGCGATCTCGCATGTTCTTAGCAATAAAGACCGGCTTCTTGGTAAAAGGGTCGATACCGGTGTAGTACATGCAAGTCGCGACGTCTAGCGGAGCCGGAATAAAGTCTTGGACTTGATCTGGCTTGTATCCATTTCGCTTCAAGAACAACGCCAGCTCAATCATCGAATCGACGTCGCTACCTGGATGCGACGCGATGTAGTAAGGGATCAAGAACTGTTTCTTACCAGCTTTCTTGCTTTCCGACTTGAATTGCTCGGTGAAGAATTCAAAGTCATCATTGGACGGTTTTCGCATCTTCATCAAGACATCTGGATCAACATGCTCTGGAGCCACTTTCAAATGGCCGCCGACATGGTGCGCCGTGAGTTCCGCGATGTATTCAGGGCTTCGTCGAGCGAGGTCCATCCGAATGCCGCTGGCGACCAACACCTTTTTAATTCCAGGTTGTTCTCGCGACTGCTTCATCAGTTCGATAACTGGGCCGTGGTCGGTGCCCAGCAACTTGCAGATCTTTGGATGCACACAAGATTGACGACGACAGACCGCTTCGACTTCAGGCTTGGTGCAACGCATTTGATACATGTTGGCGGTCGGCCCACCAATATCGCTGACGGTACCCTTGAAGTCCGGGTCCTTGGTCATATTGTTCAGCTCATTGAGCACTGATTGCTTGCTGCGCGATTGTATGATGCGGCCTTGGTGAGCTGTAATCGAACAGAATGTACAACCACCAAAACAACCTCGCATAATCGTCACAGAGTTACGAATCATGTTATACGCTGGAATGGGTTCGGTATAACTCGGATGCGGCCGTCGTGTGTACGGCAATGCGTAGATCCGATCCATCGCCTCTTCGCTGATAGGTAGCTGAGGCGCATTGCAGACGATGACTTGCGTTCCGTGACGTTGCATCAGCCGTCGAGCGTTCAGCGGGTTGGTCTCGTGATGGATGACCCGAGTGGCTTCTGCAAAAGCAAGCTTGTCGGCGACAACATCTTCATAGCTGGGCAACTCAATGACATCCTCCGGCGGCGTCTCGGACGCCCCCAGTGCATACGCCACGCCTCGCATATCGCGCAAGTCCTTCACGGTCTCGCCAGCTTCCAAGCGACGCGCAATCTCAACGATTGCATTTTCACCCATTCCGAAGCCGACTAGGTCCGCTTTACTGTCCAGCAGAATGCTTTTGCGCACTTTGTCGGACCAGTAGTCGTAATGTGCTAATCGTCGCAGCGAAGCTTCCACGCCGCCAGCGATTACCGGTACGCCTTTGAACGCTTCGCGTGCGCGTTGGCAATAAGCTAACGTCGCGCGGTCTGGCCGCAGTCCAATCTTGCCACCAGGTGAGTATGCGTCGTCGTTACGCACCTTGCGATTGGCAGTATAGTGATTGATCATCGAGTCCATATTGCCGGCGCTGATGGCAAAGAACAAACGTGGCCGACCAAAGGTTTTCCAAGCGTCGCAATTATGCCAGTTCGGCTGCGACACAATTCCGACGCGATAACCCGCAGCCTCTAGCACACGTCCCAAGATCGCCATCGCAAAACTGGGATGATCGATGTAGGCATCGCCAGTGACCAGCACAATGTCGACTTCGTCCCAACCTCTTTGCTTCGCTTCCTTCATGCTCATCGGCAACCATTGATTGGTTACCGGCCCGGTGGGCAAGCGTCCATCTCGCAGCATTTCGTTGCGAGGTTGCTTGTTGGTGGAACATCCCAAGTTATCCAGATAACGAGAAACGATGTTACCTTTGTCGGTAACGCCTTGGGTTGATGGATCTGTGGTAGAAAGAACCGGCAGTTGCATATTGGTTTCCTCAATGAAGCCGTTGTGACCTACTCGGGCGTCGGAGGTGGATGAAGGGTCTGCGTGCAAACGATCAATGCATATGCTCCAGCGGACCAGGAATGCTTACCGTTTTAGCCAAAAAGCCAGGAAAGTCACTACGGAAATCCCAAAAGTCCTTGCAAACTGGCATGGCTCGCCCGTCCAATGCGTCAGAAAGCCTCAATCTGGTAGAGGTGGCGGTGAGCGGTGAAAGCGATTGGCGTTTACTCGGTTACAAACTACACTGAACTGTGAAAACCAAGGCAAATACAGCAGGCCTTCATACCCTCCGCATTCCCTCACTCCCAATATTTCAATGAGATTCTGTTTGAATTCTGCCCGCAACTGGCTGTTTGGTCGCCGTGCCACCGCAACAGGGTTGGCGTTAACGATCGCATGGTCGTCGAATCTGCCGGCCGTTGAACCTGTCGCTCAGCACCCATTGCCTCAGGAACCAGTGGTCTCCCCGGCCTCGCGCGATGCTGTAGATCAAATCAGCACTTTCAAAAAGCCTGCGGACATCCAATGTGATGTCTTCGCGGCGGAACCCGACGTCGCGAATCCTGTATCGTTTTATATCGATAACCGCGGTCGCGTTTTCGTTTGCGAAACTTTTCGACAGAACAATGGTGTCACCGACAATCGAGGACACGACGAAACTTGGCTGCATGCAGATCTGGCGGCTCGAACCGTTTCGGACCGCATCGAATACCACAAGCGATTGTTGGGCAACGGTGCGAACAACTTTATGAAGTACGATGATCGCATTCGCGTGTTGATCGACAAAGACCAAGATGGCAAGGCCGATGAGTCGGTGGTGTTTGCTTCCCGATTCAATCAATTGGAAGAGGGCACGGGGGCTGGCGTTTTGGTGCGAGGCAACACAGCGTACTACACCAACATTCCGAATCTGTGGCAGTTAACCGACGAAGATGGTGACGGAGTCTCTGATCGACGCGAATCAATGTCCTATGGTTACGGCGTCCGCGTTGCCTTCCGTGGACACGACATGCATGGATTGATCCTTGGCCCCGATGGAAGGCTTTACTTTTCGATCGGCGATCGTGGCTACCACATTGAGACACCCAACGGAACATTGGCTGACCCAGAAAGCGGAGCGGTCTTCCGTTGCGAACTGGATGGCAGCAATCTCGAAGTCGTTGCGACAGGCCTTCGTAATCCACAAGAACTTGCGTTCGACAACTACGGTAACTTGTTCACTGGCGATAACAACAGCGACAGCGGCGATAAGGCACGCTGGGTGTATGTCGTTCCCGGTGGCGATTCCGGCTGGCGCATGATTTATCAGTATCTCACCGACCGCGGCCCCTTCAATCGCGAACAGATATGGTATCCATATAACAAAGACGTAACTCCTGCGTACATTGTTCCGCCTATTGCCAATTTTGCCGATGGCCCCAGCGGACTGACCTTTGACCCCGGCACAGGTATGACCGATGAATTCCGCGATGCATTCTTGCTGGTCGACTTCCGTGGGCAGCCTTCCAATAGCGGTATCCGCCTGATTCGCAACGAAGCCGATGGAGCGTTCTTTAAGATCAAAGAGGACAGCCAACCGATCTGGACGATGCTGGCCACCGACGTCGACTATGGCCCCGACGGTTCGTTGTATGTGTCCGACTGGGTCAACGGCTGGAACGGTGAAGGCAAAGGGCGCATCTATCGGTTCTATAATGCGGAGTATGCAGCCAGCGAACAAGCGTCCGAAGTTCGGCGACTGCTGGCTACGGACTTCACGCAACTTGGCTCTGATGCACTCGTCGACTTACTATCTCATGCCGATCGTCGTCTGCGTATGGAAGCTCAATTCGAACTTGCGACGCGTTATGCAGAAAAGGAGCTTATTAATATTGCTCAAGCCCAAGATGCGAGTCAGCTTGCACGTCTGCACGCGGTTTGGGGACTATGGCAGATCGCTCGCAAGGAAGCTTACCCAGAAACAATCAAGGATATTTTGCTGAAGCTAACCGCTGACAGCGATGCGGAAGTTGCCGTTGCTGCTTTGAACTCGCTGGCCGAGTCAAGGGACCGCACCATTGGACCAACGATCAACGCGGCGATCGCCAGCCAAGCTCCACGCGTCGCGGTGGCAGCCGCCTTGGCTGCCGGTCGACTTGGCTTGACAGATTGTGTCGACGTCGTGTGCATGTTGCTTAATGCAAATGCGGATAACGACCCAATCGTCCGTCACGCAGGCATTATGGCTCTCGCTGGACAATCCGATTTGTTGCGTGTCGCGAACTTGACTCAGCATGACTCGGAATACGTCCGGCTGGCGGCAGTCGTTGCACTGCGCAAACGCCATGATGCTCGGGTGTTGAACTTCTTGAACGATGCATCGCCACGCGTGGTACTGGAAGCGGCCCGCGCCATCCACGACCATGAGATGTTGCGACGTCACATGCCTCGCTTGGCGACACTGGAGCTTGCTGCCAATGCCGATGCAGCGTTGGTACGACGAGTCTTGAATGCGAACTATCGCTTGGGCAGTCAAGAAGCTGCCGATCGCATCGTATCGATTGCCGCTCGAACGGATTTGCCTGAAGTAGCCCTTGTTGAAGCCATCAATATGCTGGGCAAATGGTCAACACCGGGTGTCACCGATTGGGTCATGAATCGATTTGATCCACTGCCCGATCGTTCGGCTGACCCAGCAATACAAGCTACCGAATCGAAGTTTGATCAGCTAGCAACCGCATCTCCCAAAGTCAGCGAAGCTATCTTGACGGTCGCTTCCGGATACGGCTTCAAATCGGTAGAAGCTCGCTTCCGCTCCATTCTCGACGATGCGACCGCTTCAACGGAAATGCGAGTCATCGCCTTGCGAGGTTTGCTCAAATCGAACGTTAGCGATGCGGCTGAACTTATTGACAAGCTGGTCTCTACCGAAGACCCGAATCTGCGGATTGAAGCGGTCCGGCAACTGGCGACCGCGGAACCAGCCCGCTCTGTGCCACTGCTCGCCAAAGCGATCAACAGCGAAGTGATGTTTGAGCGACAAAACGCCTGGGACACACTCGCCAAAATCCGACTCGACGAAGCCCGCGGACTGATCGAAAAAGGCTTGGAGGACTACGCCGCCGACAAACTGCCCCGCGAAGTGCGACTTAACGTCTTGGAAGCCGCAGCCAGCATTCGCCGCGGCCCCCTTCGCGACAAGGTCCGCCAACTGACGGACAATGTTGCCGCTTTACAAGAATCCGACCCTGTCGCCTTCTATGCCGACAGCGAACTGGGCGGCGATGCCAAAGCCGGTAAGAAAGTGTTCTTTGAAAAGACCAGCTTGTCCTGCTTGCGCTGCCACAAGATCAACGATGTGGGCGGAGAAGTCGGACCCATCTTAAGCAAAATTGGTAAAGAGAAAGACACGCGATATCTACTTGAATCCGTCGTCGCTCCCAATGCCAAAATTGCGGAAAATTTTAAGACCATCATCGTGCAAACTGAAGAAGGGAAGATTTACTCTGGCATCCTTCGATCAGAAAACGACGACTACTTGGAGTTGATGGACGCCAATGGGATGATCATCAAAGTCGACCAAGATGAAGTCGTCGGTCAAAAAGAAGGCTTGTCTTCGATGCCCAGCGATCTTATGAAGTCGATGACTCCTCGTGAATTGCGCGACCTGGTTGCATTTCTCGCCAGCTTGGATGGAAACGTCGACGTAAGCGAATATGCCCAAGGACACTCAGCGGAGTAGGCTTCACATGCTGCGAATCATGGTCGTTGTTTCCACTTTATTCTTGGCCTCAGCCAGTAGGGCGGAGACGACTGCAATGGAATCTTGGCAAGTTCCACAAACTGGTCGTGATGCAATTCGCTTCGCGACCTTCAACGCTTCTCTTTTCAGAAACGCCACTGGCGAATTGGCTGCGGAACTCGAAGCGGGCAGCCAGCATGCAACTGCGATAGCGACGATCATTCACACGGTGAATCCCGATGTGATTTTGCTTAACGAGTTTGATTACGACGGTGGTAAATCAGCCGAACTTTTTCTGAATAACTATCTCAATCATCATCTCTCGCAGGACAGCAAACTGCAACCCTGGACATACCACTACTCTTCTTCGGTCAACACAGGCGTTGACTCTGGGTTAGACTTGGATGGCAACGGCCAAATCGGTACGCCCAACGATGCGTGGGGCTTTGGAACTCATCCAGGCCAATATGGGATGTTGGTCATCAGTCGGTATCCTATCGACGTCGCGAACATACGCACGTTTCAGATGTTTCGTTGGAGCCAAATGCCGGGAGCGCTGGTGCCGATCAAGCCCGACGGAGAACCGTTTTATCCAGCAGGGATCTGGGAGCAATTGCGGCTCAGTTCAAAAAGCCATTTCGATGTGCCAATTCTAATCGGGGGCACTTCGGTGCATTTTCTGGTTCTGCACCCCACGCCGCCGGTGTTCGATGGCCCCGAAGATCGCAATGGTAAGCGTAACCATGACGAGATTCGCTTGTTTCGCGATTACGCCTGTCCGGAATTCGACAGCAATTACATTGTCGACGACCTTGGAGTGCGGGGGGGGCTGCCAGCGGGAAGCCATTTCGTGATTGCCGGAGATTTGAATGCCGATCCCAACGACGGTGATGGCATACATGAAGGCATTCGCTTGTTGCTGGAATCACCGTCGGTGAATTCAACGTACGCGCCGGAAAGTCTTGGGGCTGTCGAAGCGGCGGAATTGCAAGGAGGAAAGAACCCATCGCACACTGGCAACCCAAAGTACGACACAGGAGACTTCAATGATCGCTCCGTGGGTAACTTGCGCATCGATTACGTCATTGCAAGTCGCACTCTGGAGGCAAGTGACAGCGGCGTATTCTGGCCAAAGGCATCGGATTTACCGAAGGATTTCCAAGAATTACTGGACTTCAGCGACCATCATTTGGTCTGGGTTGATCTGCAAATTCCTGCTGCCAGCCAACCAAGCCTGCCTCAATCTGCCGATACAATTTCACCAAAAACGCCCCCGAGCGATTTCTCGCCAAGTCAATTCGCTATAATCGAGGACTTGGAAGTTGCTTCCGAAACCTCGGCTTGCGTTTGCGATACTAAGTTGCAGATGACAAAGCTTGGCGAAGCGACCAACGATTCGAGAACTCTTATCAGGCGTAGATCATGTCCGATTTTCTTTCGCAATGTTCGATTCGGCTGGCAGTAGCACTTCTCACTCTTTGCAGTTTGCTTGCCCCGCCTAGGGTTTTCGGCCAATCATCGGCCAACGTTGCAGCAGATTTGCAAAACACGCTCACAAGCTCCACCAATTCGAATCCTGGTGCACAAGCCGCAGGTGGTGGCGCGATGGCCGACTTCCAGACGTTGATGGACTTGATTCAAAATACCATCCCCGGCGATTGGGACACCGATGACACGATCAATCAATTCCCAAGTGGTGTGTGGGTCGACGCCCAAGGCATGATGCATCGACGTTCGGCGGATGCGGAGGCGGCCAAACGTTTCTCACCGCACGCAACGACGGCTGCCAAACTTGCGCAAACGCTGGGAGAACTGCAAGAACCCGTGGAGCTGCGTTGGATTTCACTCAACGAGATCGACCGCATGCTTGGTAATGCTCGCTTGCAAGCTCAACTCAAGCAGCCTGCCGGACTTCTTCTGGGTGGGCTATCGCGCATCGACTATCTACATTGGGATGCCGCGCAGCGACAATGGTACCTCGGCGGTCCAGCGGGTGGATTCGAGCTAAACGAGCAAGGCGAACTGGTCAGCCATGCGACGCATCTACCGCCGATTTTATTAGAAGACTTGCTGACGATTGCACCCACTATTTTCAGCACAGGACGACCTTTCGGCTGCACCATCGATCCAGCGCAAGAGGGCTTAGCTCGAGCTAGCGAATTGATTTCGAAGCCAGAATCGATGAAGCTGCTGCAAACCAAGCCAGACGTGTTCGCGCAGCAACTGGGAGCAGCGGTCGGCCCTCAAAAGTTAAGCTTGATCAATCTGCCTGACGGCTGTTCCACCGGCGTTGCATTGCTGGTAGCCGACGAGCACATGAAGCGAGTCGGATTAGAGTTGGCCGGAGAAGACCATGGCGTGACAACCTATTGGCAAGCCATGTCGAAGTTATCCGCGAACAAGAACAGTACGATGGTCCGTTGGTGGTTTGCATTAGCACAGCAGCCTATTGCACAGCTCGATGCCTCCGCGCTGGGATGTTTGGATTACGCTTTGGATCGATCCACGGTTTGTGTCCAATCTCAAGCCGAATGGATGCAGGCCAACGGCCAGCGATTTGCGCAAGCGGATCGCGATCCTGCGGCCGACGAGTTTGCGAAAAGCTTTACTGACAACTTCGGTGACCTACAGCAGCGATATGCGTTCTATGGACGGTTGCGGCATATCTTGGATTTGTCCGTGGTCCTGGAAATGATTCGCCGCAATGCCCAGTCTGACCCGGAAAAAGCGTTCATGACACTAGCGACTTGGGACAACACGGAGTCCGCAAGACAGCCGCTGGGCACCATTGATTCGATTGTGGCTACGAAAAAGTTCCAACGTCGGTCTGTTTCGGCAGTCGTCAGTGGAGGCGTGCTGGTGGACGCTCGTCAAGTGGAATCCCGCCAGGAGAAATCTGCCGCAGTACGGTCAGAGCTCTTTACGAGCGATCGAGTTTACCCACTACGCTGAAAGCGTTTGATTATTGGTGCCCGCTCACGCAAGCATACTCATTATCGGAACGCGCAAATTGCGTCCGTCTTTCGCTCTGATCGGCGCTCACTCCAGGTTCCCGCATATGGCTTGGCAATCTAGTCACGGGTCGCTTCAAGACGCTTGGGGCGATGAATGTCGTCACGGCGATCTTCAGTGATGGGACCGAGATTGTTGGTACCGAAATTCACCCATTCTGGAGCGCTGGAGAAACATTCAGAGCCCCCCACATAATCTCCCGTACTGTGTCCCTATGCGGCCCTCTCCATTAACATATTCACACCGCTAGAGATCAGAGAACCGCAAGAGAATCTGTGATCAACTGTTTTCAAGACAACTCTTGCGTCACTCCCATCTCTGGCGGTGTAAACCTATCAACCGAGTTTCGCGTGTCGCTTCGCGCTGTGCCCCAGCCATTTTGAGGTGGTACCATTTGTAGGCGGGGGAATTCCAAGTTGGATTCCACAAGCATGATTTTCCCGATCCTCCCACTCTTAACGATGCGGTGCTGGGAGTCGCGAAGTTCGCCGATGGGCATTCAGGTGACTTGGTAGATGATGGGCTCGAATTCGCGGCAGAGGTCGATGACAAAGTGGCGCCCACGGGATCGACCACACGGGATTTGATGGGAAGCCTTACGGGCTACAACGGCGTCCAACAATCCGAATGGTGCTGGTTCTTTCTGGGGCGGTTGGTTTGGATTCATAGCCGGCCTGTTCATCCCCGGTCCCAAGGTAGGCAACGCTCTAGGTAATCTTGCCAAGCAGGGAGCGACAAAACCCAAGCCGCTAGGTATTATTGAGGATGGGTTGTCCGCCGGGAAGAATCCTCCTCGAGTCAACGCCCCAAAGGGTGGATACTTGAATCCTGGAATCGGTTCTGCAGCGAGGGGGCAAATTTTCAATCACGCATGGATCAAACACGACCTCTTCAACGAATTGCAGGGGTTGGTCGGCAAAGCAGACTTCAACAAGTTCGTGGCTGCTCTTCAGAAGGGCGTCGTTGGTCCAACAGGTGAATCCGGGATCAAGATTTTCGCTATTCCCGTCGGTAAGTACACCCACGAATTGAAAATTGGTGGCAGTGCACAACGCCTGCTAGGATATATAGACGAAAACGGTGTCCTGATTTTTGATAAATTTGTCCGAGGAGGACTTCATTAATGAGTACGACGACAGACTACCTTTCCGAGATTGACGCTTGGATGCCAAATACGAAAATCCGTGAAGACATTCGGAGAGTGGTTGAAACGGATGCGAAAGGGCTTCTCGAACTCGATTCTGGCAACATATCCGTTCCGCCAAATACCGACTACGAAGTCATTTCAAAAGCATTGATTAGTCAGTCGCGTGACATCGGTTTTGGACCTTGTTTTCGAGTGGTCGTTGCTATTGGAGGAATGGAAACAACCGCGAGTGGAATTCAACGGTCAAGATTTGCCTTCTCGACAGTGTGGTACACACTAGCGGGAGAGATCATCACGACTGATTTTGGGATTAACTGTCCGATCTGACTAAGTTTGTCGCCTCAATTCGACCAGTCGCATCGAATAGAAGCTTCAGGGGACACAGCCTGTTTCAGAGGACTGGCAATCGCGTTGAAGTCGAACTGCTGCGGCCGGAGTCGTGGGCTCGGGAGGAGGCGATTGAGCTGGGTGATGAGCTGTGGCTGCATCTGGCGGAACTGAATGTCGATGGCTTGGCGGTGATTATCAAGCTGGATCGGCATGACGATATTGACGCTAGCGATGTTGAGCTTCGCAATTTAGTCACCGGTCGCTTCAAGGCTCTTGGGGCGATGAACGTCGTCAAGGCGATCTTCAGTGATGGGACTGAGATTGTCGGTACTGACATTCATCCATTATGGCGCGCTGGAGAAACATTCAGAGCCCGCCACATAATCTCCCGCACTTTGCTCCATGCGGCCTCTCCCTCAACATATTCACACCGCTAGAGATCAGAGAACCGAAAGAGGATCTATGATCAACTATTTTCAAGACAACTCTTGCGTCACTCAGGGCAAATCATTTTTTAAATTTAGGCAAATTAGCCGTTGAGCAATAGCTCACGGTTTCCGAGAGAACCGACGCTATCGGCTAATGCGCAATGTGAATATCTGACTTGCCCTGCGAGAAGCCCCGGGAGCATTGGCAGAAGAATTTTGGGCAACGGCCTGAAGGGAATCACTGCAGATGCAAACCGCGGCCGATTCGGCCACGGCAGCAATTGTGATAAGCCTTCAGCTTGAAGAGACAGACGCCGCAAGGTCAATGGCAAGTGGACGCGTAGACGGCTCGCCATCAAAGTTATGCTCCGGCTGCAGCGGCTGCTCCGACGGCCCCGACCACCGAGATCATTAGCATGATCAAGAAAAACACCACATTCAAGATGATGCCAATCAATAGCAGTACGCCCATGATGGTGAAATAGAGCCCTAGGTCTTTGTTGATCGCGTACAGCAAGTTGGGGTCACTGTTTTGTTTGGCCTGCGTCAGATTTTCCCCAGCTCGCTTCAGCACGATTCCGATCCAGATGGGCAGCCAGCCAAAGATAAGCCCCACGATGGTCAGGCAATAGATCACTCCAATTACGATGAAAATCCAGCCAGTTAACTTGATCCATCCGCTGGCTTCTAGCAGGGGTTGAAAAACACCCAGGCCAGAAGTCGGCGGGATTGCCGCAGGCGAGCTGTTGCCGTAAGAATCGTAGGGGTTGTTGGACATCCAGGGAGTCTCCAATTGTTTCTCGCCATGGACTTGGCGATCTGCAATAAGTCGTTAAAACCAAGGCAGCAGTTTACTGCAATTGGAACGCTTTGTGGGACCACCGTCAGCAATTTTTAGGATCAAATATGCCAAAGCTAATCGTCGAAAACGTTGGAGAATTCGAAGTATCCCCCGGAAAACGACTGGTTAAGGCGCTGAGGGAAGACGCCGGGACCGATCAACTGCATGCGTGCGGCGGAAAAGCCCGTTGCACGACCTGCCGCGTCGAATTCCTGGACGGCGAACCGTCGAAAATCACCAAAGCTGAACAAGAAATTCTCGCCGCACGAGGCGTTAGTGGCGTACGTTTAAGTTGCCAGATCCAGTGCGATCATGACATGAGCGTGCGTGTCATCAGCCGTTTTGAAGGTAGCGGTCGTAAGGATTCTGGATCTCCGGTCGCTGACGAAATGGAACCTCAACCAGTAGAATGGCTAGATCGATAGTGAGTTTAGCCGTTTTTTCTGGTCATCGAAATCAGTCGACCTTACAAGTAGTATCAACACATGAATGAAGCCGGTGCGTTATCTCCGCAATTTCAACGCGTTATCCTGAAGCTGTCGGGCGAAAGTCTCGCTCATAGTGGTCAACGCGGAATCAATATGGACGAGGTCGTGGCGATCGCTCGTCAAATCAAATCGGCTCATGAGCTAGGTTGCCAAATCGCGGTCGTCGTCGGAGGCGGCAACATTCTTCGAGGTGCTCAGTTCAAAGGCAGCGGCGGTCAGTCGATTCAAGAAGCGACCGCTCACTACATGGGCATGTTAGCGACCGTGATCAATGCGTTGGCCATGCAAGATGCGCTTGAATCCATCGGTTGCACCACGCGCGTCATGAGCGCGATCCGGATGGACGGTGTCTCGGAACCTTTTATTCGCCGTCGTGCCATCAGCCACCTTGAAAAAGGACGCATCGTTATCTTAGCGGCTGGAACCGGTGCCCCCTTCGTCACCACCGATACCGCTGCCGCCAATCGCGGCTTGGAATTAGATGCTGACATCGTACTGAAGGCGACTCGCGTCGATGGTGTTTACAGCGATGACCCAGAAAAAAATCCTCATGCCGTTCTTTATCGCGAATTGTCGTACGAAACCGTGATCGAAAAGAATCTCAAAGTGATGGACTCCACCGCCATCGCTCAATGCCGCACTCACGATTTGCCAATCCTCGTGTTCAACTTCAAAAAGGAAGGCAACATCGTCAAAGCGGTTACCGGTCAAATGGTAGGAACGCGAATCAGTTCGAAAGTGACCGGCGACCCCGTCACCTCATAGTGAAAAGTAAGTGCTATACTAACGTTGGTTAAGCTTTGATGCACCCAACATAGAATCCGCAATCATCCAGCTAACGAAATCATAAGGAAGGAAATCACACGATGACAGTCGAAGAAATTTTGGTCGATGCTGAGGAACGCATGGAGAAGGCTGTAAGCCACCTCAAGCACAATTTGTCGGGCATTCGCACCGGGCGAGCCACACCAGGCTTGGTGGACTCTGTCAAGGTCACCGTCTACGGCTCGCAAAGCCCAATTAAACAACTCGCCTCCGTCGGTGCCCCCGAGCCCAACCAATTGGTGATTCGCCCGTTTGATCCCAGCACGATCAAAGAAATTGAAAAAGCGATTGTCGCTAGTGAATTGGGACTCAATCCACAAAATGACGGTCGTATCATCCGCATCAATATTCCAGCTCTTTCAACCGATGTCCGCAAGAAGCTGGTCACGCGAATCAAAGAACTAGCCGAAGAAGCACGGATTAGCATTCGCTCCATTCGCCGTGATGCCAACAAAGCGGTTGAAACAGAAGAAAAGGCAAAGACGATCAGTGAAGACGATCGCGATGCCACGAAAGAGGAAATCCAAGAGCTGACCAAGAAGTACGAAGAAGAAGTCAGCGAATTGGCGAAGGCTCGTGAAGCGGACGTCATGGAAGAGTAGGTTGCTAGACTTCCTAGATCAGCCGTCAGCCGCAGGCGTACGCGTTCCTCGTTTAACCTTCAGCCACCGTGAGTTGCTAGCCTTCTTCGTTTAACCGTCAGCCGCAGGCGTACGCGTCCCCTGGATCTACTATTATTTATGAGCGATTCAACCAACCCCACCGGCGATTCACCTTTCTCACTTCGAGGTTCTGTTGCCGTCGTCATCGGTGGCACAGGGGAGCTTGGCGGAGCGATGGCTCAAGCGCTGGCGGTCGCCGGGGCGGCCGTGGCTGTGGTAGGACGCAGTGAAGAACGTGGCAGCAAACGGGTCGCAGCGATTGAAGCGATCGGTGGCACCGCCATGTTTGCCAGTGCTGATGCCTTGGAAGCGACTTCACTGGAGACCGCTTGTCGATCGATCGAAGGCAAGCTTGGGCCAGTCGATGTGCTGGTCAACGCCGCCGGGGGCAATAAACCTGAAGCTACTTTGCCACCCGGTTCTGACTTTTGTAAATTGCCCATCAGCGCTTGGCAAGATGTCTTTGATCTGAACCTAGTCGGCGGTGCATTGCTGCCCTCGCAAGTTTTCGGTGCAGGAATGGTTCAACGTCAACGCGGCAGCATTATCAACATCGCATCGATGTCGGGCATGATTCCACTCTCACGCGTGGTCGCTTATTCCGCAGCCAAAGCGGCCGTGATCAATCTGACCCAGTTCTTGGCTCGCGAGTGGGCAACCAAAGGCGTGCGTGTCAACGCGATCTCGCCGGGGTTCTTTCCCGCTGACCAGAATCGCAAGCTGTTATACAACGATGACGGTTCGCTTTCGCAACGCGGCTCGCAGATCATCTCGCACACGCCGATGGCCAGATTTGGGCAAGCCGAAGAGTTGAGCGGGGCCGTCGTGTTCTTAGCGGCTCACGCAGCCAGTTCATTCGTCACTGGCCAAAACTTTGTGGTCGATGGCGGTTTCTCTTCCATGACGATTTAAAGCCGCTGCCATGTCGGTCGTTTCACAAACACAGTTACCTTTCCCCAAACACAGCGGCAAAGTCCGCGACTGCTACGACTTGGGCGAACAACTGCTGGTGGTCAGTACCGACCGCATCAGTGCGTTCGATTATGTGCTCAGCCCCGGCGTGCCGGACAAAGGACGCGTGCTCACGCAGTTAAGCAAGTTCTGGTTTGACTTGCTGAAGGTACCGCATCATTTTTTGACGATGGAGCTACCCGCAGCCGTTGCTGCTTTACCCGACGCCCAAACCCTTGTCGGCCGTAGCATGCTGGTACGCAAAGCGCAGGTGATTCCATTTGAATGCGTTGTCCGTGGTTACCTGGAGGGTTCCGGTTGGCGAGAGTATCAGGAATCGCAAGCGGTCTGCGGTGTCAATCTGCCGGCTGGCCTGCAACAGTGCAGCAAGCTGTCCGAACCCATTTTCACGCCAGCCACGAAAGTCGCTGACGGCCATGACGAGAACGTTTCGTTTGCAAGGATGGAAAATGATCTAGGCCGCGATGTGGCCAAGCGGCTGAGGGATTTGACTTTAGATGTCTATTGCCAAGCGACTGAGTATGCTGAATCCAAAGGCATCTTGATCGCGGATACCAAATTCGAATTTGGCTGGTGCAACGGCGAGATAATCCTGATCGATGAAGTCCTGACGCCCGATTCTTCGCGTTTTTGGCTGGCTGATGGCTATCAACCAGGGCATTCGCAGGCCTCGTTGGACAAGCAGTTTGTCCGAGAATTTTTGATGAGCTCCGACTGGGACCGCAACAGCCCTCCACCGCAATTGCCGCCGGCGATCGTGGCGGCAACTCGCAGTCGTTACATCGAAGCTTTTGAACGGCTGACCGATACTCGCTTTGTTTAGACTCGCTGATCCCTGGCAATCACGCTAAGATAGAGAATGAATTTCCTACTTAGTTTTAACAAGGATGGTTTGCTCGATGAGCGTGATCCGCCAGCTCCCTGACAGCTTGATCAACAAAATCGCCGCCGGTGAGGTCATCGAGCGTCCTGCCAGCGTCGTGAAAGAACTACTGGAGAACAGTATCGATGCCGGTGCCACACAAGTAGACGTTACCATCGATGGCGGCGGCATCGAATTGATACGCATCGCCGACAACGGCAAAGGCATCGCGGCAGACCAACTGTTGTTAGCTGTGAGCCCTCATGCCACCAGTAAACTGCCCACCGAAGACGCTCTGTTTTCCGTCCAGACGTTAGGCTTTCGTGGTGAAGCATTAGCATCGATCGCTGAAGTCTCCCATCTCACGATTCGTTCACGGACTTCCGCCAATGATGAAGGAGCGGAACTGGTCGTACGCGGCGGCGATCGCGAAGGGCCTGCTCCATGCGGTTGCCCTGTCGGTACTATCATGGAAGTCCGCAACCTGTTCTTCAATACGCCCGTTCGCCGGAAGTTTCTCAAGACGGCTCAAACCGAAATGGGACATACGTTAGAGGCCTTTACTCGCATCGCCTTAGCGAATCCGCAAACAAAGATGTCGCTGCACAGCGGCAATCGCGTGCTCCAAGACCTGCCCGTGACAACCAATTGGAGCGAACGGATTCACAACTTCTTTGGAGCCGAAATCAGCGATTCGTTGATCGCCGTCCACTGCGAACACGAAGGCGTGGCCTTGCATGGTTATGTCGCAGGTCCCAATGTCTCCCGAAGCAACAACCGCATGCAATACCTGTTCTTGAACGGCCGCTACATTCGCGATCGTTCGCTGCAACACGCGTTGGGTGAAGCGTATCGCGGTCTGCTGATGGTAGGTCGTTTCCCGATCTGCTTCTTGAACATCGATATTCCACCAGACCAAGTCGACGTTAACGTGCATCCGACTAAATCGGAAGTTCGCTTCTTGGACGGTGGCGCTATTTATCGCAGCTTGTTGCAGACGGTTCGTACCAAGTTTTTAAGCACTGACCTCACCGCCCGCGTGCAACCTGCCGGTAATCCGGCTTACGCGGAAGCGTCAATGGCCGGCAGCCTTTCAACGGAGCCGAGCGTTTCGACCGCAGCGATCCCAGCTATGCATGCCCCTGCCGCGCATGCGTTTCAGAACCACGAAAGAGAACTGTTGCAGTGGGCTCGTGGGGATGCCGCTTCCAGTACCATGCCTGGACCATCTGCTATCTCAGCCCCCCCTTCTTCTCTGGGTTATCGCGACCCATTTGGCGCAACGCCCAGCTTCCGGCCTTTCCCCGGCGGTCCTGCCACGCTCGATCGGCCCGATAGCCTGCGTCAGCCTGCCACTCAAATGCCTACCGAAAACGCCAGCGATCCTTGGCGCAGCGAGCCATCAAGCTCTAGCGACAGCACACGCATCGACAATGGCCATCCGCCCAGCATCTCGTACTTGGGCTTCCAAATCCACAATCGTTATTTAATCACGCAAGACGACCATGGTATGGTTGTCATCGATCAGCATGCCCTACACGAACGCATCTTATACGAACAGATTCGCGAGAAAGTCCTGGCCAAAGATCTCGAGACTCAGCGGCTATTGATTCCCGAGCCGGTCACGTTAACGGCCGCCGAAGCTGCACTGACACTGGAACACAAAGATACGCTGGAGCAATTAGGCATCGGTGTTGAACCCTTTGGTGGTGATTGCATCCTGATCACATCTTATCCGGCCATGCTCGCGAATATCAATCCATCGGACATCTTAAGACAAGTGATCGAGAAATTACAATCCGACGGTGCCACACCGGAAGCTCGCGATTTGGTCGATTCGCTGTTGCACTTGATCGCTTGCAAAGCCGCTATTAAAGCAGGAGATCGCTTGTCGCCCGACGAGATTACCTCATTGCTCGAACAACGTTACGCTTATCAAGACACACATCATTGCCCACATGGTCGTCCAACAGCGTTGCATTTTAGCCGTCAAGAGTTAGACAAGATGTTCAAGCGGACTTAAAGCCCAGTCTTCCCAATAAGTTTGGTGCGCTAAAGCATGACGTGCGCGCATGTCCGATTGGGGCTTGCCCCGTCGGACACCGCTTTGGAGTTCTATACAGCGTGCCCAGCGAACTTAGCACACCAATCCTATTGCGACACGTTGGGGCAAGCCCAACGGTCGCTCAGAACTCGCGATCTCAGAACGATGTGCCTTTCGTGGCTTTCTGGCTTTCCAATGCTCCTGGCTTGCCCAGGAAATGTTTCCGTTTCTTGCTAGAGAGCGATCTTGACTAGCGAGGAACCGAACGATCCACCGGACGAGCCGGTGGGATTCTGAAGGCTATGACGCTCTTGTGTGTGTAGCGAGAAACCCAACGATCCACCGGGCAAGCCGGTGGGATTTGGTTCGCGCTGAGGTGCAAGCATCGATGCGAAACTTGGCCTTGTGCCCAGGCTTCGTAATCGGATTGGTGCTCTAAGTGCGACCGAATTTCTTATGGCAGGAGAATCAGGGCAGTAGAATAGATTCCATGACCATTGTCCTGCCCCCATTCTCTTGCCCAGCTTTCGCAATTGGATTGGTGCGCTAAAGCATGACGTGCGCGCATGTCCGATTGGGGCTTGCCCCGTCGGACACCGCTTTGGAGTTCTAGAAAGCTCTCCTGACCCCTTATCCTTCTCACTTATTCTGAAACCAGTTTCTCGATCGCCGCGCGAAACCCTTCGATAAACTTCGGGCCAGTCCCCACAAAGACATGCGTCACCTTTCCTGTGCGATCAACGATTACGGTATGAGGGATCGCCACGGCACCGTAGGCCGCTGCAACTTGGCCATCGCTATCCAAGACGGTATCGCAATTTAGCTTCATGCGATCGATGCCCATCTGAACTCGCTCTTGCGGCTCTTGAATATTCACCGCCACCATGCTCACTTGATTGTGGCCTATCTCTTCGATGGCAGCATGCAGTCGTGGCATTGAACTCATGCATGGACCACACCAACTGGCCCAGAAATCCAACACGACAATCTTGCCGCGATGTTCACTGAGCTTGAAGGAATCCCCAGCGAGCGTAGCGAGTTTGAAGTCCGGCGCGATCGCGCCCACCATCGGGGAATCCGCAGCGGGACTCGTCTCTCCTGCGCCACCTTCATCCAAATAGACGCGAGGAAACGGGGCCAACGTCAACTGCCAAGGGTCCGTCTGCAAGGACAGCAACTGCTGGTCGATGTTCCGTCCGAAAACCAACTGAGTCAGATCAGCGATTGCGACCGAAGTCTCCCCCAAGAAATCGCTTCGTCCTTTCAGTTGTCCGCCCTGCATACTTTCGGGCACCAGCGTCAAACGCCCGCTATTCTCATTAACCAGATGCACCTGAAAAGGAGATGCATCAGGCAGCGACTCAACCGCAGCGGCTTGCGGATCGCTATCAGCCGCAGACTCCTTATTCGCCGCCGCTTTTGGATTGTCCAGCCAATCGGGTTTATCCAACCAGATGATTTGAGCTACCTGTGCGACAGGCAGTTCCATCACTTCGGCTCGGACTTCAATCATCAGATGGCCACCCACCATGTCGACCAAGCGACCTCGCAAGTAATCGCCAGACTTTGAGACGAACAAGTGCGTGGGCGGATCATTTTTCATCGACCGCGGAACTGTCATCAATCTCGCCCGCTTGTCCGCGGGAATCTCGATCGCTGGCGAACTGCGAGCCAACGTCACATACTCCACTTGCTCATGGGTCGCGAAGCTCGTGGCCGTCTGAGGCGAACTGAAGCGGATGCCTTGTTCGTTGATCTTTAGCAAGCTCCCGCTGATCGAATCTCCCGATCGAAATCGAATCTCGTACGCTGGGATGGAGTCCCCTTGTTCGTTGGACTGCGAAGCCTCTTGCTTAGCTACCGAGCTTGGCTCTGACCCCGACCGCAAAACCTGCTGCCTCTTCCTGGCTGCTTCCATTCGCAAGCGAATCCTATCAATCGCGTTGAGCGTACTTCGATACTCGATTTGGCCCTTGGCATGCGAGCGGATCTCACTTGCATATTCGCTCTGCACCGGCTGCCACAACAAACTTGTGCCACTGACGGCTTCGCTGTCCGGCAAAAGAAACCCGTTTAACAGAGTGTCCCCAATGGTAAGCCTTCCTAGCTTTTGGGCCTCTTGCTCAGGCAGATAATCCTCCTTCGGACCTCGCACCGAAAGCAATGCGGCTGGGGGAACTAATAGCGGTTCCGCAATGCCATTGGTCAAAAAACGAAAGCGGCCATCAGCACTGTCTTGCCAATGGCCGGTTAGTAAACTGCCATCGACCAAGCTCAACTCAACACTCTGATTCAGCTCGTCATCGGCGTGCGATGCACTTAGTTGATAATCTGCAGGCCGCAGTAGCGAAGCACTACGGAGTTCCGCCGCTGCGATGCGCAATGTTTCGCCGCTACTGGTCTTGGCTATAAACTCGTTGGAATCAATGTCAAAGCCATCGATCGCACCGTCGTAAAATTTCCCACTGCGATCAGCAATCGTCGGAGCATCGGAAGCTAACACCTCGGGCAACACGCCATCCCAAGGCCGAATTCGAAGCGATTCTAGGGTCAAGGACGGCCCGAGATTCATCAGTGTTATCGCAGTGCCACTGGGGCGTTCTGCGGCCAGTTGGATCACTTCCAGTGGTGAGTTTCGGTTGGTTTTGACAGCAACCTTGCCTTGCTCTTGGTCTAGGAAAACCGTCAGCTCTAACCGCTTGGTATTTCGATCAATCTCCATCAGCGTCGCGATGTCTGCCAAGTTGCCGACTTCGCGGACAAGCACGAGTTGCGAGTCCCAAAGTTCGATGTTGTTGCTGATGGGAGCGATCACTTGTTCTGATTTATTAGTGAGCGTTGCCGTCCCTAATAATAATTTGAAACCTGGATTCGAATCCCAAGACAAAACGATGTGAAGCTGAGCTTTCAGGGGCAGGTCCACATGTCCACAAATTGAGGTGTTACGTTTCTTGCTGGTAAGCGAATTGGCGTTGATTTGCCAGTCCTCATCGGCTTGCAGCGCATGCCAAGCATCCCCTTGGAACCTGCCTGAGGCTAGCGTCTTGTCCATGTCGCTGGGTAAAGAGAACGCTACGACTTCACTGCGTGAAATTCGAACAGTCCCCAGCGCTGCGGACTCGACCGTGACAAATTCATCATCGAGCGCGACCACGCGCCCCGTCAAAAGACTTCTACTGGTCAGTTCCAGTTCGAACGTATCTGAGGTCCGCTGCTCAGACGTATTGTGTTGATCATCCAGTATCCGCTCTAACGACTTAATGGAACGCCAGTCAAACAGGAACTCGCCCTGAAAGCCCTCACATGCCAACAGGAATTTCTGCGCTCGCTCTGCAACTGATACCACTCCGACAGCCACATCGTTGTTCTTGAAGCGAACTTGCACCTTCGACTCATCAGCAAAGCTAGCTGACGACGACACAACCACGGAAGCAATGGCGACACCGATGAGACATCGGAATAACCTTGATGACACCAAAATTGAGTGTGCTAGCAGCATATCGTTAGCGTTCGTAGATAGGAAGAAAGCGAAAGTTTAAAGCGATAGCCAGCAAGTTCATCGATGTGCTGATAGTTGCTCCGAAGCTACCTTGGAAACTCCCGTCGCTATTTTGAGTCGTCTTCAATTGACGCACCAATGTTCGATTCCACTTCTCCCACGCATCCAGGTCCGCTTGAAACAAAGCTTGGGCTTGGTAGTACCTTGCGTATTCAAGATAAGAGGACTGTTCATTCATTCGCGAAGAAATGTAGTTCTTCGTCCCTTCAAACTGCTTGAGGTCTTTACGTTGGGCGATACTCAGAATCAAACATGCAATCGAACTGCGCGCCAGCGATTCTCCCATGCCGCCAAGGCCACCGGAATAACCGACGATACCGCCGTCACTGGTGAGTGACGCCATATAGCGAACCGCGCCGTCGATCGCTTTGTCGGGAACTTCGATGCCCGCGTTGCGAGCCGCTAGTAATCCCATGAGCACCGCGCCAGTCACCGAAGTGTCTGCATCTCGCGAAGTGGGAGAGTACCGCCAAGCGTTCAAGGGATTCTTCTCTTGCGAAGTCACGGCGCATCGTACAGCCAACTCCAATGCTTCGCCGATACTGCGCTGCTTTGACGCTGTTCCCTCTTTAGGCCATAAGTCGGCTTCATCGACAGCGCCATAACATTCCGCGAGTGCTAACATTGCGAATCCATGATGGTACATGCTGTTGCCGATGTAACCCGTTGAGCGGTCCTGCGCGCGAATGATCGCTCGTGTTGCTTTGCGAATCGGCTGGCTATACAGTCCAAAGTTCGGATCTTCTCCGGATGCCAGCAGCGCCATCAAGGCTAGCCCATCCGGTCCCGGACCTGCTTGACCATCTTTCCAGCCACCTTCTGCGTCTTGGGTCTTCACCAGAAAGTCTAACCCACGTTGGTAGATCTCGCGCACATCGCGTGGGACCACATCGCCTTGAACGACCGCAGGCGCATTGTAGATCGGCGACTCTTGCGCCAACGTGTTTTTTGCTATTCCAAACAGGAAACATGCGGCCAAGATGATCTGGCATACGCCAGCTAAGTTTAGGAATCGAAATCCAGTTACCATTGAACGTTTATCCTCATCACTCGCGCTTGGTCGGCCAAAGCTCGAAAGACTTTGACTTGATGCGGATCTAGCACTTCCGCGAGATCCTCCTCAGAAATCCGTTCTAATAGAAATCGACCTAGATAATATAATTGGCTCTTGGGTACGCTTTTCGGATAGTCGACTAACTCTAAAATCGCGGTCCGTTGCCTCCGAGTCAAAGGCACATGTCGTTCAAAATCAGCAAGTGTTGCTTTGACAATCGCTTGGTATGCGGCGAGTTGCCGAGCTTGCAAATCGGCCTCGTAGATCGCTCGTTGTTCTTCAGTCAGCGAGCTTGCAAGCACTTTTCGCATGAGCGATTTGTCATCAAAAACCCCGCCTTGCAGTCGCTCTCGAATCGGCATCACTTCACGTAAGCCTTCGTTCAACTCTTGTTGGTTCTGCAAATTCACGCCTTTGGTCTTCTCTCGAGCCGCTTGAATCTCATCCAACAACCGCTGAATATCTCCGTTAGCTGCGAGCATCAACTTCTTATGCTGCTGGTCATTCAATCCGAAAGTGCCTGCTAAGGCTTCTACCTCTCCTGCCGCTGTCTTCATCAATTCTCTTTTGAGCGATGCCTCATCTTTACCATTGAGAACATATATCTGCAGGATATCTTGTTGAATACGCCCAGCAATCACGTTCTGTGAATACGCCGTGTTTGAGCCAATAGTGAGACCAACGAAGCACCAACTGATCGCTAGCCATGAGAACTTGAACCAAACCCGTTTTAAGCGATGCTCATAACTAATCGTCAACTCAAAGCTCTTGCTTGTCATTTCTCAATCAACTCCACGGGGGCATGCTGGGCACCTTGCGCAACCACCTGAAGGTCGTAGATGGAGATCGCGCCTCGTAAATTCCATGTGCCATTGAGATTGGACAGTCGCAAAAATTGATTGGTAGTCAACACCGCTTTCAAATCAACGGGATCAATCGGTGGTGCAATCTGTTCATTGACCAAGTACATGCTCCATGCTAGCTGGCGATCCAATCGTTTGGCGGTGGCCGCTGTCAGTGCCTCACGTTGCTGGTCAGTCAAGGGAACACGCCGTTCAAAAATCGAGACCATCACCGCCGCATCCGCTTCTCGACGAAACTCATTCCTAGCATCGACTTCCTCACGAAAATCGCTGGCTTGCTGCGGCTCGAGAAATGATTCGACCTCCGCATCAATGGCGTCGAACAGCTTGTAGACATAGTCAAATTGCTGTTGCTCCAGTCTGCCTCGCAATTCAGGGGGCCTTCTCAAAGCACCACCCACCGCTTGCTCTATGACTCTGCTCTGATCGGCCTGCTCCAACTGCCGATACTTGGTTACTAGCCACTGATCATCGATGGTTTGCAACTGCTGCTCTTGCTGATCGGACAAACTGCAGACCCGTCTAGCCAACGCGCAATCGACCACCACACGAGCTTTTACAAAATCGTCGATTGGAGGCGGAAACAGAGTCTGCAGATCCACCTCTTCCGCCGCTAGTTGCGCATGGCAAGAATTCACTGCTGGCTGTCCGGTCAGAAGCAGGATCATGACCAGGCCACATATCCAACGCGGACCAAGCAGCGCTAACGCACCAGCATCTGGCCCTCTGGGAAAACTTGTTTGTTCAGAGTTTATCATCTATTCGCTTGCATAGTTAAGTTTAGTTTTTTGCTCAGCACGTTCGGTAGGCGTACAAGCATCTCGTTTAACCGTTAGCCGCAGGCGTACGCGTTCCTCGTTTAACCGCAATACCGTTTAATATTGTTCATAGTACCACTTTCAAGCACACTAAAAATCTTGAGCAAGTCCGGCTAAAGCCGGTACTACGAACTATCTAATCCGCCTGAAGGCGGTACTACGAACTAAGGCGGCACTACGAACGATTACTTGCTTTGCTCCCAACGACGGAAGTACTCATCCAAGCCTCCGCGAAACTCTTCCGGCAGCTTATTGCCGGTTTCACCGGTCGCTTGATTGACGTCACGCGACTCTCGGCGTTCATTCTGATTGAGTCCGCTGCCCAGCAGTGCTAGCGCGGTATCTTGCGTCGTGCCAGAACCGCCGCCACCAGGACTGTCACCGCCACCGCCGCCACCGTTGGGGTTAATCCGTTTACACTGCAACAGCAACTCGATCGCTTCGGTTTCCGCCGCAATCGCCTTGGTGCCCGTATCTCCCGAACTCAAAATGCTTGTCGCGTCTTGCATCACCGCACTAACGGCTGATAGCAGATTCACCTCTTTGCCAAAACGTTGCTCGCCATTTGGGAGATCCGTAATGCTTGCCACCACGGCATCAACCCGCTGCTTAAGATTGCCTTGCGTGGTGCTCAATCGATCTGACTCGCGCTGATGCATTTCTTGTTCAAGCCCCGCTCGAGCTTGCTCCGCCACGCGTGTTTCTTCTCTCAAGTTCACTTCGCTCTCGAGCACCTTGAGCACTTCCAAGATCAACGACGGTGGTAAAGCATCCGAAGTTTTGCAACCGGGACATTGGCCGCTGCAGGCTGGATCGACCAAGTCGTCACCCCATCGATCGAACGTGTCGGACCAGTACTCCGCTTGGGCAATCGACAGCCCTTGGGTATTCAAGATATCGTCGCCCAGTTTGCGGATCTCTTCCACAACTTTCGCTTGCTTCATTTCTTCCAGCACCAGCTTGAACTGATTCATACGGCGTCGTTCGAAATAGGATTGCAGGTCATCCATAATGTAAGACACCGTTTGGCTGCTCTTCTCTTCCACCTTTGATAGGTCGCTGATCATGATCTTGTCTTCAATAGGAATTCTTTCGGTGGCTCCGAAGAAGTATTGAATGCGTGAGGAAATCTTCTCCGCGATTTGATTTTGTTCACGCGAGGCCGCCTTCAAACGCTTCATCAGCGTCGACCCTTCGAGGTTCGCAAGCACCGTGTTGAGCTCTTCGGCGATGCGTTCAAACTCAGCCAGCAAGTCGGCTTGTTGGTCAATCGCTTGATCCACTGCAGAATCTTCCGCTTCCTCCTCGGCATCCTCTGGTGATTTCTCTTGAGGCTTCTTGGGTGGTCCAGCTAAAGTTGTCTTCGGTAGCGACAGTTTGCTGCCGTTGTATTTCTTCTTGGCCGCGTCGGATGCGAGTTCACCCTCTTGCGGTTGGTCCGATGACTCGACATCCGATATCGACGGCATGGCTGCCGCTGGCGGCTTCGGTTTTTGGTCACCCTGACTACCAGCAGATGCCATGCTATCGCGACTTTTTCCAGCTTGCGGGGCCGCAGGCTTTGATGGTCCACTGCCAGCTACTTGCGGTTTCGTTGCGGCTTTGTCCAACAGTTCGGCCACCGAAGGCATCCGGTTGGCTCCAATGTCATTGAGAATTTGCAACATCTCGGCCCATTGATCTAAATGCCCAACTCCGATTTCAGGGTTACGAGCCGCCTGTCGCAACAAACTTTCGCCCGTCTTGGCGATTGCCGCCAAACGTCGAGCGTTCGAGGACTCGGCAGCCGACTGTCGACGCAGCTCATCTTGCATTTGCTGATCGCTGAGCTCCTCTGGTGCCAACGACCGCAGACGTTTGTTTTCTTCATGCAACTGCAACTCTTTATCGCGCACATCGAGAGCAGCACGATGCCACTTACTCATCTGGCTCGCTATCCAGATCGCATGTTCATTCGCGGTAAGAACATACAGGATGTGCGGTGGGCCGTAGACTCGCGGTCGGTCCGGCAAGTAATCTTCCACCCACAAACGCATCTCAATGGGTTGCGGATCAATCCCCAGCGAGGAGGCAGAGAAGGTCGCTGGAACTTGCATCGACATTTGTTCGGGACCGCCTATTGCCAGCAGCTTCTCACCTTCGGCCAACGGCGATAGTGATTGGTCGTCAATGCCTTTCCACGAAATCCCCAGTCGCTTGATACCGTAATCATCAGCCGCTAGGGCCTTGAAGTTCAGTTGTTCGGTGTCCAACACGACTGCTTGTCGTGGCAGCTCTTGCGACAATACAGTCGGCGCTTCGTCAACCGATGGATCGATCGACAATTGAAAAGGTTCTCGTCCAGCCAGTCCGTCGTGATCCTGCCACCACAGTTCAAGAGCTTGCCGCGAATCACCTAGTGGTAACACATTTGATGCAAATTGAGCTTCCTCAATTTCCGCTGGCGAGCCATTGATTTTCGCAGCCGCCAAATCGCGTGAAGCTTTCGCGATCACCGTCGCCTGACTGCCTTGAACTGCATTCAATTTACCACTGCGAACATCGACCTCAATCGGCTCGGGACGTTGCAAGTACTCTGGCAGATTGACACGCGCGGTCGATCCGACCAGCTCTGGCCTGAGCTTGGGTTCAACCAAGATTGACTTGGTATAATCGCCAACTTGTACATTCAACCCGGTCGGTGTTGTTTGCGGTGGCAATTCAAACACGTACTGTCGGTCAATCAGCTTGCTTTCCAGCGGCGGCAGCGAATTAATCTGCAATTGAGCGGCTGCCGGTTGCCAACGCGAATCGTCTTGTAACCGAATCGTCAATGTGGTGGCTTCGCCGTGTGGCACGACCATCCGATCGACAAGTGGTTCTATGGCGGTGAACGTGTATCGTGGAGTCTCTTTCCATGGAGCCAAGAATCGTGACCAAGCGTTCGCCGCAGCAGCAGGGAACAACGTCATCAACATCACAGCGACGACACTGCTCACGCCCATCACGACACTGAGCCCTTTGAGATAAGTGGGCGGGGCGGCAGCAGTAAAATCTTTTGATTGGGCGACTTGAGCTACTTGGGCGATGGCCGCTGCGCATAAAGTTCGCGACCGAGCTTGCTCAGATACATCTTGCGACAACTCGATCACGCTCAGCAATTGATCACCCACATTCGGCTCGCGGACTCGTAGCAATCTTGCAAGCTGATCAAGACGACGGTTGCGCCAGACCCAACGGTGAACGGCCCAAGGGACGATCAACCACAGCGCAAGGGACAACAAGAAGATTGAAACACGTACGCTTTGCGAAGTATCGAAGAAACGGTCCGAAACGTAGACCACTAAGAACGATATGACTAAGCCTGCCAATGCAAATAGAATCGCTTCGGCAACCTTGGTTGTCCACACACGATCTCGATAGGCCTTTAACTGCTGCGTCAGTGAATCAGGAACTTGAAGCGACATACTCATATCGTAAGACCTCATCAATGACACAGTTTGATTCAATCGAAACTTTGATCACAATCGTGATCCACCGCGAGCCTCATTATACCAGCCCCGCGACCTTCCTGCCGATCCAGAAAGCTCCCAGCAACAAAATAAGCATACCGGCTACGAGCGGGTGACTCCACAGTTGAACTCGACGAATTTCAAATTGTGGCTCAGGAAGTTGCGAAATCGCAGCTAGGATTTCATCGCTTGAGACTCCCTTAAGAACCTTCCCCTCGGTAATGCGTGCCAACTCTTCTAGGACTTCAGGCCGAGCGGGTTTACCGATCTGTTCGCTGGTGGCACCTTGTACAAACAACGAAGCCTCTAATTCGCTATCATTCTGCTGGCAACGCAGCAGGACTTTGTGCGAGCCCGGTTCCGACGGGGTAAACGTGCCTGCAAAAGCCCCCCAATCCGCTCCGCTGCTCGCCATACGTACGGTTTCCGTCCTGCCCGAGGGTGCGATGATCTTGGCCGTGACTTCGCCTTGGCTTAAAGGTTCCCCATTAGCCTGCATCACATTAGCATTCATCGCCACGGTCTGTTTGACTTCCGGTTGTTCAGGAGAGTAGTAGAACCGCATGCGTTCGCCTTTAGCCATGTTGCGTTGATAAGCCATCCAGCGAACGACTTGGCTCCAAAACCGATAATGATATAAGTCTTCGACACCGCGACGCCAACGCCACGCTCCGTCGGTCCCCATAAAGAGCACTTTGCCCGTCCCAAACGTTTTGGTCACCAGCAGTGGAATCCGTCCATACTCGTTGCTTGACTCTTGGTGGACCGCCAGAATATCGCAACCAGCTTTGGCTCGAATTACCGGTGCATGCCATTGAAAGCCCGGCAAGTTCTCCCACACCTGCAAGTTATCGTCGGATGTATCTGCAAGCTTTGTCAGCAGACTTCGACGCCCCAGTTCCGTCAATGCGAAGTGACTTGCGGTACTTGCCCCCCAACCATTGGGTTGCGTTTCGTCCAACACCACCGGCAACAACGCATCCAACGACGAGTTAGCTAATGACAACGCATGGCCTTTGAATCCAGGCATAAAGACTAACCCACTGGCTTGTTGTTCAACCAAGCCTTTTAACAATCGGCATTGATCTTCCGTCAACTGCCCTTCTTCCACGCCGACATCACCCAGGAACACGACATCGTACTGCGAGAGTTCCTCCAACGCCTCCGGAAACGCTGGAATGTAATCGCGATTGCCGCCACCCACTTTGCTCAGCCCAGGATGGAACAGCAAACAGTGGACTTCGACGCCCGGATCTCGCGACAAGGCGTTTCGCAAGTAGCGATACTCCCAGCGGGGATACGATTCGATCACCAAGACCTTCAGTTTCTCTTCACGAATCGCAATTGGCGTTTCCCTCCGATTGTTGCCCAGCATTCTTTCGTCAGGATGCGGCGGAAGCTCCAGCGACAACGTGTAATCACCCACTCGCTCGGGCTTCCACAAAATCGCATCCGACGTTCTGCCCATGGCTGCTATGCGAAGCTGATGCTTGATCACTTCGCCTTCGGAGCTCTTTAACTGCAGCTCGACTACATGATCGCGGGGCAACGTGCTTTCGATTGTGAAAGGCAGCCGCACTTGCTTGCCCGCGATTCCGAATGTCGGAACATCAAAACTTACTAGTTCCAAATCGGGCAATCGCGTGCGACTGCCGACCACGACACCAAACACGGGCAGTTTGTCCTGCCGCAAACGTGAAGCCGCTTGCACCGGAGGCAGCCCATCATTCCAATCGCCATCGCTGGCAAGCACGATCGCTCGCAGGTTCGGATTCTGATTCCGGGCATCCAGCAGCGCTTGATACAGATTGGTTTTCGAGCGATTATTCTCCGTGCCGAACGGTGTCACGATCACTTGCACACGCTCGGAGATCGACCGCCACGATTCAGGTTCCAGCAGTGGAGCCACAGCCTCTTGACGCGAAACCAATGGACCGGACCGGTCGCTGGCCAGCTCGGCATCTTGCGTATCCATGCTCAACGAGTGATCCACCAAAACCACCGCAACCGGTTTGTCTGTCGGCTTGTAGAGCTCTTGGGATTCAGGTTGATTCAGCAGCAAGATGCAACAAACCACGATCGCGACGCGAATGGATTCTAGCCATGCAATCGCCGGACGATACCCGCTGCGATGCCAAGCGAGCAAACCTAAACAGCAAGCAATAACCAAAGCTGTGATCGAAAGCAGGATCGTAAAGGCAGACCACTGGAAGGTTAGGCTAGTTTGCGTCATAGGGTCGACACTTTCGACTCACGGGGAACTCGCGGCAAGCACAGAACGGCTTCAGCCAACAAGGCCACGATCATGGAAACCAAGAACAAACGCCAGATCTCGCGGACAATGCCCGACAAATTACCTGCCGAATCGTTGACCTGCGTGAACTGCAAACCATCGAACAATCGCTGCAGTTGAACTTCGCTTAACTGCGTTGCAAGATCTTCACGCGGCGAACGATTGATCGCAATCCAACGAGCATCATTTTGATAGACGCCCGCATGATAACCATACTCAGTAGACATCGCGCCTTGGCGACCAGCTACCTTACGCCAATTGGAAGTTGGCTCGTAGATCTCGCCCGCAATCTTCTGCGACGTGCTGCTCATTGCGATTTGGCCTCGCTGGATCGCGCGCTGCAAAGCCACAAACAGAACGACTCCGTTACTTGCCAACGTCGATGCTTGGGGGGCTGGCGAGGCCATCATGAAGTAAACGCCACCTTGTAAAGTCGGCACGCGTACCAAAAGCGGATCCCCAGTGGTCAAGGAAGCTAGCGTCGAAAGCTCCACCTCACTTGCAAGGCTTGCATATCCGCTGATTTCAAGTTCGCCGACAGGCAAACCAGCACCACTGCTGGTCGCCGCAAATAGATCTTGATCACCGCGCCAAGTGCTGACTTGTACCGCGGAATCATCCTCCTGCCACTGATCCCACGCGACTCCCAGAAAGGCCTCTTCTGCGCCACGACTCGCCCCGTTTGTGAAGTTTGTTGGCGGAAAGAAAACGACCTGCCCCCCCCGCTGCACATACTCCACAACCGCTGGTGCGACAGCAGGGGCGGGGAGATGAGCTTGCCATAGGAGCAACGATGTATCATCAAGAATCAGCGAGTCCAGTTGATCGGGGGCCAAGACCTCTACCAATGCGTTTGCACTTCCATCAGCGGAAATGGCAGCAGCAATCTCCAATGGCCGTGTCGCTTCGCGGTCCTCAGTGACCAACACGATCCGCGGAGTAGGTGGCTGGTCAAACACAAAATAGAATTCATTATCCTCGCTGGATGCGTCTGCCGGAATCGACACCCGCCCCCAGCCCCGCAGTTGATCTTTAGCCAACGGAATTCGATGCTCACGAATTTCAAGGCTCCGTCCAGACATGGTCGCTGTTAGCACACTTCGCTGACCATCGATCTCGATCTGCAGTGGTAGCTCGATCGACTCTGACGTTTGATTGGAATCGCCTTCGCGAGCTACTTGAATCGATAGCAGCAAGCTGTTCTCGGCCATGCCACTGGCCGATGATTTCTCATAGCGAGCTTCGGTGACGCGGACGGCTAGATTTTCGGCTACTGGATCAGGATACGCCAACAGATGAAACTGGATCGATTGCGGAAGCCGCTGAAAGCCTTCGCGAATCAAACTCCATGTTCCACTTTCGGAATTCCAATCGGACTCCTTCAGATCCGAACAGATCCAGATTTCGGTAGGACCTGCCTTGTTCTCCTGAAGATACTCCAGTGCCGACTGCAACATCGATGGCAGCGACGTTGTCGCTGTCGCGGGTTGCATGGCCGGCGAACTCATTAAAGCATCCAGTGATTCAAACGCTTGCGGTTGCAAAGTAGCCGCATCGATCGCCACCCAATGATCCGATCCCAACGTGGCCAATGTTTTGTTCAATTGACGTCGTCCGGTATCCAGTTTGGTCACGCCGCCAATGCCCGCTTGCTGCATACTCGGCGAACGATCCATCAAGACGATGGTCGTATCAGCTTTTCCTGCAGAGACGCTCAACATGCCACTGGCCAACGGTCGCGCGATGGTGAAAATGAGAGCTGCCACGGCAAGAGTTCGCATGGCCAAAATCAACCACTGGCGAACGCGTGCAAAGCCGCGATTCATGCGATTCGCTGCCAATAGAAACATCATTGCGCCCCAACGCCGCGTTTGATATCGACGTTGATTGATCAAGTGGATCAAGATCGGGATTCCGATCAACGGCAAGGCGATCAGCATGAAGGGTTGCAGGAAGCTCACCGCGTGCTCCTCACATAAGCTCGGTCGACTAAGAACTGCGTCAACTCTTGAACATACGGTGTATCGATCGAAACGCGTCGATAGTCCACTGCAGTCTCCAGTACGACGCGTCGCAGGGATTCGAGATAGTTGTCTAAGGCTTGATGGTATCGATCCGTAATCTCTGCTGGATCAGCAAAGATGGACGTACCGCCTTCCATATCGACAAAGCGAGTTGGACGAGCGATCGCAAAGCGAAGCTCCTCGGGATCAAGCAGATGAAATACCGATACGTCATGCTTACGAAATCGTAGATGCTCAAAACAACTTCGCAGCAAATCCGTTTCGACAAACAGGTCCGACAGTACGATGATTAGCGCTCGTTGGCGAACTGTCTCCGCCAGTTCGTGCAAGACCTCGATCAGTCCCGTTTCGCCCTGTGGCTTGACTTCTTCCAACGCGTTATAGATGGTGGTGAGATGAGCTGGATTTCGACGTGGTGGAATGTTTTGAACAATGCCTTTCGCGACCGCTGCGATCCCAGCCGCATCGCCTTGTTGGATCGCCAAATAGCTGAGCGCGGCGGTGATGCGTTTCGCATATTCCAGCTTGGTCGTGCCCGTGGAGCCGAAGTCCATCGATCCGCTGGAATCGATCACAAAGACCGCTCGCAGGTTGGTGTCCGCTTCGAATTCTTTGATATAAAACCGATCGGATCTGGCATAAGCTCGCCAATCCATTCGCCTCAGGTCATCGCCCGGAACGTACTTGCGATACTCCGCAAACTCCACGCTGGCTCCGCGATGTGGACTAGCATGTCGCCCGGACACGCTCCCCAACATCGCTTTGCGCGACAACAACGGCAACGCACCTAGTTGGGCGAGAACTGCTGGATCGACAAAACTGCGTTGTTTACGTTCCGTACTCATGCATCCAACGTTTCGTCGATGAGTCGTTTCACAATATCTTTGGCCGAGACGCGTTCAGCTTGCGCCGCGAATGTGGTGATCAGGCGATGCGTCAGCACCGGAGCGGCGACCGCTTTGACATCTTCTAGTCGGACCATATAGCTGCCATAGAGTGCCGCGCGGGCTTTAGCGCCTAAGATGAGGTTTTGGACCGCGCGTGGTCCACCGCCCCACGCCACCAACGGTTTGAGCCACGCGGGCGACGTCGCTCCCGTTGGTCGAGTCTTGCGAACCAATCTGGCTGCATAAGTATAGATATGATCGGGCACTGGGACGCGTCGCACCAAACGTTGATGTTCGATGATTTGATCGGCAGTCATCAGAGCTTGAAGAGTCGCCATATCGTCGCCAGTAGTCGTGCGAGCGATCTGGATTTCTTCTTCTTCGCTTGGGTAGTCTAATTCGATCAAGGACATGAAGCGATCAAGTTGAGCTTCGGGGAGCGGATAAGTCCCTTCTTGTTCGACTGGGTTTTGAGTTGCCAGCACCATGAAGGGAGATTGGAGCTCAAAAGATTTCCCGAGAACAGTCACGCGTTGCTCTTGCATCGCTTCCAACATAGCCGCTTGCGTTTTAGGTGGAGCGCGGTTGATCTCATCGGCCAAAACGATATTGGCAAACACTGGGCCATGGACGAACTGAAACTCGCGCCGCCCCGCGTCGGTTTCTTGCAGGATATCGGTGCCCGTAATATCCATGGGCATCAAGTCGGGAGTGAATTGGATGCGGCTGAATTTTAGAGACAGAGTTTCCGCTAATTTGCTGACCAGCAGTGTCTTTGCAAGTCCGGGGACTCCCATCAGCAAAGCGTGCCGTCTAGCGAACAGGCAGATAGCCAGTTGCTCGATGGTATCTTTTTGGCCAACGATGACCTTACCGACTTCGCTGACCAATTGCCGATACGCTTGGCGCAGTCGATCGATAGCTTGGACATCATCGCCACTGAGTTGCTGTACTTCGGAGGGGTTCAGTTGGCTCATAGGTTACTCTGCGAGGGTTTTAGAAAAGTCCATCGCATTATATTCACATTTTCCGCGAGCGTGTTGGCGAACCCATTGCGAGTAACCACCTAAAGCGAGAAACGGAAATATCTCCCGGGCAATCCGGGGGCATTAGCAATCCCACCCAGCTCGCCGGTGGATCGTTGGCTTGGGCTTGTTCAACTTCACACGGACGCTTATTGTGGTCACATCTGAAGTCTACTTCTTTGCTTGGACCTTTATGAGGCAGCGTTTTTGGACAGCTTGAGGGAAATTGCTTCCAACACCAATTCAGGAGAACTTGTTTTTCTGGGGACGGGAACCAGTGTTGGCGTACCCGTTTTGGGATGCAAATGCGAGGTCTGCTGCGGTGGGAAAGTCAGGAACCAACGCACTAGGTCTTCTGTACTTTTTCGGTTGCCCGGTGGTAACCTATTGGTGGATACTTCCCCCGAACTACGACTGCAGCTTCTAGCGCAAGGTCTCGACCGCGTTGACGCTGTCCTCTATACCCACGAACATGCGGACCACTTGCATGGCTTGGATGACCTGCGACTGTTCCCTTTTCAATTAGGCCATCCTGTTCCATTGTATTGTGAGCAAAAAGTCGAAGATCGAATTCGCAAAGTCTTTGATTACGCTTTTACCACCATTGCGGAAACCCACCCCGGCAGCACTCCCCGATTGGAGTTCACGCGGATTGGACCTCAAGCCTTTGAGGCGTTGGGGCAACGGATTCAACCGATTCAATTGCGCCACGGTCCCCGATTCGATGTACTTGGGTTTCGCGTTGGATCTCTGGCGTATTGCACCGATTTGACGGAAGTTTACGAAAGCAGTTTGTCGTACTTGCAAGATTTGGACGTGCTGATTTTGGGTGCGCTTCGGCAACGACCCCACCCCACGCATCTGTGCATTAGCCAAGCGGCCGAGTTGGTCGATCGTTTGCAGCCACGTATGACTTATTTAACTCATACGTCGCATGAATTGGATTACGATTTGACCAATGATATGTTGCCGCCCCATATTCGCATGGCCTACGATGGCTTACGTGTTTCCTTTCGTCTGTAGCGAAACTTGGTGTGGTCTTTCCACACATTGGCTCGCAGGTTGTTGCGCGGTGGATTAGAATAAGCTTCAATGTTTATGCCTCACCTTAACTCCCCCGCAAGAGATCATTATTATGTCGCGCTCGCATCTTGACCGTCGTACGTTGTTGGCCAGCGGTTCTGTCTCGTTAGCCACGCTGCTGGCTCTGTCCCGATTGTCGCTAGCGCAGCAAGCTGCCAGCGATATCACTTTAGAAACGCTTAATGGTAAGAAGATACTGTTCTTCACCAAGAGTGCAGGCTTCGAGCATGATGTGGTGCGCAGGCAGAATGATGCTCCGGCCTTTGCCGAGCGTTTGGTGTCCAATTTTGCCAAGAAGTATGGATTTGAAGTGATGATCACCAAAGACGGCACGGTCTTTGACAACGACTATCAGAACTTTGATTGCTACTTTTTTTATACCACCGGAGATTTGACTAGCACGCGTGTCAATAATTTGGAGCGTGAGCCTGCGATGAGCAAGCAAGGGAAAGCGAATTTGCTGAAAGCGATTGCGGATGGCAAGGGGTTTGTGGGCAGTCATTGTGCTTCGGATACGTTCCATACCCCCGGCAATCCTTGGGAAAATCAAGCGGAACCTGACCCATACATTCAGATGATCGGTGGTGAGTTTTCGGGGCACGGTCGTCAGCAACCTTCGCTAATGAAGCTGACTAGTCCAAACTTTCCTGGTGCTGATGGCGTCGGCACATCCTTTACGCTGAATGAGGAATGGTATTCGTTGCGCAATTTTGCGACGGATATGCACGTGATCTTGTTGCAAGAAACGATGGGCATGAGTGACTTTGATTATGAACGCCCGCCATACCCAGCGACTTGGGCGAGACGTCATGAGAAAGGCCGTGTGTTTTATACATCGATGGGGCACCGTGAAGATGTGTGGACCAATCCAATCTTTGAATCGTTGTTGATTGGCGGTTTGGCTTGGGCCTCAGGCGCGGTCTCGGCCGAAGTCCCCGCGAATTTGAAGGAAGTCGCACCAGAAGCGTCCACACTACCCAAAAAAGCGTGACCAACGCAGCTTGCATCGAGAGGTGGTGGATTTGCGACAGCTCGGCGATGGGCCGTCTGCTGCTATTGGTAGCGGAGTTTGAAGCCGAGCGGAGGCAAGCTGTCCGTATAGGTCTTTCTCGCTATCGGAAAAACCAGATGACTTAGGTAGTGTCGCTGCGATTGCAATAGTATGTGGTAAGCCGAGTTTCGTGAGCCTGATGGATATCGTTCGCGGAATGTTCTTGCTAGTTGGAATAATCGTTAAAGTCAGCGGGTTGGAAATGCGAAGTTAATTGCAGTAGGAACTTTTGTTTGGGTGCTATGTGCGCAGCGAGGAACACCCGTTGTCCGTGATGAAATTCTCGGTTAGCTTGATCGTCGCCAGCCTGCTGGCCGTTGGCTGCACGCACCGTCAGTTAGCACGTAGCACTTCATTGACGGCCGCGTCAGTTATGGAGATCGAATATCGCACGGTGCTGATGAACATTGCGATGTTCTCGTGTTATCCAGATGCCCTACCTTGTCACGTGCGATTGAAAGACGGTGTGGTCCAGATCAACGACGAAGTCGGATGGGGCGGTGCGGGTGGCTTGACGATCTTGCGTGGGGCTGATGTTGGCGTTGAGCAGTTTGGTCCGGCGGCATCTCGTCAGATTACCGAACAATGGGGAACCGATGCTATCTCGGATCCTGCCGATCTAAAGACCTTGCAAGACATGTATCGCGTGGCGATGGGACTGCCGCCATTGCCCAATAGTCTGGTGGTTGAATACATTCGTCGCAATCCAGAATCGGTCGAAAAGTCTGGAAGCGATTCGGATTCCGATTCACCGTCCGTCGCAAGTGACGGACTATCGGAGCAGTTCGTGAAGGCACGAATATCCTCTTATCGAGAATCAGAGTCTAACGGCGAATCGGACTCGAAAGGGCCGTCCAAACAAGGTGGTCAGTCTGATGGCATTCCGATAGAGTTGTTGTTAAGCGACGTTCCGGAGCCCGGCTGGTTTCTTATCGGCAGCCGCAAAGAGGTTCCCAAGTGTGCCGCGTATGTCGGTCACTATAATGGACGATACGCGTGGGTGACACCAGAAGGAGTGCCTTCGCTGGCACGCTTCACCTTAGCGATTCTCGCTGTAACAAAATTCAAAGCGGGCGAATCGACCGGCAAGAGCGGACTTGCTTTTACACGATAAGCATTTGCTGCCACGCTGGCTCAAGAAGCTTCCGTTGCGGCGTGCGAGATTGCAGGGTTGAATCGATGCAGATTCGGCCGTTCCGCATGTTTGTAACACGCTTCAAATTCCCGCCTTGGTTGCCGATCCCACTTGCTATCGCATCCAAGCTGGCGCCGCCTGATGGGGTCGATTGTGCTGAGCAGTATCAGCGACTGCTCCTCGCGATCGATCGCTTTGCAAAGCACGAGGGGCCATTCCCGCCGCATCCAGTCTTGGGACCTCTTAATCGGTCGGAATGGATTGGTTTCCATTTGCGACACTCCCAGCATCACCTGGGATTCATTGAATCCGATTAAAAGGTCCGATGGCGGTTAGCTTAGAAGCGGCGTTTAAAGATTTCAGAAGCGATAAAAGCGAGTTTGGTGGCGTTGGGGTCTCGAAAAGCCTCGAGGACTTGTTCGGCCAACGGTTTTTGGTCTGATTCATCGCCGGAAACGATTTGAGGCGGTTCCAAGTTTGGTTTCGGGGAACGCGTAACAGGGCCGGGTTTGCGAGCGCGTTGGCTATCGAGTCGTCCAACGTTGTGGCCAAACGTATCTTGCAAGTGCGACTGCATTTGGTCATCGGCTGCGGCTGGGTTCTGTGCCAGCGACGGGCGCGGTTTGATGGATGACTTTAAGCGTGACTGAGGGTTGGCGGGAGGTGACTGCTTGGCAACGGGGCGGGCTGGTGGAGCGATGTTTTCGCGTTGACGCTGTAGAGGGGGGGGCGGTTCCACCGGGCGCATAGGTTGCGGAGCTTCCTTTTGCTTGTTTCGCTGTTGCCTGCGTTCAGCAGCGCGTCGGAGGAAGTCTTCTAAATTTTCGGCCATGGTTTTACCACTCGTTTGCTGACGGATTCAAGCTACTTGGGTAGTCGCGTGTTGTGTAACGATCACGCAACGGGTCTAGTGGCACTGGATCGGACGTTGGGGTTGGTGCCCGCAATCGATTGACGCATTTCGGTATCGGCGAGGATGTTTTTCAATTTGTAGTACTCATCGATGCGAAGGTTCTTTTTGTGTAAGGCATCGGCAAAGGCGCGTGGGATATCGGCTTCTGCTTCCACCACAGCAGCTCGGCTTTGTTCGATCCGAGCGATCATTTCTTGTTCTGCAGCCACCGCTTCGGCGCGTCTGCGTTCAGCGTTTGCTCTTGCGACGCGTGTATCGGCTTCCGCGCGATCCGCTTGAATTCGAGCACCGACGTTATCGCCAACGTCGATGTCGGCAATATCGATCGAGACGATTTCGAAAGCGGTTTGATCATCCAGTCGCGAGGCGAGTACTGTCTTGGAGATCATGTCTGGATTTTCGAGCACTTCGCTATGAGCGGCCGAGCCGATGGCCGACACGATACCTTGGCCGACACGAGCCACAATGGTTTCTTCTGTGGCACCGCCAATCAAGCGATGCAAGTTCGCGCGGACGGTCACTCGAGCTTTCACTTTCAACTGAATGCCGTCTTTGGCGATGGCGTCCAGTGTTTGTGGGTTCGAGCCTTTGGGGGGGCAGTCGATGACCTTGGGATAGACGCTTGTTTTAACAGCTTCCAAGACGTCGCGACCAGCAAGGTCGATGGCAGCGGCTTCGATGAATGAGAGATCGATCTTTTTGCTCTTGCGGGCGGCAATCAGGGCGCGAATGACTTGAGGCACATTACCGCGAGCCAGATAGTGAGCTTCCAAAGCGCGGGTACTCATTTCAGGATCATCCAGCCCGGCTTGGATAGCGGTGATCTTGCTGCGGACAATGGTGTCGGCGTCGACGCGGCGAAACTTCATGCCAATCAAATCCCACAGCGAGACATTTGCTCGAGTGAGTTTGGCGCGGATCCATAGCGAGAACATTTGCCACAGCAGACCCAGCACCACGACCACGGTACCCAGAATCAGCACAGCGGCTGCGATAATTACTAGCGTTACAGCTTTCATATTCAATCTTACTCACAGGGGGAAAAGCAATGACGCACAAACATCGTCCACGCAGATCACTTCCAAATCGATGTGTCGAATTATAACCACAAAACGCCAAGTTGGGACCAACTATCGCTGCAGAACCGTGCCCGCAGCGGCCAGGCCACTTTCGATGGCACCTTCGATGCTGCCCGTTTTCCAGTAATCGCCCGCCAGTACCACTCCTTGCCAGACGTCGGTTTTAGGGCCAGAGTTGGGCGTCTGAGCGGGCAAGCCGGTTGGAACGTAGTAGGCTCGAAGGAATCGCCATCGCCTGACCTGCTGGCCGTACCAAGAGTTTAACTGGTCAAGGACTATGGGCAGCAACTGATCCAAGTCTTGGTCGCAGTGGTCAATACAACTGACGCTGACGAGATGTTGTCCAGCGGGGGCGTAAGCGGGCTGGGCATGCGAAAGCACCGCTACGGAATTGATTGGCAAGTGAGGCTGGTCGCCATTGAGCATCAAGATTGGCTGGCCCGTGGGCGCGGCGGTACAAGCAAAATACAGGCAAACCGTGGAACGAAAGGTGTTCGGCTTTTCAATGGCCAGCAGTCGTGCTGCGGCGGGAGCTTCAACCGCCAAGATAACGTTGCGAGCTTGCAGTACATTGCCATCGGCCAAGCTCACCGAGCGCGAGGTGACGGCTGTCACGGTGGTTCCTGTGCGTATTCGGTCGGCAGGAATACCCGCGGCAATTTGTTGCGGAATCGCGTTCATGCCCTGCTCGGGCAGCGCGGCAAAGCCTAGCGAAAACATGCGAAACAAGTAGCGTAGCATCGCGGCGGAAATGCGAAGCTCGCGGTCCAAAAAAATTCCACCGAAGAATGGACGGAAGAACCGTTCGATCATTTGTGGGGAGAATCCAGATTGTCGGAGATAATCCGAAGCAGACTGGTCTGTGAATTGTTGCAAGAGCAGTTCTGGCGGTAAGGCTAGGACGCTTTGGCGTAGGCGGCCGACTCGCAATTTATCGCTGAGCGTTCCAACCGGTGAAAACGCAGTCGCGAGTGCGGCCTTCGGGTTTCGCCAGGGGTCGCTTAGTCGGTGGAAAGAGCCGTTGATGCGCACTAAGGCACCGCTATCAAACAGGCCCAATCGCAGGCTGGTCAAATCCAGTTGGCTGCTAGCGGTCGGGTAGGCGGTTAGATAGACCTGAAAGCCGTGGTCCAGCAAGAAACCGTCAACCATATCGGTTTGTACGCGACCGCCCACTTGTGGCTGGCATTCCAGAAGCAAAACGCGTTTTCTAGCTTGATGTAAGTGGCGAGCGGCGGTCAATCCAGCGAGCCCGCCGCCGACCACAATACAGTCGTATAAAGTAAGATTTTCTGGATAATTCATGAAGAAAACTTGATTCGAATTGCTCGGGGCTACCCGCTCGGTCTATGATAGTTGCTGTAGGACGCTCCAGGATGGATCTTGCCGAAATTAAATTGGCTCTTACATTGATACCCCGCCTCCTCTCAACCGATGACCAGCTTAATCAATGACGATTGAACTGATTGTTTGGTTGGCCCACAACCAAGATAGCAATAAGCCGACGAAAAGGCACACTCTGCCGTCTTGCTGGCGAATATAGTTCTCCCTCATCCCCCCAAAATCGCCTCCTCGATGCAACTCTTCCACTATGAATTCGAACAATTCTGAACCTGGTCCTGGTGTGACTACCGGGCAAGACGGTGCACAGCGCCCAAAAGTATCATCCGCAATCGACAAGCGTCATCCGGCGGGCCTCACGCCCAAAGAGACAGCGGCGATGCAGCGCCGCATTCGCGAGCTAGACAGTGACCGCAACCCGGCCTCGCTGGCTGAGCAAATTGCTCGCGACAAGTCGCCGGAGCGTGAGCGAACGCAACGGATCGATGATGCGGAAGCTTCCGCAGCGATCGGTGGCCAGAGCGATCGCAAGCACAAATTGTTGGATCTGCAGCGGTTGCCAATCGACGATTTGCGGGGCATCGCAGGCGAGTTGGAAGTGCCGTTGAACGGGGAAGCCAGCAAGCAGCAGTTGGTCTTTGCCATCATGCGCGAGCAGGTTCGCCGAGATGGTTTAATGTTTGGCGAAGGCACGCTGGAGATTTTGCCGGACGGATTCGGATTTCTGCGTAGTCCGCTGACACAGTATCTCTCGTGTCCCGATGATATCTATGTCTCGCCGTCTCAGATTCGTCGCTTCAACTTGGAGACAGGGATCACTGTTTCGGGGCAGATTCGACCACCCAAAGAAAACGAGCGATATTTTGCACTGTTGCGTGTGGAAGCGATCAATCACGAGGACCCCAATGTCCATCGGAATCGCAAGCCGTTTGAATCGCTAACGCCACTGCATCCCAACCGTCGTATTAGTTTAGAAACCGAACCGCAGATCGTGGAAACGCGGGTGGTGGACTTGATCTGTCCGATTGGCTTTGGGCAGCGTGGGTTGATAGTGTCGCCGCCGCGAGCCGGCAAGACGATCTTGATGCAGAAGATGGCGCGGGCAGTATTGAAGAACTACCCGGAAGCTTACGTCATGATGCTGTTGATCGATGAACGTCCCGAAGAAGTCACCGATATGCAACGCGAAGTTCGCGGTCCCAATTGCGAAGTCATCTCCAGTACGTTCGATGAACCGGCGGCTCGGCACGTTCAAGTTGCAACGATGGTGATGGAGAAAGCCAAACGGCTAGTCGAGCATGGCGTCGATGTCGTTGTCTTTCTGGATTCGATCACGCGTTTGGCTCGAGCGTTCAACAGTGAGTGTCCTTCCAGTGGCAAGTTATTAAGCGGTGGTGTCGACGCTAACGCACTGCAGCGCCCGAAAGCATTCTTTGGTTATGCACGCAAGGTGGAAGAAGGCGGCTCGTTGACCATTTTGGCAACCGCCTTGGTCGATACCGGCAGCCGGATGGACGAAGTGATTTTCGAGGAGTTCAAAGGGACGGGCAATATGGAAATTGTCCTTGATCGGCGTTTAGTTGATCAGCGAATTTGGCCGTCGATAAACATCTCTGCCAGTGGCACACGTCGCGAAGAAATGTTGTTCAGCGAGGAAGAAATGCGGCGACTGTCGATCCTTCGACGTTCGTTGAATCAAGTGTCGGACGATGAAGCGATGCTTTCCCTGACCAATCGTCTACGCAAGACAGCGAACAACGCCGAGTTCCTCATAAACTTAAAGGATTTGGAATAACTCGTGGGCAAGAACCATTCAAAATCGACTGACAGTCGCGATTTCGCTGGTCAGCATGCATCGCTGGCCGATAGTTCAATTGGCATCGTTGTCTCCGACTACAATTCGACCATTACGCACAAGCTGGTCGATGGCGCAATCGCAACATTGACGAAAGCTGGGATTGCCAAATCGCAAATCCACGTCATGCATGTGCCAGGCGCTTGGGAATTGCCACTGGCAGTTCAGTTGGTTCTTAAGCAGACTTCCCTGCAAGCCGTGTTGGCATTTGGTTGCGTGATCAAAGGCGAAACTTCACACGACGAACATATCAATCGCACAGTTTCAACCGCATTGATGGAGTTGAGCCTGCGGTTTAACAAGCCCGTTGGATTTGGCCTGTTGACGGTCAACACGTTGGAGCAAGCTCAAGCTCGCGCGGGTGGTGCTGTTGGAAACAAGGGTGAAGAGACCGCAGATGCCATCCTTGCCATGCTAAAGCTCGCCAAATCGTTCTAGGAATAGATCGAGCGGTTTTGGTTTAAGTTCCAAGTGATGGTGCATTCGAGGCGGTTGGGCATGAGGTGGATCGAATCGCTTTAGCATCTCCTTCAAGACGCGGTATTCGCCAATTTTCAGCGTTACCTCGGCCGTGGAGTGCACGCCAAAGGCATCCAGGATGGTCGATCGTTCTTTCTCGATCATCCGCTGCGACAACTTGAAATCCATCGCAATGGTTTTGGTTGGTTTGCCGTCGATGATTTCTTTGAGTACTTCAAGTTGTCGACCACTCAGACGCTCCAGCGCAGCATTGGTTTGCTGGTAGACCTGCTGCATGGAAAGTCGAATGCGGTCGTAGCTGATCGCTTGCTGGATCCACTTGCGAAGCACATAGGGCTCGAAGTCTTTGGTTACCACTTTAAAGGCCCCCTGCTCCATGATGCTGACGGCCGACTCAACACTCAGCCCACGGGTCAAAACAATCACGGGGACTTCCATGCGCTGAGCGAACAGGCTGTCGACTAGTTTTTGGGCCTCCAAGTCGTCTTCGCGATAAGGGCTGACGATGCAAGCCGGTTGGCTGTCACGCATCCGTCTTCGCAAAGCATCCACATCTGGAACAACTTGTGGATCAGCGTTGATCGAGGCTGCGATTCTACGGATCAGTTCGATTGCCTGCGGATTCTCGCTAACCAAATAAAGAATCGATTTGTCGAGTGGCGTCACTGAATTCATGGCGTCTTTTCGTTCGTGGATCAGTCTGGGGCATGTTCTGTGTTGGCACAGCCGTTGCCCACGCGATTGGATGGACTAAACTCCGAGCGATAATTCGAGGCCAAGACTATTCTGGCAGAGCGTTCTAGCCGATGCCTTCTTGATTCAGCCTGACCTGTCGTTTTTACCGCACGATCCTAAACTTGGTTACCTGCTGGAATGAACCGCCGTTTGATTCCAACCTTCAACCAACCTTGTTACTATTGGGATTTACTAATCTGTAAGCATCAAAATCCAGTCCATGATTACAAAGTAGTGAGAACTAATTTGGACAACTTGGAAAGTGCTTTGATGCCACATTGTTGACGCCCCAAGGGCAATAAGGTGTGCGTTAGCATAGCAGCTAAGGGTGGTGCGTGTTGCTTTTTTTCGGTTTTACGAACTGCACTTTTTACTTTTTGCGGCAAATACATGGCTCGATTGTTTCGTTCCGTAGCCCTAAGGACGCAAAAGCGGAATTTGCCTACAATTCGTAACGGGGCCTGCAAGCAAGGCCCAACTTCGATGGTTTAACGCCGCTTCCTTCTGTTACGTAGGTGATTTTAACTTGACTAGTCCATTGGAATTAACGCCTGAGCAAATCTTGGCAGCGCGGGACAGTTGCCTTGAGCAGGTGAAGTTTGCTCGAGAGTATGTTTTGGGGCTGTTAGAGAGTACGCCGGCCGAATACTGGTTCACCATTCCGGTTGGTTGCGTTTCCAACATCGCTTGGCAAGTTGGCCATTTGACCGTTGCCCAGTATGGGCTGCTGCTATTTCGGCAGCGTGGTCGAGCGGAAATTGACACACAGCTTATGCCGGGCCCTTTCCGTAAAAGGTTTTCCAAAGGGACCAATCCAGCGGAAGTGTCTCTGCAGTCCTATAGCCGCGAAGCTCTGCTGGACGCGATGAGCCGCGTCTACCAAGAGTCGATGCAGGTCGTGCCCAACTTGGACGCAGGCACATTATGGGAACCCAGCGAAATGCCATACGCTGGATACGCTCGCAAGTTAGGTGCGATTCTTTTCTGCCCTATGCATGAAATGATTCATGCTGGGCAGATTGGAGCTCTGCGACGCGCTTTGGGTTTGGAGCCGGTCCGCTAGGTCCAGCTCAAACGTTGATTGAAACTTACTTCATCGACGACACCACCACGATGCGAACGGCGAGCTTTTATGGATCTAACTCTTCAAGTTGAATCAATCAAACAACAGATGTGTGATGTCGGCGCGCGGCTATATGCCAAGGGGTTCGCGGCGGGCAACGACGGTAATATTTCCGTGCGTATTAGCGACCAGCACGTGTTGTGTACCCCAACCATGCACTCCAAAGGTTTGTTGTGTCCAGAAGATATCGTCACCATCGACCTCGACGGTCATCACGTGCATGGTTCAAAGCGACGCAGCAGTGAAGCGTTGCTGCATCTATCGATCTACCGACACCGTCCGGAAGTGCGCAGCGTAGTCCACTGTCACCCGCCGCATGCGACCGCATTTGCATTTACTCATCAAGCGTTGCCGCGTTGGATATCGCCTGAGGTCGAAATGTTTCTTGGCGAGGTGGTAATCACTCCCTATGAGACGCCGGGAACGCAGGCTTTTGCTGAGTCAGTCGCGCCATATGTGCACGCCGCAAATGCATTGATCTTGGCAAACCATGGTACGGTTAGTTACGCGCTGGAGTTGGAACACGCGTATTGGTGGACCGAGGTGCTGGATGCTTATTGTCGAACGCTGTTACTCGCGAAATCCATTGGCGAGTTGCGACCACTGCCAGCAGACAAGCAAGCAGAGATTCTCGCGGCCCGTAAAGCTTGGGGGTTTCTGAAATAATCGGGTAACTGAAAGTGTATACTTAGGCATGCACCTTCTTTTTCCCCAGTTTTAGTCTCGCCATGACAAAAATATTACTCGCGGTTACCGCAAGCGTTTATGTTGCTCTTTCTCTGGCGATTAAAGTCTGCTCTCCAGTTCTTGGGCAGGAGCAATCTTTGTTTGCCATTGAAGTAATCGATGCAACAACTGGTCGGGGAATACCTTTGGTTGAATTGGAAACGATTAACCATATAACCTTTGTCACTGATAGTCATGGCGTCGCGGCTATCGCAGCTCCCGATTTAATGGGCCAGCTAGTTTACTTTTCAGTACGCAGTCATGGCTATCAGTTTCCGAAAGATGGTTTCGGACTGCAAGGAAAGGCGTTTCAAATCGAGCCTGGAGGCAAAGGGGTTCTCAAGCTGCAGTCGCTGAACATTGCCGAGCGTCTGTATCGCGTCACGGGCAGCGGTACTTATTTGGATACGGTTCTGCTGGGTCGCGAAGTTCCCATCGCAGCTCCGCTCTTAGATGCCCAGGTGCTTGGTTGCGACAGCGTAATGACGGCAGTTTACCAAGGCAAGATTCATTGGTTTTGGGGGGATACATCTCGCCCGCACTATCCTTTAAGTGGCAATATGCATATCACTGGAGCGACGTCTTTGCTACCTAGCGACGGTGGACTTGCTCCCAGTGTAGGCGTGCAACTGGACTACTTTGTCGACGATCGTAAGAGCGTTCGTGCGATGGCAGAAATGCCAGGCGAAGGGCCGACATGGATTAGTGCAGTTACCGTGCTATCGGATCATGAGAATCGAGAAGGCATTTATGCGGGGTATGTGAAAATACGCAACCAGATGGAGGCTTACCGATGGGGCTTCGTTGTCTGGAACGATGAATCCCGGCAGTTTGACCAAATTGTTGCGTTTGATGAAAGACCGCCAGTCTTTCTTGACCCGCAGACGCATACATTCTTGCAACGCGAGGAAGACCTTACTTATGTTTACTTTGCCAACCCCCTGCCACTTACCAGAGTTGAGGCAAATGCCGAGGCTTTTGTGGATCCTAGCCGTTATGAAGGATTTACCTGTTTAAAGGAGGGCACTCGCGCAGTAGATCAACAGCTTGATCGGGATGAAGAAGGAAAACTCCGGTACGCATGGAAAGCGAACACGCCAACTCTTTCGCAGGCCGATCAAAAATTGTTGATTCAGGCGGGAGCTATGACGCCAGAAGAGGAATTATTCGTTTTGCAGGACGTTGATTCCGGAAGGTTAATTCATGCACACAGCGGCTCAGTGTACTGGAACGAATATCGCAAACGATGGATCCTAATAGCCGTTGAACTAAATGGAGAGACTTCAATGCTGGGAGAAGTCTGGTTTGCGGAAGCGGATGCACCTGCAGGGCCTTGGCGTTATGCTCGCAAGATTGTGACTCATAACCAGTACACTTTTTACAACCCGAAGCAACATCCGTTCTTTGACGAGGATGGTGGACGCACTATTTATTTTGAGGGAACATACACCCACACATTTTCGGGGAATCTCCGGGCGACGCCGAGGTACGACTACAATCAGATCATGTATCGTCTCGATTTGTCGCGTTCCGAGCTGAATTTGCCCGTGCCTTTCTACGAAACGTCGAACTTTGTATCTGGTCCTCCGTTCGCACCCCTGCCCGATGGACAGCCCGCGGTGTTCTTTGCTTTGGCACGTCCGAAGGAGGACTGCGTTGCAGTATTTTGGAAGGATGGTGTCCTAGATGTAGGTGATACTGCCTCTTCGGGCGTGTGTCTCTTTTACGCGTTACCTGAAGATGCCCAAACTGTTCCACTCACTTCAACGCCACTTTACGAGTACATCCATCGACCATCAGGCGAACGGTTTTATACGACTCGTCAAGATTGGTCTCAAACGGGCTATGCCCGCAGCGCGAAGGCGGTTTGTCGAGTGTGGCGAAACTGAGTACAAACTCTGAGCCTTGCTGAGCGGTCAAAAACTATTGGATTTGCAGTAGGACTGGTCGATGATCTGAACCGACCGATTCTTCCAATACGCAGCGACGCAGCACACGCACATGCTGGTTGGCCAGTGCATGATCGATTGGAATGCCGAGATTGTAGAAGAAGGATGGCCAAGTGGAAAAGTAACCACGGTATGCTCGCGTGTCCTCAAGTTCGCCTACCGATAACATCCGTCGGAAGACTCGCGACCACGGGCTGGTATTAAAATCTCCCATCACCAACACTGGTTCGTCGCGGTGCTGACGGGCCAATGAAGCGATCTGTAAAAGTTGCTGGTTGCGCGTGCGCACTCGATTGCTGGAGAGATCGGGTGAAAAGGTGTGAACGACATACAATTGGTGTGGTTGCGAAGAACCCTTGGGTGTAAAGCGGATCGAAGCGGTATTCATGCCGTGGACGTTTTCAAACCGCAGTTGAGCATCAGGGAATTTGGTGAGTATCACCATGCTTTGCGATCGCCACTGTGCGCCCCACAATTCCGTTGCATATTCGCCGCGCAACGGAGTAAGCCATCTTCCGAGTTCATCGTTGCATTCGATGATCGCAACAACATCTGGATCGTGTTTGCGAATGAGTTGCTCAACGCCTGGATAATCATCATTCATTAAGTACGCATTCCAAACCAGTATTTTGGTGGCTTGGTCGGAAGTTTCGGGTGCGAGCCAGGCAATCAATTCCCAGGGCTTAATTATCAGGAGCATCGCGCAGGCGGGAATACACAACAAAATGAGACGCCTCTGCCAAGCGTATCTCGTGTGCTCTTTGCGACGGAAGAGGTAGGCGATCAGTGCCGCGAGAATGACACCGACGGTGGCGACAAAAACGTGCAGTATGGTATGCGACAGGATATCCGCGAGAGCGGATTGCATTGCCAAGTACCAAGCACACAAAACGATCCAGGCCGGTAAGGCAGCGACCATAAAAGAGTGCAACAACAATCGCTCGTTGAAGCTCGCCAAGCGGCGCAAGAACTCTGATCGATTGGATTCCACTTCGTTGCACCTGCAGGACCGAAAAATCAAGCCGACTGCGAAATGCACATTGATTTACGCAACATCGCTCACAGCACAGCTACTTTCAACATAGTTCCACGCTTGACAACATAGTATCGCAAAACCTTGATTTCACGGTGAAAAATCATCGTGATTGAGCTATCTTACGGAACTGCCGTTTGGGAAGAAGGCGTCAAAATTGACGCGATAACATTCTGGGCAAGATGCGGTTTTAGAAATAAGATTGCCAGCAAGATGAATCCGATCTCAGCCCAGTACGTTTTTGTCTTGCGAGTCCTGGACCGCCTTCGGCTTGAATCTTTTACAATTGATTTTGAAGAATTGACCATCCGTGTGTTTGTTTTCACGACGCAAACCTCCTATTTTGCCTGCGTTGTAGCAGCCTACCTGAAACTGTGATCAAAAAATGCCAACAGTTCATTAAAGCAAACGGCAAACCAAACTGTAGATAACGTTTCTCAAGACCGTTTTCATGAATCACGCACCCATCTATTTGGACAACAACGCTACTACCTTCTGTGCTGAAAATGTCATTGAAGTGATGGCCAAGACGGCGCGAATGCCGCTGGCCAATCCCGCCAGCCAACATCGTTTCGGGCGTGACGCTCGCAAGTGCCTTGAACGAGCAAGCGACGTGATTCTCACTGCCGTACATGCGCGTCGACAAGGGATGACGGCCGATCGATTGCTGTATTGTTCTGGTGGCACCGAAGCAAACAACTTGGCGGTGCTCGGTGTCCCGGATTCGATTGCTGGCTCGATCATGGTCAGTTCCATCGAACATCCGAGTGTTCTTGCTGCCGCAGAACTGGCACATCAACGCGGTCGTCGCGTTGAATACATCCCCAGTTTGTCATCGGGCGTGATTGACCTTGCGTGGCTCACAGATCGATTGTCTCGCGTAAGCTCGGAACCTGCGGCGTTGGTCGCAGTCATGGGGGCCAACAACGAAACGGGCGTGCTGCAACCGGTGATGCAAGTGGGCCAGTTGTGCCGACGCGCCGAAGTTCGCTTCCATGTCGACGCTGTGCAGTGTTTGGGAAAGCTGCCGATCGATTTCCAAGCCTACCAGGCTGACTCCATGACACTTTGTGCTCATAAAGTGCACGGACCGGTGGGAATCGGGGCTTTGGTGCATCGCGCGTCTGTTCCGTTTGAACCGCAGATTGTGGGCGGTTTGCAGCAAGCGGCAGTTCGTTCAGGCACGGAGTCAGTCATGCTGCCGGTGGGGTTTGCGCAGGCGGTAGCGCGGGTGGCCGAGGATCCCGCTAGGCTTGATCGAATGCGTAGCTTGCGAGACCGCTTTGAATCGTTACTGTCAGAAGTCTGCAATTCGCAAAGCTTGAGCATCCACATCATCGGGCACCAGTCTGATCGCTTGGTAAATACTTCCTGCGTGGCATTCCCGCCTCATTCCAGGCAAGCTTTGCAAATGGCGTTTGATTTAGTGGGGATTGCGTGCAGCACTGGGTCGGCTTGCGAAAGTGGTTCAGCTACTCCATCTCATGTCCTACTGGCCATGGGGCTGGATGAAAATATCGTACAATCAGCGTTACGATTTTCACTGTCGGAATTCACCACACTTTCCGAGATCGAAATGGCCGCCGAGCGGATTGCCAAATGTTTGAAGAGAGTGGCAAAAGTGTGAAGGAGTCTGACCTTTGAAATGGGAGGTAGGCTGTTGGCCGCGATGGAAATAGTTACCATAGGAAGATCATGGCAAACCGAGAAAAAGTGAAGTATCTGATATTCGATGTAGAGAGCGTTGCAGACGCCGATTTAATTGCTGCCAGCCGCTATCCTGGCGAAGGTTTGTCGGGCCCTGTGGCGATGCAGAAATTTCAACAAGAGCTTCTACAGAAATCAGGCAGCGAATTCGTCCCGCACACTTATCACATACCGGTAGCGGTTGTGGTTGCCAAAGTCCGCGAGGATTTGTCACTGGCAGAGATCGTATCGTTGGATCAACCGCACTACCGTCCGCATGTGATCGCCAAACATTTTTGGACTGGATGGGAAGCGTACCAACGCCCAACGTTTATTACGTTCAACGGCCGTGGATTTGATTTACCCTTATTGGAACTGGCGGCATATCGATATGGAATCAGCGTCCCAGCATGGTTCAATCTCTTTGAAAAGTCCTTCCAGCAGAATCGAAACCGCTATAACTTGGCTTCGCATATCGATTTGCATGAAGTGCTAACGAACTTTGGCAGCACTTGGTTCCGTGGTGGTTTGAACTTGGCCGCGATGCTCATCAACAAGCCGGGCAAGATGGATGTCCAAGGTGATATGGTGCAGCAGCTTTATCGCGAAGGCAAGCTAGGAGAGATCAGTGAATACTGTCGCTGCGATGTGCTGGACACTTATTTTGTGTTCTTGAGGATCTCGCTGCTCATGGGATTGATCGATCTCAATCGCGAAGCGACGCTGGTTGCTGCGGCGAAAACGATGCTGGAGGAACAGGCCGCCGACCATCCCGCCTACCAGCTTTATCTGGACCACTGGCAGGAATGGCAAAATCCGTGGGCATAGATTGCTTGCATGAGTTCCGCTTTACAGGATCAGCATACAATCGCCGTAGGAATAGAATCGATACTTCTGCTCAATCGCGACGCGATAGGCATCCATGATCAAGTCGCGGGATGCAAAGGCGCTGATCATGACCAACAAAGAGCTTTTGGGTAAGTGGAAGTTGGTGAAGATCGCATCGGTCGCTTGGAATTGGTAACCTGGACGAATGAAGAGGTCGGTTTCTCCTTGCCAGGGAACTAGGTGGCCATTGTTTTTGGATGCGACACTCTCAAGCGTGCGAACGGTGGTGGTGCCGACGGCAACGATACGTCCTCCCTCGCTGCGGGTGGCTTGCAGTCGTTTGACGACTGGCTCGGTCAGCTCGCACCATTCGCTGTGCATTTGGTGTTGGGTTAGGTCGTTGGATTGAATCGGGCGAAAGGTTCCAATGCCGACATGCAGCGTAGCTGCAAGGAACGCCGCGCCAGCCCCACGCACTGCATTCACTAAATCGGGAGTAAAGTGGAGACCAGCGGTCGGCGCTGCAACTGAACCAGGACGGCGAGCATAGACGGTCTGGTAGCGATCGATATCGTCTTCCACCATCGTCCCGCCACGGATGTATGGTGGCAGTGGAACGCGTCCGCAACGCAGTAGCAGCTCCATCCAATCGCAGACAGGCTGAGCCCGATAGAAGGCATGCCCACCTTCTCCCTTGGCGACCAGCACCAATTGCTGGACCTCGCGGCCTTCGCGGTCACGCACGGTAACGGATTCGCCGACTGCCATTGAGCCACGCGTCTTGCAGAGTAAATCCGCGACACCCGTTTCTGCATCATAGCGCAAGTACAAGCCTTCCCAACGGCCTTTGGTTTGCGTGCGAAAGCCGATCAGCCTCGCGGGAATGACTTTGGTGTCATTTACCACCACGGAGTCCCCGGGCTGGACAAATTGCGGAAAATCCCGAACTTGGCAATGTTCCATAGCGCCAGATTGACGATGGATTACCAACATGCGTGAGGCCACGCGTTGCTCGGAAGGATATTGTGCAATCAAATCCTTAGGCAAATCGTAGTCATATTGATCGAGTTGGTCTTGTTTTTCGTTCGGATTATTCATGAAGCGGGAGCGTCGTCGACGTTAAACTTTCTAAGCAAGCAAATAAATGAGTCGAATCGTTTTTCAGTTTCGATCTTGGTTCGAATTCTTCTCTTTGCTACCTTAGCGGACCGCCCATCGAGAGGCGACAGAAAAGTGAGGCCAGGAAGGAGCCAGTGATGCCAAAAGTTGATCAAAGCAAAGCAAGCGTTCAGATCCGTTGGATGATTCGCCGAGACATGCAATCGGTCTTGGAAATCGAGCGACAGAGTTTTGAGTTCGCTTGGAGCGAGGACGATTTTATACGTTGTCTGCGTCAACGCAACTGCATTGGAATGGTTGCCGAACGTAACGAAGAAATTGTCGGCTTCATGATTTACGAACTGCACAAGAATCGTTTGCATGTTCTGAATTTCGCTGTCCATCAAGACTTTCGACGCCACGGCGTCGGACGCACAATGATTGACAAACTCATAGCGAAACTAGCATTCCAACGCCGTAATCGGATCATGTTGGAAGTGCGCGAAAGCAATTTGCACGCGCAACTGTTTTTCCGTTCCATCGGCTTTCGCGCTATCAGCGTCCTTCGCGATTTCTACGAAGACACCACCGAAGACGCTTATCTGATGCAATACCGATACAGCCCAGTGGCCAGTGAAGCGCTTGCTCCCGATCGCGAACATCGCTTGGCGGGCTAAAAGACAAACGAGTCTTGCTGGCCATGGTCGGCTATATTCTGTATGTCTTTAACAAAGTCTACTTTGGTGCTTTTCGTCGTGGGCCAGTGCCGATCAGTTCTGCTGAAGGCACTTGGCCTGCTTTCGCAAGCACCTCTTCATACTCACGCGCGGTCATGTTCACCAGTTGTGACCGATACGACTTCTCATCTTTCAAGACTTGCAAGTAGTGTTGTACGTATGGTTCGGTGACGCGGGCTTTTGCGTCCAGCGGCGCTACAATCAGCAACTGTAATCCAAACCGCTCAAAAAGCTTCAATGCATAGACAGCAAACCGATCATCGATCTTCGAAAACATTTCATCGACAACGACAAAATGAAAGCCACCATTATCGCGACCTGTGAGGTCTAGGTCGTATTGATAAGCGATCGCGGCAACCAAAATTGTAAATGCAAGTCTCGCTTTTTCACCGCCGGACTGGCCACTGCTGTCTTCGTAGTAACTGCGTTGCTCGCCGGTTTCGATATCAATCTCACAAGCGCCGAAATCGTACCACCTTCGAACGTCAATCACGCGATCTCGCCAAGTCGAATCTTCGCTCAATCGACTGATCAATTTTTCGATCCTCAGAAAGCGAGCTTCATTCGCATTGGGCGAATTGTCAAAGCTATTATCCAGGCACGACCGCAGGGCGTTTTTGAATTCACTGATCTCAGCGTTTTTGACATGTCGCATATCCAATCGCATGAAAGTACCAGAATTGTAAGGCAACTCTCGCAGCGCTTCGTTCAATTCATCGATCTTGGTTTGAATGTGTCGACCTTCTTGCATCAGGCTACTATTGAACAGTCCCATTTCTTTGGAAACGGTATCGTTGAGGCGATCTTTGAAGCGTTGCTCATGTTGCGGCAGACCTTCGCGACGAATCAGTTCAAGCTTTGACATAAAGCTGAGTAGCGACGCCAACGACGAATCCAAATCGTCACGTTCTTCTTGACATTTCTTCAGATAGTCCCCCATCGCGCGGGTTAACCGTTCCGCCACAGGTGCGATGACTTTACGCAAACGTTCGATCCGCAAGGTGACTTCGGATTGAAATTCTCTTTCGCGATCAAACAATTCGTCAAAGACCAGCGATTCCTCTCCCAGCGCTTGTTCCACTTCAGCAAAGACTGCTTCAAATGCATCCCAACGACGTTCGGCTTTCCATTGCGCGATCTTCAACCTCGCATTTTCCAGTAACCGTTGGCCATCTCCATACTCTTTGTTCAGCACGCCCAAGATCAGGACGACTTCGTCTCGCTGTTGATTCAGCGTCTCGATTTCTTTTTCCAGAGTCGCGAGCTTTTCTTTCAAGACTTTGACTTTATCGTTGGCTGATTCCAAGGCCGCCTTTTCGCGATTCAGCTCTTCGATCGTACGAGCATGCGTCCCAGAATCAATTTCATCGAACGTTTGCACCAATAGGCATCGGTCAATGACGCTCGATTCAGCGCTCAGCATTCGGGCTTGGTCATCCAGCACGAGGATTTGCTGGTTCAAGGCCTCGATTTGCATGTGGAGATTTGCGATCGCATCCGCCAAACGACGTTTTTTAGCTTGGTTATTCCACCCCAAAACATAATTTCTAGGGTCCAGCGTTCTATCTCGATCGTCTTTCTCGTGCCGTGAATCGCCTACTTTGCTGTGGCGATTGATTGTCACTGCCAAACGTGGAGCTTCGCGAAACTCCTCCATGGTTTCGCAACAACGATAGTCAAATCGAGCTTGCAAATGATCCTTAACCCAAGAAGTAAGGTCATGGCCTTCGCGGAATTGAAGCTTTCGAATCAACGACCGACTGTGTAAGCGATCACCATTTTCTGAGGCATCGACGGGAGCCCCCACACGCCAGTAGACCAGCTTGAGTCCTTCGCCTTGACTATGGCTGGTTCGTTTAGCGCGATCGACGAGCCGCGTTTGTTCAATATATGTACTTACGCGTCGGTATAAGCGATCTGGTACGAGCAAAGTCTTTGCAAATCCGTTTAAGACCATCTCAATCGATGATTCCCAGTCTTGTTGATCATCTCGCACTGCGATGAGCTCAGCAGCAAAAAGTAGGTCCTCTTCGTTCAGGTCCAAGTCTTCGCACAGTTGAGTCCGCAATCTGGCTAACCAGCCAGGCAAGTTCGTGCGACGGCGTGAGAGCACTTCTAGCTCGTCTTCCAATTCTCGCTTTTTAGAAAGCAGGTGGCCGCGTTCAATCACCAGCAAATCACGGTCATCGTTACTTGATTTCCACTGCTGGGAAATCAGCATTTGCCGTTGCAAGATCGCTTGGCGTAACAAGTCAAATCCATTGCGGCTAGCGATCGATTCGGCCTCTTTCAAACGGGTCTGATCCAACCGGACACCTTGGACGCCGGACAAAAACTCTTTGCGTCGTTCATCTTTGTGCTTAAAGTTTGTCGCTTCAACCTGAAGTAGGTTGGGGATCATTCTGAGGCGTTCTCCGCCTGCCACATCGATATCGTTCTGGACTTGGCGTGCTTCAAGATTCGCTTGTTTAGCGCGGTTGCCTAGTTCATCGCGACGAGCCTCTTGAGCCAGTCGCTGCTCCTGACAGATCGCCAACTTGGGCAACGCAAGTTGAACGGTCTGGTTTCGAAAGAAGGCATCTGCCGCGATGGATAATCGCTCAGCCTGCGTCAGTTGGTCTTGATGTTGTTGGTATTCTTGCCCGTGCCGTTCAATAGGCACCAGAAGATCATGCTGAGTTCGGATCTTGACGAGTTGTCGATGCGCAGCTCGCAATTCCGAGAAATGCTCAATCAGCTTTTGAACACGTTCCTTGCTGCCAGTAGACTCCAGCATGTGGCTGCGAATAAAGGCATTCAAGCTGCGGATGTCTTTGACGGCTACCGTTTGATTGAACATATCCATCGCCAGTGGCTTGACACCGGTACGGCGCAGAAACCATTCGTGGTATTCGGTAAAGGTCTTAGTAGCTCGGAACCCACGGGACTTGAGCGTGGCTAACAGCCCCTCGGATTTGGTCAGTCCTTGCAAGTCGTTGGCAATCGATTTGTCACCTTCCCCGATAGCAAAGACCTTGTCGATAGAGCCATCGCCGCGTGGATACAACACTTGTGCCAACGTAAATCCGCTGTGCACATTCTCGTCGAAGAAGTACGCCAGAATGACGCTGTAGAATTGATTCCCGCTGCGTAAATACAGCTTTCGAACTTGCGCATCATCGGCTCCCAACTGTTGGTCGCAAGCGCCTTGCACGTAAGTGCGTTCGGTGCGCTCGGTCTTCTTTGCGCCAGCCGCAACGTTGTAATTGCGAATTCCATTGGGGACTAGCAACGTCAGCAACGCATCCACCAGAGTCGACTTTCCAGCTCCGTTCCGCCCCACCAACAATGTCGTGCGGCCTTCTGGTCTCGCGATATAGATTCCGCCATCGCTGCTGTCAAAGGTGCCCCAGTTATACATTTCGATTCGATGGAGCCGAATGCCGGGCCGTTCGCTACGTAATTCCAAATGATCGTTCATAGCACTTCGCTTCCTTGTGATTGAGTGACGATACGGTCTTGGGCTTGATTCTTGTCGAGATAGGCACGCATCTGCTGGAGCATCAAGTCCAGTTTCTCTAGCGGCAATCGCGCTTTGATGATGCGACGGACTTCGTATTCGCCTTCGCCGCCAAATTTTTGCACGAACGCCATCGCTTCCAGCTTCTTCATGGTTGCCTCCAACGACTTGCGAGTTTGGACATCATCTTGCGAAGTAGGTTGCATCGATTTCCAGATCTCATGCAAAGCATCGAGCGTTACGGTACAACGACCATTATCTAGGTCTTCATCTTCCCAGCGTCGCATTTCATCCCGCAGGAGGATACACAAAAGCGTGACATCATAGGTCAGCGGCGTTCGGCGAAATAAACGTGGCAAGTTGCCGCCAATCGCATCCCGTTCTTCGTCGGTCCATTGCCGTAAGTAAGCGAAACCGTCCGCTTCGTCGACGATCAAAGACAATCCAATACGCGCAAAGTAGTCTTCTAGGTCGCTGCGATAAGTGAGAATCTGGCTCCACGGCTGCGGCTCATCGCTATAAACCACCCCTTGTAGCAGTCGGATGGCCGCTAAGCTTTCCGGCTTGGTCGCGCGAGGTTCTTGGTCTTCGTAAAAGTCACTCATCGTATAGGGTAATCAATCGATTGTTAATAAAACGGTTCATTCATCGTCAATGTGAAGTTGTCTGCACGTCGGCTGCTTTTGCATTGGCACGAAAGACAACACGTGGGATAGCAAGCGTCGATATGCTTCCGTCGGCATGTTTCACTACAACTTCTTCTACGCAAGCATGGTTGATCTCGCAGCCGTCTTCGTGTGCAATTTGGATTAAACCCAAGACCTCGACGGCGTCGTATTGCATTTCATCGCGATCTAGTATTTCCGCCAAAGTCGCCTCTTGCGAGTTCTCAACAGCGTTGGCAATTTTCGTCCGCAACGCTTGCCAATCAATCGTCTTGAGGAGAGCAAGATCAGTGAAGGCCAGGACGCGATCGTGATCATCGGCCAAATGCTCCTTCAAATCGACCGTATTAAACTCGTTGGGAGGCAGCCAGAATGGTCGCTCCGTAGGTAACGCAATGTCCAGTTCGGTTTCAATGTAGAGCTCAACTAAAGAATCGCGATTGGGGTCATCGGCGAGTTTAACCGCTATCGTACGGATGTCGCTTAATAGCTGCGTAAGCCGTTGTCGCTCTGATCTTACATCGCGATCAAGCAGTCGCCGTAACGTGGTGGAAAGGCTTTGGTACGTCCGCAGCACCTTGCGAGCTTCGGCGGTAAGTGCTGGGACCATGTCGCGGATTCTCTTCAGCCCTTCACGTTCGCCAGCCAGTACTTCGATCTCGGCCACACGTGCAATGATCTGTTCGACATGCTCTTGCCGCGAAGGCGACAGGATCAGCCTCGCGAACTCGTCAAAGCTGATGCCTTGGTCTTCACCCTTGAGCCCATCTTCGGCGTCCAAGGCCTCGCCTAAGATCTGCCCACGCGTAAGATCGGTGGAAAGCTGCCGCTTTTGAACTTCGCGTGTGATGTCCTTGAATGATTCTTCGACCGCGCGAAAATCTCCTTGCAGATTCACCAAGTCCGAAAGCGCATCGGTGAATCGCTCCCGAATCGCAGTTGGGTTATAGGTAGTGACCGCACCCGCAGATTCAATCTCTGCAATCTGCAAATCGATAGCTTGCTTTTGAGCCCGCAAATGTTCCAAGCGACGCTCGACATCCGCCGATGCTCCCAAGGCGAGATCGTTCAAAGTATCGATGATGCGTCGCAAGCGTGATTCGGTACCAACGAAGCGATGGTCCCGACGCGATAATTCATCAATGAAAGTGAGTACGTCTTCGGTCGCCGATGTAAGTTCATACAGCGGTTCATCGCGTGCCGCATCCAGGAACCGCCGTAGGTATCGCTTCTTGGCACTGCACCAATCGGCTAAATAGTTCTCGGGCGAGTCCAGTAAAACGTCCGGTTGCGATTCATGCAGATGATCCAGGTAACGCCGCAGCGATTCGGTCAGCTCAAACATGCCGCGAACCACCGCACCGCCAGCTTTGAATTCGCGGTACAAGAAGTCGATAATCAACGGCGCGTGCTTTGCGCGCAGCAAGCCGATGATGGGGCTATTTTCAAAGAACGATGTAAGCCAAGTGAGCTGCATGAACGGGTGGGCCCAGTGGGCCTGGAATGACGAAACGACTGGAACTCTGATTTTATTCAGTCCGCTGTCTATTAAGTCATTTTGATTGACACGTTTGGTCCGAAAACCGCCTGCCTGACCAGATTTTTAAGAAAAATCGCTTCATTTTGCCTGGAAAAGCTGCGAGTTTAGCCAGCATGCGGCTGTCCGAGCGATCGTCAATAGTAATGCGAGCCTTCTTCGCGAAGGGCTTCGGCACTGAAACTTACTCACTGGTAAAGTTCTCGTAGCTCCAAATTTCAGTCAATCGGTTCCAGCCATACAACGTCGTCAAGCTCCTCAAGTACTTTGCGCAAGAAGCAAGCCGCAGTGCGTTGCATCAGACATCAGAATTGCCCAAGGTCTTATATGACTCAGTGCTGTGGAATCCTGGATTTGGTGCAGTGCTCATGTTGGCTCAAAGAATCGCTAAAGGGTTTCTCTTTTGCTCCATCGTCCCGCGTGTTACGCCGATGCGGTTGTCAGCTCGCAGTTCCCTCCAGACATCTGCCCCAGCTAGCTGGCCTTGCAGTAGTTTACGATATAGCCCAACAAGCTTCGTGATCTCAGAGGATTGAGTGTTGGGCAACAACTCGATGCGAAAGTGTCGTACGCCGCGCTGGATCAAATTTGGCACGGCTTCCGCGCCGCTTTGCGCTCGGCCGTTGTACAAAGTGTTGCGGCAACCGATATCCGCATCCAAGTAGTGGTCGGTGCCGACGCGGTCTTTCAGGTGTACCACATGGTGATCACAAGGTCGTCCACAATTTGTCTTGTTGGTGCCCGGCGACAGTACGCTACAGAAGACACAATGCTCCATATGAAACATCGGCATATGCTGATGGATGACCACTTCTAGTTTGTTGGCCGGCAACCATTGTACCAGGTCCAGCAACTGGTCCCGATTCAAATCATACGACACGGTAATGCGTTTTAGGCCTTTGTTCAAATACCAATTGGCGGTGATGGGATTGGTAATATTCAGCGAGAAATCGCCGACCATTGCCACTTGGTTTTGAGCTGCAAAGTCGAGTGTCGCCAAGTTGCGAATCAGCCATTGGTCCGCTTGGCGTTTGAGCAATGACCGCATCAGCCCCATCTCGCCGGGCTTCTGAATTCTCAGAGGAGCTAAAGCAATCTGAGCATCTGCCGCATGCGCTTGCTCGACGGCCTCCTTGTATTGACGGATATCATGGAACTCCGCGTAAATCTGCTTTACTCCCTGCTCCAATACATGCTGTATTTGAGGCAATGATCGGCACAGAACGTACAACTGCGGTGCAGCGACGTGTTCTGAGGCAGCGGGCTGAGCGGCCGACGGGGATTGAACCAAGGCTTTCCATTGCAAGCCATCGGCACAGCGATGGGGACGCAGGAAGTCGACCTGTTCCTCTAGTGATTCCAACATTCGCTTGCGAATCTCGCCAATCAAACTGAGTGGCGTCATCGGTTGGCCTTCGATGTGAGCCGCCAGGCTTTTTAAGAAGTAGGGTGAGCCGCCAAGTCGCGAAAACTGCTGCTCGAATTGCTCAACAGACGCCGGATGCTTTCTCGCTACTTCCAACGGTTGCTCACCCGTTAGATTGAAACTGTTTTGACCTGCTTGAACCATAATACTCAACGGTTGGCCAGCGACGGCTGTCACGGCGACTTCCAGCGGGAACTTTCCACACTCATTCTTCTCCGTCGAACGCACTTGCCACTTCTTGCTGTGCTGTGGAGAATGTGACAAGAAAACTTTACGGCCAACCAAGTCCACGTCGCGAGGCACGATACCCGCTTGCAACTCTAACTGGACATGGCCAGCAGTACGTTCATCGCAACGATTGCGGTTCTGATAGATTTGATAAACTCGTCCACCGATCTCCGCGTTGGCACTGCGGTCCCCTTCCATCACGATACCATCACCACGCATTAATCCATGTTGCAAGTCAACATGCAATCGTTCACCTGTTACGCGAGTGACCACACCCACTTCTACGCCGCGCTTGTTGCTGGAGAGTCCTGGGACCAAACGTTTGTGGTCACAGCCTTCTAACCAACCGGGAGCGAAACCACGCGAGAAACTCAACTCCATCTCCATGCGATCTTGCTCGCTCATGCGTTTGGGCTGCTTGGCCATCGCAGCATCGATCGCTTGTCGATAATGCGAGACGATATTAGCGACGTACTCGGGCGACTTAAGTCGACCTTCGATTTTGAACGATGCCACGCCGGCCTCGATCAACTGCGGCACATGATCGTAAGCAGCAAGATCTACCGGCGACAGCAGGTACTTGTTATCGCCAAGGTCTTTAGGTTGACCATCGACAATCAGCTCATAATTAAGCCGACAAGCCTGAGCGCACTGGCCACGGTTGGCAGATCGTCCACCCAAGGACTCGCTGGTCAAGCACTGACCGCTGTAGGCAACACATAGCGCACCGTGCACAAACACTTCGACTGGAATCGAGCTTTTACTGGTAATGTCGCGAATCTCTTTGATGGAAAGTTCGCGTGCCAGCACGATCCGTTCCAGGTTCAGATCGGCTAGGCCCGCGAGTGTTTCCGCGGAAGTGATCGTCATTTGCGTGCTGCCGTGAATGGCCAGCGACGGAGCGATACTGCGAGTCAGTTGTGCCACGCCGATATCTTGAACGATCACCGCATCAACGCCTGCCTGAGCGATGTGACGGATGTTTCTTTCCAACTCGTCTAGCTCTTCGGTAAAGGCCAGCGTGTTCAACGTCACAAAGCCTCGCATCCCATGACGATGCAGAAGCTGCATGAGTTGCGGTAGATCGTCAAGGTGGAAATTCGTGGCTCGAGCCCGAGCATTGAATCCGACGTTCAAGCCAAAGTAAATCGCATCAGCACCGTAAGCGATAGCTGCTTGTGCGCAGTCCCAATCGCCGGCGGGTGCGAGAAGCTCTGGTGATGCAGGAAGAGGTTGGGACATTTTATAGAAAATTTCTTAGATTGCTTTGCGAAACCTGCATTCCAGATCGGGTATGCATCGTTCTCGCTGTCTGCATTGTTTCTTCAATCGTTAAGGTTGTCCAGTGAAAGAATCGCAGCATTGTTAAAACTGGTAAAGCTGGCAGTTTCGCGAAAAGGCGCAGTTGCGGAAGAATCGTTATTGAATGAACTACCCCTTCTACCGATACACAAGATTGAAAGGTCATTAGCGGCTGAACCGCTATTGGACCGCCTTCATTGTACAACAGTGCAACCTCACCGACGGAATTCCGCAGATGAATCGACGTACCAGCAATTGCTCAAACGCAATCGGGAGCCAATCTCGAGATCGTGCACTTAGCGCAAAACGACGTAAGCGTCGAATGGCGAGAAGCTGGTTTTCAGTGGCTTTACTAACGACTTGTACGCTTCTTTCGCATGGGTGTACCAGAGCCCATCATCGCACGCGGGCCGACCTGGAAACCAGCGCGCTGATTTCGGAAAAGGTGGACACGGCAGGGACGCCGATTATTCGAAATGTGCAAGTGGATCGAGCATCGCGTATGTTTGACCCGTTTAACCCTGACCGTCCACCAATGCCTGAAGACGATCCAACGTCACATCGTTATATGCAGGTGGTCGATGGTAAGAAGCATTATCCGTTATGGTACATCAACGGTCGCACCAACACGGCCGAATCACCGGATTGGTGGCAGTTCTTGCCACTAGATGAACGTGGTGTTTTAGTCCTGGACATGGATACGGCGGTTAAGCTGGCGATTCTTCATTCACCCGACTATCAGTCGGCCATCGAAACCTTGTTCTTGTCGGCATTGGACGTCAGTAGCGAACGGTTCTTGTTTGACAATCAATTCTCTGCAGGCTACGGCGTGGATTTGACGTCGACCGGACCTGCGCGACGTAGCAACGCGGGCCAAAGCAGTACCGTGCTTGGCGCGGGGACATTCAGTCGCGGTCCGCGACCGCTTGGCTTCCAGCGTACGATGACCACGGGAGCAACATTCGCCGCTGGGCTAGCGAACTCGCTGACGTGGCAGTTGTCGGGGCCTGATACGCAGTCGGCCAACACGGTTTTGGATTTCTCCCTGTTCCAGCCTTTGCTTCGCAACGCTGGGCGTGATCGCGTGATGGAAACACTGACGTTGGCCGAACGAACGCTGCTGGCTAACGTGCGCCAGTATGAGCGATATCGAGTTGGCTTCGCGTTGACGCTTTCGATCGGTCGAGCCAATGAGCAAGCGCCCAGTCGCCGCGGGGGGTTGTTTGGTGGTGCAGGCTTGCAAGGATTCACCGGTTTGGGCGGTGGCTTCGGTGCCGTTGGTGCTAACTTGGGTGGCGGCGGTGGCGGTGGATTTGGTGCCGCAACAGCGATTCCCCAAGCTGGTGGTTACCTCGGTTTGCTGCAAGATCAGCTAACGATTCGCAATACACTTGAAAACACGACTCGCTTGCGCCAAGTGCTTCTGCAATTCGAAGATCAGCTTAACGAACAGTTGTTGAAGATCCCCAACACTCAGCAAGAAATTCCATCGCAGGAACTGCAAGTTGCACAAACGCGACAAACGCTGATTAACGCACAGAACCAGTTGCTCAATCTGCAGACTCAGTATGAAACATCATTAGATACCTTCAAGACCACCATGGGCTTGCCGCCCTACATCTGCGTAGAGATCAAAGATCCTCTATTGGACCAGTTTGATATTGTCTCGCCACAGCTTCTCAAACGCGGCAACGATACCAGCGATTTGCGATCATCGGTCGGGCAGAATAACTCACGACTTTTGAGATTGAGCGAAGTAGTTAGCGACGAGGAGTCGGGCAGCTACCGCGTACTAAACTTCAATGACAAAGTCCGCGATGAACTGATTGATTTGTATGGCAATGACAAGAAGATCAAGATCATACTCGACGCATTGTTTGAGGAAGATCTGCCGCAGATTCGAGGTGACATTCGCAGGCTCGAATCCTCCATTGAAGGTCGCAAATCACAGCTTGCTCGCCTGCGACGTATCCTGAATGACGAGCGGGATGCCATCTGCTCCATTCTCCCTGCGAAGGGGCTAGACGCAGCTTTGTTTGCCGATAATGAAATCGATAAATTGCCGGGAGTCTTGTCGGTCGAAATTGAGCGTATCGAACAGCGTTTGAAGAAGTACGTTGACAGCTATCGTGAACTGCTTGAAAGCATTGAGTCGCTGGCCGAGACCAACACAGCCCCGCCGCTGCAACAGCCGGATAATACGCTGCCACAAAACAATAAAGCGCGAGCTCAATTTGAAGCCGTTCGAGACAAAGCCATTCTGAAGAGCCAAGATCTGTTGGCTCTTATCAGTGACGATGTACTAGCATTGCAGGTGATTCAAGCTCGAGCTAGGACTGAAAGCTTAGTGTTGCCAGAAGTCGACATTGAGCCACGGGAGGCGATCGATATCGCTCGCGCAAACCGTTTGGACTGGATGAACAATCGCGCGGCATTGGTGGATCGCTGGCGTGCGATCGAAGTGGTCGCCGATCAGTTGGAAGGCTTCCTGGATATCACCTTTAGCGGCGATATTCAAAACAGCAACGATAATCCTTTCTCGCTGCGTAACAATACTGGCCGACTACGAGCCGGCTTGCAATGGGATTCACCGCTGACTCGATTGCAAGAACGCAATCAGTATCGCCAAGTGTTGGTTGAATACCAACAAGCTAAACGCAGTTACTATCAGTATGAAGACAATATTTGGCGCACGCTGCGCAACGAGTTGCGCAGCGTGAGATTGAATCAGTTCAATTTCGAATTGCAACGCTATGCAGTACGGATCGCGGCCCAACAGATTACGCTCAATACCGACATCCGATCGATTGGTGAGGCGTTGCAACAAGGCTTGGGTCCCACCGCCGCTCGTGACTCGATTCAAGCGTTGCAAGCACTGCTCGACGCTCAAAACACCTTGATCGGTGTTTGGGTAAACTACGAAGCCCAGCGGCGTAACCTGAATCAGGATCTCGGGACCGCTCGCGTGGATGGTGAAGGCCTGTGGGTCGATCCAGGTCCGATCACTAGCGAAACCATCATGTCTGGCGGATTGCTGAACGGTGGAATGGTTGCTGGAACCCCGTTCGATTTAGAGCCGATTCTGGCCGAGCCCATCCAGGCCGCACCGGCCGAAGTGCTGCCAGAAGTCTCGGTTGCGCCCATCGACGGCTCAGTCGACGGGGCGGGGCCGATTATCCCCAATGCAGTACAACCGGCTGGCCCACTGCGAGTTGAGTGAAGATCTGGTAGTCAAAGTAGCGAATTTGCCCGGTTCTTGAGCCACAATTCTTGTAATTTCCAATAGTTAAGCTTTACTGAAAATAGTTGGCTTGATCGACTGCGGTAAGCGTCGACGGCCCGATCGGTAAATTTGTGACCATTGGCGATTCGATGAAGCTGAGCGAAATATTCAAATCCAAGCGAGCTAGCCCAGCCAGCTCCATGGCGAAACCCGCTCACATGACATTTGCCAAGACCGTTTTCGGACGGTCCATTTCCCAGACGCGAATGTTCTTGCGTCGTCAAGTTTGGGTCTGGCCGATCATTGCATTTCTCGTGCTCTCCAGCATTGGCTTCTACGTCCGATCCGCCATCGAATCGACCATGCAGCAGAATTTGCGAGAACAACTGCAATCGCTGCTGCGCGTCGAAACCGCGATGCTGCAGACTTGGTATGAAACGCAGACGGCCAACGCAGAACTTACGTCCCGAGATATCGAAGTCCGCACGCTGATTTACCAGTTGCTAGAGGATGATAAAGCGAATGCCAACGGTTCTAACAGCGATCTCAGATCGAACATCGAATCCTTAAACGATCGCTTGCTTCCCGCTCTGGCTGCCTACAACTATCAAGGCTACTTCGTAATCTCTCGTGACTTTCGCGTTATCGCTTCGTCGAGTGCGGAGTTGATCGGCAAAACGAACTTGAATCAGTTCGAGCAGATCTTGAAGCGGACGGTTAACGGCGAGACGGTGGTGTCAACGCCTTTTGCGAGTTTGGTGGTTCTGCGCGATGAAGATGGCATCGAACGGGCGGGGGTTCCAACGATGCTGGTTTGCACACCGATTCGCGATAACAATTTTCAGCCCATCGCTTGTTTGGCTTTTCGCATTAATCCCGAAGACGGCTTCTCGCAGATTCTTCGATTAGGACAGATTGGTCGCACGGGAGAAACCTATGCGATCAATCGTGACGGTCTGTTTATGAGCAGCAGTCGTTTCGATGAACAATTAATTCTCGATGGCTTGCTGTCCGACCAACCAAGCTCAAAGTCTATCCTTCAGATGCAAGCCCGCGACCCTGGCGGCGATATGACGCGCGGCTATCGGCCGCGAATGCGCCGCAGCGAAATGCCGCTCACAAAGATGGCAGCATCCTTAGCCTCCGGTGCCAGCGGCATCGATGTCGATGGCTATCGCGACTATCGGGGCGTTATGGTTGTTGGCGCTTGGATGTGGTTGAACAAACATGACATTGGCGTCGTCACAGAAATGGATGCTTCGGAAGCGTTTGGACCGCTGTATATTTTGCAACGAACTTTCTGGACCTTGTATGCATTGCTGGTCCTGGCTTCCGGTGCGATCTTTGTCTTTACGCTCATTGTTTCTCGTTTGAAACGCGAAGCGCAAAAGGCCGTCATTGAATCTCAAGAGCTAGGCCAGTATCGACTTGAGACCAAATTAGGCGAAGGCGCCATGGGGGTAGTTTATAAAGGCTACCATGCCATGATGCGGCGTCCGACTGCGATCAAACTCTTGAATATCGATGCCATGACCCCTTCGGCCGTAGAACGTTTTGAGCGAGAGGTCCAAATCACCAGTCAGCTAAATCATCCTAACACGATCGCAGTTTATGATTTCGGTCGAACTCCTGAAGGCATCTTTTACTATGCAATGGAGTACTTGGATGGCATCAACTTGCAGTCGCTGGTGGAGCAGTTTGGTCCACTTCCCGAGTCAAGGATTATCTACATTTTGCAACAAGTTTGCGGGTCATTGTACGAAGCGCATACGTACGGTTTAGTCCATCGCGATATTAAACCAGCTAACATCATGTTGAATCGCCGCGGCGGACAATCCGATGTGATCAAAGTGTTGGACTTCGGCTTGGTCTACGAAGTTAGTCCGGAGAAGCAAAAGCTCAACAGCGAAAATAGTCTGTCAGGAACACCCCTGTATTTGTCTCCAGAAGCCATTCAATCTCCGACACTCATTGACGCTTGCAGCGATTTATACGCGGTAGGTGCAGTCGCCTATTTCCTGGCTACGGGGCACACGGTGTTCGATGCCGACTCGGTGGTCGAACTGTTACAAAAGCATATTACAGAATCGCCGATTCCGCCCAGCGAGCGGCCGGGCGTAAAGATTTCTCCAGAACTTGAACACGTGATCCTGAGCTGCCTTGAGAAGTCACGTGCGCGTCGACCGCAAACTGCACGCGACTTGGCTGCCAGCTTGATGCGATGCCCACATGCTGAGGATTGGACGCTAGCAGATGCGGATGCATGGTGGTCCGCATATGAACGTCGTCGCGCTGCCCAAGCGGGCAACAGCAGCGGTCTTGATTCTTCGCAAGCAGGCCCGCACGCGAGAACTACTTATCAAGCAACCGGCTTGAAAACCAAGCAAGGTTCTAGCCTGGAACTGGAGCAGACATTCATCATGAAGAATGACTAAGCTGCTTTATGGATGCGAGGCTTGTGATGGCCCAAACGAATCTGCTCACGGACGGCAAAAGGCCGACGACCGTTGCGGGCGTAGTATAGACGCGTGTTCCCTTCACCCAACAGTCCGACGGACAAGACTTGCACGCCCATCAGCAGGAAGAGTCCGCTCAGTAGCAACAGTGGATTGCCAGTCATGTCCACTCCGCCAAAAAGCTTCATCATCACCACCACTGCGGCGACTGCAACGCCAATGCCCTCGAACGCCAGTCCGATGCGGCCAAAGAACTTCATGGGGGATGTAAAGTAATCCAGCATGTACTTGACGGTCAGTAGATCAAGCACCACTCGTACCGTTCTCGAGATGCCATATTTGGTTTTGCCGAAGCGACGTGGATGATGTTTCGTTTCGACTTCAATACACTTGGCACCGCGCCAATGAGCAAGGATGGGAATAAAGCGATGCATCTCGCCGTAGAGTTCAAGTTCGCTGGCAATCTCACTGCGGATCGCTTTTAAGGTGCAGCCCAAGTCATGGATTGGGAAACCGGTCACTTTGGAGATGACCCAGTTTGCAATTTTTGAAGGCAGCTTACGATTAATAAACGTGTCTTGTCGATGGCGCCGCCAGCCATGGACTAGATCGTATCCTTCGTCGATCTTCGAAAGCATCATAGGGATATCGCTTGGATCATTCTGCAGATCGCCATCCATTGTGATGATCACTTCGCCTTGCGCGGCTTCCAACCCGGCTTGCATGGCCGCTGTCTGACCATAGTTTTTACGGAATCGCACGATACTGACACGAGGGTCGTCGCTGGCATGCGTGGCCAGTCTGTGCACGGTAGCGTCTTGCGACCCATCATCCACAAAGATCAGCTCGGTCTCGCAGTCCAGTTGATCCACGGTCTGGCGGATCTGGTCGACCAGCAGACAAACATTGTCTTCTTCGTTGTAAAGTGGAACGACGATCGATATTGAACGTACCATAATGCCCTCAGTTGCCATACAATTGCCGCTGGGAGAGTAGCAAGTACGTCTGTTTGCGTGCAATATCGCTCCTCAGGCTCCCGACCAAGTTCGGGAATTCCTTCCTCAAAACGTTGACTTTAGACGCAATCTACGGTTTTCCGGGCCTGCAAGCAGCTTGAAAGTTTGCTCGATAGTATGCTTGCATTAGAATCGACCGGAAAGAACGCTACGTGTGACGCAGAACGCATCCGTTTTCCAAGACCAGCCTTAGACAACCAACCTCATGAGCGTTGATCGCTATAGACGACAAAAGTCTTATCACAAGATAGGTCAGGACGGCCAAAAGAAACTTGCGGCAGCTCGGGTCGCTGTCATTGGCGTTGGAGCGTTGGGGACTTTGGTGGCCGAGCGATTGTGCAGGGCTGGTGTGGGATACCTGCGTTTGATCGATCGCGATTGGGTCGAACTGGATAACTTGCCCAGGCAAAGCTTGTTCGATGAAGCAGACGCGGCCGCCAGACGCCCCAAAGCGTTGGCTGCTTACGAGAAACTGTCGCAAATCAACTCGACCATCGACCTTGACTACCACATTGTCGATTTCCAATCCTCCAACTGCTTGGAACTGGTTGACGGTTGCGATCTTCTGGTCGACGGCACAGATAATTTTGAGACGCGATACTTGATCAACGATGTCTCGCAGCAGCAGCAGATGCCTTGGATCCACGGTGGTGTGATCGGTGCCAGTGGTCAGGTGATGGCGATCGTGCCGAACGTTACGTGTTGCCTACGCTGCATTCTGCCCGATATGCCTAGTGTCGACGCGATGGAAACTTGCAATTCGGTGGGAGTGTTGGGGCCTAGCGTTTCAATCGTGGCATCGATGCAAGCGCTGCTGGCGATGAAACTGATCGTGGAAGGCCGTGAATCGATCTCCAGCGAATGGTTGTCCATGGAAACGTGGGACGCCAGTTACCGAACGTTTCGAGCGAACCCAGAGCAATTACGCCCGCATTGTCCAGCGTGCAACGGCGCTCGTGATTTCCTGAATGGCAACTACGCCCGGACGACCGATGTGCTTTGTGGAAGGAACGCAGTGCAAGTAACAGACGGCAGACGACAGCAAGTCCACTTGCCAGAACTTGCGGCACGGCATAACGCGGCTCATCATGAGTTAACGCCATTCTTCTTTCGGCTAAAATTACAGGAGCATGAATTGACTGTCTTTCGCGATGGTCGCACGATCGTGAGTGGTACCGAAGATCCAATCGTTGCGCGAAAACTCATCGCGGAATGGATAGGCAGTTAACCTATCGTGCAAGAAAACGCAAATTGGGATGCAAAAGATCACAGGTTGAGTGCAATGTTTGAGCGTAAGAGTCTCAAGTGGCCAATTACTTTAGCCGTCGTCTTGATCGTTTTGATCGTCGGACTGACTGTCGGCTGGGTCCTGCTGAATGTTTTCGGAGCATTAGAAAGCCAGAATTCCGCAGCGTTGTACTGGACTCTGTTGAGTATCGGTTCGGTGATGTTTGCTTTGGTACTGACTGGAGTGATCCTCTATTTGATCCTCTCGATCAAACAGCACAATTTGACTGCCCGACAAAGCAACTTTATCGACGCGGTTACGCATGAGTTAAAAAGCCCAGTGACCTCCTTGAAACTATATCTTCAAACTTTGAATCGGCGTTCGGTTGACGAAAGCCAACGACAAGAGTTCTATCACTCCATGTTGCATGAGGTCGATCGCTTAGACCAGCTAATCACTCAATTACTCGATGTCGCCAGGATTACGCATCAACCAAAGAAAGCTTTACAACCGCCTGGGACGATTCGCATCGATGAGCTGATTCGAGCCTGCGTGGCCGATGTCTGTCATCGGCATGAATTTGCTGCGGAGAACATCGCGATGCAGCTTGATCCGATCGAGTACGAAGGGCGCCGAGTCGACTTGGAGATTGTGTTTCGAAATCTCATCGATAATGCGGTCAAGTACGCTGGCTCTCCGCCGAAAGTTACCATCCAATGCGTATTGTCCGATTCATCGGAGATGATTGCTACCATAGAGAACAACGGGGTGTCGGTGCCGAAGAATCGTCGGCGGCAAGTATTTGAACGTTTCTATCGCATCGGAAGCGAACTGGAACGGACCAAGCCCGGAGTTGGACTGGGGTTGTATCTGGTGAAGTTGATTTTGCGTCGCTTGCGTGGAACCGTCGTGGTCAATGAACCGGAGCAGCAACCAGGGACGCAAGTTGTCGTTTCGCTTCCAAACGCTAGATTGAGTTCCTGCGTCGAGCATCCTACTGACGAGAGCGGTGATGAACACTATGGTTAACGCTAAAAAGCACATCCTGGTTGTTGAAGACGAACAGCACATGGCAGTTGCGATCAAATACAATTTGGAGGCGGAAGGCTACCGCGTTACCTTAGCGGCCGACGGACCTACGGCCCTGCGATTGTACGAAGCGGACCACTTCGCTTTCGATCTAATTTTATTGGACTTGATGTTGCCTGGCATGAGCGGCTATCGAATCTGCGAATCGATTCGGACTACGAACTTAACACTGCCAATCTTGATTCTGAGCGCACGTTCGTTGTCCGAAGATCGTACGCGGGGGTTTGATGTAGGAGCGAACCAGTACCTTACCAAACCGTTCGATCTGGATGAACTTTTGGCCCGAGTGCGCAACCTGCTGCGGTTAAAGCAACCGCCGACCAACACGCCGCGATCTGGAATCACCGACACTTCGGATACTTACGGCAAGCACTTGGAATTTGGTGACGCCAAGATCAACTTTGAAACGCATGAGGTTTCCGTCAAACTGAAGAAGGTCAAATTGACGACGAAAGAGATGCAGCTCATGTCCTATTTCGCGAGGAATGAAGGACGCGTGATCCCACGCCAGGAGTTGCTGTCCAATGTTTGGGACGTTACAGGTGAAATGCAAACTCGCAGCGTGGACCAATTCATGATGCGTCTGCGAAAGGTCTTTGAGCCTGACCCGGCCAAGCCACGTCATTTTCTGACATTGCGTGACGCAGGCTATCGTTTTGTCAAGGATCCTGAAGTCGAAGCGTTATAGATACATCCCAACAAAGCCTTGGCGATCTTCCATCTCACGCTCAAGAGCGGCGATGCGCTGCGCCGTTCTTTGTAAATCCCCCGCTTCGATGAATCGATTGAACTCGACCAACACCGCGTGCTGAACTGATTCTTTCAGCCAATCGACGATCGCCTGGTTCAGCCAACTGCAATCCTCGCGGCGCAGCGTGACGGTCATAGCAGCGGTCAACGCGGTCTGATCTTTTGGACAAGTGCAAACGACCCCTTCAAAATCGAAAGCTACCAAACCCTTCGAGTCGTCGTTGGTGAAATGAAAGACGCACTCTGCATTATGTAGATAATACGTGTTGTGGGAGCCGTGAGTCTGTACAGCGGCTTTAATTCGATTGGCTTTGGCGATGGTGTCGGCATCTGCGTCCAACGGTGCGTCGAATCTCGCGACGCTACGCAACGGTAAGCAATCGAACGCAATTTCGACCCATCGATTCATCATACTCTCCAAAGGTCAGGGTAACCCGCAAACGCCTTAGTTGCCAAAGCCGCCGAAGTTAGGCAGACCGCCCGGCGGTTGGTTGAACGACGGTCCGTTGGCCGCATTCTTGTTCTGGATCAAATCGTCTAGCGAAACGCTTAGCTTCTCGTATTGGCTTTCGCTGATGACATAATACCATTCCGCGAATCTTGCGTTGAGTGCGGCCACGCGTTTCTTGGCAGTTTCCAAGCGGTCGTTACGTTCGTCTAATTTTCGCTGGTTTGCTTTATTGATTTTTTCCTGAAGAGCTTCCAGTCGTTCTTGTTTTTCCTCAGGCGTCTCTTCGGTGCCAGACGCCTCTACGGGAACATCGGATGGGGCGGCTGCCTGATCAGCCGTCGGCGCTGCATCGGCTGGCGTATCGCTTGCTGGCTGAGGCTCAGATTCAGTTGCAGCGACTGGCTCATCTCCTGCAGGGGGAGCGGTTTGCTCGGACTCTTCTTGGAAGGCTACCAAGCGAGTTTGAGTGCGAGCTAGGCTGCTACCATCTTGCGGCTGCGCGGACCGGGCTGGGGCATCGGCTTCGGTGGCGGGGAGTTCCGATTCCACGGCTTCATCGGCCGCAGGTTCGGATTCTAAGGTAGTTTCAGCGGGTGTCTCGCTAGCGGGCTCAGCCGCAGGTTCTTCGTCCGACGCAGGAGGGATCGCTTGGACATTGGATTTGTCTGGTGTCGCCTCTTGCATAGGAGGCTCTTGAGCGGCCTTCTGCGCGGCTTCCATCGCTTCCATTTCTTCTACAGTTTGCGGGACCGTTTGCAGTTCAACTTCTGGGATTTGCGACTCATCAAGCCGAGCTGTCAGCATCAAGTAACGGTTCAGCGAAAAGGCTTTGTCTTCGACACTTTGCGATTCTTCGCTGCCGCTGTTCAGCGTGGTATCGGCTGTATCCCCAAATCGCAAAAGGTACTGCACGCCATCTTTCAGCGAGATGAGCAATTCACCTGAGGAAGAGTAGATTTCGTTACCTTCTTGATTCTGGGGAACGAAGAAGCCTTTGGATTGCATCGACTGCATTGACGCTTGGTCCTGCATCAGTTTCTCATCTGCTTTCAAGTTCGCCGCCAAGCCTTCTGGCTTGCGAGCCACATTGGCGATTTGCAGCGAATCCAAAGCGGTCTTCATGGCGTTTAGTTTGGAGGCATTGATTTCTTCATCAGCAGCCAGTACGCGTGGGGTGTCCACTCCGCGATTGTATTGGACAAGTTTGGTTGCGTTCCATTTTCCGTCTTCGGTGTTGTAATTCAAAACGGCATCGAACTCTCGCACCAACCCAGCCGACGCACCTTGAATCGCGATGTCGTATTTACGAATGTCCAGAGTGCGGATGTCCGTGCTGCTTAACTGCAACAGATCCTTTTCGATCCACTGGCTAAAATCGGTTGGAAAGTTCACGGGGTCAATTTCAGCGATGTAGATTTGGTCGTTGGTGGGAACGCGAACATATCGCTGCGTCTGCGACCCGGTCACCTTCTTTCCAATCACAAGGTCAGCCAGTCGTTCGCCTTTGTTGTCCAGCATGCGAACTAGGTATCCAACGCCTGAGGCCCCTATTTGAGTCTTATCGGGCGAAGGTTCTACCACGCCGTACATCGCTTGATCGTCGTTGCGAGAAGAAGCTAATGCCAGAATCTTCACGCCAATCAAACTGTTGGCCGCTTTGCTCATTTGGTCTTGAGCGTCCGCAGGGTATGAGTCGTGCGAAGGCAGAATCCAAATGCCGGATTGCGAATCTTGTGCGACTTCAAACTGCTCATGCGTGCCAAGCTTCTCGTCATACTTGACGATTTTTAGGTTGGCCACTTTCAATGAGTCATCAAAGGCCGGGAACAGCACCTCGCCCACTCGCTGCCGCGCTTCATCTTCAATGTTTGAACTTGTTGGTGTCTCCGTCACATAAGCAAGCAGCGCGAGAACGGCAGCGACGCCAGCGAAGATACCAGTTTTGCTAATTTCGTTCACGATTTGGTTCCAACATTAAACGGTAGTATAAAAGGATCAATAGCAGGTTCGCGGCCGCAGCAGATCGGTGGGTCGCGAACAATGAGCCAATCTAAAAACAATTATCTTAAGCGTGTCTTGCTGATGCCCTCGCGTTCGCGAAGTCGTCGCGAGACCAACACAATGATTCCCACCAACAACGGTGGAATCGGCGGAATGAATACCGCCAACATCTTGTATTTGTTTTGGATGTCTCGGATTTCGCGATCGGTTTGAGCTTCTACTTTGGAGATCTTCTCATCGCGATCTCGTTTGAGCTGTTCTTTTTTGACTTCCAAACCACGGACCAGCAAAGCTTGTTTGGTTTGGTACTCTTGAAGTGCCTTTTGCAAGTCCTTCTGTTGAGCGACAGTGGCGATACCTTTACTGCGCAAGTCTTCGACTTTCTTCTGGAACTCTTGCTCTACCTTGGTGACTTCCGATTCGGCGGCTTGCAATTCTTCGTTGTACTTGTTCACGAACTCTTGGCGCTGGCCTGCGGCCACGGTTCGAGCCGATTCAGCTTGCATCTCCACCAGTCGGAGAGTAGCGTACGTTGGGACGTGGCGACGAACCTTGGGGTAATCCAGTTCGCCGGACAAGACGTCGATGACGTTCAACACGAAGCTGACGTTTTGCATGCGGAAGTTTAAGTCCCCATACAGATCCGGCTGATTGCGGATGTTCACAAACACGTCCGACATGCAATCGGCGTCGGTTACATAGACCGCTCGAATCGGCTTCTTTTGCGGCGGGGCCGCTTCACCTTCGGCTGGCTTGGGTGCGGCTTCTGGTTCTGGTCCTTCGATCATCATGGCGATATTTTGACCTCCGATGGCAGGTCCTTGCAGCATTCGCACTTGCTCGTAATCGTTGGTGCGAATGTTGGCATCATCGAACGAGATCATGCCACTATTTTCGATGGTGGTAACCAATGGCGTCATCTTCATCGTGGCACCACTTGCAGGCTGCACTGCGCCTGCGTACAGAAACATAATCTCTTCCAGTCCGGCCGTGATCTCACTTTGTTCGCTCAATGAATCAATGCCGTTGGCTGCATCATCGCGGACAAAAAGCCAAAGGTCCGTCGCTTGTTGCAACTGCATCAACATCGGATACGGGTTATAGCGTTGCCACACCAAGTTGGGATTGATGCTGCCGGTAAAGTTTGGCTTGCCTGGGATATCGATTTGCAGCGCCTTCCAAAGATTGCGAATATCGCCTTTGGGAACCTGCTGTCCGCCGCCAAACATTGGATTGCCAGCTTGTTTGGGTTCGCCAGTGCCGGGCATTTGCATCGCCATTGGCATGGGGTCTTCGAAAATGGCGGTAGGCAATCCCGCTTCGACAGCAGCCACGAAATTCGTCATCTGCTCTGGCGACAATGAAGAAGGTTGAACCGCCAGCAAGCAAGCGTACAGCGACGTGTCGATGGGGCTGTTGGCATCAACATCGACGATCTCGTATTGCTTCTCCAAGTCACTCAAGATCTGCTGCCGCGGGACTTGTTGCATCGATGTCTGGGAAAAGCCACCGGTGATTTGTGCGTCGGTTCGCAGCACGCCCAGCTTCTTGCGAGCTGGACGACTGACCGTGTTCATGGCTTGGACCAGTTGGTATTCAACAGGCACTCCCGGTTCAAAGAAAGGCACAACGACTTTTTCTAGGCCGCTGCGGAATGCTGCGCCCAGCAAAATTGGACGATCAGCAAAGACCCCGCGTTCGCGGACTTGAACCGTGCGTGGCTCGAGGCCAAATTGTTGTTTTGCAAACTCCTCTTGTTCGCTGCGTCGTTCGATATCACCATTGATGCGAACTTCCACAGGCACGCCACCTCGACTGGCAGTCGATTCAAACTCCTTTAGCAGCGAGATCACTTCGTATTTAACCTTTGCATATTGCTCGGGTACGTCCGCCGAGATGAATGCGTCCACCACAATGGGGCGTTCAGGCTTCAAGCTCTTGATCATGGTGCGGGTCGTTTCCGAAAGCGAACTAACCTGGCCCTCGGTGGCATCGAAGCGGAACAAGTCTTTGTTCTTTAGCAGTTCACTGCCAGCAATGACGATTCCGGCGATCAAAAGCGTTCTCACCAAGTAGTGCAAGAACATGCTGTTGCCTTCTTTGCCACCGCTCCAATGTCGTTTGCCAACCAGCACCATACACAAATACAGCCCGAAGACTGCGATCAAAGTAAAGAACACGATCGACGCTGAACTGAGCACACCGCGTCCAAAATTATCGAACTGCTCGAGCAATGAAAAACTCTTGGAACGTCGTGCGATGAAGTCGCTTGGAATAATGACATCGGACTGCTGGGCAAAGGCCAGCGGGGCATTGAACAGCGCGCCTAGAATAAAGCCAACTGTCAAGTTGTTGGTTAGGAAGGATGCGACCATACCGATCGAAATCATCGCCAGACCAATGAACCAGTAGCCTAAGTAGTTTACAAAGAACAAGCCCGTGTCGACTTCGCCCATCGTCAATGACCAGAGCACGATAAACGTCGAGATCTGCGAAAACAGCAAGGAGCTGGTGAAAATTGCAACGGCTGCAGAGTACTTGCCCATCACGATATCAAAGTCATCTGCTGGCAGTGTCAGCAACAATTCGTCTGTGCCTTGACGACGCTCTTCAGCCCAGATACTCATCGTAATTGCCGGGATGAAGAACAGCATGATGTAGACGAACCACTTGTTCAACTGCGTCAGCGAACCGATGTTATCGCTGAAGAATGAATGCGGCCAGAATGCCGCCATGCTGGTCAGCAGTACGAACAAGCACAAGAAAACGTAGCCTGTTGGATTTGCGAAGTAGCCAAAGAAGTTGCGTTTGAGCACCGCGTAGGCCGCTCGGCGAGTGTTGGCCAGGATTGCGGCTAAACCAAACAAGATCGCAAGAAAAAAGATGTCGTAACTAATTAGCTTTAAGATTGCCAGTGCAGCCATGTTTCAATATCTGTCAGAATCGTTGAATCGAAGGAGTTGCGAAGGAACTTGAGCAGGGGTGACTTCCAAGCGAGTTGGAACAATCAAACCGGAGCTGTCGTTAGTTGGTGGAATGCGTCTGCAAGATCACCTTCAACGGCGCGCAGGTCAGAAACGGTACCTTCGAAGACCTTGCGGCCTTCGTTAATCATGATGACGCGAGAGGCCATCGCTTCTACTTCTTGCAGGATGTGCGTAGAGAGCAGAATCGTTTTCGTCTCGCGAAGCTTATTCATCGTCAATCGGACTTCGCGAATCTGGTTGGGGTCCAGGCCAGCGGTGGGTTCGTCCAGGATCAAAACGTCTGGCTCGTGCAACAGCGCTTGCGCCATGCCGACACGTTGGCGGAACCCTTTGGATAGTTTGCTGATCGCTTTGTGCAGCACGCTTTTTAGGTCACACAGTTCGACGACCGCTTCGATCCGTTCGCTTTTGCGAGCGGAATCCATACCGCGGGCGTCGGCGAAGAAGGCCAGCATGCTGTGCGGCGTCATGTCAGGATACAGCGGCCCATTTTCGGGCAAGTAACCCAGACGCTGTGAGCCAGCGATGCGGTCCTTATACATGTCATGGCCAGCGATCCGAGCTTGCCCTTCGCTGGGAGCCAGATAGCCGGTCAGCATTTTCATGGTCGTGCTTTTGCCCGCTCCGTTGGGCCCCAGAAAAGCCACCAATTCTCCTTCGGTGACCACAAAATCGATATTTCGGGCTGCGGCAAATGGACCGTAGAACTTGGAGAGCCCAATCGCCTCGATCATCGGCTTTCGTTCGTTACCGGATGCCATCGTTTCTTCATTCCTGGTTTACGGTAAATAATCTGTAATAATCCACCAGATAACTGACGGGAGTGCAGAGTTTAACGATTTCAATGCCCTTCGCTAGTGTACGCGGACGCGGCAAACTCACGAAACTCTCACCCAGCGGCAGGTTTTGGTCGAAGCTGAGGCCTGCCTCAGATCGTTTTGCTTACGGACGGGTGTCCCGTCGGGTTCAATAGCCGCGAACTCATCGCCCCGCTTGATAAATTTGATTTGCCTTGCGTTGCGAGCGACCTAAGCTTTCGCGAAAACGGTTGGGAAATCGTCGAATTCCCCTGAGAAATCGGCTTACCCACCCCCTTTTGGTCATCCTTCAAGGTCGCGTAAACATCCGCTATGGTTCCTTACTCCATCCGGCGAACTCAGTCCTGGCAGCCCGCCGCAAATCGTTTGATCGACGGCTTAGCCATCTTCGGCAGTGCTTATCTCGCTCAGTCGCTCTCCGGCCAGTCGATCCATTCGTCGACGTGGTCAACTGCGGCCATCGCCCTGTTAGCGTACTTCATTATCGGCGAATTTAGCGGCATCTACCGCGAGGTGCGGTCGATGAGTCGCGAACTGGAACTGGGAATGATCGCTGTTTCCTGGATTGCCGCTTTGTCAGCAACCGCCGGGTTCGGGTTCATGACTCGCCTGACCGACACCTTCGCTCGCTCCAGCGGGCTGGCGTGGTTTATGCTCGGCGGCTTGATCCTGATGCAAGCCCGCATGATCCTACGTTCGATTGTGGAATACTTCTACGGCCGAGGCATGGGAGTGCGTCGTACCGCGATTGCGGGAACCAGCGATTTGGCGATTCACGTGGCCAAGCAATCGACCGAATATGCCCACAGTGGCTTCAAAGTTGTTGGCTTTTTCGACGACCGTAACATTGAACGACGCAACCAAGTGGGCGAGGATCTGCCGCCATTCTTGGGATCGCTAGCGGAACTGGTAAAGTCCGCTCGCAATGGCGAGATCGATACGGTGCTGATCACACTGCCCATGCGTGCTGAGAAACGCATCTCGCGATTGCTGGACGAACTAGCCGACACGACGGCGTCGGCTTATATCGTTCCCGACTTCTTCGTGTTCGAGCTGTTGCATTCACGATGGACCGAATTCGGCGGCCTGCCCGTGGTCAGCGTCTTTGAAACACCGATCTACGGCGTAGATGGTTGGGTGAAGCGATGCTTTGACGTCGCCGTTTCGTTTGTTTCGTTGATCTTACTCAGCCCCATCCTGCTAGCTTGCGCCCTAGCTGTCAAACTAAGTTCACCGGGCCCGATTATCTTCCGACAGAAGCGATATGGATTGGACGGTAAAGAAATCCTGGTTTGGAAATTCCGGTCAATGAAAACTTGCGACAACGGACCAGTGGTCAAGCAAGCCACCAAGAATGATCCGCGCGTAACCAAAGTGGGCGCATTCCTGCGTCGTACATCGCTGGATGAATTGCCGCAATTGTTCAACGTCTTGACCGGGACGATGTCGCTGGTCGGGCCGCGACCTCACGCTTCAGCTCATAACGAACAATACCGAAAGTTGATTCGCGGTTATATGATGCGTCATAAAGTACGGCCTGGCATCACCGGTATGGCTCAAGTCTACGGTTCGCGTGGCGAGACCGATACGATCGAAAAGATGGAAGCTCGCGTCCAATTTGATCATCGCTACATCCGAGAATGGTCGCTGTGGATGGATATTCGCATCTTGTTTCGAACATTCAAAGTCGTCTTCAGTGGCGAAGCCTATTAACGCATCGGTCTGCGTGCGGCTCAACAATCTGGAACAGTTCCCAGCTTGAGCCTTACGATAGCAACGGATCAACTAGTCCTGATGAGTCTGCAAAGCTCGTCTCCGGGATTCCCATCGCATTTAGAATTGTCAGCAACAAATTCGACATCGGATTGTCCATGGTGCACGCGACGTGTTGACCGGCTCGCAACGCTCCACCGGATCGACCGCCCAAGAGAATCGGTAGGTCTCTAGGGTTGTGGGCATTGCCATCTCGGAAACCAGATCCAAACATGATCGCGCTATTATCTAGCAAGTTGCCGTCGCCTTCTGGTATCGATCGCAGCTTTTCCAACAAGTAGACGAACTGTGCAACGTGCCATTGCACGATCTTTTCGTATTGAGCCAGCTTCTTTTCTTCGTTCGAATGGTGCGAGATATCATGATGCGAACCTTCAACGCCTTCAAGGAACGAGAAATTGATATCGCTCACGGAGTTCCCGAACATGAAGGTTGATACGCGTGTGATATCTGCTTCGAAAGCCAACGCGATCATGTCCAGCATCAGCCGCGTCCGCTCAGTATGATCCTTTGGCGAATCTGGCGGAGCTTGACGTAAGGCGAAATCGACACGTGACTTCCAGCTCTGCTCGGACCGCGATTCCATGGTTTCCAGTCGCTGCTCTAGCGCATTGACTGATTCAAGATACTGCTCCAAACGCTGTCGATCATTTTGACCCAGCGATCGGCTCAGACGCTTGGCGTCTTCGCTGACCAAGTCCAGCAAGGGGCGGTTGGATTTCCCTGAACTCTTGCCGCTGGCGATCATCGTCATACGTTCAAACACTAACCGTGGATTGATCTCTTTGGCTAGCGGCTGTGTCGGTTGTCGCCATGCGATGTGAGCACCATAGACGCGCGTGTAGCCCACCACCGCGTCGATACCAGAGCGCACTTGTTCTGTGCCTAGTTCCAACGATGGCAGCGGCGTAAACTTGCCAAGTGTCTGGGCTGCAATTTGGTCCATCGAAATGCCGCCACTATTCAAGTCGACACCGGTCGTCTTTTTGATCGTGCGACCGGTCAGCCAAGCGGCATCTTTGACGTAGTGCCCATCGCCTTGGTTTTCCGTCGCTTGGTGCCACAACCCCGAAATGACAGAGACTTCGGATTTGACCGGAGCGAGCGGTTCTAACTGCAGCGGCAACGTCCACTCAAAACCGGTCTGGGCAGGTGTCCAGCGATCGGGACGCACTCCATTAGGAAAAAACAGTCCCGCGAATCGAACCGGTTGCTTTTCGGCGTTTGCGCCCATCGCGCTGGCCGCTGGCCGCATCGCTTCCAAAAGCGGCAAGGCTAAGGCTACTCCTGCACCGCGCAGGATCGTTCGTCGATGTAATTTTCGCATGTTCACTCCGCCGTAAGCTTCTTGTTAAGGAATGGTTCGCTGGTCACGATCCCAAGAACCAGCTCTTGTGCATGATAATCGTTTTGTTGAACTCGTTCGACAATTTTCTCGACGGTGCATAAGTCTGAGGGCCGAAGTCCGCGGCCTAATGCATAGCCCAGCATCTTTTCTGTCAGATGTCGTACAAATTGTTCTTTGTTTGCAAGCAAATAGGTTTTCAGACCTGTGAGCCCTTCAATCTCTGTCCCGTCGGCCAGCTCGGCTGTTGCATCGACTTTGCCTCCAAGGTCGTTCTCGCGCCATCGCCCCAGTTCGTCGAAGTTTTCAAGTGCAAAACCGATGGGATCAATTCGGTCATGGCAGGTCGCACAAGTCGGATTGGCGCGATGCATTTCTAGTCGTTCACGAACCGTTTGCTGCTTGGCAACCTGTTCGGATTCTTCCAGCGGAGGCACGTTGGGTGGAGGCGGGGGCAATTCTATTCCCAACAACTTGTCTAGCACCCAAGCGCCCCGCAGCACTGGGCTGGTGCGGCGCGGATAAGCCGAGACGCTCATGACCGCTCCACAGCCCAACAGTCCACTGCGATTGCGAAGTTCTTCTGGCAAGTATACCTTCTTCAAATGTTGCTGCAGTTCGCCTTTCTCCGTCTTCAGCTTAGCGCGTTTTACCCGGTACATGTCTGCCAAATCGCCGGTCATGTACGTCCAGTCGGCGTCGATCAAATCCAAGAGACTAGCGTTGGATTGCAGCATGGCTTCAAACAGATAGACCGGTTGGTTTCGCATGGACGAGATATGGTTCTCTTGAATCCACGTATGAATCGCTTTATCCGGTTGTTTGGAATTCCCCCAATCGTCGGTCCCCAGCCATTGGCCTACGAATTGAACCATGGAATCGTTCAAGTGAGTTCCTCGACTAGTGATTAATCGTAGCGTCTGTTGTTGCAGAGTTTCTGGGTCACGCAATTTCCCTTCGTCAGCAATCTTCCGCAGTTCGTCGTCTGGCATGGACGCCCAGAGGAAATAGCTCAGGCGTGATGCGAGTTCGTGGTCAGTCAATGGTTCCGCTTTTTCCACATGTTCCGGAGCTGTTTCTGCCAGGAAAAGAAAGTCGACCGAGACCAGTATACTGCGCATCGCGTAGAAGCTGGCGTCATGATAGTCCAGTCCATCATGGCGAGCGTCCTTGTACAATTCAACGAAGCGATCCACTTGTTCGGGCAGCGCAGGTTTGCGAAACGCGCGATCGGCCAGTCGTCGCAAGTTCTCGCGAACCGCATCCTCTTCTGTAATTGTTTCATTGGGCGTAATCGCGAACAACTTTTCGCGAGCTTTGGAATCTCGCGATGCGTACTCCAGCGATTCGGTGGCGGCGTCAATGTACTTCTCGGCATGAATCGGCGAAATGATTAGCGTCTCGGATGCGTTATTAAAGCCTTCGCCGCCCGCGAAATCTTGAGGCAAGCTGTGTCCTGCGTCGAAGTGTGTCTCCAGCAAATCGCGAATAGTGTTGGAGTACTCATGACGTGCCAAGCGTCGGAACTGAGGCGGGCCAGCTTGTTCGCCTTGCTCGAGCACTGCAGACCGAGTTGCATTTTTGATCCAGTCGACAAGCTGCAGACGCATCGCGATCTCAAGCTCACCTGAATCTTCCGGAGGCATCGAGTGGTCGGCCAGTCTTTGTCGAACACGCATCCACTCATCGTAATGCTCGGTCAGCGCGGACAGGTTCTGCAAGCGATGAACGTCAAATGAACCTTTCTCGCTATGGCACTCCGCACAGGATCGTTGTAGAACTTCAGTGGCTGCCGCATGCGATAGCTCCATAGGCTCTTGGCCGATCGATTTCGCTGGTATGGAAGCGGCGATCGCAAGCACCAGCCATCCGCAGGCGACGCGACGGGTATTCGCGTCGATGCGGCGCATCAAGTCGCAAGTGTGCGGCTTTTTACAACACGCTTTACGGCACCATGGATCGGCAGGAGAAATCGACATCAATTCAACGATTGTTTTGGAAGGGATGCGGGAGATCATTAAGCATTGTAAGTGAAGCGATGGCTAGACTTCGCAATGCTGAAAGGCGGGAATTGGCTGGACTGCATGCATACGTGATGCGCTGTGCATCATCGGCCGCTTATCCAAACCATGGCTGGGGTGGGGCTCGGCTTTAAAAGCCAAGTTATCTCAAATATTTTGGTGGGGACAATCTATCATGATAATTGAAAATTGCCTTTAGCGAAACATCGATTGAGGCAAAGAGCTAATCAAAGCTCTATCAAAGCGCAGATCGATTACTTATTTGAGTTCGCAGCTCGTCGATTCTCGCCTGCAGTGCTTCCGCGCTCTTGTCGACAAGCTCTTCTTCAGAAGATTCGGGAACTCCGAGTATCGACTGAAGTATCCGAATCGTATTGCGTCTCTCACGAGCTTCTCCGCGAACCTCGCCGCGAGCTTCACCGCGAGCTTCACCCAACGCGATTCCTTGGGCCTCCCCCTTTTTGATCAATTGGTCAGCCACGGAGCCTGGTTCGGGTTGAACGGGCCAAAATTCAGAAACTAAGTCGCTCATCTTTTCTTCCCCTACTACGGCATTTACCGAAATCACATAAACTCGGATCGTATCCAATACATCTTTCACTTTCTGAGGGCTTAACTCTCGGGAAAGCAATTCAAACAACAGACGCAAGGCACTCTCCAATTTGACATCACGCCCATATTTTAACAGCGTCAACGCAACTTGCAAAATCGGCTCACCCAGCATGGCATGATCGTCCATGCGGCCTACATCCAAAATGGTCATGTCTAAAGCGGGGAGATACCGTTTCCAACTCTCGGGTACCGGAATCAGTTCGGCCAAACTGCGGCTGCTTCGCCACGGCCCAACGCCGTTGTAAATCACCCACGGAAATATTGGTACGATCGGCTTGCTGCTCGCCAGAGCATTCTCCCAAATGCGAGCGATATATCCGAGCATCTGAATCAGCGTATTGGGATCGTCCGTGCTTTTGTGATCAATCAGAACGAAGATATAAAGGTACTTGGTCTTCATGCCCAAGCCCTGAACGATCTCATCTGCAACTTCGACTTGAAAGAGTCGATCTGCAAACCTTCGCTTGAGGTTGGGATCGATGAAGCTTGTGTCAACGGGAGCCAGCGATTGGAGCTTTAGATGTTGTACAATCTCTTTCGGTAGATGATTGGCGAGCAGTGTTCGAGCGGCATCGATTTGTTGTAGCGTTTGATTACGAGCCGATCGTGAGGTGACTGGATGCTCTCTTGACGAGTGGAAGCTTCAGCGGTTGAGGCCGAATCGGAATTGGAATTTTTGGGGGGGGACATGGTGCCACCGTGGTTGTAGGCCGTGCGTTTCGTTTCGACGATTCACGTTAATGCTGCGTCAGCGACGTAGGCTTTCGTTCAAAGTTGCCGTTGGCTGGGTCGACGAATTGAGGGTCGACGCCATACTTAGGCGATTGCTCTTCGACGGGCAAGCGGACGCGGCGTTGCGTCTGATCCGGCCTGTCTTCGCAGTACCAATGGTTGCCTGTGAACGTGAAGGATTCTGGTTGCGTATTTGGTCCGATGTTTACCGCCTCGACCATGGCTGTGCTTAGAAAGACGAAGACATTGTTTTCGATGACGCCGTTGCGACATGGGACGAAGCGGGGATCGCGGTTCTCTTGCAAGATGCGGATGGCCCAGCGAGTCGGTTGATAGATCACGTTGTTACGTGCGATGGCTCCATCGACACCAACAAACGCAAACGCCGCTTGGCCACCGACAAAGACGCAATCTTCTACTAGCAAATCTTTTGCTTCATGATTTGCATCCAATGGCCGAATGAAATCAAGGCCAGTGCTGCCGCCGATATTGACACCACGGCCACCAGCGTGCAGGAATCGACAGCCCTGCACTTTTACTTGAGCGGACCCGCCTTTCACTTGCACGCCATTGGAGCCCATCGCTTGAGTCGCTTGTTCTGCTGGTCGCTGGAACGTGCAGTTGCGAATCGTTCCATGGTGGCAGCCGACCATGTCGATGCCAGAACCGCCGTTGCCCCAACTGTCGACGAGGCAGTCTTCGACAAGGAACTGGTCTTGCCCCGAGAGCTTGATGCCATCGCAATTGCCTTTGGGGCCGATGTCCTTAATCGTCAGCCTACGCAATACCAAGCCAAGGCTTGGAGGTCGTTTGGCGCCGCCTTCATCGACGTTAATCCCATTCCCAGTTGCTCCCTGGAGATGCAGTCCGTCTAGTTCAACATGATTGCATTGGCTTAAGTGCAGCACGCTGCCGCCCCCTTCGAAAATGGGCGGGTTCTCAAACGACTTGGCCGCGATTCGGATTGGCGCAGCAGCAGTACCCTGCAAGCCTTGGATGGAAAGGCCGCCGCGATAGCGACCGCCCTCCAGCAGGATGGAATCACCGGCCACCGCCGACTTGGTCGCTGCCTGCAGCTCTTCGCGACTGGCAATCGTATACTCTTTGGACAGAGCGGTTGCGGGGTGGTGCAAAGCGACGTGCAGCACACTAGCTAGTAGACATAATACGAAAGATTTGTTCATAGTTTGATTCTCTAGCAAAGAACTCAGGGAGGGGGTGAGTGGCGGGAGTGCGACCAAGGAATCGCTACCATAGTTTAGCAAATCACAGTCGTACCGGCAGTTACGAAACGGGCCAGCGGGGCTGACTGCCTGGAAAACAAGTTCCGCCAAGCAAGGAATTAAGTCAAAATCCTGTTCCCATCGTGACAGCCCAGCGATAGAATACGCGACTTTCGATTTCCGTCGCGGGCGTTGCTTGCGCAGCGGAATGCCGTAACTTTCGCATTTTATTGAAGGTGGCTGCGGTGCCCATCCAGCTATTCGTATTCCCAATCGCGGAACTTTCCCAGTATTTGTTTGGGATTCCCTTGTTCCTGCTGTCGACGTTTTTGATTCTGCTGATCTTGATCCAGCAGGGGCGTGGCGGCGGTTTGACCGGTGCTTTGGGTGGCCCCGGTGGCCAAAGTGCGTTTGGGACCAAGGCTGGCGATATTTTTACGCGGATCACCATCGTGACTGCTAGCATTTGGATCGTTTTGGCGGCTGTCGCCGTCTACTACTTTAATGAACCTGATCCAGGCGCGGCCCTTTCGAATACATCTGTCAACACGACGGCAGGCAGCAGCATGGGCGGCGGCGCTGGTTCATCCATGGGTGGACCGGCTGGCAGCGATGCCAGCCAAGCGTTCGATCCGCTGGGGCTGCGGAACGCGGATTCCGCTTTGCCAGCACAAACTCCTGAGGAAACTGCATCGCCGCAATCGCCTGCGGCTGAGATTCAAGCTGCCGACGAAACGCCGCTGACCTTTGAAGATAGCTCGGCGGGCTCGGATGACGCTTCAGAAGCACCGGCTGCTGAAACACCTGTGGTCGATGAACCGGCTGCCGAAACGCCTACATCGGAAAATCCTGCAACTGAGCCATCTGCCCAACAACAACCATAACCAAAAGTCGAGTTCGCATGTTGATCAGCATGACCGGCCAAGGTCAAGCAACGCGGCCATTCGAATCGGGCTTGGTTTCCGTTGAAATTCGAGCAGTCAACAATCGGTTCCTGAAGGTATCGACTCGATTAGACGACCTCGCACAAGCGCTCGAAGCGGAGGTTGAATCGATTGTTCGGAAGACGATCCGTCGCGGTTCGTTAACGGTTACTGTTTCCGTCGGTGGTATGCCTCGGCCAAACGTGGCGGCAATTGACGTCGATGTGTTAGGGAACTATTTGCAAGATGCTTTGAAGGCGGCACATAAAGCGTCATACTTGATGCCGGTGGGTGATTTTCTGACTTTGCCGGGCGTGATTGTCGGTGGGTCACCGGTCGGTAACTTAACTCCAGAGCAAAAAGAATTGCAGTTGTCAGTCCTGCGCGATTGCTTGGAGGCTGCGACGGCCGACTTGCAGTTGATGCGCATTCGTGACGGGGCTTCGATGGCCGCTCAGTTCGAGCAGACGCTGGATGAGTTTGAGCAGCGAATTGACGTTATAAAAGCTGGTTCGGCTCGGCAGCTTGGCGATTATCAAGCTAGACTTGAAAGCAAAGTACGCAAATCATTGGACCTGCTGGGGGCGAAATTTGAGCCGTCCGATATTATTCGTGAAGTGACTTTGTATGCCGATCGCTCGGACATCAGCGAAGAGATTGTGCGGTTTTGCAGCCATACCAAGCAAATCCGAGAGCTATTGCAAGAGGAAGAATCGCCCGGCCGTAAGCTGGAATTCTTGATCCAAGAGTTGCATCGGGAAGTGAACACAATAGGGTCAAAATCCTACGATTCCGTGATTGCTGCCACCGTGGTTGATATCAAAGCTAGAGTGGAACAGTTACGAGAACTGGTTCAGAACGTGGAATGACAAACGCCCAGCCAAATCGATTGATTATCATCTCGGGGCCATCGGGTGCAGGCAAATCCACGCTCGTGCGAAGGCTGCTGCGCGACTGCGGCCTGCCTTTGGAGCTGAGTATTTCTGCGACAACCCGGCCGCCCAGGCGTGGCGAAATCAACGGCCGTGACTATTATTTCTTATCGGAAGAAGATTTTGCGCGCCGCCGGGCCAGCAACGAATTCCTGGAATGCAAGGAAGTTTTCGGCCGCGGACACTGGTACGGCACCTTGCATGAGGTGGTTAGCTCTGGCTGGAAACGCGGAAAGTGGGTAATCTTGGAGATTGATGTTCACGGGGCCCGATCGGTGCTGGACATTTATCCCAATGCAATTTCCATTTTTGTTCACCCGGGATCGATCGACGAGCTGCAAAAACGACTGGCGGCTCGTGGGACAGAGTCGCCCGAAGCGATCGCTAGACGATTAGAAGTCGCTCGCGAAGAAATGACTCAAATGCATTGGTATCGGCATGAGGTCATCAATCAAGATGTCGATTGTACCGTAACTGAATTATGTGATTTGCTGACTAAGTATAGCGAGGAATTGGATCAATGCTCGAAGAGCTAAAAGAAGAAGAGATTGTCAACAAGGTTGGCGGCCGATTTAAGTTGTCTACGCTGATTCAAAAGCGTTTGGTACAGCTCAATCGTGGCAGTCGGCCTTTGGTGGATATCCATACCGATGACAAGATGGAAATCGCTGTTCAAGAGATCCTGCAAGACAAGATTTATTTGAACGCGTCGGACGAAGTCCGCATGACCGGTGCCAGCCAAGACCTCGGCGAAATGCTGGACATGGATATTGGCGATTTCTAGGGCGTTGGCCATTTCTAATTGCTCGCAGCCATTGGCTATATCGATATGACAGCTCGGCGGATAGTAGTTGGAGTCAGCGGTGGGATTGCCGCATTCAAGTCCGCGAGCTTGGTGAGCAAACTGGTGCAGGACGGGCATCATGTGCGTGTCGCGCTATCTCCTGCGGCGACACAGTTCATCGGACCAGCAACGTTTGCTGCGCTGTGTAAGTTCGCTCCGGTGACGGATATTTATGACCCACGTTTTCCACTGGGGGCTCACATTGAATTGGCAGATGGTGCTGATGCCTATGTTTGCGCACCGGCGACCGCACGGTTGATAGCATCTTGTGCGCAAGGGCTATCCGACGATTTGCTCAGTACACTTTACTTGTGTTTTAAGACGCCGGTGCTTTTCGCGCCAGCGATGAGCGATGTCATGTGGCAGCAGCCTGCCGTCCAGCGAAACGTCGCGTTGCTCCAGCAGGATGGCGTTCGCTTGATTGGTCCTGGCTCGGGCTGGCTAAGCTGTCGACGCGTGGGGGAAGGTCGGATGGTCGAAGCGGAAGAAATTATCGCGGCTCTGTATTCGCTTTGGAACTAGGCTCTCGTTCTCTGCGAGTGTCCACGCCGATTTTCCCGCGTTACAATCCAGTATGGCGAATGATCACTGGTGGATTTGAATAGAAACGGAAGCCAACTGTTCTTGGTTGAATATGAACCATTGCAGTTTCAGCGAGACCACGCGGTTTGACGCAGCAGCGAGGTCAGATTGGAGAAAGAATTCAGGCAAGTGGTGTGACTTTTCAGATTCCATCATGCTTGAGTGCAAGACGGCCAACTGCACTAGCTTGTATTCTTCCGGGAAGAAGTCCGACAGGAGACGCCCTTCTAAGGAACCGTCTTCGCCCAGTAGCAGTGTCGCGGCCGCCGTATTGTGATAGCAGATCAAAAGGTGGTTGTTCAAGACCAACAGCGCATCGGTAGAGATATCCAACATGTGATTCCAACTGGATTCCCGGCGGCGCAGTTGGCTGGTGTCGCGTCCCACAAGATACGAGATCTTTTCCTTGGGGATGCGAGCGGCAGTCCAGTGTACGCACTTGTAGCCACCATTCTTGCATTTGACGCGGACTTCGTCGCTGTCGGTTAATGTGCCTTGCTGCAGACCTTCTAGGACCCGCGTTGCTTTATGCATGTCATCTGGGTGCGTGAGGTCAAATCGGGTTTTACCAACCAAGGATTCAGGGGACCAGCCCAGCAATCTTTCCCAAGCAGAGTTCGCCCAGCGGATGCCATTGTTATCGTCGAGAATGGCCATTAAATCATTGGTGAACGAGAAGAAGTATTCGCGCTCCTCCGATTTGCGTTTCCGCGATACTTCGCTTGCCAGCCAGCGACGCACTTGGGCACCAATCTCGCCTGCGGTTTGTTGACGGTCATTCGGATCTTTGCTTAAACCGCGCCGGCAAATCGATTCGAGGCCCTCAAACGTGTAGCTTCCCCAAGTCGAAAAGGGAGGTGGAACTTGGGTCAGGATCGCATCAAAAACTTCTTCGGTGATGGAACGAGAGAAGGGAACATTACCTGTCGCGATTTCATAAAGCATCGCTGCCAGTCCGTAGACGTCCGTGCGTTGGTCCAGATGTTTGTTGTCACCGGTGACTTGTTCGGGGGCCATGAACGCGGGGGTGCCTAGCCTGGCACCGGCAATCGTCGTTTGGCAATGGATCCGATCATCGCCGTACGCTGCTTCAATTTCGCAATCCGATTCGCCGATGTATTTGGCCAGTCCCCAATCAACGACGGTAACCTCCCCATGTTCCCCAATAACGATGTTGTCGCTTTTCAAGTCGCGATGGATGATACCAAGCTTGTGCGCATATTCGATCGTATCCGCGACAGAGACAAAGTAATTCAGCAATCGAAGCAGTGGCTCTAGAGGATCGGTGGCGTGAATGGGATGTTGAGTGTGGATGGATTGGATTTGGGACCGGAGGGTCGCTCCCTGAATCAGCGACATGACGTAAAAGCTATCGGGGCCATTCTCGTACAGGTCGAAGACTTGTGGAACGCAGGGATGGTTGAGTTGAGCGGTAACTTTTGCCTCGCGCAGAAATCGCTCTTGTACAGATCGGAAATGAGCGAACTCCCCTCGCAGTTTCTTCAATGCAACCTTTCGTCGAAACTGGAGATCTTTTGTGATCCATATTTCACCAATTCCACCATGGGCTAGCAGCTCAAGCCGCTGCCACTTGTTCTGATTGGTCCAATTCTTTAGTTCTGTTGCAGCGGTCTGTGAAATGTGTTCTGCAGTCGTAACGGTGAGATACGCTTTTTGATCTGCGGAGATGGTTTCGTGATCTTGCGACGGTTGATGTAGCGCATCAAAAAACTTAGTTAGTCCCATTGCGCCAGCTTCGCAAAGGGAATTGAGTTGGAGGGCGCAATCATCGCAGGCTTCCAAATGGTCTTCCACCGTGGCGGCCATTTCTGGAGTTAGCGAATCTTCAAGCCAAGCATGGAGTACAGCGGGCTCCAAATGTTGCGTTTCAGTCAGTGGCTGCATCGGCGGCTCCCGCTTTTAAAGCCTTGAGAACTCGGTGTTGTGCAACGCGGACCGCGCCTAAGCTGAGGCCCAGTTCCTTGGCGACACGTTCGGCAGGCTCTTGTTGCAATGCCACTCGCCGAAAAGCACTGATGCTGGTCGGGGTAAATCGATCAGATATTTTCTCAAGCAACTTCTCAATCAAGTAGTTGTCATGTTCGCGATCCCATTGCACACTAATCCGGCTTTCATCGTCGACTAATTGTCCGGCCAGTGTGGAAAGATCAACAGTACATACTTCGCGTTCTTGTTTGCTTTTGCTAGCCCACAGGCGGCGTAAGCGGTTGGCTGCGATCAGCCTTAACCATTTGCGAAACGCGCCGATCCTGCCGTTGTGTTCAAACGTCTTAATGTTCTGCAGAACGGCCGTCAGGACTTCTTGTTGTACGTCTTCTGCATCCATGTGTTGTACGCCCTCGCGGGCCAGCCAACCGCCGATCAAGGTGCTGTAGATGCCGACGAACTCCTGCCACGCTTGATCGGTAGGTTGATCCTGCAGGAGTCGGATAAGGCTAATGCGAGTTTCGGCAGCCAAGATTTTCCTCGTCGTCAAAAAAATGAAGGCTTGGGTTCTATTGTTGGAATTTCTGTCGAAATCTTGAATTTGTCTGTAATCTTCGCGAACCAAGAATCGCTATATTGATGTGGTAGTCCACTATAACAGCGTTTAAAGTCTGTTTGGGGGAAGTCGACTTGATTAGATTCAGTTTTCAACCAAATCGCCGGCGAAGTGTGGTCGCCGTAGGTGATTTGGGCCTGGGAACATGCGGTGAGCCTGTCTTGAGGTCCTGTTGCGCCATCAGTTTTAGCATCGCCAACTCGAAAGCCTGATCATGAAAGCCAAAGCGCTACGACAGCCGACCTTGTACATTGTCGACGCCAGTATGTCGGAGTACGAGGGGGTAAACGAGATCTTACAAAGGCAGGGAATCTCCAGTGTCTTTAACCGGTCTATCTCGGAATTTCTCGCCATCGGGGAATTGAGACGACCTTGCGCCATCCTTACGGAACTGAACATCGGTGGCGAATCTGCAACGGTGCTACAGCAGGAATTGAACGAGCGCTACTGCCGAATTCCAATCATTTTTAATGTCGCAGAGATCGACGTGGAAACCGCTTTGCTTCTGATGGAAGGCGGAGCCGTGACGGTGCAGCGAAAGCCTACTTCGTCGACCAAGCTGGCGGACTATGCAATGTTTGCCTTGCAGGCGGATCAGAAGCAGTTGCAGTTGGACAATATTTACAACAGCATCAAGGAAATCTTGATGGAACTAACCAGCCGCCAAAAAATGATTTTGGAATGTATGGTGGAAGGTGTCCCGACCAAGATAATCGCGTTGCAATTGAGCGTGTCGCAACGATTGGTCGAAAAAGAGCGGTCCGAGATTCTGCGGCATTTCCACGTGACCGCCACGCCCGATGTGACCTTCTTGTTGGGGGAATTCCGAGCCATTCAGGAGATGCGTACGCAGACTCGTGGTCCCATGCTCGGCCATCTCTTACAGGATCCGCACTTCGTACGCTTCGGCGGTTCCCTCAACAGCTTGGTCTAGAAACCTAGCTTGAGTTCGCCAAGTGACTGAGTTTGGACTAACAATAGCCCTGCGTTTGCAGGATTCGATCGGGGGCGGACGACAAGTCTGACTCGCAATCGATCTCGATTCGACGCACTTCCGGCATAGATCGCAACCACATCTCTTGGCGACGCACGAATTGGCGAGTGTGAAATACGATCTGTTGCCGCATTTCGCCTTCGTCGATGGCTCCATTCAAAAACGCGATGGGTTCCTTGTAGCCAACAGCCTGCATCGCTGTTTTGCTAAGCCTTTGATATTTCTCGAGAAGGAGCTTAACTTCCGCCAGCAAACCATGCTCCAGCATCATGCGAACGCGATGCTCGACACGTTGGTGAAGATCACCACGTTGCCAGCTAAGTGCAAAAACGCGGTGCTCGGCGTCGCGGGCGTTTCGTTCAAATTGCGTCTGCCAATGGCTCAGCGGTATCCCGGTTGCCTTGGCAACTTCCAAAGCTCGCGTCATTCGGCGTTGATCATTGGGCAGAATTTTGAATGCAGAAAGCGGGTCAACGTACTTTAGACGCTGCCGCAAGCAATCCAATCCAAACTTTCGAACGTCTTGCTCAATCTCTGCCCTAAACTGCTCGTCCGGCGGTGGGCCCAGAAACATCCCTCGCAGTAAGCTTTTCATGTAGAGCGGTGTACCGCCCACAAACAACACCTGCTTGCCGCGACCGCGAATCTCGTCGGCCTGCCTGTGAGCGGCCGTCACGTACTGCGACAAACTGTAATCGTCGGTGGGCAGCACGACATCGATCATATGATGAGCGACCGATTTGCGATCGGCTAGCGTGGGCTTGGCAGTACCGATGTCCATGTCGCGGTAGATGGCCATGGAATCCATCGAAATGATTTCCGCGTCTAGACGTTTGGCTAACTCAAGCGAAACGGTGCTTTTTCCGGAAGCTGTTGGCCCTGTTAAAAACCAGCAGTTTTTCATTGGAGGCAAGCACCAGTCGGCCATATTTGCAGGATTGTTACTCGACTTCTCCATAATCTCACTCTAGCGGAATTTCGGGACCCGCCTTATTCTAGCAAGCTCGGCAATTTCGTCTAAGCAAAACTGCACCGTTACTGTCACCCGCGAGTTTTTTATGCCGATAACTTAGCGGTGTCGCGGTATTGAGCCTTTACATGTGCAGCCCAGCGGTATGGCCAGTGCTCCAGGCGGCTTGGAAGTTAAACCCGCCTATGGGGCCGTCCAGGTTGAGAATTTCCCCAGCCAGGAACAAGCCGGGGCACTTCTTGCTTTGCATGGTCTGAAAGTCAACTTCGTTCAAGACGACCCCGCCAGCAGTAACTTCCGCCTTGGGATAGCCGCGGGTGCCATGGATTGGTAGCTCAAACGCCTTGATCATCCCTGCCGCCTTCTGAATGCTGTTGGATGCGAGTTCCGCCATCGGGGTGGCCTCGGCAATCTGGCATGCCTGCAGTACTACTTCGGTCACTCGCTGCGAAAACCTCTGCTGCAGAAAGTTTTTGACCTGCTTGGATCTGGACGACTGCTTGCCTTCTTTAAGCCACTCAATGAGCGAATCCAGTTTTGTGTCAGGTTCTAGATCAAGAACTATTTTGCTTTCGCGATAGCTTTCCAAATCAGAGACCCATCTTGAAAGATTCATCGCGGTCGGGCCGCTACAACCAAAATGCGTCCACAGAAAGCCGCCTCGATAGTGATGACGATCTTTGGCCACCTTCTTCGGATAATCCGCAAACGGAATAACTCGTACCGCCACATCGTCATGCGTCGTACCCTGCAAGGCTTTACAAATCTCCGACTGGCTCACCAGTGGAGCCAGAGCCGGACGGCGGTCGGCTAATGTATGGCCCAGTTTTTCAACCCAAGGGTAACCATCGCCGGTAGTCCCGCATTCTCGATAGCTCAGTCCGCCAGTGCAGATCAGAACTGATTGGGCCTGATAAGTTTGCTCCTGCGTTACGATCGAAAACGAGCCATCTTCGTTAAGACTAACATCACTGACTGCAATTCCCGTGTAGACCAATGCTCCAGCGTCAGTGGCTCGGCGGACGAGAGCGTCACGAACATCGACGGCTGAATCGCTCACTGGGAAAATTTTGCCTCCCGGCTCGCTCTTAGTCGGCACGCCCAGATCATGGAAAATTTGAATGACTTGGCTGGGAGAAAGCCGACTCAGCGGCGAGAGTAGCGCACGACCTTCCGGTCCAAACGCTTGTGCGATTTCAGCGCTGCTGCAATTATGTGTAATATTGCAGCGGGTTCCACCAGACATCAAAATCTTGACGCCCGCCTTATTGTTCTTTTCGAGCACCAGTGTTTTGCGACCACGAGCTGACGCAGTTCCCGCTGCCCACAAACCCGCCGCCCCGCCGCCTACAATCACACAGTCAAACTTTGCTTCCACGGTTTCCTTATGCCCATTCGATGATCGGATTCTCTCAACTGGTATGCATAACAGCATAAGGATAATCTGATCGGCCGGTATCCGTAGAATGACGAAAGTCGCCACTTACTTATCAACTTGTACTTCTAAACCTCGCACACACTCCTATGACGATCACGAGCTGGCAACTGAAGAGCCGTACCCTGTCCTGCGAGCATTCTCCACTCATCATGGGTATCCTCAATGTGACCCCAGATAGTTTTTCCGATGGCGGCCAGCATTTCACCAATCAGCTAGCCGTCGACCAAGCGCTGCGTATGGAAGACGAAGGGGCTGACATTCTTGATATCGGCGGCGAAAGCACTCGGCCATATGCAACGCCCGTGACGCCCAGCGAAGAGGTACAACGCGTTGCACCAGTGCTAGAACGGCTGCAAGGCCGTTTAGCTATCCCGATATCGATCGACACTTCGAAATCGATCGTCGCACAGTCAGCCATTGATTTAGGCGCGGAAATTGTCAATGACGTCACCGGGTTAGTCGGCGATCCTGCCATGTTAGAAACGGTCGCGCGCAGCAGGGTTGCAATCTGCGCTATGCATATGCAGGGAACACCTCAAACTATGCAAGATAATCCCCAGTATGAAAACGTGACCGAGGATATTTTGCAGTACTTGCGTGCCTGCGATGCGAGACTGCTTCAAGCTGGCATCGCTCCCGAAAAAATCTGCTTGGATCCTGGAATCGGGTTTGGCAAAACGCATGCGCATAACATTGAGTTGGTTCGAAATGCGGCGCGATTTCATGAACTAGGGCGACCAATTCTAATCGGTCATTCTCGCAAAGGGTTTATCGCTAAGCTCTTAGGTGACAAGTCACTGGACCGTGCGGCAGGGACGCTGGGGATTTCGTTGCTGTTAGCACGCGCTAAAATTCAGGTCCTGCGTGTTCATGATGTTGCGATTACCAAACAAGCTCTCACCACCTTCATCGCTTGCGGCGGAATGGCCCAAGCTTGACGTTGTCCAGCTTCAAAGCCGCATATTCACAACCGATCAACGAACTTTCGAGTTGCTAACAGCGACCAACTTTTAGTGCGTGTACTGGTAGCCAAAGATCGCATTGAAACCCGCTCCGTCGACTCCACTGCCCAGCACACGATAGTACTTGTCGGTAATGTTTTCCAGCGATAACGAAAGCTCGTTTTGATTGCGCTGGCCAAACGAGCGGCCCGTCCGTAAATTCAACGTGGCGTAACCCGGAGTACCACCCGGAATAAAGCGAACATCATTGAGGTTGGTGTCATCGTAACGATCTGCTCGACGGACCATCCAGGTGTAGACGTCTACGTAAGAACGTTGCGTCGGTGCATTGAGTCGCAAGCCGAGGATGCCTTGAGTCGGCGGAATTCGCGACATCGGCGCACCGGTAGTTGTCACTTGGCCATAAGTGTAATTGAAGTTTCCGTATAGCGATAAGTTATTGGTCAACAAGTATTCGCCATTCAGCTCGGTACCATTGATGTAGGCGGACTGGTTGGTGATGAAGTCGACATTGTTAATGCTCTCCCTGGCCAAGAAGCTGTCAAAGTCCGTCCAGAACTCAATGACCTGCATACGGAAACGTTCGCGATTGAATTTGAATCCAACTTCATAAGTATAACTGTGCTCTGGCTGAATCGCGAGATTGCCCAGCAACGGTACCGACTCGCTATTTTGCAGTGAGACCTTGTTCGCCGTCAAATCATCGATCGTCGGAGCACGAAAGCCTTCGTAAAAGCCGCCGATTAGACGAATGTCTTCGGTCAGCAAATACGAAAGACCTGCGTTGGCTATCCAGTCGTTATAGTTTCGTTCAAAAGGCAAAGGACCTAGGGAATCAAAGTTGGGTGTCCCCGAAAGATTGATGTTTTCGTAACGAACTGCAGTATTGAAATCCAATCGTTCCGTCAATGGAACACTCCACGCTAAATAAGTTCCCACGCGATCTGCTTGAGCATCGTCCGGATACTGTGGGTCGACGCGAGAAGCGACGGCATTGGGCGATGTCGGGTTGTTGATTTGAGTGCGGACAGCATCGATATTCTCTGCGTAGTAGTCGGCTCCATAACTGACCTTCCCCCACTCACTCATGTCTTTGCTGAACGCCACGATGGTCCCCATGCTCCAATTGTTGAACTCGCCAATTTCACGCCGCGTTGGTAAGGAGGTGGGCAAGTTGTTGGCGTAACGATCGGTGACTGAGCCCTCTTTGATGCGCATGCCGCTGAAAGTAACCGAATAGGCATCGGCAAAGAGCAGTTCATCGTCGAGCAAACCTTCAAAACGCAGGTAACCAAGATTGCGTTGTTGAGGGTCAAAAAAAGTAGGTCGTTGCGTCGGGACATTTCCACTGGGGGTTGGCCCCAGAACAAAGGGCAAGAAGCGATCGCTGCGAGCGAGATTTTGCTGTTCAAAATGTTGCAACGCGACGGTCACCATATGGTCGCTGCCCAACAACCGTTGCAACTTGATGTCGGCCGCGTACTGGTCATAATCGGTAGCGGGCTGCCTTCCCAAGCCACCGCCGCGATCCAATCGGCCTACGTCCAGATAAGAAACGCCGCCAGTGATCCCGGTCGCTCCATACCAACTGCTGAAACCAGTCCGCGTATAGGAAGAGGCTTCTGCGGTACTATAAAGTTGACTGAAGTTGGGGCTGGAGTAGTCTCCACGCAAGGGATCGGCAGAGCGTGTGACGATGTTGATAACGCCACCGATCGCGTCGCTTCCCCACAGGGCAGACTCTGAACCACGAATGATTTCAATTCGATCGACCATGCCAGGATCGATGGTCCCCGCATATTGATTCGGGCCAGGTCGAAGGATGCTGGTGTTCATGCGAATGCCATCGACCAAGATCAACACCTGCTGGCCGGTGACGCCGCGAATAAAGGGCGACAATTGGCCATTGCCGGTCTGTTGAAGCAAGACGCCGACCTCATTTTGCAGAGCGCGAAACATCGTACTGGATTGACGCCGATCCAATGTCTCGCGGTCAACGATGGTCGCTAACTGCGGCATAGAAAACAGGTCCGACTCTCCTCGCAGAATACTGTTCAACCCCGTCGGGTTACTGGCGGTACCACCAAAGGTCTGCGCGCTGAGCGATGGAAAGCTTTCTCCGAAGCGGAACGGGGATTGAAGGTCGTTGGCAAGTGCCGGGGCCGAAGCGCCGCTGCTAGCAAAGGAGTCCGCTGGGCTGATGCCCGAACTGTCCATTGGAATGTTCGGTGTGGATAACTCGAGATTGGGAATGGCTGCAGAATCAGCCGAGTTTGCCGACTGACTTGGATCCAGTTGCGGCGGTCGCACTTCGATTTCTGGAAGCGTTGGTTCGGCGGGGGAAGTTTGCACCAAGCGAAGTACGGAGGTGTCTTCCTGAGCGTGAAGATCAGCAAAAACCAAGCTGCTGATCAGTAGGCTGGCGAGCGTTCGCTTCATAGTAGTCTCCTGTACGCGTCTATGACTGCATTTGCCATCGCTCCGTTCCCTGGGCTACACCTGCATTGGCGTCAGCACTTTCATCGCAATCCGAGAGGCCCTTCCATGAGCACAATTGTTACAGGCCGAAAAAACCGCCAGCAACGACTTGAGCCAGAGGAACAAGACTGTTTTTTGTCCAACATTTTACGCAGGCAGTGCGAGGCGATAGGATTAAGCTGTCCGTGGCGAACGTTTGTAAAGCTATTTCTGGTCGTTAGACGATCACTGTGCCGTGTTGAGATTATTAAAGCCCAGTCTGGTTTCGTTGAGTATTCACAGCACGCTTGCCCTTGCGCTGTACTTTGCACCAGCGGCTGTCACCAAGCGTTTTCAGGCCTCCGGTAGCCGTGATGTTATTACAATTGAATTGTCGCCTACCGAGACAGTGATTGCCACCGAAGTTCACTTAAGCAGCGAGGACATTACTGACCGCGTCGTTGAGATCGAGCCTCAAGCTCTCTTCGAGCCGCAGCAGGTCGAGTTGGCCAAGCAGGCGCAATTGCCAGAAACCGAAGCGGACCAAGCGATTGTGGATTACCGCCCGCTGACGGAGCCGCGGCCATGGCTGCCTCAGAAAATCAGCGAACCACACATGTTGGAAGTTGCGGAAGACCTGCCCGAGCTTACTTCGGTGGTGCCGCCGCGTAGCTCGCTGACGGACATTCCTCCCGCAGTCAGTGTGCTCGTGCCTCTGATTCGAACGGTTGGCTTTCCCGATCAAGCGGCGGATTTCTCCAACAATTCGCCGCCAAGCTATCCAGAGGAAGCTTATCGCAATCGCTGGGAGGGCACGGTTACGCTGCGGCTAAGTGTTGATTTGGAGGGCGTGGTCGTGGGCGTGGAAGTGGTTACCAGCAGCGGCCACCGCAGTCTAGATCAGGCGGCGGTCGAGGCCGTTGGAAGGTGGAAAGGATCTCCCGCTCGGCGAAACGGATATCCCGTCGCTTCCAGCGAAGTGTTGCCGATACGATTTCGGCTGTAGATCGAAGCAGTCCGCGGGGTTCATTGCAAAAAGTCGATAGGGAAAAGAATGCGCGGTAAACGTTGGTTTATAAAGTTCTCCGAAATTGAATATGGGCCGTTCTCCAGCAATGAACTGAAACAGAAACTCCTTAGGGGATTCATTACGCAGGACACGCTCGTTAGGAAGTTTGAGTCTTCGGACTGGGTACCTATTGTCGAAGTGGCCGAGCTTCAATCAAATCAAGTTAGGAGCCATCGAACCCTAAGGTCATTTGCTGAAGCGTTAGGCGTACTGGCGGTTGTGTTGATGGTGGTTGGGGCCATCGGTGGCTTTTCACTCATCGCAGCGGGAGCAGCAACTGGTTTCCCAGGGAACACACTTTTCGGAATATCTACGCTAGTTTCAATCGGGCTCTCAACTTTCTTTATGCTGTTCACCAAAGAACTTGTGCTTTTCATGCTCGACGTGGCGGCCGACATCAAACACATCGCCGATCAGCAGTAGCACACAAACACAGCTAGTCGTAAGCGTTCAATGAGTGATATCTGTAGTCGCAGGTCGAGACCAAGCTAACTCTTCTACCAGATCGCATTTTCGACGATAGAATGAGCTTGGCGGAAATCCGTACTGACCGGTTGCCGCTTGCGCCATTGTTGTTGCATTTGCGAAGTTTGCATTGCCAAGGCCGCCATCTAAGTCTGATGTTTTTCGAATCTTTCGGAGGTAAGCTGATGAAATCGTTAGTCGCATTCATGTTCGCATTGTCTGTCTGCCTGCTTCTCGCCGCACCTGCCACGGCCGAGGACAAATCAGAAATTGAAGCGCTGCGTGAAGAGATCAAAGCACTGCGTGCCGAAGTGACAGCGTTACGTAAAGAACGCGATGAACTCAAGCGACAGTTGGCAAAAAACAGCAATGACAAGCCGACCAATCCGGAAGGTGAGCTGAATGGTATTCAATGGGAGATAACTGTTCTCGGCAAAGAAGGAGTCGCCCTTGGATCCACAACGTTCTATGCGCAGGATGGACGGGTCATGAAAGATGGCGTTGTGCTTGGAACGTATACTGATGCTGGCAATAGGGCTCGTATGGATATCACGAAAGCACCAGACGACCGGTTTAACGGCACGCACAATTTGCTGCGAGTCAAAAACACTCCACCTACCTACACAGGGACATTCAAAAACAAAGCCGGCGTAGAAGTCAAGGTGCTTCTAAAGGCATTGATCGACTGAAAGTCAAACACGAGTCTGATGCGGACCGTTGCACCAAATGTTGCACCAACTCCGGACGATTGTGGTCGATTGGAGTTCCCTGCCGACCATTTGCAAGACCTGCCAAACCGACGGCAAAAAACGAAAAAACCCAGTAATCGCTTAAGGCCTACTGGGTTTTCTAAAATGGAGAATAGGGGACTTGAACCCCTGACCTCTTGCATGCCATAGACGAAATAAATCGAAATTTCCTAGAAATCTGGCAATTCGACAGTCAATTGAGGGGTGGAAAACTCGTTTATAGGGTAGTGAACGGGGACTTTTAGGGGACGGAGTTTTGATAGACAAGAGGTCTCCCAAATTGTCGGACCTGCGACGGGTTCCTAAAGCAAAAAACTTCAAACAACCTCTGGATTCTCCAAAGTTGTAGCGTCTGGACTGACCTGTTTATCCTACTTTTCGGATAGATTAGGGACAATTTGTTGACATATCGATCGTTCACTCATTTTGGTATCACAACTTCTACTACGCCAAAGGAACAATGATGGGTAAGGCACTGGAAAGATTCGCAGCCGACCGGGCCATTGCTTCGACTGAGCTACCACCAACAGCTATTCGTTTAGAGAAGAATGTACGTCTGCATGTCTTCAAAACGATCAGAGAGGATGCGTTGCAGTCCGATTGCTATTGCAACTGGGAAATCGACGTGGAGGATGGACAGACTGTCGCCAACATGTTTCGAGAGGATTTCCCGCCTACGCCGGACGCTGTAGTAATCGACAGAGACTCCCGCACTGTTTGGTGCGTTGAGGTGGAAGACACCAATCCGCTATCTGAATCGCGTTTAGATAGATACGCTGCCGCGGTGACCCTTTTGGATCAAGTCTACTGGGCACTCGTACTACTTGTCACAGATCGCTACGGATCGAATGTACGCGAGATTGACCTTCTTCAATGGAGGTCACACCAGATGCTTAAGCAGGCTCTCGATTATCGAAGTGCTAACGAGGCTCCGAACGGCTGTTGCACGGTAGATGTAAAGTAGCGTCCTTGGGGTCAGTGTCTCATTGGCTGAAATGAGTGTGATTGTTTGTCGTCACAGAACCAAATTTTCCTCCGCTATAAGTTCCGATTTCCAATCTAGCAAATTCTAGCGTTTTAACAGGAGGCAATATGATAGAGATTGCGCGTGCGATGACGGTCGTGGGAAGCCTAAACGACCGTGAAGCCGTTGCAGAGGACATGAAGCGTTGCTTCGGTAAGCAGTTAGAATTTCTTAGGCTTATGGTTGACTATAGTCTCCAAACTCTCGTTGGATGCTTGGCGGCCGGGAAAGGTGAAATCAGAGAGGCTGTTGTCCTCGGGCATTTCTGCAAACACGCTATTACGGCTGCTGACGCACTGGAAATCCTCTGGAGTAACGGCGCGTTACCTGCGGCAAATGTGCCATTGAGAACGTTATTGGAATGTCGTTGGTTTCTTTGCTGGATACTAAAAGAAGACACTATCAACCGTTGCCGACATTTCTACGTTGGTTATTTAAGAGAACAAAAGAACTGGTGTGACAGGACAATTCCAGGGACGCAAGCATTCTTGGACTACGAACATGTACTGCGGGAGACCGCCTTTAGAGTGTTAATAGATGATCCTTGCTCGGTTCAATCCCAAGAAATCATCGCCAATGCAAAAAAAGACTCTTCTAAGCTGCAAACGGCGTTAGCGAGCCCAGGGTTTGCGGCAATCAATTCACAATTCGATTCTAAACGCAAAGGTAAGTATGACCCATACTGGTACACAGTATTAGGCAAAACATCCATCAAAAGTATCGCTACCGATCTGGGAGATTTGGCTTACTACGATACCGTTTATTCTAAACTTTCATTGCAAGTACATTCAAATGCGTGGCGAAGCCATCTTGAGGTGCGGGGAGGTTATGCAGAACTGAAGCCGATAAAAACTGTAGAAGGATTCAAGGAGCAGTTTCATATCCTATATCAATCGTTCCGAGACATCATCTCAAAGATGATTGAACACTGGCTGCCTTCGAATTTTGAAGCATTCTCCAGACTTGAAGTGAACGAATGGCAAGAGATCCTTCACTCGATACCGAATGTGGAAATAACTGAAGTCGGCCAAGGGATAATTAAGTGAGCGGCAGATAGATCTCGAGCTAGAGGATCGCCTGGTAACGATCGACTTCATATTGATAACCTGGTTCCAACGACTGGCGATAGTCCACGCTTCCCCATTTAATACGCACACCGAAATTATCCGCTAGCCAATTGGCTCCCAAGTGCCAACCTGATTCGCTCCAGTTCTGCGCGTGGTTGCGATGGTAAAGAAACGGCCTGTGCAACAAATTGGTTGCTACTCCATAATGGTGCATGATCGCTGGCACAGCGTAGTCCCACATCGCTTGACCAATCCCATAGGGCATATCGACGGGCAGTAAGGCCGACTGGCGCGGCGTGAATGTGAATGCATCGAGCCCCCACTGAAACTCTTTCGCCAGCTGCGGGCACTCAACATAGTTCCACCTGATACCGACGAATTGGTTCAGCTCGTCAAATTGGATCCACGATTGATCGCCGTACAGCTCGATGTCGCTATTGATGAGCAGTACTGGTTTATCGATCTCCACTGCAGTCCTCGCTAAATTGACGATCTTCTGCGTCGGGTAGGTGTAAGCAGTTGTAGTGTCGTTATCTTCGATCCAACGTGAGATCTGCGGAAAGTAAGGCCGCAGCATATCTATCTCTTCCAAAGTGTTCCTGACGAAAATTTCGAGTCCTAGTCTGAGCCACGTATCTAGGCACCGCTGTTGATGCTCCAGCTTATGAAGTTTGGGCGATAGTGCTGTTACTGCAACTGGGGCATGCAGTCTGGGTTGCTTACCAAGGCCTACGAATTGAAGAGTAGCTCTGTGTTTGCAGTGTCGGCATGGTTCCAGCTTCCCGACTCGCCCAATTTTGCCTTGCGCGGTATCGATCGTGCGCCAACTCTTTCCTGGCGTCTGCGGCGTGCAATGGCCGTCCAGCAAGTTGCACCAATGCACGTTGTACTTGCCCTGACAACCACAGTTTGCATTACCGATCAATTCGCCTCTGTGGATGCATGTCTGGATGTCCTCCACGGGCCTTAGCGATACAGTCTTTCGACCTTCACCGCACTTGCAGACTGGCCGGAATCTCGTTTGAGGTAAAGTCGCTCCACAAGCGTCACAAGTCATACCGTGAGATTCCATTTGACCCCTGCGATACTAAACACGTCAGTGATTTCGAAAACTGGCGATGATGGAGGAAATGACAAGCTCCCTCCCTTTGGTGGACAGAACTCACGAATCTCAGGTGGAAGGATAGTGTGGTAGCCAAGCGTAGACTCGAACACTTCCTCGCCAAAAACTCTACCAAGTTCCATTTGCTCGAGCAGTGAGCCGCACTCGGTCACAGTTCCTTCCCATTTGAAGCCTGCGAGGCTGAAATCCGCATTACCCCCAACAATATCTAACGCACGCAATTCCTCGATCGTCTTGCGGCCGCTTGCAGCCTGCCCACAGCAACCTTCCCCATATGCCCCGTCATTAAATATGTGGCGTTTGAAACCGTAGGATCCAGAGAAGTTGACGGTGATCCGGTAGAAACCAGACGAGTTAGCCTCAACTGTGATTTGTGTAGCAAGAGCCCTGTAAGGCAAAAACTGGACAACTACACAGCAGCATTCTGGGCCAAGGGAAAAGCTTCCTTGCTTCGTGTAACTCTGCTCGTAATATGGCAGTTCGCACAAATCGAATAAGCTGATTTGTCGCAAGCACCCGCCAGGAAAAGGCGTAAAGCTCAGGAAGTTCGGTATTGTGTCTTCAATCAAAATCGAGGTACTTTGGTCGCCGCAGTATCCAAACTCTCCTAGAACCTCTAAATCTAAACTTTGATATATGATTTCATGGCATGGCGCACCGCAACCACCCTGCCGGCAACAACATCTCCTGCGACCTGCCATGCCATCAGTCTCCTGTGCAAGGCGTGTCAATCGTGTAGAAAGCCCGACCACGTCGGACGCACACTCCTCGATCGTTCGTTGTCATGTCCGAGTGGCACTCTAGAACGTCGTTGATCACTGGTTGATAGTTTGCCTCCTCATCTCCCATTATGTAATTGATTCCATCCACGCTGGGATTATTGATAGTTGGTCCAGCTCCATCTAGCCACAACGGAGCAACCCTGCATTTTGCAACCGGCCATGCGAAACCTGACTTGCCATCGACCGTCGGGCCCCAATCGCTCAAAAGTGTGTACGTGTAGAGACCGTGATTGCAGCAGGGCAGCACAACGTCAGGCAGCACAACAGGCGGCAGTTCGTGAATTACGCTGCGAAATACTATTTGCCCCGAGGCATCACGAAAGAGCTCGATCGAGTAGTAGTCATCAAAGCCACTGGGCTCGTAATTCACTGGACCTTGAAACGTGTAGATTCCTCCTGACTTAAGCCATCCGCGCAAGTCGTCCCGAAATCTTGACGCGTACTCGTTGATTTTCGATTCAGCACTGGCAGCGACTTCGTCCCACCCGCTCCAAATCACAATATCCAAGCCACTGGAATCCGCGCCATGTAATGGACCATCTAACCCAATCGCATTTTCCTTTGGCTTTCCGTCTCTGCCGTAGTATCGAATGCGCAGTCTGTCGAACACACCGGCCGAACCGATCGGCCCCCCAGCGATCTGCAAAGAGTTCGCCATGTTGCGATCTCGACGCTCAACGCTCACCTCTGCCGATACTGTCTCAAGTTGATAATCTGAAGCTGCGCTAGCGGAACTCTTCTTTGACTTTTGCACAGTTGGCCAGTAAACACTACGCATTCCAACGCTCTGCGTGAGAACATCAAACAGGTCACAACTTGGCCAGGGAGTTCCTTGCAGAAGTTTGTCTGGCTGGCCATATTCTGCTGGCACCTCTTCGACTTTCGGAAGTAGCTTCGATTCTTCTCCAATCTTCAAGAGCATTGGACGATAAGAGGCGACGTCAGAAGAAATCAGCGAAATAGTTTTTTGACGAGCGAAGTAGCGTTTATCAACCAACGGCAGCACAAATAGCCCTACACCAAACGCAGGTACTCGCAGCGGTGACAGAACAAACATGTCCGCTTCAAACACGTGTGGCTGGCTGGTGAACGTCTCGTTGCCATTGAAATCTTCGTTCTTGATTCGGACCGTATCATCGCCGAAAAACTTGACTCTGACTGCCTTGTTTTGCTTGTAGTCGGGAACCCAAGCATCTGGGATAGTTTCTGGCCAAGAGTCCTTCTGCGGTGCATCTTCATCGTCCGATCCACTCGCCTTTGGCGGCTTGTAGTTCCAAGCGGTTTGGATGATCCGCACAAAAGAATAGTAATCTACAAGTAGAAGCGCGCGAGCATATCGACTAGCACCCGTTGGCCAAATCAATTGATTGAGTTTACAGGGAGGTAGTTTGGGCAGCGGACTTTTGCACCACTGATTATCGGAGGAACGTTCAAAAGGATTGGCAATTGGTGAGGGCAACTGATGTCGATTGAAAAGCCAATCCTGCACTGGCAAATAACGATCAATAAACGCCTGGATGTCACCATTGGCATCGATCACTGCTGCCTCACCGTCAATCGTTATGCTGCTTTCAGCTGCCATCTGATAACACCAAGCTCCAGTGGAATTCGATGTTGAACCGCAACTCCAGCCCTGTCCAACCCTCCTTATTCGGAACGTCCCGGATGGAGCTGCAGCGACTTGGCGTAGGAAGAGCGCTGAGCAATGCTTTGCTGCTGATAACTGGTTCCCATGGTTGCGATATCCTCTGATGCGGGTTTTGTCGCAACAAGTACGCCAGAACTATGCGTTTCCAATGTCTAAGGCTCCTTACCGCCACTTCAGACCTACCGCTTCGGTCTAGTAACTTGCTATTTCCATAGATAGCCACAACTACTGTGGAATCTTCAAGCAAATTATCTGCTCCGCCACCGGAAAACGACCGCTGGTCAAACCGACCATCCTCTTGGCTGACAGTGATCCCAAATTTGCCAAAGGGCCACTCGTACGGCACAGGTTGGTCGGAAACCACAACAGTGCCATTGTTCAAACCGGGGATCTCGCAAAGCCTAGCCGCAAACGCGTCCAGGATCTCTTCGTCATACGTTCCGGTCCGCAGGCTGGGCAAATAATCTGGGTTCAAAATACTCATGGAACCAAACTAACCAAATATTTAAATGCGTTGAATACTGGCTAGAATAAGGCCATGCCTGCATGTCCCCATTGTGAAACACCGATCCAACTGCCTCCAGCTCACTGGCTGGGCGATCCGCCCTATGCTTGTTTTGCATGCTCCGGGCTCTTCGGCTTTCATTTCGATGAGACATATGAGGTGCCACCACTTGCCCCACTTAAAATGCTGATGACGTACCAGCAGGCTGGCTACTGGTCGCACTACGTCGGTAACAAGCCTTACGTCTATGCCATCTGTTTTCCAAATGGCCTGCCGTTCTACATTGGAAAGGGACGAGCCCAGCGCATTTATGCTCACGCCCACTTCCTGAAGGATCATCCAACTACCGATACAATCATGACTGCCAGCGCAAAGGATGACGAGATCCTGCGATTGCTGCTCCGATCGACGCAGGAGCGTTACGCGCTCCTCGCGGTATGCAAGAACGACAAAGAAGCGTTCGCGATCGAATCAGCGCTGATCGACCAGTGGGGAATTAGGCCGAAAGGGCCGCTCGTGAACGTTACACGCTCAATAATCAACGTTCCCTGGGTGGTCCCTCCCCAGCCTGAAATAGTCGTAGACTGTGGCGATGACAAAGACAGAGAGCCATGGGCGATTCATCCAATTATCAACCAACGCTACGCCGTCGCTATTTCAACGATTTGGTGCCCCTTGTGCCGACAGAAGAGTAAAGTACCCCCAAGTCGAAATTTACAGAATGTACGATGCCCGCACTGCTGTCACTTTTTCGAAGTCGATGGCATGTTGATCCATAAAGCCCACTACGACAATCTAGGAGGTAGGAAGCGAGTTGAATTTCCGTACCCTGGACTGCCGTATTCAAATCCGGCTCTTTCCGCTAACCAGTCGCCTCCGGATTCAGATTAAGCTGCCTGCCAGGGGTGTTCTCTGCCAAAAATCCAGGGCCAAACGCGCTGTTCTGTCGATCATGCGTCATCGGGGCCGGAATGTTCTGAGTGGCGAGTGATTTAACTCGTGGATCTTTGATGATCACATAGCGGTCGCCCTGGTACTGTCCCGAGCTGGGCATTTGCCCGTCGTTTCTCACCGGCCGACTCATTGCGTAAGTGAACTTGGCTTCTACTGACCGAATAGCATTCAGGCCCGTGTCAGTGAGCTGCGGCGAATCGAAGACTACCTGCGACGTCAGGAGATAGTCCAGGATCTGACCATTTTCGATCACTTCAAGCGAACTGGGGATCAATGGTTCGTCATCAATGCGACTTGCAATCATATGCACAATTCGTTGAGATTGCGGTGCATAGAGACGGATGTTAGCAGTGTTCATTTCGTAGTACGGAGTGTCGCTGCTGGCCTCCCCCTCACGCGGCTGGGCACGCACGATCCGAGGCTTTGATAGGGGTACGGAAATTACACCTTGATCAACGTTGAATTGGTTCTGAGCTTTGAATGTTGCGAATGTAGCGCGCAAGAGCGGATTACTATCCACGCCTGACTGCCCATTGCCCACGATCGACATCGGAACTCCCGGCCCAAAATCTTGCTCACTAACGCCGGAAAACACAATCTCAGGCAGGTTTAAGCTGTTGTTAATAACAATCGAAACGTGAGTTTCGGGACCTGGAGGATTGATCGTTACGCTTCCCGAGCCGTCTGGCTGATCAGGAATGACGGGGCTTTTCGGGATGTTCGCGCCAAGGCGCGTTTGCTGTGCCGGAGGAATGGGGCCACGCGGCATAGCGTGCCAATTCTTTGTCGGCTCCTGCAAATAGCAATCGTAAAATGAACCGTACTCCTTCAACGATTTTGCTGCGCCTTCATGATCCCACGGATAAGCTTCCGGAATCGGCCACCAACGCGGATCGTAATCGTTAAATTTGATTCTTGTTCCCATTTGCCCTAAACGCAGCCCGAATGAATCGATCTCTTTATTTTCCGTTATCTGCGCAGACACTATCATTTGAAGATCGTTCTCCGCAATCAATTCAACAACTCGGACGCTCTTGATTATTATCACTTGGCCAAAGTTGCCGGTCATTGGATCTCGGTCTGCTTCGTTAAACTTCTTGTGCTTGTACTGCAACCTGCTTTGCGCAATACGCCACATGATCGCAAGCATATATCGCTTGTACTCTTGGTTCGTCCAGCGTCGGTTTTGCTGCTGGCCATTAATATTGATTGCGCCTTTTGGAGCCAGCACAGTTCCCTTGATGCGGCAAGAAACCTGCGCATTCGTTATTCCTCCTTGCATGCCCTCTTCCGAATATGTCGCCTCCCAGTTTGGAATATGCGGAGGAGGAGCGTCTCCGTGTTCCTTCATCGTATAGCTATATTCCAGACGCAAGCCCGTCGGGTCAGTCGAGAAGCTACGATTGGCGAGCTTCGCATAAGGAAACATTAGTGGCTGCGCCATCAGTCGCATTGCCATTGGCTTATTGCTTCGATCTTTAACAATCAGAGTCCCTTGAACCGTCACGGATGTGCGCCAGTCCTCATCCATAGATTCAGTGACAGACCATCGGTTCGACATAACGCCAACCGCCTTAGAAGCATCAAGAGCTGGAGGCAAATTCTTTGGATCTGTGTCGGACAGTTCACCATATTTATCAACCTTCACCAAGCGGCAAATTTCGATAGTGAAGCTGACTCTCATTGCCTGCCCACCAATAATCTGATCAACCTTCACACTGATTGGCCGAGGTCCATTGTTCAGGTCCAAAACGTCTTTGCGTTTGACGGCAGGCTTCAGCTCTGGAAGGTCATCTTGGTCGCCAATTTCTTTTCCATAGGACTCGGTTTTACGGATAGTACCTTCCTGCTGTCCAACCTGGAGTACTTCATGAGCCGCCGCGATTACAAGCCGAAACGGCTCGTCCCTGTCATTCGACGACTGGTTCTTTGCCTCCGCTGTTGGCTCCCTTAAACGATCCAAGTATTCGAGTCGCTGCTTATCCGTTTGGTTGTCTATCGCTAGCCAAAAGTCCTTTCTGGGTTGTTGCAGCAACGTCTGCACGGCCACTATTTGAGAGCCTATCGTGAAGGTGCTCGACTCGGCGTTATTTCCAACGTGAATCGCAGCTGGGTTCAACGGCAGCAATTCGTTGATGTACTTCATGCCATTCCTGCTAATAAACCCCACCAGCATCGAACTGACTGTAATGCGATGCTTTGCATAAAGCAGATCCGTGTTGCTTGGATCCATCTCTACGACGGTTTCCCAATCGTGCAGTTCGCAGTCTCGCATGTAGACGCCGTTGTAAAAAACGCATGTGCCGCTCATAAGTTAAACTGATCTTTCAAATAAGTGCTGTAACGATCCATTGCCTGCCCCAACCGTGTATCCTGATTTGCGGCAGGACTGCTAAACCAAGCTTCGAGATACCCGTTCATGTAGTTGAGCAAACTGCCAACAAAGTCCACTTTATGCAGCATCTCAGCGCCAAAGGTCGCGGCCTTCGTTTGGATTGCTTGCATGTTGACTCCAAAGCGTTCGTAAGGCTTTTTCAATTCCTCCATCGCATCTTCGTATTTGCTCTGGGCACCCGCCATATTGGATAACGACCCGCCCAGATATCGACCCATTCCGATGGAGCGTTGCCTGCGATCAATATCCAGTCGCTCATAGGCACCGGCGACTTGTCCGTTGAGTTCCTTCAGGTGGTCATAGCTGTTCAGCAGTGCTTTGCCCTTCTCGTCGACCTTTTCTAGCCAACCCACAAAACTTTTGAGCGCGAGAACTGCAGCTCCAATTACAACTGCGCCACCGGCCAGCGCCTTGCCACCGATGCTTCCGAAAAAGCCACCGCTCATAATCGACGAGCCCCCCCCACTGCCGCCGCTACCGCCGCCTTGCCCTGATCCACTACCTCCACCAATCCCGAGGGAACCTAAGACGCTTGAGAATATCCCCGAAGTTACCTCCGCGCCATCTCCGCCACTACCGCCTCCACCTAGGCTGTTGTGCTTGCTTTTACGCAGCGTTTCCAGTGAGTTGATGTAATCTTCACTGACGGGCATATTACGCTTTTGGCGAAATGCCTTATGCTCAGCTATCTTCTGTGCGATATCCTCGTCGATAGCAGCTCGCTTCGCGGCAATTTCGGCTGTCTCGGCTCCGACTTTTCCAGCCGCTTTTCCAGCAGCACGCATTCCTTTAACGCCTTGCCGACCGTACTTAAGAAGCTTCGCTGCGTCCCCAACAAACGGGATCATGGATACAACGCTCACGCCGGCATTGAATAGATGCGTACCAGCTCGTTTCGGGTCCGTAAACATCCTGCCGACAGATATTCCTGCATTGATTCCATCAGCGGCCACACCGGTTCCTGGAATCACAGCATCGCCCGCGACTCCCCAGGCATCTAATCCCATTTGGAGTTTGTCGACCACGGATGAAGACGTGCTTACCCGTGGAGCAACTCCCGACTCTTCCTCGGTATCGTTGGGGGCTTCGCTCGCACTTCGCACCAAGGTTTCAGCCGATCTTGCATCCGGCAGTGGTACATCGCCCTGCGATCGTGTCACGCGATCACGGTTCTCGCGGTCGATCTGATTTACTGGCCGCCCATTCTGCGCATTGAACACACGTGGAATTGACCAAAGAGATTCTTGATATTCGGCGGTCGTTATTGACTTGTCGTCGCGCTTTGCCTGGACAAGTCCAACGGCCGAGGCCAGCTTCTCAAACTGATCACGGGTAAGCCCCCTACCGGTTGCATTGGCAATCTGCAGAAGTGGTGAGGTCTTGCCACTATCGTTTACATGGCCTGCTTGATAGTGAGCGTACAACCGCTCCAGATAAAGCTTATCCATTGCTACCGCCTCCGTCCTTCTGCATCATGTACAGAGCTTGTTCTTCTGTCTCAGATTGGGCTATGTACCACTCAGATTCCATTGGTGTACCTGTGATAGCGTGAGCCAGCGTCCGAATGCCAATAGAAACCGAAAAGGCCTTTCGGTATAAAGCGCGTTCACGAAAGAAGTACAGTGCTACTCGTTTGCGACCGCTGACTCGTCGGATGTCGACTCCATAGACGGCAGCGAGCTCGCAAAAAGCATGCTCTTTTTTTTTACATCCTCAATCCATAGATAGAACGAATCCAGCAAGTCCAGGCACTCGCGATCCGACAAACCGGGCTTCGACTTTGTTACAAATGGTACTACCCCAAAAGCTTGCCGGCATGCATCCACGCAAATGCGAATCGCGTCCATGTCGCCTTCCCAGGCACGCTTCAGGTGTCGCTCAGCAATGTATTCCTTGTGCTGCTCCAACGCTCGAAAGGCAGTGATTGGATCCACAGCCCGAACATGCTTTCCATCGTCGAAATAGAACAACCCACGGTTTGACTGAAGGCGATTCTGCCTAATGGAAATCGATCTCGCGATCACTAAGACAAGGCCCATCAGCATGGCGGCCGATATGTAAATCTGCATGAGTTCTCCCGGTGAACTAAAGCCACAAACCACCGTAAGTCGTGAGCTTAACTAATTGGGGAAATGCTGAACACATCAGCCGTGCCTGCAGTTGTTCACGCTGTTACTTTCCGGATTTAGCTGGTCAACCGCCGAATGCGAATTTTCCCTCCTCGATTTTTCGCCGACCGTACGTCTTCAAGTTCTCCCGGTTGCGTTCCCATCCAAACGCATTCGCAAATGAAAAGTCGAAGCCGTTCGCAGAAGCAAGTCAGGCAAGCTGAGGGCTTGCGAGTTCGTCTAACTTGCTTAGATCGGAAGTTGTTTTCACGGTCGTAAGCAACTGCCCAAACAATACAACCCGCTGATCGTTCTTTGTTAATTTGAATCCTGCACTCATAAGGCGAATGATCTTGTCATTTGCAGATTCGACTGCACTAGCCACCGATGCGGGCTGCCATTTCCCTGGTTTCTTTTGACATACAATTACTACATCGAACTGGATCGGGTCATTAGCCTGGCTTTTTGGCATTGCAACCGACATCTCCGCCTTAACTGGATGCGCATTTTTAACCACGAAACCGGAGTTAAGAATCGCGTTACCGACCGCTTCCCATCCTTCAGCACGCGAATGATGATAGGAAAAAACTAACAGCCCGTCATCTTTCAGGACACGGTGGGCTTCACGAAATACATCCGTGAGCTTTCTGGCGAATCGAATTGAGTCAACATCCTGAACTTCGGCTACATCCCTAGTAGACGAATTCTGTAAGCTCAACTCGCTTAGTTGCTGCCAAGCATGAAAGAAGTCTGCTAACTCCGAGTAGTGAACATTGTCGAAAAATGGTGGGTCCGTTACAACAAAATCTATGCACTTGTCGGGTAATCCAGTTCTGGCTGAATCTCCACAAGAAAGTGCAATGGCCCTTTCTGAACGCAAGGACTTAGAGTTCCATTCCGCTAATACACCGGAAAACGGCAATGAGCATACCTTTGCTGATTCGTTTGCACGGATCTCTGTCGGCGAAGCACGATATGCGGCCGTCCTACCTAGGCGATTTTTAAACAACCCGCTAAAACCACCGGAGCTTTTGGGAGTGCCCCACACGTTGGCCTCGATGGGAGTTCTTTCTGGCTTTAATGTGTGATGCGAAAACATATGTCGGACTGCACCAGTTCCCTCGCCTTTAAAGGATGCGAACATGTTGTTGAACTCAAGAGCGCCGGAAAAAACCGTTAGAATGGCTTCCCTTACAGCACGGTCTTCTAGTCGTTGAATTGCGGAGAGCAGCAGGCCGAGCGCAAGGAGTTGCCGATCATTGAAGAAGTCCTTCCACCATAGAAAATTATAACCGATGGCTTGCCTCGTATTGTAACCATCCGCAAGTCCAAGGTCAGGTATTCGTATATTCCGATTTATGAGTTCATTTTTAAGCTCTCGTGCGCAGTTCTGATACGCATACGTATCTCCGTTGCAAGCTCTCAGATAGCACTTGCGTCCGTCTTCTCTGAGGACCATTTTCGCGTATAACCGATAGGATGGTCGTGTAGCTCCATTGCTTTTGATTGTGGATGCAATTGCGAACTCTTTTGTGCATTTAGAGCATCGGGCCTTAGAGCCTTTCGCAGGCCCATGCGTTTGGTCAAATGAAAATGAACAGCAAGGACACGTCGCATTGTGCTTATGATACACTCCCTCGAAGATATGACCGCACTCCGGACACACAACCTGTACCTCTGGCTTCTTTTTCGGGTATGCATTCTGCGAGAAAACGTACGATGAAAATAGATCGACAGGGATTTTGCAAGCGGGGCAATCCACCTGCATCACCCAAAAATAGTAGAGCACTTCGAACTTCCCGACGTCGTCTTCGCCTTTGTAAAAAGACTTAATTCGCAAGCCAATGTCGCACTCGATGGACTGGAATGCGTTTTCTAGTTTTCGCATGTCAAGCTCTCCCAAGGCAACTCGTACAGAAGAGACGGCGACTGGATTAATGTCCCTCCCAAAAGAGATAAATCCGAGCTTATGTGACTCTCCGATTGTGGTACCTGATCCCATAAAGGGATCGAAGACCGTCGTCTCGGAAGGTTTGTGAATCAAATAAAAATCGCGTTCGAGATTGGCGCGACTTCCCAGTTTGCAGCCCAGTAGAATTCCGCGAAAAACAGAACCAAGTCGTTTCGCCCACCATTTGTGAACGTGGTAGATAGGACGGTGAATTTCCTTCCGCCAACTTTCACGCTCGCCAAGATTAGAAAGGAACTCAAATGGGAACTTGTCTGTCTCGATTAGACGCATTGCGGGACCTCCATGTGAAAGCGAGTCATCCTTCGGCATCCACTTCGGCAGCAATTTCGTCTGAAGAGATGTTCCGCATTGCCACTTCAGTTGCTGGTGAGCCTTTTAGTCGCCAAGCCTTGAAAGAATGGGTTTTACCTGCATTCGGATTCATAATCATTTCAGACCTGATTTCATTAGTCTTTAAGTTGAATGCATATCCAACGATCAACTGTTTTGCTTCTTGTCGTTGGAGATCACCGACCTCAAAAAGATCGTCGTCTGGAGTTTGATCTGCTGGCAGAACCAGAGTCGTATTATGCGCAGTCCCGTCAATCAACCGGAACGGTGTGGGCACCACGTACATTTTGCGGTCTCGAATCATGATATCGCCATAGCTTCCGAAGCACTTTACGCTTCGATTTTTGTGGACATACTCGTGGTCTGCATTAAGAAAATCGCCGTGGCAAACTACTAGATCCAGAACTGGATATTGATTTCCATCGGGCCGCCCTGGATAACGTCCGAACACGTAGTAGATGGTTCTTCCATTGTGAAATCCTTTTGGCATCTGGCTATTCGCATCGTAGGATGCATCCCTACCAGGGTACGCAAGTCCTTTAAGCTCATAACCTTCCGTGTGCTGAACGATGCTAAAATCTGGAAAGCTGTTTCTGCCTGGAGATTCGAACAGGATTCCCGTTTCTTCGAGTCGGTTCTTGAACCAGTTTTGAAAATGAAATTCTTTATCGTCACGGCTCATTCGATGGATTAGCACGCTGGATTCGATCGCTTGGACGCATCGCCTGAAAACCGCACTGATTGTTGAATTCGATTCCATAACAAGTAGATTCCTCAAAAAATACCTCGCTCGCCTTTGAACGGCGTTTTCCTAGTAATAGTATACGATTAGTACCGCATCGCACAGCCGTACCGTAGAATCTGAAAATTGGCGAATCTTCGAACGCCCTCGCATATGGAACTGGACAGACATTTGGGCCTCACGAGAAGCAACGAGCTAGATTAAGCATGTGAACATCGAACCGCCACAAACTCCCTCCCACCGCTGGCAATCGTCAGTGTCCCGATTGCTTCATGCCGTGGCTTTCTTTCCAAATGCCAGTATCATGGAGCGTTCGCAACATCCGCCAAGTAGGCCGAAGCACTGGAAGGCACACTGACCTTTCGTTCGTGGATCCGTCGTCCTTGGCTGTCAAACGCCTCGACGAGATAGATTCCGCCCCGCGTGAAGGCTGACCGCTGAATCAGTGTCAAATCGACAAAGCCATCTGCGTTCGTCACTCCGTCCAGGATTGCTCGAGAAACAAGGGACTGTGCAACCGTCGGATTCGGCTCAAGTAATTTGGCAGTGATCCGAGCTCCAACCAGGGGGAAACCATCGCTTTGAACTACGTTGCAACGAACTGTGCAGAGGCCGGGAGCGTCAGGAGTTGGCAACATAATCGATTCCAACTCGACAAGCACGTTTGCGTTTTCGGATACCACCAGCGACTGGCCGCTGATCGAGGCATATCCATTTGCGGAAATGTTGTACGAGTAGTTGCCTGCATCGAGGTTGTAACTCACATTTCCATTGGTGCGTGTGTTGATCGCCGCTACAACAAGTGCGCCATCAAAAATGGTGATCCGGGCGTTGGATACAGCTTTAGCTCCCGAGCGTACTTGGAAAGTAACAGCGAATGCTCCGGCACCATTAAAGCCTGCTAGTATCACATTTGTCTGTTCTGTTTCTGCTTCGGTGTCCTGGCTTGCGGTGCGAGTCACGGGGCCGACTCTCCATTCATGAACGGCGAGTACTTCACCAGCATTTGTTTCTAGTTGGATCTGCAATGAGCCCACGCCGAAATTAGCAGGAACCTCCGTCATGTATTCAACGTATGTCTCATCGAAGAAACTGATCGCCAAGACGGGCCACACATAGGTCTGGTTATTTCGATAGAACCGAATCACGTGTCCGATACTTAAATCCAAGGATGGATCTAGGCGACTGAATCTTCCGATCAATTGCTGATTGAACTGCACGGTCCCTTTAAACGTTGGAGTGGAATTGTATTCCCCAAGCGAGAATTCCCCCTCGAAATCACTGCCAGTCGGGCCGTATGGTCCAGCTGCGTCGAGCACAAAAGCCTTGTCTGGGAACACGGCCAGTGATGCCGTGTAAGCTTCATTCGCCAGAGCCGACAGCGTCGCCAAAACGACCAGCGTGCCGAATTCCGACAAGTGAATACTATCGTTGATCGCTTGGTTGACGGTCGATGCTGTAGGGTTCAACGTCGTCAATCCGCCTTCGGTGATGTTTACCGGGCCTACGAAATTGGTTGCATCACTGGATGGCTGCGTCGCTGTCTTAGTATGATTCAGCCGGCAGACGTAGAAAACCCCCGCAGACTGACGTACGACCTGACCAGCATAGATTCGATAGCCTGCAGGAATATCCGACCAGGTCGGCCGGTCATTCTTGTAAAGCACTTCATAACGCGGCAATGCTCGCTGCAAGTTCAAATGCAGTCGCGATTGACCGGCAGCGGTTTCGTTGCCCGCAACGTGCATCATTTCGCCAGCTTCGCCACCCGTGCCAGTTTGTGTGGCATGCGTTGAGACAAGCACAAACCCAGCACTCGGCAAAGCAGCTTCAAAACGATTCAACAAAGTACCCATGGCAGTCGCGTGTTGACCGCTGCTGGTTGTACCATTCTGACCCAGCAAGACCGCCACAGTATCAGGGTTGATCAGTTTTAGAATGTCATCGACGATCACGGGATAGCTGTTCCAGTTGGCCACCGTCGAAGATCCGATACCGATGCCGCCTGCAATGGTTCCTGCCGCCTGGCGTTCAATGCTCACCAGTCCCAATACTATCGCTTCCTTGCCGCTCTCGGTCGCAGTGTTGGCTCTGACCTTCCATTCGTAGTTAATCCCATTGGTCGCGTCAAAAGTGGTGCCTTGGGGGATTGTGACCGACACCCAGTCAAGTGTCGGAGTCGGGGCATAGAAGCTCACAAACGGGCTGTCGACTTTGCTTGCAACTCCATCCCGCAAATGGAAGTAATAATCAGCATTTTGAAAACCGTCCGGCGTACGCATGATTGCGATCTTGACGACGACCGGACCAACGGCCAACGACTCTGCCAACCAATCGTATCCGACCACTTGGCGTTGGTTCTCAAACGAACTGGCACTGCTACCAGCAACACGGAATCCAACCACGCCAGCACATATTCGGTTATTCAGCTTCAGGCCCGTCGAATCCGCGATGGTCGTAGCACCTGAACCGACCAGTCTACGCGCAATGATAGGACTCCATCCTAGATCGTAAATCGACGAAGACGCAATTCCCGTGGGTGTGAAGCTAAATGAGATCGTATCGGGAGTGATGCACCCCTTGAGATTGCCCGAGAACAATCGACACCAACGCGACTCCATCTGAGCTGTGATCGAATCGCCAAGGAACAATACAGTCCCGTTTTGCTTCGCAGCCAAGATAGCTGCGAGAGCCGTGTCACCCGAGAATCGTTTCGTAATTGCGCTCATTACTTCACCCCTCGAACTTTTTGTTTCGCTTGGATCTGGGCTAATCTAGCCTGAACCTGATTTAGACTTTCGGCGATCGGGCTTAAATCGACATCGATCTCTAGGGATGCTATGGAATCTGTGATCGCCGCATCCGCGGCGGCATCTTGGGCAGCGGTACGAAATCCGCGACGCACTTCATGCACTAGTGCGGGCCTCGCTTGCTCCATCCAACGATTAGCGTTCGACTCTATCGATTCAAGCAATCCTTTTGCCACTGCGGCGTGTCCATCGGTAGTCCAATGCAAACCATCGTTGGTCTGTGTCGAGATGTCTAAATACCGATCGTTTATTTCGCCAAGTCCAATCGGCAGTCCCGCCGATGCTAAATCATCCACGATGTGTCGGATTGAAGCATTCAACTGCCGCGTAAAATCTGACCTGCCAACTCCGCCGAAAGTAACATATCCAGCGGCAGTCATCAGCGACACTTCGCAGAGTAGAATAGGTGGCATGATTGCTGGATTAAGCAGGGTGCAAAAGTAATCCACCGGAATAGACCTCGATGCGTCCAGACTTTGCACAACGACAGTATGCTCACCGTCATTTAACCCAACGTAGATTTTGCCCACCGGCCCACGTCCATTGTCGTTTGCCCCATCACTTACAGCGTCAAAGCATCGGTTAAGGTTAACTATATCGATTACCCGTCCATCCACTGCCACTGAGCAAGAGCCGAACGAATTATACGTGGTACCATCCTCCCCGATGAAGCCTATACCAAAGCCCGTTCCCGAAAACGTCCAAGTGAAAGAGCCGTCGTTTTGTGTCAGCCTAGCACTGCTCAAGTTTCGGCCGCCTACAGACTGAGGGGCGTAAACTCCAACAGACCCTGCTTTTACTACCGCTACATCCGATGAATTGACGTAAGCATCACCCCAGGCGCTCAACAGCATGGAATACGTACAGTTCAGGTACTTGCGGATAGTCCGTTGGTAGTTTGTCGAACGCCACAAATCGTTGATTCCCGGCATCCATGTAATTAAAGACGTGGCTTTATTCGTGATGCCTGCGTGAGCTGAATTAGCTTGGTTCCACGCCCCACGCCCTGAAACAGCTAAGTTTGTATGAGGACTCAGGGATAAGGCCGTAGCAAGCAATGCCGCATAGTTGCCAGCCCCTGCTTGTATTGTAAGTGAATCCCCGAAGCTAATCAGTCGCGATCTGTTATCGATACTAATGTATCGGCGATTGGATCGATTGGAGTTGTCTAGGATACGCTGTATTGGTCTTGAAGCAATTACTTCGGAGGCGATAGCTGGGGCCAGGTTTGCATCGAGGATGAGGCCGACGCCGACGAGCGGGCTCGCACCATATCCATAGACCTCACCCGCTTGTACTTTATTGATCGGAGGAAGCGTAGGATTAGGTGACGGGGCTTTGATGTACGTTCCGTCGACGAAGTTCATTGCCGCCACTGCATCGCCGTAACTTGTCACCGTAAACCCGCCAGAAGAAAACGCGGCAGAGCCGGTCAGAACACCGACAAATTTGTTGTAGTTTTCAACAAGGAGATTGTCGATGTCCAATAAACCCGCGCTAGCATAGAGCGTGAAGGACTCGCCGGAAGAAATCGTATGACTTTGGTTTTCCCAGCGAAACGTTCCGCCAGCGATCCAGCATGTCAGCGTATTGGTACCTGCGACATGGGATGGCTTTCCGTTAAGAATTAGGGTGCCAGCACTAACATGCAACAGTGCGCCCAGTCCACCAGCAACGGCTAGATATGCATCGCCATTGACGGTGACTGTGGCGTTAGCATTTGCAACGGTCACGAATCCGGTTGTCGAGACTGCAGCGCGACCAATGAAGCCAGTCAACGTTGCATTGATTACTCCGGTGCCAGAGCATTGAAAATATTTGTTAGTAGCGGACAGCATACAATCGCTTGGCTGGTTCGCATTATGTACCAAAGTACCTGCGGTGAAATTAAACAAGGTGGCAGCACCGGTTGGAGTTGTGAAAAACCCGTTGACCGTGACGCTACTACTAGCCTGGGTGCAGGTCACAAGCAAAGTTGTACTTATACCCGCAGGATCAAACAGATTGCCGTCAGCGGGCACTGCAGCATTGCTGTTTATCGTCAATGCGGTATTGGCATTTGTGATTCCAAAAACGTACTGCGTTTGATTTGTGGTGTGGTCGAACATCCCTAGATTCACAGTGAAATTGCACCCAGTCGGCGGGGTACACGCTGAAGCCGCAACGGCCGCAGAATGTCGCCAGAAGGTGGTTATGTTCAGGACTCTGGGACCATTATCGGGATTGATTCGCGAGGCTGTGTTGTTAAGCAGCAGGGAGTTCCAGGTGTGGTCGGCATTTAAGGTGACCGTATGCCCAGCGATAACTACGTCATCCACTGAGGTAGGCACAACGCCACCAACCCACGTTGAGCCACTATTGGAGTTCCCAGATGCTGCAGATGTGATTGTTGCCATCTACTCAATTGCCCTATTCCAGTTTTGGTCGATCATGATTACTCGCAGGGTTTCACTTTGGGGCTAGCGTAATACTCGGGACGATTGATTAAGGCTATTCGGCTTCTTCGTCTTTTGGTTTTACTGCTTTTAGCAAGGCCAAGAGGCCAACCATTGCTGGGTTCGAAGAGGCGATCGCGGCGATAGCGGCCTCACCGAAAGACAGCAGACCCTTAGCAATCTGGCCTTTGTACGGAGCGAGCCTTTGCCAAAGGTTCTTAGCCTCCTCCTTCTTCTGATCGGACTCTTGTTCCTCTTTTGGTAGCGAGGCTAATGCTCGCAACGGTAAGACGGTATCTTCTTGCGCTTCCGGTGGAATAGCTTGCTCGATGCGAGCAAAGACTGACTCGATTGTAGGAACGCCGTTGTTGTTATAGACGTCACCAACATGAGCATCCTTATTGATGATCTTGGCAGCGGCTTGATTGACATTGCCATTGATATGAAACACTACGCCGTTCTCATTAGCCATGATTTCTCATCTCTCCAGCGGCTTGCTCGACATCACCACAAGTGTTATGCCCTGTGAAGTGATTCACAAATTGCTTTGTGTCTCCAATCCGCTGGAGCATCTGCATGATGCGATTTTCTGCTTGATTAAAAGCGTTAAGGATTTCTGTCTTCGTTTCTCGAGTAATGACGGTCGAGTTCTCCACCGTCTTGATCGCTTGCTCGATTGTGTTTGTCACATCGACTAGCGTTCGCACCATGTCGCGGGCCATCAGCGTGTCCGATTCGTGGAGCTTGCGCACATACAGCTCACGCCAGATCGACCAACAGCCCATCAGAACTACTAGCCCAAGCATTACCAAGGAAACCACTATCAACGCGACGTCGGTACTCGTCAGCGTTTGTGCAATCAGGAACAAAGCGGATTTCCTTTGCTTCTAGAAGTCAACCGCGAGCTCGATCTCAGCCGCATACTGCGCAATCAAGCCGGGATTGATACCAAGTTGGGTCAAGTAAACTTCGTCGATTCCGCGAATGTCTCGGTTGTACAGCTCGTTTACCATCTTGGCCTGATAGAAAGACTGCCATGAACCGCGATCAACTCGACTGCCTTCAAACGCCATGGAGCATTGTGAAAACTTTGTTCCCTTACCTATGGTATGAGGACCGGCCCATGTACAGCACGGGATATTGATTGACTGAGCCACCGAACGCTGAGAAAACAGTAGCACGCGGACGCCATATTCCTTCTGCAGCAGAGCACCAACTCGATTCAGTGGTATTCGACCTGCGCGGGGAAGAAGACCACCCAGACGCTCAAATTCAGCAACCACGACTTCGTCCCATCGCGACATGCTGAGCTCGAAGTTTACGCTCATTCCAAAGAATTGCCGCTCAATCGGCGGCCCGGACCGTCCCCCATGCCGATCGCCCGCAACGCCCTCAATACTGGGCTGTTTCGAAACACGAATGGAATCTTCGCTTTCCCCAAGCTTGTAAAGCTTCTCATAGCCATAGTTCGGATTCTCTGTCGTCCGTTCTCCTTGCGCGTTCGTACGGAATGGGCTGAAGGCGACAAAAATGTCTACCTTACCCGGCACGACTACATAATCATTTTCTCGAACGATTGGCATCGCTTTAGCCTCTCGGAGTGCGTTGGTCAGTGTATGGGAAGAATCGTCCCATCCTCGATGGCAACAAATTCAATGCTTCGATTTCAGCAGCTCGTGCTGTTTCGAGGTCAATTACGCCTGCATGCGTTAGTTCAGTCAGTCCAAAAACGTTCTCTCCGCGACGAAGCGCTTGCAGGTGTTCTCGCGCTTGCTTGGCAATCAAGGCAGCAGCCTCCTCATGTCGAGAATCAGCGCGGCGTTTATACAAAAGGGACATTGCAATGTCGCATGTCACGCGAACCAAGTGATTCTGGCTATACCCGCCAAGGGTCGCCAACTGCTCTGGTGTGTAACGTCCACCAGCAAGCAGCGCGACGTCGATTTCACCACTGGCATCTCTCAGTGCAGCTCCGACATTGGGGTGATTCGGAACGAAGCTATCATCTTGGGGCTCGCGAGCGTCTGTCGCCAAAGCCCCAATGATGTCTACGTCATACCGAACAACCAGATCTGCACCCGTTGCATATGCCACATCGCACCCCGTTATTAGCTAAGCACGTTGCGGAATGCGAAACCTGCAGCCGGAGCCGTCATACCGACGCCAATATCATCTACGACGTTGATGCGTTTACGGCGATGGTACTGATCACTGTCACGTTCAACCGTCATCTCTTCGTGCACAAACAATGTGACGGTTGAGAAGGTTGGTCCGCCAGCTTTGCTTACCAACGCGCCGGGACGCGAGATCAAGTAAACCTCGTTATTGCCGTACACAAACGATTTGGTGACGTTTGCAGCATTACGCGGGCTTGTGACAATAACGGTTTCGTCCACTTCGATAGGCACACCGTACAAAGTGTTCGGAAGGCCATACTCTGACCATCGGCTTGCGCCCTGATTGATCATGTTGTAGGCTTCAGGCGATTGCTTGATCAGGTCGATGATTTCCTGCGTTTCGGAAATTGCAGTCGCGACCCTTGGCCCCATCACTAAGCGAAGGTCCTTCTTTTTCACAACGCCTAGGGTGTCCTCTGTGATCAAGTTCACGGCATAGTTAATCGACTTCTTGATAAACGGAGTCGTCGACAAAGCCGCAGACCAGAGGCCGCCAGCGATTGCGGTCGCTGTTTGAAAATGCGTCGAATCCCAGTTGGCCGATGCATTCAAAGCGGAATGCACCATCTTAGTTCGAAGGGTCATCGCCTTTTGGCACTGAGCGCGTTCTTGTGCGCCTTCCACATTCCAAGACGCTTGGTCAACCGCTAGATTTCCAAGCTTGTGGCCAATGTTTCGGCGGACAGTCTGGAAATCTTTCCAGTTGAACTCGACGCCTTCATTGTTGTAGTCAGGACGGTCATGTCCATCCGGCCAGACATAATCGTCGATGTTACCACCAACGATCCGACCAGCTTGCAATTGATCAAGCTGTAAGTAGAACCCCGTTTGCTTGGGGACCGGGCGCAACTGCACGTACTTATTGACTGAGAAGTCTTCCTTGTTGCGCGAAAAGTCAACAATCATTCGTCCTGAGGACTCATGATCTTTGATGTACGTGTTGTTTTGACCAACTTGTGTAACTGGGCCTGCGGCCATAATGGTTTCTCCATCACTTGCCGCGAGTCCGTTGTTCGGTCTTCGCTATGGGAACAAAAAACGATATGTGTTTGAAAGGGTTTCGGACTAAGTGTTCACAGTGAACGCTGCGGTCCACGTGGTGTTGTCAATCGCGCGAAGTACTGCGATTGTTTTGCCTTCCATCGTGATGGCGGCGTTGGTGGTGCCGTCGTTGATGTCATCACCAGTGGCAGGGTAGATTTTCAATCCATTGGTTGCGTGCTCGTTGTAGACCTCGCAATACATTCCCTCTTCCGCAGGTGGTAGACGAACACCTTTGGTGTTATCTGCAGCGCTCACGGTATTGAGCGAATTACCCTGCAAAGGAGCTGCATCGCCTTGAACGCTACCTAGGGCGACCACTGCCACCGTTGGCCGCGGCGCAACTCCACGAATCAAGTAAGCGCTGATTAGTTCGCCAGGCCCCGAGGTTGCCGACAGCGCCTGGGCGTAGTATGGCTCACCACCAACAATTGCCACGCCCGCGGAATCTGCGTCAGGCTTCAGCAAAGTGCCCGCCGCCACAACGCCGCCAGCTTCAAGCAAACAGCATTCGCCATGACCGTAGACCTTGATTTGATCACCGTCCACAGCCGCCAAAGTAGAAGCGCCTGGAATTGGAGCTTCGCGCGTGCCCTCTTGTGAAACACCAATCGGAATGCCAGCAGCACCCGAAAGATCAACAGTGTGCGAGCCGCTCATTTTCACGAATCGACTACGATTTACGTTGCCGCTCGCCTTAAATGCTACTGGAAACATTCTTTCACCCTAATAACTACAGTTTGCAAATTGAACTTAAGACGCCCAGCAGGTCGGCTCTAATTCTTTTCAGCTCGTCAAGCCTTTTAGGCGTTCTCCGCTTCCAAGATTCTGGCCATTTCGTCGAAGGATTTGCCCTCTTCGGTAGCACGGTCCACAACGCGACGGCAAAACTCTTCCGAGTACTTATCTTTGTTGCTTCCGCTGGTCCCGATCTTACCTTGCGGAATGTAAGGATCTCGCTTCTGGGGAGCGTAGTCCGCCAGCAATTGCATGTGAGTCTCGAACTGATCGTCACTCATCTCTGCGCCTTCAGCATACAAGCATCTCGCAAACTCCTTTTCGCTATCGATCTGGTATTGATCTGCCAGGGAGCGAATCCGCTCGCGACGGTCTGAATCGACCTTTACAGATTCCAAGGCAGCAACTGCTCGACGCAAAGTCGCGACTTCCTTTAAGTCTTCCTTTCGAGCCTCTTCCTGCATGGAGTATCGATCTTGAAGAATGCGGAATTCTTCCTGCAACTGGCTGTAGCGGTCCACATCCGCTTCCTGGTTGCTGTATTGACTATTTGGATTGAACTGATTTGCACCCATGGCATTAGAACCGTATTGCTGTGAAGGCTGTTGAGGAGTAGCCGGCGGCGAACCAGTCGCGCTCATGCCACCTTGCGCACCCGGAACGCCCGGCTGCTGTTGAGATTGAGCAGCTCCTTGCTGCATTTGCTGGCGAACCCATTCCATTTCTGGTGTACTCTGAATCGCCTTGACGATCATCGACACCATTTCCGAACCTTGACCGCCAGCATCCGGTTGTTCTTGACCATCCCCCATCGTCGATTGCTCCGGTTGATTTTGTGATTCGTGGCGCTCCTTAAGCGGATCGTCACTAGGAATAAAAGTGTTAGAGCCGCTCACCATCGCAGGAGCCATTATTTGATAGCGCTCCACAAATGCATCCTGGGAACTGTACTGCGCTATTGGAAGAGCCAGGCGAGGCGACTCCGCACCCAGGGCTGCGATCGGATCAAAGTAAGGGCGTCGACCATCACGGAAGCGGTTTACTTCGACACTTCGTCGCTTCTTCCGATTAAGTACTTGCGTTGCCTCGATTTCGTGATGCTCATCAGCAAACACTGCAAACTTTGGTTTGTCATACCCGACCATGCCCAGTCGATATGGCCCAACGTACCCAAGAACCTTAGGCTGCATATGGTCGGGGACTATGCCGTCCACCGTATGACCATTCGTCAAAGCAGAAAAGCTGTTTGTGTCGGCTCGATCATTGTGCTCATCGACAATGTCACCGAGTTCTTTGACGCTGTAGCGAACTGGAGCTCCGTCGCGGCCAGTTGTACTATGCTCGTAGAAATAGCAAACATTGGAGACATTTCGGTACTTATCCGAAGGAAAAAGCTTACGCGCTCTGTCTCCATGGGAATCACCGTGGGCCTGGGACCATGCGTCCCATACAGCATGATTCCGTTGATCAGGATCTGGGATCAATGGCAACAGATGTTGATGTGCACGCGCAACAAAAGCTGCGTAGCGTTCTTGCGGCAGCGGTCGCATTGAAGAGTTTTGCGGATGATTTGGAATCACATCGGACATGTACGTACTGCTTCGTGTTAGGCAGTTGCGTCAGGTCCGTTGTTCGGTGCCGACAAAACTTTAGATTACTCGAATTTTTTGCAAGTCATTGAGGACTGCGGCTCAGCCACTACAGCTACACCATCCTGAAAGACAATCTCGACGCCAACATTGCCGTAAAAATTAGGCTGCTGAAGTCGAAACTCAATCTCACGTTCAAATAGTTCGATTGCTTTGCGTCGGGCTGCGTCATTCACGCGTTTCGCGTCAGAATGTTTTGCCGTTAGTGTGTTGTGCACCTTTTAATTTTCCCTGTCAAGTCTGAATAACTAGCGCTACACTAGGTTTTGAATCACCAGGAACTGCAGTGAGGCTGGCGATGTAGTTGCATTAGTGACAAAAATCGAATTCACATCTGCAGTCAACGGATTTTCAAAAAATGCCCCTGCGAAGAAGAACTGCAGCTTGCCTGCTACTAGCACAATAGTGTCATCAGGAGCCGAGGAACTATTTGTTTTAATGGTCAGAGCGACGTCTGATCGCACGGCAATCAACTGTGCTTCACTTACATCCACGCCCAACGAAATCTCGCGGTTGGTTGTACTCGGAGCAATCGTCTCAATGAATACACTTTTTGCTTCACCTTGGATGCTTATTTGCTCGCTTGCAGAGAAATCCGAAGACTGAATATTGATACCGACTGATGCAGAAAACGACATCTTGATAAACTCGATAGTAAGAGGACGCGGCTGGGTGCTCAGCCTTTAATTCGTAATCTATTTGATTGTGCGATGGAATATCACCCTGCCCGAGCCAGTTCCCAGGCCTTGTCAAATTGCACGGAAAACGGGACCACTTCATCGTCTCGTCCTGTTAAGCCCGATTGGCCGTCCCACAGCGAATCAAAATCATCCTGCTCTTCCGTCTCCTGCTCGCCGAGTATCTCGCGCCCACTTCGCTCCCAAGCCGCTAGAAACACCTCTGGTGCCCATGGCTTTGGAACCGCCTGCTTGCCAGACAGAAGAGCTTGCGTCAGCCCCTCTTCGTCGCTACCAGTGCCCGACTCGCCACGTTGATGGGAAAGGAGATGAGGGAACTGAGATTTGGCTGTCTCGACAAGCACATCAAAATTGGGAATCTTCGAGACGTCGGTACCTTTGCGAATCAGATTAGTCAGCGAGCCGGATCGATTCCCAGGCAAGCCGTTGAACTGATTCTCCAGGGTGCTCAGCATGTTGTTGTGTTCCGATGCACGACTGGCCAAATCCTGCCATGTATCCAGAATGCTGTTTTTCAGTGCTGCATGCTCTTCGTCCGTGAGTTGCCGTGGACCTGCTCCTTGCTTGATCAAGTCGTCAATTTTTCGGTGCCCAACCTTGCTCACTTTGAACTGTTTTGATTGCTGGTTTAGATCGATAGCTCGCTTGATGCTTGATGCAAGATCATCGAATCCTGACTTGGGCTTGAGAAACTCGTCACCAGTATCCATCCCAGGCGCAGACGTAGGTGTCACTGTTGCATGGGGAATATCACTTGAAACAGGCTGCGTTGCTTCTGTGTTTTCGCCATTTGGTATTGGTAACGGATTCTCACCGAAATATGCTGGCTTATTCTTTTCCACTCCTATTCTACGTTGCATCGCAACCAGTCGCTCAAACCCGTTCTGATCTTTAGGCGACACGATTGGCACACCATCAGGACCAACTGGGTACCCATCCAAACCAAACTCTCTAGCCAGAGGATGCGACTGCAGGCTTTCGCTCTGCTTAGGTTGCTCCACAGGCTTTGGCGTGCTCGACATATTGGTTTTAAGTCGCTTTGGATCAAAGAACCTAGAACCACTCTTAAGCCGTTCTGCGATTTCTCGAGGAATCAACTGGTTGGCATTCACGTACTGCGCGAGCCCTTCACCGCCTGCCATTCGGTGCTCTCTATCCATCTGGTTCATTTGGCCAAGTAGCTCGTGAATCTCGCTTTTGTCTATTTGTTGCCAGTGTTTTTCAAATGCATGACCTCGCTGGCCTTCGGGAACATTGCGAGCTGCTTCACGCGAAGGCCGTACTGCTTCGTGAAGTGCATGATGCCAATCGTGCAACTTCTGGCGACTCTCCGGATCAAGCTTACTGAAGTGCAACTCGTGGCTTTCGTCCACTCGCTCTGCTTGATGAGATCTCAGGCGAGTTGATTGCACCGGCTGTTGAGCATTTCCTTGAGGCGGACTAGCTTTCAAGGCTCCCGGCTCATATTGCACTTGCTTCAGTCCATCGACATGGGAGGCGAGCTTCTGATTGACAATGTGTCCTGGACGATTGGCGGACTGGATCTGTATTCCTGCAGAAGATACATCATCTTTCGGAGCAAACTGCCCGCCGACGCCTCCTTGTGTACCAGCGACGTGCCGTGGATGATCGGATTCATTCCATTCCGTTTGCTTGCTCACCATCGCGCGGTGCTTGGACATAAGTTGTCGATCACGTGCTCGACGGGCAGGATTGCGGTATTCATATCGATCGACCAGCGGCACATCGTTCAACACTAGATCATCGCGCAACGTTGCGTAGCGTTCAGCCAAGGAATCAACTTGATGGCGTGTCGAAAGCTTCTTTTGCTCCGCCATTAGCGCTTCGTGCATGATTACACTGGAGCTCCGACCTAGCACCTTCTCAACACAGTCAGAGCCGTAGTACTCGATTTCCCCTGAAGGCAAGCCATTTTCAAAAGGCTGGACCATAATGGTTTTGTCGAGATCCATACGGTAGCATCTCATGCAGATCGGTATATCTCGAGAAATGCCAATGACGCGATAGCCATCACCATTTGGCTTGTGCACACCAGCAAGCGAACCCTTTTTACTCTTGGCTGATACCGGTTCGTGGTCCATTTCGGCAAAAGCGAAACCGGATTGAGTCTTTCCAGCGTAGCGAGATACTTGAGGAGCAAGACGTGCTTTCGTATCGCCGTCTTTTAGCCAGTTCTTGAACTGCTTGATAGTCATCGTGGTGACAGGTCCGACTTTCCAATCCTTCGTGTAGGCCGACTTATAGCACTCGACCGCTTCCGACTCGCTGGTGAAGCCAAGTAAGCACTTGTGTTCATCGAATCGACCAGCCGCTGTTACCTGATCGACAACCACAACCAATTCGCTATCACGATTCGGTCCCAAGAATACATCTACATGATCGCCATCCCGAGCCATGGTGCCTTTGATGTATCCATAATCGCAAGGCATTGCTGGCCACTCAGGTCGGCGGCGCTTTCCCTTGCATGTTTCGATCGAGATATCGAGACCATGCAATCGGACGTGCTTCATTCTGTAGTTGCCAGCCTCGCGCTGAGCTTGACTGAGTTCGTACCGCTGAGCAGCATGCGATACCAACCGATCTATAACTTGTTGATTATGCATTGGTAAGAACTCCATAGCGAGCTGATGCCCGATTTACGAGGCGGTTGATAATGTGAGGAGCAAGTGAGTATTTTGACTTTGGCTCGATATGCTTGTGCTTCTTGAACTCTTCAAAAAACTCATCCATCGCTGCGTCGATCGATTCCTTTTCGTCTCCTTCAGGGTAAGGCTTCACGCCAAACGCTTTCAACCACGGATGATCGTTGTGTTTTTCGTTCGCGAGGAAATCGTTGCTGTGCCCATTTTTCTTCAGCTTGTTGTAAACATACGATTCAAAAGCGCGAGCAAACATTTCGTGCGGTTCGCTCCAATAGTCCTTGGCTGTTCCTTGGTCCATTCGCTTGCCCATGTTGTGGAAGTCTGTACGGACTTTCTTTTGCTTAACTTCACCCGCATTAGCACTATCCAGCTGCTTCTTACTGGTTCTCAAGTGACTCATTGTGAAATTTATGTCGGCAATCGCACCGCCTACTTTTTGACTGTAGCCAGACTTTGTAATTGAGTACCCGTTTCTCCCTCGATGGCTTTTGTAGATTTCGTTTAATCGATGGACATCTTTGAAGAAGTGAGGGGATGTAAAATTTTGCTCATTCACAGGTGTTGAATCTCCGAATTCACCATGCGTTTCCGCGGCCGTCTTGAGCCTACTGATTATTTCATCGACTTCTTTCTGCTTTTCTGCTGGCAGCGGAACTCGATTTTTCGCCCCACGGAACGGTGCATATTTGTCGGAAGAGTAGTCCCTCTTAAGGGATTCACTAAAGCTATCCAAGTGCTTATGCAGGTCTTTGACTAGACGCTGATGCAATTTATCGTGCCGTCCTGCGTCCTCAGTAAAGTCTTGAGTTTTGTATTGAATCGCACTCATGACCTTATCAAACTTCTCTTTCAGCTTGTATTCTGGATGAGTTTTGCCGTAGTGGCCGTGGCTTACGTAGTCGCGATGCGGACTGCCGCTAGCGTCAAACTTGGCATTCCCGCTTTCGTCTTTTCCTGCCCTGCCCGCTTCAGCTTTTCCCGATTGCCTTGCCAAATAGTGATCTAAACTATGCGCCCATTCGTGAGCAAGCGAGCCTGCGCCTTTCAGTTTCGTTAGGTTCAAAGCGCCGTAATCTCGCTCGTAATGCGCCTTCGCCCCTTGCAGTCCGTGGCCTCTTGCCCCAAACGCGAGCCCTAGATCGCCACCGTGCGACAATGCTTTCGGGTCAATACCCAATACGCTCGATAGATCCTCAAACGCATCATGCGCGTGGTTCAGAACGTGCCGCGTTTCCGCGTTGTTATTCCAGTTACCAAACTCCACGCCGTAGAAGTTGTACTTCTTGAAGTCTTCAGGAGTTGCTTGCTTGTCGTTAGGCCTGTGCTCTTTCCCTTTACGAGTTACCTTTGACAATTCCGGCGCAATCATCGCATCCGTAAACGCTGTCTTCTGGTTGATAATCTCCTCTGGGTTTTTCGCCAGATGCTGCATGGCCTCTTCGTAGGACTTGAACCCATCCTTGATTACTGGATTCTTACCAGGCGCGACCTCTCGCCGAATTGCGTAGTTCTCTGGCTCACCGTGCCGTGCAACGTTTACGACCCTATGGTTTCGTGCAACTTCTACAAGCGGTATTGCTGCTAACGCTGCTTCTTCCGAATCGTGCAAACCTCCAACTTGCTTATGATCGCCAAAGTATCCTTTCGTCTTCTTGTCATAGATTGCGTATTTGCCTTCTTCGTTTTTGCGATGAGATTTCTCTATCTTGGATACGACGTACCGATTCCTCCACCCCTCTCCTTTGTTTGGCTGCTCCGTCTTCGGCGCTTTCGATCTTGGGCCGGTTGGGGTCGCTCGGTCTTTTCTAGCGCCACCAATCTTGTTGCCAAAATCCTGAATGCGTCCCGCAAACGCTTCGTCTGCCTTTGTGTGCCCAGGCTCATCCTCTGGCCTAAGTATTGCCGGCGACTGCTCGATGACCGACTTTGGGTTTAGTATATTTTGTGATGCAGGGTCGGCCTGCGGTTCTCCTGAAGGCTCACCCTTTCCCAGTACTTGCGGCTTGAAAGTGGCTTTCTCCATCGCAGAAGCGCGAGCGTCGCTTGGCGGCTTTGGTGTTCGCGATTCTTCATTCTGTCGAGCGTATTCTTCAAACGCGGCCTTGCGTTGCTCTGGCGTCAAATTCTTTGCTTTAGCGAACTGCACTAGGCTTTGACCAGACTTTCGCAACTCGTCGACTGCAGCCTTTGCGTCGAATGGCTTTTCCAGCTCCGTAGGTTTGCTCGCCGACTCCGTTGGGTTTGGCGGTATCTCCGTAGGTTTCCCCTCCGGTTGATACACCATATCCCGAGACTCGACGCCATCATCAATCAAAAGCTTCTGTCGGGAATCTCCAGCAGTATCAAACAGCCCGACCTGCTTGCCCTTTGTTAGCACTTCTGGCGTGAACTTCTTCTTGAACGGTTCAGTCTTTATGGTAGCTTGACCGAATAACCCGAGCTGGTCGCCAGCCTTCGCGGAATCGTTGGCTACCGTGCGCTGTGGTTCTACGAGGGATGGAGATTCAGTATTTAAGTTTTGCTTAATAACTGGTTGTTGCTTCCTCGGAAAATCCTTTCGATATGCCAACTCATCCGCTCTTCTCGATTTTGCAATGTCTTCGGATTCTTCATCGAGATCTCTTGGGAAGTTAGCTGCATACGCGTTCTGCAGCATTGCGAAATCCTTTGGGGGCAAGTGGTCGCTCGCATTCTCCATGAGTGCATCGGCCTTTGCCTTGACCTGTGCCATCAACTTCGGATCGCGCGGCGTGTAGCCCTGCCCCTGCGGGATCGCTGCAATGTGTTGGCGGAGCTCCCCGACATAACCTTGCAGGTTTGGATGCATCGCTGGCTGCTTGCTGCTTTCCAGATTCGATTGTGGCGTCGTCGTGTGCTTAGGCTGCAGCAATTCGTTCTCATCTTCCCAGCCCGGAAATTGTTCATCGAGTTCCGAGCGAATTTGCTTAGCATGTTTCCAACTGCCGAAGTTTTCCGCGTTCTCGAGATCCGCGATCATCTGAGACTTTTTGTCGGGATACTTCGGATGTGGCTTCAGCGTATCGGGCGTCGCCATTTGCGGTGTTCCAGCTACCCGTCCGGTCACTCCAGGCAGTCCTTGCGCATTGCCTCGCACGGCTTCACGTTGCCCTGCAGGAGAATGGGTCCCGCCAAATGCTTGCTGCAGCGATTGTCCAGCGAATTTCCCCGTATGCATAACCCCCTTTGTATCAATTTGCACGGGATGGCCACCATGCTTCTTGCCGTCTGGGCCTGGCTCTCCGCCAATAGTGATCCAGTGAAACTCCTGCTGCCCCGGCGAGCTCTTGATATGCTTCTTGGCATAGCGTTCAACTTCGCAGACTGCGACATACTTGTCGCTGCCACGTGCTGCTTGCTTGATAGTCTCAATTCCACGGTTCAGTGCGAATGACACCGCTTGACTGCTAATGCCTATTTCTTTCGCAAGCTCTGACATCGACTTGCCAGCCAACATCCCTTCAATTGCTCGTTTCTGTGAAGTAGGTAACTTGTCAATCATGGGCCTCAATGCCTTCATCTGCTCAGCAACATCGCTTTTGCCTTCCGGTCTGTTGGCAATGGTTTGAGCAAGAGTCTGCCCGTCACCATAGTCGACATCCAAACTGACGTTCCTTTTCCCGCCTCCCCGCTTCTTCGCCTTTCCACGTTCGATGATTTTGAGACCCGCATTCTTGGCGACTGATCCGAGCCATGTTTGAAACGATGCCTTGTTGTCATCGAACTTATCACGATGCCTCCAGGCCTGGAGCATGACTTCCGCTATGAAGTCATCCAAATCGTCAGACCGGAAACCCATCGCCCCACCAATCTTGATGACCAGCGGTCGCCACTTCTGCAAAAGATCGGAGACCGAATTGTCTTTGGCTTTCTGCGAGCTTCCGAGCGCATCTTTCAGCGTCTTGCCATCGAACTTTCCACCCATCCCAGCCTTGATCTTTCCTTCTGGATCCAGCAGCACTGGCGTTCCACCGTGCTTGCGTCCATCAGCGCCAGGTTCACCACCGACTGTTACCCAACGGTCTTTAGGTGTTTCGTATCTGTCGCGCGGTTGGGTTGACCAAGCACGCAATACAGCTTCAGCAATGTTCATGATGAATACTTCGATAGAGGCAATTACAGGGACAGGTGATCGTCTGCTAAATCAAGCGGACCGTCATGATTCTGCAGACTGGGATTCGATCGGGCCTGCTGTAGTGCTTGCTGCACGAGCTGCTCCATTTGGCCAGGCTTAGACGGCAAAAGCAGTCCGCCGGTGGGCATCGCTTGGGCTTGCTCAATCGCTTGGTATAGCTGAGGATTGAAAATTTTGTGGTCGGACTCGGTTGGTAACGATAAACCTGCCGCGTCAGCGATGTCGGATGCTTTGATTGCCATACCCATGTCCCAGACCGACTTAAGAGCCGCTAAGCGTTCCTTAACGTTGGGGCTTTCGGTATCAACCACAAACCGCAAGAAGACATCGTCAGTCTTAGGGAAGTTCCATAGCTGAATTTGACGTAGGAAATCTTCCGTCATTGTTTCTTCAAGGTTGCGAGCGTCGTAGCAAACCACATCGTGGAATGTCGCCATATGGGCTTCAGCCACACCGGACCCCATGCCCGTTGCTTCGGCTTCGCTGGTTAGTGTTTGACCTAGGATGTACCGCTTCATGTTGTGCCCAAAGTACTCCCGGATTACTTGAAGCAGTTTGTCCACACCACCAAGTCCGGGCTCAATATGTTCGACTCCGTAGAGATCGCCTTGTTCGGCTGGATAGGCCGGAACCAAAATGACCGATCGACCGCCACCTACAGCGCCTTTTGCAGCCTCTTCCGTTTTACGTTTTGCGAGGGGATTATTGGCTGGGTATCGCCACAGTTCAACACCGAAGGCAGAGCGATCCAAATACTCGAGTACGCGCTGCAGGCACTCAACCATCGCGTACCATGTCCAATAGATTCTTGATCGAATTCCAACCCCATGCACCGATCCAGAGCTCAGTACGTCGTCAAAGTCCCCATCCTCGATCGTGTGCTTGTGAACAATCACACGTTTGCGTTCTTCGCAGTTGAACCAGTAGACCATACCGTGTTCAGTGACTTCGATCTGACGGCGATTCAGATGCTTGCTGACTTGGCCAGCGCTGCCAACTTTGATACCTACTTGGTCCGGTTCGTAGTTTGGAGAACCATCATCATACCGAAACACGAGCTTATCGCCGTTGCGTGGTAACCACTGTTGCACTGACTTGCGTCGTTGCCCTCGAATCGGAGTACTGCGAAACCGCAGCGACGCGCCATAACGTCCGTACCAGATCGCGTTCTGCAAACAGTAACGCAATTGCATAAACCTGGGAGTCCGCGTGACAATTGCCGTCATCTGTTCGACCAGTGCTTTTTGCTCAGCAGACTCTGGTATCTCCGCTTCAATGTGCCAATTGAGCAACGCCACGGCTCGCATTCGTGCTTCTATGCACTCCATGACCGAGCAGTCGGCTCGCATACGCCTTGAGTTCTCGGGAGAGTGGCGTAGAGCTTCGTCAGCGTTTAGGTAAGCTCGCCCGGCTAAACCAACCAAACCCGAAACAGTGAAGATTTGCGGCAGGTCTTCTTGACCGAAGTTCGGCGGAGCGCCTGCCCAACTGGCCGCAGGATCTTTCCCATTGCGGAAGACCTCTGCTGGCGTGGTGTTAGGGTCGTAGGGATCGTCAAAAGTCTGGAACATGCAAGCCTCAGCGTGAGCGATAATCTCGTCACTTACTGAATCTCGGTTGTTCCGTAAATTCGTCGGTTAGTGTGTTGTGTGATCCTTGTTTAACCGATTTTGCGGTTGGGTAGTAGATAGACCACTACGGTGTTCGATTCAATTGAAAGATTAAAAGCAACAACACTATCAGAACAATTAGCCAATAACCGTTGGTAGGTGCAATCCACTTCTCAGTTACAGGATCGCTCTCTTCGCACATTGTCATGGTGATGCCTCTAATGTCTGCACCCGTGTTTCTAACTCATCGATCCGCTTCAAATACGAATCGAGTATGTCCCATTGCGATTGATCCCAGTGCGTAGGCCTAGAGCTATTCAGCAACACATACTTTCTCGGCGGCAGGTCAGGTTTGTCGGGCTTCGGTTTATTGCAACTCAAAGACAATAAAGCAATGCACAAAATCACGGCAGCCAGCGTTTTCGGTATAGTCATTGTTTCCTTAGTTCTTCTAAAAGCTTATTTCTCCGCCGCTTCCGTTCTGCATCTGACCAGTCAATCCCAACATGTACCACGCGATCGCGCTTTGGAGCTGGCGGAATCACTGAATTTTGCGTCAATTGAATCAAGGCCATCGCTTGCATCATTCGCATGGATCGAAGCGCTTGCATCGCACCATATGCGGTCGAGGAGCCTAAACAACCCTGATTTGGAATATATGGCATTTTCATCCCCTATTCGGTTCTCCCCTATCCGGTTCGCCGCGATTTGGTCTGTTTCTCGCAGACAGTGCTTTGCGACTTTCACCCCATTCCCTGCTAGGTAACTGCAGACGTGCCTGCTCTCCCTTTTGGTTTCGCCGCCCTAGTCCTATGGCCGCGGGCGTACGTCCCGACTTGCCAGTCTCTGGATCAATCCCGCGCAGTCCCCACTTAGTTGCTTTTCGCGGAACATATTCGCCGGACACTTGAATCAATTGGTATGGATGCTGATGCCCGTGCATAGTCCCGCGCTCGCGGCAGAAATCCCAGACTGCCCCACCTGCACTGACGGCCGCCATGGATTCGAACTGTTGATACTTGGAAAGCGGAAAGTGAAAGTAGCCGTAAACCGGCCCAGGTCCAGATCGCTCTCCAGATCCACCAAGCGATTTAGGAAGAAAGTCCAAGAACTGGACATACAGAACTCCCATCCTTGCGCTAGTAGCGTCGTAGGCGTATCCATAAACGTTGCTGGAATTGACCAAACGCAGCCCGTTTCTTAGATACTCCCACTCATTGGAGCGAGTTGCCCGAGAGTAACCACGCTGGCCGAGTGAACGCTCTGCACCGCGGCGAATACGACCGCCAATTTCTTCAACATCTTCCTCCTCATCGAAGAATTGCGCAGCTTCTTGCGTTGCCGTTTCGACTCGCCTCCAGTCGCTTAGCAGTGCCCTCAGTTCAGCGGCTAAAGCTACAAGACGGGACATTGCTTACTTAACCGTAGCCAGTTCCGTTTTGATTGCCGTCACTTGCCCGCTTTGAACCTTCATGCCTTCGGCTGCAGCAGCTTCAATCACGGACTTGTTGGTGACTTCGACACCATTCTTTGTCAAAAAGTCCTTGATCCATGCATTTTCGAATGCGGTATCTTTAATGAATTCCGTGTTCTGCTCAGTGGTGTCGCTGCTGGCTGGCGGCGGCACTTGGGATTCCGTCTGATCAGTCTCGCTGGTTGCCTTTGGCGGCACCTGCGACGACGTTTCGTCAAGCCACAGCTCAGATTTCGTAAACTCGTTCGTTGCATGACTGACTTGCTGCGGCACAGGAAAAGCGGGTGCAAATGGCACAGACAACTCTTCGTTTGGAGGAATCTCGCTCACCATTTCAGCGATCGGCAGTACGCGCGAGATCTTTTCGACCTTGTAGCTACGCAACTCATCGTTGCGATAGAACCGCGACAGCCCGTTTGCCCAAGCAATATTCACGCCTGGCTGCAGGTCTTTTGTGCACTCGACACCGACACCTTCCACACCATGGAAATCACAGTACAAGCCCATTACCGACGCCATGGCAAATCTCCCCAGCGAGCTATCGAATCGTTTTCCAGTTCCAAAGTCTCACCGTAAGCATTTTCCATCTTGCTTACAATATCGCGCGAAGCGAACAGATGCTCCTGCGGCATATTGGCTAAACAGTTGAACGCGTACGAGGCAGCGTCCACTTGGTCCGCATAGGCATATTCTGGAAACGCTGTTAGTTCTTCCAAGAAGTCAGAGCACCAAGCGCCATTCTTCACGTGCACGTTGCCAGCCTCGCACTGGGCTGCAAACGGCAAGGCGCGACGAATCTTCACATCACCTGGGAGTCGAACTGCACCCTTAGTCTTCCATTGCCCACCGCCTGCATTGATCTTGAATACCGGGAATTTGGCCAGCATCATGATCAGCTGATCCATCACCGACTTACCGTCGCCGCCGCCCTCCTGCTCGATATAGGTTAAGACGGTCCCGCCATACTTCACAAAATCCCGCTCTGCAGTTTCCTTGATCAGCTGGTTTCGATTCAGATAAGACCATTGACCGCGGATGACATCCTCGACATAGAACTTGCCATTGCGGTCCCGGGCCATTAGCAAACCGACGGTATAGCACCCGGCATCAGCCGTCGCGGCTTTGTCCCAGACACGTACTCGCATAGCATCGCGCGGTACGCCATCGACGCTGCGGTTATTGAACCATTCCCGCTTAAAGATGAGTCCGCTGATTTCGATGAAGTCGCCTTCTAGCTCTTGCATCGCCAGCATACTGGAATAGTTCGAGGCGATCCGGTCGTAGAACTCTGGTGGCGCAAACGGATTTTCACGCGTGCTGCAGTGGATCAGCTCCGTATCATGCTTGGGAAGATATCCCCGACTCTGGAAGTATCGCAGTTCCGCTTCAGAGTATTTCCATAGATCGTCATCATCGACCCTTTGGAAGAAACTTTCGAACGTCCAGTGCTTAAACCCGCGTGGCGTGAAAGTTGCCAGAACAGGGCCCATCTTGCCTTGGTAACGACAGCAAGCTATGCCGATATCGAAGGCTTCCTTGCAAATGATGCTCGCCTCGTCAAACCATAGGCCAGCTTTCGACGGTCCGCGAAGTTTATCCGGCTTCTCCGCTCCCTTGAAAACGATTTGAGCGATGCCACCGTATCGAGTGCGAAACCAAACCCGCGGCGTAGGGCTTACAACATGGCGGACATATTGGCCAGTGAATTCTGCAGTCTCGATGAATGTCGGGAGAGTGGTCTCCCTGATCATGTTGTTGTCAGGGGAAATCGCCATCCACGGCTCACGCGGCTTGGCGCGAAATAAGACGTCGATGCATCCGATCTTCGTTTTGCCAAATCCTCGACCAGCACAGAGACCGCGCAGCCACTTTGTAGATTCTCGAAACCGCTTTTGCGGCGGGCTGATCGGAATCGGCCTGACGTTTAGAGCAACCATGGTTGACGGCTACTCCTCTGGTAATCGCTGGACTGCAGCCGCCTGAATTGTCTCAAACTCTTGATAGTTGATAATCTTCGCCACTTGGTCGGGAGACTCGACCACAACCTCGACAGTGATCGCCTGCTGGGCCACTTCGCTGTCGGGATCTTCCAATCGCAGAAACTTAGACCGTTGCTGAACGGCTTTGAGTACAAGATCTAAATATCGTGGATCGCCCAGCGACTGGCTGATCTCCCTTCGCGTCTCAGTCAGATCGATTACTTTATCGAGCTCTTTGTTGTACTGTTGGAAGTATCGCTTGATCGTCTTGCGTGTCGGTAGCTTTGATCGCTCCCAAGCTTCCCAGGCTTCCAGTTCGATCTGGTCCAGCTTCGCGCATTCCGCAGCCATGACTTCGGAAGAGGCAAGCTTAGCATCCTTGAGCCACTGTTTGCGCAGTAACTTGATGTCCTTTTCAAGTTGCTGCTTACTGAGATTGAGTCGCTTTGCAATCTGGTAGAGCGGATGGCCAGCGAGGTAGAGCGACTTGACGGCGGGCAGTCGCTCAAGTCTAGCGTTTTGCTTCCTTCGGTTGTCGCCGTCGTTCCCGCCCTGGATCATCTATCACGCTGCAATCTCTATCTGATGGTTTGCTATTTGACCAGATCAGCATTCAGCTCATCAAGCTTCAGGCGGTCAGCGTTGGCGAGAAACTTCTCAGTTGCCGCAATGTGATTCCCTGCGACCGAAGGGCTTGGAGCTGAACGCTGCGGCATCGCTGCCATTAACTCGGTGACATCCTCTTCCGATAGTTGTGGAAAGAGGTTTAGAATCTGCTTGACCGGTGCACCTTGCTGAATGTAGTACTCGACGTCCTTAATTGGAGCGCTTGGTTCTTCCGGCTCGCTCAACCTTCGATGGTTGCGAGTATGAACCGCCCACATTTCCGCAGCCGCGTTCTGCTCCGCCCGCAGGGCTGGGTGCTGCCACTTCTTCGGATCGAAATGAGTACCTGGGTTAGCCAACTCTTCCTGCACTTTCCAGCCATCGGGTTCGCCTGCCTCGTCATACCAACCAAACGTCATGGCGATCTGACGCTCGGAGACGCCTTGTTTGTAGTACCATTCCACTGGCCGCGGGCTGGCGAGCGCTGGGCGAGGCTTTGCAAGTTCAATAATGGCGTTTAGCGACTTGATCAAATTGTGATTTCCACCCGGTCGCGCTTGTTGCATGGACGCGGCCATCAAATATCGCTGAAAGGCGATCGACACGTTGTCCAGAGCCATGACCGCTCGATAAGCGGAAGGATCCACGTCAGCATCCAGGACACCATCGCAACTGCGACGAATTGCAGTGTCTAGCGCTTCGCTGATATCCTTGTAGATCTGGCCTTCGTACTCGACGTTAACATCCGACGCGTTCCACTTTTCGATAGCGGCCGCTAAGTCGAATACCAGCTTCATCGCAGCTTTGCCAGTCAGTTGCTTCACTTTTTCTTCCACAGCAGTACTCATAAGAAATAACCTACATCTTCTAGATCGAACCGTTCATCGTCATCAAACGCATTTAAGTGCTCTGCCTCAACCAACCGGCGATGAAAGGTGCGTTCGGGCGCTTCCTCACGCTGACGTTCCTTGCGCCTCATATTCCGCTCTTCGCGTTCAATGTCTTTGCGGCGACACTTGTGGCCGCGCCCTGGATGGGACACGCCACAGACGGGACAGCCGTTGGTGTAGTCACGATTGGGCATCTACCGCCTCACAGGGCAACTGATTTTTTGGCCTGTCAACGCGTCGTAGGTGCAACCGTCAGTGCCGACGCGATAGCGACTGACGGCAGGCACAATCTTGACTTCCCTTGCTCTAAGTCTTGGTTGCGATAAGACAAACGCATCCGCCTGATACACTTGGGACGATGAAGTACTTGGCGTAGAACGATTAATGGGTACACCGTTCACGGCAACTACTTTCCCACCTTCAGGCACCTCGAAGGCCCCATAGCCTTGCACAATGTCGATCTCTACTTTCTGCTGACTGATTTCACCTTTGGCATTCTTGACCGAGATGATCGCCTCTATTTTGCGTTCGGCTTCGGTCATCCTGCGTTCAAGATTGGCAACTCTATCCGTCAGGGCCCTAATCGCACCATCGTTTCTTGGTTGCACATCGTCGATCGTTTCTCGCCGCTCTATCGGATCGAACGAAGGACCTTGCAGGGGCTCAACTTCCGCTACTTCCTTTGCCACAGGCTGCGCAATAAGCTTAGACACCAATTCAAGAACAGGAGGAATTGGAGCAGGAGCTTGACGCAGCTCGCGATCGGTGGTCTCGAAGACTTCCTCCGTCGGATCAAGCTCGGGAGCTTCATAGTTTTGCTCATTTACAAAATCGATCGCATAAACAACGCTCAGCGGACACATCGCGAGCGATAGGACAAAACACAATAAACCTTTTGGCCATTTCATGGCTGAATTACTCCAAAGGGGGAGAAACGAAACCAGCGCCGCCCAGTTGCGACGCTTCGAGTGGATCGCCAGTCACCTCGTGGGTGCCGGCAAGTAGATCAATAGCCTCCAGCAACTTGAACAAAGCTTTCGCATTGTTGTCGTTGGCCGAAGTGGTTGATTGCAAATGCTCCATTCGTTGGGCCGTAGCGACCAGCACGTTAATCGGAGCAGCACCGGTTGGATTTCCCTTACCGTGCCAGTAGATATGCATACCGCGGCCATTGTGCTGGCCGCCTACAGATTCACGCGTTTGCGTGTTGACTGCATGCGTTACGCTCACGCCTGCATTGATTCGGTTGAATAGCTCGTTGGTACTCATTTGCTATGCCTTTTGCGATCGAGGGATGACACGCTTAACCGCGATCGATTCGTAAGCCGTTGCTCGCGATTCAGCTAGGACGAAGCAACCGTTGTCGCCCCAAGTCTTTTTCCAGCTATTGGGCCCTTGCACCCCATAGGTGCGCGAATCGATCTTTACACCGCGGAATCCAGCTACTAAATGCCCCCACCAAGTTAGACCCATGGTGACTGGAAGAGGGTTCTTTGGATTGAGCAGGATCGACATCATCACGTCGAAGTTATTGGACGGCAGTTCAACAAATTCAGCATGACCATGACGAGCTGCGGACTCTTTGACTTTGGGGTCGTTAAAGTATCGGCGGTCTTGTGAATGCTCAGGATGGAGAGCCAGCGTAGGCGCGCCAAAACGCCGAATGTATCCGAGCGCTTCACCTGCCCAGCCGCCTTGATTGGCGAAGTTCTTACCTAACGATGCCGGATAGACGGCAGATAGTCCGCCGCCTTCCAGCTCGATTCCCTGGGCTTGATAACGATTCATCAAGCAGGCTATGGTGCCGTACATCCAGCAGTAGCCAAAGCCATTCTGGTCGAGAATCGGCGCTCCATTGCCTTGGAAGGTATGCCATGGGCTCGATTGGTTATCTTCTTGCGCCTTGATCAAATCATCCCATTTCGATCGCGGGATAATTTCCCCGGAGAATTGCTCCGCTACTGACCCAAATGGATGGGCGCGATAGTCACGGGCGACATAACCAGCGGCCATTTGGCCATCATTGACCATCGCCGCGTATTCCGCCGCGTTACTTTCGTCGATGACTAAAGGGTTAGAGCCGAGATTGGTTGTGTAGCTCACTTGAATCGCCTTTCCAGAAACGAGATCGCTTCATTCACACTGGCAGGCGGATCCAAAACAGAACCACGGCCGCTTTTGTCAACTGCCACCCAATTGGGGACACTTCCCTCTTTGGCCGCTTTCATCATGTCCTGCCAAAGCTTGTCTTCTTTGCTCAGATCGTCACTTGCGTCATATCGACGGAATGCAACCTTGTTCGACTCGCACCACGTTTGAACGCGTTGAGAGTTGCACGCAGCCGCCTGGCCATCAGTCAGGCGATTCATAGCTTTCCCATCGACTGCAACCAGCAAAGCAGGCCCTTCCATCGCGATTTTGTCGTCAATGACTGGTAGGATGCTGTTAGCACATCCGCGAAACTGCCAAAGCAAAACGCCAGCAAGGAGGATCCAAGCGACCCACGACCACTTGCCAGTAGCTGAAGACGCAACCGTTGAAGGGCTGCGCGAGACTGGAGCGGATTGATCGACATCCAGCAAGATTTCTAGTTCGTCTGCGCTCACGATTGCACCGCCTTTGCTGCAGAAGCTTTACGAGGCTTTGGTTTTGGTGCCGTTAACTCAGCAATCTTGGCTTCTAGCTCCGCAATTCGCTCAGCATCGCTCTTGGGCGGCGCTGGCGGCTCAGGTAACGATAGGTCTCTGGTTTTGAGTTCGAGGGTTATCAGCCGCTTGTGCAACTCCGCGTTAAGCTGTCGCTGCGTCAGCGCCGAACCATCAGCCATTCTGGCCACAATGGGCGAGCTGCTAGCGATGTTCGAGGCGTTTGCCTCAGCTTTCGCACCTGCTACCGTGTCACCAGCGACTCTGGCCCTTGCCCAGGCGGTCGTTTGAGCCCAGTACTCCGCAAAACCGCCGAGAATTGGACCAATAGACCGCCAAACAAATCCAACTAAAGCAAAGCCTACGATTCCAACCAAACACACCGAATCGAACAGGATGACCAGCAAACCGGTTGACTGCATTGGTTGCCCATCGACAGCAGGTCCGCAAAGTTGCAAGCCATTGTGCATGGCAAACATGGAGAACCATCCAGCCCACCACAGCTTCACAGCGATCAGAATGATCACAGCGCCGAGGACGAACTGAGCAGCTTTGTTGAAGGGGATCGACGAAAGCACGGAAGGCTGCTCATATCGAATCGTATGAGTTGAATCGTTCGGATTGGCCATCGAAACGCTACTGTGAGTAAGTGAAAGAAGCAGGACCGCCACGATTGTGACGGCCCTGCGTTCCGAGCCTGCTGGGCATCACCTACCCTGTTCTGCCATATTTCAAGAATGCGTTGAACACTGGTTTGCAATAATATTTTGTCGCGCAGTCCTGAGGCTCGATGCGATGGACGGCGGCTTAGAGAAACCTTTGGCAATCAATGCGTTGCGAACAATCGCCACTTGAGCTACTCCGAACTGGCGAATCTTCATCAGCTCCCGATCAGATGCCAGCAAGACCGACTGGATTGTGTCGTACCCCGCCTGTTCAAGAGCGTTGTTGATTCTGATGTCGTCGCTGATGAAGGAAAACGGGTCGGTCAGCTCCGCGACGGCAGTCGATGGCTTGTGGACCGCCCTAATCAGCGCGTCTAGCACCTCGATCGCTCGCGACCGCTCATTTTTGGCAACATGGATCTCGATCTTTCGCCAAGCCACCTCGCCGCCTGCAGCATCCACCAATGCTGCCATCCCTTGAACATACCGCACACCTTTTCCACGCTCAGATGGACGCAACATTTTCTAGCTCCCAGCAGAAAGAAGTATCAAATCACGCAATCATGTTGCAATATCTAGATATTTAGATTCGAACACACGTATCGACTGTTCGCAATACCACGCCGAACAGAAATTCGGTACGTTTTACCCCATGGACACACTACGAGAACGAATCATTTCCAGGGCCAAACGGCTCAAACTGACGCCATACAAGATCTCCAAGATGTGCGGAGGCAAACCATCCGAGAGAAGTCTGCAGTACTACTTCTCTTGCGAAAACCGGCACTTATCTAGTGCTCATATCTGGCCCGTGCTAAACGCGGTTGGATTAGATATACTGGATGCGAAGTTGGGTCAGAAGCCTGTCCTGAAGTTCCAATCGCGTTTCAAAGATTGCGAAGAATGCCCCACTATATCCTAACTCAAATGACAGCTCACTTTTTTACAGAGTTGCCGCTTAGTCCTTTGGTATCCTCGAGCGATATAATAGTGGCGGACTACCTAACTGCAATGCGACAACTAAAGCATTTCGTTTTGCGGCCAGTCATCGTTTCAGAACCAGATGATATACCAGTAGTTCCTCATCCTCATCGGATTTCCATGGATAAAGGAAGGCAGGTAATGCTAGTGGGTTTTGCGCCAAGGGAAGGCCGTTATCACGTCGAATGCCAAGACACAAACTATCCGCCCGAACGAATCGTAGACACAATCGATGCATCCATGGCTTTCATCTGCAGAAACACTGAAAGATTCTTAAGACTGTTGAAGCTTGATGAGAATGACTTTCCTGATTCTCGAACATTCACAGAAAACGAGTTTCTAGCACTCTGTTCGCATAGAATGGGGGAATCTGCAGATTACCTTAAGTACTCAGTTCTAGGCGAGACTAAATTTGAGTCGAAAGTTGACGCCAAGATCTGGCAACTCGTTGACATCGTATACGACGACGATGTTTTGCTATACGCTTTATTATTCTACCGCGAGGCACTGTATTCAATAGAAAATGTCATCGACGTATGGTTTGGGCCCGATTCTATTGCCGAATCGCCAACTTCCATCTCTGAGAGTGTTAAACTTGAAAATGCTCTTCACAATTTCTACAAGGTTGTAGAGGCCATTTACGGAGGCACTCTCAATAAAGATGACGGACACGTTCATAAACGATTTAGTGATCGTGGCGTGGACTGTAACGAGCTTTTTGCTCCTTCTCATTCAAAAGATTCCAGCAAAAGGATTATTGACAAGATCAGGACATTGGAAAACGTTCGAAACGATCGCGCAGCGCACGGAAGAGTGCACGCAAGCCGACGAGGTACGTATTCTGAAGTTATGGATGCGATGGAATTTGCCCAGCACTTGCTCTTGAAGTTTATTGAGCATCGCAAGAACATCGATCCTCTGCAATTGCCACACCTTACTCCTTCGTTCAGCAAGTCGCTGCGAACAGAACGCTAGGGTATTCATATAAACAATATCGGTCTAACCTAAAAAAACAAACAGCGAGGCTTTCATGGCAGCGTATTCACTGTGTCCGCACTGCGGAAGAAAGAATCAGCATCGTGCGAGTTCCGATGGCATCGTCACCCGTTGCAGGCATTGCAAGGGCGAGTATGTGATCAAGAAGGCTTCAGGGCTTCTAGGGCTTCTAGGTTGCATTGGATGCATTGGTGTCATAGGGGTCATCGCGGTTTTTGTAATGGTTGGCGGACTTCTCGGCCTCAGTAACTCTTTACACACTGATAAAGAAGTAAGCAACACGAGACAAAATTCGCCGTCCACGGCGAGTCCAGCCTTTGAGACATCTTCTACCAGCCAAGATAAGTCTACCGACTCGGTAGTGGCATCGCAGGAGCCTGATGTGACTACCGATCCTGACGAGAGGGGTAGTGTAAAGCCCATGAGCACAATAAGCGCTGAAAACCCGCTTCCGCTTGATGACAAGATCCACGTCAACGAAACCAAGACCGCACCCTTCGAAATTGCAACCCATCAACCAGAAGAAAAAGCTAAAAGCCAAGCGGAATTTAGAACATGGACCGATGCAAACGGCAAGTTTTCTACAAGGGCCGCCTTCGTACGCAAAACGGATGAGGAAGTCATACTAAGGCGTGAAGATGGCCGCGAGATCACTGTGCCGATCACAAAATTGTCCCTTGAGAGTAGAAAGATGCTCGAACAATTATAATCCTTGCTGCTAGCGTTCGAAAATTCGCCGCGAGCAAGCTAGAACCAATAAACCCTTACTCTGCTCGCTTAACGACCTCCATCCCCGTCCCCACCAGTGGCTTCCCCGCATTAGCGAGCTTTTTGCGGTCTTCGCAACAAGATATCGCGATTGGGACCGGATCTTGCAACTCACCGCCGACGAGCTGGACTTGATTCAGACCTGGCAGCGGAAGAATCGATTCACCGGAGACTTTCGAATTTGCTAAGTGCCGGTACGCTTTGGTGAATTCGAGACGAACCCACTTTTCTGAATCTGCGTCTGTGAACCGGGAGACGAATGTAGGCCATCCGCCCAGATTTCGGATTGCCGCGTTGATGAGCTTGTCTTGAAAGTCTATATGCTTGTACGGTCCAAGACGTATTGCACGCTGGACATCACCCCAAGCTGCGATTGCCTTTGCTTCATCGTCCACAAGGACACCGCACAGTCTTCGCAACTCGCTTGGAGTCGGCAGGCGGTCACTTTCGCGTATTGCACGCGAAACCGCTTGCTTTAATTGGTCGACTGTCAGATCGCTTAGTCCGATCCAGTACGCTTCCAGGTGCAGTTTTGTGGCTTCAGCGCGGAAGGCGACGAAGAGCGCCGATACTGCTTTGGCAAACTCTTGGTGATCATGTTCTTTGTGCATCTGCTGCCCATTCTGCTGCTGCTTGAAGTGTGTTATCGACCGACAATTGCGTAAAGGTTTTTGGTTGGCCCGCAGTCTTAGAAATGCCTGATTTTGCCGGAGGTCGGTAATCAGGTTTCAGCCCCTGGTACTGTTCGGCAGTGCAAAGCTCCAGTGCGTAAAGCAAATGCTCTGGGCTGTCGAAGTGCTTGAAAACCTTGCTCGATGCATTCCGATCTGCGATAGGTCGCTTTAGTTTTTCGCGACGCATCGTTTCGAACGCCAACAACGCTTCTCGCACCTCCTGCGTATCGAAACCGTCCGGAAGCTTCCACACTCCGACGGTTTCAGCATCCATGCCTAGTTTTTTCTTAGTCTTCCCAGCGCCGTCTTCCTTGCTTCCAGCGTTCCTACTTCCTACTTCCTTCTTCCTACTTCCTTCTTCCAGATTTGCATCCGCTTTTGTTTGTGCATTTGCATCAGCATTTGCACAAGCTTTTGCTTTGCCAAAATTAGAAGCGGCTCCACTCTCACGACGCTTCTGACAAATGGCGACCTTTCGCACGTATTCGTTGCGCAATCGAACGTTTACGTAGGTGCCGTCTGGCTGCTTTTCGAACTTCCTGAGCAATTCAGGAAGATGCTCGCCAATTTCGTCAGGCATCGCGCCGGTGACCTGCATCATTAGCCGCACATTGCTGGGATCAGGGATCGTGCCATACGACCACTGATAACACAAGAGCGTAATGTACATGCCACGCGCTAGCGGATGCATGCTCTGAGTACCGCTGATGAAGTCATCGGGGTAGAAATCGAATGAAGGGGGTCTCGTCCGCGCCATTGCATTTAGTCCCTTAAAACAAACTCATTTGATGCGGCTTGGCTGTGGGAGCTTCTTGCGGCATCAGTGCGATACTGGAGTCGTTCACCCAATGCAGTTTCGTCGCATCGACTAGCCGCTGCATTGCGGCCATCCATTCCCTTGCGGTTGCTAGCGGCCACGATTGTGGCGCATGTATTGAAAGTCGCTCTAGTTCGAGCGCAATCGTGTTCGCATCGACGGCAGATCGCTCGGCCGATACATACTCCAAGCATGCGATATCAATTTGCTCCATGTTGGCAGCCATGATGTCATGCTTTCTTCACTATGGTGATTCGAATGGGAGCGTACAGCGATTCAACGATTCTCACCTTCGCACGAAACGATTGTGTCTCGACTCCCTTGGTATCAATGAATTCCACCCTGCCGTCGCTCCAGAACACTTGGAAGTCGCAAACGTACTTCACGCCTCCAGGCAGGTAGAACGGTATTTGTCGCAAAAACTGGATAACGTGACCGCTCTTCTTAAGCTGCATTAGCTTTCCGTAGAAGTCTGCTTCGAGCTTCGAGTCAAACTTGATGCCGTCGTTCTCAGTTCTGACCGCGTGATACTTGTGGCGCAGAGCTGGCTTGTCGGGCTCGATATCTTCTATGTTGACGGCAAGTACTTTGGTAACCGTTGCAGTTCCAAGACGGGATAGATCCTTCATGGCTCGATCCTCTTGAATCTCACAACCCAAACCCAGGGATTTGCATCCCAGGAGCCGGGACCGTTGATCTTATTCCACAGTATCTTGAACGCTCGCTGATGAATGCGCGTTGGTCCACCTGGAGTGCCTATGCCATCAATCGAGACACCCTCACCTTCCGCATCCCCTTCGCTGATGTCATTCAGTCGCTCAACTCGAATGCCCGTGATCTCTAGTGTGATACGAGAGGCCCAGCGAGGCATGAAGATTGATGGACGATATGTTCCAGCGTAATCCGCCTCGTTTTCGTCAGCAGCAAACGCAAGATGTTCACTAAGAATAAACGCATTATCGCCGTAGCTGGACAACTTTTCAGCAAAGTGAGCACCTGCAAGTCGCCACTTTTCGCGCACCCACAACCTCTCGCCTACCATGCCATATGGGCATCGAATTACCTTGTCTCTTTCTCTGTCGTACGGAAGGTTCACAGGTTGCCGTCCATCATTCCAGAATGCCGTTGGCTGTGGCTTCATGATCCGCCGCGTTTGACTCTTTCGACCGTCAAGGATCGCTCTCACCATTGGTGCGGAAAACAGGATCGGCCGCTCTTTGATAGTGCTCATCTTTGCGCCTCCGGGAATGCATCGTGCAAGACGCCGTCAAGCATGCGACCTGCTTGCTTGACACCTACTCGATCCATAGTGACAAGATCGTGAACACTTGCCCCTGGATTAAAACAGAACTCCCCTCTTGTGCCTGCAAGCCCCCACTCACCCCACTGCTTGAGATGAAAAGGCACACCCGCGTTACCGCATTGGTCACGAATTGACCTCGCCCACTTAGGATGCATTGGCCTAGCCTTTGGTCCGCTTTCGCCGCCAACGACAACCCAATCAACTCCTCCGAAATTGCCGTTAAGGTAAGCTGGTGGTTCACATGGCAGTCCTTGGCATCCGCATTCGAATCCACTGCAGCAATACTGAGGTCCGTCAGGATACAACGACAACGGGTAATCAAGATCAATCGGCCCAAGCAACGGTTCACAACTCAGCCATAACACTGGCGACAAGTCCCGACACTTCAGCAGTTCAGGTATCCGCTTGTCAGCGTACTCTTGGTTCTCGACGGAAGTCCCTAGCCAGACGTTTTTCAGATACCTCGCGCCGCTGCCATGTCCTCCACTGCCGTCAGCAGGAAAACCGGTTGGCCATGTGGGCCACATCCTACGAATGTCTTCGGGTCGCTTGGTCAATAGCAGCCAATCAAGATTCGGTGTAGCGTCGATCAACGCAAACAGGCGATCGCGAACATCGTCCATGGTTGTGTAATGGTAGTCATCCAAGTAGGAACCAGCCACATCCGGCGATCGCACGAAGTCCATCGGGTCGCCATCGCGTGTGAAATGCGCGTTGCCTTCGTGATCTAGCATTTCGCCGTCCCAATCCTCGAACACATCCGCCAGCGATGCGCAAAACACACGAGGCCGAACGCCAAGCTGCTTCGCTTCCCGATTCCACTTCAACGGCTTTTTCCAGTTGTCATCGCTTGTTAAAACGCGAGTTCCACTTGGCCCCCAAGCCACTCTGCCAAAACGATGATCCATATCGCGTTCGGCATAGCAGTATTTGCAAGCGGGACTGACCTTGGTGCATCCAATCCAAGGATTGAATGTATGCGTCGCCCAACTGATTAATGTGTTCTCAGCCATCTTTGTTTCCTACGAGTAGATATGCCAACGCCTTATCAAACGCATCCTCGTAACCACGCCCAATTAGTCGATACAAGCTGGATTGCAAAGTCCTCGGCAGCTTGCGCCAACATTTGCCGCAAACGCTTTTCCTGCTTGGCTTAGGACCGCAGCAACCTGGGCAATCAGTTGATTGCAGTGATTTGAGGCACCTCAATCTTCGTTCGGATTCTGTTTCAGCCATCAGTCATCCTCCACGCACAAGTTCGCATAGTTCACAAGCGCCGGATGCTGGTCACACCATGCTTGCTCGAGAAACCAAATCCAGTAGTCGTCAGGGATGTCGCCTAGCTTCTGGCCCTTGTACTTCCCGAACGTCATGATCGTGTCGTCGTTGACTAACATGCGTGGCACTCCCTTCTTGCGTAATTTGCTTCCACGAGAACCTTCGACATCATCGGGCAGACACTGTTCCCTATTCGTGCCACTTGTGATGTTTTGGTTCCAGTCAAGAGGTATGTGTCTGGAAAGCCTTGAGCTCTGGCAAGTTCCCTAGGACTGAGCATTCGCATGCCAATGTCAATAATCACATACGGTTCACCTAGAACCGTTACAGTGACCAGACCGCAGCGATCCTTACTTGTAGCAGTGGGGAATGGATCTAAAACGTTAGATCCAATCGCCGTGCCGAAGTATTTGGTCAAGAATGCATAAACAAGTGCGGCATGATTGTTTTGAGTGATCGTCGGTAGTGGCTGATCGATATCCACGCCGGCATCATCAAAATTAAATCGAACTAAATTTGCGGTCACCAGATGATTGTGATCTTTCGATGTCACCGTATCCAACGGCTTGCGTAAGTCGCTTCCTGGAGTTTCATTGCCGCCAAAATGCTTAGCTATGAAAGCCGATACCACGCCTATCGGAGCTGCCCTGCCTGGCCTTTTTACGAAACTGTTGGCGGTAACCGTAGGCATTGGCGATTCTATGGATTGGCCATTGTCGCCTGTTCGAAACTTGGTCAACACGGGAGCAATCAAGCCGATTTCCCCTCGGTGAGCTGTAGTGATCGTCGGAAGCGGTTCCTCGGGCCCAAGTGGTTTGCGCTCGCCATCATGTGTAATTGAAACAAGCGATGGTGAAATCAAAGCATACCTGGGCTGAGTATCCAGAGTCCTGAAGGCATCGTCTGGACTGCTGCATCGAGAATCTACATCAGACTTTGAACCATGGTATTTCGATAGAACTGGCGTAACGAGTGCATGGTTTAGGCTTGCGGCCACTGTGCCGAGAGGCTCATCAGTCGATCGACTTCCGTTCCCCCAGCGTCCGTTCTTTCCATCGCCATGGGCAACTTGAACAATGTAGGGCATGGGATTGTCCAGCACGTACCGCTTAATCCCTAACGCAATTCTCCGCAGCGTCTTGTCGGCAAGCGGCTTTTTACGATCAAAAATAGAAGGGCATGGAATTGACCAGTCAATGCATTCCGCTGCGGTTCGGTATGGCTTCAGGGAACCGAAGAGCGGCATGTCGTTGATTCTGTCAGCAGCAGCATGCGTAGGCTCTGGCCAAACGATCGGCATTCCATCACGCCTGGCGATTAAGAATAGACGCCGTCGATTCGTTGGCGCTCCGAAGTCCGCCGCGTTTAAGTTTTTCCATTCGACTTTGTATCCAAGATTCTTCAGCCGTCCAATGAATCGCCTGAACGTCAATCCTTTCCGTGCTGGATCGGGAATCATCGATTCGGTCGTCTGCAGCTTCTTGCTATCGCATCGTGGACATTTTCGATTCACTCTCATTAGAACAGCCTGCCCCTCCGTCCCTTTCCAGTCGCATTCTTTACAACGAAGCATTGGAATCAAAGGCGACCAATCAGCAAACTCACGCACATTTTCCAGCATGATGATTCTTGGCTGAATTTGCTTTGCCCACTTGCATGCGATCCAGGCTAGGGACCGAATTCTCTTCTCGACAGGCTTGGCACCCTTTGCGCGACTAAAGTGCTTGCAGTCGGGAGAAAGCCAAAGCAATCCTACCTTCCTGCGTCCAACAAGCTTTTTTAAGTCGGATTTCCAAACATCTTCAAGCACATGCAACGTGTCAGGATGGTTTGCTTCATGCATCCTGATAGCATCTCGATCATGATTGATCGCAATATCGGGGGCTTTTCCTGTCGCCCAAGCAATTCCCAGAGAAGCACCTCCGCCACCTGCAAAGCTATCCACAATGATTTCGTTGAACACTAAAACGCTCCCTGACTTACTGTCTGATGATCACGGGCCACCATTGCGCCTGATTCCAGACGTCCTAAGCCGTTCAGTACCGCTTCATGCCAATCAGAAAACTTGGTACGTTCGTTCTCCCATACGTAGCTACTTGGGATATTTATGGCTTCTTGCACTTCAAACGTATGATGAAATTCCACGTCATAGACGCGTGGGCCAATCTGCACGCGGACCAGAGCGCCAGTTATCACGAGAAACTTGCACTTCCCAAAACACTCCTGGATCCTATTTACACAATCACTGACACTCATCATTCACTCGCTCCTTGAAGTCGTCTTAAACAGGATTTAAAAAGCCTTGCCGACAACAAGCCGACAAGGCATCAGTAGCCCGGCCAAGAACTACTAAATAGCGGGAGCCAGATTCGAACTGGCGACCTCCAGGTTATGAGCCTAGCGAGCTGACCTCTGCTCTACCCCGCGTTAAACTACTCATCATCCAGCGGTAAATGAGGTTGACGTGCATCAGTCCCCTCATTTGCAAACATCAGCTCTAGATCGCGACCTAGCTTTCTAGGTGTTAAGACGCACTCGCGACCTTCATGGCCTGCAATGTTATGCGTCACCTTGTACTCGAGCTTGACTCTATCTAAGTCGCCGCGGTTAGCTTCTGGCTCAAAGCACAACACCAAAGTTAACTTCCTCGTTCGATCATCGTTTGGGCGATCGTAAAGGTCGCTGATCAGCGCTCGAAGATTTGCTTTGAAAGCTTCTGCCAGCAAGCCATCGTCGAGCTTGTGCAGATCTTCCAAGTCCAATTTGCTAACATGTGACACAGTAATCTCCTTCATAAACTGCGATGCCATGATCAGCAAAGGCGTCCTCAAGAGTCCGTACAATCTCTTTGCGGCAGGCATCAACGGCCGCAAACAGGTCGCTCTCGCTGGGCTCGAACAGAAAGTAGCCAGGGTTGTTAAAGTCCACGGACAAATACAAGCGGACATCGAAGGAAGCTCCCCCTATTCCGAGGAACACTGATGTTGGGACATCGATCGACTCTGGAAGCGTATCAACGCCAGAAGCGTTCTGGGTGACCGACTTACCGAGCTTCGCGATGACATTCCCTTGCTCGCTTTCATGCTCACTGTTTGTCGCAATCTTCAATTTGCGAACGGCATCCAGGGCACGCAATGAACTAGGGGATACGCTTAAGACTGTGCGAAGATGCTTGATTGCTTCAGCTTGTGACACTGAAGGACGTGACTGCAACTTCTGGAGTAATGCAAACACCGGATCATGCTGTAATGCCATCGACACGACTACAGCTTCATCGTGCTCGACCGCCTCAAACACAATTTGCTTCTCGCCAACATAGGCAATACTTTCGAAGGCCATGTCCCGTTGAGACATAGGCCGCTTGGCTTGCGCATACGTAATGAGCGACTCCAATGACAGCAACTTGTGCCGGGCGTCAGAATACTCTTTTGCGACTACAAACGTCTCATTTTTGCTAGAGTCCCAGAACAGCCTTCTACGCTTACTCAGCGTAGCCACTTCTTGCGGGAACAATCGCCTTTCGGCTGTGAAGTGATCAACCATCGAATCGAATAATTCTTTTAACATTTCAACTTAATCCTTTTTGTGGTTTAGTAATGCGACAACCGCTGCCGCTCCTTAATCCGAAAACCTGCCCTAGTTAATTCCCTCCTGGGCGAACTGCCCGCAAAAACGACCTCAGAAAACAAATCACACAAACACCTTTGGCTTCGCAATACGAAAGCACCAATTGCATCAAAACCCCGGCCACGCACATGACAGGAAGCCTTGTGTACTTTTGATAAATCAAGTCAGCGACCTCTTGACCCAGCTCCTTGCACAGATCCTTTTGAACATCTGCCGTCTCTTCTGCCCATTGCTTTTCCATCGAGGTCATGTTTCACCTTTCCCTGCGGCCGAGCTGCTCAGCCAATACGAAGTTGCCATGCTGCCAGAAACCGAACACTTCTTTAGCCCCATCTCCTGGATGAAGCCGGCATCTAGCAATTCCTTGTAACGCTTACGCAAGGACTCTTTGCCCTGCGCGACTTCATTGGCAGTACTCGGGCCTCCACGCGCTCGCAGCGACTCGATAAACTGCATTCGTAAGCCTGCCAACTTTGGTGCTATATGCTTGGCACCTAAGTGTGCGGTTTGCTTGTCATCATGCCTGACGATGTTGGGAACATAGTCAATGTGGCCGTCATGTCGCACTTCGGTGAACAACTGAAGCTGTTCCATCCGTAGACCCTCCATCGGACTGATGACCTTGTTCAAGGAGCTTGCGTAGATGGACTTCTTCGCGATCGATCGACACGCCAGCAGGCGCATCGAATCCCAACCGCACTTTGTCCCCGCGAATTTCCAACACCATCACAGTAATATTCCCGCCGATGACAACGGACTCATCAATACGCCTTCCAAGCACTAACATTCCTAACTCCGTGGCCTAAGCCGTGAATGATTCAAAACTTTGCGCAATCAGCTCCAACTGATTGACCGAATGAATAACCAAGTCGATTGCCTCCGTACTCTCAACGGCTGGCATCAGTCCCGCCCAGTCGCGTATTGTCATTGCAAACGCATTGATCTTTTCCACGTCCGGTCGCATTGCTTCAACGCGTTTGCGTTCAGCTTCTTCTCGTTGAAGTCGCTCTTGTTCCAATCTCGCCAACTCTGCTTCACGATGGGCCTTTTCCAGAGCTTCGCGCTCGATGCGCTGCTTGGCTTCCTGCTCCGCCCGGATCACTGCCTGCCGTTCAAATTCTTCGCGTTCCAGCCGTTCGCGTTCTTGTTGCAGCTTTTGACGTTCAACTGCTAGGGCCTCGGCTTGGCGGCGATTCTCCTCATCAATTGCTCGCTGCTTAGCTTCAGCCTCTTCGCGAGCCACGCGTTCGGATTCTTCGCGGATCCTTTGTTCTTCGGCCAGCTTGGCGCGTTCAGCTTCCAAGGCTTTGCGCTCTTCAGCCAAGCGAGCCTCTTCCGCTTCACGTAGTTTGCGAGCTTCCGCTTCGGCCGCTTCACGCTCAGCTCGTATCCGTGCTTCTTCAGCCTCTTTTCGCTGGCGGATCTCTTCTTCGAGTCGGCGACGCTCGGCTTCTTCTTTTTCGCGCCGGGCTCGCTCCTTCTCCGTGTCCACCCGAAGCTTTTCTGACTTCAACGGTTCCTCGATCTCCTCAATTAATGCCGTGAGTCGTTTTGCTTCCGCATCCACCTTTCGGCCCCAGGCCAGAGCATCGGCCTTAAGCTCCACCCGTTTGTTTTCGATGTTGACGCGAGCCGTTCGGCAGGTCGCAATGCCTTGCCGAACATTCTCGTAACCCTTCGAGTCGTCTGCCTTCAGGCCTGCAAACCTGTTTCGCATGTTCGCGATCACGGTCTCGCTTACGGGCATGACGACCGGCATAGAATCCACGGTCGCAGTAGCTTCGGATTCAATTACAGTGCTCACCTTGATACTCCCTCGATAAAACAACAACTAAACAGGTAACTATTTGGTTTCTACGTCTGTTTTGGACGTAGCTTCCGATTCCTTGGCCTTGCGCTCTTCCAGCTTTCGCTTGGCGATCTCAGCCTTACTCTCAGCCTTACCGAAGAAAGCTTCCACCGGCTCGCCCTCTTGGATGGCGGTCACGACACCACGCAGTTCGGCCACGTGAGCTTGCGTGATATCGTCAACGCCTTTGACGCTTAAGAACTCGCACACTTGTTCGCTGCTTACTCGATGTGAACAAGAGAAGAATTCAAGCATCTTCTTTCGGACCACTTCCAAAGGCTCTTGGTTCTTCTCCGCAATCTTTCTTGCGGTCTCGAGCAGGTCTTGAATGTACGCCCGAGGAATCACCGCTAGAATTGCGTTGCGACGAGCCTTAGAAGCCGTCGCTGAGACAGTTGTCTCGATCAAGTGCTGGGCGTAACGACCGTACTTGCCTATGATGGACGTAGATGCTAGCCCCGGTTGCGTGACGTTCTTCTCTAAATCCCAAGCAGTAGCCGTTACTGTAACGCTAGTCTCTGTCACAACGGGATCGTCAAGCTTCACTTGCAAATTGCCCCAGCACATAGAAGCAATCTCTGTGAGCCGTACCGATGGACCGCTGACAAAGCCGCCGCCAACTGGCTTTTTGTATTCAGCGCTGCGAGCGGTCTCAACGTCAATCGACAACAAGTCCTCAGCCTCTTGTTTGAAGCGCGATACAGACCGAGGAAACTGCCTCGCGGTCATCACTTGCTTGTCCAAGACTGCCGCCGCTAATTGCACGGCATGGCCCTGGCTTTGAGCGGCGATCATTGCGTTTGCCGGTGCTGGTGAATCAATAATTCCTGTACTCATTAAATCGCTTCCTCGAATTGAAACTGTGGAGCCCACTTCGGCTGCGTAAGCAACTGTGGGCTTTGATTGACAAACTCTTCCAAATTGAAACGACGCATTTCATCCACCGTCATCAAAAGTCTGGCTTCTGCGTCATCAAGCCAATCTTCATCCAATCGGTAGGGCATCACTTGATACCCACCGCCTGTTCGAATCGACACAACGTAAATCAGCGGGTTAGTGCCGTACTTATCACGAAATCCGCGACGATATAACGCTAGCCGCACATCGTATGATCGTTCGACAACATCCATTACAAACGACCTCTCGCTCTTGCAACTTGTCGTTTTCCAGTCGGCCATGTACGAGCCTAAAACGACGTCGATTTTGCAACGACAGTGCCCCAGCTCCGCATCGTGCCAGTAGTGCTCTACTTCCTTTTGGCCACACTCAATCAGGCCACGAGTGAAATCATTCAGACGTAGATGACTCCACATTGTTTGAACAGCGCGGTATTCATCCTTGGTCACAATCGAGAACCCAGACGCCTCCATTTCTTCGTAGAATGCCTTGCCTGCCTTGGTGCGCAAGTCCAAGCCATCAGGCCTTGGAGTCAGTTTGATTGCGTCTGGTCCTCCACGCTCAATCATCTCGTGAATCATTGTCCCTAACTTCATTGCTGCAGTCGGTTGGAAGCGTTCCCAATCCTTGACGACGTACTGGTGATACCATTCCACTTTGTCGTTTAGGTATGCCGCAACTTGCGTCGACGACAACTCTTGCCGATCGTGATAGTTCATTGCCTCACTCATCTTTAGTTCCTTCTTTGCTTTCCTCGATTCGGCATTGGGCGTAGCCGCAAATAAAACCATTGTCGTGAACGCAAACAAATGGGTTCACCTTGCTCTGGTACACATATGTCAAAATACACGCGACCCAAGATTGATCATCGAAGTCCCTTGCCTCGCAAGCGATTGGCCCATTCTTCAGGTCGTCCATTGTTGGAGTTTTGTATTCGCCGCTCATGCCGCATCCTCGCTTTTAGCTTTCGCCTTCAGCATTGCGTCCGCAAACGTGTAGCACAGCTTGGCAAACAAATCGATGTCATGAACAGCGTCGCTGCACGCCAATGAACCTTGCATTGCTTTGGCTGCGAAGTAATCGCGGAGCGACATACCTTCACCACTTGCCGACTTACCACGTTCGCCAGATTCCGGGAACGCTGGCCCGCCATCATTCAAATCGCTCATGCCGCTATCCCCGCTCTAGCTTTAAGGATGGAAGCAATCGCCTCCGCTTGACTAACGAAACTGACCATTACCGAACCGCCATTGATCTTCTGGAAGTCAATTACACCGACGTCTCGCCGACGAATGCCTCTATCAATGACATCCATCGCACGGGCCAGTAACCAGTAAGGCATAGCACCCGAAGCATTGAGCAACTGCATCAGCGATTGCTTAGCTACATTGCCCGAGCATTCCGGAACGTAAAAGGTTTCTCCAGCAAATGTGACTACTACCTCAACGCGCACAGTACACCCCCCGTCGTGATCCGATCCGGAAGCATCTGCCCGTGCGGATGTCAGCCACTTCCTCAACCGGCTGCCAGTCAACGCTATGGCGATCTCCCGTAGTGAACTCAAGGTCTTCACCTTCGAGGTAGGTTTGCAATACGCGGATAAGCTCATTGGCATTCCGCACGTCATCGTCCCAGCTCACTCTTGCCACTTCGTCGCGATTAAGCACAACGCACCTCCCTCTGAATTGCTAAAGCATCCACCCACGCAGCCCATACATGGACCTGCGAAATTAACTCCCAGTTCTCCTCAGTAGTCAGGCCAGCTCGCGAATCGACATAATCGATCGCCATCTCGACCATCGCATCGCCAGCAAAGCCATGCTCAAGGCAGCCGCCGATGTGCGGCTGGCAAACGGGATCAACCGTGACTTGCCTCGCCTTGGTCGTCTCGCAAAAGTGATGCAATGCGACCATTTCTCTGCAACTAGCCAACAAGGAAGCGAGCTGGTCATTCAAGTCGCTTTCCACTTCTAGAAACTTGTCGTACGACATCTGTCGCTCCCTCTGACTGTTGCGAAACCACCATTGAATTGCAGCAGGAACCGCTGCTGCGCCGGGCTCACATCAACAAACGTCCGGTCTGGTGATGTTGAAAATCCGTGTTCATTCCGTTAACTGCCCGACATTGGCCCTGACGTTTTCCAGCCAGGCGACAATTGCGGGGCGCTTCCGCGGCGTGTAAGCCAACCGCTCAATTCGATTAAGAGCTTTCGAGTCGCCGTTGATTGCACGCTCGATAGTTCGCATTCCGCCACGGCCCAAAAGCCTGGCCAAACGCCACATCAGGAGGTATTCCCGACTTACCCGTGTTTTGCTCGATTTGTTGATTCGTGTAACCATGATGATGGAATATTACCGCAATCACTAGTAAATGCAATATAGATTGCAAGTAAATGAAAAGCGTATCGCGTGTGATTGCACGTAAGTCATTATTTAATGCAGGGTTACGTCTGGAAACTTTTTTCGCGGTGGCTACATTTTGAGCATGGCAGGTATCCCAGAAGCAAAAGTAACAGTTGCGGTTTCCGCGTCTCAGTTCGAGTCGCTCGCTGCAGATCTCGCAGAGTTTGCAAGTAAAATGCAGATTGCGGCTAGCGTTGCGAGATCGCAAGAGGGTGATCAACTCGCTTGCTACAATTGGGCAAGCGCGCTAACAGCCATGAAGGCATTAAGATCGTTTGTGGCGAAAGCAGATGAATCGCGTAGCGCGGCCGAACTTGGAACGCCAATACCTATCGGCCAGCTCAAGCCCAGATCGACCGCCAAGAAAAACGCACTTGCCGAAGGTCACGCTAAGCGGCAGCAAGGCAAAACGCAGTCCAAGCACATTACTGAGTTAGCACAGCCAAAGCGGGGCAAAAAAGAGTGAACGCGCAAAGCCCAAAGCTTCCGCCAAAGATAAACAAAGCAATTGAGTCTGATCCTCAGGCGAGATCGATGCCGCTGCCGCTAGTCGCAGGAATCGCGATTGCATTATTGTGTGTCGCCGGGTTCGTGTTGTTTCAACTGCAAGTTGCCTCAGATAAGCCTAACCCTAATCAAGCTGCCGAGCCTAAAGCTGTATCTGCAGAACCGACCAAGCAAAGCGCACCTGTTGGCGATCCGTGGTGCAAGATCGAGCAAGCCTATCATCATATTGGATTGATTGATTCCAATAGGCGGCCTAGCACAGGGACGGTCATCGATCTACAGGTTTTGAACGTGTCTAAGTCGGTACAGGAATCCATGACGCTGTTTGTGCGGTATCGCAGAACGGATAGACCGTTGCCCGATTCGGTTGCCTCTATTCCCATACGAATTAAGGGAGGAATCAACCCTAATGAATCAATGACGCTGCACACGGGAATTCTAGAGGCGGATTTCGAATCTCCGCGGAGTATTTACGCTGAGAATATTGCTTTTGAAGTGTCTCCAGATGAGAAGAATTGGTTGCAATCCATGATTGCCAAGCGGGACATTGATCAATCAATCGAAATTTCGAAACACATTTTGGAAGACCGCGGCAGTATTGCCGAGGCAGAACGTTTTTTAGTTCTACTTCAGGGCTACCTCCAGCGTCACCCGGACTACTACCCAGAGGCGCTGGCAGAGATCGAGCGGCTGCTGAAGCAGAAGTGAGCCGTAGAGGCAAGAATAGCAGTCTGATGGAATTACATGAGAAAGCGGAGTAAGGAGGAGGTACGAAGCCGAAGTCAATGAGCGGCAGAAAAAGTTGCTAAAAGTCACCAGAAGCCTAGAAGCCAAGCAAAATTAGAAAGTCTACAATGACATCTCCAGATGTTGATTACGCAAAAGTAATTGAGTCCGATCTCTCGAATCCTTTTCTAGTTGTGTTGTTTATCCCGACGAAGGACAAGCATAGTACCGATCTATTAGACAGCCAAATGTGGTTGGATGCAGGGATTCGACTTCTTACAAAACTGTTTGGAGGGGCGACGCTAATAACGAGCCAAGGCGCTTGGTATAACGAGGAATCCGAGGAAGTTGTGTCAGAGCAAGTCCATTTGCTTCATAGTTACGGTTCCAAAGAATCCGCTCAAGATTTGAAAAAAATAAGCGAACTGGCAGATTTTCTGCATAGAATGGGGAAGGGGACCGATCAGGGAGAAATCGGTGTCATTATAGAAGGTGTTTTTCATCGCATCCGCAACTACCGAAGCGGAGATCAGTCATGACTGAACTAAACCATTACGCAATTAGCCAAGTTCTAGGTTCTGAGATCGTCGGTCGCGTGACTCCCGGGCACGGATATTTTGGAGCGCTGAAAGATCAGAATCAATATCAGCAACTTTTACATCACAGCCGAACAACCAAAGACAAACCTACTGTAGCGCCAGATTTTTTGATCAAATGTTTTCTCGCAGTTAGGGCCCGACATGGCGATAGACGTTCGGTTGACTTTTACGTAGCGGACAAGGGGTACAATGATGCCCTCATGGCGGAATGCGGACTCACTACAGTTTCGCAAATTCGTGAAGCTAACTTGATTCTGCTTAATGCTAGGAAGGCGAATTTGCTTAAAGATCTCGATTCAAAGCGTTTCACTTGGGACAGTGGCATTTTTAACAGGATCGCATTTTCTTGTGAGTTCACTGCTTCAAAACTGCGATATGAGACCGGCGCGAGCGTTGACTTCTTGCTTAGTGATCCAGAGATTTCGGCAGTTTTCTTTGAGAGAGTTCGGAAGATTACTCCGGGCTACACTTGGTTTGATTACCGCTGGGCATTGCTTCGAATACGTAAGGCAGGAGGGTATAAAAAGGCGAATGTACCGGCATCCCTTCCTGCTTTCGAAAACACCGTCCTACTCGATGAAGAAGAAGTATTAAACGTTCCTCCTAGCTTGGGAGTTTTCTCGCTAAAAGAAGGCGAGCGTCATTTATATATTCAAGGTAGTGAAACTCTTAGGGAGTCGCTTGAAATACATGCGGGAACTCCGATTAAGAATGCAATGCTTAGCACTTATTGGAAGCCAGCAGGCGAATTGCAGTTCCAATACTTGCAATTGCCAAACAAAAATCTTCTTAAGCCTGTGGTGGGAGAACTAGTGAAGTCACTTCGACCAATTTTCAATGTTCCCCGCGCTAAAGCGGCTTAATAGTTTCTCCACAAGCATTCAATTTTTTGCAGCTTTACCTTCCTGCTGCTTGCTTTGTTGTCAATTACAACGGTGTCTAATTGCCATCCGCAACGACTGCGATATGACTCGTATAAGTCACTTGGGTAACCGCTAAGCAGGAACTTCCCCTTGATGTGAGCTAATGTCTCAAGCAATGCCTGATGGGCAATAACCGACATCTCATGCTCATAGCAATCGATAGCGGTGCGTGTAGAGTGCAAGTATGGTGGATCAAGGTAGAAAAATGTGCACTCGGTATCTTCCTTTTTAATCACTTGTAACGCATCGGTGTTAAGAAGCACCACTCGCTTTAATCGCTCATGTGCATCTCCCAATCCATCGATCGCCGATAGCCACGAGGATACTTGCTCATTCATGCCGCGACGGGTTCGAGTTTTTGATAAAGTGGCGAAGTCGCTACCTAAGCCCTGTCGCGATTGGCGATATCGAATGAAAAAATTTAACGCGCGTTGTAAAGGGGCAGTGGAGTTATCGTTAAGGGTGCTTTCCCAAAGCTCTTCCGAAAATGGCGTCAAGTTGACTTGGCGGCAGAACTCTTGGAACATGCCGTCGTCCTTGAGAACTGACCAGAAATTGATCAAATCGCCATTAACATCATTCACTACCTCCGAATGTTTTTCAATAAACCGCGCGGGCTTGGACAGCAAAACCGCGCCTCCTCCAAAATACGGCTCGACATAGTGAGTGTGAACTGGAAATTGACTGATTATCCATGAGGCAAGGTAGCTTTTCCCCCCATGCCACTTCAGTGGATGGCTATTCTTCACAAACTGTTCTTTATTCAGCATTCTAAGCTCCTATTCAAAGTCAATTATATGCGCAGCTTATACTCGATCAGCGCTCCGTAGTCTAGATGAACGTATCAACCTCGACTATTGTGTTCGCTTAACCGGTCTTTCGTCTTGGCTTCGGTGGCACGATCAGCAGCGACACGTCAGGGTTGTCCGACAGGAACTCTTTTATCTCAGCAGTTACCCGGCTCAGCAGCCTATTACGGGCGATCTCCCAGGTTTGCATGGTTCGTAAATTAACTTCATAGACGTCGCGACGGATGGCCGTAAGCGTGACTTTCTGGTTCCCCTCGGCTTGGAGCTGTTTGGCCATCTCACTGGCAAACTTCCAAGACGCCGATCGCACAAACTGATCTTTTCCCTGCTGATCCAGCCAGTTTACTTGATACATGATGCCCCCCAAGACAGACGTTGATATTCTCGATTGACTCGATTTTGATCGGCCTTTTGACAAGTCTGGTCACACCTGAGAAAATTTTGTTTTGACGGAAACCTGCTGCTTTCATATTTAGGCTGCGATTACCCACAAAACCTCCACCCTGCTCCTGGTCTAGCTACTCACTACCAGGTCATGGGTAACCAGTACCGTTTGATACAATGCGCAAAATGAGAAACTTAGTCCTGTGCCTTTCGCTGGCCCTACTTGTCGGATGCGATAACGTCAAATTCAAATCACCTTGGGCCAAGGAGCCAAAGCCAAGCCCAACGGTGACCGTGACTGATACGAGCGGTCCCACCTTGGATATTTCGATGGTGGTCGAGTCTTCCGCCTCAACGAATCCTATCACGATTCTCGCATGGAACATCGAGTCAGATGGAAGTGATCCAGACGTGATCATGCAGCAGTTAACGGAGATGCGGTCGCAGTTGGATTTTGGAATCGTCGCACTGTCTGAGGTTCCTTCCAAAAGCCTTGATCGGTTCAAGTTCTTTTTCGATGGATGCATTGGAGCTGCGGGAACAACCGGGAACAACGACCGCTTAGTGATTACTTGGGACATGACCAAATTCCAAGGAGTTCGAAAAATCGAGTTGAAGGAGTTCAATGATGTGGATCTTGCAAAGCCAGGGCACCGAGCACCGTTGATAGTTCTGCTTGAGGAAGTGTTCAGCGGCCGCAAGTTCTACGTCATGAATAACCATCTAGCGCGTGGCAATGCCGACTACCGGTCATTACAAGCACAAACGCTAGTGGACTGGGCACGTAACCAGACTTTGCCAGTGATCGCCGTGGGCGATTACAACATGGACTATTCCTTCATCACGAAGACCGGGAATGAAGCCTTCTCAATCATGCTGCGAGATAGAATCTTCGAATGGAAGCAGCCTAAAGAATGGATCGATACCAACTGGGCCGATCGGAACAAAGATGGAGTGGACGACTACCCTGACTCGATGCTGGACTTTGTCTTCGTGGCCAACGGTGCCAGAGAGTGGGACATCGAAGTCGAGAACATTGTGCGGCCTGGCGATTTCCCTGACGATGAGACCACAAGTGATCACAGGCCAGTGCTGACAATAGTGAAGTAAGGGACCATGGACCCAAAGATCAGAAAGCGTATCGAACGTGTTGCAAAGCACTGCGGGACAGTGTCGATCTCCCTGGTTGGCGTACCAGAAGTCTTGATCCAGCAGGCGCGCGGAATCAGCAACACATTAGATGTCCCCTATGGTTCGCTTTTTCGATGGGCAATCGCTATTCAGCAAATAGATGACGAGGCTGTGCTTCTCGAATCGCATCTCCAAGAAGCTGCTCGGCATTTGATACTAATAGACGACATGGAGGAGCAATGAGTTTTACCGCTGTAATCGATGGTGAATTGAAACTGAAAACGCTTCAATTGCTTCTGGAGGATTACGCCAATGATCAATGGCTTGGCGATCACTACACACCAGAGCAGGCTTGTGAGCTGCTGCTCGATCGATTCAAGCGCCAGGTGATGCTGGACCTCGAGAAGTTAGGGCTGAGAATACTTGGCACTTCCGAAAATGTACGAATAGCAGACGCCAACTAACGTTGCGTGCCGGGTAGTTCGACACAGCCACCCAGCGAAGCAATCGAATTCCCGTTTGGCGGATGCACGCATGTTGACACTCCGTAAGCCAACTGTATTATTACTAAAGCTCACATCAACAAGCGCCCGGTCATTCCTCAAAGGATTTGCAGAATGACAAGGCATCTACCATGCTACGCGTTCATCGCGTCGTATCTTCAATTACTTGGCAGCACGTATGTCCAGGTTCCCGCATGTTTTGGACTTCTTTGTGGTTTCGTATCCAGTTGGGAGTTCCGCTCATGAAGATGGCGAAAGCATCCACAGAAGACTTCGATCGGATGATCAAGTTCTTTCGAATGATGGAGGAGTTCATGGACTATGGCACTCACACGCCAGAAAACGAAGAAGTTGAAGAGGATTCGATCGACCTGACCGATGCAGCGTTTGTCGAAAAGCTTCGCGAACTCTGGGGGCGTCGCTTTGGTCCAACAGGCGTCGATGCTGCATGGGCGAGAGTGGTGCTAGGCTGTCAGATCCTAATCGACAACGTCTGCGACCCCGATGCCGACACATTGGAATGGAAACCCGAGTTAGCAAAGAAGCTTGCCCCCCCTGATGGAATCGAGGAATCGCTCAATGGCCTGCGCGGAAACAAGGAGAAGTTTCGCGAAATGCTGACCGACCAGATTGGCCTGCTGCAAGCCATGTGTGACTATGCGGAACGTGTTGCCAAGAAGAAACGCGTCGAACCTTGGTCGGTCATCGGCGACATCACTAGTCATGGCAGCGGCGTCTCCAGTGCGATCTATGGGCTGTACCGAAGAAAGCCAGCAGGTACAGAATCAGAAGAGTAGCAGGATAGACGACACCGCCAAGGATTCGTACTGTAGAGTTTAACCAAGCATGAGCAACAACGACCAAGTCTTAACAGCCAAAGAAGCCAGCATCATCATCAAATGCTCGCCTGAACACGTGCGCAATCTCATCTCGCGTGGATTGCTACGTGGCTTTAACGCATCTCCAGGCAGCAAGAAACGCGAATTCAGAACCAAACGCGAATGGATCGAAGAATTCATGAACAATCAACAAGCGGTCCTTGCCCCTAACGTTGATGCACCGAAACTACCAGTCATTAGTCTGATGCGATTAAGATCAATTCGCAGGCGATCAATCGCGAACAATTGAGGGTAAGCGGTAACTCAGTCGCCGCGTTTGATGTTGAAGTAAAGAACAAATCGCTAGTTTTCTTCGGTGCAACGCATTATTCAGTTTTGTCTATGATGTGCGTATTAGTCCGATAAGTTCAGCAACCATTGCATCAACGGTCATGGAAGTCGTCGTAAACGCGAGCATATCTGCAAGCGGAGGGCTATGTTTCACAATATCATCACGTTCAATTTCGTGCCAGATAGGAAGAATCACCTTTTCACCCATGATTTGCTTTGCAGTGAGTCCATCAAGCTCGTACTGAGGCCAGTTTTTGGCGAAGAACGAAGGTGAAAGTACTACAATCCCAAATCTGGATTTTGCTAGGCCTTTATCAATTGAGCGCCGGAGACTGTCACCTATGGTTAGAGTAAACTCGTCGAACCAAACAAGTGCACCACGGTCTCGAAGTTTAGTTGCAAGTGGACGCGCAAAAATCTCTTTGTCTTCGGTTGCATGCGAAAGAAAGAAATCATATTGCGTCAAAGAGGATTGGACAGGAACCGACGCTTCTTGCTGTTCGAGCCATTTAGCTGCGTTCTCGCGCCATGAAGCATCTGCCTCAAGCTCAACCGTGATAAGGATTGATTGAAGCGACTCGTTTTCGAAGCCACGCAAAAGTGGAGAAGCTCGTTCTAGCAATTCGCGTTCAAGGTCGGGAATCTGTTCCTCGACGGCCGAGTACAAGTGAGCTGGAGCATGGAGTTTCAGTGTATAGCCGTATGTTCCGCCATTCCAGTTATCGCAGAAAGTCTGGACCATCTCCGCATTTGACCGAACTAGCAACTCAACGACGGACAACTGCCGTTTTAGGGCATAAAGTCGTGCCAGATTCCTGACAATAGCTTCAGTTTTATCGGGTAGGGATGTCATTCCGTTTGATGACTCATTAGATAGAACGTCTGCCGTAACCGGGCACGAACGGGAGACTCTGATTTCAGTTGCCGCGTGAATTAGTGCTCCGGTTCACGGATTTGTTTTGCGCCGTATTGGGCTTAGCCGCGGGAGCTTCGCTTGCTTTCGCATTCGCAGCAGTTCCGATAGTAAACGAGTCCCCGAAAGTTGTTTGCCTGTCCTCTCTTTGTACATCTCGACGAGTTGTTGAAGTTCGCGAGGCGACTGGCTGAGGCGATCTGCTGGTACTGCGAGGTCGCTATAAGTTTCCTTTAGCACTTTGCGATCGTCATCTGTGAGGGGTTCAAAGTTTCGGCGTATCTGGGTCAAGACCTCGTCAATGCGATTGCGAGGATAGGCTTGATAAGCCTCAAGCGCGGCGGGTACCCGTGTTGTCGCTGGACCGTTTAGCAGGACAAAGATTGGCTTATTCCAGGCTGTCGCAGCCCCCAATTCGATCATTCCCATCGCATCAGGTGCAGAATCCGGGGAGACGATTACGACGAACGCATGACATTCTGCAAGCGCATCCCAAATAACCTTGCTAATCTCTTTCCCGCTTGGGACGCTCGCGTCGTGAAATGGTTGAAGACCTTCAGCCCTAAGTCTGTCGGCAACATCTGCGGCAAAATCACGATCTCGCAAGCTATGTGAAACGAAAACGTCGTATGTGGGAGTTGCTGTAGCGGTCATTTCTTCACCCGACGCTTCAATTCGGTGAGGTACTTGTCAAAGTCGTTGATGTGAAACGCCTTCTTGCCCTCAATTATATCCGGAATCGCGTCAAAGGTGACATGGCAAAGTACCGGAACAATTCGATAGTCCATTCTTCGGCCCCACGCGGCCCCAACCTCGAGGAGGACCCACGGTCGCTCGATCGAGTCGGGTGTGAGCAAGACCACCAATTCGCGTGACACTTGGATTTCGGTGCGTATCGAATGCGGAATGCTATCACCACCATTTATGTCCCGATCGTCGCGGAACGAAGTCGCGCCCGTGGCGTCAATCTTCTCGCAGAAAGTCGTTGCGATCCACTTGTCCGCTGTAGCATGGCTAACAAAGACTTGGTACGCCGGTCTAGCTCGCGACTTGAGGGTTGCCGTCTTTTTCGTCTTTCGTTTCGCCATCATTCAGTGCTCGAGTAACGGAGCATTTCAAGTGTCGCAGAAGTATCTGGATTTTCAAGCACAAGTGCCAGATTATTGTAGTATAGGGGTTTCTTCGACACTTGGGTAACGACAAACGAGCTATCACTGCAGCTATTTGAACCCCTCGCGGGCTTCGGCGATCTGAAGCTCCTAGCCTTTCTTCCGCATCCTTGCCACAGATTCAATCAGATGCGGATTATGGTGCTCTAGGTGAGAATAAGCGGCGACGAGCATTCGCGTATCCTTGTGTCCAAGCAACTCGGCGACTACTGCCGGATTGAGACCGGCCACCAGTGCATCTGTTGCAAACGCATGGCGATACAAATACGCGACTGTGTTCGCGGGAAGGTCCAGCTTGGTCCGTAAACGATCGAACCTCTGGACGACTGTATCTTTCTTCCAGGGGTTTCCCTGCTGGTTGACAAACAGATGGTTGGTTCTAAATCTTAATAGGATCTTCGTCAGGGTTTGAAGGCATGGACTGAGGTAGACGATCAACGGCTTTTTGACCTTCTCTGCCGTTTTGTGACTCTTGAAAACCCAGCAAGTGCAATTCATTCCGACTTTATCGACCGTGACTTCTCGGATCTGCTGGGGCCGAGCTCCGCAGCGACTGGCGATCAGGTAGAGCGCAAAGGGCTTCGATTCCTTTCTCTCCAAACAGTGCAAAACGAGCTTCACATGAATACTGGAGTCGATTACCTCATCGCGATATTCAATCTCGGGAAGTTTCAGGTCAACGAGTCGATCCTCCCGAATGAAGCCTTTGGACTTCGCTCGCTTCCAAACTCGCCGAAGCATCGCGGCAGCTTGTCGCTGGGAATTTTTTTTCCAGGAAATCGAGCTGCCTTCTTTTCGGCCCGGTTTCGGCTCCTGCAGCCACTTGGTGACGATGGCCGGAGTGATCGCGTTGGCCTTCATTTCCGGGTGGTCTTCCGCAAACAGGCTAGCGTAGTAGGTTAGCGATTTGTACCGCTCTACCGACACCTGAGGCTCGATGTACTCCAGGAACTCTGTCAATAGACCTGCGACCGTTGCGGTCTCACCAGCGAATTTTAGACATCCGCGATACTCGGACCACATTTCAAATGCAGTCGTTTCATCTGGATCCAGCCGAATTTCCTTGCCGTCTTCAGTTTTGAAGTACCAGCAATTCAGCCGCGTGCGAAAATATGGTTTTTTCATGATACCCTCCGCAATAGAGGGTAATCAAAACCTTTGACACGTCTGGTCCCAGCACAGTGAACAAAATCCCGTGTAGGGGACTTTTAGGGGACCGACTTACGTAAGTAATGGAGAATAACGGACTTGAACCGATGACCTCTTGCATGCCATGCAAGCGCTCTCCCAACTGAGCTAATTCCCCGCGAGTTTGAACCGAAAGATTAACTCTAACGGTTGGGCCTGTCAAGCTTCCCGCCAAAATGGAAAAGCAAAACAAAAAACAGCCCGCTTCGCTCGTAAAAGCTTAGCGGGCTGTTCATCGACGTCTGTCTGGAGCTAGCAAACGATTCTTGCGAATCGCACCGCCGCCGGTCCGCTTGTCGCGAACTAGCGGATGGTCGTGCTGCTAGCTTGAATGACTCGACGCTTGCTGTTCAAGTATGCACTTGGGTCAACTACTGGTGCTGGCGTAGCCATTGGAGCTGCTGCTGGAGCAGATCCACACGAGCTGCAAGAGCTGCACGAGGAAGCAACGTCACAAGCATCGCATGCATCGCATGCTGACTTGCCACACTTGCCACCAAACAGCTTGGCCAACAATCCAACGCGCTTCTTGCCGCAACCGCTGTCGCAAGCCGATGCACATGGATCACAAGCAGCGATTTCGCAACCGCAGCTTGGAGCAGCACAAGGATCACAAGCAGCCATTTCGCAACCACAGCTTGGATCTGCACCGCAAGCAGCCATTTCGCAACCGCAGCTTGGGTCTGCGATTTCGCAACCACAGCTAGGAGCTGCACAAGAAGCTTTCTTCGAGTGTAGTTTCTTCAGTAAACCCAACAAAGGTTTGTGAGTGCGAGCTTTCTTGCATCCGCTGTCACAGCTTGGAGCTGCACAAGGATCACAAGCAGCCATTTCGCAACCACAGCTTGGAGCTGCACCGCATGGATCACATGCAGCCATTTCGCAACCGCAGCTTGGAGCTGCAGAAGCGCATGGATCACATGCTGCCATTTCGCATCCGCAGCTTGGGCCAGCGCCACAACCTGCCATTTCAACTCCACATGATGGCTCGCATACGGATGTATCACAGCAGGTGCTTGCGCATCCACAGCCGTGTCCGCCGAGCATACGGTCCAACAGACCAAAACCGAAGCTTTGGCTGGCAAGGCTAACGCCCAGGACCATCGACCCAACAATTATGTTCCACTTCATCGACAATCATCTCCCTTATGATTTGAACGCTGAACCTGAGTCATTCGGAGTCACAACCACTACGGCATAGTTAGGAGTCCGGTTTCGGCGCACGAAGCCGCCGCCGAAAGCGCCCTCCAACCGGCGCGGCATTTTGAATTCATTCGCTATGCGGGATAGCTCCTGGACTCGACTTCGTAAACCGTCTCGCAGATCATCAAACTTCTCATTAAATCTAAAGATCCACTTCCTTAGTGACTGTGATCGACCAGCAACCACTGGTCTCTCCCTATCGAACAATGGTCAGCAAAGTAATTTGCTGATAGCGTCCATCCACTGTTCTGCAAGCTTAAGTCGGATGCACCAATTTCGATTTCACAACGAACCGTTTGGAGCGACTTATGCTCTTCCGGCTTTTTCTATCGGTACACTGTCGCTGAGCGCTTGAGCTACCAGGGTGATTTTTCCGCAAATACCCAAAACTGCCGAGCTTTACAAAATGGGGTGACTTTTCCGCCTGCGTTGAGTCGCTTGTCTGGCGAGTTTCTATGCCCGGAATACGCGGCTTTCTAGGCAAAGATCGCCCATTGTTCAGATTTGAATCAACGTTTCTTGCGCTGAAACATTGAGCCGGTCGGTCACCGTGTCTTTGCCAGAATCTGCCCCAAGCTTTTGTCGCTCAGGCTTGGAATCCAAGACGACCCGCGAATGGCAAATCCAGTCATGCAACGACCTGCGGTCTTTGGAGCTAACCGTAAAAATTACCTCAATCAGCAAGATCAAAAGGATCACGACATACATGAGCTCATCGGCCACATCAATGTAGATTCCAAAGTACAATCCCAATGGAGTCAGCCAAGCCGTCGCGTTACGCATCAATCCGCGCAGAAATGACCGCTTACGAGGTAGCACCAATCCATGCTGCTCCGTTACCCGTAGCTGAAATAGATATCGCCCCAGTGTTCGGTGACCATAACGCACCATCGTAAAGTGAACGATCGGCACCGATAGCGACAACAACGCAAATAACCAATTCCAAGGTCGCAACGCATTGCCATAAGCTGCATACGGGGGCGTTTGCAAAGTCGAAACGTAAATCGGAATTGCGAACGGAACAAATGCCAGCAACAAGATCGCTTGGTCAATCGCGAACGCGACCGCGCGCAACGCGATGCCCGCCACCGTGGTGCTCACCGGTCGAATACGCTGTAAGTCGTTTAACAACTCAACGTAGTTGGCATATCGCTGCGACGCTTCTTTGGCTAACAGCTTGTTGACCACTTCCTTCAATTCCACCGGCAGTTCAACCGGCCATGGTTCGGGGTACTCAATCTCTTGCGTCGCATGCGCATTGAGATGATCGCGTACCGAGTTGCCTTCAATGGTGAAGGGCAGCCGACCAAAGATCATTTCAAACAACGTGATCCCAACAGCGTACATGTCACTTTGAATCGAAACCTCCTGCGATTTTACCAACTCTGGAGCCATGTATGCTGGCGTCCCCGAAATCGGTCGATTATTGGTGCTTTCTAACGTTGATCTCGCCAGTCCAAAGTCGGAAAGCTTGACATTCCCAGCAGTATCCAGCAACAAGTTGTTCGGCTTGATATCGCCATGCACGATATTGATTCTGGAAGCATGCTCCAGAGCTCGAACTAATTGGATCGTAATTCGGATTGCATCGGAGTATGGAATCGGGCCACCAGCTAACCGCTCTCGCAAAGTCTTACCTTGTACCAACTCCATTGCCAAAAACGGTTCGGCTGATGTACGTCCTACATAGTAGATGGTGACAACGTTGGGGTGATTCAGTCTGGCTTGCGCAACTGCTTCGCGGACAATCGCCGAGGTCAAAGGTTGTTGATCGCTGCCATATTTGACTTCGTTGATCACTTTCACCGCGACATAACGTTGTAGTGATGTGTCTAGCGCCCGATAAACGGCTCCCATTCCGCCCGATCCCAATAGATCTTCCAGCAAGAAGTGACCCATCATCACGCCCGATAGCTGACCCGAATGGAACGTGGGACCGGCGTAGGTTGAGAAATTATGATGATCGTCCGGGTCATTACTCTCCTGACCCACGTCCATCGTAATCGCATCAGCCACTTGAGAGGCGGCATTAAAAACGTGGCCACATTGAGTACAAGCGGTGGCGATATCCTGGGAGACTGCCACATTCGCTCCGCAAGCACAGCGTCTCACTGCCGCTTCGTGAAGTTCAACTTCTTCCTGAGCGGCATCATGGAGATCGACATGGCTGGAGGAACTGGTCACAGGAGATAGTAAGCGAAAAGAAGGCAAGGTAGGGTCCGGTCGCTCCAGACCCACACCTTTAGTATAGCTTCAACACGGCCAGAAAGCACGAGGGACCGCTAGTCCAGCTTGCGTATCTGAATATTGCGATAGGCGACTTCATCATTGTGATCTTGCAAGCAAATATAGCCAGATGTGGGTTTGCCGAACCCTTCGAACTGTGCGAATTTGCTGGCCGCAACCTTCTTGTCCCAATCGTCACTGCCCTTCACATATTCACAATACTTCACCCCATTGACGTAGTGTACACATTTTTCTGGAGTGATAATAACGTGCAACTCGTTCCACTCTCCAGCCGGTTTGGTGGCGTCGGTTTCAGCGGGATACAATTGGTACAACCAACCACATTTTTGTGGATCGTGGCCCGCGACGTTGTCTTGAATCTGAATCTCAGGCCCAGTTTGCCATGGCGTCGACGCGGTTTCTTGGACATGGTAGATCACTCCACTATTACCGCCAGAAGCAATCTTGAACTCCAGCTTGAGTTCAAATGCTCCGTACTGCTCCTTGGTCATGATGTCGCCCGCATTGCCGACGCGCGTCAATGCTCCGTCGACAATCTTCCAGCCATCACTGACCGTGTCTTTTTTGTAGTTTCGCCAACCATCCAGCGAACTGCCATCAAATAAGACTTGCCAAGGTGCTGTCGATGCGGTCACACCAGCGACTTGCCCGCCGGACACTTCTTCCGCAAAACACAAGGATGGAGAAAATGACTCGGCTAGAACAATCGCGATCAGTAGCTGTTTGAACATGGAGGTCTGCTTTTGGTTTGAGAGAGAATCACTGCCAAGAATTATAGCCTGCACAGCAGCGGCAAGCCAGCTAGGTATCTCTCCGAAGCAGAACCATCCCTAGGGCAATGAATCTTCCGCAAGCGAGTTGTGATACACAGCACTCAATTGCAAGAAAATCTTCTCTAATTCATCATAGTAAGCATCGGCATCCATTGCTGCTTTTCGTTTTCGCAGCGTTTCAATACGTGCTTCATACACATCTCGCTGTGCAAGTTGCTCTGCCGTAAGCTGCAGCGACGTGCTGTTTCGAACGAAAGCGAGTTTCCTGGCCACCGCACCATCAATGGGTCCGTCTTTGCCACCGGCTGGCTTGACACTCAAACCATCATAAAAGTCAACCAGAGTACCCTTCCCGTCGCCGTTGTCATCAAGGATCGCATGCTCGGTCGCCAATCGATTTTGGTCTTCATAGAAACGATTTGTGCGTCGACTAGCAGAAAGAAATGCCTCTAGTAAGGAGACCTCTTGGTCATGGTCTAAATCAATCGTAAGGTCATTGATGGATTCGGCAAAAAACTTACCAAAACGACTGACATTAAACTCCGCGCCGCTCTTGGTCGCTGCAATCACCAAACGGTTAGGATGCGCCAATTCAGGAACCCAAGCACCACTGGTGGAAAAACAGGCCGCCACCACGGTCGTGGCTGCAACCCCTTGGATCGCGTCCTTGACGTCTTTGGCCGAGACGTCAGCACCACGGAGATTGAAGTTGGAAGCTTGACGACTGGTGGTACCATGCCCAATCATGATCAGCCAAGCATCGGACTGCGCGTCTAGACTACCCCATTTGGCTAATGCATCCAGCAGTCGATCTCGGTCGCTGGAATCAGCCGCATCGTTTTCGCGAGTATCGAGCCCAATCAATTCGTATTCACGCGAAGCCGCTTTGCAGGCTTCTTCCCAGCTCTCGGCGGCCTCGCGGAACATTTGCTCATACTCCGGCTCTCCACCAGCACCAACAACGATTATGACTCGCTTGGTCTCGCCAGCGTCTTGCTGATCGGCAACTGCCAGACGCGGAAGCATGGCCTCAAAAACCAGGACGCCTACAATCAACAGTGGTAATCTGCAACTCGACCAACTCATGGCAGTCCTCTCCAGCGGCGCAAGCCCCATTCGCTCATTAGTAACAAAAATGCAAAGCCAAGAATGGAAGCTTGGTGCCACATCGGTTCGACTCGACGGACGGTTTGCGTAACGTCCATAAAAGGCAACTGCTCCGCGATGCGATCAAGCTCGTTGAGTCGCAAGACTTTACCGCCACTTCTCTCGGCAAGGCTTTCCAGCAAAGATAAATTCGGTTGCAAGCTCGCAAATTCGTCTGCCGAGCGATTGATCACGAATCCTGCGCTCGATTGACCAAGCGATTCTCCAGAAGCGTCCGTCCCCTTGGCATGGACGATATAAGCACCATCGGCGGTCGGAAAAACTTCAGCCAAGAAACTACCAGCAACTGCGTCGCTGGGTCGCGCCGAAAGTTCAAATTCATTTCCGTCGGGATTTTGTACCGTCAAGTTGATATTGGCGTCGTCACGGGGTTTGAATTCTTCATCGCGAACACGAACGTCGATTGTTTTAGCATCCACACCGGCCGCCAAAGTAGCTGGCATCTCCACAGGAATGCGAACTTCAAATTTCGCAGGCACATCGGTGATCAACCACCGAAACATTTGCCGCCATGCGATCAGGGCTTCGTTGGGTGGTGGCGGTTGTGGCTTTCGCAAGTTCAGTACTGCGTCCAACTCATTTGGTTCGTCCAGCGTAGGATTTCGCATCGCCCATCGCCAGAAGTCGCTCAGCAGTAACGCTGCGGTCTTGCCTTGCCCAAATCGCTGCGTTGCCAGCAGCGGCTTTTCTTCGCCAGCGGGGCTCTCCCCCTGCACATAAACAATTGCGCCAGGCTTCACTCCGCTGGGTACGTTGGCAGATTGAAAAACAGGCATCTTTTCCAATCGAGCGCGTTCCTGAGCTTCCGTCTCCTTGATTCGCAGTGACGGTTGCAGCCAGCCTTCGCGTGTGAGCTGGAATTTTTGGAACGGCATAGAAGTCGATTCGGACGAAAAGTAGAAAGGCATCATCTGCGCAAATGAACTGGAAGCAAAATTCCTTCCACGAAAGGCCTCGGTGCCTCCTAGCATCAATACCGTTCCACCTCGCTCGCTGACAAATCGACGTATTAATTGCTGTTGGCTGGAGGTGAAAAAGTCAGCTTCAAGATCATCGATCACCACCATATGGAAGGCAAACAGCTCGCTTTCAATCGTGGGAAAGCCACTCTTTAGCTCCGTTGCATCCTTGACTCCCAGTCGAGTGAACACGGCTTCGTCCGCTTGCTCGGCAAGCCCATCGGGGTCGTCTTCAAAGCCTTCAAAGAGACTATTGGTATCGCCAACTTTATTATCTCGAAACGCAAACTTGGCTTCCCGTTTTGCAATCCGAATCAATCCGACCAAGTCCATTTCCGAGTCCGCTGCTAACGCTCGTCGAATGAATTTGAACTCCCAATTCGGACGTCCAGAGACATACAGGATGCGGTAGGGACCCGTCCCACGGTCAACGATTACATAGCGACTGTTATTGTCGAGCGTAGCTTCCTTGGTTCGAGTCGCATCGTTGGGCAACTGCGATTCAGCGGCCAAACGAGCAACCAACCGATAGCGTTGGACACCGGAGTTCACGGCGCGGAATTGCAATTGCACGCTATGCTCATCGCGCTCCTTCGGTAGCTCAAATTTTTGTTCAAGCACTACCTTGTCTGCTTCATCCAGCACACGGAGCACCGCGGACTCTCCACGCACACCCTGCCCCGCTAGCCGTACGTCAAAACTGATCGGTGAAGTTTCGAAATTTGCCACCGCCACGTTGACTTGTGTTATTCCCAAATCGACCAGCTTGGTCTGCTCTCGTAGAAGTACCGGGTAGATGCGATACCGTTGTTTGGCTTGACTTGAATCCCATTGGTCGATCATCAACTGCAAACTGGCAGCGTCCGTTGCATTGCCATCGGTGAAAAGAAACATCGCAGCAATCGGTTGACGTTGCATACGCTCTTCGAACAAGCGGATCGCTTGGCCGACATTCGATTGCGTTTGGTCCAAAGGAATCGCCGCTAGGTCTTCGACCGCATTGGACTGGCTGCCAAAAGCATATCGTCGCACGGCAAAATCCTGAGCCACGCGGCGTTGCCAAGACGCATCCGTCTGCAACGTGTTTTGTTGGATCGTTGTCAGTTGGCTGTCGCTTAGCCCGATCGTCATCGACTTGCTAGCATCCAGCAATACACCCACGACATTCTCTTGCGGCCTCGGCCATTCAAAAGAATTCATCGGCTCCAACAAGCAGATGGCAACCAACGCAAACCCCGACAGCTTTAGAAACATCGCGAGCCAAGTGGCAGGTCGATTCAGCATCCGATGCGACGCGTAGTTGTACAGCATGATCAGCAGCAGCAGGATGATCGCAGCAACCACCCACGGCCACCAAGCTGGTCGGTTGAAGACCAGGGCACTCACCAGTAGCGATGATTCAATAATTCCGTTAAGCACTTGACTTTATCGTCCTGAGCCGAGGTTCTCGTAATAAATCTGAACGGCGCGATCGTATCCCGGAGGTACTGGATCATTATCTAAGGGAACAATCGCAGTGTTGCCCGCCCGCTTGCGTTGCAGTTCCAAACCGACCTTATCAATCAACTCGTCCAGCGGACTGGCAATCAATTTGTCAACCAACTCTTGCTGCGGTTCCTTCGCATGCCGCGTGTACTCAGATCGCATCTGACGAGCGGCCTGCCGAATTCCTTCCGCCAAAGCTCGGTCGTCCCGGTTTTCCAATAGTTGCCCAACTTCTCGCAGTGCGCTATTGAAGTCGCGGAAGGCTTCGCCGGTCAAAGGTCGCTCCGATGCGGCCGCTTGCTCTTGAGCGAACTGTTCTAATTGATTTAACAACCCGCCCCCGCCCGCCCCACCGGCCTGGCGGTTCCCTGACTGCGATGGGTTGCCCTGTTGGGAACGAGCCCCCCCGCGCTGGGAAGGTTGCCCCGCCTGTTCCGCTTGCGAATCGCTCGCAGGTTGAGAGCCTCCCGGCTGGCCAGCGGTAGCAGATTGCTGGCCGGACGGCGGAGCCTCACTTGCGTTTGCACCTGACCCAGGATTCTCCGGTGTATCACCTTGTTCCGGCGGGTTTTGTCCACTACGGTTCTGCCCCGAGCCGGGCTGTTGACCACGACCTGGTTGGTCTTGGTTTGCACTTGAAGAATCTGCCTGTTCAGCACTTGCCTGTTCAGCACCGGCCTGTTCAGCACCGGCCTGTTCAGCACCGGCCTGTTCCGCACTTGGCTGTTCGTCATCGTCGGATTGGCTAGATTGGCGATTGGCCTCTGGTCGCGATTGTCCCAACTCACGGTCGATCTGCTGCCGCAGTCTTTGCAAGTCGGCAGCGGCTCGTTCCAAGTCAGCAATCTCGCTGCCCAACACGTTGCCGGCGGCACTGGAGATCTGCTGCTCAATAGCTTGCATCTTTTCCAAGCTTTCGTCGGCCAATCGTTGGGCTTCTTCTGGCATCGCGCGATCCATCAAGATGGATTGGCCTTGCAACTTCTCATCCAATCGTTCGCGCTGGGTCTCCTGGAAAGTTTGATATAGCGAGTCGGCCACCAATGGCTCCGATTGCTCGGCTTGCAGGACCGTGTCTTGGAGAGATTTTTGAAGCTCCTTCAATAACTCACGCTGTTGCTGGATCTGCGATTGCAAATCCTCTTTGGAAGTTTCTGTTCTCAGGCCAGCCGACTCTCTAGTCGTCCCGCGAGCCTGCATCGTCTCTTGAACTTGTTGCTGCTTTTCAACTAGTTCCCTCGCTTGGGAACGTAATTCTCGTAGCGAGTCGCTCAAAGCCTCCGCCGAATTCTGCCGCAGTTCTTCTTGCGTTTGGTTCAGTGACTGCTGTGCTCGGGTGCCCGCTGACAAAGCTTCCGAAGCTTTGCCTTCGCGTAAGCTTTCGGTGGCTTGTTGAAGCGATTCACGCGATTGCTGGGTTTGTTCTGCTGCTTGCTGCAAGGCTTCGGACGTTTGCGATTGGTTCATTTCGTCCAGCAGTTCATCGGTGTCACGCAATAACTCTTCTTGAGCTTCTCGCAGTCGTTTCAACTGCTCTTGCGCATCACGTTGTTCTTGTTCTGTAGCCGCCTGTTGCAAGGCTGCTTCCAGTTGCTGGATCTGTTCGTTCAAATCGTTTTGGCGTTGAGCCAGCTCCTTGAGTCGCTTTTGTGCATCTTGTTCAGCGGATGCTGCTTCCGGTTGACTTTGGCTTGCCTGGGATTGCGTTTCGTAGCGATCTTGTTCTTGATCCAGTTGCAGTTGTTCGATTTGTTGGCGTTGCTGCGCGGCTGATGCGCTGCTGGACTGGCTTTGGCTTTGCTGCTGTGAGCGGACAATCTCATGCTCGCGGGCTCGCAGCTTCAGCAATGCTCGATACGCTTGTTGTTCGCTAGTAAGTGCCTTCGTCAAACTGGGCGTCCAGTTTTCAAGGTTGGTCGCTTTGAGCGTGACGAGTGTCGCTTCCATAGCCGCGTCGGCTTCATCTGCAGCTTTTGAGCTGATCGCGTCTTGTAGTTCGCCTTTAAGTTCCGTCAGTTGCACGAGAGCTGTGCCTTGCGAATCCACCAGCGTTTCGATGTCCGCTTGCCACAACTCGTTCTCTGTTCGCTCGCGACGATTCAAATTCCAAGTTGCGGAAATAATCTGCTTCTGCAACTCCAGCAATTTCTCGGCTTGTTGACCCGCATTGGATTGTTGCTGTTGTTGCTGCTGTTGTTGCTGGCTACTAGGCGATTGGCCTTGGCGGAAAATTTCTTCAAAGGGACGAACTTCTGCGAAGAACAAATCGCTAGTAGTCCTTCGTAAATTGCCATCGGAATCATAATCTTCAGCCCAAAACCAATAAGTCAGCAAGTCATCTGGACTGGCCTGCAGCGATTCCATATCGAATCGATTCTGTGAACTCGCTTTCTTCAATTGAGCGACTTGGTAGCTGAGTTCCTTTTCTTGGTCTTGAAAGGTGTAACTGATTCCATGTTGAACGATGCCATAATCATCAGCGATATCCGCGGCCGCAACCCATTCTTCAAGTGGTGAAACACTGCGATCGGCACCTGCGGTCAGTTTGATGGTCGGCGGCAAATTCGGGGTGACCGTTACATGTAGAAGACTGTCTAACTTGGCTGAGCGCCCACGCTCATCCTGCAATTCAACCTTCCATTTGGAGGACTTTTGCGGCGACATCGTAATTGTCCGAACAAGCGGATCATCCGTCGTTTGCGAATCGATAATCTCTCCATTTTCGTCTATGACGCGACATACCGCGACGTTTTTGTTCAAGAACAACTTCCACTGCAGCGACGTTCCTTCCACCATTCGCACGCGTTTGGTGTTTTCAATTTTGCTATCTGGCAGTTCCGTGTATGCGGGGTATTTTAAATTCGCATCGGATCGGACCAATTCCGGATAATCAAAGACGGTGATGCGATACGAATCGGACTGCACGCCGTCGAATTTAACAAAATAAGTCAAGTCGTTGCGAATATCAGAAATCAATTGAGAATAGATCGGGTCCTTCAGCGCGCGTCGCATGGAAGCCGACTGCTGGGTCATCAACGACTGCGAGGTCGGCGCATCGGCAGTGGGCTCTGGGCTGACAATCAACTGCACATCCAGTGGGCTTGAATCGCCGAAGGTGGCTGCTATCGTGATCGAGCTACCGCGTTCTACTTCCACCGTGCCCGGATCGATCTTCATGCCACTTAAAGTCTCCAGTGAAGCGACCGTGTTGGAACCACCTAGGCGACCACTGGCAGGTCGAGTCGAGATTAAGAACGCAAGCCCGCCGAAGCCACACAATAGCATCAAGTTCATAACAGCTAGTGCAACGCGTTGCTTGAGTGAAATAATTCTTGTCCAAGAATGACGGTTCGCATGTTGCAACGAGCGCTCCCGCACCTCGCGGCTGAGTAACGGGTTGCCCCAGAGACGAGCTTGCGGATCTACGGCAGTCACCAAAGATTGCCGCAAATCGGGATATCGCTGCTCTACAAGTTTCGCCAGCGCTTCTGACGACGGAGCGTAGTGGCGGATCATCAACCGGGCAGCCAGTAGCCACACAAGGCAAAAGCCAATGATGCCAATCAGGAAATCCCGATTCCAAAGCAACGCTTCACGTTGTCGCCAAAAGAGCACGCTGCCCAGCGCTAACAAGATCGAAGCAAGTATTGCAGCGGCCCATCGCATGCGAATACGGTTTACTCGCTGCCGCACTTGCCAAAGTTTCAATTGTACTTTATCAGTCATATCCACTAGCTCTCCAAAGCAGTTGTTCTACCACGTGCCGAGAACAAGGTCTCTAATCCAATCAACGCCAAGCCCGCGACCAATAGCCAACGCCACCATTGTTGGCTGGCTTCTAGTTCTGTGTTGCGCATTTGTCGAGCGCTTGCGACCAAGCTTTCTCGATCCTTGATTTTATCTAGCTTAATTCCATATTGCTCAAACTGATCGGTTCCCAAAGTGACCGTACGGCATTCGCTGCGCACTAAGTTGGCGGCTGTTGTTCGAGTGGAACCGTCTTGCAAAGTGCATTGGTATAGGCCAGGCATCATCGGCGTGAAGGCTTGCGAATCAATCTTTTCATCCTTGCCATCGGGCGTACGAATCGAAGCGATCTCCTGGAGTTCTGCTGCGTCAATCGCCTGCCCCACGGTCCACGCGACCGGGATGGTCGATTCGCTGGGACGCGAGATCATGTTTAACAGCATGGGAACAAACTTGGTCGACAACGCCAATTGCGAGTCGGTAACTTGCCACCCACTGGTTAGTACGTAAACCAAACCATCGCCACGGCGTCGTTGCAGCATGGCCGGTTTACCAGAATCAAAGGACACAATGCGTTGCCATCGGTCTTCTTCCGCCAGCGACAGTTCTCTCGCTTTCCAAAAATGGATCTTGGCAAAGTTATTCGATTTAGGATCGTTAAAGGGAGCGAAGATGGGATTGCGAAAGTCAACGTTCTGCCACAATAGAAAGTCCTTTACGGACGCTTCGGCAATGGTTACGGATTCGTCATCAAACGTGCGCTTCCACCACTGGTCGAGTTCATCCGGTTGAGCAGGCAGCGAATCGATCACCAGCAACAGCTTTCCTCCCGCGCGGACGTAAGCATCCAACCGCTCAGACAAAACCGCTTTGACGTCGCTATTGACGACCACCAAAGCAGGCAGTGCGTCGCTGGTCAATTTCGACTCAGCCTCTGATGTCGTGATGACGTCAGCGCTGGGTAAGTCCAAAGCCGACGCCGATGAGATCTTCTTTAGGAAGTAGCCTAGCTCTTGCCCGTCGGCCTCGATTTTACGGTCGCTGATATAAACAATCTGCCTTGGTTTTGGCTTTGGCTGATAAAAGTAAAAACTGTTTTCAAACGTCGTTTCATCGCCGGTCAACTGCAGGCTTCCTGTTTCAAAGCTTGGGCCGTTGATTTGGATAACTCGCGATTGTCCCGGTGGCACATCAAAGGTGCCAACGACTTTCTCTCGCAAGCCCGCTTCCTGGGAAATCCATTCCAGCGCGATCGTTGATGGGCTAGCTTGGGGATCACTTTCAATTCGAACTCGATAACGCGAATTGGTTTCCGGCGTCGACGCTGTGCTGTTGGGCTTTACCGATTCTCCGCTGGCATCCAGTTTCCCCAACAAAGTTGCTGTGACGTTGGACTTTATGGAAGGTTGAACCGCGGAGACCACTAAGGTTAACTCTTCAGGCCACTGCATTGCTCGTAACTGCTCAACGCCCTCGCCAACTTGCAAATCACTGATCAAAATCGCTTCACATAATGCGCCGGGATTCCAAGCCGCCGTGGAACGATAGCCCTCGTACTGATCGATGGCTGTCTGGAGTGCGGTGGCATGATTGGTACCTAGCCATGTCGGTCCCGTGGCCTTCAATCGACCAAGCAGTTCCAGGGCTGCTTGTTTAGAGGCTGTGCTTTCGGAGGCTTCGGTTTGTTCAGGAGCCAGCAGGATTTCAGCCGTCTGATCGAACAGAACGATTCCAATCGCATCGGTTTCTGACAGATCGTTGACAGAAGACTCCGCCTTTGCGATGGCTTGCTGCCATAAATCGCCACGCGACATGCTAGCGCTGCGATCAAGCAAGATGATTCTCAGTCGAGTTGCGGTGTCAATTGGGACATCTGCAGCAGCGGGCAAGAATGGACGCGCGAAAGCGAAGGCAACCAGTCCCAGCACGGCTGCACGCATCAGCAACAGTGGCCAATTGTCGATCCGACTGCGACGATTGACTCTTGGCGGGGATGGCGACAGGAACATCAGTGAGCTAAAGACTTCGTCTTGCCTCGTCTGCCTGCGAATCAAGTGCAGTACCAGCGGTACAGCCAAACCAGCTAAGGCTGCCAAGTACAGCGGAGCGAGAAAATTCATCGAGCCCCCCCTGCACTGCTGCGAGAGCGTCGAATGAGCCGTGTGGCGGATCGCTGCCTTGCCGCCAGCCATTGGGTAAGCAGTTCAGCAAACGGCTTGTCGGTGCTCCACTCCAATAGTTCGACTCCAGAGGCGTCCAGCATTTCTACCAAGCCTTGTCGATGCGCTTCGAAGCGTTCTTGATATTGCTTAGTCGCAATGGCAGGATCGATATACATCAGCCGCCCAGATTCAGCATCTCGCAAGGTTACGGCTGCAGTGGGTTTGAAGTTGATTTCGCCCGGGTCCAGCACTCGAATACAACAAACTTCTTGCCCGCGAGCACAAACCAAATTCGTGGGTAGCTGCAGTTGGTCCAGTGGTGCCAGAAAATCAGAAATCAAGACAACTAGCCCGCGAGATGCGATTGATTCCGCAATCCGCTGTAGGGGCAAATCAAGCCGTGTGGCGTCGCCGTCAACTTGAGATTCGATGGTGGCGGTGATCCGTTGCAACTGGCCATGCCGTCGGCGAGCTGGAATGAAATCGCGAACCTTTGCGTCAAAAGCGACGAAGCCAACTGCATCGCGCTGCTGCCATAAATAATGAGCGAGTGTGGCGGCGATAGTTTGCGCATATTGAAGCTTGGTGTAACCGATCGAGCCATAGGACATCGATCGACTCAAGTCCAGCAAAATATAACAGCGACGATTAGTTTCGTCCTGATACTTCTTCACACAGTAACGATCACTGCGAGCATACAACCGCCAGTCAAGGTTTCGAGGGTCATCGCCGATCACATAAGGCCGATACTCGTCAAACTCGACGGAGAATCCATGCAGCGGGCTGCGATGCAAACCGGTTTGAAAGCCATCGACAATTAGCTTCGCCCGCATCTGAAGATTTTTAATTTGCAACAGCGCAGCGGGATCTAGTTGACCAAATTGTCTGGCGTCTGCGGTTCTCGCTTGATTGACAGCATCTGACATGCGATTAAGCCTTGACCTCTTTGAGCAAGCGCTCGATGCACTCTTCAATGCGAACGCCCTGTGCCTCTGCTTTGTAAGTGAGAATCAAGCGATGCCGCAGTGTCGGCTGCGCGAGAGCTTGGATGTCTTCGATTTCCACATGTGATCGACCTTGTAGAAGCGACCGGGCCTTTGCCCCCAAGACCAGCATTTGAGCCGCTCGAAGTCCGGCCCCCCACGCGATCCACTCGTTGGTGAACGCCGGTGTGCCTTCGCGGTTGGGACGCGTTGAGGCAGCCAATCGGACTGCATAGCCAGCGACCTTTTCCGCGATCGGTACACTGCGGACCAGGCTATGGAATTTGAGTACGTCTTCGCCGCTGAAAAGCGGTTCAATCGTTTCCGCGGAACGTGACGTCGTTCGCAAGACAACTTCCAATTCATCTACGAAAGGCAAATAGTCAATATATACGTTGAACATGAAGCGATCGAGTTGGGCTTCTGGCAAAGGATACGTGCCTTCCATCTCAATCGGATTTTGTGTCGCCAGCACGAAGAAGGGTTCTTCTAACGCATAGCGTTGCCCCGCCACGGTGACTTGATGCTCTTGCATCGCCTCCAGCAGGGCTGCTTGAGTTTTCGGCGGCGTACGATTGATCTCGTCGGCAAGCAAGACGTTGGCAAAGATTGGACCTTTGACGAAATGCATCCGACGGCGACCGTCTTCATGCTCTTCCAGAATTTCTGTGCCCGTAATGTCTGCTGGCATCAAGTCGGGCGTGAATTGAATCCGCTGGAAATTCAAGTGAAAGATCTGGGCAACAGACCGCACAAGCAGCGTTTTAGCTAATCCCGGCGCACCGGTTATCAGACAGTGCGTTCCCGCGAACAAGCAGATCAGCAATTGCTCGATTACTTCATGCTGGCCAACGATAGCTTTGGAAAGTTCTTGGTTAATGCGATCACGGGAATCCCGTACCAACTTGATCAGTCTTGCTTGTTCTTCTAAGTTGCCTAGCACTGCACTCACGGATATTGCTTTCGAAAACGATTTTAAAAGGGGGAGGGGTATGGTTCAGCGAAATCAACGCATGATGGATTACCGATCAATGCGTCATCGCGTAGACCACAATATTTATGCCAAGGGGGTAGGATTTTTTGACAGAGAACTCTTCAAAGTACCATTTGTTTTCGCCTTCGCGTTCCCAGCCGTCACCCAAATCCGTGTTATGACAAATGAAAACCATGATCCTTCCATCGTCATCTGTGATGGCGCGGTAATGTGGAATACTAGTGTCCGAATCCCAGCGTGGTTCCCAAGTAATGCCTTGCGAGCGCCCCGCTTCAGCAGCATTGATCGAAGGCACTTGTGGCTTCTCTTTTAAATCATAGACGCAGTGGAAGATTTCATGTTCCAATGGGACTTCGATGATCTTTCGGTCTGGAAAGACCCGTTTGATTTCGCGTTCAAAATTGGCGTATTCTTCATCCCCCCAAAAGTCATCAACCATCATGAAGCCACCGTTTTGCAAGTACTGTCGTAGTTTTACGACCTCGGCTTCTTCGAAAAAAAGCCCGCCTGGTTCGATCATGTACAGAAACGGATAGTCAAACAATCGCTCATCATATAAATCCACAATCACTGGATCAGGATTCACTTTCAACGAAGTGAGTTGCTGTAATCGCAGCGAGAAATTCAGGTCGCTGTCAGGGTAATCGGTGGCCCAATCCCCGCCACGGCTGCGACCGTAAAAGGAACTGTATCGCAACCTCGCAAAAGTAAACACGTCACTGGGAAATGCCTGGTCGATATCCCACCGCGGAACACCATTGCGAGCGTATGGGTCGGAAATATCGTTAGTACGCCAACCTCCACGACGGCGTTGCGCAAATGCGGTGACCGTCACGGCCAATAGCAGAAACGTTAATAGTAGGACGGATCGTTTTTTCATAGGCGGGGGTGCTCCAAACTACCGTTGAATTTCAGCGCACAGAGTTGCGTGAGTGCGATTCATTCTAAAGCCCAGCGTCCGCTTCCGGTTCGGAATTCAACGTAGGTTCTTCGGATTCTGTAAGTTGTTCTAACAATGCCAGGGCCTCAAGGTAACGCGGTGCAAGCTCTAAAGATTGAAGTACTTGGCGTTTCGCCTTTGCATTTTCGCTGTCCTGATACGCTCGAGCCAATTGAAAGTGGAGTTCTGCAGGGTCCAGCGGCTTGAGTTGCAACAACGCGTGCAACGATTGCTTGGCCATCGCAATATTGTTTTGAGCTTGTGCAGAGGCGACCACCCAATCATGAGGCAACGCCTTCATCGGTTGAACGGCTAGATATTTCGCAGCAAGCTGGTCGACGGAATTCCAGTCTTCGTTGGCTTGGTCAATTTTTACCAACCGCTCTAGAACGGCCAGCGGATTCGGGCAAATCTCTGCCAGTTTGCGTAACGCGATCAGTTCTTCTTCAGGTTGTTTTAATTCTGCGTATACCTTGGCCAACATGGCGTAGACGCCATTGAAATCTGCGTCGTTGGGTTCCAACTCCTGTAATCGAATCAAGTACCCCTTGGCATCTTCGAAATTGCCGCCGGACAACGAATACTCTGCCAAGGCTCGCAAGGCCAGTGGGCTGGTCGGATGTTCCTGCAAGAAATCTTTAACGGTGTCGATACTTATGCTTGTTGAGCGTCGTGCTGCAGCGGTAGACGCTGGGTCAGCGGTTGATGGGTCGGGCGCGTCAGCCGCAGCAAGCTTAGTCCAGTCGCCCTTCGCGCCGTACGCTTTGGCCTGTGCATGTGCGAAATTTTTAAACTGCTCATCCAGTATGCTCAATGAACCGGTTAGACGTTCAAGAGTCGTATTGATCGGCAACCCCAAAGCTAAATCATCCAACACACGCAGCAAACTTTCAAATCCGTACTGCTCAATCAAAAATTGAACAGCTAATGACGATTCAAAATAAGCGAACTGCAAATGCATGCCAGATTTCGGGCTGAGGAACGCGCTGCTCAGTTCGCTCATCGGCGTAAAATCCTCGCTCAGGATCATCTGTCGATAATGGCGATCCATCGGCTGCCCCCACGTGCTATTCTCCTCGCGTTCCTCGTACACCGAGATCCCTTCGCTTAACCAGCGAGGCATGCGGTTATTGGATTTCTGCAGCGTTACGACATGGCAGTATTCGTGCCACAACACCGATTGCCAATTCGTTGGATTGTCGCCGCCTGTAGCAGGTGAATTAGCCGTAATCAAACGTCCAAAACAGACACCCAAGTAGCCTGCCCCGCCGGGCAAACCGAAGGTACGAATGGCAAAGTCTTGCTGACGATGAAATATCTCTACATACACGGGCTCTCGCAGTTCGGCCTGATATTTCTCAGATAGCTTGCTGCGAGCTCGCGAAAGGAGATCGATGACCGCGGCCCCATAGACTTCCGCTTCGCGAGCCTCCATGCGTACCACCAAGCCTGGCGCTTCTAGAACGGTAAACTTTTCAAGTCGCTCTTTGAGTTGTGATAAATTGAAAGCGACCACGTTGTACTGGTCGTTACTGCGAACAGCCGCCAGCACATTCCAGCCTTCTTCGGTACGACCCAATCGCAGCAAGTCTTGCGCTAAAGCAAACATGGATGGTTGATAGGAGGCGTCCATTTGCAACGCTCGTTGCTGTGCGAGGACAGCATCTTCGAAGCGATAGTGACGCGACAATTTCGAACCAATAATGAAGTCTACTTCCGGATTAAGTTTCCAGGGTTTCAGGGCCTCTTTGCGATGCTCACCTTCTGTCTCGTAATCGCCTCGCAAATGAGCAATCACGGCTCGCAAGGCCCAAGCGTTGGGATACTTCGCATTGACCGATAAAGCTTCTGCGATGATCTCTTCCGCCTCATCCAATTGTTCCCCGTCGATCAGCCCTTCGGCCGCCATCAATAGTGCTTCCACCAGTCGCGGGTTTAGCTCGATGGCCTTGCGCAACGCGGCTTCCGCTTGCTTGCTGTCCGTTTCTTCCCAGGCGCGAGCCTTCATGTAATAGAGTTCTGCGAAATTGGGTTGGACTTTGATCGCTTTCTCGATCGTTTGTGCAGCGACTGAATAATCAGCCTTGTCCAATGCCAATTGCGTACTCGCGATGAGAGCCTCCAGATTGGATGGGTTTTGCTTCAAAGCGCGGTCGTAGCATAGCTCTAAGACTTGCCTTGCATCTTCGCCTTGTATGACCAGCAACTGACCTAATGCCACAAGATCGTCGCTGCCGTTATAACGCCACGGCATCCGCTGGACCAACTCCGTGATCTGATTGATCTGCTTCCTGGCATCCAGCGGCCGGTTGTTGAAGTTATAAACATCGCGACCCAAAAGCCGGATTCGCAAATCATCGCCGAATCGTTCAAGACCCACTTCGTAGATTGCGAGCGCCTTTTCATATTGGCCAACTTCCATTTTGCAGCGAACCAGCAGCAACGTCCAACGCGAATTCCATGTCCGCTGGTCGACTTCGCTTTGGCAGATCTCCGCACACTCTTCGTACTTACCCGCTTGGAAAAGCAGCTCGGCTTCTTGGAACGTCGCCGCGAAACCGTTGCTAAACAGACCGAAGCATAGACAAGCACTAGCCACCCAAAGTGCGAACAGACCACGAAGATTAAATGCGTGAGTAGTCGGATCAAGTCTCGATGGAATCATGCCTATACCAAACACAAAGCTTGCCTCGTAGCGATTGGAACAACCTTAAACTATAACGAGTTGAACACCCAGTTGCATGCATGTGTCGCTCAATTGCCAGAAAAAGCGGCTTGATTTTGCAGAACAACAAGGGGTTGCCGCAGTACTAGCAAACACTATTTCGGCTCAGACGGCGACTCATTTGCCGCCGGGGTTGGCCGCAGTTTGACGATCAATTGATACGTGATGAGCCCCACCGCTATGGTGCCCAGAGCCGCAAGGACTTGGATAGGGTTGACGGTAGCCGAAGTCGTCGTGAACACGACGGTTGCGACAATAAACAAGAAGGGCGGCAAGGGCCACAGCGGTACATATACTTGCTCGCCACGATAACGCAGCACAAAGATCGAACAAACACTAAGCGCCGCGCACAGCGAGAGTGTCAATCCTAGATAGCTCAGCAAATCTTGGAATGAAACAAATGGAACAATCGCGATCGCCAGCAACGCTTGAAACCAAATCGCCACTGGGCTCGATGCCCGTCGCAAGACACGCGGCAACCAACCGTCATAGGCCATCAACGAATAAACACGCGGTCCCAGCATGACCATCGCAAAGATCGACGTCAATGTGGCCAACGAAATCACTCCGCGCGTCAATATCTCTAACCAAACCCCTCCAATATGCTTTGCCGATAACGCGGCAATGTCGGCTTGACCACTTACGATCGCTCCAGGGACCTTGAAGACAAACACATAATTGAGCAGCAGATAAATCGCAGTCACCAACAACGTGCCAAGCATCGTTGCTCGCGGCAACGTTCGCTCGACATCCTTGACCTCCGATGCTGCATAGATCACTGCGTTATAGCCAGTGTAGCTCAGAGAAATCCACATAACAGCGACCGCAAAGGCCCCCACATCCAACGTGCCCGAGGAGTATTCGACGGTGGGGACAAAGACAGCCAGACTGATCAACAATGCCAACAGCCCTAGCTTGATCGCAACCAGCGTATTCTGTGTGAGTAAACCGAACTTGAACTGCAGTGAATGGACGCTCGCTGCCACCGCGATCATCGCAATCGACACCGCGACATACAGTGGGCGATGCGTTTGGTAGTTTAGTTCCGCATTGAATAGCGGCAGACAATATGTCGGGAAGGTCTTTGCTGCAAACGCGATTGCTCCCGTGAATCCCGCCAGCAAGCTAACCCAACCTGCAATAAAACCTGCGGCTGGATGAATCGCCCGCGACAAAAACAAATATTCGCCCCCCGACTGGCGGAAATACTTTCCCAAGGCTCCGTAACTGATCGCGCCGCAAATCGCAACCACTCCTCCAACCAACCAGGCTAGCCACACATAGACCGGCGACCCGAGGCTGGCGAGCGAGAATCCCGAAGTCGTAAAAACTCCAGCGCCAATCATATTGGCGACCACTAAAAAAGTGGCCGATGTCAGACCAATCGGATGCGATCCCTTGCCGGTGGAACTCAAGGCTTGCTCGTTTCACGAATTCGATGAGGTGGCGCGCCGGAAAGTAGAATTGCAGAGTCGTCCTCGGGTGGCTTGTCGAGTGCAAGAAACGCGAACAAATCCGCGATCTCTTGGCTGGTCATCTGGTTCTCGATTTGTTCCGGCATCAGCGACACGTCGCTGCGTTTGAGTTCTTCGATGTCCATGCGATTGATCGTTTCGATTTTGCCGCCCTGCATCTTCAGTGAGATGGATTGTTCCGTCTCTTCGGTTGGTAACCCAGTCAGCACCCGACCATCTTCCGTCATTACAAGAACAGCTTGATAGCCTGGCCCAATCACGGCAGATGGGTCAAAAATGTTTTGGATCAACTGCTGCCAATTGTTGCGTCCATTGCGAGTGATATCAGGGCCTACGTTGTAGCCTTCGCCGTAGATAACATGACATTGCGAACACACTCGTTTGAAGACCGCTCGACCAGCAAATGGATCACCGGGCATACCGCCCAGCATATCACGCATGCGATTGACCACTTGATTGCGTTGATCGGAGTTACCTTCGCGAATGCTGCCGAACAAGCTAGCAACTTGGCTTTGTAACTCTTTATCTTGAAAAGTAGCTAATCGGCGCAGTTGATTGAGGTTGAAGCGATCTTTGGGAACGCGGTCAGCGGCCACTTGCTGCAGCAGGAGACTAGCCCAGGTCGGCCGCTGGGTGAGCACTTCGATAACTCGCGGTTGCAAGTTGCCTTCCAAATCGGCAAAGTTTGACGCTAGCCATTGAGCCGCTTGATTGGTTTGCATCGTGCCCAGAGTGTCGATGATTGAGGCGCGATCTTCGACAGGAATTTCCCGGTTGTTCAAGATCGAGGGAATCAACTCGCTGACGCGCTGGGGCTGAGTCGAAATCAGCGTACGCACAGCGTCGACACGATTGTTACCACTGGACTGAGTATTCATCGCGATCTGCTCTACTCGCTCAAGTGCGCCCTCATCGCCTAAACTGGCGAGGGCTAATGTTGCTGTTGTCTGCAGGCTGCGGTTCTTGTCGGCCAAAGCTTGGATCTGATTCAAGCAGCGTGATTGTATCGCAGTAAACAACGCTTGGTCGCGTTGCCCCGTGAGCGCAAGCTTGTGAATCCAACGCAAAGCGGACTCGCCAAGTTCGGTGTTGCTCGCTGAATGATTCAACAGCACGCTGACCAAATCGACGGTTTGCTCGGCTGGGATGTCGCTAGCCGCTTGACTCCATTCAACCAAACGTACGGCCCATTGCTTGGCATAAGGCCCAAGATCGTCAGCTTGGCTGTATATCGAGACCAACGTTGCAAAGGCTTGTGGGTCATCGGCCAATTGACGCAGGCGGTTATAAGCGACGTGTTGGATTGTCTCGTCGTGGGCATGGAAGGCTGCCAGGGTGGCAATTCCGCTGACTTGTTGCTGGCGAGAAAGGCTGTGAGCTTTCGCCAGAGTGGTCATCATCTCCAAGCAAACTTTGGGATCTTTTTGTGCCTTTTGAAAAGCGGTAGAGTTGGCTGCAGCCAAGCCTGCAATCTGGTGTTGACTGGTCGGTTGTGATGCGGAATCTCCGAGCAATCGCATGGCCCAAATCGCCAAACTGGGCTCGCTGGCATCCGCAATAGCGGCGATGGTTTGTAAGCTAGCCTGGGTGGGTTTCATGCCACCGATCGACCATAGCGCATGCAACCGCGTTCGCTCCAGCAAATTCCGATCAGCCACGATCTCTTGCAGCGGCTGTAGCGAAGCGTCATTCGAACGTTCGGCCAAAAGACGCTGGGCGGTCCAGCGTTCGAAACCATTCTCGCTGCCCAGCAATTCAGTCAATTGGACATCAGACAGTGAACTTAAATCGCGCGGTGCCAGCCTAGTACGTTTAGCCGACGGATCTTTGCCGTCATAGACTACTTTATATAATCGCCCCTTGGCGCGTTCGACGCCTTCAGGGTCCGCGTTTGCATCCTGATAACAGTGGTATTGGTCGTACCAGTCTAGCACATACAAACAACCATCAGGTCCTGTTAACTGAGCGACTGGCATAAACCAAGCGTCATTGGCGGTGAGAAAGTCGGGTTTGGGTTTTCCAAAGTAGCTACTGCCTTTCGCTTCAACAACGTCGGCGTTTAAGCAACCGCCGTGGATGTTGCCCATGTATAAGACATTCCGGTAATCTGCAGGGTAAGCATCACTGTCATAGTAGGTGATGCCACAGTAAGCTGCTTTCTGATGCGCATGATTTACAATGGAGCGTAAGGGCCATGTGTGTGGCGGATATGGGCCACCTTGGCGAATATAGTATGCGCCCTCGGTAATATGCCACAGGTGATCGATCACGCAGGCCGAGATAAAAAAGTCGCCCACGTTGTTCATCGCAATGCCCCAGGGGTTGCTTGTGCCTTCAGCGAATATTTGGAACTCTTTGGTCCATGGATTGATACGCCACATTGCGCACGTGAACTTCCATCCTGGATGATCGTCGCGGTAGTTGGGATTGTCTGTTGTGTAATGTACATCGCAATAATTGAAGACACCGTTCAGTCCATACAGCCAACCGTCGGGGCCCCAAGTAAACGCGTTAGGCAATTCGTGTGTGTCGGTGCGGCCAAAGCCCGTTAATAAAGTCGTGATCTTGTCGGCCTTCAGGTCGCCATCGGTGTCTTCCAGAAAAAGTAGATCAGGTGCATTGGCAACCCAGACGCCACCATGGCCAACTGCAATGCCCGATGGGATATTCAAGCCCTCTGCAAAGATGGTCACCTTGTCGACTTTGCCATCGCCGTCGGTATCTTCGAGCACTTTGATTCGATCGCGACCTACGCCAGGGGACGTGCGTGGATACTCAAAACTTTCAGTGATCCAAAATCTTCCTTTCTCATCGATGGCCATAGCGACAGGATTGATGACGTCTGGTTCTTCGGCCACGATTTCGACATGGAAGCCTGCGGGCACCGACATTTTTAAGGCAGCTTGGGCAGCGCTGATAGCAGGCCCTGGTGGTCGGTCGTGTCGACGAGGAATCTCCAACCGTTGGGCTTGAGCTTGTGTGGCAAGAAAAATAATCGACAAGAGTGATGCCGTGATCGCGGCGGGCAGAGGTTTTCGCATAAACACTCGCAGATTGGGAAGTAGATACGGGAGGATTGTTGGCGGGCGGGAGCACAGTGCACTTTGATCAGTATACTCCGATGCATGGGGGTTTGTCTTCAGGGCGATAGAAGTCCTTGCCAGACGTTCGCCGGTTGACTTTCCATCGCAAAAGGCTCAGACTTGGTAGCAATGGATTAGCCGCTCCTCGTACGCAAGTGAAATTGATCATGACGACCCCCAAGATTCCATCCGGTTTGGACCATCCAATGCTTGAGGAGGCTGTGAAAGCGGCGCAGACTGCCGGGCAGGAGTTGATGAAGTATTTTCGCCGCGATATGAGGGTAACTGACAAGGGGCGGGCAAATTTTGTCAGTGAAGCGGATTTGGCTAGCGAGCGAATCCTGCATGAAATGTTATTGGAAGCGGATCCTGGTTCTGAATTGATGTCGGAAGAGTCCTTTGCTGCGACCTCGCCATGCGAGCGACTATGGATTGTAGATCCGCTGGATGGTACGACTAATTTTTTACACCATGTACCGCAATTTGCAGTCTCGATCGGCTATCAACGAGACGATGTGACGGAACTGGGTGTCGTTCATAATCCGGTTACCGATAGCTGGTATTTCGCCGTTGCCGGACAGGGAGCTTACAACGGACACCTGAAGATGCGAGTGTCCAGTGAAACGAAGTTTCAAGACTCGCTTTTCTGTTTCGGATTTTTTTACGACCGCGACAAAGCGATGGCGGCTACCCTGCGCTGTATTGAAACGCTCATGCGGCACCACATTCACGGCATCAGGCGTTTTGGAGCAGCCGCTCTGGACTTGGCCGCTGTCGCTGACGGTAGCTATGGCGCATTTTTTGAATTTGAATTGCAGCCGTGGGATATGGCAGCCGGTCTTTTGATGGTGAAAGAAGCTGGCGGCACGGCAACCGATTGTGTTGGCGATACGATTTCTTGTCATTGTCCCAGCAGTCTGCTTGCCACCAATGGACTTATCCACGAAGATTTACTGCCAGTGATTCGTGAATTCTTTCAATCATATTAAACGCCCAACTGAGAAGGGGTCTGACCCTTTAGAGGCGAAAGAGTCAGACCCCTTTTTGGATGGGCTCAAAGCGCGAGATGCAGACATGGACGTTTCAGTGTCAGATGAGCAAGGAATAGCGGTCTTAATCGATCATGAGAATGTCCATTCAGCGGACATCGCGATCAGTGACTTGTTTGCAGCGCTCTCTGCTCGCGGGCGAATCTTGATCAAGCGAGCGTACGGTGACTGGAGCCGATTTTCTGCCGCTAAACATGATCTTTTGCGGCTTGGAATCGACTTGATTGAGTTACCGTCGGCACCACGCGGAAAGAATCGAGCGGATATACGTTTGGTCGTCGATGCCATGGAGATTGCGTTTACCAAGAACTACATCTCAACTTTTGTGTTGGTCTCTGGCGATAGCGACTTTGTACAGTTGGCGTCCAGACTGCGTGAACTCAATCGCCAAGTCGTCTTCGTCGCCAAGCAAAGCAGCGCAAGTGCACTGCTGCGGGCATCCTGTGACGATCTGATCCTGCTGGGCTCGTCGCCGGCCGCTGGAGAAGTTAAGCGGAAAGCAACGCCGTCGCCGATCGCTGGCTCCAACAGTGAAGCGGCCAGGGGGCAGATCGCGAATTCTCGAGTTCCGAAGGAGACGCTGGCGAAAGTGCCAATCTCCAGCGATGCAATACATTTGGCCGATCGCTTGTTGGATGCAATCTCATGGTCGATGCGTATGATCGAAGTCACTAATGAAGAGTACATCGACATCTCAAGATTGGCCCAAACGATGCATCGCCTCTTCCCGGAACTCAGCTTAAAGGGATTTGGTTTTCAGAAAAGCAGCGGTAACTGGCTCAAACTGGTGCAAATGATGGAGCATGACCGATGGTGCGAATTGGCTTATGAAAATGCCAAGAAAGTATACCGGATGCGACCCACGCAACAATTACTGGAACGCACGGTCAACAGTACGACACCAGCCAGCGTTGCGGCGTTGCTGGCAGAGCGAGCGATTCGAGCCGAACTTGTGGTCCAAGCTCTGGCAAAATCCAAACCAGCGAAACTTGCAAAACGCAATTCGAAAGGTGATTCGATCGACGAGGACTCACACATGAGTCAGATGATACTACCGTTTGAATAATCGCAGCCTTTTGACTTCCAGGTTGCCGACGTACCAGCAGAGGATTTGTTTGTTTTTCCGGCCTACAGGACAACAACTGATTTTCTAAAATGCTTGGGCTGCTTCCGTCCGAAGCCATGAGTGGATTCCTCCCAAAATGCAGACTGAGACGCGAAACTGGGCCTTGTGCCCAGTCTTCGCAATGGGATTGGTTGCTAACCGCATGAGTCCTGCCGCTGCAAGCAAGGAACGTTCCTACCATTCGCAGTACTCATAGAAAACATCGCATAGCTGCCGTCCATAAAGCTTCCAATTTTCATTGGATGGATGAGCTTGTAAGCCTTCGATCCAATTGCAATTGAGCTCGTGGACCACAGCGTCAGTGCCGAATCGAGCCAGCCAGCCTTCGCCTAAAGAGCCCGGATTGCTAAAGCTCGCTTGTGTTGAACCTTCGCGGAACCAAGTCTTATCACGAAGCAAAGTTTCGAAGCGGTTCATGCGTGCTAGATATGATTCCAAATCAATCCCGCTGGGGCGACTGATATGCAACAAGCCTCGTTCATCATTATGTAATTCAATTGCCAGCTTGAGCCGTTTACCGTCCGTTAGCGTCTTGTTCAGCCATTGCTCTAGGTAGTAATTCTCAGGGCATAGGGCTTTATCCGCGGGGACATCCCAATTGCGATTCAGGTCACGACCAAGCATGTTGAAGCGAGTTCGACCGCTGGCAACACCGTCCTTGTTGGCCATCGGCAAAATGTATAACGCAAAGCGTTCGAAGTAGTCAGTTTGAGGCGAAGATTCTAGTAGGTGGCGCACCATGCCTTCCAGCACCCAATTGCCGCCGGGCTCCCAAGGATGAGCTCGAGCTCGCAGGAATATCTTATGAGGCGCATCATCGGGACCAACTTGGATGATCTCCAACCGGCGGTGCTGAACCGTATGGCCAATGTCAGTGATTTTCACCTGAGGATGCGTGGCAATCTCCTGCAGCAACTTGTCAAGATCGGAAATGCGGTAGGGCGGTAATCTGGCGACATAAGTTTTGCCCGTGGGGCCAATCGGAACTTCCAATTGAACTCGATCCTTACCGTCCAGCAACTCGGTGTCGGCGGCGGTCCACTGCTGGCCGTCTGTCGAATGGAACATAATGGTCTTATCCGAGATGGGAAATCCCGGAGTGCCGTTCCACACGTTGTAAAAGTTGTTGAGAACCAGCGTCAATGTCGTATTAGGGGTTCCTTCTACACCAAAATGCCAATGGCCAGCGGCGCGATTGGTAGAGTTCCGCTCGTGGTCATACATCAAGTAGACTTGGACGACACCATCGTCTTGAATCTGGTAATGTAATGGCGATGCGTTCTCGAAAGATGTGTCGATGAAGATAAGGCCTTGCGCATTAGATACATGACGGGAAGTCCAACACAACAGCACAAGAAACAACACCCAGCGCACCATCATCGCCTCCGTCTAAAACGCGTTATGTTCGAATTCCGATATTTATGCTCGTCATGAGTATAGGCTAAAATCTGGCAGCGTAGTAATTGCTCCAGCGAGTTCATGAACCACTGCAGTTTATGAGCGCCGAAGTTTTTTACCAGCGTTTTCGTGAAGACAGGTCGATCAAGCGTAAGTGCTGGATCTTACCGACAGCGTTGGTCGATTGAAGAGAACCAGGCTGAGCGGGCCTTCCGAAAAACGTGAAAAAAGTTGTTGACACACACACACACACACACACACTTTATAATGCAAGGCGGGTAGAACATATCGTGTCTGCCTCACGCAGCCTCATTTGGATTGCGTCTCTTTTAGCTCGGTGAGGTGCAATCATGCTGCTGAGATGGACTGGAAGATTTGCGATGGCGATGACGTTGTGGTGTGGGCAAAGCGCACTAACGCCAGTGCTGCTGGCCGAAACGCCCACCGATGATGCTTCAGAGTCCTATGAACAACACCGTGCATCGGTGATTGTTTTTCCTTCAGACAATCTCGTCTTTAATGCTTCGGTTGATCTCACCGATGTCTCTTTGGATCACCCAGCGGAGATTGATTTGATTCTCGAAAATCGTTGTCCTCAGGAACTTCATCTGGTCACCGCCGTCACGGGTTGCAAGTGCCGGGATGTGCAGTTGCCGCGTGCCCCGATTAAACCTGGCGAGTTTGGTAAAGTAAAAATCAAATTGACGGAGCTGAAAGCAGAATCGCTGACGCAGACGATTGTGTTGCCCATTCAATGCCGCGGTGCCTACGAGGAGATCTATGTCAATTGCTCCCTTTCGTTCGGGCGAGTCGCAAAATTTCCAGCCAGCAATTATCGAATCGGAGTGCCGAAGAATAGCGACGGAGGCTCAAATAAAGTGAAAGAGTTAGCGTTCTTGTTGAGCGATATGCAGTTGCTCAATCAAGTACGCATCGAGACCTCGGAGACGTTGCCCGTCACGATCGCCGAGATAGCCAAAGATTCGAAAGGGAGTCCAGTGGTTAAACTGTCCATTGACGTGGAAAAGATTCCAGCCGAAGGCTGTGTGGGTGAGCTGATATTGCATTCGCCTTATAAGGGCCAACCGCAGCAGAAAGTAATTGTCGACATTGTCAGAGACGAACCCATCAAGATATCGCCCTTGGAATTGGTGTTCCAGTTCGATGAGTCCACCAAGAAGTTTGAAAGTTATGCCATCATGGATCTGCAGTTTGCTAGCGACAAATTTCAGGCCATGGCTGGCCTCAAGAAGCAGGATCGCACTTTGCTGCCAGCGGTATCGGCAGACGTGGAATTAAAGGGGCTGGCGAAGGCCGATGTCGAGGTGAAGGCGGTCCATGTCAATCGCAGTATCTATCGTTTGTTTGTCAGTTTGAATAAGGAAATCAAGAGGCACGAGCTGGGAAAGGAGGGCGTCGTTGTCGTGAACGTCGATGGTCAAGTGTATCGAGTGAATGTTGGGGTTCTATTTTTTTGACGAGTTAACGCTCACTTTCGCCTGCGCTTTGCAGTAACTCTTCGTTGTTGATCCGTATTTGTAACTCACGAAATGTGGTATGAGGCTAGTCATGCGCTCAATTGCTCTTTTAGCGGTTTGCATGTTTTTATCATCAATACGACCAATTCATGCTCAGGTTGATAAATCTGATATCGAGGAGAGTCTTGCTAGAGGAAGCGAAGCCATGATGCTTTCGTATCGGAATTTTGAGGTCAGCATCCGTCATCGGGCGACGGTTCTTACAACACCAGAAGGAGACAGTAATACTCAGACTATCCTCGAGCAAAAAACGTTCTATCGCATTTGGCTCGATTACGATGCAGAGCGATGCACTATCTTGCGACGAATAGTGCGCAGCCGAGACCCAAACGATAAACTTGATCCAGCGTTTCTTATACCGGCAGGCGAAGGCAATAATAGAGTTCGTAGCGCATTTCGCGAAGCCCTATCTGATCAATTGCTGGTCGAGCATGCGGCAAATCAAATAGACGGAACGGCGACGGTTATCTACGATGGAAAACCCGTCAGTGGACCTTACGAGTTCTGGAGATTCTTAGACGTGTCCGAAGTTCCGCGTGTCGAGTTTGCAACTGACTATTTTCCGCGCACGAGTAAACTGTCAAGCTCAGCATACCTTGAACAAGCAAAACAGCACGCTATCCCCAGTTCCCAGTCTATCCGCCGCCGACCTGATGGTGTCTTGGTGCTCACGAGGCAATCATCGGCTTTTGGAAACATTAACAGCGAGACGTTAATCGCTCCCGGTCGAACTCTATCATTTCGAGGCAACTTGCATGCCGAGGCAAACGGCATAGTCACCACGCGTTTATTTAGCGAAACCACCTTTGACGATTATCGACTCGTGGACCGCCCCAAAAAAATAGTGCGAAAGAATTTCCACAGACAACAGGTTCCGCTTACGAAAGACTGGAGTCTCCAAGATACCGACGAAACAGTCGAGTTTCACTGGCATCAATTCAATGAAGATGAGCTGCAGTGGCCTGAGTTCGAAAGCATCGCTTTGAAACGCGAAATTCTGGTCGAAACCCTGATGGAGAAATGGAAGTAGTCTTAAATCGCAACTCGGTTGTTCGATGCATACTTCTCACATCAAACCCTAGCGATTTGAAATATACACTTGGGATCTACGCGGAAAGGCGGTGAGTTTATTGGTTAACTAACCTAAGCACCATTAGCCGACGGGCGTTAGCCCCGGTTTCCTTGAATAACCGGGGCTAACGCCCAGCGGCTAATCAATTCACAGCCCAGAAACCGTGATAGCAAGATCAGCAAGCCGATGCGGTGGAGCGAGCTTCAACCGGTGCAGGGAATTCGACGGTTGCAAAGTAATCGTCTAAGGTTTCTGCACGTCGTATCTGACGGTAGCTGCCATCTTCTTGCAACAAGAATTCGGCCGATCGCAGACGACCATTGTATTGGAAACCCATCGAATGTCCGTGAGCACCCGCATCGTGGATGATCACCAGATCATCCCGATCTACCTGCGGCATAGGACGGTCAATGGCGAACTTGTCATTGTTCTCACACAAAGAGCCTACGACATCACACACGTGGTCATGGGCCGCATTCTCTTTGCCTAAAACCGTGATGTGATGATAAGCTCCATACATGCCAGGACGCATCAAGTTCGACATGCATGCATCTACGCCGACATAGCCCTTGTAAGTCTGCTTGCTGTTGATCACGCGTGAGACCAAATATCCAAACGGACCCGTCATCGCTCGACCATTTTCCATCAAGATGCGTAGCGGTGCCAATCCGGCAGGAACCAAAATCTGCTCGTACAGCTCTTTGACGCCACTGCCGAAAGCATTCAGATCCACAGGCTGCTGGCCAGGACGATAAGGCACGCCGATGCCACCACCCAAGTTGATCAGTTCTACTTTGACGCCCGTCTTCTCGTAAATTTCAACGGCAAGTTTGAACAACATGCTGGCGGTATCCAGCAATGAGCCCACTTCTAATTCGTTGCTGACGATCATGGCATGCAGGCCGAAGCGTTCGATGCCCAGCTCCTTGCATCGTGCGTAACCTTCAAAGATCTGCTCGCGGGTACTGCCGAACTTAGACGCTTGTGGGTCGCCGATAATGACGTTGCCACGGCGTTCAGCACCGGGGTTGTAACGGAAGGAAATCAAACTGGGCAGTTCCGGCAAGCGTGCAATGTCGTCGATATGAACTGGCGAATCCAGATTGATAATCGCGCCTAGCTTGGTCGCTTCCGCAAACTCTTCGTAGGTCGTATTGTTCGAAGTAAACATAATGTCGTGACCGGAAATCCCCAGCCGCTCGCTGATCACTAACTCTGCGACGCTGGAGCAATCGGTGCCGCAACCTTCTTCTAACATGATTGCGACGATGTTCGGATTGGGAGTCGCTTTTACGGCGAAATACTGTTGGAAACCTTCGTTCCAATGAAAGGCCTGCTGCAGATCTCGCACGCGCTGGCGAATTCCCGGTTCCCAGTACACATGGAATGGCGTGGGGTGGTCTTGTGCGATACGTTGGAGTGCGGAAGCGTCGAAGGGCAGGTCGTATTGAGCCATTGTGGGTTAAATCTAAAGGAGCGAGGGGGTTAGTAATCCGCGAGTATCCTGCAAGGAAAACGCGAGTTGTAATGGAGGACGCGTACGCCTACGGCTGACGGTTAAACGAGTTGCCGGTCGCGTACGCCTGACGGTTAAACGAGTTGCCGGTCGCGTACGCCTACAGCGGACGGTTAAACGAGTTGCCTTAAATTTAGTCGACTTCCCGCAGAAACCAAAGTGACAATCACGGAAATTCGGCAGCGGCACGGGGCACTTTTCACGATTCAGGTGGTCCGTTGTCCTCGATCCCGTATTCTTTCATTTTCTTGTGTAGGGTATTGCGGTTAATCCCCAAACGCGTGGCCGCTTTGGTTTGCACGTAGCCGGTTTGCTGCAGTACTTGCAAGATTAGCTCTCGTTCCACCCGATTGACCACTCGCGGGTGAAGGTCTTCCGCGTCGGTCGGGCTGGTTCGAATGCCTTCGTTGACCAGTTCGGTGGTCAGTGTGTCCAAGTCCATCGCTCGCATGGAAGTCATCGCAGGTTTCTGATTGCCTCCCAAGACGTAGGGCGGTAACAGATCGACCGTCAACTCGTCGGAATCGGCCATGACGACCGCTCGTTCGACGTAGTTCTGCAGTTCGCGGACATTCCCGGGCCAGTGATAATCCTGAAGCACTCGGCGGGCTTCTTCCTGGATATGGACCACGTAGCAGCGATTTAGTTCGCTGTAATACTTTAAAAAATACGCGACCAGCAGCGGGATGTCTTCGCGGCGCTTGCGCAGCGGCGGGATTTCGATCGGGACGACGTTCAAACGCCAGTACAAATCTTCGCGAAAACGTTCGGCTCGCGTTTCTTCCATCAAATCGCGATTGCTGGCGGCCACGACGCGTGTATCGACGGTGATGGTTGTGGTATCGCCGACGCGTTCAAATTGCTTTTGTTGCAACACTCGCAGCAGTTTGACTTGAAGATGCAACGATGTGCTATTGATTTCGTCTAAGAATATTGTGCCACTGTGGGCAGCTTCGAAGCGACCCGCTCGATGATTGACCGCTCCGGTAAAGGCACCTCTCACGTGGCCGAATAGTTCGCTTTCCAACAAGCTTTCGCTTAGCGCACCACAGTTCACTTTCACAAAAGGTCCGCCAGCGCGATTCCCCAGACAATGGATGGCGTTGGCAATCAACTCTTTGCCGGTCCCTGTTTCACCCAACAGTAAGACGTTGGCATTGGTCTGGGCCACGCGGCGCGTCAGTCGGTAGATATCCTGCATCGCGGGGCTATTACCGATGATCCCCGCAATGGGACTCCCTTGATGAGAATCGTTATCGAAGGAACCGTGGTTAGGCACGCAAGCGTCAACTTCAACTGAGGAACACGAAATCGCGGAATACGAATGCGAAGCTTGAAACAAAGCTCCGCCTCGGGGCTGGATCTACTTGGCAGGGCAAGTCAGTTTTTCAGTCTGCGCGATTAGCCGGAATGCGTTAGCATCGGTTCTCTTGGAAACCGTGAGCTAACGCTCAACGGCTGATTGACCTGGATTCAATAACTGACTTGCCCTGTTCTACTTGGGCGACCGGTCGCTCTGCCAGCCGTTTTCCTTATTCCGCCTGTGGCTCGCTGAGCATACCAGTCCACACTAGTCTATCGGATCGGCTTGGCAGGGGAATATCTGCCAGCGAATTCATTCGTTTAATTACGCTAGCCATGTAATTTTCAGACCGAGTCAAGGTGCCATACACCAAACCTGGTGATTGATTTAGCACGACCAACTCTGTATCCGTCAAATTTGGGGTTAAGATCGCCAACGGTATGGAAGCCGTCGCGGGGTAAGCGGCGATTCGCTGGACGGTTTCCGAAAGCGACATGTCGTACACACGGTCAACGACCAGCACGAATTCCAGCGGCATAAACCGCTGGATCTGACGTACAGCTTCGCGGCCACTGGACGCTTCCAGCGACTCAATTCCCATCTCTAACAGTTGATCGATTGCGATTTGTCGCAGTTCCGGCGACCCTCCCACCACCAGGGCGGTGGGAAAGCCCACAAATTGCGTTTGTTTTTGCCTTGCTTTCGCCAAGGTGTGGACGACTTGCGGTTGCGTCTGAAGCGGCTTGGATTGAAGCAGTATCTCCAGAGCCGCATAGCGAACCGCTGGTACCGTCGACGCGGCAGCTTCCAGCAGTACACTGGTGACATCGCCATGCAGATGGCTCTCGGCGGACATGGTGCCTAACTGCTGCAACGCTCGCAGTTCGGCGGCATGGAAGCCATTCACGACGGCTGTTCGATAGACGCTGACCCAATAAGCCCGATCGGTCTGACGTGTGGCAAACATTTCGGCTCGCTCTCCGAGCGGCGAGGCCGATCTCAGATTGATCGAATCTAGTCGCACGTACTGCTGGACAGCATAATCACGTTGAAGCAGCGCAACGGCCGCAATGACGGCGGCATCGTCGACCACGTCTTCCATACGCAACAGTGCGACCGATTTTTCAGCGGCCTTCTGAAGGTAATAGACCGCTGGGTTCGCTTGTGCCAACTGCAACTTTTGTCCTTTCGGATCAAGCAACCACAAAGGCGTTAGGTCTTCGGTCACACCATCGTTGGGAACTGTCTTGGATAAATTCAAGTAGCGTCCGATCTCTTGCCCCACATAGCTGCGGGCTTGGTTGACGCTGGGGACAGGTCGCCCTTTAGACCGTATCAGGTCCTCGATCGCCGACTGCACCTCGGGATTGACGGCGGGATCATGGATTGCCAGTGACAACTGAGGCAACATGCCTTTACCGATGAATGCGGTAGAGGCAAACAGTAGCCGATTGCGTTGAGCTTGGTCGTTTGTGTTCAGTGCAGCGGATAAAGCGTTGACTCCGGATTGACCAAAGGAATCGATCAAATCCACGACGATTGGGCTGGGCGTCAATTGGCCTGCCCCCACGGCGCTAATAACCGCATCCAGGCCAGTAACGCCCGCTTGTTGCAGCCGCATGGCCGCACGTTTGCGTTCCACGGCAGCAGAGTCTGTTAAGCCAGCAAGTGCTTGCGAGATGGTCTGCGGCGCGGTGCGCGTTTGGCTGACCAGTTCCAGGATGCGAACGGCTAAGTCGCGTTGCGGTTGCGTCAATGCTCGCTCGACCGCTAGCTTCAACCACAGATCGCTGCCATAGGATTCCGTCAGCGCTTCGGCTTGAGCGGCGGAGGTTACCAATGGAGCAAGTTGGTCCATGTAGCGAGCCACTTCTCCCCATTCTTTCAGGCGAGATGTCAACTGCACCGCTCGCGCAATTTCCATCAGTCCTTGCGGCGGATCTTCTCGCAACATGCGAACGACGATATTTGCGTTGGCCGGAAGCGCGGCTTGATTGGCCGAACCGCTGGGGGTGGGTGGGGGGCTAGGCTGGGCGGCATCAAAGCCCGCGTCAAAATCGGTCGGAGCGCCGAAGGCATCCCCGGAACCAAACGGATCGTCCTGAGCCTGCGCGGCAGCATGAAAGCTCAACAGCCCAGCGGCCAACGCCGAGCAGCCGCACAGCCTCAGCCATCGCTTCGGCAAAAAAGCCTCGGAGAACCGGAGTAAATTGAAACCATTTTGCGAATTACAGCGGTCTTGCATGGCAGGCAAAAATTGAGAGCGTGGAAGTCTGACGAGCTGGCAAGAAACAAGCGCGGCTGGGCTATTGGTATTTATCGTTCCAATCAACCAACGTTCATCCAGCCAAACCCGCCACTGCAGATCGTTTACGTCAAATTGTAGTTAACCAAATCCGGCTTGGTCAATAAATTTGTCCAACGAGCGATTTGTTCCTGCACCTGCTGCGGATTCGAACTGCCCAGCGACTGATACGCTTGAACCGCCCCGCGTACGCCAAGCGAATTCCGCAGGTCTCCAGGCCGCAAATTCGGCTCAACCGACAAAAACTCCTCATCCGTCAAGTCGACCAGCCGGACTCCCCGCTTTTTGGCTAAACCGACCAGGGAGCCGACATGATGGTGAGCTGTCCGTTGCGGCATGCCCAACTTGATCAGTTGTTCCATCAGCGTAGTGGCGTCGAGAAAACCTTCCTCTAAACGCGCGGCGATCGATTCTCGCTGCAATTCCGACTGACGAACGATCGGCTCCGCTAGCTCGAGCGCGGCAATGACGGTGTCAAACGAATTGAACAACGGCGGCTTGTCTTCTTGGAGATCGCGGTTGTAAGCCAGCGGCAAGGATTTGATGAGGATCAACAATGTTTGCAAGTTGCCGATCACACGGGCCGCTTTGCCTCGTGTCAACTCCAAGGTATCGGGGTTGACCTTTTGCGGCATGATAGAACTGCCCGTGCAGAACTGATGTGGCATGCGAATAAAATTGAACTCGACCGTGGACCAGATAATCCACTCTTCGCTCCAAGTGCTGAGATGCTCCGCAATCATCGCCAACACAAACGCCGCTTCTACAGCAAAGTCGCGATCGCTGCTGATGTCGATGCTGTTGGCAGCAATCGCGGCAAAGCCGAGTTCGGCAGCCGTTTGTCGTCGATCGATTGGAAGGGAGGTACCGGCCACGGCTGCTCCTCCCAACGGACACTCATTTAATCGTCGACGACAATCGGCAAGCCGACTTCGATCTCGCGCGAACTTTTCTATATAAGCTAACCAGTAATGGGAAGCCAATACCGGTTGAGCTCGTTGCAGATGCGTATATGCGGGCAAGACCACATCATGGTCTTTCTCGCATCGATGCAGGAACGCAAGCTGCAACTCTCGCAATAGTTTATCAACAAAGTCGAATTGTTCACGTACCCATAAGCGAATATCTGTACTAATTTGATCATTACGACTTCGCGCCGTATGAAGCTTGCGTCCCACATCTCCCAAGCGATCTATCAACGCTTGTTCGATATGCATGTGAATGTCTTCCAGTTCGGCTCGAAATTCCATCTTGCCAGCATCAATCTCCGCTTGAATCTCTAGCAAGTTTTTCTCGATCGCAACGAATTCCGACTCTTGCAAAATTCCCGTCTTCCACAACATCCGTGCGTGCGCAATGGAGCCTCGAATGTCCTGCCGATAAAGCCGATAGTCAAATGAGATGCTTTCGCCGTAGGCGATCAAGCGTTGGTCTGTGGCTTGTTCAAAAACACCGCTACGTGACGGACTGGACACTAGGCAAACCTGACAATTACTAGTTAGCGTAAAAAGAAGACGACAAACAACTTGAGAATGATGATCTATTCTTGCATTTGCTTCAATCGGCAATAGAAAGATTCAAGGCTGCGGACAAATTAGGATCGGAAAGTTGAGCCACCGAGGGAGCACAAATCCTCGCGACACAGTATTGCGAATATCGCTGACCAGGCAGCGCGATGACCTTGAGCGTCGCTCGGCCCTGGTCATCCATCGGTGACAGGGGCAGCAGCGATTGCCGCACTTTTGCAACGTTGCTTTCATCGGGCATCTTGATCAACTGGTAATGGATCATCTGCCGCTGAGCCGTCGGCGTTGTTAGCACCAACCGCCCCAGAGTATCGACAACTACGGTCAACGCGTATTCATCCAAGATAAAACGACTCACCTGTGCAAAAGTGCGATTTTTTGTAAGCACCACCGTGGATGCCTGCGGCGTCAATCCATGCTGCCAACACTCATTCCAGTCAATAATCATCGACAAACCGAACTCTTCCGCCGCTTTAGTTAAGACCAAAGGCACCGGCCGACGTCGCGCAAAATGCTGTTGGCCTAGCTTCTGCAACGATTGGGCGACAATCGCCAAGCTGGGTGAATCATCCAGCGGGACAGCTTGGTCTTCCCCACTTGCTTGCGTTTCAGGAATCCGCAAACCTTTTATCTGAGCGATGACGTCCAAAACCTCGCGATGAATTTCACCGCTCAGATCGTCCGAAATGGTCAACTCGCTGTTTTGCAGGCTGAGCTGCTGCGATGCCTCTGGAAATAACGCTTGGAAGAATTTCAGCCACGCTTCCGCTGTTGCGTCGTTGGCCAACCATGGTGCCAAGTCGATCTTGTTTAGCAGCGTATCAGTCGGACTTGCCAGCGGTACGATTCTGGGGAGCAAGCCCGGTAATGAATTCAACGTCAAATCATATTGACTCAACAAATCCAAATAGACCGCTTCCAACGTGGTGTTTTCGTACTGTCCCGAAACACGCTTTGCAAAGTCGATGTGGTGCATGCGAATGGCCGCCAAGTCCCAATCGCAGGGTGCACCGAAGGCACTCTCTAGCGTGGTGAGGGTCTCAAGCAACGGCAGCTCTGGAATCCTCAGGCGAATGATCTGTGTCCCCTTGATCTCGTCCCAAATGGGCATGACTGCTGGATCAGGATGATACAAGGCACCAATCTCAACTTGCTCCATTCCGACTTTGCCACCATCGACTTCGTCTGGCTTCAAGATCGTTGTCTCTGGCAGCATCGGCAAACTGCCCAAGTCAAACAGGCCCGCATACTTCTTCAGCTCCTCAGGCACGTCTTGGCTCACTGCGGCTTGATTCTCCGGCGATGGTGGAGCTGCGGTTGGGTCAACGTTGAGATCAAGCTTGGGGCCCAACAAGAATTTCAAAGGATCATCGGCTGGCAGTTGATCTAAGCTTTGTCCCGTCGTGACTGCCGGCGACGTCGTTTGCGTTTGCGTTTGCGTTTGGACGTCAAGGCTGTCGTTGCCCACAGTACCCGGAGCCAACGTTTCCTCACCACTGGTCGCAGTGGGGCTAGCGTCCAGTTGAGTTTGCGTGGCCACGTCCGCAGCAGGAGTCGCGGGCTCGATTGCACCAGCCGCAGTTTCACTGTTGGCTGGCGGGTTCTCTGGCAAACTTGTTGCTGGCGGTGTGGCCACTTCTGCGGCAGGATCGGGAGCTTGATCGTTTTGAGCAACCACCGGCTGAGTGCTGCTTCGCATTGAACTCAAAAAGGCAATCAACACGACTGCAGAAATTGCAAAGATACAGATCGCTAAACCGGCTAGTAAGTAAACCTGGCGGCGCTGAGATGCAGGCGTTTGCCAGACTTGACTTGGATCGGCTGCGGAAACATCTCCCATTTCGATCGCCGACGGCGTCGCAGCGACATCGCCTGCAGCCTCTTGGCGGCTCGCACTGAACTGCTCAGGAGCAAAACCGGACGCCGCACTCAGCGCTTCATCGACGCCATCGAATTCCCGCGTTAGCGCTTCCGAAAAGACGGGCGGAGCTTCACGGTCAGTGCCCCCCAACGCAGCCGCTGGTGGGTCGGGATTGAGCGAGTCGAGATCGACCGATGTCAACGCTTGGGAGTCTAACGGCAAACTCGCAGGGGACGCTTTGGCATCCAACGACGAAGGGACTTGCACGGGCCCTTTGCAACGAGGGCATGTGACGACTTGCCCCAGAAATTTCTCGGAGCGAATGACAAGCTTTCCGCCGCAACTGGAGCACGGCACTCGGATCGGATTCAAATGACCGCCTAGTCAGGAGGAAGGAAGGTTTCGGATTCCGTCAAAACTATCCCAATATTCTAGACCATTTTCCGCGGGCCGAAAACGAAAAAGCCCGCGTTCGCTTGAATTCCAATCCGTGTGGCTCGACAAATCCGTGTCACAACAGGCATAATCGCGACTTCGATGGTTCTGTTTTCCTCTTCAGGTAGCTGCTTGTGGTACGTCTGGTTCTCCGCGGCTTGGCTTATTTCTGGGCAAGTCCCTGGTCGTTGCTTGCGCTGGGGGTGGTAAGTCTCGCTCGCGCTAGCGGCGCGAGAATTGTCATTCAACAAGGCGTGTTGGGGTGCTATGGGCCCCAGGTCCAGCGCTTGCTCAGATGGGCACCGATTGCCGGAGGTGCGGCTGCGATCACGTTTGGCCATGTTATTCTGGCGACCGACCAAAGCACATTCCAGCGGACCTTTGAACATGAAATGGTGCATGTTCGTCAGTACGAACGTTGGGGAATCTTTTTCGTGCCCGCTTATCTGCTATCGTCGCTGTGGCTGATGCTCAAAGGCAAAGATTACTATCGCGAGAACCCGTTTGAGAGACCGGCATTTGAACTTGACGCACAGCGCCAGAAAGAAAACTATCCAACAGCTTGACGACGTCGTTTTCGATGCCTTCCACGCGATCCAATACCGCATTCCAGTCCTTGTCGGATAAAAAGTAAGCCAATCGCCGCTGGCTATCGACATCTTTGCGAAGCTCAGTCGATGAAGACTTGCAAACTAGCTGCAATGCGACTTCCAGTTCGCCTACCTTTAACTCTACGGCGACTTGTTCGGTGGCATATTCCGTTCGCTCCTTCCCAAAAGCTCGCAACTGAATCAGCAACTCACTGCATTCTGCCAGACGTTGCTCAATAGCGATCGATTTGCGATCGTCGGCCGAACGTCGCCGCATTCGATCGCGAGCCGACTTCAACGCATCGACGACCGCCGACCAATCAGCGCTTGTCCACAGGGAATCGAGGTTTGTCATAACCAACTCGGCAAACCCGATATCACCTGCAATCAACCGCATGGTTCTTGTCGCACTTTTGTCGACAATCGAGGCCTCTTTGAAGATCGTCATCAAATCTTGTCGCGAAAGCGCTAATTGGGATCGCCCTTGCATGGGCCCCCAACGAAACTGCGCTTCGTACATGCGATCTCCTACCGAGGTGGATTGAATCTGCTGCAAAATCGACTGACCCAGCTTGTCGTAAACATGCTGTACCATCAAACCACTGTCATTGATCGACCCAGAATCATCAGCGCGATAGACCAATAGCATTGGCAATCGATCTCGAAAATTCAAGCGCCGTGCGCCATAACGACCAATCGCAAAGATGGCATAGCGCCCGGCCAATCTCGAGTGCATTGAAGCGACTTTTACGCCGTCGTTTTCACTCCAGTAATTCGTTGACAGCTTCGTTACGATCGCATCGGCAACCTCCGACAAAGCAAGTTGCGTTTCTTTGGAATCTGACTTATTCAATAAATGCCGGATTCCAATTCGAAGCATAAAAGCGCGTTTGAATTCCGCGATCGTTTGGGTGTTGCTTTCGCGTTTAGCCAGCTTGCCTAACGTGCCGTGGACCTCAGCATGCGATGGTAAACGCCCCAGCAAGAGCGAATCGACCAGCTCATCGATCATCCCTGGCGATTGTGTCAACTGATTGGTCAAGTAAGGGCTGCTGGCAGACAATCGCACCATGGCATTCATCGTCGCCGGGATCTTGAGGAACAGTTGCCACAGGACCGCTTTACCGCCCAATGATTGAGCGATTCGATTCAGGTTATGCAGTGTGCTGAGCGGTGCCGGCGTGGCGGAAACCACTTTTAGTAGCGCGGGCGCAATCTGCGCAAACTGATAGCGACACTGACGAGTTGAAAGACAGAATAGCTCCTCTTCCCCCATTTGCGATAACAAATCGTACGTCGCTTGCGGATCATCGATGTTATACTCTCGCAAGACGTGAGCCACCCACGCTTTAGGAGGCGAGGGGTCCATGATCAAATCGGATTCTTCCGCTGGCCAACTAGCCGCTGGTTGCTCGTCCAGCAAGACATCGAACAGTGTGTTCTTTGTGGCTTCAAACGTTTTAGCATTGCGTTGGCGACGATAATGGAAACGACCTTCTTTACTGGGGCGTTTGTCCAAATTCGATTCCAAAACTAGCTGATTAAAGGCTCGTAGATTCTCCTGCAGCGACAACGCCTGTTGATCCGTCAGCTTCTTATGCTGCTGTAAACTTCTGATGGCATCGAAGGTATTCAACGTCCGCAGAGCGTCGGTTTGATGCCCATAGGTCAATAGCAACAGATGCACCGTCTTGGAAATCAATTGCACGCCCTGAGCAGGGTTCGCATCATCCCAGCGCAAGTACTCGCGGCCCGAAAGTTGTCGCAAGATTTTACGTGTCAACACGCCGACGCCAGCCTCATCCGCTGCGACAATGTATCGACGATAGATCCACGGATACAACGAACTGACAAACGCCGCACCAGCCTCGTTATCGCCAGCGATGGTACGCAACTGGATCGATGCTTGTCGTTCCCAAGTCCGACCTTTCGTATCGTAGTACTGAGATGCTCCATCGAAATCTTGCACCATCGATTTAAATGCATTGGGCAAGACCGTCCAGCGGAGAGCATACAACCGATTGCGTTGATCAGGGCCGCCCAGCATGTCGTCGATGTCGTGTACCAATCGCTCGAAGAATTGTCGGTTGCTGATCGATCGTGCGGCATTGGTTTTTCCTGCGCAATCTGCCAACAACATCAGTTGAATCGGCGTATCAAGATTTAGCTCTTGGCCACCTAGCTCTAAACCACCCATCAATGCGGCTCGAGCCACACTGCGATCTTCTCGTTGCGGTACTCCAAAACGTTGGATAAGCGACTGATAGCAGCGATCATAACACCATCGAATAATAGTGTCGGCAAGCAACGAGATCCGCTGCAAAGATAGCTCGATCGATACGCCCTGGTAAAGTTGCTCCATGGCGATATCGATAAGCATTGAACGCTGGATCTGCAGCACTTTCCGAGCGGCCGAACCGCGCCCGGCATCACCAGCGGCTGCCGCTTCTATGGCCGCTTCCACCTGCACAGTAAAGTCCGCCAGAGCAGGCAATCCGTCGGCTCGTCGAAGTGTTACCTCTTGCTGGATCAGCCAGTTTTGAACGACCGAACCTAAATCAAACGCTCGCAGCAGCTTCTCCAGCCGACGGAATTCATTGAGTAGCTCCGACAACTCGGCCGCATCATCCACATGCCTCGCCACGTACGCTTGAAACGCTCGAAAGCTTCCCAGTGAATCGCTGAGTGATGCCAAGATCGGTGGCAGCCGCTGGCATAGCTGGGCATAGACTTCTGCATCCAGCGGCAAACTCTGAAACGCCAGAAAGTAGGTCTCGCCTTGCACGAGATCGATCATGCCTGCGGCGCGCAGCCACAGATGAATGCTTTCAGTATCTTTAGGCGGCTTCATCGATTTCGGTCAGTTCGAGGTTGTCGTTGTCCAAACTGGAAGTCCCGCTCTAATGCCTCACCATATTCTGATGTTCAAATAGAGGAGCGAACTCCCATTTCCAAGCTTTGATTTTTGCCGCCTACACCTACTATCCTATCACCTCTTGCTTGCCGAAGAAACAGTCCAATAGCGAGTCGTCAACGTATTCAATCGAGTTTTCCGACAAGTTGCCTTGAAACGTGCGTTTTCGACACTAACTAAGCTGCACCCCCAAATACCAGCAGCCAACCGCAATCCAAATCGGGATCGTCACGATTCCAAGTGCTGATGTACCCAGCACCACCCGCAATGATGTGTCGATATCCCCGCCATATAATCGCGTCATGACAATCGGGAATGTGGCTACCGGCATGGCCGCCTGCAACAAAAGGACTTGATCCAATGCATTCGTCATCGGAACGTAACGCGCCGTCAGCAAAAACAGGATAGGTAAGACCAACAAACGCACGACCGAGGCCAGCCCTAAAATCGAAGCTCGCTGCCGCCAATTCACGGCACTGAAATTCTCCGCAATGATCGCGCCGCCCAACATCAAGCCCACAGGGATCGCACAAGGACCTAATAGATTGCACGTTTGCATCACCGGCGCGGGAATGTAGTTCCCCCAACCTAACTGCTGGACAGCTAATCCCAAGATCATGGTCCACAGCGGCAGCGACCCAACAAGCCGCTTTAATCCTTGCCGAATCTCGCCACTGATCACCAACAGACCAACACTCCAGAGCGCTATGTCGACGCCGATGTTGTGGATCAGAAGCGGATGGAATGCATCAGGGAAAAATTGCTCAGAGAGCGGAATCGGAAAGTAACCGTAATTGGCGATACCTGTCGTCAAGGCAAAGGTTCGCTGAACCAATGGACTGGTGATTCCAAACCATGGCCCAATCATACGAATCACAAACCACGCCATCGCAAAACCGACACAAGTGGTCGCAAAACCAATCACCGGTGGATACCAGATCTCATTGAGCGAGCCCAGCGGTGCTCCGGCCGCTATCTTCTGAATAAAGTACGCCGGAAAAAGTACGTTCGCGATTACCGACGCCAACGACTTGTCCACATGGCGATCTAACCAGCCAAAATAAACAGCTATCGCACCTGCCAACATCACCATCAATACACCGGCCACCTTCGAAGCAATAGGCAGCATGTCGGCTAGGTTCATTCGAAAGCAACGTCTTATTGGATGGGGCGGACAGGAAATTGAGCAAGCAAGTAAGCAAGCTTGTGGGTGAAGTTTGTGGTGCTGGTTTTAGCTTAAGCCGCATGTTCTGCAAGTGCTTGGTCAATCCTAGTTCGCAGATCCACGGGTAAAGGCGCAGCCATGGCCAACGCTGTCTCCGCAATTTGCTCTGGTGTCTTGGCTCCACACAAAACCGAACCAATGCCGTCCTGCGCAATCGTCCACGCCAAGACCAGCCTCGCGACGGGCCAGCCGCTGTCCTGCGAAATAGACCGCAGAACATCCAAGAAATCCTGGCATTTTTCCCATGCCTGCCCTTGGTAAATCGGATAGCTGCGACGACGATCGTGCTCGAGCAACTGATGATCCCGCGCCATCGAACCAGCTAGCAAGCCCTTCATCAAAGCCCAATACGCGACATACGAAATCTGACCGCTGGCCAGTGTCGGTGCCATCGATCGATAAACCTCCTGCTGCAGCATGTTCAGCGGTAACTGCAACGCGACCGGTTGAACAAATTTGGTGAACCTTTCCAACTCCATTTGGTTGACGTTGGACACGCCGATATGTCGAGCTAAACCTTCTCGCTGTAGATCAGCCAGACATGCTGCACTTTCCTCAATCGGCGTCACCGCGTCCACGCAGTGCAAATAAAGTAGGTCTAGCCGATCTGTGCCCAGTCGCTCCAAGATCTCGCAGGTATGTCTGCGCAGCGTTGCCGGTCGCGTATCCAAACGTCGCTCGCCTCGCTCGTCGTAATACATGCCAACCTTCGAGGCCACTACCACATCGCGATAGTCGCCATCGAGCGCCGCTCGCAACACACGATCGCTGCGCCCATCCAAGCCATAGCTGTATGCCGTGTCGAAATGATTGATGCCGCAGATCCGAGCCTGCTGTATCGTGGCAATACTCGCCGCGTCGGTGGCTCCCAAGGAAGTGATCCCCGCAATCGGCCACAAGCCTAATGCAATTGGGCTTACAAAAAGATCGCTGCTGCCAAGTCGTCGGTCGGGTAAAATCAAAATCGGTCTCGATGTTCGTTCGTAATAGTTCACTTGGGCGGTGGACTGATTGATGGCCTTTCTGATCTGCCAGTCACTCAATATATCTGGCTATCAAAAGCTATCTGCTGCACGATAGGCATCAATGACGGCTTGGTCACCAGCGGCACCCTTCTGGCTATTGCCGTGCTCCATCCCAACGACGCCCTGATAGCCTTTCGCATGCAGGTGCTGAAAGACTTTGCGATAGTTGATCTCACCTGTCCCCGGCTCTTTGCGCCCAGGGTTATCGCCCGATTGGAAGTAAGCAATCTCGCTCCAACAAGCGTCGATGTTCGGAATCAAGTTGCCTTCGGTGATTTGCTGATGGTAAATGTCAAACAAGATCTTGCAAGCAGGGCTGTTTACCGCGCGGCAAATCGCAAACGCTTGATCGCTGCGTTGCAAGAATACGCCGCCATGATTGGCATACCAGTTCAATGGCTCAAGCACCATGACCAATTCGTGTGGCTCCAAGATTTCGGCACAGCGCCGTAACATATCGATCGCATTGGCTGTTTGGTATCCCTCAGCGATACGCCCGCCACCGTACCTGTTCCAAGTCGAATCGGCATGCTGCTGGTCTACCGAACCTGGAACTACGGTCATCCATTTTGCATTGACTCGTTTAGCGATCTCCACGGACTTGCGCATGGTTTCTAAAATCATGGCCGTCGAAGTTTCGTCAGGTCTTACGAATAGAGGCTTATCAAAGCTTCCGAAAGCGACGAAGACTCCCATTTGCATGTTGAGATCGTCCAATGTCTTTCCGATTTTTTCCTGCAGCGAAACTTCGCGATTGGGCAGTCCATTATCTTCCCAAGCCGTAAAACCTTGATCAGCGGCGAACTTGATTTGGTCGATTACATCATTGCCTGCCAAATTCTTAAACATGCCTTCATGCGGAGCATAACCTAGCTTGAATTTCGCCTTGCTGGCAGGCTGACTGCCCGGCGAGTTGGGTGCCTGAGCCTGCGATAGTACCGTTGGTGAAGGCAAGGCCACCGAGGCAGAGAGGGCAGCCGAAGTGACAAGAAAGTTGCGCCGTGAATGGGTCATGGATGGCAGTTCTTGGAAAGTGAGCGGGAGTTTGGATCGGTTGGTTCAGGCCAAGTGAACGAGAAATGTTCACTTAGGACATCTTCCCATTGTACTCCAATTCAACCGCTTGGATGTATCCCCGGCCGATAACCCAACCGCTACCGGACGCCTAAACCAAGCATGCTTCCGGAATCCATAAACGATTCGACATCGTCGACATCTTTATCCGGCGCGATCGCAATTGACGAGCGTCTTGCAAAGGTTTGATGATCTGCTGGCCAACGTTTCGCAAATTCACAATTTCCGAATTACCGTCATGCTTCATCACCACTGGACTTGTAAAATCGCTCCCTAAACTGCGATAAACAGTTGCTCCCGTATCATCGTCAAGAACGACGGGGGTGCCTACGGGATACATCGAGGATGCCGATAACAAATGACAAACAACTTCGCGATCAAAGGCCCCTTGCTTGGTGTGGTATACCAAGTGCGCTAGGACGTCGGCTGGAAAGTAAGGGTCTTCGTGCGGATCGGAAATCAAACGCACATAGGCATCCGCTACGTTCAAAATGCGTCCGCCAAAACTGATCTGCTCCGCACACAATTTGCCGGGATACCCACTGCCGTCGATCTGCTCGTGGACTTCTCGGATCATGGTCAGGACCGAAGCGCTGATACCGTCAATTTCCGAGAACAAGTGAGCGCTCAATAGCGGATGCTCACGTTGCAACATGGCATAAGACAATTTGTTCGCTGCTAAAGACTCGACCACCGGCCGCATCTCTTCCAGCAGCGAAATGTCGTGCATCATTGCGGCTGTCGCGATCGACGAGCAGGTCGTATTATCCAAGCCTGACTCGCTGGCGATCACCGATGCAATGCCCGCTCGCAAAACGCTCTGCGACAAAATTGCTTTACTGGGAGATTCCAACTGCAGATCAATATTGCGCGACGCCAGAGTGCTCAACGCAACGGCCGAATCGGCACGTGCCACTTGCTGGAAGTCCATCCAAATCGCACTTAGACTTGCCGCTGGTACTGGCAGTTTACAAGATAACCGATGGATGACGCGTGCCAGTGCATCGCTTGCGGCGTCCAGCGACTTTTCAGCCTGCTCGATCGATTCGTCAGAATACTGCTGGAGCAGTTCCGCCGCTTGGTCGCTACCAAGTGCGTCAGGCTGAAAGGCGTCTTCAAGATGACGCGTGCCATCTCCTGGCCGCGTTCGTCGCAGCAAACCCTCCCCGCCCACCACTTGGTCGGACGCAGGATCCGCAATTACCACCTCGGTAATGCCGTGCATCCGAAGCGACTTGATGTCGTCTTTGGTCAACTGGCTGCCGGCCCGCAGCAAAATCTGGTTGTCATCGGTGATGACGTCCTGCCCGAGAACAGCACCAGCTCGCACTCGCCCTACGGCAATGTTTTCGTCGAGTACCATTCATCTTCCTCGCGGAGGTTCTTACCGATTGGGCGAAAAGTGCTTTTGCTGCTGCACTCCTGAGAAAAACCTACTCCTTGTATTGCCATTGACACGGACTTTATTGCACAAAAAAGCACAGTCTTCGGATTTCCGCTCCCCCTGAGCGGTTTTCCGAACTGCCAAGTAGCAGCAAAACCGGCACGTAGGAAACAAAGCGGGGACGAGTCCTAGGCCTGATCACAATCGCCGATTTCTGGCCCCCACACTAGTTGACACCGAAAAACAACTTTCTAGTATGTGCATACGGCATGCATTTGCACTCTTTTGGTTTTTCGAGTGACAGCAGTGGCATGCTGCATCCATTTATCCTACCTCCAGCGGAGAATCTAAATGACGAGATACATTCTGACCTTGGCGATACTGGCGACGGCGATTCTTCCGCCTTCGGTGGGTTTCGCCGATACCATCAATTTTTTCGGCGGAGGCGCTGACCTGACGTTTTATTACAACAGTACCGCAGATTCTTTTGACGTAGTTTTTCGGCCGTCGAGCAACAATCTTGAAGGCCAAGGTTGGACCGGCGGGACACCATACGGTTCGCCTCCCGGTGGTGTTGGCGGCAGTTCTAACGACCGGGCGTTCACCAGCCTAAACCTGCTAGTAACTCAACCGCAACTAGACTCTGCCAACAGCCAAACTTATTTCACGATTGGACCTTCTGCAGGACCTGGACGCCCCGACTTGGGAGTCCGAATGCGATTCCGCGAGAATGTCGTAAACGATCAAAACCAAACTGTCGCCGTCGATCAGTTTGCAACCCTTCGCATGACGTTGGACTGGGACGCATCAACCAAGCCGTTGGGAAGCGAGTTTGCGCTTTTCCGACGCGATGCCTTCAACAATCCTGTCATGCAATTCGAAACAGCCGCTTCAGACTTCAGCGCTGATTTCGGGAACTATGCCCATGCCCACTACATTTACGGTTTCTCGGAATTGGGCCAGTACGACTTGGTGTTCAACATCCAAGGCCTAGATAGCCTGGGTGCACCAGTCACCAGCTTGGGAACCTTTAATCTAAGCGTCACCGCCGTCCCAGAACCAACCACCACGGGACTCGTTGCAGCGGGCCTGGGTTTAGTGGCTCTGCGACGAAGATTGCAAAAACGAAAATGTGACGCTGAAGTCCTTGGCGAAACGGCCGTTGTTTAAGTGAGTCCTGCCAGCAGGTCACCCTTGTGTTGCATCCGATCAGCCTTGCGCCATCGGATGCAATAGGAGGGACGTCGTGCAGTTATAGCACTAGCGTTGAGATCGCATAAAGCCTTTACAAACGATTTCGATCGGCTTGGCAGGCCCAGACTTCTTTCAGTTCAATTTCCGCTGCAATTCGATCAGCCAACGTGTGCATCGAGAACGCTTCGCTGCGGTGATGCCCGATCATGACCATCGCAACTCCGCAGGCGGTCGCTTGCAAACATTGATGGTAAGTGGCCTCGCCAGTCAGCAGCGCATCGGCGCCCATCGCGATGGCTTGCGGTAGCATCGAGCCACCACTGCCACAACAGATCGCAACGCGGCGGACAGGGTGATGCAGACCATAGTTCGAACGTGGCGCATCGATAACGCCAGTCGTAGCTACCAATCGATCCAACAGTTCCTGGATGGTCGCCGGTTCAGGAAGCCGGCCAACGCGAGCCGAACCGGTGAATGGATCATCTTGCGAGCGAGGCGACAAGGCTTGGCAGTCGACCAGCTCGATTGCCCGGGCTAACTGGTCATTGATGCCACCTTCCGCGTTGTCCCAAGCCGTGTGCGGCGAGTACACAGAAATGCCATTCTGCAAAGCTTCGCAGATCAATCGACCGGTCAGATCCTGATTGGTGATCTTTTGAATTGGTCGGAACGGTAGCGGGTGATGCGTAACGATAAGGTCCGCTTGGCGATCAACCGCTTCCTGCAACGTAGCATCGGTGATATCCAGCGTCGTCGTGACGCGGTCGATTTGGCTGTTTCGCCAGCCCAACAGCAAGCCAACGTTGTCCCAAGTTTCAGCCAGATGCAGCGGGGCGATCCGCGCCAGTGCCTTGAGCACATCTTCCATCATCATGACGATTTCCTCCCCTTACCTCGAAACCCAACTATTACAAAACGCTAGCTCCTGTTTCTACCGCACCTGTTGCGAATTACAATCAGGACCCAGTTCGAGCTGATAGTGTACGGAGGGCAAGGGTCACGAATTTGGCTTTTGCCCCATCGGCTCCCATTTTGCAACGGTTCTCTCCATTTTCGGATCAATTGATGAATTACTCAACGAAACTCCTTGCCATCGCTTTGTCGATTGGATTGACTCACGGCGTCTACGGCCAACTGGTCACTGGCTGGAAGGCCCATGACTGGGATCGCCCCACCCCCGCGGTAGTCACGCCTGGAGAGTCCAATCTTCCAGCGGCCGCTCCATCCGATGCAATCGTTTTGTTTGACGGCCAGAGCTTGGACGCTTGGTGCGATAACGAAGGACAATCGTCGCAATGGAAGATTGTCGATGGAGTGATGGAATCGGTGCCGGGCAGCGGCTATATCTTTACCCGCCAAGCGTTCGGGGACATGCAATTGCATATTGAGTGGGCAGCGCCTAGTAAGGTAGAAGGCAAAAGCCAAGGCCGTGGAAACAGCGGCGTATTTTTGATGGGCTTGTTTGAAGTTCAAGTTCTGGACTCCTTTGATAACCGCACCTACGCCGATGGCCAAGCGGGATCGGTGTATGGTCAGTATCCGCCGCTGGTCAACGCGTCGCGCAAGCCTGGCGAGTGGCAATCGTATGACATTATCTTCCACCGGGCGAAATTTGATGCTCGAGGTGACTTGCGTGAGAAAGCGACCATCACGGTCTTGCATAACGGTGTTTTGGTCCAAGACCACACGCAACCGCTGGGGCCGACCAGTTGGATTCAGCATCAAGCCTATCGCGACATTGGCCCCAAAGCTCCGCTTAGTTTGCAAGACCATGGCAATCCTGTGCGATATCGAAACATTTGGGTCCGCGAGCTAACCGATTACCCTTATCCGCCACCGACGCAGCCTTACGATGCAGTGAGCTTTGTTCCGTCGACCGAGCAACTGGAACGCTTGGTAGGCGAGTATGGCAGCGGGCAATGGCAGCGATATAAGATCAGTCGCGAGGGTCGGACATTGAAGCTGAACTTTAACGGCAACGATTTTGCTTTGGTGCCCCATTCCGATCTGGAATTCCAGCTTCCTTATACGGCGGCGACGCTGCGTTTCCAATCCGACGAATCCGGCGAGGTTACAGGCTTGCACTGCATCATGGGGGGCGATACGACACGGGCGAGGAAGCGATCGCCAGCACCGCCTGCTGCCCAGGCCGCTGCCGAACCAGCTACGACCGAACCAGCTACGGAAGAAAAGACCGAAACCCCGTAGATACGTGGGCGTCTTTCGGTGCGCGGGCGTCCCGCCTGCTTAATTTTTTCGCCAAGCTAGCCGCGGCAATCGTTCGTACTACAATACACGCCTTAGGCGCATACCGTCGAACTTTCCTGTTCGCCTCAAATTCCATCCTTCCTTAATGATAGGTACCACCTCTCCTATGAATCCCCAATTAGATCGCCGATTCTTTTTGCAAGGTGCCGCCCTGGCAACCGCTGGTTTGGCCATGGCACGGCATGGAATGGCCCAAGAAGAGAAGAAGAGTGAAAAGCTCTACGATATCTCGCTCGCACAATGGTCGCTCAATCGCCAATTCTTTGCGTTCCTAGGTTCAGGGCGTGGAGGCGATGTAGAAAAGCTGGATCCAAAAGATTTCGCTATCATCAGCAAAGAAAAATTCGGCATCGAAGCGGTTGAATACGTCAACCAGTTCTACAAAGGTGTTGTCCGCGATCAGGCTTATTTGTCCGATTTGAAGAAGAAGGCTTCGGACGCAGGCGTCAAGAATGTTTTGATCATGTGTGATGGTGAAGGCAACTTGGGCGATCCCGACACCAAGAAGCGAATCACGGCGGTTCGCAATCACATCAAGTGGTTGGAGTGGGCCGCGGAATTAGGCTGCCATTCGATTCGCGTCAATGCGTCGTCCAGCGGCAGTTATGATGAGCAAATCAAGCTGGCCTCTGATGGCCTGCGTCGTTTGGCGGAGATCGGCGATACCTATGACTTGAATGTCATCGTCGAAAACCACGGTGGACTTTCCAGCCATGGCCGTTGGTTGGCCACGGTCATGGAAACAGTCGATCATCCACGTTGCGGCACGCTTCCCGACTTCGGCAACTTCTTTATCGCTCGCGGTCGCGAGTCCAAAGAGTATGACCGCTACCTTGGCACCTCCGAGCTGATGCCATTTGCCAAGGGTGTGAGTGCCAAGTCGTACAACTTCGACGACCAGGGCAATGAGACCGCCACCGACTTTGAAAAGATCATGAAAATTGTGGTCGACGCGGGCTACCGTGGTTACGTCGGGGTTGAATTTGAGGGGCCGGGAGATTCTTATGAAGGGATCATGGCCACCAAGAAACTGCTTGAAAAGGTCCGCGAGAAATTGTCGGCCTGATTTTCAAGCCCTTTCGATGCTTAACCCAACCATTCCTGCCAGCCGCTGCAAATGTCCAGCGGCTGGTTTGGTTTTGTTTTCGCAGTTATAGAGCCCTTGGAAGGCCAACTTGGCACTTTAAGGCAGCTTTTGCCGCGCCAAACTGAACCGAAGTTTGTTTTATGACATAGGATTTCACGGAAAATCTGGGCGAATTCTCGCTCGTTGTCTACAATGATTCCGAAGTCGACTCATCCTTGCGACCCTTTCGTTCCGCCGTTTATCTATCCTTTCGCGTTCACGGAGTAGAAGCTAACCAATGGCAACAATCGAGGCATCTCGTCCGCAAATTTCCGCCGCCGACCGTCTGGCCAGTCAATTGCTCCAGACCAAAAAGGAACTGGAGGTCGATAAACTATTTCGTGCTGCGGTGAAGACCGAGGCCAGCGATTTGCACTTGAAAGTCGGATCTCCGCCAATCGTTCGTGTCAAAGGGGACCTGCGTCCGCTGAATCGACCGGCCATTGATGTCGAAGAGATGGTGCGTTTGTTGATCCCCATGCTGGATGAACGCAACCGACGTATTTTTGAAGAAGAAGGCGGCGCGGACTTTTCGTACACCGTTGAAGTCGAAGGCGAGAACTGGCGATTCCGCGTCAACATGCTCAAGCAGCTTGGTCGCCCAGGCTTAGTCGCTCGTCGTATCAATAACTTCATCCCAAACTTCGAAGGGCTCTATCTGCCACCGGTGATGGAGAGCTTCTGCAAGTTCGACCAAGGGATGGTGTTACTCGCTGGTGTGACTGGTTCGGGCAAAAGTACCACGATCGCGTCAATGTTGAACTGGATTAACCGCAACTATCGCAAACACATTCTCACGCTAGAAGATCCCATCGAATTCGTTTACAGCGAAGATAAGTGCTTGATCAACCAACGGGAAGTCGGCGTGGACGTCAAAGACTTTGAGATTGCGATGAAGCACGCTGTTCGCGAAGACCCGGACATTATCTTGGTCGGTGAAATGCGTGACCAAGAGACCTTTATGACCGCGATCCATGCGGCAGAAACAGGTCACTTGGTTTTCGGTACTATCCACGCCTCCAGTGCTCCGACCACGATTGGCCGTATCTTGGACTTGTTCCCCGAAGAGATGCATACCGCGATCCGCAATGCGATGGCCTTTAACATGAAGGGCATCATCGCGCAGAAACTACTCAAATCGATCAAGGAAGGCGTCTCACGCGTACCGACTTGCGAAGTCATGTCGTTTAGCCCAATGATCAAAAAACTGGTTCTGGAAGGCAAGGATGAAAAGTTGGCCGACGCGATTCGGATCGGTGCGGCCGATGGCATGCAGGACTTTACAATGAGTCTCAAGCAGTTGATTGACGATGGGTTGATCGACCGCCCAACAGCGTTCGAAGTCGCCCCGAACCCCGAAGCACTCAAGATGTCGCTCAAAGGTATCAACGTTTCGCAACCTGGTATCATTTAAGCCAACCCAAAGTAGTAGGCACACTCCGTGTGCCGCCACAAAAACGCAGGCAGACGGCACGGCGGAGCTTGCCTGCCACTGTATAAAAATTCCACCTCATCAATATCAAAATTCATGGCACTTCTACGACGCAAAAACACCAGCAATACCAACACCAGCAACAATGATGGGCCCGTGTTGCCCACGCTGGACCTCAAACTATCGGCCTATCCCAAGAATGAGGCGCAAGGGGTCTTGGTCGCTAGCCGCCAATTGCCCGGATACCCAACTGCACTTGGCCTGTTAGGCACCGCGTTGTTGTCCCGAGCCGATCGAATTTTGATGGACTTTTCGGCCAACGCAACGGCAGTTCGATTTCGAGTCGACGGCGTTTGGGAAAATAACCCTCCGATGGATCGCCCGACTGGCGACGCGGCCTTGGTGGTGTTCAAAAAACTCTTTGGCATGAACCCGAACGAACGTCGTGCTAGGCAAAATGGCTCGATGGGGATCTTGTCCAATAAAATCGACTGGATTGTCGAGTGTACGTCGCAAGGCGTGAACGCTGGCGAGCGAGTGTTGATCACTTTCGAGACCAAAAAGCCGACGCTCAAAACGATGGAAGAGCTGGGCATGCGCGATTCGATGCGAGAGCAATTCCGGGGAGTCATCAACGGCACCGGCGGTATTGTGGTGATTTCCGCTCCTGCCGGCCATGGCTTGCCGACGACGTGGCGAGTCGCGTTGGAAACGGCTGATAAATTTGTTCGCGACTGGGTCTCTTTAGAAGATGGCGCTGATCCCGACCCCGAAATGATCAACGTGACGCAGCACAAGATCAAGACTGACGAAGGCGAAAAGCCGATCGATCGACTCAATTACGTGCTGCTTAAGCAACCTGACGTTTTCGTGATGCCGCGATTGTACGACGATCAAGTCGTCAAGGCGTTGTTGGAGCAGATCACAGGTCCTGAGAAGCATATTGTGACCAAGCTGGTCTCAAATGGCACCGTCGACGCGGTCCTGCAGTTGCTCACCGCCCACCGCGGCCATGCCAAAGAGATTTTGATGAAGCTGCATGGGGTATTGAACCAACGGTTGGTGCGACGCTTGTGCGACCATTGCAAGCAACCCTTCGCGCCGACGCCGCAGATGTTACAGAAGCTTGGGATTCCGCCTGGCAGAGTCTCCAAACTCTATCAGCCCTTTGTTCTGCCTCCGCCGGACAAGCGCGTCGATGAAAAGGGCAATCCGATCGTGCCCTGTGCGCACTGCGGAGGTCGTGGTTATCTTGGTCGAGTGGCGATTTTTGAGTTTTTGGTCATCGACGACAACTTCCGCAAAGCGGTGCTCAAGTTCGCTAGCCAGCCGGACCAGATCCGTCAGTTCGCCAAGCAGAATGGGCACCTTGGTTTGCAAGAAGAGGGCATCCTGGCCGTCGCGTTGGGCTTAACGAGCTTGCAAGAATTGCAACGCGTCCTAACCGCCAAGTAGCATTTAGTGAATCGCTAGCGGGCCTCTTCGTTTAACCGTCAGCCGTAGGCGTACGCGGATTCTTCACCCTCCCGTTTGGGAGGGTCGGACGCGAGTAACACGAGCGTCCGGGGAGGGAACGCCATCTCAACGCTCACCTGCCCATTGATTTCGCATCGTCTCTTTTAGCCGCACGCGTTGGTCTTGTAGGCCGGCAACAAGGTCGCTCTGCCATTGCCGGAACTGCGCAAAGCTAATCAAGTAACCACGCTATAAACCAGCGACGTTTACTAACCTTCAGCGACCGTTGTTCCGGCGCTGAGATCGCTTTGCTGGTTACCGGCCTACTGCTGTTCTTCGTTTAACCGTCAGCCGTAGGCGTACGCGGATTCTTCACCCTCCCGTTTGGGAGGGTCGGACGCGAGTAACACGAGCGACCGGGGAGGGAACGCCATCTCAACGCTCACCCGCCCATTGATTTCGCATCGTCTCTTTTAGCCGCACGCGTTGGTCTTGTAGAACGGCAACAAGGTCGCTCTGCCATTGCCGGAACTGCGCAAAGCTAATCAAGTAACCACGCTATAAACCAGCGACGTTTACTAACCTTCAGCGATCGATGTTCCGGCGCTTAGATCGCTTTGCTGGTTACCGGCCTACGAAAGAACTTCGTTCAACCGCACTGGCATCGCCCCGCGTGCGTGCATCAGTGATATCAACGCGGCCCGATGGGCACGCGGTTAAACGATATTTACAACTTATCGTCGACGTGTGACGCGTCGTCGAGTCTTGAACAACGTCGGCTTAGCTGCCTTCACGGCTGCTTCAGCCGATGCCGCCGCCGCCGCTTCGCTGGCCGCCAGTCGTTTCCCGCTGCCCAGTACCGGCAGCGACAATTCATCTTTGTCCAACAAGCGATTAATGCGTTGTTCGATATCGGTCAGCAGCACTCCGTCGTCACGGCTCACGAACGAAAAGGCGATGCCTTCGCGTCCCATACGACCAGTTCGCCCGACGCGATGGACGTAATCATCGCAGTCTTGTGGCAAATCAAAGTTGATAATGTGCGAGATGGTCGATACATCGATTCCGCGTCCCACCACATCGGTGGCTACCAAGAGGTCAATTGTTCCGCTGCGCAGTCGAGCGAACACGCGGTCACGCTGCGGCTGGGACATGTTGCCATGAATCGTTTCGACGCGTTTTGTCTTCAAGACAGGATCTTCTGCCAAGGATTCCTCCAGCTTGCGATGCAGTCTCGCCGTTCCAAGTTTCGTCCTGCAGAAGATGATCGCTTGCGGCGGTTGCTCGCGCTGCAACAGCTTGATCAATAAGTCATACTTCTGATGCGATTCGCAGGTGATATAACGCTGAGCGATCGTGTCGACGGACATGTTGCGGCTGGAGCAATCGATATGTACCGGCTCAAACAGATACTTCTTCGTCAACTCGCGGATCTCTTCGTCAAATGTCGCGCTCAGTAGCAGCGTCTGGCGATTGGTTGGGCAGTTTCGCAGAATCCGCTCGATGTCCGGGCGAAAACCGATATCCAGCATACGGTCGGCTTCATCGAGAACCACGCACCAGAGGTTGGACATGACCAAAGACCCACGTCGCATGTGGTCGATAACGCGACCGGGGGTCCCGACGGCCACTTGGGCACCGTTCTTTAATTGTTTTAGTTGTCGGTCCATTGGCTTGCCGCCGGCCAGTTCTACCACGCTGGTGGGGACGCCTTCGGCCAGCTTCACAAATTCGTCGGTCACTTGCGTTGCCAGTTCTCGTGTTGGCACAAGTATCAACGCTTGGGGGTTCCGCGAGTAGCTCAGTGGGTCCAATTGATCCAAAATTGGAATTGCGTACGAAGCGGTCTTTCCGGTCCCAGTACGCGCTTGCCCCAGAATATCAAAGCCTTCAAGCGCTTTGGGAATAACGCGTGCTTGAATAGGGCTGGGATCGACGTAGCCCGCTTTTTTTAACGCCCGGAGCATGATGGGGGACAGATCCATCTGATCAAATTGATCAACGCCATCTTGATCTAAGTTGTCCTTTTGCAAAACTTCCTCTATCACGATTGTTGGATCACTACTCATTGTTTGTTGTCTCATTACCCATACGTTATCTGCGCATTGGTCGTTGGTCAATTCGCCCCAGCCCATCAAAACGCCTTAAAACCTAAGCGAACTAGAGCAAAACAGCTTACAAGCTACGGAAATCACCTTGCAAATCGAGAACCACATGGAACCTGTCGACGGTTGGCTGGAAGAAACGTTTTTATGGATCGGAGCCCCAGATGAAAAGGAATTACAAGCTGCGGCGCTGCGTCAGGAAGAATTGCCACCCACTGGTCGGTTGGCTGCGCCCTCGGAATTAGAATGGCCCGTCCACCTGCTGCGCCAGTTGCCCGAGTTTCTGCAAGAATATTTTGCGGAAAGTCGCGATATTGAGCTAACGGCCCGCCGTGTGGACCAAGTCGTCGACAATCTTGCGGTTTGGATTCAGCAGTTTTTGCACAAGCTGCGTCATTCCAAGTCGACGGATGTTGGTCATCTGCAAGAACTGTGCACTGCCATCTTGCAGGACTGGAGCGAGTTGTACAGGACGCTGCAACCGTTCCATGCCTTCCAATCCGAAGAGCGGATTTTGAGGACGATTCTGACTCTGCCCAGCCTGGAGGCTGTGCGGGTTTGGGGCCAGTTGCTGGTGGCTGCCCCGCCCGCTCACTACCGCGCTGCGGTATCAAGCGTCGAAACCTTGACTCGCCGCAGCGACTGGAAGTCTGACGATCTGTTTCCCGATCTCCTGGCGGCCTTGGAGCATCCGACGACGATCGCCTCGGTGCTTGATCTGGCGAACTGGGCCATGCGGCATGAGGCGGATATTGAGCATCCGGCGGCACCGTTTCGCGAGCGATTGAATTCACTGCTATCGGCCGTAGTATCGCGACTGTCCAAACTGGAGTCGGACCCCACCAGCTTTGGCAGCGACATCCGACTGATCCAACGCATCCTGGACGAATCGGTTGCCCTGTGCATCGCTTTGAGCGACACGCTTGGGCTAATGCAAGCCGAAGAAGCAGTCGAGACGCTGTACCAAGCTGCCAATCTGCGGCACCGTCGCATCGCTTGCGAGGCTGCGGCGGCTCTAACTCGACTGGGAGATGATCGCGGCAAGAAGCTACTAATTGACCTGGCGGCCGAGCCGATGGCGCGGCTTCGCGTCCTGCATTATGCCGAAGAGTTGGACTTCTTGGACGACATCGAAGATACGTGGCGCACCGAGTTATCGAAAGCAGAAGCATTGTTGGCGGTGTGGTTAGCTTTGCCAGAAAACTTTGGTATCGCACCGCATCATATAGAATTGATTGACCAGCGAATCATGATGTGGCCCGGCTATACCGAACCGCAGACATGTTACCTCTTTCGATTTGTCTATCCGCTGGCCAATGGCCAGTATTCGAACATCGGCATCGCCGGTCCGCTGACGCATGCATTCTCGGCGGACATGGCAGAACTGCCCGAGTTAGACATCTATGCTGCGTTTGCGGGTTGGCATGCGGAACATCCGGAGATCTTCGAAATCGCGCGCAGCGAATTTAACCTCTCGCAACTGAACATCGCCACCAGCATTATCGAGTCGTTGCAGCGGACTGGGTATGGCGACGTGCAGGCGGAATTCTTGGGTAGCTTCATGGGCGAATCGGTGTTGATTGCATCAGCAACTCACAGCAGCGTCGAAGGCGTCGTGGTCTCCGACGGCAGTGAAGTCCTATGGTACCCAGCCACCGGTCGTGCTCGTCCTGTCGGAGCCTTTGAAGCGTACTCCATTTACAAAGGCCGCCGCTTCCTACGCGCTTTCAATCCCGATCTATTTGATCGTGATTAACAAGAATGGCTCACGCGGAGAACGCAGAGGGGTGCACTTGAGATACAGGATTTCCTCCTCGCCTCCGCGCGACAAAGCAAATGCAAGTCCTGTAATCTGTACAAAAGCTTGACCGTTGTTCGCTTCCGACATCTTGCACTTTGTAGTCTATTGCCGTCAGGAAGGAAACTTACTTATTCGCCCAGCGCAAGAAGAAGTCCATGGTTCGCCGCTGACCATAGGGCGAACTACCAATGCCATGGCCTGCGCCAGGAAATACAATCAACTCAAAGTCTTTCTTGGCCTGTATCAATGCCGCTGCCACTTGCATCGTCGAAGCAGGATCGACATTGCGATCCAGCTCTCCCACCGTTAACAGCAAACGACCCTTAAGCTTGGCTGCATTGCTCACATTGGATTGGTCGGCGTAATGCTCGCCCACCGGCCAACCCATCCATTGCTCATTCCACCAAATCTTATCCATGCGATTGTCATGACAACCACAGTCTGCAGCCGCAGCGGTATAAAAATCACCATGAGCCAACAACGCTCGCAAGGCACTCTGCCCTCCGGCGGATCCACCCCAAATACCCACTCCGCCACTTAAGTCAAAGTTGGGGTACTTCTGCTCAGCGGCCTTCAGCCAAGCGATGCGATCTGGGAAGCCACTATCGCCTAAGTTCTTCCAGCACACATCATGAAAAGCTTTACTGCGATTCGATGTTCCCATGCCATCGATCTGAACAACGATAAAGCCAAGCTCCGCGAATTTCTCTAACAGGCGATTGCGCCCAAATCGCTTCGGCACAAAAGAATCATGAGGCCCCGCATAGATGTATTCCAACACCGGATATCTTCGACTCTCTTTAAAATCACTTGGCCGCACGATGATGCCAAAGATATCCGTTTGCCCGTCACGGCCTTTCGTAACAAAGGGTTCCGCCGGTTTCCAGCCTTGGCGACGCAGCCTCGAATCGTCAGTCGTCTCCAACACCGTTGCGAACTCTCCCGACTGGGCGTCGATCAGCACAGACTGGGTCGCAGTATCGATTCGACTGAAACGATCAATCAACCAGCGACCATTGGGAGAAAAGCTCCACTGGTGGTCTCCATTGCCATGCGTCAATCGCACAAGCGATCCTGTTTCCAGATCGACCCTCACAAGATGCCGAAAGTAGGGGTCTTGATCAGGGTCCATCCCACTGACCACTAACCAAATTTGATTCTGCTCTCGATCCACACGTTCTACCGAACGGACTACCCAGGAACCTTGAGTCAACTGCCTGATGACTTCGCCGGTCTTCAGGTCGTACAGATACAAATGGTTGTGGCCATCGCGTTCGCTCATCCAAATCGCTTGCTGGCGATCGTCCAGGAATTCCAGATAGTGCTTCTGCGAATAGCAGAAAAAAGTCGTCGACGTTTCCTCGATCAGTGTGCGGACCGCGCCATGGGTGTCCAGCGCGAGAACTCGGAAAACTTGATGCCCACGTTGATTGAATTCAAACCGAAACTCCGTTCCCTCAGAGTTCCATCCACGTCCTTGCAAATCAAATTGATTTTCAAAGCTTTCTGTCGGAATCGGTTTTGCCGACTTCGATTCCACATCAAACAAATAGGGCTGTAACTGATCAAGTTTATCACCCGGTTTGGCGTAATCGAACGTATGCAGTTTGGGTTGCAGTTGATCCTTGGGCGACGATTCTACTAAGGTAACTTGGCGTCGATCACCAACTGCACGGCGAAAGACAACGAAGTGTTGCGAACTAGGCGACCACCATACAGGGCCATCAAAGCCATCGGTAGCATTGCCATCGGTGGTTGCAATCCAGGTGTCCTTTGATTCCACATTGACGACGGTGACATTGCGTTGATCGAGCGTGACTTCCAAGCGACCGTCGGGCGAGAGGTGTTGTGCGCTGCGTTGATTTCGTTGCGATCGCGAAGGACGCTTCGGAACTGTCGGCAAGTTTGCGTGGATCACCGCGTTATCGCTGCGATGAGTCGCTTGGAACATGGCCAGGGAGTTGCCTTGCAAGTCTTCCACCAGCCACACGTGGCCTTCAAATGTATGCTGCTCGCGTTGGCTCGCCGCAGCAACTTCACCATAGGCCACTTTGTTGCCCGAAGGATCAACCCACAGCAGTCGTACCGGTTGTGGGAGTTGATTGTCAAATCGAATGCCTGAATCACGGCTACTGTTTCGCGAATTGCGCCAACGCTTCAGCGGCTCTAAACCAACTTGCCCAGTAGCTGCAGCTTCCGATGTCAATTCCAGCAATGTCTTATCCACTCGATCCCAAGACCATCGTCGATCAAATACTGCAAATGTGAAATGACGTGCATCTTGCGTTAAAGCCATGCCACTCAGCTCAGGCAACCCCTGATGGTCGCTTCCAAGTTGCTGATTCAACCGTGGAAGAAGCTCTTCGGGTGTTAGGATTAGCTCGCGGAGTTTTCGCTCGGTATCGACGAGTACATAGTCCAGCTCGGTTTCACTAATTCTCACAGAATACCAAGCGAACCGTTCTTCGTCGTCTAACCATTGCAGCTCAATTGCATCACGGTACAGCGGTTGATTCCATCTATCGTCCAACGATTCCGCTTGAGCGATTTTGTCCGCGATGGACTGACTTTTGACCTGATTGACTGGAATCGAAAAAACATAGAGCAGCAGTAACGGAAGGAACTTATTCATTTTTGACTGCCGCTATGGGAATGATCTCCAACGCGGCCTTTCGGTAGGTTTTTGTTGTAATTGATTTACGATCCAGTTTAATCCAGACAAGTTATCTTCCAAGCGAGCCTTCGCATCTTGATCGGTATGGTTAAGGATACCGATGCGACCAGTATACCCTGACTCGCCGATGATCTTCATCAAATGCAGATCCAGTTCACCTGCGCCGATCGGCAGAATTTTAGCGCCGATTTTATCTCCGTTGACTTGCATGCCGTTGAGATTGATCGCGTACAGGTAAGGCTTAATTGCTTGTAAGATCTCCTGAAGCTGCTCGACTTGATCGTGAGCATGATGCAAGTTGTATACGATGCCGATGTTGGGCATGTCCAGTCGCTCGATCAGCTTGACTTGATTGCGAGGGTCGCCGAACCAGCCGCCGTGATTATAAAACCCCACGGTACAATTCGCTTCCGCGGCCGCCGCTGCAATCGGCCGCAATCGTTTAAGTTCGGATTGGATAAACTCTTCTTCAGCGTCACCTGACAATCCTGCATCGCCGCCGCCCATGACCCATAGTTGTGTGGCCACATTGTGCTTTTTCAACAGAGACAGAATGAGCTTAGCTTCTTCGTTCAGCGTTGTTGGAAACCACCAAGCAGTCAGTTCGATGTGATGGTCCTTAAGCTGTTTAATTTCCTCTTCAAAGGTAGGAACATGTTCAGGGCGGTAGTCGTAAGCAAAATGTTGCAAGCCTAGTTCGTTCAGCATTTGAGCGCGAGCTTGCGGCGAACGCTTTTCGGCATCGAAGGGTACGATGCACCATGCGATCAAGTTCTCGCGTTTGAAAAGATCGGCATTGAATGGCTCTGCATGGACAATGGAGACTAGTCCAGCCAGCAGCACAAACAGTGTGATTGCTGGCAATCGCATCGCGGAAGTTGCAGTCATGAATTTACTCGCGAAAGTTTTATAAGTTTAGTCAACGGTCTTGCGAGTGGCCGCAGTATCGTTCAAGGAAGCGGGTACGGTTGTTCGTAGTCCCGCCTTTAGGCGGAATTCGTTTGAGTTTTCCGCAAGCGTGTCCGGCTAAATCTGGTACTACGAACAATAATTGAACGGTATCGTTAACCCGCAGGCGTCCGCGTTTTTGAAGCATATTTTAGCGGCTTTTTCGCGGCGATGTTCAGCTTTGCTACCTCTCTGGCCAGGAAAGATCGTTATGATTTGAGCAAACGGTTGGAGCTGGAAAGTATTTCCTGCATGACCTTCCATGCCAAGATCTGAACAACGACTCCCATGCGTAATTCTCTTCATCCAATATTTATGGCCATCCTGTTAAGCTTGCTGGCACATTCGGTGGCGCAGGCGCAAGTGGAAAAGCAGGTCGAACCCACCTCAATATCCGCCAGCGATTCACTCAGTCGACGGCCAGACTCCATCGACATGAAATCGCTGTTGTCGATAGATGGATCGGCCCAATCGATCGTTGATGGCCAAGTTGATTTAACCGTCATCTGCTTTTTTGCGACCGAATGCCCATTGTCACGATTCTACATGGCACGTTTGGAATCCATGAAAGCAACCTGGGATGCCAAGCGTGTAGCCGTGCTTGCGATTAACTCCAACGACCAAGACTCGCTGCAGGACCTCAAAGCGTTTCGAAACGAATTGAAGCTTTCCATGCCGATCTTAAAAGACCAAGACCAGTCGGTAGCCAGACAGCTTGCCGCGACTCGCAATCCGCAGGTCTACGTGATCGATCGGCAAGGCGCGATTCGTTACCAAGGTCGCGTCGATGATCAATACATGCCGGGGTTGGTTCGTGAAGAAGCGAAATCTCATGATTTGAAAGAGGCAATCGACGCGCTGCTCGCTGGACGATTCAACTTTGCTGCTAAGACCGAGCCGTTTGGCTGCAAGATCACTTATCGCAAAAAGACAGACCTCAATAGCTCAATCACTTATACCGGACAGGTCCATTCGATTCTTCAGCAACGATGCGTGGAATGCCATCGCGCTGGTGAGATTGGCCCTTTCTCGTTAACGGACTATGAAGAAGTGGTCGGATGGGGTGATATGATCATCGAAGTCGTCCAGCAGCATCGGATGCCACCTTGGCACGCCGACGATTCGGTCGATTTCGCCAACGCGCGTGCTATGCCCAACGATGAAAAAGTGATTTTGGAACAATGGGTTGCCAGCGGTATGCCTTATGGCGATGCAACAACGAAAATCGATGAGTCAGCAGCGCCAACACCAGCCGCAAAGAACGAACCAGATTTGCGGGTGCAGATGAACCAGCAACCGTTCAAGGTCCCTGCCGATGGAACGGTAGATTATCAATACTTCGTCGTTGACCCGGGATTAAAAGAAGATAAATGGGTGCGGCTGGCTGAAGTCCTACCCGGCAATCGATCCGTAGTTCACCATATCATCGTGTTTGTACGTCCGCCTGATGATGAAGACTTTCGAAACATCGGCTTGTTGGCAGCGTACGTGCCAGGACAAATGACCGCTGAACTGCCCGCAGGTTATGCTCAGCGGATTGCTGCTGGCTCACGCTTTGTCTTTCAAATGCACTACACCCCCAATGGCGTCGAGCAATTTGACTGTTCCACCATCGAACTGCATTATGCGGATCCATCACAGGTGAGCCACCAAGTTTACTCGGTTGCGGGATTGCAGCAGAATTTCGAGATACCGCCTTACGCTGCCAATCATCAAATCGAAGGCACGGTGCATCGCATGCCAGCTTCAGGCAAACTGCTCTCGCTCTCGCCCCATATGCACGTGCGTGGAAAGAGTTTTCAAGTGGTCGCCAGTACCGATCATGGCCAACAAATGTTGCTGAACGTCCCTCATTATGATTTTAATTGGCAACACAATTACATTTACCCTCAACCAATCGATTTGAGTACTCTGCACGACGTTCGTTTTACCGCCAGCTTTGATAATAGCGAATCTAATTTTGTGAATCCTGACCCATCGCAGTATGTCATGTGGGGCGATCAAACTTGGGAAGAAATGGCCGTGGTCTTTTTTGCGGTGGCTCAGCCGATAGAAAAACAAAAGCCCACGCATTCATCCACAGTTGCCATGCCCAACAACGATTGGCAAGCGACACGAGCCGCCCGAGTGAAGCAGCGCGTCGCTGAACGGATGCAAGCGCTCGATAAAGACGGTGATGGTCGTATATCCAAACGCGAAGTGCCTTCGGAGTTCGCGTTCCACGTCTTTCCTCGCATCGACGTCAATCACGATGAATTCATCGATGAAGAGGAAATGACTCGCTACGTCGAGTTGAACCAATAAGGTGGCAACTTGAGCGAGGTATCTTGTCGAACCATTGAGGAACGCGCATTCTCATCGGCTGTTGCGAAAATTTTGACGTTTCGCAAGACTGCTTGGTTGCTGGTCATCGCGTTGACTGTTCTGGCGACCATTGGCAATTTTCGCCCTGGCTGGCTGACACGTTATCTGTACACTCAGCCTCAGGCAATTCCCTCCGAAGCGACTTCGCAGCAAGCTTTCGATCGTCCACCCGATGTCGAGCCTTTTCGATATGCCAGTGGCGAAGTGATCTTGGTGGCGCAAAGCGATGATTTCTTTACACCGGCCGGAGCTGCCGCGTTGCGCAGTGTCGTGGACCGATTGAAAGAGTTGCCTTACGTTATGCGGGTGGTGTGGCTGGAAGATGCCCCGCCGTTGAATCTGTTCAATTTGGCAGAGCCCGTTTTGCCCAACTCGAACGCCTCGGCTACTCGATTTGAACTGGCCAAGCAGCGGGCGATTGCAAATCCGTTGATCGGTGGCCAGTTGCTGTCTGCTGACGGTTCATTAATGCTGATCATGATCGACATTGATTGGCTCCTGGTATCCAACGAAGGAGACGGAACCAAGAATCTCAAACAAGCAGCCGAGCAGACTGCATTGGAATATCCATCGGCGAAGATTCGATTTTCGGTGACTGGCGGTGCTCCGCTGCGCATGCTGGCCGCCCAGTCGCACGAGACCAATCAAATACGCTATCAGTTAATCGGTTACTCGGTCATCATTGTCTTTGCAGCGTTTTTATTTCGAGGCATCTCGGCAGTCATTATTGTTGCGCTCGCTCCGATTGTAGCCGTCTACTGGACGCTGGGTTGCCTGCGAATTCTGGAACTGCATGACAATCCATTCAACGAAGCCGTCTTGCCGGTGCTTCTAGCGATGATTGGCTTTACCGATGGTGTGCACATGATGGTGCAGATTCGTCGTCGGCGTGCGGATGGTTTATCGGGTTTAGAAGCTGCACGCATGGCGCTGCGTGAAGTCGGCTTCGCATGCTTTCTGACCTCGCTGACAACTGGTATTGGATTCGCATCGCTAATGTTAGCGCATCACAAAGTTGTTCAGGAATTTGGCTTGTGCTGTGTCATCGGAGTGATCTTTACACTCTTGGCGGCGTTGACCATCATCCCACTATTGTGTGCGACTCGGTTCGGCCAGTCGGTGGCCACAGGTTATGGCAAGAATTTTATCGATCGCAATTTAGAAAAGCTGTCGATTGTCGTCGATCTTGTTCTCAAATACCAACGTGCGTTTGCTTGGAGTGGCATCATCATCACTGGTGTGCTGGTGCTGATCGCGTCCACCTTGCGAGCCGACGAAAAGAAGACCACCATGTTGCCCGACGATGAAGAAGCTGTGGTGGCCTTGCGAACCATCGATGAAAAGCTGAAGGGCATGGAAACCGGATCGATCTCGGTAACTTGGTCTGATCAGATCTCTTCCGATGCACCGGAGGTAGGGCAGGTTATGCGCAAAATCGATCAGTTATTGATCGGAGAACCTCTGATTGGCCACCCGCTGTCCATTTATAACTTGATACAAGCATTGCCAGGTGATGGACCGATTGAAACTCGCATGTCGATGCTGGAACTGATGCCGCCCCCTTTGAAGCGAGCCTTTTATACGCCCGAGTATCGTTATGCCGAATGTCGTTTTCGGGTCCAAGACCTAGGTGTCGCTACTTACAACGACACGTTTTCTCGCGTCAGCGATGGGCTTCTCCAGATCGAGGCAGATCATCCGGAATTCAAACTGTCGTTGAGTGGCGACGCGGTGTGGCGATGGAAGAATCTGTATCGAATCATGCTGGACCTTTGCTACAGCTTGGGTAGTGCGGCGTTGATAATTTTCGTCGTCCTGACGATTGTCTATCGCAGTCTGCGATTGGGGCTTATTTCTATCATCCCCAATGTCTTTCCGTTGGCCGCGACGGCTTGTCTGTTGGTGCTCACCGGAGAGTATTTGGAGCTAGTCAGTGTCTGTGCGTTTACGGTTTGTTTGGGGATCGCGGTTGATGACACGATTCACTTTTTGACGCGGTTTCGGGAAGAATCGTTTCAAGGCGGCGATGCTCGGGCGATTGTTCGTCGAGCGTTTGTCGGCGTGGGGACAGCTTTGCTGATCACTACTTTGGTCTTGGTCGTTGGTTTGAGTACAGCGCTCAGCAGTCAAGCTCGTGAGACACGAGTATTTGTGACGATGGGGATGTTGACGATTACCACGGCGTTGTTGGGCGACATGCTTTTTCTGCCCGCGATGCTCGCCCATTTTCGTCCGAAGGGCAAGCCGTAGGCCGGTAACAAGGTCGCTTAGGTTGTTGCCGTAATTTTGCAAAGCAACCCAACCCCCGCCAATTGAGTTAGTGATATCGCAGAGAAAGCGACCGATGTTCCGGCAGTCTATCTTGTGATAGTCGTCGTTCGCTTCTTGTCGTTTGGTGCTGATTGTATTTGTGGGTCGTGGCCAGCGGTGTAGAAACAAAAAAAGCTCCTGGTAGTGAACGAGTCCCAGGGGGGCGGAGGACTACGAGCGACATTACCAGGAGCAATTTTTGATAAGAGTGGGCTCGTGGGCGTCCGTGCCCACATGGCCACACTGTTTGCATTGGGCCATCATGATTCGGCTCAGCCATCCATGGCGAGCTTGGTCACGTTGTTGGGCCAGAAGTTCTTGTGAAACTTCAAGCTCAACACCCAATGCGAACGTTTATTTCTAATCCCTCAGTACGACTGGCTGTAACTTCCAAGTCGCAGTCAGTCATGTGATGGCCGGAAGATAGTTCGGATCGAGTTTACAGGTCAAGTTGAGTTTGGCGAAATTTCCAAATTCAATCTGTAGCAATGCAAGCATTGAGCCGAAGTGAGCTCACGTTCAAGTTCTTAGCGACCGTTGGGCTTGCCCCAACGCGTCGCAACGGGATTGGTGTGCTAGGTTCTTAGCACACCAATTCTATTGCGAAGATTGGGCAAGAGAATGGGGGCAGGAGAATGGTCATGGAATCTATTCTCCTGCCCTGATTCTATTGCCATAAGAAATTCGGTCGCTCTTAGCGCATCAATCTTACTGCGAAGAAAGGGTACCACGCCCTGCTTCGCATCGGTGTTTGCACCGCAGCAGCGCGATCCAAATCCCGCTGACTCGTCCGGCGGACCGTTGGGCTGGCTGCGATACGACGTGAGCCGGCGAGGCTCCGAAAGAGTCAATTGCAAGACAAGCTGGAAGATGGAATTTCTTATCTCAGTAGGCCACGAGCTCGCAAGTAATGTTGCACCATGTAGTCGGCAGACTGGTCGCTGCGAGCCGAGATGTAATTGATGCTGCGACGATTGCAAAAGCTCTTGGCATCTTGAATAAATGCGTTCAGGGTCGCTTTATATCGCTGCAGCAAAGCGGCTGAAACACTGATTTCGCGAACGTCTTCGTCTTCGCAATCAACTAGTTTCAGATCACCTTTGATGTCTGGTTCGATTTCTTCGGGACTGAGAATATGGACCAAGAACACATCGAGATCGCGAGCTACAAGCATTCGTAAGGCGGCTTCATAGCCTTGCTTGTCCATAAGGTCTGTCAGCACCACGACAATGCCTTTACTCTTGGCGCGTGATACGAACTGCTTGACGGCTTCTTGCAGCCCAAGTCTTCCTACCGTTGGTTGATTAGGACTGGGCTGCAAACCTTGCAGTGTACTGACCAAGCGATGTGCACTGGAGCGGCCGCGTAGCACTACCGGCGTCGGTTGCTGGAACGATTGAAGGCTGACGCGGTCGCCGCGGCACAGACCGACATAACCCAACGCTGCGGTTAACGCTTGAGCGGCTTTCCATTTGGTTGGCGTGCCGAAATCCATGGAAGCGGAATCGTCGACAATGAAATAGATATGGAGGTCTTCTTCTTCTAGGAACAGCTTGATATACAACCGGTCCATGCGAGCGAAGAGGTTCCAGTCGATAAATCGCAAGTCATCGCCAGGCACATACGAGCGAAAGTCCGCGAATTCGACACTTTGGCCTTTGCGGCTGCTGCGTCGTTCGCCCTTCATGCGTCCTCGAAAGACCTTGCGAGTCACCAACTCCATGCGTTCCAACCTCGCCATGGTTTGGGGAGGGAGGATCGATTCTTCTTTTTCGGTCGTACTGCTCATCTTGATGACTTGTCCAAAAAAACTATGCTTCAGCCTTTAAAGTCGACGCGCAATGACCATAATCGAGCATCGTACGATGACTTTGCTACTTAATTACGATCGCTTCTACTGGGCGAGCATGACATGACTGTTTTGGCAAAACCGCTGGTTGGTATCATCATGGGCAGCCAGTCTGACTGGGAAACCATGTCGCATGCCGCCGAGGTGTTACGCGAGTTTAATATAACTTACGAAGCCGAAGTTGTGTCGGCACATCGTACTCCAGAGCGAATGTTTGAGTACGCCAAAAGTGCGGCTGGGCGCGGATTGCAAATCATCATTGCCGGTGCGGGCGGTGCAGCGCATTTGCCAGGCATGGTTGCATCGTTGACGCGGTTGCCCGTGTTGGGTGTGCCTGTCAAATCGGCCGCATTGTCCGGGCTCGATTCATTGCTGAGCATAGTCCAGATGCCAGGCGGCGTGCCTGTTGGGACGTTGGCGATTGGAATTGCAGGGGCAAAGAATGCGGGCTTGCTGGCGGCGAAGATCTTGGCAAACCACGACCCCGTTTTAGCAACTGCCGTCGAGCAATATGCTCAGCGGCAAAAAGAGACCGTGCTAGCCAACGCCAAACTTACTTAACTCAATTCAACTTCACGGGAGCTACACTTTGCCCGCAATGGGAAACAAAACGTTATGGCCGGGTGCACGGATAGGCGTGCTGGGTGGCGGACAGCTCGGACGCATGTTCGCTCAGGTCGCGCAGCGGTACGGTTATCACGTGGCGATCTTTTCCGATGAAAGTGAAAGTCCGGCGACGCAAGTGACTTCACAAGCACTTTCGCGTTCGTTGGAGGATCCGCAAGCCATCGAGGTCTTTGCTAAATCGGTCGATGTGATCACGCTGGAGTTCGAGAACATTCCGCTGGTCGCTATCCAGCGAGCTGCGTCGATCACGCCGGTGCGGCCTGGCGAACTTGTGTTGGCGACTTCCCAGAATCGTATTTTAGAAAAGTCGACGCTGCGCAATGCAGGATTTCCGGTGACACCATTCCATCGCGTCGACAATGCTGAGGATTTGAATACGGCAGGTGAATTACTTGGCTGGGATCTCATTTTAAAGACTGCCAACTGGGGCTACGATGGCAAGGGTCAGCGAAGTGTTCATAACCAGGCCGAAGCGATGGAAGCCCTTGCGCGGCTGGGACCGAGCAACTTGATTGCCGAGCAGCGGATCTCGTTTTCCGACGAAGTCTCGATCCTCGTTGCCCGCAGCTTGACTGGCGAAGTGAAAGTTTATCCGTTGATTCACAATACGCATGTTCGTCATATCCTTGACCTATCGATATGTCCGGTGGCAGAATCGTTGGCCACGTTGGAACAGCAAGCGACCGAGATTGCGATTGGCATAGCCGAACATTTGGGGTTGATCGGTTTGTTGTGTGTCGAGTTCTTTGTGGCCGATGGAAAGCTGCTGATCAACGAGGTCGCGCCGCGCCCGCATAACTCAGGGCATTTGACGATGGAAGCCAGCTACACCAGTCAATTCGAACAGCAATTGCGAGCCATCACGGGTATGCCTTTAGGAGATACATCCCTGCGGTCGCCGGTCGCGATGGTGAACTTGATGGGCGATATCTGGAGCAGTGGCCGCCCGAATTGGGAGTTGGCTTTTGCGCGGCCCAACGCGTTCCTGCATCTTTACGGCAAGTCCCAACCACGGCCCGGTCGTAAGATGGGGCATCTCAACGTTCTGGCTCAGACATCGCAAGCGGCAGCGGCCGAAGCGATCGAGTTGCGGCGACAGTTGATTCGCTCACCGGGCGAGTTGTTTCCCACGATGGAGTAAGTGGTAGTCCTGACGCCGCCTGCGACTGGATTTGTGACAATGTCGCGCCGAGTAAAAGCGAAATGGACTTCAAGTTGCGAAGGGGGACTCTGGCCCAGTTAGCTCGATCTTTGAGATGGCCGCGCGTGTGCAGGATGGCTTGGGATCATCGCAATCGCTTGGTGTCGGTGACCTATCGCGTGGACATGAGGATTGGCATCACCCATGACCCTGGCTCCCTTCGCCCCTGTCTTCAGGGGAGAAGGGCTGGGGATGAGGGGCTGTTCTGGTGCTTGCGATCGAAGCGGCAGCAAGCTGATTGTAAACATCGATCGACAGGATGATCAGGATAAATCGCTCCAATCCTGTGCATCCTGTATATCCATGTTGACTTCCAATCGCACCGGCATCTAGGAACTCGCGTTTGAAGTGTGTTCGTACAATTGATTCGGAGACGGCCTGGTTTTACAGTGAAGGCCATGCGCTGCTGCAATTCAGAGATACCGATGGAGTCGGCAGTGCACAAAATCTACGGTTATCGAATCGTTACTTGGTTGCGGATATTGCCGACATGCTATTGGCGGACGAGCAGTTCTTGACCATTGATGGTCCGCTGTTCGGTGCCACATCGGCTAGCGGAACTGCTGGTAGCACGCTCTGGCCGCTGACAGATCACTTGGGGAGTGTGCGCGATGTGGTCGATGACAGCAAAATCGTGCGGCAGCTTTTTCCAGGACTCTTTGCGCAACGAGGTTATACTGCAGACGACATGCAATTGTTCATGCATGGCAACTGGCTGCGCTTCTTTAGCGAGGCCTTGCCGAAAAATTAAGCTGCTTATCACTAGGACGCAACCATTGCTCCACGCCGTGAACGCTCACCATTAAATCTTCTTCCCCAGGTTTCAGCTCTTGCAGTATTACCGACCCTTCGGCTCGATCCTCACAGTTCAGCACGTAGCCGTGCAAGTGAAAGTTGGCGACGTTCAATGAAGGCCACTGGATGGGTAAGTTTGGAGTCATCTCGCATGACGCACTTCGGAAGATTCCGGTGCATTTACCGAAAACTTTCCGGAATTTTGTTGACACACGGTTTTGCGACCTTTAAAACCGAACGCCAACGACGCTTCGTTCCACTTCGTCACACCGATCAAGGGATCGAATTCGCCGCAATGCTATCACACGTGTGCGTTACCGATCCACCTCTCCCACTCGGAACTTCCACTATGCGGCTACCTACTCTCTCTCTCTCTCTCTTCAAGAAACGTGCCAAGCGTTCTATCTCGCAGCGGCAATCTCCCAATACACACGTCCTGCGAAAAACCTTGCTCGAAGGGCTCGAGCGTCGGGACCTGCTCAATGCAGCACCGATTGTCCAAGATGACAATGCTTACTTCACTGCCATGAATACCGATCTGGTAGTGACAACGTCCTCATCCCCAGCCCACCTGCTGGCCAATGACGCCGATGTCGATGGCGGGTTGCTCGCAGCTTCCGTTGTCACCAATCCAAGCTCCGGCTCTTTAATTAGCTTCAATAGCAACGGCACCTTCACCTATCGACCCAATACCAGCTTCACAGGCATCGATAGTTTCACGTACAAAGTCAACGATGGCACCAGCGACAGCGGCTTGGCCACCGTTCAAATCGCCGTGGGCACCAGACTACTGGCCAAACAGAATCTCGATAGTAATAACCTGTTCGTATCTTCCATCGTTTCCGCTGGCGCTAGCAGCGGTTTTGGTGGCGATGGCGATATCACCGCCGACCCGACCTCGGGCGCTCTGATCCTCAACGAAGAAATCCTACCCGACGTGAATCTGGTCTACCGCAGCGATTCGCTCGAAAAGCCCATCATTACCGTCCATACGCAATTAGCACCAGGACTTTCCGTTCCAACGGCTCTTTCTGCCGAGCTTATTTTCAATGGCGTTTCAGGTACAACTTATCACTATGACACTTCCGGTCTAACCTCTGGCCAGAGCCTCCGTATCGCCCTGCAAGCCGATGGTTCATCACTGGATACAGGCATGTATGCCTACACGCTACGCATTACCTCGACCGTTAGTGGTGTCAGCTCTTCCCAGGACTTTGATGGACTGCAAGCGATCGTCAGGAGGACCGCATCGGCCACTCCAAGCACACAAGAGTTCGGTCGCGGCTGGTTCGTCGACGGCGTGGATCGGCTCTATGACCAAACGGCCACAGGACGCGTGGGAGCCCTGCTGGTGAAAGGCAATGGCGATACACTTTGGTTCCCAAAACCCAGCTCTACCTATCTGGCCGCTCGCGGCGATCTTCTAAGCCAAGTCCTAGTCAAGAATGGCGATAACACCTACACATTGACCGACAAACTTGGCCACGAAACGAACTTTGACACCGCAGGCAAGATCACTTCGCGCATCGACTTGAACAGCAACACGATCAGTTATGCCTACGCGTCGGATCGCTTAAGCACCATCACCGATCCCTACAGTCGCGTCATAAGCTTTAGTTATTCCAGTGGCAACATCACCAGCATCAGCCACTATTCCGGTCGCTCCACTGCAATGAGCATAAGCAGCGGCAAGCTGGCATCCTACACACTTACCGATCCCGATGGAGCTGGTCCCATCGCGGCTCCTGTTTTTGCGTTTGGTTATAATGGTTCCAACCAACTAACTTCACGCACCAACGCGGTTAGCCAAGCGACTAGTTTTGCGTATCGCAGCACTGATGGCCGACTGCAAACCATTACCCATCCAGATTCCAACACGCGAGGCATTCTCGCCATCGAATCGATTGGCATACCGACGGGAACTACAGGCAACGTAGTCAAGAAGGCCATCGACGCTCAGGCCGAGATTACTGACGAACGCAACAACAAATGGAAGTTCCGAACAGACGCCTTGGGGATGACAACTGAGACGATCACCGCTCTGGGATTTACCACCAGCATTTTGCGGGATAAAGACGGCCGAGAGTACGTACGGCAGTTGCCTGATCCCGACGGCAGTGGCCCGTTGGATGTCGATGCAATCGTCACCGGTTATGATTCAAAGGGCAATCGCGTCTTTTCACTAGAGCCTGCCTCTGGGACCAAGACGTGGACTTTTTCATCCACCCTCAACCGTGTGCTCACCGCCACCGACGCTGTTGGTCGCACCCAGAGCTATTCCTACGATAGCTATGGGAACATGCTCACCCACACCGATGGTGGCGGGTTTGTGACGACTTACACTTATAACTCACGCGGACTACCAATCAGTATCACGCAACCAGATCCCGATGGAGCCGGGGCTTTGGCAGCGCCAGTGTATGGTCTAGCTTATGATTCCAACGGACGTTTGATCACGCTTACCAATCCCGACAGCAGCACGCAAAGCTTCACGTACAACACCGCCAACCAGATGCTCACGCAGGTCGACGAGCTGAGCAAAACGACGACACTGGTTTATGACAACTTGGGCCGCCAGACCAGCATCACCAACCGGACCAGCGACGCGACGACGTTTGTCTTTGACGCAATGTCGAGAATCGTCAAGCAAACCGATGCCTTGGGCAACGAAACCGACACGGCCTATAACAACCGTGGCTGGATCGCTTCGATTACCTATCCTGATCCTGACGGAGCTGGACCGTTAGATCGCCCTGTGGATACCAGAACCTACATCGCTACTGGCCAGCGAAGCGCCAATAGTGTGCCCGGCAACAACTATAACAGCTCACGCAGCTATACGTTTGATGCCGACGGAAGGTTGACCTCCAAAAGCGATCCGGCCCAATACGGCAACGATGAAATGTTCTCCTTTGATAATCGCAACCGGCTTATTGCCTTTTGGGATTCCACGCTCAATCCCACCGTCATCGCCTATGATACAGCCGGGCGCGTCACCAGCCGGATTCAACACGATTACGTGGTATCCCCGAGCCAGCCCACGATCTTCAGTGCCGTCTATTATAGTTACACGCTCGCCGGTGAACTGGCGACTGAAACCGATGGACGCGGTAACACCAAGAGCTTCTCCTACAACTCTCGCGGATTACTGGCAACCGAGCAGATGCCAGATCCCGACGGTTCAGGCAGCCAGTTCGGGCAAATCATTGAGCATGCTTATGATAACCTCGGTCGCAGAATCAGTACCTTTGATGGCTACGATCGCACTACCAGTTTTGAATATAACTCCCGCTCCTGGCTAACCAAGATCACCGACCAGGACCCTGATGGAGCTGGACCAGCCAGTTCGCCGGTGTCGCAGTTTGCCTACAACGCTCGCGGCGACAGAACTTCTATGACCGACCCGCTGGGACGCGTGACCAGTTTCACCTACGATGACGAGCAACGAGAGCTCACCGTCACCCTGCCCGACCCAGATGGCGGTGGCCCCCTATCGGCTCCCGTTTATGAAAAGCAGTACAACGATGTCGGCTGGGTGGTAGCGACCATTGATCCCAATAATGGCACGACCGCAATCACCTATGACAACATGGGGCGCCAGTTGACCATCACACGCCCTGATCCCGACGGCGGCGGACCTCTCTCAGCGCCGGTCATCACGAATCAATACAATGACCAGGGCCTGTGGAAAGTCACAGACGCAAACGGTGCCACGATCACTTTTACGCGCGATGGACAAGGGCGCGTCATTGACCAAGAAGACGACGATGGAAACGTGACCAGTTTTGAGTATGACTACTATGGGAACTTGAAGAAAGAGATTCAACCCGATCCGGATGGGGCAGGTCCTTTAGGAAGACCAACGACGACTTACAACTACGACCCAGCCAAACGCGTTACTTCCAAAATTGATCCCAACGGAGGCTACACTCATTATGCGTATGATACTGCCAGCAACATGATCTCACTGACCGATCCGGCCAATAACAAAACCGATTTTGGTTACGATGGCCAGAATCGCTTGGTCATCAACACCAACAGCCTCTCGAAATCCAAGAGCTATGTTTACGACGTCAGCGGGAACCTCACGCGAACTGTGGATCGCAACGGACGCACGATCCAATATGTCTTCGATGGGCTGGATCGAGTTACCGATGAGAAATGGTACACCAATTCTGCCAATCCTACTTTGACCGTCAGCACCACCACGCAAGGTGGCAGCCTCAATGAAGTCCAGCGCGTTGGCTGGACGGCCAGCGATACCATGAGCGGGACGTTTACGCTGACCTACAGCGGCCAAACAACCTCTGCAATTTCTGCTACTGCGACTGCCGCTCAGGTGGTGACTGCCTTGGAAGCCCTATCCAATATCGGAAGCGGCGATGTGGCCGTAGAACTGCTGCCAGCCGACTATGGAACAGGCGATCGCATCTACCGTGTCACTTTCCAAGGCGCACTGGCTGCCACCAATGTCAGCCAAATGACGATCAACGTCAGCAACATCACGGGTGGTTACTATTCTTCGCCCACAGCAGTCCAAGCGACCGATGTGACTGGGGGCGTTTTTAGCGAAGTCCAACAACTGACACTCAGCAACGCCAGCGGCGGAACGTGGCGATTGGCATACCGGGGTGAAGTGACCGCACCGCTGGCACACAACGCCAATGCAGCGGCGGTGGAATCGGCTTTGGAATCACTGAACGGTATTGATCAAGTGACCGTCACCGGTTCCAGCGGCAACTTCACCGTCACCTTCGCGGGCTCGCATACCAACCAACCCATGGAGCAGATCTTCGGAGACGCTGCCAATGCCACCAACGGCACTCTGAATCGGACGATTACCAAAGAATACAACGCTGCTAGCGAACTGGTCAGTGTCAGTGATCCTAGCAGCACGATTGAGTACACACGCGATGCGCTGGGCCGAGCAACCGGCATTGAAAATGTCATCGCAGGTTTAACACCCGTGGTGACGTTGGCTCAAGTCTTCGATGCGGCCAATAACCGCACGCAACTGAGCGCGACGATTGGCAGCACTGCAGACTTTAAGAACACCTACCAGTTCGATGCGGTCAACCGACTTGTAGATATTGTGCAACAATCTCAATCGGGCGGTAACGCTGTCACAGCAAAACATGTCACGATCGGCTATAATGGGCTGGGCCAGCAGACTTCGATCCAACGTTACCAAAGTACAGGCACCTCCAACGCCGTGGCAACTACGACCTTTACCTTTGATGTGATCAATCGCTTAAGCAATCTGGAGCATAAGCAAGGTAGTACCGTGCTAGCCGAATACGATTACACCTATGACGGTCTGTCACGCTTCACCAGTATTGATTCATCAATCGAAGGTCTTTCGGAGTTCGAATACGATGCTCAGGGGCAGCTTAAAGAAGCGGACCATTCGTCCCAGACTGACGAAAGCTACACCTATAATGCCAACGGCTCTCGTTCGATGACCGGTTACACCACCAGCAGTAACAACCGCACGACGGCGATGCCAGGATTCACTTTTGCGTACGATGATGAAGGCAATCGTACGCGCAAGACAGAAACGGCGACTAGCAAGGTTGAGGATTACGAATGGGATCATCGCAATCGATTGACATCAGTAAAATTCCGTAACTCGGTCGGTGGCTCGATCACCAAGCAAGTTGACTATGAATACGATGCGTACAATCGCTTGGTGAAGCGGACGTATGACGCTGACGGCGCTGGCGGCGGGGCACCGACTTCGCAATACTGGGTCTACGATGAAGGCATCAACGCGGTGTTGCAGTTTGATGGCAGTGCAGCCAGCGATCTTGCGCATCGATATTTGTGGAGCAACCGTGTAGACCAGTTGCTTGCCGACGAGCAAGTCACCAGTCTGGGCAGTGGCGGTAATGTGTTATGGGCCTTGTCCGATCATTTAGGCACGATCCGCGACATAGGCGACTTCGATGAATCGACCGGAATCACCGCCATTGCCAATCATCGCAAGTACAACGCTTTTGGAGCACTGATCAGCGAGACGAACGCTGCAGTAGATCTCATCTATGGTTTCACCGGCAAGCAGTTAGATGACGTGACCCATTTACAGCACAACCTTTACCGCTGGTACGACTCTGCCCTCGGCCAATGGCTGAGTGAAGATCCCCTCAGCTTCGCCGCCGGCGATGAGAATTTGAGGAGGTATGTTTACAATAATATACTGGCAAGAACAGATCCACTAGGACTACAAGGTCAAGAAGCAAATCCAAGTTCGGATGTAGACATTAATTTAAGTCCAAGTTCAGACAACAGTTCAGTCGAACTCAATTTAGAACATACGTGGCGATTCTACAATTATTCGGGAGTAAACAATTTCTATACCGATGTACCTAATGGTGGTGGAAACTATGTCTTAAGAGCAGAGTATCAGCCAAGCCCAGAGTTAAAACTCGGAATCGAGTATGGCAACGACTGGAAACTACCGAAATCGTACGCAATTTTCGATCTCCAGCTTCTCTTTAAACCTAATGAAGGTTACGGACAATTGAAGGGATATGGAAAATTTAAAACTGACGAGACTGGCGATTCCGAAGTTAGTTTTGGAATAGAGGGCAGCCTTCCGATCGGAAAGTAGTGACATTTTGGTCCACCCTAAGTCAAAAATCTAGCATCATCACGAGGATATAGTTTGCTTACCAACGATAGATGTGTAGTCATTACACCATATATCAACAGAATTGAACACTCTGTAGAAAAAAACCTCAGGGAACTTGAGAAACGAGGCTATATTGTTTGGCGAGAATTCGGAATCTCAGCTATTGATTATGCTAGATGCCTTCTTGCAACTAGAGCTTTAGATCAAGGGTTCTCTGAAACGCTATGGATCGACAGTGATATAGAATTCGACCCAGATCAAGTTGATAATCTGCGGGCAATTACTTGGAATGATCTGAAAAAAACAGAGAACACAAAGCAATCGGCTGCCGCGATCGAGAATTTTAGTAAAAAATTCGAACAGCCTGGGTTATTATGTGGAATTTATGTTAAAAAGTCAGCTCTGGATTTCGCGGCAAACTTCCGTGGTGGAGTTTCGCATATCAAACTGGGCTCTAGTACAGAACCACAGTTGATTAAAAGTGCTGGTTGCGGAATGATGCTGGTAAGGAAGTGGCTGTACCAATGGGTTGAATCCTTTCATCAACTTCCGCTTTGCAAATCGTTGAGCGGATTAAGAATAACGCCTTACTTTCTCCCAATGGTTGTTGTTGAGAGTCAAGGCGACGCTATCTACTTGTGTGAAGATTACGCTTTTTGTGAACGTGTTCGCGCTTCGGGAGTTCCGATTTATGCGGACACTAGGTTGAGGATCTTCCACCTAGGCCAATATCGCTATAGCTGGGAAGACCTAATCTGGAAATCGCCGCGGTACGAAACATTTGAACTGGAAAGAGAGCCAAGGGAATCTATAGCAAAGAAAACAGGGGGAGCGAGTGAACACTAGCTGGAAGTGCCTAATGATTTTTCTGATTGCGATTTGCTTGAAAGCTGAGGAAATCGAGCAACCAAACGCTCACATTATGAAAGCAGAGTATTGCGTGGACTCCCCCTTCCCTTATATAAGTTTACCATCAATTCGCAGTTCAAATAAAACAAAAGTTGATTTGCTTCTGAATTGTAAGCACATTTCGACCTTTCAATCGGGTGTTCCAGAAATAATCGGCATTCAGCTTAACGATACAAAGAGACATGACCTGAATGGATTACGATCTCTAAAGAATGACTTTGCCTTATTTAAAGACATGGGTCGAATTCAAGAAATCTTTGTATACCCAGCACCAAATCCTGACTACCTGTGGGAAAGATTTGGTGGGGAGTTAAACCGCGATGCACTACGAGCTCTTACGCTCACACTTGATCCAACGAATGGGTCTTTGTCGCTTGATCTTGCGTCAACGGCAGAAGAACGGCAGTACGCAGTGCCTTCTGTAGTGCTAAAGCTCGGAAACGAAACTGTAAAACTAAACATCGATTTAAAGATGAGCGTCGCTTTAAAGCTCTCGCGGCGGACGATCGAACGACTAAAACAGAAAACACCATCGCAAGTCGATCATGTTTCAACTCCCAGTCGAGCCAAAGATTTCTCGACGTACAAATTAGCAAATCCTGTAATAGGCGGGGAAACCCTATCGTCACTTTATGCTGAAGTAGACGGCACTCTAGATCGAATTGGACCGCTGGCTTTAAATCGCTTTAAAACAATCATTGATTTTGGATCTGGAACTGTCTTACTAAAACCACGCGCCATCGATATCTTTTGCGACCATTCGTACTTTGACGGAATGGTATTTCGGGCTGAAAGTAATAATGATTCAACCTATCTGGTCGTAGCAGACCTGTTGCCTCTCTCTGTCGCCCAGCTAAGCGGTATAGAAAAAGGGGACGAAATTCTACGCGTTGGCATGATAGATTTAAAGCCATTATCAAGCATGAACCTTAAACGTGCGATTCACACTATACTAAATATCCGCACATCGCCTATCTTGATTGAAGTCAGCAGGGGTAATCAATTAAAGGTTATTGAACTCCTTGGATTTGAACAATCTTTACAACAATAATGATGCATAATCTATACTTTGCTTATGTAAGTCTAGCCAGTGTTCTGATTGCCATGCCGTTATGGCTATTGTCTCAATGCAATTGTGACGGTGGCGATAGCAGTGGCTGCTTTTCGGGTATGATTTTGGGTTATAGTGAAATCACCCGTACAGTTGAGAAAAACAACGTCACGGTGGTTTCAGACACAGGTGGTCATTTGTATTTAATAACGCCATCAGCCGGCATCCAATCATTTACAGGGAATGTTCTTTTTTCTTTCTTTTCGCGGGACGATAAAGACAAGCATGCAGTTTCCACACGCGCGCTAAAGTTGCGAAGTGAAAACTGGAAATTTTTCCCTTATGGCATTTCAGCTCTTCGCTTAAATGATTACTTATCAGCCAATGAATGTGCTGAAATTGCAAAGATAGCCTGTGGGCCTGACCAATTTCTTGATGACAGTTCCGGTATGGAGCGATTTAACGTTCAAACCCCGCAGCTTCTGGAAGGCCATTTTCCGTTACTGATGACCCATAGTGCACGCAAGACTGATAGAGACAGGAATGGTAGTCAGGTCTTAGGTGAAGTCGAACTGCAAAACGCTCAAGCTTGCATTGGTTCGCCATTGATCTACGGTACTTATCCAGAGTCTAAGAACTTTGCAGGCATGTTAATTGGCGCGAAAGGGAATCTTGGTTTTTATGTCAAGAGCAAGGCTTTACTTGATCTCATTGAGAACGATCGCTTCGTAGACTCAAGTTCACACCTTGATCAAGACTTAGAGTTGACCCATCCGCAGTTGGTGACGCTCCCGTCCCCAGTTGAATTGACCGATGGTAATCTGGCAGCACTTGTAAGACTCGACGAAAATCATCTACTAATGCTCATTCCAAGCAAATCATTGTCACGTGAAAGTTCGGTTTTGCGACTTGGACGAAACGCAGAAAAACAGATGCTGACGTCGTTTGCAAAACTCATGCCAGAGTTGTCTTGGAATCACACAGAGTTTGGATTATCGGTCGCAGCGATTGATTTAACTGTACTGGACACTTCTTTAAGCGAAGTACTCATTGGCTTAGCTTTCCGTGGTTTTGCTCCTGAGGAATTAAAGCACCAACGCCAGCAACAACTCGTCGTTACGCCCGTATCGGTACGACTAAAGACCGGATTGTGCACTGAGTCGTGTACATTATTCAGCCCTGACATGCAAACTGGCGACTATCTTTCGACATACACAACCGCTCATGATGCATTAGTAGGACAACCAATTGTCATTGAAGACAATGATAAAAAGCTTTTGCTATCTGCGATTACGATTAATGTCGCGATCGACGAAGGATTTTGTTCTAGTATTACTCGCGGTCAAGCATTAGCTGTGAATTACTTTGAGAATATGGTTGCTTCAAAGAAATGGAATGCAGAGTCAGACTGGGCTAATGTTTTACGTAGGCATCATATTGTGATTAATATTGTTGAGGAATGTCTCAATGGATTTGTAGTCCATCTTCAGCAACAGATGTTTGTAGTTACATGCAGGCATCTTCTCTCAAAGAAGGAAGACTTTCTACGCATCGGCGTCGCTTCCCGCAATAAGTCGACTTCCTACTATGAGGACTATACCGAGGTCAGGGTCAAAGGGGAGTGGCGAGTCAATGACTCTGACGTCGCCGTTTTCGTTATAGACGAAGCAAATAACTCTGCGTCGATTTCTCAGTTGTTACTGGACGCTTCAGTTCCGCTGACCACAGATCCCGCACGAACTGGTCAACACGCAGTTGTCGTATCGGCGCTTGAACGGCAGCTCTTTTGTTTTGAAGAGATCGTTGCAAGTGACACAGTTCACGCATTAAAACTACCTTTCACCACTAACGGGACGTACCTTGCATGCCCCGCAGTGACACGAGGCTGTAGTGGCTCGCCTGTATGGCGACAGGAGGGCGATAACACTTGGAATGTTATAGGGATTGTTTCTGGAGTTGGTGCAACGTCCCTCGGTGATAGTTGTGCAACGATTGTTTCTCCTGTAGATGACATATTGGTTCTGACGAATAAGTAAGAGAATTCAATCGATTTAGCAAGTCTAGCTAGTTTAATTACAACAATTTTCAGATCGACGGCAAAACATGTCACGATCGGCTATAATCGACTCGGCCAGCAGACTTCGATTCAGCGTTACCAAAGTACAGGCACCTCCAACGCCGTGGCAACTACGACCTTTACCTTTGATACGATCAATCGCTTAAGCAATCTGGAGCATAAGCAAGGTAGTACCGTGCTAGCCGAATACGATTACACGTATGACGGCCTTTCACGCTTCACCAGTATTGATTCATCAATCGAAGGTCTTTCGGAGTTCGAATACGATGCTCAGGGGCAGCTTAAAGCAGCGGACCATTCGTCCCAGACCGACGAAAGCTACACCTACAATGCCAACGGCTCTCGTTCGATGACCGGTTACACCACCAGCAGTAACAATCGCACGACGGCGATGCCAGGATTTACTTTTGCGTACGATGATGAAGGCAATCGCACTCGCAAAACGCAGACTTCCAACGGTCATGTGCAGGACTACGAGTGGGATCATCGCAATCGATTGACATCGGTCAAATTCCGTAATTCCGTCGGTGGCTCGATCACCAAGCAAGTTGATTATGAATATGATGCGTACAATCGCTTGGTGAAGCGAACCTATGATGCAGACGGAGCTGGCGGCGGGTCTCCGACCAGCCAGTACTGGGTTTACGATGAAGGCATCAATGCGGTCTTGCATCTTTACGGCAAGTCGCAACCACGACCTGGTCGCAAGATGGGGCATCTCAACGTTTTGGCCCAAACATCGCAAGCGGCGGCGGCCGAAGCGATCGAGTTGCGGCGACAGTTGATTCGCTCACCGGGCGAGTTGTTTCCCACGATGGAGTAGGTAACCTCGTCTGGCTCCCTAACCAATCGCATCACCAAATTTGCGCAGACAGGCATTAACCCATAATCCTTTGCGAGATCGTCCTGCATCCACCAGATCGAATCACAATGTTGAAACAACCCATCCAGTAGCCTGCGACTGACCTGCTGAGAGCGGATTCGACGAGTTTCAGAAATCAATCATTGCTCGGCTTTTCGAGGGCCCACCACGCTATTAGATACAGCCCAAGCAACCAGCACGGTATGGCGGAGAACAGAAACCCCGCGATCTTCGGTTCCTGCGTACCAAGCATGGTATACTCCAAGTACATAGCGATCGGAATAGGCATTAAGAAGCAAACAAATGCCCATTTCAACTGCCCTCCCTTCTTATAGATTCCTTGCCCAATGTACCCTGTGAGAAATGCGATCATCAGCACGATCAATGCCGAGTAACAGAGCAATCCGACGCCAATGATTCGGAATGGGCCAGAAGTTGTAAGGATCAAGTAGAGGCCACCAACTATTCCCAATACTATACCGAGAACATATCGCAAAAACGTCTTCACATCATTTAGCCATTGGAAGCCATTCTGCAACGAATGCCACAAATTCTGGTTCTTGCCTTCTGGAATATCGTTCACGGTCGAGTTGTATTTCTTAAAGCATGAAGGGGGCTTGAAATCGGACCTAGTTCTGAGAGCTTCGGATTATAGCAGAGACTCACGATTGCGGTTCTGCGATCCCGATCAGGAGGCGGCGCAGGCCAACGTTGAATGGCACGCTCAGTCGGATCTAATGTTTCCGTTTAGCCGCCCCTTGCTGGCTCGCCCAGCAAGAGCCAGAGTTTTATGATTAGCTAAGCGACACCTCCCACCTCTCCCCGGTTGGCTTGCCAACTGGAAGAGAAGTTTTCATCGCGGCGGCGGAGGGTGATGGCCAGCATTAAGCCATCCGTTTGCGGCGCGGGGGAAACTTTGCTTCCTGCCGGACGAACCGGCCGGAGGAGCTGTTCCCGTTTCATTCGGGCTCGTTGGCTAACTTCAAAACTGACGCTCATGCCGGCTAGCGGTACTGCTGGCACGACGCTCTGGCCGCTGACCGATCACTTGGGCAGCGTGCGCGATGTGGTCGATGACAGCAAAATCGTGCGGCAGCATGTTTAGCACACCAATCCTCTTGCGACACGTTGGGGCAAGCCCAACGGTCGCTCAGTGCTCGCGATCTCAGAATAATGTGCCTTGGTCTTCTGTCTTTCAAATGCTCCCGGCTTGTCCGGGAGATGTTTCCGTTCTTTGCTAAAGAGCGATGTTGACTAGCGAGAAACCCAACGATCCACTGGGCAAGCCAGTGGGATTTGAATCGCGCTGCGGTGCAAGCATCGAAGCGCATCTGGGCCTTGTGCCCAGTCTTCGCAATAGGATTGGTGCGCGAAGAGCGACCGAATTTCTTATGGCAGGAGAATCAGGGCAGTAGAATAGATTCCATGACCATTCCCCTGCCCCCATTCTCTTGCCCAGACGTTGCAATTGGATTGGTGCGCTAAAGCATGACGTGCGAGCATGTGCGTTTGGGGGTTGCCCCCGTCGGACACCGCTTTGGTGTTCTAGACAGCGTGCCTGATTCCGTCTTGGTTACTAGATACTAGGTGCAAGGTAACGATCTCGCTTTTGATCGTTCTGCTTAGCTTCGTTGGTCAGATGGGATTCACCGTCTACTTCGTTTACAAGCTTCCATTAAAGATTTGGCTAACCGCGAGCGCAACTGACACCACAATAGTCGGTGATAGCGGCCCAAATGCGTTTGGCTGCGATTCGTTTAGATCCCAGCACGTGTTCAATCAGAATACCATCCGCATTTAAGATCTCAATGTCCGTGTCGGTGGCGTTGATCGCGGAAGCAGAATTAGAAACCATCAGGTTGCATCGTTTGCGTTGCATTTTTGCAATCGCTCGATGACGGCGATCTTCGGTCTCTAGTGCAAAGCCTACCACCCATTGGTTTTCATGCTTCTCGGTGGCAAGCGTAGCCACAATGTCGGGCGTTTCAACCAGTTCCAAAATCAGATTGTTGCCCGTCTTGGGGATTTTATGCGATTGGATCACTTGAGGCATGTAATCGCAAGGTGCCGCCACTCCGATCAAACCGGTCGCGTCTCGAAAGTGCTCTCGTGTCGCTTGCAGCATCTCTTGCGTGGTCACGACATCGACAACTTTCGCTTCTTTGGGGTATTCAAGATTGACAGGACCGGAAACGATGGTGACTTCATGCCCTAGTTTAATTCCTTGGACGGCTAGCTCTCGCCCCATTTGACCGCTAGAGGCATTCGTTAAATAGCGAACAGGGTCTAAGTACTGTCGCGTTGGTCCCGAGGTGATTACGACTTTGGCCATATGTCTTATTTGTGAATTGCCGACTATTAAGCGAACGTGGGTGGAAATGGGTTAATGTTTGATAGTCTAGTTGGTCGTCTTGGGTTTGTCTTGCAGTCTCTACTTTACGCCGCTTTGTCCAACGACCATGATGGAGGCGTTACCGGATGTTCCCCCCGCCGTCGAAGCCTTGGACCGTAGTGGATCTTGTGAAAGCTTCTCCTAGAGTGTTTCGGCATTGACCACGAGGATCGATCTAATGAAAACCATTGGTATTATCGTTTTTTTGGCCTGTCAGGTGTTGGCAACCAGTCAGCTTTGGGCGATGGATCGTCCCAATATAATTCTGATATTGTGTGACGATTTGGGGATTGGTGATGTCCGATGCTTTAATCCCGATTCAAAGATTGCTACGCCGCATATCGATGGACTAGCTGCAAAAGGGATTCGCTTCACCAATGCCCATTCTCCCTCATCGGTTTGCACGCCGACGCGCTATGGTTTGCTGACAGGCAGGTACTGCTGGAGAACACGATTGCAACAAGGAGTATTGGGTGGAGCAAGTCCGCCGCTCATTTCGGATACTCAGTTGACGGTGGCCGAAATGTTGCGACAAGCTGGTTATCGCACGGGGTGTTTTGGAAAATGGCATTTGGGCATGAGTTGGGCTCGAAACGACGATGGCGCGTTCACGGACAAAATCGAAGAGGGCAGCGATGGTTGGTTGATTGATTATCAACAGCCGATTGCCAACGGGCCTTTACAACATGGCTTTGACCGCTTCTTCGGGATCAGCGCTTCATTGGACATGATTCCCTACAGCTTCATTGATCAAGATCGAGTCGTGTCGCTGCCGGACCGTGACGCTGATTTTCCCATGTCGATTGACAAACCCCAGCGGCGTACGCGTCGCGGTCCAGCTTCGTCCGAATTTGATGCGGTGGATGTCTTGCCAACGATTACGGATGTTGCGATCCAGTGGATCAGGACGCAGTCAGAAGCCAAGCAGCAGCCCTTTTTTGCGTACATACCGTTCGCGTCGCCGCATACTCCCATTGTTCCCAGTCGGGAATGGGTTGGTAGAAGTCACGTGAACGCTTACGCGGATTTTGTGATGGAGACCGATGCCGCCGTTGGGAGGCTGATGCAGTGCCTTCAGGAATTGCAGATCGCGGACAACACGCTGGTGATTGTGACCAGCGACAACGGTTGTTCGCCGGAAGCCGATTATGCCCGGTTGGCTGAGTTTGGTCATAATCCAAGTTTTATCTATCGCGGGACGAAGGCGGATATCTTCGAGGGGGGGCATCGAGTGCCGATGGTGGTGCTCTGGCCTGCTCGCATAGCATCTGGCCAAGTTACCGACACTTTAATTGGATTGAATGACACCCTGGCAACCTTGGCAGATTGTCTGCAATTGGAGGTAGCTCAGGACGCTGGGCCCGACAGCATATCGTTTGCTCAGGCGATGGGGCTCGAGTCGTCTGCGGAACTTAGAGAATCGTTGGTGTGCCATTCGATCAATGGTTCGTTTGCGATAACTCGCGGCCGATGGAAGTTGTGTGCATGTGGCGATTCGGGCGGTTGGAGCGAGCCGCGTCCGGGCACTGCTCAAGCCAAAGGGTTGCCGGGGTTGCAATTGTATGATTTAGAAGCTGACCCGGCCGAGTCCAGGAATGTCGCTGTCGTTCAGCCGGAGGTGGTCCGAGCGATGCTGGCTGAGTTGAATTTCGTGATTGAGCAAGGGCGTTCGCGGCCAGGCAAAAAGCTAGATAACGATGTGCAGATATCGCAAATCCCAAGCGAATAGGAGGCTATTTTCGTGCGCAGGGTCAAAGAATATCGTGGCGTGTAACTAGTAAAAACTGTTCAAAACGGCAGATATTCCGTATTGCGGCTGGCCGCTGGTGCTTTCTTAACACAACCTTAACTTTTCTCCCATGGCCAAACGGGCCTGGGCCAAGAACAATGTCAGCCATAACAGGTTGAGAAATACAATGCATGTTTCGTAGCATGCAATTCTCGCGATGGGTAGCAGACAGGCTGCCCTGTTCGGAACGTTTCAACAAGGTGAGATTCCTTTATGATTCGCAAACTGTTGCTATCGGCAGCGACGATATTCTTGTCTGGCCCGTTGATGGGGCAAGTGCAACTGGACCCGAAATTGCCGGTTTACAAACCAACTATTGGCGTCTCCGGGCAACTAAAAACGGTTGGTTCGGATTCGATGAACAACCTTTTGCAAAAGTGGACTGAAAAGTTCCGCGAGTATTACAAAGGGGTGCGAGCGGAAGTCGAAGGGCAAGGTTCATCGACCGCGATGCCAGCGTTGATCGAAGGTGCGTCGTCGTTTGGGCCCATGAGCCGCGATCCTAAGGACAGCGAGATCGGCGACTTCGAAAAGAAGTTTGGCTACAAGCCGACGCTGCTGCCAACCAGCATCGATTTGTTAGGTATCTACGTTCATCTTGATAACCCGATTGAATCGATGTCACTGCAGCAAGTGGACGCGATTTTTTCCAGTACTAGGAAACTGGGTGGTAGCAAAGCAATTGCAACTTGGGGAGACGTGGGGCTGACAGGTGACTTCAAAGATGCCAGGATCAGCTTGTTCGGCCGAAACGCGGCCTCTGGCACTTACGGCTACTTTAAAGAGGTCGCGCTGGGCAAAGGCGATTTCACTCAGACCGTCAACGAGCAGGCGGGCAGCGCCACCGTGGTGCAATCGGTGGGCGAGAATAAGTTTGCGATCGGGTACAGCGGCTTGGGCTACAAGACAGCGGCGGTCAAAGCGGTGCCGCTCTCAAAAATCGATGGTGGCAAGGCGATCGCTCCGACCGTCGAAAATGCTTACAGCGGCGAGTATCCGCTGGCGCGGTACTTGTTCTTGGCAGTAAATCATAAGCCCAATACGAAGATGGAGCCATTGCGAGCGGAGTTCATCAAGTTTATCTACAGCAAGCAAGGTCAGCAGATTGTCATTGACGATGGCTACTTTCCTGTCGATGCGCAAACGGCGGCCAAAGTGCTCGCTTCTGTGGGCTTGAAATAAGCAAGATGAGTGTGGCTTGCACGGATGCTAGTGGCAAGAAGATCGCGTGAGCTTCTTGCAGGGAATCACGTAAGCGAACTATTGAGTATCCTGCTGTGAAGGCAACCACAACTGAAAGAAAGCGTCGCGAGCTGTCCACGTCATGGAAGGTGGCAGCGTCCGACCGTATTGCTCGGCAAGTCATTACAATTGGCGGTTTGGCAACAATTGGTGCCGTGCTGCTGGTTGTTTTTGTTCTGTTTTCTAACGTCTTGCCGCTCTTTCGGAAGACAAAACTGAATCCAGTACCGGTCGTGCTAACAGCGACCTCATCTGTGCCGACGATTGAATCTGCCGCAACAGGCCAATTGAATGTCGAGAGCGGCGAAGATGGCTTACGAGGTACAATTCTGCACTGCGGGGTCGATGAGTTTGCTGAGGTCGCTTGGTTCCTCAGCAGTGCCGGCGATGTTTTGGCTAAAGCGGTGCATAACAATGTCCAGTTAGCTTTGTTTCCCAATGAGCTTTCGGTCGACGAATCTGCAGCAGTGACTTGCAGCTTCCGCGATCGTTCAGGAGGGCAAATATTGTTGGGCTTTGCTGATGGCACCATCAAGTGCATCGAGCTGAAGTTCGAAACAACGTTCGTAAAGGCCGATGAGTTGCCTGACGAAGTCGAGCAGTTTGTTGCTCGATCGAATGTCGGCGAAGTATTCGTATCTGCCGACGCGGTGTATCGCAAACTGGCTGGCCAACTGGTGCGGCGACAGTTATTGCAAAAGGTAAATTTTTCGGACGCGCAGGTGGTTTTCGCCGATCGATCGGCCGTGACGCATTTGGCTGCGTTGCCACCGCGAACGCTCAGCAGTTTTGATCAATCCACCGAAACGCTTTTTGTTGCGATTGGTTCGACTGGAATCGCGGCTGGTAAGTTGGAAAGGAAAGTGAATCAATTCAGTGGTGCGTCGGCGCTGAGTTGGGCTTCGCAGGAAACGGCGTTTGGTGAAGCGAGCGCGGCTGACCAAGTGGCCAGCGCGATGGTCCATCAGCAAGGCACATTGGCAACGCTTTGTTTGCAAGATGGACGCTTGGCCAAGTGGCGTCTTGGTGCCAATGGGCCGGAACTGATTGAGATGGCACCCTCGCCTTTGACTAGCGACGCTCGCAGTTCTGCGGCAGTAACTGCCTCGACGGCGTTGCTTGGAGACAACACGTTGTTGATAGGCAGCGCTGGTGGCGTAGTGACCGCGAGCTTTCTGGCTGAAGTGGCGAACTCGGATGGCAGTAAGCAAGAAGCTTACGTGGCGGCGCATCGATTTTCCCTGAGCGATGAGAGTATCGCTTTGCTGGGGACATCGCCCGGTTCGAGAATCTTTGCGGCGCTTGATCGCAACTCGAAACTGACGTTGGGTTATGTTCCCAATGACGCGGTCTTGTTGACTGAAAAGCTAGAGGTAGAAAATGCCCAGGAGATTTGGATATCCGCCAAACAGGATCGCGTAGGTGTGTATGCTCAAGGCAAGCTGCACTTGTTTGATTTGGATGTCGCCTATCCCGAAGCGTCCATCAAATCATTTTTTCTGCCAATGTGGTACGAAGGCTACAGCCAGCCGGTTTCGATTTGGCAAAGTACCTCAGCGGGTGTGGATGCCGAGCCAAAGCTTAGCATGAGGCCCTTGATTTTTGGTACTTTGAAAGCGACCTTCTACTCATTGTTGATCGCGGTGCCGCTCGCGTTGATGGCTGCAGTTTATAGCAGTGAATTTTTGAGTCGCAGCGTTCGCTTGCGAGTGAAGCCGGCGATTGAATTGATGGCGGGCATCCCAAGTGTCGTGTTGGGTTTTATTGCCGCTTTGGTGTTGGCCAGTCTGTTCCGTGATAATTTGTTCGCAATCTTGCTATCATTCTTTACGTTGATTTTCACGTTGGGCTTAGTGGGCAACTTGTGGTTGTTACTGCCGCAGCAAGTTTACCTGCGGTTAGAGCAATTTCGGACGTTGATCTTGCTGTTTGTGGTGCCGCTGGGCGTGATGGCCGCTTGGTGGATGGCCGGTCCACTCGAATCGTTTTTGTTTAAAGGGACGCTGATCAGTTGGCTTGATCAGCGAGGCAGCAGCAGTGCTTGGCCGGGCTGGTTTTTGTTGCTGATGCCGATCGTCATGGTGAGTGTGGCGTATCTATCAGCGTCGGTCGGTACCTCGCTACTACGTCCGATTGCAGCGAAGTGGACAGCGAAACCTTTTGCGGCATTGATGGTAGTGAGATATTTGGGAGTATGCGCAGCGATGGTCGTGATTGCGACTCTGTTGGCCGCTATCCTGACGGGGTTGGGTTTTGATCCACGCGGTAGCATCTACGGTAGCTATCAAGAGCGTAACGCGTTGTTGGTCGGCGCGGTGCTTGGGTTTGCGATCATCCCAATCATATACACGATTGCCGAAGATGCGTTGCAAGCGGTTCCACAGCACTTGCGATCCGCGTCGCTAGGTTGCGGTGCTACACCGTGGCAGACCACGACTCGAATTGTGCTGCCGACGGCAATGAGTGGACTTTTTGGTGGGATCATGATCGGTTTTGGGCGAGCGGTGGGTGAGACCATGGTGGTATTGATGGCTGCTGGCAATACACCGGTAATGGATATCAATCCCTTCAATGGTTATCGCACGCTATCTGCGACGTTAGCAACGGAGTTACCGGAGGCAGCGCGAGCGTCGACGCATTTTCATACTTTGTTTTTGGCAGCGTTCTTATTGTTTTGCTTTACTCTCGTAGCCAACACACTTGCCGAGTTTGTGCGGATGAGATTTCGCAAGAGGTCATTTCAGTTATGAGCCAAACTGCAGTCGGCGTAGAAATGACAGAACCAAGATCTGCACCGGAAGCCAAAGCGAGACCACATCGGACCGTTCAATCGGGGCTCAGTGTGCTTGCTCGTGGCGAGTCGTTTGTGTGGCTGACCGGCGGGATGCTCGTAGTTGCGATTGGCATGATCGTGATTCTGTTATCCTTTATTTTTTACCGAGGCATGCTGACCTTTTGGCCCGTTCCATTTGAGGTATATCCCGTCCACGGCGGCGGCATCGTGGCCGGGGAACCGCAAGCGGTCGAGTCCTTTCAGTACGAATCTTCGCAACTCAATTCATTGAGTGAATCTGCAAGAAAGATCGCCACAGCGCGATTGGGCGATGAGCGTACTGCCATGGCTAAGCGGACTTACCTGCGCGTCGGAAACTTCGATCTATCAGGCCAGCATTTTGATTACTTAAATGAGTTTGAGCAATCTTCAGATACTCCATTCTATCCAGACAATGTGTGGGTGGTGGAACGACTGCACCACGGTCGTTTTTATGGTTGGCCCAGTCAATTGGAAGAGCATTTTGAAGCGAGCAGTCAACCTGATTATCGACAACTGGTCGCCGGCTATGAACTGTTGGAAGTCCTGGCGGCTTATTCCAACGAAGAAATCGAATTGTCCGAAGAGCAGGCAGATGCGATTAGGGATAAGCTGCGCGGTTCGCGGCAATCGATCGCGACAGAGTATTTCAGAAAAGTATTAGACGGTTCGCCTTTGCAACCCGATGAACATTGGGAAGTGCTAATGGAGGACGGGCAGTGGCAGCGGTTGGTCAGCGATATCATTCCCACTACTGCAGAGTCTTTGCGGTTGGTATCAAAGACGTATGCTTCGATTGAACATGCATTTCAAACCGCGCGTGGGTCAATTGTTGGTTTGAGCCGGATGTCGGAGCAGTTGCAGGAGGAACTGGCCGCCAACGACGAGAAGTTGAAAGACGCTCGGCTGGAGTTGAGGCAGGTGGAGATTGATTTTAAAGGAGCGTTCCTGGATCGAGTCACGGAGTTGGAGAGCGATTGGACGACCGTCAGTATTGCGAAATCGCAGTTGGCCGATCAGATTACTGCATTCGATACCATGTTGGAAGTTAAAGAACTGACCGCGTCGCAGCGCGAAATGTTGCAACGACTTTTTGCTCTGATGACCAGCGATATTCAATCGCAAATTCAGCAGATGGAACAAGCGAACGAAGAAGCGTTTGCGTTGCTTGCCGACTTACCAGAAAAATGCCAGCAAGCAATTAAGCACTACCGCGAAGTCTTGATGGATACGTCGGTCAAGCAGCTTAAACTCAATAGTCAAATTGCGGACGTTGAATCGGAGATGCGATCGGCAAAGATTCGCTTTAACGCTTCTCGGATTGTTTCTGCACAAGATATTACACCGGAGTATGCGCAGCAACTGGTGGAGACAGCGGGGACGCGCAAGATTGGCTCGGAAACGTGGTGGGTGACGGAAGCGGCGGAAGGTGGATCGCAGATTCACGTGGTGAGCAAGTTGGCAGATCAGTGGACTCAAGGGACCTTGCAGAAGTCGGAGATTGAAGTCGCTGAGATTGTGCGAGCGTACAAGCCAAATCAGTTGTCGTGGTTGCAGAAGGTCGGCGTTTTGGGAAGTCGCTGGGGTGAGTTTTTGACGTCCCGTCCGCGAGAGGCCGGCATGGAAGGCGGCTTTTTCCCAGCGATATGGGGGACGATTGTCATGACTATGATCATGGCCTTGTTTGTGGTCCCATTTGGAGTGCTAGCCGCTTTGTACTTGCGAGAGTATGCGACCAATGGCTTCACGGTTGGTATTCTGCGAATAGCCATTAACAATTTGGCAGGTGTTCCCAGTGTTGTTTACGGCGTGTTTGGACTGGCGTTCTTCTGCTACATCGTCGGTGGCTATATTGACGGTGGACCTAATCGCGCTGGGATTGCGGTTTGGCCTCCGGTGCAGTGGTATTTGATACTAGCTTTGGTGGCCGTGATCGCCGTGACGGCCTTCTTTTTGAGCTTTTATTGTTCGGGCTCACCCATGGCGATGGGCCCATGGCGTCGGTTTGGTCGATCGGCTGCGGGACTTGTTTGGATCACCGCGATGATTGGGTTTGTCATGCTGATTGCCAAGTCGCCTTTTTTCGATGGATTTTATCAAGCGAGTTTGCCCAATCCGACCTTTGGCAAAGGAGGAGTGATTTGGGCGTCGCTGACTTTGGCATTGTTAACGCTACCCGTGGTAATCGTTGCGACCGAAGAGGCCTTAGCCGCCGTACCTAATTCCCTACGTGAAGGCTCGTACGCTTGTGGTGCCGGGAAGTGGCAAACGATCCAGCGGATTGTGCTGCCTCACGCGCGACCAGGCATTATGACCGGCGCGATCTTGGCTATGGCACGTGGAGCTGGCGAAGTAGCGCCGATGATGTTAGTCGGAGCTTTGCCGCTGGCGGTTGAATTGCCGTTGGATGGCGAGTTCCCTTTCTTTCACGGCTCGCGTAGCTTTATGCACCTGGGTTTTCAGATTTACGCCTTGGGTTTCCAAGGGCAAAACAGTGAAGCGGCTAAGCCGATGGTGTTTACGACAACATTACTCTTAATATTGATTGTGTTGCTCTTGAACCTCGTCGCGATTATCCTGCGTACTCGTTTGCGAAAACGTTTTCAAGGCGTGCAATTTTAACTTTTACGAAGTAGCGAGTATTTGTGGACCGACTGAAAGCAATAGCAGAAGGCGAAGAGATCGAATCGGCGATCCACTCGGATGTGCGCGGGGAAGATTTGATCTTGGACATTCGCGAGTTCAGTTTGTGGTATGGTCGCAAACAAGCTTTGCACCGCATCAGCATGGGAATTCCGCGCGGTAAAGTCACGGCACTCATTGGCCCCAGCGGATGCGGAAAATCGACGCTTCTCCGCAGTGTCAACCGCATGAATGATCTATTGGGAACCGTGCGAATCGAAGGCGACATGGTACTCTCTGGCGATTCGATTTTTTCGCCCGGCGTCGACGTGATTGAATTGCGCAAACGCATGGGGATGGTGTTTCAGAAACCAAATCCTTTCCCGATGAGTATTTTTGAGAACGTGGTGTATCCATTGCGGATTGACGGCGAAAGGAACAAGAAGAAGCTATCAGATATCTGCGAAAAAAGTTTGCGAGGGGCAGCGCTCTGGGATGAAGTCCGCGATCGTTTGAACGACAGCGGCTTGGGGCTGTCCGGCGGTCAGCAGCAACGTTTGTGCATTGCCCGAGCCATCGCGAGCGATCCTGAGGTACTGCTGTTGGACGAGCCCTGCTCCGCCCTGGACCCTCTGGCCACCGGCAAAATTGAAACTTTGATCAATGAGCTACGGGGAGAGTACTCGGTTCTGATCGTGACACACAACATGCAGCAGGCCAGTCGGATTAGTGACTATACGGCTTTTATGTATTTAGGACGGTTGATTGAGTATGGGAAAACCGCGACAATATTTACTAAACCTCAGCTAAAAGAGACCGAGGATTACATCACCGGAAGATTTGGATAGTCGTATGGCCCTACTGTCGATTGAATGTTCAAGTGCCCATGCCAAGCCTGGCCAAGTATTGCAGTGGACGGCGGCATGGATGTTCGACAAAGCAGCGGCTCGCAGTTTTTCGGCTACCCTTGGTTGGTACACGCATGGCAAAGGCGACGAGGATTGGGAAACGGCCCTTGAGCATTCTTGGACTTCTACCGAGGCCAGCGGCAAGGAACTGGTTACTTGGACTGCACCGCGATCGCCGCTCAGTTTTTCAGGCAAGCTGATGAACCTGAGTTGGCAGATTCGATTTACATGTGACAGCAGCCGCGATAGCACTGAGTTTGAGGTGCATCTGGGGCCAAGTGACCAATTGATTGAATTGCCAATGGGTATGACACTGAATGAGCGGTTCGAGGCCGCAAAAAAGTCGTTGACTTCGTAACGCTATTGAAACGCCATTGAGCAGTAGTTTAAGTTTCCTTAACCTTATCTTCTCCAATTCTTCTTTTGGTTTGCACTAATCGCAAATCATCTGTTGGCCAATAATGCAGCCTCAAGTGTGATCAGAGGAATGTACCGATTCGGTCCTTTCTGGGATGCCGATTTCTAGTCAAACTAATCAAGGGCACGGGGTATGAGTCAACAGAAGAAGCGGGCTGGTTTCACGCTGGTCGAATTGTTGGTGGTGATCATCATTATTGGAATCCTGGCAGGGCTCATGTTGCCTGCGGTGCAGAACGCAAGAGAGTCTGCGCGGGCCGCCAATTGCCGCAGTAACCTAAGACAAGTCGGCGTTGCTCTCTTAGGTTATGAAGGCACGCATCGTGTATTTCCACCTAGCCGAATCAACCAGAATAGCCCGACGTTTCAAGTAGGTTGGCAATCGATGGTGTTGCCATTCTTCGAACAGTCCGCCACTTATAATATTTACAACCGCCAAGCGAATTGGTGGCATCCGTCGAACTTGGAAGCAACCACTCAGGATATTCCAATCTTTCGCTGCCCTTCCACGCCAACCCAGCGCGAAGTTCCGTCGCTTCCTTTATACACGGCCCGCGGCATCACCGGCGGTCAACATATCTACGGTTATTGTGATTACGGTGCGGTCAATGCAGTTCGCAACTCGGTTTGGGTCGCTTCAGGAATGCCGAGCATCAATATGAAAGAAAAGTTAGGTGCCATGGGGCGTGGTCCTAATGGAGTATCCGCTGCAGAAATCCTTGACGGGCTTTCCAACACGATCTTTATTGCCGAAATCGCCGGGCGACCTGGTCTGTACATCGATGGTCGTGCAGGTATCAATCCTAAGGGAGGCATTGTTGCGAATACTACTTGGGTTGCCGATGGTTGGGGATGGGCTGATATCGATAATGGCTTTAGCATTGATGGCACCAATCGAAAGGGTCAAACCAATGATACCAGTGGCAGTGGCAAAGTTACGCTGGTACCGGAAGGGACATGCTTCGTAAACTGCAGCAACGATAGCGAAATTTACGCGTTTCATCCCGCGGGGGCGATGGTCCTGTTGGGTGATGGCTCAGTCCACTTTATGAACAAAAACATCGACGGCCATGCGTTAGCCGTGCTTTGCACGCGAGCGGAATATGATCGGTTTAAGAACGGCAAAAATCCGCTGCATGCAAACTAACTGAGCGATCGTGCATGCCTCGTAAAGTTCAATGTCCTGCTAATCGATAGCGAATCCAAGTTATGTCGTTTTATCATATTGCCAAGCATGCTTTGTTAAGTTCGCTGTTGCTTCCTGTAGCAGTTACGAATCAGGTCCACGGTGAGCAACCGCTGGTGCAATTTGAAGCGGCTTTGGAGATCTCCGGCGATCGACGTGACTTGTGGGCAGATACCCAAGAAATTGGGCAAGGGCTGCCACACAATCTATTTGGTGGGCTTTCTGCATTGGAGTGGGCTGGAGGCGACGAATACTTGTTGCTGCCAGACCGCGGACCGTTGGACGGAGCGTGTGAGTATGCGTGCAGGTTCCATCGCGTTGAGCTGAAATTGGACAAGTCGAGTAAGAGCCTGCAGTTCAATCTGCTGGACACACTGGGCTTGACCGAAAATGGACAATCGATCGTTGGCGCAGTCCAACCGCAGTCGGGTGCTATGCGGTTCGACCCAGAAGGCATACGTCTGTTGGGTGACAAACAGATGTTGATATCAGAAGAGTATGAACCCGCCATTGCGAAGTTTTCGCAGAAGGGTGAGTTGATCGAGCGATACGAAATTCCAAAATGGTATCAGATCAAAAAGCCGGATAATGATCCGAAGGTTGAAGCCAAGCAAAACAAAGTGGGGCGACAGCCCAACGGTGGCTTTGAGAGTCTCGCAATAACCAAGGCCGGTCACATTTACGCGCTCATGCAAAAGCCGCTGCTGCAAGACCTGCAAGCGGACGGAGATGCGAGCGAATTGAGTCGTTGCTTGCGGCTCTTGCGAATTGATGCACGAACGGGGCAGCACAGCGAGTTCCTCTATCCACTCGACTCGGAAGACTTTGCAACCAGCGAGATGCTAGCCGTTTCGGAAACGCAGTTCCTAGTCATCGAGCGAGACAGCAAGAAGGCAGAGAAATCTGTGTTGAAGCGGTTGTACCTGATGGATGTCAGTCAAGCGACCGATGTGTATGCAATGCAAAGAGAATTGCGAAAAGGAAAGCTTGATTCGTCGATTAAGCTAGTTGAGAAGCAATTGTTTTTGGACTTTCTCGACCCAGCCTGCGGTCTGCAACTGCAGCAAGTGGGAGCCAAGATCGAAGGCTTAGCGTTTGGTCCGCAAGTTGGTGAAGATCGACGACTCTTGTTAGTCGCGGTCGACAACGACTTCGACATCGAAGCTGCGACATGGATCTACGCCTTCAGCGTCAGCAACCAGTTGTTCGCAGACTAGTGCTGCGTTCCAGTTCGATTTTGGGATTAGCCACGGCATTCCCATCAAGTCTGTGAGACTCTTGTCGCTCGCCTTTCGTTCTCGGTAAGTGGCCGATCCACTAGAAAGAGCCTTTGCAGAGCGTAACGCTACCATGCGTAGCTGGTTTCTAATGCCGATTGGCTAATTGGCTTGGCAGTGAAGTTCAATTGAAAGAATAAACTACCTCGTGCCACTTTGCGAGCTTCGCGCCTAGGCGTGAGATTCTATTGAACGGCTGTAAGTTTTACTCCGACCTGATTCAGAGTTGTGTGACAAGGCACAAGTTTGGAGAAAAGCAAACTCGCAGAAAGTTGGAGGTCCAAAAAAGAAAGGCCGAGTTACCTGAGCGGCGACTCGACCTTTATTATACGACGATTCTTGTGAGTTATAGAGCCAGCGTTGCTTCCAAAAACTAGGACCACAACTCGTAAGGTGGTTCGCGGTGACTAAGAAGCCGTTGCGGATTCGTTGGGCGACTTCTTGCGGAAGCGACGAGCCGCTAGACCACCCAAGCTGATCGCGCCCAGAACCACCATCGAACCTGGCTCAGGAATAGCGGTTGCGTTGACAGTCACCATGTCGAAACGCCAAGTGCCGGTTGTTGCGTAGGTCGTTGCAGATGCGGCATACCCAGTAGGGGCTGAGGGATCAAACGAAGCTACAATGCGAAATCCAAAATCTGGATTGTCATCTACACCACTGATGGATGATAGATTGACAGAACGGTTGTTAAACCAAGTGTCGCCGGCAGTGCCTTCAAAAGGAGTGCCGAAAGACGTCCAGCTCAATCCGTCCGTAGAGTATTGAAATTGGACGTGGCGAGGTGCTGTGTTACTGTGTCGTTGATCCCAGCTAATTGAAAGGTCTTGGAAGCCAACGGTGCTAACGTTAAATTGGACACCTCGCGTGAGGTCGCCTGTTCCCTGTGGAGCAAACGTCGATATGTTCCAGCCTGTGTTGTCTAAGCTACCTGCGGGATCGGTCGATCCCCCATTTGCGAAGCCAGAAGCAAATGTTGCTGTCGTTCCACCAACTAGACTTGCTGTCCCAGTACCAATGGACGGATTCGTTGTGCCTGTAGCTAAATTGTTAGGAACATCTGGCGGATTCGAATTGAAATTCCACTGCGCTATGATATCAGCTTGGACGGCTTGGCCGGCGAAAAGGGCGGTGGCGAGCGCCACCATGCTCAAAAATTTCTTCATGTAGATGACTCCAGAACTGGAAGTTGTCGAGTGTCCCGACAGGCAACTTACCCAATCGTCAAACTCGCAGAAACGAACCGGGTCATACTGTAGATGCTGCAAGCGCAGATGCTGTTTAGACCGCGTTAAACAGGCGCGAAGGTTGCGTTAAGATAGCGTTAAGCTGAAGCTCGCTTCGAGGCAACGTAGTAGGCTCACTCCGTGGGCCGAACGTAGTAGGCTCACTCCGTGGGCCGAACGTAGTAGGCTCACTCCGTGGGCCGTGACAAAAGAGTAGTAGGCTCACTCCGTGAGCCGTGACAATGCAAATCGCGGACGGCACACGGAGTGTGCCTGCTACTTTCGCAACTGCGGCTTGCGACGAAGCAATTCTCGCTTGCCTTCCACACTCACTTGTGTGCCCACCAAGTCCACCGCCCGCAGGCTGGGAAACTGGACTAAATCCTGAATGACACGATCGGTTACTTCCGTATTCGTCAGCCACAGTTCGGCCAATTGCTTCAGCGGGAGCAGCGTGTGGACCGCTTGGTCGGTGATCTTGCAATTCGACAAATCCAACTCTTGAAGCTCAGAGGCCAGCACAACTTTTGCGATGTCTTCGTCAGTGATCTGAGTACTCTCCAAATTCCAACGTTTGGCTTGCCATGGCTGAACATCGCTGAGCCAACTGCCATCAAGCTTCGTGAACGAAACATCAAACCAATCCAAACTGCGATGCGACGCTGGCCAACTGGCCAAATCGGACGCTTCGATTTCAGTGCGGCTCAAGACGATATCGCGGCGAGGCGGTTGTAGCGGATAGTGCTGAAACGCTTTGCGATCACTGAGCAGGAATTGATCGTATCGGGAACGCAATTGGGAGTCGGATGCAATCTCCAAGATAGAAACATCGGGCGAGCCGCGATGAACACTTTGCAAGTACTGTGAGAAAGCGCGACGCGTCGATGGGGATGTGTCCATGAAGTAATGAGCAAGTCCCGCTGATTGGCTATAACGTAACTGGATGTCCGCTGGGGTTTGGAATTGATCTCGGGTGTCACTGCGCAATTCTTCAAATGGCACCCAAGTCAAATCGTGCAGCCGACGATAGCGCGCGGCTTGCAGTCGCGGTGATTCCCATCCGCCCAACATGCAGCAGAGCTCGTCGACGCCGGGCCGCAGGAGCATCGATTCGATATACGTGGCAATCGCTTCGAAGGCCCAGAAGTCCGGTTGTCGAGACCAGTCGATACGCACGCTTTGAGTCCAACGGCTTGTCAAGATCTGGTGCGTTAGCTCGTGCCGTAGCGAATCAATCGTATTGCCTTTGTCGTCCCAGTAGCAGAATACATTGTTGGTGGTCGTGTCGAAATAGCCGTTGGTCAGCCCAATCTGATCGACTTCGCGTTTGAGCAGCTTCAGATAAGCCGCTCGACTGCGGACCACGCGGACCCACATCGGTTGTGGCGAAGGCGGCAGGTCGAATAATTTTTGCAACAAGCTGTAAGTCAGTTCGCATTGCAGGACAATCTCAGTCAGTTCTTTAGCGGCGACATCCGCTTCGATCAAAAAATGAGCGCTTTGGATCAGCGGCGAACTGCGATTGAGTCGTTGGGACAATAGTGTCCGGTCCCGAACCTTCTGCCAGCGTGTGTCCAGCGAGAGAGTCATCGAGGGATCGACGGCCTTCGCTTTGGCCTTCTCTACGATTGGCTGCCATGTCGTTGGCAAGCTGCTTGTTCGAGGCGCGATCGGCTCAATGGTCGATTCGTTGGCGCCTGATTCGTTGAGGGGCGATTCATGATTGGCACTTGTTACCGATTCGACTTTGAATATCTGGCGTTGGGCAAACTCCGTTAAGTTGCGAACGTACAGACTGGCGTAGATAGCCGACGCTTGCTGGGAAGAAAGTTGGTCGTTGGCCAAATCGGCTAGAAGCTTGGAAGCGAGTTGTTCCGAGCGCGCGGCGACGGCAGGCGGGGCTTCTTGCGAGCCGACTTTTTGGCAAATGGCTAGACCGTAGCAAATGGTGATGCTGCCAGCGATGAGAGAACGTGCCCAGGAAGAGTTTTGAATCATAGTCGACTCGGCTTCAGCAAGGCGTTTGCTTTTTTGCAGACCATAGGAAAGGCGTGCGTAATCGGTTACAGTTTAGGCATTGCAACACGGTACTTACAAGGAGGCAAAGCATGGTATTTTATCGGCTCAAACAGAATCGAGTAGATTGTATGGCAAGTCGCGGTTCGAAAGCTGGGTGGTTGTTGTCTGCCGCCAGTTTCATTGCAGCGTTATCACCAGTTAACTTGGTCGCACAGGAGACTGCAGTTTTATCTGGTATTGAAGTCAAGAATATTTCCGCGACGCTCCGTCCAGGTGACGATTTTTACGAATATGTCAATGAAAAGTGGTTGTTGGAAACCGAGATCCCAGCGGACCTCTCGAACTATGGGGCCTTTACCGCGCTGGACGAAGAGACCAAGCGGCAGGTGCGGACGCTGATTGAGCAAGCTGCCGCTGATCCGCAAATGACGGGTCCCGCGCGGCAAGTCGGCGATTTTTACACTTCGTACATTGACATCGCCAGTCGCAACGCAGCCGGCATCAAACCGATGCAACCCTGGCTGGAGAAAGTTGCCAACGCGAGTACCAAGTTGGATTGGATTCGAACGATTGGCCTATTGAATCGCGTCGGGATCGACAACCTGTTCAATTTTTACGTCGAGCCTGATGCGAAAAAGTCAGATCAGTACGCGGCGTACGTCAATCAATCTGGGATTACGCTGCCTGATCGCGACTATTATTTGGAAGACAGCGAGCAATTTAAGGCCGCCCGTGAGGCGTTTTTAAGTTATGCGACCGCGTTGCTTACCGAAGCGGGCTACGAAAACAAGGCTCAGGAGTTTGCCAGCAAGATCTTGTCTTTTGAAACCGAGCTCGCAAAGGTGCAATGGACGAACACTCAACTTCGTGATCCGATCGCAGGTTACAACAAAGTAGATGTCGCCGCGTTTGCTGAATCGCATCCAGAACTGCATTGGTTGGAGTTTAGTAAAGCGGTCAGTCTGCCGACCACGGGTGAGATCATCGTAGGCCAGCCCAGTTATTTCGATGGCATACAAAGCGTTTTGGCTGCAACGGATTTAGAAACGTTGAAGGCTTACTCGGTGTTTCACATTCTGGACCAATACGCCGATGTGCTGAGTGAAAAACTGGAACGATTGCACTTCAGCTTTCACAAAGTCGCATTGAGTGGAATCAGCGAGCAAGAAGAACTGTGGAAGCGCGCCGTGCAAGCTTGCAACGGTCTGTTGGGAATGCCGGTTGGGCAGTTGTACGTTCAGACGCAGTTTTCGCCAGAAGCCAAAACCAGAATGAGCGAATTGGTCGACAACCTGAAGAAGGCCTTCGCGATTCGTATTCAGAATCTGGATTGGATGGGTGAAGGGACTAAGAAACGCGCGCTGGAGAAACTCGCCTTGATCAATACCAAGATTGGCTACCCAGATGTCTGGAAGGATTACTCGTCGGTGACAATAGTGTCCGACAACTTGGTTGTCAATATTATGGCCATCGCCGAGTTCGAGCATGTATATCAAACTTCGAAACTTGGTCAGCCGATTGATCGCAACGAATGGCATATGGTGCCACAGCAAGTGAACGCTTACTACAATCCAGTGATGAATGAGATTGTGTTCCCGGCAGCGATCTTGCAGCCACCGTTCTTCAACATGGCGGCAGACGATGCGGTAAATTACGGCGCGATCGGGGCTGTCATCGGGCACGAAATCAGCCACGCTTTTGACGATAGCGGCAGCAAGTACGATGGCTACGGCAACTTGCAGAATTGGTGGACCGAGCAAGATCGAGCCGAATTTGAAAAGCGAGCCAAACTGCTCGTACAACAGTACGCGGCGTATCGTCCATTCCCAGATGCGACTTTGAACGGAGATCTCACGTTAGGCGAAAACATCGGTGACTTGGGTGGTCTGTCTTCAGCGTATACCGCGTACATCCTTTCGCTAGATGGCCAAGAGGCACCGGTGGTGGATTCACTGACGGGAGTTCAGCGATTCTTCATGGGTTGGAGCCAAGTATGGCGTCGTAAGTATACCGACTTGGAGCTGCGCAAGCGATTGTTGACTGACCCGCATTCGCCCAGCCAGTACCGTGCCAATGGGATCGTGTCTAACATGGATGAGTTTTACGAGGCCTTCGGTGTCAAGCCTGATCAAAGGATGTATATCGCACCGGAGAAGCGAGTACGAATTTGGTAAGGCGGAGCGGTACCTTCTAGAACACCAAAGCGGTGTCCGATGGGGCAAGCCCCAATCGGACATGCTCGCACGTCAGCTTTAGGGCACCAATCCCATGGCGAAGACTGGGCACAAGGCCCAGTTTCGCGTCGATGCTTGCACCACAGCGCGAACCGAATCCCACTTTCTTGTCCAGTGGATTGTTGGGTTTCTCGCTACACAACAAAGGCCGCCATAGCTTTCAGAATCCCACCGGCTCGACCGGTGGATTGTTCGGCTTCTTGCTTTTGCAGTAACGATCTCTAGCAAGAAGCGGAAGTATCTCCCGGACAAGCCGGGAGCATTAGAAATTCCGCTGGCTCGTCCGGCTTTTCGCTACACCAATCACTTTAGCGCACCGATCCCAATGCGAAGGCTGGGCACAAGGCCCAGCTTCGATTTGGCAATGCCGCTGCTTCGCAGCTCTGGGGTTGCCCTTGTCGCACTGGCTACAGAGCTTGGCATCCGCGACCGAGCTTTGCTAGAGATCTTTTACTCCAGCGCGATTCGCCGCCGGGAGCTATTGTCGCTTGGGGTTTATGACATTGATCGCAGTCGTCGGTTGTTGATGATCCGCTTGGGCAAGGGGCGGAAGGATTGCGTGGTACCGATTGGTGTGCAAGCCTTGCAGTGGCCTGAAAAGTATTTGGCCGATGTGCGTCTTTAGTTGTTGGCCGGTCATGGTCGCAAGCGATTGGGGCCAGCAGCGCTGCCACACAACGGTTAATCCAGTGGCGGAACAACAAGCACAGCCATGGTGGCCAACCAGTCGCGCTTCTTCTGCACGGGGCCAGTGGTGAGCTAAGCTGATGGGGGGCTCAAGAAAGCCTTCGTAGTTCACGACGGTTTAAAAGCGCGCACAGAATTCACTTCTAACACCTTTTCGACTCACCGAAACGCGGCTCCATCAGGGGGCTGCCAGTTCAGTTCTGAATAGTACATCGCTCCGACGTTAATGTCGCGTTCCTGCATCTGCTCAATGTGCTTGGAGATTGCAGGTTGTGTTGCCAGCCAAGGCAATAAGACGCCCCATATGACACACGTGAGAGCAGTCAGGCTAGCGAGTTGTAAATGCGATTTTAGTTTTGAAGTGGGCATAAGAACCAGCGGCCTAACTCTTAAACAAAATCCCGAACATAAGGTAAGCCATCGCGAGAGTCAGGATGAGGTTCAGCGTTTGCCCACATACATACAGCAGGGCTGGTTTACCTGATCGCAAGTACGGAGCCAGCTCGCGAATGTTGGTGTCGAGGCCCAGGCAAACGAACGCCAAACAGAACAGCCAGCCACGAATGGGTTTTGTTAAGCTGGCTACCGCCGTGTTGACCCAAAGTTCGCCATAGTAGCTGGAGGCGAACAAAATCGAGCATATGATCGATGCGGCGATGAATCCCAACACGAATTTGGGGAATCGCTTCCAGATCTCTCCAATCCCGATCCTTGATGCAGAATCCGATTGTGCGTCGGGATGGTTGCTTTCAACGAATCGAGTCCAATAAAGAGCGACAGAAAATGCGATCACGCCGATCAAGATGTTTTGAATCATTTTGATGGTGACTGCGGTTTCACTGCCAACTTCACCAAGTGCGGCACCTGCGGCGGCGACAGCTCCTGTGGCGTCGATCGTGCCACCGATCCACGCGCCGCCGACGACCGGATCCATTCCGCTCCACAGGATGATGCGGGGCAGCACGACCATCATGATCACCGTAAAACTGAGCGACAAACCGATAGCCAGCGATAGTTCTTCTTTCTTTGCTTTACATGCGGCCGCTGTTGCGATGGCAGCGGAAACTCCGCACACACTCATGTCGGCCGAGATGACCATGTTCAGCGATTTGCTTTTGATTTTGAGCACATGCTGACCGAAGAGATACGTCGTTACCAAAACGACGGGAGTCACGATCCAAGAGACCATGATGCCCGGCAGTCCCAGGGCAAGTAGGCGACCGAATAGAACTTCAGCTCCCAGCAGTACCAGACCGATTTTGATGTACAGTTCGCCCATGACTGCTGGCCGCAGCCAATCCGGTGTACCAACCGTATTGGCAATGACTAATCCAATGAGTAGTGCCCAGAGCGCATACTCCAAGCTGTAATTCTTGATGACTTGTTGACCGGATAGCACAGTTGCCAGGACGGCGAGGGCAAATACGGCCAGGAACGCCGGGAGGAAGCGACTGGTGTTATGTCCACGCAAACGTTTCGCCGTCAGTCCGATTAGCCCGGTGGTTGCGAGTGTCCCGAGCAAAGCGGGCCAAAGCCATTGGAAGTCTTCGGGTTTCGATTTGTCTTTGACGTTCCGAAAGGCATCTAGCGGGTCGTCATTCCAGGATTTCAGATCGCCTTGGATATAGTCCTTTAGAGGGGAATTCCAAGTGACTTTTTGGGCTGGATCTTCTTTGGTGCTCCAGCTTAGCGATTGTGGTTGCGTGACTAGTGCGATGATAAGTCCCACGGCCAGAACCAACAATCCAAGCAACGAAGCCGTCCAGTCCTCCGAAAGGGAACGGGGTGATTTTACCGGAGGATTTGTGGGCGGAATCGCCGATGCGGGGGGGGCATGGTGGGCAGGATCGTTCATCATTGGGAGGCTGGATTAAGGCTGGAACTAGACCGACGTCGTTGCGATGATAGCCGGATCGTTAGTCAAGTGTGCACAGGTAGGGATGTTATGCAACGAAAAGGACTTCAATTATACTACAGAACGCTGTTTGTCATGAGTAGAGTTCCGGAACTTACCGCAAGCGATGCTCGAGTGCTATCGCAAAACCAGCGGGTCTAAACGCTGGTTACTTTTCCCAAATCGGCTGTGTAACCAAAGCGAACGATTGCCGAATATCAATCTTGACTTATTTTCTCAAGCTACGCTAAATTGCCACCAGCTTGAACCGAGGCAGAGTAGATAAGTGTCCCAATGGCTCCACGTGACATGGGGTCACACAACATTCGATGCAATTCGGAGAACAGCGGCGGCGGCAAGCAGGAAGCGGCGTCGTAGGTGAGCATCATCAAGGAGACTGCAATGCAGGTAGTCATATTATGCGGAGGTTTTGGAACTCGGTTACGTGATGTGGCCGATGACATTCCAAAGCCTATGGTGCCGGTAGGTGATCGGCCTATCCTCTGGCACATCATGAAAAGTTACGCAGCGTACGGGTATAAAGACTTTGTGCTTTGCTTGGGATACAAGAGTTGGTCAATCAAGCGATACTTTTTGGATTACTTTGTCGCGCACTCAAATGTCACCGTGGATTTAGGATCACCGCAGCAGTACGAACTGCATGGTTCCTTAGGTGAAGAAGATTGGCGAGTAACCATGGTGGAGACTGGTTTGGATGCCATGACCGGTTGTCGAGTCAAACGCGTTGAGCGTTATATCACCGAAGACAGCTTTCACCTGACGTATGGCGATGGGGTCTCCGATGTGGATATTGGTGCCTTGGTTGACTTCCATCAATCGCATGGGAAAATCGGAACCGTTACAGCAGTCCAACCTCCCGGACGCTTTGGAGAAATAGCGATCGAAGGCAACGCGGTTGTTGACTTCATGGAGAAACCTCGACAAGCCCCAGGGCGCATCAGCGGTGGTTTCTTTGTATTGAATCGAGCGATCTTTCGAAGATTGCGAGATGACCCATCGTTGGTTTTCGAGCAGCAACCGTTGATGGGTTTGGCTCGCGACGGGCAATTGCAGGCATATCGACATGATGGGTTTTGGCATCCGATGGATAATAGTCGCGACCACAAACACTTGAACGATTTATGGGCATCGGGAACTGCTCCCTGGATGCGTTGGCGGCACCCGCAGTTGCGAATCGCTGCTTGATCAAACTAGTTTCCAAGGAAGGAAAAACGGCATGAGCTACCATGAGAATTTTTGGCAAGATCGTCGTGTCTTAGTAACAGGTTGTACTGGTTTGCTTGGTTCATGGACGGTTCGAGCTTTGGTCGACCACGGCGCTCATGTTATTGGACTGGTTCGCGACCAAGTAACTGGAACGGAGCTAAACCGCTCGGGCTATATCCAGCAGATGGATGTTGTGCGAGGCTGCGTGGAAGATGCGGCCTTTCTTGAACGAGTGATGGCTGAATACGAAGTTCAAAACGTATTTCACTTGGCGGCGCAAACGATAGTCGGAATTGCGAACCGAAGCCCCTTGTCGACTTTTGAAACCAACATCAAGGGCACTTGGTGTGTGTTGGAGGCGGCGAGAAGATGCGGATATGACCCACATGTGATCGTCGCGTCCTCTGACAAAGCTTATGGAGATCAGGAAGTTCTGCCGTATCTGGAAGACGCACCGCTGCAAGGACGACATCCATATGATGCCAGCAAGTCCTGCACAGATATCATCTCGCTGACGTATCACAACACTTATCGAGTACCGGTTTGTGTGACTCGGTGTGGGAATTTCTATGGTGGAGGCGATCTGAACTTTAATCGGCTGATACCTGGCACAATTCGTTCGATTCTCCGAGGCCAGCGTCCTGTTGTGCGATCTGACGGGACGTACATTCGCGATTACTTTTATGTTGAAGACGGCGCTGCAGCCTATTTGCATTTAGCTGAATGTATGGCAAAGCAACCGGAGGTCCTTGGGCACGCATTCAATTTTTCAACAGAGATACAAGTAACTGTTTTAGAGATGATTGAAAAGATCTTGAGCTCCATGAACTCGGATTTGAAGGCTGATGTACGCGGTGAAGCAAGTCACGAGATCAAACATCAGTACCTATCGGCCGAGAAAGCTCGCAACATGCTGAAGTGGTCACCAAAATTCGACTTGGATTCCGCTCTGCAACAAACCATCGCGTGGTATGAAAGTTACTTTGCATCGCAAAGCGAGTCGACCACCTCCGTTAACCAAGACTTCCGCCACAAGAACGCTGCTTAAGAAAGGCATATCATGTCTGATTCCGTTGTTGAAATCAATCACTGCGAGGTTTGCGGCAGTACTCATTTGGAGTCTGTCCTGAATCTCGGCCCTCATCCGATGTGCGATGACTTAATTCCCGTGCAGGATCAGCGGCAATGCGAAGAATACCCAATTGAGATTCTTTTCTGCGATCGCTGTGTGACGGCCCATCAGCGGTTTCAGGTCCCAAAGCAGCAGCTTTTTCCGGCCAGTTATCACTACCGGTCTCGCTTCACAGTTGATGTGCTCAACGGCATGAAAGGGCTAGTGCAACAGTGCGTGGCGCGTCATGGAAGCCTAGAGAAGAAGAAGGTACTAGATGTTGGTTGCAACGATGGGAGCTTGCTGGGCTTCTTTCGTGAGCAAGGGGCCGATACCTTTGGGGTCGAACCTACTGGCGCTTATCATGATGCGGTTAGCAATGGGCACGTGGCCTACAACGCGTATCTGGAGCCTGAACTAGCACAACAAATTGTCGATCAACATGGGCAGCCTGACTTCATTGTCTTCACCAATGTGTTTGCACACATTGAGAAACTGGACTCAGTGATTGAGTCGCTGAAGATTCTGATGAGTGACCAGACCGTATTGATTATCGAAAACCATTACATGGGTGGCGTGCTGGCGGGTAATCAGTTTGATACTTTTTATCATGAGCATCCGCGAACCTATAGCTGCACATCGTTTTTCGAAATCGCCAAGTCCTTGGATCGACAGTTGACGGATGTCGTGTTTCCATCTCGATACGGTGGAAACATTCGCGTGGAGATCGCAAAATCTGGTTCTTCGCTGGATCGAGAGTTAGTGGCTAGCGTGCTAGAAAAAGAGAAAAGCTTTGGGACGCAAATTCGTCAGATGCAAGCGGGAATCGAAGTCTGGCAACAGAACAAGCGAGCTGAGATCGAGGCCTGTGTTCGAGAACATGGCAAACTGCACGCCAAAGCATTCCCGGGCCGCGCCGCAATCTTGATCAAACTGCTGGAGCTGGATAGCGATCTGGTTGAAAGCGTTTATGAAAAGCCAGGCTCAATGAAGATTGGGCATTATCTTCCTGGGACGCGAATTCCAATCCAATCCGACGACACCTTCAATGCCATGGATGAAAAGCCAAAGGTGATGTTGAATTTGGCTTGGCATATCTCGGCAGAAATTCGCGGATACCTTTCGTCGAACGGCTATCAAGGCGAAGTCATCGACATTTTGTCCCCGCACGATTTCAAGGCTGCTTAATGAACCGAGTTGCGATTCTTGGATCAGGATTTGGTTTATATGGCTATCTGCCTGCCGCCATCGATAGCTGCGACTGCCGCGTCATGTTGCCAAACCGTTATCGAGATCGCTTTGAATCGCGAAGCGAACTGAACCCATACGCTTCGAGAATTGAGTGGTTGAGCGATGAGAACGAAGCTTTAAAAGCCGCAGATTTTGCAATTCTTGCGTTATGTCCAACAGAACAGGTGCGTTGGTTAACCGCTTGTCTTGAGTATGACAACATCAAGGGCTTGTTTTTAGAGAAGCCGCTAGCTCCGAATCCTTCACAGGCCAGTCTGGCGCTAGCGCGCCTAGATAGCTCGCGAAAGGTCTATCGGATCGGATATCTTTTTCGATACTTACCTTGGGCGACGCAGCTAACGCAACTGGTACGTCAGGGCTGCGATTTCGAGATTGAGTTGGATTGGAGTTTTCATGCGCACCACTTCCAAAATAACATCGATACATGGAAGCGTCGTGAGCAAGACGGTGGTGGACCGCTTCGATTTTATGGCATTCATTTGCTCGCTCTCTTAGCAGAGTTGGGTTATGACAAAGTCATAAAGTCGGAACAAGATCGCACCTTCGAGGGCGCATATTCAAGATGGATCGCTCATTTCTGTGGACCGGATCTGCCAAGCTTTAGTGTGTGTGTTGATTCACATGCTTCATCAAACCAGTTTGGGATCTCGGTCGCAAGTTGTGATTCAACGAGGTGCCTCATAGAGGCCACAAGTCCCTTCGATTCGGCCGAAAGCAGCACCGGCCCAGAACGCGATGTAAGAGTTACTGCGTTGAAGAAGCACTGCCTGTCCATCTTCAGTGATGATATGCAGCTACCGCTAGTCTACCGGCGTACCCTAGAGCTTTGGCAGGCGGCCGATGTGACCATATCGCAGCGACAGGTCGCTGCAGCTTAATCAAATCCCAATTTTTTACTGCTGGAAGCAAACATGACAAAGAAAACCATCAGCATTGTATCGCCTTGTTACAACGAGGAAGCTGGAATTGCTGAATGCTATGAGCGGATTTGCGATCTCTTCAACAACGAACTAGCTGCATACGACCTTGAATACATCTTCTGCGACAACTGCTCGACAGATTCAACGGTCAGTATCCTGAAAGGGATCGCCGCTAAGGATGCTCGCGTAAAAGTCATCGTCAATTCCAGAAATTTTGGCATTTTAAATAACACCTACAATGGCGTTCGCAATGCGAGCGGCGATGCAGTATTGCTCTTTATGCCCGTGGATATGCAAGATCCTCCTGAGCTAATACCGGAGTTTGTAAAGTTATGGGAGGGCGGGCATGAAATTGTTTATGGTATTCGTGCTCAGCGAGAAGAGAGCTTTCTCATGGCGACGGCTCGCAAGTCGTACTACCAACTCTTAAGCCGGATTACGTATCTGAACTATCCACCCAACGTCGGTGACTTTCAGTTGGTAGATCGATGCGTGATGGACGCTATGCTGAGCATTGATGACGCTCAGCCTTTCATGCGACTGATGACTTTTGAATGCGGCTTCAAGTCGATTGGCGTGCCTTATCGGTGGCGTGCTCGAAAGCATGGATTCTCGCGCAATTCGCTGGCTCGAATGTTCGAGCAAGGACTCACTGGGATCATTAGTTTCAGCACTGCCCCCATTCGTCTGGCTTTGGTTGTCGGTTTTCTGATTTCGGCGATCAGTATCTTGTATGCAGTTTCGATATTTGGGTTGGTTGCTACTGGTCTAACGCAGGCACCGCATGGCATACCCACTTTGGCAATTGCTTTATTCTTCTTCTCTGGCGTGCAGCTATTCTTTTTGGGCGTTATTGGCGAGTATGTGCTGGCAATCTTCAATCAAGTTCGGCGGCGACCGCTGGTGATTGAGCGGGAGAGGATAAACTTTGGTGACAACAACGGTCAAAACAAATCACGGCGAGCAGCATAAGTTCGCTTGGGGGATCGACAAGACACCCTTTTTTATCATCTGTGTTCTGTTGTTTCTCTTTTGCTATCGCATTTGGGGGATTGCTCCGACACATACGGACGATGCTACTTGGATGATGGCTGCTGAACAGGATCAGTGGAGTGTTATTTCAAGTTGGGCAAAGTCACAAGGCAGATTCTTTGCCTTCATCTCCGGAACGCTCATCTATTTGGGCAATCTGATGCAAGGTACGTCAGTAGGCAACGGTGTCCATCTAGCGGCCTTCGCCGCGTTCTTCCTGGGGTGCCACGCCTTGCTGTCGATGTACTTTGGATGGCGATTTGCGCTTTTGACGGCAGTCCTAAATCTGAGTTTCTATGCAATCCGTTGGGAAGGCAGCGTGCTGACGACCTATCCGCTGTTTGCTTGGGCGCTAGGGTGCTTGCTCGTGTTGTCGATCGCGATTGGCCGATGGTACGCTCAATCTCGTAAGCGGATCTGGCTGTGTCTGTCCGCGCTTCTGCTTTTTGTGTCGCTGAATATTCACGAGGGGACGTCGGTGTTGTTTGCATGCTTGGCGATGCTCGCTGCCCTCGCTGATGAGTTTACATTTGGAAGGACGACGCAGCTTGAATCGACCTCACAATCTTGGCGTCGCCGCTTGTACGACAGCGTTTGGAATTATCATTTCTGCTCCGTTGTGGTGACGGTTTTTAGCTATTTCGCGATCTACTTTCTATGGCGACTGGCGTATCCTTCGCAATATGAAGGCAACAAGATTGGCAGCTTGAATCCTTTGCAATTTGCACCTGTGTTACTCTCATTATCTGCCAGCGGGACCAGTCTTTTTCAAGCGTTCTTTCCTTATCAAGTACGGTACTCGGATGTGGTAGCGGGAGACGGAGTTTCGATTGACTACGATTTAGCGTCGCATTGGATTTGGGATCAAGCCATGGGAGTGGCGATAGCGATCGGAGCCATTTCCAGCTATGCCTGCTACCTCTTGCTGCGGCCGGCCTGGGGTGGTCAGGCAATGACGCGGATGTCGATCACGGGCATGTTGGTGTTAGCGCTGGGCATCGCTTTTGTGCCAGTGTTGCCGGTCGCATTGGTTGGTAAGTACCAGGAAAACTACTACAGTTTGGGCGTGGGCTCTTATGCGTTTACGCCTTACTGCCACTTTGGTTGGGCTGCTCTGTTGGCGACATTGCTGCTGTTGATTCGGCAGTGGGGGCGATTCGGAGGGGCCTTGATCGCAGTTGGATTGATGCTGATGGCGGCTGCAAGTGCGCTAACGTACCGTGTAAATGATTCTGTTGTGCAAGATATTCGCCTGGAGACCGTCCGCTGGGACGCAGTAGATCGACTGGAAGATCTGCTGCAAAAGTACAATGGTCCCATTACAACCATACACGCGGCACGATTAGCCAGCGGAAGTTGGTTCACGGCTGTAAACAGTAAGTATTGGCAGAGCTACATGAAAGTAAGGCACAAACGCGAAGTTCAGTTTACGGGTGTTGCACTGGGCCAAGATGAACTGTCCGGAGGGGCCGCTGTTGTTGATTTTGATGTTCTGCCCCATGGAAATTTTCCGGTCGTGATGGCAGCAATGTTGGCTCCGACTAGCGACGGATTTGCGAATGAGTTCTATTTGTCGCTACCTGAAATCTCGCCCTCTGAATTCCATCATCTAATAGTAAACTATCGTGAGCGTTCCGGACGAAATGCGTCGGTTCGTGTTTCCGAGTTGGCTGAATCTGTTGATAAGCCTAACGTTCGATACCTTACCGGGATCAATGCGGAGCCGACATCCTTCTTTCTCAGTTCGCAATCATTGATGCAGAGTCTAAGCATCGAGTGTGGCAAGAACTGCCCGATTGGCCAACTTATTCGGTTTGGTTCAGATGCAGAACTTTCGGCAAACGTGGCCAGTGACTGGCTAGATGAAGGGTGGCATGTCGAGGAGAAAGCAGGCCGCTGGAGCAATCAAGCCTCGTCAAGTATTCATGTGCCGACTCAGAGTTTGCGTGGCACAAATTATCGAGCTGTTTTAGTTTTGAGTACTTTAACGGGCATCGGGTTTACGGAGGTTCCACAAGAAGTTCAAGTCAGGGTGAACCAGCAAGTCGTGAGCTCACGCACGTTTATCCGCGGCGAAGGCTTTCAACCGCTGGAATTTGATTTGACATTAGCGGACCATGCAAGTGATGTAGTTGATTTGGAATTGGAAGTGAGCCCCATTTTGAATCCTTCCAAGATAGGGCTATCTACGGACGATCGAGATTTGGGAGTCGTCGTCCAATCATTGAAGATAGTGAAGTGATGAGGCGATTTTGGAGCCTTTAGTGGCTACTCGCATCTTGGCCACTGTGGCAAAAAGCTAGCACTTGTTTCTATGGAAGCGAAACTGTTGCCAGCTTGTTAAGTAGATCAAGGCTGGTCTAGCCATGGGATAGTGAAGTAAGCTAAAACAAGAGCTTTGGGGTATTCGTCTTTTGTGTTTCTTGGAATGGATTTAAGCGATGGCACTCAAGCAGATTGAGAAGTTAGTACGGAGAACACGGGACTATGTTATCAAGGATACCAAGCAGTTTGAAACGATAAACCATCTGCTCCATCACGCGCGAGGAGAGGCCTTTCGCAAGGTTCCCAAAGGGATTGAAACCTTGGTGAGTGTGGGATGTGCTGGTAAGTGGTACTTTGACTGGATTGAGGAAACATACGGCCGCGTCAGCAAGCACATTGGCGTCGAGTACTATTCGCCCAAGCCAAATGATCTACCGAGCAATGTACAGTGGATTGCTAACACGGCGGGAAGCATGCCAGAGATTGCATCGGATTCCGCCGACGGAGTTTTCTCGGGCGAAAATCTAGAGCATCTGTGGCCTGAAGATGTGGTTGGATTCTTCTTAGAGAGCCACCGCATACTGCGAAAGGATGGGCTGTTGGTTGTCGATAGTCCGAACCGGCTGATTACAAGCAAGTATGGGTGGAGCCATCCAGAACACACAGTTGAATTGACTCCGGACGAAGCCGTCGAACTTGCTACATTGGCGGGGTTCAATGTTACTGATGTCAAAGGTTTGTGGTTGTGCGAGTCACCCACGGCTGACAAGCTTTACAGATTCGACGGCATGTTGCGATTCGGATCAGGCTCGATTCAATCGCGACTAAAGAATGCCGAATCGAATCCAGCGAATTCGTTCATTTGGTGGTTGGAAGCGCGTAAGGCGAATCGTTCGCCTGAGGGCGATAAGCTGCAGCGACGCATGACCGAAATTTGGAACTTGGCTTGGCCGCAGCGCTGCACAAGAACTTTGACCGTGGTCGGCCGCGAGGTGGATGGTAAGACTGCATACCAGTCTCATGGTAAAGGCGGCGTGTTGATGTATGGTCCATACCTACCGTTACGGCAGGGACGATATGCCATTGAGTTTGAGCTAGAGTTGATTTCCGCTGGCACCTTCAGTAGCGTCATTACGTTGGATGTGATAGCGGGTACAACGGGAACGGTCTTGGCTCAAGAGCAGATTGCGACGGACTCGCTTATTGCTCGCAGCCCTAAGGTGATCACGCTGCAAGTCGATATCCCAGATACAACGTTTGGCGTCCAGTCTCGCGTGATTGTGCCCGAAAATGTGATTCTAAAATGCAAACGCGATCCAAAGTTCGTGAGTTGCAACGGAAGTTGGTAACGGGCATGCAGGCCCCAAAGTCTTATTGCGGGCCAAAGTCGACGTGGATTTAAATTGAATCAAACTGTTGGCTTCACGGTATACCAAGAGGCATAATCGTGTTCGATTATGCTGGGGTCTTCCTGAGTAGTGAAAAGCGGAAGACTGTGGCTGGCGAGGAAATGGTCGACAACTTCAATTGTTTTGGGCCAGGCGGGGTCATAGTCGTGTCCTGCAAAGATACCGCCTGGTCTAAGTTTGGGCCACCAAGCTTCCAAGGTACAAACGCCATCCTGACCATTATGTGCGTAGCCATCTATGTAAATAAAGTCGAATGTTTCATCAGCAAAGATCTTAACTGCTTCATCAAAAGTCATACGTAAGATGGCAGTCCGAATACCGTGCTTGCTGAGTACTTGCCTTGCAAACTCACATTCCTGGTCGTTATGATGATCCGACCAACGATCCACAGAGAATAGCAAACGCGTTTTGCTGTGGGTAAGTATGTAGTCTGAGTAGCTCGCGGCCGCGACGCCTAGTTCGACGGCGAAATTTGTCAGGCCGAGTTGATCGAGAAGTTCAGGGAATTGGTTGCGACTACGGATTTTTCCAATTGCTAAAGGTTCACTAGAGTGATTTGGGGGCTGGCTCATTGAGGTAGTTACTGCTGTTAAAGTTGACGAATCTGTTGGTACGCTTTCAGCGATTGGCATAGTGGTCACGCTGGACACCGTTGTTACTGGATTGGCTTTTTGTTGCAATTTATGTGTCTTGCTCGAGGCTATATTGTTGGAAATTTGACGCATGACTCGACGGAATTCCCTGCCAATCTTTTGCATAGTCGGTAGTTGCACCGATGGTGATACGGGTTGCGAAGGTGGCGTTTGAAAGTCTGGTGTATGAGTAGGCGAAGGTGCAGGATTCACTGCGGGTGTCTCTTGGTGTGTTTCCAACGTCGTGGGTAGAGCCACTTCCATAATCGCGCTGTTTGACTTCGCAACCAAATCACGCTGCGTGCGGAGGAGTTCAAGCTCGCTGGCGAGCGCGTTTCTTTCAACAGTCATAACATGTTTCTCTTCAACTGCCCGTAGGAACTCGATCGCCAAAGAGTCGATGGCTATGTCACCCATGGTTTTCGTTGTTGCCCAAGTTTGGAATGATTCATCAATAGCTGATAAAGCGTCTTCAAGAGCTTGGAAAGTTCGGTTGGGAGTGTAGTAATGACTTAGGAAATTGGAGTAGTCTGGTGCTTCCGCACACAGAAGGCTCTGCAACTGCGAGGAGAGCTTCTCAATAGCAGTATTTTCAACTCCGTAGTATGAATTCGGGTTGCCTGTTTCCAGAATAAGGAAAGGCTTCTTGGCTAACGCAGCTTCTAACGCAACGGTGCTGAGTGTGCATACGGTTGCATCGCATGCTTTAAGCAATCTGGGCGTCGAGAGATTGGCATAGAGACTGACAAACTCATCGACTACTACCACATTGTTGGGCATATGCTTAAATGCTGCCGGGTCGTATTCATGGGTTGGATGAAGTTTGCAGACAAAGAGTACATCAGATAATTCCTTTGCTGTTGCAGCCAACTGCGGTAGAACCTGACTGCCCAGGGCATGCAAGGGCCAATGTAGGTTTGTCGCGACAAAAACAGTTTTACGATATTGGTTTACCCAGTTACCCAGCAGTTCATCAAGTGTGGCAGACGGTTGGTTGTAAGCGTCAAACCGAGGGCAGCCAACATGAATCACACGGTGACGTTGTGGTGTATCCGAAAAGCCTCGCTCGACCGTTGATTTGTGTAAAACGAAGGGGCGTTCGAAATCGGCCGACCAACTGAGCAGATAGTCAGCGAAAATAGTCAAGCGTTCGGGAAATTCCGCATGCGGCCAAATTCCATGTTGCAACTGAAACGTAGGGACGATTTTTTTACGAGCAGAGATTAGAAAAGCGGAGTTGACCAAATGGCTGTACGAAGCGGTAGAATCAATTGCGGTCACCAGTGCATGATTTGTTTTTGATGCAGGCACACTCCAGTCGATCGAATCAACTGAATGTGCTTGCACCACATCGATGTTTCGAGCCTCGAAATATGCCATGATGGAAGCGCGGCGACGGTCTTCGATGACATTGAAGGCCTCGCTTCGAAGAAGGACTCGATATCGATCGGTTGGCAGAACCGTAAAAAACGGTTCAAACAACAAGAATTCTTGGTAGTGTCCAAGCAAGAAGGAAAGGTAGGTTTGGCTGCCCATTGCGGTGGGCGTAGGGTGACTGGATATTCCTAGGATACGATTTATCTCAGTTCTGGTACTTTCGTCGTTGGCCCCTTCGGAGCCATTCTTTTGAAGCAGAAAAAAGTGTTGCGACGATTCTGAAGAATCCCTGTAGATATCCAATTGTTTCCAGTGCTCTTGACTCCACTGCGAATGGCTATCGTCACGTGGGTCGTGCAGCTTTGCGATGTGGTTCCGCTGCTCAAAATCGATTTCTGAGAATCCGACTATTGAAAAAAGCTTGCCCCAGGTGGCTCTTGGCAAAATCGTTTGATGGTGAGCATTGAAAGCAACCGACGGTTGGATTGCGATTGAAACAAGAAGCCATTGGTCGGCGATTCTGCGAAGGTTGCACAGTGTGTCGGCTAGTCTGCAAGAGGGAATCTGTTCTAGTCGATTAAGACATACTGCGAGAGTTGGAAAAGCTGAAAACGGCAGCAACCCACGAATATTGCCGATTTCCGTTTCGCTCAGCGGGCCAGAGAAAACGGAAGTTATTACGGTGGATTCCGATCGGGCCTTTTGTTCAAGACCGGCGCACTGCACGCCCCACTGTCTTAGTTGCGACAATAAAACTCCGTCACCAGCTCCGATGTCTAACACAGATTTGCAAGAAAGCTGTTCCTTTAGTTCGCGAATAGCATCGGCAAGACTATCCATGGATCACAATATCCCGATGGGAGTTTGGAAACATTTTTTTGGTGACCTTAATGGGGAAAGCCGGGCTTCAATGGCCCTCAGCTTTAGTAAAAACTTGCGGCTTGAGGCGAACAAAATTTTGATACCGAAAGCGGGTTATATCATAAACTATATGCCAGTGTTCGCGAATCCGAATGTAGAGAGAAGCCCGTGGCCATGAAAGTCTATCAAGCCGCATTTCGCAGAACTGCAGCGGTTGCTCGACTGGTCCGAGCCTTCTCTTTGTCATTCTGGACGATCAAGCAGACCAAATTCTCAGTCGCATTTTTCCAAGTCATCATGGCATTTGCGTCTAGAGAAACCGGTTTGCTGTCCGGCCTTTGTAATGGATCTGCTGTCTTGCACATCAAGGCGGTTAGATGGTTTGGATTGTCTAGTGAAAAGTATTCGCAGAGGTTGCCGCCCACTTCGCGGTGGATAGGAATATCACTAGCAATGACGGGGCAATTTCGGTAAAGGGATTCGACGATGGGGAGCCCAAATCCTTCGGCCACCGAGGGGAACAGCACTGCGGTCGCATTTCGATAGCAGTAATCGATCTCGGCATCATTGAGACCGTGTTGTAAGAACAAATTCTTGTCTAATTTAGAGTGGGCCTGTGCGGTGCTCAAAAATTCTTCTCCCCGCCATCCTATTGCACCTGCGATGGTAAGCCGAGCTTCCGGATACTCATTCCAAAGGCGATCCATCGCCTGCAGCGCAAGTTTGTGATTCTTGCGTACTTCGATGGTCCCTACCATCAGGAAGTGCGGGAACGTACCGTGAAAATGCTCCTTCAAAGCGGGGGAAACTACTTCATTCGATTTCGAAAACTCCGAGCCGAGACGAAAGGGGATGACAGGCTGCGGGATGTTATCAAGCCCAAGCAGTCCGGGGGCAAGATTTTTTACTTCGTCCGCGACCGTTTTCGAGATAGTTAACAAAATGTCGCTGTGCTCAATGACATTAAGAAGATATCGACGAAATGCCGCAACGCCTTCCTTGCTGTACATATGCTGGTGCGTAAGTGGAATCAAATCGTATACGACGGTCGCCACCTTGCAGCCATTTTCCCGAGCGCGTTTCGCATGCTCCCAGATGTCGGGAAACGCCCAATATGCATCAGGTAACAAGAGCGTATCTCCTGGTTGCATTTGAAGGTCATGCTTCGCTGAGGGCCTTTTCCATTTGCGATACGCTTTGATGGGCAATTTGAACAGGCCATAGTGCCCCGGTTGGGGCAACAGCCAACGTTTGAGTTTTCGACTGCCGGTTAGTTTGCAAACAGCGCGTGCCGTCTTGCAATAAGAGCTTGGTAAGTAAGATAAAATGTCGAGTGGAATATTGGTTGCGAGCGACGGTTTCCAAGTTTCGAAAGAGGCCAGTTGCGCAGCGGACACTTCCTCGAAAGTAGAGCCATTCAATACGATTGGAATGGGATGCCCCAGTTCAGATGCCCCGGCAACTAAAGACTCTTGAGCTATGCGCCGAACGACACGTTGGACACCGGTGCGATAACCACCAGTCAACGTATGGGTGCATTCGATATAAAGCTTCTTGGAAGATCTCATTTTCTGCTCAATGACACTTAATTTGTTGGCAAGGACCGGCTAGGCCGCATTGCGGTGAGGCGGGGTGCTGTCGCTGCTTTTTCGAGAGACAGGAAGCATTTTCATGATGTACTCTTGGACTTGTTTGGCTCGGCCTTTGGCCGTTCGTCGTTCGGCTTTATCATGCCAGTACAAAATCTCGTGATGTGCGTACTGCAGTTCTTCTATGGCTGTAGCGAACTTTTTCTGCGTGTCTTTCAATTCTGCTGTGTTGCGCAAAAGGATCTGCTGATAATCCGCGTTTTGGGATATGACTTTTGCCATCCTGCGTGTGAGTTCCTGCACGCCGTGGACGATGCTCGCGTCGTTGTCTCCGTCGCTGCTTCCAAGTGCTGTAGCGATTTGCTGGAGATCCGCTTCGGCGGCAGCCAGCTTTTGGAGGCTTGCCCAATGCTCATACGTGATGAACTGATCTAAGACATTTGCCGGGATCTGCAGCAACGCGGTTCGATCCTTGTCTTCGGCTCGGACAAAGTAACGATTAAGTCCGTCGAAAAAAGCGCTGATGTAGCCACAGTTTTCGAGGAAACGCGGGATGGACTGATCACATTGAGTGCTTGTCATTGGGATCGTGCTTTCGGTCAACACCACGCGAGGACGCCAGCGTTTCCAATCTAGAGATTCAAGTACGCTTTGCTCGAAACCTTCTACATCTACCTTCAGAAAACCGATTTCAGCAACGCAAAACTCCTCGCAAATGTCCGACAAAGTCCGCGTCGGTAAGATGTGCTTCTGAACGGAAAAGCCTTGTTTCTTGTAAGATTCTGCTAGTTCTAGCGACAATGTCGATAGCCCGCCGTTGTCGTCACATTTTGAGTCTTGGACCTGGACTTCGAAAAATTCTAGCTGGCCAACGCTGGCCGCCACAGCGCAGTTTAAATTGATGTCGCGCGGCCGGTCTGCTTGCAGCATTTGGTGCAGTAAGACTCTTGGCTCAATGTTGATCCCATGCCAATGATTATCGTAGAAGTGCTTGGTTACTGAATGAAATGTGGGATGCGCGGCTCCTACATCAATGTAAAACTGAGGTTGGTCGGCTCCAAAGAAACGCCTTAAAAGCACATCTTCGCAGTTTTGAGAATAGCTGATCATGCTTGACGGTACTTTCTTAGGACGCGAGCAAGAGATTTTTGTTGCTGTGTGGGAATGCGGTATCCAGTTCTAACAATCTGAGCATCTCGGCGGCATAGTTATCGAAACTGTGACGATGCAGATAGTCGGTGCGACAAGGACGTAGTCGCTGTGAGTGCATGTTTTGAGCAATAGCATTCAAGAGGGCCGTGGAAACCTCAATGGATTGCATGTGGTCACTGATGCGCAGCACAGATTCGGGGGAATCCAAAGCTTCCGCCAAGTCCATATTGGCAACCGTCGGAATACCTGAAGCAATGCAATCAAGCATCGCACCGGACAGGCCTCCAAAGAAATGGGTGCGAAGTTGAATCGCATAATCCGCAGCTTGGATGTAGGCGCGATAATCCTCGTCGCTAATCCAATCGCCGCAGAAGTGGATGGACGCCTCAATGCCAAGTCGCTGAGCCTGCTTAAGCAACAAATCTCGATTGCCTTCATCGGAAGAGCCAACGAAGTGCAGGTCGGCTTGGACGCCAGCGTCTCGCAATAAACCTATCGCCTCGACGCAACGATCGGGAGCTTTGCAAGAGGCGACGATTCCAAGTGAAATGATTTGAATGCGATCGTCGCGCAGCTTCAGCATTTTTCGAGCGGCCGAGCGAGTTTCATCCAGCAGCTCTGCTTCGTCAAAACCGCGATAGCAACAGAAGGGCAAGTACGCCGCTTGAACTTGATATTGCTTGAGAACTTGCTTTTGAATCCCGTGGGAATGCACGATCAGAGGATTCGCGCTTTCCACAAGTTCATCAAAAAAGATGCCCGGCAGTTTGCCTGGATCATGCACCCAACTGATAGCTTCCTCTTGAGAGACCTCACGTCCGACCGTCTTGCACGCCATGCGGCGGAAGTATTCTGGCCCTTTCCACCAACAGTAAAGTTCTGCGAGGCGATTGTCATGAATTAAGCATGGACCGCCGAAAGCTCGTTGCAGATCGATAATCTTGGTATGAAAGTGGGAGTTGCCTACAACGGACAAAACACGATCGTATTTACCGGACAGGTAAGCCCACTGGCTGATCGGGAAAAATTCCCGGACGCCTTGGGTTGGCAGCGGAGCTGTCGCGTCAGTGAAGATGTCGACATCGACCAGCGGAGCAAGTGCTTGGGCGGTGCGCCGCGTGTAGTCTGCGACTCCTGATCGGTCGGGCGGAAACGGGCTCAGAATAGCCAGCGTCGATGGCTTGTCCGAAACAAAGTATCCCCCAGCGATTGACTGGCGTGATACTGGAAACCGATGTTCGTACTGATTCACAAGGGGCGTCCAGAATCGTTCTGCAACTTTATCGGCAAAGAATCGTCCCGGCAACGACGTTTGCTGTTGGCGGAGTGACGCGCGGAATTCTGGCTCCGCAGCAACCCTGGACATTAGCTCGCGCAGTCGCCCGTCATCGTTCGGTTGGAAACGGGCCAGTGGGTTGTCGATCAGCTCGCGATGGGCGTCGATGTCGGATGCTAGAACAGGTGAACCACAAGCGACCGCTTCAATGACGGGTAGTGAAAAGCCTTCGATGTGCGAACTACAGACAGTGGCACACGCTTCGTGATACCAATCGGCCAATTCGGCGTCAGGTACGTTGTGACGAAAGATCAATCGAGACTGGTCGCCATCCACGGAATCATAAAGATTGCGAATTGCGCGCTGGAAATCGTCTGGATATTTACCTACCACGACGACGTCTGATTTCATTTGTTTGGACAATCCCGCATGAGCTTTCAGCAACACATCAACATTTTTCCGTGGGTCGGCACCGCCAACGAAAAGGAAGTAGTCGTTCTTGGTTGGCCGCTGGCGCGTGGTGGAATGACGCTCGTGCGTAGCTTTGACATAGATCTCTTCAAAGGCTGCACGCAGCGTCACACCGCTGACAAACGATTGCTCAGGTGTCACTTCCATGAGTTCCAGCAATCGACGCTCGCTGTACTGACTGATTGGCGAGAATAGATCGAAGGCATTCAGCCAAAGCATGCTGGCAGCGTAACTTCGCAAGGACTGCGATTGAGCAAGATAGCGTTCGGGTTGGTCTAGTGGGATGAAGTCATAGACCACCGCGCAGGTGAGAATGCTTGATTTATCCAGCAATCTCCCGCAGGCAGCCAAGTCATGAGTCATCGGTGACATTTCCAAAAACAGCGAATTCGCTTTGGGAAATGTGGCGTGCTGCAGTTCGACCAACTGGTCGAAGATGGGCAGATAACATTCTGGAAGGGGTGGCAAACTTGGGTCCTTGAGCCCTACTAAGGTTGCATTAGGAAAATACTTCTTGCAACTTCGAAGCAAAGTCGAGGAGTGATACCCGACACCTCGAAATGAATAGTTTTCATCTTGAAGGCATCGAATATCGGCGTAGATATTCATCCTTAAGCGACCTTTCTCTGGACAACCATCATGCACTGGCGAGTGCCTTGAGCCTCAGTGGAAGAGGACTGGAACAGTTCGACCGCGTGGTTGGCTGCTAGTTGACTTGCGAGTCGATCGGCTTCAGCCTGTGACCAACAGCGGATGATCAAGGTGGAGCCATTCCGCTCGTCCAAGGTTTGCAGTTCGACGTGTCTGGCTAAAGCCTCTGACGACTGAAAGTTGTCTGCTTGGATCACAGCTACGATTTCGTCGTGCGTGAATCGTGATAAACGCGGGCCGGTAACAGCGTCATCGGCGGTTGGTTTGGGTGTATCGCTATAACCACGACCTTGCGGTACGGTTGTAGTTCGTTGGCCGGATCGCAAAAAGGCTAGTAGCAACGCATCCATTTCTTGACTCCCCATTGTAGGAGCAGAACCCGCGCTGGTCTGCCCTGTCGATGTTAACATAGGCTGAATGAGTGATTGAACAAAACCCGGGTTTCGTTCCAGCGTCTTTAGTACAAAACGCTGAGCCGAATGTCGAATCTTGTCTTCAATCTTCTTGAGACGACGCTTAAGTTTTTGACGTAACTTTCTCAACATTCAGCTTCTACTCAATGACATAAAATGTAGGTGTCTGGCCGGAAGGGCAACGACAGCAGCGTTCGCTAAGCAGCGATGCGGCGACTGACTTGCGTGCTCACAGCTTCGACCGTTGGCAGTGGGAACAACAACGAACCGCCGGACGCAAGATAGTCGGACTCTCGTTGGACAATTCCATCTCGGAAATGCCATGGTAAGACCATCAGATAGTCTGGTGATTCCGCTCGAGCGTCCGCTTCGGAAACGATTGGAATGTGAGTGCCGGGAGTGAAGCGTCCGAATTTCTCAGTGTTCACTTCGGCGATCGCTGGAATTTCATGTTCGGTGAAACCGCAGTACTGAAGAAGCACGTTCCCTTTGGTTGATGCACCATAACCATAGACCTTTTGTCCGCGGCGATTGATTTGTTCAACTGTCTTGCACAATTGGTCGCGGTGGGTTTTTACATCTTTACGGAACTGATGGTAAAGTTCCAAGCCAGAGTAGCCTTCAGCACGCTCTTTAGCGATCAGTTGATTCACTTTAAAGCTATTCGCTTTGTAGGGTGCATCTTTCTTGGCCGCGGTAACGCAAAAGCTACCGCCGTTGATATCATTCAGTTCGACATCTAGAATTTGAAGTCCAGCGGCTTCAGCCATCCATTGAATTTGAGTCACGCCATAGTAGCTAAGGTGCTCTTGGCAAACAGTATCGTAAGCCATGCGTTCAATCATCAAAGGCAGATAGCTTTGCTCGAAAACCCAGATACCATCGTCGGCCAAACAGGCTTCGATCTGTCGCATGAAGTCGGTGGGATCTTCCAAGTCATAGAACATCGCGATCGATGTGATGATCTTTGCTTTTTCTCCACCGAAGTGCTTTTGGAAAGCAGCCGCGTTGAAGAAGTCTGGGATCAGGTCCGCCCACTCTGGATAGTAGTTATGAAACTTCTTGCCGGTGGGGTCCATACCGATTAAGCGGTAGCCATTATCGCCATAGGCTCGCAAGGTCGTAGAGTCGTTGCTGCCAATGTCAAGGATGATGTCGCCCTGTTTCGGACTCGCAATCGCTTTGGCTTGAGCGACGCGGCTATGGAGATGACGAACCATGGATTGATTCAATCCTGATCGGTAACCGTAATTGTCACCATACATTTCGCCCAGCGGATAGGAATGCTTCATCTGAACAAGGCCGCAACCACCGTCGTCCTCCGAGCACTTCACAAGTTCGACTGGTCCCACCAGGATCTCTTCTTCCTTTGACTTTGGAAATATTCCGGTAAGAGCCTGATGGCCAAGATCAAGAATTGGAATCAGATTCTTGCTTCCACAAATTCGACAGCAATGAACTTCCTTGTACATTTGGCTTTGCACTCCTTTGAAAGCTTTCTATTTCCGGCAACATCTCCGTATTTCCATTGGTTGATACCCAATTGCATTGTTTTGATTCAATACGAATTTTCCGCCTTCGCAGAAATTCTGCGAACTTTCTAAACTGTTCATCTTGACGTTTTGATTGTTGGCCGCCGCCTTGCGTGCTGGAACGCTCAGATTCTGCCTGTCCATAAATACAAAGAGATAGCGGAAATCACTTCTAGAAAGGTCAGCCACGGATCTGGCAGAAACTGATCCCGGCGGACTACTTGCCTGCATTTTTTTCCACCTTCACCCCTAACCTAGAACTGCTGGGTTACGAACAATCGTTCGGCGGGAAGATTGATCAGTACGCTTCCAAGGCAAATTGGAATGCTCTTCAAGCGAAGTCGTGATCTGAAAGTTCGCTGGATTTGCTGGAAATTTGGCCTAACGAGTTCGACGTTGGCTGATTAAATTATGCCAACAGGATGAGGTTGCCGTCAGGACGAATTTCGACCCGCGCCCCCTCGTTCGGATTCCAATCCCCTCCGCACCACCCGCGTGGACGGTGACTACTCTCCATTTATTGATTGTTTTTGCAAAATGTCAGACAGCAAGGGTGCGAGCACGCCTCGCACAATGTTCCAGAAAATTTGGGATTCGCACGTCGTCCATCACGAGCCAAACGCTCAAACGATTCTCTACATCGATCTGCATTTGGTGCATGAAGTCACCAGCGCTCAAGCTTTTGAAGGTCTGCGATTGGCCGGCCGCAAGATTCGTCGGCCGGAGCGTACCATTGCGACCCCCGACCACAACGTTCCCACAGAAAACCGTGGCCTACCAATTGCCGATCCGATCGCCCGCAAACAAGTTGACACGCTACGCGAAAATTGCAAGGAATTCGGCGTACGGCTGTACGATTTGAATGACCGCGAACAAGGCATCGTCCATATTATTGGACCCGAACTGGGATACACCCAACCAGGCATGACCATCGTTTGCGGTGATTCACATACAGCGACCCACGGCGCGTTTGGCGCGTTGGCCTTCGGCATCGGGACCAGCGAGGTCGAACATGTGATGGCGACGCAAACGCTGCTGCAGTCGGTCCCCAAAACCTACGAACTGCGGGTGGATGGCAAACTCGCTCCCGGTGTCACCGCCAAGGATCTGATCCTGTACTTAATCGGCAAGCTGACAACCTCCGGCGGTACTGGTTATGTACTGGAGTACACGGGCGAAGTCGTGCGCAATCTAAGCATGGAAGAGCGAATGACGGTCTGCAATATGTCGATCGAGGCCGGTGCTCGAGCTGGGATGATCGCTCCTGACCAGAAAACCTATGACTACCTTCGCGGACGACCTTTTGCGCCCAAGGATTTTGAAGCCGCGGTCGCTCGCTGGAAGTCCTTGCCCAGCGACCCCGAGGCTAAGTACGACAAAGTCGACATCTATCGCGGAGAAGACATCGAACCTCAAGTGACCTGGGGCACCAACCCTGGCCAAGTCATTTCCGTGGGAGAAAAAATCCCTAGCCCAGACGATTTCGCGGACGCGACGGAAAGCAAATCGACCTCCAGTGCATTGGAGTACATGGGCTTGAAAGCTGGGACTCATTTGACCGATGTGAAAATCGATCGCGTCTTCATCGGTTCTTGCACGAATGCTCGCATTGAAGACTTGCGTGCGGCCGCCAGCGTGGTCCGCGGATATCGTGTCAGCAGTTCGGTCAATGCAATGGTGGTCCCAGGCAGCGGGCAAGTGAAATCACAGGCCGAAAAGGAAGGCTTGGATCGGATTTTCCGCGAGGCAGGATTTGATTGGCGTGAAGCGGGTTGCAGCATGTGCCTGGCAATGAACCCTGACCGTTTAGCACCCGGCGAACGATGTGCGTCGACGTCGAATCGAAACTTTGAAGGTCGACAGGGCAAGGGCGGGCGCACGCATTTGGTTTCCCCGGCGATGGCAGCGGCGGCGGCTATTGAAGGCCGTTTTGTCGACATCCGCGGTTGGTCCTACAACGTGTAGTCGCTGCTATTCCAGACCTTTTTTGAGCAATCTTTGAGAACAACATGCAAGCATTTATCAAGCATTCGGGAATCGTTGCGGCCATGGATCGGGCGAATGTAGATACCGACCAAATCATTCCCAAGCAATTCCTGAAGCGAATCGAACGTTCAGGCTTTGGTCAGTTTTTATTTTATGATTGGCGGTTCCAGGAGGATGGGAAGACGCCCAATCCGGAATTTGAACTCAACTTGGAACGCAACCAGGGGGCGACAATTCTGCTTGCAAAGCGAAATTTTGGCAGTGGTTCGTCTCGGGAACACGCAGTGTGGGCAATCGACGATTACGGGTTACGCTGTGTGATTGCTCCTTCTTTTGCCGATATCTTCTACAACAACTGTTTTAAAAATGGTGTGTTGCCGATTGTCCTAACAGAAGATGAAGTTTTTGAGCTTTTCCGCCGGCATGCGGCCAACACAACCTACGAATTGTCCATTGATTTGGAGACGCAAACGGTCCAGGACAAGGCGGGTTTTTCGGCCAGATTTGAACTGGATTCCTTTCGTAAGCACTGTCTGATGAACGGTTTAGACGATATCGGCTTGACTTTAATGCACGTCGCTAAGATCGACGCATTTGAGCAAGCACGCGTCGGGAACTGACAGGGTATTGGAATCCAAGTACAATTACGGAGCCCGTTCGCTCGTGAAGTCGGCTTTTTATTTCCTTACAGTCAGTTCAAATGTCAGCCACGGTTCCATCGATCGACAGCATTAGACAGCTCGATCTAAGCAACGTATTGCCAACCGATGCACCCTCTACCAATTTGGTAGATCGGCTTCAGTACTGGGCCAACACGCGTCCCAACTCTATCGCGTATTACTTCACCGACGGCGAAACCAATGACGATGCATCGTTGACGTTCGCTCAATTGGATCACGCCGCGCGAGCGGTAGCCGTCGAACTACTAAAGCAAGTGCAGCCGGGTGACCGAGCGATACTTATGTATCCGCCGGGGCTGGATTTCGTTATCGGTTATTTCGGGTGTTTGTACGCCGGCTGCGTCGCCGTCCCCGCGTTTCCACCGCGGCGCAATCGCAAAGGAATGCGGATTCAAAACATCGCGCAAGACTGTGCCGCGAAAGTGGGGCTGACCACGGCGGCAGCGAACCTGCAGATGCTCAAGGATGAAGGCACCGAGAAGGAGACGCGGCAACTGAAGCTGATCTCGACCGATCAAATCGACAAAACGTTGGCTATCCAATACCGGTCGGTGCCTCTCGCGCCAAATGATTTGGCGATGTTGCAGTACACCTCAGGATCAACGGGCCAGCCCAAGGGGGTGATGCTGACGCATGACAATCTGATTCGCAATTGCGAGATGATTACGTATCTGTTCAACTTGCGGGCCGATGCGATTGGTGTCAGTTGGTTACCGGCTTATCATGATATGGGTTTGATCGGCGGGATCTTGACCCCATTGTTCCTTGGCGTACCGATTTGTTTGATGAGTCCGATGGCATTTTTGCAGCGGCCCGTCCGCTGGCTGCGGGCGATCACCAAGTATCGTGGAACGGTTTCGGGGGCACCCAATTTTGCCTATCAGTTATGCGTCGACAAAGTTACCGAAGAAGAGATGAAGGATTTAGACCTCAGCTCTTGGAATGTCGCGTTTAACGGAGCTGAACCGGTTCGTTCCAATACGATGGAGCAGTTTACACGCAAGTTCGAGCGAGTCGGCTTTCGAAACACCACGCACTTGCCGACCTACGGCATGGCGGAAACGACTTTGATTGTGACAGCCGGACCTGGCAACAACGATCCGGTAGTCCATCACTTTCGCGGTCGGTTCTTGGACAAGCGCATTGTCGAACCGATTGACCCAAGCGATCCGGATGCCCGCGCATTGGTCGGTTGCGGTCGCGTTGCCCCCAACGAAACGGTATTGATTGTCGACGCAGATAACTTCAACGTATTGCAAGACGACGAAATCGGCGAGATTTGGATCAAGAGCCCCAGCGTCGGCAAGGGCTACTGGCAGAAGTCAGAGACCACGCGCGAAACGTTTGAAGCGTATTCCGCTGATGGCCAAGGTCCATTCTTGCGCAGCGGCGATCTAGGTTTCTTCCACGAAGGCCAGTTGTTTTTGGCCGGTCGCGTCAAGGATTCGATTATTGTTCGCGGAGTGAATCGGTATCCGCAAGATATCGAACAGACGGTCGAAGAATGCCATGAGTCGATTCAAAGCGGATCTGCGGCGGCATTTGCGGACCTCAGCGGTTCACGCGAGCGGTTGATTATTGCCGTTGAAGTACAGCGGTCGTTGGAAGAGGATTGGTCGCCGGTCATCGAATCGATACGCCGCAGCATTGTTCAAGTCCATGAATTGCCGCCCGATGCCGTTGTCTTAGTCCGCTCGGGCTCGCTGCCCAAGACATCCAGCGGCAAGATTCAGCGTCATGCCTGCTTGCAAGCGTTCCGTGAAAACTCGATGCGCATCATCGCTCAATGGATCGGCTGGGAAGAAAATGACGATGATGAAGCGCCCATGATCGCAGCTTCTACCGTCAAATCCACGCCTGCCTTCCAGCAGCATCGAGCGGTCACTACCAAAAAGACTCGCGACCCAGATGCCGAAATTGTGGAGTTGGTCAAACGCACGATTCGCAATGTGGCGGAGGACCGCGCCAAGATCCTCGATCTAGATACCAACATTGTGGTTGATTTAGGGCTCGACTCGCTGGAGCGATTGCAGATCGCCCATGCGTTGGAAACATCCTTTGGCGGACGATTTCCCGAAGAAGTGCTCAACGAAATCGAGACCGTGCGCGAAATCGCCGAAGCGCTCGAGCAGCATTTCGGTAAAGCAAAAATGCGGCAGGATGTGCCCGATGCTTTCCAGGAAGAGACGGTCTTGGATCGCGAAGTTCAACCTGCCGACTACCAATTCGACCAGTTGCCGGAGTACCGTCGGCTTCGTCGAACGATTGACCAGTTCGCTTTAACCGGCTTGCCTAATCCTTATTTTACCGTTCACGATTCTTTGACTCGTGATACCACCACGATCAATGGCAAGCAGTACATCAGTTTCGCCAGCTACAACTATCTAGGCATGAGCGGCGATCCAGCGATCACTGAAGCGGTAGTCGATGCGGTTCGTCAATACGGCACCAGCGTCTCCGCCTCGCGTTTGGTCAGCGGCGAAAAACCTCTGCACCGTCAATTGGAAACCTCGATTGCGGATTGGATTGGTGTGGATGATGCCGTGGTGATGGTCGGTGGTCATGCGACCAATGAAAGCGTGATTGGTCACTTGGTGGATGAAAAGGATTTAATCCTTCACGACTCATTGTCGCACAATAGCATCGTGCAAGGGGCATTGCTTTCGGGGGCTCGTCGCCGCGCGTTTGCTCATAATGATTGGGAAGAATTGGGAGCAATCCTGGAGCGATCTCGCAAACGTTTCCGCCGCGTGTTGGTGATTATCGAAGGCGTTTATAGCATGGACGGTGACTTCCCGAACTTGCCGAAATTCGTCGAGTTGACGCGTCAACACAACGCTTGGTTGATGGTCGACGAAGCGCACAGCATCGGCACGATGGGCAGCCGAGGGCATGGGATTGCCGAGCATTTTGGCATCAATCCCCGTGAAGTCGACATCTGGATGGGGACGCTCAGCAAGTCGTTTGGTTCCTGCGGCGGTTACATCGCGGGCAGCCATGCGTTGGTCGAGTACTTGAAGTACACAGCGCCCGGATTCGTCTTCAGCGTTGGCCTCTCGCCGACCAATGCGGCCGCTGCGCTTGCCTCGCTGAATGTTTTAAAGCGCGAGCCTCAACGTGTCAGTCGGCTGCATGAAGCCTCGCGATTGTTCTTGAGCGAAGTAAAAAAACATGGCTTGAACACTGGTAGCAGCAATGAGACGCCTGTGATCCCTGTCATCACAGGCAATTCACTGCATGCATTACAACTCTCAAGACGTTTATTCGAGCAAGGTATCAACGTACCGCCCATTCTTTACCCTGCCGTGGAAGAGTCGGCGGCTCGATTGCGTTTCTTCATCAACTCCACTCACACCAATCAGCAGATTATGTGTGCGGCAGAGCTAGTTGCAGAGAACTTGAAGAAGATAACACCGGAAGCCTTCCGTTAGATTCCACTCCACGTTCCACGTCTCGTTTTGCTTCGTGAGGTTTTAGATCATGCGTTTTAGTTTTGTGCTGGCGATCATGGTGATGTGCGTTCCAATGGCAGTCCATGCGGAAGTTCAAACTCGCACGATCGAATACCAGGATGGCGAGCAAGTTCTGGAAGGCGTGCTGGCTTGGGATGATACCAAGGTAAGTTTGGATGGGGCAAAGCAAGCCCCTGGCATCTTGATTGTCCATCAATGGTTGGGTGTCACCGATTACGAAATCGGACGCGCCAAGCAGTTGGCGGAATTAGGTTACGTTGCCTTTGCACTGGACATCTATGGAAAAGGAATTCGCCCGGAGTCGATGCAAGCCGCGGGAGCGAAATCTGGTGAGTTCAAGAGCAATCGCGCTCTGTATCGGCGGAGGTTGTTGCTTGGGCTGGAACAACTGAAGAAGGTACAGGCGGTGGAGTCCACCAAAGTTGCTGCGATTGGATATTGCTTTGGTGGCACGGGCGTATTGGAGTTGGCGAGGACCGGGGCCGATATCAGCGGTGTCGTCAGCTTCCATGGTGGGTTAGATTCACCCACCCCCCAAGATGGACAAAAGATCAAATCGAAGATTCTTGTTTTGCACGGAGCTGACGACCCTTTTATTGCGGAAGGGGACATCTACGCGATGAAGCAAGAGTTCAACGCAGCCAAAGTCGATTGGCAAATGGTCTACTATGCCAATGCGGTCCACTCGTTTACCCAGCCCATGGCTGGCAACGACAATTCGGCCGGGGCTGCCTACAACGAGAAAGCAGACAAGCGTTCGTGGCAAGCGATGAATGCCTTCTTCGACGAAGTCTTTCACGATGGCCAATAGTTGAAGCGGTTTGAGTCTTTTCTTCTCCTGCCTTTCATCGGAATAACATATACTCAATGGACGCAATTGAACTCACTGAGCACCAGTACGTATGCAGTGGTAGCGCAACATTTTAGAACCTAGAGGCAACCAGCCATGACTCGACTGCATACACGAAGCGAAAAGCTGTTTGGTTGGCTGCTGGTCGTTGGCTTTATTTTCTCGTCAGGTGCGGGCGGCATTCGTTCGAATTGCTGCTGCACCGTTCTCGATTGCAGCCAGCCTAATTCCGCTGTGCCGACGTCCAAAGCTTGTTGCCAAACCGCGGATGGTGATGCAAACATTTGTGAGGCGGGGGCATGCGGGGCTCTTTGTGACTCCGCTGTGGATGGCCGATGCTGCGAAGTTCGTTTGCCAGCCATGCTGCTGTACAACGAAAGTGAACAAGTTGAAAAAACAGACTGGCTAAGTTTGCCAAGCGGACCCTTCGCGCAAGTGTCCAAGCAAGTGACTGGAAGTCAGTTCGCGACAACTCCACTGTTTGGCCAAAGTGCGCAGGAACGCTGCGCCATGGATTCTACGTGGCAGAAATGACCGTCCATAAGGCGCCCTAAGCGCACTTTCTCTACCACGAGGCATTGTTCGGCAAGGGGGCTGACCCCTTAAGCAGATCGCTTCGCCTTGTTCTTTGTAGGACCATTGACCGATGGGTTAGTGTGTCAAATTTTGATATTTAGAATCTGACTAGCGAATTCTTTGGAGTAAAAAACATGTTGAAGAGCACATTATTATTTGGTTTTTTGGCACTGCTGGGTACGGGCTTTCTGGCGTCGGGTGCGTTGAGCACGCAGGGCACAGTGGCTGGTCTGGGATGTGTCTGCGGCGTATGCGAAACAGGCTGCGGATGTTGCAGCCAAGCAGAGTGTACTTGCGATGCTTGTGATTGCGACGCTTGTGATGCCTGTAGTGGAGACGTATCAACTGGCACAGCGTTGGTATCCAAGCGGGTTGAGAAAGCGAGCGGTGACGCGACCCAGGCTGCGTGCAGTTTGGGCGGCTGTTGCAGCAAAGCCGCCGAATAGGCCTGCTGGAATTACATTATTAGCCAGCTAGATTTGTTGGTCCAAGCTCAGAGCGTTTCCGATCGAATCGGAGACGCTCTTTTTCATGCGCTAAGGCCGCAGCGGCAAGTAGAAGAAATCGCGATCCGACATTGGTGGCGGTTCGGGTGCGGCTGGGTAATATTCGTCTTGGCCAGGAAGTAAGGCATTGCCGGGGCCCGGCAAGAAATTCCCAGGATTATTTTGGAAGGGGGATCCACCCCCGAAGCCACCGTCGAAATGGTTGCCGAAACCGGGGCCGAAACCGGGGCCGCCAACGCCGCCAATGCCGCCAACGCCGCCAGGCCCCATGCCATTGGCAGGAACGTTCGCGCCGTATGGCCAGTTCGCTCCGTAACCGCGTTGGAAAACACCGAAGTTTGTGTAGACCTGTGGAAGCTGTGGTCCCCACCCCTGATAGGGAACAGAGAATGGGCGATAGGGGTATCGCCATTCGCCGTAGGGCTGGACCGGAGCTCCGTATCGATCGACGCGGTGATAGTGGTCTGCTGAATTGTTGCCTTGAAGGCTACTGCGATGATGATGGAAGATACTGGTTTGCCTCAGTTCGTTGGCGTAGGTGGTTGGTTCCACGCCGGGCGCGAATTGATCGACGGCAATCCCATTTTGGTGGGTGTATGTCGAAGGCATTGTCGTCCAGTCGGCGGCTGCGAGCGAGCAGTTGCGACACTGCTGGGCGTACGCTGAGCGGCTGATAACGCCGCAGGACGAGATCACGAAGAGGACAATTGCGAGTGGGAATGCAGATGAGGTCTTCATTCCTTGCAGACTAATTGCATAGGTCAAGATTCCAACAAATTTGCCCGCGTTTTAAACAAAATTGCCTAGGGCTGGCTGGAAGACGACGTTCTGTAGCGATAAGTCCACTTGTGCTGGCAGCAGAAATTCGACTGGTTACTTCGATAAGGTTGTTCGCTGTGTTGACGATTTAGCTTAACGGAAGATACTGTGGGACATAAATCGTGTCGACCTGGGCCATGGGCTGGGCTATGTTGGCGTCCTTGATACCAATTATTGCCCTGCATGCAGGGAGAAGGAAGTTGGCTATGGCCTATGATGTAACGTTGATCACCGGTGATGGAACCGGTCCTGAATTGGCCGAAGCGGCACGACGATGCGTCGATGCAACTGGTGTGAAAATCAATTGGGATGTGCAGGAAGCTGGCGTCGATGTGATGGAACGCTTGGGAACTCCGATTCCCGACAGCACCATCGATAGTGTACGGCGAACGCGTTGTGCGCTGAAGTCTCCGATAACCACGCCGGTGGGCAGTGGTTTTCGCAGCATCAACGTTTACTTGCGCCAGGAGCTTGGCCTGTTTGCTTGTATCCGTCCATGCAAGGTTTATCCTGGCGTGCGCACTTTCTTCGCCGATGCCGGAGTCGATTTGGTCATCGTTCGCGAAAACACCGAGGACCTGTATGCCGGCGTTGAATTTGAAGCTGGCACGCAAGCAAACTCGCAGTTGATCGACTTTATCAACAGTTTGCCCAGTGACAAAAAAATAAAGACCAAGGCTGAAGAAACCGGCATTTCGATTAAGCCTATAAGCGTTTCGGGGACACAGCGAATTGTGCGCTGTGCGTTTGAGTACGCGCGTGAGAATGGTCGCAAGAAAGTTACGGCTGTTCATAAGGCGAACATCATGAAGTTCAGCGACGGGCTCTATCTGAGAACAGCGACGGAAGTTGCCAAAGAGTTTCCGGACATCGAATTCGAAGAACGAATTGTTGACAACATGTGTATGCAGTTGACGCAGAAGCCAGAATTGTATGATGTGTTGGTGTTGCCGAATTTGTACGGCGATATCATCAGCGATTTAGGCGCGGGCTTGATCGGTGGTTTGGGGCTGGCACCGGGTGCCAATCTGGGTCCCAATGGTGCCGTGTTTGAGGCGACTCATGGCAGTGCACCCAAGTACAAAGGGTTGAATAAAGTCAATCCCACGGCTTTAATCCTATCGGGGATGCTGATGCTGAAGCATCTGGGCGAAACCGCTGCGTCCGAGAAGCTGGAAGCTGCAGTTGCTGCTGTCATCCAAGAAGGTAAAGACGTTACATATGATTTGAAGCCGCATCGCGATGATCCAACGGCGGTTGGAACTCGGGAAATGGCTGATGCGATCTGTGCGAAAATGCGGTAGCAAGTGGTTATTCCGCTTTTATAGATATGGAATCTTTTTCACGCTAACAGAACGGCTCTCGGCACAATGGCTTTTTTTAAGAAAGTATTGAGCGGCGAGGACCGACGATTTTCCGCAATGTTTCTGCGGAGTGTCGCTTGGCTAGCCAGCAAGCCGTACGCGGGGGCGATTCGCCTGCGCAATGTCGGCTACGATAAAGGTTGGTTGAAATCTGAGGCGGCAGATATTCCTGTCATATCAGTAGGCAATTTGACTGTCGGTGGTACAGGGAAAACACCTGCAGTCGCTATGGTGTGCCGATATCTAAGGCGGAAAGGCGTGCGCGTAGCCGTCATCTCGAGGGGTTACGGCGCGGGTGAAAGCGGTCGCAATGACGAAGCCATGGAATTGGAACTGCAATTGCCCGATGTGCCACATGTGCAGAACCCAGATCGAATTGCTGCCGCCAAGTTGGCTTACGAAGAATTGGACGTCCAAATCATTGTCATGGATGATGGGTTTCAGCATCGACGTTTGAAGCGCGATTTAGAAATTGTACTGCTCGATTCGACAGAACCGTTCGGCTACGGTCATCTATTACCGCGAGGGTTACTGCGCGAGTCGGTCAGCAGTTTACGGCGCGCGGATGTCGTCATTGCAACCCGCGCCGATCAAGTCGAAGAGCAATCTTTGGCGACCATTCGCACTCGGATGCAGCGTTATGCGACGCACTGCGGATGGGCTGAGGCGGTGCATCGTCCTGTTCAGTTGCGCGGCAGCGACGGTGCTCTCGAGCCGATGTCGATGCTTCGCGGCAAACGGTGTATTCTCTTTTGCGGAATCGGCAATCCACGAGCATTTGCCGAAACGGTCCAACGCGCTGGAGCCAGCGTGCAGCACCTGATAGAGTTTCCGGACCATCATCGATACACGGCCGAGGACATTCAGAAGATCGAAGAAGAAACCGCGAAAGCAGCTTGTGGCAGCGAGCCCAGCGATTGGGTCGTGCTGTGTACTGGCAAAGACCTTGCGAAAGTCAACATTGTTGGCTTCGATGGAGTGCCGCTGTATGCCGTCGATATCGAAATGGAGTTGCGTTATGGCCGCGAAGCGTTCGAGGAACGGATTGATCAGCTTTTAGTTGCTTCTCGCATTGCGATTGAGAATTCCGATTTGCCCTTATAACCGTCTCCATCCGAATTTTCGGTAAACGTTAAAGTGCAAACGTAATTTCCACATAGTCCATGCACTTGATCGTCTTAGCAGCATCCTAAACTTTTCACGGTAGTCTCTTGAAGGATCGATGGTAGTCGATCGTACCTGCAGATGACCGCGAGGATTCCTTTGGAATAAAGTTAAGCGTTTGTGATGATAGAGCAATTAAGCCTTGTTGCCGTTGGACTGGTATTGTTATTGGCAGTTTCCATGCTGATACCAACGCGTCGTCGCGTATCAGAGTCTGCCGTGAGGCATGTCGTGCAAGCGGACGCAACCGACACAACAGATCTGATTCGTCTGCTGTATGGTTTGGCCATTCAAGGTTGGAAACGCAGCGATGCGCTAGCTCATGTCTCAACGCAGACGTCGATCGACGACACTTTGCTTCCGGGCGATGCGATCTACAGCCAACTTAATGAATCCGCTCCGCAAAATTGGTTAGATACAAAAAGCAAGCAGCTTGATCGTGAGGCTTTGGTTAACCTGTGTGAGGCAAGCGTTCAGGCCGATGAAACGGGTTGGTGCTTGTTCTCTTTCGCTGGGCAATTGACCCCCGAAGCCGCAGGGGAGCCTAACCCGTTGCAGTTGGAGTTGGGTTTTCGAACGGTCGCCAAACAATGGGCAAAAACCTTAAGTCCATTGGGTCTGGTGGCGGGACTCCCCGGCAACCAGTTGATTCTTGCCATCCCATTCTGTGGTAGTGAAGATCGTTATCAAGGCCAAACAGCTCTTGCTCAAATGTTGCATTCTACGTTTACGGGAAGCACCATCGAGGTCAATGACGCAAAGCTTCAAGTCGCATGTTCGACTCGGTTCAGCCAGATCGTAAGCGGTCAGTCAATTGCTGAAGCGATTGATTTGTTCTCGAGCAGCCAAGCTGAATCGGAGACCATACAGGCTTATCGCGAAAGCTCCTGGAACGACATTTCGGTAGAGGCTCGCCAGAGCAATTCCGCTGCTAATGTTGCTCGGCCCATGCGTCAGTCAGATTCGGATGACAATGACAGTGAAAGCGTCGTCAGTCCGGAAGAAATCGAACAACTGTTGGCTGGCAACAAGAATAAACCAGCAGCGATGTGCATTAAGGATGAACCTGAAGCACCAACCAAGGCCAGCGAGCCACCGGCGGAGAAGCGAGTCACCAAGTCACCCGCGGTACCGGAGCAAGAAGTGGATGCTCGGCCGGTTGCAGACAAGCAAGAGGCGACGAGCGATGCGGTTACAGCCGACGATATCGAAGAATTGTTTGCCATTGCTCGCAAACGCAAAGAGCCAAACGAAACGGTCGACGAAGTCCACGTGCCAAGTAGCCCGATTGCAGCGGAACTTGATCAGGTAGAAGCGAATGTGGCCGAAGATCTCGCCGCGATCCAGGAGTCAGTTGCGGAAGCTAGTTCGGATGTTGATGAATCGCAGGCCAATGAAGTGGACTCCAAGGAAGCCGTAACGGCCGATGATATTGCCAAACTATTCGCGGCTGCTCGCGCGAATGTTTAGCTGCGGCAACAACTGTTGAAAATCCATATTGTTTGGATACATCTTCAGCACTCGTCGCGTTTCGTCGATCGCCTCATCGTACTTTTGAAGTTTCTCCAGCAGCAGCACGTAAGTGAGCGCAAATTCGCTGGACTGCGTATCAAGCTCTGTCGCTAACTTGAGAAACTTTTCCGCGTTGGCGAGATCTTGATTGAGGTAATACGATAATCCTAGCCGGTTTGCAATCGATGGGTTCGTGGGAGCGTATCCAAAGTCGCGTAAGAGCAAAGGCAACTCTTCCGAGCGCAGTTTAGTGGCCTTCTCGCGGAGGCTGCCCCCCAAAGCTGGATTGGTCGAATCGTTGCTAGCAGCTAATTGCTCCAATAAGGATGCAAGGTTGGTTCGCGGGCCAACCATAGAAGGCTCAATGCGGATGGCGTCTTCGTAATGTTTGACTGCCGCTGGCAGGTTTGCTAACTGTTGTTCCAAAATGCCAAGGCTAAAATTACCCGCGGATCGGTCGTTGTCCAAACGCAGGCAATCTCGGAATTCGTTGAGGGCCGCTAGTGCGTCAGGCTCGCGGAACGGATTCACCACTGGCAACAACGAAGATGCCGTTCTGGCGGCTTCGACTCTTACCGAACGCACATCGTCTCGGAACAATGGCTTGATGATCGCCAGTCGGCGATTGGGGTCGGGTTCGCCCATCGCTGCGGAAGCTGCCGAGGCGCGAATTAGAGCAGACGGATCTTTTCTGGCCTGGATCGCTTCGGCAGCAGCCACCGTTGGAGCGATACGCAACAGGTCCTGGAGAGCTGTCGCTCGCGCGATGGCAGGAGCTTCTTCACCACGTTTGCTCAGTAATTCCAGCAACAGCTTTTCGGCGTCTGGTTGGACCGGATTGGTCCGCGAAGCATGCAACGCAGTGGCAAAATGGTAAGGGCGTTTTCGATTCTCGCCATACCAGCGGTTGCAAGCTTCATCACTCCATTGATCGACACGCTGAATCTCGGCCGCAATCTCGGTATCTCCCGCTCGAGCAGCATTCATCCAATCAAGATACTGCGTTAGCTTCGCATGTTTGTCGGGCGAAATATTTTCCAATGTAAGGTGGCAGCCTGTGCAAGCGTTGGGTGTACCAAGCTGTACGCTTAAGTCTGGACGCGGCAAACGAATCGAATGATCGCGGCGGGCATCGACTTCCATGTAAGTTGTGCTAGGCATATGGCAATTGACACAACTGGCCCCTGCGCCACCCATTTTATGGAAATGATGAGCTGGCGTGTCGTACTTGAAGCCGGGATGCTGATGGCACGAGGTGCACACTTGATTTCCATCATGCTTCAATCGAGCTGAGTGAGGGTCGTGGCAGTCAGTGCAACGTATGCCCTTGTGGTACATCTTGCTCTGGATGAAAGAGCCATGCACATAATCTTCCTCCTTGACTTGCCCATCATCGAAGTACAAGGTTTCAGTAAGTAGACTTTCTAGGTAGAAATCGGCATAAGGTTGGCCCGCTTGATGCCCTTCAGCCACCATGCCTCGTCGCGAGTGGCAAGGCGCGCACGATTGGATTTGTGACTCTGCACTGGACTTTAAGTCCGCTAAACCATGTCCATGGATCGGATCCTTGCGATAGAAAGTACGGTTTGCCAGTTCGAGATGGATACTCGCTGGCCCGTGGCAACTTTCGCAACTGACATCGATTTCTGAGAACGTGGTGCGATAGCGACCTTCTGCAACATCGAAGTTCTTTTTCAAGTTAGTGCTGTGGCAAACGGCACACATATTGTTCCAGCGTTGAGCTGGCCCACTCCACGCCAGTTCATCGTCGGCGGCTAAGGTACCGTGCACATCGGGAGGGTCTAAGTGGAACCACTGCTTGCGATCGGTATCCCAAGACCAACGCAAGATTTGCACGCGGCCGAGTTCGTTCGCGTTGGTCGGTCGCGATTGTGTCGCTTTGTCAGGCACGCTGACCATGTATTGCTGCAGCGGTTCAATGCCGAAAGTCCACTGGATCTCAAAGGTTGCAAGCTGGCCATTTTCATCATCCGTTTCGACATGGAAGCGGTCTTGCTGGCGAAAGAATCGAGCTCGCTGTCCGCTTTCTTCGAGCCAAATGTTATCGAACGAGGCCAGCACGCTCTGCGGCGTTGCCTCTTGCATGGCGCAATCATGATGCGATCCTGCATACAAATTGACTTGTTCCTGATGGCATGCAGCGCAGCTTTGACGGCCAACATACTGCGGTTGCAAGTCTGCGGCTAAAGGACGATACAGTGTGCTGGATATGAGAATCCCCCCCAAGGCAGTGATCGCCGTGAGGCTCAACAAGATCCATGGCCATCGACCAAAACGGGAAAAACTAGACACTGACACAAACTACCTTGTTGATATTCTTTTAACCATTAGTCACCTAGTTGCACTACGTACGACGCAGGGCTCGCTTTTGATTTCCAATCAGCAGTTCGTCGTTGGCTAACTTGGCTTGCAAGACTTCATCGGTGCTTTCGGGATCGACGGCATGGCAACTGACGCTCAAGCGGTCGATCAAATCGTCGAACATATATTCCCATTGCTCCGGCTCGCTGCCTAGCGGAGGGATGGAAGCAAACTCATCACATAGCATAATAAAACGCAGCACGTGCCGAAATAGAATCCCTTCTTGTTTTTGCAGTCCGCGAGCGGCAACAAACTTAAAGAAATCTCCGCCGAACACCAGCAGTTCGCCGACGACCCAGACGCCTCGCACATTGATATCTTCAACTCCACGAATATCCTGCCGGAAGAGTAAGTGAATTTTTTCTCCCAATGACAGCGGCCTGGGGGGAGGAATGCGTCGACCAAACTCCTCGGGCGGCGCGTCGTCGTCATCGTCGTCCTCGGACCATTTCCCCATAATCTCAGGAACCGTAGCTAGGCCTTCCGCTAGCAAGCGACCGTGAAGTCGCTCGGTGGCCAATGGACCAAAGGGCAATTCCTCTGGCGGGGGGACACGAACGTCGTTGGCCACGTTGGGCGGTAGCTCCAAAATGCTCTCCAACGCTAAAATTCGTTCGGTCTGATCTGCATGCAATAGGAGATCGGCCATGTAGAGTCCAAAGAGTGGATTGACGCTGCGCATTCGCAGCAACAATTCGAGTTCTTCGGTCGGATAAGCATGGATCGGTTTGTAGTCGGCCAGTTCAAATTGATCATCAACGATAGCCGCGGTAGGATCTACAGGCTTCGTGGGCAATTCTTCATCGTCATCAAAAGCGGTCGCGGTCTCGTTGGAATCGGACTGGGCGGGAGAAGGCGATGGCGAAGAGGACTTGAGTTGCACTTTGGAAAGATCGACGTTTGCAAACAGTCCATCGAGTTTTGGTTTGAAGTTGTCGGGAGCAGGCTTGGCGTTTGTTTGGTTAACGCTGCTGGTTGTCGAGCTAATCTTGATTGGCGGTGGATCGAGTTTGATGTACTTTGCTGAATGTAAAGTAATCAGCATGCGGTTGAGGCGTTTTTGTGAGCGTTCGATATTGGCGGCGTTTAACAAACGACGACCGACCAAGTCCCGCAGCGGCTGGACTTCAGATGACTGCAGCAGCATGTAAGCCAGCAATCGCCATGGCAAGTCGCCTTTGCTTTCGAGTCTAGCCGCAGCCGCCGTTCGCAGTTGTTCGAACTGAGCTGCTGTCCAATAGGTTTCCCCCTCGCGTCGCTTGGGCATCTTTTTCTTCAAAGCTTTTTTAGCTTGCAACAGTTTCGGGTCCTTCGTGTCCTCGGGAATCGAATCATATTTTTGTCGCCAGCGCAGCAGCTTGACATCGTCCTCATGGGCCAAGGCGTAGACAAAGCCTTCTTTGTCGAACTGAGGTCGCCCAGCGCGTCCAAAAATTTGTTGGGCGGTAGCGGTTTCAACGAGTCGCTTTTTGTTCTTTGGTCCTTTCATGATAGTCGGTAAGACAACTGCGCGAGCGGGCAGATTGATACCAGCCGAGAGGGTCTCGGTACACACGGTGACACTCAGCAATTTTTCTTGGAACAAGCTTTCCACAATCCGGCGATAGATCGGCAGGACACCCGCATGGTGAACTCCAATGCCGCGTTGCAAGATCGCCTTCAGTTTCGGGCCAGCGCCTTTGGAGAGGTCGTAGCTGCTCAAGCGATCTGCCAAGACCGCTTGGCGTGCCTTGTCGACCATGCGTTTGCCCTTGAGCAGTTCGGCCACTTGCCAGCACTGGTCGCGATTGAAGCAGAACAGCAACGCTGGCGTCCGTCGCGTGATTTCATCGCCCTCAAACATGTATTCCATGTGCTCGTCCAGCAGTTTATCGTCGACCCAGTGGAACGCGAGCGGGACTTTGCGCTCGGTGCCTTGCACCAATTCCAAGTGACGTCCGTGAGCGCGACGTAGCCAACCGAGAAAGTCGATGCTGTTGCCGACGGTGGCTGAAAGCAGCAGCGTCTTGATGTGCTTCGGTAGAAAACCGAGCGTCATCTCCCAGACGATCCCGCGATCGTTATCGTTAAAGCAATGAAACTCATCCATGACCACGGCCAGACAGTTTTGCAGTTGGAAAGCGTCTGGATGCAACAAGCGATTAAGCAAGATTTCAGCGACGACGACCAGAATGGGGGCATCTGGGTTTACGCGACGACTGCCGGTGACTAAGCCTACGCTGCTTTCGGGATATCCCCAACGTTGCACGGTCGCTTTGAGTTCCTCCAGCTTTTGGTCTGTCAATGCGATGAGAGGAGTGGTGTAGTAGCATTGCTTGCCGGTCCGCAGCGCTTCATAGATGGCCGCCTCAGCGATCAACGTTTTGCCGGTACCGGTCGGAGCACACACCAGTACGCCTTGATCGCTGGTGTAGTACGCCAGCAGTGCTTCTTCTTGAACCGGATAGGGAGGATACAACAGTCGCTCAAAGTACTCGGCGGCAATCGTGTCACGGTCTGGGATGTTCGTTTCGTTCATGATGGGTAGTGTACCGCAAGTTGCGTTGACTACCTACACACGACGCCAACTCAAACGTCGATCGAAGTTGATTTTGCAATCTGCTTGAGGAATTGATCGATGCTGGGCAATCGTAAATTCGCGTTGGGGTGCATGGCGTCCATGACGGCGCGACCGACTGCTTTGTCGAGAGTTGGCCGATATTCCCAAATACTACGCGGTGGCGAGGTGTCGTGATGCAGGGCCGCCATTCCGGTCGTGTCCGTAATTGGCCAAGGCAATTCAAATGTCAGCATGTGGTAGCAGGTCACGGCAAAGGAAAACACGTCCACGCGTTGATCGGTAGGTTTGCGACGCACGACCTCCGGAGCCATGTACAGCGGAGTTCCCGTGCGATTGCCTTCACGCATGAAGGGGGCCGTGGCTGGGACAGACAAACCAAAGTCGATGAGCTTGATGGTCTCTAGATCGCTGGTGCAAATGTAGTTGCGAGGGCAGATATCGCGATGGATGTAGCCTTGTTTATGGACATAGTCGAGCGCTTCGGCCATCTGGCGGATCAATTTCAACTCCCGTCCGCGGATTCTTTCGTCGCGTTCAGCGATCACCACCTGCAAGCCGGGGCCATCGATAAACTCCATCACCAAGTACGGCAAACCCTTGTTGGTGACGCCGTACTCATAGGTTTTAGCAATGAGCGGGTGTTTCATCGACATTGCGATGACTCCCTCGGACGGTTTGTTCAAGCCCTTGAAGCGGCTCTCAAAGAACTTGACCTTCTCAGCATCGCACAGCTTGACCCCGACAATTTCCTTGCGTTCGTGGTCCCGAGCCACAAAAAAGTTGCTCATCGTGCCGGAAACTGCGGACCGTAGACGTTCGAAACGCAATTCGACGTCGATGGCTGATTTTCGCTGGAAGAGGTTTCGGAGTTTGTCTAGCATCGATGAGATTCCGCTTTTTAAGATTTCAATGACAAGGTACGTCGCATTCTACGCGCGAAGTCGCTACCATGTGGAGGGATCGCGCTGCAAATGCGTCGTGGGCATGAATCGTTTGTGCTTCACGCTATAGATTAGTTTAGTTTCAAATTGAAAAAACGTCCTCCAGAGTGGACAATAACACACTTTTTGCGCTGATTATTGCCGTAATCATGATTCTCGTGAACGGCTTTTTTGTAGCAGCGGAATTCGCGCTGGTCAAACTTCGCCCCAGCCGCATCGAACAATTGATCGATGAACGACGGCTTTTCGCGAAAACTGCGAGATGGCTTTCGTTGCGGCTGGAGCCTTCATTATCGGTCTGTCAGCTAGGAATCACAATGGCTTCGTTGGCCTTGGGATGGGTAGGCGAACCGGCATTTTCTAAATTAGTCGAGCCCGTGCTACGCTTCGTTGGCGTCGAATCTGACCGCGTAATCCACATTGTCGGATTTATCATCGCGTTCGGCGCAATCACCGCACTGCATCTCATTATCGGCGAGCAAGCTCCCAAGATTTTTGCCATTCGACGGCCCGAAGCGATGTTGCTGGCGTGTGCTCCGCTGCTGAAAGTATTCTACATCCTCAGCTATCCGCTGATGATGGCCTTGAATATTTCCACTAGTACTCTGCTGCGATTCTTAGGTTTGGGCGATGCAGATGGTCATGCGACGCCCTACACCGAAGCGGAACTGCGAACGCTGCTGCATGAATCGCAAGTCCATGGACATGTGACGCGCACCGAACGCGAGCTTATCGATGCGGTTTTTGATTTCGACCATATTGTCTGCCGCAGGATTATGGTGCCCCGCAATGATGTGGAGTATATCGACATCAATGAGGACCCTGTGGAAGCCTTTGCGGCGATCAAACGTCACAAGCATACGCGGTATCCGGTCTGCGATGGTTCGTTGGACGATGTGCTGGGCGTACTGCATATCAAAGATCTCATGGGCAAGACAGTAGACTCCAATTTCGATTGGAAGTCAGTCATGCGGCCGCCCAAGAAGGTGCCTGAGAACATGCCGATCAACCGGCTGTTGTCGCACTTTCAGGGCACTCATCAGCACATGGCCTTTGTGGTTGACGAATATGGGACCATCATCGGGGTCGTCACCTTGGAGAACGTTGTCGAAGAAATCGTTGGCAACGTCGCAGATGAATTTGACACCGAGAACCCTGAGATCGTCCCCGATGGTCCAGGGGCCTACATCATCGAAGGCACTACGGCGGTAGAGGATGTCGAGACACGACTGGGGATCAAGTTTGAAGATGTCGATGTAGATACTTTCGGCGGCCTCTTAATGCACAAAACACAGCGACTGCTGGCCGCTGGCGACGAAGTGAAGTTAGATGGCTTGGCAGCAAAGGTTCTGTCAGTGGCTGATGATCGCGTGACGAAAGTCCGCATCCAGTTAGATACCGATGGCGTAGCGGACTGATTTGAAATGCAATGTGTTGTGGATCTATCCGGCGTTGCTTTGCGTCGTGAACAAGCTTGGCTGCTCAAAGATTTGACTTGGAGGATTGCTCCTTCGTCAACTGTCGCGGTCCTAGGGCCTAATGGCAGCGGCAAGAGCACGCTGGCGAGAATCTTGATGGGTTATCTGTGGCCATCCTCTGGCGAAGTGCAAGTGCTCGGGCAACGTTTCGGCGAGATAGATTTGCATGAACTGCGAAAAATGATCCGCTTTGTTCAGCCTGGCGGTCAGTTTGAAGTCGACCACAAACTAACCCTTCGCGAGGTCGTCCTGACCGGATTTATGTCGACGCTCGTTTTGCGGTTCGATCCGACTGGCGCGCAGTTGAAAGCGGCCGATGCTATATTGGAGGTCGTGGGGCTAGGCCGATTGGCGGGGCGTCAGTTTGGTTCCGCCAGTTCTGGCGAACGTGTACGAGCTCTTATAGCGCGGGCACTGGTTACCACGCCCAAGCTTTTGATTTTAGACGAACCGACGGCTGGCTTGGATTTGGTGGGACGCGAACAGTTGTTGGAGTTAATCGGTAATTTAAGGCAGACGACCCAAGCGGCCGACTTATCCATGCTGATGATCACGCACCATACCGAAGAGCTATTTGTTGGTACCCAGGAAGTCCTGCTCTTGAAAGAAGGTCGCAAGTTCGCGGCCGGACCCATTGCAGATGTACTAACGTCCGAAAATTTAACAGCCACATATCAATTCCCTATTCGCGTGCACAGCGAAGCAGGGCGTTACTACACGATTGTCCAAAAAGCTTAAGCTCACATGACATCCAGATCAGACGAAAGGTGCAGAAATGCAGTACTCTCAGTTTGCCACGGTTCAGCTCCGCGCTCAGGCACCACAAAGCATGCAACTTGTTTTAGGCCGACTGCTGAGCTTACTTATGCTCGCGGTATCCGCTGGTGCGCAAACGACAGTCGTTGGGCAAACTCTTAAAGCGGGGTTTGCGCGAGTAGATATTACTCCGGAGCGTCCAACGCCAATGGCGGGCTATTATCGGGAACGGCTTTCCGACCAAACACATGATCCGTTATGGGCCAAAGCGACGGTGATCGATGACGGACAAACGCAAGTGGCGATTGTGACGCTCGACTTGATTTCGACCAATGCATATATGGTTGCGGAAGCTCGAAAAATGATTTCGCAGCGAGCAGGTTTGGCTGAGTCGCATGTCATGATCAATGCCACGCACTCGCATACGGGCCCCGTGTTGTACAATCCAGTTGCTGAAAGTTACAGTCGCTTTGGCGGAAGCCATGACGCAACCAAACGCTACATGTACGATCTGCCTGGCAAGATAGCTCAAGCTGTGGAACTTGCGCAGAAGGACTTGCAAGTAGTCGCCCTTCGGCAGGCCGAGACGATTGAACCCAAGCTTGGATTCAATCGCCGATTCTTTATGAAAGATGGCAGCATTGGCTGGAATCCTGGCAAACTGAATGCGCGGATCATTCGCGAGGCAGGACCGACCGATGACCGATTGAACTATCTTTGTTTCTATAATCAGCAAAGCCAATTGTTGGCGGTGCATGCAAGCTTCGCGATTCACCTGGACACGGTTGGTGGGACGGCCTGGAGTGCCGATATGCCTTACGAATTTGAACGTGCCTTGCAGGCTTCGTTGGGAGAGGACTTGCACGTTCAGTATATGACAGGCTGTTGTGGCGATATCAATCATATCGATGTTCGTTCTGCAATGCCGCAAAAGGGCCATCAGGAAGCTGCTCGTATTGGCACGCGTTTGGCCGCAGCGGTACTTCGTTCATGGTCGCAGTTAGAGCCTGTGGAAGGCAAACGAGTGCAGGTAACTCGCCAGACGTTAAAGGTACCATCGACGGCGTTCACGGCGGATGAACTGGCGTGGTCCGAATCGATCATTGAGCGAGCTAACGACGCCGATCAGCCGCCATTCTTGGAAATGGTAAAGGCTTTCCGTATTGCAGACACCGCTGCGCGAAAGGCGGAACCGATCGAGGTGGAAGTAAGCTCGATTACCGTTGGCCAGGATGTAGCCTGGGTGTTTTTGCCCGGCGAGATCTTCGTGCAATTAGGTTTGGACGTGAAAGCCGCCTCGCCTTTCCGAACCACATTTATGCCGGAGCTAGCCAATGGCTCCATCGGCTATGTCCCCACCCGCCAAGCTTATCCACAAGGGAACTATGAGGTCATTTCGGCCAGGTGCGAAATGGGCAGTGGCGAGTTGATGGTCGACGCCGCCATCGCGCAACTGATGGGGCATTTCAAAAATCAAAGCACAGCAGAATAACTTGCGGAGCTATTTCTTTCTGCGACGGCTGCCGCAGCGCCCGACAAGGATCAAGCAAAAGAACGGATAACAGCGACCACGACACCGATGACAGTTGCGGACTGCGCGTAAAAAGCTGGCAACGCTTTGTTGGCTGGCTGTAAGCGAATTTGCTCGCCATCAGGATGCCAATAAACCAAACTGGGTACACCGTTGGCGGTCTGAGCGATGACCAACTGGCCCTCAGTGGCAGTGTCCTGTTGCTGGACGACGACATAGTCACCATCGGTGATATGGGCATTGTTCAGCGAATCACCGGAGACTCGCAGGGCGAACCGCTTGGCTTGAACCAGCAAGTCCGCGATGTTGATCGTCTCGATGTCCTCGATCGCAATGGAGCATTCGTCGCTTGAGACCGCTCCCTTCAAGGGCAGCATGACGTTTCCACCCAATCGGTGCGATTTCTCGGTGAGCTCGATGGCTCGCGATTTGTTCGCAGCTCGACTGATCTTGCCTTTGCGCTCCAAGGCTCTCAGATGGCACATCACCCCGTTGGGAGAAGAGATGTTTAAAATCTCACCGATTTCTCGAACGGTTGGTCCATAGCCGCGCGAGTTGATCTTTTCACGTATTACTTCGTACACACGCTGCTGGCGTTCAGTCAAATCATTCGAATCAGGTAAAGTCACGTTAGCTCTGGTTAGTGTAGAAATGGGGTGGGGCACTTTTCAGTATGCAATAGTGAGTTGAGATCGGCCGTAAAGAAAACGTACGTCAAAAAAACAAAGAATGCACCTTCGATATTGAGATTTTGCGCAGATCTGCATCCTTTTTTTGCATATTGCGACAACTTTGCAAGCCTTCCCAGCAAGCTTACATGCGAGAATTGAACGATTTGATTAGAATTCAGTGCCACACCTAAATTGTAGTATACAAACAACCATCAGGCCTTGCGGTGTTCCGCATGCTTGAGCGTGGACTTGCTGCCACTTTGAGCCACCGTTTTTGAAAGTTTTCACCATGTTGCCACGATGGATAGCTAGTTGTAGTTCGTTGTTCCGTACGGTCACTTTTTCCGTTTGTCTCTTAGGAGTTGATTCGTTGAGCGTTGAATATTTGAGAGCGGAGGAACCCGCTGCAGAGCAATCCCAGTCGCCAATGTTGGCCCCTTGGAGCGGCCCTTATGGTGGAGTGCCGCCATGGGACAAGGTCGAGGTATCAGCCTTCCAATCGCTGTATACGCAAGCGATTGCTTTGGCCGAACAAGAGGTGCAAGCAATCGCAAATGCCGGCTCGGAACCAGACTTTGAGAACACAATCGTTGCGATGGAAAAAGCTGGCGAGACGTTGTCGCGCTTGAATACCTTGTTCGACGTACATTCATCGAATTTGAACGTCGGCGAAATTCCGGAGATTGAACGTGCGGTCTCGCCCAAGCTGGCTGCTTACGAGGATAGTGTCAACCAAAATGCCAAACTGTTTGCAAGAATCGAAGCGGTCTATCACAGCCAGCAGTATAAGTCTTTGAATGAAGCGCAGCGAAGATTGACGGAAGACTACTACAAGCAATTTGTACGCAATGGAGCCAAACTGGATGAACAAGGCAAGCAGCAACTTTCGCAAATCAACCAGCGATTGGCGGCATTGTTCACCCAGTTTAGCCAAAACGTTTTGGCTGATGAAGAAAAGTATGTCACTTGGATCACCGACGCCAAAGATCTGTCTGGATTGCCGGAAGATGTGCGTCAAGCGATGGCCGCTGCGGCGCGCGAACGTGGACGTAATGATCAATGGGCTGTGACCAACACACGCTCGTCGATGGACCCCTTTTTAACCTATGCGGACAATCGCGGCTTGCGTGAAGCAGTTTGGAAGACGTACTACAGTCGCGGAGACAACGCCGATCAGTATGACAACAACAAGATCATTGCGGAGATCCTAAAACTGCGTGCCACGCGAGCCAAACTGTTAGGTTATGAAACTCATGCTCACTGGCGGCTTGAACCGCAGATGGCCAAGACGCCACAAGCTGCGATGGACCTGCTGCTATCGGTATGGCCTAAAGCCGTGGCCCGCGTGAAGCAAGAAGTTGCGGATATGCAAGCGATCGCGGATGCGGAGGGAGCCAAGATTGCGATTGAGCCATGGGACTATCGCTACTATGCAGAGAAGGTGCGTAAAGCAAAGTACGATCTCGACTTCAACGAAGTAAAACCCTACTTACAGTTAGAGAAACTGCGAGAGGCCATGATGTGGGCTTCCAGCGAACTCTATGGTTTGCAGTATGTGAAGGTTGACAATGTCCCGACCTTTCATCCCGACGTCACGGTCTATCAAGTCACCGATGCGAGCGGCAATCACGTTGGCCTATGGTACTTGGATCCCTATGCTCGCGTGGGCAAACGTTCGGGAGCGTGGATGACCGACTATCGCCAGCAGCAGAACATTACCGAGCCGATCAGTTCTATTGTTTCGAACAACTCGAACTTCATCAAAGGTGAAGCGGGGAAACCTGTACTGATCTCTTGGGATGATGCGATTACTTTGTTCCATGAGTTCGGACATGCTTTACACGGCTTGAACTCCAAAGTGACATATCCTTCGCAGTCAGGCACCAACGTCGCGCGTGACTATGTTGAGTTTCCGTCGCAATTGAATGAGCATTGGCTGACGACGCCCGAGGTGATGAATCGTTTTGCGGTCCACTATCAGACCGGGGCCCCGTTGCCCAAGCAGTTGTTTGACAAGATCAAGCTAGCCGAAACGTTTAACCAAGGCTTTGGTACCGTCGAGTATTTGGCGAGCGCATTGATCGATATGAAGCTGCATCTCGCTGGCGAGGCGGACATTGATCCGGATGTGTTTGAGCGAGAAACGCTTGCTGAATTGGGGGTGCCCAAAGAGATCGTCATGCGTCATCGTACGCCTCATTTCTCTCATATCTTCTCCAGCGACAGTTATTCGGCCGGATATTACAGCTACCTGTGGTCCGATGCGTTGACCGCCGATGCGGCCGAAGCTTTTGAGGAAGCGGGCAGTTATTATGACCGAGAAACAGCGAAACGTTTGCACGATCACATCATGAGCGTCGGCGATACGATTGACCCAGCGGAAGGTTATCGCAAGTTTCGGGGCCGGGACGTCGACACCAAGGCGTTGCTACGCAAACGAGGTTTCCCGGTTGATTGAGCGAAACTTGCTCAAGTTGTTTGCTTGTGACATAACCGGGAAATAAGATGTAGTCAGCATTTCAGCGGTTGCGGGAATGCTTTGCCCGCTAGTCGCTTCATCCAATCAACGCTTGGCCCTTATGAGTATCCTGATCACTGCTTTCGAAACCTACGATACGTGGCAGGAGAACTCAAGCTGGACGGCTTTGATGGAGTATCTCAAGGAGTATGGCGCTGCACCGGATTTGGTCACGCGTCGTTATCCAGTGAACCTGCCGCTGATGCGAGAGAAACTGGAAGCAGATTTAGCTCGTGGCGTGCGAGGCGTCATTCACTTGGGACAACGCCCAGGGGCTCGCAGCCTGCATCTGGAAGCGATCTGCTTGAATGTCGCTGGGATCAGCAAGAACGCTGGAGCGGAATTCCAGCCGCTGGTCGATGGCGGCCCTGTGGCGTTTCGCAGTCGTTGCCCACTGGGCATATGGAGCGAGTATCTGCAGCGCAGCCAAGTGCCCGCGGAAGTCTCGTACCACGCGGGAACCTATCTATGCAACGCGATCATGTACCTGAGCCACGCTTGGATGGCAGCTCGCGGTTTGGAAATCCCCGTCGCTTTTGTGCATACCCCGCTGACTCTGGCCGAAGCGGCTCGACATCAAGGCAAGTATCCCGGGTTGGATAACCACACGCTGGCCGAAGGCGTGCACGGATTAATCGAACTAATGCGCAGGACCGCTGCAGACGTACCTGTTGTTTAATTCAGTATCCCTTTTGTGGATTTCGATTGTCATGTGGCCAGCGCTTTTTGAAACTCTGTAACGCGCTCGTAAACTTTGACGACTGATAACTCCACTTCAACATAAGGATGATACAACATGCTGCGTTCGCTGATTCTTGCTCTATTAGTTGTTGCTTCCCTGAGTGGAAAAGCACAAGCGGCCGCCGAACCTGGTTGGACTCACGGCGTTGTACTGTTTGGTGAAGCGCGTGAAAAGAAAGATGCCACTCCGATTTTGAATCGCGATTATCGGCCGTTGCATTTCTACGGCAACACGGTGCGCCGCCAGCACTATCGTGGTTCGGTGCGTCCAACGGTTTCCGATGGACTGCAAATCATTCGCGTAACGGTCACTCGCAACTAGCGAACAGCGGCTAGATCATAAGTGCGGTGATCGGATTGGCCGCTACGATGGTTATCCAAGGCGATCGAGTACAGCTTTTCACCATAGGGCGTTGGGTATTGGCCCGTAATGCACGCTTGGCACAAGTGATCGCGGGGAAGATCGATAGCGCGAGCGATCGATTCGACCGGCAGATAACGCAAGGACTCACATCCCAGCGAATCGGCCATCGCTTGTTGCCCTTCAATTGACAACTGGAAGTCTGGCAAGAATTTCGGCGCGAACAATTCGCCGATGGTCGACATGTCGATGCCATAAAAGCAGGGCGCGATGATGGGCGGACAAGCAACGCGGACGTGAATTTCTTTTGCGCCACCCAAAGTCCGGATGCGATCCAGCAGTACCTTCATGGTCGTCGAGCGAACGATAGAGTCCTCGACCAGGATCACGCGTTTGCCTTCCAATACCTCGCGCAGTGGCGTGTACTTGATCGCCGCTTTGGCTTTGCGAGCACGGTTGCCTTCAATGAACGTGCGTCCGCTGTAGCGATTGCGGATCAGTCCTTCGCGACTGGGGACGCCCAGATGGAAGGCCATAGAGTCTGCGGCCGCTTTGCTGGTATCGGGCACTGGCACCACGATGGTGTCTTCATCGACTTCAAAAATCTTGTTCGCGCGTTCAAGGTGAGCTAGTTCTTCGCCCAAGCGTGTCCGCGAAAGATAGACGCTGCGGTCATCCAGCGTGCTAGCAACATTCGCGAAATAGATCCACTCAAAGAAGCAATGCTTGGGCGTAGCGGCCTGAGCGAACTGTTCGATTTGGATGCGAGTGGGAGTCACCAGGATAGCGTGTCCCGGAGCCAGTGAATGAATCGACTCACGCTCGAAGCCCAAATTCAGCAACGCTACCGACTCGCTGGCAGCAGCGAACAGCGAACCTTCGATCGCATAGCACATGGGCTTGATGCCATGCGGGTCGCGAGCGATCAGGAGATGACCTTTTGCGTTGAGCAGGGCCAGCGAGTAGGCGCCGTCAAATCCACGGGCTGCCTCCTTGAAGATTTCGATCAGCGATTTGCCCGCACTGTCGGTTGGCGACAGTTGTTTGGCAATTTCGTGCATGATAATTTCGGTGTCGGATTCGCGAGCCAAATGATGTTCGCCATCGGCCGTGAGTTTATCGCGCAGTTCCATATAGTTCGCCAGTTGCCCGTTAAAGCAGAAGCTGAACCATTTGTGTTTGTGGATGTGCTGGCGATCGAAAGGTTGAGCGTAGGAGCGATCGTCTTGACCGCAAGTCGCGTAGCGCACGTGCCCAATGGCAGCCGGTCCGCTTTGTGCGTCCATCAATTCTTCCGCTTGACTGCGGTGCGACAGTTGAAAGACTTCGCTGACAGTGCCGATATCTTTATGGGTTTCCAGTAGCAGCGAGCCCTCGCTGCGATAACGCGTCATGCCGGCGGCCAGTTGACCGCGGTTTTGGATATCTTGCAACATCCGCGGTAGTAATCGCGACGCTTGCGTTGGGCCACCTTCCGGACAAAGCGGGCTGGCTTCTCCGGTCGACAGGTGATAAATCGCAGCCACGCCGCATTCATGGTACAGTTCGCTCATCAATTCCTCAGAGCAAGATGTTGGATCAATCTTGCGAGTCAATCTGGCAGGAAGCAAAAAAGTTCGTAAGCTGCTGCAATTGTCGGCTTGTTTGGCAGAGTGTAAATAGTCTGCCCAAAGAAATGCGAGCTTGACTTTTTTTCAATTTACGTTGTTGAAACCACTATGACCGAAAATGCTGCGGAAAATGCGGATCGATCTGCCCTTGTCCAGTCGGCAAATATTTGGGTTGTCAAAGTGGGGTCACGGATCTTGACCAAACCAGGGGGCGGGCTGGACCGCGAGCAAGTTAAACAGCTCAGCGACGGTTTAGCGCAGTTGACCCAGTTAGGCAAAAAAGTCGTCCTGGTTTCCAGCGGTGCCGTCGCCAGTGGCGTGGGGTGTTTAGGCTTACCTGCTCGGCCCAAAGAACTCGCGACGCTGCAGGCAGTAGCCGCTGTCGGCCAAGCTCAATTGATGCAAGCTTACGAAGAGTCCTTGAGGGCCTACGACCTGCACGCCGCCCAAGTACTTCTGACTGCCAGCGATTTGGACGACCGCGTCCGGTATCTCAACGTGCGAAACACGCTGACGGCGATACACCAACTGGGCGCGATTCCGATCATCAACGAAAATGATACGGTGGCGGTCGAAGAGTTGCAGACAACCTTTGGCGACAACGATCGCTTGGCCGCCATGGTAGCTGGCATTTTCTACAAACCTCTGCTCGTGATCCTCAGCGATGTTCGCGGGCTGTACGATCGAGATCCGGCGGACCCTCAAGCTCAAGTTCTGCACACCGTGCAGCGGGTCGACAACACGATTTTGGAACTGGTCCGCGATCGAAACACGGGTGTGAGCAAGGGGGGGATGGCCAGTAAGCTGGCGGCGGCTCGTTTCGTCAACTCCAGCGGTACCGGAGCCATTATCGCTTGGGGGAAAGAGCCCGATGTGTTGGTGCGATTAGCCAAAGGCGAAACGCTGGGCACCTTCTTTAGTCCCCGCAGCCAAGCTCTCGAGGCCAAGAAACGTTGGCTAGGGTTCACTGCCCAGTGCAACGGTAGCCTAGTGGTCGATGCCGGAGCTGCCCATGCGATCGTTGCCCAAAATCGTTCGTTACTGCCGATCGGCGTCCATGAAATCCTAGGTGACTTCGAGAAAGGAGACACGGTGGCGATTCTCGGGCCTGACCGATCGGAGATTGCTCGCGGGCAAACCAACTATTCCGCAGAAGAAATTCGACGCATTCGAGGCTGTCGGTCGCAGATGATCGAAGAAATCCTCGGTCAGTGCCCTTATGAGACCGTCGTCCACCGCGACAATCTCGCAGTCTCGCACCCTGACGCTTAACGGGCAGTATGATGCACGCCCCGTACTACACTGCTGCTATCCGTAGAGTCTTTACTGCCAGCGCAGATTCTGCCAAGCGTTGCGAAGGATCTGCTCCGACTTCTCGCTCAGCCCGTATTCCATCGAAGGTTGGTTCACCTCGATGTAAACCGAGAACTTTTTGTAAGCGTCCTCAGCATAGATGACCGGCGCAGGCTGGAACATCGCCAAACTGGTGATGCGGTTGTTCCAGCGAGAAACATATAAGTGGCCTCCCAGGGCAGGTTCTGCTTTCAAGCCATAGTGCTGCAACAAAATCGCGGCCAATGTCGAAGGATCGCCGCAGTAGCCTTCGAGGATGATGCGTCGTGGCTGTTGCATGCGATCAAAGTAGAAATCGACCGTTCCTGCGAAATCCTGGGTTGAAGTGCCGGTCACGACTGGAACTCGCAAGCCGTCCATTTGGACGTTGGACAGGACCGTGCTGACGCGTGGGAAAGTGCTGGCGACCCAACCGGGCGTAATGTCGAATCGGGCAAACTGCCGGATATCACGGAGCATGGGGTTGGTAACTTGGTTTGCGCCGTTGGCAATGACCGAGCCATCGGGGCCAACGGTACTTCCCCAAGGCCCCGCGGCTCCAGTGGCTTGCTGTTCAGCTCGGTTATTGGCCGAGCTGCTGTAGTTATGGTAGGCATACGGCACACCAAAGCTGGCGGCGAGCAGGGTGGCGACCTGAGCTGGACGACTATTGATAGGAAACGGGATCATAGCTCGACGTGGTGCGGGGGCGGGCCTAGTGGCAAGTAAAGTACCTCTTCTCTATCATCGGTCATCCATTTTCGATCCAGCCAAGCAATCGGTGGTTGCCGCCCTAGGCTGATTTATCGATAGTAGTGGAAGATTCCGACGAACTGTCACCCCCCACGTTTTCCACCCTAGCTGTCGCCTTTTTGAATTATGAGTCGCGTAGAGATTGATGGATTCCCGCTGGAGATGTGGGACAAACTGCTCGACTGCGTGGAAGACAATCCGCAGCAGTTCCAGCTCGCTATGGTCAGTCGAGACCCTGACGCCATGCCAGCGGCCCCCCGGGCATTGCTATCGCATCAGATTGCGTTGCGACCGAAAATTGCGAAAAAGTTCACTCAGCCTGAGGCTTGGGTGTGGACTTCGCGCTATCTGGAGCTGGCCAGCGACCAGCAAACAGCCGAGATGGTGGCTTCCCATTTCCCTGCAGAAGTCTCGGTCGTCGATATTGGTTGTGGCGGTGGCGGCGATGCCGTTGCGTTAGCCAGAGACCGTCGCGTGACGGCCGTTGATGCTTGGCCACTTGCCACTAGGCTTGCGCGAGCCAATGCGTGCTTGCAGCTTGGGAGAGAGCAGCAGTCGCTTGCCGGCAAGACGGCCGACGCGACGCAGTTGCAGGTTGAGCCTGTGGAGTATGTGCATTTAGACCCAGATCGCCGCAGTGAAACGGGCCGCAGCGTTCAGTTGCGGTGGCATTCCCCTGATCGAGAAACCATTGAGCGACTGATGCTGGGCTCGGCGGGCGGCTCAATGAAGCTCGCTCCAGCCTGCACCGACAAACTGGAGCCTATGGATGAGAGAATCACTAAACAATGGATAACTCGCAATCGCAGTGTCGTCCAGCAGCGATGGTGGTGGGGTTGTGCCAGTGTGCCGCCCGGGTTGGTGTGGATTTCGTCTTACTCGTCGGCCAGGGGGTGGTTGCACGAGCGATTTCCGCAGCAGTCGCAGATAGAACCCGGGCGCATCGTAAACTGCAAATCGGAGATTCGCTGCGGCATGTACATCGGCGATGGCGATCCCGCCTTGCGGGCGAGCGGATGCCAGGCCGATTACCTGCACGCGACGGACGCACTCATTCTGGGCAACAGTGAAGGCTTCTTTCTGGCCGAATCGATTCCGGATCGGCCACTTATTCGGTGGCAAAAAGTGGTCGCCATAGAGCCGCTTGATCACAAACGAGTCCTGCAAGCGGTTCGCAGCTTGGGGGCCGAAAGCATCGATCTCAAAACGAGAAACGTGCGTGGGGTGCCGCCTAAACTCCAGTCACTGGCCTCCAAACCCGGTGAAAATCGTGTCACAGTCTACGCTTTTCGGTTAGCCAAGTCGCATCTGGCGGTGCTTGTTGCGTAAAAACTTGCCTAATCGGAAGACATTTTGACGCAACTCGAAACAGTTAATATCGTTTTGAGACCCTTTGCGTACGTGTTTAAAGGGTTTTAGTGCGTCGTTGTTGCTTCCGGCCGAATTATCTCGAAAAATAATCGGTTAAAAAGCCTTGCTTTTTCGAAACTTTTAAAAGTTTTGAAAAAAACATAGATTATGCGAAACCTTTGTGAGGTGATGTGGACTGCCGATTGCAGTCTCTTGTGATCGCCGTTTAGCGAGCGGCGGTGTTCTGCTGTCATTCTTTGGGTTTTATTTTGTCAGGGACTTCTTTTATGAAGCAAAGTTTTCGTAGAGGCTTTACGCTGGTAGAGCTTTTGGTGGTCATTGCGATCATCGGTATCTTGGCTGGGCTGCTGCTGCCCGCCATCAATCAGGCTCGAGAAGCGGCTCGTAAGATGAGCTGTTCGAGCAATATCCGCCAATTGGCATTGGCTGCGATGCAATATGAGCAGACTTTCAAGCGATTGATCGCTTACGATAGCCAATGGGGTATGCAAAGCCCAGCCAGCGGCGTGGCAGGCAACTTGCCAGATTATCCTCGTTGGTCGGGTTTCATTTCGATCCTTCCGTTCTTGGACGAAGGGCCGCTGTATAACGCGATTCACACGGGAGCGACTGGCCGAAACGGTAATAATACCTTGGTTTGGGGGCCCTACGGTCAGGTTGCGGCAGCGGCTGTTGTGGCTGCTACGCCCGGTGCGACTGCTGATGCGCGTCGTCAGCCATGGAGCAATGAGTATCTTCCCAACCGGACTCAGGTTGGTGTGTTCCGTTGCCCATCAGATCCAGGCAAGATGAACCCGAACAACCAGTGGAATATGGCTCGTACGAACTATGCCTATTGCTTTGGTGATGGTCAGGTTGGTCAGAACGGTCTGACTCTGGACGTGGATATTACGCGTGGGTGCTTCCAGCGTGGGATGTACTTCGGTTTGCAGGCCGTGACTGACGGTGCTGCAAACACCATTATGTTTGGAGAAATCGCAACTCCAGAAACTCGTTCGTTCACCTCGGGTGGCAACGGTGTAACGGAGAAGGATGCGAAGGTTCAGGGTCGCGCGAACTACGACTTGGCTCCACAAGCGGACAATCGCGGTATCAATGTCGACGAGTGCCGCCAACAAGCGTCTGGCGGCAAGTATCAGGGCACCAAGCGTAACTGGGGTAACCTGGGCATGCGTCCTTGGGACTGCTTGATGCCGTTTACCGGTTTCGCGACCATCAACGCGCCGAACTCGGGTTCTTGCACGCCGTCCAATAACAATTGGGGTGAAGGCGACGGGATCTACACTGCGACCAGCTACCACTACGGTGGTGCTCACGTGGTGACCTTTGACGTCAGCGTCAAGTTTATCTCTGACGGGGTAAGTACCCGTGATACACGGGCTGGAATCGGTCCTGCGGACTACTACTCGCCAGGTCGCCGTTGGAACGGCAGTAATTGGGAGCAGACGCCAAATTGGGCTGGCCAGAGCCCGTTCGGTGTTTGGGGTGCGTTCGGGACTCGTTCTGGTAACGAGTACTCGATCGAGCGTCCCGACTGATAGAGTTTTCTGTGAGAGTGTGTTTCGAGCTGGATTTTGGTCTAGCTTGTTAGGATGAGTCGGCCGAGCGGGCGTCTCGATTTGAGACGTCTGCCGGCTGTTTTTCGCTGGAATCACTGATGTGGTGGCTGCGTTGTTTCGGTGTGGGCGAAGTTTATTTGTTTTTCATGATTTCGGAGGTGTGTTTAAACGCAATCCGGGATTGCTAGTCTCGATTTGCGACGCTTTAGTTCGGGTTTAAGGGGGCTTTCGGCTTCCCAAGGTGCGGCTTTCGCGTTGCGAAGGATTTTCCGATGTTTGTTTTTCCTTGATTTATCGAAACTTAATTATTTTTTGTGTATTTTCTAATTCGACGGAACCTCTTTTTGTGCTTGTGGTCCGCCGAGTGCTTCATGGAAGTTTCGTGGGCAAGTTTATGTCCCGCGATTTTTAGTATCCGCCTTTGGGCGGCCGTCATTTTTTTAGGGTCTTCTCCATGAAGCAAAGTTTTCGTAGAGGCTTTACGCTGGTAGAGCTTTTGGTGGTCATTGCGATCATCGGTATCTTGGCTGGGCTGTTGTTGCCGGCCATCAATCAAGCTCGAGAGGCGGCTCGCAAGATGAGCTGTTCGAGCAATATCCGCCAATTGGCATTGGCTGCGATGCAGTATGAGCAAACTTTCAAGCGATTGATCGCTTACGATAGCCAATGGGGTATGCAAAGCCCGGCCAGTGGGGTGGCTGGTAACTTGCCAGATTACCCTCGTTGGTCCGGTTTCATTTCGATCCTTCCATTCTTGGATGAAGGACCGCTGTACAATGCGATACACACCGGAGCGACCGGTCGCGTTGGGAACGAAACCCGCGTTTGGGGTCCTTATGGTCAGGTTGCTGCAGCCGCCGTTGTGGCTGCTACCCCAGGTGCGACGGCAGATGCACGCCGTGCTCCTTGGAGTAACGAGTATCTGCCAAACCGTACACAGGTTGGCGTGTTCCGTTGCCCATCAGATCCAGGCAAAATGAATCCGAACAATCAGTGGAACATGGCTCGTACGAACTATGCCTATTCGTTCGGTGACGGCCAAATTGGCCAAAACGGTCTGACTTTGGACGTGGACACCACGCGTGGTTGCTTCCAACGCGGTATGTACTTTGGTCTGCAGTCGGTAACCGACGGTGCTGCAAACACCATTATGTTTGGTGAAATTGCGACACCAGAAACTCGTTCGTTTACTTCTCAGAACAATGGTGTTACCGAGAAGGATGCAAAGGTTCAAGGTCGTGCGAACTACGACTTGGCTCCACAAGCAGACAACCGCGGTATCGATGTGGAAGCCTGCCGCCAGCAGACTTCGGGTGGCAAGTACCAGGGCACCAAGCGTAACTGGGGTAACCTGGGCATGCGTCCTTGGGATTGTTTGACTCCGTTCACCGGTTTTGCAACCATCAACGCGCCGAACCAAGGTTCCTGCACACCGTCCAACAATGCTTGGGGTGAAGGTGACGGGATCTACACCGCGACCAGCTACCACTACGGTGGTGCTCACGTGGTAACCTTCGACGTTAGCGTCAAGTTCATCTCCGATGGTGTTAGTACTCGCGATACCCGCGCTGGAGTTGGTCCTGCCGACTACTACTCGCCAGGTCGCCGTTGGAACGGCAGTGCTTGGGAGCAAACGCCAAACTGGGCTGGTGAAAGTCCGTTCGGTGTTTGGGGTGCGTTTGGAACTCGTGCAGGTAACGAGTACTCGATCGAGCGACCTGACTGATCCCGATTGGTTTAGGAATTAGATTTGAGTCGGTTCCAGTGGCAAAAACTGGAGCTGACGAAGAGACAGAAGTGGTCTTCGGCAGCCGTCTTTGTGCGGCTGACCGAGGGTTGCTGATTGAGACGGAACAGAGGCTTCTGTCGCATTTTGCGACAGATAGCCTTTTTTGCGTGAAGATTTGAACAGTTTTTTTGAATATGTGAATTCCCGAAAACGCCAAATTTTTTTCTATTCGCCTAACTCTTTGGTTTAGAGCGACTTACGGCGGCTTCGGAAGGGTGCTCAAGTTTCGGTTCGTTCCGGTTCTTGCGGTAATGGATCGCCGCTTGCCTTAAGACTTCTACAGTGGTGCTGGCACGTCCAGCGTCATCTTCATTTTTTCGTCGATTGACGAATGCCCTTTTGTAGGAGTCTTCTCCATGAAGCAAAGTTTTCGTAGAGGCTTTACGCTGGTAGAGCTTTTGGTGGTCATTGCGATCATCGGTATCTTGGCTGGGCTGCTGTTGCCCGCCATCAATCAAGCTCGAGAAGCGGCTCGTAAGATGAGCTGCTCGAGCAATATCCGCCAATTGGCATTGGCTGCGATGCAATATGAGCAAACTTTCAAGCGATTGATCGCTTACGATAGCCAATGGGGTATGCAAAGCCCAGCCAGCGGCGTGGCAGGCAACTTGCCAGATTATCCTCGTTGGTCGGGTTTCATTTCGATCCTTCCGTTCTTGGACGAAGGACCGCTTTATAATGCGATCCACACCGGTTCGACTGGTCGCGTGGGGAATGAGACTCGCGTTTGGGGGCCTTACGGTCAAGTTGCGGCAGCGGCTGTTGTGGCTGCTACGCCAGGTGCAACTGCTGACGGTCGCCGCGCTCCTTGGAGCAACGAGTATCTTCCCAACCGGACTCAGGTTGGTGTGTTTCGTTGCCCATCGGATCCAGGCAAGATGAATCCGAACAACCAGTGGAACATGGCTCGTACGAACTATGCCTACTCGTTCGGTGACGGCCAAGTTGGCCAAAACGGTCTGACTTTGGACGTGGACACCACGCGTGGTTGCTTCCAACGCGGTATGTACTTTGGTCTGCAGTCGGTAACCGACGGTGCTGCAAACACCATTATGTTTGGTGAAATTGCGACACCAGAAACTCGTTCGTTTACTTCTCAGGCCAATGGTGTAACGGAGAAGGATGCGAAGGTTCAAGGTCGTGCAAACTACGATTTGGCTCCACAAGCAGACAATCGTGGTATCGATGTGGAAGCCTGCCGCCAGCAGACTTCGGGTGGCAAGTACCAGGGCACTAAGCGTAACTGGGGTAACCTGGGCATGCGTCCTTGGGATTGTTTGACTCCGTTCACCGGTTTTGCGACCATCAACGCGCCGAACCAAGGTTCCTGCACACCGTCCAACAATGAGTGGGGTGAAGGCGATGGAATCTACACAGCGACCAGCTACCACTACGGTGGTGCTCACGTGGTAACCTTCGACGTTAGCGTCAAGTTCATCTCCGATGGTGTTAGCACTCGCGACACCCGCGCTGGAGTTGGCCCTGCCGACTACTACTCGCCAGGTCGCCGTTGGAACGGCAGTGCTTGGGAGCAAACGCCAAACTGGGCTGGTGAAAGTCCATTTGGTGTTTGGGGTGCATATGGGACTCGTTCTGGTAACGAGTACTCCATTGAGCGACCTGACTGATCTGATTTTTTCCGCAAGATAGGCTGATGCCTATTGCTACTGGTAAGCATGAGAGATGGTCGGCCTTTTGTAGAGGCCGACCATCTTTTTATTTGCGGTGGATTGATTGCCGTGTTTCTGAACTAAATACCGCAATCCGATATGAAACGTCTAGAATTCGAGAACTGATTGAGCAGTTTCGTTGTTATATATAGATGTAGGCGCGTGCGTTAGGGATTTTGGCTGCACTGACCTGCAGTCTTGTTTTTTTATTTTGAACTGCTAGCAAGCGTTCTGGTCATCTTTGGAGTTTTTATGTCGCGAAGTTTTCGCAGGGGTTTTACGTTAGTCGAATTACTAGTTGTTATCGCTATCATCGGAATCTTAGCTGGCCTGCTATTGCCAGCGATCAATCAAGCTCGTGAAGCGGCTCGCAAGATGAGCTGCTCAAGCAACATTCGCCAGTTAGCTCTGGCCACGATGCAATACGAGCAAACCTTCAAGCGTCTTATTGCGTTTGATAGTCAATGGGGAATGCAAAGCCCAGCCAGTGGCGTTGCCGGTAACTTGCCAGATTATCCTCGTTGGTCAGGCTTCATTTCCATCCTTCCGTTCTTGGATGAAGGGCCTTTATACAACGCTATTCATACTGGTGGTACAGGTCGAGTTGGTGACGCCACTCGAGTGTGGGGGCCTTATGGTCAAGTTGCGGCGGCGGCTGTAGTGGCTGCCACTCCAGGTGCGACCGCGGATGGTCGGCGTGCTCCATGGAGTAACGAATACTTGCCGAATCGTACGCAAGTCGGTGTTTTCCGTTGCCCATCGGATCCAGGCAAGATGAATCCGAACAATCAATGGAACATGGCTCGTACTAACTATGCATACAGCATGGCCGATGGCCAAGTTGGTCAGAACCGTTTGACGTTAGATGTTGACGTGACACGTGGTTGCTTTCAACGTGGAATGTACTTTGGTTTGCAAGCGGTAACCGACGGTGCTGCGAATACGATCATGTTTGGTGAGATTGCAACTCCTGAAACTCGATCATTTACTTCCGGTGGCAATGGTGTTACTGAGAAGGACGCCAAGGTTCAAGGGCGCGCGGTTTACGAATTGGCGCAAGGAGCTGACAATCGAGGTATTGATGTTGAACAATGTCGTCAGCAATCCGCTGGTGGCAAGTATGTCGGTACCAAGCGAAACTGGGGCAACCTGGGGATGCGGCCTTGGGACTGCTTAACCAACTTCACGGGCTTCACCACGATCAATGCTCCTAACCAAGGTTCGTGTACTCCAACCAATAACACCAATGGCGAAGGCGACGGGATCTACTCGGCGACAAGCTACCATTATGGTGGTGCTCACGTGGTAACGTACGATGTTAGCGTCAAGTTCATTTCCGACGGAGTGAGCACACGAGACACTCGTGCAGGGGTGGGTCCTGCTGACTATTATTCGCCAGGACGCGCCAATAACAACGGTTGGCAACAGACTCCGAACTGGACTGCTGAAAGTCCTTTTGGAGTGTGGGGAGCTTATGGTACCCGTTCTGGTGGTGAGTATTCTATCGAACGACCTGACTGATTTTCTGGTTGTTGGTAAGCTGAATTCTGTAGTTTAAGCCCTTGGAGCATTCAATGCACCGAGGGCTTTTTTCATTGTGCCTGGAAGTCTGGTAAGTCCCGTCAGCGCTGAATGCCCTTCCAGGGGTGGTTGGCTACGACTGTCGCTTTGTGGTTTGGCGCAGTTTTTGCTTAGGTTTCGCTAGGTTTCTTGCGGGTAGCCACATGCGTATTCTCTTGTTGCGTGTGTTTTTGCGTAAATGCAAGTGTTTTTGCATGTTTGCGCGTTATCTCCGCGAATCGAAGCGGCACTTTGCCGGTTTAAGATTGGTCGATGGCAGGGGGGCTGAAAGTGGCTGTTGTGGTCACTGGAAGGCTGCCCTGCAAAGTTTTTCTAAATTTTTTCAGATTGGTAAGCACAGGAGTTTTTAATGACGCGAAGTTTTCGCAGAGGCTTTACGTTGGTAGAGCTGTTGGTGGTCATTGCGATCATCGGTATTTTGGCTGGGTTATTGTTGCCCGCGATCAATCAGGCTCGAGAAGCAGCGCGCAAGATGAGTTGCTCCAGCAACATTCGTCAGTTGGCGCTAGCGACGATGCAGTACGAGCAGACATTCAAGCGATTGATCGCATTTGATAGCCAGTGGGGGATGCAAAGTCCAGCGTCTGGTGTGGCGAATAACTTGGATGGTTACCCTCGTTGGTCGGGTTTTATTTCCATCCTTCCTTTCTTGGATGAAGGACCACTTTATAACGCGATCCATACCGGTGGGACCGGTCGAGTTGGGGACGCTACACGAGTTTGGGGTCCCTATGGATCAGTGGCACCAGCGGCCGTTGTAGCCGCCACGCCGGGAGCAACCGGTGATGACCGACGTCATCCGTGGAGCAATGAGTATCTACCAAATCGTACTCAAGTTGGCGTTTTCCGTTGCCCGTCGGATCCAGGCAAGATGAACCCGAACAACCAGTGGAACATGGCTCGCACAAACTATGCTTTCAGCATGGGCGACGGGCAAGTGGGACAGAACCGTTTGACTCTGGATGTGGACGTGACTCGTGGTTGCTTCCAACGTGGCATGTATTACGGCCTGCAAGCGGTTACCGATGGCGCTGCGAACACTATCATGTTTGGTGAAATCGCGACTCCCGAGACCCGTTCGTTCACTTCCGGTGGAAATGGCGTAACGGAAAAGGATGCCAAGGTTCAGGGGCGAGCGAACTATGAATTGGCTCAAGGAGCAGATTTCCGTGGTATCGACGTTGAACAGTGCCGTCAACAAGCTTCCGGTGGTAAGTATGTCGGTACCAAGCGTAACTGGGGTAACCTGGGCATGCGTCCTTGGGATTGCTTAACGACCTTTACCGGTTTTGCGACGATCAACGCTCCGAATCAAGGGTCCTGTACGCCAACCAACAATACCAACGGTGAAGGAGACGGGATCTACTCCGCGACCAGCTATCATTACGGCGGTGCCCACATCGTCACTTTTGATGTGAGCGTGAAGTTCATTTCTGATGGAGTCAGCACGAGAGACACTCGCGCTGGGGTCGGACCTGCGGACTACTACTCGCCTGGCCGTGCCAATTCCGACGGTTGGAAGCAAACGCCCAACTGGACCGGTGAAAGTCCATTTGGTGTTTGGGGCGCTTATGGCACTCGCGCTGGTAGCGAATATTCGATCGAGCGACCTGACTGATCGTTCGCTTGAGTGAGCTGATCCATTTTTGACGATGGTCGCGTTCATTTCGATGAACGCGGCCTTTTTTTATGTACTTTGCACGATGAAAGTCGCTTATCTGGCAGTTTCGGGCCGCCGGCACGATTCGACTTGGCAAAAGGTGGCTTTGGAATTATGGTGTAAGTATATTCCGCAGAGTTTTGTTTTTGGCGTTTTCTGCGACTTTGAAGATGGGGCTTTCCGGCGATGACGAAAGATAATCTGGATTTCGGAAGCGATCTGCCTGACTTTGATGACTCCCCGGAAATGTCGGGTGGGCTAGTGGCCGAACCCGAATCGCTGGCACCGCCAAATCCCGTCTCCAAGCCAAATCCCGTCTCCAAGCCAAATCCTATCTCCAAGCCAAATCCCGTCTCCAGGCCAACTGCGGTGCCTGCCGTTGAGCCTATTTCGCCGCTAGCAGGTAGGGAGCCTGCTGCTGCCGTCGCTCTAGCGGACATTCCCAAACAGCGTCGTTGGGTTTTCGCGGTCCCGAGTTGGTTGATCAGTTTGGCTCTGCATACCACGCTGTTGCTGGGGATGGCGGCATATTCGATCGAGCCTATCAAGGACGCGCTGACCAAACTGGTTATTGAAAGTGGACCGACGGAAGATTCCAGTGCAATCGATTCCTTTGAATTGACCAGCCAAGACCTTTCGTCGGAACTGAATGAACAAACGGAAATGACACCGCCCTCGATGCCGGTAGCGACACAAGTCTCGGAGATTGCCGTTCAGGTTCCTGTCACGCAAGTCGATGTCGGTGCCGTGGCAGAGATTTCGATCGAGTCGCTAACGTCTCAGCTTGTTCCCAGCAGCGTCCTGTCCGCGACTGCCAATCAGTTTATGCAAGGGCTCAACGGTCGCTCGGCAGCTTCCAAGCGAGATCTGTTGTCCAAATTTGGGGGGGGCGATGACACCGAGAAAGCGGTCGCCATGGGATTGCAGTGGCTTAAGCAGCATCAACTGCCCGACGGTTCATGGACCTTCGAACACAGCGTCGTTTGCCGTGGACAATGCGAACAGAATGGGAAGTTTCCCGATGCGCGGAACGCTGCTACCGGTTTAGCTTTAATGGCTTTCCTGGGTGCGGGGCAAACTCATTTGGAAGGCGAGTATAAAGAGCAAGTGTTTAAAGGACTGACCTTTCTGCTTAATTCGATGCAGTATGAAAAGTTTGGCGGCGTCGCGATCGGTTCCTGGTTTGCCGACCCATCACTTAAATCCAACGGTCGCAACCCCAGTAACCATAATCGAGTTTACGGGCACGGCATCGACACCATTGCTATCTGCGAAGCGTATGGCATGACGAAAGATCCTAAGCTGGCCGAAGCAGCTCAATTAGGCATCAACTTCATTGTGGCCTCGCAAGACCCTCGCGGCGGCGGTTGGGGCTATAACCCGCGCAGTCAAGGCGACACGTCAATTGTCGGATGGCAGATGATGGCGTTAAAGAGTGCGTGGATGAGCAACATCCCATTCCCTCAAGAGACCATTCGCAAGGCGAGTTTCTTTCTCGACAGCGTTCAAACCGATAACGGCAGCGCCTATCACTATCGAGTCCCTGGAGATAAGCCGGGGAATCTGGCGTTAACGTCCTGTGCCCTTTTGTGTCGGATGTATATGGGCATGCCCAAAGACCATCCAGGGTTGATAATGGCCGCCGACAAAATTCTTGCGGCAGGGCCCAGTAAAGACGACGCTTATGTGAACTACTATGCGACGCAGGTGATGAAACAACTGGGAGGGTCGCACTGGAAGCAGTGGAATGAAAAGATGAAGGCCTACTTGATAGGCAGTCAAATAAATACCGGGCATGCGATGGGTAGTTGGAGCCCCGGCGGTAGCTACGGTGACAGCAGTGGCGGAAGGCTCTACCGAACCGCGATGTCGATTATGGTCTTGGAAGTTTACTATCGTTACTTGCCGATCTATCACGAGCAAGAAGAAGAGGAAGCTTTTAAGCTCTAACGGTAGTACCGCTCTAACTCACAGGCTTCCGGTTGCGTAAGCCAGTTCCACAAGTGCTGTCTGCCAATCTTGCTCGCGTAAAATCACATCGATTCTCGCTTGCTGCTCGCTCGACGTAGCATCCATGGTAGTATCGATCGAGGCCGCGAGTTCAGTGTTCAATCGCTCTAGTTGTGCAAGTCGATTCTGTGCGGAGGCGAGCTTGTCTTGAGCTGCAATTCGACGGTGTTGTGCCGTTGACGCTTGGTGCCACGCCTCAGCAACTTCGGAGGCGATTTTATCGCGCAGTGCGATTCGAGCCGAACGCAGTGAGTTCAACAGTGCAGCCGTTTGTTCTGGCTGTTTTTTATGCGCAAGCCAACTACTGAACAGGCTGGTGCCGGAGCGTGGTGAAGTAGCTATTGGTAAACTGGTGATTGTCGACAGGATGTCGCCGCAGCAAGCGGGCGGTTGCTGCCCGCATTCACGGAGCATGCATTCGAAAGAATGAAGAAGTCGCAGTTCGGTGCGTTGGCGTAACGCTTGCTCGGTCATGGTGCACAGATCCAAGATCGGCTGTGTGCAATCGGTCTCTAAGGCGGGTTGATAGTCGCAAATAACACTTGATTTGGTCAAGATAGCAAGCTGGTCTCGGGCGTTGCGATGGGCTCCCACCGTCTGCATCGCGGTATCTGCTAACTGCAACTCCAAACGCTCCAATGCCGAAGGATCGCGAACAGGCAACCCATTGTCGATGGCGAACTGCTGGCGTTGCTTGAACGATTGAGCTGTTTCAAACGCGCGTTGATGTTCGGCAGCCAACTGTTGGGTTGTATACACACCGATGTGAGCTTTCAGACCGTTGCGGAACCGCTCTTGCTGCATCTTCTCTGATATCAAGGCTGCGATCTCAGCCAATCGTGCCTGAATACATTCACGCTGCTCTTGGTGGCACAAGGATCGCTTCAGTGATAGCTCGAATTGCTGTGCGCTTGGATTGACGCTAATGAGAGTCGCGATCGATTGGCAATTGAGTAGTGGGCCAGTTGGCGCCACAATATCGTCCAGTTGAACCTTGGCCTGTACGATTGAAGTCGGCTCAGCCGGTTCCGGTGGCTCGCTCTGTTCAACCGGGGACACTTGTGTGTTCTGCGTAGGTTGAACCAAAGCAGCATGGCTGGCAGGACGTATAGCCACGCCGGTGTTGGTGGCGACCGTCACCTCGGAACCGAATTCTGCGGCGTTCCCAACGCTGGTGCAGCCGGCGGCGAATACGAACATCCACAGGTAGCGGACGATAGGCTGCGATCGCTGGTTTTCGGGTTCCATCTTTGCGGGGATGATTGCTAGGGCGATTGCAGGAATAAACAACGGCGGCGTACGATCGATTTTGCAGGCATTGCCACTTGTCAGGTGTAGCCACGACGTATCAAAAGTATCGAACGGATCGATTGCACGACTGGAGCCTAGCAGGGCACGGTCGGGTCATTCATTTTGCGGCGATATTTCGGGCAGTGAGGAAGGCAACGAATAGTTAAAATGAATCGCTGCATTGCACCCGCTCCAACTGTGTAACCGTTGCAAGTGTGCGAAGTTCCAACGATAATGAGCCCGCTGATTTTGAAAGCTAGACTTCCCACCAACCCCACCCCGCCCCGCTATTAACCTACAGGATGACCATTTCGATGAAGTTCCCATCATGGATGCAACGGCTATTACCCATTTCGCTGAGCGTATTAGCCGCGAGCACGTCCTCAGTCGGGTTTTCCGACGAACGCACCCAGCTTATCAAATTATCGATACAGGAACCTGCAACCGACCCAGAGGAATACGGTCGTGGTGTACGGACAACCGAGCCTCGTACGCCACAAAGCGAGCGTGATGGTTTCCACGTTTTGGATGGCTTGACCGTCGAATTGGTTGCCAGCGAGCCCGCTATTGCCAAACCTTTGAATATGGCATTTGATTGGAAGGGACGATTGTGGGTAACTCAAACGTATGAATACCCCTACCCTTATGATCCGGCCAAGGACCCGGCTGGCGTTGGGCCTCGCGATTCGATTGTGATCCTGGAAGACGAAGACGGCGACGGCTATCGAGAAAAGGTCACCACGTTTGCCGACAAATTGAACATTCCTATGGGTTTGTTGCCCTATCGCGACGGCGTGATTTGTTTCAACATTCCCAATTTGGTCTTCCTCCGCGATACCAACGGCGACTCGGTCTGCGATCAACAAGAAGTAATTCTGGGGCCGTTCGACACGACTCGGGACACGCACGGCATGATCAATTCGTTGCGTTGGATGCCCGATGGTTGGATCATGGCCAACCATGGGTTCAATAACCAATCTGTGGTCAGTGGTCACGATGGCAAGAAAGTGACGTTGACCAGCGGCAATGTGTTTCGGTTTCGTCCAGACGGGTCATCGGTGGAACTGTATGCCCAAGGGCAGGTCAATCCGTTTGGTATGACTGTCGACGAATATGGTTCAATCTTTACGGCCGATTGCCACAGCAAACCGATTTCGCAAGTTTTACAAGGTGGGTGCTATGAGAGCTTTGGTCGTCCACACGATGGTTTAGGTTTTGTTCCCGACATCATGACTCACTTGCATGGTTCGACCGCCATCGCCGGTCTGGAAAGCTGTCGCGGGAGCAATCTGCCTGCTGAGCTTGAATCGCATTTGGTTAGTGGCAATGTGATGACCAGTCGAATCAATCGCAACGAACTGGTGCGGCAAGGGCTCACGTGCACTGCGGTCGAGCAGTCGGACTTATTGACCAGTGATGACCCTTGGTTTCGACCTGTGGATATCCGGCTTGGTCCCGATGGCTGGCTGTACGTAGCGGATTTCTATAATCGCATTATCGGTCATTACGAAGTGCCGTTGACTCATGAAGGTCGTGATCGTTTTCGTGGTCGTATCTGGCGAATCGGGTCGGCAACCCAAGCTCCAAGCGATAAGTTCATGATGCCAGAGCTTGGTGACGTCTCGCAATGCGTGGCAGCCTTAAGTGACAACAACCCTACGGTCGTGCGATTGGCACTGCAGCGGATTGAGGAGCTATCTGCCAGTGAGAGGGCTGTCGCTGCAGGTCCTGCTTTAGATGCATCGGCCAAGCCAAGTCACGTGGCAGCGAACATTTGGGCCAACGAGTTACTACAACGTCCCAGCCAGCTTGACGATCAACTGCTGCAACTGTGTGAAAGTAACGAAGATCTCGTCGCTTCCCAAGCCTTGCAAGCGGTCTCTTTGCGAGTAGCGCGTGGAGTTGACAGCGCGGCGAAGTCCATTGTCGCAGAGCGCGGGCAACGCGTGTTGGAGCGATGGAAAACGCAGCCCCAGGCGGCTTATCAAGCGGCCAAACTGCTTGCTAGCTACGGAGACGTCGCCGATGCGATGGCTTTACTAGATGCCGCGGTCGCCAGCCGTCAACCCGATCCGATGCTCTATGCGTCGTTGCGAATCTCTTTGCGGGAGTTATTAAAGCGGGATGAAGTAAAGAAGGCGATTGTGCAGGGGTGGGTGGCCAATACCGCTTGTGCCAATGAGCCAGATGGGAAGCCTGCAGCAGATGCAACGCCCGCGCTGGTTGCAATGGACAGCCCGCAAGGGCGAGAGTTGTTTCAAGTGCTGATTGCGTTGCCATCGGGCAGCTTTCCCTTTGAAGCAGGCTTAGCTTACTTGAGTCAGAGCAGCGAGAAGCAAGACTTGTCTCAAGACTTATTATCGGCATTGGTATCGGCGATTGCTCCGCAAGATGCCTCCAAACTGTTCTGCTTCTTGGAGACGCGATACTCCCAGACACCGCGCGAACATTTGAACAAGCTTTCGATGACAGCCAAGCTATTGCAAGACCAAGGCAAACTTCAAGATGATGCCAAAGGTGTATTGTCGAAATTTATCGAGGGGTGGGTCAGCCAAAAGATACCTTCTCATAGTCATCTCGCGGATCAAGTGACCGCTCGACCTGCGACGAAAAGAAACGCAGCTACATTGATGAGTTGGTTCGGTTTTGATGGCGTTGGCAAGCCAGCGGATTCAGCTTGGATGATTGAAGAGCGAGCGATGTCGACCTCGGATGAATCTCGAAAGCTAGCGGTTTTTAGCTCGTTCACCTTGGGAGAACAATACACGGGCAAGGTTGTCAGTGCGCCGTTTGAGGCCAAGGAATCAATTAGCTTTTACGTTTGTGGACACAACGGTCCGCCTGCCGAACCTGACTTGCAAAAGAATCGAGTGGAACTGATTGACGCAACGACTCATGAAGTATTGATGGTAGCCTATCCACCACGCAGCGATACTTTGCAGCATATCGTGTGGGACGTTCGTTCGCTGAAAACAAATTCGTTTGCACTGCAGGTTGTCGATGAAGACAATGGAGGTGCCTATGCGTGGATTGCGGTCGGTGGCTTTGAGCCCGAAGGGTTGTCCCCTAGCGGACGTCGCGACGAAGTTACGATGTTGTACGGTTTGTTAGATGTTGTTGGCGGCATGCCATCGGCTTATCAGGAATTGCAAACGGATGAACTGGACGATTACTATCGTTTGCGTTGGCAGCTTGCGGCCTCGCGGCCCGTCAATCTGGATACGGCTTTGGCAGCATGGGCGTTTAAGAATCGCCAGTTCGCGTTGGCCGCAGAATTACTTGCCAGTCAACGCGCTCCGGAGACTAAAGCAGACGGTATGTTGCGGTTACAGCGAGTTGCTCAGCAGAGCGACAGCAGGACCCAGCAACAGTTGGTCGAGATGCTGGCCTCGCAAGCCCACTGGCACGACGCATTGTTAACGAGCGTGACGCAAGGTTGGATTTCGCCTCAAGCTTTAAATGCTTTATCCAGCACTTGGTGGCAAGCCAACTCCAGCAAGCCACTGATTGCCCAGTTAGAGTCATTGAAGCCTAGTGCGACAGAGGAAGCGCGACAACGCACAGAGAAGTTTGTTGCCTTGCGCGAACAAATTGAAGCCAAGGCCGGCGATGCGACCGCCGGCAAGCTAGTCTTTACGCAGCAGTGCGCCGCTTGCCATCAGTTCGCGGGCCAAGGTAAAGTTGTCGGGCCACAATTGGAAGGTGTGGGAGGTCGTGGCTTGCTGCGATTATGTGAAGACATACTACTGCCTAACCAAAACGTCGATCACGCCTTTCATACCGCTGCGATTCTGACGACCGATGGCGAGGTGTTGACCGGGCTGGTTCGTCAACGCGATGCGACCAAGGTGGTCATTGCCGATGCAAAGGGTGAAGAGCGAACGGTGAGCATTGACGATATTGAGTCGGAAAAGACTTCGGGGCTGTCGCTGATGCCGGAAAACTTTGGCGAAGTTCTAACCGCCCAGCAACTGGCAGATTTGATCCAGTACTTAAGGAAACCAAGTGATGCGAATTGATTTTGGCCTGCTTCGTTTTGAAGCAAACTGGTACAACATGGCCGAGAATCGAGGTAATAAATGAATGCGTCAGCCATGTTGAAATCGGGTTTGCCCTTTAAAAAGGCCGATGATCTATTTGAAAAGAGTTCGATGAGCTTTGGTGCTCATCTGGAAGAACTGCGTAAGTGCTTGCTGTATGCGGTAACTTGGCTGGTCGCGGGGACCTGTATTGGTCTGTTTTTTGCCAAAGGGGTTGTCAACTATGTGCAAACGCCCCTGGAACGCGCGTTGGCAGATTATTACGCCGACAAATCAGAGAGGCTTGTGGAAGCGAAAGCGGGTGGGAAGATCACGCCGGACTTCAAACAATTCTTGATTGATAATGGATTGACGGCGTCACTGGTATATCTGGCTCCCACTCAGACCATCGGCGTTGAACAGGCCGAAGTAGCAAAGCCGGAAGAGTTGGCTGAGAAGTTAAATCCTGATGCTGGGCAATACATCATGCCCGAGCTCAACAGCCTGAGACCTCAATGGCTGATTCAAGAAACGCCTGCCAATACCGATGCATTGGGACTGCAAGAACCGTTTATGATCTGGTTAAAGGCAGGATTGGTCGTTGGCTTGGTGATAGCAAGCCCGGGTATTTTCTATTCCATGTGGAATTTCGTGGCGGCGGGACTGTACCCTCACGAACGTAAGTATGTCTACTTCTTTCTGCCATTTGCCGTGTTCTTGTTTTTGTCGGGCGTTTGTTTGGCTTTCTTCGTAATCTTCGAGTTGGTCATTCAATTCTTGCTGACCTTTAACGCTAGCCTTGGCATTGGAGCTTCGCCGCGATTGACTGACTACATGTCGTTCGCTTTGTTCCTGCCGATTGGTTTTGGTGTTGCATTTCAGTTGCCGTTAGTGATGTTTGTCATCGAGCGATTGGGGCTGATTTCCGTGGGAACTTACATCTCGCAATGGCGCACAGCAATTTTGGTGATCACCTTTATTTCCATGTTGCTAACGCCAGCGGAGGTCACTTCGATGATTGGCATGGGGGTCCCCTTAGTCGGCTTGTATTATCTAGGGATCGCGCTGTGTAAATACTTTCCTCGACGGGGCTTTGAAGCAGAGCCTGGATATGACCCCAGTTGATGCCATTGCAAATTGTTGGATGTACCTAGAAATGAGTTCGAATCTATGCTAGCGGCTCGAGTCATACCTTGCCTTGATGTTCATGGTGGGCGAGTGGTCAAAGGGACCAATTTTGTAAACTTGCGAGATGCGGGTGATCCTGTTCAGGTTGCGTCTCGCTACGAAGCAGAAGGAGCCGATGAACTGGTGTTTCTGGACATCACGGCTTCGCATGAGGAAAGAGCGATTCTGCTGGACGTGGTACGACGAACGGCAGAACAAGTTTTCATGCCATTGACCGTGGGTGGCGGCGTACGCACCATTGAAGACATTCGCATGTTGTTGCAAGCTGGTTGCGATAAAGTATCGATCAATTCAGCGGCTTGCAAGACTCCTGAGCTTGTGCGCCAAGCTGCCGAGCGTTTTGGTTCGCAGTGCATCGTCGTGAATATCGATCCTAAACGCGTTCAGAAAGATGGGCGAGAGTTTTGGGAAGTACACATCCAAGGTGGCCGTCAACCCACAGGTTTAGAGGCCGTCGCGTGGGCGCAAGAAGTCGAAGATCTCGGGGCAGGCGAAATCGTTCTGACCAGCATGGACTGCGATGGCACCAAGGACGGATATGATCTGCCGATTACCGCAGCGGTCAGTTCTGCGGTCCGCGTGCCAGTGGTCGCCAGTGGAGGGGCCGGCTGCCCACAGCATTTGGTGGATGCCATTGTTCAAGGCGGTGCCAGCGCTGTTTTGGCCGCTAGTATCTTTCATTTTGGTGAATACTCGATCAGTCAAACCAAGCAGTTTATGAGGGATGCGGGCATCTGCGTAAGAACCTAGGTGGTTTAGGTGTCTTGGGCTGACAGCGGCTTCTACTACTGTTTGTAAAAATAATCGTATTGTGCCGATTGTTCTTTAGGCGCAGAGTATTCGCGACCGAATACTAGATTAGCCTAAATTCCGTAATGGTCTGCGTCACGTCGACGCTTTGATTTACCTTGCACACTGATAGCAAGAAAGTTCAAGGATGAACGAGTCACGGTTTGCCTTTTCCCATCAACCATTTCCCGCGTTGCCGCGAATCGAACAATATGTCGATGTTGGAAATAGCGATTCGATACGCAAGCAATGTATCGACGCGATACGACGCAACGCAGGTCCTTCCGTCATCTTAGGTGGTGCTGGATTGGGTAAGACCATGACGTGTATGCGCGTCGTTCAATCTTGTGCGCAATTTGCGGAAACCATTTTCTTATCCAGTTCGCAGATTGCCAGTCGCGCGGATTTGTTGAAGTCCTTGCTCTTCGAACTGCGGATGCCATACCGTGGTCTGTTCGATGGCGAGCTGCGGCTAAGCTTGATTGAGCGTCTGCAGCATCGCAAGGGACGCAACGTCGATAAGGTGGTCCTGGTTGTGGATGAAGCCCAAGCTTTATCGCCAAGGTTGTTGGAAGAATTGCGGTTGTTAACCAATTTGACTTCCAACGGACAGTCTTGTCTGTCCTTGGTCTTGTGTGGTTCTCTGAAGCTGGAAGACATGCTTTGTCATGCTCAGTTGGAGTCATTGCAACAACGCATCACGGCAAGGCATTTTCTGCGGCCGCTGAATCATCAAGAATGCGCCGAGTACATTCGTCACCGCGTAGAACTAGCGGGCGTTGTGGCAGATCAAGTCTTTGATGATTCCGCCGTCGACGCCATCTTTTTAGTGAGCAACGGGATTCCTCGACTAATCGATCAAATCGCAGATCGAGCGCTGACATTGGATGACTATCGCAGACAATCGCCGATCAATGCTCACGAAATCGAACGCGCTTGGCAGTCCAGTCAACAAGCAACACCGTTCTGGACCGATAGCGAGGGAGTGCCCAATTCCACTTCCTTCTTCGAACCCTCGGTGGCACAAGATGACTGCGTATCGCAATGCGTGGCGGAAGCGGAAAACGTGTTGGCGAACGATGAAGTCAGCCCTTGGTCAGTAGAGGATCAGGGCTTCTCGCTGAAACTGAGAAACACAGATGCCTCGTCGCAGCCAGCCTCGAGCAGCGAATCTCAGCAGGATAACTACTCGAAAACGCAGTGGCGAGGTACGCCGCCATCGGCGGGCATGGGTTTGAGTTCCGTGTTGCCTCGCGAGCAAGATTCGGATTCGCTGGACATTGTTAGCTCCTACGAGCAATCACTGAACTTGTTTGATCGCCAGTCTGTTACTGAGGCGATTCACAAGACGGCCTATGACGAACAGGTTTCCAACTTAACGCACGCAGAAGTAGTTGGTTCGGCGGAATCGCCCATCGATCCCCAACCGCAAGAGTACCTGCACGTGGAAGAGCTGGCTGCAGTGAGTGTGGCATACGGGCAGGCAGCTCAAGATCAACATCCCTTTGACCTACAACCTTCGGCTCCAACGCCGGGCAAAGATATCGAAGAGGACTTGTTCGAGATGATCTCGAACATCAATCTGGAGTCCATCTCGATCGACCCGTTCTTTGACGTCCAGCAGATCGAGGGCAGAACCTCGAAAGAGTCATTGCAGGGGCCTGTACAATCCAACAACTCGTTTCACTCCGAAAGCACCGCATATGGTAGCTTCGTAGATGTCACATCATCGCCCAATTCGTTCTTCAGCGATATCGTCGCCAACGACAATGATTATGTAGAAGTCCACTCCATCTCGTCAGATAGGTTGGATATCGTTGCAGAGGATGAAGCGGAACCTGCTGCATTGCAGGAGCGTTTACGAGAGTTGGAAGACATTGCATCCATCAAACGCCGAGAGTCTGGCGCTTTGTCGATTTCGATGTTAGAGGATGACGACAATGACGTTCCATTCGATGACCGAGATATCATCATCGTCGAAGAGGATATAGAAGCAGAGCTCGAGACAAGTTCCGCTCCGGCCAGCACGCCTGTGGCAAACGCATTATTGCAGTCCTACTCGAAGATCTTTAGCGATCTGCGTGGATAGACATCTTCTCGATCAGCGAAAGGGATTTATGCCATCCGATCGTAGCGGCCCGGACTTGAGCACTCAGCTCGACTCCTTATCAAATCAACTTGCGCGACGATTGCTCTCAACGCCAAGACGCGTCTTCGCCATTGCCGAATGGTCAATTGCGGACAGTCAAATAGCTTGGCCCTGGCAAGCGTTGCAATCGACAGCAGAGGTCGCCAGGCCGCTCCATGCTTGGCCGTTGTTGGATGCGGTCGCGATGCGAATGTCGGCCCCAGGATTGTGGTGTGTATTGGACATGTCGGATTCGGTGGGGCCAAGCGCCAAGCTTCAGATGTCGGCTCCGTCACCGATGCGGTTGGCAGGCGGAAAGCGTCAAGGACAATGGTCTGCTGATCGACTAAGCGTGATGGAGCGAGAGTTAGGCGAACTGATCTTACGGGGCGATGAAAGTGAGCTTTGTCGGCTGCTAAGTCTGCTTGAAAGCGAATTCAGTTGGCTGGGTTTCTACATTGGTAGCGCAGATTTGCTCGCTTTTCGCGAGTTGCTCCGACACTGTGAAATGGTGTTCACTGCAATGGATGGACGCGTCCCGATGGATCGAGCGCAGCAGAAAATGCTGAAGTCTTGGCTGCAAGCGAGAATTCCGCTGCAAGGCGCCTTTCGCGTTGTCGCTTAAAGCCGGAAGTCTAACGGAAAATTCTCGATTCCGCAGTTCATGATCGACGCCGGTGGGGCTATGATATCTCTGCGGACACAGCTCCCATTTTGTGCGCAAGATCGCCTAACACGTTCTCATAGCGTCGGGACCGATTCAGCGAGCGCTGTCTTTTGGTTTGGCCTATTCATTCAAGGAATACGATGACGGAAGTTGTCAGTAACGTTTTCCTATCGGAAACAGCCGCGATGCAAACGGTCTTGTTCCGCTCCTACGCATACCAACATTTCAAATCAGGTAAGTGGAAGGTAGTGGTTCAAGGTCGACGTGCGTACAATATTCCTACGCACCTCAATCTTGCCAAACGCTTGATGCTGCGAGGATTGTTGAAGCGGCTGGAGAATGGCAGCCAAGTCTTGTTGGACCCAGGCTTTCAAAGCCGCGTGTCGGGATTTCTCGTCAATGCAGAATCAGGACACAAGGTCCGTTTGAAAATCAACGACCAAGCGTTTGTTATTCGGCGGCGCACTCGCAAGGGCGGCATGTTCGGTGGTCGCGTTACATTACCATCCAACTTCTTCGATACCTGTGAGCGATTCGGAACCACTTGCACTGAAGGCCAGCAAGCGATAATCCACAGCGATGCCCCAGCTCAACCGGCTGCCACGCGATTGTTTATCGCCGAGCGGCAGGGCCTAAGCATTGTTTCGGATATCGACGACACAATAAAGCAGACAGACGTAACCGATCGACGGCGGATGCTTACGCGTACCTTTGTCGATCCCTTTCAACCCGTTAATGGTATGAGCGAATTGTATCAAACGTGGAGCGAACGTTATCATGCGTTGTTTCACTATGTCTCATCCAGTCCATGGCAACTCTATTCCCCTCTCGAATCATTCCTGGATGAATTCAAATTTCCGGCTGGGAGTATTCATTTGCGCTGGTTCACACTGCGTGAAGAACTACTGAAGAAGTGGCGATTGACCCGTAAGGGACGCAAGAAAGGCAGCATGATTCGAACCTTGATCAAACGCATGCCCGCTCGAAAGTTTGTCTTGATCGGCGATTCCGGTGAACATGACCTAGAAATCTACGCTGGGCTCGCCGCTAAGCATCCGCAAAGCGTTGCAGGCGTACTGATTCGCAATCTACCTCCTTGCCCGCTTAGCCCCCAGCGGATTCAGGAGGCTAAACCATCACTCGGACAGGTTCCGCTGAAACTATTTGAACAACCCAGTGAGATCGCCGATGTGCTCAGCCAATGGAATCTGACCTCTGTGGCATCGTAGCATTTATTTATTGACCAATTCAGTTTCAGGAGCCCATGATGATCAACCGAAGAGACGCCCTTCAAGCCTTTGCTCTTGCCGCGATTGCAGGTGCCACCGCCAAAGCGCAGGGCAGAGTCCCTCACATCTTGTTGCGTTCCTCGTGGCAAGTGGTCAACATTGGCGATATCGCGCATACACCCGGCGTACTGGCGTTGATCGAACGCTACATTCCCGAGGCAGAAGTCATCTTGTGGGCTTCTGCGGATCTTACGTCCGAAGTTGCGGATATGGAACATAACCGATTTGCAAACTTACAAATCGTAAAAGGTTCCATTGGTGATGATGGAAAGGCCTCCAACGATGCATTGCAGCAGGCAATCGAATGGTCCGACTTCCTACTGCATGGATCAGGGCCCTCCCTGGTAGCTGCCAAAGACGTCGCCGCTTTTGTCCATCACACACAGAAACCATTTGGCGTTTATGGCATAACGCATGGCTCTTTTCTGTCGGGCGACGATAATGAACTTCTATCGAAGGCAAAGTTTGTTTTCTTTCGTGATTCGGTATCACTGGAAACAGCGAAGAAGCAAGGTGTAAGTAGTCCGATCATGGAGTTCGCTCCTGATGGTGCCTTCGCTTGTGACCTGCGCGATGAGGAAAAAGCGGATGCATTCCTCGCCGCCAATGGCTTGGAACCCGGACAGTTTCTGTGCTGCTTGTCTCGCTTGCGTTACACGCCATATTGGACGCTGCCAGCCAAAAAGCAACCGATCAATCTTCAGCGTCATGCTCGCAATGAAGAGATGAAAGAGCAAGACCATGCTCCAATCCGCGAAGCAATTGTGCAAGTGATTCGCAACAGCGGCATGAAGGTCTTGTTGTGCCCCGAAGATCAAACACAAATGGCGGTTGGCAAAGAGTTGCTCTTTGACAAGCTACCTGCAGACGTCCAATCGCGAGTCGTGTGGCGAGAACACTTTTGGCTGACCGATGAAGCGCTCAGTGTCTACACTCGCAGCGCCGGAGTCTTCGGCAGTGAAATGCATTCACCTATCATGGCGCTTGGGAACGGCGTGCCAGCAATCGTATGCCGATTCGAAGAACAAACCAGTAAAGGCTACATGTGGAAAGATATCGGCTTGGAGGATTGGTTATTTGATTTGGACATTCCCGCCGACCGCCAGCGATTGCCGCAAACAGTGCTAGAGATGGCAACTCATCGCGATACGGCGATCGCCAGGACGCAGGCAGCCCAACAGCGAGTTCAACAATTGCAAGCCTCATCCATGTCCGTGGTCAAGAAGCATTTGCCTTCGGCTTGATCGGTGCGGGCAATATAACTGTCAAGAGCCACTTGGTGACGCCGGCGTTGTCGCGGTCGGAGTGGTCCAGCTTTTGAGAGCTTCATTCAATCGGTCTTGAAGCTTGATCGTAAGCTTGTCTTCTTGTTTGACGAGCTGACGATTGATTTTTTCGACTAGCTTGTCATTGTACTTTTCCAACTTGTCTTCGAGAACCCATTGGATCCCCTTCCCCAATTGTTCTGCCAGCGGACCCCGCAATTGCGAGATTCGGTGGACATCAAATTCCTCGATCACGATGTTGGCTCGCGTAGCCCGCGGTTGAAATCGTATGTCAGGTGGAAATGCCAGAGAGTTCATTGACACACCGCATTCGCAGTGAATCGAAAGCGCGACGGTTGCATCGGCGTTGGTCGATAACGAAATGAGTTGGACATCGCGTTGCCATTGAGTGATACGACCAAAAAGTTTCAATGGCGTTCGTACATGGATTCGAAATTGAAATCGATCCGAAGCCATCGGTCGGATCTCGTCGATTGAGATGTCTAAGCGATTCTCTGGATCAACAAATTCAATAAAGTATCTGCTCCAAGTCCCTTGTTTGACGGTGCGATACTTCGTGTAGGTTTCCACCCTTGCGCCTTCGCGGCGGAAACGAAAGCCGTTGTAGACTTCTTCGGTCCTGCCCCATTTGCGATTGTCCTCGTACACCGGTGGTAAATTTTTTAACGCCAGCCAGCGGACCCACGCTTGTAATTCCGGCGATAAACTTTGCGATGGTGTGATCGGAACTTCTTGCAAAGTATGGGGCAACTGCAAGACCGGCGGCTTCGGGCGTTCGCCTTCATCTACAAAGTCCGAATTCCCTGCAACCTCAGTGTTATTCTCGATCGATGTCGTCGCAGAAAAGAAGTCGTCATCCAGCACATCCAGCGAACTTTGACGAACACCGCTTTGCGCATAAGCTGACTCGCAGTGGCTCTGGCCAGCCACCACTGCTAGCAGCATACTGAAATAGGACAGGATCGATCTTCGCATACTTACTTGCTTGTAGAGCAGTCGCTTGTTCCTTCGGCAACGCACGCTTCACATTCCAAATTAGAACAATCGCTCGGGGAAGTCGCACCGGCTTTCGACTGCAGTTCCGTGTAAACCGGGACGTAAGTGCTACGAGCAAAAGGGACTGGCACACTGGCCTTCTTTGCTTCGTAGGCAGGTTTGGAAGCAAGCTGTCGCAACTCTAAACGTAACTCTTCAATCAACGCGACAAGTTCACCGATGCTGAGTGGAGCTGGAATGGGTTCTGACTTTGCCACTTCCCGGCTAATCCATTCTTTGGCCGCATGCAGTTCGGCGGTCAGTTCGCTTTTCTCAACCAATAAACTTATCAACGCGTCGGCCGAATTCTGGTTGGCAGAAAGCTCAGCCACTTGGACTGCGAGTTCTGTGTTTGCTGCCATCAATTCGCGGATCTCTTGTTCATGTTGTTGGCGAAGCTCCATCTCACGCTGCAGCGCGTCGACTTTGGATTTCAAAATCGCATTCTCGATTGCTAAAGGCACAGGGGCTTCATTGGCAACCGGAGCGCATAAGGCGACCTCTGCATTGTTGTCCTTGCTAGCCGCTCCGACTTGCTTGGGCACGCGGGAAATCGAGAGCATTGGCATGGGCGGCGCACCGTCATGGACCGTGATGGAGTCCACTTTGATTTCTGGCGTTGCTGCATTGCTAGACTCGTCCTCCACGTAGCAAGCATTGCCGTCGCAGACATGTCCACACAAGGTAATCGCGAATCGTTCGACCGTATCGTCGTTGATGTTTGGCGTATGCACAGCAAACTTCAAAGGCTTCTCAACACCTCCGTTAAGCAACAAAGCGGAAAATCGCATTAGTTGGCTCACGGGCGATTCTGAAACATTTGGCTGGCAGGAAAACTTCATAAGCTGCGTGCAAGCCGCTTGGCAATCAGCCGCCTCTTGGCAACAGGCCGCCACACGCAAAGGGTCCTTTTCTTGAGAGCGACACTCGTTACCCAGAAGGCCGACCCATAGCCCTAAACCGACAGCGGTTACCGCAGAAAAACGCTTCATGTCAGATCACTCCTTGATCAAAATTGCTTGCTCGCCCTCACTTCCGACGCGACAGATACTTAGGATGTACAGCGCAGCGAGCCGCAGTGGAATATCAAATCCGGCTGATATCCACGTCTCGCAACAATCGGTTCAAGATTTTCAAATGCTAGCCAAGTAGCATTTAGATTCCGCTCGGGACAAAGAACCAGACCAGCGTCAGCACGGCACAAACACTGTAGGCCAGAAACAGCGTCGGACGCCAGATCGGCAGCGGTGGCAGATTCGCCGAGCGATCGAATAGCTTGGCCAAAATTCTCCAATAATAACCGGCCGCAATCGCGGCATTGATCGCCATCACCAATACGCCAATTAGCATCTCCGTTCTTCCGACACCGATGCCAGCGGTCATCACCTGAAACTTGGCCCAGAAGCCAGCAGTCAACGGCAAACCGATCAAAGAAATCAGGCACACAACCGCAGCGACGGATGCGGCCGGTCTGCGATAAAACATTCCAGACAAATCGCTGACCAGTTGGTTGCGACCGCCGGCTGCCTCCGCTTCCGCCAAGAATGCAAAGACTCCTAAGGTCATCATCGCATACACCAGAAGATAGATGAAAATCACGCTGGTATCGGCGCTTCCCAACATCAAGGCTGCGATGCCCAACAAGATGTAACCACTGTGCGCGACGCTGGAGTAGCCAAGCATTCGCCTCAAGTTCTCTTGAGCGGCTGCCATCGCATTTCCAATGGTCATCGTCGCAATCGCCAGGAATAGAATCAGCGGAATGAGCTTGCCCGCGACATACGATTCGGCCGGGATCGCGGAATAGAATCGAACAAAGACTAAAAAACCAGTGACCTTCGGGATGTAGCTCATCATCGCAGCCATCGAGATATTCGTGCCCTCAAAAACATCCGGTCCGTAGAAATGAAACGGAATGGCCGTGATGCGGAACGTCAACCCGCATGTGACAAAGATCATGCCCATGAGTGCCAGGAAATTGGTCTCTGTACTAGAAAGCTTTTTCAATATCAGCTCAAGGTCAGTCGTGCCTGTAACACCGTACAAATAACTGCACCCAAGTAAAAAGAATGCTGAGGAAAATGCACTCAGCAAAAAGTACTTGATGGCTGCTTCGAGAGAATCATTCGACTGGCGGACCGTCCCTAACATGACATAAGTAGGGATACTGACCAGTTCCAAGACCAAGAACAACGCGATTAAATCATCGCAAGCTCCCACCAACGACACGGCACCGATAATGATGACCAAGCAACCGAAGAATTCCGCCAAATAAGCGCGGGGGGCCGACGACCAACCAATCAGCGCCAGGATCATCCCACCAATCAAAGCAAGTCGTTCGGCTGCAATCGCTGTGTGGTCCCAAATGAAGAGACCGAAAATTTTTATGTCGGCAGGAGTTTGGCGAAACCAGTGCCACACAAACGCAATAACCAACAAGCCAAATGCTGCTGCTGCAAATCCATTGCGGCGTTCGGTGATGTCCCGCGGTAGCTCCTTGCGGGTGAACAGCGAACCAGACAGCACCAAGCATCCGGCCAGAATCAGCATAAACGCCGGTCCCAGCCACTTAAAGGATTCGATCAGGTAGGAGGTATCAGGATTCATTCAATTCTCGATTAGTTGACTTAGCGTGGTGTTTTGCTGTGAGTGTCCATTGCAACGGCAGTTGACGCGGTATCGTTGGCCGCTGCGGCAACCGGCAGGCCTTTGACAATGTTGGAAGCGTCGTTTTGATATAGCTTGATGGCTGTCATAGGAAGCACACCCAAAATAACGCAGAGGCCAGCGAGTGGTATCAATGCCAATTTCTCGGACGCGTATAAGTCGACGGTTGGTTTGGCGTGCTTGTCGGTTTGCTCGATCGCTTTTCCGAAAAACATGTACTGCACAAAACGCAGCGAATACCAAGCTCCGAACAGGATACCTAGGGCCGCAAAACATGCGATCGGAATGTTCACTTGCATCATAGCTCCAATCGTCATGAATTCGCCGACGAAACTATTGAGTCCAGGCAGACCCGCGCCCGCCAGCAAGAAGAAGATAAAGAAGCTGGCAAGTGCCGGCGTATTGGATGCCATCCCTTGATAGCTTTCCAGCACTCGCTGCCTTCCATAGCGATGCTCTAATGCAGCGATGAGCAAAAAGACCGCCGCGACAATGATCCCGTGATTGCACATTTGCAGGATCGCACCCTGTAAACCAAACTCTTTAAATGACATCAGTCCCACAGTGATAAAGCCGAGGTGCGAAATCGAACTGTATGCAAACAATCGACGTGGATCACGTTGGGATAAAGCACAAAGGGCACCGTAAACAATGGCAATCGAGCCAGCGATCGCGAAGATCCATTGCGCCGTAGCCGACATCGTGTTGGGCATCATCGGTAAGACCAAACGCAGGATGCCGAACAAGCCAAGCTTACCAACCACGGCCGCAATGAGGGCGGTGGTGTTCGGGTGAGCGGACTCGTATGTCGTCGGCAACCACGAATGCAGTGGCACAATGGCCATCTTGATGCCGAAGCCCAAAAGCAAAACGTACAGCACCCAGTCTAAGCGAACATCATTGCTAACAGCGCCCGCTGAGGCCAAGCTTTGATCAAGACTTGAGATCGCAGCAGACAATTCGGGCAGCAAGACTATCGATGGCTTCTCAGGCGTGGTGGCATACAGAATCATGCCGATCAATCCTACAATCATTGGAATCGATCCCGCTAGCGTGAAAAGTAGGAATCGTCGGGCCGCCTTGGCGGATGTCTGTGAGTCGCCCCAAATGTAGATCATCAAAATCACTGGCAACAAAACCGCTTCAAAAAACATATAAAATGTCAGCACGTCCATCGCCAGGAAGACACCCAGCAGCATCGCTTGCGTAACCAGCAACAAGCCAAGATAAACATGGAGTCGGTCGGTGACTTGCTTAAGTGCCGCAAGACCGACGCAGGTCGATACGATGGTAGTCAACAAAACCATCAAGCCGCCGATGCCGTCCAGCCCCAATGCCAGTTGCCAGCTAACCGGATGCCCCTTCATACGGAACGGGAAATCAAACGTAAAGTAGTTGTACAGCAGCTTAGGATGGATTGTGCCCACGGACGTCGCGGTATCTGCCAACTGAGCCATACTGCCAACGGCAAAGATCGATAGCACCAGTGAGCCTAACAAAGCGGCGATGCCAATCTTGGCAGCCGATGTGCCAAGCTTGTTGCCCCATACGCTGATGAAAATACCAGCCGCTAACGGAAGCAGAATCAGATAAGGAAGTACGTTGTTCATGTTTTATGTTGGTCTCAGAAGGCGATTAAGTAAACCGCCAGAGCGGCAATTCCAATTGCTGTATACGTAGCATACGACGTGACTTTACCCGATTGCAACCGTTTGATTGAATGCCCAAAACCAGCGGGGCTTAGTCCAACCATCGTCGCCAATCCATTAACAATCACATCGTCGAACCAACCGACAGCCGATGCAAACATCTGCATCGGTAGGACTAGCACTTTGTGGTACAGCCAATCGATGTATAGCCTTTCGCGAGCAAACGCCACCAACCAATTTTCTTGCGTTTTGATTGGTGGAGCATCACTGATCATCGTGGACCAAACGTAACCAATTCCGATCCCCGAAATTGCAAGCAAGGTCGACAAGATAACCAGCCGCAGCGGTTCGCCGTGATGTTCAACCGTAGTGGCAATCGGCAGCGGCGTCTTATCGAGGTAATGCTGAAGGATACCAAAGTAACCTAAAATGAAACCTGCAATCACGCTCCCAACTGCTAGGACGACCATTGGGATAAACATCGCGTTGCCCGCATCATGCGGATGGTGCCCTGCTTCTGCAGGCAATTTCTCAACGCCCCAGAAAGTTCGGAAGTATGCCTTGCTGGTGTAAATGGCAGTCATGAAAGCCGTAGCAAAACCCATCACGGCGATGAACTTGAACTGCTGACCATATTCACCCAGTTGGCCAGCTTCGACCAATAGACCAAGGATCGCTTCCTTACTGAAGAACGCGGACAACAGTGGGACACCGGCAAGTGTCGCAGCACCAATCAGAAACATCCAATGTGTTCGTGGCAAGACTTTTCGCAGTCCGGAGAACTTTCGCATATCAATGACATCGCCCATCGCATGCATCACCGAACCGGCCGACAAAAACAACAAGGCTTTGAAAAATGCGTGAGTCACCAAATGGAACATCGCCGCACCGATCGCCAGCGACATGATATCTCGGTTGCAGCCTGTCCCCAGAGCCATAAACAAGTATCCCAATTGGCTCACAGTGGAATAAGCCAGTACTCGTTTGAGGTCGTCTTGGAAAAGGGCCATGACCGCGGCGATCACGGAGGTAATCGCTCCCAAGTAGCCGACTAAGACCAAAACATCTGGAACGTAGATTAACACTGGAGCCATACGAGCTGTCAAATACACTCCCGCGGTCACCATCGTTGCCGCGTGGATCAACGCGCTGACAGGAGTCGGGCCTTCCATTGCATCTGGCAACCAAACATGGAATGGGAACTGGGCGGACTTACCGATCGCTCCCACGATAAAGCACAGGCCGATCCAATACAAAAGCGCTGGCTGGGTTCTTGAGATCTCTTCAGCCGCTCGGAAGATAGTATCGAATTCGTAGCGAGTCAGGATGTTCGCCTCAGCCGCCAGTGAAGTTTGGCCTACCGCAAATCCGATCAACAAGATGCCGATGAAGAAAGCCACGTCCGCCAAGCGATTGACCAAGAAGGCCTTCGTCGCCGCTGCTGCTGCGGAAGGCTTTCGAAACCAGAATCCGATCAACAGGTAACTGCAGGTACCGACGCCCTCCCAAAACGCATACAGCAGTAATAAATTGCTCGCCAGTACAAGCATCGTCATCGCGAACACGAACGCGCTGAAGACGGCGAAGTAACGAGCGTAGCCAGGGTCACCCTTCATGTACTCACGCGAGTAGATACAGACCAAAGTGCTTACCGTTGTCACTATGGTTAGCAGGGTTAGCGTCAGAGTGTCGATTCGCAGCGAAACGCTGAGTGACTCGCTACCGATCTGCAGGAACTGATAACCCTCAAATATGCGAGCCTGTTCGCTGGGCGTGTAAAACACCAGCAGACATAGCGAAGATAAAGCGGACAGCGACAGTGCCAAGATCGCAGGCAAGTGCGATAGCTCACGATCGCCACGCAGGCACAACACCGTACAAACGATTGCACCCAAAAGTGGTGCAAGTGGGACTAACCAAGCAAAAAAATCAAGCACGACCAGCTACCTCTTCTACCTTCTCATCGTCCGAATAGGGGCGGTTCCAACCTTCAGGACCTCGGGCTGGCAATGGCTGCACCCCGGGATCCAACCCTGCAGGTGTCAACGTTGGGAATTCCGTTTCTGCATCAATCACCATTTCCGCTTTCTCTGCTTCCGGAGGTGCCATCAGGTCATTGAGACGGCTCCAAACACCGATATCAAGAGTTGCTTTACGCCGGAACAAAGTCGTCACCAAGGCCAAAGCCAAGGCCGCTTCGCAAGCCGCGACCGTCAAAATCATGATGGTGAAGACTTGGCCTTGATAGTTGTGATGCAACCGCGAAAAAGCGATCATGTTCATGCTAACTCCCGCCAGCATCAACTCCAACGATAGAAACATCAAGATCATCGAGCGCCGTGTCAGGAAGCTGAGCATACCAAATGCGAACAGCAGGCCCCCAAACGCCAATAGGTCTTGTGTCAAAGCAATATTGGTGGGTTCGTTCATGGTGTATCCGATTCTAATGTTCGCGACGCGACGCCAATAGCGCCAATGGTTGCAACTAGCAAAAGCGCCCCTGCGATCTCAACGGTAAACAGATAGTCCGTATAAAGGCTGCGTCCCAGTTCAGCGGTTTTTGATGGTGCAATTCCGTCAGCCAAGACTGCTGTTAATTGTCGTGTCTGGAGGGTTTCTTCTGTCGCAGGAACCAATTCGGTATTGGTAATGCCAAAATAGATGAGCCCCAAAACGCAGCTAGCAGCGATGACCGCAGCCCAAGGCGTGTTCAATCGTAAATCATAGGTCTGCAAGTACTCTCGTTGAGCGAACATGAGCACGAACAAGAAGATGATAATGGTTGCTCCCGCGTAGACAATCATGGTTGCCGCAGAGACAAAGTATGCATGTTGCATAAACAGGACTCCGCAGCTTGATAAGACCGCAGTTGCGAATCCAAGGGCAGAATGGACTGGTTCACGCAGCGTTACAAAACAGGTGCATCCCAAAGCAGCCAGTCCCATGAACATCAATAGAACCAAAGTCTCCAAAGAAGTGATCTGTCGCGATGCTGCCGTTAACGCAGCGACCGCCAGCAAGACCGCTCCAACCGTCGCGACAGCTCGGTTCTTCCAGACTCCGTACTGCAACGCGAAATAACCCAAGGCACCTACCGCGATGCACAAATATCCCAGCGGAAAACGCTCCAAAAAACCTGGACTATTGCTGGTTTGAGCGATGATTTGAATGAAGGAAAACATTGTTTTGGATTGGTTTTATTAGTTGTGTGGCACCGTAACTAGCCGTGCTTGCCGCGACCTGGAGGTGGCGGAGCGTTCTTTGCTGTATCCGCGGACTCCGATGCCGGTCCAAGTAATCCGCGATGGGTTCGGATTGGGTCCTTACCAGCATCTTTGGTTTCGTCGTAGACCTGCAACAGCTTCTCTTTGTCGAACATCATCTGCTCGCGGCTCATCCCCGTCAAATCGTAAATGCTCGTCAGCTCGATGGCATCTACCGGGCAGGCTTCTTCGCACATGCCGCAGTAAATACAACGCAACTCGTCTATGACAAACTTTGCGGGGTACTTGTCGCGGTCAGACCAATTAGGATCGTCTTTCGCATCCGTGGCCGCTTCAATCTCAATACAGTTAGCGGGACAGGCAGTTTGGCACAAAAAGCATGCGACGCATTTCACGCGGCCTTTATCATCGCGATTCAAGCGATGGACACCACGGTAGTTCGGTGGAATTTCCGGTTCGACTTCAGGGTACTGCCGCGTTTGACGCTTGTTAAATGAAAACGCGTGCTTCAGTGCAGTGCCGATGCCAGCCGCAATCGCAGGCAGGTAGAGCGCTTCGGCAAGCGTCATTTGCGGATCTACTGCGTAGCTAACTTTCTTCTTTTTCTTGACCGGCGACTCTTCAGGAGAGCCAGTCAAGTTTTCTGCAGGCACAGAGCTCATAGGTAACTCAATAATCTAGGACAAATGATCCAGGAACTTACGCAATAGCAGGTTCGGAAGCAGCACTCTTGGAGGTCTCGCGAATCTTTCGTTTCAGTTGGCTTACGTTAATCATGCCGCCGGCCAACAAGGCTAGCAGCGACACAATCGCCAAAGGCCAGCGAGGTAAATCGAACGTCATCGTGATTGCAACGGCGAACAAGTTGATCAATCCCAATGGAATCAAACCTTTCCAAGCCAGATTCATCAACTGATCAAACCGGAAACGTGGCAGAGCCCAACGCAAAAGCATGATCAGCGCCACCACCCCACCGACCTTGGTCAGCAATACCAATAGCCGCAGCATGTTGGCCGTGAGCGAATTGTCGCCAGCTCCCACCAAACCAGGGAAATGCCAGCCGCCTAAAAACAGCAGTGCGGTCAAGAAGCTGACAGTCACCACGTGGGTGTATTCGGCCAAGAAGAACAATACGAACTTGATCCCGCCGTACTCGGTATGGAAGCCCCCCACCAACTCTTGCTCGCATTCAGGCAAGTCGAATGGCAAACGATTGGTCTCAGCCAATGCGCTGGTGAAAAACAACAGCAGGGCCAGCGGTTGCCACCAGCAATTCCAATTCGCAATGCCATCGCCTTGGGCTGCTACAATTTGCTCGATGTTCATTGAACCAGTCCATGCCACAATGCCTATGATCGAAAGCCCAAGCGGAATTTCGTAGCTAATGAACTGAGCACAAGATCGGATCGCTCCATACAACGAATACTTATTGTTCGAAGCCCAACCGCCCAAAATGATTCCGTATGCGGACAAACTGCTGATCGCAAACATGAACAGCAAACTGATGTCGATTCCAGGTGCAACGATGAAGCGGAAACCTTCAAGGTATTCCGCTGGCACAGGCCCAAATGGCATGACGACCAAAGCGAACATGGCGGTCATCAGACTGAATGTCGGGGCTAGAAAATAAAGAAACGTGTGCACATGCTGCGGTACCACTTGTTCCTTCAAAAAGATTTTGATCCCATCGGCGATCGCTTGGAACAATCCAAACGGGCCGACACGATTGGGACCCAACCGATCTTGAACTGCGGCCGAAAGCTTACGTTCCACAAAGGTCATGTATAAGCCAAGCACTGGCACCACCGCCAAGATGACGGCTATTGCAGCAAGTGTTGGCCATAAGGTAGGCCACAGTTCTGAAAACATAAAGCTGTTGTTAGTTAAGGACTAATTCTTCGTACAAAAACACTCGGAGCAAAAGGTCGAAGTTCGACGCATTAAACTCCCACCGTCTCAAGTTTTTTGGGGGCAAGTGGGCCCAGCACTACGCCTTCGGCTCCTAAATCACCGACGGATAAGCCCGCCAGCGAAGGAATCTTGTCCGCGATTTCTTGTCGCAATAGTTTGGCGTTGAACAAACCTTTGCGTTCGCTGAGTTCCGACAAAAATCGGCCGTCGGCTCGAGCATCTCCTGGGCAGCGAATGGCGGGTCGGATCGCTTGGGCCAACCCGCTGTAATTCACAAAAGTGCCATCGCGTTCCAGGAAAGTACCACCCGCCAACAGGATATCCGCTTGCTCGCTGAGTGAAGAGGCCAAGATGTCTTGCACAATCAGCAAGCTCGCCGCGTTGGCCAAGTACATCAGGTCTTTATTAACCCAACCGGGTGGGTATCCTCCGACAACATACAATGTTTCGGCCTTGCCCATCTTCAAGATGTCTTGGAAGGAAACTACTTTGCCCTCGAAGTGTTTGAGGACCGCTTCAACTCCCTTGCGATTGGGCGCTTTCTCTGAACGGATGATGAAGCGAGCCTTTTCTCGAGGGACCGCCGAACCATCAGGATTCTTCGGATAAACGTCATCAGCACCGGTGTCGATCACTGGCCCCATCGCCAAGCGAACGCCTTTATGGACCGACTTTAGATATGAAGCCAACAAGTAGGCCTCTTCCACTGTCATCATCGGTGAAAGTAGTGCCACAAAACCTGCCGCATTCTTGGCCGCCGCTTGTGCAATTAATCGCCGCGTAGCCGATAGCACGTCGATCCAAGGGTCCGCATAAGCAAGGTCGGGGGTGCCTTTGCCATTAGCAGCGCCGTTGCTGGACACCATCCCAGGCAACATGGACTTTGCTTTTTCCGATAGACATGGACGCGTTAGACGGTTTTCATCTTGCGTATACTTGAATCCAAATCGACCTTCATCGCACATGAAGCTGCCTTGCGCTTTTGGATTTTCGCGAGGTCGCAGACGATAGACTTTGTTTTCATTCTGATCCGCTTCGATGCTGCAACCAGTGGAGCAGCCGGCGCAAACCGAGTCCTGAGATTTCAACCACCACACACGTTTCTTGTACAAGAAATCCTTGCTACACAAAGCACCGACCGGGCACAGATCGACCACGTTCCCTGCTAGCTTGTTATTGCAAGGCTGGTCAGGGAAAACATCGATCTCTTCGATACTGCCACGCGAAACAACTTGCAATTCCGCAGTGCCACTGATCTCACGCGTAAAGCGAACACAGCGAGTACACATCACGCAACGGTCGGTAAAGAGCGCGATCTGCTCGCCAATATGATACTTGTCCATTCGCTGGACTTTCGGTTCGTCCAATCGGCTGTGGGCTTTACCAAACTTGTATGTATAGTCTTGCAGATAACATTCGCCCGCTTGATCGCAGATGGAGCAATCCAGCGGATGGTTGAGCAGCAAGAACTCCAGCGTCATTTCCTGGCTTTGCTTTACCTTTGGCGAATCCGTCTTGATGACCGTGTTGTCTTTGATTGGCGTTTGGCAAGCGGGGACCAGTTTGGGGCCCATCACGACCGAGCCATCTTCCTTGCGCTCGCCCACTTCTACCAAGCACATGCGACACGAAGCAACCACTGACAGTTCATGGTGCCAGCAATAATGGGGAATCTCGACCCCTGCGCGTCGCGCAGCTTGGATCACATTGTCTTTCGAGCCTACTTCAACTTCGACATCATTGACGATTACCGTCGGCATGGATGAGTGCTTATTTAAAAGGGGTTAATTTGTCACGAACCATCATCGATATGCGTATCACTAGTGAGCGGCAGCCAAAGCAGGTGCGCTCGACTTCTTTCCAGACTTGATATAGTCCTCGAACTCACCGCGGAACTTCTTCAGCGCGGTCTTGATCGGCCACGCAGCACCATCGGCCAACCCGCAAATGGTGGTGCCTGGAATCGTACCAATCGAACTGGAGATCTCAAGCAGCGTGTCAAGATCCGATAGCTTGCCATGTCCAGCGCGAATGCGTTCCAAAATTTTGGTCGACCAAGCGGTGCCTTCGCGGCAAGGCGTACACTGTCCGCACGATTCATGAGCAAAGAACCGACACGCGTTGTAAAGCGCATCGACCATACATTGGTGATCATCCAAAACAATGACCGCCGCGGTACCGAGGCCCAAGCAACCGACGCTGCCTGGCCCCGCAAAATCTAACTTGGTATCCAGTTCACTGGCCGACATAAAGCCCATGCTGATACCACCAGGGACGACCGCTTTCACGTTTCGCCCTTTCCAAACGCCGCCTGCGTATACATCGATCAACTCGCGAGCGGTGACACCCAGCGGCAATTCATACAGACCAGGGCGATTGACATGCCCCGAAATACAGTACAGCTTCGGCCCATACGATCCCGCATCGCGAGGATTGTTCGCATCTTTGGGAATGCCGATACTCTGAAACCATTCAGGGCCTTTGTCTAAAATGTGCGTGACGCAAGCCATCGTCTCGACGTTGTTGACCACCGTGGGACGACGGAAAGCACCCTCGATCGCAGGAAACGGGGGCTTGATTCGCGGCCACGCTCGCTTGCCTTCCAGAGACTCAATCAAGCCCGTCTCTTCACCGCAAATATACGCACAAGCACCGCGGTGTAAGTAAATGTCGAGGTCGTAGCCGGTGCCCAGGATGTTTTTGCCCAACAAACCGTCAGCATACATTTCATCGACCGCTTTTTGCAGTGTCCGATAGCAACGGCCATACTCGTATCGCAAGTAAAAATAAGCCGTCGTCGCTTTGGTGGCATACGAACCGATCACGATGCCTTCAAGGACCTGATGCGGGTCTTCTTCGATCAAGATGCGATTGTTAAACGTGCCAGGTTCGCTCTCATCACCATTGATACACATGTAGATCGGGCCTTGGATGTTCTTTGGCAAGAACGTCCACTTCAGACCGGTTGGGAATCCCGCCCCGCCGCGCCCTCGCAGGCCAGAAGACTTGACCACTTCAATCACTTCTTCTGGCTTCATCGCCAACGCTTTGCGCATGGCTTGGTAGCCCCCGTCCGCTTTGTAAGCGGCCAGCGACTGGCAATTGGCATTGATGCGCTTTAGTAAGACAGGCTCAAAATTGGACATGCTCATTTCAAGATCTCCGCTAGGTCCGCTTCGACTTTATCAGCGGTCATATTCAACGACAGTTCATCGTCTACCAAGATGCACGGAGCGCCGTCGCAGGCTCCCAGACACTCGGCATACTCGATGGTAACCGTTCCATCGGCGGAGGTTTCTCCTGGTGCCAAACCCCAGCGATCGCAAAGCTCTTTGAGCAATTCCTCGCCACCACGCAACATGCAGGGCAATGAGCGGCAGATCCACACCCGCTTCTTGCCAATGGGATTTTCTTGCGTTCTGAAGTAGCCGTAAAATGACAACGTATCGTGAACTTGAGCGGGCGACAGTTCCAGCAGTTCCGCAATCTCTTCGATCGCTTTGTTGGATACGCATCGCTTGGCATCATGAACCATATGCAACGCAGGCAAGGTGATCGCTTGCTTGGTCGGATAACGTTCAAACATTTCACGAATCTTCTGCTTGACTTCTTCGCTTAGCTCGCTCATCGATCCAACTCCGCAGCAATAATGTTGATGCTACCTAGAACTGCCACTACGTCGCTGAGCATACATCCGCGAATCATCAGTGGGAAAAGTGCAAAATGTACTAAAGATGGTGGACGCGTTCTCGCTCGATACGCACGGAAGGAACCGTCACCGACAATGTAGTAGCCCAACTCGCCATTGGGCGATTCGGTCGCCGCATAGATCGACTCCGATGGCACATCCATTTGGCGATTGGGCATGATGTTTTCGAAGTGGTGAATCAAGCCCTCGATGCTGCGATAAACTTCGGCCTTCTCAGGCAAACCCGCTTTACCGTTCTCCTCGACAAAGATCGGTCCCGATGGCAAGTTCTCGATCGCTTGTTCAATAATCTTCATCGACTCCAGCATCTCCATCATGCGGACCTGGAATCGAGCATAACAATCGCCAGCAGTCGAACAGCAAATATTAAAATCAAAGTCGTTATAAGCCAGATACGGCTCATCGACACGCAAGTCCCGCTCCACACCGCTGGCGCGTGCGATCGGGCCAGTCGCACTACCAGCAATCGCTTGTTCGCGTGTTAGCAATCCGACACCGCGAGTTCGCTCAATGAAGATCCGGTTCTTCATCACCAGTCCAGCGAAATCGTTGTACGCCCTTGGAAATGACTTGGTGAAATCACGAACCATCTGAATCCAGTCATCGGTCACGTCATACAACAACCCACCCACACGCGTATAAGACGTATGGAAACGCTGCCCCGAAGCCCGTTCGCAAATCTCGTAGATCTTCTCACGCTCGTTAAACGCATACATGAAAGCGGTCACGCCGCCCAAGTCCAACACGCAAGCACCCAAGCACAGCAAGTGATCATGGATACGCATCAGTTCTGCGAAGATCGTCCGGATATATTTGCAACGCGGCGTTAGCTCCAGCCCAATCAGATGTTCTACCGCGTGATGCCAAGCAATCTCATTGGCCATCGGAGAAATATAGTTCATGCGGTCGACGATCGTGACGTACTGATTAAAGTCCAGCGATTCGCCCAACTTCTCAAAACCGCTATGCAAAAAACCGATATCCGGCTCCGCATCGACAACAGTCTCACCGTCCAATTGCAAAACCAATCGCAACGTTGTGTGAGTTGCCGGATGCTGCGGACCAAAATTCAATGTCCACAGGCCTTCCCGCTTTTGCCGGTCCAGTTCTGTATTATCAAGTAGCTCTAGTGCCATGTTAAACGCCGATTAGCCTTCCGCGCGAGTAATGACTGGGAAATTGTGACGTTCGCCACGCCCCTGCTGCGGGTAATCCTTTCGCAAAGGAAAGGAAGCAAACTCCTGTGGTAACAGCAATCGCTTGAAGTTGGGATGGCCCTTGAAGACAATACCGAACATGTCATAGCATTCTCGTTCAAGCCAATCTGCTCCAAACCAAATGTCCGTCACCGTGGGCAATAGCAAGTCGGGCTCGTTCAGAAAAGTTCGCACCGTCAGCCGTGCACCACCATCCACATCCAGCAGCAGGTAGATCACTTCAAAACGATCAACCGCATCAGAGGTTTCCAAGTGATCGACTGCCGTAATGTCGGTAAGCTGATTCAAGTGCAATTCGTCCCGACAAAATCGCAACACCTCCCAAACCTTCGCGGCAGGCACGATCACTCGCTGCTGTCCACGAAATTCGGACCAAGCCAGTTCTACGCCAGGAAACTTTGCCTTGATCTTTTCTGAAAACGTCATACTTTAGTTCGCTTGATTACAACCATTTGCTCATTGCCGCACTGACACACTCGCTCGCTGCGTTGGTCTTAGTGCACAGGATCGTAGTCTGGGTCCTGCAGTTTCAACGTGTTGCGTTCTCGGATTCGCAACAACTCATCCTCGTCGAATCGACCCGGACCCTCAGGGGTATCGCGATTCTGGAACTCTCTCGCGTTGATCGTTCCCGTTTGCTTGATCTTTTCCTGCAAGTCAATGATTGCTCGAATCAGTTGCTCCGGTCGCGGCGGACAACCTGGGATATACATATCCACAGGGATGAAGCGATCGATACCTTGAACAACTGCATACGTATCGAACACCCCGCCAGAACAAGCACATGCACCCATGGAGATACACCACTTTGGCTCAGGCATCTGCAACCAAATACGTTGCATGACCGGCAGCATCTTCATCACAACTCGACCAGCCACAATCAGCAAGTCGCATTGCCGCGGCGAGAACCGCATGACTTCACTACCAAAACGCGACAAGTCATGCCGCGACGCAGAAGCGGACATCAGTTCGATCCCGCAGCAAGCGGTTGCGAAAGGCATCGGCCACAGACTGTTAGCGCGAGCCCACGAAGCTGCAGCATCTAACCGAGTCAGGAAAAAATTGTCGCCAAGCTGTTTGTTTACTTTCGTCGCCATTCAAATACCCCTTTCCGTACCGCTACCAAATAAGCCAGCACGAGCGTCACCAGGAGAATCAGCAAAACACAAAATACGGGAATGTGAAACGCGGGTGGCACCCCTTCCGGATTTCGCAACGAAACCGCCCAGGGATAAAGAAACAGCAGTTCCACGTCAAAGATCAAAAACAAAATTGCCATCAAGTAAAACTTGATATCCAACGGCTTTCTCGCATCACCGACCGGATCCATACCCGACTCGTAAGGCATATCCTTAACGCGAGTCGGACGACGCGGTGCAACCAAATGAGGCAAGCCTAACGATACCAGGGCAAATCCAATGACAGCAACAAGATATATCAGTATCGGTAAATGGCTCGGCACGACTCGCTCGTCTAAATGGAAAGTGAATCCCTCACTTTGTGAAAACTTTCACAAAGTCTTCTCAGGTATTGTAGGCGCAAAGGAATAGTTGTCATCACCCAAAAGCGAAGAGGCGATAAAATTGAGAGGAGTTCTATTTCATGCAACTCAAACCGCCACTTGCGACTGCCAACATCATGACGCGATGGCTTGTAATTCAACGCAACAGGCAATGCAAGATTGATTGCAATTGCTTTCGAAGCGTACGTGTTTGGTTAATGGGGTGGTGAGCAACATCAATACGCGGTTTATGATCGATCAACCTGAATTGTCGACTACAAGCTCATTATTTCACTCGTTCCAAAACGCTCTCTTGCGTCTTGGATATCCACACATCTTTAAACTTTACGTATGCTTTGCCGCCGAAGCGAGGTAGACGCAGGTTAGCCGTGCATCCAACAGGCCAAGTCACTACCGCTGGGCACTACAAACAACCAAGACCGCTTCCTTGCACGAGCGGTCGACAAACTCAACAACAATAACAGATTGCCGCACTAAGCTTCGTTGGCGCTGGCAACATGCAGTCCGCAAACACCCCGACCCGTAGCAGTTGAGGCGCAGTCTCTGCTACGGGCCATTGGGGCGTCATTCGGCCCAGGCAAGAGCCGAAATGAACCGCGGTATCAATGTGTGGGAGCGCAAAGCATGTGGCTTTGCGTACCCCCAGCAACATAGTTGCCGACTACATAGGAGTGCCTTCGCTTGTGTAAGCGTGCATGCCATGCTCCGAAATATCCAAGCCTCGTTGTTCTTCTTCCGGGCTGACCCGCAACAAGCCGATGACTTTCAAAATACCAAATAGTGCTGCCATGGTGACAAACGACCAACCGCAAATCGAAACGGTTCCGATCAACTGAGTCATAAAAGTAGTTGATCCGCTTGCCAGATGAGTGTTGGGCAGAATACCAATTGCCATACAACCCCATACACCACAGATGCCGTGTACCGGAAACGCACCTACCGGGTCGTCAATTTTCAGCTTGTCCAGCAGAACAACGCCGCCCAAGATCAAGCAACCAGAAACGACCCCGACAACAATCGCCATCTCGGTGCTCATACAGTCGCAGCAAGCGGTGATTCCCACTAGGCCACCCAGGATGCCGTTCAGCCCCATCGACAAGTCAGGCTTGCCGAAGATTCCCCAACTCAACAGCGTGGCCATCAAACCACCGGCAGCGGCCGCCAGACTTGTTGTCACGGCAATATGCATGGTCGCATCGATATCGGCTGTGCCTTGGAAGGCCAGTTGGCTACCAGGATTGAATCCGTACCAGCCAAACCACAGGATAAAAACACCTAGCGCAGCAATTGGCAAACTATGACCGGGCATTGGAATACTGCGCCCGTTAACAAATCTCCCGATGCGAGGACCGAGGATCAAAGCGCCTGCCAAAGCGGCGAAGCCTCCCACGCCGTGCACCACTGCCGAACCTGCAAAATCTTGGAACGCAATTGGGAACTCTCCATCTGCGTTAGGCGTACCGAACTGTGTTAGCCAGCCCGAACCCCACTTCCAGTAACCGCTGATCGGATAAATGATTGCCGTTAGCACGGCGCTGTACACCAAATAGCCACCGACTTTCATGCGCCCGGCAACAGCACCAGACACGATCGTCGCTGCCGTCGCAGCGAAAACGGCTTGGAACAGCCAATCAACCTTGGGGCTGAAAGTACGATCGGGTGCCGCTTCATAACCCCCCAAGCCAAATCCGCCAAACCCAAAGTAGGGCGACGGCTCCGCTCCGGTGTAGCTGCCTGGATACATCAATCCAAAGCCAATGATGAAGTAGAGTAGGATGCCGATGCAGATGTCCATCGAATTTTTAAACAGAATGTTCACTGCATTCTTCGACGAGTTGAAACCTGCTTCAACCATCGCAAAGCCAGCCTGCATCAAAAACACCAGAATTGCAGCAATGAACAGGAATGCATTGTCGAGCGCATATCCAACGCCCAAATCTTCCTCTGCCTCTTCTGCCGGCGTTTCGGCAGGCGTCTCGGTCGCTTCCGCCGCAACCTCAGCGGTTGCTTCTGCGGCATCTTGCGCAAATGTCGCAAGCGTCGTTAGATCGGTAAATGATAAAAAAGTGAAGGCAATTAGCGCCATTACGCTCCACAGAGTAGTTGTCCGCGAGGTAATCCTCGTCATGCTGGCTCTCCCGTACTATCAAAAGTTAGAAACGTGCAGAAACAGGTGCCAAGCAACTTTTTCAGTGTTTTTCAGCGCCTGCGTATCCGCAAAAATATTTGCATCCGATCACCTAAACCAATTTTCCTCGTCGACCCCTGCCTGGGCCTTGCGATCAAAATCGTAAGTCGACTCCGATCGGTCCGGTGCTCACTGTTTCAGCCTTAACACTTTGCGCGCCAAACCCCTGCAGCCGACCTGACGTATTTTCGTAAGCTCATTCTGTGTATAGACTTGCGGTTTAATTATTTTGTTAGCATTTAACCCTCGGCCCTATTTGTTGAGCGGGCCTGCCTAGTTAGTAGGCAGGCTTGAGCTTTTCGAGGAATGTTTTGCTGTTTCTTAAACTTTCGGTCCGCTTCTATGGGTTTTAATGGTCAGTAGGCTAGAATTTGGTGCATCCAACGTGGCCTCCGACGATCGCGCGCCACGCTTGCGTTGCCCAATTGCACGGACCAGCCTCCGCCCCCTTCAGAATAGAAACACGATGAAGCTTTCTCGCCCAGCTCAGCTCATTCCAACGGTCAAACGCTACCGTAGCCTGTCCGTCGCCTTGGGGCTTGCAGTGGCCTCGCTTGCTTGCAACCCTGGGTGGGCGCAAAGCGTTAGCACGTCGGACCTGGCTGGCTCGGAAAAGCGGGGCGACCTGCTCCAACTGTCCAGTGACATGGTTGTGCTCGCCACGGCCAATGGTCCCATCGAGCTTTCGGCCAGTGAGTTATCGCGGTTGCAATTGAACGAACCTTCGTCAACCAGCGCCACCAAACTCGAACCAGTAAAAGTTCAATTGACCGATGGTTCGCAACTGCAGGTAGCCACCATCGAAAGTGTCGATAAAGGTTGGCGCATCAAGACCGCGTTGGCTGCCAATAATGAACTGATGCTGCCCGCAGAAGTAGTCTCATCGGTCCAGTTTGTCGAACTGAAAGAAGCCGCCGCAAGCACTTGGAAAGAATTGCTGGCCAGCGAACGCGCCGCGGATGTGCTGGCTGTCCTGCGTAACGATGATCTCGAGTCGCTCAATGGTGCGATCGTGCGGATTACTTCGGACGCCGTGGAGTTTGAGTTAGATGGCCAGCTAATACCGGCTCCGCTAGCAAAAGTCGCTGGGCTAATTTGGCTGCGACGCAACCAAAACAATGTTGCCCAGGCTGTAGAGCTAGTCGGCTTGGATAACTCTCGCTTGCGTGTCAGTAAACTGCAACTGACGGTTTCGGGCAATCAAAAGTTCGTCGAAGCCGAAATGGTTTCCGGCGTGAAGATTTCAATCCCCTTGGCCGCCCTCCAGCGTATCGATTACTCGACCGCTAACTTGCAATGGTTAGATCAATTGGAAGTGATCGAAAGCGTGTCCCAGTCCAACTCGCACCCGGGTATATTGGAAACGTCGCGAAATAAACTGCTTGCTCCAAAGTTCCTCGGAAAAGCGATTTCGGGAGAAGCAGACGTTGTTTCCGAGCACGCTAATCTGGTGTTCGGGGGGCCCGGAAGATTTGTATTTCGCGTTCCCGACGGATACACTCGACTAATGGCTGTCGTACAGCGGAATCGCAACGCGACGGTCCTGACTCCAGTGGTCGTAAGCATCAAATCTGACGGCAAGGAGGTTTGGAGCCATCGATTCGAAGGAGATGCAATGAGAACTGAGTTGGAAACGCAGATTGAACCCAACAAACGTTGTGAGATCATCGTACAATCAGATGTTCCCATGCCATTTGGTTCCCACACAACTTTTGAGCAGCCTCGCTTGCTGCCGTAAACGGAAGACGGATCGTATGCTGGATAACTTCAAAACTCTACGGCGTTCAGGCATCAACCGTTTGGTGTTCCAAGGATTGACGTGCTGGATGACCGTGTGCTGGCTGTCGTTTTTACTGGCAGACTGGGCAACTGCGGAAGATGCACAACCAAAAGTCGGCCACTCGCAAGTGCTCGCCCAACAAGCCAAACGAATTGCGGCTATCCAACTTGCAACGCAATCCACTGTCGGCGTTTTCAGCGATCAAGGCGAAGGGGGGGGCAGCGGCGTAATCATTTCCAGCGATGGATATGTGCTGACCAACTTTCACGTCTCCTCGCCGTTTGGCCATCAGATGCGATGCGGGCTGAGCGATGGTCGTATGTTCGATGCGATCGTTTGTGGTATCGATCCAACGGGCGATCTTGCGCTGCTAAAAATGTTTGAACCGATCGAATTCCCTGCGGCCATCATGGCCGACAGCGATACGGTCATGCAAGGGGATTGGTGTTTCGCGGCGGGCAATCCTTTTGTGCTTGCAACCAATCTGGAGCCGACCGTGACGTGGGGAATCGTCTCTGGGGTGCATCGATATCAGTACCCGGCTCAGTCGATCTTGGAGTATACCGATTGTATTCAGACCGACGCGGCGATTAACCCTGGCAATTCAGGCGGTCCTTTGTACAACGCCGAGGGGCACTTGATTGGCATCAATGGCCGATGCTCGTTCGAGAAACGTGGACGAGTCAACGTCGGTGTTGGTTACGCGATCTCGATCAATCAGGCCAAGTTGTTCTTAAAGGACTTGAAGTCTGGCCGCATCGTCGACCACGCAACTCTGGGTTTCACCGTGGTCAGCGATAGCCAAGGAAAAGTGCTCGTGTCCAATATCCTCGAGTCCAGTGATGCTTATCGCCGCGGCTTGCGATACGACGACCAGATCTTGAGCTTTGCCGGGAAAGATGTGCAGTCCGTCAATGAACTGAAGAATCTGTTGGGCATTTTTCCCGCTCGATACCGTGTCCCTATCCGCTTCAATCATAACGGCAAGATCATCGACACTTGGATTCGCTTGCAAGCCTTGCATTCCGAAGAAGAGTTATTGGCTATTGTGAAAGGCGAACAAGCTGCGGACCAACCGCCGCCACGCAAGAAACCGGATGCACCGAAAGAGGCAGAACAAGAGGATGCGCCCAAGCTGGAAAAAGACGCAAAAGAAAAAGCGGAAGAGCTGGCGAAACACCCCACTTTCCAGAAGTATGCCCAGCGACCTGGCTACAGCAACTATTATTTCAATACCTTTGAACTGGATCGCATCAGTGCGCTCAATCCAAGCCGACAGGCATGGCAAAGCTCGCCTAACCGCTTGGAAACCACAGGCAAATTTCTCGCCGAATCGACAACCTTTTCCATCAACCATTCGGGACAAACCATCAAAGCAACCATCGGCGACAAATCGCTGGTGACCCAAGCTCGAACCGGCGGCAGTCGTTGGTTAGAGGCCCGCAACCTACAAGCCATCGGACTTGCAATTCACACGTGGCGACAGTGGCAGACAAAGAAACCCCAAGAGATCGGTGCTACCGCTTACATCGGCGGTGGGGTAGTGATCGGCGAGGAAGAACCCTTGGATCTCACGCAGATTACGACCAGTGACTATGAAGCATTTATCTACACCAACAACTCTGATGGCCGTATTCGACTGATCGAACTGGCAACCGACTGGCGAGATGAACGTTTCGAGTTCTACATCGAATCCTATCAGACTATCGATGGCAAAGAGTTCCCGAAATTGGTTCGTATCGGATACGGTTTGGAAAACTTGCTCCCCGCGGAATTTTCGACCCTGATGCTGACCGATTCCGAGGAAACTGAGAAGGCTGAGGCAAATCTATGAGTGCGCATCGCCACCCAACGTGTTTAAGAACTTGGGCTCGCAATTCAACGACCTGCGACACATTCCGCAAGCACTCGGCCCCAACCCTACCCCCCCCTGCGATGATGTTGAGGTCTGCCATGGGACTATGCAAAATGCTAGGAGCGATCGTTGCTTGGTCCATATTGCTTCCGCAAGTGTTGGCCGTGGATGTCGCTATGAATCAGTCCAGCGCGATGGCCAAATTGGTACAACCCAAGCTAGTGAAAATCTACGGCGCTGGTGGATTTGGCGGGTTGGAAAGTTATCAGTCGGGGTTCTTCATCAGCGATCAGGGCCACATCTTGACCTCCTGGAGCACAGTATTGGACGTCTCGGTTGTGCGTGTCGTCACTTCAGATGGCCGGCGTCATGATGCTACGATTGTCGGCAGCGATCCAAGCACCGAACTGGCTGTCCTCAAGATCGGATTAGAGGGCAACGAGTACTTTAAGATCGATGAATCGGTACCCGTGACTCCAGGCACGCGCGTGTTCGCTTGCAGCAACCTTTTCAATATCGCAGCGGGGCGTGAACCCGTGAGCATTCAAAAAGGGATCGTGATGGCCACCACGCAGTTGTCTGCGCGGCGAGGACGCTTGAAGACCATCTATCAAGGGCCTGTGCTCGTTCTGGATGCGATGACTAATAATCCGGGTGCTACTGGCGGCGTAGTCGTCGATCTGCAAGGCCGCGCTGTCGGCCTATTAGGCAAAGAACTGCGTGACGAAGGAGCTGGGATCTATATGAATTTTGCTTTGCCCGCCAGTGTCTTGGCAGGGTCTGTCAAACGCATCCTCTCCGGAGAAGTCGTCTTGGCTGAACGAAACAAGCAACTGCAACCCGCCAGCGACCCTCACACCTTACCCGCCTTAGGCATCACGCTGGTCCCGAATGTCCTGGCGAAAACGCCATCGTTTATCGACCAAGTCCAACGGGGTTCGATCGCCGAGCGGAGCGGTTTGCTGCCCAACGATTTGGTCTTGCTGTTAAATAATCAACGAATCGATTCACAAAAAACGTTGCGAGAGATGTTGGCGACCGTCAATCGAAATGATAGCTTTAACCTGTTGGTACAACGTGGCCAAGAAATTGTACAAATCGAGGTTAAACCGTAAGAACTTGCTGGCATGTCTGATCGCGAATCGAAACTGCACTCGGTCTTGGGATTGCTTCGCTCAAGTGACCGGTTTTCCATAGGCGAGGCGGCCGAGCGGTGTAATGGACTGACCAAACGCTTTGTTCGCGAAACGTTGAATCAGCTAGTCAAAGACGGAATCCTGCAAGCGTATAACACGGAAGACGACACGACCTTTGTTTGGAAGGCGGCTCCCACCGAAGAAGTCATTGCCACTTGGGTCCAAAGCCAGATTCGCGGCGGACAAGTCACCCAAACACCGCTGGACGAACGGCCCCGCGAAAGAATGCTTCGCGATGGGCCTTCGCATTTAACCACCGCCGAACTGTTGGCGATCTTGATCCGAGTTGGTATTCGCGGCGAATCAGCAATTGAATCGGGTCGCAAGATTGCAAATTACTTTGCCGAATCGTTGCCGCATTTGCGTCAACAATCGGTGGCCGAGTTGCGGCAGATCAGTAAAGCGGTCAATCGCGCTAGTTACGCGCAGATTATGGCCGGGATCGAGTTAGGGCGTCGGATTGCGGCTGCCGAATCGCGTCAGAAGCGAGCGAATTTCAAAATCACGGGCAGTGCCTCGGCCGTTCAATACTGCATGGACGCCTTCCACTTTCTGGCGACCGAAGGCGTGCAAGAAGAATTCCATATCGTGACGCTGGATACCAAACACAAGCCCATTCGCACTCACCGCATCACGGTTGGAACGTTGGACGCAAGCCTGGTTCATCCACGCGAAGTCTTTCGCCCAGCGATTCGCGATGCGGCCAGCGCGATGTTGTTGGTACATAACCATCCCAGCGGGGATTCGACTCCCAGTCGCGAGGATCGTCAAGTGACGACGCGGCTGATGGAAGTCGGAAAAATGGTTGGGATCGAAGTGCTGGATCACATCATTGTGACACGCAACGGCGGCATCAGTCTGCTGGAAACCGGTTAAGCCGCTCGACTAACGGCTTAGCATCAAAGGCACCACCTCAGGACTTTCGTCCACGGTGACTACGGAACCAAAAAGCGTGAAGGGGGAAACATCGTGGATGGCAATCGGCAATAATTGTCCAGCTTGCCGCTCATTGCCTTCCCAAACGACAATACGATCGCAAGGAGTGCGGCCAGTCATTTGTCGAATTGGTCCTTCTTCTTTCTTTCGCACCGACCACTTGCTTGGCCCTTCTACCAGCACTTCGACGTGGCGGCCCAACAGTTTCATGTTCTCTTGCAAGCAGACGCGGTTTTGGACTTCCAGCAACGCATGGTTACGCTCTTGCTTAACAGCTTCAGGCACATCGTCGGGCAGCAAGCCAGCGGCCTTTGTCCCCGGTCGCACGCTGTATTGGAAGATGAACGAATTCTTAAATCGACAACGCTCGATCATCTGCATTGTCTGTTGGAAGTCTTCGTCGGTTTCGCCACAGAAGCCAACGATAAAATCGCTGGCGACCGAGGCTTCGGGCATGATCGTGTAGATTCGATCCATCATCTCGTAGTAATCGGCAGTCGTGTAGCCACGTTTCATACGTTGTAACACCGCGTCACTCCCGCTCTGTGCAGGCACGTGGAGGTACGGCGAGCATTTAGGCAAGTCTCGAACGGTCTTAAGCAAATCTTCCGTCATATCTTTGGGATAGTTGGTGACGAACTTGATCCGTTCGATGCCTTCAATCGGATGAAGTGCATTCAGCAAATCGGCGAGCCGAGTCGTCTTTTCTCCTTGTCGGTAACGATAAGAGTTGACAGTTTGCCCCAGCAGCACGATTTCTTTGCACCCTTGTTCGGCCAACGTTTGAGCTTCCGCAATGATTTGCTCGGGAGGCCGGCCTTGTTCAGGCCCGCGCGTCATGGGTACGATGCAATACGTACAGAACTTGTCGCAGCCAATTTGGATACGCAGATAAGCTTGAAAAGGGGTTGGACGCATTTCTGGATCACGCAGCGGGTCGAATGTCTCGTGACTGCGGCGAATGTCCTCCTGCGTCCCATCTTTGCGAGACAAACTCACAGCCAGTTGCTGGCCATCCCCAGATTGCACGCGTTCCATCAAGTCAGGAATGCGATGCAGTTGCCCAGGGCCAACGACTAAATCGACGAATGGAGCTCGCTCAAAAACATGGCGTTGGTCTTTCTGCGCCATGCAGCCCATCACACCAATGACCTTCTCGGGATGCTCGAGCTTCAATTGTTTGAGCCGAAACAAATTGTGATACGCTTTCTCTTCGGCGTGCTCGCGAACGCTGCATGTGTTGAACAGAATCGCGTCCGCTTGTTCGGGTTGCTGCGTGAGTTCATAACCTCTTTTGCGCAGTGCAGCGACAACCATTTCGCTGTCCAAGACATTCATCTGACAGCCGACTGTCTCAATGTAAAGATGCTTTTTAGCGATTGTTTCATTCGACATGACGATTTGTTAACCCTAATTATGTGCTTCGTATCAACCAGCAAGCTCCGGATTTTAGCTGCAATCGCGTTGGCTCGGAAGCGCGAAAAACGAAGTAAGCTTTGTTTCTAAAGCCTAATCCTGCCTTCGCCAAAGCATTCCCAGGGTTTCAATCGACAGCACTTCCTCATACATCGCGGCCGTCCCGTAAAAACCCGCCAATGGCTCCGTTGTTACTTGCAGTGTCAGGTCGCGTGACACGTCAAATGGATTGGTCCCACCCCGGCCGCCAAATGCAGGCGTGCAAGCACCGTTGTTCATGACAAAACCCAGGCTCTGTAGCCGAGAATCGTGGCTGCCATGCAATCCAATCGGTTGCAATCGCGGCTGCAGCCCATCCAACAATGGTGCCCATCGACAATCTGTCGAACCCACAATAAACGTCCTACGGCTGCCATCGCCTTTCCCGGGCTTGATAGTGTCGAATCGTAAACTAGTGACTACGTTGGGACTCTGCCGCAAATATCCCACGGCAACACCAGCTAGGCTTTCGTCGTCAGCCAAAACCAAGCGAAATGCTTTGGAGTCTTCGCGATTGCCCGCACCAAAAGTCGCGGCCTTCGTCAGGCCTTGCGCCGCCAGCAACTCGTCGTTGACGGACTGCTCATCTAGCTGCACCGCTTGCCATTGCGGCGGGACGAAACCTCCTTCACCTGCCGCGTCCAACTCGAACTGCAGCGTGTCTCCATGCGCAACTTGCAACTTAGACAATCTGTCTCGTAGGGCCTTGATGCGCTCAGCTTGAATCGGATCGCTACTTAGGTCATTTAGTTCGTCGGGGTCCGTGTTCAAATCGTACAACTGTATTCGTTGAGCTTTCGGATAGACGATCAGTTTCCAATGACCCTCACGAACTGCGCGTTGCGAATCCTGGTAACTTAACATTACCGCATCTCGCGGGCCTGGCTGAAGATCAACGAGCATCGGCGCGAAACTTAATCCGTCTAGACCCTGTGGTTTATCAACGCCTGTTAGATCACACAAGGTGGGATACAAGTCCATCAGATACACGGGATCACGGTGGTGTCCCTTGAGTACTCCAGGGCCAGCGATCAAGCAGGGGGCTTTGTAGCCATGCTCATACACATTTTGTTTCCCCATCAAACCATGGCTGCCCATCGATAAACCATGATCGGACGTGAACACCACGATCGTATTGTCTAGCTGGCCTGATGTTTGAAGCTCATGGAATAATCGTCCCATGTTAAAATCCAACGTGCTGATGCACGCATAGTAATCGCGCCATTGGTCCATCAATACTTGTTCCGTCCGTGGCCACATGGCAGTCCATTCGTCGCGAACCAGGACGGCTCCATTGTCAAAGGGATGAGCCGGCAGAACATTGCGTGGTAGAGCCAGCGAGCGGTCTTGGTATCTTGCCAGGGCGGCTGCAGACGCGCTGCGCGGGTCGTGCGGCATCGCGAACTCAAGCCACATCAGCCAAGGCTTCGTTGTCTGCCGTTGGTCCAAGAACTCCAGCGCGTCATCGACAACAACCTTGCCCGCCTCCATCGACCAACGAACCGCGAAATCGTCTAGATAATGTGAGTGATCGAATTGTTCATGGATCAGCTTTGCTGTGTTCTCTCGCTTGCCATGATGATAAGTTTCATATCCAGCTCGACGAAAGGTCGCTGGCAAAGTGCTTTCGTCGGCAGGTGCAAAGGTTGCCGCGGTGGAGCCAGGCGCCGACCAACGGAAATAAGTCTTTCCCGATAGCATCATGTTGCGACTGGGTTGGCAAACCGCTCCGGAATTGGAGCCCAAGCAATACATCGATTGCACATGGAAACCACGTTCAGCGAGTTGGTCAAGATTCGGCGTCTCGACATCCGGATTCCCCAAAGCGGCGATGGTGTCGCTACGCTGGTCGTCCGCGATCAGAACCAGCACATTGGGCCGGGCGTAAGCAGTTACCGAATGCAGAAGGCACACGGCAGCAATTGCTGATGCCAGCGACATCGACCGGATCACGATATGGGCAAGAGTTTTTCGTTTCATGCCTACAGATTATAGCCCAAGCCGCGGCCAGCGTGTGAACGCACAGCAAGCCAATGCGGTGATCGGCTTAATTGTCTAACTGGTGTCGCTGCCAGTCCTCTTGGAATTGAGCAGGGTCCAATTTCGGAGGTTCCGGCAAATTGCTGGGCCCCGGTCGCTTGGATTTAGGCAACGCCGACACTTGAACCGCTTGGTCCAGAGGATCAAGTCCCAAGGCGGCTTGCATGTCCGATAAAGCGACGAACCAGTCTCGCTGAGCGGCCAGCAATTTGATCTCGGTTTCGTTAGCCTTGGTTTCCAGCAGGTTGATATAGATCAAGTCCGCTTTGCCGCGATCGAATGCGAAGCGATATCTTTCGAGAGTGTCAAACGCTGCACGCAATGCAAGCTCGGATTGTTCGACGCGCTGGGCCGTTAGCTGCAAGGCATTGAACGCGGTCCGCAGTTCGATACCAATCTTGTCTTGCTGGAGCCTCAGTTTTTCCGTTGTCTGTGCAATCTTAGCGGATGTCGACTGAATCTTACCGTAGGCCTTACGTCGCTGGATAGGCACCTCACCCATCAAGCCGACATTCAACTCAAATTGCCCTTTGTCGTTCTTGCTGGAAGTGGGCTCGCCCATATCCTGCGAACCGTCGGTAACGAAGTCCACTCGTGGCAACAGATTGTTGTTCGCCAGTTGCAGGTCATATTGCAAGCGTCTTATTTCCAGTTGCAACAAACGTGGCTCAGGTCTACGTGTGGAAGCGTCGGCAATATCGCGTAGTAGGTCGCCCGGCGTGATAGGTTCTATGTTTGGGAAATGATCAGGTAGCCATGAGTCAGGGGCAATCAGAGGTTGACCCAACTCATTGCGCAAGAAGATCGATAGCTTGAAAGCGGTCTCCATGAACTTCTGCTGGATCTCGAAATAGTAGGCCTGTCGTTCGGCAATCAATTGATTGTTGAAGATCAAATCGATCTCAGCGAACTTGCCTGCCCTGTAGCCAATCTCAAACTGTTCTCCACGGGCTATTGCCAGATCCAGCAATTCTTTTTGAGCGATTAGCACAGCGCCGGCAGCAACCCAATCCCAGTAATGTCGCGTCGCGTCGCGAGAAACATCTAGCAGAGCTTGTTGGATTTGCGGTTCGGCCGCTTGACGGTCCAAGTTCGCTTGGAACACGGCGACACGTTGCGGATCAATCGCGCGGCCTTGCAGCAAGGGGACGCCCATCGCTAACTTGAATTCACCGCCTCTATTGGTTTCGCGTTCCAGATACCAAGGTTCGTAAATTCCACGCCCAATCCGATAACCAGCCGACAGATAAGTGCCCCACCAAGTTTGGCGAGCAACACCGACGCCGTGACGGTAATTCTGGTAGAAGCCAATCGGTTCATTCAACGTATAGGCTTCCAGTTTCGTATCATACGCGCCGAAAGCTTCCGTGATTAAGCCTTGGGCTCGAGCGCGTTCCAGTCTTGCTTGCTGGATCACTGGAAAGGATTGGTAGACGCTGGCAATTACGTCGGCCAGTTCCAGGTCTTCGCTGCGAATGATCTCCAGCGTGACATCTTCGGTTCCCAGTTCTGCAGGATTTACCGGCGCGGGTTGGACGATCTCCGTGCCACTGCTTGCGGCGTTGATCTGCGAGGCAGAATTGACTTCAGGTAAAGTGGCTTGCAGCGGGCCAGTCGCCGCGTTGGCTCGTTGCTCGTTTGGCGGACTGGTCGGCTCGGCAGCCGGAGCCGTTTGTCCAGAGCTGCTATTGTCCGCTTGAAAAGAGGCCGTGCGAAATCGGAATTGAGCTTGCGCTGGATCGGCCAGCGAGACCAGCATCACATAGCTAGAAACTATGCTAGCAAACAATGGCAAACGTCGTGCAGCTAGGTTTTGGGCAACTTTATTTTGCTGCCCTTGTCGTCTTTTTTGCCTGTTGGTTCCTGATCCGAGATGATTGGAGGGAAGCCGTTTAGCTGACGCCATATTTCGTAACCGAGGGAGACTTGTCTTAACAAAACCCAGCCATTTGCACGCACACCTTGTCTTAAATATCGGTCATCCGGCCAGCCTTTCTCGCCCTCAAAATGACTATCTACGGTGACAAGTATCTTAAAATAGCCGAAGCCATCATCAGTTGGGAAAGTTCGGGTGACTTTGCCGCCAAATGTACCGATTGCTATCGAAGGCCATCCCACGAACTGAATAGCTGGCCAACCTTCGAACTGCAGACGAACTCGATCGCCTTCGCTAATCAGCGGCATATCATTGCCACTGACTTTCATCTCCACACACAGTTCGGTTGCTTTGGGAACGATGACAAACAGTTGGTCCCCTTCCTTGATGGTATCGCTGCCTTCCAATCCATTCCATTGTTGAATGTATCCCGAGCGTGGGGCACGGACTTCCAGCCGATCGAACTCGCCTCGCTTGTTGGCGAGATCGAGCATTTCTTTTTCGATATCCCGAAGCTTGTTATATTCCGCGAAGACCTTCTGCTGAGCCTCGCGGTTTTTGATGTCTACATCCTGTCGTTTGGCTTCAACGTCGTTTTCTTTGGCGAGCACCATCGAAAAAGCTTCATCCACCGCATTCTCGGCCTTCGCGACTTTCGCAAACGCAGCTTCAGCTTCGCGACGTTTGGTGATCAGTTCTTCTTGAGGAATAATCCCTCGCGGAGCAATCTCTTCGGCGATTCGCAGCTTGTTTCGTTTGTCTTCCAAGTCCGCTTGTAATGAAGCGACTTCGTTTTTGGTTTGTTCCCACTTTTTGCGAGCCGCATCCAACTCTTGTTCGGCCGCAGTGATAACCGCTTGGCCGCTGGTGCGCTGCAAAGCTTCGTTTAATTGAGCGTTATCCCAAATGGATTTTGTGGTTTCGAATTTCGCTTCGATCGCCTTCAACTGATTCTCCACTTGCGAGACCCCATCAGCGGCGAAGGGAGTCAGTTTCAACACTGGCTCATCCCTCTCAACGTAACTGCCTTCCATCAGCCCTTCTTTGACCCAACTGATGACGCCTTTGGATGGACTGAGGACTGGCTGAGCGCGTTCTTGCGGGTCAAAAGCCACGACGACTCCGACACCGGGAGCCGTCTGTTGCCACGGCACGAAAATCATGGAGACAATCGATACGATGAAAAGCACAAGCGTGATCCTACCCACAAAGCGTATTAGACGCCCTGTGCGCACCAGATGCAGTGCTGGGAAATCTGCCCAAAGGTTTTTTTGCGGCTCTATCATTGGTGACTATCGCCTTCTCCGTCTAGGTCATGTTCGTCAACGACGATGACTTGATCTACCTCAGAAATAATTTCGGCACTATTGGTAGCCACGATTAATGTCCAAATCGAATCGCCTGACAATGCAGTCCAAACTTGTTTGCGATGTGCTTCTGGCAATACGTCCAAAAGCCCATCGATAATGAGCAGCCGAGGTCGAGTAGCAATCGCTCTCGCAATGAGAAGTAACGCCTGCTCCGATTCAGCCAATGGCGCTCCACCGGTTTGTATCGATGCGCGGATCCCCTTGGGCAACTTTAGGATTTTCTCCCACAAGCCGACCTGCCTCAAGGATTCGCGAACGCGATTTTGAGTTACGTCAATTCGACCTAGATCAACATTCTCTTGCACTGTGCCGTGAAAAAGCTCTTCTTTGCCAGCAAAGCCAACAATGCGGCCTGCCCCAGCCAGCGAGGCTTGTTCGGCAGCCATACCCGAGATTTCAGCCATGCCTGTCTCCGGCCGCACGATTCCTACCATCGAATGCAGCAACATTTCTATGGCTTGTCGATCTGTCCCTGTGACTGCCACCCGACTGCCTGGCGCTATCGTTTGAGAATCCACATGTTTGTGCCCAGACGTCGCATGGTCATGGAACGTCAAGTCATTCCAACGCAAACTGGCCGGGCCCCGCTCCTGGACAGGTGCCTCGTGTCTGGCATCCACCGAAATATCAATCAAATGCCCTACTTTTTCAATTCCGGCCATCACATCGTAAAAGGTTTCCAGCGATTTTCCTGCTTTGAAAAACGCACCCAAAACCACGCCAAGAATCAGTTCGCTAGCGACCAACTGCCCAAGGGTAATCTGTTGGCGAATTACCAGGTAACCGCCCAAACCCAACAGTGCAGTCGAAAAAACCACCTGCAATGCCCCTGCAAATGCAATCTGTCGCAAGACAACTCGAAATTGCTGGTGCCTTGCAACCAAGTACGCCGTCATCAAACGATTGGACCGCTCCACCGCTAATAGCTCGCCCCCGTTGACCTTGAACGCACCCGGAGAAGCCAATACGTCTTGCAGCCAATGCGCAATGCGGTACTTGGCCAGTGACTCATTGATCGCACTCGTTATCCCCCCTCGGCCTAACAACCATGTGATCGATACCATGGTAAAGACTAAGACAATGTCGAAGCCCAACAGGAATGGATGATAGAAACCAAGCAGAATCAAGCCCATCAACGTTGTCAGAACGACAGTCAGACCATCGACCAACAATACCGCACTCGCCTTCTGAATGGTCACAATGTCAAAAATACGGTTGGCCAACTCCCGCGGATATGCCCCATGTAACGAATCGCGAGCGGCTCTAGGGAAGCGATGCGACAGATCGCCCACAATTCGGACCATCTGCCGACGCTGGATCATTTCCACCGTAATGTATTGAAGTATCCGCAAGAATGCGGCCATCCCCAAGCACACAAAGAGCATCGCCGACAGCACCACCAGCGGTTGCAAAAACGTGCCCCAACTTACCACACTCACCAAAGCGTCGACCGCCAAAGGAGTAGCCAGTCCAAGAATTCCTGCCACCACACCAAAAATGAGAATCGTCCAAATATCTCGTTGGTCAAAACGCAGCAATCCAATAAATCGATGCAGCGGCTTTATTCGTCGCTGCTGAAACAGGTGGCGATCATGCGGATCTCCCGCGGCCGATAACTCATCACACTCCAGCTCATGCTTGGTCAAAAAAGTGCGCGTCGCTTCACTGCGAGCCAAGATCTCATTGATCTCATACTTCCGCATCTGCCTCAGCGAAACTTGCTCGGCAATGTGACTGATCTCAATCTTCTTGCCATGAAGGCTTTCACAAACATAAATCGACTTTGGCGACTCCGCGATAATGACCGGAAAGCCCTCAAGCAGAGCCTGCATGATCTCTTCGCCATTCAAGTTCGTCTCCTTGACGAAAATACCGACTTGGTTGGCGACTACCAGCATGCGATCTATCGATTCGGTATCGGTCGAATCCGAATCGTCTCCGAAGTTGACGATGCTGCGGTCCACTGGAACGTGCAGCGTCAGTCCAACACGCCGCAAAGCCTCAAATATGCGATCACTGTCTGTTTGGAGTTGCGTGGTTGATGCAAAGGGATTCATTGTGTCTTACTATTTGGAAACCGCTCTAGTTTCCCCTAATCTAACGGTTGATCGACTGCTGTTGGAAGATGAATCCGCGTGCCAATCTAGTACGACAACCTTTAAATTTGGTTTAACCAAACGGCAGCGACTCAACCAAGCCGCTGCCCCTGGCTCCCAGCAATGCAACTCGCCAGTGAACTAAACGCGCCTTAAGTCGCCAGAAGCGATCTTCATCTTCCATTGAGCAAAGCTATGGGTCGTATGGATTCATAGGCGAAGCCTAGCGAACTGCACACGCTTACGGCAGAATTTAACGGCACCAAGTCCAAATAAACAGGACTCGACGGAAATAAAACCGTCGTCGAAGACCAGCCCCTGCGATGTGTTTGGAATCAACGCCTAATTAATATGGCAGCCTACGCGAATTCCAGCCCGCGCATCGTCCCGGTCGAGGTCGCAAATCGGTCAACGCCCAAGCCCATCCGTTGCAACATGGAAACAAACATATTGGGCAGCGGGTAATTGTCTTGGGTGTCGAATGCCAAATGTTGACCATGCCGAAATCCTCCTCCAGCCAGCAACACCGGCAGGTTGGTCGTCACATGCGTATTGGCATTACCAAGGTTACTTCCGTACACAACCATGGTGGAATCCAACAGGCTCGCATCCCCCTCCTTGACGGACTTCATCGCATCAAACATGTCCCCCAACAATCGCATGTGCCACTGATCGATGGCTTCGAGTTGCTTGATTTTTTCGTCGTTCTTTCCATGGTGCGACAGATTGTGATAGCCATCGGTAATGTCGATTCCCTCGACGTCGATCGCCGGTGAATTCACACTATCGAGCATCAAAGTGATGGCACGCGTGGAATCGGTCTCCAGTGCTAGCCTCGCCATGTCATACATCAGCCGGACTTTCTCCATGTACTCCTTGGGATCGCTGGGGTCCAGCGGAGCTGGCGCGGTTGTTATCGGTTTGGGCACACGTTCCCATTCCTTGGCCGCGATCAAACGCTGCTCCAATTCCCGCACACCCGTCAAGTATTGGTCCACACGCTGTCGATCTCGCGGGCCAAGCTTCTTGACTAGCGACTTGGTTTGGCCAGCGACCGCATCCATGATACTTTTGCCAAGCTCCAAGCGTCTTACTTGCGCGTCGACTTCTGCTGCGTTGCCTTGCAAGAACAATTGCCGATAAACCGTCGACGGCTTTTCTTCACAAGGAATCAGCACTCCCGCTCCGGTCCATGACAAACTACGTTGTCCTTGCTGCACATTGACTCCCAAGGTCAATGATGGAAAACGTGTGAGGTGACCGATCTGTTCGGCGATCAATTGATCCAGTGAAATCGTATTGCGAAAACCTCCACTGCCCGGATGCGGCGCTGCAGTCAAAAAACAGATATCCGCCGGATGCCCTCCATCAACATCCGGGTGCCACACTCCGCTGAGAACGGTAAAATCCTCGCGATGCTTCTCCAGCGTTTTCAAATAGGGGGACAGAGTATAATTCGCACCCGGCTCGCTCGGGAAAAAATACTCGGGCAATAAGCCCAAGTTGTTGCAGATCCCCAACATCCTCCGCGGCGGATGATCGGCGTCCCCCGCCATCGTCTCCTTCGCTCTCGCGACGGCTGGTTGCATCGCGTCTAGTAGCGGCAGCGAAAGTCCAACGCCCATGCCACGCAAGAAAGTTCTTCGGTGTAACGATTTGTTCTGGAAATAGGTGGGCATCGAGCAATCCTCTGGGGCGGGAGCGTTTGAAGGGTAAGGCAAGTAGGTTTGAGGCGGGTGGCCGACGCTGGTACGCAAGGTCGCTTGTCCACACGTCGCAACAGCAACGCTGAGCACGAACGCAGCGTTGCCATCAAGCTATTTTACGAGGAACAAGGGGCTGCAGACAACTTCTTCTATCATCGCACGTACTGGATAATGTTCCGCAGACAATTTATCTAGAATACGGTCTATCTCGATGCGGTCGCTGAAGCGTAGCTGTGCCCCTGTGGAGTATACCAAAAATTGGCTCAAAAGGTTTTTCGCTAGCGCCCGATCCTGGCCGGAGAGCAACCTTTTCAATTCGACAATATCAGCAAACGTCTCACCGGTTTCTAACTGACCGGATGGATCTACCGGCGGCCCATTTCGAAATGTAAACGGTTGGCCATTCTTACCATAGCCTTCGATCTTTTCTCCTTTGTCACCTAGGCTGCGATAGTTCTGTCGCCAACCACCCGCCACGTCAAAACTTTCTAGAGCAAATCCGACCGGATCGAGCTTCGCGTGACAACCCGCACAGCTTGGGTCGGCCCGATGAAGCTCCAATTGTTGACGAATCGTGGTCGCACCGCGTGTGTCGGGCTCAATGGCCGGTACACTCTTGGGCGGCAAAGGAATCTTGTTGCCCAGAAGTCGCTCGTTAATCCAGGCTCCGCGAACGACTGGTGAAGTCGTCGTCCCGTTGGCGGTGACCTTTAGCACACTGGCTTGCGTCAACAGCCCGCCGCGTGGGCTATCGGCTGGCAGGAGCACTTTGCGCATCGCCCCCCCTTCAAATGCTGGCAGCCCATAGTGCAGCGCCAGTCGTTCGTTCGCATAGGTGAAGTCTGACGACACAAGATGGCGGATCGGCATATTTTCACCGATCAACTCCGCAAAGAACAACTGCGTTTCAGCCAAAGCGGCGTCGACCAGAGCGTCGTCCAAATAGTAATCAGGGTAGAGCACTTCATCTGGCGAAGTATCGTTAATCTTCCGCAGGTCTAACCAGTACGACAAAAACGCGTCGATAAAACGCTGCGAACGCTCATCATCCAACATGCGTTGCACTTGGCTTCGCAAAACATCAGGATCGTTCAGTTTGCTTTCAGCCGCCAACTGCTGGAGCTGCGGGTCGGGGGGAGAGTTCCACAGAAAAAGGCTTAATCGAGTTGCAATAGCTGCTTGATCCAACACACCTTGAGGCTCTTCCAAACAAACAAACGCCGGGGAGCAAAGCACCGCAGTATACGCGGCCATCATCGCCTGCTGGAAACTGTAGTTGGCATCCAGCGCCCGCTGCACGATACCCATGAGCATGGCAAGCTCGTCTTGGTTTGCACCGCGACGATAGGCTTGCTCCAAAAATTGTCCTAATAGCCGCGAGGCATCTGCCAAAGGTTGCTTGGAGAAAACTTCCCAGCCGTCGCTGGTTTTCCTTAACGGTAGATCGCCGAACAAAAGCTGCTGCGCTGCCGTTGGCCACTGATCATAGATAGGCCCTTCTACCTCAAGATAATTGAATGCGACCCCAGGCATCCCGTCAGCTTCCGCCAAAGGATTGTGCCAGTTGGATGGTCGCGAACGGAATAGTCGAACGGCATCGGGCTGAATCGACTCGCCGCGCAACAGATACACATCCAGCTCTTGGACGGTCGGTTCAATTTGAAAGTCAAAGTCCCCCAATCGCCGCAGTTGTCGTGGTGGCGAGACAGAATAGATCACCACCGGTTCTGACCGTCGGCCGATAGACGTCTTCTCTCGATCTGGTCGCCACCAACGTTTCTCTTCGCCAGCAGCCCAAAACGTATATCCTTTGAAACGCAGTTTGTAACGCCCTGACTCAGACGCTTTGAATTGACTAAAGCGAACTTCAATAGGTTCGTAACTGCTTGCAACGACTCCAAACGCTTCTCGTTCACGCAGTTCTGGATCTGATTGACCAACAGTGAAAGGACGCTGCTCGTCGCCCAGCACCGCCAGATCGGCGTCGTAGTCAATGAGAGGGAACGTCGCTCGTTCTGGGCTGCGGTTGAAGACCGTGTAATGCACCTTACGATGAAACGCTGGTTGTTCCCTTGCGTAATACCGAGCAATGGTGGATTGCGGTGGCTGATACTTTTTCGCCACTACTTCGGACAAAGCATACTCGGCCGCCTGCATGTATCTAGCTAAGTTGACGTGCGAAACGTCCAGCGCTTCACCGATCTTATTGAACCGCTGCAACTCTCCGTCCTCGGGCAACATCGACTTTACTTGCAGCCAAGGCGCGCCGAGCAAATCACGCACAGCATTTTCGTATTCGTATCGATTCATGCGACGCCAGACCGCTCGGCCACTTTGAGCCACGATCGCTTGATCCACCGCAACCAGTTGCGGGAAGATCGCTTTCGCAAACGCCGCTCTTTGTTCATGCGTCACTGAATCATCGGGTGGCATCTCGCCTGCTGCAACTCGATCGTGAACTTTCGCCCAGGCTGTCAACGACAAGTCATCGATGTTGCTGCTCAGTAATCGTTGCAGATCCAAGCCCGCTTCGGACGCATCACCGGCGTGGCAATCCAAGCAGTTCTTTTCGAGAAACGCGGTTGCTTGTTGATTGAAGAGCCTGTCTTGACCAGCGGCCGTTTGAAATAAAAAACCGCACAAGCAAAGGAGATTGCCCATGAAACACCAACTCGGGCCGAAACAGCTAGATCGGGGCATACAGCAAGCTCTCCGTAAGGCGGGAAACGTATGCAACGCATACTTGAACGGATATCAACGTCAAAGGTGGGGTAGGACCTTCTAGTTTCGCTGCTTTGGTCCCCAAATACAAGCCCTACATCCCAAACGCATTGAATCACCGGTTCTACAAATCTTCCCAATGGGGCTAAGGGCCGATGCGCCAAGTGGTACAGCAAGCTGCCGATGAATTTCCGTAAGCCAAGACCTCATATTCGAAATTCCACATTATCCAGACTGTTTCATCAATGAAGAATTTCGAAGAATCTCCACTACAACTTGTTGAGCAGTATGGTGCTTAGCGTCTATTCCGTATAGCCCATCAACATGGCCTGATCGGGATCGTTCTTCCAGCCAAAGCGTTTGGCGAATTCTTGCGGCGTTAACGTAACGTTGCTGCCATCATCCAACTGCGCGACATACACAATATGCTCCGCCACCCCAGTACTGCCGCGACAATGTCCGGTCGGACCAACGCACATCCAATGCCCGTCTGGCATTGCTGGCCATAACGTTCCCAAACGTCGCTGGCCGGCCACGTCATAAGCTATCAAGCCATTGTAATCTGATCCAATAACGCGTCGCGAATCGGGATGCCATTGGAACGAATAACCAATTCGCTCCGCTAGAGCATTTTGGTCGCCTGCTGCTGTCACTAAATCTGTCCAATTATCGCCTTCTCGAAAGAGTAATCGCTCAGCATTCGGCGCCAGTGCGATAGCGGCACATAGATTTAATCCTTTGCTGCCACTGCGATCCACGACACCGGTTTTCGCATTTAAGCGAGCCCAGCCTCCGCCCTGGGGTATCCAAAGAAACTGACCGTCGGCTGTCCACTGCAAAACTGAGGCACCTGTTCGTACGGAGTAAAATGGGTCAAGACCTGACGGCAGTGATGCAAACTTGTTTATAAGTTGCAACGTATGTGAATCCCAAATTCTTACGCTTTGATCCTTCGCGATCGACGCGATTTGCTTTCCATCGGCACTCCATTCGAATGACCAAACATCTGCAGGATGATTTAAGGATTCCATCTTGCCTCCAGTTGCAGTGTTCCAGATCTCGATTTCTTGTTGATTTACTTGGGCAATCAAATCCCCCGACGGGCTGGAACGCCACGTGCCTCCGATCGAATTTACCGATAGCGAGACTTCGTCGCGGTCAAGACTGCGTGGCACAACAACCAATTCGTTTTCATTCCGCTGGTAAGCGCGCCATTGATCGTTTGGTGCGACCAACTTGAGCGTCCCAGGAAGTGCCTTCGTCGTTTGAATGAACTTACCGCTATCAGCATCAAACTCATTACTGTCAGATATCACCCTATTCGCCGATGGAACTAGCATGCTCTGCGGTCGACTTAAGCTACCACGCAAAGGTTTCGATTGTCGTTTGACTTTGCCTACAACTGTATCGATAATGACAACGTTGTTCTGAATACGTTCATACATTGCAATCTCTGCGCCATCGGGCGACCATGCCATTGACTCATCGTAGTAGCAGCACACGCGTTGCAAGACCTTCCCACTTGCTGCATCAAGAATCTGTATGTTATTTCGCTCGCTATTATTGCCCACGACAAGCAACCGAGTCGCATCTGGCGACCAACGTACTTCCATGATGGACTGGAAGTTGAGCGGAATTTTGGTTGCCTTATTTGATTCGTTCGTGTCGATCAAGTGCAACGTTTGCCCGGTTACCAACGCCATCGCAGACCCATCCGCTGACACGGAGAGTTTCCTAGCTTGCCTCAACTCCTCGTCTGAGGCATCAAATGTAAACTCACGGAGTATAGCGTTGTCATCGATTCGGACTTGTACCAGCTTGTCGTTGTTGAATCCAAACAGCGACTTTCCGTCTTGCTCCCATGCGATGGCTTCTGAGATCGATATCGGATGTTGCATAGCATTATCCAAATCAAACAGATATGTGGTAGCCACTCCACCCAATAGACCTGACGCGACGATCTGACGCCCATCTGGACTGAAAGCGATGCGTGGCCAAAATAGCGTATGAGCCCACTGGAAAACGCACTTTCCGGAATCGATATCCCAAACTCGAAGTTGTGGGGCTGGACGTCGGTAGTCCGTGGCCATGCTAATACTTGCCAAGTACTGTCCGTCGTTGGAAAATGACACGCTACTTACAGGGCCGGTGTGTCCCATCAGAAAGGACCGAAACGTTCCGTCTGAATTCCACAAGCGAACAGAGTAGTCGTTTGCGCAGACAGCGATCATGTCACCTCGCGGACTCCACTCAATTCCAATGGCCTCTCGATCGAACGAGATACGTTCGACAGACCAACTTCTTATGCCTGTGATTGGTGTCGGTTGCGTCACGGTGGCTGTAGGTGAAAGTGGCTGGTAGCGCGCCGCTAATACTACTTTGCGGTCATCGACGGGAATTGCCTTCGTTCGAATCACGCGAAACCCGGTATCTGCTGAGGGGCCCGAGAATTTCGCATTGACCGATTCTTCATCCTCCACAGCCTGATGGGACCAACCGTGCCCTCGCCGTCCGTATCCGCTAGCTCCATCCCCAACAAGCTCGCACACGTTGCCCAGCATGTCATAGAGCCCAAATGGGTTATCTGGCTTAGAGCCTACGGGTTGCGGACAATGCGCCCCGGGTGGAAGATTTTCCGCGAACCAGTCGTAGTCCACATCCCCATAAATCAAACCAAATTCAACGCCTGCTATGGAAGCGTGCTTCCGCTCATCCGCCGTTGGCAGTCGATAATGCTTACCGTCCAACTTTGACAGCCAGTCGCAAAACGCGAGGGCGTCAGTTGTTGACACCAACGTGACGGGCATCGTGGGTTGAACTTCATAACCCGGCGACCTCCAGTTGGCTTCAGGTCGCTTTGCCCATGCACCATCTAACTGAGACCAACCGCCACCGCTGCCAACTCTTTCTGCATGCGTAACATAGCCCGTCGCTTTGACAAATTCCTCAAATTGCTGAACCGTCACCTCCGTAGTCGCCATTTCCACCGCATACGGTATGCGGAGTAGAGCGGCTAACGGCAACTGCGGTACGTGGGGGTAGCTGTAATGCGTAATCTCGCCGGGGGGGATCAACCGAAATTTCATACCGATTGAGTTTTCGGATGCGACTGGAAGATTCAGATATTGAGCCCACGCGGTTTGATGTTCAATCGATTGCTCTTTTGAGAATGGAGCGATTGCTGGCGGTGGAGCGTCAGCGGGCAAATCCCAGGCGACAATTGATTTCTCACCAGCGGACTTGCCAGGCCAATCATAGAGCCCGCGAATTATCCGGTCGGCCGCAAACAGGTTGATCTCCGGACGCTGATTTCGAAATGCCATTAGATCGTCTTCGCTGACGTGATCGATGGTAAGTGAGCGCAACCATGGCATGGTTGCAATCACGTCAAGCGAACCTTTCTCGACAAGCAGCCCTCCTCGCACAGTCAAATTCACCAGATGCTTCAGTGTCGCTAGCGGTTTAAAATCGCTGGCGGTCATTTCACTGACGTCGCCTCGTTGAACCAGCTCAAGCGATACCAGCTTCGGATCAAGTTGACTCAGCAATGACAACGACTCAAACGTTGGCTGGTACAAGATGCATGATTCCAAATGTGGCATGCCTTGCAGCGTTTTGACTGTCTGGGGTGTCAACGCAGCACCAGACATCCCAAGTTTGACAAGTTGCGGCCAGCCAGTCAGCGAATCAACTAATTTGGGGTCAGTTATCATGACATCCAACTCTCGCAAGTTTGGCGCACGCTCACCCAGCAAACTTAAATCATCCAAGCTGACTGTATTTGGGAGTCGCAGAATATGCAGTGATTGAAGCGACGGGAAAGCTTCCATAACTCCCGCTTCGACACTGGTGCTGTCCAAATCAATGGACTCAAGTTTCGGGCTACTTGTCAGCCAGCCAACAAATTTGTTCATGACACCGGTTTGGCTAACATCGATATCGGTCAGCGTCGGGATGGCTCCGAGACGGTCAAATCCACTCTGCGTGAGGGCAGGATTCCCACTGACATTCAATTTCCTTAGCGTTTGGCAGCCCTTTAACGCGACAAGCTCGTCATTTGTCAGCTCGGTTCCGGAAAGGTCTGCTTCGAGAATACAGAAAGGCGAAAGAAGTAAAGGGTGAAGAGCCAATTGAGGGGCAGGCTTCTGGTCTTGATCGCCTAGCACAAACCTTCCTTTGCCTAACCTCAACAAGCGTTGACCGATCTTGCGTTCGGTATCAAAATCGATTGGCAACGTGCGTTGCGCAACCGATTGCGTTTCCGTTGCCGTTTCGCTAGTAACAGATTCCATTTTGGATGGACTTGCATGAGCGTCAGCGACTTCGGCATCGAGCGCTAGAGACGCTTTGCTATTCAACATTGTGTCGACCGAAGTAGTTGCCATCCCGGCTGCCGCTTCCTCTCGAATCGTTATCTTGCTGCCTGGCTGCGCATCAATGTCGACTTCGACACCGCTTGGCACGCGTACGATTGTTTCCATTCCATTTTGATCACGGAATGTGATAACAAGAATGCCTAAGAGCATGGCTGCGACGCCACCTGCTCCAGCCACTAGCGGCCAGCGGCGACGAGGCGGAAGGTGACCGCCCTCGGACGACGTTTGTTTGAGCTGTGGAACGATATTGACTCGGGTCGCTTCCGTGTCCGAACCTTGCTGCAGCTTCTGCTCCAAGTCGGCGAACTGCTTTGCAACCTCGTTAGCAGACTGCGGTCGCTGGTTAGCGTCTTTCTCAAGCAGCTTCATGATGCAGTTTGCCACTTCAACATCCAGGTCAGGAACTGCACTTGTGAGTTCGATTGGCGCTTGATGTACGACGGCGATTAGTGTCGAAGTAAAGCTACTGCATTCGAATGGACAACTTCCTGATGCTGCTTGATAAAGTACACTGCCCAGGCTGAACAAGTCGCTGCGATGATCAACTGGTTGGGCGATGGCTTGTTCAGGGGCCATGTATTTCGGCGTCCCCAACACAGTGCCTGAATGCGTTAAAGCTTCGTCTTCCACAGTGGCACGGACCAATCCGAAGTCCAAAATTTTAGCGCGGTCGGAATTCTCCTCAAGCCAAATGTTATCGGGTTTGATGTCGCGATGGATCATGCCACGCTCGTGCGCTTTGGCCAGTCCCATCGCGACTTCTTTACCAATACGAACAACTTCGATAGCAGTGAGTCGAACCGCTTGATCCAGGCGCGTTTTCAACGATTGGCCCTTGAGATACTGCATCGCAATAAATGGCACACCACGCTCTTCGCCGACTTGATATATCGAGACGATGTGATCATGCTCAAGAGCAGCAGTCGCTTGGGCCTCGCGCATAAAGCGCTCTTTGGCACCATGACTTTCTGCAATAGAAGGCTTCATTATCTTGAGCGCAACTTGGCGACGAAGCTTCGTGTCTTCAGCTCGCAGGACCATCCCCATGCCGCCAACACCCAAGACTTCGAGCACCCGATAGTCGCCCAATCTGCCAAGTTCGTCGGGCAACTGAGCTGGGGCCAAAAAGCTGAGCATAGGCATTCGACTTTCGGCAGATGCGCGGCCTCCGCTGCAAGCCTGGCTTCCTGCAAGCGTTTCTTCCAAGCCTTCCAGCCGCAACGTTTCACTTTCCTTCCTCACAGATTTGATGCGATCGATCAAGGACGTAACGACTTCCGATGTGTTGTCAGGCGATAAAACGGCAGAGCGCATAAGCCGCGTCAAATCGTCATCTGTGGTCAACGTTTCCGCATTGGCAATGCATTGGTCACAACTCTGCAGATGGTCCTCGATCGGTCCTCGCTGAATAACGGGCAATATACCTAGCAGATAGCTTTGGAGCGTCTGAGAGTTGGGGCAGGTTTTTGTTTTCATGGTGTACTATCCGTATAGGCACGTGCAACTTTACACTTGCTGCGATGCTTGTTTACTACGTACCACGCATACCACAGCGGAATCTGTCAGATTTTGCAGAAATTTCTTTGCGATTAGTCCAGAAGTCCATCCAATTCGTCGCGCAATCGGGCCAAGATACGCGATTTGGCAATGTAAGCGGCATTTAGAGTGATCCCAAACGATTGACCAACCTCAATTGCCGTACGGCCTTCGACAAGTTGAGCAAAGCCGGCACGCCACGTAGTTTCTTGAAACTCCGAACGCAACAACTCTAGCGTTCGACCAACCATATAGAGTTGATACTCGCGATCGTCCCACAGATCGGCTTCCGAGACATCGGCAATCATCGAAAGTGCCGAACCGCCTTCGGTTTCGCGCCGATTATTCTGGCGGCGATAAAAATCAGTCACTCGGTTGGCAGTAATGGTCCGCAGCCAGCCACGAAAGCGTCCCGGGCCGTCAGGATCGAACTCACCAAGTCTCTGTACAAGCGTCATCAGGACGTCTTGGACTAAATCTGCTGCATCAGCCCCATCTAAACCTCGTTGACGTGACCAATGGTATATCAGCGGAGTATAGATCTCGATAAATCGCTCCCAAGCATCACTGGCCGAAGGGCTGCGAAGCTGAGCGATCAATTTGATCGAAGTTGAGGCCATCTAGCTTTTCCAAAAACGTCATAAGCCGGCGCGCAAATACGGATTATAGCCTATCCGCTGTCTTTGAACGAGACGACGACTGGCCGCGCTGATCCAGATCACGGGTAAAGGTTACTGCTTGGATAAAACTGAAAAAAGTTCAAACAGTACCAAAGCGCCAATCGGCTCTGCGGTCGAAGAGTAAAGTATCAAGCACTACCAGTACAACGCTGGATGGACCCACAACAGAAAATGGTGCCGTTTGAAGCGCAAACGACCTGTAATGTTTCAAGCGTCAATTGACATGGAGGGAGAGGGCCGCATGGGGCACAGCGCGAGGCGACCCGCGAAACTTGGTTGATAGGTTTACACCGCCAGAGATGGGAGTGACGCAAGAGTTGTCTTGAAAACAGTTGATCACAGATTTTCTTGCAGTTCTCTGATCTCTAGCGGTGTGAATATGTTAAGGGAGAGGGCCGCATGGGGGCACATTGCGGGAGCACAGCGCGAAGCGACCCGCGAAACTTGGTTGAGAGGTTTACACCGCCAAAGATGGGTGTAACGCAAGAGTTGTCTTGAAAATAGTTGATCATAGATCCTTCTGCGGTTCTCTGATCTCTAGCGGTGTGAATATGTTAAGGGAGTGGGCCGCATGGGGACGCATTGCGAGAGACTTCATGAGTGGCACTGAATGTTTCACTTCTGCAGTTGACGGTTGACAGTCGTTGACCCGGAGAATCCGGTCAGTTGCACTCCGACAGCGCCGGATGGCCGAAGTAAGCTTCAGATCCCAAGTCCCAGAATTGCTGCCATAGTCAGAAAGTTTAACTGTCGTCGGGCAATTGAATTTGGGTGCAGACCTGCCAATGTGGATACTTAGCTAGCCTTCTGCACAAAAGTAGGACGCCTTGAAGCCTGGCTCAGCTCAATTTCCCATGTACAGCGAGATGGATTCCCAGGTTGTTTCGTGTTATCCTTCAACGATGGGATTTCTAACTTACAAGAGGAAATTGGTATGTCCAGTGAAGTGAGCTTGCCCTTAACTGCTGACGTATTGTCTGCCCTAGCAGAAATGGCAATCGCGCCGAAGAATCAGTTCCGTTTGGACCAACTCCTTCAAAGGAGCAAGGAAGGGTCCCTTTCTGTAACCGAGACGGAAGAATTGGATCTGCTGCTGAAGAATATTGATGAACTCAGTCTCGTCAAAGCGCGTGCTGCTATGTTGCTTCACCAAATCAACGCAGAGGAATAGCTTTGAGTGAATACGTTCCGGTCGAACTCAGACGGACGGTCCGCCGCCATTTCCGGAATCGATGCGCTTACTGCCAAACCAACGAGTCGCTGACAGTTGTTACTTTTGAAGTTGAGCATATCCTTCCAAGGTCTCTTGGTGGCTTGACGGAATTCAACAACCTTTGTCTTGCGTGCCCAATGTGCAATCGGCCCAAAGCAAATCGGGTAAGCGGAAATGCGGATAGTGGGCGGGAGACTCGATTGTTTCACCCACACCCGGACAGATGGAAGGAACATTCTGATTGGTCAGTCAATGGTACGTTGATCGTTGGGCTTACGGACATCGCCCTGGTTACGATCAAGTTGTTACGCATGAATCGTGCTCAAGTAGTTGACCTTCGATTCTTATGGTCAGGACTAGGCCTGCATCCGCCCGATTAACTCTCGTGAAATTTGCAAGCCAACTAACTCACCGATCATTATAGTTACACGCTTCGCCAGGCGAACTTGATGCTTCTCGAATAACTTATACCACTGGCTCTCTACCTAAATCTGAGAACGGATGATGCCCGGCAGCCTTCAACTTCACAATCAATTCTTGACCACCTTCGCTACGTGCGTATTCCATCTCCGATCGATGAATTTCGATCGGCACCATGAGTCCAAATTCGCATTTCTCGTCCTGCGCACCGAGTGCATCGAATATCAAGCAACAACCACCGATCTCCTCGAACTCTTCCGGAAACTCACACGTGTCGAATCGGTTCAGCGTTGCTTCCATCGAATATGGTCCGAGCGTGTTTAACAAAGCATTGATCCGCTCATGCGCCTTGCCGAACGGTGTCGTTGGTTCGTGCGCATCATCCAGATTTAGCTTAGCTTTCGTGAACATGGCCATCTCATAAGACATGAACGCGTCGTTTGATGGCCCACTGTCAGGCGAATCGGCAAGCTCAAGCGTTGCAATTGCGGTACCGGTTGGTGATTGTTCGAAATAGTATAGATCGAGCCCGCCACCGACTGCATACGGGATGATCGCATGCATCACCATCTCGTGCTGCTTGCCAAGCAATTTCTCTAGCGTCTGTGCCTTAGCGTCATACCACTGCTGCGCGGCTAAATCCTCTTCTTCGCTCATTGTCTTCTCTCATGTGCAAATGGGGTGGTCACGATCAAATCGACTTCCGGTGTAACCCGAATCCTCAATCGCCTTTTGAATGTCGCTGCGAATGAAGAGTTGAACAGAACTACCTAGTAGCCGAAAGACTGGATAGTCCTTAACTCGTTCGTAGTGGACGTAGTAAGGGTATTGAGTATAGAACGAACCGTTTGGCCTGGGCGTCCAATCACCATTATCAACTTTCGTATTAACGCGATCCAAGCCGTCGATCAAATGCAAGGCCTGGCCAAGTGAAAAATCCCTATTTAGATAAGCATCATTCTTCGGCCCGAAGACAATCGGCAAAAACTGAAAAGCATCTGGACAAACTTCCTCCAGCAGCTTTTGCAACCTCGATGAAAAGAGCGGCCATGCATGATCCGCAAACATAAAGTCCAACGATACATCTGGACCATCCGGAGTATAAGCACGGGTTTTAGGATCCCATGATGGCAAAGCCTTTCCCTCTCGCATTCGATAGCCATTGAAGTTGATGACACCAAAGCGAGCGCTCCACGGTTCACCCTTATAATGCGGCGGGAAAGCAGGGATCCACTGAGCAAATGAATACTTCATCATAATCCAATACCTCTCAGTGCATCTCGGGGGTTGGTACGTAAGATTGATACGATAAGATCAATTGCGTCGGTAACTGCTTTATTGGGTTCTTCGTGGAATTTAGTGGGTAGGTGCGTAGATTTGGCCGTTAGCGTATTCTTTGTCTATGAAAGAAGCAACTACTACTCACTATCATGCGTTACTTGGTTTGGACGACAACTGGAGCGTGCAATCGGTTGATTTTCGCCCTGCTGAGAAGGCCGTAGACATTCACATCAATCATACCGGAACAACTCTGCGTTGTCCTCGCTGTGATGCCGCCTGCTCACAAGCCGATCTTGCCCCTGAGCGAACTTGGAGGCATTTGGATACGATGCAATTTGTGACTCGCATCCACGCCTTGGTTCCCAGAAGCAAATGCTCTCAGTGCGGCGTGTTGACCATAGCGATTCCATGGGCCCAAAGGCACGGACGTTTTACGCTTATGTTTGAACAAGTTGCCATTGAAGTCATTCAAGCTTGCTCATCGCTCTCAGCGGCCGCTAAGCTACTGGGAATAGATTGGGCGGCAACTAATGGCATCATGCAGCGTGCGGTGGAGCGTGGGCTCCAACGCCGAAACATGGACGAAATTGAGCATGTTGGTATCGATGAAAAGAACTTTGGTAAAGGGCAGGATTACGTTTCGGTCTTGACCGACTTGGATCAGCACCGCGTGCTAGAAGTTGTTCCTCAGCGGACGCAGCAGTCTGCAGAAAAGCTATTAAAAACCTTGCCCGAACCACAAAGAGCGAAGATCAAAGCGGTTGCCGCTGATATGTGGAAGGCATTCCTAGCTGCCATCAGGGAAGTGTATCCAAACGCTGCTATTGTGCACGACAAATTCCACGTCAGTAAGTACCTTGGAGAAGCAGTTGATCTTGTCCGCCGCCAGGAGAGTCGATTGCTTGCCGAGAGAGGTGATGAGCGACTCAAGGGCACTAGGCAACTACTGCTATTTGCACGTGAGAAATTGTCGGAGGCGGATCGAAACTATCTCTACCAGTTGCAGCATTCGGACATCAAAACAGGTCGAGCATGGTCGCTTAAGGAGAATTTCAGGCACTTCTGGGAATGTACCGATCGAGACACTGCTGAGATGACGTTCGCTGGCTGGTACGGATGGGCCACACGCTGCCAAATCAAACCGATGGTGAAAGTCGCCAAGATGCTCAAGAGGCACTATGAGGGTCTTATGGCCTACATAGACCATCGAATAACCAACGCGATCAGCGAAGGCTTCAACAGTCGTATCCAATCCATCAAAAGTTCAGCTCGCGGATTTCGCAACTTCGACAACTACCGTACTCGGATCCTGTTCTTTTGCGGTAAACTCAACCTCGACTTGGAAATCCCTTAATCACTAAATTCCACGAAGAACCCTTTATTGTACTCCGGCGTATGCGGTATTAGAGTATCAACGGCTTCTTCAAGTCGTTCAAACACACGTTGATGATACAGTTCTGGATGTGGCCCAGTATGGTCTTTGACAAATTGTCGATTGATCCTGCCGTTTAACTTGATGTCGCCGTTGCTCAGAATCTGACGAGCATCAGCGCTCCAGTTCCTGGTCCAACCACGACCAGCATTGGAGTACTTTGAGACGACATGGTGATACTGGTTATGCACCAGCACACCGGCGTGGCCGACTTCGTAGACGTGGTGGCAGTCGACTTCGATGTTGAAGACGTCAGCGGGTAGTGCTCGCTGCAATGATAACAGAAGAATGAAGTTTGAAGTTTGAAACGTTTCGCACTTCAAACTTCACACTTCCTCCGCGTCTTATCCCGAATTTCAAGAACGGTTCCTGGGTCAATCAACCAGTCCTGACACCTTTCCCCGGACGTTCTGCTGAATAATTTGGCTGAGCGAGCAAACCATTTTATTCAGCACAATGAAAGTTTCGCTGCCAAATCAGCGATCCGTTGGAAGACACGTTCCAGTTCAAATCGGCGAAAATCGTCATCGCGAATTACTGGGCGAAGGTCAGTCTCGAGTTGCCTCTTCAAGAGCAACAATTTATTGTCAGAAACGTCCACTGGCTCGTTTCCAGGTATTGCCAGCTTGTCCTTCAACAATTGGACAAGGACAGGATCATTCTCGCTAATCGTTCCGACCGTGAACGCATGATTCAGATCAAAAAAATCTCGAATTGCGGGCTGGCGGCGACTAAGCGCTGCACGCAGCTTCTCGGAATATGCCTCACGCATGCTGAGAACGCGAACAGCAAACGGTTCGATGGCTGCGACCGCTCGAAATGGATTAAGTAGCATGGTGCGGGCCGGTTGCATCACATGCGGCTCGACGATCAGTTCGCGGACACTGATTTCTACCTTAAGAAACTCATCTTGGCCCGAAACAATGGAGCGATATGTCAGGCGGGCACCGTATTGGAGTGAGTTATTGAACCCTCGAAGGGCCTGATCAATTCCAAAGCAATCGTTCCGCTCGGCGATTGCATTGAAATGGCGCTTGAAATCATCGATTCTTCGACTCCGCTGGCTGCGCGTTGCATGGATCGGCGCGGAAAGTGAAAAGTCAAGATCTTCGCTAAGTCGGAAGAAGTCTGCGTGGACCTTGCTTAAACACGTGCCGCCCTTGAAGACAATTTCTGTTGCATCTGAGGTACAGAGATCTGCAAGTGCAACGGAGCAAAAATAATCTTTCTCGATCAATCGCTCACTGAATCCTGTTCGGGCCGCCGTGAAGGTCAGTGCTGCGCGGAACAATTCAGTATCCCGATGATATTCAATTCGAATCTCAGCCATTGAAAATCACTCCCCACCGCCTGTCGACAACTCCCCGCTTCGCCCGTGTCGGACACCATGGGATCTCTGCCAATCTTTTCGGCAACTCGCGTTCGAGTTTGCGGAGCAATGGATCTTCAACTCCCTCCAGCGCCAACAATTTGCCCAACCGACGTAGCGTGCTGATATTGCTAAAGCGGATGGCCGCAGATGCGATCAGCTTGGCTGCCTCTGGGTTCCGTTTCAATTCATCGCGAATCCAATCGAAGGCACGCGGCAGGCTTCCAAACCGCGACCAGTCATAGACCGCATCAACGAGCGTCCGTGCTCGAGATGAGTAGGCCACCTTAATTCCCTCAGGAGTTGTAAAGGTGTCGGTGTCGCCCAAACGGGAGCCATCTACCTTAATTAATGTGAATGAGGCTGATCCAATTTTTCGCTGTCCTGAGAGCACATTGTTATATGCATAGACTCGATTGGGCACTTGATCGTCAAAGCCATAACGCAAGAACGCTGAAGGACCACAGATCTGATAAACGCCTCCTCGGTCTTTGATAAGAGTATCCAGTGACAAGAACTCGCTGGGAGTCCATTTGCCACCTGGCGGAAGTCGCGGTGGTACTAGATAAAGTCCACGCCGCACTCGAGCGATCAAGCCGCGGCGAGCCATTCGGCTTAAAAGTTCTCGCGTCTGGACAGCAGTAAGCCCAATCGCCTCGATGACTTCTTCCGAGCGGATCGCCGACCTGCCTCTCATTTGACTGAGTGCGAGCAGTTGAGTTTCCAGGGTTCCCAGTTTGCCGGACATGCTGTTTTCCATTTTGCGTTGATTGCCTATGAAGCAATTATCTAAAAATAGAATACACAGAAGTTGTAATTTGATCAACCGCTGCGAGACTCCCGCGCCTATCCAAGCCATCGACATTCAGTTCCGCCAGATGCAGCCGCAGAGTCAGACCAACCTCGATCGCCTCCTCCTGCACCCACGACTCGGGCCGCAGAAGTTCGACTTCGACCCGATTGCCATCGGTCCGCACGATCGTTGCATACTACTGCAATACTAGATCTCTCTTTCTTCCACAATCGAAACTTGTGCATATGAATCGAAATCAGGTACCACAGCCCTTAATGCATTTACTCCTTGATGACTGACAAGAACGCCAGCAGGCCTTTCGCGTCCCCGCACGAAGTCCATGGTCGGCTTCGGAGAAGTTATGACAGTGGTTCTAACAGTAGATGCAAATGGCTCGGTGATGGGGACCCCGCAGACTGGACAAGTCCCGATAATAGTGTTCCAAATAGGTAGCAAACTGCATCGACCACTAATCTTCATCCACTTGAAACCATTGATGAATTGACCAGTATCAATATCACGCAGAATTACATTTCCCTCGGTTATCCCTGTGACCCGTGCGTCCTTCAATCCGCTAGCAGTAACTTCATTTACAATTAGTAATCCGCTCGCCTCAAATAATGGTGTGAGCATCTCGGCGTCACAGTCTAAGGCAAGCGTGATGATCTCGTCTTCTGGCACAGGATAATTGCTCAGAAAACGTAACGTTCTACGATTACAGCCAACACATAACAGTCTCGTTACGTATTCAGTGCCGCTGCCTAGTTGCGCAGGCGAAACTCGAAACTTCAATTTAAAGTAACTCATATATCAACCTCCCAGATACATGCGATCAATGAATGCAACATGTCGCTCAATCAGAACTCTCATTTTCTCGGGAGTAATTTTTCCCTCAAGGTATCGTTCTTTGAAGACTGCTTCAAATTCATCCCAGCTCTGACGAATTATTGTTCTATGTACTTTTTCACCGTTCCAAATCTGCCCGTAACGAATTGGCCGCATATTCGATAGGTCATTAAGTTCTGCAGGACTGTAAAGACCAGGGAAGCGGTCCTGCAAATTCCATTCTTTCGCGTGATGGATCTCATGTGTGGCCCTAAATTCGGGATTTGCTCGGCGATATGTTTCAGGTCCAAGACGCCTGCTCTGTGCGCCACCGGGACAAAATGGATGAGCATTATGCACCAGCACGCCTAACGAAGCGACTTCATACACATGTTCGCCGAAGACTTCGATGTTGTAAACGGGCGTGGGTCGCTGGATGGTATGTTTGGCGATGATCGTGACGGATTCATCATGACCAAGCAAGACTTCGCCAACGTCGAGTTCTCCCATCGGAACCCAGTCGTTTCGATGCATCGACCAGATCGGGTGAATCGAAGTGCCGCTAAGCTCCTCTTCACGCCCCGATTCGCTTCTTAGAACAAGCGTGACGATCTCGTCGACTCGTCGCGTTGCAAAGCGACCGATAACAACACTACCTTCACCTTCTGCAATCGGCGGACATGGTTCGACCGATGTTATTGTCGCAGATCCATCCACATCAAGTTCAGTGATCTTCAGGTCAATCCTTGCACCCTCTATCAGTGCAAACTCACCTAGCCAATCACTTGGTCGTAGCAATTCAACATCGACGACAGACCCGTTGGCTTTGACAACCGTCATGCCAATCTTTAGCCATGATGCGTCTGGTTCAGCGAAGCTATCGTCAAACTCCCACGGCTTCGGATTCTTCGTTGCAATACGAGAACCAAGTGGAACGGCTTCGATAGGTAGGAGGTTGGAGGCTTGAGACGTGAAGAGGAAGTCTTCGAAAGCATCAGCTTCATAATCCATCAACGCTAGATCGAGGGCCGAGCTTTCAAACTTCCCACTTCCGAATTCAAACTTCTCGCTGCCCCTCATCCCCAGCCCTTCTCCCCGAAGCGGGGCGAAGGGAGCCAAAGTATGGTGATGATCTTCTCCCCTGAAGACAGGGGCGAAGGGAGCCAGAGTTGTATTCATAGCGGATGAAGCAGACCATCCGGACTCCTGAACAAGACCAGACTGCTCGTGTAGGGCACCTACAATTTCTCCTTTGGACGCCTGATACCTGACTGCTGACTCCTGAAGCCTCGACTCTCACGGGCGTTCCGGCCACAAAGCAGCCGCCGAAGTTCAGCCACTGAGCTTTGCCCGCCATCTTGGCGACCTTACCGACGCCCGCTGAGGCGAATGGAAGAATGTCCAGCGCCACACCCGCAATGCCACCAGCGGTGAATCCATTCTTGCTCATGTCCTGAATCCTACCCACCGCACTACCCGCTCCACCGATCATACTTGCCGCGTTGAACACACGAGCTGCGGTGACTCCGATTCTGGCAAGGTTGGCACTGCAAGCACCAATGGTCGCTCCACCGGTGACAAAGCCCGCAGCAATCGAAACTCCGATGCCTGTCACCATCCCTGCCACGTAGCCTTTGGAGTAAGCTTGTTCGTGACCAGCCACCGGACCATACTTGCTTGTTAAGTGCGGCGTGTAGTGCTGCTTGTCCTTAGCTCCGCCTACTTCGTTAAAGCGAAATTGATTTTATGAGGGTGTGGAAATGCAGTCGATTCTTCGACGCCCGCTCAATTCACGGCTCACGATTCAGTTTGCGTTGCAGCTTGCGTTCTTCCAGATTATCAATCTTCGAAACCCGCTTCTTGACTTCGCCTGTAAACGATCGCTCGCTCACGGGTTTCAAGTTGGGTAGTTCCTTGAGCCATTGAGCTGCAAGATCGATGAGGTCTTCCTCGTCTCGGGCTTTCTCTAAAGCTTGGTTAACCTCTTCAAATTGATCACCCAGCGAGTCGTCACCAAAGAAGTCACCTTGTAGAAAGGCCTCTTGCTGGTCCAACGGCAGTTTCTCCCATTGCTCAAGCCCAGCTAAGTAGGCTTGGAGAGTATTCGTTGCGCCAATTTGTCCTAACCCTTCTGTCAACCGCTCGACGGCTAGCGGATCAAGCTCGGAATTATAGACGTACTGCAAGAAGCGACCGTTATCAAGTTGGAATGCAAACTCAGAAACACAATAGCAGCGGAGAGCATCGGCAGAAATCTCTTCCGGCATAACCAATCGCTGAAGCATCATTTCGACAAAGGCCGCATTCGATTCAACTAAGCGAAAGTCTTCTTCGTTGCTTAGTGCCTCCGTGGAAACGATCACATCATCGTCTGGTGTGAGCATGCGATCAAAAGCATTATTAATTGCCATACATCAATCCCTCCATCGCTGATTGTCTATCGTCCACGAGAAGTTCCTTTCTTCTTTGTCGGCAGTGGTGGCTCATCAGAACTACGCCAAACTTCTTTGAACTCAAGGCCTTTCAAAGGCAGAACCTCGATTTGCTTCTTCAATCGGTCGTTGATGTAGTATCTAGATTCATACGCTACTTCCTTTATCCGAAAGACAGGATTGAGATTGACTTTGGATTTAAAGAATGCAGGCCTATAAATGGAGAACAGCTCTCCGTCTTCATAGAACGCACCCTCACTCTTACTCAAGTCAACGACATCTGCCATATTCGTGCAATGATAGATAAAGAATGAATCGCGGGCGCCCTCGACATCGATTGGAAGGAATTCACCATACGGTTCCATTGTACTGCTCAGCAGTTCGCGAGCTTTTGCGGAAAAGGTTGTCACAAAACCCGTTGCCAAATCAGCGACGCCTTGGTCAAACAACTTTTGCGACTCCTTCTTCGTTCTCGTCGTTGAATCGTGAAAGTCATCCATCGTGTCATAACGACACAGGGGAGGCGTCCAGGCAGCCTTGATTGGTTTCTTCTCAAAGAGAATATCACGAACTTCGAACAAATCATCAAACGCTTTGAGTCGAACGCCCGGATACAGTAGCGACGGAGATAGCTTGTAAACAATTGTCATTCTTCTAAACCCACCACGTTCCGGCGGCAATGTCTTTCTTGATACCTTCCAACCTGTTCAAGAATTCCCGCTGGGATCTAGCATCCCATAAACGTTCATATAATTGATTTGACATCGCGTGCGAATGATAGTTGTTACCTCGATGAACAAGCTGTGCTAATCTTCCCTTGCCCTTCGCGCCCCACAGCCACATTCCGTTGGCAGCATCATCAAGTCCAACGCCATGTTTTGTCATTAGGCCACGAAGATCATCCCACCTACCACCCTTCAAACCGACCGCAATCAAGTGGTGAGCTTCCTTGCCTTGGTCCCACATGCGTCGAGCACCTTTGACGCCCGACATTGCTTCACCCAAAGCTTTGCCACACGCGTTATGCACCAGCACGCCAACGTCGCCAACGTTATACACATGCTCGCAATCGACTTCGATGTTGAAGACGTCAGCGGGTAGTGCTCGCTCCAATGATAACAGATGGATCGTACCCGAGCGAGTCTGGACTCGCTCGTATTCCTGCAACTCACCCAGTGCAATCCAATCCTGTCGATCAACGCTCCAAACCGGGTGGATGTCGGTACCAATGATCTCGGACCCATCACTGAAGATCGCCTTGACGACATTCATCGCCCCCAGCGTCTTGAAGCGACCAGTGACTAGATTGCCAAGCTCAATATCGCTCGCTTCGATATCATCGCCACGATCCAGCTTGGTGATCACCGCCAAGCCATCGAGATTCAGTTCCGCCAGATGCAGCCGCAGCTCGCCACCCAGCTCCAGCCCTTGCTCCCGCACCCAAGACTCCGGCCGCAGTAGTTCGACTTCGACGCGATTGCCATCGGTCCGCGCTTGTTACGCCACGACGTCGATACCATTCAGCTTAAGCGACCCTTTAAAACTACATAGTGACAACTCCATCTAACAAAATGGGCAGAAGTTCGCGATACCTGGGGGTGTTCGAAATCGGAGAGCTAAAGCGTCTTTTTGCAAACATCCACTGCCAGAACGGAAAGCCGCCAGCGCGAATCGATCGAGTAATCTCATTCGCCATCGATACAGGCCCGGCCCCGGCATCGTAGATAATCGGGTCATTCATAGTGTTCGGAAGCCAAATACCTTTCGGAATTGAGTTCGACGCGTAAGTGCCCAATGGAATAAACTCATTTCCTTCTAACGTATTACACTTGAACCCTGTCTCTTCTAGGATTGACTGCCGATTCTGTATTGTCGACAAGGATTCGAAGACGAGAGTACAGTTCAACCCAAGTCCCGCCACCGGGCTCTCACTAGCTTCTGTGAGCTGACTTTCGTCTTGGCTAAAATCCAATACTTCAACGCGCTCGTACCACAAGTTAAACAAGCAAGGAATCACTTCATACTTTTGTCGTAGCTTTTCCAACTCCGAATTTGTATTTGGTCGTATTTGCTTAATCGCTCCATTTTTAGACGCAAATTTATAGCCAAGTTCGAGTAGATTTCTTTCAATCCGCACTAAGTTGGCAATAGCAACTTCCACAAACTCGAGCATCTGTTGGGAGGTATCGGTTGTCATTATGGGTTACCTGTTTCCGTGCCAAACGTCCAAGTATTGACCGAAGAAATTACCAAGTGTCTCACGACAGTTCGCACTCATCGGCCCGCATGGCGGCCTTTCGCTATAAACTCCATGTACATCGATTCTCTTGCCGCGTTCCATCATAACTTTGTACCAAGCAACAAGCCGTTGTTCTGAGTGCATACCGTCCGGATCATTCTTGAATCGGACGGACTTTCGAACACCATTTACCGTGACATCCGCCGTTGCAACATTGCGATATGGCCCCAACTTGGCGGCCTCTCGGTATGACTGAGCTGTCTCGTGAAGTGCTCTACCTTGCGCAGATGTTGAAAAGTGCCGAGACTGTACCGCCCCTCTTGGGGCATTGTATGCATTATGCACCAGGACGCCCACGTCGCCGACTTCGTAGACGTGGTGACAATCGACTTCGATGTTGAAGACGTCGGCGGGTAGTGCTCGCTCCAATGATAACAGATGGATCGTACCAGAGCGAGTCTGGACTCGCTCGTATTCCTGCAACTCACCCAGTGCAATCCAATCTTGACGATCTACGCTCCAGAATGGATGAATGTCGGTACCAACAATCTCAGTCCCATCACTGAAGATTGCTTTGACGACATTCATCGCCCCCAGCGTCTTGAAGCGACCTGTGACTAGATTGCCAAGCTCAATATCGCTCGCATCAATATCATCCCGACGATCCAGCTTGGTGATCACCGCCAAGCCATCGAGATTCAGTTCCGCCAGATGCCGCCGCAGCTCGCCACCCAGATCAATGCCTTCCTCCCGCACCCACGACTCCGGCCGCAGTAGTTCAACTTCGACGCGATTGCTACTCTAGCGAGGAACAATTCGAAAGACGTGATCCATCACGTTCATGTAAGCTTCGTTTGCTCCCAATGCAATCGTGCCTTCATGCAACATGTTGTAGCTAAGCAGAATGGTTGCATCGACCGTTTCGTCCTGCAAACAACCAATGATGAAATGGATTGGGTAGATCACCATCGAGTTATCCGGAGACACTACCCCCGGTGCGATCGAATCATCGTACTCGTGAAATGTGACCGCATGCCAAGCCCACCCAAATTCACGAACGATTTGATCTCCCCATAAACTTCCTAAGTAGTAAGGCAAGTCGTCAACTTCACAAGGGATCTTTGGTCGTGTGCCTCGCTGCCATTTATAGACGAATTGATCGATCGCTTCCACAATGCTGCGGGAATCTGCTTTTTTATCAAGCCGCAGGATCTTCATCGCTTCCTTCGAAGACTCTGTAAATTGCTTCAGGAGGTCTGAATCGATCAATTCCGCCGAATACTTCGCCATTAGCCTGCCATACCTTTACATCGTTATTGAAATGAAAAATTTGCTCATCCGTTGAGCTTTCGGAATACGGGCAATTCCGTCCTAGCTACCGAACTTGACACGCTTCTCTTTCGGTCGACCAAAATAAAGATTGCCATACCGTTTGATCGCAGTAACTTCATTCGGCCAGCCAGACTTGCTAACCCAATCGGAAATGTAATCAAACAACGTATCGCAACTTGGACAACTGCAGATGAGTCGAAACTCTCCATCAGCAAACTCTGCTTTTTCAACTGAGCCCCAATACTTATGCTCGACCGATGCTGGAAGTAACTTCGCTCGCAGCGAATTTACAAGCGTACCGGCAACCTCTTTCTCGGATGCATTTGGCTTATCCTTTTTTAGCGAAAAGCAAATGGTCAATCCTTCTCCGACTAAGGTAACGATCTTATTGGTTCGTCGCCGGACCGCTTCGTCCATTCCCCAATCGCTACCTTCGGGCAATGGCCATACCTTGATAAAGTTCAACCCGTTGAGTGCTGCCTCTTCCGCCCTTTCCTTAAATTGCTCTGTCACAAGGAAGATATTGGGATGCTCACGAACTCTGAATATCGATGCACCTGCAAGCTTGGACTTCTTGAAATCAAAGTAGTCGATTGCAATTGCTCTTTTCTCTCTACTCGTTCGATGTATCACGCACTTGCTAATGTTAAGTACATCGAGTTTTGTCATTACAACGTAAGCGAAATAATCACCGACATCATTCTTAAGTGGAAGCAATTCTCCATTATCCGTTAGCATTTCCCCTAGAGCTTCGACTGCGCGGCGGCTGAATACGGGTGTAGAAAGTTCAAGACAAGGATAATCATTGAATGGTTTGGTGGGCCCTTCAACGTTGATAGGCTTCCATGTCTTCTTCAGAGAGTACGGTTTCCAATCCAGAGATTCTCCATCATCTACATGAAAATCATCGCACGCGTCATCGAAACCAATGCACGAGGGCGTGTAAGCCGCGTAGACGAAACCATTGAGCTTCGGGTCTGTAAGATTCGGCTTCAGAACATAAACGGTTGAAGTCTGTTTCATCTTTGGCGTAGATCCAATCGGGTATGTAGGTCAGGTAACAAAGTCCATATGCCGCTAGCCCACGACATCCAATGCATAATCAACGTATTTACCAGCCTTGATACGTGACCAAAGGATGTTGATGCCTGCCTTGATTTCGTCCACGGTTTTGAGATCTTTCATAACTTCAATCAAATCATCGACATAAGCCATGGTATGCGTTCCTGCATGTCCGGCGGTTGACGCAAATCCGTTTGCCACATCATCGATCAAACCCATCTTCGTAACGCGGCCGATGATCTTTTTAAGATCTTTATCAGCCCAACTCCAACCGTTCTTTGGGATGATGTGAGCCGCCTGCATGCCATCCATAAACTTATCGCCCCACTTGCTAATCAATTCAGCACGCAAGGGAGCACACGCATTATGCACCAGCACGCCAATGTCGCCGACTTCGTAGACGTGGTGACAATCGACTTCGATGTTGAAGACGTCAGCGGGTAGTGCTTGTTGCAATGATAACAGATGGATCGCACCGGAGCGAGTCTGCACACGCTCGTATTCCTGCAACTCACCCAGTGCGATCCAATCTTGACGATCTACGCTCCACACCGGGTGAATGTCGGTACCAACAATCTCAGTCCCATCACTGAAGATCGCCTTGACGACATTCATCGCCCCCAGCGTCTTGAAGCGACCTGTGACTAGATTGCCAAGCTCAATATCGCACTGGTCAATATCATCGCGCCGATCCAGCTTGGTGATCACCGCCAAGCCATCGACATTCAGTTCCGCCAGGTGCAGCCGCAGCTCGCCACCCAGCTCAATGCCTTCATCCCGAACCCACGACTCCGGCCGTAGTAGTTCAACTTCGACGCGATTGCCATCGGTCCGCACGATCGTTGCATGGATCTCGTACCAAGCTTCACCGGCCACCGCAACACTTGGCCGGACTTCCCAATCTCGCGGATTCTTCGTCGCAATGCGAGATGCAAGTGGAACGGCTTCGATAGGCAGGAGGTTGGAAGCTTGAGACGTGAAGAGGAAGTCTTCGATAGCGTCAGCGTCATAATCCATCAACGCTTGATCGAGGGCCGAGCTTTCAAACTTCCCACTTCCGAATTCAAACTTCCCATCGCCCCTCATCCCCAGCCCTTCTCCCCTGAAGACAGGGGCGAAGGGAGCCAGAGTTGTATTCATCTCGGATGAAGCAGACCATCCGGACTCCTGAACAAGACCAGACTGCTCGTGTAGGGCACCTACAATTTCTCCTTTGGACGCCTGATACCTGAAGCCTGATACCTGACTGCTGACTCCTGAAGCCTCGACTCGAACGAGCGTTCCGGCCACAAAGCAGCCGCCGAAGTTCAGCCACTGGGCTTTGCCCGCCATCTTGGCGACCTTACCGACGCCCGCTGAGGCGAATGGAAGAATGTCCAGCGCCACACCCGCAATGCCACCAGCGGTGAATCCATTCTTGCTCATGTCCTGGATCCTACCCACCGCACTACCCGCTCCACCGATCATACTTGCCGCGTTGAACACACGAGCAGCGGTGACTCCGATTCTGGCAAGGTTGGCACTGCAAGCACCAATGGTCGCTCCACCGGTGACAAAGCCCGCAGCAATCGAAACTCCAATGCCCGTCACCATCCCTGCCACGTAGCCTTTGGAGTAAGCTTGTTCGTGACCAGCCACCGGACCATACTTGCCGACGAAGAAACTCAAACCGGTTCCTTCCGTAAAGCCATCGACGAAGCCTCGGACTTTACTGCGGAACTCCGCTTTGGCATCCATGGTTAGCCATTCATTGTATTGAGCTAAACCACCCGGATCGGAGTTGTCCTGCAACATCGAGTTCAAGAAATCCGTGACCGCATCGTTCATCCACTGATAGATGTCCATGGCGGCATTCACAACCATCTGCGTGACGCCGATGTACGCATAAGGTTCAAGATTCACCATCACCTGTTCGCTGAAGGCGGTGTTGGTATTGTTGGAGTTGCCCCACGCGCCCCCGCTGGCGTAAAAGCCACGCGTCCCGCTGAAGGTCACGCTCCCGGAAGCAGAGTTCAAGCTATACGTGCCGTTGTTTAGCTTAAAGCCCTTGGTATCGGTAGCGGTGCCCGAGGACGGGGAGTAAGGGTCTTGGTAGTAGCCGGTCTTAGTCCACTGGTAGACATTCTGCAGTTGACGGTTGACAGTCGTTGACCCGGAGAATCCGGTCAGTTGTACTCCGTAAGCGCCGGATGGCCGAAGTAAGCTTCAGATCCCAGGTTCCAGCATTGCTGCCATAACCAGAAAGTTTAACTGTCGTCGGGCAATTGAATTTGCGTGCAGACCTGCCAATGTTGACGCTTAGCTAGCCTTCTGCCTAAAAGCAGGACGCCTGGAAGCCTGGTTCAGCTCAATTTCCCATGTACATCGAGATGGATTCTCAGATTGTTTCATGCTATCCTTCAACGGTGGAAATTCTAACTTGCAAGAGGAAATTGGTATGTCCAGTGAAGTGAGCTTGCCCTTAACTGCTGATGGACTGTCTGCCCTAGCAGAGATGGCAATCGCGCCGAAGAATCAGTTCCGTTTGGACCAACTCCTTCAAAGGAGCAAGGAAGGGTCCCTTTCTGCAAACGAGACGGAAGAGTTGGATCTACTGCTGAGGAATATTGACGAACTCAATCTCGTCAAAGCGCGCGCTGCTATGCTGTTGCACCAAATCAACTCAGAGGAATAGCTTTGAGCGAATACGTTCCGGTCGAACTCAGGCGGACGGTCCGCCGCCATTTCCGGACTCGATGCGCTTACTGCCAAACCAGCGAGTCGCTGACAGTTGTTACCTTTGAAGTTGAGCATATCCTTCCAAGGTCTCTTGGTGGCCTGACCGAATTCAGTAATCTTTGTCTTGCGTGCCCAATGTGCAATCGGCATAAGGCAAATCGGGTAAGCGGAAATGCGGATAATGGGTTGGAGACTCGATTATTCCATCCACAGCTAGACGGATGGAAGGAACATTTTGATTGGTCAGTCAACGGTACGTTGATCGTTGGGCTTACGGACATCGCCCTGGTTACGATCAAGTTGTTACGCATGAATCGTACTCAACTAGTTGACCTTCGATTCTTATGGTCAGGACTAGGCCTGCATCCGCCCGATTAACTCTCGTGATATTTGCAAGCCAACCAACTCACCGGTCAATACGATTCCATCGTGTCGATACAGTTCAGCTTCAACACGCTTCGCAAAGCAAATTTGATGCTTCTCGAATGACTTACACCACAGGCTCTCTATCTAAATCTGAAAACGGATGATACCCAGCAGCCTTCAACTTCTCGATCAATGCACCGCCCCCTTCGTTTCGCGCGTATTCCATTTCGGATCGGTGGATTTCGATCGGTACCATGAGTCCAAACTCGCATTGCTCGTCCTGCGCACCGAGCGCATCGAAGATCAAGCAACAACCACCGATCTCCTCGAACTCTGCCGGAAACTCACACGTGTCGAATCGGTTCAGCATTGCTTCCATCGAATATGGTCCGAGCGTGTTTAACAAAGCATTGATCCGCTCATGCGCCTTGCCGAACGGTGTCGTTGGTTCGTGCGCATCATCTAGGTTGAGCTTTGCTTTCGTGAACATGGCCATCTCATAAGACACGAACGCGTCGTTTGATGGCCCACTGTCAGGCGAATCGGCAAGCTCAAGCGTTGCAATTGCGGTACCGGTTGGTGATTGTTCGAAATAGTATAGATCTAGCGCACCACCGCCTTCGTACGGAATGACCGCGTGCATCACCATCTCGTGCTGCTTGCCAAGTAGTTTTTCTAGCGTCTGTGCCTTAGTGTCATACCACTGCTGCGCGGCTAAATCCTCTTCTTCGCTCATTGTCTTCTCTCATGTGCAAATGGGGTGGTCACGATCAAATCGACTTCCCGTGTAACCCGAATCCTCAATCGCCTTTTGAATGTCGCTGCGAATGAAGAGTTGAACAGAACTACCTAGTAGCCGAAAGACTGGATAGTCCTTAACTCGTTCGTAGTGGACGTAGTAAGGGTATTGAGTATAGAACGAACCGTTTGGCCTGGGCGTCCAATCACCATTATCAACTTTCGTATTAACGCGATCCAAGCCGTCGATCAAATGCAAGGCCTGGCCAAGTGAAAAATCCCTATTTAGATACGCATCATTCTTTGGTCCAAAGACAATCGGTAAAAACTGAAAAGCGTCTGGGCAAACTTTCTCAAGCAACTTTCGCAACTTCGACGAGAAGAGCGGCCATGCATGATCCGCAAACATAAAATCCAAGGACACATCAGGGCCATCCGGAGTATAAGCGCGGGTTTGAGGATCCCATGATGGCAAAGCCTTTCCCTCTCGCATCCGATATCCATTGAAGTTGACGACACCAAAGCGAGCGCTCCACGGTTCACCCTTGTCATGCGGCGGGAAAGCAGGAATCCATTCTGCAAATGAATACTTCATCATAAACCGATACCTTTCAATGCGTCTCTGGGGTTAGTCTTCAAGATTGATACTATGCGATTGATTTCGTCGGTTGCTGCTTTTGTGTACTCTGGAGTGTGAGGCGTTAAATCCTCAACTGCCTGTTCAAGCCGTTGAAAGACGCGCTTATGATAGAGTTCAGGATGCGGGCCGGTATGGTCTTTTATATCGCGGAGATTGATCTTGCCGTGCAGTTTAATATCTGCGTTCTTGAGTATGTCTCTTGCTTCCGCACTCCAATTCCGAGTCCACCCGCGTCGGGCGTTCGAATAATGCGAGACCACATGGTGGTACGCATTATGCACCAGCACGCCAGCGTTGCCGACTTCGTAGACGTGGTGACAATCGACTTCGATGTTGAAGACGTCAGCGGGTAGTGCTTGTTGCAATGATAACAGATGGATCGCACCGGAGCGAGTCTGCACACGCTCGTATTCCTGCAACTCACCCAGTGCGATCCAATCTTGACGATCTACGCTCCACACCGGGTGAATGTCGGTACCAACAATCTCAGTCCCATCACTGAAGATCGCCTGGACGACATTCATCGCCCCCAGCGTCTTGAAGCGACCGGTGACTAGATTGCCAAGGTCTACATCGCTCGCGTCAATATCATCGCGACGTTCCAGCTTGGTGATCGCCGCCAAGCCATCGACATTCAGTTCCGCCAGATGCAGCCGTAGAGTCTGACCGACCTCGATCGCCTCCTTCCGAACCCACGACTCGGGCCGCAGAAGTTCGACTTCGACGCGATTGCCATCGGTGCGAACGATTGTCGCCCCACGATGACTGTTTTAACCTCGAATACGAATTTTAATCGCTACTGGCATTTCGACGAGCACCTGATTTCGGCCTGTAGAACGATTCATCACCAAACGATGCAGTTAATTCTGCGTCTAGTTCTAATCGAGCTTGACAAGCCCATTCGTAACAGTCTAGCAGCGGTCCATAGCGCACGCATTTTCCGATATCGGTCATTTGCTTAGAGTGTAATTTGATATTGGGAAAATGCTGGCGCAAGTACGATTTGCTGAAGTAATTGATCCAATAGATTCCTGGAAATTGCTTTGGCCAGTCCATCCCTTTGACTTGCACGTCTTGGGTGTACTGCTTCGATAACCTCACATTGAACTTCATGTTTTTTTCCATAAACTCATCGCTTTGGCACATAAACCCATACTCAAGAGGCAGTTCGCACATAAGCGATTCCAGGAAGGACTGAAGCGCTGGGCGATATTTTAGACTTAGTGGATACTCTGATATTGATATTTGCGTTTTACATGCTTTGTGCGTCGTGTTGAACAGTAGAACTAACCCACGTACTTTTGGTGACTTTTGTCGGGAGGAAAAAATTGATCCAAAGGGTAAAGATGTTTCTGTGTTCCAAACACGTTCAAACCTCGATATGTCTTCAAAAGGAAAGCTACTTGTGTCATCCGTGCAGATTTTTTCCGGCCGAAGGCTCGATTCATCTAACACAGAATGTATAGTTCGGGCGCAGTCTGCGGAGCCAACTGATTTTGTAGAGAATAATTTTGCTATTAGTATTCCGGGTTTCACAGTGACCGCTTTCTAATTAAATGAATGATTCCATCATCGACGTACTGTTGAAGATTCGAGGATAAGACAGTATTGTGGCGCACGATAAGAATCATCTTGCGATTCGTTTCAGCTGCAATTTGCATGTAATCTCGTAGCTGGGTGGACAAGTGCTGATACTTTACATTCTTTACCTCGCGTAAGTACGATTTCGTTAGTTTATCGGGAAACCGGATAGTGCCAGGCCGCAGAAGAGATGCAATTCCTTTTTTGGCACCCGATATTCCTGCAACTAATTCTCCAATTTTTCCAGTTTGTACACAAGCTAAAGCCGCATTATGCGCCAACACACCCACCGCGGCAACTTCATAGACATGCTCGCCGTGGACTTCGATGTTGTACACGGGAGTAGGACGCTGGGTAGTGCGTTTGGCGACGACAGTGACCGATTCATCATGACCAAGCAACACTTCACCAACGTCGAGTTCTCCCATCGGAACCCAGTCGTTTCGATGCATCGACCAGATCGGATGAATCGATGTGCCGCTGAGCTCTTCTTCGCGGCCCGATTCACTTCGCAGAACAAGCGTGACGATCTCGTCGACTCGTCGCGTTGCAAAGCGACCGATAACAACACTACCTTCACCTTCTGCAATCAGCGGACATGGTTCGACCGATGTTATTGTCGCAGATCCATCCACATCAAGTTCAGTGATCTTCAGGTCAATCCTTGCACCCTCTTGTAGTGCAAACTCACCCAACCAATCACTTGGTCGTAGCAATTCAACATCGACGACAGACCCGTTCGCTTTGACAACCGTCATGCCAATCTTGAACCATGATGCATCTGGCTCGTTGAAGCTATCATCGAACTCCCACGGCTTGGGATTCTTCGTTGCAATGCGAGCACCAAGTGGAACAGCTTCGATAGGCGGGAGGTTGGAGGCATGAGACGTGAGGAGGAAGTCTTCGAACGAATCAGCTTCGTAATCCATCAAAGCTTGATCGAGGGCCGAGCTTTCAAACTTCCCACTTCCGACTTCAAACTTCCCATCGCCCCTCATCCCCAGCCCTTCTCCCCTGAAGACAGGGGCGAAGGGAGCCAGAGTTGTATGCATAGCGGATGAAGCAGACCATCCGGACTCCTGAACAAGACCTGACTGCTCGTGTAGGGCACCTACAATTTCTCCTTTGGACGCCTGATACCTGAAGCCTGATACCTGACTGCTGACTCCTGAAGCCTCGACTCTCACGGGCGTTCCGGCCACAAAGCAGCCGCCGAAGTTCAGCCACTGAGCTTTGCCCGCCATCTTGGCGACCTTACCAGCGGCCGCTGAGGCGAATGGAAGAATGGCCAGCGCCTCACTAGCAACCTCCCCAACTAGCGATACAATCCAGGTCCGTCAGGCAATGACTGCAACTTTGCCTTAGTTCGACATCTGCGAGGAGCGAAATTGTGTCCATGAAGATTGGCATTCGAGCTTGGATTGATTTCGCATTTAAGAAAATTTTCGGCAAGCCAGGCAACGAAATATGCCTCATCAGTTTGCTCAATTCGATCCTCAAATTACCCAATCCGATTCAGTCCGTGGAATTCCTTAATCCGTTTACGCTGAAGGCTTAGAGTTCTTGCAAGCGACGCGGCAGTTGACGGAGATCAATCAAGTAACGGTGGAGAAGCACATGTACGATTCAAGAGAAAAAGCTGCACTCGATTTCGAATCCGGCCTGATCGATGCTCGCGAGGAAGGCAGGGATCTTGGGCGGCTGGAAGGTACCATACAGGGCGAGATCAAGTTGATTCGAACACTACAGGAAATACTTGGCGTTCCATTGAGCGACGAAACTGCTTTACAAGGACAATCGCTGGAGCAGTTGCAGAAGATGACCGCCGATCTTCGCAGCCAGCTACGGAGTCGCGCATAGCTGTGACCGCGATAAAGATACAATGTTAGTGTCGTCACGAAAGATCGCCTTGACGACATTCATCGACCCAAGCGTCTTGAAGCGCCCCGTGACTAGATTACCAAGTTCAATATTGCTCGCATCAATCTCATCGCGCCGATCCAGCTTGGCGATCACCGCCAAGCCATCGACATTCAGTTCCGCCAGGTGCAGCCGCAGCTCGCCACCCAGCGCCAGCCCTTGCTCTTGAACCCAAGACTCCGGCCGCAGAAGCTCAAATTCGACGCGATTGCCATCAGTCCGAACGATCGTCGCGTGGATCTCGTACCAATCTTCACCAGCCACTCCAACACTTGGCTGAACTTCCCAATCACGCGGATTCTTCGTCGCGATGCGAGAACCAAGTGGGGGATCGATCTGCTATTTGTTGTTCGATAAAGTGTCGACATAAATCTTTCCATCCGAATCTACGATGCGAATTGCAATTCGCTCTTCTCTGAGTCCTTCTTCTGTTTCAAGTCCCTCTATTACATCCTGTAATATTGCAAAGCACCACTCTTCGCGAAGTGGATCATCAACAACAAGATGTGCATGTTCGCGAACATCAAGCTCAACGATGAAATTGCTCTCTGCGTCGTTCTTCCTATAACTAAATTCAAATGTTAATCTTATCATGTAGTAGTGTTAATAACCGTCGGGGTACCAAGGTTTTGGAAACACCCTTGGTGTACGGTATTGATGATGGACGACATAACCAAAGACTCCATCCAAACGCTCCAGAATTCGGTGGTCAGTTCCAGGAACATCCCACTCTTTACTTCCAGCCCAACGATTTCGAGCCGAACCACTTACTTGCTTCAATTCATTCGCTTGAAATATTTTCTGCAGTCCGGTATTACTATCTACACGAGGAACACCTCGTCCAAGTTTGATTTCTTCGTAAGCTTCACGGATCTGCTTTGGAACTGGATTTCTTGAAGATAACTTTATACAATCATCAGCTGCATTATGCACCAGCACTCCGAGCGAGGCGACTTCATACACATGTTCGCCGAAGACTTCGATGTTGTAAACGGGCGTGGGTCGCTGGATGATACGTTTGGCGATGATCGTGACGGATTCATCATGACCAAGCAACACTTCGCCAACGTCGAGTTCTCCCATCGGAACCCAGTCGTTGCGATGCATCGACCAGATCGGGTGAATCGAAGTACCGCTAAGCTCCTCTTCACGCCCCGATTCGCTTCTTAGAACAAGCGTGACGATCTCGTCGACTCGTCGCGTTGCAAAGCGACCGATAACAACACTACCTTCACCTTCTGCAATCGGCGGACATGGTTCGACCGATGTTATTGTCGCAGATCCATCCACATCAAGTTCAGTGATCTTCAGGTCAACCCTTGCACCCTCTATCAGTGCAAACTCACCCAGCCAATCACTTGGTCGTAGCAATTCAACATCGACGACAGACCCGTTGGCTTTGACAACCGTCATGCCAATCTTCAGCCATGATGCATCTGGTTCGGCGAAGCTATCATCAATCTCCCACGGCTTGGGATTCTTCGTTGCAATGCGAGCACCGAGTGGAACAGCTTCGATAGGTAGGAGGTTGGAGGCTTGAGACGTGAGGAGGAAGTCTTCGATAGCATCCGCTTCGTAATCCATTAACGCTTGATCGAGGGCCGAGCTTTCAAACTTCCCACTTCCGAATTCAAACTTCTCGCCGCCCCTCATCCCCAGCCCTTCTCCCCTGAAGACAGGGGCGAAGGGAGCCAGAGTTGTGTCAATGGTGCTTGAGTCAAACTCTGTGAACTCGGTGGCTCCGTGTTTCAGTTCCAGGTCTGAAGAAACCGTCGCCAACGTCAAACGCTCGTTGAGTGACGCCAAACGTTCTGTAGCGATCATGACACCGGACAGCTCGCGCTGTGCCGCTATCATTTCTCCGTCTGTCGCCTGAAGCCTGAGCCCTGAAGCCTCCACTCGAACGAGCGTTCCGGCCACAAAGCAGCCGCCGAAGTTCAGCCACTGAGCTTTGCCCGCCATCTTGGCGACCTTACCGACGCCCGCTGAGGCGAATGGAAGAATGTCCAGCGCCACACCCGCAATGCCACCAGCGGTGAATCCATTCTTGCTCATGTCCTGAATCCTACCCACCGCACTACCCGCTCCACCGATCATACTTGCCGCGTTGAACACACGAGCTGCGGTGACTCCGATTCTGGCAAGGTTGGCACTGCAAGCACCAATGGTCGCTCCACCGGTGACAAAGCCCGCAGCAATCGAAACTCCGATGTCCATGCTAGTGAAATTTGATTACACTAAGTGCGGTGTCGTCGTAGATTCCCTGCTAAGTCGTTCGAGCTCGTGGAATGGAAATACCAGTCGAAACTACGAGACGAGCACTTATGGAAATTTCCTTCAGCGATAAGACACCACCCGCCTTGCAAGTGGGGCTAAAGTAGCAGCACTTTAGTCCTCGATTCTACGATTCCACACACCAGCACACCCCGTTTGTCACCTCTCGCAATTTAGTCAAGCGACGAGATGCAACTCACCCCACCGACCTCGGAGCTTTTCAGTGAACAAGACGACAACGCTACTCTGCATCTCTCTCACGATTTTGTGCTGCGGACTGTGTCCCGTCTCAGCCCAACCCCCTACAGACGCAGCCAAGAAAGCGCCCGCGATCACTGCGGTTCCGAGCTGGGTCTGGCTGGGCGAACCGAAGGATGGTGAGCGGATTTCCCTGCGCCGCGAGTTCACTGTCGAAGGGACGATCAAACAAGCCTTTGTAGCAGCGACTGCGGACAATCACTGCGAAGTGTTCATCAACGACCGGAAAGTTGCATCGTCCGACGACTGGGCTGCCTTTGCAACCGCTGAAGTAACTCGCAACGTCAAGGCGGGAAAGAACGTCATCGCCGTGTCAGCTCGCAACGATGGCGGTGCTGCGGGTGCTATTGCAGTTCTGCATATCGTTACTGATTCGGGTAAACAGGACATTGCAACGGATGCAAGTTGGAAAGTAGCCAGCGATGCCAAAGGCAAATGGCGCGCTGCTGATTTCGACGACTCGAAATGGGCCGCAGCGCGTGAACTTGGCAAGATCGGCGCCGGCAATCTGCCTTGGGCGAACGTCGATCGCGATGCATTGCTCAACGCCTTCGGCAGCAACGAAGGGGGCGAGTTCCTACCGGTAGTTGCTGAGAATGCTCAAGTTCCTGAAGGTTTTAAAATTGAAAAGATCTTCAATGTTCCCAAAGCGATGGGTTCGTGGGTCGCACTGACAACCGATCCCCAAGGGAGACTAATTGCCAGCGACCAAGCCGGAGCCGGTTTGTTCCTGATCACACCCGGCGATGCGACACGAGCTACGACGGTGGAGAAGTTACCGGTGGATCTCAGCGGTGCCCAAGGGCTGTTGTGGGCCTTCGATTCGCTCTATGCAGTTGTCAATGGCGGCGACAAGTCGGGTTTGCATCGCCTTCGCGATTCCGATGGCGATGGCAAAGTGGATAGCGGCGAACATGTCATGTTTGTTCCCGGTGGCGGCGAACACGGTCCCCACGCGGTCATCCTCAGCCCTGACGGAAAATCGCTCTTTATATGCGCAGGCAATCACACCAAACTCCCCGATGCAGTTGTTGGTAGTAAGATCCCTCAAAACTGGAACGAAGATCATTTGCTGCCACGTCGTTGGGATGCAAACGGACATGCTGCCGGTATTCTTGCCCCGGGTGGATGGATTTGTAATGTCGATCCAAGTGGCAAGCAATGGACGGTCTTCAGCATGGGATACCGCAACCAATATGACATCGCCTTTAACCCTGTCGGTGAACTGTTCACTTACGATGCGGACATGGAGTGGGACTTTGGTTCCCCCTGGTATCGCCCCACACGTGTCTGTCATGCGACTAGCGGCAGCGAATTCGGCTGGCGGAGTGGAACCGGAAAATGGCCCGCCTACTATGAAGACTCGCTACCCGCTGCGGTCGACATCGGTCCTGGTTCTCCGACTGGCATCGTGTTCGGAACGGGAGCAAGGTTTCCTGCCAAGTATCAACGCTCGCTCTTCATCCTCGATTGGACTTACAGCACCATCTACTCGATCGAGTTGACCCCCGAAGGTTCGAGCTATCGCGGCGTCAAGTCGGACTTTGTGACCGGTTCGCCACTCCCTGTTACCGATGCAGTCGTTGGTAATGATGGCGCGTTGTACTTTGCGGCCGGTGGACGTGGTACGCAGTCGTCGCTCTATCGGGTCAGCTATGTCGGTAAGGAATCAACGGCTCCAGCACCCGTCGACAACTCGGGAGCGGAACAGCGTGCACTTCGTGATCGCTTGGAGGCCTTCCACGGGCAAACCAACGGCGACTTGGATCTGATTCTTGCCAATCTTGGACACGAAGATCGCTTCATTCGCTACGCGGCTCGTATCGCTCTCGAAAGCCAACCCTTCACCTCTTGGCGCGACCGCGCATTCGGACTGAAGGAAACTCGCCCAGTCATCACTGCCATGCTGGCTGTCGCTCGACAAGGTTCCGCGAAGGCTCTCGATCCGTTGCTTGAGAGCTTAGCGAAGCTGAACTACGAATCGATGGCACAAGACGAGCAGTTGGCGTATCTGCGAACGCTGCAAGTTGCTTTTGCGCGGCACGGTGAACCTTCGGATGCGTGGCGCACGAAGCTCGCTACGCGGCTCGACGCCAGCTACCCCGCTTCGACTTATGAAGTGAATGCTGAGTTGGTGCAGTTGCTTGTTTATCTGAAGTCGCCCAACGTGGTGACCAAGACGCTAGCGATCATGGATAACCTGGGCGCGGAGCCGATTCCGGATTGGGGTTACCTGGTGACTCGCAATGCAGGTTACGGCGGAACGGTTGGTAAGATGCTCGCCGACATGCCACCTGTACGAGCGATTCACTTTGCGTTCATGCTTCGCAACGCCACCGTGGGCTGGACGATGGACCTGCGGAAACGTTACTTTGAATTTTTCCCGGTGGCGGCCAATCACCCCGGCGGAAATAGCTTTGGGAAATTCTTGATGCAGTTCCGTGAAGATGCGTTGCAAACCTGCACTCCGGCGGAGCGAGTTGTTCTTGAGCCGATAACCGGCAAATCTTTGCTGGCGGCCCCCTTCCAGTCGACGCCACCCAAAGGTCCAGGTCGCAAGTGGACTTCTGCCGAAGCGCTCGCCGCCGTCGGATCGGACTTGAAGAATCGCAACTTCGAATCGGGCAAGAATCTTTACCATGCGACCAGTTGTGCCAAGTGCCATCGCATCGCTGGTGAGGGCGGCGCAATTGGACCGGATCTATCGACGGCTGCGAAGAAGTTTTCGGTCGCAGATATGCTTGACGCGATCATCGAACCGAGCAAGGCGATTTCCGATCAATACGGTTCGCAGCAAATCTTGACTGCGGATGGAAAGGTGCTCGTCGGTCGCGCCGTGGAAATTGGCGATGAGTACTATGTCTACACGGTCGATTCGGAATTGAAGCCAGTTGTCGTCAAGAAGGATGATGTCGAGGAGATTACAGCATCTAAAGTTTCTCAGATGCCCACCGGACTGATCGAGTCCCTCAGCGCTGATGAGCTCAAGGACTTGCTCGCTTATCTCATGAATGCTGGCGAGAAGCCCAAAGGCCGATAGTTGGCTGGATAGCCGACAGGTTGTCATTAAGTGCCTATCCCAAAAACCTCAACGGGCTGGAATCTCATTCCTGTTCTCGGGTTTTGGGACAGGCTCCAAGTGCTTGTGATGAACCGCAGCAACGTTGCGGTCCGGGCCAATGTCGTGCGAGGTAACGATGTGGGACTGGTCAGGGTGTTGCGTTTGTAGGCAGATTGAGCGATGATCAAACCCTGCTGGCCACTAGGGCAGCCTTCGATCCAAGTAGAGAAGTTGGAACCTATTATGTCAAACGATTCGCCCAACGCTTTGGTGAGGACTCTGTCCACATTAGTTCCTGGTTACAGCGGGTATGCCGAGAACGAGCAACGTCGGTCGCAAGATCGCGAAATCCGCAAACTTCTGGCTCAGCGATTAGGCGAGTGCAAATCGGATCTGTCCACTCGTATGAAGGCATTGAAGAACCAGAACAGTTTCGACTTGTTGTCCATTATCGATCGTTTGCATGGAGAGCTGGACGTTGCCCAACAGAAGACTTTGGCGGCTTACGAGGGATATAGCGGTTGGTTTGGTAAAAACGTTGTCGATGCTCAAAAGCTTCGTGAAGTGGTCGAATTGGATGAAAGCTTGATTAGCCTGACGGATCGCATACGACTTGCAATCCCAGAGAAAATCGAAGATCTTTCCAGTATTCAGGAGCTTGGCGAGTTTATCGAACTTTATTTGCAACGGTTTGAAAAGCGGCGTCAAATCTTACACGGGTAACGCCAGTTGCGCTCGAAACGAAATTTGATTTGCTTAATAGGTTGTCCGCAGGGGTGGCCGTGGGCTATAATAAGCTGAGGTGCGGTAGTCGCACTATATGTACGGGTGGATGTGCCATCCATAGGTTTCCTTAATGCATGAGAGCTTTGAGATGCGAATTTTAGGTCTGTTTGTTCTTGGTTTGAGTCTTTTTGCCGTTGGTTGCACGCCTCCAGCTAGCGATGAGATGGCACCGGTAACTCCACCTGCCACCGGTGGTGCAGAAACAAGCAGTGGCTCGACATCTGCCGCGTTGCCTTCCATCGACAAATCAACTCAATTGGTCAGCATGAAGGTGTCGATGCACTGTCCACATGGTTGCTATCCAGCCGTCAAGGAAGCACTAGAAAAAGAAGCTGGCGTAGAAGGCGTGACGTTGGCCGAGCAGAAAGACCCAAACACGATTGATAACCCAGTCGTCTACATCGCAACCACCAGTTCGTTTAACGCAGCCAAGGCAATCGAAGCGTTGAAGGCTGAAGGCTTTGAGAGCGAATTGACGAACTAGTTTGCTACGGGTCTGCCGGTGGTCTGCCGGTCTGATAGTTGCCAGTGGCAAAAAATAAAAATTTACATTCAACGCCCAGCTTGTTCGCGGGCGTTTTTTCATTTGTGGCTCAAACGCCGAGCTAACTCTTGCATTGCATCCTTCAGCGTTCGCACACGGAACGGTGATAAGTTGTTAGCGCTGGCCTGATCGATCCAAATGGCTTGCCAGCCTCTGCAAACTGGCGCGACGAAATCAGAAAGCCAGTCGTCCCCGATCATAAGGATCTGCGGCGGCGAGAGCTGGAAGTCCAATTCGATTCTTTCGTAGAAGTCAGAGCTGGGCTTGGCTGCTCCAACGGCAGCCGAATCGTAAACACGGTTGCAACTGTTGAGCTCTGGGAATGCAGCAACGATCGCTTGCAATCGCGAATCGAAGTTCGAAGCGATCGCCCAGGGGATACGGTGGTGCTGCAGCGATTGGAACATCTTGGTTGCTGCTGGATCGATCGTCCAAGCATCGGGCTGTGTGAAGGAGTGCCACAGGTTGTGGAACACTTGATCTTTGAGTGCATCGGAGGCCATTGGTTCAAAAAACTGAATGCAAGCTGCAACGGTATTTTGCCATGAGCGTCGTTGGTGCGCCTCGTCTGTGGGCGAAGAAGTGCTTCGAAGGCGCTGGAGCATGTGGCTTGTACCTTGATCTGTCGAAGTGTCATCGCACTTCGATCCACCGCTGGCCAGGGTCCGTAGTGCCTGAGTTGCCTCGGCGGAGGTGACCAAGTCGTTCTTTCGGGGCATGTAGATTCGCTTGGCATCTTCGAAATGATCGAAAAAGGCTTGCCGGAATTGTCGCTCTAGAGCAGTTTCGTCAGCGACTATGCCCGCACTTGCAAACGCTTGGCGATAGGTATGAGCGACCGGTTGTGCGAGATGGAGCAACGTGCCTACCGCATCAAAAACGACAACTTCGGGCTTCATCTGCCACCGTCACATCCGTCGAGAAAGTAGAGTCGAAGGCCTCACTATGTCGCAAACTCCTGTTTTGTTCAACTGCCTAACGGATTAGACTTGAAGAAACGTCCCACCATCATCCATTGATTGACTACTGATGCTTGAGCAAGTCTCACGATTCTCGACCACCGCTATCGCACTAGCTGCGATTGGCCATCTTATCGGCTTCTTTGTCTTGCGTTGGTGGTCCAATCGCGAGCGTGCGACCATTGCACAGACACTCAAGCGATTTACCGATGGCTTGCCCAATCGCAGCGACTTGGATTGGCATGCACATTTATCTGATCAGATTGAGGGCTTTCTGGCCGACATCAACGACGTCCTGAATAATCCAAAGCTTACGAACGAGCGGAAGCAGTTGTATGATCGAATGAAGATTTTGGATGAACGGCGCGACTATCTTCAATCTTTACGCTTCGAGACGTTCTGGAATGTTGCTCGTAACATGATTGAAGCGTATCCTTTAGCCGGTGTGCTGGGAACTATCTGTGCCATTGGAGCTGCATTGGGTGGGCCGGATGGAGGCACGGTCACGGCGATCGTGAGCCGCTTTGGCGATGCGATCTGGAGCACGTTCGCTGGCTTGGTCGCCGCCATTGTGTTGATGTTTATCAACAGTCTACTTGAGCCAGGCTTTAGCCGTTTGGCTGAGAATCGGTTTCATGTCCGTGAAACGGTTGCTCGAGCAAAACGCGAATTAGCATCTGAGCCGGAGCGTTCTGATTCAACGCCAGCTTCGCCTTCCCACGTAACCACAGGTTAGCTTACAGGGACTCATCAGCGCGAATGCTTCGATACATCTCCAACCAACGCAATCTTCGCTTCCAGCTTACGGCATTGGTCGACCTGCTGCTGATCATTGTTTTCGCTCAGTTCCTAGAACTGCGTCAACGACAAGACGATTCAGAGGCCAGGCAACAAGCTGCGGTGGCAAACTTGCAGCAAGACTTCGAGGACCGCCGCGAGCGATTGCAAGCAGCCAATGTCGTGTTGCGAGATGCATTGGAAGATTCCAATTCAAAGTTAGAAGAATCAAAGTTGGCGCTGAACGACCAACAAGCCCAGATGCAGCAATTCACCAAAGCCGTGCGTGTTGCGTTGCAAAGTATGGCGACGGTAACTTCGGCCACCGATGACCGCCGCGATATGGAGAGTCGACTGGAGGACTTGGCAATGGCCAGCCCGGAGAAGATTGTCCGCTTCTTCACTGGCTATGATGAATTGCTCAAGCGCGCCGAAGTGTGGCTGCTACATGCTCGTAACTCAGGGGAAATCGTGCTGGTCGCCGGAGAAGAAAATAAATCGTTTCGCCTGGAAGCGACGCGGCAAACCGAAAGGGCCAGCGAATTTGCCGAACGGCTGTTTGGTACGTACAAACAGATTCGACAACCAAAAGGCTTGGTGATTATCCTCGCTTCTTACGATCTTCGAGCAACCGCTGGTGTGTATCAAGGTATGATTGATGGGTTGCCTCGGGCCATTGATCGCATGCGGGCAGATGCTTCCCTGATTCGATTTGAATATACCGTGTTGGGACCCACCAACGATCCCGCACAGAACACACCTTAACTATTGCAAAGAACTCACTCATGAAGAAAACAGTTCCCGTTGTGGTCGCTGGCGGTGCCTTGCTGCTGATAGCCAGTCAATTTTTGACGTTCAATGTCGGTCTTCGAGACCCCAACACGCCACTGGATAAGCAAGTAGCAGACAAAGTCGAACAAGCGGCCGACGCGATCAGCGATACGGGAGATAAGTTTGTCGAAACGTTGGCAGGCACACCTCGCCCAGCCAAGCCTGATACGACAGCCAATTCCTACGTTGGAGTTCCACTGGCCGATGTACTGATTGACGGAGACAATTACTTGTTGCTGACAGCACCCGTGGCGTCGCCGGGAGACGCACAAGCGGCCAGCGATCGCCAACAAGTGGCCCTATACGAGGTGATACGTTTGGCACGCGAGCTACCTGGTGATGCAACGGGAATCCATGTCCGGATATGGCGCACTGCAAACGCGACGGCTCAAGCAGAACGAGAATTGCTGGCGGCTCTTAAAGCAGCAGAGATCACTGAGGACAAGATCGATTATCGTAATCGTCTCGTAGAGTAAGCTGTAGGGGCGTTTCTGTGCTTGCCTTTTTTCAGGTGGCGTTCAGTGAGAATGATGGGTATTCAGCGTTTTTGCTAATTTCTCGTGTCAGAAACGCGCACGGCTTGGATTAAGTAAGATAGACCCAAGTGGAGCCTATCTTGCCAGATTTCCCCGAAACCAGCGAAAGCCTGATTGTCCAGGTTCGAGATCCGTCGAATCGGGCTGCTTGGGAACAGTTTGAACAACTTTATCGTCCGGTGATTTTTCGTATCGCTCGGGCGAAAGGGCTGCAACATGCCGATGCGCTCGACTTGGTTCAGCAGGTTTTGATTTCGGTAGCGTCGGCCATCGAACGCTTTGAGAAGCAACGCGACGGTTCGCGGTTTCGCAATTGGCTGAGTCGAGTCACTCGCCATGCGATTCTCAAGGCACTGTCGCGGCAACCTCGCGATCGTGCGGGAGGTGGCACCGACGTGTTGGATGTCCTGTCGGGGGTCCCGGCGGCAGATCCAGAGACGGATGCCTTGATCAACTTTGAGTATCGACGGGAGTTGTTTCAGCGGGCTGCCCAGCAAGTGCGTGGCGAGCTGCAGGAGGCGACGTGGCTGGCCTTTGAGATGACCGCTTTGCAGCAAGCATCCGTTGAGCGAACAGCGACGCTACTGGAGCTCTCGACCGGCAGCGTCTACGCGGCTCGCAGTCGCGTGATGCGGCGCATTCGAAACATCGTCAGGAGACTGGAAGAGTCTGATTCCCAGGAGGAAACGTGTGATGAAGCCGACTGAGCCAATCTGTAATCCCCAGAGGATCGATGATTATCTCGACGAACGACTCAGCGAAGTGTTGGCCAGCGAGTTCGAGCGGCATCTGTGCGACTGCGAACGCTGCCGCAGTGAGTTGCAAAAGCGTTCGGCTGAACCGGAGGTCTGGCGTGCCGCAGTCGCGTTGCTGGGAGTCGATACCGGCATTGGAAGTGCCCGCTGGCTCGAGAGCGATGGCCGCGCGTCAGGCGAAGAGGCAACCGCTGAGGCAAGTAGCGCCAAGCGTGAGCGGTACGTCACCAGTGTCCTGGATTCGCTCACCCCCACCGACGATCCCGAAATGCTCGGTCGCGTCGGCGACTATGAAATCAGTGGCGTGATCGGTGTGGGGGGCATGGGGGCGGTGTTGAAGGGTTTTGATAAATCGTTGCGACGCGTGGTGGCGATCAAAATCATGGCTCCGCATCTGGCTCACTCGGGCTCGGCTCGGACGCGGTTTCAACGCGAGGCCAGAGCGGCAGCCGCGATCACTCACGACAATGTGATCGATATCTATGCTGTTTCCGAAGCGGCAGGCTTGCCCTACTTGGTCATGCCTTATGCCCGGGGACCCTCGCTGCAAAAGCGGATCGACGAAGGTGGGCCGCTAGGGGTGGTCGAGGTGGTGCGGATCGGACGACAGATAGCGGCCGGCTTGGCGGCAGCTCACGAACAGGGGCTCGTGCATCGCGACATCAAACCGGCGAACATTTTGCTGAGCGATGGGATCGAGCGGCTGTGGATCACCGACTTTGGGGTGGCGCGAGCCATGGATGATGCGTCGATGACCCAGACTGGAGTCATCGCGGGGACTCCGCAGTACATGTCGCCTGAGCAGGCGCGGGGCGAGACGGTCGATCATCGCAGCGATCTATTCAGCTTGGGGAGCGTGCTGTACACGGCCTGCACCGGCCGCCCGCCATTTCGCTCCGAAGCCGCTTATGGCATCCTCCGCCGCATCACCGACTCCGACCCGCGCCCGATTCGCGAAATCAACTCAGAGATTCCGCAGTGGCTGTGCCTCATCATCGCTCGCCTGCTGGCCAAGCATCCTGCCGATCGTTTTGAAAGCGCAGGGGAATTGGTCGAGCTACTGGACGGTTGTTTGGCACACCTGCAGCAACCGCTTCAAGTCGAATTGCCTCAATCGCTGCGCTGTCAGCCGTCGGTTGACGACACCAGCCCGCCGCCGGCCCTTGAACTCAACCGAGATGAACAGCAACTTCAACAAGCTCAACAACAGCGTTTGCCACAAACACTTTTTTCGAAACGAGGGTTGATAATGACAGGCACGATCTTAATGTCTGGTCTACTGGGCATTCTAGCCATGCAGTTGACCCAACCGGCGGACATCGCCGGCAATTGGACCGGAGAGGACTGGCCGCAAGTCACCCTGACATCGGTCGAAGAGGCGAACGACTGGTACACGGGGTCTTTCGTTGATGCTGCCGGTCGTCGAGGGGCAGTGCGACTGGAGTGGTCGCGGTTGCAACGGCGTTATAACGGTCGCTGGAAAGTGGGCGAAGCCGAAGCTGGGCAGATTACATTGCGAGTCGGCGAGAACGGGTTGCTGCGAGGTGCTGTGTCGGTGGATCCGGATTCGCAGGTTGAGCCCGGCGTTCCCCGCTTGCGCGAGTTCGCTTGGCAGCCTGCGTCCGAAGCCGTCGATAAGCCGCTTGCTCCGGTGCGTTCATTGAGCATTACCTCGCCAACCAAAGGGGTCTTACACAAAGTGGCCGACGGAATCAAACTGAATGCTCAGGTTAAGAAAGGGGATCCGATCGCAGTCATCGAGGAGGCGAAGGCAGACTCCGCAGCGCAAGGCCAATCGCAATTGGCCGCATTGGAGCGGCAATCGCAAGCGACGTTTGAGAAAATTGTAGCCGCGGAAAATGATCTCGAGGCGGCGATGCAGATTGCTGCAGCCGTCGAGTCGCAAGTTAAGACTCTGGAAGCAGCCAAGCAGCAGGTCGTAGACGCCGAGCGGCAAGTCATGCTCTCCGCCGAGAACAATCTGCAAGACAAGCAAAAAATGCTGGCCGCTGTCGAAGCTCAATTGAAGCCAGTACTAGCCGAACTCAAGGGAAAGAAAGAACTCCACGCAACGGGGCGACTCTCCACTAATGAACTCCGTGAGTCGGAGCAAAAGGTCGCCCAGCTAGAGCTCAATATCGAGATGGCTAAAGCGTCCGTCCGAACGGCCGAAGAAGAGCGAGTCTTAAGACTAGATGAGCAAAAAGCAAGAGTACTTAAATCGCAGGCTGACTTGGATGCCGCTGTGGTGGCTTGGAAGAAAGCCGAAGCCGATGTGGTCCGAGTCCGGTCCGCATTGACGATGGCTCAACAGGAATTACGCAACTTAAGAGAAGAGGGCGCTGAAATTCAGAACAAGCTGAATGAATTGACACGCCTTGAGATCCGCGCGCCGATCGACGGTGTCATCACTCGATTGGCTGAACTTTACGGTGGCAAGACATTGAAAGAAGGGGATGAAATATGCCAAATTACGCCTGAGGCCCAGACCGAGACTCGCTAGTGGTCTGTTCCATCTTAATTTTAGGGTAGTGGGATTCGCCAGAATTCCTCTCACTCGGGGAATTCTGGCGAATCCCACTACGGACAAACCCTAATTTTTAGTTGTCCCAGACCACTAGAGGGGAATGGAATCAGGCTGCAAGTCGCGCCAAAGCCACCGCAAGTTATTGTGACGGATACAACTCGGGGCCAATCGGCTGACCTTTGATGAAGTAGCCGCTGCCGTCGGGCATGGCTAACATCTTTTCCGGTTTGTCAGCCAAGTATTCATCGCACGCTTGTGTCGCTCCGGGACAAAACTGCATCCCATAATCATCGCATAAGAAGATCCCGCCAATTTCCAGGCGCTGGTAAAAAAACTCGATGCAGTCTTTTGTCGGTTGGTAAAGATCGACGTCCACGTGCACAAAGCAGAACCTGCAATGGGCGACTTCAGGAAATCGCTCCGGTATCCATCCGGGGTAGCAACGTTTAGCGGCAAATGCGGCGAGATTGGCTTCGGCAATTTCTTGAGCTGCCGTTAAGTCGCCCTTCTCCCAATACGTACCATCCGCAGCATTGGGCTCCGAGATGCCCTCAAAGGAATCGAACAAATGATGCATACGAGGATGTGCTACTTGCGCATTGGCCTCCAAGATTAACTGCGAACCGGCCCCCCGATAGACTCCACATTCGGCTGTGTCCCCTTGCACGTGACAAATCATCCTTAGCAACTGCGCCATCATCCAACGTCGCTGGGTGTTATATCCTGTATCCTCAGAGTACTTTTGCAAGTATGCATTGAACTTAGGGCTCTGCCACCAATCCGAATGTGGCCAAGCAAATCGATAGCCGGGTACCAAAATTTCACCCAGCTTGGTTAGCGTCTCTAGACGCTTGGCTGGGTTTTTCGGGTCACGCATCCATTCACGAAAGATGCGTAAGGGTTTGGGCAATGGAAGCATTCTGAATTAATCCAACTGACAATACGTTGATTGAGGCAAGCTATTTAGGCGTGCGTACTACAAACAAAACGTATGATACTGGATTAGAGGCTTCGCCGGTTAACATCCCTAGTCCAGAGCCTGCTGCTTCCGCCCTCGCCGATGGCGGCATCGACGGTTGGCGACGTGTTGCCCCTGCAAAGGATCTGCCGAACTGGCTCGCCCGCAGCGGACTTGCGACGCTGGATGCAATCTCTTGACGCTGGTCCTGACTCAATTCCGCCTCTTGAATCAAACGCAACTCATCAAACAGGTCAATGGCAGGCGCATCAAAGGCTACATCAAACGAAAACTCGGGAAACGCTTCCACGTCTCGGATGATGTCGAAGATCGCAGCATCAATGCGGGTCGCTCGAGCCTTCACAAAGACAAACGAAGTCGAATCGACGGGGACTTGTCTACGCAACTCGCTGACAGTGCTTTCGACTAAGCGGCTTTTTTCAAGAGCAGCTACCACCGACGTATCGACATTCAAATCTTCGCCCGTGGCAATGTCGTACCGCACCAAGATCTCATTCAGAATATCAAGCGAGTCTGTCTGGGATGACGTCGTGATATCAACAATCAACATCAGTTCGCCTGTGCCAGCCCAAGCGTCCTCCATTGGCACATCAGGGCGGTCGACTTCTGGCGAATTGGACACTACAGCATCCTGAGCCTTCGGAACAAGCGGCCAATCCAATGGGTCAGGCAAAACGGATGGCTCTGGCTCTCGCGCAGGCACTGTTTGCCGTTGCTGAGGGACAGGCTCTTGTACCGCGACACTACTCTGTGGCTGACGAAGCTGGTCGGCGGCATTAGAGTCAACACTTTTCGGCAATGGTTGGTCGCTAGTCTGATCGCTCGCCAATTGCATCGAGCCTTGCTGACCTGACCGAGTGGCTTGCCAGTAAACCAAACCGCCGGCCAACAAACACAGCAGGCTTGCAGCCACTGCAAAAATAGTCATGCGAGACGGCCGCTCGGTTGCCTTGGGCAATGCGGTTCGCTGCGATTTGGCTACCGCCAACCAGACAGGCAGTTCACCCTCGGATTCCCCGCGAGCTCGCGCTTGGGCAACAATGGATGTATGAAATCGCGGTGACGGCACCGAGGGAGCTCCCATTAGCCAGTCCCTATTGGCTCGTAACACAGAGAACCTGTCACGCAATTCGCTATCGTCAGCCAAACGCCTCTCGATGTCCGCCCGCTCGGCATCGCTTAACTGACCGTCCAGCAAGCCGGTGAGCAGCTCTTCGATATCAGTAGGGGGCGAACTCATGGAAACACAACAAGCAGAAAAAAGGAAACGCGAACAGGAGACGGGGGGGACCTACGAAAGGGAACTGCCAATCTTGGGCTGCCCTCACGCAAACTTGGACGCAGGGGGGCCGCAGAAGTTCCTTTATCCGTGGACTTCTCACACCTTAATATAGATTAATCGTCCAGAGGAACGGCAATTGCATTCATTTTTTGGCTAGAGGCAAAGACGCAACTCGCCTAATGAAAAGGACTTAGGTGTTCGCTAGCCCTGAAAAGGCTGAACTCCAGCCAGAATGTCATTAAAAACTGTGTCAGGATCATTCATCCCATTAATTTTGACCAGTTTTCCTTGCCGAGCGTAAAAGTCGGTCAAGGGAGCGGTTTGCGTGTAAAAGACATGCAAACGTTCACGTATCGTGTCGTACGTATCATCATGCCGGCCTTCAATCTCCGCCCGCTTGAGCAAACGATTGATCAATTCGGTTTCATCAACCGCAAGTTCGACGGCTACATCGATTTTCCAGTTCTGCTCGGCCAACAAATCATCCAGCATCTGGGCCTGAATCAGAGTCCTTGGCATTCCGTCAAACAATGCTCCTTTCGCACAGTCGTCTCGCTTGATCCGATTGGCGACGATTCTCATTACCAAATGGTCGGGAGCTAACCGCCCTGCGTCAATATAAGAAGCGATCCACCGCGCTAAAGCGGTATCCTGCTGGCGGACTTCTCGCAGCATCTCGCCCGTCGACAAATGCGGAATGCCAAACTTTTCAATCAGTCGCTTGCATTGCGTGCCTTTGCCAGCCCCAGGAGGCCCGATGAATATGATCCGCATCCCAAGGCGGCCCTTCTATCGCAAGCGATCAGGATTCCAGCAGACCACGGTAGTTACGCATCAACAGGTGCGAATCGATCTTTTGGATCAGATCAAATGCGACGCTGACTGCGATCAGCAAACCAGTTCCACCATAGAAAGCCGCAACGTTGTACGTGACATTAAACTGTCCCGTAATCAACGTCGGAACAATCGCAACCAGCGCGAGGAACGACGCGCCGACATAGGTAATGCGAACCATTACTTTTTCCAAATAATCGGCCGTTCTCTTACCCGGTCGGTACCCCGGAATAAACGTTCCGTGGTCTTTCAAGTTCTCGGTGATTTCCTTTGGATTGAACGTAATGCTGGTCCAGAAGAAGCAGAAGAAGAAAATCAAAGCAACGAACAATACGTTGTACGCTAAACTGGATTGGTTCTGAAGCGAGTTGGCACCAGCGCGGAAGAAGCCGGACAATGTAGCCAAAAATCCGGTATCACTATACATGCTGTTGGCCAAGAAGCCTAACAGTGCACTTGGAATCAGCAGCAAGCTGCTCGCGAAAATGATCGGCATCACCCCTGCCTGGTTGATGCGGAGTGGCAAGTACTGCTTTGTGCCACCATACACGCGGCGACCACGCACATGCTTAGCCGACTGCGTAGGAATCCGCCGCTGGGCCATTGTGATAAAGACCACGGCAAAGACCACTACCACAAACAAGATTCCAAGAACGATCAAAACGTCGGGGCCAATTTGGCCGCTGCTCATCCCGCTCAGGTTGAATGACATGTTGCTGCGGAGATCCCAAAGCGCTTTCGGCATTTGAGCCAAAATCCCTGCCATGATCAGCAGACTTATTCCGTTGCCGATCCCGTATTCGTCTATCTGTTCGCCCAACCACATCAGGAACATCGTTCCGCACGTCATGATGGCGACACTGGTGATCTGCCAGCCCAAGGACAGGCTGCTGCCGGAAAAGAATTGTTCCGATACGCGTGCACCACCACCGGTTTGGGTCATAATGCCCAAGTAAACCCAGCTTTGCACTAGGCAAATCACCACCGTCAGGTAGCGAGTGTAATTGTTGATCTTCTTCATGCCCGCAGGGCCTTCTTTCCTCAGTTGTTCAATCGGCTTCCAAACGGTGCCTAACAACTGGAAAATAATGCTCGCGGAGATGTATGGCATAATCCCGAGACCGAAAATGGTCAAGGTTCGCAGATCTACCGCGGCGAAAACGGCGACGCGATCGAGAAACGAAGCCAAATCACTGCCGTTATCGGCCATGGTCGGGCTAAGGATTGGCAACCGAATTTGGTAACCAACGCGATACACCGCTAGCAGTGCAAGCGTCAAGAAGATCTTCTTACGAAGTTCTGGAATCGTGAAAACGACCCGCAATTTTTCTAACATGGGCAAGTGCCTATCCGAAGACTACAAAAATCCTAATGGCGAGCGTTGCAGCAACCAAGAGCCGTTAAGCTAAGCTGCCGACTCGCTAGCTGTCAATTGCCATCCTTAGAGAATGGCGTAGACGGGTGGAGTTTTCTGCAGCACTTTGGCACTGCGGAACACTACGCTTGCTGTTGCTTAGCTTTCTTCGCCAACATTCGCTGACGAATGCTCTTCCTGGCAGCGACGACTTTCACCGTGCCACCTGCTTGCTCGATCTTCTGCTTGGCAGATTCGGAAATCTGAGTGACGACCACATTCAGCGGCTTGGTAACTTCCCCTTCGCCGAGAATCTTGATCTCGTCGCTTACTACCTTCACCAACCCGCTGCTGCGGATCAGTTTGGCATTGATCTCTTGGGTACCGTCGAACGCGTCGTTCAATTCGCCAACATTAATGGCGAACACAGTCGACGCAAATCGGTTGTGAAAACCACGTTTTGGAATCCGGCGAACCATCGGCAAATCGCCGCCATTGAAAATTGGATGGCGTGAGTAACCGCTACGAGACTTGTGACCATCGCGTCCGCGACCGGAAGTCTTACCGATTCCGGAACCGACCCCACGTCCAATTCGCTTGCGTTTCTTATTGGCTAAAATGCCGTCGTGTACTTCGTGTTCATTCATTACAAGCTAACTCCTCGTAATCGAGCGATATCTTCGCGAGTTCTCAGTTTTTGCAAGGCATCGAAAGTCGCCTTGACCAGGATGGTTGGATTGTTGGAGCGGAAGCTCTTAGTCAAAATATCGTGGATACCGGCAGCTTCACAAACCGATCGCACTGCTGGACCGGCAATGATCCCAGTACCAGGGCTGGCCGGTAGCAACAGAACCAAGGCAGCGCCGTAGCGTCCCTTGACTGCGTGTGGGATCGTGCCATTGACGATTGGAATCGAAATCATTTCGCGTGACGCTTGCTTTTGAGCCTTCGCAACGCTGGGGGGAACTTCGTTGGCCTTGCCGTAGCCATGTCCAACGCGCCCTTTACCATCACCGACGACCACCAGTGCAGCGAAGCTGAACCGACGACCGCCTTTAACGACTGCCGCGCATCGCTTGATCTTCAGCACGCGGTCGATCAAGTCGCCTTGGTTATTTTCTGTGGATACTGCTGCACTCATTCCGAATACCTATGCTAAATCAAAATTAGAAGTCTAAACCACTAGCCCGAGCGGCTTCTGCCAGTGCTGCCAAACGACCGTGATAGCGGCTTGAGCCTCGGTCGAACGCAACAGCCTTGATTCCCGCTGCAACAGCTCGCTCAGCGACGATCTTGCCCAGTTGCTCAGCGGCCTTGCAATTGCCACCGTATCCCAACTGGTCACGCAATGCCTTTTCTCGCGTGCTCGCGGAGACCAATGTTTTGCCCTGTGCGTCATCGATGATTTGCACTGTCAAATTCGCCAGTGAACGATATACAGCCATGCGGGGACGTTCTGCGCTGCCGCAAATTTTGTTACGGACGCGAAACTTGCGGCGCTGCCGTTGTGCACCTAGCGTCTTGCGATAATCCATGATTTCAACCGTCGAATACTACAATAAAAAATAAGGAAACTAGCCCGACTAGGTCGCGCTCTTACCAGCCTTCAACTTGACAACTTCGCCCTGATAGCGAACGCCCTTGCCCTTGTATGGCTCTGGCTTACGCAACGATCGAATTTCGGCTGCAAACTGGCCGACCAATTGCTTGTCAACACCTTTGATCACCACGTGTGTTTGGTCTGGACAAGTTACTTGCAAACCTTCAGGGATATCGCGTTCCAGCTCGTTGGCGAAACCAACTCGCAACTGCAGAACCTTACCCTTGATGGCCGCCAAATAACCGACACCGATGATTTCAAGTTTCTTCTCGTAACCATTCTTGACACCGACGATCATGTTGTTGATCAACGCACGGGTCAATCCATGCAATTCACGCGGTGTTCGCAAGTCGGATTCGCGGCTCACCACCACGGATTTGCCATCCTCCTCGACTGCAACTTGAACCTCAGGCCGATGCTCAAAGCTCAGCGTGCCTAAAGGCCCTTCCACGTTGATAACGCGATTGGCGACGCTTACTTTAACGCCATCCAGAACCGCTACTGGTTTTTTTCCGATACGGGACATGATTCCAAACTTCTTACTACAAACGTTGCAAGTCTATCCAACTTGGAAATTCGACCACCAAGCTGCCAATCGCACAATACGACTTTTTGGCTAGCTGATCTCACACAACACTTCACCGCCAAGCTTATGTTGTCGAGCTTCGCGATCGCTGAATACTCCGCGTGAGGTACTCACGATGGAGATTCCTAGTCCATTCATTACGGGTCGCAAGTCTGCACACTTGGTGTAAACCCGACGTCCCGGTTTGCTCACTCGGCGTACCGACTGAATAATACGCTCACCGTTAGGGCCGTATTTCAATTCAATGCGAAGTTGCTTGACAGGTGTCGCTTCTACTTCAGCGTAATCCCAAATGTAGCCTTCGCGCTTGAGCACTTCTGCTACACCCCGTCGAATGCGAGAAACTGGCATATCAACGTAGGGGCGTTCAACTCGAACTGCGTTTCGAATGCGGGTTAACATGTCCGCAACAGGGTCAGTCATCATCGGTTTTCAATGCTCCTACGTTACCAGCTAGCCTTACGTACACCCGGAATCAGACCTTTGTCTGCCAAGTTGCGGAAGCAGATTCGGCAAATGCCAAACTTGCGATAAACCGCTCTTGGTCGACCACACAATTTACAACGGTTTTCCCGTCGTGTCGAAAACTTCGGCTGACGATTCGCTTTCGCAATTTTACTCTTGCTGGCCACGACTTCTATTATCCGATTAGGTTAGGAGTAACAACAAAATAAACAATTTAAACAGACCAAACATGGTCTACCAACATCCGCCACTACGAGGCCGCTTTGACACGCGGGGCTCGGAATGGAAGTCCTACCATCTCTAACAATGCAAACGCATCAGCATTCGATTTGGCGGTCGTCACGATTGTGATATTCATGCCTTGCTGACGAGTGTACTTATCAGGATTCAACTCGGGGAAAACCAATTGCTCGGACAACCCTAGTGAATAATTTCCACGACCATCGAAGGCCGTCCGCGATATTCCACGGAAGTCACGCACTCGAGGCAAAACCACCGCAATCAACCGGTCAAGGAACTCGTACATCCGTGCCCCGCGAAGGGTTACTTTACAACCAATCGCAGCTCCTTCACGTAACTTGAAGCCGGCAATCGAATTGCGAGCGATCGTGGTCAAAGGTTTTTGACCGGTGATCTCCGCCATTGCATCGATTGCAACTTCCAGGTACTTCTTATCCTGCATCGCTTCGCCAACACCCATGTTGACAACAATCTTCGAAATGCGCGGGATCGCCATTGGGTTTACAATACCCAACTGCGCCTGCAGTGCACTGCGAATCTCTTTTTCGTAACGTTCTTGTAATCGAGGTGCCATCGGAGAACCTGTAAACACAACAGCGGTCGGTGTCGTTCAACACGCCACCGACATGTCACTTAATTGTTAATAAACTTATGAACTTTTGGCGTATCGCGATCGCGGTGGAGCGATCGTATCAACCGTCTTGCCGCTCTTCTTTGAAAAACGCTCTTTGCTGCCATCAGCCAAGTAACGCACACCCAGACGAACCGGAGTGCCAGTCGCCTCTTCGACGAACATCACATTGGATGCATCGATGGCTGACTCGCGGGACAGGCGTCCCCCTTGCGGGTTGCGTTGCGACTTCTTCACGTGCTTGTAAGTCTTCGCAACACCTTCGACAACCACGCGATTCTTCTCGCGGTCTACCTTCAAAATCTTGCCAGTCTGGCCTCGATCGCGACCTGCGATGACCCTGACCGTATCATTGACTCGAAATAACATGCTTAAACCACCTCGCTGGCTAGAGAGACGATTTTGGTGAAAGATCGCTCACGCAATTCGCGAGCAACTGCACCGAAAATACGCGTGCCACGCGGGTTGCTGTCCTTGTCGATCAACACTACTGCGTTGGAATCGAAGCGGATGTAGCTTCCATCGGCGCGACGGCAAGGCTGCTTGGTCCGCACGATTACCGCTCGTACGACAGCCTTCTTCTTGATTTCACTACCTGGGATTACGCTCTTGACGGAGCAAATAATCGTATCGCCAATACTTGCGTATCGGCGTCGCGTGCCACCCAATACCTTGATGCACATTACTTCTCGTGCACCCGTATTGTCAGCAACCGCTAATCTTGATTCTTGTTGGATCATGGCTAATCTTTTACTCCGACCTTACTCTTGTGTGGGTTGATCGCTGTTTTTCAATTCGCCCATCGTGACGTCACTGGCGTCATATTTCTGAGCTCGTGCGAGTCGCAACGCTGCCACGTCCACGGCCTTGCTCTTTTCAAGCACTTCGACCAGTGTCCAACGCTTCAACTTGGAAAGCGGTCGGGACTCTTCGATCCGAACGCGATCACCTACCGCTGATTCGTTGTTCTCATCATGTACATGGCAAACAGTCTTGCGACTGATCGTCTTGGAATACTGACGGTGACGAACCAAACGAGGGATCTCCACTCGACGCGTTTTGCTCGCGCGATCGCTGGTCACAATCCCTTCTAAAATTCGACGTGGCATAGTGTTGTCTACTTCAACAAAAACTTAACAGTAACTCTAGCAGAGCGAACTCCGCGTCCCGCAGCACGCAGCTTGTCGACTTCAACAAGCCCGTCTCGGCGGGTATCAAAATTATCAATTGGCTTGCTACCAATGATCGCAACGTTTGAGGCTCTAGACCTTCGTGCGCTCATTTTGCAGCGTTCGTACCTTGGCGATCAGTCGACGGTTCTTTCGAACTTGATTGGTCGCATCGTTACGTTCCGTCTGCGCTTGAATACGCATTCGGAAAATATTTTCCGCGGCCTCTTTAGCAGTTGCTTCCAACTGCTCGTCGCTCATCTCTCGCAATTCTCGAATATTCATCTTCTCTCAAACCTTTATCATGCTGAACTGACAGCATGCACCAAGCACACCGCGATTACATAGGGCGTCGTCGAACCAAACGGACCTTGATCGGCATTTTGGCTGCCAGACGGGCAAAGCAAACTTTCGCTTGTTGCTCACTGACACCACCTAATTCGTACAAGACCGTTCCTGGCCGAACCACAGCCACCCAGTAATCTGGCTCGCCTTTACCTTTACCCATTCGAGTTTCCAGCGGCTTCGATGAAACCGGCTTATCAGGAAAAATTCGAATATAAAGTTTACCTTCGCCACGTACGTATTGGTTAGCCGCAATGCGTCCCGCTTCAATTGTCGTCGCTTTGATCCAGCCTGCTTGCTCGCTTTGCAGACCCCACTCACCGAAGACAACCGTGTTACCGCGGGTTGCGTTACCTTTTATACGTCCTCTTTGGCTTTTTCGATGCTTGACCCGTTTGGGCATCAGCGCCATCGTTAGCGTCTCCCGCGTAAGAACCTTGATTAACCCATACCTGAATACCAATGTTCCCCTGAGGCGTGGAAGCCTCAGCGAAACCATAGTCGATCTTCGCCTGAATCGTGCTGAGCGGCAGAGCGCCTGCGTTGCCTTTTTCGCAACGAGCCATTTCTGCTCCACCCAAACGTCCCGACATTTGAATCTTGATGCCCTTAGCCCCAGCATCCATCGTCGTTTCAATCGCTCGCTTCATCGTGCGACGGAAACTGCTGCGACGGACCAACTGGTTGGCAATGTCTTCCGCAATCAACTGTGCATAAATTTCGGGCCGCGACAGCTCTTCAATCTTCAAGTTGACGCGTCGGCCAATCAAATTCTGCAACTCTTCCTGCAGAACTTCGACTTCCGTACCCTTCTTGCCGATGATCAAGCCTGGCTTGGCCACAAACAAGATCACTCGGACTTCGTCGCGAGTTCGCTCGATCTCAATACGATCGATTCCCGCCTGACGATAATTTTGTTTCGTAGGGTGATTCTTGATGAAGTTGCGAATCTTATGGTCTTCAATCAGAAGCTCCGCAAAATCCTTCTTCCCAGCATACCAGCGGCTTTTCCAGCCAGTGACGATACCGGTGCGAAAACTGATTGGATTTACTTTTTGTCCCATGGTTACTTTTACCTATGCGCCTTCATCCAATAAATTCAAGCTGACCGTAATGTGCGCCGTACGCTTCAAAATGCCAAACGCCTGACCACGTGCATGTGGCTGAAAACGCTTGAACATCGGTCCGCCATCGATATGCGCTTCGGTCACGACCAGATCTCTAGCCGCGAACGACTGTCCATTGTTCTGATCCGGATCTTGAGCATTGCCAATTGCACTCAGCAACACTTTTTCCAACATGCGTGCGCCACGATGTGGTTGATAACGCAGGATCTCGATCGCTTCATCTGCGAACTTGCCACGCACCAGATTGGCCAACGGCCGCACCTTGCGTGCACTAATTCGAGCGTAACGATGCGTCGCTTTGAACGCCATGATTACCTTGCCCCTAAATTCCCATCAGTAAATCAAAAATCAATCAACAACCAATCAGCCGCAGCCCAACTCACGTCGGACAACTACTTCTTACCGCCCTTGCCACCATGACCACGGAACGTCCGCGTCGGGGCAAACTCACCCAGCTTGTGCCCAACCATATCTTCCGTAACCAACACTTTCACATGCTGTCGTCCGTTGTGCACCATAAAAGTAGCTCCAACAAACTCTGGCACTATCGTGCAACGGCGAGCCCACGTGGTGATCGGAGCGGTATTGCCAATCTTGCTAAACTTGGCAAACAACTTCGGATCAACAAACGGCCCTTTTTTGGTTGAACGTCCCATGTATGAACTCGTATCTCGCGATTAACAACTACCGCCTGCGTTGACCACAGGCCATTTCGGAAAATTACTTCAAAATCAACTGACCATAGCGTACCGACTTGCGGCGACGAATGATCGAACTATTCGATGGCTTGCGTGGACGACGAGTCGCACCACCCTTGGCTGGCTTGCCGGTCGGACTCACAGGATGACGACCACCCTTGGTTCGACCCTCACCACCACCGTGCGGATGGTCATGCGGATTCATCGCAGTACCGCGAACCGTTGGTCGGATACCCTTCCAGCGATTACGTCCCGCTTTACCAATAACTACTGCATCGTGATCGGGATTGCTTACCTTGCCAATCGTCGCTCGGCAACGATTAGGCACGCGTCGCACTTCGCCGCTTGGCAATTGCAACTGAGCCCAAGTGCCTTCGCGAGCCATTAACACTGCCGATGTCCCAGCCGATCGACACAGCATCGCACCGCGCCCTGGCTGAATCTCGATACAGCAAATTTCTGTCCCCGGTGGGATATTCTTCATAGGCATGCAGTTACCAGCCACAGGAGCGACATCCGCCCCGTTTTGGACTACTTGCCCAGCCTTCATACCGTCCGGTGCGATCACATATCGCTTCTCACCGTCTTGGTACACCAGCAACGCAATCCGAGCCGATCGGTTTGGATCGTACTGCACGGAATCCACTTTGGCCTCAATCCCATCTTTTGTTCGATGGAAATCGATCATGCGGTACAATTGCTTGTGACCACCGCCGCGGTGTCGAACCGTAATCTTACCTTGGTTGTTCCGCCCACCATGCCGCTTCAGTCGCTTCATCAACGACTTCTCTGGCTTTGCGCCCGGAGTTAATTCAGCAAAATCGCTGACACTCGCATTGCGGCGACCTGGTGAAGTTGGTTTGTAAACTCGAATACCCATCGTCTTATTCCCAAAAGCAGCACTAAACTACTAGCTGTACTTATTCCGTAAGGCTTAGAAGAACTCCAATTTGCTTTCTTCATGCAGTTTGACAATCGCCTTCTTCCAAGCTTTCGTCATGCCTTGCTTCATCTTGTAACGGCGAGACTTGCCAAGCCGGTTCTGGGTTGCAACACCCTTCACCCGCACATTGAACAACTCTTCAATAGCCGCTTTGATCTGATCTTTGGTCGCTGCAGGATGAACCTCAAAAGCATATCGATTGAATCGAGATGCTTTATGCACACCCTTCTCGGTCACCAACGGACGAATCACCACTTGGTGCAACGTCAACTCGTAGCCCGGCAAGGGCTTTCTCTGTACCTTCGCAGCCATGACTAGCCATTCTCCTTCGCATCAGCCTTCGCGGTCGATCTGGCCAACAACGCATCCAAAGCGTCGCGAGTCAAAACCAACTTGCGAGGACGCAAGACATTCAACGCGTTCAGATCGGACACCGGCGAAACTGTCACGCCCGGTATATTCCGGCCACTCAAATAAACATTTCGATCCAGCGAAGCAGTCGCGACGGTCGCTGTGCTTCCAGCAACGCCAAGGGCCTGCATCGCAGCAAACATTGTTTTGCACTTGGGAGCATCGAACGACAACTTGTCGACCAACACCACCGCACCGCTCTCAATTTTCGATGCTATCGCCATTCGCGTAGCGGCCTGAACGGCCTTGCGAGGCAATCGATAATAATACGACCGCGGCTGCCGTGCATTCGCATGACCACCACCTCGACGAACAGGGCTACGCTTTGAGCCAGCACGCGCATTACCGGTGCCCTTCTGTCGATACATCTTCTTTGTCGAGCCAGATACCTCACCACGCGTCTTGGTCTTGTTGCCACCCTGGCGTTGATTCGCCAAGTACATCACCACCGCGTCGTGCATCAACTGCTTTGTTACCTTCGGTGCAATTTGGCGAGGATCAACATCCACGTCACCAACCTGCGTTCCCGCCATATCAAAAATTGGAAGCGTTACCATTTTGGATTAACCAACCTTATTCGTCTCGCGAACAATCACAAACCCACCAGCAGCACCAGGCACAGCACCATGCACCAGCAACAAATTGTTTTCGGCGTCAACTCGCACCACCTTTAGGTTACGAGCTGTCATCTGATCACCACCATAACGACCGGCCATCTTGCGACCTTTGATCGTTCGCCCTGGATACGTACCCGCTTGAGTACCCCCTGGATGACGATGCACCTTCTTGACACCGTGCGTTGCTCGCTGACCAGCGAAATTATGCCGCTTCATGACACCGCTGTAACCGCAGCCCTTGGTGATGCCAGTCACGTCAACCGCCTTGACACCCGCCAAAACGTCAACCTTGACCTCCGCACCTACCGCCACTTCAGGCGACTCGGTACGCAATTCGCGAATAAAACGCTTGGGCTCACAACCAGCTTTCGCGGGAGCCTCAACGCCAGAATTCCTAGAAGATCGCTTCGAACCAATCGCAGCCACATGGCCACGCTGAGCTCGACTGGCAAGCCGGCGAGGAAGATCCTCAAAGCCTAGCTGCACGGCGGAGTAACCATCACGATCAACAGTACGGACCTGCAAAACACTGCAAGGACCAGCCTTGATAACGGTGACAGGAACGGCAGAACCGTCCTCTAAATATATTTGCGTCATGCCGACCTTACGGCCGAGTATACCTTTTGTCATCGTCAGTAATCCTGTCGATCGCATTGCCTAGCGGGACCTAACCAATGCTTTACAACGACAGACACAACGACGAACACGCCGCTTTTCCATCGATGCCCCATCGAGAAGTTAATTCGATAGGCACTGGAGGGTTACCCACCAGACTTCCACGCCATATTGTTTAATTTAACTGGAAGTCGGGAACCAAAAAATCACTTACAAACGGGATCTAGCGCGAGGTTGCTTTAATCTTAATGTCAACCCCTGCAGGCAAGCTCAACTTGTTCAGCGCCTCGATCGTTCGAGCCGTCGCTTGCTTGATATCAATCAATCGTTTGTGAGTGCGAATTTCAAATTGCTGACGAGCTTTTTTGTCGATGTTTGGACCGGAGAGAACCGTGTATCTTTCGATACGCGTTGGCAATGGGATCGGGCCATGGACTTCCGAGTGAGTGCGTTTTGCGGTCTCAACGATCTCAAGAGCGCTTTGATCCAATACGGCATGGTCATAAGCTTCCATCCGAATTCGAATCACTTCGTGCGAACCTGCAGACACGTTAAATCTACCTTCAAAAATGCGAACAAACTCAAAAGCCTTGCCAGCTCCCAAGGACTCATCCAGGAAACGCCCCCGTCTGTAATGACGGGAGACCGCGACAACTCGCTTTGCAAGAGCGGAAGAGGATACGAACGGGCCCCCATCTAGTCAATGGGGAAAAACTGCTTTCGAAAAACATTTTCCTAATCGCAATGCCAGCTAATGCGTGAATCTTCGCGAGGATCGATAAAGTTTTCCTGTCCTCGCAGCTCTTACCCTTAATCGCAATCGTGTAGCGTCGCTCAAAAACCAAGGGAAACTGCTATTTGGGGCATACAAATCCCAGATGCAGCTCGAAGTGCCGGCATTGCAATTGGTGATGCTGCTGGAAAGTCATGCTCCCGAAAATCGGATGCTTCGGAAACTCCTTGGTGGCCATAAATCGCTGATACGCTTGACGCAAATGAGTCATGCCAGCTTCTTGGGTTACTTCCTGGTCGGGCCACAAGAAGGATTGAGCCCCCTTGGGTAGCTTGAATCCAGGCTTGGCTGGTTTGTTGATGACCGAGTTTTTTATCAAACCAGCCAGGGTTTTGACAAACCACGGCACCGGCGGCCCACCCGTGGTGCCTGTTACGACATCCAGCGTTCTGGCGAGATGTTCAGCGATTTGGCCAAAGGAATAGCTGCCCGAGGTCGTGGTTTCGATTGCGGCCAATCGCTCCGCTTCGGCCATCGCTTGCTCTAGGGTGTCAAAGTGAAGTTTTCTGTGTACGTTGCTCATAAATGCCCTCGGCCTAAGCTCGTCGAATGGATGAAAACCGCGTAAGATTCTACGACTTCCATATCACGATCATCAACCCCCACGACACTTGGCCGAAAAGCCAAGCTTCCTTTACGAAAACAGCAGCATCCCCATGAACAGTTCGCCTGTTGAGACGATTGAGCAAATCACCGCCGACCTGGGCCCCCTCGCGGCTGCCGATTGGCTGGTGGAGCACTATCGCAAAACAAATCAACTCACCGAACTCTTCGAAGCCATCAAAATGCGACTCCGCATCCAGCTAGGATTGTCACCGGTGGCTGCCGAAAGCGAGTCGCCAGGAACTTCAGAACAAAACGATGCGCTGGAGCGCGGGCTGCTAGAAGCATGTCGCGAAGTCGGTGCTAAAATGCTGCGCCAAGGCAGACTGGAAGAAGGCTGGATGTACATGCGAGCCGTCGCAGATATGCCTGCCGCGGCCGAAGCTCTGCAGGACGTGGCCGTCACCGACGACAACCTCGACACGATGCTGGCTCTGCTGGTGCAAGAAGGTATCGATCCAGGTCGCGGCACTGAAATCAGCTTACAACATCGCGGTACCTGCAACACGATCACGATGATGGATGCCGTCGTTGCCATGCGCGGGCGAACGGACCAGCAAGCAGCCGTGGGCGTGCTGGTCAAACAGGTGCACCGCGAAGTGCTTCAAAACGTGATCGAGGACATCAAGCGCCGCGAAGGGAATCTGCCAAGCGAATTGGACCTGGAGTCGATCTTGATCGCCAGGCCAAGCTTGCTTCAAGGGGGAGCGTACCACCTGGATACAACGCATATCGCTTCCACCGTTCGATTCGCACGCGTACTGGACGATCCAGATACGCTGAAGCTTGCTTTGGATCTAGCGGTCTATGGCAGGCATTTGCACCAGCAATATCAGTACAACAGCGAAGAGCCCTTTGAGCCTTTATACCCAATGTCTATCGCATTTTTTCGTGCGCTGCTGGGCGATAAAGTGGATCAAGGTTTGCAACTGTTTTTGCGCAAAGCAGAAGAGTTGCCGACGGACGAAGTTGGCACCATTGCGATTGAAACGTACGTTGATCTATTGGCTCGCATCGGACGATACGACGAGGCCTTGCAAGAACTGCTCAAGCGTATGCCTCAAGGTTTGCGGCCGATGGGGATCGCGCCATCCTTGCTAGAGCTGAGCTCGCTGGCTCATAACTTTGAACCGATGAAGGTGCGATCCAAAGAGATTGGCGACTTGCTGGGGTTTGCTGCAGCCGCCTTCAGTCACGCCAAGAGTTAAGCGATCGTCGAGGGAAAGCGACCTGCTAGAACAATTGCGAGGGTCGCTCATGTTGCAGCAGCGCGGCCTTGCACGCCAGCCCTCCCGCAAATCCTGTCAATGATCCATCGCTGCCAATGACTCGATGGCACGGAACGATGATGACGATTGGGTTCCTGCCAATCGCATTGGCTACCGCACGGACGGCCGTCGGACGCCCAATGGCTACCGCAACCTGACGATAAGTCGTGGTGCGAGCAAAGGGTATCTTGGACAGTTCCCGCCAAACTTGCTGCTGGAATTCGGTACCACACGACAAATCCATGGTGCCTGCAAACGCACGGTGATCGCCTGCCCAATAAGCCGCCAAAAATGCCTGGACATCCTTCAGCGTTTGCGATCGATTGACGGCGCTCTCTGCACTGATCGATTGCGTCGCTTGAGCGTCTAAGGTGTCGTGGCTTTCAAAGCCGAGAAAGCTTAATTCAACCAACGCCCCCCCCTGTGTCTTGATGCGTAATAGTCCGACCGGCGAATCGGTGATCGTCAATTCTGTGTTGGCTGCGGCTGATAAAGCCTTTAATCGCGCGCGGGTGGCAGGTTGTTTCGTAACGATTGGTTTGCGATTTTGGAGGTGCAACATTTGAATGGGTCCGCAGCAAGGATTATGAAGGAATGCGTGGAGGATAGATCGTTAGCTCGTACTTTTCATGTACGTCGGGCCAGTTCTTAATTTCGCCGATAATCTCTGCATACCATTGGACTTTATTGTTCTTGGCTGTGAAAGTATGCATCGTGTTATCGGGGATTTTGGCCAGTACAAAGCCTTCGGAAATCTCCTGTTGATCGCTGGTGGTGATCAATTCCTGGTCATGAAACTGGTTGGTTTCCGTGCGTGTGGAAGTCCCCATGCGGTAAGTGACCGTCTCTACGCCAGACAGTTTGACTTTCACGCCACGCAACGATCCGCTTCGTCCCGAGAACGTCCAGCTCAATTCAAATTCGCTGCCCGGATAAATCAAGCTTTGTGAACAAACGACCGCAGGTTTAGGATTGAAGATCTTCAAGAAGTAGTAGCCCGCAGCAAGCAATAGCCCCAGTCCAATCAAGACAAATGGGATCAAGATCAGCAATGCAAAATACGCCACTTTGCCTGCGCTGAGGAATCCAAACATGACCGCGAAAGTAATACCGTTCCAAAACAACGCCACAAACATCAAGATGGCGAAAGTCGATACCCTGCCCGATTGCGACTTCAGCAAATGCGGCTGGTCTCCGAAAGGGTCATTTGCTTCCGTTGCACAAAAACGTGACTCAAAGACTTGCGAGGGTTGAGCAGGGCCGCTCGTACCGCCAAAGCCATCACGAAATGCGTTCATTGAAAAAGCCTCGGTTTGAGGAGTGGGGCGTTGCGTTGCGCGACCAGTTTGCGAAGTTGAATGTTGCTTGGCTCGCGCAGCTAACAAGCTCCAGCCTATCAGAATTGGAATTCCCATGAACATACCCGGCAATAGGATAGCCGGCCAACCCGGGGAGGCGGTGCGGAGCAATACGCTTTTGGCTGGTTGGTCGGGGTCGTAAAAGCAATCAACTTCCGCCCCTTTTTTGTAGGGACGCATCACTTCCGACAGCTCCTTGCGGCTGTTCACGTTCGCCATGCGAAACCACAACTGGTCGCCAGTAAACTGCTGGCCATCGACAAAGTATCGGTACTTGACCACCGGCGCATAGGTTACCGATTTATCGCCCCTTTTGCTGCGAATTTCCGATTGGTCAATCACCGCTGTCGTTTGTTTCCAGCCGCTGGATTGTTGCATCCGCCAGACTGGTAATGCAAACAGCGTGACAAAAAAGGCGGCGCCAGCACAGAAGAACAGCGACAAAAAAATCAGCGGTAGCAAAAGGGATGTAGAGCCTGCGGAGCTCGATTTTCGGCGTCGTCCCATGCGTAGATCTCCCAGTCTAAGTTAACTCCTTGCCAGACCACTGCACCATGCGCGACCCCGCGCTGACGGCAATGTGTCCCAGGCTGATGGCTTGTACGACTTGCGGCAATAATTCTCGTTCAAGCTGCCCCACTCGTTGTTGCAATTCGTCTGCAGAGTCGCTGCTGCTTACCTGGCACACGGCCTGGGCAATAATCGGCCCATGATCAAACTGATTATCGACAAAGTGCACGGTACATCCACTCACTTTAACTCCATAATTCACGGCTGCTTGGTGCACCGCCAACCCATAGTAGCCCTGACCGCAAAAAGCAGGTATCAGCGACGGATGGATATTGATCACGCGGTTATTGTAGTCATCCGGAATAAGTAAGTGCTGCAGATAGCCGCCCATGACCACTAGCTCACATTCGGCCTGACGGATCGATGCGAAATTAGCATCTCGAAAAGCTTCTGCGCTTGCAAAATCCTTGCGGCGTATCACTTCGGAGCGAATTCCAGCTTGGCTTGCATACGCTAAACCACCCGCCTCGGCCCGCGACGAGATGACCAAGCGTATATCGACCGCAAGTTGTCCGCTTTGCGTCCGGTCTAGCAAGTTTTTCAGCGTCGAACCTCCACCAGAAATTAGAACGGCAACCGGGAGTTTTACTGCTGTCATGGGTTTGGAAACGATGGACCTAGCGTCATGCGAATGAGGACAGTCGTAACAAGATCGCTCAAAAAAGTTATACTGCTTGGTTCTGCGTCGGCAATTGCGACAACGTCCCAACCGCCTTTTGAGTCGACATTTTATGCTTCTACAGCAAATCCCAAAGGAGATGCCATGCGTTATTTGAGCATTGTAGCACTGTTATTGAGTTGTATCACCAGCGGCGACTGGGCTCGAGCTGAAAACTGGAATCCATGGCGCGGCCCCGATGGCAGCGGCGCGTCCTCTGCAACCGATCTGCCGCTGACTTGGAGCACCACTGAGAACGTGATTTGGAAAGCGGATGTGCCTGGTAAAGGTTCTTCCACCCCAATCATTTGGGGCGACAAAATCTTTATTCTCACAGCGGTCCAAAAGGGCGACGCCAGCGGTGCTGCCACCGATGCAACACCACCGGCGGATGCAGCACCACCGGCGGATGGCGGCGGGCGACGACGCGGCGGCGGATTCGGTGGCTTCGGCGGTCCCGCCCCCACCCAGCCCTATCAATTCATGGTCCTGTGCTACGATCGCTCCAGCGGCAACATGCTATGGAGCCAGATTGCTGCCGAAGAAGTGCCGCACGAAGCTGGCCATCAGACGAACACCTTTGCGTCTTCTTCTGCACTTACCGATGGCAAATTCGTCTATGCAGACTTCGGCTCGCGAGGCATCTACTGCTATGACATGGACGGCAAGCTGGTCTGGGACGCCAAATTGGGCAAAATGCAAACTCGCAATGCATTTGGCGAAGGGTCTACACCAGCACTCCACGATGACACGCTGATCATTCCTTGGGATCATGAAGGTCAATCCATGATCGTGGCTTTGGACGCCAAAACAGGCAGCGAAAAATGGCGTGTCAATCGCGATGAACCGACGACTTGGGCCACGCCGCTGATCGTCGAACACAAGGGTGTCGTGCAAGTGATCACCAACGGCACGCGTGTCCGCAGTTATGACCTTAAAGATGGTTCGCTGATCTGGGAAGCGGGTGGCCAAGTCCAAAACCCAATCCCTTCGCCCGTCTTATTCGGGGACCATGTGATCTGCATGACCGGCTATCGAGGCGATATGATTCAGTCGATATCACTGGACTCCCAAGGCGATGTGACAGGCTCATCCAAGGTTGCGTGGACCAGAAACGACGCTGCTCCCTATGTCCCTTCGCCAGCACTGTATAAAGGCGTTTTATATTTTTGCAAACAGAACAACGCACTGGTCGCCGCCGTCGATGCCAAGACCGGCGAGACAGTCATGAAGCCGACACGAGTGAATGGGTTGGATACGATTTATTCTTCTCCGGTCGCCGCCGCCGACCGCGTCTACTTTACTGGCCGCAATGGTACGACGGTCGTTATCAAAGCGGGCTCGGATTTGGAAATCTTGGCCAGCAATTCTCTGGGCGAACCGATTGACTCTTCCTTGGCTATCGTAGGCAATCAGATCTTCATTCGGACCGATTCGTCGCTGTATTGCATCGGCAACAAATAGCAGCGATCGCATCGGATTTCACTGAGAAAAAGCGCGACTATCGGGATCGCCCTCGTCGCTGCACTAGGAGCCTGTAGGTCGTGGGACGTTCGCCCAGTGGCCGCGGGGATCCTGCCCACGTACTTGTACGCCTTTCTCATTCCAGCCCAGCGCCGCATGGACTTCGGCTGCGCAATATCGCAAGGTTAATGCGCAGCGTCGACGGTGGGAACGATTGACATCGGAGCCGTGCAACAGCAAATCTGCGTGGATGGACGCGGCCCCAGCCGGCAGCGGGTTCCAGACCACTTCGCCATACTGCTCTGGGTTATCGATAGTTTGATTCAAGACATTGTGGTCGGACGAATCGCTGGGACGATATGTCATGTGACCATGATGGTGGCTGCCCGCGATGAACTTCATGCAGGCGTTGTCTTCATCCGCGTCATCAATAGCCAGCCACACAGTAACTGCTTTCGATGGCGACAAAGGCCAGTAGCTGGCGTCTTGATGCCACGCGACCGATTTGCCGTCGCCAGGCATCTTGCAGAAGAAATGCGAGCCCCAGCCAATGACATTATCTCCAAGCAAATCGCTGACATAGTTTACAATCGTTGGGTTGCTTAAAATGTCATGCACCGGCCCATATTTCATGTGAGCCGAACTGATCGAATAACTGTCACCACCCGCTTGCATCACGCGGCCCAACAGATCATCGAAGTACTTGCGTATGGCCAAGATCTCTTCGCTCTCGTAAATCTGCAGCGGAGTAACATAGCCGCGTTGATTAAAGTGATTGACTTGAGCTTTGCTGAGATACTTCGGTGTGTCGTTGCTGGTCGGATAGAAGTGCAAGTCACGCTCCAGCGACTGCAGTTCGGATTCGGTGGGTACGATTGCAAATGATTTCATCGTCACTGCCTTTCGGGTAATCGGAAAATTTAAAGCAAAGTAAGTTGGGTTACGAACTTGCGCAACCGCGTGACCAGTAACGAGCGGACGCGGCAATATGTTGGCTCATCGCTCGCGAGGCAGCCACTTTGTCGCGTTTGAGCATCGCTTTGGTAATGTGGTGATGCTCAAGGGCTTCCTCTGCCAGTCGCATGCAATCGTCACGCGACTGGGAATCCACCCACGACGCATCTCGCAGCGAACGAAATAGTCGCGAAAGCCGAGCGAGTTCTTTGGAGAGGAAGGAATTACCGCAGTGCAATGCGATCAGGTCATGCAGATTCGAATCTAGTTGCCGAGCCCTGCGAACCATGCGTTGCCCCTTGACGGGAGCTTTGGCCAACGCCGCAAACTGCGAATTCAGTTCTTGAAGCTGGCTTGGTGGAATCCTTCCAATAGCACCGCGGACCGCTTCGCACTCCAAAGCGCGACGGACGCGGCAAACTTCACGAATTTCCTTTGCAGAAAACGCATGGATGGTTGCGCCGCGATTGGGCAACAAGTCGACGATGCCGACACCTGCTAGTTCCGCCAATGCTTCGCGAACCGGCGTCAAACTAACGCCTAACGAATCGGCTATTTCTTGGGTGACCAAGCGATCGCCCCCTTGCAGATCCCCTCGGACGATGCGATCGACAATGGCCGCAACGACATGTTCTCGCTTGTCACCGTGAGTGCTTTGAGTTGTTTTAGTCACGTCGGAGGTGTCCTAGATTGATACACAAAACTAATCGTATTATATATAATCGACAGAAGACGTCAAGCGACATGTTTTATAGTGCTACAAAGCGCAAATCTGTCGGGCGGCAATGGGGCAAGCTCTCTCCGAAGGCAAGCCTCAAGGATCTTCCAGAGCCTAGGCTGACAGGGGATGGAGGAACTACTCCTGCGCGGCCTTGAGCGACTTCAGATACGCGATCGATTGAGGGACCTGGGTAGCCGTCCGTGAGCTTTCGTCTTCAATATAGAAATGTTCGACGCCAGCCTTTTGGGCGGCAGCGATAATGGCAGGGATATCCAATTGCCCTTCGCCTAATGCGACATCGTTTTCCGTCGATGTCTTGCCCGACAAGTCACCGGCGACACCCTTTTTAAGGTCTTTTAAATGCATCAGCTTGATTCTGTCACCGTACTTTTCCAGGATCTCGACCGGGTTCGCGCCTGGAAAATAGGCCCACAATATGTCTAACTCGATAAACACATCTTCTGGGTTCGTGTTGGCCATCAGGTAATCGAACAGCGTTCCTCCGTCGTGTTCCACAAATTCATAGCCATGATTGTGGTAACAAAAGAGGAGCCCATGCTCTTTGCGCAATCGCCGCCCAATCTCGTTGAACTCTTGCGTAGTTTGCTGCGCCAGCGGCAGCGTAAAGGGTTGGCGATCTGGCAGCCAAGCAACACGCACAAAGCTCGCGCCAAGCGTCTTGGCGTTTCGAACCACTTCGTCCATCTTGGTCCGAAGGTCAACGTAACTGACGCCAAAAGAGGTGCAGCGCATGCCACGTTGATCAAGCATGGCTCGAATGTCATCTGCCGACTGGCCAAACAAATTCGAGAACTCGATATTGGTTATGCCCAGTGCCAAGATTCGGTCTAGCGTGCCAGCGAAGTCTTTGGCGAACTCATTGCGGTATGTGTAGGAGACCATGCCTGGTTCGTGCTGGAATAGCGGTTCGTCGCTGTAGGCATTGTTCCCAGTGTAAGCGATTGCCCAAAGGCACATGCATGTTGCTAGCAGGATTCGAGCCATGTTCATCTTCTTGTTCCTTAGGGGGCAAAGCGAGTGGGTCAACTTGAGTGGGGCTGTAGTAATGTCTGCTTGATCGCGTTATGCAAGTCAGCGGTTACCTGTTTGGGACTGTAGTTCGCACACAGATGATTTTGCGCGGAATCATAGTCGAGCGTTAGCGTGGCTGACCGCAAGTGTTGCAGTTTCTCGCAAGCGTTGTCGATATCACCATTGCAAACAACGCCACCACCGCTGCTGGCCATGTAGCCATCAAAATCTTCTAGCGATACGATCGGCGTGCGGCTAGCGACCGCTTGCAATAGCACGTTGGGGAAGCCTTCGTACCGAGCTGTGCCGGTAACTAACAAAGCGCCGCAACGATGGAATTGCTGCGGCATCTCTGCAAAGGTGACGCTATCGATCAGCTCAACATTCTCCGGCAAATTAGCTCGAACAGTTCGTTCGATGGCGTCATCAAACGGTCTTGCGATCAAGCGAAATGGGACGTCCGGTAACCGTTTTGCAATCTCCATTGCCAGATCAATCCGCTTATGGAAGTCGTCGAAACGGCCGATCCATAGCACCGGTAGATGCCGTTTCTGTTGTGGCGTTGGGCAGGCTTGGTTCCAAAGTTCGATCTCGATGGGATTGCGGACCAAGTAAGCGCCGATATCAAAGTGCTGCCGCAGCATATTGCATTGTGTTTGGGACTGGCAGATCACCGCGCTGGCGTTACGCAAAGCAAACTCACACCACGTTCCAAGGTCCCCGTATCGCGTCACAAATCCGGGTTGCAAGAGTTGTGGATCAACATCCATGTTGCTTTGGATCATCAGGATGGAGGGCACCGATTGTTGCCGAGCCGTCGCGATGACCGCTGCGCTATCGCGGTTGGTTCCCATACCGATCCAAAGATCGGGTTTGGCAAGTTTCAGCAATCTCCAATCGGGCTGCATGGGCAAGGCATCGCGATGACGGAAAGGCCAGGTGGCTGCCAGGATTCCCACATCGCAAACCATTCGCCAGTGATCCAGGAAAGTGCGTTTGGCGGATGGCAACGTTCGATACGCTGAAAACCGGCGTCTGCGATCTAGGAATGGATCGTGCAGCGGTAGTACGTCCACCCCGTCGATGGTTTGCTGGGGCAAACGAACTGGCGATCGAACCACGAAGCGTGGTGCATAAGATCGCTCTGCGGCGAGGTATTTCGCACAACTCCATGCGGCTAGCTCAAGGCCACCAATGGGACGACCGGTGTGGGGAATCGCAGCCGAGATCGCTTGCCATGCAACCAGGGCGATGACAGGTTTACGCTGCATGTGGAAGTAAACGGGCGGTTGGGGGCACGGGGTCAACTTGCTATTCTGGCAGTGGTTTCCCCTTGGTTTCAGGCAAGAACAGAATCACGACGACGCCGACCAGAAATGTCGTACACATGACTGACACTGCCGTTCGATAGGCGTCGAGTGTTTCTGCTTGTCCCGTCGCTCCTGCCGCAAAATAGGCCAACAGATATGCCTTCACTGGCAAAGCCAAGGCTGCAATATAACGTCCGACGTTGTAACAAAAGCTCGTGCCAGTGCTGCGCAATCGCAGCGGAAAGAGTTCAGGCAAGTAAATAGCATAGCCCGCAAAGAGGCCGAGTTGGCAGCCTCCCATCAAGGCGCTCAGAGGCAACAATGCCAAACTTCGGAAGGCTTGGAAGTAGAAGATAGTGACTAAGCCCGCCGCGAGAAAACCAGCAATAAAGGTAGGCTTGCGGCCAAACTTCTGCGCTAGCATCGTGAAGAACATCATGCCAAAGAAGGCCCCGATGTTTTGAATGATCGAGTTGATGCCTTTCCAATAAGTCGCTTCGCTTTGGATTTGTGCTTCGATCGCAGCTAGTTGTTCGGTGCTGAAAGCGGTTGGATCTGGGATTCGTTCAGCACGCAGCGACTGCTTGATGACGCCGTCGACTAGCTCCGGAGAGAAAAACCCGATGCCCCAGACGCCGATAATGCCCGCGACGCATAACATCATGCCCAGCAACGCATGCTTACGCAGCAGCGGCGTGGAAAAAAGATCCGCGTACGAACCGAACTTGACCCCAGTCTTCTTGCCTTCGGCGCGAGCGTTGACCCACTTCTCAGGCTCTTTTAATCGCACTTGAATCAGCACGCACAGAAAAGCAGGAATGGCCCCGACCAGGAACATGTACTTCCACGCGTCCGCACCGTTGATGACTTCCACTCGCCCCAAGTACCCAAATAGCATCGACACAAGGCCCGCGGTAATGTTGCCGAAGGCCGAAAGAGCTTGTAGCGTTCCCAGCGCCGGTGTTCGAGCGCGGTCGGGCAATGTATCTGCGACCAAAGCGACAGCCAATCCAAACACACCGCCGACGCCTAAACCGGTAAGGAATCGGTAGGCTGCAAAGTCCAGCCAGCCTTGCGAGAAAGCCGACAAACCTGTGGAAAGTGAGTAGAGCAACACGGTAATGGTCAGCGTCCTGGCCCTTCCAATGCGATCACCGACCGAACCAAAGATCAAACCGCCGGTTGCCCATCCAAACATGAAGATCATGGTTGCATAGTCGCCGTACTGAAAGATGACTTTCGCATCCGTGTTCGGCATCAATGCTTTTAAGGCATCATTGCGAGCGAGTATAAAAAGCTGTTGGTCTAAGCAGTCGAAAACCCACGATGCGGACGCCATGGCAAAGACGAACCAGTGATAAGGCGTCAGGTATTTCCACCATGACTGGTTCATTTCGACAAGGGCTTCAAGTCCGCTTCCTGGCGTAGCGTCACTCGGGTTTTGCTTTTCGCTCATTAGATTTGGCAGGTGGTAAAGGAGTTGGAGTCGGAGGCAGGAATCTAAACAGGCAAGTTCATGGGCGACAAATCGCGGCGATTCCGAATTTGCAGTTGCTTATCATAATCCAAACCCTGCCGACTGTCGTCGGGGCTTATGGCCGGTTGTGACAGCCCAAATAGAAGAGAGGGGCTTGGAATTCGCCGCGGCTGGAACGGTTCTGTTCGTAGTCCCGCCTTCAGGCGGAATTACTCTCCATTTCTTAGCGGGCACAAACGCCTACTAAAGGCATTGGTATCTACACATCTTTACGTTTGATTCGCAGGCGAAATCGGGTAAATGTCGTTTAACCGCGTGCCCAACGGGCCGCGATATTGCTAAAGACACAACAAACGCGGGGCGATGCCTACGCCGTTAAACGAAACCCTGCAGTCTCACGTAGCAAAACAAACTAAGATCTGCTTCCGCGTCACCCATACTTGCGTAGATACCAATGCTACTACGGGCGGGATGACGAGCAGTCGCCTAAAGGCGGGAGCATGAATCACATCTGCCACGCTACTGAACGTTGGTGCTGTTCAACGAAGAGGCACTCGGTGGCCGGCGTTTTGATTTTGACTCAAACCGGAGAGCTTGAGCCTAATCCCACTAGAGAAGAGATGTGGCTCAGTAACTGAACTCAACACCAGCGTTCAATCCGTGGAAGAAGACATTGTCTTTCTGTTCCACGTTGTCAGCACTGGTGGTTGATAGCGGGAACGTACGCTGGTCAGCGACGGTTGCTACACCACCGATGCACATGTACTCATAACCGCCGGTCAGCATCAGTCTTGGCAAAATCTGATACCGCATACCTACTCCGCCCTGTACCGATCCAGCGATTGAAGTATCCGATCGTTCTGTGTCCACTAGGATGTCAGCTCGATTGGTCAAGCTGGTGCGGTTCTTGGCAAAGTTCGCATACACGCCCAACTTGGTCCAGCCACCGAAGGACAGACGTTGAGTCAGCGGCCGGTACATGTTGACACCGAATTGAGCTCCGACGAGAAAGTTGTCGATGTTGTTGCGCATGCTACCGATACCGCCATCGTTGGCGATCGCATCGAATCCATATTTTTCATCGTAGTCAATGAATCGCAGTCCTAGCAGCGTGCTGAACAAATCGCTAGCGAACCAGCGGCGATTGATCTCATAGGTGCTGAGATTTGTTTCCAAGGATTGCGAGTGCAACTGGGAATTGAAGAACGTATCTAGCGAAACTGGAGCTGGCAGAAACGGATCTACGGTGCGGAAGGTTGCATTCAAGTTGCCTGTGGTATCAAGCCGAGAACGATTCCACTCGAAAGGACCTGTATAAACAAACTCGATGCCGTTGACACAGTCAAACATTTCACCGATGGTGACACGTCCTCCGAACTTGAAGTCGTTGTCTGGCAGACGACGACCTTGTGAATAGGTCAAGGATTGGTCTTCCTCTTGTTTCCAGTACAGGGCTTCCGCATTGACGTAATAGATCCGGCAGTCTGCTGGAGCACATCCGCCCATCGCCATCGGGTCATAGCCAATATTCGGTCCGCGTTTGGCCATTCCAAAATTTTGTGGCATCGGCGAAGGGTAGTAACCGCCATCCATCATCATCGGATCGGACATCATCGGATATCCTCCATCAACAATGAACTCGGAGCCCATCATCATCGGTTCCGAAGAGATGACCATCGGAGCGTTTTGCATGCCCAACTGAGTCGTATTGGAAACCGTTTGGAAAGGCGAGTGCGATTTCGTTGCGGTGTCTTCCGGTGCTTTGGCGGCCGCGCTGTTGAAAGCGGGGACCGGAGGCAAGCTGGCTGCCGAAGGAACGCTGAAGTCCTCAGCAAACGCCGCTTGCACCGTCGATGAATCCGCAGGATCCAAATTAAGTTCGTTGGCCGGTGCGAGTAAGCCGCTGGCTTGTTGGACTGGCCATTGCGAGTTGCCGAACGGCAGCGGCGTCGGCGTAGCAGAAGGTGTATGGATTCGAATGGGACTGGGGAGTTCTTGAGCGGCCGCGTTCGCGCCGGCAAGCATGGCTCCCAGTAAGCTGCTGGTCAATGCAAATGCACTGAGCGAATGGCGGCTTCGCTTCGAGATGAGATTTGGCACTGAACGGTTAATTTTGAATCGCATACTGGTAACCCTATGACAGGTGGCAATCTACTACTGGGTAAAGGAGTCTTCTAAGCGGGCATACTTCTTCGAGGTATTCCTGCGTTAACGATGGCGTACAACTAGTTTGTCTTGAATCGGAACCAGGAACACTTGTCGCACAAGTGTCATGACATCTCGAGCGTCTGTTTCATTTCGCAGGTTTCCACGCACCACAATTCCTCCGTTGGAGTTAGGTGCGATTTCGATGCCTGCGTTGGGATACAATTCGCTGAGCGTCTGATTGATGCGTTCGACTTTGTTATCATCGCGGGCGAATTCGGTTTGCGCCAGCACGCTATTGACGTTGATGAGATGACTGATCTGCGATCCATCGGCAAAGACCAAGTCCAATCGTGTCTGGCCGTTATTGGTGCCCAGCAAAGCGACATTGCGAGCGTCAATCATGAAGACCTTGCAGACCTTCTCATCTTGCGTTGTGGCTGATGCGATGGGTTTGTCAAAGGTACGCGAAGTCATTTTGCGACGATAGACATTGATGTCCTTGTCCGAAAGCGTTAGACGTTCGCTGCTAAGCGTTGGAAGGGTCGTTGACGACTCGGAAGTGACTTCGGTTTCATCCAAGCTGAATGCAGGTGAAGCGTACTCATTCAGCACGACCGCATGGGTATCAGTTCCTGGAGCCAGCATGGTTGGAGGAAGCTCCGGTATCGCTGGGCTTGGCATGGCTACTGGTGAATGATTCGCCGTCGAAGCAGGAACAGCTAGATTCGCCTGATAGTTGTTTGGTATCTCGACTGCGTTGGGGGCTGGCACGGCGAATGTCTTGGGAACCGGTTGTATTCCGAAGGCAAACTCAATAGGTTCCGCGGCCACCACGCCTGTCGTTGGTGTCGGTCGTTGAGTTGCCGCGTGTGGTGCTTGCGGCATTTGCGCATCGTGGTGGTACGCAGTCGATTCACTCGCGGGCGTTGGCGGCGTGCTGGCACCTTCCCCGACGCGGATTACTGGTCGTTTGAAGACCTCGGCCGGGCGACTGTTGGTGGAGGTCAAGCGAGCACGAGTGGGTTGCGTTGTTTCGGAGTTGAGCTTGGTGGAAAGCCCTTGGCTGGAGTTGGGCGGGGCCGCTCCTTGCACTCTAGTGAGCATGAGGTCCACTGGTTCAGCCACAGGAACGACAATCGCGCCCGATCTGCTGCTTGTATCCTGAGCCGATACGTTCCAGGGCGTGGTGGCCACGGGCATCCAAATGCAACTGGTAACCAGGAGTCTTTGGAGCAGATGCCTACGACGCTGCGCCATGGGTGTTAGCACCGCATGATCATCTGCTGCGAGATTCGCTTGACTGCTCATTGGGAAATCCTACGCGATAGCTGGGACGATCGATGAAGGTCGATCGGGCCGGGTGTTGGTGGACAAAGGGGCTTTGCACCCTTGAACGGTATCGGCGTTCTGCTTGCGCCGAATTTAACGATTCTTCCAATTGCAACTCATGTATCGGATAGTCTGCTTCCTGAAGCTGTACCGGCACGAGCGAATTGGAGATTTAGGTTTATGCTGGCTTTTCCGGAGAGGCGAGTTTTTGGTTCGGGCTGTCGCAGGCAAGAATCCAAAAATGAGGCCCAAATTCCATTGACTGGGAAGCTCAATTCGCTATCATTCCAAACTGTCAGACTCAATATGTAGTGGCCGCTGCGACCAAATGCACTATACGTAGTGCTTTTGCTTTGGTAAAAGCAAGTCAGCGGAGAATCTCTGGTCGGCGAAGGATTTCATTCGACGTTGGACCAAACTAGTCATTTCTGCTCGTTAGGCTGACATGCAGTAACGTTTATTCTTTTTAAAGGAGTTCCCGGATTGAACGTTTGACCCCTACGGGCATGCAGTTCTCCGGGATACGAACTTTGAGTTCTTTAGGAGTCTTCCAAGATGGCTACAGTCGAAATGGGGCGTGAACGTCGTGAGCGAAGCGTCACTACCAAGGAGTTTCGCGGCGACCGAGCAGGTATTCGAATCGAGAATCGTTTTTGTCCGGAGAATGTCTCCGATCCCTTTGATACCGTGCAGTGGGAACTGCGCAGTGCGAAGATCAAGGACGAAAGTGGGCAAGCTTTGTTCGAGCAGAAGGATTGCGAGATCCCAGCCAGTTGGTCTCAATTAGCGACCAACGTGGTGGTCAGCAAGTACTTTTATGGCGATCCCAGCAATGTCGGCGAACGCGAACGCAGCGTGCGGCAACTGATTCATCGCGTCACGCGAACGATCGCGGACTGGGGGATTGCCGATGGCTATTTTGATACCGTCGAGGACGGCGAACGATTTTACCGCGAGCTGACTTGGTTGTGCCTACATCAAGTGGGTGCCTTCAATTCGCCGGTCTGGTTCAATGTCGGCTTGTTCAATCAATACGGAGTCGAAGGTACGAAGTGCAATTGGCATTACAACGTCGAAACGGGCGTCGTCGAACAGCCAGAGAACCCTTATGAGTATCCGCAAGGGTCAGCCTGCTTTATTCAAAGCGTGGGCGACAACATGGAAGACATCATGCGGTTAGCCACCAGTGAAGCGATGCTCTTCAAATTTGGTTCAGGTACGGGCACTGACCTTTCTACGATTCGATCAAGCCGTGAGAAGTTAACTGGCGGCGGCAAGCCCAGCGGTCCTTTGTCGTTTATGCGAGTCTACGATCAAATCGCGGCGGTTGTTAAATCAGGTGGCAAGACGCGCCGTGCGGCCAAGATGCAATCGCTAAAGGTTTGGCATCCAGACATCATGGAATTCATCGAATGCAAGTGGAAGGAAGAGCAGAAAGCGCACGCTTTGATTCGTGAAGGTTACGAGTCGAACTTCAATGGTGAAGCGTACTCTTCGGTCATGTTCCAAAATGCGAATCTATCGGTGCGTGTTACCGACGAGTTTATGAATGCGGTCGCCAAGAAGCTGCCATGGCAGACCAAATGGGTCAGTGGCAAGTGCGACCAAGACGCGCCGACTTATGAAGCGGCCGACATTCTGCGACGCATGTCGGATTGCGCATGGCACTGCGGTGACCCTGGGGTCCAGTACGATACCACGATCAATAATTGGCACACATGTCCCAACAGCGGTCGCATCAATGCGAGTAACCCTTGTTCGGAATATATGTTCTTGGACAACACGGCATGCAATCTGTCCTCCATTAACTTGATGAAGTTTCGTCAAGCTGATGGAACCTTTGACGTCGGTGGATTTACTGCGGCGGCGAGATTGTTCTTTATCGCTCAAGAGATCTTGGTGGATCATGCAAGTTATCCAACCGAGCGAATTGCGCACAACAGTCACCTGTTCCGTCCGCTGGGGCTTGGGTACTCAAACTTAGGTTCGTTGATCATGACCAGCGGCCTGCCCTATGATTCGGATGCAGCCCGTGGAATGTGTGGATCGATCACCGCGTTGCTTCACGGAGCGGCGAATCTTGCGTCGGCCGAAATCGCCGGTGTTGTTGGTCCATTTGCCGAGTACAAGTACAACAGCGAGCCGATGTTGCGTGTGATGCAGATGCATCGCAATGCGGTAGAACATATCGCGAATGAAGGTCCTCAACCGCTCAAGGACGCAGCTCGAGAATTGTGGGACAAGGTTTTGGAAAGCGGCAAGAAGCATGGCTTCCGCAACGCTCAAGCGACCGTGTTGGCCCCAACGGGGACAATCAGTTTCATGATGGACTGCGATACGACCGGGATTGAGCCTGACATTGCGTTGGTCAAGTACAAGCAGTTGGCTGGCGGTGGCATGTTGAAGATCCTCAACCGCTCGGTATCGCTGGGCTTGAGCACCTTAGGTTACGACGACGATACGGTTGCTTCGATCGCAGCGTATATCAACGAGAACGATACGATCGAAGGCGCTCCACAGCTCAAAGACGAGCATTTGCCGGTATTTGATTGTGCGTTTAAGCCTGCTAAGGGGACACGCAGCATTGGTTGGCGAGCTCACGTGCAGATGATGGCGGCCGCTCAGCCGTTCTTGTCCGGTGCAATCAGCAAGACAGTCAACATGCCTACGGATGTCACGGTCCAAGATATCTCCGATGCCTACTTCTGGGGTTGGGAGTTGGGCTTGAAGGCGATTGCGATTTATCGCGATGGTTCCAAGCAGTCGCAACCGCTGAACACCAAGTCCGAAAACCAAAAAGAAAAAGACAAAGAGCGAGTGATCGAGAAGATCATCTCTCAACCGCGTCGCGAGCGATTGCAAGATACCCGAAGTTCCGTCACGCACAAGTTCAGCATTGCGGGCCACGAAGGTTACTTGAACGTGGGCTTGTACCCGGATGGACGTCCTGGTGAGTTGTTCATCACGATGGCCAAAGAGGGCAGTACCATCGGCGGTATTATGGACAGTTTTGGGACCGCGATTTCTTTGGCATTGCAATACGGCGTGCCTTTGGAAGTGCTGGTCAACAAGTTCAGTCATACTCGCTTTGAGCCAATGGGTTATACCACCAACCCAGATATTCGAATCGCCAAGAGTGTGATTGATTATATCTTCCGCTGGATGGGATTGACGTTCCTGAGCAGTTCGCACGAGCATCCGATCGCGGTTGCGACCAATCCGAATTCCAAGCCGAACGCGAAAGTCGATGGGAATGATTCCGCGATTGCGAGTTCCAAGCCGGGCACAGACACTTATACGCAAGCACGTTTTGTTGGGCTTCAAGGAGCTCCGAAGCTAGCGACGCCAACCGCTTCATCAAACGGTTACGCATCGACTAACGTTCCGACACAAAGCGCACAGACACAAAGCGACAATCAGCGCGATAGTCAGTTTGCGAAGTTCCAAAGCGACGCCCCAAGCTGCGATAATTGTGGCTCGATCACGGTTCGCAACGGGAATTGCTATCTGTGTCACAATTGCGGTAACTCATTGGGTTGTTCGTAACGAGTCACCGTGATCGTTGGCGCGGTGTGTAAGGCACTTGTCGCCAGCAAGACGATTACTTTGAATACGATGGGCGGGCTCTTATTTGCAAGTAAGAGCCCGCTTTCTTTATGGCTGCGTCTGATCTGCGTTTTCGAGTACTGAGTTTGCGGCTTCGGGCCTCGCAGCATCACCTACCTCGAGAGGCAGCGAAGAGAGACTGGCCCGGTCGAGGCTGATCAAAGAGCCCGTCGCGAGTTTCGCTTTTGCAATGGCGATCATGTAGTTGCTTTGTGCCAGCGCCCAACTGCTTTCCGATTGGATCAGACGCGACTCGGCGTCTAGGACTTGGTCCAGCAACAACGACGTGTTGGAGTTTTCAACAAATGGATTGCTCTTCCAGCGATCAACTAGATACTGCACTTCCTGGTTAGTCGCCAAAGTCGAATCGACTGCCGCAACATACTCCGCGAAGGAAGCACTTAGTTCGGCGGCTGCAGAAGCGACTTCGGCCGAAACGAATAACAGTTGTTGATCCAGATCAAAAAGCAACTGGCGCATTTGCAAATTGCGCTGACGCATGATTGCTTGAGCGGCGGTATTGTTCCTGGGACGTTGATAGATCACGCCAGCGTTATAGCTGGGGCGTCCTCGCGCAAACTGATCAGCGAACGAGTCCGCCGCAGCATACTCACCGTTCAAGCCACGCACGTAGGCTTCGGTAACAAGATTCAAAGTGGGTCGCAGTTCGTTCTCGGCGATTTGCTGTTGAATGCGGCTGCCTCGAATTTGATCACGCAAGGCAATGACTTCTGGGCGTTGCTGAAGAGCGAGCCCCAACTCGTAGCTGAGGTCACTTTCGACTTTATCATTAAGAGGCATTCCCGTTGGAATCAATTCGACGTTGCCCGCTTGACGAAGTTCTTGAGCCCCAACCAAACTTTGCAATTGCGCTTCGGCTTTTGCCAATTCAGCGGCGGCTCGCTGGACTCTGGCTCGTTGATTGGAAACTGCGGCACGAGCGCGTGCTGCTTGACTTTGTGTGCCGTCGACTTCCGCCCTCGCAGCAATGTTGTCAGAAATGGTGGTAAGGCGCGCAAGGGCTTCTCGGCCTTGCAGCAATATGGCTCGGTTATAAAAGACGGTCCAATAGCTTTGGCAGACGTCAAAAACTTGGTCTTGGATTTGTCGATTGGCTTCGGAGTGACTGATGCCAGCGGCAACCTGTGCAATGGCAATGCTGGAGTAGTTGTAAAACGTTCCAGCACCGCGTCGCAATGGATGTGTGTACCGCACAACCATTCTGGATTCCGCCTGCTGCTTGGGCTCGAAAAACTGAGAGTTGTTGTTTCGCAGTCCTAGTTCTTGTGCCAGTTCCGATTGGCCACCAAAGCGGTTCATTCCTCGGACTCCTAGTTTGTTGTCTAGGAAGTGTTCATTTAAGCGAGGAGCTCCGCCTGTGGTCAGCAGGTTACCAACGGGATCAGAAGTATCATTAAATACCGACTCCACAAACCGATTGCGATCAAAGATGCCAGACGCCTCGTTGATTTCTGCTTCGCGAATTTGGGGCGTTGTCAGGATCGATTGAATTTGCGGCGAGTTGGCTAACGCGAGCCAGATCATCGAATCCAGGTCAACAGGATAACTGGGAGTCCCGTCTTGCCTTAATGGCTCTTGCACTTTGTCATTCCACCAAGGGTCGATCTGAATCGATTCCACCGGCGAATGGGGAACAGCTTGGATAGGTTGTGGCAGCGAGTCTACGGCGTTGCTGGACACGTACTTGGGGCCAGCAGACCAACCGTTCCAGGTTGGTTCGGAGGAGGTTTCGATTTGCGGTTGCGGCGCGGCCAGCCCTGACTCGCTGGGAACTTGCAGCGGTACATCCGTAGGTGGCAGCGAAAAGGGGCTCGGATGGTTCTCCGCGCCCGACGCTAGCGCGGGGGCTTCAGAGACGGCAATTGTCGCTGGGGCTTGAACTTGAGGTGGAGCCAATAGTTCAGGCGGCGGCGAAATTCGCAGGTCAGGTAAACTCTTTACCCCAGATCTTGTGGGCATATCATAGGTAAACTTTTGCGCCAGCGCAAATTCGGAGGTGCCAAAGAAGGCAGCCAAGATTCCTCCGGTCAGCAGGCTAGAGCGCAGCAGCGAGCGCAGGGCTGTTCGCCGATCCAAATATCGGTCATTGCTGTACGCTTGTTGCGATGCCATTGGCTAAGCCTTGGAAGCGAACTTCACAAGGAAACGCTCTCCATCCAGTCAAGGGACGGGGCAAGAAAACATGATAGGCTCCGCTATTACGATCGGGCTACCAGTCGAAGAAACTACAGCGATAGTCGGCGACTGCAATCGTGCCGGTCAAGTGCGATTGCTGCAGACTGCCCAGATGGTAATGTTTGACATCGCCCGCGGACCGTACAGCGATCTTTTCCCATTTCTGCTAGACTGAAACAACTGGTCAGAGGTGTACACCGCACACATTCTTCGCCCTTGTTCCGCCGCCATGGACCCATCACCAATCGAAGCCCCGCAGGCTGCCATCACTCCAAATGAGCACTTTAAAGAACACCGCAGAGCTCTGGTGCAGTTGAGCCTAATCCATGGAGTTGGGCCCCGTATATTTCGACGTTTGCTACAACACTTCGGCAATGCACAAGCTGTCTTGGGCGCATCTCTGAGGGAACTGGCGGAAGTCGAATACGTCGGGCCTCAACTGGCTGCTTCAATTCAGTCTTCTCGACAAGATGACATGGTCGATCGGGTGTGGGAGCATTGCCAGCAGCATCAAGTCAGGATTGTGACGGAGGAAGATGACGAGATACCGCCGTTGCTGTTGGAATTGCCTGACGCGCCGCCGGTGCTGTACGTGCTTGGAAGATTTGAAGTAGCCGACGAACTGTCGATCGGCATTGTGGGGACGCGACACGCATCGCTGTATGGGCGCAAGGCGGCGGAATTATTTAGTCGCGGACTTGCTCGAGCCGGATTAACCATTGTCAGTGGGCTTGCTAGAGGCATCGATACAGCGGCTCATCGCGCCGCACTCGAAGCAGGCGGTCGTACGATCGCTTTTCTGGGCAGCAGTGTGACTGATATTTATCCAGCCGAAAACAAAGACCTAGCCCTGGAGATTGCTAAACACGGAGCCGTTGTCAGCGAAACGCCTCCTTTCGCCAGGACTAAACCGGGCGTATTCCCACAACGCAATCGGTTGATCAGCGGCCTGAGCCTAGGCGTGATTATCGTGGAGGCCGCTGAACGCTCGGGCGCATTGATCACCGCCTCGCATGCTGGCGAACAAGGACGCGATGTCTTTGCTATACCGGGCTCCATCCAGTCGCGAACCTCGCGCGGTTGCAATCGTTTGATTCGCGATGGCGCGATTTTGGTACAAGACCCCAGCGATGTTTTGGACCATTTAGGCCCCCTCTTCCAGCAAACCCAATTGGATGACGAAACGACGGTTCGCCACCCAGCAGAAATGTTGCTAAATGATGCGGAAACCAAAGTGCTGCAGGCGATTCAAACCGAGCCTACGGACATCGATGAAGTTATGGCAAAGAGTGGGCTGCCCATTTCCCAAGTGCTGGCGACCATCAGTGTGCTGCAGATGCGAAAGCTAATTCAGCGTCTGTCAGCGCGTACCATTCAACGACTATAGAATTGCGTCATCGAAGGTTGACCATGCGGATATTAAGTTGGCGCTGCGCATGGTGCCGACAATACTCACCATTTGCTTTGTCTGGCGAATTTCAAGAGTTTGAGCACTTCGCTGAATCCGGGCCTAGCATAAATGCCCCAGAGTTCGGCCGAGTTCACTTCAATGAATATTGCATCGATTGGTTCAAAGAACTCTGCGACATCTTCCGCCTTGCCGTTGGTTAGAAAATTCACCAGTTCAGAGGGCTTGAGAGAATTCAATCCACGACTAGCTTCTTCAGTAGATCGAAACTTAAGCAATGATCGTTTCACAGTCACTGCATCGCTGCGACTGAACGCAAGAAAGGTGGCATCATGCGACCATTTCCCAAGCATTGGCAACATCCACGAAGCGTCATCGGGATTGGCGGCACATAACCATTCGTCAGGTTCCTTGGCCGATGACTGACGCGCTTCTGCCAACCAGTTTTCAATGGTTTCCACATCGACAAGATAACCTGGAACAGCAAATAGCAGTCGACGGCATATCTCGATTGGATCGAAATTCTTGTAGCAACCGCGATACAGCTTGAGACCGCTTCGTGCATGAAACGCTTGGTAGCGTATGGTTTCATCCAACGGGACGTTCTTGGATTGCAAAGCGGCCACATCAATTGGAATAAAATCCTTCGCGGTGGGCTTTGCGGCCGCTGCAGGTTCAATGGCTGCTGCAGGATTTTCAGGTGGAGATGCTAACGGTGTGGGAACAGGTGGCATGACACTTGGCCCGGGCTCAGATTTAGGCTCAAGTAATGGATTAGGTTCAAGCGTGGAATTAGGCACCGATGCAGGTTTGGTAGCCGGTTGGGAAGCTAGGGCCGGTGATTCGAGCGGAGTAGAAGTCGATTGCGGCACAGAGTTGGTAAACAGCAACTTGCAATCACCGATTTGAATGACGGAGCCATCTTGAACCAAAGCACGCGTGATCCGTTCGCTGTCGACGTAAGTACCTGAGGAAGACTGTAGGTCCTCCAGCACAAGCATGCCGGAGGTCAGCAGGATAGAAACATGCCGCTCAGCAATCCCCGGATCGTTCGGGATTCGCACGGCTGCATCAGCAGCCGAACCTGCGATGACGCTTCGCTCATTTTGCAAAGGGAATGTGTAACCGTTGCCAGTAAGTTGGACAAGGACTGCATCGGCGGCGCTTAGGTCGGGGGCGACCGATGGAAGTTTGCGCTGGACCGATTGACGGATCCCGACGGAGGGGGGGGCTTGGATTGGCGGCGATTTGAGGTCTGAAATCGCAGTGGGATTGATTTCTAGCTTGCGACGAGGAACGGTTGGCACGGCCGATGGACTGGGCGGTGGCACATTTTCCGGTGTGCTTTCTAGCGGCGTCGCCGACGGCGAGCCCCAGTGGGCCTCAGCGACCGGCGTTGGTTCACGTCGTGATGCTGGCTGCGGTTGGTCAAGGGGGGGGCTAGACTGAGTCGGTGCAACGCTTGGCTTCAGCAGCTTGACGGTGAATTCGGTTTGGCCAGCTCGCAAGATGTCGTCATCCTTGAGGGCCACTTGGTCGATTCGCAATTCGTTGCAATAAAACCCATTGGTACTTTTTTGATCTTCCGCGATCCATAGCCCCGACTTGTGATAGACAGCGAAATGGCAACTGGACATCAACAGATCGGCAAACTGAATCATCGCCGCATGCGTGCGACCTACCGTGACTCGCTCCGTGGGTTTGATGAGCAAACGCTGTTGGCCTGTGCTTAACTCAAGCTGTATGCCGCTGGAGGGTTCATAGGGCGGGCTGGAGTAATCCGTTTTGGGCGCTGCAGCATAGTTGTGTGGCACCGGAGCTGGGTAAGCAGCAGGTGTCGGCGAGCTGGGGGGAGCATTATAAATATCTGGACTGGGACTGGCTGGTTGTGACCAAGGCGCCTCCGCAGCAGGCTCTTGAGCAGGAGCAGCATAGTTCACGGATTGTTCGATGGCCACCTGCCAGATCGATTGACCTAAACGCAGTTCGTCTCCGTCGTAGAGCACCTTTTTTTGGATGCGTTTGCCGTTCACGAACGTGCCATTAGTGCTTCCTAGATCAATCGCCAGCAGCCCGTCATCGTTGACCGAGAGGGATAAATGGATCGTGGATATCTGCAGGTCGACCGGAACGGGAAAATCAGCGTCAGCCCCCCGACCAATACGAACAGCACGATCGCTGGAAATCATGACGGCGTCATGTTCAACAGCAGGACCTTCAACGGGTAGCAGACGGGCGAACCGGGGCATAGGTTGTTTTTTGGAAGCCGGTTAATGGAGGATCGATTTAAAGATATACTCTACGCTGAAGAGCTTCGACCACCAACCACGTTTTGCTGAACGACGAATTATTCAGGGTGGGTCGGATAATCGGACTGACTGCCAGTTTTAGAGGATAACGTCCCATGTCGGGTTGGAGAGGTAAGAAAAAACCAAGCTCATCGCGGCCAGCCGCAAAGGCTGAAGCAACAAATGTTCCGCCACCCCCCGCGGTGGATTCGGGAACAAAACCCAAGCGTTCTTGGCGAAAAGGAGTGAACGCAACGACCGCGAGTGGCAGTTACTGGGCGACCGGCGGCAAGTCCAAATCGCTGATCCCGCGCAATGTCAAAAAACTTTTCATCGCACTGCTGATACTTTGCGCCGGAGTGGTGCTGATTTCATGGCAATTTATGCGGACTGACGAACCGGTCCCTTATCTCTCGATAGTGGTTAGCGAGTTCAAAGAACCGCTGCTGCCCAATGGTTGGGCTATCGAAGAGCAAAAGATATTTAAGGACAAATCAAGTGGCTTTGATCCGGCTTATGTCAAACTGCGTCCTGAAACAGTCAATAGTCGCCGGGCGCTGGAAGACTTGATTGGTAGGGCACTGACTTCGGACCGTGATCCTCTGGCGGATGAAACGCTGCGTATCAAACCGGGTGGGCCGGGCGAACGATTTGTATTTCGCAAGTATTCCGCCGTGGTCATTCATCTGAGTACACATGGAGTTCTAAATAAGGCAGGCCAGCCTTGCTTGCTGCTGGAAGAATCAGACCCGCTGGATGATTCGACTTGGGTACCGCTGAAAGACGTGCTGCTGAAAGTCAGTGACCGTTGCTCGGCTTACAAAGCTCCCGTCAAGGCGTTGGTGCTGCTGGACTGCTCGCGACAACTGCCCGATGCGAGACTGGGATTGTTTACCCTCGGATTTTCCAAGGAAGCCAAAAGGGAGATTGAGGGACTGCAACGCGATAATCTGGCTGTGCTCCTGGCGACAGACGAGAATCAAGTGGCTTGGACAGCACCTGAACTGGGGGGAACGGTATTTGGCATCAATGTGCTGCGAGGACTGCAAGGCGCCGCGGATAAAAGTGGCAATGATCGCATCACGGTGCAAGAGTTAAGTGACTATGTGACCCAACAAACAAAACTTTATGTCGCCAAGTCCCGAGGGCAGTTGCAGACGCCAGTGTTGTGTTGGGCGAGTAGAGCTGGCAGAGATTTTGAACTATCCAAGGTTAGCAAACGAAAGTTCAAGCCTGTTCAAAGGCCTAGTTTCGAACCGATAGAATGGAGCAAGTACGCGTTCAACAATGGAGTACGCACCGATCCGTGGCGCGACGCGGAATTATTGTCTCGATTGCATCAGCGACAACAATTGGCTTGGGCAGGTCCGGAATATAAATCGAAGCTTGACCGGTTGCAGCCGAGCTTTCCGAGCACCAATGCGATGCTGCGTGGCACCATTGGATATTCGCTTCACCAACAAATGGTCCTTGGCAGCTTTGCTCCAGACGCAAAAGTCTATGTCGAGTATTATCCGCCCGAAGTCGCAGCCCCCCCTCCCGCAGGCGACCAAGCTTTGACAGAATCAAAGTCTGCTAGCGTTGCCACGGCCCAACCCAAACTGGAGACTGATGCGAAAGGTTTTTATCTTTTGGCAGATGCGATTGCCAACTGGTTGGAACATGATCGGTCGATCCCCGAATTCGCCATCAAGCCTTTAGCGGCACCGAAATTGGATCCGCGAAACGATCGCTTGTACGTTGTCTATCATGCTTTGCGATGGCTGCGTCAGAGCCCACAGCGATTTAATGTCACGGATCTTGGTTACATTGTCGAAGGCCTGTTGACTCCGCCCAGCGATCTGGTCGATATGACGAAAGAAGAGGCGCTGCTAAGAAACATTTATCAACATATCAAACTGCGGGATACGTGGCTTTCTGCTGGCAAGATCGGCGTCAACGACCAAATTGCTCCCATCACGTGGAAGTCGCTGCTAGACATTCATGAGCAATATGAAATGGCTTTAACGTTGCATGACAATCGCGCCAGTTTTGCACTCGAGAGCATTTCGCAGGAACTGAGTGACGAGTATCGCCTGATGCTCGACTATTTCTACAACGCGGATTCTCCAGCCACTGTGGATGCCGCGAACAAACAACTAGAACGCGTGGCACAACTCATTCCCCGCGTGGCTGTCCAACGAGATCAATTGCAAGAAGCTTGGCAGCTTTCCGACTCCATCGCCTTCAGTATGCCTCTGCTTTGGAACTGGCAGAATAGCCCCTTACGATTGGCAGGTAAGAATCTGCAGGATCAAAATGGTAGTGAACTGAAGCAACTGCGAGAGGCGTGGCAAGACAATTTAGTGAGCAAGTTGATTGAAGGCAAAGTACCAACTGCGGCAGACATTGCTGCTGCAAGAAACATGTTGGATCAGTTGACTAAGCAGTTCCGCGACGAACGACCTGTAGGCACCAATGTCCAAACCAATGCGATCAGGAATCTAGGCGACCAGCAACTGTTAGCAGCTTTGCGGCCGCTGGATAATAATCAACTGGAATTGGTGAAGCAGACCGAAGCCAAGCTCCAAAAACTTTTTGACGAGATAGATGGCGAGAACTCGCTGCAAGAATATATCAACTCGGCCAGTCCTGCGCCGGATCGAGCTTATGCCGAAGTTGGACGCAGCAGCCTGTTGGAGCACGCTGCGTACATCAATTCTGTGCTTCAATTGTCTGGTGCTGAATCATTGGAGCTGCCTGAGGTTTCAGATGACCTCAGACTGCAAGCCAGCGTCTATGGCGGATTGGTTAGAGAGAAGTTAAACGAGCACGAAGGACGATTGGTTGATTTAGCTCGCCCCAACCAGCGGATCCAATCGCAAGAGCCGCTGGAGTTTAAGGCCGCGGTCGCTGATTTCTTGCAGAAGGACGAGCAATCGCGTTTGGCGGCCAATCTCGTACCGAGTGAACTCTTGCAAAAACATGCTCAATCACCTTCAGTGTCAGCCCGCATGATTGCTGAGCAGCAAAGTCTGTTGTGGCAAGCCAATCGATTATTTGATGACTTCTGGGCCACTCCCCGAATCGACCAGAACTCCTGGTACTTTGACCAAGCGGCTCGTTCATGGATCGACGCTGCAGGTCGACTGGACATGCTGGGATTTGGAGGATCGCAAACGGGCGCTCAAAAGCTTGCGATTCAGAAAACGAGCACTTATCAAGCGTATGCTGCCGGTTGGATGACCATGCTCGAAAGCGATGAACAGGCACCGATAACGTCGGATTCATATCGGATCAAGTTGAATTGGAATGCCAGGCAGTTTCCTGCCGGTCAAGCTCGCTTAAATTTCTATGTGGGAACCAATCCAGAGCAGCCAGTGAAATTAAAGGATCGGGAACTGCTTCCGGAAGTGAATGTCGAATTGGATGTTGGCTCACGGCTACGTCAGCGGCAGACGGTTGAACGAGAAGCGGTTTCCGTCCCGGAGGGCAGTTACGACTATCATCAGTTGGCCGCAACCTATCGCGGTCATGTGGCGCAATTTAATTTCCCGCCCCCCAAGTCCGAAGCACCGCGGGTCTTGGCTTGGAACATTGAAAAGCAAGCAGCATCTTCGATTCTTGTGAAAGCGAAAGCAAAGCCTCGACGCATCGTCTTTATCTTGGACTGCTCATCTTCAATGGGAGGATACTTTGAACCTGCTCGCGATAAACTACTTGAAGTGATTTCCAAATTGAACGAACCTCAGACTGAAATTGCAGTGATCGTATTTGGGCACTCCAAGGATTGGAGCAAGAAGGATTCTGATCGGGAGAGCGATTGGTTTACTCGTACCAATCGCGCTCCAGTGAATAGTCGTCGTCCGTACAACGATGTAGAAGTGATTTTCGATTTTTCAAAACGAGCTATCGACGACGGCATCGTTCATGCGGATTTAAGAAGGGATTTTGAGGCTTTAAAGTCGTGGGGACGCACACCGTTATATCTTTCCATTCTGGAAGCCTGCAAACTGCTTCAGGCCGACTCCAATTTCTCTGGGAACCTGCAGATTATTGCGGTCACCGACGGAGTCGACGATGTTATTCCCAGGGAAGCCGGAACAAATAAGCCGATTTCCGAGTGGGTCGACCAACGGTTCGTTCTGTCGGCGCAAAGTATAAAAAATGCCTTGCCGAGGGATTCTTTTCGGCTAGACATAATCAAGTATAGGAACAGAGAGGATTTCCCGAGCGACTTCTTGAAGTTAAAGGACTCCGACAATCGCATCTCCATTTCAGAGAATGCGGACGATGGTGAAGCTCTTGAGCGAGTTCTGCGCAAATCCCTTAACAGCGACTCGTACAACGTCTACCGAGTCGATGACAAGACGGGTTTGGCAATGCGGAATTCAATCAATCTCGGTCCAGTTGATTTTACACTTCCGGTTTTGGATATCGGGCGAAACCAACCCGGTCTACTTCCCGGCAATTTTGTTATCAAGGTCAGCGAAACAGGTGGCGAAGGCGAACTTCCTTTGACCCTTTTTGGTGGTGAATTGATTGAAATCGAATATGACCGCGACGAACGTAGCGGTCGTCGTTTTCGGTTTCAATCCTTTCGTGAGCGACAGGATGTTGAAATTATCAACGGCAATTGGACGTATGCGGTTGACATTTTGCCTGTGCCAACCCCACCCAAGTTGCAAGGACCAACGCAGATCGATGCGGCCATTTTCAACATGGCGTTAAAGTCTCGCATGCGAGTCGCTATTGAGAACAATGATCGCTATGCGCAGTCTCGTCGACCAGAACAAATCTTAGTCGAATTGGCGCTGGACGAATCCAAAAACAAACCGATCGCTTGGACCGGCGATGTGCAATGGGATCGCGACTTTTTAGTACCCGTCTTCTCGATCCCCATCGATCGGAACCGCGTCTTTCCCGACCTCGATCGACAATCTCGCGACCGCCAACGGTTGGTTGCTAGAATTTGGCTGCGTAAGGAACTTGAAGACCTGCAAAGCTATACGCTCAGTGAACTGAACGATGAAATCGCATTGAGTCCCAACGTAAAGGTATCTGCTTCGTTCAATCCTGACTACAACAAAGGCAGCGTGACTCTCGTCGAACGTTTCGACCAGCCGCAACTGGTAGCGTGGACCGTTCAACCACCGCCCGATGTCTCGCTTGAGCATCGCTTTTACGGTAATCGTGTCGAGCACACCTACACGTACAGCTCTTCGGATGTTCGAGATCAACTCAAATTCACCGCTACTGTCATTGATGAAGCCAACACGAAGTGGGAGCATACCGATTGGTTCAACGCAGCGCAATAAGCAGCGCTTCATGGCAAGCGGTTGCTACTCGTATCGCAGGGCATCGATGGGGTCTAAACGGCTAGCTCGCCAGGCGGGGTAGTAGCCAAACCCGACGCCCACAGCAGCCGAAAACAAGATGGCTCCGGCCGCGGCAGGCAGGCTGACAATAATCGGCCAATCGCGACCGGAAGAAATCGTATTGATGAAATGGATCAGGCCGATGGATGCTCCGATTCCCAGCGCCAGTCCGATCAACCCGCCAAAGACACTGAGCAAGATCGATTCCACCAGAAATTGCATTAGGATGTTCATGGAAGTTGCCCCGACTGCCATGCGAATCCCAATCTCGCGTGTTCTTTCCGTGACCGACACCAACATAATGTTCATAATCCCAACGCCACCAACCAACAACGAGATGCCTGCAATTGCCGACAACATCGCGGTGAGCGTGCCAGTGATCATGCCAAAAACTCCCGCGATCTCCGTCGTGTTGGCAACTTCGAAATCAGGCGGTTGTCCGATCGCAATCTTATGACGATCTAGCATTAACGATTCGATCTCGCGTTGAGCGACTTGCATGACATTGATGCTGCGAGCCGACGCCAAGGCAACATCGATATTATTAAAGTTCATGCGTCGCAGTCTTTTTTGAACCGTCGTATACGGCATCAACAAGATGTCGTCTTGGTCTTCGCCAACGATGTTGGCTCCTTTCTCTTCCAAGACACCGACGACTTCAAAAGGTATTTGATTGATTCGCACGGTGGCTCCAATAGGGTTGCTGGTCTGGAAAAGCTTCTTCGCCACCGACTGGCCAATAACACAGACTTTGTTGTAGTTGGAAATGTCTCGACTACTGAAATAACTTCCACGTCGGACTTGCCAGTTGCGAACCAACAAAAAGTCTTCTCCAACACCTAACATTTCGCGTGGTGCAACATTCGTATTGCCGAAAACGACTTGAGCCGATGCGCCGACGATCGGCGATGCGGCCAAAACACTCGGGCATTCTCGCGAGATCGCCGTGACGTCATCTGCGGTCAAGGTCGGCGTTTTTCCCTGAGCTGCGCCGCGATTTTGCTGATTACCGGGCAGAATCACAATGACGTTGGTGCCCAAGTTTTGAAACTCCGATTGCACTAGCTGGCTGGCAGACAATCCGATGGACACCATTGCGGTGACGGCAGCAATCCCAATCACGACCCCTAGGATCGTGAGCGTTGCTCGCATTTTATTCTTGGCCAGCGCACGGCTCGCAATGACGAATGTTTGAGGCAACATTTACATGTATCCAAAGGAAAACAAGTGCTTGCAGGATCGACTAATCTTCAGGACCACCCAATAGCGGTTCATCCATCGCTCGCAAATCGCTGGTCGGCAAGCCATCTGGATAAGAAGCCCGCACATAGCTCAGCGCGGCTTCGGCGATTTGAAGATGTTGGCTTTTGGTCGCTTGATAAAACTCATTGGCTGACTTGGGCAATTTCGGACTGCCATGCAGGGGTTTATCGGAAATGCAAAGCAAGGATGCTGATGGGATTCGATATCGGAAGCCATTGGCAGCAACCGTTGCCGATTCCATGTCCACTCCAATGCTGCGACTGGCTTTCAAGTCAGCCATCTTGCGGCTAATGGCCAATTCCCAATTCCGATCGGCCGTCGTATACACGACACCGATGCGATAAGGCAAACTGCGCTCTTCGAGTACACGAGCAAGATTGCGGTTCAACAAAAAGCTAGGAGTTACCGGCACGGATCTGGGCAATGCATCGTCCAAGACATGATCATCACGCATATAACTGGACGCTAAGACAAAGTCGCCAATCTCTTGATGGTTGCGGATACCGGCGCAGTGTCCAACCATCAGCATGGCATCGGGGCGAAGGACCGCCAGATGGTCCGTCAGATTCTTGGCATTCGAAGGTCCAACGCCGATATTGATGATGGTTAATCCATTGTTATCAGATGCCAGATGGTGCATGGTCGGCATTTGGACATCGATGCGATTGGAGACCACCGCATCGGGATGCAACTGTTGGAATGCCGTCATGTGCATCTGGTAGTTGGTCAGAAGCACATAACGTTGGAAATCTTCGGCGCGAGTGCCGGTGTAATGTTCTAATCGTTCCAGAGACAGTTCGACGCGTTCGGGCCCGAACAAGAATACTTTTTTCCGCGTTTGATCAAAGTTCGATTCGTCGATACTGCTGATCAAACTGGGGGACGAAAGGTCGACGCGTTCCTGCGAAGGCGTGATTTCGATCTCAGCGCCTTTCACAGCCAGCTTGTAAAGCTCGCGGCGCAAGTACCATCGATAGGCGGTTGGGCGAGCGATCTTGCCAGTGATGGTGGGGTTATGCCTAGACCAATGTCGCAGCACGGTAACCTTGGAGTACCTTCCCCCACGGTAGTTGGCCTCCATTTGATCGCAAGCTTGATCTAGTAGTACGGCTAAGTCTGAACCTGACTGATTCGAGATACGAAACACTTCCGACATTTTAAAGACCTAAGAAACCATGACGATGACGCTGCTCTTCCGGGACGGGAGGCGAGGCCCAATGGGCAGCGTTCATTGCCAGGGCCACGACGAAGCCAGCAACGAACCCACCGATATGGGCCCACCAAGCCACACCTGCAGCACCTGCTATTTGACTGTTGAGCCCATTGTACACTTGGATAATGAACCAGACTCCTAAAAAGATGGGAGCAGGTATCGGAAAAGTGGTAAACAAGATCGGCAGCGGAATCAACGTCTCCACAACCGCTTTGGGATACAACATGACGTACGCACCCATCACCGCCGCGATCGCGCCGCTGGCACCAATCGTCGGCACAGTGGACGCCGGATCCACTGCGATCTGCGCTGCACAGGCTAACACACCGCCAGCAAGGTAGAGCAAAAGAAACATAACGTGCCCTAAGCGATCTTCGACATTGTCGCCGAAGATATGCAGGAACCACATGTTGCCAGCGAAATGCAACCAGCCTCCATGCAGAAAGATGCAAGTCACCAGCGTTAACCAATCGTGGACCGCTGCCGGCAACAAGGCTCGCTGGACTGCCGCTTGCTTGTAACCCAGGGGAGTCTGCACAAGGACAACGTCCATGCGCTGCAGCGTTTGATCACCAGCATCGTCGTTTACGACTCGCGCTGGCACCATTCCCCAACGTTCTACAATCTCATTCACGCGATCTTGAGCAAACAACTGGATCGCAAAAACCACCGAGCAGGCGACGATCAGCCCATAAGTAACGAAAGGGCTCGTGCGTGGCGGAATATTGTCGTGCAGCGGAAACATCGGTCACAATCAAAAGCAAACGCATTTCGACGCCGTAGCCAACTACGGCACTGAAGTGCGTAAAGATCAGACGTCTAGAATCCCATATCAACTGGCCGCTGTCCAGTGACAAGCCCATGAGGTTGACGAATTGGATCTAGCTGGCATCTTCCACGCGGCCGTGGACCAACCGCACGATATTGTTGCATCGGCGAGCAATTTTTTCGTCATGTGTTACCATGACGATGGTGAGATCGTGCTTCTTATTCAAATGCTCAAGCAACTGCATAATGCCTTCGCCGGTTTCTTGATCCAAGTTACCTGTGGGTTCATCGGCCAATAACAAACGCGGCTTGCCAACCAGTGCCCGCGCGATCGCCGTGCGTTGCATTTCGCCTCCCGAGAGCTCTCGCGGACGATGGTGGATGCGATGCGATAATCCGACCAAGTCAAGTATTTCTTCTGCGCGACGCTTCAACTCTTTGCGATAACGCATGTACCGGAACATTGAATAACCAATCATGGATGGCATCAAAACGTTCTCGAGCATCGTCAGTTCTGGCAACAAGTGATAGAACTGAAAAATCATTCCGATGTCTTGATTGCGTAGCTGGTCACGCTGCGCACGTGAAATGTTGTCGATTCGCTTGCCATCAAAGTGGACTTCACCTTCATCAGGCCGATCCAGCGTGGCCAGTAAATGTAGCAGCGTGCTTTTGCCGCTACCGCTCTGGCCGATGATTGCTGTCATCGCGCCGATTTTCGCTGAGAAGTCGACTCCCTTCAGCACCGGCACCGTCAGCGGCCCGCGTCGATAAGATTTATGCAAGTTTGTTGCGTGCAATAGGCTGCCCGCAGTTTCTGGCTCATGCTCAGGGATACGATGCAATCGCAAGACTGCGGGGCGACCCGCTCGGCCCGGTACGGGAACCTCAGTCGCCGCAAGCAAGGTTGGCTCTTGGTCATTCACGATAACGTTATTCATAGCGTAGTGCCTCCACTGGATGCATGCGGGCGGCGCGAATCGATGGCAGCACGCTGGCTAGCACCGCGATTGCGACTGAACCGAAAATTACCCAGCCGATCATGCTCGGGTGAACGATCGTCGGTATCTTTGTAAAGTAATAGACGGTCGGGTCGAACACCTCGCGTCCGGTAACACGCTCTAATATCGCAGCGATGTCGTTGATGTATTTTACGAACAACAGGCCTAGGATCGCTCCAACACCCGATCCGGTGATGCCCAGCAAAAGTCCGTACAACAGGAAGATGCCAGCAACGGTTTGCCCCGAAGCACCGAGGCTTTTTAAAATGCCAATGTCTCGTGTCTTTTCAACCACGATCATAAAGAATGTTGCCAGGATGCCAAAGCCAGCGACGGCAATGATCATGAACAACAAGATATTCAGAATCGTGGTTTCCATCTGAACGGCCGCTAAAAGTGGCCCCTGGGAATCACGCCAAGTACTCACTTGCACAAACATCGACTCGGCAGGAAACAACGCTTGTAATCGATCTCTGGCGGAAGCCAAATCCACACCCGGCTTCAGTTTGATTTGGATGCTGCTTACGGCTCGACTGCCGCTGGATGGATCAATCATGCCGCGGACTTGCTGCAGCTTCTCGATCGGCACGAATGCGAATGTCGAGTCGTATTCGCTCATCTGACTTTCGTAAAAGTCAACGATAGTAAATCGTTCGTCCAAAGCCCTAGGAGGAGTCCCTGCGTTGGGCATGGCAACTGTGACATCGTCTCCAGGCACCAAATAGTGATAATCAATCACGTCCCCCAGTTCATCACGTGTGCGAACGCTACCCAAACCTATTCCCAATACAATCCCAGTGTGCGTGTCAAACTCAGAATCAAACACATGCGCAGATTCGGCTGGATTTGACGCGGCGAAACTTGGCCCAGCGGCCGGATTAAATTCCGTTGCGGCCATCGGATTGACGATCGACGTATCGGACGACGAGTTTGCATCCATAGCGGTCAAGGATGTGGGCGGAGTGAACTCGAAGGTGCCTCCGCTGGAGATCACTTCGGTCCCCGAGTTTCTCTTCAAGTTGTCGCGTAATTGTTGAGCATGCTGCTGCTCACGTCGAAGCTCTTTTTCTAATTGTGCACGGCGACGACGATGTTCCCAGCCTGAACCCAACAAAGCTGGACGATTCGTCTCATAATCGCCTTCGCGTAAAATAAAGTCGATGCCTTGGCGATTCTTCGGATGAACAAGATATTGGCTAAAATCGCTGACCGAAGCGTAGGTTTCGCGATCGATCCCAATCAAATTGATCTGCTGAGTATGCGATTGGCCGCGTACCTGGAACGTCAGCATTGCTGGCACCGCCACAACGGTCGTCATGCCTTCGACTTGGTCCCCCAAAGCTCGACGAACTTGGTCTTCGAAGAAGCGAGGATTCGAAATTCCATTGGACGATCGACTTTCAATGACAATGTCCGATAGGATCCCGTGAATCCGGTTATGCATCTCCTCGGTAAAGCCGTCCATCACACTATTGACGACAATGAGCGTGGCGACCCCGAGAGTTACCGAGACGATCGAAGCAATAGCGATCCAACGTGTTCGAAGGTAACGCCAACATAAAAGAGTTTGAATCATCGGCCATCCTTGCCGCAAATGATGTCAATGGTCGTAAGCACTGCCGGGCCAGGGTAGCGAAATTCCTTGTCATGATGGAATACCATTCTCCCAGTTTTCCGCTGACCACCCGAACAGTAGCTCCATGCAGCGCTATTGGTGGGATGAGCCTCAAGTTCTTATTCGAGGCGGCCAAGCAGATTTCCGGTCCCAAAAACGACGGCATTGGGATGCTCTAGGCTCTGTACTTTAGACCGGTAGGACCCCTTGCCGTTCGACCGACTGACGAAAACTGGGGCATGGGGTGCTGATTTATTAGGCACCTAACGCAATCGGTGGGGGCACGTCGAATTCGATCCGAAGATTTCATTAAATTTCGGACAAAGACTAATTCCGAAATCCGCGCCCTAATCGCGTCGGTTTTTGCCAGGACGGCACCCTTGCAGGCCTCTAAAGTCCCCTAGGCGCGGTCGCGGCAAGTTTTGGATTCACCTATGGTACACCACCTGCATTTAGGTCTTATCAGTTCTGATGATGAATGAAACCCGCTTGTTCATAAGGAGCTAACAAAAAACCACTAGCGTCATTCAGTCTCACTACCCGGATTGTTTGACGCATCAGTGATTAGAGCCGCCAGCTCTGTACCTTGTATTGCACAGTTGAGGGGAGGGAGAGGACCCTTCAATTGTGGATCTTGGTCGGACGGCGGCTTTTTTCGTTTCTATATCGCAGTTTTGCCGACCAGTTCTAAGCGGCGTTTTCGGCGATTTTGGGCGGCCGTCGCCTAGTGCTGTTATCCTGGCAGATGCATGCGCTGAGCAGCAATCATACTTTCTCTGGCCAGTGCAACGATGTTGATCGCCGTATACATGTCGTTGAGATTTTCCACGCGTTGAAGCGGGCTTGTGACACAGCGGTGAAACTGCTGCAACAACATTTGACAGCCCGACGGCTCGTGCTCCAGGCTTTCTTGGTGGCGACCGGCTGAGTCGAACCAGACTAAACTGCTAGGCAGATCGACAAACGCCAGCCCGTTTGTACAGCATACTTGAATGGCCGCTGGCGGACGAAACGCGATCGCTTCATGCCACTGCGCCGGAATGTAGGCCCCACAGGAGATTTGAGCTAAAACCGAATCGCTCCGGCGCTCAGGATCGCCAAAGCCTAGCGAAACCACTTGATAGTCAGAAACCGCCGGGTTTTGGACGAATGGATGGCGGATCGCTTGTACCCAAGTGGGCTCCTCGTCCACCAAATAGCGACACCAATCGACCAGTTCGACTAGTTCCCGCTGCGCTCTGCCATGCAGAGCGTTGGCAGATTTTTCAATCTCCACTGAGTCATTCGGCAGTCGGCGATGGCAAAACAGCAGCCGCGGTGCGCCTAAACGAGTGGCGATTAGTTCCTTTAATCGAATAGTGGCCGGCGCGAATCGACGAGGTAGTTCGGATAGAAAAGCGACCCCTGAGGCCGTTACCCGCTGACGGATCTCGTCCATCGTAACCGGGTCCAGATGCACATCCGATCCGCAAAAGATTGCTTTTCCTGCTTCGCAAGCCGCATAAATCGGCAGCGGTCCATACCAATCAGACTCCAAAGCAATGATGGCGTCGATATCTGGTCGAGCGACCATGGAGCGGAAACTAGATTCGCTATCTGCGTCGAACTGATGTGCAACTTGATCGGCGAGCGCCGACACCGAATTGTAGACCGACCGTACTTCGAAACGATCGCGCATCTGCATCAGCAAAGGGCCGTAAACTGTTTTCCAATCGCGACTCTGGCCAACCAAACCAATGCGCAGTTTCATATAGATAATTGTTCGTTGCGATACTTCCAACCATTGATCTGCGTTAGTGTAATCGTTTTTACGAACGCTTTGAAGTAAGGCCCGTGTTTTGTGTCGCCTCAAATCCCCAAATCAAAAAGATGAGGTAACCGCAAATCATTCCCAAAAATGCCACGTTCATCGCTAGGCCGTTAAGCAGCAAGATGGCGGTTCCAATAACGAAACCGAAGGCCGAAATACCGAGCTTACCCATATTGCTTTGCTTGCTGGGGGTAGCCGCTTTGGTGGTATTGCTCTTGGCAATCGCAGTTCTCGCCGTTTCATTGGCCAATTGTCGCATCGCTTCCAGATTTACCGCTTTCTCTGGCACAGCCGAACGAGGCGTGTAATCTTCCGCAGTCAGGGTCGAGGAATCGAAGGCGAGTTTCTCCAGTTTCGACTTCAGCACGGTACTGGTAGGCGGCAGCGTCTCCTGAACCTTGGTTTCGACTGGCTTGGGAGCCGGCGCGGTTCGAATCGGCGGCGGGACTGAGGTGCCGTTGGAGTCCCCTTTGACTCGAGCTAGCAACCGCTGCATGTACTCTTCGACCGACTCTTCCTCGTCGTCTTGAGCGGGCTCCGATGCCTGGCTAGAGGAAAGCTTTCCAACGGTTGACTGAACCTCGGAGGATAGTTGAGATTGAAGCCGAACCTGTTCCGCTTCGCCAGCCTCACGACTTAGCCCTTCGTCGTTGTAATCTTCGGACTGGTGGTAGTCTCCGGTCTCATCGCCGCCATCGGCCACATCAGACAAGTGAGCTAAGCTCGAGTCGCGACGAAGCTCCGATGGTCTGCTGGTGTAGGATGCGCCTTGCTCGTCTTCGATGACCAACTCATCTTGCTCCGCTTTAGCCTGAGATAAAAACGCGCTTTGCGAGTCGCGGACAGGCGTATAGACTGCCGAGTCCAAGCGGCTGTCGCTTGCATAGGGCTCTTGATCGAAGTCTGCTTCATACCGGACCTCAACTTCAGCATCCAGCCGATCTTCAGCAGCGGGCTCCTCAGATTCAACCTCGGACTCCGCCTCATAATAGGTGCGCGATGCTAGTTGTCCCAATCGTTCGACGGTCTCATTATATCGATCGCCACCATTGCGTATTGAATCGGTATCGTCGTCGACGTCGTCGGTAAACCAAGCGGGCAGTGCCGGCGCTTGACTGCTAGCGGGAAACGAGTCTTCGCGTTGGTTGGGTGGATCATCCGAGCGATACGAAGTCTGCCATTTCGAGTCTATCGCATCTGCATCGTCGCTGGCTTGTATAACTTCAGAATCACGAGTTGTGCGTTGGATCGGAGAATAGCTGGCCGTCAGCGGTTTGGACTGCTCGTGATCAAAGTGTGAATCATCGCTTTCGTCATCAGTGTGCTCATACCCTGCATCGTACTCTGGCGCGCGATTGGCAAACGATTGGCTCTCGTTGGTTGCTGCGTTCACCAAGTCGGATGATTCATCCTCAACGACCGAATCGACGGCATCCTGCAACGACGGCGTTGGCTCGTCTGTTTCGTCGCGCCAAACTTGCTCGAGGCCTTCAAAATAATTCAGCGGCTGATCGGCGTGAACTACTTCTTCATCCGACTGAGGATATTCAGTCGACGCGTATTCCGCTTGCACTTGCGGATCGAGCTCGGGAGGCAACGCTGGCTGCGGATCGAGCGAGCCCAAACTGGCGTAAGGATTGTAGTCCGTCGTTTGGCGAGTTGGCTGGTACTCTGCTTCGGACTGGTACTCAACGCTTTGTTGATACGCACTATCCTGTTGGTATTCAACGCTCTGTTGGTATTCAACGCCCTGTTGCTCGTAAGGCAGTGATGGCACGGCGACGGCTGCTCCGTATCCGTATTCCACGGGCAATTCTGGCTCAGGCGGATGGAGCAAGCGGTCTTGAAGCAACGCAAGTTGTTCGGTGAGTAACGCGAGCGAGTTTTCCACGGCATTCTCGCGTGTCTGCGTTGATTCGTCAAAACGCATCGCGATCGCTTCGAACTGTTGGCGCATATCTTGAGCCATCTGATGCATCGACGAGTCGCTGGCCTCTAGGGCTTGGATCACGCGAGCATTCAGTTGTTCAACTTCCGCGCTCAGGGCTGGCAATTGGCGTTCAAGCTGCTCGAAACGCTGTTCGATCTCTGCCGTTTGGGCGGTAGTTGCGGTGGCGACGGGGGGAACGAAGCTTTCCCACTTTTTCGACAAAGTCTCCAGCGAAGATTGCAACGGAGCCAAGGACAGGCTGATCGCTTGGACCGTGCTGCTCACCACTAATTCTTGCAATTTCTGCTCGCTGATCGCGGCCGTGGCATTCGCCGCGCTCGCAGGGGCCATCGCAGGATCAATTGTTTCAGCGGTCGGTGCCAGTTCCACGTCATGCGAAGCGTCGGCAGAGGTTGCTGGAGTCGATATCTCGTCTGCGACAGATTGGTAGACGGGCTGGCGCACATAGGCGGTTGGATGGACTACAACCCGGACTTCGCCCACCGCGATCGTGGTGGGTTGGTCGATCAACCATTCGCGAACCCAGCGGTCGCTAATGGACATTTGCCCATGATGGCATTTCACCAGCGTGTTGCGTCGTCCGAAGACAACGGACAGATGGCCAGGGCGCAGATTTTCGATGCGGACCGAATCTGCGGAAGATGAACCAATCAGGCAAGTCTGGGACTCGATGTTCCACGACCCAGCGCCTGTGGAGTCAGAATCGTTGCCCAACACTTCGATTCTTCCGTAGACCTTGGTAAGAGCCGGCTGCCGAGCGACGTCTGGGCTAATTTTCGAATTGACGTGAGTTCGCGTTGCCATTCTTCTCGATCAAGTTCGCACCCAGGTACGATTGCAGATGCCGCCGGACTTGGACCTGCACATCGAATTGCAAGTTGCGGCCAGCCGCAGCGCGCAAGTTTCCACGATTTACGGTCCTTGGTCTCTCTATCGGCCAACGGACGAGCAAAATGCGTCCTAGCTCGATAATTTCTCAAGAAAGTCTGTTTGGCACATGACTTTCGATAGTCGCTGGTGGACATTTCCGTTCGTGAGGGCTTCCTTCGGCCAATGGGGCAGATTCCGAAATAATGCGGCGTAGAATCACACTTAATCAGTGGTTAGGTTAGACAAGTGCGACTTGCAGAGTTCGGACAAACGAAAATTTGAGAGAAAATCGCGAAGCGGATAGTTTTTCAGAACATAACCCACGAAGTTGCGTAATATAGTACGACTGCGGTCTCAAGCCAAACTCCTGGAGCAGTTGAAACGGTCCCTCCAGTTGGCCAGACCCATTTCTTGTAGAAAGAGGTTTACTATGTCCCGCCAAACCGCGCTCGCGAAACTTCGCGACGTTCTCCTCCGCCGACGCGATGCCATTCGAAATGCACTCAATGGCGACCTCACACTCCTCCAGCAGATTTCCAAAGACGGCGGTGATTCCGCCGATTACGCGATGGATGCGACCCAAGAAGAGCTCAGCAGCCAGTTGGCTGAAGTGGAAAGCCGCGAGCTAGGGTCGATCGAAGACGCTCTCGGGCGTATGCGTGATGGGAACTTTGGGAACTGCGAATCGTGTGAGAAGCCGATTCCGTTAGCTCGTCTTCAAGCAATCCCGCACGCTACGATGTGTATCGCTTGTGCCAGGCGGGAAGAAATGAGGCCTCGCTCCTATGACAATACCGAGCCAGATGCCGAGTACGCTTAGCAGCATCACACGCCCTGCCTACTGACAGTAAATGCCCAAGACCAGTCTTTATTTATAGGCTGGTCTTGTTGCATTAATCAGCCGCAACACGCTATCACTCAGCTTAATGCGTTAGCCTACCAATCCTGTTGCGGAGACTGGGCACAAGGCCCAACTTCGCGTTGGTGATTGCGCCGCGGCGTGGTCCAAATCCCACTCGGCTCATTCGGCTACTCGAATGCTCAATCATCAAATAGATCGGGGAACAACTCGCGAGAAAGATTCATGCGCGAGAGCAACGTTCGAGTGCGGCTAAGAAAATCCGCTTTATAGTTCGCAACCTGCTGCTCGGTCATGTGCAATCGAGTTGCGACCTCTTTGTTTGCAGCCCCCAACACGATCAGCATTTCGATACACATCAGCTTCTGGTAGTCTTGCTTCGACTTCCATTTGTCGACTTGATCGCGCAGAGCACCAATCACTGCGTGTTGCTCAGCAAACGTTCGTTCGTTGCTCCGCATAATCGACGAGGCCATCCTCTGCGTGGCTGCGGGTTCATGCCGCATACCACTGGAATGGTCATTGGTGGAGTTTTCAAACGAGATGAGTTTGCGTCTACCGCAACGTCGCAAATGGTCAGTGATCTTGTACGAACAGATCTGATAGAGGTATGCTTCGATTGACCTTGATCCATCAAAGTTGGGGAGGCTGCGATAGAAGCCGACGAAAGCTTCTTGAACAATATCTTCTGCCGTCGATCGATCGTTGACGCGGGCCGTTGCAAAGGCCAACAAGCGACCCTCATATTGGTCGATCAGCAACTGCCATGCAGCGTCATCGCCGTCGCGAATCTGTTGCAGCCAGACACCTTCGGCGGTTCGAAATTTTTGAGCCGCTTCTGGCGATGCAGTTGAATCCGACATCCAATTATCCTTTTCGTAACCGCTCGTCCGCGGCCAACATCATTTTTTGTTGCAACACTTCATGGAAAACCCCAGATGCATCAAGCCAAAAACCGCGATGGCACTGAGCATCATGCTGGCGACTCGAATCGATCGTGGTAGCCATTGCGATTGCTGGTTCATTTCAACCAACTCCGCACGTGTCATGGGATCAACTTGCATTTTAACCCAAGCGGAATAAGTCATCACCCCGTCGACTTGGCGTTCTACGTAGAAACGGTCACGATCATTTGTCAAGCGATTCATGACCCACTGGGCATCGACGCCACGCAATGCTTTGATGTCAACTCCCAATTGCTTTTGTGCATAGGTCATAAAACGCTGAAAAGCGATCTCAGGCAGTTTCTGTTCGCATTCGTCCATCGACCGGCAAGGCAACGTCGTTATGATCAACGTGTGCAGATCTCCGGTTAGCTCATCTTCCGCAGCAACCCAATCGGGCCGCTGAGCCGGCAGTAGCTTCTCGCTCTCGAGTGCGTTCTCTACGGCCTGCTCTACCGTATCGAAGTCGGCATCGGAAACTTCGGCTTCGGCTTCGTCTGCTTGCTCTTCATCCAGTGAAATGGCTTGCTGCGTGTAAGCAACTGAAGTTAACTTGGCATCGGAATACGTGACCGGTGAATCGGCATTGCAACCGAGCAGAAAACATGGCAGGGCGACGATTACGAGACGAGATAAATTTTGCATGGTGAAGTTCCCGCTTAGGTTAGTTCGATACGCCGTTGTTTTGCGGCATGACCGGATTACGATTCCAACTGGTCCAATATGCTGACAACTGCATTGCAATGGCGAGGCCGCCTGCGAAAGCCAAGGCGAAATGGGTCGGGAAGTACAAAAAGTGGGTAAAGAAGAATCCAAGGATCACGGCAAACACCACGGACGCCAAGCTCAGTCGGTGTTTACGCACGCGTTCGCCCAATCGCCACCAACGGATCCCTCCTAAAAGTAACGCAAAGAAGCTCAAGTAAGCAGGCAGCAGCGGTCGCCCAGCGTCATAGAACTGCGACGGCGCACGATAATGTTCCTGAACGTATTTGGCAATCGCTTGCGGCGACGCACCAGCGTCATGCATTACCAATGAACGATATGCATCGTGCCAGGGCAGCGAAAGGTAACCATCGAGACTCCAAGCCAAAAGGCCGATGCCTAGGCCCACGGCCATTTGTTGGACGCGATACAGCAAACCATCTTCGGAGTGGCCTTCCCACACCTTGTTTAATCCCAGCAGGACCACGCTGGTGGTCCAGACGATTGCTGTCAGCCAAATCGCAATCGGCAAAAACACAGCCATCGGCATCGTATTGGTTCCGATGACCACCATGCTCACGATGACCGCCATAACGCTGCATGCGATGCCCGACGTCACGGCGCTGCCGGTCCACTCACGCAGTCGCGCGGTGGTGGATCGTTGAGCCAAAGCGATTCTCTGCGCAGCCTGCCATTGCTTGAAAGGCAATCGCACAGGCTGCGCTGGGGGCTTTGGGTAGGAAGCCGTCGCCATCGCTGGATCGACCGCATATCTCATTTGGTCTGAAAGATGAGCCGACTGATTGTTGGCTGAAGTCGCAACAAACCCCGGCGGTTGGGCAGGCGGTGAGCCATATCGACCTGCCACAGGTTGCAGCGGGGGGGGCTGAGTCGAAGTCTGATTGCGGTTGATTAAGAATCGAACGCAGTAGTACGCTGGATAGACCAGTGCGACCCAGTATGCAATGCCTGCGAAGAAACCAGCCGACCGAAACATCAAAAAGGCGACGGCCAGTAACATCGCAACTTGTGCAAATGGACTACGTAGCCCTTTCCACCAGTTCAATACGTCAGTCGACGTCTTGATTACAGCCGCAGCAATCGGTTCGTCAAAGACTGGGTAAGACGCTCGCGCTGGTTCATACGCTGGTGGTGTTACAAAAGGCTTGTTGGGCGGTGTCTTTGCAGATCCGTTATCGGAGGCCTGCACTGGCGCGGCTGCGAATTGGCGTACACTGGCCAGTTGGATGCCTAGATCCTTGATCATATCGGTCACATCGCTGTAACGCTGAGCAGGGTCTTTGGCCATCGCTCGTTCGATCACTTCCCGATACGGTGACTTAAAACCAGTCATGTCAGGGCTGGCCGTCATATGTTTAACGACGATCTCCTGCACACTTTGTCCTTCAAAGGGTACGCGGCCGCTGAGCATTTCATACAAGATAACGCCCAATGCGTAGATGTCGATTTCCTTGCCATAGTTCCCTCGCGAGATTTCGGGCGCCATGTAGTGGAATGTGCCGACGCTATCGGTATGTCCCGCTTTACGCGATGCCGAGATGAACTTCGATAAGCCGTAGTCCCCGATTTTAACGAAGCCATCTTCCAAGAAGATATTGGCAGGCTTCATATCGCGGTGAACAATGCCTTGTGAATGCAAGTACGCAACACCCGATGCGATTTGGCTAAAGAGTTCCATCGCTTGATCGGCGGGCAGTCCGTTGGCATTGGCATCGATCACATCACGCAGGTTGTTGCCAGCGATGTATTCCATCACGATGTAAGCTTGATTTTCGTCGACTTGGCGAACGTCATACAACTGCACCAAGTTGGGATGACGCAAGTTCAAGCAGTGACGTGTTCCGCGGACTTCGATTTGAGCGTTGCGTACAATGCGTTTGATGGCAACTTCCTTGCCAGCCTCTGTGGTCGCAAAGTACACTTCGCCAAATCCACCGATACCTAGCCCGCGTTTAATCGTGTAGCCTTCGAGAGGACAATCACCAGCGGACCAAGCGAAACCCGAATTGCTGCTGGACGGATCTTTGCGCAAGTCATTTGTGATAATCATAGCGAGTCCTTTGGCTGTACTAGTCGCCTGGTGAAACTCATTGGCACCGGGCTTGGGGTTCGATCTGCGAACAAGGTAGCCCCGCCCCATTGTATTAGAGCGAAGCATGCGAAAGTAGCAATTTTTTAAGGCTTACGCGCCTCGACCGCCAAAGTCAGTTGGATTCCATCGTCTTTGAAGCGTCGCATTGGCGTCAACACTTGCTTGTCCAATCGGTGCGATGACCGCCCGTTCCATTGCGGAGGGCGACTGGAGATCGACCAAGCATCTGACTGCCGAGTTATCATCCACTCCTTATCAGATTGCGGATTGAAAATATGAGCATGCGTCGTATTTCCAATCATACAGCAATGGCTCATCATGATCACTGCGTCCACGTGATGATTCCAGCGGTGTCGCGATAGCAGCGTCAATACCGAGGAGCGACTGAAGGGATTGGGGCGTCGATACAACAAAGACACTTGTCCCAATACTTCAATCCGATCGTTCGATTTGAGGATACTGGCCCGTTCCACCGCTCGACCATTGATCGTAATACCCGCAGCCAACGGTTCCAGAATACTAGATTCTTGCATCGTCGAAATCACAAACGAATTGGCAGGGATATCAGCAAACACCGACGCGTCAGCATCCTCGGCAGCCGCGGACCCGAATCGAAAAACGTCAGCGGCACACAAAGCGTATCCGCCGACGCCGTCGATCCATAGGCAAATGTCTTCTTGTACCAAATTTGGGTTCATAGCTACCATATTCGAACCGCTGCGCTCTCCGAGGTCAATCGTTGCCATCTGAGTGGGTTGGACGCAAACTTTACAGATCTCGCAATTCCGAGTCTTGAACCGTTTCCGCTTTCACACTTCGGCCGCTTGGCTGCTGGTCAAAGTAGGCCGAGATGTCCAAAAGAACATCACCGCTGACAGGCTCGTCCACTGGGATTGCTCCCAACGGAATGCCATCGCTAGCGGCCATTTTTTCAGCGACGTCAATACGCGTTTCGATTTCTTCAATCAACTTCCGCGTACGGCTGAGTTGGCTGGCGTCCAGCGACAGTTTGGTGCTGCTTGCGGCGACCTGCACCATGGTGTGACGGGCTTCTAAGTTCTCGAGTTCAACTTCGAGGTTGCGCTTCGCAGCGAGCATTTGATCCAAGTTGTGGCGAGCCGCTTGCAACTTCTGCTCGCGAGCGATTAGCATTTTGTCCAGTTGATCAACGTTAACCTCTTGCGATTTGTAGTGTTCAAAACGAGTTGATAGATCCGATCGGACTTGGTCCGGAGTGAATTTACGGCTAGCGTACACGTACTGCGAGCGGTTTTCGCCGAGGTCATCTCGCAATTTCATGATCTGTCTTTTGGCCGTATCGAGTTTGGCCTTTTTGGCGGCCACCTCGCGTTGCAGCCGTTCAATTTCGACTTCTTCTCGAGCGATCGTGTGCAGGTTGTTGGCGATTTCAGGATCAATTTGCGTGATCATGTCGCGGCAGCGTTGAATCTCGACATCGACAGGAATTTGGTTTTTGACTTCCTGCCGAAGCGTGTTGACGCCGGTGCGAACATAGCTGAAGGCCGAGGTGCCGAGGACCGCGACGGTCCCACCACCGACCAGAGCGCTGCCTAATAAGAGCTTCTTGAGCATAGTTTACTTCCCCCTTTAGAAGAGATGAATGCTGAGCGATTGACGAATAATTTGTGTCGGCAACGGCCGGGAAAGCGGATTTGATAAGCCTTCTGGAAACGTTGCGATAGATGGTCATTCGCACTCGGATTTGCGATCTTGGAAGCCGGTAAAAGTTTTGCTCAATTATTTATTTCGTGCGGGGAGCCATTTTGTTGCGATAGTCGCCCGGTGTGATTCCCAATTCGCGTTTGAAGACCACATATAAATACTCGGGATGCGAGAATCCGCAGAGATGGGCAATCTTTTCTGCGGGAATGTCGGTAGTCGTCAATAGTTCGCACGCTCGCTTGACTTGGACTTGGCGAATCGCCTGCTGGGGAGTGCGGCCCAGGTATTTGCGCAACTTACGCTCCAGCGAACTTCGCGAGATAGCGAGATCTCTGGTTAGATCGTCAACGCTGATTCCCCGGCACGCATGCTGGCGAATGTATTGCATGGCTACGACGAGATCTTGGTCGTCGATCGCAATCACATCGGTTGATTGGCGAGCGGCAATGCCTAGCGGTCGGACCAAGGCGACTTGTTGGTCGGGCCGCTGTCCATTCATGAGCAGAGATAGTTTCTCCGCAGCGGAATATCCGACCTGTTCGGGGTTGGCGATCACGCTGGACAAAGGTGGGTCGCAAACGCGGCAAATCAATTCATCGTTATCCACCCCCAAGACGGCGACTTCTTCTGGTACAGCAAACCCCGCTTTGGAGCAGGCGTCGACGACTTGTTGCCCCCGCAGGTCATTGCATGCCAAAATGCCAAACGGTCTTGGAATCGACTTCAACCAATCGACGATTCGACGCTGTTCATCTTCCCAGCTCCGTGCGCCGGAGCCCTGCCACACCGAGTTATACACGTTGCATGAGCATTGCTGCGTAGCTACGCCGGCGATGAAAGCTTGCTCGCGACGCTTTGACCATGCTTCCTGCTTGAATCCGCAAAAGCCGAATCGACGAAAACCACGTTCGAGCAGATACTCCGCGGCCAATTGCCCGATTGCTTGGTCGTCCGAGCGAACGGTGTACAGTGCACTATCGTCATTGCGGTCGGTCAATTCGACAATCGGCACGCCCGTCGCACTGACCGCTTTCAGAAGTTGTGGCGTGGTCGCGCGAGAAATAATGCCGTCGCCTTTCCACTTGGCTAGCCAAGCGGGCGGTTTTCTCGCCAGATCGCGTTGCTCCAAATAAACCGACCATTCATCGTGCATCCGCATGAACCGAATGATTCCGGCTAACAAGCCACGACCATAGCTACTCGATGTTTCAATAACTAGAGCGACACGGCGTTTCATTCGGTGAAGTATAGCTTGGAGGTGTTCAATTGACGAGCTTGCGGTACAATCGAGCCGGAATAGAACAGAAGAAACTCGCTTACGATGGACTGGCTCAATGGAGAAAATTTGGCGCTGGATTGCTGCGGACACAGCGATCATACACGACATTATCAAATCCACGGGCGTCTCTCCCGTTATCGCTCAGTTGCTAGCCGCCCGGGGAATTCACAATCCAGACAACATCCGCGCCTTTCTCGAACCCAAGCTGACCGACCTGCGAGAACCGGGCTTGCTGCCGGGCTTGAATGAAGCCGTCGAGCGTATTTACGCGGCGATTCGCGCGAACAAAAAAATCGTGATCTATGGCGATTACGATGCCGATGGCATGACCTCGACATCGATCTTGGTTAACTGCTTGAAGCTATTGTCGGCCGACGTCACGTACTTTGTGCCAAATCGATTGGAAGACGGTTATGGTTTAAGCTGCGAGGCAATTGAAGCGTTGCACAAACGCGGACGCGAGATGATCGTCACGGTCGATTGCGGCATTTGCTCAATCGCAGAAGCGGAATTGTGCCGGTCATTGAATATTGAACTGATCATTACCGATCATCATCAAATGTTGGACCAGCTTCCTAATGCAGCCGCCATCGTCCACCCGAGTTTGCCTGGTCATAATTACCCATTCGCTGGATTGTGCGGTGCCGGCGTGGCCTACAAATTAGCTTGGGGGCTCTGTCAAAAAGTCAGCAACTCCAACCGCGTGCTCCCTGCCCTACGTGAGTTTTTGCTAGAGGCGCTGTCGCTGGCAGCCATCGGTACGATTGCCGACGTCGTACCGTTGATCGACGAGAATCGGGCTCTTGTGCGACATGGCTTGAACACGTTGCGTTCGAAGCCTACAGTCGGCATCTTAAAGCTGTTGGATGCGACGAACTTGATGCGGAAAAGCTCGCTGGCGACCGAAGACATCGCCTTCACCCTAGCTCCGCGACTCAATGCTGCTGGACGATTGGGGCAAGCTCAACTGGCGGTCGAACTTTTGACCACCGACAATTCCTCGCGTGCCGAAGCGCTTGCAGCCTACTTGCAAAAGCTGAACGGCGATCGCGAAACATTAGAGCGCAGCATGGTGCTGGCGGCTAACAAACAGATTAAGGATCATTTCGACGAAGACAACGATCCCGCGTTCGTGCTGGCAGCGCCGGGTTGGCATGCCGGAATCATCGGCGTCGTATCGGGACGTTTGTCAGAAAAGTACCATCGACCGGTGGTCATCATCGCGCTGGATGCGATGGGACAAAAGCCGGGGAGTGGTTCGGCAAGATCACCGGGCTTTGTGAATTTGCACGAAGGCTTGATGTCGTGCCGCGATTTGCTGGTGTCTTGTGGTGGGCATGCGGCCGCTGCTGGTTTGAGAATTACCGAGCAGAATGTGCCCGCGTTTCGAGCCGCGTTCTGCGAGTATGTCTCGGCGCAAACGTCAGGCAAATCAATTCAGCCAGAAGTCAAAATTGATGCCCAAGTCCAATTCCAATCGGTCGATCTCGATACCGTTCAAAAGATTGATCAAATGGCCCCATTTGGTTCAAGCAACCCGCGTCCGATCCTAGCGGCGACAGGGGTTGAACTAGCAGAAGAACCAAAAACGATGGGCAATGGCGATCGCCATTTTGGCGGGCGCTTCAAACAGAACAACGCTTCGATGCGCGGTGTAGCGTTTGGTCAAGCCGAATGGGTGCAGCAAATGAAGGACGCCAATCAGCCGCTCGATATCGCTTTTCGCCCCATCATTAATGAGTTCAACGGCTATAAACGCGTCGAAATGCATATTGTCGACTGGCGGATCAGTAAGTCGACCTCCGGAGCAACCAAATCGGTCGCCGCCGTACCGCTAGGCTCGGAATAAGGCTAGCTTCTGCCCTTGCTCACCGGTCGGGGAATCCGACTTGTCCCCAGTCGGCTTGCCCGACTGGAAACAGAGGTCAACAGCTAGTGAGATGGGCTAGACGGCAGCCACCTTGGGCAAGAAGGTTTTCCATGACTCATAGCGAGGGTCGTTGAGTGTCGCAGTCACGGCCGGGTTGGCGTGAGGCCGAACCGGATTGCTGAGCAACTTCATGTTGGCTTGATGCGGCGTTCTTCCGCCTTTGCGACCATTGCATTGCATGCATGAACATACAACATTTTCCCAAGTTGTCTTGCCGCCTTGGCTGCGCGGCAGAACGTGATCGATGCTTAACTGGGCGACCGGTTTACGCTGGCCGCAGTATTGGCAAGCAAAGCCATCTCTCGCAAAAAGATTCTTGCGGTTGAAACGCACCGTCGACTTAGGGACCTTGTCATACAGCGTCAATCGAATGATGCGTGGAAGCAATAATTCGGAAGTCGGAGTTCGCAAAAACTCCTCATGCTCCTGACGATCCAAGGCATGCAGTTCCGAGATCTCACACCACGATTCAAAATCATAGTTTGAGTACAAATCGTTATCGATCGTGATGACCTCGGCACAGCCGCGATACAACAACGTCATCGCCCGTCGCACGTCAACAACGCGGACTGCCATGTAAAAACGATTTAATACCAACACACTACTATCAAGCAGCAAGCCACCGGCCATGCACGATCTCCATAGCGTATCACGAAATCAGTTCGCATCCCGACCGTCTGTGGTCGAGTCCCCGCTCATTTTAGCAAACATCCAAGGGCTCGAGTGGACAGTTTTCGATCGAAGTGCCATGAATTTCGGATTTCATGAAAGCTTCAAATGTCACAGCGAAGTGCTGCAATCTGAGTAAAAAAGGAGTACAATCAAGTTCACGCTAAGGGTAAGAAGTGACCGATTCTGCCCTTTGCGCCCACCCAAAACGCTAACCTCTGGCGTGATCGCTTCCCTTCCCGTCTCCCTAGACCGCATTTTGCTGCGAGGGTTCGCATGTTTTTTATGAGATTCATCGCCTGGGCCGTCGGCTTAATATTGGCCAACTGCATCAGCTTTTGGTTTGTCCCAGCTACGAACGGACACTTGCACGCGCAGACCCCGCCTGCGGTGACTTGGAAGGCGGGTTTTTCCCGAGTTGATGTGACACCCGCCGATCGTATGTGGCTTGCTGGCTACGACGCCAGGAACCAACCCAGTCAAGGCATCGCAACCCAATTGCACGTCCGCGCGGCGGCTCTCCAGCACGCCTCGGCTCCCGTTCATGTAATCGTCTCCATCGATTCGCTCGGTCTGCCCGGCGACATGACGGCCGCCGTCGCCGATCGCTTAAAAAACGATTTCCAGCTTCAACGCCAGCAGATCGTGTTCTGCAATACCCACACCCATTGCGCCCCCGGGCTGGGACGTGACTTACCCAAAGATCCAGCGACCTTCACCGATGATCAAAAATCGATATTCGCTTATCGTCAACAATTGGAAGCAGCCATCCACCGCGCCACAAAAGAAGCGATCGAATCCCTCCAGCCAGTGACACTCGCCTGGGCTCAAGGTTCCGTAGGCTTTGCTGCGAATCGTCGACTGATCGAGAACGGTCGTTGGAAAGGCTTCGGAGTACAAAGCGATGGACCAGTCGATCACAGCTTGCCCCTACTTGCCATTCGAGATTTGAATGATGACGTAAAAGGCATCCTCTTTAACTACGCCTGCCACTGCACCACGCTGGGCGGAGATTACTACAACATTCATTCTGACTGGGCTGGCGTGGCTGCAGATGCCATAGAAGCAGAGTACCCAAACGCAATCGCACTTTCGACAATTGGCTGTGGAGGAGATGCAAATCCATTGCCGCGTGGTAGCGTTGAGTTTGTGCAAGAACATAGCCAAGCGATTGTCGGCGAGGTGCGACGTTTGCTTTCCGAACCGATGCAGTCAATCGAAGCACCTATCAACTCGCAATTCGATTATGCTGGCTTGCCATTCGATCTGCCTTCCAAGAATGAACTGGAAGAGCGTGCTAAAACCGCGACCGGCGCTGCCCTACGAAACGCTCAGCATCTGTTGGAAGTCTATGCTCGCGAGGGTCGATTGCCAGCGACTTATCCAGTGCCCGTCCAGACTTGGCGTTTCGGCGATCAGCTCAGTATGATCTTTCTGGGCGGCGAAGTCGTGGTCGATTATGCCCTGCGACTGAAGAAGGAATTGCAGGACCCCAAGCTATGGGTGACCGCGTATGCCAATGACGTCATGGGGTACGTCTGCAGTCAACGCATGCGTCAAGAAGCGGGCTATGAGTTTCGCGAATCAGCGATCTTCTACAACTTGCCCGGACCTTGGGCCAGCGGAACCGAAGATCTGCTCATTCGTCGCGTTCAAGAAGTCTTAAACAAGCAATCGCGAAAGAGCCCCCTATCGCCCGACGAAGCCCTGAAGACCATCCAAGTGCACACGGATTTCGAAGTGCAACTAGTGGCCGCTGAACCGTTGGTAGTCGATCCCATCAACATCGCGTTTGGAGCTGACGGCAAACTATGGGTTGTGGAAATGGGCGATTATCCCAACGGAACAGAGGATGGTAAGCCAATCGGAAGGATAAAGTACCTTACCGATACCAATCAAGATGGCCAATTTGATACTGCTACGCTTTTCGCTGAAGGCATCGCGTTTCCCACCGCCGTACATCCTTGGAAAAATGGTGCCATCATTTCAGCCGCCCCCGACATCCTATATGCAGAAGACACCGATGCCGACGGCCTTGCGGATCGCATCACGCCTTGGTTCAGCGGCTTTGATTTAGCGAACCCTCAACATCGCATCAACGGTTTTGCTTACGGTTTCGATCACTCGTTGCACCTTGCCAGCGGCGACAATCTTGGCGAGCTAACGGTCAACGCGAGCCAAGAAAAGGTCAACGCATCGGGGTGTGACGTCAAAATCTTTCCCGAACAGGGACGCTTGGAAGTTGTCAGCGGTCGCAGCCAATACATTCGCAGCCAAAACGACTGGGGTGAGTGGTTTGGCAGCGATAACAGTCGTCCCATGTTCCATTATCCGATCGAAGAACGCTATGCACGACGCGTCAACGCCATCCGGTTCGATCGGAACTCCGAACAGCTTTTCGATCCACCGGTAGCCCCGCCCGTTTTTCCACGCAGCCAAACGACGGAGCGATTCAATGATCTCTTCGCAAGCAACCGATTCACTTCGGCTTGCAGTGCGATCGTCTTTCGATCTTCGACGTTGGGCGCAGAAAGAAACGGTTCGGCTTTTGTCTGCGAACCGGTTCACAATCTAGTCCACAACGCGAAACTCGTTGCGACGGGATCGACGTACCGCGCCGAACGATTTGCCGAGGATGCCGCAGCCGAATTTCTCGCATCAACCGACCTGTGGTTTCGCCCGGTCCGCGCGATCGAGGGAACCGATGGCATGCTGTGGATCGTCGATATGTATCGCCAAGTCATCGAGCATCCTGAATGGATTCCTACCGCTTGGCAGTCTCAATTGGATTTGCGCGCCGGGGCCGATCGAGGACGCATCTATCGTATCGTTCCTAAAGCGAGCGATAAACCGATTCGCAAACCCGCTGCACTGCCGCAACTGCATGATTCCAGCCCCGTCGAATTAGCAAGAGTTCTGCAGCATGACAGCGGCGCTCTGCGTGACCTTGCGCAGCAAACGTTGCTGAATCACCCGGGCCGTGGCGACGCTAGCGTTGCGCTGCGAGGTCTGTTGGCTTCTGACAATCGACCGCAGACTCGACTGCAAGCCCTGTGGTCACTCGCTTACTTAGAACAAATCAATGCACCGGAGTGGAAGATGGCCTTTCAAGATCCACACCCTGGCGTCGTTTGTAATGCACTTCAGATCGCAGAACGCAGGCCATTAGACCCGTTGGCAATGAGCGAATTCTTAGATGCAGTTGCGCACCAAAACTCGCCGCAGTTGAATCTACAAACGGCCCTTTCCTTAGGTAGCTTGCCTGTGGAGGATAACGAACTGCAATACAAAATCGGAAAAGCTCTGGTCGCCGTGCTCGCCCAATCCGGCAGCGACCCATGGGTCCAGCAAGCGATTCTCACTTCTTCCAGTAATCATGTCGGCGTCTTACTGGCCGAATGCTTGCGAGTTGACGGTGAAGCTCTCACGACGACTCAATCAGAGAAACTCGCGTTAGTTGACGACCTACTGAAAGTCGGCAGCTCAAATCGAGCTGAGACGGCGCAAACTCTAGCAAATACACTGCAAGCGGTACCGCCCAACAGTTCATTGTCGCTGATGCTCGCCGCTGTTTGTTTGGACGCTGATTTACATACCATATCGTCGACTCAGCCCAGCCACCTGAACTCCGCCATCGAATCGATCTATCGGCAATCACTGGCGATACTGGATAACGCAGAGGAACCTATAGATAAGAAACTGCAAGCCATCGAACTGCTCGCTCGAGACTTTAACAAGAGCGACAATGACTTGGCCAAACTACTGTCGCTTCTCTCGCCGCGATTTGCACCGGAGATTCAAAGCAAAGCGTTGCAGCAGATCAGTCGTCATTGCGACAATAAAGCATTCGAGAAGGTCCTTGCAATCTGGCCTAGCCTAACTGAGCCGGTTCGAGCGCACGTGGTTAACCAAATGCTACGCTACAACGTCCGCGTAAGCATGCTTTTGGACCAACTGGAAAAGGGCCATATCCATCGCAACGAAATCTCAGCCGCTGCAACTCAGCAGTTACTGCAAACAGGCAACCAATCGCTGCGTGTTCGCGCAAGCCGCTTGCTGGCGGCAGAAGTGGACCTTGACCGCAGTGCCCTGATTCAAAATTACCTCGATCGATTGGTCAAAAGCCGCAGTCGCGAACAAGGCGAAATCCACTTCAAGAAATTGTGTGCCAATTGCCATGAACCTGACCCGTCGGGCCGATCGGCGGGGCCCAATTTAAAGAATTTGACCGATCGCAGTGCGCCCGCCCTCCTGACGGCAATTCTCGATCCCAATCGTGCTGTAGACCCTCAGTACCGCAACTACACTATTTTGACGACGCAGGATGAAACGATCACGGGAGCCATTGCCCAAGAGATTGGGAACTCCATCACGATCGCTCAACCCAATGGTGCCTTCGTCAGTTTGACTCGAGACAATATCGAAGCGATCAAGAGCACTGGCTTGTCGTTAATGCCAGAAGGCTTGCACCGTGAATTGGACCCGCAAGCGATGAGCGATCTGCTGGAGTACCTTCAAAACCCCTAACCCTTCCAAAACGCCATCGAAGCCATAATCCTCTCTCCCGCCCCACCCCTTACCATCCCACATCAATTATGACTGCACAAAAACAGCCTCCCAATCGACGTACGTTTCTGCGAACAAGTTCTTCTTTAGCTACCCTCGCAACCGTCGGCTACCATATGGCGACGACACCAGTCGCTGCATTCCAGTCGGCTCTCTCAAGACCAGGTATCGGTGCCATCGGCTTGCGATATCAAGGCAGCGTGGTTGCCGACAAAGCGAGAGAGCATGGTGATATCGTGGCAGTTTGCGATGTTGACAAGAACGTTCGCGACCAAGCCAGAGCGGCTTTTGGCAGCACGCCCTTTAGCTGCGAAGATTATCGCGATTTGCTGAAGCGGTCGGACGTTGACGTCGTTACGATCGGGACTCCTGATCATTGGCACAGCAAGATGGTGATCGACGCTTGTCGAGCAAAGAAAGACGTCTATTGTGAGAAACCTCTGACGCTGACAGTCGATGAAGGCAAAATTATTCGCAAAGTCGTTCAACAGAGTAACCAAGTCGTCCAAGTTGGCTCGTGGCAGCGCAGCGACCATCGCTTTCGCCTAGCGGTTGAAATGGTACGTTCTGGTCGGATAGGAAAGTTGCAATCCGTCGAAGTCGTTTTGGGCAAAAATGAAACCAGCGATTCCTTTACGCCGACACCGGTTCCTGCTCATTTGAACTGGGATTTATGGCAAGGCCAAACGCCAGACACACCGTACATCGAGCAACGCTCGCATTATACTTTTCGCTGGTGGTATGAATACTCGGGTGGCCAGATGACGGATTGGGGAGCTCACCATATCGATATTGCACAGTGGGCTATCCACGCGATGCCGGTCAAATTTGAAAGCCGCTGCAAGCTGCCTAGCGTGCCCAATGCCTATAATGTTGCGACCGATTTTGAGGCCACGGTAACGTACGCCAATGATGTCGTGATGACTATCAAAGACCACGGCGACAACGGAATTTTATTTACCGGCGATCAAGGCCGGATCTTTGTCAATCGGGGCCGATTGACCGGAGCGCCAGTCGAATCGCTTGCCGGTAATCCGCTGGATCGAGAGCAGTGGAGTCTGTACGACAACGACAATCTCGACCGTCCTGCTCGCATGGGGAAATTAGATGCAATCGTGAATCATATGGGCAACTTTTTTGATTGTGTTCAAAGCCGCAAGTTGCCAATTTCGGATATCGAGTCACAGCATCGCAGCGTTTCCACTTGCCATCTGACCAACATTTCGATGCGACTTGGCAGAGCACTGCAATGGGATGCGAGTTTAGAACAATTCCCTACTGACACTGAGGCCAATCGGTGGCTCACTCGTGAGCAACGCAGTGGTTTTGAAGTCGCTTAAATTCACTTAACACACCAACAGGACATGCTATGGATCGACGCAGTTTTATCCAAACGACAACGACCGCTTCCGCGATTGCTTTGGCAGCCAACGCGGTCAGCGGGCAAATCTCGACATCAACTAACCAATCCAATTCTTCCCAACAGGAAACTCTCATGGCTCAGAACAAAGTATTGATTATCGTCGGCGATGCTACCGAAACCGTGGATACCCTGTACCCTTACTATCGATTGATCGAAGGTGGCTATCAGCCAGTGGTAGCCGCACCTGAGAAGCGTCGCTACCAAATGGTACTGCATGAAGTCAAACCGGGTTGGACGATTACCAAAGAGTGGGAAGGCTATACGATCGACGCGGATGTCACGTTTGCCGAGATCAAACCACAGGAGTACGTAGGTATCTTCTTCAGTGGCGGCCGCGCTCCGGAGTATATCCGCGAAGATGAAGACTTGCTGCGAATCACGCGATGGTTCTGGGAACAAGGCAAGCCTTGCGCCAGTGTTTGTCACGGCGTGGAGATTCCAGCTCGCGCAGGCATCGTCAAAGGACTGCGCATGGCAACCGTTGCCAAATGCAAGTTCGATCTAGAGGTTTGTGGTGGTATCTATGTCAACGAGCCATGTGTGATCGACCGCCACATGTTCAGCGGACGCACTTACCACGACCACGGTCACTACATCGGACCATGGATCAAGGCGTTGGATGCAGAGCGACAGAGGATGCTTGGCTAACGATACATTCGTAAGGTCGGATCGCGACGATGTGCGACACGCCATCGATCATCGTCGTCTCGCACGAAGTCGACTGGTCGGGGGCATATCGCGCAGATTCCGTTTGCAGCATTATGCGATCCACTGGCATCGGTTGTTCCAATCGAATGACTTCATCGGTCAGATTGAAGATCGCTTGGACTTGGTGCTCCGCTACGCCACGCGTAAAGTACAACAATTGGGGCATTGACTGAGTCGGTTCTAACCGCGCCGATCGGTTCACAAAATCTTGCAAGCCAACCCAGTCTTTTCTCGCATGCAGCAGATCGCGATAGAGGTTACGCAAACCGCATCGATAGGTGCCTTCAGGCCAACTCCACGATATCTTTGAACGTGAATAGGAATCCACCGCTTGGGGATCAGGCAGTTCGCCAACCAAATCATAGTCCCGCCTGCGGCCCGAACGAACGTTCTGGATCAGCCCTTTATCTTCAAAAGAACAGAAGAAAAGAAACGGTCGGTCTTCGCCATACTCTTCCCCCATGAAGATTAGTGGCAGGTAAGGGCTCAGGAGCATAAAGGCCGCCGACAGTCGCTGCAGAGCGGGCGTCAATAACTGCCCGGTGCGTTCCCCCAACGCTCGGTTTCCAGCATGGTCATGGTTCTGCATTCCAACCACAAAATGGTCACCGCTCAAGCCGGTAGCATCAGCGCCCCAACGACGCCCGCGGAATCGGCTGAAACGCCCGCTGAGGCAAAACGTTTTCTCAAGTACTTTGGGCAAGGAGGTGGGATCGCCAAAGTCCATATACTTGCCATGTTGCTCACCAATCATATAAGCCAACCAGGCATGATGGAAATCTTCGTTCCATTCTGCGTCCAACCCATACCCACCGACACTTGGTGAACGCACCATACGCACATCATTCATCAAGCTCTCAGCAATGATAGTCGCCTTTTGCCCATTGGTTGCAGCAGCCAAGTCGGCTACTTCTTTGATCTCAGCCAGGATATGTTTTGGGCTGATGTCAAACATCGCATGCACAGCGTCCAATCGCAGACCATCCAAATGAAAGTCGGCGATCCAATGTTCGATGCTTTCTAATGTAAATCGCCGCACATGGTCGCTGAAGCGATCGTCAAAATTGAAGGCTGGTCCCCAGGGCGTTGCGTAACGGTGCGAGTAGTAGGGACCATACTCAGAAACATAATTGCCCTCAGGTCCGAAGTGATTTAAAACGACATCTAGAATAACAGCCAAACCTGCATCATGCGCCGCATTGACGAAACGTTGAAAAGCTTCCGGGCCGCCATAAGTGTTCTGCGTTGCAAAAAGATGCACACCGTCGTAACCCCAGTTGCGCTCTCCGGGAAACTGAGCTACAGGCATGACTTCCACGGCCGTGATACCTAGCTCCACTAGTTCAGGCAATCTCGCAATCGCGGCGTCAAATGTTCCTGCGGGCGTAAAGGTCCCCACGTGCAATTCGTAGAAGCTGAAACGCTCGCGAGGTATGCTTTTCCAATTCCGGTCGGTCCAAGCAAACAAGCAAGTGTCATACAAGGTGGACAGCTTGTGAACGCCTTCCGATTGCCAAACGGAACAAGGGTCTGGCCGCACGGGACCGCCGTCTAAACTGTAACCATAGCGGTCGCCCGAGATGGCCGCATTCACCTTGCAAGCGTAATAGCCGTCCCCTTCTGGCTGCATTTCATACCAGAGTTCGTTCGCGTCGTCGTCACTCCGAACGAACATTAAGCGAACGGATTTTGCTCGAGGAGCCCAGACACGAAACGAAACCGTTGCGCCCTCAAACAAAGGGCGGCAACGCAGTTCAACAATCGGTTTTTGCATTCGCAAGTTCGACTAAGTAATCCCGGCTACTGAACGATCGGCGTCATCTCCGAGGCGAGTTGTACGGCGTGGAACTCGGTCGACCACTTGGCATACAGGATGTAAGCGCTCGCTAAGTCAATCGTCAACTCGTCGTCCGACGTCCAACCGGTAGGAATATGCATCGAGACAACAGATGCTTTTATAGCGATCGTTTTGATCGGGTCTAGGTATTGCGGATACTTCGTCGAAATCGCGCCGATCAAAACTGGCGAAATGACATCCGCATTATAACTCACATATCCAGTCGGCCCGTCGGTTGACGTCACGCCCCAGTATCCATACTTGTCGATCTGCTGACGAATCGCATCTTGCAACAAACTTTCGTATTCTGGGACATCGAAAAAGACCAACGGATAAGCGTAAACGAACAACGGATAATCTAAACGAGTGATGTGCATCGGAAACGGCAAGTTGAACAGCTTGTACAGAATCAACCCTTCAGAGGAATCATTCCAAGTGTAGGGAATGAGATCGGGTTTGCACTGTGCAGCGGGATCGCTCGTGTCTTCGCCGCTGCAAGCCGCATCAGGCCAATAGAAACCGTGCAAAAAGACTCCATCTCGCAGAACCAAATTCAGGTCAATAGCCGACAGTTTCGCCTGGATGGCTTGCTTAAAGCTATCATCGCGGAGCAGTTCAGCGGCTCGCAACATCCCGGCGTAGAAGATCGCGGTGTCGATCGTGGACACCTCCGAATGTAACTTAGGAATGCCCGCGGTATCGGTGAAGTGAGCTAACCAACCTCGGTTCTTCGCCGGATTGGCTTGAGTTGTTTTTTCAAAGGCATTCCGAGCGATCGTCGCAATATCTGCGGGATTTCGCAGCCCTCGCGCGGCTCCTTCGGCTAACGCCAAAACGCCGAAGCCAGTCGCTGCCGAACTGACAGTCGTTGGGTCCGAACTGCGATCTAAGAAAAGTCCATCGGTATGGCGCAAAGCGTCCACGCGGTCTAAAAAAGCCGCTTCGTTGCTCGTAAACAAGGATGAAATCGCCAGCAAAGTTACTGCGAACATTGCTTTTCTCCGTTTCTAGCTGATCTTGGTGGGCCTGAATTGCGATTTACCACAACTCGTCAAATTCCCTGACACAACTCTACGTTAATTGCCAGTAAAGACAAATCAATTTGCTTTAAAGCCAATTTTATGCCGAACTCACAACCTTTAACCGCAAATAATCGCGTTTTACAACGCAGACCGAGGGTTAAAGCAGGATTTCGTTGCGTTTCCAGGGGGAGGGAAGCGTCGCTTTTAGCAGGAATAGAAACGCTGCGGCAATGTGACTTTTGGCGAAATACACAGTTTGGAGATTTGCAATCGACCCAAAGCCTCCCAGTCCAAGGGCTAATCAGTTTTTCAGTCTGCGCGATTAGCCGGAATGCGTTAGCATCGGTTCTCTTGGAAACCGTCAGCTCAACGGCTGATTGACTTGGATTCAAACAATGACTTGCCCTGCTCCCAATTTAATCCGCGTTGGCCAAGGGCCTGGCCCCTGGTAAACTCACTTGGATTCAAGCAGAAAAAGTGCTGTTCGCAGCAATCCACATCGCACGAGGAACTGAACATGCCAATGCACGACTGGTCCCGCGTCCAATCCGGGACCTATCATAATTTTCACGTCCTCTGGGTGTCCGCGATTACTAATCGTCTCAATGCAGGACTCTTGCCGCAGGGGATGATTGCGATGGCGGAACAGGTCATTGGGGGACCTGAGCCCGACGTAGTAACGCTGCAACAGAATGACATCGCTTTCGGCGGAGATGGAGGTGCAGTCGCGACCATGACCGAAACGCTGCCTAAACCAAAGACGCAATTTGTGATTCCCGTCGAAATCGAGCGTTATGCTGCGAAGCCCAATCGCGTCGTGGTGCGACACTCGTTGGGAAAAGTAGTGGCCGTGGTCGAATTGGTCTCTCCGGGAAATAAGAACTCGCGGCATGCGTTGCGTTCGTTCGTGGAGAAAACCGTCGATTTACTCTATGACAACATCAATGTCTTGGTGATCGATCCATTTCCGCCAAGTCCAAGAGATCCGCAAGGCATCCACAAAGCGATCTGGGATGAGATTTCGGACGAACCATTTCAATTGCCCCACGATCGCCAACTCACCCTCGCGGCGTATCAGGTAGCACCAATCAAGACAGCCTATGTTGAACCCTATTGTGTAGGCAAATCGATCCCCGATATGCCTTTATTTCTTCACAAAGATTACTATGTCAATGTCCCGCTCGAAGCGACCTATATGGACACGTGGAATGTGCTACCACAATTGCTTCGCGACCTAGTATCATAGAGCGATAGTTTTGCCCCAGTAAGCCCACTTCTGAAGGGTATTCAAATGTTCGGATATGCAAGACGTGTACGAGATTCCTTCGCCGGCATGTTGCTGGGGTTTCTTATGGTACCTGCTGCTGTGGGCCTGCACGCTTGGAACGAATATCGAACTGTCCAGCGAACTCGAGGGTTGGCGGAAGCTGAACGGATTGTCCACCCTGTTCTAGATGCCAGTGTGCTGAGTCCTGAGCATCACCAAAAACTAGTGCATGTGACCGGTGTTGCAGTTACCGAAGAAATTTTGCGAGACACCGAATTCTTTTTAGCTCGCCCGTCGATTCATCTTCAGAGGATCGTTGAGATGTACCAATGGGAGGAGCATCGCAAGGAGACCGGTGCTGGTGGCAGCCGCCGAGAGACGTTTGACTATTCCACAAAATGGTCCATATCGCCAATCGACAGTTCGCGGTTTCGACACACCGTTGGTCACCAGAATCCCGAGATGCCAATCCGAGGTCGTAAGCTATCTGCCGCCGACGTGCGAGTCGGAAAGTATCAGTTGAGCGAGTCTCTTCGCGATGACATGAATGCTTGGCAAGCGATCGATTTGCCTGTCGAGGCGATCCTGGAAAGTATCCCTCCATCGCGCCGCCAGCTTCACCGAGTGAGTCCCAACGAGATCTACATCGCTACTGCTCAGCCGAATCTTGTGCAGCCCGATTTTGCACAACCGCAAGTGGGCGATGTTCGCATTCGCTTCGAAGAAGTCGTGCCAGCGGCAGTTAGCATTTTGGCCAAACAACAAGGCAGCGGGCTAACCGAGTTTCGTACGAGCAATGGCCAACGTATTGAAAACTTATTCATGGGCACACTGACTAGTAATCAAATCATTCAGCGTTTGCGGACGCAAAATACCGTCCTTGCTTGGGTTCTGCGCGGCGTCGGGTTTGTTTTGTGTACCCTAGGGATGACAATGATACTGAGCCCCCTGGGAGCGATGCTCAGTTTCGTTCCCGTGTTGGGGACACTCACGAAAAGCGCTTCGTTTCTGGCTTCCCTATTGCTCGCAAGTTTCATTTCGTTTTGCACGATCGGCATTTCGTGGATTGCCGTGCGCCCGCTACTTGGCATAACGCTTCTAACGATCTCCGCAGCGCTTCTATTTGCAGTTTGGAAACTGCGCAAAATGACAGTTGCGGCACAAGAAAGCTATTCACTTCCAACACCGCACCACGGCGAGATTTTCTAGGTCAACCGCGTCATTCGTCGTCGATCAAAATGCGAACGGCAGGTGTTTCCAAGTCATCAAACTGCCCACCTCGAATACAGCGGATGCAAGCATAAAGAGCTGAACCGCCGAGCAACAAGGCAATCGGGAGGGCCACATATAAAACGCTCATCGAAATGTCCTGCTTGACAAGATAACTGAAAGGACCGTTAGCGAACTAATCGGCATGATGATCGCAGCGATCAGTGGATTGATCCAACCGGTGGCGGCCAACGTCACCGCAATCGCATTGTAGCTTAACGATATCTTGAAATTACGTCGAATCGTTCGCCGAGTTCTAACAGACGCGTCCAAGAAATCTTCCACCAGTTGCAATTGACCACCCGAAAGGTAAACCGGTGCGGCATCCAAACTTGCCGCTGCTCCACCACGAATCGCCATTCCAATGTCCGCGGCGGCCAATGCCGCAGCGTCATTCACGCCGTCACCAACCATCAAGACCGGCAACCCCGACGCCTTCGATTCCTCGATCACGCGCAACTTGCGTTCAGGCGATGCGCCTCCAATGGCCTGCCGCGAATCCATCCCCAGTTCGCGAGCAATTTTGGCAACTGTTTGCGGATGATCACCGGAAAGCAAGCCGACTTGCCAGCCAGCGACTGTCAAGCGTTCGATCAACCCTTTGGACTCCGGCCGTAATGCATCGCCCAGTGCTACGATCCCTTGAGCCAACTGGTCGCGGGCCACGACGATGGGTGTCGCTCCCGAATCTGCAATCTGTTGGTACTTGAGGCGAATTCCTTCAGAGACTTCGACGCCTGATTTGATAAAGTACTCTAAGTTGCCGATCTGAACAAAATGCCCATCGACGTAGCCTTGCACGCCCCCCCCTGGTATGCGTTTGACATCCACGGCAGTTGGCTTGGGAACGTTCTCCAGCTCGGCGTAGTTGACTAGAGCTCGGGCGATCGCATGTTCAGAGTCACGCTCCAATGCCGCCACATCAGCCAGCAAATCTTGCGAGCCCATCCAATGCCGAACCAACATCCGACCCTGCGTTAACGTACCTGTTTTGTCAAACCAGATCACTCCTGCTCGGTCGACCCGCTCCAGCGAATCACCGCCGCGAATCAGGATCCCGCGTTTGGCACTGCGTCCGACAGCGATTGAGACAGCCAGCGGCGTTGCCAGGGCTAGTGCGCAAGGGCAAGCAACAATCAACAGCGAGACGGTATTACTCACCGCCATTTGGAGATCGTAAAACGACCAATAGGTGAACGTCGCCAACGAAATGAGAAGCACTCCAATGACAAATCGCCCACCAATCGCATCCGCCAGTTGCACCATCGGAGCCCGCTGGACCGCGGCTTCTTCGATCAGCCCCGCTAGCTTTCCAATCCGCGTTTGGTTACCACCTGCGATCACGCAGACATCTACAATCGACGCAATGTTGCAGCTACCGGCTTCAATCGCGTCATGTTCCGCTCGCTGGACGGGCACGCTTTCACCGGTCACCAACGATCGATCGACCTCGGTCGACCCACGTACGATCGTACCATCTGCAGGAAACGTTTCACCAGGCAAGACTCGAATGTGATCGTTAGGCTCGAGCAAATCAGCCAACACTTTTTGAGTTGAGCCATTATCTAAAATGCGATTGGCGTATCGTGGAGTCAGTCGCATCAGCATGGCGATCGAATCAATCGCTTTGCGCTGCTGCCGAAACTGTATCCAACGTCCGACCAGCAGCAGAAAGACCAGCATTGCAACCGAATCAAAGTAGGCTTCGCCGCGACCAGTGATCGCAACCACCAATCCAGCGATTGCTCCCACCCCTAGGCCAATGGCGATGGGCAGATCCATATGCGGCGTTCGTGTTCGAATCGCGGCCAGCGCTCCACGAAAGAAGACTCGACCTGGGAACGCGACGCTGATGACACTCAGTAGAACACCCGCGAAATGCAAGATACGGTAGTGATCTGAGTTCATGCCGCTGAAATGGCCTGCGTAGATCGCAACCGCAATCCACATCGCATTGGCCATACAGAAACCCGCGATCGCGATCCCGATGAGCTGTTGGCGATTTTCTTGGTCAACCATTTTCTTGGCACTAGAGGCCGTCATCGGCGCCAGCCGATATCCAAGCCGAGCGAGAAAACGACCGATCTCACTTAAGCGGATCTGAGCCGGGTCAAAGACCACATCCAAGCTCTGGTCATTCATGCGAACCTGAGCAGCTAGTACGCCCGCCTTCTGCGTCGACGCTCGCTCGATCAACCAAGCGCACGCGGCACAGTGCAGGCCTTGCACTGCCAAACGACAACTGATCATGCCGCCGCCCAATGGCTTGGGAGGATGCTGGCCAAAATTCGCCACGTCATCCAGTTCTGAAAACTGGGCGTTTTCTTCTGCACGTTCGCCGGGTTTCGTGGTGCCTAATTGATCGCGCAGAGCATAGTAATCGTCCAATCCCCACGCATGGATCAATTGGTAGGCGCCGCGACAGCCAGCGCAACAGAAGGCGAGTTCACCGGTCGCTGCTGGTGGGCTAGGCAAGCCACAATGTATGCAGGTTGTTTCAAACGCTCGCTCCGGCGTCTGGGGATCAAGGGTTGCTGACATCTTCGGCAACTTCCTTTCGATCACTAGTTTGCAGTGGCAACTGGCAGCAAGGCAACGGTTCCTTCTTCAGCAATTCCAAGCGAGACATCGCTTGCTGTGATTCCATCGAGTTGGCGTGTGTTGTTGCGTCACTACTGCCTCTGACAGACACTTTGGTTAAAGCAGCCTTCTCGGTCAGCGTACTGAAGTCTGCGGCCGCTCGTCCCAACGCGGTGTAACAACCTGTCAGTACCAGAAACAAGCCACCCGCCAGGGGCAGCAACCCTCGCATGCGCGGTGCAAGTTGTCGGACGCTAAAAATCAAACTACTAAGTGCAGGTAAAGTACCGATCCAAAACGCCGCCATGAATAACATCGCTGTTGTAATGGCACCAGTACCAGCGGCGACCAGCAAAAAGATGTACAACCAGCCGCAGGGTAACAGCGTGGTCAATCCGCCAGCCGCATAGGCTCGTCCCGCAGCAGGTAGCTTGGCCATCATGGGACGCAATGCAGCAAGTCTTGCACTAATCCACTGCGAGATGCCATGCAAATGATGGAAATGCGATTTGCCGCTGCGTGCGTACTGCACCAGCTTGTAGATCCCCATCGCGATCATCAAACCTCCCGCTAGTCGCGCTGCGGCCGCTTGCAACCCAAACCATTGACCTCCGGTGGCTACCAATGTTCCAGCCAAACCGACGATAGCGCCGGCTGCCAAATAAGTGGTCAATCGCCCGAGGTGATACAAGCTCAATCGCCAAGCGGTTTGTGTTTTGGAAGCCGAAGTGCCCGTGGCCATCAGCGCAAATGGCCCACACATGCCTACGCAATGCAAACTTCCCAAGAAGCTCGCCACTGTGGCAGCCACCAACAGCTCAATGGTTATCGAGATACCGTTCATCGCGGCAGTGCCTGCGTGTCAATGGTATTGGTCCATTCAAAGCGCTCGTTGCCATTTCGCAAAGCGATCAATTCCAGCTCCCACAGCCCCTCGCGTTGCATGGGAAGTTGTCCGACATAGTGTCCGTTGTCCAGGTGACGCAAAGCATACTCGTGCGCCTCGCCAGCCCGAGCGTGATGATAGATCCGCAAGTTCACTTGGGCATCGGTAATACCTTCGGTCGCTTGGTCGGCCAAGCTGACGACCACCGTTCGTTGTCCCAACTTGTCGGCGGCTGGCGATACGTCGACACGAATCGACCATCCCAATTCATCGCTGGCTCGTTTAGCCGCAACGGCTTGGTCCCATTTCAAAGCCTTCTCGTGGTAATCGGGCACCACCGCAAAAGAGGGGTCGTTCGTGGCGAGAATCACCGATACAACTCCCACGGCCATTTGGCTGGCCAGCAGTCCTACGATTACAGTGACCCAGAAATAAGCGGCCTTGCGATTCGCTCGTTTGGATTCTTCGGTTAGTGCTATGCTCATTTAATTTGCTCGGTTGTATCTAGGCTCAGGACGAAACTCAGGTATTGATTGAAATCAATGACCAGGTCCCAACAAACGGTACTCCAGTTTACGGACATTACCTGACTGATCTTTGATGATCAGTTCCGCCGGAGTGCTGCTGATGTTGCTGGCCATTTCGCGTGGCACTTCAATCAGCACTGGAACAATTGCAGTCCCGCCGGGAGCCAACGTCATTTTGGCTTCGTCCAATACCTCGATTCGCAGCCCCGTTGGCTTGGTCGCTTCGATCGCATACTGTTGTGTTGTATTGGAGCGATTGACCAAGCGAACTCGCATCGAATTCCGCAGTTCACCGCTTTGGCTGTAAGTATAAGGGTTGCCGCCCGCTCGCAGCAGTCTCGCGTCAAACGCATACTTGGTGGAAAGCACGGTGAAGAACGCGGCCAAGACAATTGTCAGCAAAGCGGCATACACGAAGGGACGCGCTCGCACAATCTGGCGTGGCTTGCCAGCCACTTCATCTTGCGAAGTATACCGGATTAATCCTGTTGGACGACCAAGTCTGGTCATGACGTCGTCGCATGCATCAATACACTGCGTGCAGTTGATGCATTCCATCTGCAAGCCATTTCGGATGTCAATTCCTGTCGGACAAGTCGTAACGCAGCGTCCACAATCAACGCAATCGCCAGCGACGGTTGCTCCCTCGACTGCTTGTTTGGTTTTCTTTCCACGAGGTTCGCCTCGCTTGGTGTCGTAGCCGACAATCAAACTCTGGCGATCCAACATCACTGATTGGAATCGTCCATAAGGACACGCGATTAAGCACATCTGTTCTCGGAAGAACATAAAGTCATACAGCATGGCAATGGTTGTTCCACCCATAACCAAGAAAGCAAATGGATGTTTGACCGGTGAACTTTGCAACCATAATGCGAGCCGATCGGTACCGACAAAATACGCCAGAAACGTATGTGCAAGAAACATGGACAAGATCAGGTACACAGCGAATCTCGCCGCATGCATCGCCAGCGACATCGACTTTTTACCTTCTCCCCCTTTGCCAACCGTCCCTTCAAAGAAACGATCGATCGGGCGAAAGAAGTATTCCATGTAGACCGTTTGAGGGCACCCCCAACCGCACCACAATCGCCCCGAAAGCGACGTGACAAACGCCACTGTCAGAAACACGGCAATAATGCCGAACGCTAGCAGCGGAGTGTCTGTCGGCAGAAACGTGTGACCAAGGATTGTGAATTCGCGGGCCGGAATATCAAACAAGACCACCGGCTTGCCGCCCATACGCAAGTGAGGCAATGTCACAAAAAAAGCAACGAGTGCGTAGGCGACGATTCGTCTCTGATGCCAAAACTTACCCATCGACAGTTTGGGGCGCAGCCAGCGCCGCGAGCCATCACGTCGCAGCGTACTGAGCACCAGTTCGGGGGCTTCCAGCAAAGCGGAGTGTTGGTCAGGCTTTGAAGACGGCTCAAGTCCGGTCGCTTGGACGGTCGTCGCAGCAACGGTGGAAGCCGACTCTACCGCGTGGTCTGCGTGGTCGCTAGCCTTGTTGTGACAGATGCCGCAGCATTCTTTGCCAGACGTCTTGCAGATTTTGACCAGCGGCAAAGCAAATTCGCCATTGCCATTGGAATTGTTGGAAATCGATTGAGACATGATCGCGCCTCGCAACGCGTTAGTTTGTAGGATCCGCTTTTGGCGCTGTGGGCCAAGGCGGAATGACTTTCCCTTGCGGACCTTTGGCATTGCCGCCTGGGTTGGTGCCGCGAAGCTTGGCGGCATAAACAGAGACAAGCACTCGGTCGTTTTGTTCTAAACGGTTTAACCATGCGGGCATCGCTCCGCGGTTAGCTCCTTCGTTGATGATCTTATAGATATCTTCGAGGTTATTGATGTGCAGGTATTCTTCGTCAGTCAAATTCGGGCCGACCAATCCACCGCCGGTTGCACCGTGGCATGAAACGCAGTTCGCTTTGTAAACGCTTTCACCGTATGCCAACCATGTGGGTTCATTCAAGTACTTTGCCATGGTTGCTTCATCACCAGACAACTCACCGATCTCAGCAAAGGCAAGCTTCGCGGTCTCTGCCACTTCGGCTGAGTAGCGATCCGCTTGTGTCGGAGCTTCCGCACCGTGGTAATAGACGACGTAAGGAAACGCGAATAAGACCGTGCCGATGAACAACCACTTCCACCAACCTGGCAGCGGGTTGTCATACTCTTGGATGCCATCGTAGCAATGCGTCGTCAACTCATCCGTGACGGGGCCCGAAAAACCGCGGACCAACACAGACTCATTCTCTTGGACATTGTTTTCAGTCGCACTACTCATCTCGAGGATCCTCCACTACGTGGTCTGACAACGGAATCGACGCAAATCGTTTCGCGCTGCTCGGTTTCAGCCGAATCACACCATAAACCATCATCCCAAATGCGAAGCAAAACAAGATCAGCGCCCATTCGGCACTGAGGCTATAGTCCAACGCACGTATGACATCTTTTAACATTGAATTAACCCAATTGGAAAAACATACACTTCAAATTTACTGGACCGATACGCTTGCGACCGTCGCGGCAGGTGCGTCGGTGGCCACAGGCGCTGGTTCTTCGGCTGGCGTCGATTCGGAGGGTACTTCCTCCGACGGAGCTGGCCTGAACAAATCGACGCCGATACGTTGCAGGTAGGCGATCAAAGCCACAGCCTGCGTCTCATAAACCGGCAGCTCACTCTTGCCAATTCTTTCAACCGCAATTGGCCCACCTTGCGAAACGATCTCCGCTGCGATTTCCATGGCTTGCTTCTTAGCAATCTCTGGAGCATTGGTCAGTTCGTCGCCATACTTTGCACCCAGCAGACTGGCCGCCCAAACTCGATCGCTCGTTTTCTTGAAGTCAATCGATTCGGTTAACAAGTGAATGTAGGAAGGCATCACACTGCCAGGCGACAATGCACCAGGATTTTCCAAGTGCCGCCACTGCCATAAACTGCTTTGACGGCCGCCCTCACGAGCCAAATCGGGTCCGATGCGGCGACTGCCCCACTGGAACGGATGATCGTAAACCGATTCGCCTGGCTTGCTGTATTGCCCATAGCGTTTTGTTTCAGCAATCATGGGACGAATCATCTGGCTGTGGCAGTTGTAGCATCCTTCTGCAATGTAAATATCACGGCCAGCTAGCTCCAACGGCGTGTAGGGTTGCACGCTGTCGATCGTGGGCACGTTCGAACGAATCAAGAACGTTGGGATTACTTCAAACAACGTCGCAACAACCACGGCGACTGTTACCCAAACCGTAAATCGAACCGGCAATCGCTCCCAGCGGCGATGCCAACCCATCTTCGTCCAAACATCCAACTTCTTCGCAACATCGAGTACAGGAGCGTCCTTCAGAGCGCTTTGCTCCGCAGCTTCTTCTGCAATTTCGGTATACTTCAGTGGCATGGCGGCGTGGACAGGCACCTCGTAAACCTTAGGCCGTGTGGTCCAAGTCATCGTGTAGTTGATCACCAACGCCACAACACCACCGACATACATCGCACCGCCCAGGATACGCACCCACCACAGCGGAACAATCGATTGAACGGTCTCTACAAAATCTGGATAGACCAATTGTCCAGTGCTATCCATCGCTCGCCACATCAGGCCTTGCGTAATCCCAGCAGCGTAGATCGGCAGGATATACATCAAGATTCCCAATGTACCCAACCAGAAGTGCCAAGTCGCAAGCTTCTCGCTCCACAGTTTCGTCTGGAACAAACGCGGCAGCAGCCAGTAAATCATTCCGAAGGTCATCATACCGTTCCAGCCGAGTGCACCAGAGTGTACGTGGGCAATCGTCCAGTCCGTGTAGTGACTCAGCGAGTTCACCGCTTTGATGCTCAACAGCGGCCCTTCGAATGTACTCATCCCATAGAACGTGATGCCTACGACGAAGAACTTCAACACGGGATCGACACTGACCTTATTCCAAGCTCCACGCAACGTGAGCAAGCCGTTGATCATCCCGCCCCAAGACGGCATCCACAGCATCACACTGAAGAGCATGCCTAAGGTGCTTGCCCACTCAGGTAGCGCCGTGTAGTGCAAGTGGTGAGGGCCCGCCCAAATGTAAATGAAGACCAAGGACCAGAAGTGAAGAATCGATAACTTGTAGCTAAAGACGGGTCGCTCTGCTGCCTTGGGCAAAAAGTAATACATCATCCCCAAGAAAGGCGTGGTCAAAAAGAAGGCCACTGCGTTGTGACCATACCACCACTGCATAAACGCATCTTGCACACCCGCATAAACCGAATAGCTCTTGGTAGCGTCGATCGGAATTACCAAGCTATTGAAAACATGCAGTACCGTTACCGTTACGATCGTCGCGATGTAGAACCACAAAGCCACATACATGTGACGTTCACGACGCTTGATCAACGTCATGAAGAAGTTGCCACCAAAGAACACCAACCACACAACGGCAATGGCAATATCAATCGGCCACTCAAGCTCCGCATACTCTTTCCCTTGCGTGATTCCCAACGGCAAGGTGACCGCTGCAGCGACAATAATTAATTGCCAACCCCAGAAATGAAGCCAGCTTAAGGCGTCGCTCCACATCCTCGCTTTGCATAAACGCTGCGTACTGTAATACACCGCAGCAAAAACTGCGTTGCCAGCGAACGCGAAGATCGCTGCATTGGTATGCAGCGGACGAAGGCGGCCAAAAGACAAATATTGGGTAATCAGAGGGATTGGCCCAAACAATTGCGGCAGGACCAAGAGAATGGCAACCAGCAAACCGGCCGCCGTGCCCACAAACGCCCACAACAGCGTCGCTGTTGCAAAATATCTGACGATCTTGTCGTCGTAACTGAAGTATTCCAGTTTTGACTTGTCTTCCGATCGTGAGTCTTGGTTTCTATCTACGGTAAGATCCGAATTCAGTTCGGTGGTGACTGTCGCCATCGTGACTTTGGTTGGTTATTCGAAACGAGCTAAACTAACACATGGCAGCCAGAAGCTAGTTCCGATGGCAATGCGTTCCTGAGTTGAGCCTCACCCTCTAATCATCTTTAGTGCCAAAGCGCTACGAAACTTTGCCGAACAGACTGTCGCAGGTCTCTGCAACTCGAATTTGCCAGTGTTTCAGCGAAAAAGACTTCCATGAATGAGGCCTGAGTTCAAGGTGTCCGTTATAACGAATCCTATCGCTGCGTGCCATATCGCCACACATCGTTTGTGCTACGCCGCACGCATTTCCGACTTGCACACAGTGCCAAACGCGGCGAATCGATTCGAGAATCCGTTCTTGCGGTTATTCACAAAAAAAATGCTCTGCTTGTGTGCCACAAATTGAACGCGCTGGCTGGCCAACTGCGCAAAAGTGCTAAACTGTCGCAGGCCTGAGGCACGATGTTGCAAACCTTTTCTAAGGATTCCTCCTTTGAACAATAAAAACAATACCGTGCCTCCCACCGTTTCCCCACCGCCTGCAGAACTGCTCAGGCGATACCAACAGCTTCGCAGCTATGTTAACTTGACCGACGCAGATATTCACAGCGCCGTGCAATGTTGGAGTTTGATTGAGCCGACCGTCGACAATCTAGTCGATGATTTCTATGGCGAAATTCTGCGACATGAAGAGACTCGCCGCATCTTGTCTGGCGAAGAGCAAGTCGGCCGACTCAAGCGAACGCTGATCACTTGGGTCAAAGACCTTTTCGCAGGCACCTACGACGAACGATTTGTTTACCGGCGCTGGCTGGTCGGCTATCGCCACGTGGAAATTGGGCTATCGCATATCTGGGTTACAGCCGCGATGACGCGGTTGCGAGAAGGTTTGCTCAAGCAATTGCGTCACAATTGGAATCGCGGCGACGAGCAATACACCGAGGCTGCGTCGGCGATTCGTCGCATGATGGATCTTGACTTGGCACTCATTGAGGACGCTTATCACGCGGAAAGTGTCGCGCAGCAAATTTCGCAAGAACGCGACTTTGCAGAAGGCGTTATCGAAACAGCGCAAGCGATCGTCATGGTCGTGACATTGGAAGGCGAAGTGATTCGCAGCAACGCCTTCCTTGATGATCTGGTCTCTGTCGACCGTCCCATCGCGACCACGCAAGCTTATGCGACTCATAAATTTGACGGCGGTTCATTGAATATCTTTTCCATGATTCCCAGCGATCAACACTTGCAAGTGCGACTGTACTTGCAAAATGCGTCCAATGGCATGAATGTCAAACCTTTGGAAACGCAGTTGCGACTGCGCAACGGACAAATGCGCAGTGTACGCTGGTTGGCCAAGGCATTCTTGGCGAACACGTTCCAACGGGACACAAGCCCTTATTTCGACGCCGATAAGGAACCATCGAGTGTAGCAGACAGCAGCTCGCTCCTGCTAGCTCGAGAAAATCATTTACAGCGCATGGTCCTATGTGTTGGGCAGGATATTACCGATCTGCGCGAAGCCCAACGATCGCTGGTTCGCCAAGAACGTTTAGCGGCCATAGGACAGACCATGACAGGGCTTGCCCATGAGAGTCGAAATGCTTTCCAGCGCAGCCAAGCGTCGCTGGAAACCTTGCTCTTGGAGCTAGAAGGGCGACCGGCCGCGATTCAATTGATCGAACGCATTCAACGGGCTCATGACCATCTGTTGCATCTGTATGAAGAGGTCTTGCAGTTTGCGCGCCCAGTCCGCTTGGAATTGCAATCGGTGCGATTGGAAGGGCACGTACAGCAAACGTGGAGCTATATCTTGCAGACAGGCAATGCCAACGGCGTTCGGTTAAACGTGGTAGATGAAACCAGCAATGATGAGATACTTGCCGACCCGTTTGCTATCGAACAAGTGCTGCGCAACTTGCTGGAAAATGCGGCTCAGGCCAGCGAAGCCCAGTCTTCGATCGACGTAACATTACGCAACCACTGGATCGGAGCCAACGAAGCGATTGAAGTCTTGGTCCGCGATCATGGCAAGGGACTGCCTAAAGAATATATCGATCGCATTTTTGAACCGTTCTTTACGACACGTTCTCGTGGAACGGGCTTGGGGTTGCCCATTGCACGTCGACTGGTCGAATCGCACGGCGGGACATTGCGATTGGAGAACGCTGACGATTGCGGATGTCGAGCGATTTTGATTTTGCCCCGCCGAGCAATCCCGGAGAAAGCATTGGAGCTCCAGTCGGAGGATACTCGTCGCATTAAACCCAATTCGGCCCACTGAGTCCGCACACTAGAATGCGGATCACTTGCGATTAAAGGCTGACTGCTGCGGGATCTGAATGGTCGTCGAACGTTGACGATGACTATTCAACGACTCCGCAAGGCTGCTGCCCGAATCCGCGAAGTTCGGAATCGAGCCAACTTCATTGGTCGGCATCACCGCCGACGCTGTTTGGACTTGGTTGGTTGGTTGTTGCGAACCTAACATCGGCGGCAGCTTTCGCTGGGCGGCGTTGACTTGCATTTGCATCGGCATTCCATTGGCATCCAACACCTTCGGGCCAGTCAAGGTAACCTTGGCTGATTCCCCGCGGATCAACTGGCCTGACTTGGTAATAAAGGTTGGAAACAGCGTGATCTCTCGCTGGGGCTCACCATCGGCATCCCATGGCAACCAAATACTGTACGATGCGCCCAGATCCCCCTGCGAGAAATGCTCGGTGAATTGTTCCGGAGTGAATCGAAACCTGCGATCCGCTTCCTGCTTCACCAGCGACGACATTCCGCGTGAGGTATCGTCAAAACCGTACACGACCAATTCACCATCGACCGGCACTGCCTGCGAGCGATCGTTATAGAAGTAGATTCGACCGCCGAAACCCCGAGTTACCGGCTTGCCTGCCATCACCAGTTTGTCTTCGGTCCAAATCGCTACCAGCGACTTAGGCTCTTGGTAGCTCTTCTTCTTGAACAGCGACCACTTGGAATCCTTCTTCGAAGTACCACTGGATAAACTGCTGCAACCTGGAGCAACGAGGACCGCGGCCAACAGACTCGCCACGAACGCTCGACGCGTTGCGCGACTGCCGACAGAAGCCAGTATGGAGCTCTCGGTAAGTGGATTGCTTGACTGATCGTTCATAGGATTGCTCTGATTGTGCATTGTGCTTAATTATCGATGCTTCGTGCTGATTCTGACCCACCACCCGTTTGGCTACCGGTTGTAGTTTGCAGGTTGAATGCCATTAGGATTCATGCTTTGCATTTGCATTTGCTGAAAGTTCGCTTGCGGCAGCAAAGCTGGATCGACTGCGGGCTGTACCGGAGTCACCGGGAAAGATGATGACGGAGTCAACTCGGTCGGCGAGAAGGGGATCACGCCGTCGTTGATAATCACTTCGCCTGGCTGCAACGGAATTGCGTGATCAACGCATGGCGTTACGTCAGGATAGATGACTGGTGAGCAAGCTGGCCCCCACAAACCATTCCCGCTGGAAAGATTGGTTACGCCGTTGATATTGACCACGTCAGCCAAACACCAGCTCATGCGAGCGGTTTCCAGTTGGTTGATCATCTCAACGTCTTGCTCGCTGTGAACGATGCGTGGTGTCATGATGACTAGCAACTCGGAACGCGATTCTTGCTCGGTTTCGTACTTGAATAGGTTTCCAACCAACGGAATATCCGCCAGCCAAGGCACTCGGCGTGATCGCGAACTGCGAGTCTTCTGAATCAGACCTGCAAAGACAACTGTCTGACCGTCGTAAGCACTCACACGGGTTTGTGCTCGCGTGGTGTTGATGATCGGAGATCGAATGACTTCTCCGTTCGCTCCGAAGCCAACTGGAATCCCAGTCGCTTCAGGACCGACCGATGAGCGTTCAATTTGCACATCCAACAAGATCAGTCCGTCTTGGTTGGTCCGTGGTTGAATACGCATGATCAAACCAACGGGAGTATCAACCGTTTGAACCAGTGGTGGAGTCAAACCGTTTCCAGCCGACACACTTTGCACGCGGGGAACGTTTTGACCGACTTGGACGAACGCTTCGATGGTATCCAGCGTCATGACTTGAGGTCGCGACAGGATCTGCAAGCGATTTGCATCTTGCAGTGCACGCACAAGGATGTTGACCGACTCACTGGCCGCCGACAACACCAGCCCACCGTAACCAAGGGTCGAGTTTGATCTAGTCAAACCGAATCCGGAAAAGCCCTGGCCGGCCAGCCCGTTGGATCGACCAACCGCATTAGGATTGGAAACGGCCAAGGGGTTGGTCAAGTTGAACGCTGGGCTATTCAACGTACCGCCGGTTGCTGTGTTGCGATCGAACATCAGAGAGTCTTGCAGACCAAACTCCGCACCCAACTCAAACGTATCATCTAAGTTTACTTCAGCCAGCAGCAGTTGCACCATGATCAATGGCGGTCGACGATCCAAACGATCGATCACGTCCACGATCTGTTCGTAGTAACGAGGTGTGGCACTGATGATCAACGAGTTGGTGGTCGGCTCGGCCACCACGATGACTTCGCGATCAATTTGTTCGAAGATGCTGATTGCTTGGCCAGTCAGCAACTGTTGCTGGATGGTTTGTCGCTGGGTTGTCAGGAAAGTGGTGATGGCAGTCGCGACGTCGTTAGCATTGCTGTTTCGCAGCCAGACAACTTCTGTCTTACGCGTTTGAACACCTTCTTCATCTAAACGCCACAGCAACACTTCAACGACTTCCAAGTCGCCACGCGAACCACTGACGATGATGCTGTTGCTGCGTGTATCAACCGAGACCCGCAGAGGTACCAGGATGTCATTGCCCGTTCCTTGTGCGGTGTTTTGGTTAAAGGCCGCGCCGACACCACCTGTGGCAACACCCGCAGTAACCGGAAGGCCAAACAACTGCTGAATGACTTGAGCCAACGCGGTTGCATCATTATTCTCAACTGGAAAGACCTTGATCTGCGATTCCAAGCTTGGTGGTTGGTCCAACTGCTTGATCAGAGCGTCGATCAAATCCATGCTCTTGGCTGGAGCGCGGACCACCAATGCATTGATGCTAGGGTTGGATGTCACAATGACACCTGCCAGGATGCCTGCATTCAAACGCGTTTCTGTTTGACCATCCAAACGCGCAACAATCGATACCTTGCTGCTGGGTGTTCGAGCGGAATCGGTCCCACCCCCGGTGGCAGGTGCGTTAATCGCCTCTTGCAGAACAGGCTGAACTGTGTCCGACAATGCGTTACGCAACGGGAAGATGCGAATCTCGCTCTCAGCCTGCGTGGACGGCACATCGATTTCATCAATCAGTTTGGCTACTTCCAACAGGTCGCGAGGACTAGCTTGTACGATCAAAGCATTGGTGCGATAGTCCGCGATGACGCTGACGCGAACGCCCAATCCTGGCCGTGGCGTTGTTTCAACCGAAGCTCGTGTAACGAAGAAGTCTCGTACGATCGTTTGTAAATCAACGGCCGAGGTGTGAATTAGTTTGAAAACCTTCAACTGGCTGGATGGGTCCAGCGGCTGGTCAAGTTTGTCGATCAGTTCAAGGATTGAGACCATCGCTTCTTCACGACCAATTAACAAGATCGCATTGGGCTGCCCAAGGCCAGTGATACTGACGGTGCCTTGACGCTGAGCGAAGTTGGCTGTGTAAAGATCGGACAAGGTAGTCGAAAGCGCAATCGAGTCGACGTGTTTTAGTTGAACGACGTTGATTACCGGCTGAGTGCCTTCGCTTTGCTTCTTGATCTGGTCAATGACTTCCAAGACGCGTTGCACATCTCGCTTGCTTCCGCGGACGATGACCAAACCTAGTTCAGGCAAGAACTCGATCTGCACGTCGCCAAACAATCCGCTCTCTTGGTTCAAGCTGTCCGGGCTGGCAATCGCAGTCGCAGCTTCGTCATCACCGTTAGCGGGCAACTGCACCACGCCCAGTTCGTCGACTTGGGCATTGTTTTGGAAGGCGACCGTGCGGACCAAGTTAATTGCTCGTTGCACATTTTCGGGTTTGGCTCGATCCAAAGAGATAATCTGAGCTGGCGCTGCACCGCGCGCCAAGCCATTGTCGATGGCCGCGATGGCTCGCTGCCAAGCTGCCACGTCTTTGCTGGAACCTTGCAGCAACACACTATTGTTACGCCGATCCACTCGCAACTCGCCGCCTAATTTATGAGGCGTGTCCAAGCGATAATCTGCTATCACGCCTTGCGTGGTTTTGTATTCGGATAGCAAGCGCGCACCAGCTTGCTGGAGCGATTTTTCAAAGCTTTCCCAGGTGGCATTGCGAAGCTGATAGATTCGCTGCGTTTCCACCGGAGCGACTGCGGGACCACCCGTGGGGTTGACTTGCAGTCCCACTTCCGAGTTAACGCGTCGGACCGCGTCAGCGACCTCACGCTGAATCGCTTCAGGTGCCATCACCATCAGGCGATCCGTGCCCGGTTCAGTCGTGATCGAAATGCCCGGCACCTCCGCGAATTTCACTCGAAGGGTAGCACCCACCGTTCCGACCATTTCCGGCGGAAGGTTGTAGGTGCGAAGCGTCGCGCCCACCGGTGGCAACGAGATGTTCTCGCTGACTTGCAGAGGAGCTTGAGGGGTTACGATTGGGCCGCCTTGGCCCTGCGCATGCAGCGCCGGCGCACCACTGGCGAATGTCGACGCTAGCAGCCCCACTAAGAAGGCTGTTTTCTTAGCTTGATGTAATAAACGCAGCACGTTCGCCCACCTCATTTACGAGCCGAGAGGTCCTTGCCTATCTTTTGCAAGGTCCGTAATTCCTAATGCGGTGCCCATCGAGCGCCGCCCTTCGATCGTCTTCATCGGTAAAAGAGGACAAGTTGCTTCAAACGAAACAAGCGGAATATCCAGCAAACGCGGAAAATTGAGCACAGGTTGCCTAGGTTGCCTAAGTGCGGCTGCCGGAGCATCCAGCGAGGCCCGATTCAACCATTCCACGACCGGCTTTTGTGTGGTTGGCCGCCTGTGTTCGTGGTGTCGCACCAACCGCAGCGCTACGAAGCATGACTCCGGCTTAACTGAACGCGACTTCGTTTGATCAACTGCACAATGACCACCACCAGTGCACCGGCCGCTAAACCGACCAGTCCATGGAAACCCATCTCGGTCACAAACTTGGGTATGGCAGCCAAGCTGCGGACAATCGCGTCCGTCCAATGATGCAGCAGCGGAATTTTATGCGCGAGGATTCCACCGCCAACTAAGAACATGGCAGCCGTGCCGGCAACCGACAAAAACTTCATGAGATAGGGGGCAGCTTGCAAGATGAAGAGACCAGTTGACTTCACCATGCCTCTACCGCGAGCCATAAACGTGCCTAGATCATCCAGCTTCACAATCCCAGCGACTAAGCCATACACGCCGATGGTCATCAGCAGCCCGATCGCAGAAAGCACCACCAACTTGGTCCAGAAAGGTTCGCTAGCGACAACATCCAACGAAATGACGATGATCTCAGCGGAAAGAATAAAGTCGGTCCGGACTGCTCCTTTGATCTTATCCTTCTCCACCTTGACCACATCAATTTCCGGTGTCTGGATGGCCGCTTTATGTGCTTGCAGGTGTTCTTCCTCTTCGTGTTTGGAATGGAGGAATTTATGGACAATCTTTTCAAAGCCCTCGTAGCACAGAAAGCCGCCGCCGATGATCAGCAGCGGCGTGATTGCCCATGGAACGAAAGTGCTCAGAACTAACGCTGACGGAACCAAGATCATTTTGTTGACCAAGGAACCTTTGGCGACTGCCCAAACAATGGGCAATTCTCGGTTAGCTTCAACGCCTGAGACTTGTTGAGCATTTAGCGCCAAATCATCGCCCAGAACTCCGGATGTTTTCTTGACCGCAACTTTGGTCAGTGTAGCGACATCATCTAACACGGAGGTGATGTCGTCGAGTAGCAAGAACAATCCAGAGGCCATAAGCAATTCTTTTTTGTCAGTTTGAGATCAACAACTACGCTTTTTCGAAAGCAGAATCGAACGCACGTCCGCTGGGCGCAAAATCCATACGCTTTACAAACGCGGCGGCCTCACGAGCGCCAAAGCAACGCTCCATGCCGCTGTCTTCCCATTCAACACTCAGCGGTCCTTGATAGTTGATCACGTTCAGCGCACGAATGATCTCTTCAAAATTCACATTGCCACGACCTGGCGAACGGAAGTCCCAGCCGCGGCGAGGATCACCAAAATTCAAGTGGCTGGAAAGGATTCCCGAGCGACCGTTCAATGTGGTGGCCGCATCTTTGACGTGTACGTGATAGATGCGGTCTGGGAACGCTCGAATGAACTCTACTGGGTCAACGCCTTGCCAAATCAAATGGCTAGGATCAAAGTTGAATCCGAACTCAGGACGATTATCGAGCGCATCGAGTGCCGCTTGCGCTGAATAAATATCGAAAGCAATCTCAGTTGGATGCACTTCCAATGCGAATCGAACGCCGCACTCAGCGAACACATCCAAGATGGGATTGAAACGCTCGGCAAACAACTTGTAGCCGTCATCAATCATCGATTGAGGTACTGGCGGGAAGGAATACAGCAAGTGCCAAATGCTTGAGCCGGTGAATCCGTTGACGACTTCGACTCCGAATTTTTTGGCTGCTCGCGCAGTGTTCTTCAGTTCCTCGATCGCGCGCTCGTTGACGCCTTTGGGATTTCCATCGCCCCAAACATACGGAGGCAGAATCGCTTTGTGCCGCGCGTCGATAATGTCGCAAACAGCTTGCCCGGCTAAGTGAGCGCTGATCGCATGGCATTGCAGCCCGTGATCTTCCAATAGTTTGCGACGATCATCGCAATAGTTAGCCTCTTTGTTCGCTCGGTCGACCTCGAAATGGTCCCCCCAGCAGGCCAACTCGATTCCGTCATAGCCGAAATCGCGTACCATCTTGACCATCTCATTGATACCATTATCCGCCCATTGGCCAGTGAAAAGAGTTACCGGTCGCGACATACTAGCATGACTCCGTAAGTGAAAGTGAACTATATTTGGTGGATGTAAAATCTGCGTAGCCGGAAGGCGACGCACGCCATTGGAAACGCCCTAAGATAACCACGAGACCTTTTTCTGCCAATTACGCATCCTATGGCCGAGCTATCTTATGAAGTGGTTTTAATTCGCAACTCGCTGCTAGTTGGCGGGTTGGGCGCAAGTTGGGCTGTCGGGGCCGCGCTGCTTTTCGTCACCGCCAGCTTGATCGTAGGCGGCCGCTTGGGACGCTCTCTGATCTACGCCAGTTCCGCTTTTCTACTGGTTCCAACGTACGCTCTGGCTGGCGCGTGGAGCAGCAGCGGCACGGCAGGCCCGTGGTGGTCGATCAGCCCGGTGGACGTTGCGGGCTCGGAATGGAAATCCATCTTCGCGGTTGCGTGGATTCATGCGGTTGCCAAAATGCCGCTGGCAGTTTTGGCGTTGACGATCGCCGTCCATCGACTTGGACGCCAATTGCTGGAGCAATCGCTGCTGGAACGCGGCTGGCTTCGAACGGTCACTCGGATCCTGCTGCCGTTGCTTCTGCCCTGGATCTGCTTCCTTTGGACCGCTTGCATGCTTTTAATTCACAGCGATATGGTGATTTCGAACTTGTATCAAGTCGAAACGTTAACCGAAAAAGTTTACTTGAATTCGCTACTGGGCTTGCCGCATGAACAAGTCACGACGATCAGCATCATCTACTGTTTTGTGTTAGCGTCGCTGGCTATGGTCGCGATACGGAAAAGCTGGCCGGTGCTGCGGCGATCTCAAAGTGGCGCGGCCTCATGGTGGCAATTCGCCAGTCCGCAGCCCACGCAACGCATGCTCTCGGGCGTTTTGGCGGCATTCCTATTGGTCATCTTTGTCGCAATGCCTGCCTGGAATTTGATCTACAAAAGTGGTTACGCTTTGAAAGCAGGCGAATCAGCGCGTTCCTGGTCGTTTGATTTCACTAGATCTTTGACCAGCATCCTAAGTTCGCCCATTGAGTTTCGAGAGGAGTTTGGCTGGACGATCGAACTTTCGTTGTGGGCAACTGCAACGGCGATCGCTTTGTCGGCGATGCTCATGGTTGTAGCCGATTATGCCAAACATTACCGAGTCCCCATGGTCGGTGCGGCTATCGCGTTAGCCGCATTTGTCGCGATGTCCCTGCCAGGGCCAATTATCAATCGGCTCGCGACCTATCTATTCAATCGCGAGGGACCGTGGCTGAGTTTTATCTACAGTGATACGTTGGCCGTTTGCGTTTTTTGTCTGCAGTTCCGATTAGTGCCCGTAACATTATTAGTCCTGTGGCCCAGTTGGCTGGCGTTGAAATCTCGCTACGGCGATGCTTGGAAGGTCGATTTTCAAAATTGGCGATCGCTTTGGATGCGAGGTATTTTTCCGGGAATTTATAAACCGGCGATGGTGGCTGCCCTGGTGGCCGGTGCAGTCGCTGTCGGTGAGCTAAGCTGCTATTTACTAGTGCTTCCACCGGGCGTGACGACGTTGTCGATGCGGATTTTTGACCTGCTGCATTACGCGGTTCGCTACCGGGAGTCGGGATTGTTAGTCATGCTGTGCTTGCTGGGCAGTGGGCTAAGCTTTATGGTCCTGCGGCGATTTGTGCTATAGTAGAAGAAGAGACGAAGCGGTCGGCTCGGCCAGAGAGTTCCCTGGCAGAAATTCCCCCAAGCAGCCATTGTGATAGGATTTTTAACGATGTGGAGACTCGGCAAAGATTGGATCACTGCCGCTTTTGGGTTAGCTTCGTTTGCTTGTGCGCTGCCCACGGGCCTGCTGGCTCAAGAGATCGACACCGGCGATTGGACGAATAAAGCTCTTACGACCCTCGTATTGAAATCTGCAAGCGATGCCGGCGGCAAGACCAGTGATAGCCACCCACGCGAAGTCAGCGGTCGCGTACTGGCCATCGACCGCGACTCAGGTTGCCTGATCCAAAATCCCCAAGGGGCCTTGAAGTGGGTTACGTGGACGGAAGTCGCCAGTGCGAACCAAACCTCCGAGCCATTCCAACCGTTGAGCGTACAAGATTTGGCCAAGCAGCTCGCGCCCGCACAGTCCGAAATCAAGGCTTTAACGTCCGACCACTATGTCGTGCTCTATCGCGGCTCCCCAGCTTACGCCCAGTGGATTATCGGCATGTACGAACGACTCTATCGAGGTTTCTACAGCTACTGGAAGGGGTTGGGAATCGAACTGCAAGAGCCTGAATTCCCGTTAGTGGTCAACGTGTTTTCGAACAAGAATGGATACTTGATGCAAGCCGAACGTGATCGCTTGGACGCCGCGAACTCCATGATCGGTTACTACCACCTGCACACCAATCAAACCGTTTCTTACGATTTGACCGAATCGCAGCAGATGCCCGGCGTCCAAAATGTTGGCAAGAGTACTTTATTAAACATCATCCGCTCCAAACCTGGTTGGGAACGCACCGTCGCGACCATTGTTCACGAAAGTGTGCACCAACTTGCGTACAACAGCGGGCTGCAAGTTCGTTTGGCGGATAATCCACTTTGGCTCAGTGAAGGCATCGCCATGTACTTTGAATCACCCGACCTCAACTCCTCACGAGGTTGGAGCGGGATTGGAAACGTCAATCAATATCAACTGATCGCTTTAAAGAGTTTGAGCAGCGATCTTCAAGCGCGCGATTGGATTACGCCGCTGGTTCAAGATGATGCCCTGTTTACTGATGGGGCGACAGTGAACCTGGCTTACGCACAAAGCTGGGCTTTAACCTATTTTCTGATCAAATCCCGCTCGAAAGAATTTGCAGCTTACATGAAGGAAATCGGGCAGGAACAACCTTTTGCACCGACCGACCCAAAACGCCGTATCACGATGTTCCAGCAGCATTTTGGTGATGATATTCTGGCGCTGCAAAAAGAACTTGTTCGCAAACTAGCGCGGTTACAATAGGCGACTTTCTATGGCAAATGTGAATGAAACAGTCTGTCAGGTCCTTGGGCTGACCTTGGATGACAGCGAACTGAACTACTATTCTTTGCTAGGAATTCCGGCGTTTACCTCCGATCCCACGGCTATTAAAGAGGCCTTGCAGAAAGCGGTCAGCAAACTGCGCAGCGCCGCCAAGAATCAGGCCCCCGAAGCAGTCGATTCCGTGAAGAAGATTCTGACGCAGTGCAATTCCGTGTTGATGAGCGTCGAGAAAAAGACTGCTTACGATCGACAGCTCAAACAGCGTTTGGCCAACGCAGTCCCGGTACAAACCGATGCACCCAAGTCCACGAAATCACTCGCCCATGTTCCACCTGAAGTGGCTACCAGACCGACGGCCAGCCTCCCACCGATTATCCCCGAAGTGATCGATCCACTCGCTGAGCTTCTGCCGGCGGGCGATCCCAATGAAGAATTTTCGATGCGAGCTTACTTGAACTCCGCGCCGCCATTACCAGAAATCGAATCGGTTGAATCGCGACTGCAGGAAATTGAATTGCTTAAGCAAGGAACATCCACGCAGCTTCGCAAGCCAAACTCTAGCAGTGTATCGTTGAGCCAAACCAATCTTGCCGCCAGGACCGATGCGCCGCGTTCGGCAGCCAGCATCCAACAGCGTATTCGCCGCAAACGAGCGATCCAAAATTCATTGACGCTGGGCGGGTTGACGCTGGTCTCCATTGGGCTGCTGGGCACGGCTGCCTATCAATTCATGAATAGGGGCAAATCCAGTCGAACCGCACAGGTGACACAGCCCATTTCCTCTGCATCGCAAACTACGACCACTCAAGAGGCCAGTGACATGGCTGCCGCAGATGCACCCGGCGATGCGTCGCCACGACCTACCAGGAACGCTTTCGAGCTGCCAGGCTTTGACGCGAGACTGGGCGAGCGACTGGGCGGTGGGACCGAGTCTTTTTTCAGCGACAGCCCGACTGAAATGGACGCAAACAATGGGATGAAGGACAATGGTGCCATGAACCAGGCCAACACACCGGCCAAACCCATGGAAGTCATGCAAACCGAATTCGACAAGGCGACTTGGGACCGTTTGGTGGCCGAAATTCGGTCCAGCATTGCGTCAAAAGATTTCGAAGCGTTCGAGAAAAAGATTCCTGATTTGCTGGCGGTGCAAACCAACAATGCTTCGCTGATTGACCTACGAAACGCCATCGACCGTACCGGGCAACTCTATCAGTTTGGCGTGAGCAGTTTTCAGACCAGCATCAAGTCGCTTCGTTCGGGCGTTGCCCTGAGCGTGGAAAACGACGTGATTAGCTTCATTGAGGATAAAGGCGAAGAGCTCACGTTTCGTATCAAAGGACAGAACACCACGTACTCGAAAAGCAGGCTTCCGCCGGATTTGATTCTGGCGATTCTGAATCAGGACTTGGACGCAAATCAAGCGGTTGACGTCGCGTCGCGCGGCGTGTTCCTTAAGCTCTATAGCGCCGATGCTGTATATCAAGCAACCGGTGATCGACTGCTGGAAGAGGCCGCGCGTAAGGAGTCAAAGTTCGCCAAGCTGGATGACCTGAGCCATGAAGCATACTGGCCGTAGAACATAGTTTTTAAGCTGCCCCTTCCCTCCCGGAGATGGATTGAGCGGTTTGAATTGGAACCTCGTCGCTCATTGCCCATTGGCAGCAAACATAGCTTGGAATTGCTCACGGCGCGCGGCAGCGATAAAACGGTCATGGTTGCGTTGTTCATCGCCACCATAGTCACTTTGCGAGGCCACCACGACCAAACGCGCCGAAACAGCGGTCGAACCACCCTTGGTCCCCTGGCACTTCAGCGAGAACCGATCGCCTTCCTGCTTCATGAGTTCACACTCGATCTGCAATACTTCGTCCGGCCCCACGAAATCCGCGAACTTCACGTTCTTGGCTTCCGCCAAATGCAGGATACTGCAAGCGTAGTTCGTCGACTCACCGATCAGCCAGCAAGAGGCCTGATACAACGACTCCAACATCAATACGCCCGGCAGCACGGCAAACAGAGGAAAGTGATCACGTAAGAAATCTTCCCCCGCGACCACTTTGCGTTCCGCGCGAATGAATTTGCCAGGTACGATTTCTGTAATCGTATCCAATTGGCTGAAACGCATGTGAGATTGAGTCTTAACCGCCATAACTATTCCGTTTGAGTGCTTGAGGAATGGAAGGGCATAGGATAACCGGTGACCACCGGATTGTCATTATGCAGAATGCGTCGAGACTGAAAACCGTTGGATGCGGTTGTTCCCACTGTCCACAGCGTACAAAAGCCCTTGCGAATCTAGTACGATCGACCACGGGGCATTCAGTTGCCCCACCGCAGCTCCAGGGCTTCCCCAGCTTGTAATAAACTCGCCGTCTCGCGACAATTTCTGGATGCGGTGCCCTCCATACTCGGCAACGTAGACGCAATCCATACCCAGCCAAATACCGTAAGGGTAACGAAACTCGCCCGGTTGCGTGCCATTTTGTCCAAAGCCCATTACGAACCTCGGTTGCTCGTCCCGCCAATCATAGACTTGAATACGATGATTGCATGAGTCGGCGATCCAGAGCAAGCCTTCTTCATCCAAAGCCAGATTCTGTGGACGCGAAAACTGCTGCTGAGCGTCACCATGCTCACCAAACCAACGCAAAAACTCGCCATCGGGCGAGTACTTTTGAATTCGATCAAAAGCACCATATTCGGAAACATAGTAAACCCCGTCAGGACGTTGAACACAGTCGGTAACAAACGCCATCTGTCCTGCGTTTGGGCCGAACGATCCTCCCAATGTCTTCTCGGGAATTAGTTCGCCAGTCGAAGTGTAAAAGAGAATGCGAAAGTAATGAGTGTCAGCTACCATCAGATGGCCATTATTGTCAACGCTTAAGCCAGTCGGTTTTCCATTGGCTATCTCCGGCGTGCGCCAACCCCGCAAGAACTCGCCCTTGGTGTTGAAGACTTGAATGCGGCCTGTCTTATCGGCAACGTAGATTAAATTCTGAGGATCGATCGTTATAGCGCGTGGCTTTTGAAATCGGCCATCACTTAATCCCAGTCGTCCAAAAACAAGATCCGAGTTCAGCGATTGTCCATCGCTTGACTTGGTACATCCAGCAAAGATCGACAAGGCCGACAGGCCAGAACAAAACGATGCACCCAAGCTAAGGGACTTCATCGATTGCAAAAATTGGCGACGGTTGGTGTTCATATCCACTTGACTGGTTTCGTGTGGTGCTACTTGCTACGATAGCGATCCGAGTTTTCTAAAGCTTCATGATAGTACTTTTCGTGGGCGGTAACCATCTGATCGACGCTGAAGCATTCTATTACCCGACGTTGTGCATTGGCGATTAGGCTGGCACGCAAGTCGGACTCCTCGATCACGCGCGTGACCATCCGCAACAATTGATCGACGCTGCCAACCGGATACAAGATTCCGCTTTGCATCGATTCAATCAAGTCACGGTTGCCTGGTATATCCGTCGCAAAAACAGGGACTCCTGCTCGCATGGCCTCTAAGATCGAATTGGACTGGCCTTCGTATAAACTGCCATTCCAAAGCATATCAAAGTGAGGTAGCAAATCTGCGGCATCCGCTCGATGGCCTGCAAAATGGACGAACCCTGCCGACCCCGTTGAATCACGGAACTGCTCAAGCAGAGGCAATTGTGGCCCGTCGCCTAGTATCACATAATGATAGTTTGGACGTACAACATTCAGCATGCCAGCGGCCCATATCAAATCTTTATACCCTTTCTGCGGCCACAATCGCCCGACGGAACCGACAACGCGAGCCTCGGAAGGCAGCCCCAAGCGAGCGAGTGCTTCGGCGCGTGGAATGGTCGAAGCCGCCTGAGCTGAGATTCCGTTGGGGATTACCGTAAAATACCCCGCATCGATCCCCTTGGAAGCATAAAACGCCTGAATGCCACTGCTATTGGTTAGTATGCGTTTGGTCTTGTTCGCCAGGTAACGGTCGATCAAGAGTTGCCAACCGCGTTTCCAAGGATCAACACAGCGTTCACCTGCAATGATGACGGGCACCGACTTTCGCAGCGCCATGTATCGACCATACGCATTGGCGGCAAAGATCCAGGTATGCACAATCTCCGGCTGGATCTGTTCGAGTATTTTTCCTAGTCGATGGAATGCAAACGGATCGAACTTCACTCGTTTAGCAACTTCAAAGACGGGCACCTGAGCCGCCTGGAGTTCCCTGAGATAAGGGCCCGTTCTGGTCAGCGTGATGACGTGCGGCGAAAACCTAACCCGGTCAATACGAGTCGCTAACGTGACCAATTGCTTTTCCGCCCCACCTTGATCCAAGGTCGGAATGATCCATGCAATTGGAATTGGCCCGCGACGCAGCATGTCCTTCCCAGCGGTACTCACTGGCCGCGTCGGTTGAGAATCATCCATGGAATTTCGCTTGAGATGGGTAAAGGCAAACAGTTCAATATAGCAAATCTATGTGTCTGAAATCAATCGCTGCCACGTTTCAGCGGACTTCTGGATGATCGAATTCCAAGCGAAAGATTTCTGAATTCTAATCGCACTTTGACGAAAGGAATCTGGATTGTTCAGGAACTGAGCAAATCGATCCGGTAAAGAAGCATCGTCCGCATAGATCGTTGCCAAGTATTCGCCAAATGAGCCTGATGCCGCCGATTGGATGCTTGGATCGTTCCCACAAGAATAAAGAGTCGGCGTGCCCGTCGCTATCGCCTGCGGATAGTAGAACGCCCTGCCTGTACGGTTCGGAGGACAAACCACCAGATCCGCTGCATTCATGAGTAAATGGAAATCGTCGAAAGGGCTGTGCAGCAGGATGTCGTGATGCAAGCTGCGATCGCGCAGAAAGCTGTAATGACGACGCACCAAATCGTTGGCCCCAAACACCCAAGCGCGAAAGGGTTTGTCGCGTTCAAATTCGTGGGCAAACATTCGCAAGACTTGATTCTCTGCATCGTAGTCTTCGCCGGTGAACAATGCGATTACCAGCGGCATGTCTGGCGGGACTACAAAGTCCAAGCTTAAGCTTTTCAAAATGGCACGCGTGGCCATCGGTGAGACTGGCTGCCCACTTGGCAGCAATTCGACCGTCGGCTCAACCCGCAACACAAAATTGGGATCGATGCCCGCTCCGACTAGCGTCCGATGATCTTGAGCGTTGGATACTAAGAATTTCGCAATACCAGCTCCCCCCATCCATTGCATCGTCCCAGATGGTTTGGCAATGGCATCGCGATCCAGAGGGTTGTGCGCATCAAACCGTATGATGAAACGTTTCTGTTTGAGCGCGCTGCTCAGTTTGGCATTTGCAACCAGGTTCAACGAATCGAAATAGCAAGCTTGGAAGTGATCCGAACTTCGTTCAATCCAATTCCACAAGTTGCGGATAAAGAATCCTTCGCTCCAGGGAGACGTCGCCGCTGGCAAGATGCGCGTTAGCGGAACCTCTGCAAATTCAGAAGTGGCAGGCCAGCGAGAATGCCAGCGTGTGGTGACAATCTCAGGTTTTAGCCTTTGCTGCTGCAGGAACCGAGCGAGGCAGGCAAGCCGATACGCGGCCTCGTTACATACCGGCCAGAAATGTCGACAAGCAATCAGGAGCTGCGACATAGAAAACGATTATCCAGCGAGATCACTTTCTTCCATCACCCCAACGTATGGAAGATTGCGATAGTGGTCTTCATAATCCAAGCCATAACCAACGACAAACTCGTTAGGGATCGAGAAGGCTATATAATCCGGCAGCATGTCAACCTTGCTTTGCCCCACTTTGTGCAGCAGCACTGCTGACCGTAGCGACGCTGGATTCAATAATTGCAAGCAGGCCCCAACTTCTTGTATCGTCTTGCCGGTGTCGAAAATGTCATCAACCAGCAGGCAGTCACGTCCTGCGATATCTAACATCATCGATTGCGAGATATGGAGATCGCCACTGCTGGTTCCTCCGCGATAGGAACTGGCCTGGATCAAACTGATCCTTATTGGCATATCGAGGTGCCGAATAAGGTCGGCCAGAAAGATCAACGATCCGGTCATGATCGCAATGATAGTAATCGGTTGGTCTTGGTAGTCGTTCTGCAGTTTCGCCGCTAATTCAGCAACGCCCGCTTGCAACTGTTTTTCACTAAGTAGTACTCGCACGGGATAAAAACAACCTTCCAATCACTAAACACACGAAACGGCTATCGGCAGCCTTGTTGAATCAACTGTACATCGCACATGATCGCTAAGAAACATGAGCGACTACAGGAGGAATTCAACAGCGGCATAAGGTGGCGTCATTATGCCTGCGCTAATGCAATTCATCCAGTAGCGTTTAGACGGTATTTATTACGGGAGCAAACCTTGGTTTAACGGAGATTAAACACAGGCTTGGTGTGGTAAAGCTGATTCAGCGGAACTCCCGCAGTGTAAGCTGTCGGCTGGGGCGAAGCGAACTGGGGGCTGGTTGCAACGGGGGTGGCGATGGTGGGAGCGGCTCCGGCAGCAGGCAAACCTGGCGCAACCGTCGACAAATCGGTCCCGATTGGATATCCGAAGGGTAAGCCCTGGCTAGAAGGCGGGGCCGAGACGCCTTGGGGCAGAACGGTGCCACTCGCTGGCGGTGCATAGGTTCCCTGAGGCAGCACGCTGCCAGGTGGCAGAACGCTACCAGGCGGCAACACAGAGCCTTGTGGGATGGTCACATTGGGCGGCGCAAGTCCATTAGGCGTAGCGACCGCCCCGGGCTGTGGAATGAACTGGCCATTGGGTTGCTGGTTTGGGTAGCCATAAGGATAACCATTAGGAGCGTATCCATAGCCGGCATCGTAGGGACCGCCAGCGCAACCCGCTGCCACCAAGCAGATGGAACTGGTGAGCCAGGCCATTTGGCGCGACGAACTCAGCACAGAGCGCAAGTTGATTTTCATTTTGGACCGGTCCTTTGGCAACCTTGGCAGAACAATTCCCTGGGCTCGTCAATACAGAAAACTGTGAGCAGCGTCGAGGCCAATCCCGTTTAGAAAGTCAGACTTCTCGCTAACGCATCATCATCGTGCGAGCGGTGCACTCCAGCAGAAACTCAAATACTTCCACGTGCCGAACGGCGGACGGAATATCCGCTCCCCAAGCGTACATGCCATGACCGGCAATCAGATAGCCGGGGACATGCTGATGATCTTGGTCTTGCCAATGACGCTCGACTTGGTTCTGCAACGCGGTCATGTTCTGCGAGTTTGCGAAAATAGGAAGCCAAATTCGCGATTCATGGGTGGCAATGCCTTCGATACCTTTGAGCATTTCGTAGCCTTCCAACCAAATGCCACCTTGGTTCTGGAACTTCATACTAAGAATGGTTGACCAAACGCTGTGAGTGTGGAGGACCGCACCTGCACCGCAATGCGTTGCGGCCCATGTATGCAACAGCGTTTCCGCACTGGATTTTGGTTGTTCAGAATCGATTCCGTTTCCAGTTTCGTCGACGACGGCAAAGTCCTCTTGCGTGAGTGCCCCTTTGTCTTTGCCGCTAGCGGTGATCAACAACTGCGTCGGAGATCGATTGACTATGCAACTGAAATTGCTGCTCGTTCCACGAGACCAACCACGATTCCAAAAATCATGTCCGATTCGGATTAGCCATTGACGTTGGTCCAAGAATTCCAGGTTCGTTTGCATCGTGAGGTACCTTTGCCCAAGTAGTCTATGAATGCATGCGCGGCAGTTCACAGCCGGCTGAAATGATTTCTGCTTCTTTCGCAGCCAACTCCTCGAGTCGCTGGTTCACTAAATCTAACGGTTGATACTTCCGCGCCAAACGAGTGTAAGTTGAATGGTGACGAGCCTCAGACTCAAACAAGCTGCGGTAGAACTCAGACAACTCAGAGTCTTGGACATGGTCGGCCAGCATACGAAATCTCTCGCAGGAGCGAGCTTCGATCAGACCGGCAATCAGCAAGCGATCGACGGCACGCTGGGGTTCGTTCGGACGCACTAAATTGTTCAGCAAGCGGCCATAGCTGCCCGGTTGTTGCAGCTTGAACTGGATGTTGCGACGATTGAGCAAATCGAGCACCAAATGGAAGTGTTCCAATTCCTCTTCGATGATTTCAGTCATATCCTTCGTCAGTTCCGCATCACAAATGTAGCTGCCCAGCAGGCTCATCGCCGTCGCGGCAGCTTTGTGTTCACAGTGAGCATGATCGATCAAGATTGCTTCGAGATTGGAGTCGACCTGTGTCAACCACCGCGAATCCGTTTCGCTTTGTAGGTGCAACATAGGTCAGATCCTTTCGTAATTGGAAGAGCGGGTGGCATTTGGTTTGGGAAATTGCACTCGGTAGCCGTTTTCAGCGGCGCGAGTTTCTCAACTTAGCAGCCCAGCCAATCCCGTCTAGTGCGACTCAATCGACTCAATCGGTGCCAGGCACCTTTTATGCTGACCTTGGCTGGGGATGAAGAAAATAGGTGCCAGGCACCTTCCGGAGCGAGTGGCCGATCTTGGCTGGGGATTTGCTAGCAAGGTGGCGGCGTTTGCTGGCGCGAGCAGCGGAGGTTCTATGCAGGTTGCAAGCTGGGAAATGGCCGCGTGATGCTCCCAATAGGTGCATGGCAACACACCGTCCGCAACACACCGTCACAGACGCTCACTTCCATTGGCGTCTAGGATTTGCTGAGTTTTACCCTGTGGAGCTCTTCTGCAGCGGCTGTCATTTTTTCGGCGGCTGTCGCAGTTTGGTAGTCCGCTTGCAATACCAGGCGTTAACCGCCGACGAAACAGCTCGCCGCCAATCGCTGGCCACGACGCCAAGCTCGACCGCTACGCTGGGCCTCCTGCTGCATGCTCTGCGGACGACCAGCACTCTTGCCAAAATAACGCTTGAAGTTCCACACCAAATCGCACCACATTGAAGCGTCAATCCCTAAGTTTTGCAGCATCGACCGCAGATCCTTGGGCAACTCCTCCCGACAATCAGCCCGCCCCTGCTTGGCAGTCCACTTCAAAAGCGAAAGATAGTCCGCTAGCTTCAACGATAAAAAGCCCTTATCGCTGGCTCGCACACCAGACTTACTCACGTTGGCACCCAACTCCTGGCGACCATCGATTGTTAACGGAGCCAGCCAACCATCACGTAGAATCCGCCGACCGCTCAGCCCCCTATGCTTCTGAGCCCGCTGGGCCTTCAACTCCGCCACCGGTGTTTGACGAATCTGGCGTCCGGCCTCCTCATGCTCAATGACCGCCAAGTCTGCCGCCGCTGATTCGATATGCTCGCCCTGCATCGCTTTGAGTCGATCGTAGGCAGAAGTATGCAAAGCTTCTTCAGGCCCTTGAGCAATTGCTGCACGAACAGGATTGAGATCGACATACATGCTGCAAGCCAGCAAGCCCGCTTCGTCAGCGATCCTCTGTGCTTTGAAGCGACCTTCCCAGAAATGGCCTGTGCACTGGTCGAACTTGTTGGCCATCCTTGCAATAGGTTCGCAAAGCGCCTTCATAAACCAAGACAAATCCGATAATCGCAAGCGAATTTCGGCCAAGCGTTTCTTGTCGTTGACTAGGGTGTCGACATCGTTGGAAGTGGGCTCAGCGAGTTGTTCGTCAAGCCTTCTGCCGGGGAAGACGCGCAGCCAACGGATGGCGACTTCGCGGTCAGGCCAAGCGGCGACGACGTCGGGCCGCGTTCTGGTAACCACGTGTAGATGGTTAGAAAGTATGGCATAGGTCAAAACATCGACGCCAAAGACGCTGGCAAGCAATTCGAGTCTCCGGCGAATCCATTCGCGTCGAAAGTCGTAGTTAATCCCGCTGGTGGCATCAAATCCGGCGAGAAAAGCGCGTCGGACACATCGTTGAACACAATGAACGATAGCGATTTCGTTAGGTTCGAACGTTTCAGCGCGAGGTGGTCTGGGCATGTTGAGTCTCCTTGTGATCGAAATTGTACCAGCCCTCGTTCACCAACACAATAGGTGCCTGGCACCTATCGGGGCTAGACACATCGTTGAACACAATGAACGATAGCGATTTCGTTAGGTTCGAACGTTTCAGCGCGAGGTGGTCTGGGCATGTTGAGTCTCCTTGTGATCGAAATTGTACCAGCCCCCGTTCACCAACACAATAGGTGCCTGGCACCTATCGGAGATGCAATTCGTGCCTGACACCTATTGGGGATGGGACGGTCAGGCAAGGAGGCGGGAAGGGCGCTGTTGTAACGACATGGAGCAATTTGGCGAAGGGAAGTGCTGGCTAAATCCGAATGATGACTAAACGGTAAGCCCGCTCCAAACCGGCCTCACTCACAATTTTTGAGTGAACTTTGCTTGCCAATCTCTGAACACCGTCGACGATTCCCCATCTTCCAACGTACGGGAATCGACCCCCCAAAACGTATAGGAACTTCATCCATGGCAAAAAAAGACACTTTTCGCATCGTGACGCGTGCAGAAAACGGTAGTCTGAAGATTCGCGATTTCCACTCCGCTGAACCCCTCATCGCGATGCATAACCAAATCGGTATCGAGGATAGTAGCACCGATCTCGATTTACGCGGCATGCCCGTCTTCCGCGGCTTAATCGGACCCATTCCCGAAGGCAAGAACATCGTCCGATACGAATCGCCCGAAGTCTTCGAAGCTATGACTAAAGAATGGGCAAATATCAAAACTCGACGCCGCCGACGCACCGCTGCTCAAATCGCAGCGGACAATGCTGCCGCTGCATCCGCAACCGCAACCGCGAACAACTGACCTGCGAATACCCGCCTGAAATCAATTCGCAGACCCTGAAGTTGACTCGAGGCGGTCGCCTACAAAAACTCACTTCGAACGACGTATCGCTAAGTCGATCTTCGCAACTCGAAGCATGTAGCCGCCGCGGTCTTGCTCGACTGCCTTTACCACGTATCCCTCGGCAGATTCCAACCGACCGTGAGCTTCCTGGTAAAGACCGATATACAAATATGCATAGAATTTGGTCGTGGCATCTCTGGCCTCGACCTTGGTCGCAAGTTGCTCGGCCGTCAACTCACCCTTGTACATAGCCAACACATCCATCATCGGAGCCCTCGCATCTCCTCGCGACGGTATTACCGTTTGCTCCGCAGCTTGCAGACCCTCGGCTTTAGCCAAACATAAAAAATACCAAGCAGAATTCTCCACATCGTCCGGATTGACGTCGTGGTGAACTTTGAATTGTGCGGCCGCCTCAGCAAATCGACCAAGGTAATATAAAGCGATTCCACGTTGCCACAATTGCGGCTCAATGCCCTTGTTCAATTCAATGGCTTTATCAAAATCAGCTACCGATTCAACAATCTGCCCTCGAGAAAAATAAGCCATTCCTCGATCGATGTAAGCATTCGCTGAATCTGGCTGTCGACCCACCAGCACTTGAGCCGCCTCCAAAGCACGCTCCAGTTGCACTTTCACCAATGGTTGGTCGTCTATGACCACTCGCTCGGCCGCAAAAATCAGCTCAGACCAATCAGCCGGCTGCGCGAACACAACTAACAAACAAAAGTAACAGCTTACGTTGGGCCAAATCATCGCGTCAACTATTGCTGTACGGGAGTCGCATTCGTGCTGCTCAACTGGGCAAGCACTTGCAATACGCCATTTAAGTGAGCTAACCTTGGACCATATCGATCCACGAACTCGCTCAACACAAACTCGCCGTCCATCAAGTCCTCTTCGCTCTCTTCAATCTGTGAAGTGATCTGCTCAAGGAATGCGGACTGCACACGAGATAACGATTCAGCGGCGCGACGACACGACTTTGCCAAATATGGATTGGCGTCTCTCCATTGCTGTAACTCTTGGTTGCGTTGCTTCTGTGCCGCTTGATTAGCGGCCACAATCTGCTCCAACAATTTGTTCTGACGCTCTTGGCTCTGCAGCATTTGACGCAAAATTGCGACCATCGCCAAATTCACATCGGTGGTTTGAGCCCCCCCGCTGGATGGTTGAGCCGCAACGTCAATGCTGAACATCGGAGAAAACTGAGAAGAATCGTGCCCCACGGGAGTATCCTTTTGTCTTACGAATGTTTATCGCGGCTTCAAATGATTACGCCAGTATAGTCAAACTAACTAGCCCGTCGAGGGTTGTGGAAAATAGGCCATCTGCGCGAAGTGGGCTAGAGGGGGCATATTCGCTACCACCGGCAAATCCTATCAATCCCAACACACCTTTGGACCGAAGACACGTGTATCCCGGGCTACTTCATCCACTTTGCACAGCTATGAGCCAAGAGAAAACGCAAGATTGCTTCGCCTTTTTATCGGTTCGACACATCGATTCGGTCGGATTCTTTGGCGGGCTACTTACTATCAATGCACTCGGTCGACCTGTCGAATTCCATTGCTCATTACCTATCAAACCTTCACGAGCACAGACCATTCTTTACGGCGATACGCTGAACGACTTCTTAGTCGGCGAGCAAATTTCGTACGCGATTGTCAGCAAGATTCGCAATGCCCCCAAACTGATCTTCACCGATCTCCTCGCAGCTTTACCTTTGCGCCAAGTATGCTCCATACCAATGGCCTGTGTGCTCGAGGACGCTGACCAAGCAAAACTCGCTTCCAACACAACGAGCAATGCAATCGTCCTAAACAAGCCTACCAGTTCGTTGTCCCCAGCCACCCAACGATTTGAACTCGGCGATTCTCGTCTAGCCGTTTTGTGCGAGTTCCAAAAAGACATATCAACACTGCAGAATATTTGGCAGTCTTGCTCACCACAATTCAATTTGCACGAACCCTTCTTGCGAATCGTCGAAGCCCTCCGTGAAGCCAATCCCGTCAGCAAAGCGGCCTAAGTACTCCTCATCGATCGCGAGCACCTTATGGATAACCAGTCCCTCTCGCCGCAAGAACCACTGTCTTCGAACCAACCGGTGATCGTGAACGCAGTGGCTGTCGAGTCAAGCTACGAAGTCGAAGTCAACGAATTGTCGCACTGGCTCCATCACGGAACCTTGCGAGTGCTTCCCATTGCCATTAGTTCTCAATTGCCGAAATGCGTGAGCTTCCAATTCGCGGCAGCTTCCTCATGGCGTTCATCGAACAAAACTGAGCCGAGTAAAGAGTCCTCCAACACTCCCTCCGCAAACTCCTGCCCAGGCAATGCCGCACACGCAGAGCAGCAGCATGCTCCGAACAACGCCCCCCCCAATTCGTCTGCACAAGCCTCCAGCGGTCCAGGACATGATGCGGCTATCGCGTCAGAGGCCGCCAGCACCCCTAGTTCCAACCCGGTGCAACCTCGTGTTCCGATCGCTCCCAAAACAGCATCAAATTTAACCCGCATGCGCCCTCCCGGCGACTTAGTACGCCTCGAAGACCGATTGTTCTATGTGCTGCAACCGCCGCTGGAATCGATCGTAGCCACCGCAAAGCTAACCTTCCCATTCCAGCCCTTCCCCTACCAAATGGAAGGCATCGCATTCCTCTTCCCTCGCGCTGCCGCGATCCTGGCAGACGAAATGGGCCTAGGCAAAACCATGCAAGCGATCACTACGATTCGCATGCTACTGCTCGCTGGCGAAATCAACCGTGTACTGCTGATCTGCCCTAAGCCTTTAGTTACCAACTGGGTCCGTGAGTTCACGCAATGGGCTCCTGAAATTCCAGTCGCCGTAATCGAGGGTGACCAAGCGAAACGGTCGCTGGGCTGGCAACACCCAACCGCTCCTGTTCGAATCGCGAACTACGAACTGTTGATGCGTGACCATCATCTGCTAGATGAAGGCAACATGGAATTCGACCTCGTCGTGCTTGATGAAGCTCAACGCATCAAGAATCGTAACAGCTCAACCAGCGAGATTGTTCGGGCAATTCCACGCCAACGCTCTTGGGCATTGACCGGCACCCCCATCGAGAACTCCATCGAAGACCTCGTCAGTATCTTCGAGTTCCTTGCGCCAGGCTACCTGCGAGACGACATGCACTTGAAGAGCCTTGGCAAAGCCACCGCCGACTACATTCTGCGACGCACGAAAGATAAAGTGCTCACGGAAATGCCTCCCAAAATGTATCGCGACGCGGAGCTCGATCTCACCTCCGACCAATGGGCCAGCTACAAAATCGCGGAAGATGAAGGCGTCGTCCAACTCGCGGACATGAAGGAAGAACTAACCATCCAGCACGTCTTCGAATTGGTACTCCGCCTCAAGCAGATCTGCAATTTCGATCCCCAAACTGGTTCCAGCAGCAAACTGGAGCGCCTGGAAGCCGACTTGGAAGAAGTTGTCGCAAGCGGTCAGAAAGCTATCGTCTTCAGTCAGTGGGTCGACACACTCGACCGCATTAAATCCAAAATTATGCGATTCGGGCCGCTGGAATATCACGGTCGCATCCCATCCAAACATCGCGACAAGGTGATCGATCAATTCAAATCGGATCCATCCAAATCAGTTATCCTAATGAGCTATGGCGCAGGCGCAGTCGGCTTGAATCTGCAATTCTGCCACTACGTTTTCTTGTTTGATCGCTGGTGGAACCCAGCAGTCGAAGATCAAGCGATTAATAGAGCTCACCGCCTCGGCGTCAAGAGCCACGTAACTGTGACTCGCATGCTGACCTTAAACACCATCGAGCAACGCATTCACGCAGTACTCGAAGCCAAGCGCGAACTTTTCAACGAACTGTTTTCCCAAGCTGGCACTCCGCGAGATCTTAAGCTAAGCCAAAAGGAAATCTTCGGACTGTTCAACCTCAGCGTCCCAGACTTCAAACCGCATAGCAAAGCAGCTTGACGGAGCCTACGAAAAACGACCAATCAAAGCCATCCTAAACCAAAATATCCGTGATCACCTTGGCTGGTTTCACTCCAGTCAGTCGCTGATTCAGTCCTTGGTAAGGGAACGAATGCTTGTGATGGTCAATGCCCAGCAAGTGCAAGAGCGTCGCATGAAAGTCACGCAACTGCACGGGATTCTCGGCAGGCTTGTACCCCATCTCATCGGTCTCGCCGAAGGTAAAGCCGGGCTTCACACCTGCCCCCGCCATCCAGAAGGTGAACGCGTGCGGGTTATGATCTCGTCCGATATTTCGCATGGTTGTTCCACCGCGATTCTCGGCCATACTCGTGCGGCCAAACTCTCCGCCCCAAATGACTAACGTGTCTTCCAACATCCCGCGTTGATCCAGATCTTTAACCAAGGCGGCCATCGGCTTGTCGATCTCGGCGCATTTATCTTTAAAGCCTAAGTTCAACGCTTCGTTCTTGTCTGCTCCGTGCGAGTCCCAGCCCCAGTCGAATAACTGGATGTACCGCACGCCGCGCTCGGCTAATCGACGTGCCAACAAGCAATTGTTCGCAAAGCTCGTCTCGCCAGGCTTGGTACCATACAGCTCATGAATCGACTCTGGTTCTTGGTTGATATCCATCGCCTCGGGCACTGCCGTCTGCATTCGGAAGGCCATCTCGTACTGCGAAATCCGAGTGAGCGTTTCGGGATCGCCAAACGAATCGTAATTGATCTGATTCAATCGTTTCAAGGTGTCCAGTGCCGCTCGACGATCATTAGCGCTGACGCCCGCGGGATTCGCGACATTCAGTACTGGGTCGCCTTTGGAACGACATTGAACGCCTTGGTAAACTGAGGGCAAGAAGCCGCTGCTGTTGAGCGCATTACCGACGCGGGGGGGGCGTCCACCCGAGAGCAGTACTATGTAACCAGGTAGGTCTTCATTCTCAGTGCCAAGTCCCCAAGTCACCCACGATCCAATACTGGGATAGCCAATGCGAGCTTGTCCACAATGCACCATCAACTCCGCAGGTCCATGGTTGAATTGGTCGGTTTGCAGTGTCTTAATGAAACACACTTTGTCGACCACTTCACTGAAATGAGGCAAACGGTCAGAGACCCATGCTCCGCTTTCCCCATACTGCTTGAAAGGGTATTGCGGTCCCAGCATGCGAGGAACGCCTTTGATAAAAGCAAACCGTTCGCCGTCCAAGTACGATTGCGGACACTCTTGGCCGTTGTACTTCTCCAGCACGGGTCTGTAGTCGAACAATTCCAACTGGCTGGGGGCTCCTAGCATATGCAGGAAGATGACGCGTTTCACTTTCGCAGGAATATGCAACCCGGTCGTTCCCGCTGGTAAGCTTGGCGTATGACCGGCTTCTTTTCCCAGCGAAGATTGCGAGGCAAGCCAGATCGAGCCCAGAGCGGTCGTGCATCCCGATAAAAAATGCCGCCGTGTTTGATACTGGAGTGCTTCGTACTGAATTCGTTGTTGCAATGTTTGAAACATGGGTAGCAATCCTAGTCTTAATTCGTGAAAATTTCGTCGAGATTCAGCAGCACTATAGCCACCGACTCCATCGCTGTTTGTTGTTGAGCTTTCGCGGCAGCAGCAGTGGCTTCCGACTGCGTTACATCATCTACGTTAGCACTTGATCCAAGTTGATGTAGCTTCATCAACTCTTGCAATTCCAACTCCGACGGCTCGCGGCACGTGGCCATGATGAATCCAATCTTGATCTGTTGGCTCAATTCAGTCGCGCTGCTTAGCATGCGACTCGCTAGTGCTTCCGAAGCTTCGACGAACGTCGTGTCGTTTAAAGTCATCAGCGCCTGCAACGGTGTGTTGGAACGAAGTCGGCGCGACGAGCAAAACTCACGGGACGGCGCATCAAAGGAGGCCATCACCGGCAGCGGAATCGAACGTTTGGTGTAACTGTATATCGTGCGGCGATAGCGATCGGGATCACCTTTGGGAGGTGTCTTCCAAGGTTCACCGCCCTGGAAAGGTTGCCACACACCTTCAGGTAGTGGCGGATGGCTTGGCGTTCCATACATTCGTTCGCTTAGCAACCCCGAAATAGCGAGAGCTTGGTCGCGAACGGTCTCCGCGGGCAAACGAACGCGTGGTCCTCGCGCGAGCAAGCGATTGCTTGCATCGATCTCTAACAGTTCCTGCGATGCATACGACGATTGGCGATAAGTCGCACTCAATACCAACTCTCGCAGCAACGATTTGACACTCCAACGCATCTCCTCGGCAAACCGCGCCGAAAGATCGTCCAATAACATCGGATGGCTAGGCGTCTCACCTGAGGAACCAAAGTCCTCTTGAGTTTCCACCAAGCCGACGCCAAACAATTGTGCCCAAAAACGATTTACTGCCACCCTCGCAGTCAGTGGATTTTCCGCACTGCCGATCCATTTGGCAAAATCCAATCGACTCGGCGTCGTATCGCACTTCAACGGTGGCATAAATTGAGGAGTGTTCGGTTGCACCAAATCCGATTTCGCCAGAAAATCCCCGCGATCGAAAACTGCAGTCGGTCTCGCTAGGTCGGTAGGTCGCTGGCGCATGACGGGAAGCGTAACTGTTTTGATCTGTCGAAAGCGTTCTTTTAGTTCTTTGATTTTTGCGTGTCGATCGACTCGTTCCGATGATTCCCACCACTGAGTAAACTGCGTATCGTCACTGATGTCGATTCGACCACGATTGGCCACCAGAGGAAACGAATCCAAATCAAACACGTTCTGGCTGATAGAAATTTCCAACCTCGCGTGCTCGGGAACGACGACCGGTTGAGCCAAAACGAAAGCGGCACTGCGTGGATGGTTCATTCTCGCAAATGCCCCAAAGCCACTTTGCGATCGAGCATTTAAGCTTGATTGAGGATCCATCGGCGGGGACAACTCGTCGCCAATCACATAAGCGAACTGCAAAGCGATCGGCTCCCCTTCCTCAGGCAACAATAGCCCTTCAAAGTAAGAAATCACAAAACCTACTTCGGAATCCAGAAGTGCTTTCTCAATGTCTTGTGGTAAGCCGGTAAATCGAACGGCCGTCAATGTGCTAACTCCAGCAGGCACCGCCGCCGTCACGGTCAATTTGGTATCGCGAGCGACGGTTCCCTCGGTTCTAAACTCATCAACGCCATCGGTTTGTGCTACCACATACTTGGTCGAATTGGACGAGTTGACGGCAATGCCTTGCAGCGGTTTCCATTTGCTGTTGTCTCTCAGGAGCGGTTGGGACGAAGCCCAATCCTCGCGATTCCATTGCTCCAATTGCTTGGTCAGTTCAGTCGCCGCGGGATAATCTTTCTCGTCAATCGGGACGCGAATGAACGGCGCATCATCGGTCAGATCCCAATCGTCCGTGTTATTGAAGAACGCGACCGATTTATAGTACTCGTCGTGTTGAATTGGATCATAAGGATGCGAATGGCATTGTACGCAACCGAACGTGAGACCTTGCCATGTCTGCCAAGTCGTGTTCACTCGATCCAATACCGCTTCGACACGAAACTGTTCATCATCGGTACCTCCTTCTTCATTGGTCTGCGTCAATCGATGGCAGGCCGTTGCGACTAAATCATCCAAGGATGGGTCAGGCAACAGATCTCCAGCTAATTGCTTGACGGTAAATTCGTCGTATGGCATGTCCTCGTTAAATGCTTTGATGACCCAGTCGCGGTATTTCCACATATCGCGTCGACCATCTTGCCCCAAGCCACGAGAGTCAGCGTATCGAACCGCATCCAACCACATGCTGGCCCAGCGTTCGCCAAAATGTTTTGAAGCTAGCAGCCGATCGACGACTACTGCATAAGCCGCCTCTTTGTCTTGCTGAATATCGGCAAGGAACTCAGTTCGCTCATCCAAGGTTGGGGGAACGCCAATCAAGTCGATTGTCACACGTCGCAGCCATTGCTCTGCGGTCGCTTCTTTCGCAGGCGAAAGCTTCGCTAGCCGCAATTGCTCCAAGATGAACGGATCGATCCGAGTGCGGCTCCACTGGTCATTTTCGATCTGCGGAGGTTGTGATTTTTGAGGACGTACGAAAGCCCAATGCTCGCCCCACTCCGCTCCTGCTTCGATCCATTGGGTGATCAGAGCGATCTCTTTTTCGTTCAAGCGGCGGCCATGCTCAGGCGGCGGCATGCGTTCTTCTTCATCCGGCGTGGTGACTCGCTCCAGAAGATAGGAATCCTCTGGGCTACCCGGTTCGATGGTCGCAATCGCTTGATCACGGTACACAAAGCTCACGTCGCCCGCCTGTTTCACTCCACCATGACAAGCAACACAATGCAGATTCAAGATTGGGCGGATATCGCGGTTGAAGTCAACAGATTGAGCCTTTGCGACTTGAAACGCGACGCACAACAGCGGCAAGCACAGTAGTCTTTGGAACATGGGTTCGGAATAATGAAAAGAAGCAGCTTAAGGGCTATCCGATAGCCACAAAACGTCCTTTCATTCTAACCGAAAACGACCTCGTGACAGCCACCGATAATTTCAAAATACGGACAAAGATTGCTCCTTCGCCGCTAAAGGATCGCAAATCATCGCTACTTTTCCATGGAAATAGCCGTTGAAAACCTACTCCAGTTGAGCCGCTGGTTTCAAGTTCCATTTCTCATCGAAAAAGTCGGCATCAGCAATTCGGCCGGGCCACTTGCTGTCGGGAGCAACCGTCAAGTCGACAATGGCCCAATCCGGTAGTTTCGGGACTTGCCTGGCGTTGTTCAAATAGTCGTACTCGCGATAAGTAAAACTGCTATTGAGCACCACGTAGCGACGCGGATTCAGTGGATTGGGATAAATCATCACCGGTGCGTGTGACTTTGAAGCAAACTTACGGTCTCCCACCAAGATCTGGTCAGCTTGCCACTTGATCGGCAGTTGGTCGGCGATCTTGCCCAACGTAGGGTTGCTTTGTGGATCTCCCCACAAGATCAAATTGTAATTGGCGATATCCTCGGGTTTCAGGTCTTCGGATGCTTTCACCCTCACATCGCCACGCATTTGAAGATGCCACTGCTTCACCGCGCGTTGCATTTCCGAATCCACCCAGCGGTCGACTTCGGGATGTGCGCCGGCCATACTTGGTTTAACGAAAAGGAATGGCGTCATGAGTGCATCATCGATTGGCCCTTGCAAATTGTGCCGCTTGGCAAGCTCGCTCGACACGACCTCGATTGGTGATACTTGTTCCCACGCGTCGCCGACTCGACGCAAACGAACTCCCCACGAACCATCCGAACGAGGGAGGGGCGAGAACTTTGTTAGACCATTGGTACCATGATGGGGTGGATACCAAGCAGTGAAGCCTTCTGTGCTGTCTTCATTGAAGACATAGAGCGTTCTAAGCGTAAAGGGCACTTGATCTGCCGGAATGTCAATCGTTAAATCGGTCACGTTGCTAGCAGCTAGCTTCAACCAAGTCTGATCCGAATTCACTTCCGCTCGAACCGTCGCTGGCGACCAGTGTTCCCCCAGGCCGTTGAGCGTCAACCAATGAGCTGAGTTGTACTTCAATGTACTGGTGGTAAAGGTCAGTTTACTTTGAAAGCCCCGATTTGCACCGGCTGCATCCGCGGCGGCCAAACGACGCTCGACTTCCACTCTCGCAGTCGGATCAAATTTGTGCGCGACGTTGGGTGCGATGACATGCGTTAGCTCAAAGCGCTCGTCTTCGGGCAAGTTCCAGCTCGCAGCGGCCATTACATCGGCTGCTTGCTTCTGACGATCAATCTCGCCGCTGTAGGCAACCGTTGGCAGCATTCGCAAGTTACGAACCCAGTGCGGACAGTCATACATCTGCCACAATTTTTGCTCGTACCACGCTGGCTTTAAATCTTCTGTTTGAAAGACCCGCAGGAATTCGGGCGTTTCAGAAAAGCCCGCTCCAGGATTCGCAGCGAACCATCGATCCGGATAATGAACCGCCAAATGCCAAGCGGCAGCCCCCCCCATGGAGAAACCGCGAATGGCAATCCGTTGTGGATCAATGGGGTATTGCCGCATTGCATGATCAATAACCTCCAGTGTATCGACTTCGCCTGCCAGCTTGTTCGCATTGCAGTACCTACCAAACGGATGAATCATCATCACGCCAGGCTCAGGCACCGGCTCAGCGTTGGTCATGCGAGTTGCCAGGAACTGCAGTTCCAACCCCTTCTCACTGCGGCCACGACACCACACGTCGGCTCGAAGCAACTTATCTTGACTGGCTTCCACTTGTTTCGATCGAGAACTTTGCAAATTATTCCCCATGACAATGCCGTACGGTTGGATCGAACCGTCTAGGTTCGATCGAAAGCCTCGGACCGTCATACTGTTTTGTGTTAAAGCGGTCCAAGGATGGTTGCCTTCGGCGAGCTCGTTCGCTCGATACAGCCCTTCGCTCAGCAACATTTTGGCACGGTCTAAATCGCGAGACTCGTAAAAGCCGTCTTCGTTTAAAGCTATCTCAACGGCTTTGACAAAGATCTCAACATCAGGCCCGTAAGCTTCGATCAGGGGCCGATTACCCAGCTTGCGTAACTCCGTCAGCTTGGCTTTCAACTGCGATAAGTCCGCTTGTAATGAGTCTCGTTCCGCTTGAGTGATCGCCATACCGGGCGGTGGAATGGGTCGTACGGATGCGACTTGATTATCAGCAGGACCATCCGCCAAACATTTTGTCAGAGCAGGGAAAGCAGTGACAAACATGGCTGCAAAAAAAACTGCACAGGGACACTTCATGATGAACGACTCGTAAAAGCGATTAAAAAGCATTGGTAATGCAAGGCCAGCGGACAGTCAGAAGCTTATGGACCAATGTACTCTTTGGCGATTACGACATTGTCAAAGTAAACGATACCGACACTTTGCTTGGTCCAACGATCGGTAATGTAGCTTTCGAGTGTAAAGGCATTGGCAAAGAGCGTAGGGCTCGTGCGCCAATTGATACCGGTCCAATGCCCTCGCAACTCACCGTCAATCCAGTACGCTTGCTGCCCGTCGTCTTGGCCAGGCGTATTGTGGATGATCATCATTTCGACACAAATCCACTTGTCACGTTCAATGTTGGGCTGGGATTCAGGACGAAAGCCGTTGCCCCAGTACTTACCGTCGGGGCTGGCATTCATGGTGTGCCAATAACTATAAAAGTTCCATTGTCCCGGCGGCGTCCACTGGCCCCAATTCCCCCAAGGCTCGATGGCAGTTGAGAACCGCTCGTCGCCTTTAGGCAATAAGCCCGCGCCGCCAAAGCCGCTCCAACGCTCGCTGCCCTGCAACGATTTGTTGGCTCGCAGAGTGCAGAAGTGGTGCACGTAATCGCAATTGGCATCGAACTTGGTATAGAAACGGATAAAGAGCTTGTCCGATGACTCAAACCACTTAGTGAAACCGCCGCCAGTATTTTTCTCAAGCGTGGCTGTTACTTTCAGCGAATGTTTGCCAAGCCGATCGAGGGCCGCTGATTCATCGACCAGCGAGAGCACTTCGCCTCCTGGATTGCCGGTCTCATCCCACTTCTTCCCCATCGCTCCGGATTCAAAGTTATCCGCAAAGATCACCGCCGGATGACTTTCGATCTTGTCATCGCCAGGAAACTTGGCCGCGAGCCCATCGCCACTGGGCAGGTCACTGCCTGTGACTAAGGAAATGGCTGGTGGCAACTGCGCAAGGGAAAGGGCCGTTAGCTGAATCGATAAAAAGATCGCAGCAGAGATTCGAAAAACCATCAATCAGTCTCAAGGGGTTGAAGGACCAAGGCGGAACAGAAAAAGCGTTGTTGAGATCAAGTATATCTATGGATGTGAGCGGTTGCCCTGCAAAGCTTGTTCGAGGGCGGCGATCGTTTCCGGGGACGGCTTGAACGAGCCAGGTCGCTTGCCCTGGGCGATGTGAATTGGAGTCCTTCCCCAGCGGTTGGGTTGATTCCAAATCTCTGGATCAGCACCTTGCTGTGCGATGAATGCCACCGTTTCAGGGTAGTTACGATAAGCGGCACCATGCATCGCTGTTTCACCGTTCTTATCTTTGGCATTGATATCCAACCCCAAGGAAAGCAGCAGCCGGATCGCGGCTTGCACTTCCGCTTCATCGCCGGGTTCTTCGCCAACTGCCAACACACCGGTGCCAGCACAAGCGATTATTGCATTGGTGCCATCGTCATTGACGATGGTCGGGTCGGCTCCCATCTTGAGCAGCGTTTTCATCAGCGGAAGGTCGGCCGTTTTCGACGCAAACAGAAAAGGCGTCGCACCTGCGGGATTCACCTTCGCTTGCCCACCTGAGCCGGACGTCAATTGGCAGTTCACATTTGCACCGGCTCGAACCATCTCTTCGACAAACTGCAGGCTGGTAAGGTGGCCGCTGCCGCGCGGTTCAGGGTCGCCGTCCACGCCGTCTCCCAAGGCGGCTCGTCGCACCCAAGACAATGCATGCAGAGGAGTATAACCGCTGCGTTGGTCATTCGGATCGGCTCCTCGCTGCACAAGCTTCACTGCTAATTCAAAATGTGCACTCTCGACAGCCAACATCAAAGCGGTCATGCCCTTGCGAGGAGCTCGGCCCGATGTATTGCGAGGCTCCATCGCTTCGTCAATCGCCGCACCAGCATCGATCAACGCCATAGCGGCATTGATCTGGCCTTCGCGAGCAGCAAATCGAAGTGCATTGTAACCCGAGGGTAGAGTCTTATCTCGGTCAGCTCCTGCCGCTAGAAGTTGATTAACTACCTCACTGTGCCCAGCGGCCGCGGCCCACATCAGCGCGGTTTGCCCCTTGCCATCCGCAGCGTTGGGGTCAGCAGAACTCGCGAGCAACAGTTCTACCAAATCCGGCTTTCCCAACCGCGAGGCAATCATCAAAGGTGTTTCACCGCTACCAATTTTCTTATTGACTGCGGCCTGCGATTTCAAGAGAACTCTCGCCGTCTCGGTAAGTCCGCTGGCGCAAGCAATCGCTAAAGGCGTGATCCCGTATTCCGTTTCTGCATCGGGAATCGCTCCCGTTTGCAAACACAGCTTTACCACCTTCAAGCTATCGCGATAACAGGCCCAGTGCAGCACGGTCATGCCGTCGGGGCCGCGCAATTGGGTCAAGCCGGGGTCGGCTGCCAACATCGTAGCAACTTGCGGCCACTGACCACTTTCCGCCAGCTTCAAAATGTCGCTGGCGTGGGTTGTCGAAGGCGACACCTGCTGCGCTGGCGATCGCTCCAGCATGATACAGCACCAGCAGAACACCGCGATGCGCCCGAAAGTTGTAAGCCAGCTTGAATGAATCATCGCTTGAGCCCGCTGGTGTAAGTTAGACTTCATTGAACAACGCCGCGACCTCTCCATCGCTGTCCGCGAACGAGTCAAGTTGCATCCCGATCTTGTTCAACAGCGTTAAGTGCAAGTTAGCCAATGGTGTGACTTCATCAAATCGCAAATGGCGACCGCCATTCATGTTTCCAGCGGCCCCGCCAGCGACCAGAATTGGCAAGTTCGTGTGGTCATGTGCGTCGCCATCGCCCATGCCACTGCCGTACATATACAGAGAGTGATCCAGCAGTGTTCCACCTGCTTCTGGAATGGAGTCTAGCTTTTTCAAGAAGTCTGCAAACAGCGAAACATGGAACTGGTTGATCTTAGCGACCTTCTCCAGTTTCTCTTTGCTGCCGCCGTGGTGCGTGATGGGATGATGTGGGTCGGGAACTCCAATTTCCGGATAAGTTCGCGTGCTCGCCTCTCGCGCCAATTGGAAAGTCACGACGCGTGTAATGTCCCCTTGGAATGCAATCGCTTGCAAGTCGAACATCAGCCGCGCATGGTCGGCATATGCCGCAGGCACTCCCACCGGTCGATCGAGATCAGGCAACGGGTTGGCGTCAATGTTCGCTTCCGCAGCTTGTATGCGACGTTCGACCTCTCGGATACTTTCAAAATAATCGTCCAATCGATTGCGATCGTCGGCACCTAAGTCAATGGACAGTCGCTTCAATTCTTCCGTGACGCTATCCAGCAAGCTGGCTCGCGCTTGCATCGCCTGTCGACGGTCCTGATTTGACCCGCCTTCGCCAAACAGCGTTTCGAATACCAAACGCGGGTGCGCTTCCGATGGCAACGGTGTGGTGGGTGAAGCCCACGATAAGTTGTTCTGATATACACAAGCGTAGCCGTTATCGCACTGGCCAACGGTTGTTAGTAGATCCATCGCTAACTCCAGCGAGGGCACTTGGCAATCTTTCCCTAGATGCTTGGCGGCTATTTGGTCAACGGTCACACCCAGAAAGTAATCAGAACTCTCCGTCCTTTTCGCTCGTGCAGCACTTAAGAACGCAGCGTTCGAGGTCGCGTGGGAACCGGGATAGGCATTCTGCAATTCCATCCCCGAAATGACAGTCACCTGCCGCTTGACCGGCTCCAAGGAATTCAGTGCAAAGGGCAATTGCTCCAGCGAATCTTGGCTGGGCGTCCACGTTGCAGGATTAAAGCCCATCGGTACATAAACATAGCCTAACCGTTTGAGTCGCGACGGATCGGCAACCGTCTTGGCGGTAGCCGTCATAGCTGGCACCATGGCATTGAGCAGCGGCAACGCAAACGCGACACCTGCTCCTCGTAACAACGTACGACGTGGTAATGCTTTTGGAGTTCCAAACATCATTGGGCCTCGTGGGGGTAGGGGAGTAAGGATCGCATTTGGAAAGGTTCACTGTAGACGATGGCTTGAATCAAAGCAGAGAAACGATGGTTTTGCCGTTCCGATTGACGAACGATCTTGCGAATGGCTGGGCCATCGTGGGCTTCCACGCCACGGCCCAAGGCAAAGGTCAGCAATTTTTCAGCCAGCGTCGTGACGAACAGCGTTTGATGATGAAGGATAGCCGCCTCCAAATCATCCACCGACGCAACAGGGGTCCCATCCGGCAAAACTCCCGTCGCATCGATCGCCAACTCGTCCTCGTAGACACGCCAACGGCCGATTGCATCATAGTTCTCCAAGGCAAAGCCAATCGGGTCCATCAGGTCATGACAAACCGCACAAGCTTCGTTTTCACGGTGGACGGCCAAGCGTTCGCGAACCGAAAGCGATTCTGCGTCTTGCTTTTCTTTCAAAGCGGGCACATTCGGAGGAGGCGGAGGGGGGGGCGTGCCAAGGATGTTTTCCAAGATCCAGTTGCCGCGAATGGTTGGAGAAGTTCGCGTTGCATAAGAAGTTACCGTCAGTATGCTGCCATGCCGCAGTAAGCCTCCGCGATGCATGGAAGGGGCCAACGCAACTTCGCGAAAATGACTGCCTAGCACCCCTGGAATGCCATAGTGCTTGGCCAGTCGCTGGTTCAAGTAGGTCGTTTTTGAACTAAGCAAATCCACTACACTGCGATCTTCTCGTATCATCGCTTCGAAGGCCAACAAAGTCTCCTTTCGAAACGCTTCGCGTAGGTTATGGTCGAAGTCTGGAAACAGACGCATATCCGGCTGAATCGAATCCAAATTCTTTAGGTACAGCCATTGTGATGCGAAGTTTTCTGTCAATGCAGAGGCTCTCGGATCCTGCAGCATTCTTGTGATTTGCTGGTTGAGCACCTCTTGGTCACGCAAAGATTTCGCTTCGGCAAACTGCAGCAATTCATCGTCAGGCAAACTGCTCCACAAGAAGAATGAAAGCCGTGAGGCAAGCTCCAGATCGCTGATCGATGCGACCGTGCTGTCTGCTGTAGATTGGCTTTCTTTTTCAATGCGGAACAAGAAATTTGGATTAACCAGGATCGCCGTTAGTGCGGCTTCGAGCCCTGCTTCGAAGTTGTGCTGGCTTCCGTAGGCTTCCTGAAAGAACTTCAATGGCTGTTGCAAGTCCGCTTCCAGGATAGGGCGACGGTAGGCGATTCGCATCAAACGGGACAGAATCTGTCGAGCCACTTTCGGCGCATCGGCGTGTTCTATCGCTTCAGTGTTCACGATATCACCGAATATGCGCCGATGACTCTCGGCGTTGCTACCGGGAACTGGCTCAAATGGCCCTACCATCGATAATTCGAAGATGGCTGGTGATTGGCGAGGGTGTCGATGTCGATTAAAGCTCGCGTCAAACGGCTGGCGTTTGATTTCCAGCAAAGCATTGGAAGTATTGGGAAAGGTAACGCCAATCTCGTGCAAGCCGGCTGGGATGTCTAAACGCACAATCAAGTTTGCATCGACCAGCGTGTAGTCATCTTTGATTTTCGGAGGCTCGACTACAAAACGATGCTTGATTTGGCGATCGACCAAAAGATGGATCTCGTGCTTGCGAGTGAGCCCTTCGACCATTTCATCGCGGTCGCGAGCCAACTTGATTTGGAATTCATACTTACCTGCAAGCGTGAAATACTGTTTGACCAGAACACCGCCACGCGTCCCCAGAGGCAGTCCGGCCACATGCTCCTCTTGCGTTTGATCGGCTGGCACCCGCACGTTTAAGCCGAAGGGGACCCGCTGGACGCTGGCCACCGCATGGCGCGAAATCTGTTGAGCGGCTGTCAAATAACGATTGATCAACGTCGGTGACAGTCCACCGACGGTGATGTTGTCAAACCCATGGCTGCTTTGATCTTCGGGCAGCCATTGGGCGACATCGAAATCGATGCCGAGCAAATCTGCGATGGTGCGACGGTACTCGGTTCTGGTCAAGCGTCGGAGAGTAGGTGTACGGCCAGGGTTGGGGAAGCGCTGGGCGAGTTGATCGAGCTCTTGGTCCAGACCGCTGATGAACTGCTGGTACTCCGCTTCCGTCGGCCGCGTTGCATCCACTGGTGGCATCTGACGAGCTTGCAAGCGTTTGATAATCTTTTCCCAAGCGGTCGTGTCGACAGGGGATGAAGAATCCAATTGGGGCAGTTGAGCAAGGTCGAAATCCCCGGACGCTTGGCTGCCTACGTGGCAATCCGAACAATACTGTTGCAGCTTGTGTGATAAACGAAGTTCTGTAGAGTCAGCCTCGTTGTCGTCGGCGCAAGCGCAAGCGGCGAGTGCTGGCAGCAAAACCACAAGGCTGAACAAGTGCAAGATTGCAAGCTTCATGGAGCGTTGGTGATTTCGCAAGAGGAAGGGACAGAAAAGCCTGGATCGCGATTCCAGGCCGTTGATGGCGGGAGCCCCTATTGTAGCGGCAAAGGAGCCGCCGAACTACGCTGAGATGGGTCCAAAGCGAAAATTTTGCTCCTCAATTGGCTTGGCCCCAGTAGAACCGGCAGGTTTGGCCAGAGCCGAAACGCTAGACCGAAAGCACAATCTTGCCTGACAGCTCATTGGTCAGACCAACGGTTGACGCTTGCTGCAAGCGATGGCCCTCGGCCGCTTGGCTAAGTGGCAAAACGCGGTCAATGCGAGCTTGAAGACGTTTCGTACTCAGCAGTTCGTTGATGCGATCAGCACACCGTCGTTGCTCATCAGGACTGGCCTTGAACATGACAAACCCAAGCAGCGAACATCCCTTGACGTAAAACGGCCCGACGGGGAATTCAGGGCGGGCATCTCTGCCAGCCATTAAGACCATGCATCCTCGCTCGCTCATGATCGCAACGGCTTGATCGAAGTCCGGCGTGCGCATAGTTTCCCAAAAGACGTTTACGCCGGCGGGTGCAACGGCTTGCACGGCAGCGACAACGTCTTCGTTTTTGTACTGGATCACATGCGCAGCACCTAACGCTTGGCATATTTCTGCTTTCTCTGGACTGCCTGCGGAGGCGATCACATGGGCACCGGCTGCGGCAGCCATCTGCACGACCATCGAACCTACGCCGCCAGAACCACCGCGCACAAAGATGCTCTCATCGGGCTGCAACATGGCATGCTCGAATAACCCGAGCTGAGCGGTAATGCCCACTAGCGCGCAGGCCGCGACCTCTTCATCGCTGACGTTGTCGGGGGTTGCATACAGCCAGTCGGCGTCGACGGCAATCAGTTCCGCAAATGCACCTTGGCGGCCCATGAGCCCTTGGTTGCTGCCCCAAACACGGACTCCAGGTTGCAAGAAGCCAAATTTATTTTGATCTACTCCCTCGCCGACTTGGACCACTTCGCCTGCGAAATCCGAACCTATGATGAATGGGAATGTGAGTGGCCAATAGTTGGCGCCGTTGCGAATATAAGTGTCAATCGGATTGATTGCGACTTTGCGAACACGCACCAAAACCTGTTGGGCACCGAGGATGGGATCGGGAAGTTCTCCGAAGTTGATCTTTTCAGGACCGCCGGTTTCCTTGATAAATGCAGCCTTCATAATGTTGATCCTTAAATGGTGTGGGACATCGGTTCTTCGCCGCATCAGTTTACTTGTTTTCGCCGCATTCATCAGCCCCACTACGCAAGGCCACAGTTCATGTACTTTTGGAATTTCTCCAGCGATCACGCCGCAAAAAACCTGGCGTACGATGAAGCAATGCTGGACGTTGTCGAAGAACTGGCCGAGAATAGCGGTTTCCCAGCTTGCGAAACGCTGCGCGTGTGGGATATGCCATGTTACAGCGTGATCCTTGGGCGTTCGTCGATGGCCGACCAAGAAGCCAATCGACCGAACTGCGATGCATTTGATGTTCCAATTCTTCGCCGCTGCTCTGGAGGCTCAACCATCCTGGCGGGTGCTGGTTGTTTAATGTATTCCGCCGTGCTGTCGATCGACCACAGGCCAGAGTTGGCCATGATTGACAATGCGCATAACTATGTGATGGACAAACTCTTGGTCGCCACTACCGCTTGTGGTGTTGAAGCAAAACGCGAAGGCATCTGCGACCTGACTTATGAAGGTAAAAAGTTCTCAGGGAACGCGTTGCGATTGAAGCGGCATGCGGTGCTGTATCATGGCACGCTGCTCTACAGTATGGATATTGCGCTGGTGGAAAAGTTGCTCGGTCAGCCCGCTCGTCAGCCCGAGTATCGCCACGGTCGCAGCCACGGCGATTTCATCACCAACATTCCCGTCAGCCGCGGTGAAATAGTCAGACAACTGCGGGTCGCTTTTGCGGCTGATGAGGATTGGGCTTTATTTCCTAGCAAATCACAAGTGGAATCCAAAGCGGTCCAATTATTAGATTCACGATATGTCCAACCGGAATGGAATTATGCAAGATAAACACACGTTCCTGATGCGGCCTCTGGTTCCATCAACATCCGGGCGGTGTATATATAGGGTATGCGACCACTGCGGGATGTGACACATGACCAAACTTAGATATCGAAGTAGAACCAACGACAAATGAGCGACAAACTGGGATTTCTTGGCGCTGGCCAAATGGCAACCGCATTGGCATCCGGAGCGGTTTCGGGCCAGTTGATCGATGCTTCCGATTTATGCTTTTGCGATCCCGTGCCAGCGCAGTTGCAAAAAATGCGCGAGCTGTTTCCAGGTTGCCAAGTAACATCCGAAGCGGCTGATCTGTTCGCGGCCAGCAAACGGATCTTGCTGGCTGTTAAGCCGCAAGTGTTGCCTAGTATCGCGGCGAAGATCGCTCCTGCTCTCACCAAAGAACACACGCTGATTTCGATAGCCGCGGGAATCTCCTTGGCCAAACTTCAATCTTGGTTTCGTGTTGCCAACGTGATCCGCGTCATGCCCAACACGCCCGCACAAGTGGCGAGCGGCGTCAGCGCTTTGGCTTCGGATTTACCAGCGGATCATGCGGAGTTGCAAGCCACCTCGCGACTCTTTGGAACCGTCGGCAAAGTTGTGCATGTCAGCGACGCTCAAATGGATGCAGTGACTGGTTTGTCAGGTTCTGGCCCAGCTTACATCTTGTTGATCATCGAAGCCCTTATCGATGCCGGTGTCGCCAACGGGCTCGCTCGCAATATAGCTACTACCTTAGCGGTGCAGACTGTCTTGGGGACAGCGCAAATGGTACAGCAATCCAATTTGCATCCTGCGGTTTTAAAAGATCAAGTCACGTCTCCCGGCGGCACTACTATTGCAGGACTGCGAGTCTTGGAAGCGCAAGGCGTGCGTTCGGCGTTGATCGAAGCGGTCACGCGAGCCACGCAGCGCAGCGTTGAGTTGGGCTGAAAGCGATTTGCTATTTGCTGACAGGAATGCTTGGCGCATTCTCGCCGACTTGGATCAGTTGCTTATTCTTCACCGGCTCGCCGCTACCGAAGACTTCGCAGTGTAGTTCATAGTTGCCAGGTGGCAGCATTTGCTGCAATGGGAAGTCCAAATCCAAAGAGGAATTGGGCTCCAGCCAGCGGCCAAATCCAGCGACAATGGACCAGCGTTGTCCTGCTTCCGACAAGATAGTGAGCTTCGCATTAACGGGCACATGCGATTCACCTTGATTATGTACAGTCGTTCGAAACATCGGTCGATCTGGCTGCATGACCCAGCGCAGGGCTTCAAGTTGCAATTTAGGCTGTTCTAATTTCTCGTAGATAACGGCCAGGGGTACATGCCCGCTGCGATCGAATGCTTCGCCATCCGTGCGGCTGACAACAGCTAGCTTGCCATAAATCACTTTGGACGACGGTTCACGGTTGCTGCGCAAGCTAGATGAAATTCGACGCCGACTGTTAGGAGCTAAAGTAAACGTGTCAGGCTGAATCATTACATCAGGTATCGGAGCGCCTTGGTCATCTATGGCACTGACCGTGATGGTTTGAGCGCGGTTGCCCGAGTTGATGAACTCCAACATCGAGCGACGTTGTCCACCGCGTACTTGAGAAAGTTCGATTTGACCAGGCGATAGCGAGAGTCGCTGGCCAACTGAAGCAGTCTTCACCTCTTGAGCTGGGAAACGCATGGAATCGACTTGGATCGGGACGGTGATGCGCCGCACCATGCGGTTGTTGACCATCAATTCCAAGTCCACGTTGTACTCTCCTGAAGGCACACCTTCATCAATAGGAGCCACCATGCGAACCGCAGACTTCGGAAACAGTCGACCTACATAGCGGCTGTCATCACCCAACGGTGCACGGACGGGCATCACCAGCTTCATACGGTTGAAGGAGCGATCGGTGGGAGAACTGTACAGCCTGGCATTGATAGAGAATTCAAACGCAGAGGTTGAATCATTTTTGACGATGGCCATGAGTCGCGGCAAGCCATCAATCGAGACAATATTGACATCGGCGATTTGAAGCACCGTGGCCGCTTCTCCGGGTACCCCTTGCACGTCCAAGTCAACTCTCACGATGTACTGCGTCACAAAGTGGATGCCAGCTTTGGTTTGGTTTGCGGCGGTTTGCCCCCCGGCATTGCTTCCTTGTCCCAGTTCGCGAATCATGATGCCCAAGGAATAAAAATCGGTGTTGCCTCCGGGAACGCGAATCACCCCTTCGATAAAATAAGGTGTGTCCCTTTTGACACGCTCCATCCCCGTGCGACTTAACTGTAATATTTCCTGGTCTGGCTTACCTTCCACGTGCAGGACTTTGCCATCAAGGTCTTGCTTGAGCGTAATAGGCAGAATTTCAATGTCCGCATCGCGGCTAGAGGATTCGACCATAAAGCGGAAGGGGATAACCTCGCCGCGACGCCCCGAGACGCGCTGGACAAGAGGTTCGACCCGGAAAGAGGGTTTGAAGGTTTCTTGAACCGTCACCGATATACGGGAATCCTGCGCACGCAGAGATTCATACGGAAGCACCACCAGGATCAACAACAGCAGCACTTGGCACGTTGGCCAACGCAGGGAGAGAAACAGTTGTCGATTGAGAGTGATCGTCGATTGCATTACGTCTTTATCCGATTTGCCAAAGGTTTATTCGCTAATTTCAAGCGGTACAATTCGGGGTGAAATGAAGATTGCCACTTCGGCTTCTTGCTCTTGTTGGTCTACGGTTCGAAAGAGATTTCCGACCAATGGAATGTCGCCCAAGAAGGGGACTTTGTTTACTCGATCAATCGTTTGGCGCTGAACCAAGCCGCCGATAACAATCGTCTGCCCGTCGTTGACATCGACATTGGTTGTGACCACGCGACGGTTGATGATCGGGTAAGGACTCAGCGCTAGATTGCTGGCCGTTTCGTTGGAACGGATGTCTTCGCTGACCTCTGCCTTGCTAATCTCGACCGAAACGCGATTGCCACGAACGCGAGGTGTAATATCTAGGCTGATGCCTGCTTCGACTTTTTGTACGTCTTGTCGAAACAGCACGTTCGCATTGGATGGCTGAAGACTAAAGAACGTCTCTCGATTGATAGAAATAGTTGCTTTCTCACTGTCCTTAGTCGTCACGCGCGGGGCTGCCCGAATCGAGACGTAACCTTCCTGTGCTAACAAGCGAATGAAGGCGCTGGTGACTGCGAAATCGGAAAAGGCATTCTGAGCACTTCGCCCGCTGCCACTGCCCGAAAAGGCGAGCCCGCTGATGCCAAGACGCATGGAATCGAGCCCTTCGACTTGAACAACATGATTCCAATCAACACCGAAACGAAAGCCTTTGTCAGGCGCACTTACGCAAACGATCGCCTCCAGTTCGACTTGCTGTACCGGTTGATCCAACTCACGCAGTCGATTCAATATCTCTTCGCTCGCATTCTTGGGAGCATCGATCACAATCAAATTACGATGATCGGAAACTTGAAAGTATCGCGTCGTGCGCCTAGGCAACAATTCAACCAACTCGGTCGCCTTATGGTATTTCGGAGCGTAGCTGGTCCGAGTGCTGATATATCGAAACAGTGGAGAGTCAGGGTTTGGAGGGGCGATGATATAAGTACCATCGTTTTTCGCGTACTCCAGCCCCAGCGGCAGCAGGATTTTTTGCAGCGCTTGCTCGAAGGGCTCGTTTTGAATCTGAGCCGAAGTGACTCCGCCAATGGTGTCGTCAATGACAACCGAATCGCCGGTATACGAAGCAAGAATCTGAATCGCTTCTCGAATATCGGTCTGCTCAAAAAGCTCCGATATCAGCGCGTTGGTATTCACCGGCTGTTGAAAGTTAGCCAACTCAACCTGATCCGTAATGCTAGCTCGTGTTCCCAGTGGCAAGTTCAAGGGGACTGGGACCGGTAGCATCTCTTCGGACAATGCCGCCGGAGCCGTGTTAGAGTTCGGCTTGTCGAGAATCATTGAGGCGGAAGAGCCGACCATTTCATCGCACTGAACATTGCGGAACTCACGGTTGGCCGAAGCGCGTACGGCTTCGCTGTATAGTTCTTCTACCGATTGCTTGCGTATTTCATGTCGACGCGCGCACCCACTTAAATCGCTTAATAAAGCAAGCATGAGCAAGCAGTGAATCGCGCGCTGGATCAAGGAACAACCTCACCAACCAAGTGACCGGTGTCGGCGACTTGATTTTGAACCGCTTCCGCCGCATCGGGTTAGTTTGCAAAACCGATTAAAATGGCGGAAGAATATGGCTCCTGTATCCAAATGCATCGGAAGTCCGCAAGAGAGATCTTCGGAATTCCGAACAACCGCTCATTTAACGGACTTGCGCACAGTTAGCCAGCTAAAGAAGTGGCTGTTAGCTTGCAATTTAGTTTGCAACAACAGTTCCGACAACGGTCATATTATAGTCGCCCGCAGCGAAGACACCGTACTCGTCGGTGATGAAGGTGACCGTCAAATTGAAGGTAGCATTGCCTGCATCATCGGAGGCGCCGACCACAGACGCTTCTTCGTCCGAACTTGCGAAATCAGTTTGGTCAGTGGCAGTTGTCACGGTCCATTGGCCCGGCCCGGAGGTAGCACCTAACGCAAGGTCTAGACGAGCGTCTCGCTTATAGGCGTTGTTGGTTGAGTGAACGAAAGCTGTCGCGGTCGAGAAAGTCACCGTGACGCCCGCTGCGGCGTTAGCGGAAACCTGCCACGCCTGAGGAGCAAACGCTTGAGCCGCACTGGTCTCATCGTGCGTGATCGTTTGCGCTGACGGCGCAATGATGGTAAGTGTCTCTGGTACAGTCACGGTGTTTTGCTGGGAATCGTTATCCGCAGCCATGGCAACGTTGCTGAACGCCAACAAAGCAAGCGCGATTTTGGCGAATGATAGTTTGATGATCTTCATCTGTGAAAACTCCAGTTAAGTTCCCTGCAAGAACCATTGTTGTTTGGGTTGAACTCGCTGCGAGTGAGCAGATTTGCCTGCATTCGACTTGGCGATGCGAAACCATAGCGCAAGGCTCCGAATTAGCAAAGCGATTTCGGTAAATCGCAGTTCGATTCCCATTCTTGCCTCCTACAAGCCGCACAACCCCACCAAGCGGATGACCGCAAGTGTGCGAATGACTGCAAACAGTAGATACTCGGCCGCGATTGGCCTGCCATTAAAGCACACAGGAAGTTTGTCCATTTCGCACAACACCGCAGTAGCCTGACGCTTTCAGGCTACGGCAGTTACCCTTATCGCAATACGAGGCTGCAGATTCGGGGGGATAGGCAAGAGTGGTCGTTTATTCCCACGCAATTTTCGGCGGTCATGAGTCAGGCAAGGACTGGCCGATGCTAGGACAGTTGTTACCGCACTTTGACTTTGTGTAACCAGCGTAATGGCCGGTTCATGCAGAGCAGATATTGCGGTCGAAAATGGCTGAACCCTGAACAAGACCTATCACGCATGAGTTCACTACGCGACCAGGGAAAAGTCCGACGCCTTCTTCCCTCGGTAGGTATGGCGATCGCAAGTATTTTAGCGGTCCAACCAACACTGTCGCAGACCAGCCGTGCGGACGATTTTGTTTTTTCGAATTCCAGCCAAGATGTGCTGCCAGTTCTACCCTACTCGGTAAATCTAGAGGGCAGTGATCGATTAGCCCACCGCCGCTCGCCCATTGTAGTGGCGATCGAACGCGCTGAAGCGGCCGTCGTCAACATTCAAGGCAACAAAACAATTTCCACCACCACGACTGGTGCAGGGACCGTCAAACAAGAAGTCAGCGGGATGGGCACGGGCGTCATCATTGACCCACGTGGATACATCATCACCAACCTGCATGTCGTGCAGGATGTCCCCAAGATCGAGGTCACTTTGCCCAATGGCAAGTCGTCGATCGCTCGGATGTTGAATTACGATCTCGATACCGATTTAGCATTGATCAAAGTCGATGCCAACGAAGATTTACCTGTGATACCATTCGGCACCAGCCACGATCTATACCGCGGGGAGACCGTCATTGCGATTGGTAACCCGTTCGGTTACCAAAACACAGTCACCGTCGGTGTTGTCTCGGCGCTGCATCGCGATGTTCCAGTGAATGGGTCTCAGGAATATCGCGACTTGATTCAAACCAGCGCGGACATTAACCCCGGCAACTCTGGTGGCCCGCTTTTGAATGTCAATGGTGAGGTTATCGGGATCAACGTGGCTGTTCGTGTTGGTGCCCAAGGGATCGGCTTCGCGATTCCTATCGACCAAGCAGTGGAAGTGATGGCGAAACTAGCTGCGGCCAATCGTGATGAGCCAATCGACCACGGCATCGAACTAGAACGCTTCTTTGATGAACATACTGTCCGCTGGAAAGTTAAGAATGTTCGCTTCAACGAGGTCCAACTCACCTCCAGTCGCAGAACGGAAACCGCTAGCAGCCTCAAGCAACCAGGGGACAGCAATGTCCATCGAGGGGATATTTTGTTGGCGGTGGCTGATAGCAAGGCTCCAGCTCGCTTAGCATTAGAACTGGCGTTGCTGGGCCGCAGTAGTGGCGATCGATTAGAAGTGCGATTGCAGCGTGATGGAAAAGTTGTCACTGAGACTGTGGAGCTGACTCAAACCGGTTCCAGTGTTTTGCCAAAACAAAATATGGCCATTGAATCGGAACTTGCCTGGAAGCAATTAGGTTTGCGGTTGGTCGAGGTCAACGCAGACGCGGTCCGCACCTCCTCTGAATCGTACCAGGGTGGCTTAAGGATCACAGAGATACGCCCAAATTCCCCCGCAGCACAGCAAAAGCTTGCCGTTGGTGACACCATCGTCGGGATCTTGAACTGGCAAACGCCCAATTGGAAGGCCTTGAATTGGGTTTTATCCAATAACGACCTCGAACGTTTGCCGACCACGAAGTTTTACATTGTCCGCAATCAGCGTCCTTTCTACGTTCCATTAGCCGTAGGACAATCGTCTAGTTTGCGTTAGACTGGCGAGAAATTCTTTAGGAGCTCTCGCATGGCAAGAATCGAACGGATCGTTGTAACCGGTGGCGCAGGTTTTTTAGGTTCGCATCTTTGCGAACGGCTCATTGCTCAAGGCCATGATGTTATCTGTCTTGATAACTTCTTTACCAGCCAAAAATCGAACGTCGAACACCTGTTGAAGTATCCGAACTTTGAGTTGATTCGTCACGACGTCACGTTGCCAATCTTTCTTGAAGTCGACCAAATCTATCATTTGGCTTGTCCAGCAGCTCCAGGTCACTATCAATACAATCCCATCAAGACCATTAAGACTTCGGTCCAGGGCTCGATCAATATGCTCGGCATGGCGAAGCGTTGCCGTGCAAAGATCTTGCTGGCCAGCACGAGCGAAATCTATGGTGACCCCCAAGTGCATCCGCAGGTGGAGTCCTACTGGGGCAACGTGAATCCTATCGGCATCCGTTCTTGCTACGACGAAGGCAAACGCGTTGCCGAAACGTTGTTCATGGATTACTTCCGATCCAACAAGGTGAATATCCGCATTGTGCGAATCTTCAATACCTATGGTCCGCGAATGCACCCCTACGATGGTCGCGTCGTTTCTACCTTTATTCGACAAGCGTTGACGAATCAACCGATTACCATTTTCGGTGAAGGAGAGCAGACGCGTTCATTCTGCTATCGCGATGATTTGATTGAGGGTTTCATTCGGTTGATGAACGGTCCCGATAGTTTTATAGGGCCGGTCAATATCGGCAATCCGGACGAATTCACGATTGGTGAACTTGCCCAGCAGGTTTTGAAGTTGACTGGTTCGAAGAGCGTTCTAGAGAAGCGACCTTTGCCACCGGACGATCCCACTCGACGCCAGCCGGACATCACATTGGCGCGTAAGCACCTTGGTTGGCAACCGACGATTCCACTGGAAGTGGGGTTGGCCAAAACGATTGAGTGGTTCCGCTCAATCGATCTGACCAACTATCGTCCGCCAACGCCGAACTACACTTAGATAATTACCCGCGAGCCAGTGCGTCGCTTTGGTCAACGAAGTCATCTCCGTCCCACTCCGCATCTGCTTTGATCATCGCTTTGCGTTCAAAGGCGGCCTTCTTGGCTGCTCGCGCTTCTGCTTGTCGACGCACCAAATCTGCATGCGTGGTAAAGAATTGCAGCGAGTGGCCTCGGAAATCCTCCAAGCGTTCAAACTTATGCTTTTCCATGAACCCGAGCAATTGTTCGCACATATCCTGAACGCAGCGGTATCCCATTTTCATGACGCCGGTGCAGACTTGAACGGTATCGCAACCCAATAAGATAAATTGAGCTGCGTCTTCGCCCGTTTCAACACCGCCAATGCCACTTAAGCTGCGTCCAGGGAACTCGCTGCGAATCATCGTGGATATTTCCATGCACATCCGCAATGCGATGGGACGAACCGCTTGGCAGGAGTAACCACCCGGCGTGGTGTATCCTTCCACGCTGGGCTCTGGCCGCAGGGTTTCCAGATCAACGCCGATGACGCTGCGAATCGTATTGATCGCCGCGAGCCCTTGGCAGCCTGCTTCCAAGCTCGCGCGTGAAGGGTCTTCAATGTGCGTTACATTCGGCGTCATCTTTGCCCAAACCGGCTTTTTGGCAACTTCCATGACCCAGCCGCAAACCTCGCGCAAGATCTCAGGACTCTGCCCCATTGCGGCTCCCATCTTTCGTTCTGGCAAGCCGTGAGGGCACGACATATTCAGCTCAAAAGCATCCACGCCGGCCTCTTCGCAGCGACCGATCATCTCTTGCCAAGCGTCCTTGTTGTACTCTTCCATGACCGACGCAATCAAGCAACCGGACGGATGCTTGTCTTTGATCATCTTGAATTCTTCGATCCAAGTTTCAAACGGACGGTCGCTAATCAGTTCAATGTTTTCCCAGCCGTATATCTCTCCGCTCTCGCGACTGCGCAAGCGATGATATCGCGGTTGGACATTGATGACCTTCGAGGCATCGAGGCTAACGGTTTTGCAAATTACCGCCCCCCAGCCTTCGTCGAAAGCCTTACATATCACGTTGGCATTGGTACCCGGTGGACCAGATCCAATCACAAACGGATTGGGCAATTTCATTCCATCAACGGTCGTTTCAAGTGTGGGCATGGCTGCAGCTAACCTCTGTCAAAGCTTCATCTAACATACTAACTAAATAAAATGCGTCGTCTTTTGTTATGCACATCGGCGGCTTGATACGCAAGGTATTGCCGAACAAGCCACCTTTGCCTAGCAATACGTGGCGTTGTTTCATCAGTTCCATCACGCTGGCGGCGGCCGCTGTCGCTGGTTGTTTGGATTTGCGATCAGTGACTAGTTCGACACCCAGCATCAAGCCCATGCCACGCACTTCGCCGATGATGGCGTGCTTGTCCATCAGCGCCAGCAGTTGGTCTTTCATGTAGCCACCAACAACTCTCGCGTTCTCTTGAATGCCATCTTCGTCAATCACTTCCAGGGTTGCCAGTCCTTGCGTCATACTGATTGGATTCCCACCAAAGGTATTGAAGTGGATGCGGTGCTTCATCATCTGCGAGATCGCTTCGGTCGTCGTCATTGCTCCCAGTGGCGCTCCATTGCCGATACCTTTGGCCATCGTAATGATGTCGGGTTTAACACCCCAGTTCTGGTGAGCCCAGTAGTGTGTTCCTGTGCGGCCAAATCCACCTTGGACTTCATCCGCAATACACAGTCCACCGTGGGCACGAACAATGCCATACACAATTTCAAAAAATTCTTTAGGCGGCGTGACGGCCCCCCCCACGCCCTGAATCGGCTCGCCGATATAACAAGCGATCTCGCCGGAGGTTTGGTACTGGATCACATTTTTGATGTCGTGTGCGCACTTCAGCTCGCAAGAAGGATACGACAAATTGTACGGGCATCGATAACAGTATCCGGGATGCGTGTGGGAGACAGCGACCTGAGGATTGGATTTGAATTTCCAAGTCCCATGGGATGTGATTCCCATCGTCGCGGATGTGCCGCCATGATAGCCATTTCGCATCGCTACGACATCGCTGTTTCCTGTAAACTCCCGCGAGGAAAGAATAGCAACTTCGTTCGCTTCGCTGCCACTGTTGGTAAAGTAAGTTCGGTTCAAGCCTTCAGGCATTTTGCTTGCGAGCTTCTCAGCGAACTGAGCGATGGTGGGATGCAAATAGATTGTTGTCGTATGTTGCAGCTTGCCAACTTGCTCTTGCACCTTGGCCGCGACCTTGGGATGGCAGTGGCCAACGCTGATCGTGACGATCCCAGCAAAAGCGTCCAAGTAGCGAGTCCCTTGTTCGTCCCACAAATACTGCATGTGCCCTTCGACGATCATCAATGGCTCTTTGTAGATCGTGAATACGCCAGGTGAGACATACTGATGGCGCAGTGCAATGACCTCCGACTTCGTTGGCCCGCTGTACGGGGTCGGATGATGGTCACAAATCGGCAATGTAATTGGATTACTGACAGATGCCATACAAGAGCTCTCTTTATGCTAAAAGTTGACTGAGTAGCGAACTGCGTACTGAACCGCCAATAGTCCGCTTTGTTTGCGGCCCCATGCAGCGATGTATTGCTTGAAGGTGAGCGGAAGATGGCAGGCTTATCTGCTCACGCCGCTGACCCATCATGCGAAGCTTATTCATGCAAACCTCGCTCTTCTGGCGTGCCTGCGATCAAGTTATCTAGTAACAGACCTATGATAGCGGCTACCGCCATGCCGGTCGAACAAATGGCTAACAGCAAATTCTGTGATAGTTCTGGCATCCAACTGATGTCAGATTTGCCAGTCCCTGCGCTAAAGTAATAGGGAACACTCAAACCCATAAAAATCGCGAAGCCACCGATCAGCAAATTTCGGTCGCTGGACAGATTCGCTTTGGAGAACTGACGCACTCCTACTGCAGCGATCAAACCGAAGAGCACGCAGTACAGACCACCGACCACAGGCTTAGGAATCGCGGCCGCACATGCTCCGAACTTGCCGATAATTCCAAGCACAATCAAGATCACGCCACCGGTCTGCACCACTAGCCGACTGCCGACTTTGGTTAGACCTACCAAGCCGATATTCTCGCTATAACTGGTCGAACTAAAACCTCCGAAAACACCCGTCAGCGCACAAGCGATGCCTTCCATTCCCAACCCTCGTGAAATTTCTTTGGGAGTAGGATCTCCTCCGCCCGCCATATTCTTGCAAGCGTGATAGTCGCCAAAAGATTCGATCATCGACGCCAAATATGCGGCCAGGATAGTGATCGTTGCGGCCAAGCTGAAGGTCGGTAACCCCCAAGGAAACAAAATCGAAGTGGTACGTACCCACTGCGATTGCTGGACTGCGCTGAAGTCCACATAGGCCGCACTTCCAGGTGTGAAAACGCCCATCGCGGTACCTATGCCGCATACGACCATGCTCAAAAACATCGCCGAAAGCATCGGGAACAGTTGAAACCAACGATAATGTTTCGATAGCACCAAAGAACAGGTGATGATGCCCGCCATGGTCAAGATTGCGATCGGCCAGTGCGAAGCGGCAGTGGTTGCACCGACCGTATACAAAGCCAGCCCAATCAACATGATGACAGGGCCAACCACCACTGGGGATAAGTACTTCCTTAGGACGCCCATCACACCTGAGAATCCGACAACGATCTCGAAAAGAGCGACCAACATAATCGCACCAGCAATCGCTCGCATCCCACCGGCTCCTGCCGCTTGCCACTGCGCCACCAAATCCGCCACGTTGGCTCCGCTTTCAATGGAGGACCAATCAGGAGCACTCGCACTTTGAACCGTAGCGATGATCGCTGTGAAACCTGCAATGAATGAAAACGATACGCCTTGAATGATCGGCAACCTCGAACCAAACGTGGACTGAATAAATGTGGCGATACCGCTGCACAGCATGACGCTGGAAATCAGCAAGGCGATATTCGTTAAACGAAGTTCTTGTAGTTGCGAGGCAAGCTCGGCAGTGACACCATCTGGAATCGGCCACAGCATGGGACCAAACAGCAGCGGGACTGCCACCGTCGAACCAAACATCGTCAAGATGTGCTGCATCGCAAGAATCAAAGTCCGCAGGGGGGGCGGACGATCATCCAGACCATACAGCAATTTAGGCTGCACGTGATGATGTAACGCGGTGGCTTCGTGATGTAACTCGTGGCTATGGTTCAACGATCGCACCGTACGTTTCTGGTCGTCGATCGCGGAAGAATTGCCAAGTGTTACGCACTTCGCGAATAAGATCAAAGTCCATATCTGCAATGACAATATCGTCTTCATCGCGTTTGGTGGATGCCGCCACGAACTGTCCGCGAGGGTCGCAGAAATAGCTTTGTCCGTAAAACTCGCCGATCCGCCATGGTTCTTCCCAGCCAGGTCGATTAATCGCGCCGACGAAATACTGATTGGCGACCGCATGGGCTGGTTGCTCCAGCTTCCAGAGATACTCGCTCAGTCCTGCTACGGTCGCTGAAGGATTGAAGACAATCTCCGCTCCGTTAAGCCCCAAGCAGCGGGCTCCATCTGGAAAATGTCGGTCATAGCAGATATAGACACCGACTTTGCCAATGCGTGTATCGAAGACAGGATAACCAAGGTTTCCTGGGCGAAAGTAGAACTTTTCAAAGAAACCCGGTTGGCAATGCGGAATGTGAATCTTGCGAAACTTGCCTAGGTACGAACCGTCCGCGTCGATGACCGCCGCTGTGTTGTAGTAGACTCCGGTCAGATCTTCTTCGTAGATGGGCACGACCATGACCATGCTCAATCGCTTGGCCAAATCCATCATAAGCTTCGTCGTGGGGCCGTCAGGGATACGCTCGGTCAGTTCGTACCACTTCAATTCTTGCTCGGCGCAGAAATAAGGACCATAGAAAAGTTCCTGCAAGCAACATACTTGTGCACCGTCGCTAGCGGCCTTTTCAACCATCGCCACATGTTTGTCGATCATTGCTTGTTTGATCTTGGCCACGGGCGACGTTGTGGGTTCACAGGTCGTCGCTTGAATCAATGCACCACGGACTATTCGAGCCATACTCGATTGCAACCTTTCTAAACGCATGCCACAGATTAAGGGGCATAAAACTTCACTGGTCTAATCTTCTTGCTGCAAGGTAACCACTTTGTTCCGTTACGAACAAGGTTGAAACCCTGACAAGTCAGTTGCCACGACAAAACTACCCCTTTATCGTTGCGACCAAAAAAACGCGGATTGGAGAGAAATGATTTCCGCGACTCATCTTTTGAGGATACATTCTTTTATTATGCTAACCACTAGGCAATACAAATTTCGTCCATTTTTTTTCCGCCATATTCTAAAAAAGAGCGAGTGCATTCATGATCCAAACGTCCGTCGATTTGCCGCATGTGAGTAATTTAATTGGCGGGCAATGGGAAGTGGCCGACGCAGCCACGCACGAGTTGGTCTATAACCCGTCGACCGCGCAAGCCATTGCCCTTGTGCCCCTGAGCAACCCGGCAATCGTTGACAAAGCAGTCCAAGCGGCCTCAAGTTCGGTGGCGGCCTGGGCTGCCACTCCAGTGATCGAGCGGGCTCGGATCATGTTTCGCTATCGAGATCTGCTAGAGAAAAATTTCGAAGAGCTGGCTGCTTTGATAACACGCGAACATGGCAAAACGTTAGCGGAATCACGTGCGGAGCTGAATCGCGGAATCGAGATGGTCGAATTCGCGTCGAGTATCCCAAGCTTACTATCAGGTGAGATCCTACCGAATATCGCGCGAGATGTAGATGCAACTTGCGTTCGTCATCCAGTTGGCGTATGTGTTGGGATCACGCCTTACAACTTTCCTGCGATGGTCCCGATGTGGATGTTTCCAGTTGCGATCATGTGTGGCAACGCGTTTATCCTCAAGCCTTCGGAAAAGACGCCGCTTTCAGCCAACCGCTTGGCTGAACTACTGCTGGCGGCAGGCCTACCCGAAGGGGTTTTCAGTGCTATTCACGGAGGCAAAGACTGCGTGCAAGCGTTGCTGGAACACCCTAAGGTGGCCGCAATTTCGTTTGTCGGTTCGACGAACGTGGCCGAGTATATCTACCGCACAGGGACCTTCCATGGCAAACGAGTACAAGCTGCTGGTGGTGCTAAGAACCACTTAATCATCATGCCAGATGCCGACATCGACCAAACCGTAAAAGCGCTGGCTGCTAGCGCCTATGGTTGCGCTGGTCAGCGTTGCATGGCGGGTAGCGTCGCCGTAGCTGTCGGCTCGTCGGGCGACCCAATCGTCGCGGGCCTCGTAGCTCATGCGAAACAATTGAACGTCGGGCCTAGCGATGGCAATGAATCGATTGACGTGGGGCCAGTGATTCGGCAGGAACACCGCGATCGAATCGCAAGCTATTTGGATATTGCCAAACAAGACGGCGCGTCGATTGCCCTCGATGGCCGCCAACACGCTGGTCCAGGTTACGTGATTGGGCCTAGCATTGTTGATCAAGTCAAACCCGACATGCGCGTAGTCAAAGAAGAAATCTTTGGCCCCGTTTTGTCAATCGCTCGTGTCAACACCATCGAAGACGCAATCGCAATGGGAGATCAATGTCAATACGGAAATGGAGCAGTGATTTTCACGCAGAGCGGCTATGCCGCACGCCAATTTCAACAGCATTTCAATGCCGGAATGATCGGCGTCAATGTGGGCGTCCCCGCTCCGATGGCATGGTTTCCGTTCACTGGCTGGAACCGATCTTTCTTTGGAGACCTGCACATTCAAGGCAAAGAAGGGATACAATTCTATACTCGCCAAAAAGTCTCGTTGGTTCGCTGGCCCAAACCGACCGATTCCCACGTTGACCCTGTTTGGCGTACCAAGTAGCGAACGAACCGACGTTGACCTTCGACTGTCAACGAACTTTGCGATCAAATCAGAGGCAACATGAATTGGATTAGTGCACTAGCGCCATGGCAATGGGTGGTGATGCTATCGGTGCCACCGCTGATTGTGCTTCTGTATTTTTTGAAGCTGAAGCGTTCGCCCTTGGTTGTGCCCAGCACCTATCTTTGGCGGAAAACGATCGAAGATATCCAGGTCAATAGCCTTTGGCAGCGGCTTCGAAACAATCTATTGCTTCTGCTGCAACTGCTCTTCGTTTTGGCTCTGATCATCGCTTGCCTGCGACCAGGGTTCCGTGGTTCCTCGGATGCCGGAGACCGCATCATTTTCTTGCTGGACAATTCCGCCAGCATGCAAGCCACCGACGTGACACCCAATCGATTTGAGGTCGCCAAGCAAAAGATCCGCGACGAGATCCAAGCGATGAGCGATGGCGATGTCGGAATGTTGATCGCTTTTTCCAATCGCGCTGATGTCCGCCAAGGATTCACGGCCGACCGCAATCGACTGCTAACCGCTTTGGAGGCAACCCAAGTCACCAATCGCACTAGCGACATAGCGGAAGCATTACGTGCCGCAGCAGGCCTTGCCAATCCCGGTCGCAGTAGTTTCGGCGACATGACCGACATTCAAGTGGCTGAAGCCATCCCCGCCACGATACGAGTTTTCAGTGATGGACGCTTCCAAGAAGTGAATGACTTTAACATCGGCAACCTTACGCCTCAGTTCATTTCCATTGGTACTGCCGATGCCGATAATGTCGGAGTCGTCGCATTCTCGCTGGATCGCAGTATCGAAAACCCCAACGTTGCACAGGCTTACGCTAGAGTCCAAAATAGTTCCCCGGTGCCCAAGACGGTCACCGTTCGCCTCATGTATGAGAACGAATTGCTCGATGCATCGGAATTGACGATACCCGCCGATGACACGCGCGGCGTTAGCTTTGAATTGCAAGGCGTACAAGAGTCCGCTCGCTACGTGGTGATGCTAGAACAAATCGATGCACTGAAGCTGGACAACAGCGCTGTGGCTACGTTGCGGCCTGATCGTCGCATCGAAGTCCTAGTGGTTTCAGAAGGAAGCCAAGCCCTGACAACGGTCTTGAAGACGCAAACGATTTCCGAAATTGCGGACGCAACTTTCGTGGATTTGGAGGATTATCAAGCTTGGCAAGCACGCGGTTTTGCGATTTCGCCAGATGCGACGTCCGCGTTTGCCTCTGCGTTCGATTTAGTGATCTTTGACGGCGTGGAGGTCACGACGCTGCCGCCTGCGAACACCTTTTTCTTAGGGGGCACAGCACCTGCATCCAGCGGTTGGACGTACGGCGAACAGGCCGGTCCAATCATCGTGGTCGACTGGAATCGAGCGCATCCGATCATGCAGTTCTTGACGATCGGAAGCTTGCGAATTGTTCAAGGACGATCGGTCAAGGGACCGGAAGGATCGCAAGCGTTGATGCGAGGCGATAATGGCGAACTGTTTGCGATTGCACCACGTGGAGCGTTTCAAGATGCCGTGATGGGCTTCGGATTACGGACGCTTTACAACGGCGAATTGATCACCAATACGGATTGGCCCATCAAGCAAAGCTTTCCAGTTTTTATACTCGCTTTGTTAGAAAACATCGGGGGGGCCATGCGTCAACGCGATAGTTTGAACGTTCGCCCCGGAGATGCAGCGATTCTTAGCCTCCCGCCGCGTCTCAACCGTTTTTCGATCACCGCTCCCAATGGCAATTCGCAGATCATCGAACGTGATAACGCGGGCCAAGTTGTCTGGACTGATACGGAGTTGCCTGGATTGTACAGCATCGCCGCAGCGGATAACGCCTCGTCGCCGTTAGATGCCTTTGTCGTCAATTTATTGTCCTCAGAGGAAACGCAGATCGGGGCAGTCGAAAGCTTAAGATTTGGTTACCAGGATATTCAAGCAGCCCCGTCAACCGTTTCGCAACGCAAAGAGTATTGGCGTTGGCTGTTGATGCTAGGCTTGGTGCTACTGCTAGTCGAGTGGGCTGTGTTCACGCGACGCGTTTTCGTATGAGCCGGTTGCTGACATCCCACCGGTGGGGCCGATCAACACTGGCGGCAAGTAATGTATGCGCGGCTGACGCTACTGGTTTACATGCACCGATTGTGCCGCATCGCCGACTTTCACGGCCTGCGCTACCACCGTATCGGGTGCATTGAGTCCCGCCTTGATGTCGAATGGTCTTCCAACCGGGGCCAGTGGCGTAAACGATCTGCCAGCAATACGGACTGTGTACAGTATCTCGCCACTATCGCTAGCCGCCAATTGCAGCACTGGATTTTCGGCGTCAAAGGTCAACTCACCCATTTCACCCCATGAGGGTGGACTGTAATTGTCGAACTGGGATATAGTCCTTGGCCAACCTGGATACTGAGCACTGCTTGGGTCGGTGATGTCGACATTTCGAGGCCAGCACTCCATCGTGATTTGTCGCGTTTGCTTGTTCAGCCGGACGACTCCGAAACCAGCCGCCCGCGTGTTGAGCAAGTTCTCACCCGGCATCTTCTCTGGGTTCGCGGCGGCGAAGTTGGTGACCTTATTGCCAAAGCCATCTAGCAAATCACCTGTGTACCCTGGCGCACCCGGCTCGCGATTGTCACCAGGTTGCAACGGGTCCCACCAACGCAGATATAGATTTGCAATGGAAGGCACGCAAAACGACCAAATCGCATCGCGGTGCTCGTCGACCCCGTGCTGAAAGATGGTTGCTAGATGCTGATCGCCAGCGTAATGGAATGCAAAGCCTTTGCGCAACGCACGCAAAGCTGCATTGCGACCTGATTGGGGCCAACCGTTGGAATCTAAGTCCGCATGTAGTCGACCATTGGCCGCGCCATGAATATGTGCACCTCCACAGAAGATCGTCTGCGAAAGAGCGACTTTCATTTGTGCCTGCTGCCAATCTTGGGACCAAGCATCGATGAAGCGTAACTGTCGCTCACCCAACAAGACCGCTCCTGGAATGTCAACAGTTGCCGGATCATAGTTCGGGTCGTCAACGTGGTCAGGTCGTGGGCCCATTTTAGGAACGCGACCGGCTGGACCGGTTTTAAACTTACGGTCTTCTAAGATTGCAAAATCGATTTCCCCCCAATTGAAGTTCGTGAACCAGACATTGATCCCTTGTCCAATTTGATGAGGGTCGACGGGATCCGGAAAGTGGCTGGTTTGCGCTCGTTCAACTTCTTTCACGTACACGCCAGGTTGCGCATAGCCACCATCGGCGGCTCCGCTGAGCGTCGAGATCTTGCCACTTTCGCCCCACAGGTTAGGTTGGCCTACATCATGATCGTCAGGCAAAGTCAGTGTGGGACGATCCTTCATGATGTCACCGAAATCGCGGCCAAACTTCAGCCAAGCAGCATAGTGTCGCGTGTGATCGTAAACTTGGTCACCAGAGAAAAAGAGCACATCAGCATCAATACGATTGATGTTGTCGATAATGTCTTGGCGCGAGATATCTCCACCGTGCGCAGGATTGATCGAATTGCCTGTAAAGCCCGCTACGATGATTTCCGATTTGTCGACCGGATTCTTGCGGACGATACCCTCGTAGGTTGCTTGATCGCCGTGCAACACCCGATACTTCGTTGTCAGTGAATCATCCCAGTTTTCTACTCGCAGCGGCGCAGTCCAGCCTTGTTCAATGACTGTCGTCGTTGCAACTTCGATCCATTTTCCGTCACGTTCAACTTCCAATCGTACTGTGCGAGAATCACTAGCGGCAAGTGGATAGAGTTGAGCGGTAAGCTTCAGCGTTTTGTTATGGACCGTGTAGAGCGCAAAGCAGATGACATCCTTCTTCTCGACGGCTGGGATCGCCAGTAGGTTCTGGTTGCGTCGCTGCTGCTGATTCTGCTGCGCCATAGCGGGCATACTGGCAATTGCTAGTGCGGCACAACAGAGCGCCAAACTACGTAATCGTTTCATAAAAGCTCCGTAACAAATGAGAGGGGGTGTCACACGCCAGGAGTAGAATAGATACAACGGAATCACCCAGTGCGGCGCACGCAGTATCGCTTCATGTAAGTATTGGTCGGCTCCCCAATAATACAGGCTCCACGACATACCTGCTACCGGCCTGGCAATCGCGGTTAGAAACCCCCACATCGCCGCGTACAATGCCGCAGATCGGCGCAGCCAAGGAATCAGCAGGCAAAGGCATACCGCAAAATCAAGTATGCCCACCGTGAAGAGGAACAATCGAGCGGTTTCAAATTCGACGTTGAATATCACTGACGTCATGGCATAAAAGTTTCCCGGTGTTGGCCATAAGCCAATTGCGTAGGAACCATGGCCAGCAAAAGTCATCATCAACCCTATGACCGCAGTAGTAATTGTGATGCGATGGCGGACTCCAAGGGTCAAGCTGAATACCAGCACTAGCGGCATCAGTATTTGTCCGCCGTGCTCAATGAACATCGGCAATTGCCGTTGGGCAGACAGGTATTTTGCATAACTGAGCGCGGTCAGCATCGCCGATCCGAATACAAGCCACGCGATTTGAAACCATGCTCCTTTGCGTACCGTTAACGTCACTAAGGTGCAGGCCAAATAAAGCCATGCGGTCCGGCTCAGCCAAACTTGCACGAATCCATCGTATGCGCCTGTACCGACAAATTGTTCCCAGCTAACTCCCAGTCGACTGGCCAATTCAAAGGTTGCATCATGCCACAGCAAGACGCCGTAAGGTGCTTCCCAATAGAAATGAACCCACGTCCAACCAGCGAAACAAAGAAACGCTCCCATTCGCACCAACCCCATGAGCCAGCGGTCGGTAGCGAGCACTAAATCGCAGTCATGATCGGTCAAGGGATGATCGGTTGCTGAGTTCATCACTAGGCGCTAAACGCAAAGTCATCCAATAAAGCGTAAGTCATCGTGCATGGGACCGCTTGGATCGGCATCAAAAACAATAGCCCACGAAGCACAGAGGGCTTTAAGTCGCATCCGGATCGACACGGGGCATCGAGTATTAAATAAGCGAGATCGCTTTCCTCATCGCTTTGGCAGTTAGTTCGACGGCGGGGTCGTTATCCATGTCGTTCAGTTTCTTGTTGAACGGTTCTGCCCGTACTGGCCCGTCGTAACCGACCTCAACCAAGAACTGTAAAAATGTTTTGATGTCGATAACGCCAGTCGTTGCTGGCAACTCGCGTTGGTTATCCAACTGTTGATCACGTTCGATTCCTGCTGGCGCGTCATTCAAGTCCACGGCCACGATCTGCTGGTTGTTCAACGGCTTCAGCGTATCCAGCGTTTCACCGGCGGTGTACCAGTGCCAACTGTCCAAGACAATTCCGACGTTGCTTTTGCCGGTCTCCGCGATCAGTTCCAATGTTTCGGCCATCGTATGAATAAACGGATACCGTTTGCTGGACCACAACGTCTTGGGTCCGACGTATTCTAATCCAAAGCGTAAGCCGTGGTCATTCAGTACATCGGCAATGGCCGACAGACGCTTCACGTGCTGCCGAAAATTGGACATGTAAGTTAGCTCGTCACTAGTGGGGCTCAGCCACGTACCTATGCGAGTGACACCGGCGATTTGAAGTGCAGCGGCGATCTTTGGTAGCTTTTGTAGATCCGCATCGAAGGCGGACTGAGTGGTACGAAAATCGACCGGTAGACCTGCAGCGCCCCAGACCAGTTTGCCTCGTCCCAATCGGCTGTTGAGGTTCTTGATTCCGGCTTCATCTAAGGCTGCTAAGGCATCGCCAAATGGTTGTACGGATTCGAAGCCATAACGTTCGGCAACGTTAATAGTGTCGATTTGGTTTGTGTTCACACCGATCATTCCTGGGCACAGATCGATCTTGAACCTTCGTCGCGTTGAGGCGGACTGGGCATTGGCGACTTGGTGCATCAACACCGCGGAGCCAGCTAGTAAACTGAGTTTCTGAAAATTTCTACGGTCCATGATCATCCTTTGAAATTGGTTAGAGGGCGTTTTAAAAAGGGGGCTGACCCTTTGGAGGCGAGGCGACTTCGTTGGGTTTTTGACCTCGCAGGAGAGGGGCTGTCCCCTTTTTAAAGCACTTTCTTTGGGTCGAGCGCAACCAAGCTTAGTCTAACGCATCTGCCCAGGCGATAGTTCCAGATTGAAAGAAACTCGCCGTGATTCCTGTGATTAGCGAGCGTCGCGATCCGTTACGCGGCTTTAAGCCATAGAAAACAGTAAGGTTCAAGCACGAGTTGAGTCGCTGTGGTAATGGTGTCGCCGGTCACGATGTCGACAAAGAATCGGCCTAAGCCACGCAACCGCAATTTGTTGCCTTCGATGTTCTGGGTCGTTTCGCTGAAGTTGGCTAAAACGATTAACCGGTGGCCATCGTTGGAGCGAACAAATCCCAACAAGTGTTCATTGTCCGTTCCAAATAATTCCATTCCTAATCCAGCAAACGCAGGTGATTCCTTTCGCAGGCGAATTAGGTTTTGGATCGAAGTGAACAAGCGGCGGCGTATCACATCGCCGGTTTCCAACTCTTCCAAATAGTCCCAACGAAACTTCGGACGATGTATCCAACGCGTATCGCCCGCTTTGGCTGGGTCTTTTACAAAATCATAATCGTTCAATGTGCCCCACTCTTCACCTAAATAGACCAGCGGGATTCCGCCAATGCTCAGCGCGATGGCATGCAGCAAAAGGATGCGTCGACACGCCATCTCCTTTAAGTGTTCGTCGTTATACTCAATCGCTTGTTCTAAACCAGCGAGCGAAGCCATAGTGCCTGAGATCCGCATGTCGCCTGTTTGCGGATTATGCTGAAAGGGTACACCGCGGGCGAACGAGCCTTCGAACTGGCCGGTATAAAAGCGATTAAGAAACTGGCGATGGTCGTAAGCCGAGATTCCAACTTTGGCTGCGTCCTCATCGTCAAAAGTCCAGCCGATGTCATCATGGCAACGCAAGTAGTTCACCCAAGTGGTCCCCGCTGGCAACGTATGACGGTGCGATAGTGATTGATTCAAAAGTTTCACACTGCGCGTCGCCAGCGATTCCCACAACAACGCCATCAACGTTGGATTGTACGAAATTTGGCATTCATGACTGCCGATATACTTTACGACTTCGTCGGGATGGACGATCGCTTCCGATTTGAACAGTAGCCCGGGTGTCGCGATCCTGGCGGCCAAGTTGAACGCTTGGATTAACGTGTGGGCTTGGGGTAGATTCTCGCAAGACGTACCTTCTTGCTTCCAGATAAAGGCCACGGCATCCAGACGCAGAATGTCGACTCCTGTGTTTGCGATAAACAGCATCTCTTCCATCATCGCGCAGAACACGGCAGGGTTGCTGTAGTTCAGGTCCCATTGGAAGTCGTTGAAGGTTGTCCAAATCCATTTCCCCATACCGTCATGCCTAGTGAAGTTCCCGCGACGGACCGTGGGAAAGATCTCTCGCAACGTTCGCTCATACCGATCGGGTTGTTCACGATTGGGAAAGATTCGGTAGTAGTCTTCATACTCAGGATCTCCCGATTGAGCTTGCTGGGCCCATACGTGATCGTCTGCCGTATGATTGAAGACAAAATCCAGTACCAGCACGATGCCGGCAGCGCGAAGGTCGCTGGCCAGATCAACCAAGTCTTGGATCGTTCCCACGCGAGGATCAACGCTGCGATAATTGCTGATCGCATATCCGCCATCGTTGTTGCCGGGGCGGACCGCAAACAACGGCATCAAGTGCAGGTACGTCAAACCTAAGCGTTTGAAGTACGTGATATGTTCCCGCAGCTTGCCCAAGTTTTCGCTGAACAGATCAACGTAAAGCGCACCACCGACAAGATTTTCCGACAAGTGCCATTGCGGATGATTTAACCGATAGCGATCCATTTCTCGCAGCGCAGCAGGGCGTTCAATGAACGCTTTGGCCATGCCCAGCAGGATACCTTCCATGTGAAAGAAGAAGTCGTATCGTTCGCTGTAAAGACCTTTTAACAAACCGAACAACGATTGAAAGTGCAACCGCAGACGCTCAGCAAAAACCTCTCGATCTTCCACGCTTGCGCTCACAGAATCCCAGTATACGTCCAGCCGCGGACGCAGACGCTTGAGGGTCAGGGCGGCTTGATACTCGAGTTGTTGTCCAATAGGCTGCGAATGCAAGTCAGTCATTAGGGATTGTGATTGTACCGGTGAACTGATAGAAGTCGATTCCTTCCAAGATACCTCGTCCATGATGTCCATTAGCGAAATAGATTCGCGGTTGCTTCCTCAGTTTCTTCAGCTCTGGTCCGTGATTCCCTACAACCACCCCAAGCGTTCGGCCACGCAGCATCTCCTCGTCAATTCCCGAATCGCCGGCCACCAACACATGTTCAGGCGGGAAACCCCATTTGAAGAGCAAATGTCGCAGCGCGACTCCGTTTCCACCTCGCACAGGAAGTATATCCAAGAACATGCCCAAAGAGAAAATGACTTTCGTGCGCAAGCCTGCTTCCCGTAACATGCGCCGCAATTTTGCGATGCTCGGCGCGATCTCTTGGTCTACTGTGTAGCTCACTTTGTAAGTCGACTGTTCCGACTCAGGCTGCAAGAACAAACCTTCTACATCCTTTAACGTTTCACGTACCCGTTCGGGTTCCCATGAATAAGCGATTTGCTTTTGCCAACTTTTGTCGGGTGTCAGACTCGCGCCATAATGCAGTTCGGTCCCCGCGCTGCTGATGATCAGATCCGGTTGGGGTAGCTTCAACGATTTAATGAAGTCCATCGCGTCATTCAAGTTTCTTCCCGTCGCGATACCAAACCCGATGCGAGCTTCGCGATTGATCAGTTCACTGAATTCACGCAACGCATCATCATCGCCCGTCAGCGTTCCATCCAAGTCGGTGATGACTAAGCGATCAAACTCAGGCAAGCGGCGATTGCGGACCGTGTCGGCTAGCGCTGGCCTGGCTTCCAATTTAGCGATCTCTTGCACATCGCGCAAATAGCGGTCCACATGCTTTATCCAAGAGTACTCGCGGTTGGCACCGGCGATACCATTGGCGGCCCATGTGTCCCATTGCTCAGGCTCGGACAATGCGATCTTCAGCGCGCGGGTTATGTCGTCGTTGTCCAGCGGATCAATTAAAATGCCGTTTTCGCAATTCGCAATAATATCGCGAGGGCCACCGTCATTGGTCGCGATGATCGGCAAACCTGACGCGGCCGCTTCCAGCAAAGTCAAACCGAACGGTTCCGTTAACGCTGGATTGATGAATACGCCTCGCTTGTGCGCCGCATAGCGATAAAGGTCCGGCCCAAATTCAGGTTTGACCTGTTTGGGATAAGCGACCTTGCCATACAAGTCGTAGCGATCGATCAAGTGCAAAACTTCCGATAGAACACCACGTTGCGAAGGAGGCATCGTCGTGATGTCTTCACGCGTTCCCAGTACCATCACGAGATTGGCCTGCTCTTGCAACTCCTTGCTCTCGCCATACACCTGGACCAGCGCGGCCGTGTTCTTGCGTTCGTCGGGCCTCGCCATGGTCAGAATACATGGTTTGTCCATGTCGCGAAGGAACGGCGCAAGGTCCGCTTCAATCTGCGTGTGCACGGTATTTTCGTCCGGCGGACAGAATTGCTTCAGATCAACTCCTGGCGGAATGACTTCCATTCGCTCTGGCACATAATGAGCGTACAGTTCGTACTGCTCTTCGATTTCCTGATTAGTGCTTACGACCACCATCGAAGCGACCTCTAAAGCAAATTCTTCTGCTTCGACGCGGGTCGCGAAGTGGTACTTCTGCTCCAGTTCACCGCGGTCATGATTGGCCGCGCACATCCGTCGCCGTTTGACACGGCCCAATGAGTGGCCAGTGAAGACATACGGAATATGCAGCATGCGTGCTAACTGTGCGCCAGCGTAACCTGCGTCGGCATAGTGACCATGGATTACGTCCGGCAAGCCGGTTCTGCGAAAATGACTGCTCATCTGGTCGACAAACATGTCCAGATAGGGCCACAGCACTTCCTTGCGGAGATAACGTTTCGGACCAAACGGAATACGAACGATATGCGCTTTTTCGGAGATGGGTTCATGGATGCGAGCATAATCGCTAGAGACTCGATCATCGATGACTTGGCGTGTTACCAAGTCCACCCGACGCACGCCTTCTCGCTGAGCCAATTCGGCAGCGAGTTCAAGCACGTATTTAACTTGTCCCCCCGTATCGACATCGTAACCGAGTTCGGGATTGTTAGCACGAATTAGCCCGTGCAGGCTGATGAGTACAACATGTAAGCCATCAGTTGGTTTCTGAAGGTCCATTGCCTATTTTGCGGTTGAAGATCGGACGAAAAGAGTCCAGCATATGAGGACGCCTTTCCGGGAGCTTCATCAGAGTCATGAAGTCCACGTTTATGATAGCAAATTATTATGCAAATGAGGCGCCTACTATACCGATGCTGGGTGAATTTCAATGATAAAAGTGCTAGCCACTGACTTAGACGGCACGCTGATCCCTCTATCGGGACATAACGCGCATATCGATAGCCTTGGTAAGTTAAAAAGGTTGGTCGATGAGCGATCAATGCAACTGGTCTTTGTGACTGGAAGGCATCTTTCGTCGGTCTTACATGCAATCGAAACGTATCGGCTACCAACGCCGCAGTTCATCGTGGCTAATGTCGGCACCGAGATCTATGCCTTGCGTTCCGCCAGTTCAGCGGTAGCTGCCAGGGCCGGGGCTTCGGGCGTCAAGGTCAGCTACGACCTAGTCGACTCATATCATAAGACCTTGATCCAGTGCTCTGGCGGGCAAGCAGCGACGAGCTTGATGTCGATGTTCGCGGATCTCGACGGTTTGGTCGTTCAAGAACCTGAAAAGCTCAGTCCGTTGAAGCTGAGCTTTTATAGTGACGGCGATCGGGTCGAACCGCTGGTATCCGCGATTGAGGCTCGACTGTTGCAATCGTCGATCGCTTACGAAGTGGTTTCCAGTATTGATCCTGAGGATGGACGCGGCTTGATCGACCTGCTACCGCGCGGCGTCAATAAGTGTTTTGCGCTTGACTGGTGGAGTCGCTGGCAGACGATGGATTCAGATCAGATTGTCTACAGTGGTGATTCGGGCAACGATTTGCACGCATTGACGGCGGGGTATCTGTCGGTGCTGGTGGGCAACGCACCTGATGCATTAAAGGTGAAGGTGTCCAAGCTGCATCAAGCACGCCATGGTCACACCGAGCGATTGTTCTTGGCAAATCAGACGGCCACATGCGGCGTGTTAGAAGGCTTGCGGCATTTCTTGAAGGCCTAGCGCCGTTGCATGAAAAAAAGAATTCGTTGATCGCACACTGAGACGTAAAGCTCGCGTGGGAAGATGTCTCGAGCCAATGATTTCAATAGGGTTCGATCGATGAACGGCTTAAGTGCAAATATTGCCTGAACCTAAAAGCTGCCCTTTAATTTCCTACGAATCAAAAGCGACGACGAATCGCAGAAGCCACGCAGTGAAACTTTTATTCAAGGTCTCTCTACATTCGTTGGACAATCCGATCTCTGCGTCGCTAATCGTCGCGCTCCATCTGCAGCAGAGAGTCGAGCGAATCAATAACAGCCAGCTCGACGAGAATCCATTTTAAGCCTGATTCGTCTTGCTTTGCGTCCTGGCGCCTGTGCGTGAAACCAAGGAAAGAGACCTGCCCCCTCTTCGTTTCCCATCCCCGAATAATCATGATTTTGGGATTTTTGGGCAACTGTCACCCCTTGGCGAGCGTCAAACTAAATAAAAAGAGGTCCTTTATATAATGCGATTTGCCGCAAAGTGGTATCGCCGCGTATACTAGAACATTCTACACTGCAGTGTTGCGTCCGGCCGCCGGTGTTGCTTTTTGCGTACTGCGTAAGCCTAAAGGGAAAGTATGACATTTGCTCATTCATGCTTGAAAAGCGGGTTCCTCTGTGTCGCCTTGGCGATAGCGGCCGCCTTCCAAATCCAATCAGCCTCGGCGACAGAAGCCGCCCCCGCCAGCCAAGCTGCCGCATCATCCCTGGAAGTTTCGATCGATAAAGAACAACGTCTGCTCGCTGATCAATTCTCAAAACTGGAAGAGCTCTTCATTCGCTTGTCCGAATTGGAAGGAGGGGCCAATCCGACGCGAGCCAACCTGCTGCAACAAGCCGCGCAGTTAAGCAAACAGCTCGCCACCCAGCAACGGCTTAGCGTGGCTGTCGATTATTTAGCCAAAGGCCAATTCACGCGTGCTTTGCAGGAACAGGAAGCCGCTCGCGAGAACCTGCAGAAATTGCTCGAACTGCTACAACGCGAAAACCGCGGCGAGCGTCTGCGCGACGAACGACAACGTATCGAAAAACTGATCAAAGAAGTCCAACGCATCAGCCGTTTGCAACGCTCCTTGCGTGGGCGAACTGAAGCTGGCCAGGAAATCAAAGAGTCCGCTCAAGAACAAGAAAGCCTAGAGCAACAGACGAAGGATGTCGCTGGCGAACTCAAGGAAGTCACTCAAGGCGATCAACCGAAGGCAGCATCCAGCGAGCCATCCGGCGACGCTGCCGAGAACAATTCCGACGCTGCTGAAGATGCTAAACCATCCGAGGATCCAGCCTCAGATAAACCTGCCAACGACCAAAATTCAAGCAATGGGGAATCCAAACCGGCCGACGAAGGCTCCGAGAGTGAGGCTCAATCCAAAGAGTCCAAAGAGAAATCTGGCGCTCCAAAGGATCCCAACTCCTCGGAAGCTCAGCAAGACGACAATCCAAAACCGAGTTCAGATTCCAGCGGTCAAGACGATGCCCAAGCAGGAAAACCGTCCGAATCGGGCGACAGTGGCAAGCCCTCTGAGCAAAAAGGTAAGCCACAGCAACCGGCACCGTCTGGTCAGTCACAAGATGGTCAGCAGCAAGATGGTCAGCAGCAAGATGGTCAGCCATCGCAGGCCCAATCCAACCAGGACCAGGCGAAGCAGCAGCCAGCTCAGTCGCAGGAGCAACGCGCACAGGATCGTGTTCAAAAGGCTCAACAGCGAATGCAACAAGCTCAAGAACGCTTGGAGCAAGAGCAACGCAACGAAGCCGTCGAAGAACAGCGACAAGCTGAACGCGAACTAGCCGCCGCCGTCGAAGAACTTGAAAGCATCCTACGCCAAATGCGCGAAGAAGAAATCGAACGTTCGCTCGCAAATTTGGAATCTCGTTTTCGACGTATGCTGACGATGCAGTCCGATATCCTGAAGCAGACGGAAAAATATGCCAGCGTCGACGGTGGCTTGGACCAGCGGCAAATGGAACTGCAATCAATTAAGTTGGCAATCGAGGAACGCAAGGTGCTGATTGAGGGCCAACGCGCGATGCTGTTGCTGGAAGAAGAAGGCAGTTCGATGGCTTTCCCCGAAGCAGTGGAGCAATTGAATGGCGACATTGCGTTGATCACCGATCTTTTCAACAAGAACCGCATGGATCAAAGCAATGTGGACCTACAACAACAAGTCGTTTCAACCTTGGAAGAACTGCTTGAGTCATTGACTGCGACGCAGAAGGACCGTGAAAAGAAAAAACAGGAGCAGAAGAGCGGGCAGAAAGGCAATGGCGGCAGCCAGCAGGAGCAAGAGTTGGTCGACAAGCTGGCTGAGTTGCGGTTGATCCGGACGCTGCAGATGCGAATCAACAAGCGCACGACGTGGTTAGCCCAACAAAACGGTTCTGCTGACGACCCATTGGGCCAAGTTGCTGACCCACTGCTCACACGTCAAACTCGAGAGTTGGCGGAAAGACAAGCACGTTTGGAAAGTGTGATGCGAGATATCATCCTTCAATCCAATCAAAAGAACTAATTCGTTTCAAAAGTATGCTCATGCGAAACCTGAACACAACGCCGACTAACACTACTTCATGCTGGCTTGCAAAAGCCGCTCGTCGCACGACGCACATGGCGATGTTTACTCTGGCGTTTGTCCTCCACTGGCCGTGCCTCCAGGCCGACAGTGGGCTTGAAAAAGCAGCCGTTTGGGGCTGGCCCACCGTTGACCGTTTGAACGATGATTTTGCTAAGCTTGCCGAATCTGCCAAGCCAGCAGTCAACGCCGCGGCCGACTCTCCTGCGACAGACGCCATTCGTAGTTGGAGCGATTCTTCCGCAAACTACAAAGGCCCTCAGCTATTGGATAATTGGTTGAAGCTGGCCACCGACTTGCATCCCGCTCTGGGGATGTGGTTCGACCAGATTTCGGACTCCGGGCGTATCATCCTCTCCGACCAGTTGCAAGCCGATTTTGAAAAGATCACTCAGGGCTTGCCCGTCTACGTCCAAAACAATGTCCGCCTGTTGGTCGGCCGCAAGCTAGCTCAGCGGCAATTCTACGATGAGGCAATTGAGTTGCTGGAACCCTTGACCGTTGAAGATGTAGTTGATCCATCGACGTTGCTATTCTGCAAGGCGACTGCCTACCATCACTTGCTGCGCCGCGATGACTGTGTTGCCGCTATCGACTTGCTTTTGCAACGCGAGAACGAGTTGGTAAGCCGCTATGCTGTGCTGGCGAAACTGATGAAAGCAGACATTCAACCGTTGGAAGAGGACTCGTTGGACGAAATCGCGCGACTCATGAACGATGTGCAAAGGCGATTAGAACTGGAACGCAGCGGCAAGATTGTGCGTACGAAAGAAGACACGATCATCGAAAAACTCGACAAGAAGATCGACCAAATCGAACAACAATTGCAGCAGCAACAACAACAAGCTCAACAATCGCAGCAAGAGAAGGAGCAAGGAAATCAATCGGGCAGACCGATGGAAGAATCGCAAATTGCTGGCGAAAGCGGCCCTGGAAATGTCGACAAGAGAGACATTGGCAAGCTTGCAGGCTGGGGCGACTTGCCGCCTGCGCAGCGCCAGGAAGCTCTTCAGAAGATGACTCAGGACTTGCCGTCGCACTATCGCGAGATTATCGAAGCGTACTTCAAGCGACTGGCAAGCGCAGGGCAATAGCATCGGCGTGCTGTTGCATCGTGACGCATTCGAATTGGGACTGCATCCACGTCAAAAGTTCCTGGGCCAACTCACACTTTTGCCGGGTCGTTGAGCCCATCGCTGGAAAGAAGGCGAGATCCGCTTCATCGTCACCGCCCCAAAAATCCAGCGGGTGCAGCAGCAGCGATGGTTCAACGCGATTGAGTTTGCACCACCGCATCGCATTCTTGAAGTAAGTCTTGGCCAGCCATGGCGACTTTTCAGCCAGAAACATTACGTAACTCAAATGAATGGGGACTTTGAACCACGGCATTGTTGTGACAGGAATCTCCAGTAGCGGAGCCGCAGCACCGCTCCAACGGTAAGGCCGCAGCGCGAGGAAGCCTTCAGACGCTTTACCGAAGAGTAGCTTGCGCTTTTCCTTCTCTTCCTTTTCCAGTTTTGCATGAAAGAAATAGTACGCTCTCGCAATAGGTCCCAGGAAAGTTGGGAACGTGGAAGCGTCGTATTGATAGCCTCGCGTCTTCAAAGTCTGCAGTAAGAGTGGGGAATAAGAAAAACCTGGACCGCGAAAGCCTGTGGTGTGCTGGCCGGTGACATTTCGAATGGCCTCTTCAGCGGTCTGCAACTCGCGATCAATCTCTTGAGCGGAGTACAGATGCAGCCAAGGCTCGTGATGGAACGAGTGGTTGCCAATTTCATGACCCGCCTGAGCCAGCGATGCAAGGGCCTCATGATTTTCTGAAAGCGCCGCGTCTTGTCCAACCACAAAGAAAGTGATTTTCAAGCCAACGTGATCCAGCAGACGAAGCACCGTCGGAACTAATTTTGGTAAGTACGTGGGATACGCTTGCCAACCTTCATCACCATGGGTTTTCAAGTAAGACCACTTATTGTCGAGATCCAACGAGATACTGGCCAGCATTCGCCTAACCTTCTACTTCTGTTACGGTCATTTGGCTAATCTTGTAACTGCGTTGGCACTGCGGGCACTGCTTGATTTGTTCGATGCTATCGGCCTGGGCATCCGCGGTAAAACTGGCAAACAGTTGACCGCAACGGCAGACCGCTCCCACACTGCGAGCCGGACTGCCATAGACAAGATGGAAATCGGGAACATCTTTCGTGACAATTGCACCCATACCAACCATCGCCCATCGGCCAATGGTCAGGTTGCTGCCTATGATACATCCCGCGCCGATTGTTGCACCGCAGCGAACCTTGGTTAGCAGCGTATGTTCGTTCGGATCGCTAGAAGCTAGCAGTGTTAGGTCGGGACTGGCGGCTCTAGGAAAACGGTCATTGGTAAAGATAACTCCTGCGGAGATCATGACACCGTCTTCGAGAGTTACTCCGTGGCAAAGATAAGCTGCTGAATTGATCTTGCAGCGGTCGCCGATCACGACACCATAGGCAATCGTCGATTTGCCACCGATGATGCACTGCTGGCCAATAACGGTACCATGCCGAATGTGGGCGTTATCCCAAACCGAAGTTCCATCGCCGAGGATGACATCGTTTTCGATAATTGCCGTAGGATGAATTCGGACGCTCATGGTCGCACAAGTGCAGGCATCATCGAATCGGTTCTGGAGTCGATCCAGTCGTGCCGTTTGATCGACCAATACGCTGCTTCAATTGCAACCACGGATGCAATCGCATCCACCGATGTGACTCGCAAGCTTTCAGAACCAACAATTGCCCCCAAGAAGTTCCGAAGTTGGTTGGCAAACGCAGCGTGCTTGTCATAACCGCTACCAAAGACCGTCCAATCGGCATCGCTGGTTCGTTTGTATTTAGATTCCTTCCAACCAACCAGGGCTGTCCCTGCTGTTCCGTAGACACTAACGAACCAAGGCGTTTGCTTGTTGAGACTCCACGAAAGATCGATGGCGGCTAGTGTCCCGCTGGCGGTCATGGCATTGATACGAACGGTATCTTCGACCGAAAGATGCTGGGCATTGCGGCCCTCGATAGCTTGGATCTTGGTAATGGGGCCTAGTAAGTAGCGCACGATATCTACAGAGTGTGTGCCGTTGTCGATCAAGACGCCGCCGCCACTGATTTCGATCTGGCTATTCCAACGTTTGGACATATCGACAAAGCCGGCGAACGTGTTCTCAAACAAAACGATTTCGCCCAACACGCCCGATTCGATCAATTGCTTGACATAGACCAGATCGTCGACATATCGAAACTTCGAAGCCATTGTCAGCACGCAATCATTCTGTTCAGCGACCTCAATCATTCGCTGGCAAGCAGGGCGATTAATAGCCATCGGCTTTTCACAAAGCACATGGACTTTATGCGTGAGAAGTTTCTCGCAAATCTCAGGGTGCGTCGATGGAGGCGTGCAAACAATTGCCGCATCAACCTGCATATCGCTGAGCAGTTGGTCAACGTCGTTGAAGGCTGCACAGCGATACGCTTCCGCGGTAGCTTGTGCAGTTTCGGGACGGCTGTCGACGATGGCAACCAATTGTGCTTGAGGTACCAGGTCAAAGACTTGTAAGTGCGTTTGAGCGATACCGCCAGCGCCGATAAGTGCAATTCGTTTCGTCATGGTGTGTTCTTCTGGATGCGTCATGGATGGGTCACGTGTGTAGCCGAGCAGCGAAATCAATCAACGCTCTTGGCAGCCGGGTTGCGGCACTAATTTGATGCATTTCGCAGTTCAGCAATGGACTCCCGCATCGCGTTGGCCACATAGGTAACATGTTCGCTGGTGTAGGCTTCGTTCCATGGCAGAACTAGGATCTTGGCCAAGGCCTCGAAGGTACCTGGGAATCGTTCAGGTGAGTAATCGACCGCTTCGCTATCAGCCAAAGAGAATGGCCAGCGGCTTTCGCCAAAGGTCCGTTGATCGCGGATGACCTGGCATTGGAAAGCGGGCTTTTGGATATACCGTGGTGCCGAGAAGACTCCACGTTCCTTTAGCTTTTTCGCAAGCGCAACCGTACCCCCCGGAATCATCTCGGGGTCTACATTGACGCAATACTTCCAATAAGAATGTTCATTGCCTGCATGGATGGTCGGCAGTTGGATGCCCGGGAGATCAGCAATCAGTTCGTGCATCAGCGCTGCGGCGCGTCGGCGGTTGGACACGGAGTCATGCAGTTTTTCTAGCTGCGCGACGGCGACGGCAGCGGTTAGTTCGTTCAAGCGATAATTGGGTGCCAGGAAATAGTGATCTGGATTTGCATCTCCATAACCCCAGGCTTTGTTGATGAACAAATACATGCGTCGGGCAACATCTGGATCATTGCTCACACATAACCCGCCTTCGCCGGTCGTGATGTGTTTCCCCTGTTGCAGCGAGAAACAACCCACAGCGCCAAAGGATCCGACTTGTTTTCCATGGTGGGTAGCTAAGAACGCTTGCGCGCAGTCTTCGATAATTGGCAGATTGTGTTTGGCAGCCAACTCCACAATTGCGTTCATCTCGCATGGATTGCCGAACAAATGTGTGACTGCTATCGCGCCAGTTCGCGGCGAAATACATTTCGCGATTGTTTCTGCCGTGACGTTATAAGTCAGCGGATCTACGTCAGCGAATCGAGGAATGATACCTTGATACAAGATGGCCGTGAGCGCACCCATATCGGTGATGCTCGTGGTGATGATTTCTTGACCTGGTTCTAAATTCAAACCAGCGACAGCGGTATGCATTGCGGCAGAACCGGATGAACAAGCATGGGCAAACAGGGTGTCGACCATTGGCGCAAATTGACGCTCGAGTTCTTTTGCGAATTCACCTTTGGTCGCCGTGAGCGTACCAGAAAGAATCGCTTTGGTAACCGCTTCGATTTCTTCCTGGCCGAATGTTCGGCCGCTAGCATCTTGGTCGGAGGGGAGTGTTAAGATTTTTTCAGAAGGAGCGATCGACATGGTGACAATCCAGGTTGAAGCAAAACAGTAAAGATTAAATAGAGTTGATAGGTGATTTCGAGCAATTGCCTTGCGGAGTCAGCGAACCAGCGCTAGGCGTGCGTTGGATTCTGCGAAGCAATGATAGGTGCTGGCGGATGACTGGAATGGTTCGCAGTTTCGAGAAACCCAACTTGCGAGTGGATAGTTCAGCCGGTACCTCGACGACTTGACCACCGCGACGAATCGTGAGCCAAAGCATTTCTGCAATACCCACAAAGCCCCCCTCCTCAAGTTCCATTTGTTCAAAGAAGCTCTTGCGGTACGCTCGAAAGCAACTGGTAAACGTGTGCAGCTTGGCTCCGGTCGCTTTTTGATATCGCCGCGACGCTTGCTTTGATAACCAGAGTCTCCATTTTGGCACGCCGACCACGTTGCCTTGTGGATGGTAAGGGGATGCCGTGACCATGGCCACTGAATTGGTAAGCTGTTCAACTAGCTTATCCAAGTGCATTGGATCGTAGGTGCAGTCGGAATCAATCGAAACGATGGCCTCGGTATTGGCAGCATGAATGCCCGTCATGATCGCTGCAGCGATACCGCGGTTCTCTCGATGCCGAATAATCACAAATCCATCTTGACCACCAAAGTGCTCAATCAATTCTGCATGAGTTGAGTCGGAGCTACCGTCGTCTATCAATAGAAACTGCAGTTGGTATCGCGAATAAAACTTCGATTCGACTTCTGCGAGCTTCGCGGCCAAAGCAGCGATGGTGCCACCTTCGTTAAAGCAAGGAACGACGACCGAGACGGGGAGATTGACTGAGTTCAATTCCGGCTTTGTATAGTTATCGAATTGCAGTGTGGTTCTAGACACGTGCCAAGCTAGCGAATGGTGAATGATGCAGATCGATGAAGCGGAAACTAGACGTCTGCTTTTGCATTTGGTTCCCCCAACTAGATTAATTGGATGGAGGAATTTGTAAACGATTCTAACAATCCTGCGGCCTGTATTGAGACAAATTGAGCCAGCGCGCCCGCAAAATCGCTACGTTCAGGGCAAATGGATGCAGGCTATCTAATAGAAAAAAGCTATCGGTATGCCGCGCAGCCATGCCTAAGGGAGGATTGAGCTCCTAAAGGGGCGTGCTACGGGAAAGGAGCAATGGGCGATTCGGCTTCCGTGGAGCTCAAACCTTTCCAAAAAACGATTTTTCCCGAATGCGAACCTGCGACAATAAGTGCGTCATCTTGACGAAGTTCCGCATCAAAACTCAGCAATCTTTCTTCGGGAGGACCTTTTAACAAAGCGATTTCTTGAAATCGGTTTACGCGTTTTTTCTTAGGTTTCCCTTCTTCGTCGACGCCGTCATCGATTTGCTCTGACACGTGCTGTAAAGCTCGTACGGAATTTGATTCCAAAATTAGCACTGTACTGTCCCGCAATAGCAGTTTATTCACGCGCGTGGCAAAGCCACCGAACTGCGAGATGGAACGTGGATTGATATTCTCATTCCAATTGCGAAGCCGCCCCGTCTCATCGATGGTAAAGGCACCCTGTGGTGAAGGCGCTACCCCTCCCACCACGCGTTCATGATCGATGTAGCTTGCCAGCACTTGTCCGTCCGCTGCGTTGTATGATTTTGCGGATCGATCGCGAGAGGCGGAGTAGAACTTGGCGGCATCAGACGACCAAGCGACAGCGGTAATCGCCGCCGCATGGGAGTCCAATACCATAGTGACCTTCGCGTCGTGATTTGAGACCACTTGAACAGAGCCAGTCGATTGGCCAATCAAAGTGAATCTAGCATCAAGACTGATGGCGATATCTAGTGGTATGTCCGGTTGATAAATGGTAAAGCTATGTTTCCATTCCGAGTCTGCTTGAAGAAAAGCTTCAACCACACCAAAGCTACCAGGCGCGCCGGAGGCAGCGACCAGCAATTTGCCATCGCTTGAGATATCGATGTCGCTGACCCGAGCCCCTTTTAAGCCAACGCGCTGCTTGACAGTCGACTCTTGCGTATCGAAGAGCAGCAACTCGCCATAGCCACCGACTGCAATCATATTAGAAGCGGGGACGATGCGTAACGCACTGATCGGGATAGGATGAACATAGTGATCCGGTGGGATTGCTGTTTTGGAAAGCATCGCTGCGATTTCCGATAGCGGTTGCTTCAGCGGCACATTGATCGCAGCACCGCTGGCAATCCAGGCTTGAAACTTTTGCAGTTCTTCAACCGGCAAAGGATCTGCATCGGCGGGCATGCGTTCCGATTCATCTTCGGTAGTCAGTCGTCGCAGAAGTTCGCTGGTGCTATCTGAGCCTGCCAGTGGTGCCCGGCCACTGTCGCCAGCGACGGCTAGTTTGGTCGCATCGACGAGTGAGTATCCGCCTTCTTGCGACTTTTCGTCGTGACAACTGAGGCATTTGGCAACCAAGATAGGCACGATTTCTTCAGCGAAGCTGACCGACGGGCTGACAGCGGGGCTGACCGGGTTGGGCAAGTCCGTGGCCTCTTGAGCTCGAACTGGCGCACCGGCAGTAACCATGTACACTATGCCCAGGAGATATAGGGAACTAACCCATGTTGCCGAAATATGCTTGATCATTTTGCCAGAAGTTCCGCAATACACCTGATTCTACTTATTGCAGGGCGTGAACCCGTTCCGATATAATAGTTTTCGATGGGGCCGCGCAGCACGCTTCGCAAGTTAAGTGCTAACGGACCCGATCCGCCCCGCCTCAATGCCCCCGCCTTTCGACGTCCGTTCTTGAACTGCACAAGCTGTCCCACGAACGAACATCACTTTGACGATCGCAAACGCTGCATGTTTTCATCCTGCCACAAACACCGCTTGCATTTGCTGCTGCACGCAGCTTTCCTTTTGAGCAACCTTCTGGCTGCTTCGTCTATCTTAGCACAGATAGGGGGCAAACAAGAGGCGGCTTGGATCGTTTATCCAAAGCAAGCCGTCGCCAGCCTCGATTATCCAGCCACGATTACTGCGTATCGACAACATGCCGATGGATCTATGCATTGGGCAGAACAAGACGATGCGCCGAAGCTGGTCGTCCAAGATCAAAGCGTTGTGGCCGTCAGTCCAGCGAAGCAGTTGGAGTTCCAACAGACTGGCGAGACCCTGATAGCGATAGAACATGGTGACGACAAATCCTCGAGGCCGATAGTCGCTCAAGCAGACATGACGTTCAGTTTTGATCGTGAGATCAGCGCCATCTTGAGCAAGTCTGGATGCAATCTAGGCGCTTGCCATGGGAACTTGCATGGCAAGGGAGGTTTTCGGTTGAGCCTGCGCGGCGATGACCCCGCGTTTGATTACGATCGTATCGCGACGGAGTACGCGGGGCGACGTATCGATCTGTTTGAGCCCGAGAACAGTTTGCTATTGAAGAAGGCCACCAATCAAATCGCACACCAAGGCGGCCAACGATTCAGTGCCGATTCACCGGAGTATGAAAGGGTTCTGCGGTGGATTCGCAATGGAGCTGATTGGGTCGAATCGTCAAAACTGAAAACGTTAGAAGTCTTTCCAAAGGAAATGCGAATTGCGCATCCTCACAAACGCGCGAAGCTAATGGTACTGGCCACTTTCGAAGATGGCTCAACCCGCGATGTCACGCGGTGGTCGAGAATTGAGCCCAGTTTAGCATCCGGAATTACAGTGGATCAGGACGGAATCGTTGAGGCCGTCAAGCCGATGGATGTCGCTTTGAATGTTTCGTACCTTGACGGTCGCTCTGCGGCCAGGATCGCTTTTTTGGGCGAGCCTACCACAGGGCCAGAATCGACGGTTGAGTTGGCAAACCCTATCGACCAATTCGTTCAGCAGCAATTAGATCAATTGAATCTGAATGCGAGGCCGTTGGCCGACGAAGGTACCTTCTTGCGACGCATCTATTTGGTTGTGATCGGAAGATTGCCAACGTTGGACGAGTCGATGCAATACTTGGCTGACGTGGCGGTCGATAAACGCGAGCAACTCGTGGATAAACTGCTGAGCGATCCAGGGTTTGATTTGATGTGGGCTCTGCGTTGGGGTGACTTGCTGCGCAATGAAGAAAAGGTGATGAGCGACGTTGGAGCGGCAAAGTTTCATGAATGGCTGCGAGACCAGTCGGCGCAAGATCGCCCTTTGAACGAAATGATAGCCGAGTTGATTACATCGATTGGCAGCACGTACGAAAATCCGCCCGCCTCATTCCACCGCACGCATCGCGATCCCTTTATCGCGGCGGAATCGGCAGCTCAAGTTTTCTTAGGCGTTCGCATTCAATGTGCAAAATGCCATAACCATCCGTTTGATGTTTGGCGACAAGATGACTATTACAGCTTAAGCGCGTACTTTACGACGATCGAGCGCAAGCAGATCGATAACAAGCCCAAGGACGAGCTTGATAAGCATGTGATTACTGGCGACGAGATCATCTCGCTGGCGGAAAAAAATGCGGAGATTCTGCATCCGGGGCGTTCCAAGATGGTCGCCGCCGCTCCGCTGCAAATGAAGGACATACTCAACGCCAATGCGAGTGAGTCGCAGGGCGGTCCGCTGGAAAAGCTCTCGGATTGGCTCACCAATAACAACGCGATGTTTGATCGCAATATGGCCAATCGGGTTTGGTCCCAATTCTTTGGGCGTGGCATCGTTGATCCGCCAGACGATTTTCGAAATTCCAATCCGCCCAGCAATCCATTGCTGCTCGATTACCTCGCGGATGAGTTGCACCGCCATCAATACTCGGTGCGGGCCTTGGCACGATTGATCTTGACCAGTGAGACCTTTGCGCGAGAGAGCGTCAGTGACATTGAAGACGAACAATCGCTCAATGCAACGGCTTACTTTGCGGGCTACCCCATTCATCGCTTGCCTGCAGAAACGTTACTGGATGCGATCTCGAGTGTCACTGGCGTACCCTCGCAGTTTCGAGGCCCACGAGGCGAGGGCGATGATTTAGCGCCTGTACGTCGGGCTATCGAAATGCCCGGAGTTCCCAAGCGAAGTGGATTTCTTACAACCTTTGGCAAACCTAACCGCTTGTTAGCCTGTGAGTGCGAACGCACCAATCAAGTCTCTTTGGGGCAGTCGCTTGCTTTACTTAATGGGATCGAGTTGCGAGAGAAGCTGGCTGCCAGCGAAAACTCAGTTAGCGAGATTTGTAACGATAGCGAGCTTGAGCCTGTGGTAGCGATCGACCGACTCTACTTGATTGCATTGACGCGGTACCCCACGGTTGAGGAAAAAACGACGATCGCCGCTTATCTGCAGGAAAGCGCTGATCGAAGGTTGGCGATGGAGGATGTCTTGTGGTCCCTGATGAATAGCAAAGAGTTTATCATGGTACGATGATGACAGAGAATCGATTTGCGATAGCTGGGTTGATGACATTTAAGGCGGAGTGGAATGATGTTGAATGGTTGCCGTGAATTCCGACAGAGCTTAATGTATCGTCGGAACATGCTGGAAGTCAGTGCTTTGGGGATTGCAGGCCTCTTGGGAGCGCGGACCCTGCGCGCCGAACCGACTGGAGCGACCAAGTTGCGGGCTCGCGCCAAAAGCGTCATCTTTTTGCATCAGTATGGGGGCCCTAGTCATATCGATACTTTTGATATGAAGCCCGAAGCGCCCGATGGTGTACGCGGGGAATTCAAGCCCATCTCGACATCGCTCCCCGGCGTCCCTGTTTGCGAACACTTGCCGCGTTGGGGGCAACAACTGGACCAGTGGGCGCAGGTGCGTTCGGTGCATCACGACATGAAAAATCACAACCCCGCGTGTTACTATTCATTGACAGGAAAGCGACCGCCCACAGACGACATTCGATTGCGTGATACGCTGGAGTTGTATCCAGCCTTTGGTGCCTCTGCAGCGAAGTTCTTGGAGAGCAACCATTCTGGCGTACCACCGTTTATCGCTTACCCGCATATCCTGCGCGATGGCGCCATTTCACCGGGGCAGCATGCGAGTTTTCTTGGTAAGCGATTTGATCCTTACTTCTTTCAAGCTGATCCCAACTCCGATGACTTTGGACTGCCTGAATTGCAACTGCCAGCCAATATCGATTTGGCGAGATTGGAACGTCGGCGTGACCTGCTGAAGTTGATCGATGACCAAGCTCGACTTACAGAACAATCGATGGAAGCGCGAGGGCTGGACCAGTTGCAGGAGCAAGCCATGTCCATTCTTACTTCGCCGGGACTGCGCGATGCACTGGATATCACTCGTGAAGACCCACTGCTGCGCGATGCGTACGGTCGAACAACTTATGGCCAGTCCTGTTTGCTGGCTAGACGACTGGTGGAAGCTGGCGCACGATTTGTCACAGTTTACTTTTCTGCAGGAATCGGCGGCGCGGGCAGCCAAGGCTGGGACACACATCAAGAGAATTTCAAAGACCTGCGCGAACGACTCTTGCCCGCAACAGATGTAACGGTGCCGACGTTGATTGAAGATTTGAAATCGCGAGGGCTTTTGGATGATACATTAGTGCTGTGGATGGGCGAGTTTGGTCGTGGTCCACAAATCGGCGATCGAGATGGCAAAGGTCGCGGACATTGGCCCGATTGCTACACGGTGATGATGGCTGGTGGCGGAGTGCAAGGGGGGGCCATTTATGGGCAAAGTGATTCTCGCGGGGCGTTTCCTTCGCTCAATCCCGTCGGACCAGAAGACATTGCAGCCACGCTCTTCTGGGCTTTGGGCATCCCACCTGATAGCGAAGTTCATGATACGCAGGGTCGACCGCTGCCAATTTCCAGCGGCAATCCTATCCGAGAAATCTTTAGCTGACGCTTGCGGACCTATTCATTTTTGCTGCCCATGCAGTCAGCAATCCAACGCCGGAATGAAACGCTGCCTTCTATGAAACTCGCTTGGCTGATCGTCTTGCTGTTGTGGCCTGTCGCCATGCTAAACTACTTAGACCGACAGATGCTCGCGTCGATGAAGTATTCCGTGATGCAAGATATCTCGGATATACAGACCGATGCGAACTGGGGCTTTATGCTCAGCCAATTCAAGTGGGTTTACGCCTTCCTTAGCCCGCTAGGTGGCTTGATCGCAGACCGGTTCAGCAAACGATGGACGATTACCGCCAGCTTGTTTTGCTGGTCAGTCGTGACATGGATGACTGGTGAAGTGACGAGCTATTCTTCGCTACTTTGGACCCGGGCTCTCATGGGTGTGAGTGAAGCATTCTATATCCCTGCGGCCTTGGCGTTGATTGCCGACCACCATCTCCCGGCGACGCGATCCAAAGCGATTGGGCTGCATCAAACCGCGATCTATTTCGGCATAATCTTAGGCGGCTTTGGTGGCTATGCCGCAGATGCAGATAACTTTGGATGGCGGATGGCGTTCACCTTGGCAGGACTGATTGGAATCGCCTATGCGGTGTTGTTACCGTGGTTCTTACGTGAGTCGCCGCAGCAAGTCGCTGATCGTAAAGCTTCGCTGTTGAGCGGCAAAGCAGGTTGGTCCGATTTCATGAATGAGTTGATCTTTAATCGATCGTTCATCCTCTTGGTCTGCTGCTTCACATTGCCAGCGATCGCTGGCTGGGTCGTGAAAGATTGGATGCCTTCGATCTTAAAGGAACGATTCAGTATTGGCCAAGGTATGGCTGGCGTATCGGCGACGTTGTACGTGAACGTGGCTGCGCTGTGTGGAGCCTTTGCTGGCGGATGGCTGGCGGATCGATGGGCGCGAAGGACGAATCGAGGACGCATCTACGTAAGCGCGCTAGGAATGGCTTTGCTTATCCCGGCATTGATGGGGGTGGGAAACTCCAGCTCACTAACCATCGCGGTTTTGTATCTAATCGGCTTTGGCGTTGGGTGGGGATTCTTTGATAGCAACAACATGCCGATTTTGTCACAGATTGTGACGCCGCAATGGCGAGCGACCGGGTATGGCATCATGAACTTTGTTAGTATCAGCTTTGGGGGCGTCGCCGATTGGGGATTCGGCATTTTGTCGGATCGCAAAGTGCCTTTGAATGTAACCTTTGGCATGTTCGCAGGCATCGCATTTATATCGATCATTCTGGTACTTATGATCCAGCCGCGCAACGAACTGACTCTCAGCAACAAGGAACAGGACAGTGAACTCTAAAATAACCGGGCTAGTCGCTGCGACACACACACCTTTTGACGATCGTGGGGATGTCAATTTGGAGGTGATCGAAAACCAATTCGAACTATTGGTTAAAGATGGAATCGGCCAGTCGTTTGTGTGTGGTACGACCGGCGAATGCATGTCCATGACAGTCCAAGAGCGCAAGGCTGTCGCCGAGCGTTGGTTCCAAGTAACTCGTGGGTCCGACTTCCAAGTCATCGTGCATGTAGGAGCGAACTGCCTGCGAGATTCCATCGATCTGGCGAGGCACGCCGAGCAGTTGGGGGCCAGAACCATCGCCGCTGTTGCGCCTAGCTATTTCAAGCCACCGCATGTGGACGCGTTGGTCGATACGGTTCGCCAGCTCGCTAGTGCGGTGCCGAAACTGGCGTTCTACTATTACGACATTCCCAGTTTTACAGGGCTACAAGTACCTGCGGCCGAATTGCTGCAGCACGCATCGCACAGCATTCCTAATCTAGTGGGAATCAAATACACCAATTCCGATTTGGTTGGTCTGCAAGACTGCCTAGCGATCGGAAAGGGCCAGTTCAATGTACTCTATGGCGTTGATGAGTTGCTGCTCGCCGCCATGAGCTTCGGGGTGCGGGGAGCCGTCGGCAGCGGCTACAATTTTGCTGGGCCACTTTACCAACGATTGATGACTAGTTTCCAAAATAATGACTTGCCACAAGCTCGACAATTGCAGCGGCAAGGAATTCATCTGGTGCGTTTGCTTTGTCGATACGGCTATATGGCCACATCCAAATGGGTGATGGAGTTGCGGGGAGTCCACGTGGGCAATCCACGGCTACCTTTGGCAAAACTGACCGCGGCGCAGCAAGCAGAAATTGGGACAGAGCTAAAAAACGCACTGTCGATTGAAACCTGAGAGAATTCTTCAGCCAAATGGAACGTCGAACTATGAGGCCGTGCCAAGAATAGGCTGCGGTTCATGGATGCTGACTACTTCCAATTCCTCTTCGGCATGTACAGGGATCGCGATTTGTCGATCCGATTCCAAGCCATGGACGACACAATGAATCTCGGCTTGGATGCTCTCAACCAAAATTGACAACGCTTCCAAGACCACTGTCGACGTACTGGCATCCGCTGCACCGACAACTTCAATGCGTCCCAATGGCCGTGCATCAGCGAACACAGGCATTACCATCTTCCAGCGTTTTGACTCTTCGGGGCTTTTCTCGCGGTTCCAACATGCATGATAGCCTTCATGCAACCAAGGCACATTCAGGTCCAAGCAAACCCGGCTAAGGTCGTGTTTGTCGGCAAATTCTACCAAGGAGTCCCAGATCGTCTCCCAACTACGTTCACCTTGCAGTCGACAATGCAATTGCCCCGCTTTATCACCATTCAAGCGTGGCAATAAAGACGAACCGAAATGGGTCAATCGATTGGTCAGTAATCTCAATTCCGAGTGACCGAATAAACGGCTGGCAACCAAACAACCCAGCACTACCATTACGGATATCAGTGCCAGAAATTCGTTGTTGAGAGCGGAAGACAGGAAAGCTCCAAAGGCCAAAACGCCGCTGAGCAAGCTGACGATGATCACAAGACGACTTTGAGCGAACCCCTTGGTGATCAATGAATGATGCAAGTGACCGCGATCAGTGCTAAAGATACTACGACCTGTCAACTTTCGTCGCACGATAGCCATCGAGGAATCGAAGATTGGCAAAGCTAGGATGGCAATCGCACCGAACATCGAAACAGCCGTTGGCGATTTGAGCGAAGTTCGAATGGCTAAGGCCCCCAAGACCAAGCCGATCAGCATCGATCCTGAATCACCAAGAAAGACCTTGGCGGGCGGAAAGTTATAGACCAGGAAGCCGAGCAAAGCTCCAGCGACCGAAGCAGCAAACGCCGCTTGAACGCCATGACCTTGCGTCGTTGCCATGGCCGCAAACCCAGCACATGCAATCCAACCGACGCTGCAGCATAACCCGTCCGCTCCGTCGATCAGGTTAATCGAGTTAATCGTGAGCAGCAGCCAACCGACCGAAATGACAAACGAAATTAAACCAAACTCAATGGGAAGTCCAAAGATGCTGGTCTGAGTGATCTTGTAACCGCAAAGCACCATCACCGAAGCGATGCCGACTTGGCCGAGTAACTTCTGACGGCCGCGCAATCCGTAACGATCATCCAACAAGCCCAACACAACAATCGCCACGCAACCAAAGACCAAGCCAGCTATCGGTAGCAAACTGGTCGCCATTGCCCACTGCACTTGTTCGGCAAAGAAAACTGCCACACCGAAAACCAGTAGGACCGAGGTTAAGATCACCGGACCGCCGCACAAGGCGACTGGCTCGCGGTGCAACTTCCGATGAGCATCCGGTGCATCAAGGATTCCAAGACGCAACGAAAGCTTACGATACAATGGCGTAAGAATCACCGCACTTAGAAAAGCACCGGCTAAAGCCAAAAGCTGAACAACCATGTAGAAACTCGCCAAACGTCCTCAAAAGTTGCTCTACTCGAAAGATCATCAAAATCCCGCGAGGAGCGTTTCTCGAATTACATGGAACATTCTGATCAAGAACCGCCTGGGAGTAAAGCAACAAACTGTAAATTCCACGAGAAGAATCGTTTGTGAATAACCGTTAAACTCGGCCAAATGCACACGACCTTGCCTACCACGCAAGAGATACGGGCAGACTATTCCTCAGGATCGAAATAATCGACTTCTTCCTCATACTGTATCAGGTTCTTAGGCGGTAAACTGGCGTCCTTTTCAATCTCCGAGAAGGACTTTTTGGGCATCGCAAAGCAGACCAAAGTTTGCTCATCTCGCTGAGAGGGCTGCGGTGAAATCTCCAACTTGGACAAGATGCTTTCCGTCCAGCCGATGATAATGTCGTTTTCTCCGCCGTTGGAGAACGAGCCAATTGTATTCAAAATCGCCTGGACGACCGCGTCTTGTTTCCGTGCATTTCGCGAAGCGTTCTCCGCTTTCACATCAGCCGGTTGGTTGTCTTGGGTGATGACCGAGGTTCGAAGCATACGAGAGACGCTCGCTAAATCCATTGCTTCTAGATCGCTCAGGTCCGCTTGGCTGCCAGCGGGCAAACTGCCAATCCAGAAAAAGTTCGTCTCCCCCCCCTCTCGTTGGACACGAATCAAATCTCGCAGTTGCACGAAGGTACCGTTGGTCAATTTCTGCACCGCCGGTTGGCCCACGGATTCGAAGACGACGCTGCCTCCTAAATCAACAATTTCGTCGCTGTGGAAGATGGACGAGGTGTGCGAGCGGATCGGTAACCCCCGCAATCCAGACCCCGCGTCGTCAAATGAACGATACGTCACCGGGGCTTGATCCAGGCCGCGGGAGTTACTGGTGGAAACCGGCAAGACATAGCCTTTGTTTTCCGCGATCGACAGCGAAAAGGGACTGGACAGCGACGTATAGATCGAGGAATACCTCGCCAGCGGTGCGCGAGGGTAGCCGTTCTTCAGTTCCAAAAGTGCGATCGAGTTTTGGCTGCGCGCAAATCCGATTTCGATTTGCAGTAAATTCGCGATAACGATCGCTCCGCCGATTGCAATCAGTGGAATTGAGAACCACGCCCACTCCAAACGCTTGAGCATGCGAAACACGATCCAGTTGGCTGGCACTAGAACCAACAAGTAGACGCCTAGGATTCGAGTCAGATAGTCAACCGGCGGAACTTTGATTCCGGAAGTGTCCTGCAGGCTACCCAAGGCCAATCGACTAAAGTGCGAGTTGTCATGCCAACCCGCATCGCTGCTGGGCTTGGGTAAAGTCCGCAGCGACGACTGTTCGCTGCTCCGCCGATGTGCATCTCGATCAGATCGATCAATAAACTTCTGTGGCGTGAAGGTATTCGCCAAACGGCTGAGATTGGAGTAGCTATGCACCGATAGCTCTTGCGATTCGTAGTCACCCACAAAAGCATAAGACTCATCGTTGGCATTGCCCATCCACTTGCGTGCAGGCAAGCGAAACGCGGCAACATGCAAGAAATTCCCATAGCTCTTCCATTTGGTCAGCACTTCGCCCGAGAGGTCAAAGGTCGACATACAAATGCGCCCGCTGCCTACTTGGGTTTCGGCCAAGAGGCCTCCGCAGTCAGGCACCCAACTCGCGTTAGGACGCAGCGTTGCGGAGCAAAGATTCGATGAAATTGCATTGCGATCCAGCGTGGAAATCAAGCTTGGCTCTGGACGCGGTTCCTTGTTCGCGGCAGCCTGGTTGCCGCCGCTGCCTGCGGGAAATGGCAACTGAGGCGCGTAGGGTAAGGTTGTTGAATTACTGCGATTGAACTGGTCACCATAGTCGCCGAAATCATTGACGGGCTCTAGCGTGAAGGCGTTAAGTCGATCGGCTAACGCGTCTATATTGTCGCTGGAGTTCTTTAAATTCTCCAGGGGAAGATAAGGTGACAGGAAAGAGTTGGCTAAGCCCGCGATGGTGTTGGGACCGTTGACTATCAGTCGTCCGCCATAGTGTAGCCAGTCCAAAATGGCCGTTTGTTGTTCACGGCTAAGGTCATCTGCCGGAATGTCATTCCAGTAGATCGTAGACGTAAAGGATAGGCCATAGAAGCTAGTAGGAAAGTTCTCTCGCAAGTCTTGGCGATTGATGGGGACACACACGAAAGGCTGGATGTTGCTGAAACTGGTAATACCTTTGGGCCATCTTACGACATTCGATTGCAACCAGAAATTCTGTGTGTCAACGTTGTTGGCTAGAATGACAAACTTCGTTTGATAATCATCCATCAAAGTGACACGCTCGTTTTGCATGCCCAGCAGATTCCCGAGTCGTCGGTCGTTCAGTTCCGCTTCGATGAGGACCGAATTGCGAAATCCAAGCCCCGTATCGACTTGGCTACTCAACCGGCTGGGCAAGTAGATCGACTGTTCAACGCTTTTCCGCTGTCCACGCGCAATGGCAATGGATCGGGAGAAGACCGTGTTCGAAGTTTCGTTTTTGGCGGATACGGCGCGATAGTTCAGCACGATACTTTCGTCGCCGGTGTTTGCCGCCACGCTTTGCCGCGTTTGCGCCCAGTGATCTGTTTTGGCAAACGAGCGATTGCCAACGCTGGAAGCGGGCAGGATTCGCATCGGATTGGCCGTGATGCGATCTTTAGGTTGCTTGTCGACCGTTTTGTCAGTGTCTTTTTTTCGACAGCCCGGTGAAAGCAAGATCGAGCACAGTGCAATGACGGCGATTATTTTTGGTGTCACGTTCAGTCGTATCATCTCTATTCCTTCGGAGAAAGGCGACTGCATTATAACACGGATTTCGGCACGTCTTGTGCGCCCACAGAGAACCGGCCGCTCTTACTGCATCCCACAGCCACCCATTCCGCATTGCGGCAAACTGCATCCCATTGGGATTTCGCAAGCGTTCGAAGATTCTGAACTGGCCGGGCCTTTGGCAATGACACTCAGCAGCCTACTTAGCTTTGTGGAACCACATTCGGGGCAGATTGCTTTCTCATCTAAGTTGCGAACCAAAACTTCAACATTCGCTTCGCAACTCTTGCAGTGATATTCATAGATCGGCACAGTGATAACTCCTTTAATCTTATGCAGCAAAAAATTTGTAGCCACGATTGCCAAGAAACCAAGCCCAAAACACGATCAGCAACACCGTCCATATAAGGTGAATGCTGGCGGTGGGTTGCAAGCGTTGGCGGTTGGTGATCGCGTAATAGTGAGAATACAACGGGATGAACAAAATCATAAACATTTTACCGGCAGACTCTTTCAAGGCGCTTGCTGCAAGAGCCAGCAGCGACATCGTAAAAACCATGGTAGATACCAACACTCCGACGAAGGGCAGAAGCGTTACGAAGGGCATGGCTTGGAACGCATATAGAATCGATCCTTTGGGGGAATAAGTCTGCGTTGAACTGGCCTGGACTTTTTGCACTCCCGCAAAAATGATGATGCAAAGGCCCAACAACGTGCCCAGTGAAACCCACCACGGAGCCCCTGCAAAGGCAACGCGTTGTTCGGCTTCTTGGTCTCGGGCGATGTTTTGCGACGCCTCCTCCAAATACAAGTTGTCGAATTCAGCGGCCTTCTTCGTCGTGACGTAGCCTTCGATACGTTCGCCTTTCTCCAAGTGAAATCCGCAACTGATGCAGATCGCAGAATTGGGAGCTAGCGGATCGCCGCAAGAAGGGCATGTGGGGCCTTTCTGGACGCCGAATCCAGCATCCTTGAACAACGCATCCATCTTGGAAGACGCCGCCGGAGTGGAGGCAGATACGGAGGCTGGACCGGCCGCTGGTCGCGCGGGTTTGGCTGCCGGAGCCGCCGCTCCCGGAGCTTTCGCTGTCGGCCCTGATTGCTTGGCTGGTCCCGCCGGTACGCGAATTGGTTGCTGGCATTTTGGGCACTTGCCCGTCTTCCCCGCCGCTGAATCAGGGACGTTCATCGCGTGACCACATTTGCAACGTACAGCAATCGGCATATTCTCTAATCCAAGCAATCGTAAATGAGGAGTCGCATAGTTAGTTCGATGGCTTAGGCAGCCATCCACAAAGTTTACTTATTGTCGTTACCAATGAGCCGCAATACAACTGACAAGCAGATTGAAATGAGCTGGCTCACAAAATTTCTTGCAGTTCGCCGCTATCGGTTAGCTCATGGCGAATGCTTCCCCATCTTCCCTTGGAGCTTGCTGGTAACCATAGGGTTCCATCGAGCACGACGCACGCCCTTGGCTCAACGATCGAATTGCACTGGAGTAACCAAACAATTCTTTGAGCGGGGCATGAGCAACGATCATGGTTGCCGCTCCGCGATTGTCCGTCTTTTCGATCAACGCGCGACGTTGCTGCAAATCGCCAACAATTTCACCCATATATTCGTCGGGCGTCATGATCTCTAGGCGCATCACCGGTTCCAGCAAAGCGGGCTGGCCGTCTTGTAAGCCCTGATCAAAGGCGTCGTTGGCTGCGATACGAAACGCGACTTCGTCCGAACCGGTTTCTGCAAGTTCGGCTGCTAGCAAGCTGATACGGAAACCTGTCAACGGGAACGATCCGATCATGCCACCCCCATCGGCGCGGTTGCGCAGTTCTTCCAACACCGATTGCCGCAGGTTCTCTGGCAGCATTTTTTCCGGCGGCATACGGTCAAGTACTATGATGGGTTTGGAAGGATCTTCCAGCGGTTCCACGCGAAGTGTTAATCGAGCGAACATCTGGTTGCCACCCACCATGCGATTGCACTGACCGGTCACTTCTGCAGCACGCTCGATCGTCTCGCGATAGCTGACGCGTGGTTTATAGAATTTCACATTCAGATGAAAATCACGCGTCAATCGGTTCTTGATCACTTCCAGATGCAGTTCGCCCATTCCGCTGATCAACGTTTGGCCGGACTCTTCATTCTCGACCGCTTTGAAAGTTGGATCTTGGCGTTTCAGCATCTCTAGCACCTCGGCCAGCTTCTTTCGTTCGGTCGTATTTTCTGGCTCAATGGCCATCGACAAAACGGTTTGCGCGAACTGTATCGAAGGCAGCTCGATGGGGCTGCGCGTATCGCACAGAGTGTCGCCGGTGATGGAATCGCGCGGGCCTACAGCACAAGCAATATCACCAGCCTCCAACGCCTGAATTTGTCCCTGTCGCTCTTTTTTGGTAGCGTGGATTTGCCACAATTGAGCGACGTTCTCTTTCTTGTCGCGGTTTGGATTGAGTAATCGGGAGTTGGAATCCAACCGTCCAGAGTACATGCGAATCCAATATAAGTCGCCCGTTTTGGCAGGCAGGATTTTAAAGACCAGCGCACAGACCGGCTCGTCCGTGCTTGGGCTGCGAACTAATACTTTATCGCGTTTCTTCGGATCGACGCCTTCGACGGGGGGGCGGTCCAACGGACTGGGTAGAAATGCATTGACGGCGTCAAGCAACGGTTGCACACCCGCACCGTGTAATGCAGAACCACATACGACAGGCTGAATTTTCATGGCAATAGTTGCCGAACGCAAAACCTGATAGATCTGTGACGTGGAGATTTCTTGCTCGTTCATCGCAAGTTCCATTAACTGGTCGTCATGCGGATAAAGCTTCTCTAACATTTCCGCACGCCAGACGTCGGCATCGTCTTGCAGTTCGGCGGGTATGTCTTGCACGACGATCGTCTTGCCTTTGTCTTCCGCATCGAAAGTCATGTACTTCATCTGCACCAAGTCGATCACGCCCCGAAAAGGTTCGCTGGTATGAGCAGGCCCCATTCCGACAGGAATTTGAATCGGCACGGGATTGGCGTGCAGCCGAGGGCCGATCTCCTCCAACACTCGGTAGAAGTCGGCTCCCTCACGATCTAACTTGTTGATAAAGACCAATCGTGGAACATTGTACTTGTTCGCTTGACGCCAGACGGTTTCGCTTTGAGCTTCCACTCCTTCGCGAGCGCTGAAGACGACAACTGCACCATCCAGTACGCGTAGGCACCGTTCGACCTCGGCTGTAAAATCGACGTGGCCAGGCGTGTCGAGCAAGTTGATTTGGCATTCTTTCCAGCGGAAGGTCACGCAAGCGGCAAAGATCGTAATGCCGCGTTGTTGTTCTTCTGGATCGTCATCGGTCTCGGTCGTCCCCGAATCGACTGCCCCCGCTCGATGCTTGGTACCGCTCATGTACAGCATTTGCTCGGTGACGGTCGTTTTGCCCGCATCGATGTGTGCGATGATGCCGATATTTCGTAAACTTCGTAGATCTCGTGCCATGAAAAACTCTGGATGTGACTCCGCGTCCTGTAAAAATTGGCAAAATCCATTGTGCCGCCGTCTGTCGGTGGTTTAACCTTGCCGTTATTAAAACGCTTCTTGTCAGAATTCCTAGACCATAGTCCTTGTAATGAATCGGAACCCGCTCAACTCGCAGATAGCCAAAGCGATGGCAATCGACGCCGGATTCGATGATTGCCGGGTGGTCGCTGCAGCCGAAGCCCGCGGATTTAGCCATTTGATTCGTTGGTTAGACGCGGGTTACGGTGGTTCGATGGCTTATATTCGCAACCGCCAGGAAGCGTATCGTCATCCAGTCGGCGTATTGTCCGAAGTTAAATCTATTCTCATGATGCTCACTTCGTATCATCATCCAGAAGCTAAAGAGCACCGTGAAACGGGTGAAAACGATGCATCCAGCCCTACTGAGCCAGTGGTGTCTCACGCCGCTTGCGGTCAAGTCGCACGCTATGCGGCCGGCGGTGAAGACTACCACGACGTGTTGCATTCAAGAATGAAGTCTTTGATCAAACAGTTGAACGCAGTTGAGCCGGATGCAAATTTTCGTGGGGTCGTCGATTCCGCCCCCCTATTGGAGCGGGAGTTCGCTCAGCGAGCGGGCATCGGTTGGATCGGCAAAAACACAATGTTGATTTCACGAACCTGGGGCAGCTACTTTTTCCTGTCCGCCATTCTCAGCACGATCGAGTTGGAGTCTGACGAGGCATTTGCGGCTGACCACTGCGGCACCTGCCGGGCTTGCCTGGACGCTTGTCCTACCAACGCTTTCGTGCAGCCGCATGTGCTTGATGCAACCAAATGCATTAGCTATCTGACAATCGAGAATCGATCTGCGCCTCAGATGCAACTACGCCCCTTGATGAAGGATTGGGTCTTTGGCTGCGATGTTTGTCAAGAAGTATGTCCTTGGAACCGCAAGGCCAGATCCGCAGCCACCTTCCAATTTCAACCTCGAGAGGATTTGCGACAGTTGGACCTTGAGAGCATCCTGTCGATGGATGAGAGTGAGTTCCGTGACCGCTATCGCAAGACACCCCTTTGGCGAGCCAAGCTAGCGGGGCTTCAACGCAATGCATTGATTGCAATGACCAACCAAAGATTACCCCAAGCTGTCACATGGGCAACACGTTTGCTGCAACATTCCGATCCAAACTTACGCATTGTGGCTGCCTGGGCGTTGGGCCAACTGCCAGCGATCCACAGCCTCGCCAAACTTCAGGCTTGCAAGCTCACCGAAGCAGACCAAGCTGTCTTGGCTGAAATTCAAATGGCCATGGCGCTGCTTGAAACGTGGGAAGGTAGCTTGAGTGTCCGATAACCGGAGTATTGTCGAGATTGGGCGGCCCTGCATTAAGCACAGCTTGCCAACAGCCCGGTGTTTCGCGTCGCGTGCGACGGACCATCAGTCTGGCCGCAACTTGGAGCCGTTCTGGTCCTTGCCTAGTGCATTGCGTGATCCAAATCTCGAATTGGTCGTATGTCACCCACAACAGAATTCCCCATGGAGTTTGAAATGGTGGGCTCGACAACTGACCAAGCGCACTTGTTTGCAAGGCCGTTTGCCACTGGTGTCGTTGGTAGCGCCGCAACTGACGCGACTGGCCAAACACACGCCTATGGCAGTGATTGATCTGGAAGATAACCGCTTCATCTCTCGAGCCGACCTCTATCTGCTGGACCGCTGCAAAATATGGTTCAAACGTGAACTGCCCGTCGATCAATGGCAGGTCTTTATGAGGACGGCTCATCACGCAGTTCCGACGCAGCGATATCGAACGCAAACAAGAAATCTCGCGAGACTAGCCAAACTGCGTCCGCTGCCACTGGGCATTCGGCCGGGCACTCAAGAGTACTTTCCCAGCGAGCCTGCTGTGAAAAAGTCGGATATCTTTTTTGCGGGACTAAGCGAAGGTTCTTCGACGGTCCGTCAGATGGGGATGGCGGCCATGAAGAAACTGCAGGAGTTGGGATACAAGGTAGATATTCCTACTCAAAGTCTCAATACGATCGAATTCTTGCATCGAGCTGCTTCGGCATATCTTGTCTGGTCGCCTGAGGGCTACGGTTGGGATTGCTTTCGGCATTATGAAGCGGCAGCTTGTTGGTCTGTGCCTTTCATGAACCAACCTACGATTATCCGCTACGAACCGTTCCGTGAGGGTGCTCATGCCGTGTACTATCAACCAGATGCAGACGAATTATTGAATACAGCGATACGTGCGTTATCGAACAAACAGCAATTAATAGAGATGGGGCATCGCGCCCGCGAACACTACTTGCGTTATCACAGCCCAGAAGCGATTGCAAAATACGTTATCGACACAACGTTATCGGTCACTAACGCCGGCTTGCAATGACAACCAACCCGGCAACAGCTTGACCATGCTCGTGTCGGAGCACTTCTTCTGCAACATGAACCAGGTTAAGCTGGGCCCGCTGTAATGCAGTCGTGACGTACTCTTTGGTATGTGCATAGCGACCGTGCGGCAACAACTTGAATTCTAGCGTCACGGCGGTTTCGGCTTGCTCTACCGTAAAAGCGAAATGACCATCGGGCTTGAGCGCTTGGCAGGCAGCTTGAAAAGCCTCGTCCAGTACGCCGAAATAACACAGCGTATCCGCACAGAAGATCAGATCGAATTGGTTCGAATGTTTCGATAAGTACAAAGTCAGTTCTGCCTCTTCTAGCTGATCGTACACTTTCCCTCGAGCAGCCAAACCTAGCATATCAGGCGACAGGTCCATGCCAACTAAAGTGGATGCGATGGGGCGTAAAAGTGAAGCGGCCAAGCCTGTACCGCACCCAGCATCCAAGACGTGCAGATTTTCTAAAGTGGAGACATGCTCGCGTAAATGATCGATCAGTAGTTGCGGAGCACGATAATTCAGTCGTGACAGTTGGTCGTCAAAAACTGTTGCGAAGGAACGGTCGAAGGTTTGTCTTATGTAGTCGTCGTGACAGCGCGCAGGGGGCTTAGCGCCTTGATGCGCTGCCAAACAATGTTCCGCAGTGGCGTTGCCTGGTTCATGCTCCAGCCAGTCTTGCCATACAAGGACGGCGGACTCCGGTTGCTCGATCTTAATAAATGCCCGGGCAAGATTTTCGCGAGCGTTGGCCAAATCGGGGTCCAACGTGATAGCGATCTTGTAGTACTCAATCGCTTCTTTGAATCGACCTAGATCGTATAGGGCGTTCGCAGTGTTGTAGTACATATCGGGATCGTTGGGCGTTTCCTTCAGCAGGCAGCACAACAAGTCGTAGGCCTTTTGATACTGCTTCAACTGCATCCACAAATTGGCAAGATTATTGCGTGAGTAAATCGAATCGGGTTCGATCTCCAACGCAGCCTGATACTGGACGACGGCTGCTTGTAATTGGCCTTTATCTTCAAGAGCGATGGCGAGATTGTAATGATAGTCTTCCACTTGTGGAGCAATGGCAATGGCTTTTTGCCAGGAAGCAATTGCTGACTCCAGTTGCCCTTGTTGCGCGAGTGCGACCGCTTGAAAATGCCAAAGTACATCATTCTGCGGCGATTCTTTTAACGCCTGCTCGCAGATCTGTTGTGCTATTCCGAATTGATGGTCGTTCAGTTGACCGACTATTTCATCATGTAGACTGACCGAGCCCATGTTGGATCGCCCCGCTAGGAAGAAGTACGCAAAGCCAATATGCGTATTTGTAACATCTCCCGAAGAGGAGCTTGAGGGCTGCCTGCGATTTCTCGGTCCAATGGACGGTCTTTTTCAATCCGCCAGCGCAAAGGCCGCCATCCGCATTTCACCAGTCGATCGGACCGCGCGGCCAGCCAATGACCCATCCAACGCTCGCAGTTCTACGATGTCGTATGGCCAAGCTCGTTGCAGTGCTTGCAGCATGCGTGTTCGATGAGCTGGTTCAAGTCGAGAGAAAAAATCGGAGTGCACTTGGACTTCTGCGATGTTACCCAAACCAGAGACATTTCCAAAAAGGTCTGCGTTGACAGAACTTTCGAGAGACTGAATGACTTGCTGCAGTCTCGCTCGGGCGACGGTGGGATGAATGACAGCGGCCTCTCTTGGAGGATTGCACGCGGAACTGCAGCAGATCACGATACCCAGCGAGGCTACGGCTGTTCCCTTCATCCACTTCACTTCCTGTTTGATCATGATTACTCGCTAGTGAAAGTCAGGGCAATTCAAGTCTGCCACTAACTGCTGGTAAAATCGGCACAACCCAACCTTGGAGGAAAATCTGCGCACACTCGCTGCTTTCCTGCAGCCGAGCTTCAATCTCCTCACTCAAGCTATAGCACGTGCTGTCTGGCAAGGCGGGAGGTTGGCAGGTGAACTGCATAACTTCGCGTGAAATACTGCCGGGGGATTTCCGAACACCGAGGACGGAATACCGTATTTCCCTCTATGGCATTGCAAACGCGAATCCCAACCTCAAACGACAAAGTTCTGGATATAATGCCAAGTGCAATTCCGACAATATCCTCCATAATCTCCCGAACATGACCAACCAAACTCGCCTATCGCTCGCCGCCCTGCTTATAGTTTTTGCCAGTTGCAATCTCTTTGGACAAGACCGAGGGATCGCCGATTTTCCTAAACTGGACGCAAAGGCCGATTGGCCGTGGTGGCGCGGCCCCGAGCGAAATGGCCAAGCCGATGCCAGCAGCCAACCACCAGTACAATTCAGCGATACGCAGAATGTAAAGTGGAAGACGCCAATCCCAGGTCGAGGTCACTCATCCCCGATTGTGGTGGGTGATAAAGTCTTTCTCGCTAGTGCTAACGAACGGACACAAACGCATGCCGTCATCGCTTACGATAAATCTAATGGGCAACAATTGTGGCTACGAGAAGTGAACCGTGGCGGTTTCCCTGAAAGAAACCATCCCAAAAATACCGAAGCAAGTCCGACACTGGCCAGCGACGGAGAGTTGATCTTTGGCGCATTCTTTCATCACAAGCAAATCGAACTAGTAGCACTAGACCTGCGTGGAGAAAAATCTTGGTCAGTGAAAGTCGGCCCGTTTAACCCGACTCGCTATGAATATGGTTATGCCCCTTCTCCGGTGCTTTATAAAAAATCGGTGATTGTTGCTGCTGAGCATGATGGGGAAAGCTATATCGCGGCATACGACCGCAACAATGGCAAGCAGCTTTGGCGAATTCAACGCCAGGCGAACATTACGTTTTCTTCTCCCGTTATCGCTCATGTCGCAGGACGTGATCAACTGCTGATCAGTGGAGCTGGAACTGTTTGCAGTTACAACCCAGACAGCGGCCAACAATTGTGGCAAGTCCAAGCGACGACGGCCGCGACATGTGGCACTTTAGTTTGGACGGACGACATGGTCTTTGCCAGTGGAGGTTACCCCGATGCAGGCACTTATGGGATTAAAGTCTCTGGAAACGGAGCAAAAGTTGTCTGGCAGAATAATCAGAAATGCTACGAGCAATCGATGATCCAGATCGACGGTTATTTGTATGCCCTGACCGATGGCGGCGTACTGTACTGTTGGCAAGCGAGCGACGGCGTTGAGCAATGGAAGCGTCGTTTGGCGGGGCCGGTCAGTGCTTCTCCAATTTATGCAAACGGTTTGATCTATTGGGCCAATGAAGCAGGTGAACATTTTGTGTTCCGCCCCTCGGCAGCTAAATATGATCAGGTTGCAGTAAACCGTCTGGGTGATGAAGCGTTCGCAAGCCCCGCGACTTCAGGGAAAAATCTGTTTTTGCGGGTTGCGCAGCAGACCGCTCAAGGACGACAAGAGTTCCTGTATTGCTTCGAATAACGCTCTTGAGGTCGTTTCAAGCCTAATCTGCGATTCCGAGTTGAAACTTATTCTTTTGCCGGTACGACCGGAATCGTCACGCCAAGCAGAACATTGACGCGTCCTCTTTTCTTCCTTCCAAGCTCGGTCGATACCAACTCTCACATGGAACCCCTTGCATGTTGATGCATGGGATACTTTACAGTCTACGGGAGTTACAACACGATGGTGCAATTGGAGAGCAGCCGTGACGATCTCATTCGCAGTTGGGTGGACAAAACCTTAAGCTGCGAGAACGACCTCGTACCCGGCGCGTTCCCTTTGACTGAACAAATCATCAACAAGCAGGGCGCGCTCTGTGGCAGATTGTACTGCCTGCATGGGCCTCGTAGCGTTCGACTAGTTGCCGTTCATGATTTTTCCAGTGACCGAGTGCTTACCTACGATTCGCAAGGAGTGCGAACAGGTGAGAGGTCGGTAACCGAATTACTCAGCGAAGAACTTGCAAGTCATAGCTAGTTCCGCAATCGATTAAAACTCACTTTTCCTACACTTTATCAAGCCCGCACAACCGTTAAAAGTTGTGCAGTACAACGACAACATTAGAAACGGAATTCTCATGCTGATCATCAGTCGCCGCCAAACCGAAACGATTTCGCTCGGCAACAACATCACCTTAACGATTGTGAAGGTTAGCGGAGAGAAAGTCCGAATTGGCGTTGAAGCTCCGCCGAATATGAAAGTCTTGCGAGCGGAACTGGATACTGAAGATGCTGTATCGACCATTCCGTTCCCAACTATCGCTAAGGAACAAGCTGCTGCTGAGCAAACATCGTCGGACATTGCCAAGTTCCGCAAAGCAGCGTAGGCACTAGCAAAATGGCATGCGGGCGTCCGCATGCCGTAAGAAGTGCCGGAATTTCTTGAGATGTACGCAACTGATAGCGTTTGCATTCGATAACTTAGCTTAGAACCGGATACTCCGGATCTTGTCTCTGCTAAGGAATTGGTCGAACTCATGTGGCATCTCTCCTCAAAATACAGCCGACGCGTCAGCTTTCCCATATACGATCGATCGACCAGCAGTCTGTCACTCGCTGGTCGATCCAGTGTACTCTGCGTCGCAATGGCGATCGCTTGCGTTCAGCTCGCTGCGTTCACACAAGCGGAAGACCAACCGGCCGTAGCAAGTGCTTTGGGTTCAATCTTTAATCCTGCTTTGTCGCCCGACGTCAAAACGATGGGACTTGCCCAGCGTGTGAACTTCGTCGACATGGTCAAGGAGATCCAAGGCGACTTGGAACTGGTGCTGGTCGTGGATGCGACGGAGAGCATGGAGGAGCAACTGGTGGGGATACGAAGCATGGTCCAAACCATGCTAGAAGATCTCCAACGAACTTTGGGGACACACGTGAAGTTTCAGTTGCTAGTGTTTCGCGACGTGGGACACGACGGGCCAGTTCTTCGCTGGCCATTGACCGCAAGTGCAAATGCGTTTGTCAGCGACCTCAAGCAAATCGAAGCTGCGTTACAAGAACTGCGGCCTGGATCGGGAAGCCCCTATTTTCACGAGCCAGTCGATCTAGCGTTGTATACCGCTTTGACCGCTTTGCCTTGGTCACAGGAGCCAAAGGATAAACGCTGGATACTATTCATCGGCGATGCTCCTCCGTTGCCCAGCGGTTTCAGCGAACCGGAGTATCAAGCCAGTCGCTCGCATTCGGACCAGCAATTGATCTCCATTGCAAATGAGAAAGACATTTCCATCCATGCGATTGTTTGTCCTACGCGAACTGCGGATGAAGCGATCTACCAAGAAGTGCTGGATGACCTGTTGTCGTTTTGTGGGAATCTTACGACGCAGACCGGCGGCCTTATGCTCGATTTATCCGATCCCAACGTGTTAAGTGCCGTTTCGTCAGCAGCCGAGCAAGCTGTTACCAGCTACACCGCGATTGAGCCGATTACGCAGGCCGAGATTGACGCCTACAAGACGCAGCGATTGGCCAAGGCCAACGGTACGCTCAAAGACGTCCGAATTGCCGTTTTGCCCCATCTGCCCATCGATCAGATGGACTTTTCGCGACGCAATCCTGCTGTGCTGTTGGCCGACGAAATGCGAGCTCAACTTGATGACGCCGGAATGGATACGGTCTATCTACATCAGTTGGAACGAGCGTTCTATCGTTACGCACGCAAGTCGAAGACAGCGGAGGAGCTTTTGCAGCAAGTCGCGCTAGCGGTCAAAGCTGATTATGTTTACTGGGGACGATTCACCTCGGGCGATCCTGCTTCCATCCAGTCGGGAGTCTTCGAATTAGCGACATTGCAATTCACTGCCGTGCCAACTGTCCGTTCACGCGAGGCAAGTCAAGCAAAGCTTTGTTCGGCTGTCTTGCAGGCGATCACTCAGCATGCCAAAACGAATACTCGACTAGCAAGTTTTGCAGCTTTCTCGCCCACGGGCTTTAAAACTCGATTGGTCAGCAATACACCAGAAACGGAACGGCTGATGGCCAGCGCTCGCTTGGCGCTGGAGCAAGCCATCGAGCTTTCCGTGAATGATCCTTTGTCGCTGGAGCTATATACCGCGGCCGAAAAGGATTTGCTCGAAGCGTTGCGATTGGAGTCAAGCAATCCTGTGATCCATGCGATGCTAGCGAATGCATACTTCGGTCGATATCAAATTGCTGCCCGAACGACCAGCGACGAGCAGGAGTCGTTGATCCGGTCTGCCACCAGAATTGCGTTGGAAGCGTTTCGTTATCGCAATCGAGCGGTCGCGTCCGATGCGTTGGAGATTGAAGGCGATGTTCGCTTCTATCAAGGACGTTTTCAAGACGCCGCGAGCGTCTACGAGGATTTAGCTGCTAGCGCCGATGGCAGCGAGCAAACGCGGCGCGCTCACTGGATGCTGGCCGGTATCTACGCTGGGGATTGGGGCGTTCTCGAAGCGGTCCCAGATCTGGTTGATCACGAGAAAGCTCGCTCGCATGCCAAAGCGATTTTGGCATTATGGCCAGAATCACATGAAGCTTCCATGTTGAAACGGCAGTTGGCGTGGAGCGAGAAGGCAGGCAAAACGTTGTCGCCACATCTGCCAATCCATAGAACCAACGTCCCACTCGCTCCATCCGCAGATTAACGCGAGGCCATCGATCGCTTCTTCTTGTGTGACCGCAACACGGTTCAACGGACAGTTTGCTGGCGGGGCCGCGGAAGACTTATGGCCGTTGGTACGATTGCCTAAGTTCCATCCAACACGGTACGCGATGGCGTTGGCAAAGTTTGCTTTACCAATTCCTGCTGGTCAGGCAGCAAAGCAGAAAACTTCATGCGAGCGATCGTTGCTTCGTTTCTTGCGGCATCCAAATCGCCTTTGACGGTCGCTTGCCAATACAATGTCGCGTGATATAGGACATCGATTACCGAATCTACATTTTCAACGCGTTTGATTTTTTTCAGATGAATGTCTGCCTCTGCAACTTTCTCCAATGACAACGCGTGCCATGCAAGGTGCAGCCAAGCTTTCATGCAATAGCTTTCTGCTACCGGAGAAGACGCGTTGGGTGGAAAGAACAATTCTACGGCAGACCAATAAGCTGGCGAATCTTTGAGCAGCGCCAGCACATACTGTTCTTGAACTGTCGCTTTGCGTTCGATTCCCAATTGCGTAGGGGTCAGCTCAGGCAATACATTCTGGATTGGTATCGAAGCCGTGATGCTATAAGCGATCCAACCGGCCAGCAAGCTAGCGGACACAACTCCCATCGCCAGTAATTGCCGACGACGACGTATGGAGATAAACAGCCGCTGAGCCACAGCCGCTTTGTCCAGTGCAGCAGTGTGTTCTCCGCCGACAGTCGGTGAATCAACGACAACATTGGGCAATGGCAGCGGACGGTCTGTCGGTAATGGAGCGGGCAGGTTTTCTGCGACCTCACGTAACGCGCGATTCAGTTCATTTGGCGATACGAATCGATCCTCGACTTTTTTCGCCAACAGCCGGTTGACAATGGATACTAATTGCGGAGGCAAGTCTGGCCGCAACTTTGTCAGATCAGGTGGCTTGTTTTGCACATGCTGTACGGCAAGTGCGAGAGCGGTTTCGCCTTCGAAGGGAGGTCGACCCGTCAGCATATGGTAAGCGGTGACACCCAAAGAGTAGAGATCGCTGCGAATGTCGACCTGCTGACCTTGGACCTGCTCGGGGCTCATGTAAGTTGGAGTGCCCAGCGCGATGCCCACTTCGGTCAAATTCTCCTTGCTTGAATGGGCACGCGACAGACCGAAGTCCGCCACCTTCACTTCGCCATCGGGAGTCAACAAGATGTTGTCAGGTTTGATATCGCGGTGAACAATGCCGATACTGGCGGATTTCGACAGGGCAGCGGAAATCTGCATCAAGATCGAGACGGTTTCATCGACCCGCAGCGAGCGGACGCGTTGGATATAGTTTCGCAGTGTACAGCCCGCAATGTATTCCTGCGCGATGTACTGCAGGTTTTGCTGCTCACCAACATCGTACACTTGGACAATGTTCGGATGCACCATCGACGCGGCAGCACGCGCCTCTTGCAAGAAGCGTTTCACATGGTCGGGCGAAGCCGCCAAGTCCACTCGCATGACCTTGAGCGCAACGTGGCGATGGAGATTCTCTTGAAATGCAAGATATACATCCGACATTCCGCCGCTGCCCAAGCGGTGCAAAATGCGATACCCCCCGAGCGTACGATTGGTGAGATCGACTCGGTCCATTGCACGAATGGATTCCTTCGACGAGTTGCTAGTCAAGCTTTCTATGGTCCTTTGCCAGACAACTGATTTCTACTGTTCTTCCGCACGATTGGTAGAGCATCAGGTAATCTATTGTAACATGAGCACGCAGGATTTGAGTGGTGGATTAACTCCAGTTTACCCCAAGCCAAGTGCTTTCACAGCTCTTGAGCGGCAGCAATACCTCGCCGTCGACAACTTTCAACTGTTCGTCGATAGCCCCTCGAAAGTTCAATTTGGCTGCATTTTTTGCATCGCGGAAGAGTTGTATCTGTGGACTGCCCGGGCTGCCGGACGTCTCTTGGATGAAGAAGTAAGCGTCAAATCGTTCGGAATTCCCACCAGTTTCCGCGTTTTCCGATACTAAATCCAAATAAGCGTCGGGATCCAGCCAGTCGACCAACAAGCCTCGCCGCGTTGAAGACAAGAACGATGCGGAAGTCTGTTGATTGGACATCGACAAATTGGAAGAAAATATCACAGGCGGCTGGCTCCAGTGGTTCCACTGCTGCAACGGATTAGGTAAATCCAAGCCGACGGCCAAGCTAGCCGATGTTCCATGGCCCAGATGTGTGTCCAGGTACCGCGATTCTCGACGGCGATGTAAACAAGCTCCAGAGTACAGGACAAACAGCTTGTGTTCGGCGTCGTCGACCTCCAAAACTTGGGGATTGAAGAATGTCGCCGCAGTAACTTTTGTGGGAATCTGCTGCTGCCAACACCGCAACGAGGCCGCCTCGTTTGGCCAAGCTGTTCTCCATACCGGGGCTCCTAACCATACGTTCGTTTCACTTTCGGGCATATCGATTAACCACTTGATGCGGGGCGTAATCTGCAGCAAGCGACAGCCACGCCAAAGTTCATAGAGAATCTCAAATTCCGCCAAGCTGGATTGCTGATAGGTTAAAACGCCACGCGCAGCGATGATTGCAGAAGCGACCGAGTTATGCTCGATGCTCAGGGTAACCTTCTTGGCTTCCGCATATCGTGAATCAGGATCGACCTTCAGCCCCGGCAACAGCTTGGCTGGATCCAAAATCGAAAGTTGGCCACTCATGCGACTGCCGCGTTTTCGATTCACCAGCAACGCTCGCAGTTGCCCAGTGGCAGGATCTAATTGTACGTCCAGATACTCATTAGCCATCGCGGAACTCGAACTGGCCATGGTTGTTCGGCTGGCCGAATTAGAACCAAGCAATGCACCGGAGTGAGAATTCATGTGTACGATCCCATAGGCAGGCACATCGACGACTACTTCATTACCACCTATGCAGTCGCTGGGTAGTTTTCCGGCAAGCCCCTTCTGCAACGCTTTGCGAGCACTGGTGGTATTGTCATTGGCGTAAATCCTACTGATATCGCCACAGGTTAACGCTTTGTCGCCGGTCCTCAGCCAATATCGCATTGGAACGCTTTGCGGATTGTACAGGTAATAGTCTGTCGAAGAGTTTAGTGGGACCGCTCGCCCTATGCTGCTGGGCTGGTCGCTATCGCTCAGCGATTGCAGCCAACGGTGCGATTGGGGGGCCAGCGGCTTGCCTGAAACCAACGAGCCAAGCAACGAAGTCAACGAATGCAATTCCTGATCGAGTTGTTTTACTGTTGACGCGTAGTCATGCGGCGAATGGAAATCACCGATGGCACCTTTGGCACTTTCCACGCGGAAGCGATCGGTCAACGATTGTGACACGCCATCGGTTTGCTCCAGCAAAACGTTGATCGTTTGCCGCATGGTCTGAATCGCCTCGTTCAACGGCTTGCGAGACATCCAAGCGGCCAATTGATCGAGCATTTGCATCGAGCTGCTTAGCATTTCCGCTGCTACTTGGAGACGACGGCATTGAAGCCAATGCTTACAGAACTCTCCAAAGGCCTGGCTGTCCTCTGGCAAATCAAGTTTGAAGTGCGACGTCGGCAAAGCGGTAGTGCTATAGGCTTGCCCGGTAGTTTCAAAGTAGTCGTGCAGAGGACGCCATGCGCCAAGTGCAGCGGTCCTTTCGGTAACTAACAACAGATCGCTAAAGGCTTCGCAGTAATCGTTCGGCCAATGTGCCAGGACCAAGGTTGGGACTTGATGATAATCAAATTGCTTGGCTAATTCGACCGAGATCGACAGCACGCTCAACGCCGAGTTGCCTTCAACCACGAAAGCTGCCAAGGCGTCGATCGCCGTCGAGTCGGCCGATTGCCAGCGGATCTTTGCCTGATCGCTTTGCGGCAAGTCACCTTCTAGCCAAGCGGACAGAATCGCGGCCGACATACCACTGATCCGCAACAACTGCGAATCATACGGTTGTAGGCCACCCGTCAATCGGGCAAACACAGAGGTTGGTGCTAATCCTAATTGGCGATACTCTGCTCGTCCACGTGCAATGCTGCGCAGCAGATGCCCACTGGTAAGCCACGGAGATGCTGCTTCACGATCCAGGCCACCCACCACTGAGGAGTCTTGCGAGTGCAAACGTGCTTGCAGCAATTGCAGACCGTTTGGATTTCGCGATTGCAGGCGTTGTAACAAAGCAGCAGAAGCCAAAAAGTTTTGCGGATGCGCAAACGCAAGTTGCTTGTTCAGCGAATCTCCAAGAGTAGATTGGGCCAGCAAGGTCAGATCAACCAAGTTCGCTTGCTGGGAAAAATAACGATCTCGCTCTTGAGATAACTGGTCGAAACAAGATTGCAACCATCGTTCAGCTTCCTCGAACTGGCCAGAGCAGTATGCGACCGCGGCCTTGTTGGCCTGCTCTTGCAGCATCAAAAGATCCAAGTTCGTGCTGTAGTGAACTTTGCGAGTCAGGATGTGCAATTGCTGATACGCGAACCCCAACGCATAAAAGCTTTGAACGCAAACAGGTGTTCGCCGCAGCGGTTGCTGGACTTCAGTTGCCAGCTCGCTTTGGTCACTCGCACTTGCAGAATGCTCCAAGGCGACAGAGGGAGCGGCCACTGGGACTTCAGTATCTGCAACCGATACGCCTAAAACTTCCGCGATACTTTGCACGATTGCTAAGCGGTCTGTTTGACTGGCCAACACGATATTGTCGTTGATATCTAATCGCTCTCGCAATGTCGTATCAATATGGCTTTGCGATGCGGCTGGCACAACGATCAGCGATTCCGAGACATCCAATGAGGCGCTATCACTGCGTTTCCATTCAGGCAAATTGGATACGGTTTGCAAAAACGCGGGATGCCAGAGGGCGGTCCAGCAAGCATGATAGTCCGCAGCACTTTCCCGATCCAAACTGCGCGGCAGATCTTCTAGGGAGTAGCATGGTTGAACAATGATAAGCCGTTGGATGGGCATAGTAGCTTTCAGTAGCGGGGTGGGACCAATAGCACTAAGCTTGTGGTTTGATCAGCCAGCATGAATCATGTGATTCCATGCCAATGTGGGGGTAGTATGATCGCGCCGCGGGAGCTGACAAGAGGATTAAAGTCGTCTTCAATCCGGCCGCAAAATGGGTTCTTTCAATTAACTGCTTTCCAATTCCTTGCTTTTGGAACTGTTGGTCAACAGCCAAATCGGAAAGATATGTACAGTAATGGAAGTCGGTAATCGCTCGCGAGATGCCGATCAGTCGCCCTTGTCCGTCGCGGCAAGTCGCTATCACATCGGCTTGACGCAGCATGCCTTCCAGCCGCGGAAGGTCGTCGGCAGGACGGCGAGCGGCTAAGGTCGAGCGTATCAAGAGATCGCGAAACTCATCGGCCCCTAAATCGGGTTCAACTGAGTAGACAAAAGTGGACATGTTGCAGGCAATAGTTGCTGAAGCCGTTGGAAGACGTCACTCCTTTCGAACAAAACGAAAGAATACTCGCGAGATTGTATCATCTTTCTCGCTCGTTGTTCCTGCCGCATTTGCTCGAGTTGCGCGACCAACTCCTCCCGCTCGTTGATGGCCAAAGCAGCGAGTTCGCCATTGATGGCAGCCAACCTTTGATGCCACATACGCTTCGGGCTAGCCAAACTGCGTCCTCTCGAACGCTTGGTGGCTTTGTCGGGAACCGAACGCGACAAGGCTCGCTTCTCCTCTAGCAAAGCCATTGCAGAGGGGGGAAGGTCTGGTTTTGATTCAAGCAATCGCTCGGGGTGATAACGCGAGTCTCGGATTTTCGATTGCAAGCTGGCAACTGTCTGCGACGCCGTGACCGCTTCGACCCGCATCGGCAAATGAAGGCTGGCAGAAGCAACCATGAAATGCGGCGGTTGGATACGCCATAGCGAATTGATGATTTGATCGGTGACTTGATCGTACTTGCCACCACCAATTCCGTGTACAAAGAGATCGGCTACAAATATTCGCAAGAAAGTGGTAGTCATCAACGCACGCGTCCGAACCTTCACGCCACGTTGGTACATCGCTTGCCAAAGATTCGCGGCGATCTCGTGTTCTGTTCCTAATTCGATCTCGTGGACAACTGTCTCACGATCGCTTAACCGATACTGCTTGCGTCCTTGAGCATCAAAGCTAACTGCCAACCACAACGGGCGGCGTTTATGTTGTTGTTGGGAATAGACCCACAGCGGCAACTCATACCAAGTCTCTGCTTCGCTGGCCCAGGTCTGTAGCGCTGGGACCGGATGAGCTTGATTTCGAATTCGATTCTGGCGACGGTAGGCATCCCGCGCGGCATTATAAGCCGACGTCACCTCGGCAGCACGGAGCACTAGTTCTGAAACGAACGATGCAAAGGCCCGCGTCTGGCAAATCTGGCTGAATGGCAACTCCAAAGTGCACCACCCGCTTTCACGCTCCAACTGATGCCTCGCGATCGCCAGCGATTCGCCAAGCCGAGCTCCTGCATGATGCGCCTGCAAGAAACGCTGCCAGTAGCGTGCTACCAGCGGCTCATGCGGCAAAAGCTCACGTGTTAAAGCTTCCACATGATCGACAAATGCCGAGTCAACATCGGCCGAATCGTCCAACATCTCCCACGGCACAATCGAACTTAGCTTGAAAGGTGAAACCGATTTGTGAGCGATAGTTCCATCATGCGGAACCACTGGGACATGGATTGCATTGTGCTTAGGCAAGTCGTGGTCGATCACGAAATTTATGGCAATCCCGTTGTGAGTAGACGCCAACTGTGAAATCACTGCGTTCTTGAACCACACGCCGGGATGAAACAACTCTGGCTGATGCCCGCTGACAAATAGCAGCGGAGGCGATTGTTGATCTGTGCTGTTTAAAAAAGCTGAAACTTTCTCCCGCTGCGCATCTCGCAATTGGGCGCAGACGCAATCAGACCGGTCGCTTTGCTGCACAAGCCGCGTGTGCTGGGTCCAGCGATCAGCCAACTGCACAACCGAGCGCCGAACCTGGCGTCGTAAGTCACCCAGCGACGTGTCACCAAAGGGCAGCAAGTCCGAGTGCTGCAAACTAGCATCATTCTGCCTGGCAAGCTCAATTGCACCGCCCAGCGCAGGCTCAATCAGTGCGCTGTTGTTCGAGCGAGGTGTTTCGAAGCTGCGATAAGAATAATCAGGCAAAAGTCTGTCCAATCCAATGGTCATATGGTCGGAGTGATTACTAGGAACACTCACCGCACCGCAATCGCGGGTTCGGTAAGTCAAAACCTCGATCCAGCATCGCTTGCGTCGCGCGCTCGATGACGTCATTGTAGTAAGCCAGCCGAACTTCCGCCTCGTCCAACGATCCGCCAAACGAACGATTCAAATCCAGATAGATCAATGGTACAGGGATCTCCATGATCCGCATGTTCAGCATCGCGGCCTGGACCCACAGTTCCAAGGGCATCGCATATCCATCGTCGACGATATTAAGCGACTTCAACGCCTCCACACGATACGCTTTAAAACCACAAAAAGCGTCAGTTAATTGTAATCCGAATTTTTGATTCAGTTGTTTGGTTACCCGGCGATTGATGAACAACCGTTGCACCGGCGGAGCACTGTCGCCCTCATATGTCTTCAAGTAACGCGAGCCTGACACAATGTCAACATTTTCACAAGCCGCGACGAAACGTGGGATTCGCTTGGGTTGATGCTGGCCGTCGCAATCGAGCGTGACAATGGTTTCGAAATTGTTCTCGATGGCAAACTGAAATGCAGATTTGAGAGCCGCCCCATAACCACGATTGATGTCATGATGCACGACCGAGATATCCGTACGCTCACCCAGCCGATCGGCGGTGGCATCTGTCGATCCGTCGTTGACGACTAGTACATGCGGTGCGTATTGCGTGACTTCGTCCAAAACCGAATGCACGAAGTTCTCTTCGTTGTAAATCGGAAGGGCAGCTAGCCAACGAGATTTTGACATAATCTAACTCCTAAATTTCGCCCGGGTGGGCTACCAACCTGAACAACGCTCCCTCGTTTCCCAGCAATACAGTCAACTAAATCGCGTACCGTCAGCCGAAGGCGTTCGCGTTTCCCTTGAGCGGGCGCTTACGGCTAATGAGTGAACGACATGGATGCCGCACCGTGCTCAGCCGAGGGTACTTCGTTTTCCTGTGACATTCTAGGCAGCGAATTCAAGTCGGCAACGAAAGGAAATCGTCCACAGACCGAAATTGCCATAAGTAACGTCGAAACTGCCGTTTAGGCGGACTCAATCGGATCTGGAAGCGGGGGATTCCTGAATATCGAGGACGTACTAAGCTATGCAAACGATGCACCAATACCCGTTGGCTAACCACTAGAATTCTCAAGAAACCAACCCCGCCGACCGCGAGAAGTTGCTCCAAGACCCATTTGGGGACGGCGCCGCCAGTTCTTGAAGTCGTTCTCGATGCAGTTTTACCGAACGCAGAAAGCGTGATAAGTATGAATTATTGGCTATTCAAAACAGAACCCGAAACATTCTCGATCGATGATCTGGCAGCCAGCAAAAATCAAACGACGGGCTGGGACGGAGTGCGTAATTATCAAGCGAGAAACATGCTGCGCGATACCATCGCGGTGGGCGATAAAGTTCTCGTGTATCATAGCAACGCCAATCCTCCAGCCATCGTCGGGCTCGCCACCGTCTCCCGCGCTGGCTATCCAGATCCCACAGCGTTTGATCCAGAAGATCCACACTACGATCCCAAAAGCAAGTCCGACACGCCGACTTGGTACCAAGTCGATATTCGCTTTGCCGAAAAGTTTGCGGTGCAACTTGGCCTGCCAGATTTGCGGCAGTCAGCGGCCCTGGCGCGGATGGTGTTGTTGCAGAAAGGCAGTCGGCTCAGCGTCCAACCGGTGACTGCCGAAGAATATCGCCACATCCTAAAGCTGGCTAAAACCGCTGCAAGAACTTCCCATTCAGCACGCAAAGATTAACGCCGCTGGTTGTTATTGGGCGAGGAATAAAAAGAAGGGACGCGGGAAACAACCATGCGGGACGTTTGCAAGCCACCGAAGTTTTATAGAATGCTAATCGATCGGCCTGAGCGGATCGCCCTTTAAAGTCTGTTCAGTCTCATGAAATAATCGACTGACTGGTTGTTTCATTGCGATACCGTGGATTGCCACTGGAGAAGTCAACTAATCTTATTCGAAGGATTCGATAGCCGTGATTGCTGCACAAAAATTCGACTCGATTGTAATTGGAACAGGGCCCGGCGGTGAAGGTGCCGCAATGCAGCTTTCCAAAGGTGGCAAACGCGTCGCGGTGGTTGAACGCTACGAAAAAATTGGCGGGGGTTGCACTCACTGGGGCACCATACCCAGCAAAGCTTTGCGGTTCTCGATCTACAGCATTATGGAGGCCATGAATAACCCGATCCTCAAGGAAATGGGAATTCACGTGAACCCCTCGTTCGCTCAACTGCGTTCCAGCAGTCGCGCTATCATCGGCAAACAAGTTGCCATGCGTCAAACTTTTTATGAGCGAAACAACGTGCCTATTTATCAAGGCCGAGCTCGCTTTGTCGATGCCAACACCATCGCTGTTGATGATGAAGTGACTTTGCAAGCCGACTCCATTGTCATCGCTACCGGCTCGCGGCCTTATCGACCAGAGGGCGTGGACTTTAACCATCCTCGAATATTCGATAGCGATACGATCTTGGAACTTTCCTACAAGCCGCAATCGGTGACCGTCTACGGCGCGGGCGTGATTGGCTGCGAATACGCTTCTATGCTGCGAAACTTGAAGATCAAAGTCAATCTAGTGAATACACGCTCGAAGCTCTTGGAGTTTCTGGACGATGAAATCATCGATGCATTAAGCTACCACTTACGTGATTCGGGTGTGCTCATTCGGCACAATGAAGCGTTCGCGAAAATAGAGGGCTGCGACGACGGAGTCATTTTGTATCTCGAAAGTGGCAAACAAGTAAAGACCGACGTATTGCTTTGGGCCAACGGACGTTCAGGAAACACAGAAGACTTGGAATTGGAACGCATCGGTTTGCAAGCCAACTCGCGCGGTATTTTAAAAGTCAACGAACACTTCCAAACCGATGTACCTAACGTTTATGCAGTTGGAGACGTTGTAGGTTTCCCTGCTTTAGCCAGCGCGGCATACATGCAAGGCCGCGCCGCCGCCCAACACATCAGCGGCGAAAGCAACAGCAAGTTGCGACATAGTGATATCCCAACCGGGATTTATACCAGCCCTGAAATCTCGTCGATCGGTAAAACGGAACGTGAATTGACCGAAGCCAAGATCCCTTATGAGGTGGGGCACTCTCAATTCAAGAGTTTGGCGCGAGCTCAAATTACCGGTCGTGCAATCGGCGTTCTTAAGATCCTGTTTCACCGAGAAACACTGGAGATCTTGGGCGTCCACTGCTTTGGAGCCAATGCTTCGGAAATTATCCACATCGGCCAAGCCGTGATGAAACAACAACCACCGCTGAATACGTTGGAGTACTTCATCAACACTACTTTCAACTATCCAACGATGGCAGAGGCCTATCGCGTGGCTGCGCTCAACGGACACAATCGACTGTTCTAAATCGCCGCTAATGGGACACAGCATTTTCAGCAGAGCGGCTCATTTGAGAAATGCTGGAGTGCCGACGCTAAATTCTCAGGAAAACTACGTTTTAACGTCAATCGCTTTCGTCCGCAGTTCTACTGCTGACCAAATAGGTTTTCCAAACGTATACTTTGATTGGTCCTGCAATCCAAGTACAACGGCGAAAGCTTATTGCCAAGTTATGGCTGGACGACTGTCACATTCATCTGCGTAAAGCAATGAATGCTTTAGATAGTCTAAAGAATGCTCGATTAATTTAACGCACGTCAGTCTAGTCGCAGTCCGTTCAATGAGCACGTTGGACCAAGCCCGCCTAGCCGTGCTCGATGTCATGAATACAACCGCGTTTGAGGTCGGGTTCGCAACTCGCGATATCACGCCACCCGTCGGGTGGCGTATGGCGGGTGGCTACACCGAACGATTCAGTGATGGAGTGCGTGATGCACTTTTCACTAAGGCTCTGGTCCTACTCCAGAGCGACCAGCTAGTTGTCCTGATTGCCAACGATTTGTGCTCTGTCCCCAAGGAACTTACCGGTCTCGCTCGCGCTGCCATAGCATCTGCACTGGGAACTTCTGAATCAAAGATCATCATCACTGCTACGCATACCCACGGAGCTCCCGAGTATTTCGGTCCTCTGCGTGATCTATTTCATCATCGCCAAAAAGAATCGAACCATGGCTCTGATCCACACGAGCCGCTGGACTACCAAAGCTTGTTGGTCAATGCATGGCAAGAAGTCGCCGTAGAGGCCTTTCAGAAACGCCAAGCGGCTCAACTTTCCATCGCGGTGCCACAGCAGTTCGGGCTTGCGTTAAATCGCCGCTATTTAATGCGGGACGGAACCGTTAGCTGGAATCCAGAGCGAACTAACCCTGAAATCGTTCGACCGCTTGGACCCATCGATCCGGATTTGCCGTTCCTGTTCGCGACCGACAAGCATGGACAACTCTTAGGGAGTCTATCCGTCTTCGCACTGCATACCGAAATCTTCCAAAGGTCCAGTTTCAGCGCATGCTATCCTGGAGTTCTAGATACAGCTCTTAAATCTAATCTTCAGGCAGCGAACGCCACTAATCTATTCTGCCAAGGATGCGCCGGCGATGTGAACCACGTTGATATCTCAGATCATACCGCCAATACAAGCGAGTCGCCGGCCAGTCGCGTGGGGAAAGCGCTAGCTGGCACGATCGCCGGAGCCTGGACCAACGCTCACAAAATTGAGCACCATCAGTTCGCTACAGCCACGCGTCTAGTGCACAGCGAACTGCTACCATTGAGCGAAGTTGAATACCAAAATGCCTACGAAACTCTGACAAACGCCAACAATCAATCCAATTCGGTTCTCATCCTGGCTGACGCTTGGAGGAAACTGCTGTTGAAAAGGTTTTGGCAGGACCACCCGGAAGGCTATCCTGTAGAACTGCAAGCCATTCGACTCGATCAATCAACAGCTATTATCGCGCTGCCCCACGAAATATTTGTCGACCTAGGCATTGCCATCAAGGCCTCTTCGCCGTTTTCAAAAACGATCGTGATATCGATGGCCAATGACCTTGGATTCTACGTACCAACACGCAGAGCATTCGAAGAAGGAGGCTATGAACCCCAAGCTTGCCCGCTACAACCAGGCTGCGGCGAACAGATCGCTAAAGCAGCCGTAGAACTACTCTTGGAATTAAAGGGTAAGTATCCGCAATCTGCTGCGTAGTTATCGATGGCTCTTACTTCTCGGACGCAGCCGTGACCTTTGGCAAGGAATCTTGCAGCGTGTCTTTGTTGATGATGGTGTCGCTGTAGCTGTCGGCATCCATTAACACGAAGCCAAGAAAAAGTGCCACAAAGATCAAGGAGCTGAAAAAGATGATTCCGTTCAGCATCTTGTCCCAAAGCATGTGCATGAAGAACATGATGACCAAGCCCGCTTTGACGGTCGCGATTCCCAGCGAACAGAAAATCTCGAAATTGCCTAGCTCCAACGTCGACTGATAAACAGTCAGACCTGTGAGCGCGAGCAAGATAACGAAGATGGTTAGCAGCATACCGATCGAAGCCGGGTGCGCAAACTCGCCGTCGTGATGCCCATGCGCTCCCGAGTGACCGTGAGCTATATTGGTTTCTTGTGCCGGTGCAGCCATAGTTATAGTTCGTTGTTCTTAAGTGATCAGATAAAGCAATGGGAATAAATAGATCCAGATGAAGTCAACCAAGTGCCAGTACAAACCTACGTTGTCAACTGGACCAAAGTATTGCGAGTGAAACTCTTTGCGAGCAGCTTTGACAATCATCCAAGTTAGAACCGCCATACCCGCCAAAATGTGCAGTGCATGTACGCCTGTCATCGCGTAGTAAATACTGAAGAAGATCCCCGCTTTGCTCTTCTGATTCACATCGGCAAACGGGACTTCCATCTCGTTTACATTCACGCGAACCTCTGTTGGAAAGGATTGCGTGCCATACATTTCAGGCAAGGCCGGCGCATTCGTACTGACCAATGCGGTTTTCGCATGATCGTCGTGCGAGGCATGCCCATGATCACCAGCATGTGCAGTTTCGTGATGGTGCGCTGAGTCATGTCCCGATCCCTCATCTGCAGTCAAGACAGATCCCAACCAAACACCTCCGAAGAAGCATAGCGACGCAACCAAAACCGGGCCGGCGACTTCGCGTTGGAATTTATCCTTCTTTAGCAATGTCGAAAAATACCAGAAGGCCGAGATCACCAAGCAGATCGCAGCCGGTATGCACAGGATCATCAACCAGTTTGAATGCTCTGCATGGCCGGGTACTTGAGAAGTGTAAAGTCCGGCCGGCAGCAAACCGCTGTCCCATTTGTGAGTATATTCGACCGTCTTCACACCTAGGAATATGGCTGCACATCCAAGGGTGGCGCCCAGCATTCCAACCAAGGTTCGATGCTGCGACAACTGAGCTGATCGAACCGCCCACGCCATCGTCAACGAACTAAACAACAAAACCCCGGTATTGATCGCACCGAGAAACTTATTCAGGTACGTACTAGCGAATACAAAAATCTCCGGATGCTGACTGCGGTAAAGGGCGTAGGCGCAAAACATGCCGCTGAAGAATAAGACTTCAGTGACCAAAAACAACCACATACCCAGCTTGCCAGCATCAAACTGCTGTTCGGCATTTTCGAAGTGGTGGGCTACCCAAGCTGGATGATCATGGTGATCGTGTTGATCATGCCCAGCATCGACAGGTACAATTGCGCTCATAATTGCAGCTAAATAAAGTTTCTTTAATGACAAATCAGGCTTCGCATTCTACGCAAAGCCTGTTCTATGAAAACCTCAACTACCAAAACTAAACGGTAGCTTTGGTGACATATTCCGACTTACCTTCGTCATAGCCAATACGGCTGAAATCATACGGATCGCCGACCGCAGGAGTATGGCTAAAGTTATCGTGTGGAGGTGGCGAGCTACAAGCCCATTCCAACGTTGCTCCGCCCCAAGGGTTGGCAGGTGCTTTCGCGCCTTTCCAAATGCTGGCCAAGAGCACGAACAACGCAACCAGCAAACCAAAGCCGAGCAAGAAAGCTCCCCAAGTCGACATCTGATGGAGGAAAGTGTACTCAGGCTGATATGTAGCATATCGACGTGGCATGCCGTGGCTGCCCAACACGAATTGTGGCAGGAACGTTAAGTTGAAGCCGACAAACACGATCACGGCTGAGACCGAGCCCCAAAACTCGTTATACATCTTGCCAGTCATCTTCGGCCACCAATGGAAGATACCTCCCAAAAACGCGACCAACGTACCACCCATCATCACGTAATGGAAGTGAGCGACGACGAAGTAAGTGTCATGCAAGTGACGGTCGGTCGACAACGCACCCAAAGGCAATCCAGTCAAACCACCGATGGTGAAAAGAATGATGAAAGCTAGTGCATACAACATAGGAGTAGTCAATGTTACCGTACCTCCGTACATCGTTGCCAACCAGTTGAACACTTTGATGGCCGACGGAATCGAAACTGTAAAGGTCAACGCACTGAAGACGATCGTCGTTACATTCCCCATCCCGCTGGTAAACATGTGGTGTCCCCAAACGAGGAATCCAAAAAGGGCCAACGCAATCGAGGAGTAGGCAATGAATCGATAACCGAAGATTCCCTTGTGGCTGTGGACGCTCATCAACTCGCTGATGATGCCCATCGCTGGCAAAATCATAATGTAAACAGCAGGGTGCGAGTAGAACCAGAAAAAGTGTTGGAACGTTACAGGGTCACCGTTATACGCAGGGTTGAAAATACCGAGCCCCAACAGACGCTCAGCGGTCAACAACAACACCGTGATGCCCAGTACTGGAGTCGCAAGAACCTGGATAATCGACGTTGCATAAATGGCCCACAAGAACAATGGCATCCGGAACCAAGTCATCCCTGGCGGACGCATGGTATTGATGGTGACGATGAAGTTTAGGCCCGTAAAAATCGAACTGAAGCCCAGGATGAAGACCGCCAATGTCGCTAGGATCACGTACCCTTGCGTCTGAATCGAATAAGGCGTGTAAAACGTCCACCCGGTGTCGATGGGCGAGGCACCCATGGTAATCAGGAAGAAAATCAAGCCCGTGATCCACAGATAGAAGCTCCCCAAATTCAATCTCGGGAAAGCAACGTCCTTGGCCCCAAGCATGATCGGCAACAAGAAATTGCCAAGAGCTGCCGGGATACTAGGAATAATGAACAGAAACACCATAATTGCCCCGTGCAAAGTGAATGCACGGTTGTAATTGGTAGGTTCTGTAAACCACGCGCCGTTTGGCAGGTACAAGTGGTAGCGGATCAATAGCGCAAAGAATCCGCCTAATGCGAACGATGCCATGACGCCAAACAGGTACATCAGCCCGATTCGCTTGTGATCGAGAGTCAACGCCCAACTCAAAAACCCATGGGTATGGGTTAAGTAATTGCCGTGCGGCTCCTCAGGTTTGGTGATAATTTCACCGGGATTTGCAACAACGGTACTCATAATGCTTTTCTGTCGTAAAAAATTGACATGTGAAAAGGGGAAGTTTTCAATTAGCTAACGCCCGCGTAACAGCCGGGCGGAGCAACATAATTTTATCTAGTCCACCAAGGTCTTCATGAAAGCAATCAGGTGATCGATCTCTTCGTCCTTGATTTGCCCTTGGTACGAGTTCATCTTGACGCCTTCATAACCGGCGTGGATCTCTTGCTGCGGATACAAAATGGAGTTTCGAACATATTGCTCATCGAACAACACGCTACCGCCACCGGAAAGCGGCACTGGCTTGCCCCACGAACCCTTCCAGGACGGGCCAGTGTTCTTGGAACCATCGATGCTGTGACAGGCCTTGCAGCCTTTACGGCTGTACAGCCATTCGCCATGTTCAACCGGATCTTCCGGCGCCTTTGCCGCTTCAGCCAGCCACTGTTGATAACCCTCTTCGGTGTGCACAACAACGGCGACATTCATCATACTGTGCTTCTGGCCGCAGTACTCTGTACAAAACAAGTGAAAATACTTGTAGCCTTCTGGCGTAAAACCAAGCTCCGAGTAATTCCATGGCACATTTTTCGGATCGACCTTGGTCTTCTCAGCTACCTTAGCACGCTCATCCAAGGCGGCCTGCAACACGTCTTCCGACACCTTTTCGGTTTCCAAAACTGGCTGGAACCACATCGAGGTATACCGACCTGGAACGACGTCTTGCTTCACGCGGAACGCTGGAATGTACAGACTGTGCAAAACGTCCTGCGACCGCATAATCAGCTTCACAGGGCGGCCGACTGGAATGTGAAGTTCGTCGGAACTGATCGCGCCATTGGGATAAGTAAATGACCAGGCCCATTGTTGCGCCACCACATTGATGTCTTCCGTCCCTTTGGGAGCGTACATCATGTCCAAAAAGCCAACAACACCTTGTCCAAATATCCAAACAACAATGAACGTCGGAATCACAGTCCAAGTGATCTCCAGGGCGTTGTTATGCAAAGCCTCCGTGCTGCCTTGATACCCAGGGCGTTTGCGAAAGGCCATCACGAACCAGACGGTGGCCGCCACGATCCCAACGAAGAAAATCATCGAGATCCAAAACAAAGCCCAAAAGAACCAATCCACTTCCGCAGCAAACGTCGAAGCTTGCTCAGGAAAGAAAATGCCTTTGCCTTCAACGCCGAGAAAGGAAATCATCGGAAATATAAAGTTGCTCATATTCGGTAACACAGACAAAAAGTCGACTGGCTAAACACCAAAAATTCTAATGTATCGTACGGAACTCGCCTCAGTCGTTCGACGTCGGCTGGCCCTTTTCCACAAGTTCCTCGGGCAGGCTCGCTGGTCGTCCGCGACGACTCAACCAAAATGGAATCGACACAGCAAGCCCAACTATCACGAAAACCGCACCACCCAAAGACATTAACCGACGGGCGCTGGCAGTGTACTTGTTCTCGTTCGGGTTGAAGTGATAGCACCACAACAACAACTGGTCTCCGATGCTTCCTAATTTACCTTCAGAAGTCTCAACCAGCGCGAGTCGTAATGTCGCAGGTTCCAAAGCGATGTCGTATAAGTACCGGGAGATCAGCCCTTTAGGCGTCACGCCAATGGCGACTGCCGCATGGTTGTATTGCTGCGATTTGCTATCGTAGGTGTAGCGAAAACCGGTCGATTCCGCAATTTGCTTGATCGACTTCATGCTGCCTCGTAAAAAGTACCAGCCTTCAACCGAATGCTGACCCTTCAAAAGCGGCGCATACCGGTCTTTCGTATCTGCTAGACGCTTCGCATCATCGGTGGGATCGATGCTGATAGAAACCAATCGAAAGTCGCGACCTAGCTGCATCTCGGAGTCGTTCAGACCATTGATCGTCTTTACTAAGTTGCTGAGCTGCGCGACACACAAACCGGGACAGTTGCTGTAGTTCAAAGTGATAAAGACTGGAACCGAACCATCCACCAATTTGGACAATGGAACGATTTCGTCACGCTCGTTAACGAATTCCAACTCCAGCGGCAAATAATCGCCAATCTTCGGGTCGACACCGATCTCACGAGCGGCTCGCGGTACCATGTCCTCACCCTGCTGCGCAATGGCTAGCTGTCCGAAAACGGAAAGCACGACAAAGCAAAGTTGGGCAAATAACCGACACATGGTACTGACAATCTTCAAGGAAAATGAACTAAGTTCCGCTGGTCTTCAATTCCTCAAGCAGCACTTCTTGAGCCCGCTCGATAGGAATCTGCAAACGCTTCTCTGGAGCCGCATTTTCGTCCAGCCCAGGCACGTTTACCCACTGATAACCGCCAATGGAATTGAATTGTTCACGAATCAAATTGTTGCTAAGCGTATATTCCGAACGCTGCAGCGCCTGCTGCTCAGCCGAATTTCCCCAATAGTTAGTCAATGCCTGAGTAGCTTGAATCACCGCGAACAGCACCACGCAGGACAAAACAGTCGCGTATGCAACCGCAGGCGAATTAATGTCGTCGTATCGAGCCATAATAAATGTCGATCTAAGGGTAAACTAAAAACTGCTAGAGAATCGGGTTTGCGTAGGACAAAGCTTCGTGCAACCGCGGATCGCCCTTGGTCGTCAAAGGTACGTTCGCCGCACGCAACATCACAATCCCAATAAAGATCGCGAACATGCCCACGCCGCTTATCAAATGCCCAACCATGATTCCCATCGAGAAATCACCTAGATTTGGAATCACCAAAAAAGTCATATCCAGCCAGTGCACGACCAATGCCCAAATCGCCCAAAACATCAATCCAAATCGATTGCGGCGAACATGACGGCTCATCAGACCAAGCAGCGGAATCGCAAAGTGGGCGGCAATCAGAACATAGCTATACGTCTGCCAACCATTTTCCCATCGCATCCGATACCAAGCGGTTTCTTCAGGAATGTTCGCATACCAAATCAGCAACAGTTGCGAAAAAGCAATGTATGACCAGAACATAACAAACCCGAACAGGAACTTGCCCATGTCATGGTAGTTTTCAATCGTGACGGTCTTCTGAACCTTACCAGCTCGTTGCAGTAACAAGTAAGACAAGATTGTCAGCGCGAACATGCCGAACATACTGGCAGCAAAATAGTAAACGCCGTAAATCGTACTGTACCAATCACCATCAATGCTCATCATCCAGTCCCAAGCTGCAAACGAGACAGTCAAGGCGAACAGCATAATGCAGGGGCCAGACCACTTCTGGCGGGCCAAAGTCGACTCGATGTCTTTCGTTTCGTCTTGTCGGACCGACAAATTAAAATACCACAGCACAATAACGCTCCAGATCACGAAGTACGTGATCGCGCGAGCAGTGAAAAACGGTGCATTCAGGTATCCTACCTTCTGCGCAACCAAGCCATGCGGCGATTCGCTGTTCCACTCGTAAATGGCAGTCCCATTTCCTAGCAGTGTCAGAAGAATCGGAACGAACAACAAAGCTAACCACGGTATGGTCGCCGCAAGAATCTCTGCAAATCGACGAATCGAAGCACTCCAGCCAGCGCGTGTCACAAAGGACACCAGGACCAAGAACATCCCGCCGATCCCGAAACTCAGGATGTACATGTAGTTGGCGAGGTAAGAATGGAAGAATACCTTCGTTGCATTCTCGCCACTTCCCGTCCAATGTATCAGCCAACTAAGCCCCACTAAAACGACACCTACGACGGTCAATGGGATAGCGAGCGCCTGCCAGCGGCTGGGCAACAAATAGTCTTCAGATTTTGCTTCAGTTATGTCCATATGCGTAATACTTCAACAGCTTAGTTTGACTCAGGTCCTTTAATCGATCCACGCAGTTCGCGAGGCACATCTTCAATCTTGGCATTCTTCGCTCGTTGCAGAGCTCGCACGTACATGACGACAGCCCAACGCTCTTGCGGCGTTAGGACAGCGCTATAGCTTCCCATTTTGCCTTTGCCATTGGTGATGGTGTAATAAATTTGGCCAACCGGCTGCTCGGCAACCTTCGGATCGTGTACCGATGTTGGTGGCAACCAGTCGCCTTGGTTTAATGCCGAAGCACGCAAGGAAACAAGCCCGTCCCCCGCTCCAGAATAACCATGGCAAGCGGCACAGTACGTCTCGAATTTCTGCTTGCCCAATCGCATGTTGTCAGCCGAAGCTTCGATCGGAATTTGCTTTAGGAATGGCAGGGCTGCAATAGGATCTGCAACCGGAGCACTGGTGGTAGGATCCGACTGATGATCACCCTCTTTCTCATCTGCAGGCGACTTATCGCCAGCTAACTGAGCATTAGACGTCGAGGGCTCGGTCGAAACCTCGGGGTTCTCCGCTGCAGCCGTAGTCTTGGGTGGTTCCTCTGGAGACGTTTGAGCTTCCGCAGCCTTCATCCCGTCAGCTTGGCCAGCCTCAATTGGAGCTGTCTCACTAGCTTCGACAGCCGCCGCAACTTCCGCATCCGCTACCGACACTTCTTCCACTTCTACTGCCGCAGTCGGTTCAGAAGGCTCGGCCGCAGGGGCATCGTCTTGTGCCGCTTCATCCTGCAACGCCACAAAGTATGGCGCGTCACCAGCAGTCATTGCGACTGCTCCTGGATCGTAACCAAGATAGAATGGATCTAAGCTTGACAACTGCCCGCGAGCAACTGTGCCCAACACTTGCGGTCGCGAAGCTCGTCCGTCAGCAAAAATACTGGTCGCTGCCTGCGCCTTCTTCTTCGGTTGAAAGTCCATGTCAAAGAATACGTGCCAGCGGGGTTGATCCGACCGGCTCGCTCGCATGTTCAGCACCACGGCAGCAGGTGCCAACGCGCAACACAACAAGAACACAATCGTCAACCAGACTCCCATCGGGATACTGGCCGGCGTGGAATCTTCTAAAACTTCATCCAACGATTCCGGAGAACCACTGGCCAATAGCTCTCGCACCGATTCGCGATTGAAGTATTTGTCTTTCGAGTTGACAAACAAGAAAAAACGATCGTCGGTCACGCGATCAAAGTTTGGGTTGGTAAACACTGGGTTGCTGAATCGAACCAACCGATTGAGAGCCAACATCCCCAAGAACGTCGTGAACGCACTGAAGAGAATCGTCAGTTCAAATCCGACAGGCACAAACGCTGGGAACGAAATAAAAGGTTTCCCGGAGATGATGTACGGGTAATCGATCGCATTCATCCAGATCTGCATCGCGAACGCTGTTGCAGTTCCCGTCATCCCCATGCATAACACGATCCAAGGCAGGACCGTCGGTTTGATGCCCAATGCTTCGTCGATCCCGTGCACGGGAAATGGCGTGAACGCATCGGTTTCGGTGTATCCTGCATCTCGCACTTTGCGTGCTGTTTTCAGCATCGCGTCTTCATCAGCGAACTCCGCCATCCAGCCATGAAACTTTGGCGGCTTTGGAGTTGCGGTTTTTTCGGGAGCGTGGGCAGCCATTGCTTAGGAACTCAATGAAATAATGTGTGAATCGCTATTCAAAAATCAACTAAAACTGTGTGGATCTAATGTGCGGACTTACCATGCGTTTCATCCGGACCGTGGGCATGGCCGTGTCCGTGGGCAGCATGCTTCTGGATTGCCAAAATGCCTTTGACTTCCGAGATAGCTATGACTGGCAGGAAACGGCAGAACAGTAAAAACAGAGTCATAAACAGACCAAAACTTCCAAAGAACATCAGTCCATCGTACAGCGTCGGACGGAAATATCCCCATGAGCTTGGCAAGAAATCTCGACTCAAACTGGTCACCGTGATCACGAATCGCTCGAACCACATGCCGATATTCACAAAGATCGAAACCACGAACATTGCCCAAGGGGTGGTTCGCATAAACTTGAACCAAAAGACCTGCGGCGAAATCACGTTACATGACACCATGATCCAATACGCCCAAGCATAAGGTCCGAACGCTCGGTTGATAAACGCGAAGGTTTCATAAGGATTGTACGAGTACCACGCAATGAAAAACTCCGTCGCATAAGCCAGACCGACCAAGGAACCGGTCGCCAAGATAATCTTGTTCATGTTCTCCAAATGGCGAAGCGTGATCAGATTCTCAAGCTTATAAATCTTTCTCACAGGAACCAGCAGCGTCACCACCATACCGAACCCGCTGAAGATCGCTCCTGCTACGAAGTAAGGTGGGAAAATCGTCGTGTGCCAACCAGGTAACTGGCTGACAGCAAAGTCAAAACTCACGACCGTGTGCACGGACAAAACCAGTGGCGTCGCAAGAGCAGACAGCAACGTATACGCTTTCTCGTATCGCATCCAATGACGCGACGAACCAGTCCAACCCAATGAGAAAATTCCATAGATCATACGCCGGAACTTGGTCGTGCTGCGATCGCGATACGTTGCCAAGTCAGGAATCAGACCCATGTACCAGAAGACCAACGATACCGAAGCGTACGTACCAACCGCGAAGACGTCCCATAGCAGCGGGCTGCGGAACTGCGGCCACATCCATAAGTTCAACGACGGATACGGAGTTAGCCAAAAAGCCAACCAAGCACGCCCCACGTGAATCCCAGGGAAAATACCAGCACAGATAACGGCGAAAATCGTCATCGCTTCGGCTGCTCGGTTGATGCTGGTTCGCCAGTTCTGCCGGAATAAGAACAGAATCGCGGAAATCAACGTTCCTGCGTGGCCGATACCGACCCAGAAAACGAAGTTCACAATTGGCCACGCCCAGAAAACAGGCGACATGTTACCCCAGATGCCGACCCCTGTCAGAATCAGGTACCCAATCAGGGAGAAAAACATGATGGCTGTCAGCAATGAAAAACCGAACAGCACATACCATAACGTTGGTTGCGGTCGCTCGGCAACTTGACAAACCATCTGTGTGATGGAACTGTAAGTTTGATTGCCCGTCACCAGTGGAGCGCGCGTGCCCGGCATTTCGACGGTGTTGTCGATTTCTCGCGGATTAAAGCTGGTCGCTACAGTTGCCATAGGATTTTAAACGTGAAAAAACAATAATGCGATTTGAAGTCTACAAGTACTCTTATTCATTCCGCTCGTCCAAGCAGAATTTTGCTCACCAAGCGTACGGCTTAGTGGGCCTCTACAGCATGATCGTGATCATGGCCCGCAGCGCCATCGCTGCCATGCCCATGCTCGTCATGCCCGTGGTCATCATGGCCATGCCCATGACCATGCGCTTCCTCTTTCCAAGGCGGATCCAATTGGTCCCTCGTCGTCAAGCGAGCTGGTACATTTCGCAAACGCGCCAGGTACTGCGTGCGCGGCTTGATGTTCAATTCTTCAAGCACTGCATAACAACGTGGATCGTTGTGTTTAGCGTACACGCGGCTGGACTTGTCATTCAAGTCACCAAAAACGATCGCCTGAGTTGGGCAAGCTTCTTGGCAAGCTGTCCGAATGTCGCCATCCTCGATCCGATTGCGGCCTTGGTTGCGAGCGATAATCTTTCCGTTCTGCACGCGCTGGATACAGTAAGTGCACTTTTCCATTACCCCACGACCGCGAACGGTAACTTCGGGATTCAAGACCAAGGACTGTAGCTTGGTATTGACCGATTCACGCTTGTCCTGCCAGCCATAAAAATAGCCGTACTTCTGATTGAAGTTGAAGTAGTTGAATCGTCGCACTTTATACGGACAGTTATTCGCACAGTAACGAGTGCCCACGCAACGGTTATAAGCCATCGCGTTGATCCCCTCTTCGGTATGCACCGTCGCGGCTACCGGGCAGACCTGCTCGCACGGAGCAGTCTCGCAGTGAGCACACGCCATCGGCTGCGTGACAATCCGCGGGTCCACCGGGTTGGTAAAGTCACCCTTCTCCTTGGTCGCCGATAGATCCGCGACAAAGTAGCGATCAATTCGCAACCAGTGCAACTCTCGCCCGCGATAAACCTGTTCCTTGCCCACCACAGGTATGTTGTTTTCGGCTTGGCAAGCTACAACGCAAGCACTGCACCCCGTGCACTTGTTCAAATCGATCGACATGCCCCAAGCATACGGATCGGCAACCGGTGGCTCTTTCCAAAGCGACTCGGGCTCATGATGCGGCTCGATATATGCAAACTTGCGATCTTTTTCATATAGATCCAACGTGCCTTCACGAACCAGCGTTTGGGCGCGACGTGGGATTTCTGCCATTCCAAGCTGATCGGACAGCGCGAAGTGGTCTTGGGTCGTTGCCAACTTGTACGGCACGCTGGTGCCTTCGACTTCCACGCCCGTCAAAATGAACGCTTGGTTCCAGCGTCGCAAATCCTTCAGCGAATGGCCTGTGGCATACTTGCCATCCATGCCTGCCACGGTACCGGCTCGCGTGCGTCCGTAGCCCAATTGGCAAACAACCGAGCCTTCCGCCATACCGGGCACGACAAACACAGGCAGCTTCGCACTAGCGTCGCCCTGGCGAATCACCACCATCTCGCCTTGCTTGACACCTAGCTTGCGAGCCGTTGCGATGCTCATCAAGGCCGCGTTATCCCAAGTCAATTTCGTAATAGGCTGCGGGCACTCTTGAAGCCAAGCATTGTTTGCCAAGCGTCCGTCGTAAATGGTCTCCGAAGGCAAAATAACCACTTCGAGATTGCGTACATCGACGTTGTCCGGGTCGCTGACGGAAATCGCAATGGAACCGCTAACTTGATCCGCTCCCGGAACTTGAGGAGCCGCCCCACCCTCAACGGAAACCGCAGCCGATGATGGCTGAGCACCGCTATCCTTCAAGTAACCATCATGCAAAACTTCTTGCCATACGCGATCATCAAACGAACCGCCGACCAACTGCTTGGCGGTCTCTTTAACGACCGCTTGCGGATCCAATTGCTCAAAGCCAGCCAATAAACTTAAAATCTCGATTGCAGATCGCCCGCCCGTGACCGGAGCGATCATCGGCTGGCAAACCGAATACGTCCCGTCGACACCCAGCACATCCGACCACATTTCCAGCGGATGGGCCTGAGGCAGAACCCACGTGCTTACCGCAGCCGTTTCATCGTCATAGTCCGCCGCATAGACGACCGTTCCTAACGAAGACAGCGCTTTGGACAAATCGACATCGCCCGCAACGGTGTAGACTGGGTTGGGCGCAAAGACCCAAGCAGCCTTGAACTGACCGCTGCTTGACTTTTCTACAAATTCATTAAGCTTCAACGCTGGCACATCCGCCAGTGCATTGGGTACGTCTAGCAGCAGCAACGTTTTGCCAAGATTATCCAGCTTGGCATTAATTCGCATTGCGATCTCATGAGCCGCAGCATCCTGCTGATATCCAACGCAAACCACCGAATTCCCTTTGTTTGCCAACAAGTCCGTGGCAAGCACCTCTAAGAATCGTTCGAGCTTTTCCGTAGGTGCCAATTCATTGTAGACCTTTTCATCAGCAATCGCCTCGTACGACTTGCCTTCGTCGATCATCGACTCCAGGCGACGTAAGAAATTCAACATCTGCGACGACTGCAAGGCAAACCGGAAGTCCGCTGTCGAACCGGTTACGCTGTATTGAGCTTCCACGCAATACAAACGATTCATATTCCCGTCATTTGGATTACGTCGTTTGGCGAACTGATGCGAGTTGATAACCGCTTCTGGATCGGTTCCCAGCAAGTCAGAATCGATCGAAACAATCACTTTCGCATTGTCCAATCGATAGAAAGCTGAAGCGCCCGCAGCACCGACTGACTCTAAGGCTTTGCTCAAGCTGCGTCGGTAGATTGAGTCATAGCGAACCAGCGTTGCTTTTGGTAGCTTCGCAATTGTCTCTGCCAGCAAGCGATTGAAAGTTGGGCTGCGGCTGGGCTCATACAGAATCGCCAACCCCTCACCACCATTGCCGGCCAATTCAGCCGCCGATTGTTTGGCATAAGCATCGAAAGCAGACCAATCCGGCGGAACTTCCGCACCGGCCACCGTCGACATCGGAGCGTTGCCACTGCGGTCGCTGCGATTGAGCACCGCTCCGCAGCGATCGGGATCATAAAGCGAGAGCACGGCCGCTTGCGTGTAAGTGTCGGTCCCTGCGTGAGCAAACTTCGCATCTTTGCCGTCGGCAAACTCCGACCCAGAAGAGGCCGCATAGACCGGATGCAACGAGTTTCCATCCAGCTTAATTGGACGGCCTTCGACACAAGTCGCCAGCGCGTGCACAACGCGGCCAGCCCACTCGAAATTCGTTGCAAAACTCTGAGGAAAACCGGCAACTCGCCCCTCTGGCGGGACCACGAAAGCCGCAAACTCTTCGCGATTATAGCGGCAGCCGACCGCACTTGCAAAAGCGATGGAAGAGCTCATGAGCTGCACCCAGCGGCGACGCGAGATCCCATCAGGGAACTCAGATGCGGCTACGGGAAACTCGCGTTCCAAAAACGCATCGAACTCAGCGGAGCCCTCAAGTTGGTCTACGCTGCGAAAGAACTTCTTGTTAGGAGCGGGCACTGGCGAATTCATCGATGACAGACTGCGCAATTGACTTTGGGATGGATATTCTTCTGCGACTTGAGATACGCCCCAAGCGCCTGTGGATCATTAGCAAACTTACCAAGCTCTTCGTCGTTGGGATCGATATCCGCAGCGGTCCAATCCAGCTTGGTCACATACTCTACCGGTCGCAGATGCGGTTCCGGATTGCGATGGCAATCGATACACCAAGCCATCGACTGGTCTTTGGCCTGATACACGACTTCCATCTTGTCCACGCGACCATGACAACTTACGCAGCTAACACCGCGATTGACGTGAGCCGAGTGATTGAAAAAGACGAAGTCAGGCAGACGATGAATTCGCACCCAATCGATCGATTCGCCCGTTCGCCAGCTATCATGAACCGGCTTAAGTTTGGGGCTTTCGGAATGCACCGCCGAAAGAATCGGACCACCTTCGGGCGTCTTGGGAGAATGGCAATTGATACAAGTTTTCGTGGCCGGCACCGTGGAATGCGCCCACTTGTCCACGCTATTGTGGCAATACTTGCAGTCCATCTTCAGTTCGCCAGCATGCAAAGCATGACTGAACGGCACAGGCTGCACAGGCTTGTAGCCCTCGTTGAGGGTGACCGGACTTGTAATGCCAAGAAACATTGGCCCGGCATATAGTAAACCACCGCTGACAATCAATAGCCCCATGAGAGCTACAAATTTATTGACCCAGCGAGGGAAAATGAACCGCTGCATCGTCAATTGAACCGCACCAAAACAGTTGATGAAAGTGTCGTCGGAACCGCCAATCCTATGCGACTCACCTAAGAATCGGACAGAATAGCAGAATCACTTCGACTGTAGAAGACCCTTCCCGAACGGACGAAGCTCGTCATTTCGAGAAACCAGTTCGTAACAAACCAACAGTATGCCCGTCATGCTCAATCTTTCACAATAGAGGATTGTGCTTTAGCGACATTTGGTCGCACAGTTGCCACCCATGATGCACGCTTTATCCTTTAACTAGTCCATAGGGCCTTGAGTTATCGACGATTTTTAAATGCCGCGAGAGTCAAATGTTTGCAAACAGTGTGAAAAAGAAGTTGTCGCTGGGGGCCGTTTCAGCCGGCGTGATGTGCATGGAGTTTGGCACTCCTAGTTTTCCGGCCATTACCGCCGCTGCCGGCGCGGAGTTCATTCTGTTTGATATGGAGCATACCGGCTGGGGACTAGAAACCATCAAAATGCTGGCCGGCGCTTCCATCGATCGCGGTATTGTGCCGCTGGTTCGCGTGCCCACAACCGAGTACCACTGGATTGCACACGCGCTGGACGTTGGAGCCATGGGGATCATCATTCCGATGTGCCATAACGCCGAGCAAGCAAAACTGGCTGTCTCTTGCGCCAAATACCCGCCGTTGGGGCGCCGCGGATGTGCCTTTGCCGTGGCGCACGATCGCTATCAAGCGGGTAGCATCCGCGAAAAAATTGACTTTATCAATGAGAATACGCTGGTGATCGCTCAAATTGAGTCGACCGAAGGGCTGGAAAATGTCGAGTCGATCGCGGCGGTGGACGGGATCGATGGTCTGTGGGTTGGCCAGTTCGATCTGTCGGTTTCGATGGGAATCCCCGCCGAATTCCAAAATCCGCGGTTGCAAGATGCGGTAAAGCGAGTGGTCGAGACCTGTACTCGCCACGGAAAGGCCGCTTGCCTAGGAGCCAGCGATCCAGCGGAGTTAAGCCAAGCTCCCCAAAATGGCTTTCGCCTGCTGATTTACGTCGCCGACGTTTGGATTTATCAGCAGGCTGTCCGCAATTGCATGCAGGCGATTCAATCTGCGGGCCAACAACTGCTATAATTCAGGCAAGTTGACATCGAACTCATGCCCCTGATTTCGAAACGTGCATTTGCGTTCGCCCATGAACACCCGAAATTCTACCGACGAGTCGCAATTCATCGAAGCCATGGGAGCTCCTCATGAGTGTGTGTACCTGCCCGACCAGACCGCGCGATTGTCCTACATCTACCCGCGTCATTACGTCTCAGCCCAGCGGTTGGATATTCAGCTCGCTCGAGGCCAACGTCGCTCAGGCCCGTTCCTCTACTACATGAATTGCGAGTTCTGTCGAGCTTGCCAACCCACCCGCATTGTGCTCGATGAGTTTCGAATGTCCACTTCGCTCAAACGTGTGAAGAAGCGCGGGGATTCCGAAGCTATCACCAGCATGAGTCCTGCGGTGGTCGATACACAGCGTGTTTCGCTGTACAACGCCCATCGCTTGCAACGTCGTTTGGGCGATGAGGGCAGTATCGCTGGTTTGGATGAGTATCGTGAATTCCTTGTAGACAGTTGCTGTAACACTCAAGAGCTGACTTACATCGTCGACGATAATTTAGCCGGATGCACGATTGTGGACGTGGGCGAAAAAGCGCTGTCAGCCGTCTATACTTTCTTTGACCCGATCTACTCGCGATTGTCGCTGGGGACTTATGCGGTGTTAAAGCTGATCGAATATGCCCAGTCCGTGGGTATGCAATATGTCTATCTGGGCTTATATGTCGCAAACAATCCCCACCTTCGGTACAAAGCCCGCTATGTTGTACAAGAGCGATTGATAAATGGCTTGTGGGTTCGATTCGATGACCCTGGCCACCAGTGGGCCGATGGCTCGCCGCCAGCCAGTGCTCCCTAGCCTAAATCCGCTCGCTTGCCCCCAGAGTTTACTCATACCATTGAATCGACGTTTTCTCACCTCAACCAAAAACGAATCATGAAACGATTACCTCTCGCCAGTATGTCTTTGTTGCTCGGTTGGTTATGCGCCAGCAGCGCCGTCGTCGCCCAAGACACCTCAGTTCCAGCAAAGCCGGCTGCTAGCTCCAGCACGCCTGCCCAATCGGTTGCATGGACCGACCTGCTGACCAAAGAAGCGTATGAAAAACATTGGACGGTAACTGAGTTTGGCGGCCAAGGGCCCGTCGCACTAGAGGCAGGCGTGTTAACTCTCAAAACTGGCACACCCTTAACTGGCGTCCACTGGAAAAGTGGAGACTTTCCCAAGGAGAACTACGAAGTGCGGTGGAAGGCCCAGCGTGTTGAGGGGAACGACTTCTTTGCTTGCCTGACCTTCCCCGTAGGCAATGAATATTGCTCGGTAGTCGTCGGCGGTTGGGGCGGCGGAGTGGTTGGCATCAGCAGTATCAATGGCAGTGATGCGTCCGAAAATGAATCGACGCAGTTTATGTCGTTTGACAATGATCGCTGGTACGAGTTCCACCTCAGCGTTACCGATCGCGAGATCACTTTTAAAATCGATAATGACCCGATGATCGAAGTGCAACGCGAAGGCAAGCGCTTCGACACACGCATCGAAGTCATTCGCTCACGTCCGCTAGGTTACTGCGCTTATCAATGCATTACACAGGTCAAGGATTTGGCCTATCGCAACATCGGCCAAGCTCAGCCGACCGCGGAACAGCAATCCTCCAAGCCTTTGTTCATGCGGGTCTTGTCCAATGATAAAGACGTTATGCAATCGATGCAAACAGCCGTCGCAAAGTATCGGGTAACTTCCGGCGAGTTTGCGGGTGCGAAAGTCGACTTAATCGGCGCGGTCCACGTCGGAGAACATAGCTACTACCAAGAGTTGAACCGCCGTTTCAAAACGTATGACGCGCTGTTATTTGAGCTGGTTGCAGATCCCGACATCCGAATCGCTGGACGCAAAGACCAAGAAGGCGTGATCAATCCTGTCAGCTCGTTGCAAGTGGCGATGAAAGATGCGCTCGAGTTGGAGTTCCAACTGGATTCGATCGATTACGAAGCCAAAAACTTTGTCCATGCCGACATGACGCCAGAAGAGTTTATGGCGGATATGCGTAAACGCAAAGACAGCTTCGTCAACATGTTCGCTCGAGTGCTAGGGTCATCGATCGCAGCGCAGAGCAGTCAAGGCAGTCAAGACGCAGCGATGGTCGCCGCTTTGATGCAGCCCAAAGCAACACGAGCCGTGGCCTTGCGCCGCGTGTTCGCTCAGCAAATGGAAAGCTCGGAAATGCAACTGGCTGGCTTGGCCGACTCCGAAGGTTTATCAACCTTAGTGACGCAGCGAAACGCGAAGGCGATGCAAGTCTTGAGGGAGCAACTGGCCAAAGGCAAACGCACTATCGGCATCTTCTACGGAGCAGCGCACTTAGACGATATGCACGTGAAAATGATCAACGATTTCCAAGCGGAGCTAGTGGAAACCGAATGGCTCGATGCGTGGCGATTAAAATAGGCTGCTTTTGCTTCACAAGAACCATGTGCGATTAACGCATATGGGTGCTTAGTAGTCGATCGGCTTCCTTTGAGGCTTCTTCCATGACGGCTTGTATTGCAACCGGCTTGCCACCTTGCTGCTTGCTTTCAAAAGCAGCCTGCATGAACGCATATAATTCAATCGTCTCTTCGATATGAACCGGTGTTTGCCCAGTGCGAAAGAAGCTTGCGATCTCTTGTAACAACGGCGAATATCCCGCGTAGGGCCCGATGTCCTGAATCGCTTTCTCACCAAACACGCGGCCACCATATCCGCTGGCACCGCTGCGTATGCCGCGAAAAGTTCCGATGCGACCATCACGCCATTTCCCGACGCTTAATTCAAAATCGCTGGTCGATGTATGAGCGACTGTTTCGCAGCCCACGCCCATGCAGGTATACAGCGATTCGACGCCATGGATTCCATACCAATACAGATCGACATGCGTCGGTTCCAGTGAGCAAGGGCTGTACGCATCGCAGCCTAACACACGGCCAACACTGCCACCGCGGATGGCGGCTTTGGTCTCAGTAAAACGCAGCGAGGAACTAGAGAACATTGGCACCTTCCAATGCTCGGCCGCTTTCGCGATGGCAATGGCTTCTGCAAGGTTCGCTCCAAGGGGTTTGTCGATAAACACTGGCTTGCCCGCCCGGAAAACCTGTACCGCTTGCTCAAGATGCAAGCGGCCATCATTGGTTTCTAAAAGCACACAGTCCACCTCGCCAAGCAACTGATCAATCGATTCCGCGATGGCAATCCCCATACTCTTGAAGTCTTCCGTGTACTTGGGGATTCGGCTGGCGCTAGATTCGATATCGCGGCTGCCGTAAGGATAAGCGATCGTGACTTTGCAGCCCTGCATACTCGGGCTTGCAGGCACTTGATTCATCTCTTTGGCAAACGCGGTGGCATGCGATGTGTCCAGTCCGATGATGCCCACGCGAATTAGCTTTAGTTCCTGAGCACCAATGGGTTGCATGGTTACCAGCGACAGGAGCAATTGGCATGCTGTGATCGACATCAAGCAATGGAACGATCGACGGGATAGAGATGGAGACATACGTCATTCTGTAGGTTAGAAGGGGCGGGGATGTGTAAGGGGGGGGCTAGAGGGGCTTGAGCAAGCGGGAAGTCGCTTACACCTTTGGTTCCCAGCCAGCGCGGTACTCACGGGTCCAATACTGCTGCGCCGCAGAACTGTTCGTGACGTGTCCGTTGGCAGAATCGATCAGCAAAGTTTCTTGGCAACGATAAGCGATATTACCTAAGTGGCACAGTAGCGTGCTGCGGTGAGCTTGCTCGATATCCGCATTGGGCAATTCACCGGTACGAATGCTGTCCAAGAAGTTCTGCAGATGCGTTGCATCACCTCCGTCGCCTTTCTTGCTTTCTATTTCTTTGTCATTGGCGTCATAGATCGCATAGTCCGCTCCGCGAATGACCAGTGAGCCATCGGTGCCATGAAAGCTGATCCCGAAACGCGAATCGTGCGGGCCAAGTGGCGACCAACTGAGCCCTTCCCAAGTAATAGTCTTACCTTCAGGGAAATCAAAGGTGGCCATCATCGTGTCGGGCGTCTCTTGGTCATCGTCATAACGATAATGCCCACCCCCCGCGGTGACGCGAATTGGGAAAGCGACCTGCAGCCCCCATCTGGCAACATCGATACCATGGATGCCATTGTTGCCCAACTCGCCGTTGCCCCAGTGCCAGTTCCAATGCCAGTTGTAGTGCACCAGATTGTCTTGGTAAGGTCGCTCGGGAGCCGGGCCCTGCCACAAGTTCCAGTCCAGCCACTGCGGCACGTCGGTGGGTTTGCCTTGGCCGATCGTTGGTCGGCGGTTGTTGTACCAAGTGCGAGCATAAAGAGCTTTGCCAAGCGCCCCGTCGTGAATCTTCTGAATCGCTTCCTGAACGACAGGCCAACTGCGGCGTTGCGATCCCATTTGGACGATGCGTTTGTTCTTGCGAGCGGCCTCCAGTGACCACTGGCCTTCTTGCGGAGTATGGCTGCAAGGCTTTTCGACATAGACATGCTTGCCGGCCGCACAACCCAGGATGGTGGCTGGAGCATGCCAATGATTGGGCGCGGCCACGACTAGCACATCGACGTTTTGGTCATCCAGGATTCGTCGGAAGTCTTGCGTAACCGTCGGCTTGATTGACTGCAAATCGGCAACATAGCCGGCCACACGTTCAGCGGCCCTTGAGTCGACATCGCAGATTGCACCGACGGATACATTGGGTTGCTTGGCAAACCCTTTGGCCAAATCGGCGCCGCGACTGTTGACGCCCATGACCCCCACGACAATCTTCTCGTTGGGGGATGATCCAGTCGCTTGGCCATGAACTTTCTGTAGCCGATGCGGATCGGCTGCTAAGGCGACGGCTGCGGAGGTCGCAGCATACTTTAAAAACAAACGTCGATCGCGGGCTTGAGATCGCATCATGGCAAGGTCTCCATAGAGGAAGAAGGCGGGGGGCTATACTTGGGATTATATCAATCTTGCTCGAAGTCTGCTGGACCAAATCCTGGCCCGCCCGGACCGAATCCTGGCCCGCCTGGCCCAAACCCTGGACCGCCATGACCGCCTGGAATACCCGGACCACCAGGACCAAAGCCTTGCATGCCTCCGCCCATCATTGCGGCCATCATGGCAATCGGTTGCAGCATCATGTCGAACTCTTGCTGGGTTTTCGCTTTTTCCAATCCGGACAAGAAGCTGGTTTTGAATTCCTTCAACTGCGATCTGGCAAGCGCTTGATTCTGTGGAGTCAAGGCTTCGAGTTGCTCTTTGGCTTTCGCGATCGAATCGGACCACGAGTCGGCGAGCTCTTTGGGAATCCATTTGCCTTCGATGCGCACCAACGTCGTACTTTGTTCGGCTTGCCCTGGCGAACTGTAAGTCACAATCGCAGTATCGGAATCGATCGTTTCAATAGTGTATTTCATTTGCGAGATGTCTTGTGCCGCAGCGGCTTCTTCCATTCCCATCGATTCAGCCAGATTGCTGAGTGGTTCGAGGGCGGCCAGCAATCGAGTCAAGTATTTGCCAACCAGCGGCTTCACATCCCCGCTCTTAAGTGCGCTGGGGGAAAAGGGTTCGACATCAAAAGCTGCATCGAGTGCATTGACCACGGGGTCAAACGCTTTGTTTGCTTCGGGTGACTTCAGCATCGGCAACGCTTGGCTGTTTAGGATCAGCTTCTTTTTTGATTTCAAGATGCCGATCAGTTGTTTCTTGGTCGCCACAATGTCGCTGTGTAGGCCAGCATCCAGTTTTTGACCGGTCAGCTTAACAAGCGATTGAACATCGCTTTGGTATGACGCGGGCAGTATATCCCAAGCGAAAGAGTAATCTTTCTTTTCCACCTGCGATTTGACGAATGCAACGTACTCCTCGACCGACATGTTGTCGCTGATAGTCGATGCAGAAGAAGGTTCCATGACCTTGCTAGGTGCCGCATTTTGAGCAACGCGAGCAGCTTCTGATTTGGCAAGCTGTTGACTGGCCGCATTGAGTTTAGCGATGGGAACTTTGATTTCGGAACCATCGGTTTTCTTCAGGACGACTTGATTCGCTTCCACGCGAACAAAGGTCGCTTGAACCTTAAACTTTCCTGTCGCATCCACCCACAGCGGCGCGTCTTGTGCCAGCGCCGTGGACAACGATCCCAAGCCAACGGTGATGGCCAACGCGATCTGGGGAAATCGTAGTCTTCTCATAGTAAGTACCTCAGCAAAACTGCGCAGTGTTCATGTTTATTTGCCATGTCGAACGCCCAAACAAGCGGTCGTTCCACCGCTGTATTGTAGTCCAAGGAGGGGGACGCTTGGCGGTCGAGCTGCACTGCGATTAAGATTTTCTATCGGCCTGCGATTACCGATCAGTGCCAAAGCACGATACAGCCGAACAGCGTTTGTAGAGTAGGCTGTTCTAAGGCGAACTCGCGCCTTCCATATCCGATGGTAACTCTTCTGGACGAGAAACTTCGACGATGCGGCGATTGGCTGATAAATGCCGCTGGAGAGTAAACCAGTCTTCGTCCAGTTCCGGCGAGCCGCGATATTCAATGGTACAAGCCACAAGCCCACGGCCTTCACCGCTTCGCTCCCACTTCAACATGAGCTTGTAGACCACATTGGTTTGGCGATCTGACCAAAACTCAATGGTGCTGGGCGATCGCGGATTGGGTTTTCGCAATCTTCCAATGACATGGTTGCAACGCACTTTGTCTAAGCCTGGGGCGCTGACGTTTAACTGAAAGTCAACCGCTTCACGCAGTTGCAGTTTGTAAGCCCGTCGCATCCGTTGCAGCGTGGTCGGCATGTGGAGGAATGTGCTGGGTACATCGCGGTTGGCTAACCAACTGCCCACCAATGCTTCATTGCCAATGTAAGCGGGGCCCATTCGTGGAATTAACCAACGCTGGGCAGCATCGCCACCAATCCAGACATCATCCAGTCCTCTAGCTGAGGGGACATGCATTACAAATTGATCTTGTTGGTCGAAGTATAAGTTGGCTTTGGTTTCTCGGTGGCCGCCGATAGGACGTCGTCGTGTCATCGAGACATCGTAAGCGCGAATGGTAGGTTTGGCTTCAAGTACTTTGTCGACTGCAGCGTACGCCTTATTGCTCGTGGTAAAACTGGCGAAAGCGAGCGAGGCGGCGACCATCAAGCTGGCAGCCATCGCAAGTGCGCTCCATTTACCCCAAGCAGGTTTTGTAGACCCTCGCTTGGGAACCGTCGCTAGCGTGCTACGCGCTGCTTGGGCATCGGGCGTTATCGCTTGCATCAGGCGAGCGATGCGTTGTTGGTCCAAAGCCGAGTTGGCCTGGGGATGATAAACTTCATGGAGTAACGCTTCCAGTAATCCATCCTCGGCCGATGAGCAGCTTGGCTCCACTTGCTCATCACGGTCGGCGTTGTTGCTGTTATTGGGGTTGTTCACATTCATGGCTTGGCTAGCTGGTTTAAGCTTGTTCCATTTCGGGCAGTTTGCTTTCGAAGCAACTTTGCACACGTTGTTTGGCTCGCAGCAGTCGCTTCTTGACTGCTTCTAACGCCAGCCCCAACTGATCGCAGATGGCGGCTGGTTTTAGCCCATCTCGAAAACGCAGCTCCAAGCACTCGCGATCTGCGTCTTTCAGTTTGCTCAAGCATTCTCGTAACACCGCCAGCTTTTCATCCAGCGTATCGCCAGGCAAATGGTGGATGCTTTCGAGACGCTGGCTGAGGCTGGCCAGCGAATCGGCGTCACCGACCAGTGCGATGCGGTTCGACTTGCGTTGCTGCGCCAGTAACGTTTTGGCCGCGATGCCGCGTAGCCAAGGACCAAAGGGTTTGGTGCGGTCGAATTGGTCCAGTTTTCGCCAAGCGACAATCATGGACTCTTGCCACACATCGTCCAGCAAGGAATCGCTGCAGCCCGCCGCCTTGAGATAGACCGTCAGCATGCGGGAATGCTCGCGGATCAATAGCTCGAATAGTTCGGCCGATTGAAGCACCATGGCAACCTAAAAAATTGGACAGACAAGCTCGCGGATCATGCGATTGTACACACCTGAATTGTCGCTCAGAGTACGAACGAGGACAAAGAAAAAACGCAATCGATCAAATCGCAGCCAAACATGGGATCGCCTCAAGGAAAATCCGGAGGTTTTCCGCTATATTCCGGACCAAATTGACATTCCGGACCAAATTGATTGTGATGACGCGGGCCAGCCGCCCGTGCCCACCGTTATTTGAAGTTACTCCGGCTGTACGAAAGAATAAAGCTGTTGTCTGAATCGTCCGTGACTCCTCCATCTGATCAAATTTCGTTAGAGCAGCCAGATCCTCGTATCCAATCGGTCGCCAGTGGAGGCGATCTTGGTCGGTCAGACTTACAGTCGCGGCAAGTTCTCGAATGCCCTGCGACCTCAATCGGCACGCGAAAACGAGCGAATGGAACTGCGGTTGCAGATGGCCGATGAGCGTGGGCTGCGATTTCGTGTTAGGCAAATCGCGGGCGCTATTGCCAGACGGATTGTTTGCTGGTCGACTATTGGAGATCGACTCCAAAGAGGGGAAAAGTTTGGTATGATCAAGATTGGCTCGCGAACCGAACTGGTCCTTCCACGTAGCAACCAAGTCGAACTTGTCGTTCGGCTGGGTGATTAAGTCAAAGCTGGTACCAGCGTCATGGCGAGACTGACACCGTCGAAAACAAATCGAGATGGCCAATCGACTAAAGCAAGCGAAGCTGAAAAAACATAGCCGCGACCGAAAACGCAGCCTGATTACGCTGCCTGAACTGCTACGCCGCGGGCGTTTGCGGCATGACATCGCCGTGCAGACCGAGCTTAACCCGCTGCGCACACGGCGCCGAATTCGAACGGTCTCAAAACCCACGGTCACCCCAGCGGCCATCCCCAACCTGCTGACCTTATGCAACGGGCTCAGCGGTCTCATGAGCATCGTGTTTTCGACCAATGCGATCTTTGAGCTGACTCCGTCTTGGTCTTTGTTTCTAGCCTCTGCGTGCATCTTTGTCGGCATGATTTTCGACATGATGGACGGCCAAGTCGCTCGTCGGCTCAAGCAAAGCAGCCTTTTTGGAACGCAATTGGACAGCTTGAGCGATGCGGTTTCCTTTGGTGCCGCACCCGTGTTTCTGCTTTTAGCATTCAACGAATACCTGCCCGCGATCGCTTTACTGCTGATCGGCATGCTGCACTTTAGCTGTGTTTTGATGAGGCTTGCTCGGTTTAACGTGCAAACCGATGAAAACGACACGCATGAGTTTTTTACGGGGCTACCTTCACCAGCCGCGGCCGGAATTATCGCCTCGTTTGGGATAGCCTTGGTGGCTCTCAATCGCTGGACAACGCCCGATGCCATGCCGTGGGCTCAAGAAGCAGCCCCGCGGATCGCCACCGCCATCATGGTCTTGGTGCCGGTGATTACCGCCATTGCTGCCTTCCTTATGGTTTCCAACATTTGCTATCGTCACGTAGCCAACCGTTGGAGAAAACGCAAAATGAGGTCCTACCAATTCACTCGCGTTGTTGTCATATTGATTACGGCGCTGACCTGTGGCGAGCTAGCTTTACCGCTTGCTCTGTGCCTGTTCGCATTCGAGTCGCCGATCCAATCCCTCTATCGCCACATATTGGGAATTTCCCCAATCCAACCAGAGCCGAAGGTAAGTGTCGGTGTTGAAACCAGCAACCCCGCCAGCCTTTCCCAGCCAAACGTATAGAATTTACTCCGAGTTTCGCAACTTATGTCTCTGAATGCCGCGCCGCAATCAAGGGCCGTTTCCAGTCATACTTACCACAGGTTTTCTAAACACTATGACCGAATCTTTGGTCGTGTCTATGAACGCCGAATCCAAGCTACCATCCGGTCCCTGAATATCGCTCCAGGTCAACGAGTTTTGGAACTGGGAGTTGGGACGGGGCTCTCCTTTGCCGCTTATCCAGCACATGCTCATGTCCTGGGCGTTGATCTATCCCAGGCAATGCTGGATGTTGCTCAGGATTGGATCTTGGAAAACCAATGGGATCACATTGAAGTGCGTAATATGAATGCCACCGCTTTGGACTTCGAGAATGACCAGTTTGATTACGTCATGGCGTTTCATCTGGTCAGCGTCGTCGACGATGTCGCAAAGCTGATGCGTGAAATGCACCGCGTGTGTAAACCCAATGGGAAACTGGTTGTAATCAATCATTTTCGCAGCCAGAAGCCATGGATCGCACCGCTGATGGACAGCATTTCCCCGTTGACCAAACACTTGGGTTGGCGCACCAATCTACGGCGGGAAGAGATCTGCCAAGCCATCCCCATGACAATTGAGAAAACCTACAAAACAAAGCCTTGGTCGCTGTTTACCATCGTCGTGGGTCGAAGAGATCACAAGGCTTGATGGCGGCCCTTTATTCGCGATGAATAATCTGGGTTAATCTGTCGGGAAGGTCAAGCTGGGATTGAGTCCGCTACCGCATGCACTTATATTTGCGGACTTTCGGCGAATTCCGCTCCGTTACTTCTCCAAAGCTAGCAAAATGTCCACCCCTGCAGCGCAAGGCACTCCCGCTCGATCGACTCCTCGCTCCGACGTTCAAAGCAACTTATTGGCTGATCGCATCGAGCGTTGGTTTCTGCAGCTCAAGCCTCTGTTTCCTTGGATTTTGGCTGGTATTTTGGCGGTGGTCGCGATCGCGATTGCCATTTCGCTGATTTCGGGCCGGGCTGCCAAACGCGAAGCGACGGGGTGGTCAGACATCTATTTTTCGCAAACGCAGGTCTCGCAGTTGGAGACGGTGGCACAGGATTATTCTGGCACGACGGCCGCCCTGTGGGCACAGCAGATCGCGGCCGATGCCAAACTGAATGAAGCTTTGATGCAAGTTTACCTTGACCGTGGGATTGCCCTGCAGAAATTGCAGGAAGCCCGCGCGGAATACCAGGCGGTTGCTGACAATACCCGCGATTCAATGCTGGCGGTTCGAGCGAACTTGGGAATTGCGAAAACCTATGATTCCGAAGCAAATGCCCAATTGGCCATCGACGCGTACCGCAAGGTGATGGGCATGGAAGGCGCTGACGAAAAACTTCAGCAATCGCTAGCCGATCGAATTGAGTTTATGCAAAGCGATCGTGGTAAGGAGTTCTTCGCTTGGTTCCAAGCCAATGCGCCAGCCGATCCACGTCCAGTGGGCGCTGCAGAAGACCTTCGGACATTACCCACAACTCCCGACATCAAATTTTCGCCGCTGGACAATCCGTTGGGGACTTCCAGTTCCACCGAAGCACCAACGCTTTCGGATGAAATTGCGATCCCTGATCCGAACACGCCACCGGTTGAGGAAGCTGAACCTGCTGCCGACGCGATTCAAATTCCTAGTGCTTCCGAAACGACCGAAGAAGCTCCTTGAACGCCATCCAACAATTAACTTTCCAAGTCCCAGACGACAAAGATGGACTTCGGATCGATCTGTTCCTCACCTTGGTGTGTGATGGATACAGCCGTGTCTTTCTGCGGCGTGTGGTTGCTGAAGGGCACGTGCAAGTCAACGGCCAGTCGGTCAAACCGGCTTTCAAAATCCATACGGGCCATACCGTCACGATCGATTTGCCTCCCCCTCCAGACGATGGCCCCATTCCTGAAGACATTCCGCTGAATGTGCTTTGGGAAGACGAGCATTTGGTAATCATAAACAAGCCCCCCGCGATGGTCGTACATCCCGCCAAAGGTCATTGGCGAGGGACGCTGACCGCCGCACTTGCGCACCACTTCAAATCGCTCAGCGACGTTGGCGGGCCAACACGCCCTGGTATCGTGCACCGACTGGATCGCGATACCAGCGGCGTGATCGCGATTGCCAAAACCAACGAAGCACACTTTAAACTGGCCGCTCAGTTCGAGAGCCGTGATGTGGAGAAGGAGTATCGCTGTATCGTCGTTGGTCGTATCGATCACGACCGCGACTGGATCAAGGCTCCTATCGGTTATCACCCGTACCAACGCGAAAAGATGGCGATCCGTGATGGCCATCATTCCAGTCGCAACGCGGAGACGTTTTACGAAGTCATCGAAAGATTCGCAGGCTACTCGTACTTGAGCGTCCATCCCAAGACGGGGCGCACGCATCAAATCCGAGTTCATTTAGACCATGTTGGTCATTCGGTTTTGTGCGACCGGCTATATGCTGGTCATGCCACGATCACGAAAGGGCAGTTGCTGCGAAAGGCATTGCAGGGCAAGCCATCTGTGCCTGCCGATGAAGAGGTCGTGATTGATCGTCAAGCGTTGCATGCGTATCGCTTGAAGATCGTGCATCCAATCAAAGGCAACGAGCTCGAGTTTATCGCACCGTTGCCTCAGGACTTCGAACTAGCTCTAGCGGTGCTTCGTTCCGTCAAAGCTTAATCGTTTGTTTGGCTGCATATGGATAATTCCGAGTTCAATCGCTGATCGGCCAGCGCCACAACGCGCAGTTGTTCTCGGTGCGACAACAGTTGCCAGTTAGCGATCTCGTCGATGGTTCGACCGCAACCGATGCAAACTTTCGCCTTGTTCAAAGCACATTGTTTGGTGCAAGGCGAAGCGATCGGTTGGCATAAAATTACTTGATTGGACAACGGTGCTTCCTTACCCGGACGTTGTCCAACGTTAAGCGTTGCTGGAGCTAGTGTCGATCGACGCGACATCACTAGGTGACGGAGCGTTGGTCGACGCGTCGCTCAGTTTGTGGGAGCGGCGTTTCCGCCACGCCATCGCCCCGCCCGCCAAGCCTAGCAGGACCAGCGAGCTGGGTTCGGGGATCGCAGCTATGACGAAATTGTCCAGCGAAAGGTACGTTGGCGTATTGAGAAAAGTGCCACTGATGTCTGTCCCCGTGAATTCGAATCCTAAGCGATTGGTGTTCAGCCCGCTTAGATCGACGTCTAACCAATCGGTAAGCATGTTGAGGCTGCCTCCCTGTGGGTAGCTTGCCAGATCGATCCAATCGGACTGACCGATGACGCTATTTGCAGCATTGAGTGACAAGAATCGCACTCGCAGGAAATCGCCAGGGATGAACTCCGATGTGAAGTCGCCTAAACCATTTTCGTACGCGAAGTTGTTAAGTAGGTTGTTGTTGATACTGACTTGTTGAAAACGAAAATTGGCGGGTAATGAGAAGATAGCATCTCCCGCCCCCACTTCCTGACCTTGTGGCGTAAAGTTGCTGTTGTAAACCGATAGCCAAGTGTTCGAGCCGCCAGCTCCTTGTCCATTGGCACTTACGGTGTCATCTCCGTTCAACCAATAATTGTCGGGGTTGGAAAAATTGAACGAGTCTATTACTGGTGCAGTCCCGCTAAACGCAGATTTCGACGACAATGCGTAGATCAAGAACCCACCCGTTGGCACTTCGATCGAAAGTGATCCGCTTAAAGGGGTTGAGGGCGAAAATCGATATTCAAACGCATCAGGCGAAGCGGCCGAGTAAAACTCTTCAAAGCCGATGACTTCTGCTGAAATATTGTGGCTTGCGAACAGCGCGCAGAACGCGACCAAGCCGGCGCAATAGAGCCGGAAAAAATGGTTAAGCACAGGTAGCTCCTAGAAAAATAAAGTCACTTCGAAGGTCAAGCGACGACCTGCAGCAGTTCTACAAAATGAGTAGAGCTCCGTTCAGTGCGCAGCATGGCCTTGCGTCACGACCATCCCCCCTGGAGGATGCACAGCCGTGCGGTACGAGGTAGGTCTTCTGACTCCCAAGCTCCACAACACTCGCTAGCCTTCTCACCGCAGACGCGTTGGAAAATCCAAACTTCGCTGCCAGCAATGGCTCTTGAAAAGAAAGTGTGTTTCAGCACTTGGTCACAGCGGCCGGGCCGTCTTGGACTTGCACCAAAGTTCCCTGTTACTTGCCTATCCTTGGAATAGATACGCAGCACCTTGTAACGTTGGGATGAATCTAGCCAGCCGACTACCGGCTGTCAAACGAAATTAGCTTTTTTTGCAGCAAGCCGCAAGGATTCATTGCTTTACGTAAAGAGTTCGGAAAACGGGCATCCCGTTGCGCCGCGTTCTACGCTCGAAATGCGTATGGTAATCCATGTCATCGCTGGCATCACGCTCTTGCACCAAATAAGGACCTTGCCAAGAAACCAGTTCGCCAATCATCGCGATCGTTGATTCATAGTAGTCCAGCACATCCGTCCAGAAATGCATTTTGCCGCCAGGCTTCAGTGCTTTATCGATCGCTTGAATCATTCGCGGATTCAGCACTCGACGCTTCTTGTGACGGGCCTTCCACCAAGGATCTGGAAAGTATACATGAACTGCCGACAACAGTCCGGCGGGCACGATTTCGTCCATCACTCGCACGCCGTCGGCGCAAAAGCACGTTGCATTGTTAAGCCCCAGCGAGTCTAGCTTCTTGGCCGACATCGCAGCATATTTGGCCGCAATCTCTAATCCAATAAAACATATGTGAGGGCTAGCGGTGGCGGCCGATCGCAGAAAAAGCCCTTTGCCAGAACCCACTTCGATCTCAATCGGACGGCTAGTCGCAAGCATGGCGGTAAATCGATCTTGATCGCCATCGAACCGAAAGATCTTATGCGCTTGTGCGTAAATCTCTTCCGCTTGCTCGGGGACTTCGTCGTGTTGCGGTTCGTGCTGCTCGATAGACATGCTGAAGGACGGTAACGCTATTCGTTAAGTGACTTATTTAAGGCCTGAGGGAGCGAAAATAGATCGCTCGTAAAATCAAAAAAGCTGACGACTGGTGGCCAATCGTCAGCTTTACAATCTGTCATCCGAAGTTTTTATCGACGGGCTGGAGGAGTGGCACTAGCGGTGGCTGCGGTCCCCAAAGCTTGCAAGACACCTTCCTCGAAAGTCAATCGAGCGATGATGCCTGTATTCATGGCTCGGCTCTCAAGCTTCACCATGTCGTTGTTAGAAAACTCAGATGCTTTAGCGATCGTTGCTTGCAGAATCGTAAGTGCTTTTTGATCCTTCACCAGCGTTTCCGCATACTGAAGTACCGGAGTTAGCTCGAAGCTCAAATCAAATGGATGCGCGGCCGCTGGTTGTGCGGCTTGTACGCGATCAATAGCTGACTTGAGATTCGATTCGGAGTTCACGCCAAACGCAAAGCCCGCTTCTTTTTCTCCAAAAGCTAGTACGAAAGGAAGCGTTTCGCCAATGGCACCACGCAAGCCATCCAAGTCCTTGTCTGGAGGCAATTGCCAAGTCCCAGCGTACAGCTTCATTCCTTTGTAATTCGCCGCGTCGCCCACAATCTTCGGCGCATACTTCTCATCCTCATACTCGCGGAACATGGCCAGCAAATCGTCGGCTAGCTCTTGCGGTTTGCTGATGCGGCCTAAAGTTTGAAGATTGAGTCCATTGTTGAAATTTATCGTATAGCAACCATCGATCTCGCCTTCGGCTACCGTCTCGCGGAAGGAATCGACCAAGATCGTTGCAAAACGCTGGATGACTTCCCGAGCTTTCGGATCGTCGACGGAAGTCTTGAGCGTTGGCTCAAGTTGCTCCATCTGCATATCGAGATTTTGGTTGGCTTGCGCGATTTCATCTGGTCCCAGTTTCGATCGATAGTGGACTTGAATCGGATCGTTCGGCTGAGCAGTTTGTAGGAACTTTGAAGTGAGCCCAGATTGCAATGCGGTTTGTTTGGCAAGCTTCGACCCTTCGACAAACTTCGTGCCGAAGTCCCATTGCACGATCTTTGCACTCTGATCAATGTTCAATCCGATCAGCAACTGCTCGGTATCGTTAATGGTGTCTTTGAATTGTTGCATCACAGCTTCGCCGCGTTGACGGTTGGCTTCCATTTCTGCCGGCGTCTTGGCATTGCCTTGATTCGCCAAAGCGGATTCAAAACCTTGGTCGAGATTTGCAAGAAACTGCTCTTTCATATCTTCGGGGATCGAGCCGAGATTCAAATTGACGCCGATGTCATAGCGTGCCACCAATGGATCAAGCAGGGCTTTTGGATTAGCGGGAATCGCCGCCAAGTCATCTTCGAATTGCGTGACGTATAGCCATTGATTTTCATAAATACCGTAGATGTTCGCCATGCCCACGGTGAGCGAATAACGATTTTGACTGAGCTCATCATGTGTCAAAAATTGCGCGTTGGCGGCGAAAAATGTGTCAAGGTCTTTGACGGGCAACATCAGAAACATCTTCGGCTGTGCGTCATCCAACAATGTGACGGTCAACCCGATCGGGCGAGTTCGATCCAGCCCCTGTCCATACTGATTGGCAAACAGGGTGATGAAGCCAGCATAGGATTGCTGGCCAGAGGCCCGCGTCAGATAGATCAGGTCAGGGATAAGTTTGTCGAAACTGTTGATTGCCAAAACGACGGTTGGTTTGTCGGTGCCCACCGCGACCGCAGCAGCAGATCTTTCTTGAGCCCGAATGGTTGGGCACACGGCCACCGCCAACGCGAGCAAGACAGACAATGCGCCAAGAGTTCGCGCCTGAAGTACTTTCACAATCATTATCTCCAATCCTTCGTTACAAAACAGATTTCGCAGAGCGTACAAGGTTCATATTGTGGCACGTACCGGGTTCATCTGGGTAGGGGGTTTAGGGATATTCGCATATTTTTCAGAGACATTGCTTTCATCTCGAAAAAATATTGCTTTTCAGGCTCGTTGAGACAGCATTGCACAGCAAAAAAAAACGGTCCACCCGAAGGTGAACCGTTTGAGCTGGCACTTTGAGGCGATCAGCTTAACCGTTAGCTGTCGACTTCGGTTAACGCTTCATCTTCAACGTCGGCGTCGACGATCCCTTCTGGCCCGGCGTAACCGCCTGCAGCCATGATCTTCTCGCGGATCTCCGCAGTCACTTCCGGGTTTTCAATCAAGAAGTTTCGAGCCTTCTCTTTACCCTGCCCCAAATACACTTCGCCATACTTGAACCAAGCACCGCTGCGGTTGACGATCTTATGCAGCGTCCCCAGATCCAAAACGTCGCCTTCGTAGCTAATGCCGCCGGTGTGCATCATGTCGAATTCCGCAATACGGAAAGGAGGAGCCACCTTGTTCTTCACGATCTTGGCTTTGACGCGTTGTCCGACCACTTCTTCGCCATCTTTCAATTGCCCGGTTCGACGGATATCAATTCGACAAGAAGCATAGAACTTCAGCGCGCGCCCACCGGAGGTCGTTTCGGGCGACCCGAACATCACGCCGACTTTTTCACGAATCTGGTTGATGAAGATTACGGTCGCTTTGCTGCGAGCGATCGCTCCAGTCAACTTTCGCATCGATTGGCTCATCAGTCTCGCTTGCAAGCCGATATGCGAATCGCCAATTTCTCCTTCCAATTCTTGCTTGGGCACCAACGCCGCTACCGAGTCGATCACGATGACGTCCACCGCGTTGCTTTTGACGAGCATCTCGGTGATCTGCATAGCTTCTTCACCGCTACTGGGCTGTGAAACCAAGAGGGTATCTAGTTCGACACCGATTTTCTTTCCCCAGGTGGGGTCAAACGCATGTTCTGCGTCGATAATCGCTGCGATCCCGCCTGCGTGCTGCGCTTCGGCGCAGATATGCAAAGCGAGCGTCGTCTTACCGCTGGACTCTGGGCCAAAGATCTCGATGATCCGTCCCCTGGGAACACCCACACCTCCCAAAGCCATATCCAATGAGAGAGAACCGGTGGTAATTCCCTCAATTTTCAGTTGAGCTTCGCCGCCCAGCGGCATAATCGAACCTTCGCCGAACTGCTTTTCAATCTGTTGCAGCGTCGTCTTAAGCCCAGGTTCACGTTTGAGCACGCCCTCCATGCCGTTCAACGTCTTTTCCGTGACTTTTTCATTCTTCTTTTTAGCGGCCATTACCTCATCTCCTATCGATGACTACATACACGTGAAGAAAACCTGAACGTATCTTCGAATTCACTTTCTCGGATCGTTTTTCTGTAACTGTAAAGATTATCCGATTCGGCTGTGACACGTATGGTCACTGACTCAAGAAGTCGCGGCATTTTTTCGAAAATTTTGCGTTCCTTCATCGCTAGCTTTCCACGGTTGTCGCTGTCTTTGCACCACTTTTCAGCTCAGTAACAACCCGTGACAGATACCGTCTTTTTCCCCTGAAGGCTGTTTTCAGCCAGCCATTTGACCGTCGGCTGTGACACATTCTTGGGTTCAGGGGCAACAGAACTCCCGTTTTCCTAGTTTTACGGGCTTGACGGTTGGTAATTATTCAGTTGGACGTAAGATGATGGCTTTAGATTTGTAGTGCCATCGCAATTCCTAAACCTTGCCGGATGGCCAAATATGATCACTACATCGATTGAGGATAAATTGTCAAATCGTAACAGCGGCACCCGCTCTACCAAAAAAGGCGCTGTCGATCACGCACGTATTGAAGCAGCGGTTCGCGAAATTCTGATCGCCGTCGGCGAGGACCCTGATCGCGAAGGTTTGCTTGAAACACCCGCCCGAGTCGCTCGCATGTACGCGGAAGTTTTTGCAGGCTTGCACGCCGATCCAGCCAAACATCTGCATCGTGTCTTTAAAGAACGTTATGACGAAGTGGTTTTAGTACGCGACATCCAGTTCAATAGCATGTGCGAACATCACTTACTGCCCTTCAACGGCCAAGCCCATATCGGATATTTGCCCGACGGTAAAGTGGTCGGGCTGAGCAAGTTAGCTCGCGTCGTCGATGAAGTAGCTCGTCGCCCCCAAGTCCAAGAGCGTATGACCGAGACCATCGCAGACTTAGTCGAGCAAGAACTCAGCGCCCGCGGCGTGGCAGTGGTCGTCCAGGCCACGCATTCCTGCATGACCATGCGTGGCATCAAGAAGCCAGGTAGCTTGTGCGTGACAAGCGCTCTACGCGGCATTTTCCGCGAAGACCAGGCGAGCCGAACGGAGATTCTTGGACTGATCTTGAATCACCACCGCTAACAATAGTGTTCCGAGAAGGCGCTCGAATGACCATCAGACGCCGACGTAACACTTCTATTTCACCCTCCCGTTTCGGGCGGGGCAACCATGTGCCCAGTTTTTGCCATTGGATTGGTGCGCTAACTTAGCACACCAATCCTATTGCGACGCGTTGGGGCAAGCCCAACGGTCGCTCAGAGCTCGCGATCTCCGAACGTTGTGCCTTGGTCTTCTGTCTTTCCAATGCTCCCGGCTTGTCCGGGAGATTGTTACGTTTCTAGCTACATGCTTACGACCATACAACCTCTTTAACGCTAATGCTCCTGGCTTGCCCAGGAGATCGTTCCGTTTCTTGCTAGAGAGCGATGTTAACTAGCGAGGAACCGAACGATCCACCGGACGAGCCGGTGGGATTCCCGTTATGGCGGGCTCTTTGCTGTAGCGAGAAACCCAACCATCCACTGGACAAGCCAGTGGGATTCGGTTCACGCTGTGGTGCAAGCATCGACGCGCAGCGGGGCGATGCGCCCAGTCTTCGCCATGAGATTGGTGCGCTAAGAGCGATATAACCATTCTCTTGCCCCCATTCTGTTGCCCAATCTTCGCCATGGGATTGGTGCCCTAAAGCATGACGTGCGAGCATGTCCGATTGGGGCTTGCCCCCATCGGACACCGCTTTGGAGTTCTAGACAGCGTGCCCAGCGAACTTAGCAACACCAATCCTATTGCGACGCGTTGGGGCAAGCCCAACGGGCGCTCAAAACTCGCGATCTCAGAACGATGTGCCTTGTGGCCTTCTGTCTTTCCAATGCTCCCGGCTTGTCCGGGAGATACTTCCATTTCTGCGACTTAAGGTTAAACGAAATCGATGATGAGAAAATTATCTAGGTCGATACGCGATGTTTGACGAGCTCAATTGCTCGGCGAGCATGTTATCGATCTCAGCCACCTCGAGTTCGGGATTGAATCGCTCACCTGCTATCAACAGCAACGGACCGTCCAATCCTACTTGCCGCACATCTAAACCATGATGCCGCGTTAGTTCCAACGTCGCCAGGAAAAGCCCCACCAACGTGCTCTTGTGCTGGCCAGGTACAAACAGCGACTGCAATTCAATTTGTTTATGAGCAATGACTTTTTCATGGATCGTACGCATATGCACATGCATCGGCGTTTCGTCGTAGATCACTGTTTCTGTTGGGGCTGGTTGGCGTTCACGTAGAATGCGACCGAAGGCACTGACTAAATCCCAAACTTCGATTCGCTCCAAAGGTTGATCTTCGGTAGCGATGAAACGTGTGGGCAAATCGGTGACCAACCGCGGATAACGCATTTGCCACTCGATAGCACGTTCTTCCAATACACTTGCGGCATCGCGGAAGCGTTTGTACTCCAGCAATCGCAAGACCAGTTGATCATCTTGTTCGTCAAACGCGGCGGCTTCAGATACCAGTTCCTCTTGTGGAGTTGGTAAGACTGCTTTCGCTTTCATCTCCACCAGCAGCGCGGCAATCTCTAAAAAATCGCCCACGCCATCGATGTCCAGCGTTTCGAGCACTTCGATAAAGTCGATGAATTGGTGCGTGATCTTCGCCAGCGAGACATCGACTAAGTCCAGTTCTTCACGTCGAACAAGATACAGCAGCAGATCCAAAGGACCTGCATAAACATCCAGATCGATCGTGAAGTTTTCCATGATGGCGTATACCGCTGAGGATCGTGAAATGATCTATCGAGTCACACCGACGCTGAAACTAAACACTTGCGTTTGATCGCCGTCTGCTTCGTTCAGCGGGAATGCAAAATCGAACGCCAGTGGGGCAGGTCCCATCGCTGGCACTGCGACACGCAATCCAAGTCCTGGTGCCACGCGGAAGTTGTCCCAGTTGAAATCGATATCGCGTTCAATGATACCGTAGTCGACGAACGTTACTAATCGCAACATATCATCGGCCGTCAGCGGCATCATGTATTCCAGCGAACCGAGGAACTGCATCCGTCCTCCAACTTGCACAGTGTTTTCCGTCGGGCTTGCACCGCGAAATCGGAAACCTCGCAAAGTCGTAAAACCACCAGCAAAAAAGTTTTCAAAGATCGGAGTGTCCTCGCCGCTGAAACCCAGACGATGTGCAGAAGTCAAAGTGTGACGTCCACCACCGTCGGCTCGCTCGCGAATCAGGAAGTAACGGCTGTAATTCAACTGGATACGAGGGAAATCGTATTCACCGAAGACTTGATCATAGATCGCTTCGAAGAAGTGGCCCTCGGTAGGCAAGAACGGGCTATCGCGTGTGTTGTGAGTCAATCGAACGCGACCTGTATAAACGTCGTTGTCACCTAAAGCGCGTTCCAGAATCTGAATACCGGCGACTCGCGGATCGGAAATTTCAACATTCTCCAAACGAATCTCGGAGCTTACCTGCAAGTCTGGCGTTACCACATAGCCGATCGCGACACGACCACCTAACCGTTCTTCGTCGTAATCACGATAGATGCGGTTGAAGAAGAATCCGCCGACGGACAAACTGAACGGCGAGTAACCAAACAGATTCGGTTCGGTCCAATCTACCGAATAGCGTTGCACTTGATTACCGGGTACCGCTTCCAGACGAAAGTTTTGCCCACCCCCACGGAATGCTCCGTTGAAGAGATCGCGAAACCCGCGCGGAAAACGCGTGATATCAAAGTTACGCTCTTCCAAGATGACTTGCCCAGCGACTCCTAAGTCGGTATTGACCGAACCACCCAAAATGAATCGCCCCGTTTGAGCTTCTTGCAAATAAACATCGATCGGAACGTCGCGGACTCGCGGTTGATACAGCCCGCTGGTGTTGGCTCCATTGGCATTGATCGTCCATGGTGAACTGAGCGGCGGCAACGGATCGCCAAGCCCAACCGGAGCTGGCAGTGTGTTGCCGGGCATCATCGGTTGATTCGGAACGGGGAAGCCTTGAACGTTTTCAGGGTTGCCAAATGGTGGCTGAGTTGCAAACTGCTGCTGCTGCGTTGTAAATGGCTGCTGCGTGACATAGGGCTGTTGCGCACCAAACGACTGGCTATTTACTGGAGGGGGGGCGATTTGAGTTGTGTTCCCCCATGGATCGCTGGTGATGGTCGGCGCACCGTAATAGTCCGAAGCCGGCGCGAAACCGGAGTTCGGAGCGGGCAATTGGTTGTAGTTGGGCTGATTATTGAAGCTTGGCTGAGGTTGAAAGCTTGGCTGGTTACTGTACCGATTGGGGATATCTTGAGCTGTTGCAGGCATCGACAGCAGGCTCATGCCCAGCACTGCGCACAAAAACGTCACCCACCTACAAAGCACTCGCTGCACCATGTCACACGCTGAAAACTGGCGGTTTGCACGACTCCCCAAAGCCATGCACTGCGCACTTGTGCTTTGCTCAAGCGGCTGCAAAAACAATCGCAACTTCCGCATTGGCGATGGCTCTTTCGTAGTTTTTGGTTGCGATATCATTGTGGTCTAGTTCGAAGAGTGCGTTGTTTCTCAAGGCAAACTGCAACGGTTGCTTGCAGCTTGGCAAATCTTAGTTGTTCAAGCATTGGCATTAGAAGTTGTCTTCAAAGCTGCCCTTTAAGTCATCTTCATTGAAAGGACGAATTACGATCCGGGGTGGATCTCCGTTGGCTGGATTGGATTCAAAGATCGTGCTGTTACTCAAACGACGTTTCGCGTTTGTAACTTCGGTAGCATCGATAATTGCACCAGGTCGCAAATAGCCCATCAGGTTCATAGGGACTCGCTGCTTGGTATACGATTTATCGCCATTGATGTGAATATTGATATCACTGCAGCGATAGATGTCGCCTTCATCGATTTCATAGACGATGTCGACGAGATGGTTTTCTGGGTCCAGTTCCAGGCGAGCGATCACTTCGCAAAAGATGAATCCGACGGAGCCATATGCATCGCGCAGAAAGCGTTCGTCTTTCATCTTGCGAGCTTGACGATACTCGGTGTTCGCTTTCACATCGAGAAAGGGTTCGATCGCTTCGGTGGGATAGTATTGATTCCCCTCGACGGATACATTGCGGACGCGATAAGGTTTGCCTTCTGAGATCACGAAGGTCAGATTGACAAACTTGCCCGCTTGATCGTACTCCATGGTGTGGCGGATGCGCGCATCAAAGTATCCCAGCGATCGGTAGTATTCGGTCAGCCCGATCACATCATCTTCGATCGTATCCAGCGAAGCTCGATTGAACATGTACATCGTGAGCTTGGGGATGTACCGATTGCCGTCCTTGGTTCGAATTTTTGTCTTTAAGATCTCCGAGTTGAAGGCCTCGTTGCCTATAAACCGAATGCTTGCGACCCGTTCCAGTTCGCCTTCGCTGATGCGATAGACAATCTCGCGGTCGTTGGGTTTGTCGCCCTCGTGGACCTCGACATTGGCATGATTGAAGCCTTCGGATTTATAGTATTCTTCAAGACGATTTCGAGCCGCCAGTACGGTATGAGGGCTGATGGGGTCGCCGACCTGAAAGCCGCAATACTTCAGCAGCTTCTTGTCGCTGAAGACGCGGTTACCGTGGAAAGTAATTTTCCGTATGGTCGGTTTTTCGGTAACCACCAGCTTGATCTGCACGGTCCCGGTCGCTTCGTCTTCGAAGAACGTTGGCCGAATCTGCTGGAAGAAGCCGGTTCGATAAAGTTCCGCAATGTCGCGAGCAAAAACATCGCTGTCGAAGATGCGATCTTCTCGTGTTTGCATATGCGAAAGAACATTGTGCTCCGAGATCGATTCGTTACCTTCGATCATGACTCGAGTCACCTGCTTGCCATTCTTGGAATCTCGCAGCGTTGGACCGCCGGAGGCAAAGAGCCGGTCTTTGAATTTTGGCTCATTGAATGCCGGCAGAGCAGATTGGACGCTATCGGCCCCTTGGCTCAGCAGACGTGCCTGCGGCATGAATGCAAGGGCCATCACTAGCCCCACCGCACCGACTGTTGTCAGTCTGCGTAGGACAGTCAAATTAGGTTGTTTTTCCTGCATGCGCATTACCCTCCATGGAATTTGCACAATGGTGTCGTGGACTTGTTTAGTAGCGAAACGGCGAGACAAATGCAATGCGATTATCAATTCTAAAATCGCGATAAAGTCGGAGTATTCAATCTTCCATTGCATGCAGAGGGATAAATTTGGTAGTCAAATCGTGTCGCTTGGACAAACCATTCCCCCCTATTGGTAAAGCATGACCATGTCGCCGGTTTCGCAAGAATCGAGTACCGCTACACTTCCCCAGATGGAAGGCGTGCTCGACTTGCAGCCAGAGCACTTACGACAAACGCGTGCCCAAATCGCGGCCCTGGTCGCTGATATCGCAGCGGCTTCGCGTCAACTGAAAGATCGCGAGCAGTTCTTTCAAATCGCGTTGCAACGCATGCGGGAAGCAATGGGGGCCGTCGGCGTTGCCATTTGGGAAGTTTCTCAAGAGGGACAATGGTCCGTAGCGTCGGCGATCGAATTGCCTGCCTGCTTGCTAGCTGCGGACACTTCACAACAGCGAAACGATAGCAAGTCAGAAGTCGATCCGTTTGACTCACTTTTCCAAATCGAGCGTCGCATCGAAGCGGTCGAAGAACTGGCCGCCGAGCCAATCGCCAGTCTGCAGGCAGCATCGGAGCTATCGGAACCAGAAGGTCATCCTTCGCAAGAGCATGCGGCGATTCTGCATGTACTTGCCAGCGATAAACAACCGACGCTGGTGCCTCCTTCGCTACACAGTTCGCCGTCAGGACGACCTCCGAACACAAGCCCTTACTGTTTAGTGTATGCACCGGTACGTATGGAGACTCGCGGGTGTCGGTTCTGGCTACAAGCGGTCCTCACTCCTTCCGGCGGGCCTGCCACGCATCGCGGCTATCTCAGATTCGTGGTTCAAATATCAGAACTGGTCGCAGATTTTCTACGCAGCTTTGAACTGCGTGAGTTGAAACGAGCCAAAAGTGTCTTTGAGGCCGCTCAACAAATCACAGCGCGACTGGACGAAGCACATCGAACGGGCCTGACAGCCACGCTTTCCCCCAAAGACTTGGGTCAGATCGAAGAGACAAGCGTGGTCAAAACGATCATGCACTGGGCGCAAGCCGATGAAGCTTTCTACGCGTATCAGAACGACTTACATACGACGATCAAACTAAGTTGTCGAGCGAATGAACTTCGCATCTCCGAACAAGGCACCGCATTTCTTGAGTTGACCAAGTTCTTCCAACGCCGCGCGGCGATCGATGTTGCAGATTCCCCCGCGGTAGTCACCGCAGTCTTTTCTGCAGATGATCCAGCCGAACGCAAGCTTCACGAATTGTTTGGTACCCAAGCAATCGCTTGGCTTCCAGTACACGCTTGTCAGTCCAACCGAAAGCAGCATCCGAATTTCGTAGGCCTACTGCTGTTTTGGTATCGTAACGAGCTTGAAGACTTGCCGCAGGATTTGAGCCAAAGGATGGCCGAAATCGCGCCGGTGGTACGGTTGTCGACCGAGCTGCTGCAGCACAGTCCCGTTGGATCTACTCTGCGCGAGAATCGCAGGCCCAAGTCGACTTCCGTCGTGCGCCGGATTCTTGCCAAACCGTCGACGCGGATTGGGCTACTGGTGGCCGTGTTTGCAGCAGTGTGTTGCATTCCTGTGCCACTTACACTCACAGCGCCCGCCACCCTGGTGCCAGCGCAACTGCAAACCGTGTATTCGCCCGCGACAGGAATCGTCGATGATGTGCTGGTGCGTTATGGCCAAACCGTAACGGCTCAACAACCGATCTTACGCATCAAGAGTATCGACTTGGAAAATGAATATGAGTCCCTGGTCGCTGAACGCGTGGAGAATGAGCAACGACGACGCGATATCGAAATGCATTTGTTGCGATCAAGCGATCTGCCGCCGCAACAACGCTCGTCATTAGAAGGCGAAATGCAGACTTTGTCGGTCATCCTGCGCACTCAAGCCGAACGTCTCGCGCTGCTTGAACAGCAAATGCGAGAACTTGAAGTGCAAGCTCGCATTAAAGGCGTCGTAGGAACTTGGAAGATCGACTCGCTGCTTCACAATAAGCCTGTCATCTTCGGGCAACCGTTGGCCACAATCTACGATCCTGAATCCGATTGGGGGTTCGAGATTGCATTGCGAGAAGAAGACCTTGGCCAATTCTTAGATTACTTGAGCACTATGGGCCAGCCAGTGTTGAAGTGTCGCTTGGACAGCTCGCCGCTAAAGCTTATCGACTTGCAAGTTCAGCCAACCAGCGCTGGCCAATATGTGCTGCATCGCAGTTTGGATGGTTTACCCATTGTTCCCATCTATGCCACCGTGGATCCTGCGATGGTGCCTCAGTTAACGCCAGGAGCGACGGCGACCGTCGAAGTCATCGTGGGGAAACAACCGGTTATTTGGGTATTGTCGCGTGATCTCGTGCTCAATCTATGGGCGAAGGTACGGTTATGGTTGTAAAGATTATTGATGTCATCGCGCGAGCACTTTACAGGAGAGTCGCCTTTTGCTCCGCAAAAGTTGCGATGAGGAATGCTGCTTTCGTGGAGCGAAAGGCGACTAAGAGGTATCCATCGATTCGCAGCGAAAGGCAACGCATATTTGCCGTTCGAAGCTCCGCTCTGTCCGCGGTCTTCGTTCTGTTCCCTTTGACAGTTATTTCACATGCCCAAAATTTTACGAGTGTCGCTGCACCTGACAGCGCACAAGGCATGGTTTTGCCCAACTGCCCAGTGTTCGCGATCGATGCTATCGAACTGCCCGCTCAAGAAACAGGGGTGCTTTCCGAATTCAATATTCAACCAGGTAGCGAAGTTAAGTCTGGACAGATCCTTGCCAAATTGGATGCTACCGCTGTACTTATGGAAGAGGGCATCGCCATGTCCAACGCCGCACTGGCGAAAGAGATCGCCAACGACACAACGGACGAAGCATTTGCGGCATCAGTTTTAAACGAAGCGAAAATCGCTTTGGAAAACTATCGCGAAATCGATCGACGTGGGGCGGCCAGTGAAGCGGAACTGCGTTCACGCCAATTGTCCCTAGAGCAAGCGCAATTAAAGCTTCAACATGAGAAGCTTGCTCGAAAGCAGTTGCTTGCCAAAGCGGATCTATCTCAGAAAAGCCTTGAAGCCATTCGACAGAGATTGAAGAAATTTGAAATCGCCGCTCCCTTCGATGGCCAATTGACCAAAAGCAACAAACGGGCAGGCGAATGGGTACAAGCAGGCGAAAGTATCGCATCGCTGGTTCGATTGAGCGAGCTGCGCGTCGATGCTTTTGTGCCATTGCAAGGACGTCACCCCTCGTTGTTGATTGGACGCAGCGTTTGGGTCACCTTGCCGTATATGGAAGCAAGCGACAAATCAAATCGCGTAGGCGGTCGCATCACCCACTTTGACCCTGAAGTCACCAGTGCTGGTACCGTCCGTATTCACGCCACGATTCAGAACTATAAAGCCAACGGGTACTGGCAGTTGTTGCCCGGCATGCTCGTCACTATGCAAATCTTAGACTAAAAGTAGAACGATCATGGATGATGCAGTTTGGCTGGTCGAATCGCAAGCAGACGTCGATCTTGTAGCGTTACGGAAGAACCTAGAATGGACCGAACATGTCGGTACACAGCGTTCATGGTGGATCTTGAGCGATCCTGTGAGCAACCTACATTATCGCTGCGAAGACCTAGACGCCAAACTGTTACAGAGCTTGGACGGTTCGGTTCGTTTGAAAGACGCGATTCAGCGATTACGACATGAGTTTACGCTTGAGGCAGCTTCCTTGGAACGCATTCAAGAGACCTTGCGGTTCGCCAAGCGGAATCACTTGCTGCTGAACCTAGCGACCGAGAAGCGGCTGGAGCAAGAGTCGGCCGACTTAACCACGCAGCCTCTTCAACGACCGCAACTCCAGCGAAAGTCTGAGCTATCGCAGTGGCTATCTGGTTTAAAACGCACACTGAGTTCATTGCTGTACCAGCGGCTGCGACTGGGAAGCCCGCAACGCATTGCTACGATTCTCGCGCCACGCGTCGATTGGCTTTTTGGCCCATTATCGGTCCCCCTTTGGCTCGCGTTTATTGCCGTCAGTTGTTTAGCTTTAATGTTGGCTATAACTCGCATTGATGCCGCTGCGTGGGGTGCGGCGATCAGCTTGGGGACCATTCAAAACTGGAGTCTATGGATCGGCTGCTTGATCATTTTGGTCGTAACGAGGTTCATGCACGAAGCTGCACATGCCGTCGTTTGTGTTCGTCAAGGAGCTCGTTGTACCGAGCTTGGCGTGATGCGGATTTTGTGTATCGCATTTCCTTACGTTGATGTGACCGATGCTTGGCGAATCTCCAGTCGACGAGCTCGCATGGCGGTCTTTGCGGCCGGTGTTTACGTAGAATTGATCGTCGCAGCACTGGCTATCTGGGTGTGGTTGTTCTCGGGGACGGGCCTACTGCAAGAGTTGGCTTTTGCGACGATTGCCATTTGTCTTGGGACATCGATTCTGTTCAATGCCAACCCATTGATGAAGTATGACGGCTATCACATACTTTGCGATTACTTGGAATTGGCGGATTTGCACCGCTCGTCCTATCAGCTTTGGCAATCTTGGTTTCGGAGTCTTTTGTTGATCGAGCCACCGGCGATCGGTTCCAGGATTCGCCACGAATCATTTTCACTGCTATGCTTCTTGGGATTATATGCCCCGATCGCGAAGGCTTATCGCTATACGATCGCATTTGGAATCATGGTCGGACTTTTGATGACCTGCCACGCTTGGCGTGTCACGGAGATTGGGTGGACGATGGTCAGTATGATTGTCGTGCTAGGCATCGCGACCAGTCTTGACCAGCGATTAGCCCAGCCGACACGGCAGGGATTCTTTCAGGCTACGAAAAGCACTCCTACCTCGGGGGCTCGGTCCGCCAACCGCCTCTGGCAGCGAGCGGGACGAGCGATCGTTTGGAGTTTAGCCGCAGCTTGCCTGATGGCCTCGGTTTTCATTCCTCTGCCCCGTCGCATTCAAGCTAGTGGTTTAGTCGTTACCCAAGACCGGCAGCCGATCTATGTATCAACTCCTACCACGACTCTGGAAAGCATAGAACGTTCCGACGGCACGACCATCCGACTTGCCCGTCATTCGGCCGATCGTGAATTGATGCGGATTCTGCAATCGATTGACGAAATTGATTCCAAACAATCGGTGCTACAGCAAGCGGCATACTATCAGAAGGCCGCCTTCGATCAATTGCCAAGACTAGAGACTGTGCGCCGTTTGCGTCAACAACGCTTTGAACTATTACAGCGTCAGTCCGCTGCTTATGCGATGCAGGTTCGAGCAGCAGAACACTTTGTTCCAACGGCCTTGCCCATGCTTGAAACGCCCATCCCGTTTTCCATGCCAGGTTTAGCTGCATCGCAATCGGTCGGCCAACACAACTCAATCCTCACCGCATCCATGATTGGGCGTCGATTAGAGCAAGGGACTTTGCTGGGATATACTTGTTCGGCGGACCGTCAGCCAATCATTGAGATTCAATTGCGACAAGAAGATCGAGCGGCCGTCTTTGTGGGGCAGTCGGCCAAGGTGCGCATTGCGCAATATCCGCATGCCGTGTTTCACGCATCAGTCAGCAGGATCTCGCACTTGATCCAAGCCGCAAGCAGTCAGCAGCAGCAGCTTTTTTCAAAGGACGCTTGGCGCGGTGGCGATGCCTCCAAGGCTTACTATGAAGTCGCTTTGAGTCTCAATGAGCAGGCCTCAGAACTTGAGTTTGTTGAAGATGGAAATGCGTCGGTCGTCTTTGCTGCTTCCGGTAAAAGTCTGCTCGACCGCAGCCTTGAGTATGCCAAGCAATTGACAAGATAAGTGGACCGCAGCCACCGTTTGTTCTTTGGCAACTCAGTTAGCTTTTACCGCCGCCAAGTAGCGACTCAGTTCCTTTTTGACTTTACCAGTCAACAGTACAAGTCCCAGCACGTTGGGGAACACCAACGCGAGAATCATCGCGTCGGAAAAACGAATTACCGAATCGAGTGTTGCCGCAGCGCCAATCACAATGAAGGCACAATAGATTAGCTTGTAGGTCAAATCGGAAGTCTGACTGCGACCAAAAATGTACTTCCACGATTGTAGACCATAGTAACTCCACGAAATCATGGTCGAGACAGCAAACAAGACAATGGCCACCGTCAGCATGTATCGAAAGCCAGGCAAAACACTGTCAAAGGCCGCGGACGTCAAATCAACACCGCCAAGTCGCTGGCCGTCGATTAGCACCGCATTATTGACAACATCCCCATAAGCGAAAGTGCCATTGATGTTGAACAATACAATGACCAGAGCTGTCATTGTGCAAATGACTACTGTATCGATGAAGGGCTCTAGCAAAGCAACCACGCCTTCGGAGGCAGCGTAATGTGTCTTGACGGCTGAATGAGCGATGGCGGCTGAGCCAGCTCCAGCTTCATTGGAGAATGCCGCTCGCTGAAAGCCCACAATGATTACGCCAAGCATGCCGCCAACACCAGCGACCGGATCAAACGCTCCCGTGATGATCGCTGAAATAGCAGTCCCCAGATGTCGAATATTGAACAGGATAATGATCAACGCTGCGATGACGTAGATGATCGCCATCAAGGGTACGATCTTCTCGGTTACTTTCGCGATACGTTTGATGCCTCCAATGATCACGGCCCCTACCAAGACGGCCAAAATCAAGCCGATGGTTGCACCGGCGGCTCCGCTTTCCACTAAATACGCAAGAACACTTCGGAACGAGAACGCATTTTGATCAACATCCCCTTTTTCCACTCCAAAAATCGAGATGATCTGCTGCGTCGCTTGATTGGCTTGAAACGCATTTCCGCCACCAAACGAAGCACCGATGCATAGCAGTGCGAATATGACTGCAAGTGCTCGGCCCAGCGGAGCTAGACCAATATCCGCTAACCCATGTTGCAAATAGTACATCGGCCCGCCATGCACTGTACCGTCGCGTTCGATATCACGATACTTGACGCCCAAGGTGCATTCCACGAACTTAGTCGACATGCCCAACAGGCCACACACAATCATCCAGAACGTTGCGCCTGGACCACCCACCGCCACTGCGACGGCAACGCCTGATATGTTGCCTAAGCCAACGGTGCCAGAAACAGCAGTCGCTAATGCCTGGAAGTGCGAGACTTCCCCTGATTGATTATCCTCGGTTGTTGGCAGAGCATTGGAGTCTGATGTCGGAGCAGTCGTCGACGGCGGAGCTTCTGCATTCTTTTCGGAGTGATCCATCGCGTCGTACTTGCCGCAGACGACTTGGACTGCAAACGGTAACAACCGAACGTTGATGAATCCAAATGAAATCGTAAACAATACCGCGCTTAGCACCAGCACGATCAAAACGATTGGCACTTTCTTGCCACCACCGATCGGAACCGATGTAAAGACCAAGCTTTCCCACCAGCCAGCGATCGGAGCGAAGGCCTCGTCGATACGTTTGTCTAAGCCTTTCGGCGCGACTGCTGGATCAGGGATATTTTCCACTACAGATGTCGTGGTCACATCCTCTTGAGCAAGACTGCTGTTTGTTTGAGTCAAGCCAACGAAAGACATAGCCAGCATGAACCAGAAAAACTTCGACAACACGCACGTGGACAGAAATCGTAAGTGGCTTGGTTGCAAAGTTTTGTTGTTCACTGGAGATTCAACCTGTGGTATGGGAATTCATGGTGACGAAAACCGAATTGGCAAAGTTTAGCATGCTTAGCCACGTTTCGCACCCTCTTGAGTATGGCAAAAACTGGCCAAGCCAATAAAAAACGCGAAGGGGTGAGCTTCGCGTTAGTGTGACTTTGAATTTTGCTGTGGTGCCAGCCGAACGCTTAGAACACGTCCAAAATGAAGTGGTGGCCCCAGTGATAGCGTTGCCCTGTTGGGTAGTAATTATGCCATTTTTTGTTGTAGACCGGAATCTGCATTTCAGGCGGATAGCGATAGTACATGCTATCAGCACTACGGTAGTACTCGCTGCCGTAGTAGTTCTGCGGGTAGTAGACGTAAGGGTAGTGCATGAAGCGATTAAAGTCGCGAGGTGCGCTGTTGCCACCCCATGCAGAGCCGTATGCTTGCGGTTGCTGCGCGCTGGCCACGGAAATCATTCCAGGCAAAACAGCGGCGGCAAATGCTGCTGCGATCAGTTTCTTTCGGAACATTCCGATATCTCCACGAGCCAAGATTTGTGCTTCGATGGACCCACAACGCTTCGCCCTTTGACGAAACCAAGGTCTCTTCTCTAATCTAGCATCGGCAACGTTACATTCGATTCTTGAAGCAGAACTGGCACTTACTGCATAAGTCGGACAATCTGCACCACCGACGCTTTTGCTCGCAAAACGCAATCGTCGTTTGCCACTAGGTGGTGGATTGAAGTTAGTCGTCGTGCGCCTCGGCGAAGAAAAATATTTTGAACTTGCCTTCCGCCGTGACCACACTTGTCATCGGTCGCCTCGATAGTACTTCCATGCAAACGACGCATGCCAAGTCTGGTAAGCGGATTAGACGGTTTGCTGCTACGTTCGAACTCCAACAGTTTCAGCAGGAAGACTCAAATGGCAAAATTCTACGTGCAAAGCGGAAACCTACGACGCATCATCGATAGCCCTTCGGCTGAACATGCCGCGGTCTGGGTGGTCCATCAAGCGATGCAGCAAATCGCTCCTCAATTCTCAGATCAAGAAACCGACCAGCGCAGCGGCGGCGAGTCGCTGATCGTCCTGGGCGACGACATCGAAATCAGCGAGATTGGATTTGCTTGCGAACCAGTGTGCAAGATGGATACCTTTTCCGCTTTTCGCAAGTGGTATGCACTGTGCGAAATCGTGGGACTGCAATAACGAACCTACCAAGCGGAATTCCGCAAGCTGGCCAATTCTTACACCTGTACTCGCATCGGTCGTCATTTCAATCATAATGTCGACTGGATAACACGTATCCAACCGGACTTGAGCGTCCGGTCCTTCCCTGATTCCTCTAAATCGAAAGATTGAATGATGCTTCGAACATTTTTAAGTCTATGCCTTGCCGTTACAAGTCTCCAATTCGCTTCCTCGCTGCGTGCTGACTCGGACGCCAAGTTGCCGGCTGAATCGGGATTGACCAGTATTTTTAATGGCAAGGATTTGTCCGGATGGAGCGGGGACAGTCGTCTGTGGTCCGTTCGCGATGGCGTGATTCACGGCGAAACCACCGAAGAAAACCCCGCCAATGGAAATACGTTCCTAATCTGGCAAGATGGCAAGACGGGCGATTTCGAATTGCGATTGTCCTTTCGTTGCAACGAGTCAAACAACTCAGGCATCCAGTACCGTTCCAAGCACATTACCGATGGCAGCGTTCGCAATGATTGGGTTGTGCGCGGCTATCAACACGAGATTCGCAACGAGTTGAAGTATCCGAACGTATCCGGTTTCATTTATGACGAAGGCGGCAAGCGTGGACGCATTTGTGCAACCGGTGAAAAGGCCAAATGGACCGCTTCCGGAAAAGAATCCTTGGAGACCTTTGTGAGCGAAGAAGAGTTCCAAAAGATCTTCAAACTGGATGATTGGAACGAAGTCGTGATTATCGCGAAGGGCAATCACATTCAGCATTTCATGAATGGCAAGTTGATCTTGGATTTTACCGACGAATCGGATGCCGCGTTGCTCGATGGTGTCTTAGCGCTGCAGTTGCACGCCGGCAAGCCGATGTGGGCCGAATTTAAAGACATTCGCATCAAGACCTTGGACTAGGTTGCAGTTGTTCGTAGTACTGCCTTTAGGCGGAAACACCGTAGGCCGGTAACAAGGTCGCGATTGTTATTGCCGGAACTGCGCAGAGACGATCAATCAATATCCCAATGAGCCGGTGACGTTATCTGTCTCAAGCGACCGAAGTTCCGGCGAAGCGTGGCTCTGCTTGTTCCGGCCTACGCTCTTGAACGCTCGCCGGCATGTAAGCCGGCAGCAAGGTTGCAGTTGTTCGTAGTACCGCCTTTAGGCGGAAGCTCCGTCGGCCGGTAAGAAGGTCGCGATTGTTCTTGCCGGAACTGCGCAGAGCCGATCAATCAATATCCCAATGAGCCGGTGACGTTATCTGTCTCAAGCGACCGAAGTTCCGGCGAAGCGTGGCTCTGCTTGTTCCGGCCTACAACGCCAGATCGATCGCGTGTCCGAAGAACTGAGCGACTGGACTCGGCTGCCCAACCAGGCAGGACGACACGCCACAGTCCAGCCGCTCAGTAGTTTATCGCTGTTTCAAAAAACTGCCCGCGATCAGTTGAATGGGTCATCGCTGGAGGAAGCACCAAAGGGGTCATCGCCCGCAGGAGCGTCATCGCCAAACGGATTGGCATCATCTCCTGCAGCAGGAGCAGGCGCCGCTGGCTCGGTATCAAATGGATCGGCCGGCTGAGCTGGTGTTCTGCTGGATGGAGGTGTTCCCATTTCTTCAGGCTCGCCGCCAGTCATACCACGATCAAATGGATCTGTGGCCGAATTGAAATCCGTGGCCGGAGCTGGAATCGCAGGTGTTCGTGGTAATCGATCACGGTTCTCCAATCGAACTCGCAGGCGGATGTCTTCAATCTCGCGTCGCGTCGCGCCTTGGATACGCTCCAGTGCCTTGCTCACGTTGACGACACGGCCTGAGGTGATTTCCAGATTGGCGGCTTGCTCAAAATCGCTTATTCCGGCATCAATAATGCCACCAGACTGCTGCATCATGGCCAAGCCATGATAGTAGTAGACCCGAGGATCTTCGCTGCCAGCGGCGATGGCTTTATCGAGCCATTCGATCGCTTTGTCGGTTTGACCAGCGAAATAAGCGTGCACGCCGCGACCGTAAACTTCATCCATTACGCCTTGAGCGTTCGCCGACGCCTGAATGCAGCTAACTGCACAAACGGCAGAAAAAAGTGCGCTGAACTTTTTCATAGAAATATTCCGGAACCCATCTAACCCAGGAAAGCATATTAAACCCGAATTCAGCCTCTCAATCAGACGCTGGATTTGCACGAAGCAATCGGGTTTGTGGTAGTTAACTATTTGCATCCTAGTTCGCGCCCCGACCGGTTGCAAATAGTTCGTCCCGAATTCTCCCCAGGGCAGAAAAGCAGACGGTCCAAGCGACGATGGGCTGCGTAACAGCCTCTGCTAGTCAGTTTTCGCCGGATCTATTCCAAGCTTACTCGATCAGGCTCGACAAGTCCCACACGCGGATCGCCCCGTCTCTGCCGCTGGTTGCAATACGATGCTTCCCATGATCCAGTGAGATGTTGTGGACGGTCGATTCGTGGCCGCCCAGTGCCACAAGCTGCTGGCCGGTACCGACGTCCCAAATCCTGGTCAGCCCATCATGCCCGGACGTAACTAAATGCGAGGAATCCTGGCAAAACGACACGCCCCAAGTGTCCCCATGGCTGCCGCTGAGCTCCTTGACCAATTCTCCAGTGGTCGTATTCCAAACAAAGATCGATTTGCCCCATCCGACCGTCGCCAGCAATTCGCTGTCGGCTGAGAAGTCTAAATTGTAGATCGAGCCCTGATGGCCAGCCAACGTTTGACGCTCCTCCAACGTCGCCGCATCAAAAACCCGTACTACTTTGTCGGTGCCGACGGTCGCAATCAATTTGCCGTCGCCGGAGTAGTCCACGCCCATGATCGAACCGACCAGCGTTTTCGATCGCACTTCGCGGCCGTTATCAATTTCGAAAATGTGCAGCAAGCCTTCGCGGTCTCCAGCGACAATGTACGCGCCGTCCGGCGAAAATGCGATTCCGCGCACCGCATTGCTCACTTTCCACTGCCGTATCAACTCAAAGGATTCGGCGTCCCAAAGTTTGACCAGTCCATCATCGCCACTGGTCGCAACCAGCGGACGCGTCGGATGGTACTGCACGGTCCAGATCACGCCACGATGGGCATTGAAGCTCTTCAAAATCTTTTGATTAGCGATGTCCCATAATCGGACCGAGCCGTCTTCGATGGCGGCGATGATTTGATCTTTGCCCGGCACAAAGTCCACGGACCACACTGTCCCTGGATTGCCTGCCAACAAGATGGAAGGAAAGTTGTCCGTGGCCAGCTTGCTGTTGTCGCCATTGCTTGCCAAGCGGTTGGTCGCCAGCCAAACGCCGATACCTGTCCCCAGAAATAGAAGTCCTATCACGCTGACGGCAATCGCCACAACGGCATAGCGTCGCACCTTCGCAAGATAGCTGCCGCTCAAGCGACGCAGATCGCTCGCAGCAACCGACGGTACTTGCAAAGGCGACACGGGACCAAACTCGCCGTAGATCCCTGCAAGGATGGCCGCTACGGTGGCCGCCGACTCGGGACGGTTCTCTGCCTTCTTCTCCAGCAAAGCCATAATCAAGTTCGACAAGTTCTTTGGGATATCCTTGTTCACGCGATGCGGTGGCTCGGGCATTTCGTCCATCACTCGCTTCATGACGCCGATAATCGTCGGCGCTTGAAAGGGCGATCTGCCTGTCGCCATTTCGTACATCACCGCTCCAAACGAAAACAGATCGGAGCGTTCATCCGCGACAGCCCCCACCGCTTGCTCTGGCGACATGTACAATGGTGTCCCGGTAACCATGCCCGTTTTGGTCAGCTTCACATCGTCGCTAGCGCGCACCAAGCCGAAGTCGGTTAGCTTGACTCGATTGGTTTCATCCTCAATCATGACATTGGCGGGCTTGATATCGCGATGGACCATGCCTCGGCTATGCGCGGCCGATAAACCTGCTGCAATCTGCATCCCAACTCGGGCGACTTCACTAGCAGGAAACGGAATGCCGTTGGCCAATTTGGCCTCCAGGGTGGGGCCTTCCACCAACTGCATTACCAGATAAGCGACTTGACCTTCGCTCTCTTTGGCCACTTGATACATCGAGACGACATGTTCATGCGAAATCGCAGCGGCAGCGCGCGCCTCACGACAAAATCGCTGACGCGCAATCTCATTCTTCGCGTACTCCGGATGCAAAACCTTGATCGCCACTTGGCGCTGCAGTTGAGTATCAAACGCTTCCAAGACAACTCCCATTCCGCCGCGTCCAATGATGCGAGCGATCTCAAAATGATCGATCTTGCCCAAGTAGGCGGGATCCTCCGAAGGCTGCAAGAAACTTAACTGAGATGGTTTCGCTTGCGGCCAAGAATCGGAAGTAATATCACCAGCTTGTGATGTATCGCCCGCATTGCGCAGGCCATTGATCGCAGGCCAATAAGCAGACTCGTTGGCTGGCTGCAACTGATCTACGTTCACCACCAACGAGCCCACGTCCACTTCACCCGTGGCGGCTGATTGCAACGACCGCTGGCAGGCCGAGCAGTCGCCAACATGCTCGGTCATCCGCTGCAGTTCCTGCGTGTCGGCAGTTCCCTGCAACAAGTCTTGAATCTCGCCGGGTTGTAGACATCTTTGAGTGGCAATGGCCATCGGATTTTCCTTTTGTATCATGCTTCGACGTTCAAACGATCGATAACGCTGCGCAGTTTGGCCAGCACTCGACTCTTGGCGACATAGACCGCTCCAGGCGACATGTTCAGTCGATGTGCGACTTCTGGGGCGGCTACGTTTTCGATGGCCGTCAGGCGAAAGGCATGCCACGTGGCGGGTTCAACCGTTCGCAGGACTTCTTGCATCGCTTTTGCGGCTAACATCCGCATATGTTCTTTCTCCCAGTCCTGCTCTAAATCATCACTGGTGTTGGCGGTTTGTTGCAACTGCTCATACTGAGCCGTATCGTTTCCAACTGCTCCCCGACGTTTTTGGGAATCGAAATACGTGTTCAGACGATTTCGAGTGATGGTAAACAGCCAAGCTCGAAAGCCACCTTTTTCTTTCTCATAGTCTAATCTCGCGATGGCCGAGCCCACGCGTCGCACGACATCCTGAACCACATCGGCAGCGTCTGCATCCTGCAACCCGCGACTGCGAGCGAACCGATACAGCATGGGGCCATAGTCGCGTAAAAACTCGGACCAAGCAGCATCATCTTTCGCATCTCGCAACCGAAGTAGCAACGTAGCGCGCGTTAAAGGTGAATCAGTCAAATGGCGTTTCCAATCGCAAATCCAGGAACGCTTGCAAACTGCGTGGCTGCATAGCTTGTGTAAATCAAGTCACCGGTCTGGCTTGATTATAACGCGGCCAGCAGAACGTAACCATTCACGAACTTGCGAGTTGTTAACGGGTTTACCCAGGCTTCGTTTAACCGCAAGGCGGTACTACGAGCAGCCTGAAGGCGGTACTACGAACAAGGGCACCCACTTCCAGGGAATACCGGCAAACTCCTCTGCCCTTACATCCAAACTTCTCATTTTTACCAGTTCGCCAAAACGTGGCAGAATCCAGCTTTAACGGCAGATAATGGTTCAGGAACCAGCGGGATGTACGAACAAGTCCGCGTAGCTACTCGTTCACTTGATGCTGGGGCAAGAAAACTTGAAAGTTTTTGCAATTGCCCTCAAAGTTCTCCCAATCGATTGCCGATACACCAGAATGTCGTGTATTGCAGTCAAGCGTTGGGAATGCCGGGGGGCTCGCCAACACTGGAATGCAGGACAAACCCGGGGGGGTTTTGGAACTTTGTCGTAGCAGGTCATCCCGCAAGGATGAATCGGCTAGTGATCGCTAGATCACATTGTTTGATTCGAATCGGATTGAGTCAGACTTGCCGACCACCGCGCAACACCAAGTCGAGTCCCCTGGAAATGAACAAAAAAGCATTACGCTGGATCGCTGGTTTTCAAATCGGAGCTTTGTTGCTGACCGGTTGCCATCCTACGCGTCCTTTCTATCTCAATGACACGGGCGATTTGTCCCATTACCTGGATCGAGCCACCGAGCTGGAGTATCCAGATGTCGCCGTCGAATCATTGCCAGAGGCTTCTCAAGCTTACGCGCCGCTGACCGTAGACAATCATGACTATGAGTTCATGGACATTACGCTGGAAGAATGTATTGCCAAAGCGTTATTGAATACCAAGCTTGTCCGAGCAGTTCCTGGCAGCAATCAAAACACCGGAGATATCGCGACTAGCATCCTGTCGTCGCCATCTTCGCAGTTGACCACAGGCCTAGATCCCGCCATCACTTCCAGCACTGCCAACACGCAGCCGTTGGCGCTGGATAGCAACGGTAACCGACTGCTGGCTCGAGGAGCCGTGCGAGCGAATCAAGTTGGCGGTGTCGAAGACGCATTGTCTGAATTTGACGCACAATACTCGAGCTTCTTGTCTTACAACAAAACCGACCGAGCCCGTAACGTAGCTCCAGACAATCCATTCAATCCGCAGCAGTTCGTCGCGGACGATGTGACGTATCAGAACACCATTAGCAAGCGGATGGCGACCGGGGGCGTGACTTCGATTCGTGCCCAAACGCAATACGGTGCGAACAACATTCCATTGCGATCGGCTGATCCACGTAACGTCGGACGTGAATTTGAGTCCGATTACACTCAGATCATTGAAGTCCAAGTGCAGCATCCTTTGTTGCGTGGACGTGGTGCCATGGTAAATCGCATCCCTGTTGTCTTGGCTCGCATCAATGAAGATATCTCGTTGCATCAATACGAAGAACGCGTACGAAATGTCGTCAAAGAAGTCGAAAACGCGTACTGGGATTTGTACTTCGCTTACTGGAACGTCGAGACCTCGAAGATCGCATATAACACTTCGCTGGATGTATGGCGAACGGTCGAACCTCGCTACAAGCTAGGCGAAGTAGCCGTCAACGCGGAAGCTCAAGCCAACGCTCAAGTCCATCAGTTCCAGTCGCAATTGAAGCTGGCATTGTACGGCGGCAGTCTGCCAGGAGCAGATCCCGGCGTCTTCGGTCGTGAACGTGAACTACGATACTTGATGGGTTGGTCGCCCACAGACGGCCGATTGCTGCGTCCCATCGACAACCCAACGGTTGCTCGTGTGGAATTCGATTGGTGGAATATTCAAGGCGAAGCGTTGCTGCGAAACGTCGATCTGCGTCAGCAAAAGTGGGTGGTCAAACAACGTGAACTTGAATTGGTTTCGGCGAAGAATCAAATCCTGCCCGATGTCAATGTGACCGCGCTCTATCGTTGGCTGGGTGTCGGCAGTGAGCTATCGCGTCGCAGTGGTGGCAACGAGCCTTTTCCATCCGGACCAGCCAGTGCTTTTGAAGAACTGCTGGGCGGTAACTATCAGGAAGCTGCGGTTCGCTTGGAGTTCAATCCCAACGCATTTGGTTCGCGACGCCAATTGGCTTTGGTTCGCAACAGCCAACTGCAACTTGCTCGCGAAGTCGAAGTGCTGCGTGAGAAAGAGTTAGCATTGATGTTTACCTTGAGCGAAAACATTAACTTGATGAATAGCCACTACGAACAAACGCAAATCAAGCTGAACCAATGGGCGGCCAGCGAGAAAGACGCTCAAGCATGGCAAGACTTGCTCGAAAAGGGTGAGAACACCAGCGGCCAAGGTCTGCCTGCGATCCTCGACAACGTACTGCGAGCTCAAGAACGCCGCGCACGTGCTCAACAAGATTACTACCGAGCGTTGGTGGAATACAACAAGTCGATCATTCAAGTTCACTTGTTGAAGGGCTCGCTGTTGGAATACAACAACATCGCGCTGCAAGAAGGTCCATGGGCAGAGAAAGCATACTGGGATGCTCAGCAACAAGCACGTGAACGATCCGCTGGGGTACAGTTGCCTTACGGAGCAAGTCGACCTGGCGTGTTCTCGCTGGGACCCATCGAGCAGTTCATGGGCATGAACACCACTTCAGATGCTTCCGTGAAGACTTCCCTGCAAAGTTTGGGACCTAATGTTCGCAGCCATGGATCTGCGACGCCAGCGGACGACGGTGAAGAGCTGAGGTTTGATAACCGAGGAACTTCCGGCACGGAAGAGATTCCATCACCGATTGAGCCTAAGACAACGCAAACGATGCGTCGATTGAACGATCAAACGCAGGCCGTGCCCGCGTCGCAGTCCACACGTACGGCTCGTGCTAGTGTCGGCAGTTATCCATACTGATAACTTTGAGTGGTTAAGTAACGGTATCTTTGTCGGATTCTAAGCTTCTATCCGACCATCAATTCAGCAGTAGCTGTGAACGAGAAGCAGGGGGACCGTCGCAACGTGGGCGACAGAGGACGCGTTATCGAAAGATGCGGGTCGTCTGTCGCACCACGTTGTGGCATTTTATCACTTAGCCATTCGCCTTTGTGTTCACTCGAACAACATGCGTGATGCTGTCGCAGGTGCTGCCATTGGGCACCTATGGAAGTTTTCAGCATTCAACTATTGGCAAGTCGTGCTAGGATACTGTAGACCGCGGTCTTTGTTCGTAGTACCGGCTTTAGCCGGACGCGCGCCTGTGGAGAATTCAAACAAATTCCGCCTAAAGGCGATATGACAAACCCTTGCTCGCTTCCTTGAACGGGTATCGCGTTTAATCGTTAGGCGTACGCGTTCGATTGGATGTATTCGTTTAACCGTTAGCCGTAGGCGTACGCGGGCTTAGCAGTACCGCTCGATCCAATTGGCAATCGTACGAGGAACAGCACGGCGCAAAGCGGTCTATTGAATTTTTAGTGTGGCACTGCATCCATTTGAGAAAGAGCACTTGTGAGCCTTGAAATAAAGCCTGGTAAGACACGAATTGGTTGGATTGGTACCGGAGTGATGGGAGCCAGTATGTGCGGCCACCTTATGGCTAGTGGTTTTTCAGCCACCGTCTACTCTCGCACGAAATCCAAATCGCAAACCTTGCTGGATCAAGGAGCCGCCTGGGCCAATACGCCTCGCGAGCTAGCGGAAAACTCCGACATCATCTTTTCCATCGTCGGCTTTCCCAAAGATGTCCGACAAGTGCTTTTATGCCCCGAGCAAGGTGCACTGGCTGGCTCGAAGCCTGGCAATGTGTTGGTCGATATGACGACTAGCGAACCATCTTTGGCCGTCGAGATTTACAATACGGCAAAGTCCAAAGGCGTGCACGCGCTGGACGCTCCCGTTTCAGGGGGAGACAAAGGAGCTCGCGAAGGGACGTTGTCGATCATGATCGGCGGCGACCAAGCGATCGTCGATGCGCTGATGCCCTGTTGGCAAGCGATGGGGAAAACCATTGTCTATCAAGGGCCCGCTGGCAGCGGCCAACATACCAAGATGGTCAATCAAGTGCTCATTGCGGGCGGTATGATCGGCGTGTGCGAAGCGTTGATCTACGGTTACAAATCGGGATTGGATTTGGAGACCGTGCTCAAGTCCATCTCGTCCGGAGCCGCAGGCAGTTGGTCGCTGACGAACTTGGGACCGCGGATCATTGCGAACAATTTCGACCCCGGATTTTTCGTCGAACACTTCGTTAAAGACATGGGAATTGCGTTAGCCGAAAGCCGCCGCATGGGGCTGTTCATGCCCGGTCTGGCTTTGGCTGAACAGCTATATCAATCGGTCCAAGCCAACGGATGGCGTCGCAACGGGACACATGCTTTGACATTAGCTCTCGCACAGATGTCCGGCTTCGATTGGACTGAGCGCAGCTAGGGATTTGTCCCGAAATAACTTCCCGATATAGACCGGCTTTCCTAGTTTAACCGCGTGCCCAGCGGGCCGCGTTTGTCGCACTACAAGCGCGGGGCGATGCCCACGCGGTTAAACGAAAATGCGGAAGTTATATCGGGACAGTTCCTAGGACTGTACCAACGGACATCTCTGTCCGTTAAAGATTGTACCAACGGACATCTCTGTCCGTTAAAGACTCGACGGACTTGGAAGTCCGCCGTACGGTACTTCCATTGCGAGCGGCAGCCCTACTTTGATTTTCGCCGACGGCGTTTGGCATTCCGCTGAGCATCGGTGGAGTTCGCCTTATCTGACTCAAGCCGCGGATTGTTGCTTGAGCTTGCAGCGTCGTTGCCATTAGGCTTCTGCATCTGCTTTTTTAGCCAGGGTAATACTTCGGAAAGCTTTTCTGGTGGCTTTGCTCCGGCGAGATTTTGCATGCGACCGTCTGGCCGCGGCTTGGGCGCATCGGGAATCGTCCCACCCTCATCGGTCACCGCGACTAACTTGGCAGGCGGTAAAAATTTCTTAACCAATGTGCGTTCTATCAAGGACCAAATGCTGGAAGTGATAAAGTAGATGCACAAGCCAGCCGGGACACGGAAAAACAAGACCCCCATAAAAACCGTCATGAACATCATGACACGTTGCGTCATCAACGTTTGTTCGTCCGTGGCCTTTGGCATCAAGACCTTTTGCTGCACGATGAACAACAAACAAGTCACGATCGGCAGCAGATTGATATAAGGGCCAAACCAACCGGTTCCCTTACCAGCAAAATACTCTGGCATCCAAGTCGGCCACAGCATCAATTGGTCAGGACCTGCCAAATTACTGCACCAATCCCAGCCGGGGACTAGCGGTTTTTGACGCAGTACTACGTCGGTACTCACCGCGCGGTACAACCCAATAAAGATGGGCAATTGAATAAACAATGGCAAGCAACTGGCCATTGGATTCAATTTGTATTTCTTGTAGATCTTTTGCGTCTCGATGCCGCGTTTCTGCAAGTCATCTTTGTACAATTCGTTGATCTTCTTTAGCTCGGGAGCGATCTCCTGCATGCGTTGGCCCATGATCGAAGCACGCCATGAAAGCGGGAACATGCAAGAACGAACCAGCACCGTCAACATCATGATCGCGATGCCATAGTTCTGCACCAGCATGTAAAAACCATGCAAAATCGACGCCAGCGGTTTGGCAACCATACCAAAGATTGACCAGCCATAATAAATCGTGTCGGACAATCCATACTGCTGCAGCAATTCCGGATCTTTAGGGCCCGCAAAAATGCGATAGTTCGCGACCATCGGATTAATTTTGGTCACCTCGGCCGTTGGGCTGTCAAAATAGAAGCCGACGTTCATCGCAATGTCTTTGTAGCTCTGAATCGCATCCGCTCCTTCGACGTCCGCGATCGCCATCGCAGCGCTGCGGCTTAAGTCGAATAAGCCATTGTTCGCACTCTTGGGTGGCAGGAAGGCAGAGACAAAGTACTGCGAGTCGATTCCTAAATATCGCAAGTTCCGCGCTGCTTCGCCGTCGCCTGTGCCGAGAATAGGTACGTCTTTGTCCGTTGCTTGCGATTTGGCAGCCGATTCAATGCTGTAGCGAGAGAACAGTTCGTGCGTCCCTTCCTGGCGAGCAACCACCACGTCACGCGCACCCGCAGCGCTAAAGCTTGTGCTTTGCTTGACCGAATACCACCAGCCTTCCAACGTCAGGCCGCTCAAACCCTCTTGCCGCACTGCAACACGGTGCAACTTGTCGCTATTGTTGCGAATGGTCGTCGAATAGTCGAAGTCATAATTACCTAGCGGGTTGGAATCATCAAACGGCTTGAGACGATAGCTTTTGATTAACGTCAAATCGGCGTCGATCCCTGCACCTACCAAGAATGCTTTCAGCGGCAATTCAAATTCAATCGCCTCGCCATCGGCCGTGATCTTCGCTTCCCAGTTTCGGGTCAGCAATTCATCGAGACCTTCCATGAAACGCTTGCCCTCGCGAATATTCAATCCATCGATGGACGCGATAGTAGTCAACAGCGAGCTGCGTTGTTCATTGCCGTTCACTTGCTCGGCTGGATACCGATTGGTATTGCGTAGAATATCCAGTGGCTGCTCAATCAGTTTCAAGTCGAAAGCGAGCTTCGTCAGCTCCGGTGCAGCCGCTTGTTCCAGGAAAACTTCGTCAATCTGCTCCGCGTCCACTTCCGCGTTGGCGTCGGGTTTAGCTGCAGCATCGACCGGTGCAGGCGGTGCCGCTGGTGCTGGTTCAGCATTGCTTTTCAGTCTCGCTTTCGGGTCAATTTTCCGGTCGGAAGCGTCTGTGGAAAAATTTGGGATCTCAAAAGCGCGTTCGTTGATAGGCTTGGCGACTGCCAGCGTTAGCCGTGGTTCGCTGGGCCGCAGCACAGTAAAGCGGACTGTTTGGCCCGCATCGAAAGGCTTCATCGCCGCATGATAATCGCTCAGGGAACGAATTTTGAAGCCAGCGACGTCGACCAGCACGTCACCGACTTGCAGACCGTCAGGTAACGCCGGGTTCGTACTGTTAGCGAACTGAGCGGGCGAGCCGGGGGGAACCGCGCCAATCTTGAGGCCATCGGCGACCATGTGAAAAGCGAGATAGCCGGGGTAGCCACTTCGATTGTCCAGAGAACGATAGGTGAAAGCACCTTTTGCATCCCGCTGGACCAGTTCGATGCGATCGAGCGCCGCGCCGCGATTGGTCAGTGTGATCAGCAAAGGCCTTTTATCCTCGGCCGACAATGAGCCTAAAGTAAAGTACTGCAGGTCCGGCTCCGGTGGCAACGCGATATCCGAGTCTGCCAGGGTCGCTGCCAGCCGCTTCTTGGCCTCTTCTGCAGCTTGTCGCTCTTCAACTTCCTGCAGCTTGGCCTTCAGTTCATCTTCTTGTGCGCGCTGACGCGCTCGCTGGGTTTGCAGGTTCCATAAAAAGAACAGGCTGGTCAGCAGCATAAACCAAGCTAGAAACCTTCGATCCACTGTTTATTTGTCCGATTGTGATAAAAATTGAATTGCGAACCAGACGGCGAACCCGAACTGTCGGAAATCGCACCATTGTGAGTCGTTGCGGTAAGGTTGGCTAGACCAAAGCAAAAGGCAGAAATCAGCATTTTTGCCAAACCCAGCCAGTTTTTTGGCTGCTAAAGAGCCTAACTTGCCCTAGCCGCTTCAAAGAATTCAACTTTCGCCGTAATCTATTGGCTTACCGGTGCCGAGTCCCGAACACATTCCGCTGCGTTACTTTACCTCCCCGACAGCACGGGTTCCTATTATCCTTCGAATTAGCTTCTGAAAACTTGAATATGTCGCTACAGATTTTCATCAACGGCAAGTTTTACGCCAAAGAAGACGCCAAAATCAGCGTCTACGACCATGGACTGCTCTACGGAGACGGCGTTTTCGAAGGCCTGCGCAGCTACAGTGGCAAAGTGTTCCGATTGCACGAACATCTCGTGCGGCTGTACGAATCCGCTCGCGCGATCATGCTGACCATCCCCATGACAATGGACGAGATGGCCGACGCCGTCAACGCAACTCTCAAAATCAACAACCTCAGCGATGCCTACATCCGCTTGGTCGTTACGCGAGGCGCAGGGGCCTTGGGCCTCGATCCCAACCGCACCTCGGACCCTCAAGTGATCGTGATTGCCGATTCGATCGCGTTGTATCCGCCCGAATTGTATGAGAACGGTTTGAAGATTATCACCGCCAGCACGATCCGCAATCATCCAGCGGCTCTCAGCCCCCGCATCAAGTCGCTGAACTACCTCAACAACATCCTTGCGAAAATCGAAGGGCTCCAAGCCGGTTGCAGTGAAGCTTTGATGTTGAACCATAAAGGCGAAGTGGCGGAATGTACCGGTGACAACATTTTTATCGTCAAGAATGGCGAACTGTTTACCCCCCCCAAGGATGCGGGTATCCTCGAAGGTATCACTCGCAATGCAGTCCTGGATTTGGCCAAAGAAGCTGGCATCACGACCTATGAACTGCCGATGACTCGCCACGATGTCTTCGTTTGCGACGAATGCTTTTTGACCGGCAGCGCGGCGGAAGTGATCCCCGTCGTCGAAATTGATTCGCGACCCATCGGCAGCGGCAAAGTCGGTCCCATGACGCTGCAATTGATCGGCGAGTTCCGTCGGATGATTCGCCGCTAACGTCACTAGGTCACTGCGCAATGCAGTACAGAAAAGAACAATGGCTCAACAAGTACCAGCCGATGTACTGAACACTTTCTCCAGGACCATCGCGGCGGGCTTGCTGATGCTTGCCTTTGTATTCGGCGGACACTATTTGGATAAGTGGCTGGGCACTAGTTTTTTAGTCATCGTCGGCATTATGGTCGGCATGACCTTGTCCATTACCGTGATGTTGATTCACTCCAAGCTTTCTGAGTACGAAAGTTCCATCAAGAAAGTGAAGCCTTTGCCACCAGAAATTGAGGTGGACGAAAGGATTGACGGCAAGGCCGATCCGGACGCTTAAACTGGTTGCTTCGTTAGCACATCATTTTGCATCCGCCAGATGACTGCACGTTGCAAGTGACCTAAGGCTATGTGCCAAGTTCTTTGCCGTCATCGCTTCTGGTAGTGGAGTCGCCGCGACGAAGGAACATGGCGCGAAACAGCTCATTGCAGCGTTCCATACCTTCGGGCGTAAGCATCACGGACTTTGCTTTGCCAACGGGGTCATGGATCATGCCCTTATGGTGCAGACGATCCAGCGCGTCCCAATCGTGCCCTTTCCAAGCTCGATTATCACCGCACTGCGTTAACCACAGCAAAGCCAACACAGCTTCGTCAACCTTGTTAGTATCGATGTCTTCCGCATGGATCTCCGAATCGCCATTCATGATTTTGGTCTACTATGGATCGGGGCAAATGGAGTGGTGCACGGCTGAGGATTTCTTGGCTGATTATCCGGCGACCAAATACGCAGCGTGATATATTAGCGAAATGCCCAACCCCTACGAGCCGCCGACAAATCAGATTCAGCCAACAGAGGCCCCACGTCCTGAAGCTAGCAAGTCAGACTGGTGGGACATCCCCGCAGTATTTTGGTTTGTGTCGTTGGTCTGGTTCCTCTCTTTTTGGATCTTTGGCAGCAATGTGTTTCCAGCCTGGCTTGTGGTCAGCATCTCGGTTGTGTTGGTATTGTTCGCTGCGATCGTGATTGCCATCTACATAGTTCGGCTGAGGCGAGTCCGAAGAGGTCGTTTGGAATCCTCGACACATCAGGGCAAAGAAAGTGCATCATGATGAGAGTTTAGAAGAGCTGTTTCCAACGAGTGGCGTTGCCCTCTTCGACGAGTCAAAACACCAACAAAATCGATAGGTCACCAAAGGGGCGGCGCCCTTGATGAAGCCATCTTTCTGAGGCCCATGCATTGAACCAACCTAACCTGGGGTTGTTTCCGGCCTATCGATTAGCGGACAACGTTAGCACGCCTCATAAATTCACACCATTCATCTAGCAGGCCCAGCAGGACTCGAACCTGCGACCTACGGATTAGAAATCCGTTGCTCTATCCAACTGAGCTATGAGCCCGAAGCATTCGAATTCTAGCCTATGCCGATACGATCGCAAAGCTCTAGTCGCTCCGGTTTACTTCACCATCACGCTCGACCAAAACTCCCAAACTCCCTCGCTAGAGCGTGTTCGTCGCTCGCAAAACCCACCTAATGGGATTCAAGATCGCTTTCGGACGCGTGGCCTGTTGCAACTGATTGAACTGACGAATATAATGTTTCGAGTTGCGACCTGCATTTAATCTTCCAATTCCAGCAGCACGGACCACTTGCCTATGTTCCACCAAGCTCCCTCCAAGTGTCTCGCCCATCTCGTGTTCCTGTTGACTGTATGCCTCCTGGTTCCGTCCCTGTCAGCCCAAGAGCTAATCGTCGCACCTCCAGATGCCCCTATGTATCAATTGTCTAACATCCGCTCGCAGTCGGATGGCTTCGGACGGTCAGGCATTACCTTCGATTATTCTCGCACTCGTGAAGGCTCAGGCATTATCGCCATCGGTGCTCGGGGCCCCAACGGCAGCACTCAAGTCCTGGGTGCTTCACTGCCCAACCCACAATCTGGCTCCATCCAACTGACCTCTATGTTCAGTGCCTTCGGCGACGGTACCAAAGATCTAGAGGTCTTCTTTACGACCAGTGTGACCTGGGCCGAAACACTTTCCCGCCAATGCCTTGTCTCCAACACCATCCGCATTGGCAACCCATCCGGGTCAACCTCGGCTCGCGCATGGAATGAGGAAGAAAAAGCTGCTTATGAAAAACATAAGTTGGGCTCCAAACCTCCCGCATCGCTTCCACCTGATCATGTTGCCGTCGACCAGTATACCCTGATGCGACCAGGCGTTCCCGTTATGATGGGTCGCTATGGCCAATGGGTAGAAGCGGAAGTCATCGCGTCGGATGGCAATTCGGCTACCGTTCACCTCCGTGGGACCACACGCAATCTGCGTACACCCAAAGCCGGTTGGCTGGCAATCTCTAAAGAAACTCTCAAACGTTTGGAAGCAAATCCCAATCAGTTTACTACCAAGATTCGCGTGACTCCTAACGGATTGCTCACGATTCCCGATGACGCTGTCGCTCTGCCAGATGCGGTTGAACTGGTGGAGGGGATGCCTGTACTGGTCGAGCGAGCGGGCAATTGGTTAGAAGCCTACATTATCTCGACAACAGGTATCCATGTCGCCTCTGATTCCACTGATATGTATACCTCATGGCCATACAAGCGAGGTGATTTTGCAGTCGCCAAATCCACGTTGGATCAATTAAAAGATCCAACAGCGTTGGCCGAATTCAAGAGTCGAGCAGAAGCATTGAAAGAGAAAGCTAGTATCACTTCGTCGCTTGGCACGAAGCGTCGAACATGCGATTATCCAATTCGCATCGCACTGCCGCCCAAGACAAAGAAACTGCCTGAAAAACTGTTGCTTGAGAAGGGTACCGTGTTGTTTGCTTGCTGGGGTTCGAAATGGTATGAGGTCTACGCTGTGGACGATAACGGCGATGGTACATTGCATATCCATTGGAAGGATTGGCCCTCGGACTCATGGGATTGCAATATCAAGCGTGAGAACTTGATCATTCAAGACAAGACGATTGCTCTACTGGCAAAATCGAAGAAGCCAAAACTAGGAGCCAGCGACGACGATGAAGACGTCGGCGACGCAGGTGCGGTTCGGACGTGGTCCGATCGCTCAGGGGCGTTCAAAGTCGAAGCAACTTTGGTCCGCCGAGAAGGCAGCGAGGTAATACTGCGCACCGACGCTGGCAAAGAACTGAAGGTCAAAGTAGACAAGCTAAGCGATGCGGATCAAGCGTTTCTCAAGACGGTCCCGGAAGAAGCCGAAAACCCCTTTGCTCAATAGCTGCCCTTCCATGTAGCGAGTGGATGGTAGCAGTACGACGCACATGCCGTTCTGATCCTCTAATTTAAGAAAAGAACTAAGCCGAACTGCTATCGCCACTCTGAATGGAAGAGCTGGACTGCTTGGGCCGCTCCAATTGGGATTAAGTCGCGTGAAGCAGAGCTTGCACAGCTTGGCCAATATTCGATTGACGCATGAGCGATTCGCCGACCAAGATGGCGTCGACATGGTGGCTCTTCAAGTAGCGAACATGTTCGTTGGTAAAGATGCCACTTTCGCTGACCACGCAACGATCGGCCCCGATTTCCGCTCGCAAGCGAATCGTATGGTCCAAGTCGACTTCAAAGTTGCGCAAATCGCGGTTGTTGATGCCGACAATCGGGCAGCCTGTGGCCAGCACGCGAGGTAAGTTTTCGGGTTCATACAATTCCATCAGAACATGCATGCCCAACTCTCGGCTGAAGTCATACAGGTCCTGCAGTAACGATTGCTCCAAGCATTCGGCGATCAGTAGAATCGCGTCTGCCCCGGCCGCTCGAGCTTCGACAATTTGATAGCGGCTGATGATAAAGTCTTTACGAAGCAGCGGGATGTTCACTTCGCGGCGAATGTTCTTCAAATACTGCAGCCGTCCTTTGAAGTGCGGCTCGTCGGTCAGAATACTGATCGCAGCAGCTCCATTGGACGCATAGGCAGTGGCGATGGCAACCGGATCGAAGTCCTCGCGGATGACTCCTTTGCTGGGCGAGGCTTTTTTGACTTCAGCAATCAATCGCATGTCGGCATGGCCATGCAACGCGGCGTAGAAATCTAAAGGTGGCGGAACATCGGCAATAGCTGCTTGCAGTTCTGCTTCGAAGATCGTCGCCCGATTGCGTTCAACTTCCAGTTTTTTATCCGCGATAATGCGATCAAGAATGGTGGTCATGCGGATTGGCTGATTAGTGCTTGAAGTGTCGTTTGCCGGTGAAGATCATCGGGATGCGGTAGCGGTTGCAAGCTTCGATGACCTCTTGGTCCTTGCGTGAACCGCCTGGTTGGATGATCGCGATGATACCTGCTGCGGCGGCAATGTCGATGCTGTCGGGGAAAGGAAAGAAGGCATCGGACGCCAGTACGCTGCCTTGAGCACGATCCCCTGCTTTTTCAATCGAGATATGCACACTGTCCACGCGGCTCATTTGGCCAGCTCCCACGCCGACGACGGCAGCATCTTTTGCCAACAGAATAGCGTTGCTTTTTACATGTCGGATCATTTCCCAAGCGAAAGCAATATCTTCCCACAACGCATCGTCGACATGTGTATCGGTGACGGTTTTCCAGTTCAGTGGCGAAGCTGGCAGGTTGTCGGCTTCTTGCGCCAGCAGTCCACCGGATATTAAACGATAATGGGATTCGGCCTCTCCATAGGGCATGGGTCCCACCGCAATCAGTCGGACGGACTCTTTCCATTTCGGCTTGGTCGTTAAAATTTCCACTGCTGCTGCATCGAATTGTGGAGCGACTACCGCTTCGATAAAACGGCCTGCTTCGCAGATAATCTCTGCGGTTTCTGCATCGACGGTCTTATTGAAACCAATGATGCCGCCGAAGGCGCTCAGCGGGTCTCCGTCTAAAGCTTTTCTTGCGGCAAACGAAAGCTTGTGCGCCCAAGCGGCACCGCAAGGGTTGTTATGTTTGATCACCACTGCCGCAGGGCTGGCAAAGCATCGCACCATGTTGAGTGCGCTGTCGAGGTCGAGCAAGTTGTTGTACGAGAGTTCTTTGCCGTGCAACTGTTGGCCATGGACGACCGATGGCCCATGGTAGCTCGCGGTGCGATAGACGGCTGCTTGCTGGTGCGGGTTCTCGCCATATCGCAACGATTGGCTTTTCTCCCATTCCAGCTTCAAGGTAGCGGGGAACAGATCCGCTTTCGAAGTCGCGGGAGTGGCCGTCATGTAGGCGGCAATCGCGGCATCGTAGGCGGCGGTTGCGGCGAAGCAATCGGCCGCCAGCGAGCGGCGCAACGGCAGCGTCAGAGCGCCGTGTTCTTGCAGTTCGCGTTGAATCGGTTCGTACTGAGCTGGATTGACGCAGACCGCCACGGAAGCAAAATTCTTAGCTGCCGCACGGATTAAACTGGGGCCACCGATATCGATTTGTTCGATCGCTTCAGGTTCGGTGACGTCCGGTTTGGCGATCGTTTCACGGAAGGGATATAAGTTGACGATGACTAAGTCAAACGTCTTCATACCATGCGTTTGGACCGCTTGCATATGATCGCCATCGTCACGCTTGGCCAGAATGCCACCGAAGATTTTCGGATGTAGCGTCTTTACACGACCATCCATCATTTCGGGGAACTGCGTGTATTGGGCGATGTCGATGGCGGGTATCCCCGCTTTTTCTAAGTGTTGGCGAGTGCCACCGGTGCTGTAAATTTCGACGCCGCTGGCGACTAAATAATTTGCGAATTCGATGAGCCCGGTTTTGTCGCTGACACTAATAACTGCTCGTTTGACCGACAGGAGATGAGAGTCCAACGAAGTACCTCTATGAAATTCCGTAGTAATGATAAGACCACAACCCGTGGTGGTCGGCTAATTCCTAATGTTGGGCGAAGGGCAAATCGCTCGCCGCTCAGCCGACTTTAGGTTCAGTTTTGACTTCGCATATCGTTGCCGACAAGCGAACTTCCTTCAAGGACAGATACGGGCGATCAAGCCGCAATTCTTGGCGATTTATGTACTTTACCGCGCCGGCCAGACAGACTTTGCAGTACTAGCGGACTCCACTGGTACAAATGACTATTCCCTCGCTTGCCACACCGCTCGCTGGCACCGCAGCGAACCAAGACATACGCAATTTGTTGAGCAAACCAGCGATCGATGGTTAGTTGCGAGGCGAGAGCCTGCGTACAGAACGGCGCTGGGCCAGCGATTGACGGGTCCGATTTCTTCGACGCCCAGTCCAGGTGCAACAAGCGGACCAAGTCCAGCGGCGTTTGTAAGGTGAAGGAGTCCTTTTTTTCGTCCAACTGGATATCGTGCAGCGTGTACTTCTTTCGCCGACGACTGGATTTGGGACGATCAAAGCGGAACTCGCTAACCTTCACTAGCCAGCATTCCAGCATCACGTTGGGATGTGGGAAACAGTTGGTAAAGTGGATTAACTCTTGGAAGATCTGAAGCGGCGAAGTGCGTTTAGGGCTCTTTCGGCTGCGTAGGACCGTTTTGTGTTTAGGGTGCAGTGTGATGATTTGTCTTTCGACAGGGATCGGTTTGATGATTCGCAAGGTTTGCGATTCTCGCAGATCCAAGACCTTGTTTCGCAGAGCTCCCAGCGGTCCGTGCTGGACCTCCACCAGTCGGTTTTGGCTGTCGATCGCGTCGATCCGATAGCTGTCGATGGCGACTTCGATCCACGCTTGGTCGCGAGCGAGCTGCCGCTTGATGGATTGGTGAAGCGAAGTTTCCATGGGACGACCGATCGAGTCGTAGCTGTCGTGTTGCGAGCTGACGAACTAGGCGGCTTGTTTGGCTTTCTTTCTCAGTCGAGGGGGGGGCTCGCGCCAGCGTCGATGGACCCACCAGTACTGATCGGGATCTTGACGCACGCCGATTTCCAGGCATTGGTTGTACCAATTGGTGATCGCTTCCACGCCGCGCAGGCGAGGATCGTGGGTGCTGCGAGGATCGATAGAGTCAATGGCTCGCAGTTCGAACTTCAAAATACCGCTCAGGCGGCGATTGATGCAGACCATCATCGGCGCGCCGCTGGACAGGGTAAAGAGCGCCAAAGCTTTGTGGCAGGAAGCGGGGTGGCCTAAAAAGTCGACCCAAACGCCGCGTGAGCCCGCTTCTTGATCAGCCAGCAAAGCGAGCGTAGCGCCCGTATCGAGTAATTCTTGGACGGCCGCCGCGCCGCTGTGTTTGGACAAAAAATGCTGTCCGCCGGTCAGTCGAAACTTAGTGAGATAGTTGTGGACATACGGGTTGTCCAGTTCGCGAGCGATCGTGGTGGAAGGCAGCCCGAACACGCCGTTAACAAATCCTGCTAATTCAAAATTCCCCAAATGGCCGGTAACCAGCAGTTTGGGGCGGTCGTCGAATATGAAGGAGAGCAATTGCGGGCGATTGCGGATACGAAAGTGCTCGTACCAGTTTGTGCGGTGAATTTTGCGTTTGGCGATCGCAATTTCGCAGATCAGCCGGAAGAGGTGCAGCCACATTTGCTGCTGTACCTGCTGGACTTCACCGCGGCCCCATTTTGGGAAAACTCGATTTAGATTTTCGCGGATCAGCCGTTGACGCATTCGCAGGGGGCTGGTGAAGATCTTGGCCAGTAAGTGGCAAAAGCGATCAGCTCGCTCGGGTTCGACCGATTGGACAATGCAAACCAAGATCCGCAATGCGAGGTAAGCGCAGAAATCGAGCGATTTAAAGCGTTTCTTTTTGGGCGAGTCGGCACTTTCCTGCATTTCGAGCACGCGCGGCGGTAGGGGCAAAGGGGCATCGTCGATGGTTGGTCGCAATGGTCGTGAAGACGGCCCCTGAGGTCCAGACCAGTTTTTGCATTTGTGGGGAGCTTTATTGGGAAACGTGTCGAGCTGAATGGAACTTTCTGCTTCATAAAGTCGTCTCAGCGGCGGCTAGTTTCGTTGACACACCAATAGTCGCAACTAGAATCGAACCCGATTCGCTTTCATTTTTCTTCCATTTAATTGGGTCTAAGTACTGATGGCCAGCCCTCTCAATAAACTGTCTATAGCACTATCGAATCGCAAAAAGTTGAAGTCCTATTTGCGAGGAGACAGTAAAAAGGCCAAGGCATCGCCCAGAAAAGTGGGCGTTTTAGAGCAATTGGAAGATCGACGCTTGCTGAGCGTGACGCCAACTTCGGATATCTCCATCGCTCCTCGTATTGGTTTGCAAACGGGGAAATTCATCGATCAAGCGGCCTACCAGCGATACTACGATGCGATCATTAGTCGCGAAAATTACGGCGGCGCGATTCCCGAGTATCCAAGCGGTTACGGCAATTCGGCTCAGGGCCTCGACCAGCCTGTCTTGGTTACGGAAATCGAACCCAATAATGCCAATGGTTCGGGGCAGTTACTGCCGCTGGACTCCTCCGATCCAGACCGAAGGCAGGTCATCGTTTTGGGGACAATGCAGAACACGGTGAATTTCAACGACGTCGACCACTACACATTGAATCTTCGTGGCGGCGATATTTTTGACTTGCAGTATTTCAGCCCCACCTTCACTTTAGCGAATGTCGAGTTGGTTGATGCTCAGGGGCGGTTGTTGGTGACCTCCTTTGGTTCGTTGGGTCAAGGCACGGCCTACCCGATCGACAGTCCTCTATCGACTGACGGTTTGATTTCTTACGCTTATGTGATCCCCACGGACGGAGTCTACCAGTTGCGTGTTGGTGGCAGCATTGGGCCTTACGAAGTTCGCATGAAGCTGTTCCGCAATCCTATTGAACAGCAGCCGATTGGCACCGTGCCCGAGTTGTTCTTGGATTTCGATGGTGCGTTTGTTGACCGTACTGAGTTCGGTTTCACAGGTCCATTTTCAGGACCGATCGCCACTATGCCTAGCATGGCCGATACGCTGCGGCCATTCGGCTATACCGACGCGGATATCAATGAATTGATCGATAAAGTCGTTGCCAGAGTTCAAAAAGATTTTAACGCCATGATTCCTGTGATGGGGGCAAACGGCGACTTCGTCAATGATGGAGTTCCTGGAAACTTCGCGCTGCGAATCACCAACAGCCGCGATCATGGCGAGCGCTGGGGGCTGCCCAACGTCACACGCGTGGTGATTTCCGGCAGTTACATCAATTTCTTCGAGGATCCGGCTCTTTTTGGTGTGGTAGGTATCGCGTCAAGCATTGACGTGGGTAACTTCAAACTGGAAGAGACTGTCATGACCTTTGGCGGTGACTTCTACAACCTCGGGATCGTGCAATCGACGCTTTTGAGTCCTTCGGCAAACGAAATCGATGTGCTGGCCGCTTACATTGGAAGCACGACCACCCACGAACTTGGGCATTCAGTTGGTTTGTGGCACATGAATCCGTTTAACAATGTGCTTACGGTGATGGACCCATTTGTGGTCAACGAAGCTGGCCCAGACAACATTTTCGGGACGGCAGATGATATTCAGTTAACGTTCTTGCCTGACGAATACCGAATTGCCTCGCCACTGTTACCAGGGGTGCCAGGCGAGTTTCTGCTGGGGCGTGAGAACCAAGCGGCAACCGTTTCGCATGTGCTTGCGTCGGGGATGCGAGGGGCCACGATCAATGGCTTGGTATTCAACGATTTCAATCAGAATGGAACTCGACAAAGCGGCGAGTTTGGAATTGCCGGCGCGATTGTCTATGCGGATCTGAACAACAATGGAACCGCGGATATAGGTGAACCGCGAGCGCTTACGGGTGGCGATGGGAGTTTTTCGTTGCGAGCTCCTGCTGGACGTTACTTCGTGCGTTCCATAGGGGTGGGAGATTTCCGACCAGTGGGTAATGGTTTCGAGGTCAATGTCGGTTTGGACCAAACCGTTAACAATGTAAGCTTGGGACAATTCGTCGCGAATCAGCAAATTACCGGCTACAAGTGGCTAGATCTAAATGGAGATGGCGTTCGTGACGAGAATGAGCCTGGCATCGCTGGCGTTTATATCTATGCGGATCTGGACGGTGATAATCGCCCAGACTTGTTTGAGCCAGGTGCGTTTACGCGAGCCGATGGATCTTATTTCCTGGCCGCTCCAGGCACGGGCAGTTATGCAATTCGCGAAGTGCTGACCCCTGGTTTCATCCAGACCTATCCGTTGAATCAAGAGCGTGAGCATTTGGTAGATGCATCCACGCCACGACCGCTAGCCGGATTTAACTTCGGCAATCAGCCAGCTCGAGATTGGGGTGATCTGCCTGCACCTTATCGTACCACCGCCGCGCAAAACGGTCCAAGCCACGGTTTAACGCCGGGCTTGTCTTTGGGAGCACTGGTCGACATTGAGCCAGATGGAATACCCAGCATCGATGCCTTAGGGGACGACAATTCTGGAGTGGACGACGAAGATGGTGTAACGTTGGTGACTCCGCTCGTTGTTGGTTCAACCAATAACCAAATCATGGTAAATGTGACCAACACATCCGGCACGACCGCTTACCTGCAAGGATGGATGGACTTCAACGGGGACGGGGATTTCGACGACCCGTTTGAAAACATTATTCCAAACCGAATTGCGGTCTCTGGAGTTTACACCTTTACGATTCCAGCCGGATCAATTGTTGGAAATGTGTATGCTCGTTTCCGATTGAGTTACACGTCTGGACTTGGTCCAAATGGCCCTGCCGACACTGGTGAAGTCGAGGATTATCGCTTCCAAACGTTATCCGATTTACGGTTCACCAATCCCGACTCGTACCGCGCTAATCGCAATTCAACTTTTGCCAACAATGTGTTTTCGGTTCTGGACAACGATCCTGTCCGACAACTGGAAGGCTTCACCGCCAGAATCATTGGAGCGACCAACGGTACCCAAGGCGGACAAGTCACATTCACCAATGACACGGTCTCCTACCAGCCAGCTAATGGATTTGTTGGTACGGAGATTTTCCGTTATACGGTCGAAGTATCCAACGGGGCTGGGATAACCAGAACGGAAACGGAAACGGTAACCGTCAACGTGAACTTCTTCTTCGATCAACTGCAAGCTATCGATGATTCCTTTGACGTTTCGGTAAACTCACCTGAGTTGAATTTGAACGTATTGGCCAATGACGTCGAAGGACAAGCCGGCAGTTTGTTAGTGCAAACGGTTAGTTTGCCAAACGCTGGCGGAACAGCGAATCGGTCACCCAATGGACGCCAAGTTATCTATCGGCCTGCTCAAGGATTTGAAGGCACCGAAACGTTTACGTACACGGCCGTCGACAGCGAAGGCAACACGTCGACTGCCAAAGTAACCGTGCATGTACTGCCGGGCGATCGCGATAATGACGAAGTCTCCTTCTCGCTGAACTTCCGTAATGCGGCTGGCAATCCAGCAGTTCAAATCGTTCAAGGCCAGTCGTTCTTTGTCGATGTCTTTGTGGAAGACCTGCGAAGTCCTGCCACCGCGAATCCTGGCGTTTTCGCTGCGTATCTGGACCTATTGTACAATAGCAATCTCGTTCTACCTGCCGCACCTGCCGCGGGTAGCCAGTTCGATTTCGACGTTAGTTTTGCCGATCCGTTTGTGGTCTTGCAAAGTGGCGATTCGCAACTGCCGGGCCTAATCAATGAACTTGGTGCTACCGCATCAAACATCGCTGCACGCTCTGGCCCAGTGCGATTAGCGACGCTGAAGTTCAATGCTCGTACCGCTGGCTATGCGACGTTCTTCCCGAATCCGGCCGATGTTTCGCCAGAAAACGATGTCGTGCTGAACGATAGCAATGGTACCGCTGTGCCAGGCGTTCGACTGCGATACCTGAAAAAGACGATCGAGATCATCGCCAATCCAAACGATTTCCCTCAAGCTGTCGATGATTCACCAACGGGCATTTTCGCAGTGAATTCATCGCAGAACATCATCCGTGTTTTGGACAATGACATTCGCGGTGCGAACGGACCTATTCAACTTGTTCGCGTCACGCAACCAGCCAATGGTTCGGTAAGCATAGATAGTCGTGGCACTCTGGATCCGTCTGACGATGTGATTCGCTTCAATGCGGGTAGCACTCGCGGCATTCACACTTTCACCTATACCATTATCGATGCTGTCGGTTTCGAATCGACGGGTACCGTGACAGTCCAAGTTGGTAACTTGGATTCTGACGCCGAAGTTGAATTGCTTTTGGAAGTGACCGACTTGGCGGGCAATCCGATTGACCGCATCGGAGTGAACGAGCAGTTCCAATTGCGAGGCTATGTGCAAGACTTGCGAAACACATCAGGAGATCCCGGAGTTTTCGCAGCTTATCAGGATATTCTCTTTTCCAATCGTGATTTAGCCGTTGTCAACCCACCGACCAACACGACCAATGCACCACGTGGCTTTGACGTGAATTTCAACTTCCCAGGAGCCGTATATACTCAGAATCAATCAGGTGATGCTCGCGTTCCGGGCATTATCAATGAGATTGGCTCTCAGCAGCTTGATACAACAGGTGCTGGATTGGGCAGCGGCCGAATCCTACAATTCATTGTAACGCTTACCGCTCGCGGGGCTGGGACATTGACGTTTATTGGAGACCCAGCCGACTTGGTTCCGAACAGCGATACCTTGTTCTACGATGTGGTTGCTCCCGTCAGTACGACGCGAATTCGCTACACCGACACAACCATTACCATCAGTGGGGGGAGCTCGACGCGTACTGCGGGCGAAGGATTTACCAATCAGTTGAACCCGTTGGATGTGAACAACGATGGCCACGTGACCTCATTGGACGTGCTGGCCATCATCAACCGTCTCAATTCGCATGGATCTGGTCCATTGTCGCCTCCGCTTCAAGGCCAAGGCGAAACTGCATCGACACAACCGCGTCGCTTGTACATTGATACCAACGCTGATGGTTTCATCAGTTCGCTGGACGTATTGGCAGTGCTCAACTTCCTGAACCTTAGGAACCGCTTGGGACTGGGAGCTGGGCAAGGCGAATCGTCGCCCACCACGCTCAGCGACCAAGCTTTCGCTGACGCTTTCGCATCCAGCGAACTTGATTATGCAATCGATGCTGTGGCTGTCGATGTCGATTCAATTAAGAAAGCCGGCACACGGATCTAAGGTACCTTAACATTCGCTGCAAGTCATTCAGCGGACTTTAAACCAAGCGGATCAAGCGTCAAATGCTTGATCCGTTTTCGTTTCCAAGTGTAACTGATGTGAACTTTGCCATCATCGGTTTGAATCATCGCCGGATAGCTAAACTCTTGATTCTCCTCGTGCTCTAAGACACCGACTTGCTTCCAGTTCAATCCATCCTCGGAGATCGCAAGGTTCAGATCCCCGCGTTTGCCCCATCCGGATTCGCCTGCGATCAGATGGTTGTAGACCAGCAAATGCCGGCCGTCTTTCAATGTGACCGCATCAATGCCGGAGTTTGGGTTAGGCAAATCGATCGCTTTCATGGCTGTCCAAGTGTTGCCGCCATCTTCGCTGAAGCTTGACGCAATCACGTTTTCCTTCGTTCGACAAAGCACTTGGATGCGTCCGTCAGCGTGCTGCAGAAACGTTGGCTGGATCGCGTTGAACTCCTTGGCACTGTTAATCGGACCAATACGCTGCCAGCCACTTAATGGGATTCCGCTGCTCAAGTCCAACGCAATCTTTTCAAAGTGGACACGCCAACCATCGTATTCGGTGGATGAACCGCACAACAGCGTTTGCTCATCGCTCAGCAACATCGGCTTGCAACGCACCGGGCCGTCGATGCCTTCGGGCAATCGTTTGCGGTCACGAAATGTCCGCCCCCGATCGTAGCTGACCATCGCTTCGCCCCACCACTGTTGCGGGCTTGGACCAACTTTGAAAAACAACATTAGCGGTGCGTCGCCTGGCGGTTGAAACAGCACGGGATTCCAGCAAGGGTAACGCAGTGAACTGTGTTGCATACCATCGGCCCACTGCTTGGGAGCCGACCACTGGTTACCATCATGATAGCTAGTCCAGATACCGACATCGGGCTTGCCCTCCTTAGTCCCTCCAAACCAAGCGACCACGAGGCCACGGCTGGTCTGACTAACCGTGGACGCATGGCATTCCGCAAAAGGAGCATTCACGAATACAAACTCTTCCTCAAGATGCCCTGCGAACTTGGGCTGGAATTCACCTGCTTGTGGGCTGGCAATCACTGCTGGCTCCTTCGGGAAAACAACACAGGCATCATGGCGAATATGATAGATGCGACCATCTTCGGCTCCGATCAGTAAATCTGGACGACCGTCGCGATCAAAATCACAAACCGCTGGACTTGTAGTGTGTCCGGAAATTTTGCGATCAGTAAGATTCCCCATGCGTTCCAATACGATCTTTCCATCGGATGTGCCGATGTTGCGGTAGAGTGCCGCATTTTCTGAATTGACAATGACATCCAACTGGGAATCGCCGTCCCAATCGACCACCGCCAGTTTGACACGCCCTGATGCGCCCGCTGACTTGTTGTTCAAACGGATTGGGCTCCCGGAACTGTCGATGAACAGTCGCTGAGCAGACGCAAATCTCTTTCGCAACGTTAAATAACCTTCTTGATCCAGTCCAATGAAGTCTAGTTGGCCATCATGGTCAAAATCGATGGCAACTGGCGTGGTTCGCCATTGCGTTTGCGATCCCTGTGTTTGGTTTCGATCCCAATTCCAGACAGCCCCCAATTCCGACGGCAAATGCTGGATAGGCGTTCGAATCAGCTTGCCATCTACATTGCGAAGCAACTCTACACGCGCCAGAATCGAATTGAAAATGATATCAGGGTCTTGATCATGATCCCAATCGGCAACCGTCAGTGTGGTGTAACCCCACTTTGCTTCTGCCGGTCCTTGGATCGAACCATTTTCGCCAGCCAGCACACGGAAGTCGACCGGGTCGCTTGCCGCATCCTGATGCACTTGCAGCAATCGCGGCGCGGACCATTTGGGTAGTTGATTGCTCGCATCGAGCCCTTGATTCTCAAACCAACCAATTTGTCCGGCTGTATTGCCGCAAATAATGTCTTGGTCGCCATCGCCGTCCCAATCATAAGCAAACGGAGTGGCTAGTGCACCGAACTTCACCGTTTCAGCTTGCTGCTGAAAATACTTTGGAGGATGAAATACAGGGACACCGTTAGCAAATTGACCTGTGTTTTCAATAAAAGCCACGCGTCCATCTTCATCGCCGACTATTAAATCCATATCGCCATCTCGATCCCAGTCGAAGGCCGTTGGAGTAATCATCTGTAGCTCCATCCTCAGCGGCTCTCCTGAAGATGCCTTCAATCGCACGCCTGGAGCATAAGTTGGTTGAGTGCGAGAACCAATATTCTCAAAGTACGTGAAGCCATCTAAGAACTCGCCACACAACAAGTCTAAATCGCCGTCGTTGTCAAAGTCAGCGAAATTTGGAGACGGCCAACCGTAGACATCCACGACCGAACCGCCAGCTTTGAGCTGGACTGGTATCGCGTTGTAGTCTGGATTCGCATCAGTTCCCGCATTCTCGATGATATAAACATAGCCATGCAAAGGACCGTTACGCCAGCGGCCTTGGTTGTCGTAAGCATGGTCCCAACCATAGTCGGACCAATCGCCTACCCCGACAGCCAGATCATGGTCCCCGTCGCCATCGAAGTCGACATACCGCCACATGTTCGCCCGAACATCGCGATGGTGAATGTTGGACTTGGGGAATATCTGTTTCGGATTTTCAAAATCAAAGCGCCCGTCGCCCAAGCGAATCAACTCGCGATTGGTCGCAAGAATTCTTGGCTTTGAATCGACATACGAGACCTGGAAGTTGTGATTCGCTGGTCCCAATCGAACGCCAAGCAAGAACACAGGGGCCTTGTTGGTCGGATCCTGAGTAGGATTCTCGAACAAGTAGACGCCGTTAGACGGTTTGTCAGGGCAGGCGACCAGAAGATCAAAATCGCCGTCACCATCGTAATCCATCGGCATCGGCCACGCCCACAAGCCAACGCCCAGATCCACTACCAGCCCCGGATTATTGTAGGGCAGTGGCTGGAGTTTCCATTCTGTTTGAGCATAACCGACGCTGTGCCCTGCAAGGCAAGACATAAGAAGTAAGCGTAGCCGCCTCATGAGAAAACCTCTCGGTTCGGGGAGGCGACGGAGCCCTAGCTCGGATGCTCCATCGCCATGGAAGTACCTTTACTGTGGCACTATTCTATCCCATGCATTTTGCGCCGTAACCACCCGCTAGCGGCCCACATCGCGACTCCTGCACCGGCTGGAATGATCGTGTAGATCAAGAAAAATGCGGTAAGGCCATACTTCTCGGAGATGGTATCGATATAGCTGCCGGTCCATCCCGCCAAATAGTTGGCCAACGCAGAGGCCAGGAACCAAACGCCAAACATCAAACCAACTAACCGAGCCGGCGCGAGTTTGCTGACGTAGGACAAACCGACAGGGGACACACACAATTCCCCCCAAGTGTGCAGCACATAGGCGATCACCAACCACCACATGCTGACCGAGGCAGTGGCCGCACCTTGAGCGATTCCTGCACTGCCAATGGCCAACGCACCAAACCCCAACCCCAAGAGGATCAGCCCCAAACCGAATTTGATCGCTGGCGATGGGTTCGCTTTGCTCTCCCAAATTCGACTGAACAACGGCGCAAAGGTGATGATAAAGAACGAGTTCAAGATTTGAAACCAAGAAGCGGGGACTTCTGTTTCGTTCTGCCGCTCGGCCGCTACCACCGCCAAGTATTTCTCGGTAAACTTCGGAGCTTCCTGCTCGCTTAAAACGCGCAGTTTCCCCAGGCCGCTTTTGCCTTCAATATCCGTCACATAAAAGCTGTCGCCTGACTTATAGCTAACGTCTGACTGGATGGTGGTGTTGATCGATTCAACTGTCGGTTCATTGGTTTCACTAGTAGCGGCAATATCAAAGCTCACTTCGTAGGCCTTCATGTTGTACTCTTTATTGAGCATCCACAAAGAGATAAACCAAATCGCGATAAAGCTCGCTCCGATCGAGATATTCGAAAGTGGGATCTTGCGAAAAGTCGCCGCGAATAGCTTGGCCAATACGTAGGTAACAATCAGCAAGGGCACAATTGTCAGCGCAGCGTTAATCCAAAAGAAGCTCTGCGCAGCCCCGCCGCTCAAGATCCGTTGCGTGTAGTCTTTGGCGAAAATCGTCATCGATCCGCCGGCTTGTTCGAACGACATCCAGAAGAAGATGGTCGAAAAAGAAAGGACAGCAATGACGATCAGGCGGTCGGCTTCTACGTGAGCGGGCACATCTTGCGAATGGTCCGATAGCTCGTTGGCTGCCGATATCTCAGGGCCTAGAATGGGGCGTCCCAATTGAAGCATCACCATCCCCAGAAACATAAAGATACCTGCCAAGCCAAAGCCCCAGCTCCAGCTAACTTTTTCTCCGATGTAACCGCACAACAAAATCCCGAGGAACGCCCCCGCATTAATCCCCATGTAGAAGATGGTATAGGCTGCGTCTTTTTTGTCAGGCAAGTCCTTATAAAGTTGTCCGACAATCGTTGAAATGTTCGGCTTGAAGAACCCATTCCCCGCGATCAGCAACCCAAGTCCCAAGTACAACGCCCAAGGTTGCTCGAATGCCATAGAGCCATGCCCCAGCGTCATGAGCAATGCCCCAAGCAGGACCGCATTGCGATGCCCCAGCAGTTTATCCGCCAGAATACCGCCAATGATGGGCGTCAAGTAAACCAGTCCGGTGTACCACGCATAAAGTCCCAATGCCGTTTTGCGATCCCATTCCCAGCCTCCTGCTGCCAGCGGGCTGACCAAGAACAGGACCAGCAAGGCTCGCATCCCGTAATAACTGAAGCGTTCCCACATTTCCGTGAAGAACAGTAAGAACAGACCAGGCTTATGCCCAAACACCGTTTGTTGATCTTCTTCCATCCGGGATGAACCTTTTTGATATATGGAGATTTGTCGCGCTTGGCCAGCATTCTAACCATTGCGCTTTACCAAGGCGATGCCGTTTCACAGCCAAGCAGATGGCTAATGAGTCAAAAAATCCTTCAATCGTCTGGCTTGTTCCACCGGCTGGCTCGCTGCCCAAACCGCACCTGCCACCGCAATGCGTCCAATGCCCGTCGACAAAACCTCCGCGATGTTGTCGGGCTGGATGCCGCCAATTGCAAAGGCGGGCAATGGGCCAGCACGCTCAGCCACGTGTCGCAAGTACTCTAGACCTGCGAAGGACGAGAAGCTTTTGGTAGGACTGACAAAGGTTGGCCCGCAACCGATATAGTCCACGCTTGACTGCTGCGCCGCTTCGAATTGTTCGGCGCTGTGGGTCGAAAGGCCGATCCAATGAGATGCCGGCAGCAACCGCCGAGCAGCCGGTACCGCGAGATCTGTTTGCCCCAAGTGTACGCCATTGGCCAAACTGGCTGCCGCGACATCGCAACGGTCATTGATGATGATTCGTGTACGATTTGAATCGAGTGCTTGGTGTAAAGCCGTCGTGTATTGGATCAACCGCAACGCATCGGCCGTCTTGTCACGCAGTTGAATGAGATCGACGCCGGCTTCCGAGATCTTGCAGCACCGGTCCACAAAATCCGACAACGGGCGTTGGCAATCGACCAGCACGTACAGATTGGCTTGTTGCAAGAAACCGCAATTGCGATGCAACTTCAGCAGAAGCCTCGCGTTGTTCTGATAAGCCTTGTATCGCAGGGATTCGATCTGAGCTGCAACTACAGGCGAAGCAAGCTTGGCGCATTCCTCCAGACATCGCAGCGATTGCTCCACACGCGACGAAGCCGCAATCGCGATGGAGACCAAGTCGCTTCGTTGATTCTCCGATGCCGTAGACACGATCGTGCCGACATCGCCCTCTACATCACGAGCTGCATAGCGTTCGGGGCCACACAACTCTTGCAAGGTAACCGTCAGCGTATGACGCAGCTCTTTATAGCCAGAACATATGGAAACATCATCCAGCAGGAATCGAGCTAGGTCTTCAAGCGTCCGGAGCCCTTCGCTAGCTCGATTGAGGTTGGCATCCAGTAAGCGAACTGCGGCAAGCGGTAGATTTTGGTTCATGAGCAAACTTTGGCGACTAACACAACAACTTCTTAGGAAGTTTGCTGCATGTAAACTTCTTCATAAGGCTGAATCACGACAAAGCCGTTGCCACGAAACAACATCTGGAAGCTCTCGCCAGATCCGCGTCCCAGGAATGTTTTTAATGAGATGTCGGTTTTGAATTCTGGCTGCAGCGATCCACTCCAAGCGATCGTTGCATTGGGGTCTGTTACTACAGGATTGTCCGGAGTAACAATCAACGTCAACGGTTCATAGTGCGTAGTGATCGCAAGCATGCCTGTGCCGCTGACCTCAATGTTGAACAAGCCACCAGACAGCATTGCCGACACCTTCTTCATCATACGAATGTCGAACTTCAACGTATCATCAAGCGCTAGGACGTCGTTTCCATTCACAAAGATGCGATCATTCTGCATATCGAGGATCGTTATTTTCTTGCCACTGTCAGCCAGATACAGTTTGCCTCGACCGGTAGCCTTCGTCAGCTTGGCGCCTTCGCCACTGACCGCTTTCTTGAGTAAATTGCCGATACCGCGGTCGAGCATGCCTTCGCGAGCGAACTTAATTTCGCCGCGATATGCGACCATCGAGCCGGTCTTTGTCCAGATCATCCCGTCGAGATTAATCTCTAACAAGCGTTCGGTTTCTAGCTCAAACTCGCCTTGGTGAAGATCTTGTTGAGCCGTATTTTGAACGAAATCTTGAATGCCATACCGTGCCATAACGCAACCTTCGTCGAGTGAGGGTAATTGGAATTGCCGTGTGCGATCACGGGCCTTGACGCAAACGACAAAAACGGAGGCTTCAGCAGCCTCCGTTAGCATTAGCATAGCACTTCTTTTAAGCCCGTGGGCTGGGCTAGTAAACGCCGACTGTAGTTCCGCCAGCGATGGCATGGTAAGGTCGAACGCCGCTGATACCATCCCAAGGATACTTGTTGTACGGTTCTTCCCGTTCGCCTTCATCTCGCTCCAAGAAACCAGGAATAAAGAACTCTTTGGTCATCGTGTAAAGCTTGGCTCGACCGGTCTGTCCGTACGGCACAATCTGCGTGTGGTCATCAAAGTCGACAACCTCGACCACCGCTCTAGGTTGCGGTGCATAGTAAGCGATCGTGTAGTCTGGCGGCGTCAATGGGCGCGAACAAGCGAGACCCATCAGGGTATTCCCATAAGTGGGCGTCATGTAGACACCGCTTTCTTCCGTTGGACCACCCAATAGTTCCTCCACCGCAAACCGAGTCCATTGTGGAGTGAACTCGGTACCACCAGAGAAAATACCGGTGATTCCAATCTCTTGAATGCTGGTGCCCTTTTCGGCCAATCCATACGCCAACGATTCCAGCAGCTTGGGCGTTGTGAACATACACTTGATGTCGTGGTTGGCGGTCAAAACAGTGATCGCTTGGTCGATACAATGCTTCTTATAAGCTTCCAGGTGTTCCATCCAACCCTTCTTGATCAATTTGACCACCCAACGTGGGTCCAAATCGATGCAGAAGCAGATCCCGCCGCGAAACTGGCACAAATGCTCCACCGCTAATCGCAGTCGACGTGGTCCAGATGGCCCCAACATCAACCAGTTCGAACCCTTTGGGAAATACTCGTCCGGCAAAGTCTCGCTGAAATTTTCGTAGTCGATCCGGAAATCGTCGATCACCATACGGCTTTTCGGAATGCCGGTTGTACCTCCGGTTTCAAAGACATAGGTCGGTTTTCCGGCCAAGCCCTTAGGAATCCAGCGATTGATCGGACCGCCACGCAGCTCATCGTCTTCGAATAGAGGAAACTTCTTCAAGTCATCAAAGCACTTGATTTCCGTCAGCGGATCGAATTTAAGCTGCGATTTTTTGCCCAACCAGTAAGGGGAGCCGGTGGCTTCAGAAAAATGCCAGTGAACCGATTCGACAGTGTGTTGGTCTAGCTGCTCTCGAGCTGAATCAACTTCCGTTTGGGTAGCTTTGGGGAAATTTGGCGAAGCCGCGGTGGTCATTTTTGTCCATTCCTGATTTAAATGCTTACGCTGGCTGGAGCCGCATGGGGGTCCGTCAGCGTAATTCGTTTCGAGAAATTTTACCAAATACTATAGCAAGCAGGGGAATTCGCAAGAATCCAACGCCTGTTCAAGCCGATTTAGGGTTCTGAAAGGCGAATAAAGTCACTCAAAACGATTTTTTGGGAAAATTATCCGCATCAGTATTGAACCACCCCCCACTGTACAAGGTATGATATCAGGGTAGGATACTCCGCCCAATTCTGAACTCACATGGAAGTTAATGCGTACTTGACCCCTGAATTGGCGTCCTCTCCCCGGACCGTATTTATGGAATCCACTAATCCTTATGCCCGTTTAGGGCTCGAGGACTACGCTGCGTTCGCTCCTCCCAGCGAGCGCACTGCGTTTACACGTCGAACGTTCGTAACTTTCGCAGTCGCGGCACTGTGTCAGATCGTTCTACTATGCGCGTTCTTCTGGCTTGTGCCCATGGAAGACGTGCTCAGCTTCATCTCGCGCGGCGGACGCACGGGGTGGCTACTCGGTTTGGCGGCCTACATGGGCTTTGTGTTTGGCTCCAGCCGAACTCTGCACGCCCGGCCGCATGGTACGGTGGAGATTGGCGCGTATGTACTTCACGTCGTGTTGACCGCCATGGTAATGATTCCTTTGTTGGCCTTGTCGTCGACCATTGATCAATCGATTCCTGCGACCGCGGCGGTAATGGCCTTGGTGGTTTTTGGCGGATTGACTGCCTACGCACAATTCGGGACGTTGGAAAGCCTCAAGCATCGCGGGATCGCGTTTCTTTCGATCCTTTGCATCTCGACGGCCTTTGTGATCAGCTTTCTGAATGGCAAGGGCTTGAGCGTGGGAGACTGGCTGTTCTTCCTAGCGATCTTTTTGGCCGCCATCATGATGGTGTTAGAGATTGGCAATATGATGTGCCGCTATCGCACCGACGAATGGATGCGGTCGTCGATGGCGTTGTTCTCGAACTCGTCCTTGGTTCTGTGCGCCGTCATGACGATCGCGATCCTTATTCTTTAGCCAGCCCGCTACGTTGGCTGTTTCGTTAGCGAAGTGACCGCTCGGCGTCCCCACGCAATGAGTTGTTGAAGCAGTGATTCCGAAGACACGCTAGGCCAGCAAACGCAAAGCTGTCCTGGCTGGATGAGGGAACGTGACTGCTTGGGGATTTCAATATGGCCAACGAATCGACTTTGATCGGCCAACATCGTTTCGCCATTAGCCGATGAATTGACTTGCCGGACGGTCAACGGACCACCATAGATGGCCGCCATCGATAAATGCGGCAGACGATCCGAAGCTTTGGGATCAATTCGCACTAAAGAGCCTGGCAGGACAATTCCGCCAATCGATACGGTTGCGTTCGCTTGGCTGCCAAGCATAGCGCGTCGATATCGATCGATGTCATCTTGCGAGATGGAAACCTCAACTTGCAAGTCTTGGCCGCTGGTAACCATTCCAATAACAGTCTCTTCCGTGACATAGTCACCGATGATCCGGCCTGCTCGGCTAGAAATAAAACGGCCGCTTTTAGGTGCGGTAATGGTCAGTGCGGAGACTTGGCGTTCCAAGATCTCCAACTGCTGTCGCAAGGATTCGACCTTGGATTGAGTCGCTTGCATGTCAGCAATCTTTTGCTGAGCGTTGAACTGCATGACTCGTTCGCGTTCAATGGCAAGCTCGACGGCTTTCCTTTGGTACTCATCTTCAAGATTCAGGTTTTCAAGTTGAGCGATCGGTTGGTTGGCTGCTACTTCCTGGCCATCTTCGACGTAAAATTCTCTCACGATGCCGCTGGATTGAGGGTGGATTTCAACGCTGTTGGCATAGACAACTACGCCCGGTGCAACGCGTTGTACCGGCGATTGAATGTAGCTGGCAAGGACCATACCGCTGGCAAGTACTATTGAAAGAACCGCGAGCTTGGTTGGGGAGAGCGGTTGACGTGGATTCTGCGGCAAAGTTGCCGCTATCTTGCGTTTGGCAAGCGCTGGAGCGACAAACCAACTGTAAGTTGCCAACCCGACGGCGATCCAACCAAGTCCTTCCCAGACGCTGATCGCTCCCCACGCAAGTCCAAATAGCATCAGAAAGCGATAGACCAAAGTCCCAAAGCCATAGAGTGCTAATCCTAGATGCCCCGAGATATCTGCAGGCCCACGGCGGATTAAAATGCTGATCCGCGATTGCCATGCAAGCGTTGCATCTTGCCACAAGCTCGGACGATGCAGAAGATCGCTCAGAACATAGTATCCGTCATAGCGCATCAAGGGATTCGCATTGAACGCCAACGTGCTAATGGTCCCCAAAGTTACAATCGAGATGCAAGCGTATTGGAGTGACGGGATATCGACCATGCAGCAGAGGATGAGTGCGCATGCGGAAACAAATAGTTCGCTTAACACGCCTCCCATCGAACAAAGGATCCGATCTCGCCGACGTGGGCTGCGCCAAATGTCGGACACATCTACGTAAGGAATCGGAGTAAAGCAAAAAAAGGAGATGCCAGCTTGTCGTACCGCCCCCCCTACGTAAATGGCAAACATCGCGTGCCCGGCTTCATGCACGGTCTTCAGCACTAGCCAAGCGAAAATCCACCAGTACTTACTATCGGGGACAAAGAGCTTTGAAGCTAGCAGTTTAAGGTCGGCTAAATTGTTGATGCCACAATACAGCGCAAATGCCATGACGCATATCGCGACCACAAAGCTGACTGGACTTAGGATTTTCGCAGGCCATCCAAAGTAGCGATGGATAACTTCACCACGAAGAAAGGGCACTCGAAACGAGAATATGTCGAAGGCCTTCGTTGGGCTTGCGCCAGGGCTTGAATTTTGAGAAGGCCCCGCTCCTGCTTGGCCGCCTTCTTGTACTTGCAAAACACGATTGGTAGTCAGCCACTTCATGGACTGTTCGGCATATTGGCCTGACCAATCTTCTTCAGGGGCGGCTTGCACGACGCGCTTCAGCAGCTCTTGCACATCCATATCGCGTTCTGCCATGGCTGCCAGCAGATACTCGCGGCGTCCCAAACGTACAAAACGCCCGGTCGATTCGTCTTCCACAAGGTAGCGGACAACATCGCGTGCGCCTTCGACGGAAAACTTGAGATGAGGGCTTCGCCGAACAATTGTTTCTGGCATAGGTAGACCTTGTAATGAGTTACCAAATCCACCAGTTTGCAAACCATCGGTAAGGATGGCGGAATAATTGCCAGCCGATACTACGCCAAGCCGGCTTGAGCTTGGCATCGATCTTCAGACCCGGCCTCAACGATACATGCTGTTTGGCCAGCACCACGTCAGCATAGAAAACGCATCGCTCGTCGACGATTTGGCCCTTGGGCTCAATTCGCGTCACGGTACCGTTGACTTGATCCAAGAAAGCGCCGGTGCATAAGGTCACATTGCAGCCAGGCTGAATATGATCCAGATCATCACTTTTCAATTCGACCTTGGCAATGTATTGATCAGGCTCGCAGATTTCAAAAAGCGCGTCTCCCAACTTGAGTGGCATCCCCAAGTTGGTTAACCAATCGCCCTGCACCAACAGGCCATCCACAGGACTGCGCACTTCCGTGCGCGCCAATTTTGCCTTTATCGATTGAATGGTTAGTTCGGCTTGTTGCTGCTCCAACTGCGCAATTCTCAACTCACCACCACTACGCTGAGCCAACGCGACTTCGCGACGTTTGGATGCGGATTCGAACTCCGCGGTCGCAATGGCCAAGTCACGCAGCAATTGCTTGTCATCTAGCTTTGCCAACAACTGACCCGCTTGAACGGACTCGCCCGGCCGCACATACGATTCTTGCAAGATCCCGTCGGCCGGAGCGGAGATGTGATGTCGACTTAGCGGTTCCAGTGTGCATTTGCGTACTGGCAGATAAGGCACCGGAACCAGAAATAGACCAATAATGGCAACAGCGAAAACGTACAAGTATCGCGAACGGCGAATCCGCTGTATGAAACTAGCTCGCGCTCGCCATGAGTTTGCAAACTGGCATTCATTCCAAGCTGCTAGTAATTCGGTAACCACGTCGCGTTGCTGCACCAACCATCGCACTGAAACGCCAAATGATTCCGACTGACATCGATGCCTGCCGGATGCTATACACACGATCGATTGATTGCCACCCGGCAAAACGGATGGAATGGCCAGCAGGTATTGTTGGTTCGTTGCAGCCGCAAGTTCTTGCGCGATCGCACTTAGAATCTCCCCTTGCTGCAGTTCCAGCGGAGATAAAATCTGCTGGACGACGGAAGCTTCGGAGGCTAGCCGCTCTTCGATGCGCTGGATTGTTTTCGATGGCACACTGGACGTACCACTGGAAGCGATCCGAAGTGCGCGTGACTTCTGAACTTTATAGAACCGGATATCGCAATCAGTCGAAGCGGCTAACAGTGCCGCAAGCTGTTGAGGGTAATCTTTGTTCGTGACTTGGAAGCATGTTTCCAGCGGCAAAAGAACGCTTGCAGGTTGCGAGTTGGCCGCCAGTGGGACCTCGCGATGATTCGCCAACTGTTCAAGTTGCGAGGTTAATTGATCTAACGACGTGATGGCAACTACGTCTTTTGTGGGTGTTGTTGTCGAGATCATCTTGTTTGGCCATCTTGTTTCTAGCAGAGCTTATTGCTGTTGCAAGCCAGTGAGGCTTCCTCAACGTACGCGAGCACATCGCGAGCATCGAATGGATCCGTTCGGATTGTCGATAACCACAGTCACCATAAACCAACCGCTTTGCGGGTCTGCAACGGGAGGGATGTAGTCAACGGTTCCGGCCACTACTTTTCCATCGGACAGTCGAACTTGCATTTTCGAATTTACTTCCAGCGAAGCTATTTCTTGCTCAGTAAGTGGGAAAGTGGCTTTGAGTTGCGACACGTCATGCAGTTTGACAATACTAGGCGAACTAGCGGAAACGAACTCGCCGATATTTCGCTGTATCTCCACGATCACTCCGTTAACCGGCGCTTTGATGTGATACAAGTCTAGGACGCTGCGTAAACGCTCTACTTGCAAGCGTAGAATCTCGATGCTTTCGCGTTCTGATTGCAGGCGAGCTTGAACGATGCGCAGGTCCGCTTCGGCCCTCTGGACTTCTTGCTGATTGGCATTGGACTTGGCATACAAGTCACGCAGCAAATCGACCTTCAGCGTTTGCAACTCTAACTCGGATTCCACTTGGGCCAGCTTTCCTCGCGACTCGTATTCCGCCAACGCAATAACTAGCTGGCTTTCCAACTCACGCGAATCCAATTTCCCAATCACGTCATCCTTGGTCACCTTTGTGCCGGGCTTGACGTACAACTCTCGCAAGATACCGAATTCCGAGGACGCCACATCTACAATCCGAATCGGTTCCAACACTCCTTCAAAGACAGTATCCCCCCACGTGCCGGCAGTGTTCGACTGCGACATGGCGGTTTTCGGCAGTAACGTAAGCGTCGCAGCTAGGCAGCAAACGAGCGCTTTTCGCAACGTGGAAATCATGCGGACTAAGGAGCTTCAGGTGTAGCGAAATGGAATAACGATTGATCTGGTCACAACCGGACGGCAGCGAGGTTACAACGCTGGGTCGTGAAACAGTAACGCCTAAGCAAGATGCGCGCTTGGCAAATGGCAGAAAACCCGGTGCGTTTAACCGAAACGCGCGTAGCCTATGCTGTTTGTGCCGGTTTTAGGATGGGAAAATTGTCGGCGAAAATGATATTGTGGAGCGTGCCGAGACTTTTTCAAAGCTTCATCAACGCACGCAGGAAGCACTGCTGTACTCAAGTATAGAACGCAGTTGTGCGTATGCCGGAAAAAGGGCGTTTTTGTTGTTGCGCGTTAGTAACGCGGCCCGCTGGGCACGCGGTTAAACGAAGAACGCTGCGAGATCATCTGGAGCTTGTGCGTTTAAAGGGTGCACCCTCCCCGGTCGCTCGCGGAACTCGCGGCCGACCCTCCCGAAACGGGAGGGTGAAGCAGAACGCGTGCGCCTGCGGCTGACGGTTAAACGAAGAACGCCTAACGGGCAAGTCACTAGTTACGACATCAAGGCCGATTCGTGATGCGGTTGGCTTGTGACGGCTTCAGCGCTTTCTTCGTTGCTCGTCGCCTTGTCGCTGGTCAGTTTGCTGCTCGCTCGCGACGAAGCAGATTTCTTTGGCTTAGGTCGCTTCTGTTCTGGGCGATAGTATCCTAAACGCTCAAGCGCTTGATATACTTCTTCCAAGGTCTTCTCACCAAAGTTAGCGATGGTCAACAAGATCTCCGGCCGACTATTCAGTAAATCACGAACTGTGAAAATACCCTTTTCTTCCAAACAGTTAGTCGTACGAACCTGTAAACCAATTTCGGCCGTGCTCAGATCCAACCGCTCCCTCATCAAACGGGCTTGCTCATCAGCCTTGCTAATAGGTATGCGCGTCATTGTATGTATCCTCCATTACGGTCCTTCGAAATGAACACACTTCATCAAACAAGTATCTTAGAACGCGTCACTTGTCTGATGACTCTCGCTGGCTGCGAATATAACGACTGCTGGATTGGTTAAAAGCGTTGGGGTCGATTTTTTCCATTTTTGCTAAAGATTTCTATGCAAATGCAAGCATTCCATCGCTCGCTAGGACGACATGAACTGCAACTGTTTCATCGCTTAAATCGTCAGTTCGCCTTGCAAAAGAAGATGCATGAGATCGCCGGTGCGCGACGTCCATTGTATGTTGTGTCGGATCTGGAGAGCGTGCTGGAGTCTTCGCTGCAAGACGCGAATGTCGCTGACTGCCGGCGGTCAAACGTAAGCAACGCTGCTGGGGCTGCAGATACGTTAACAGCGTCCGACTTCAACGAACCTTACTGGGCCCAGCACTGGCAATCCGCCTTCGTGTTTGAGTCGCAGCTCGATGTTTTGCTACCCGAGGGGCACAATCATCACAGTTCACGTCGAAGTATTATTGAGTTGGGCTGCGGTGGCGGGATCTTGAGTCTTGGCTTACGTTTGCGAGGTTACGAAGTACTTGCTACGGATATCGCGCATCCAGCGTTGATGCTGGCGCGACTTAACGGCTACGCGAATGGTATAGTCGTGCCCACCCGAAAGCTAGACTGGGCGCGATGTAGAGGGTTGCCCGAGTTTGATGTCGTGGTGGCCGCCGACGTCGCCTATGACCGCGCCGCGTTTGCACCGCTTGATCACTGCTTTAAGAAGTTGCTCAAACCCGACGGAATCGCCATCATCGCAGAACCTTATCGGACACTGGGAGAGAAGTTCATCGACTACTTGCTTTGCCACAATTGGCATTTGAGGGTACAGGATGCTGCCAGCTTTGCATCTCCCAGCGGCCTCCAGCAGCCAAACCGCGTTCGATATATTCAGCTCAAGCATATGAAACCCGCTTAATCGCGATGGATTTCAGTTCCTCCCTGGGCATCCTGGGCGACCCGGCTACAATTTTGGGGAAACGAAAACTTGAATATTTAGCTAGACACAGAAAGATGAAATTGATGGCCAGCGACGCCGAACTACATCAAGCCGCCACGAAATCCTTAGAGAATTTCAAAGACCCTATGACGGGGCGTCCGTTGTCTAAGACGGGTCAAGTTCGCGACTTGCGGATCAGCGACGGCCACATCCATTGCAACTTGGCGTTATCCTCTCATTCGATGCCCATTGCCCAAGAGGTCGTCGACGCGTTTGTGGATCACTTGCGAACGAGTGGCCCTGGGATTCAAGCGATCGATGTGACGGTTGTACCCGACGATCGCCCCATCCCAGCTATTGGCCAGATTGGATTGCAAGTGCGCAGTGTCATTGCAGTTGCGGCCGGCAAAGGCGGCGTTGGTAAGAGCACTGTCTCGGCCTCTCTGGCGCTGATGCTCCAAAAGTTGGGTGCCAAAGTGGGACTCATGGACGCGGATGTTTATGGTCCTAGCATTCCGACGTTGATGGGCGTCAATCAAAGACCGACTGTATCGCAGGGTAAAATAGATCCCATCATGTGCAATGGCATACCGCTGATGTCGATGGGTTTTTTAGTTGAGCCTAACCAAGCGGTTGTGTGGCGTGGTCCCATGTTGCATGGATCGATTACGCAATTCTTAAAGGACACGCGATGGGGCGAACTTGATTATTTGATCATCGACATGCCGCCAGGGACCGGCGACATTGCGTTGACTTTGTCGCAACTACTGCCGTTGACCGGTGCCGTGATTGTGTGCACGCCGCAAGAAGTCGCTTTGTTGGATGCTGGTAAAGCGATTGCGATGTTTGGCACTGTCAAGATTCCTGTGCTTGGCATGATAGAAAACATGAGCGGTTTTACTTGCCCAGATACCAATAAAACGTATGACATTTTTGGTCGAGGGGGGGCTCAGACTCGAGCGGAAGAATTGAAGCTACCGTTCCTGGGCGCTGTGCCGATCCATATCGAAATGCGTGAGAAGTGTGACAGCGGTGAACTCGCTTCGGCGCTTGACAATCCTGCCATCGCGGCACCGATTGAAGCCGCGACGCGGGCTTTGGTACGCTCGATTGCGGATCAAACCGCGCGTAACGCAAGCTTGGCATCTCCCTTACCAGTACTTGCGTAAGGCCAGCAGGCGAGCGAGCTATGACCAAGGAAAAACGCGTCTGCGTGATCAACGTTGTCGGCTTGACGCCAAAGCTCTTGCGGCATGCGCCGCATTGCCAATCGTTGGGGACGGCGCAAAGTTGGCCGGCTGTGCTGCCGGCAGTGACCAGCACCGTTCAAGCCACTTGGTTGACAGGCAAAATGCCCCGTGAACATGGTATCGTGGCCAATGGCTGGTACTACCGCGACACGGCCGAAATTCGCTTTTGGCAACAGCACAATGGATTGGTGCAGGGCGAGAAATTCTATGAAGGCTATCGAACCGCCAAGATGTTTTGGTGGTACAACCAAAACGCTCCGGTGCAATGGAGTGTTACTCCCAAGCCACATTATGGGTGCGATGGTTCGAAGGCATTTGATATTCTGGATCGCAGCGATTGCAACCTCACCCAGCAGCTTGGCCCTTTTCCATTCCACGCATTTTGGGGCCCCGCGGCGGGGATCAAAAGCTCTCGCTGGATCGCGGAAGCAAGTGCGATCGTGATGAAAAAGCAGCAACCGCAAATCACGTTGGTTTATCTGCCCCACTTAGACTATGACTTCCAACGGTTTGAACATCATGATCCGCGGCAAGTCCGAGAGGTAGACGCATGCGTAGGCACTCTGATCGCCGCAGCTCAGGAGATTGGAGCAACGCCGATCGTTGTCTCTGAGTACGGGTTGCGAACGGTAAACAAGGCGGTTTGCCTCAACCGTATATTGAGGGAAGCCGGATATCTGACGGTTCGCAACGGTCCCTATGGTGAAATGTTGATGCCGGGGGAATGTCGAGCGTTCGCGGTTTGCGACCATCAAATAGCCCACGTCTATGTGCCGGCACCGGAAGATATTTCCGCCGTTCGGAAATTGTTGGAACGCTCTGACGGTGTCGCTCGCGTTCATCAGCCCAGCGAATTGCAATTGGATCATCCACGCAGCGGAGAACTGATTGCTTTGTCTGAGCCGGATGCATGGTTTTCGTACTACTATTGGTTGGATGACAAAGACGCCCCCGACTTTGCTCGTACGGTCGATATCCATCGCAAGCCTGGCTACGATCCATGCGAGTTGTTTATGACATCCAAGCTGCGAGCTGGCATGAGGCTGCTGCAAAAGAAGATTGGCGCTCGCTATCGCATGGATGTCATCCCGCTAGATAACCAGCTAGTAAAAGGTTCGCATGGCTTGAGCAGCGAACCAGAGGAAGGGCCGTTGATCATCGGCCCAGATGCTCCACGGCAGATGTGTGATTTCTTTGGCTACGTTCGTGGAATGTTGAATTGAGCCTCGACAGTGCAGCGCCGTTGATCTTGGTTGGCGCCTCATGCCGTGCTGCTGCGCAGGCTCTGAATCGGTTGGGGATCGAAGTCAGTGCGTGGGATCTGTTTGCAGATAGGGACACCCAATCATTCGGCAGCGTGCATCAGATAGCCTCTTTTGCTACAGGCGAATTACAGTCGATTTTCGAGCGGCCCAGAGCGTTCCTACTACCCTGCGGTGGGTTGGAGAACATGCCGGAAGTTTGGTCGGCGCTTGAGCAGCACCATGAACTGCTAGGCCCCACGACGGCCCAACTCAGACTTCTCCGAGATCCGTTTTGGTTGGCAGAATTCTGTCGATCGCACTCGCTACAGGTGCAGGTACCACCGCTGATGCGGGACTGGATAAAGGAGTTGGGACCGCAATGGTTGAGAAAGAGCTACGTTTCGGCAGGCGGTTTGCGGGTCGAGCCAGCCGTCGATGAAAGGGGGGCGGACGAGGACAAGCTCGAGGGGAAATACTTTCAAAAGTTCGTTGATGGCGTGGAGGTCAGTGTCGCGGTAGAGGTGTCGACGGGACAAGCTCGCGTCTTGTCGGTCATGTTGCCGCTGGCTCAGTCGCCGTTGCAACGAGCGACCGCTGCTAGGTCGTTTCGTTATGGAGGAAGTATTGGCCCGGTCTGCCTTTCGGACAAAACGTTGGCAGCGATGGTAGCATTCTTTTTAAGGCTGAGCGAAGAATTGCAGTTTGAAGGAGTTTTGCAAGCAGACCTTGTTTTGACAGCGCAGCAGGTTTACTTGCTAGAGATCAATCCTCGTTGGACGGCCAGCATGGAGTTGGCGGAAGAGCTGTGGCCTGGCGTCCTTCTGAGCCAGTTCCGCTCCCGCGCCCACAAAAGGTGCCTGGCACCTATTGAACACAAAAAGTGCCTGGCACCTATTGGATTGATGGCAAAACGCGTTTGCTACGCTGCCGACCCGCTGACGGTTAGCGACCGGCTCTCTTCCGAAATGATGGCTTTCGCGCGCTGGATGCCGCTCAGCCACTGGCCGACCGAAGTACTTCAATTAGCAGGCAAAATTGCCGCAGAACTGCCAGCGCCGGCTGCATCCGAAAAATGGCTCCCGACACTGCAAGTTCGATTAGCTGACATTCCCCAACCTCAGGTGGTGATTTCAACTGGTCAGCCAATTTGCACTCTGCTAGCCCAGTGGGGCGACTGGCCTCGACCCAAGATTGGCTCGAGCGACGCCACCGCAGAATTCAGCGAAAACTTTGCGGTCGCCGAGTCGTGCGAACTGCTAATGCGAGCCATATTTGAAGCGCTGTTGGCTCGCTTGCTAAAGGGTGCAGTAAGCACTTAAGACACTTAGTCCAGGCTTCGCGACCTCCAGCTTATGCCTACCCAAGCATAGTAGCCGGTCAAAAGCAGAATTCCCGTTGCGAAAAATCCAATCGCCAACGGTCGACTCGTGTCGTCGTAAAAGAACTCGCCAATCATCCATATTGAGTTGGCACAAATCCATAACAATACGGCTATGTTGTTGACCAATTCGCTAAGTAGTCGACGCTGGAGCCATAAGATGACAACTGCAAATCCGACCGTAGGAACGATCATGAACGTCCCTAACCATTTCCAATCGGTAACCCAGCAAATATCTTTGAATAGCCAAAGATAAATATGCAAGTGCTCGAGCTTGCGGAACCTCCACTCCAGCGGAATTGTTACCGTTGAATCTGGAGATGCAGCGAGCTCTGTTTCCATGCCTTACTTCAATTTATCGAGTATGTTTCGGGTGATTTGAACAACATGCGGGTCGTTGCCCCTCAGACCGTGAGCCCAATCGGTGGAGCCCGCAGTGACAACTGTCCCGCCTCGAGTATAAACCCCGAACACCGCTGCGCCTTGCCTGTCCTTTGGAAATCGGTCATACCAATACGCGTCATCGGGATGCCATTTGGCCGGACAGGAGGCTAAAATCGTAAAACCTTCAGGCGTCCCGTCGCTGTGCGTCGGATAAGGTAGCCCGTCGAGCCACTTCATCTCGCACCCATCGCACTCGTAACCAACGATTGTGTCATTGCCACCGAACCGATCCCCGCTTGCCAAGCTGGTTCCCTTGAACAACCAATGATCGGGGCGATGCACTTCGTACGATGCTGGTCCATCCATGAACTGCCCATGACTGCGATGATAACCGCCCCAGAGGAAACCCACTCCCGTCAATTCATTCTCTGGCCTTTGCACAAGATGATGGCTCCACAGGGTTGCCAATAGTTTGTCGTTGCCGGTGCGGAACAGCGGATCGCCATTGTACCACTGCTTCCAACAGGTCAGTGCGCGGCCATTGTCTTCGCTGCGTACTTGCCAACAACAGGTGTTCCCACTCAGGAAGGCTACGTTTCCTCCATTGCCAATATAGGCTTCCAAGTGATCTCGCATCGGTGACGACCAGTACTCATCATGCCCGACACTAAGTACTAACTTATAATGCTCCAACAACTCAGGATGGAACTCCAGATCGCTGTTGGCCGCATAATCTAACACATAGCCATTAGATTCGGCCCAAGCCGCAAAAGGGCGTTCCCAGTTGCTAAACTGCGACGACAGCGGACGGTCAAACGACACCCGATGTCCTTGCAAGCCATCGCGGTCATGATAGGCATATAAACTATGCCCCCCCCAGTTGGTGTACGCGTTGTATGTATTGGTCGATAGCTGCAAGAGGATGGAACTGTTCGCGCCTGGAGTCGCCGATCGAACGATGAAAAAAAGTGAACCACTGACGGGCGTCGCACCGTCGGAGCCAGCGAAGTTGACTTGATAGTAGCCGCTCTTCCAATCCTTCGGTATCTGAAACTGATGCGTCTCGGGCCAGTTGCAGCCATCGGACGAAGCGCGATCCGGTATCGGATGCATTTGCGTAGCGACCCGTTGTCCCTCCAGCACAGTCACGGCTTCGGCCGCGACCCGTTGTACCTGAAACGAAACATGCGGAAGACTGGATGACAGATGCAGATGGACAATTTCGCCCGGCGCATAACTGACCTGACTGGCATACCCTAAAATGAATGGGGCCTTTGGTTGAACCTGTTCCGCACCGCAAGGCGAAGCTGAAATCAGGCTCAGACAAAGTGTTAGGCAAAAAACCAGCCCGGCAGTTGCAAGAGCTCTCATAGTTACTTCTTCGGAGGGCTGCTGGCACCTTCCTCAATAGCATACAAACGATTTCGATTCGCAATAAACAAGGTATTGTTGGCGGCGACAGGCGAAGTCAAAACGGCGGACCCCATCTCCATCGCGATCGGTTCATCTTGTGGCTCGGCAGACAATTCGAAAATCGAGATTTCGCCGTCAGCGTCACTAATGTAGACCTTATCATTCACGATTAGCGGTGATCCCCAGGACTCTGCTAGCATATCGTACGTCCAGTTCGCTTGCCCCGTCTTCGCATTGACACAGTGAACGACACCGCTGTGGTCAGCAATAAACAGCAAATCGTTTTTGATGGCGACCGATCCCATGGTGCGATGCATGGTGGTTTCGAATTGCGTGTGATCGGCGCCTTGATAGTGCCAAACAGCAGCCGAATTTTCATTGTCGCGTTCGAAGTCTCCTTTGTCAGCTTCCAACGCTTTCAGTCGCTTGTGCGCGATGGGCTTGCTAGGGTTGCTGGAGTTGAAAACGAGTGTTGGGCTGACATCGCCACGCTTGGTTGGATCGATGCACCAGAGATGTCCTTCGCCTTCACCGTGTTCGGGGTCTTCACCCACTGCGATATAGACCAAGCCATCATAGACCACGGGCGTGCCAATTAAGTGGTTCCGCGTCGCACGGTTCAGCAGGTAAAGGGACTCTTTCGGATTGCAATCGAACTTCCACAACAAATCAGCTTTTCCGTCTTTGCCTTCGGCGGTGAAACTATAGAGCCAGCCGTCGCCTCCCGCGAAGATCACTTGATTCACGCCGCCCAGTTCGGCATACGCGGGCGAGGACCATTGCCCATGTAAAATGTTTCGACCGGGGGAATCATCGGACCAAAGTACTTTGCCCGTATTGCGATCGATGCAAATGAAGCTTGGTGCAGACTCTTTGGGTATGGTAATGTGGCTCTCGTCGACACCATTGCCTGTATTAACAAACAGCATGTCGCCTACAAAAGTCAATGAACAAGAACACATATTGTGTTGACTGATGTTCAATTCCTTCATCATATCCAGCTCCCAAATCACGTCCGCTTCGTCTTGGGCTTGATTGGGTTCTTCTTGATAGGGACCATCGTTTTCATTATCGCGGAAGCCTTCGGTATCCAAGCAGACCACCGTGCCACGGCTGGTCACATACCACAATCGCTCGCCGTCGATTGCGGGCGCACTGCAGATCCCTTGATCGGGCCAATCGTGAACGCGTCCCGTTGGAAGCTTCTCATTGCTGTGCTGCCACAAGAACGTGCCATCTTTCTCGTCAAAGCACAACAAGACGCCCAGATCGATTTCGGCTGGATAGCGGCTCAAGTAGCCAGAAGCGTTGTTTGTGCCGACATAAACCTTGCCATTGGCGATGGTTGGATTGCCGTAAGTTTCGGAGCCCAGCGGCATGGACCAGCGAATGTTCGTCCCCTTTTTTACATCCCATTGAGTAGGAATGTTTTGATCGGGAGGCGTGCTGTTGCGGGCCGGACTACCGCCCCATTGAGGCCAATCTAGCGGTTGAACATCAATGCTTTGCAATCTCTGAACGACCTCCGCTACGGGGTCAAACGCGTAAGCGGATTGAAATGTAAGACCGGCTAGTAAAGCAAACAGGAATTGTTTCTTCATATCAAAATGCGGAGAGTGGTAGGTAGGAATTTATAAGGTAGAGTGACTGCATCCGAACTTAGTTTAGTTCGGAGTCACTCGGACGTTGTCGATATAAAACTGAGCATCATTCGAATTACCGAACATGCCAGGACTGCCTTGCAAGTTTCCAACGGAATCGGTCGCCTCAATCTGCCATTGGGCTGGCTCCTCCGTGCCTCGCTCCCAAACCTTGCCACGCAGCGTGCAGGCTTGACCCACCGTTTCGCTTTGAAACTTCATCGTGTACCAAGTGCCCTGCTTCCATTCAAATGGGATCGTTTTGGCAAATCGATTTTCTAAGCGAGGAGTCCAAGAGCGAATTTGTAATTCTTGATTGCCCTTCAAATCTAGCGTGTATCGCTGCGCAACCAGTCCCATGTCGGGCAAACGATCCGTAGTGTCTTTGCCACGTTGATTGGTCGCGTAGAAATCCGCTTGCACGGTATAGTCACGCTCGCCCGGCCATCCGAACCAAGCCTGAGATCGAGTCCCCTTTGGAATCGTACTGATTTTTACCAAAGCCCCATCGCCTTCAACATTTGCGGGCTGGTGACGGTAAGCAGCACCAATCCAAGTCAGCGGCACCTTGCCGTCATTGAAGTCGGCGGTGATCGGCAGTTCTGGAATCACACGCACACGCGCTTGGCTTTTCAGTTCGCCATGCGAGGCGGTGATAAACGCAGCGATTGAATCTTTCGTGGATGGTGCTACAAATTTTCCATCAACCAAATTACCGCCACCTTCGACGGTCACCTCGGCGTCTTCGATCAACTTTAAGAACTGTCCGTTTTTGTTGTATCCGCGGACTTGTAAAGCAATCGATTGATTCGGACGCAACAGCAGTTCTACTGGAGCTAATTGAATGTGAGCGACTGCTTGGTCCTTTTCCGCTGGCGATTCTACCGCTGGCGTAGGAACTACTGCATCAACCCCCTGCGCATCAGACTTACCAATACAGTACAGGGCCGTTGTGGTCGACAAGTAAACGCGGCCTTGGTAGGCCATGGGAGTTGCAAAGCATTCGCCGCCATCGGTCAAACGAGGACTGCTAAGCACCTCGACGCCATCGTCAGTTGGTTTGAGCACAAATGTGCGTCCGGAGTTTTCTGCCAAGAAGATCTTGCCGTCAGCAACCATCAGCGAACTGAACATGCTGCGTCCGAACTTCTTGCTGTAAATTTCCTCACCGTTGGCAGCATTCAGCACATACAGCTTGCCACCATCGTCGACGACGTAGATGCGGTCTTTGATCTTCACAGGCGAGCAGCGGCTAACGGTCATGCCCGGGATTCGCCAAACAAGTTTATCTTCTGCGATATCACCGGACATCTTACCATCGATTGCAAAGAACGCTCCTAAGATGGTGCGATCACTTTGATTCTTCTCCGCATGTCCACAGTACACAATGCCTTGCTCATCGATCATCGGAGTGGTGTTGATTCCTCGCGGTGAAGCTTGATACTTCCAAGCAACGTTACCCGTTCGCGGTTGCAACGCGTAGACCGCGCCATCGGCTGCACCAAAGACCATCAGCGCTTGTCCATTAATCACCTTGAATACGGGCGTGCTGTAGGTGGTGTCTTCTGGACGCAGTTTTGTGGTATACATCCACGCGGGCATCCCAGTCGATTTATCAAAAGCTACATAACGATGTGCCGGCACTGCCGCGTCGCCCCATCCGGTCATGACCGAGCTTATGATCACAAGGTCTTCAAAGACTGTGGCGAAATTGGTTCGACCTCCGTACGGGCTGATCATCCCATACTCTTCCATCATCGATCGTTCCCAAACCACTTTGCCCGTGTCCCCGTTCAGGCATTGGAAGACACCCGAAATCCCCAACACATAAACATTGTTGGATTCTGGATCACAGACAGGACTGATCCAGCTCACGCGTTCGGCTGGTGCATCGGACAGAAAGACATTGTGGATGCTTTCCCATAGGATCTTTCCTGTTGCCGGATCAAAGCAAACTGTTTTCTCACCTTCCTTATTCGATTCGGGGAATGCTCGACAAGCGATATACATCTTGCCATTCATCGCGACAGGAGTGCCGCGCGAGGCGAGTTCTTCACTACGCCAAACAAGGTTCTCTCCGTCAGGCGACCAAGAGTCAGGGATGTTTTCGACGTAGGCATGACCGTCCATCGTTGGACCACGCCAGTGCGCCCATTCCGCTTGCGACTTTGACGCAACGCCCTTTTCCTGGGCCGTTGAAGAAGCGGGTTCTTGTGCTGAAAGTGACAGGAACTGGACAGCGACAAAGCTGCTGATACAGCAAGCTTGCAAGATATTCCGAGTTGAAAAAAGCATCTTTCCGTTTTCGGTAGTTTATGGGTAGGTGGGGTGACGTTAAGATGACACAGTTCTCGTTCATTCTACAAGAATTCCCGTGGCCCGGCTATCACCGGCTCAGCGAGTTGCAAATGTTGGCACCTACATCAAATGAAATCTTCAACACTCTTGGAATACGTCGGTAGTGCAAATTGGAAGCAATTCCGCTTTTCTTATTGCGTCGCCATCATATTGCCCGTGGTATTTGCCGCAGCGACGGTAGCGCAAGAAGCTGGCATTCGCGAGCGTTCCGCGGTTTATCCTCTGGATGGCATCCAATTGCCTGACAAAAACCTGCTCATCGTCGATCGTAACCTGCCAGGCATCTGGAAGTATGATTACGAAAAGCTGTCGATATTTGTTCAAGGCGAACGACAGTTTCGACAACCGCTCAATGCGATTCGTACCATCGCGGTCTCGAAGGATGGTGTGGTCTATGTTGGCGATAGCGCGACACGAGAAATCTACCAAATCCAAAATGACGGAAACGCTCGCGCCCTCACCAATGGCTTAATCGGTGTTCCCGTCGATTTAGCAATCGCTAGCGACGGTCGTTTGTTCGTGGCTGACTTGGAGCGACGCGCCGTCTGGAGTTGGAATCCAAACACGAATGAAGAGCCCAAAGTGATTCACCCCAAAGCTAACCCACGAGGCTTGGCGGTAGACAGCCAAGACCGACTCTGGGTACTTTCGCAAAACGCAGAACAGCTCGTACGATACGAAGCTGACGGCACGGCAATCAGCGTCATCGACCATCGTGTGTTTGAATTCGCTCACAATGTAATCGTCGATGACGACGATGTCGCTTGGGTCAGTGACGGGTATGCCAAAGCGATTTGGAAGATCGCTCCTCAGACCGCACCAGAGAAAGCAATAACATCGGATCTATTCCAAAATCCTGTTGGCCTCTTTAAAGTCGATGACAAGATCGCTATCGTCGATCCGCATGCAGCAACCGTCTTTCAAGCGACACGAGATGGTGTCGTGACAGAGTGGTTTCAAGTACAAACAGTCAGTCCATAACCGATACTATTTTCCGTTAGGCTGTGGCTCGCTTTGTCCGGCAAGCTCCAAAGCGGCCTGCGCATCGTAAGGCTTGTCGCTTTGATACAAGCTTAGTATCGCAGTGGCGAATGGCTTCTGGTCGTCCGACGCAGCGTCAATGACTTTTTCTTGCCATCCAATCGCTTTCTCAAATTCATCGTTGGCCGCATGAGCTGCCGCGAGTGCCGCTAAATCACCAGGGTTTTTATAATCCGAAAGCTCGCATGCGGTTAAGGCTGACTTCAACGCTTCGCTGGCATCACGCACCGATTCGTCAGTTGCCGTCAGCAAGATCCATGCGCGATTCTGATGAGCCAGCCCATACTTAGGAGCTAACTCAATCGCTTTCGCAAAATCAGCCATTGCCTCGCGATGCTTGCCCAGTTGCTGCAAGTTGTATCCACGATTGTTGTACGCCACCGCCGCATTGGGATTCAGTTCAATCACCGCAGCAAAGTCTTCAACGGCTTGTTGATGCTTTCCGATTTGAAAGTACACGAAACCTCTTCCCATCAACGCTGGGATACTACGTGGATCGAGTTCGATCGACTTTGAGAAGTCCGCTAAACTGCCTTCAAAATCACCCAGCGCTTTCAGCGCAACGGCGCGTTGTTGTATCAGCGACGGATTCTTAGGATCCAGCGAAACCGCTTTATCGTAATCGCTCCGCGCCTTTTCAAATTCACTGATAGACATATACACGGCTGCACGATTGACATAATGAGAAACCGTATCGGGTTCCTTCTCAATCGCAACCGCATAATCGGTAATCGCCTTTTCAAAGTCACCGAAGGCCGCATGAAAAAGGGCTCGCGAAACATAGGCATGCGCTTGGTTGTAACCGAGTTCTATGGCACGATTGAAGTCCGCGAGCGCTTCGGCTTGCTTGCCTTGTTCCCAATATGCACCAGCGCGCAACGTGTACAATCGCCCTTGCTTGGGAGCAGCATCGATCAACTCCGTATAGATGTCCGCCGACTCCGCAATCGCCACCGCGTTGACTTTCGCGACCACCCCCTTTCGCCCGTTATAGGTTCGGACCAAAAAGCTTTCCTCTCGCTCTTCCAGGATCGTCAGCAAATCCCCTTTTTCGATAACATCGACCACTTCTCCGTCGACGACCAGCTTCAATTGGACACGCGAAACACGCGGAGGCATCGGAGCTGAAGCGACGCCGCTGTCCTGCGCAATGCACGGATCAATGATCAGCGCAACGCAGAAAAACCAGCTAAAGGCAGCCTGGAACAAACGAACAGATGAATTCATCAGTCAATGGATTTAAAAAGGTGCGGTGAAACCCTGCCACGGCCGGCAGCCAAAAAAGCAGTCGGGATCATGCCTTGAATTCTAGTTCATCGCCCTCATCGGCCAATGGCTGAGCCCCCGCTGTCGAAAAAACCTTACGGTATTTCGCACTTTTCTTGCGAACAACCGTTCAGCACCGTTGCAATCAGAGCTGGCAAAACTAACATCTGTTGCGAACGTCATAATCTGCGCAGTCGATACAGCCTGCGCAGTTGTCATAATCTTGGAGTACACCTTTGATGAAGCTATCTCGATTCGCTCTGGCCTTCGTGCCCGCAGCGCTGGGACTTGCACAAATTGCTGCTGCTGGTCCATTCTGCGGCGGATGTTCCGATCCGTGCGGTCCTGCTCGCGGACACGGCCGAATTTTCGGCCACCATCGCGCTGCCACCGGCTACGGTTATGCAGCCGTATCCCCCGCCGCTTCTTGCGGTTACGGACCGGTCGGTCCCGCCATGTATGCGGCACCCGCCATGCAATACGCGGCTCCTGCCATGCAGTACGCTGCACCCGCAACTCAGTGCGAAGCCCCGGCAATTTCTTATGCCGCTCCGGCCACCACGATGTATTACGGCAGCGGAACCATTACCGCTGACGGCGGTTTCGCGACCAACGTCACACCAGCCACCCAGTCCCTGTGCGAACCCGTAACAGGCTATCGCGTGGTCATGGAACCTCAATTTGTCACTGAAACTGTTGCACAGCCTGCGACAGAAACACAGACAGAAACCCGTTACCGCGTAAAGACGGTCAACAAGACCGTTCCAGTCACACAGCAAAGCTACCGTGTCAAGACGGTCATGAAGCCTGTCACTGAAACCAAGTCCGTTGAATACTCCGTCTTGGTACCAGAAACCAATCAGAAGTCGGTAGATGTTACCGTCAGCGTGCCCGTGTGGAACGAAGTTTCCGAAAACTACACTGTGAAGGTGCCTGAGCTGGTCGATGTTCCTGAAGAGTATACCGTCCGCGTTCCCAGCTTGCGCGACGAGCAATTCACCTACACGGTGCATGTACCGCAGACTCAAACAGTAACCAAGACTCAGACTGTTACCAACGCGGTGCCAGTCACCAAGACTCGCACTGTGCAGCGAGCGGTCCCGGTCTATTCGACACAAAGCGTCCAAAAAGACTACGGCCATTGGGAGACCATCGTTGACGAAGTTGTTGCTCCGGTCGCGATGCCCGCTCCGATTTCCACCTGCTCCGGTCAGTCGTATGTCAGCAATGGCTGCGGTTCCCCAGCGGGCACCAGCGCTTGTGGTAGCTGTGCTCCAGTTGCGAGCAATCATTGTGGCTGTGCACCTGCGGCAACTTCCGGTTGTGGCTGCGGCAGTGCTAGCTACGGTTGTGGCAGCAGTGCGGCTGTCAGCGGTTGCGGCAGCAACATGGGCTGTGGTTCGGCAAGCGTTTCATATGGGATGCCAGTCGCAAGCGTTAATTCTGCTTGTGCACCCGCAGCGATGCAAACAGCAACTCGCCGCGTCTGGGTACCTAACGTTGTAACCGAAGAAGTCCCTGTTGTTACTTCGCAGATGACCAGTGAAGAAATCACTTACACGGTCTACGAACAACAATCGGAGCAGATCCCTTACGAGTGCACCTACTTGGTTTATAAGCCAGAGCAACGTACTGGTAATCGCAAGGTCGTCGAATACGTCAACGAGACACGAACTCGTTCACGCAAAGTAGTTCAGTACCGCGACGAAACTCGCACTCGCACTCGCAAAGTGATGAGCTACGAAACTCAGACCAAGACCGAAACCTACCCATACGTATCGTATCGTACCGAAACACGCACCAAAGAGGTTTCCTTCACGATGCAAGTTCCAGAACAAATCGTCGAGCCTTACGAAGAGACTCGCTACGAGCAAGTTTCCGAACAAGTGGTCGAAGAATATCAAGTCCAGGTCCAAGTCCCAACTACTCGCGAAGCTCAAGTGCAAGTCATGCGAATGGTACCAAAGCTTGTGCCTTACACTTACAACCCATGCAGCAGTTCGGCTTCGACTGGCGGCTACAGTGTTGGCGGCGGTAGCGTTGCTGGTGGTTGTGGTACCGGCTATTCGGTCGGCGGCTACGATTCCGGCGCGGTTTCTGGTTGCGGTTGCAGTGTTCAACCAGCCATCTCAGCACCATGCTGCGGTCAATAGTCTGACGCTTGTCGATTCGGCAAACATCTAAAATGCGAAACGCTCGGGAGCAAATAACTCTCGAGCGTTTTTTATTCGTAGCCTACCTCTGTCCCAAGATTTCCACACCCTGAAGCTTCCACCGGCGACTTTCACGACTTCCAGCACCGCATCGTTAAGAGTGTGTCAATTGGAATCCCCCCGCCTGCAAATGGTACCACCTCAGGTTTACACCGCGAGAGATGGGAGTGACGCAAGAGTTGTCTTGAAGATAGTTGATGATTGTTCCTCTTGCGTTTCGCTTATCACTAGCGGTGTGAATATGTTATGGGAGTGGGCGCATGGGGACACAGTACGGGGGGCACAGCGCGAAGCGACCGGCGACACTCGGTTGATAGATCTACACCGCGAGAGATGGGAGTGACGCAAGAGTTGTCTTGAAAATAGTTGTTGATTGTTCCTCTTGCGTTTCTCTTATCACTAGCGGTGTCATCGAGCATGAAGAAATGACCCAGTAGCGAGCAATTAGGAATTGACCCACCAAGCTGGGATTAGAGAAGGAATTTGCCCTAGCTGCTGCGCAGCAGCTAGGGCGACCCAGACCACCCAGCTTACCACGGCTTCCTAGGTCGCCTGATTTGGTTTCAGGCAACTTCGACAGGAGGTCTTCATTCCTATGATCTTGGTGGATCAATACATGGATGTTAAATCACGATTGGCCAATAAGCAATCTATTCGCTCTATTGCCAAAGATACAAACCTTTCACGAAACACAGTCCGCGCAATTGCTCGCGGCGAGCATCCCTTGCAAACAGCAAATGCTCGCAAACCGCGAAAGCCACGAGCAAAAAAGATTGACCCTTTCTGCGAGTATATTCGCTCGCGGGTCGAGCAATTCGATCTGGATGCGACGCGCGTACTCCCAGAAATTGAAGCCATGGGCTACAGCGGTGGGATTCACTCCTTGCGACGCTACATCAATAAGCTGAAGGCTCGCTCCAAGCAGCTTGCCTCTGCCACCGTGCGTTTCGAAACGCCGCCTGCCAAGCAAGCTCAATGCGACTGGGGCCACGTGGGCAAATTCCCTGACGCCACCGGTAAGCTCATCAACATCTACGTCTTTGTGATTGTCTTGAGCTACTCACGGCAGATGTTCATTCGCTTTACAACGAGCATGAAGATTCCCACGCTCATCGAGTGTCACCAGAAAGCCTTCGAGTACTTTCAAGGAGTACCGCAGTCGATCCTCTACGACAACATGGCCCAAGTGCGTTCGGGTGCTGGTCGACTTAACAGCACTTTCGCGGACTTCGCTGATCATCACGGCTTCGAAGTCAAAACGCATCGCCCCTACAGACCTCGCACCAAAGGCAAGGTCGAACGCATGGTCGATTACATCAAAGGCAACTTCCTCAACGCTCGCGAGTTTACGGGCCTTGACGAGCTCAATCTGCAAGGTCAGCAATGGCTTGATGAAACAGCCAACGTACGTACCCATGGCACGACTGGTCAACAGCCTGTGCAACTCTGGAAGCAAGAGAAAGACCAACTTCTACAGCTTGATCCCAATAGGCCATATGTGTCGAGCATTAGAGTCGAACGCAAGGTCAGCAAAGATACGTTCGTATCTTACAACCGTGCGCGATACAGTGTGCCACCGCAATACATTGGTCAATGCGTGCAACTTCAAATGCAAGGCACGCAGATTATCATTCGGTGCAACGACACGATTATTGCCGAACATCCATTGGCCGAGGGTATCGGACAGAGTGTGGCCAATGACCAGCATATCGAAGAGTTATGGCGATGCACGCTGGATCAACACCCCGTGGTGGGCCAGCGGCACTGCAATGTAAAGCTTGATGAGTCGGTAGAAGTTCGCAGTTTAAACAGCTTTGAGGAGGCATGCGCATGAGCACTAAGATTACAGAACAAAGAACTGCACCAGAGTTACACGCTGAAGGCGACGGTGCGAGAGTCTACCAGGAGCGAGCCAGCGAAGCACTTGAGCTACTTGGCTTAACTGTCGCTAGGGGGCATCTGGATGCGACTAGCCAAAGGGCGGCAGCCCAAGACTGGTCATACACGCACTTCTTAGGGTATCTGCTTGATGGAGAACTCAAAGAGCGACATCGCAAACGAGTGCAACTGAACCTTCAGTTCGCGAAGTTCCCCTTCATCAAGCGATTGAGTGAATTCGACTTCACGGCGCAGCCAGGTCTGGATAAACGCTTAATCGATGAACTGGCGACCTGTCGTTATATCAGCGAAGGACGTAACGTGGTGTTCTTGGGCCCACCCGGAGTTGGTAAGACGATGCTCGCAGTATCGCTGACGGTGATGGTCGCTGAGTTGGGACATCGCGTGTACTTTACATCGGCAAGTGACCTGGCCAGTAAGCTGAGCAAGGCGATGGAACGAAATCAGTTGCATCGTCAGTTGAACATGCTGATGCAGCCCAAGGTGTTGCTGATTGATGAAGTGGGATACTTGCAGTTGGATAAGGTGCAAGCGAGCTTGCTGTTTCAAGTGATCTGTTATCGCTATGAACGCAACCAGCCGATCATCTTGACGAGCAATAAGGCGTTCGGTGAATGGGCCAGTGTATTCGCAGAAGATTCAGTGATGGCCAGTGCGGCGTTGGACCGATTACTTCACCGCAGCACGGTGGTGAACATTCGCGGCGAGAGCTATCGCTTGCGGGAAAAGCGCAAGAGCGGAGCAGCCAGTAGCTGTTCCGAAGCGGATCGCAACTAACTGCTCGCGAGCGGTAAACGCCCCGCGTTGGTCGAGCACAAATAACCTCTAGCAAAAACAACGAAACTCGAAGAACAGGAGCAATCCCGAAAAGCAACGCTATCAAAACCCCGGGTCAAAACTAAATGCTCGTAAGTGGGTCAAATTTATCTGCTCGTTGACAAGCGGTGTGAATGTGTTATGGGAGTGGGCCGCATGGGGACACAGTACGGGGGCACAGCGCGAAGCGACCGGCGACACTCGGTTGATAGATCTACACCGCGAGAGATGGGAGTGACGCAAGAGTTGTCTTGAAGATAGTTGATGATTGTTCCTCTTGCGTTTCTCTTATCACTAGCGGTGTGAATGTGTTATGGGAGTGGGCCGCATGGGGACACAGTGCGGGGGGACAGCGCGAAGCGACCGGCGACACTCGGTTGATAGATCTACACCGCGAGAGATGGGAGTGACGCAAGAGTTGTTTTGGAAACAGTGGATGATTGTTCCTCTTGCGTTTCTCTTATCTCTAGCGGTGTGAATGTGTTATGGGAGGGGGCCGCATGGAGCACAGTGCGGGAGCACAGTACGGGGGCACAGCGCGAAGCGACCGGCGAAACGCGGTTGATAGGTTTACACCGCGAGAGATGGGAGTGACGCAAGAGTTGTCTTGAAAATAGTTGATGATTGTTCCTCTTGCGTTTCGCTTATCACTAGCGGTGTGAATTTGTTATGGGAGTGGGCCGCATGGGGACACAGTACGGGGGGACAGCGCGAAGCGACCGGCGAAATTCGGTTGATAGATCTACACCGCGAGAGATGGGAGTGACGCAAGAGTTGTCTTGAAGATAGTTGATGATTGTTCCTCTTGCGTTTCTCTTATCACTAGCGGTGTGAATATGTTATGGGAGTGGGCGCATGGGGACACAGTACGGGGGGACAGCGCGAGGTGAGGTGGCTGCTTTCGCGGTCAAGCCAAGATTTCATGCACGACGCGGCAGGGTTCTACGCCAGTTAGCTTTGCGTCCAGCCCTTGGAATTTCACACTCATGCGAGCATGATCGATTCCCATCAAATGCAGCATCGTGGCATGGAAATCGTGCACACTGGTCGGATTCTCAACGGCTGCATACCCCAGTTCATCTGTGCCACCATAAGTGATACCACCCTTCACGCCTCCGCCTGCCATCGCAATCGAGAACGCTTTGATATGATGATCGCGACCATTGCCACCTTGGCTCATCGGCGTGCGTCCGAACTCGCCAGCAAAAATCACTAACGTTTCATCCAGCATACCGCGTTGCTTCAAATCATTAATCAGTGCAGCAGTCGCTTGGTCCGTCTCCTCGGCTTTCAGCTTAATGTCCGGTTTAATATTCCCGTGGTGATCCCAGTCGCGGTGATAAAGCTGAATAAAGCGTACGCCTCGTTCGGCCAGTCGTCGTGCCAGCAGGCAGTTGTACGCAAAACTCCCGTCGCCAGGTTTTGCACCATAGCTATCCAGTGTTGCTTGCGTCTCGCTGGAAATATCTACCAGATCGGGCACGCTGGTCTGCATTCGAAAAGCTAACTCGTACTGCGCGATCCGCGTCAATATCTCACTGTCGGCAGTACTTTGAAGTCGCATTTGATTCAGTTTGGTGATTGCGTCGATCGATTGTCGCTGAGCCATGGGGCTGACACCTTGCGGCGAACGAATATGCATCACTGGGTCACCAATAGAGCTCAGCTTCACACCTTGATACTTGCTAGGCAAAAAGCCAGCGGACCATTGACGCGAAGCGATGGGCTGCATCTGCCCGCCGCGGCCAGCGCTAGTCAATACGACAAAACCGGGTAAGTTCTGCGATTCAGAGCCCAGGCCATACAACAGCCAAGAACCCATACTCGGGCGTCCCGCCACGATCGCTCCAGAATTCATGAATGTGTGCGCAGGATCATGGTTAATCTGCTCGGTATACATCGAGCGAATGATGCATAAATCATCGGCCACGCTTCCTAGACCTGGAAACAGCTCGCTGATCTCTTGGCCGCTTTGGCCCCATTTTTGAAACTTATATTGAGGTCCAAAGCACTTTAGCTCTTTACCTTGCAGTTGGGCTAACTGTTGGCCTTTGGTAAAGGATTCGGGCATCGGCGTATCGTGCAGCTTTGCCAGCTCAGGTTTGTTGTCAAACGTCTCGAGATGACTTGGCCCACCCGCCATATACAAAAAGATCACGCGTTTGCATTTCGCTGCATGGTGCAGTGGATTCACCACGCCCAAAGATCCGAGCGATGACGCTGGCAAGTTTGTTTGTTGGGTAAAGCCAGGGGAGGCGAGCAAACTGTTGGCCGCCCATAACCCCAGTCCCGACATCGAATAGCGCAGAAACGTGCGTCGACTGGCATCCAAGGCGAGTTGTTGATAGTCGTTCATCATTGGCTTTCGTTAATTTCGAGTAATCATTTCATGGAGATTCAAAATGGTGCGAGCGACCATCGTCATCGCAGCTAGCTCAGTAACCGGCACCGTCGACTGCACCGCGTAATCACCAATCGAAACGAGCTGTGCTGCGGCTGCTCGGTCGGCCCGATAGGTTTGCATTTGCGAATCGTAAAATTCGACCAAGACATTTAATTCGCTCTCGTCGGCAGGTCGCCCGAGTGCCTCGCGACACATCCACTGGATTTGGTCCGACTTGGATCCAATGCCTGAGAGCAAAACGCGGTCGGCAAAAGCTTTGGCGGACTCGACAAAGATCGGATCGTTGAGCAGTACCAGCGCTTGCAGCGGTGTATTGGATGTCGCTCGAGCAACTTGACATTCCTCTCGCGTTGAAGCGTCGAAGGCTACCAGGGAAGGATGCAGAAATGTTCGCTGCCAATGCATGTAGACACTGCGTCGGTACTGGGCAGTGCCGAAGCTGGGCGAGTACTCTTGCTTGGGATAGTTCAGTGCGAGCCAATATCCGGCGGGTTGATACGGACGAACACTGGGGCCACCCATACTTCTATGTAGCAGACCAGCAACCGCCAAAGCGTTGTCACGAATCACTTCCGCATCAACTCGGTAAGTCGCTTGCCGCCCAAGCCATTGGTTCGCGGGATCACTGGCCAGCAACTCTGGCGATGCGATGCTCGAGCGCTGGTACGCTTGGCTGGTGACGATCAATCGCAAGAGATGTTTGACGTTCCAATTGTGACTGTTGTCGCTCACGTTACCTTCGGCAACCATCGATGGCTGCATGAATTCGGCCGCCAGCCAATCCAGCAATTCTGGGTGTGTGGGCCAATGACCTTGGGAACCGATGTCTTCAAGTTGCTTGGAAAGCCCCATGCCGAAAAACTGTTGCCACCAGCGATTCACTTGGACGCGAGCGGTCAAGGGGTTACGTGAGTCGGTTAGCCAGTGGGCAAGGTCCAGTCGCGTGGCAGGACGCTCCACTGACGCATTCGCCAGGTTTAAAAAGTCGGGCGGTTCTGGCTTCATGACTTCGCCGTCATCGTTCATCCAATCGCCGCGTGGCAGCAGGCGCACCAATCGAGGCTCGGCCGTTTTACGAGTCACAAGGACTCGGGCAATGGAGCCGGCCAGCAGTCGCCGCTGCGCCGTCAGATCGGTACGCTGCATGTTCGCTGGGTGCATTAAGCGTTCGGCTTTATCAGCGGCCTGCTGGATCAATAGCAGATGTTGCTCGCTGCGCTGCAAATGGGGTTTGGCAATCGCATCACTGAGCGACTTGCCTAATCCGTCTGCTTCAATGCTTGCACCTGGGACTTGCGAAAGCGATAACCGATAGCGGCCGAGCGTTGCGTGCCGTCGATCGGACCGTTGGACAATCCTTACGGTAATCAACGTGTCAGCCTCGGTTTGCAGCGGAGCGGCAAAGCTGACCGCCAAGCTATGCCTTGCTGAATGGCCATGTTCGCAAGCCCAACCGGTCTCCGCGCGGCCATCAATGGCGGCTTCGCCTGGATATCGGTCACTGTCGCGATCGACTTGGACAGCGGCCAGTGCTACCGGCGCAAGTCGTTGTTCTGGACCTGCGACTTTGACTTCGAATTCGGATATTACAAAACTCTTCCAACCGCGAGCGACACGATTTCCGGGCAGGGATTCATCCGTCTCATTGGTAAGTTTGATTGTTGTCCATCGGCCAGCACCAGGTTTCAGAACCAAGGTATGAGAGTCAAAATCAGGATTAGGACCACCAGCGATGACTAAGCCATCCGACTTAATTTCTAGGATGGCTCCCTCGGAAGATGAAGCCGAAAGCGGGATTAATGTTTGCCAGCCAGTTTGCTGTTTCTCCTTCAGCTTTTGAATCTGGGCCTCGTACTGCTGGACGTTGCCAATGGTTTTGCTCAGCGTGCGATCCAACTGAGCGATTTGGGCGTCGAACTGGTCCAGTTGTTTTCGTTGCGAGTCCGAAGCAAGTTGCAGGACGGGCCCCCAGTCGCCTTGATCGAAACCGCTGGGATAGAAACCATATTCATCAATATCCGCGAAATAAGCTGCCATCGAGTAGAAATCTTTGGCTGTAAACGGATCGTACTTGTGGTCATGGCATTCCGCGCAACCTAATGTCGAACCCAACCACACCATGCTCACCGTCCGAACGCGGTCTGCAGCATACTTGGCACGATACTCTTTATCTTGCGCACCGCCTTCGGTGGTCATGCGATTGAGTCGATTGAAGGCCGTGGCCGTCATTTGAGATGGCGTTGGTTTATCTAGTACGTCGCCCGCCAATTGCTCACGCGTGAATTGATCGAACGGCATATTTGACTTGAATGCGTTCAGTACATAATCACGATAGGGCCACAGATCGAGGTCTTGGTCTCCGTGAAAGCCAGCGGTATCGGCATAGCGGACCGCGTCCAGCCAGTGGAGCGTTTGCTTTTCGGCATATGCTTCAGAATCTAGAAACTCATCTACCAGTCTTTCATATGCGTCCGGACGTTTGTCGCCAATGAACGCTTCGACTCGCTGCGGATCGGGCAGCAAGCCGCACAGGTCAAGACTCAAGCGCCGGATCAACGTCCGGCGATCGGCAATTCCAACCGGTTGCAATTGAAGTTGCTTAAGTTTGTCATCGATGAAAGCGTCGATGGGATGCGCGTTCAGCGATGCGGGTAGCGAGGGCCGTTGGATTGGAGTGTAAGCCCAATGTCCTTGATAGTTCGCGCCTTGCTCGATCCAGGTCCTGAGGGTCTGCTTTTGCGTATCGCTTAATGGCTTATGCATCTCTGGCGGCGGCATGACTGTGTCCGCATCGAACGACATGATCCTGGCCACCAATTCGCTGACGTCAGGTTTCCCCGGCACAATAGCGCCGCTGCTTAAGTCCGTGGCGTCAGAAAACGGCGGGACATCCAATCGCAAATCCGCTTGACGGTGGTTCTTGTCTGGACCATGGCACGCGAAACAATGCTCGGACAGAATCGGTCTCACATCCCGATTGAACTCAATGGGATTGGCCTTGGGGTTCGCTTCATTAGCGCTAAGCTCGTGGTGCGGAGGAGCAAACACAAGCCAGCCCGCTATGATCAAAAAGGCTATCCTTGCGTAGTGTATGGTGACTGAGCTTTTGGAACGGTGTCTTGCGATTGCCACAAAGACAAAAGCAGCTTGGTCTGTGAAAGCAGATTTCATGAGACTTGCAAATTGGGAGGGGACAACAGGGGCAGGAAGCCGAGTGCTTGGCGACGCTCTCGACACTACCATTCTAGTTGATCGTACCGGCTCGTACACGCCCAAGGGCCGCCAGCGCGTAGACGATTGGGTACATTTGCTCGTAGTACCAGAGCTTTGCAAAGTAGAAACCGATGGGCTGCGGTTGTAAATGCATGCCGTTGCTCACCGCGTCACAAATCCACCGCGTTCCTCGCTGAACGGCTGGCGAATCAGCTAGGCCACAGGCCGCTAACGCCTCAACCGCTTGCGAAGTTTCCTCTAAAGTGGAAGTCATTTCCAAACTAGGACTGCCATCTGGCATGGCATATCGAACCGAAGGCCCGCCGCCCCAACCGCCGTCAGCATTTTGTCGCTGCTGCAACAATGCGATCGCTTGCCGAGCAGAATCGGATTCGATGCGGCCACAGGTCGCAATAGCGACTAGAACACGAGCTGTTCCGTAGATGGGATTCGCTTCATCCATTTCATCTTGGTTCCCAAACCACAGAGGCAGCCAACTGCCATCGGCCGCTTGCCGACGGTCCAAATAGTGCCAGCCGCGCTGCATTGCACGGGGTATGTCGAGCGACGTTCGCTGATCAATCAGCGATCCGGCTGCCCAGTCCAAAACGCCCTCTTGCTGCAACTGACGCCATGCATAAAGGGCGCGCAAGGCATTCGCCGTCAGATCGCTGCCGCTGCGATCAAAGGGCAACGTTCCCCAACCGCGACAAAAGGTAGGCCAGCCCCCATCGCGATTTTGTAAGCCCAATAGCCAACGTAGCCCCATCGCGCCAGCCTGCGCAATCCGTTGCTTTGAGTCGCCGCCACATCGCCCTGACTTTAACCAACCGGCTAACGCCAAGAGAGCCGCTGGCGTGTCGTCGGCATCGGGCACCGCGCCGGAAAGATCGCTCCATCCCCACCCCCCGGGGGCGGCACCGGTAAAGGGATGGCGTAGCCGATGCTGGCATGACAATAACCAATCGATCACACCTTGATCAATACAATCTTGCAAGACAGTGGAACCGTCCAGGTTGTGATTGGCTAGAGAGGCTAAGATAGCCAATGAAGTTCCCCACGTCGCGAGATTCGTATCGATGGGCCAACTGCCATCGGCGCGGACGCTGGACCGCAAGTACTTTTCAGCATCGATCGATACAGGGTGATCCGCTAGCCCTTTGGCCGACAGGCTCATCAAGACAAAGCTGGTTAATGGTACCGCTTCCAAGTACCCACCGCTGGCGGGTTGCATCTTGCGCAGCACCTGCAATGAAGGCTTGATTGCCAACTGTCGAATTGGCCACCGCGCAGGATTCCTGATGGGGAAAAAATGTTCGCGTACCTGGCCAATCGCGACCAACGCTGGAATCGCATAGCTCACCACCGGCAAGCGAATGAAGCGATATAAGGCTTGAGGCAACGCGGCCGCTTCGAACGGAAGGGCAGGAACATGTTTCCATTCAATCAAGCCAGCCAACGCACAGTTAGTTAGGATAGGAACCGCAAAAGTTTTGTCTTTCCCATAACGCCGCCGCAGCCCGTCCCAGCCACCGCATTGCTGGACGTAAGCCCAACCTCGCGCCATCACGTCAGGAGTTTCCGAATCCCGTTTCGCCAAAGTAAGCGCTGCTAGTGCCAGCAACGTGGTCGATATATTGGATCGAGAACGATCGGTATCGCCCCAACCGCCGTCTGCATTTTGGTGTTGTAAGATGTAAGCACATCCGTTGGAGATTAACGAGTCTGCTTGACTGCCTTTGAGAGTTAGTGCGCTCACGGCAGTGGCCGTCGATAGGACGGAACTGGCCAGCGTCCCATTCCAGTGATTGCGATCCACTTGCAACCGACGCAGGCATTCCGTTAGCTCCAGCACGGTTTGGCGGGTTGGGTCAAAATGCGTCTGCATCGACTCCGTCATCTTCGAATTCATTGTCATCTATCAAGGCTAACGTTTCGATCTTTTTCCAGTCGTTGACGGCCCATTGCTTGACAGCAATCGAGCCTTCGCGATCCAGTTCAACTCGCAAGGCATTATCGCGAGCGGTCACCCAGACGTCGCGAATCACAGGCCCGGCAAAAGCCGACAGGACTGCAGGCCTAGCAGCACGAATCCCTCCACTGATGATCACGTGCTCCGGTTTTGACCAGCCCAACAACGCGGCTGGATCTTCTGATAAAGAACCGTGATGAGGTGCCATCATGACATCAATTTTCTGAGGCGGGCCTTGTAGTAATCTGGCCGTACCCTGGCCTTCTAAATCGCCCGGCAGCAATAAACGACGTCCGTTGTACTCTATCAGGATACTTAGAGAGGCCGCGTTGTCACTGGCAAACGATTCCTCTTGCGGATGTAATATCACACAAGTGGCTTGACCTGCCTGGATGACATCCCCCTTCGTTAGCAATTCGACTGGAATGTTTCGTTCTGCGATTGCTTTTAAGACGGGCTGGATAGCAAAATCCATCGACGCCATGACTTGCGGGGTGGTGCAAAACGTTTTTACTTTGAACCGCTTTAGCAACGCTGGAATCGCATTGAAGTGATCTGTGTCAGCATGGCTGAGAAACAAGCGATCAACTCTTCGAACGTGCAGGTGCCACAGAGTATTCGCAATGGGAAAGAACGACCGCTCGGGATTGCCAATGCTGCCCGCGTCGTACAACCAAACCTCGCCGTTCGGTAACTCGATCACGACACTGGTCCCGTGGCCGACATCGACAAAGGTCATCGCCAAATCGATTGGCACTTCGCCCTGCCGCTCGCCGTAGATCCAGTGCTTCGCGATATAGTTCGGCAATACTTCCGTCCATGGAACACAACCCAGTATCAGATAGACTGACATCACTGCAAAGATCTTCAGTCGTCCCTTGGCATCCTTTCGCATCAGCAACAACAAGCCACTCAACAGCACATAGAAGCCGATCAGCCACCACAGCGGTGGCGTCGGAACCCAAAAATGACTGCCGGGGATTTTACTGACAGTTGCTATCGCCAATTCCGTGAATGCCAAGCAACTACCGCAAATCAAGCCCAGGAACATACCAACTGGCGGAAGGAGGGGGCCCACGATCAAGATCATGAGTCCGCTCAGCAAACCAATCCATAGCGGAATGATCAACAAGAAATTCATGACGATGGCAATCGGCGAGATTACATGAAAGGTGCTTAAGATGATTGGTGTCGTCATCAACCAAACCCAACTGCTCACTCGGACGCTTTCGCGGAATAGCGAGCCAAGTTTCCTTCGCCACGTTAGCCACCAAGGGTCGGTCTCTTGCAAGATCGTATCTAAGGGATCTGCGGTTTTAAGCGAGAATGCTTTGCCGCTTCCCACAAAAATCAACATGGCAACTGCCAAGAAGGAAAGCTGTGTGCCTGTATCCCAGAGGTAGTCGGTTCTCAAGGCAATGAGGCACAAAGCGGCGAAGGACAATAGGTTGTACGGGCTCACGCTCCAACCAAATAGCCGAGCGCAAGATACAAGCACCACTGCAAGCATGGCACGGAGTACTGGGGCGTTGGCTCCACATAAAAATGCATAACCAACAATCGTCAATGCAACCGTCAGCAATGTAACGCGGTGCGGTAGCCTTAAAAGCAAACAAAATAAGCCCACGCTCATCGCGACCATCTCAACATGGAGTCCAGAAATGGCCAGCATATGAATCGTACCTGTTTCTAGAAGTGACTCGCTGAGCTTCCATTCAATTTGATCGCGTTGCCCAAGCACCAGAGCAGAAGCTAATGGAGCTTGTCCAAAAAACACTTGCTGCTCAATCGCTTGATCGGCTGCCATTGCAATCCTACCTAAATATCGACGCAGATCCCAAAACCTCGGTATCCCTTGTTTGCGGATTTGCTGAACAGACTTTGCACTACCTTGCGCAAAGATGCCTTGTTGGCGTAAGCGTTTGGCCATATCCATCTCACCCGGATTGGAGGGCGGAGGGATGCGACGCCACTTGATCAAGCAATCGACGGCATCCCCGGGCAGCAGTCCCCGCTGGCGACCAGGAATAAGGATTCGAACGACTCCGTCAGCGCGGATAACCTCGCGCTGCTCTTTTCCTGTCGCAACCAGTTCATAGTATCGAACGTCAATCGCCGTTAGCCATTGATCGTTGGGTGATTTCGCCGCTCGCTGGCGGTGATCCACGAAAGGAGAACGATCGGGTCGGAACTTGGGGATGCTAACAACGTAGCCTTTCAAGTTCACCGGTTGCCATTGATCGGTCGCCGTACATTGATCGCTGCGAGCGGCCACGGAATGCAGCTTGGCCGCATGCAACCACATTCCCAAGATGACCACCAAGCCACACACCAACCAAGTAACAGCTCGGGAGCGATTCATGGGGATGGCAAAGTGCACGAGGCCACCAGACAGGGCAAAGAACAGCCCGAATAATATGTACGGCCAAACACCAGTGAAGTTTTCACGCACGACAACGCCGATGGCCACCAACCCAAAACCAATCGCCAGGGGTGAATTGGCATACGCCTTGGCTGTCTTGAAGGCAGCCTCCGACTCGGTTCGCTGTTTCCCGGACGATATTGAAATCATGCTGAACGCAAGGACTATTCATCCTTCCCAAGCCCTACTCTTATCCCTGCTCGCAACGGGCGAGGCGTTCAGTATAGGGGAATTACCGCAGCGCTGGAACCGTGCCACCAATTGCGGAGGACTTATCGGAGGTCTCCCTAATTTCGGTAAAAAAACTAATCTATGGATCTTAAACGGGGACCTTTAACACCATTTCTGTAGGCTCAGATTAGACAGTGAGCTTGACTGTCTTCAGCCACGAGCAAAGCAACCTGCGGCAGATCGCTGCCCACGGGACCAAGCTCGACCGCTGCGCTCTGCTTCGGACTTTAGACTTGACGGTCGGCCAGCACTCTTACCAAAGTACTTTTTGAAACCCCAAACCAAATCACACCACATTGATGACTCGATGCCGATGCGCTGCAAAATCGGCTGCAAAGAATCAGGGACCGAGCCTCGCTTGTCAGGCCGCCCCTGATGACCGGTCCAATCCAGCAGTGCTAAGTAAACCTTCAGCGACATCGATAAGAATCCCTTGTCACTGGCTCGCACGCCCGACTTGCTCGCATGCGCGCCCGCAGCTTTCCGACCATCGATCGTCAGCGCCGCTAGCCAACCGTCGCGCGGTATACGCTTGCCACTACCAACCTTACGCTTCGCAAGCCGCTCTGCCTTCAGCTCCTTAACCGGTGTTTCACGAATCTTGCGACCCGCTTCTTCCGCACCTTTGCTCCCCTCGCCCCTGAGGCATGAAGGGGAGTCCTGTGCGTGACTACTTTCACTCCCCTCGCCCCGTTTCGGGGAGAGGGGTTGGGGGTGAGGGGCCTCCTCGCGGTCGATCACCAATAGATCAGCCGCAGCCGATTCGATCTGCTCACCCTGCAAAGCTTTGATACGATCATACGCCGAAGTATGCACCGACTCTTCAGGCGAGGCAGCCATCGCTGCTCGCACTGGATTCAAATCGACATACATGCTGCAAGCCAACAAGCCCGCTTCATCGGCGATGCGTTGCGCTTTGAAGCGCCCCTCCCAGAATCTGCCCGTGCATTCATCGAACTTATTAGCCAGTCGAGCGATCGGTTCTGACAAAGCTCGCATGAACCACGAAAGGTCCGACAATCGACTACGAATCAACGCCAATCGCACTTTATCATTAACAAGCGTATCAACATCGTTAGAGGTCGGCTCAGCAAGTTGTTCATCCAGCCTTCTGCCGGGGAAAATCCCACAATAGGTGGGTGGCACCTTTTGTCCCTTTTGTCGTTAATCCAAAGCCGCTCTTGAACCAGTTACCAGTCCCGATCACAACTTCGACTCGGCGAGTCCCGCCATCGTACCATTGAACTGTTAACCGCTTCTTGGAGCTGCGAGCGACCACTGTTTCCGGCTTAGCCATTGGCTTCCCCTTTTTGCGAGGGCGTCCTTTATCTCCGATCTTTCGCTTGGGGGGGCTGATGGTAGAGATTTGCATCCTTCATGAATTTACTAACAAGTGTCAAACGCTTTCGATGGCCATCCACGGTTTCATCGCCACAGATACGGATCGTTCCCTTTGACACGTAGTGGTTCAAAATGAAGCGAATGATGACTCGAGCTAAACTGATCGCATTCCATCGTCGATGCGAAAAAACGCGGTGATAAGTGGATGGATTTACTTGATCGATTAAAGCAATCAAACGAATCAACGCCGAGACAGTTCGGTTGCCAACGACAAGAATTGCCGCGATCATCAACCAAACGACTCGCTTTGCAGTAGCTTCTTTAGTAAAATCCGAATGTAGCTCGTTGAAGAGTGGCTCCAATCCCTTCGGAACGCGAATCATAATGGCTTCCTTGCTCAGATGGTTAACGGTGAGAAGTCAACAATCTGTCCCAAGGAAGCCATTTTTACCTATATCAATTCCCCAAACTTTTTGCCCGCAAAATGGAAAAAGTCGAGCTCAGGAGCCATATCTATTCCAATGCGAAGAACGAGACGCATTGACGACAGATTGTATACAATGTACAATCTTCGGATCGAGTTGCCCAAGGGATACGTCTATTTAGGAAAATCAATGAAACCAAAGAAGTTTGTGGCTCAATTTGGAATCGTTGATCAACTGGTCGAGCACGTATTCTCAATGGTGCTATCGGGAGAGCTCCCGCAAGGGAGCGAGATAACGGAAGATCTAATCGCGTCGGAATTTGGAGTTAGCCGTACACCAGTTCGTGAGGCACTGAGGCGATTATCGGAGATGGGCGTAGTTGTAATTCGCCCCCGTTGTGGAATCGAGATTGCAACGTTTAGTGAGCATGACTTGCAACAAATCTCTGTGCTTCGCGCTGAGCTGGAATGTTTAGCTTTGCGCTTGGCATTAGGGCATGCAGCCGATGACGAATTACAGTCCATCGTCGACTCTGCGTCTGAATGTGAAGCAACACTGAAGACAAAAGATAGAATCGTCATCTTTCGAGCCGACAGTCGCTTTCACTTACTCATTGCAGAGTTCTCAAGGAACTTGCATTTGGCAGACATGCTGCGCAGACTTGATGCGAAAGTTCAATTATGCCGGATGGTGCATTGTCGCGATCTTAGAAAAATACGCGAGAGCGTTCAGGAACATCAACCACTTGTCCAAGCCATTACTAGTCGACGAACCGAGAAAGCGTTGACGCTCTTGCGTAAGCACATCATGGCTTCTACAAGCAAAACCTAGGTCCGTTTTCAGAAGGACTTTGCAGCATGCTTACATTCAAATCCACGCTGTTCAAATCGCTCAAGGATTGTCTGTTTCTAAATTTGAACTTATCAGCGACTTTATTAATGAGAACGAAGCTTACCATGACTCGCCTATTTCTCCTGTTTGTTTGTTTTGCAACAATTGGCACTACTAAGGTCTCTGCTCAGACATTTGTCGCGATGACGCATGATGACTACGTGGATCGTGTCAACGCTATATGGCACGGTCAGATGCTTTCGGTTTTCCTTACACTGCAGTTTGAACACAAGACTGCCGCAGTAGAGGATGTTAAAAATTTTCCTCGGCCATATACCCATGCTTGGGTTGATGACGATTGGTACTACGAGTTAGCTGCGTTGAGAGCCTTTGAAAAGCATGGACTCTCAATGACCGTAGATCAGCTTGGAGACCAGTGGTTACTGAATAACTGCGGATCATACGGTTCTAGCGCGTTTGCATTGGCAAACTTGCAGGCTGGAATTCCTGCTGCGGATTGCGGTCATCCTCGTAACAATAGAGTTTGGTGGACCATCGGGCCGGTGTTCAGCGCAGAAATTTATGGTGCAATATCACCTGGTATGCCCAACGAAGCCGGCCGCATGGCACGTCTATACGGGCATCTCAACGGTTACGCGGAGGCGGTGGATGGGGCGGTCTTCAATGCAGCCGCCGTGAGCCTCGGGTTTGTTGAGGACGACACGCGTGACGTCGTGCGGCAAGCCGTCACGATGCTTGATCCAAGTTCGCCGTTCAGGCAAGCTGTGCAGATGGTAATTGACGGTGCAGATCGGGGTGACTCATTCGAGACGATTTGTATGGCAATTGAAGATCGATGGCATATTGAATATCCCGCAACCAATAATGCCGTTGCCAACGGCGGATTGGCTGCTGCAGCGTTATGGTTCGGTGAGGGCGATTTCTGGAAAACGGTTCATCTTGCAGCGCGAGCAGCGGATCATACGGACACGGACAACAGCGCGGCCGCTGCTGTCGCGGTGATTGGCGCGATGAAAGGCATGAAATGCCTGCCGATTGAGCTTGTTATGCAGCTCAACGACAGACTTATCGGGGACAAAATGGGCAGGCTCACGCTCACCCCTCCGGTTGATGAGAAGATTTCAGATATCGCAGAGCGAACGGCAAAGCTAGGACGCGAACATGTTAATGCACGTGGAGGACGCGCTGAAAACGGGATTCTCAACATTGTTCGCCAGTCGCCAAAGCAGCAAGATGCTGAACAATTCAAATTGGCAGATCTTACTTCGTACTGGGATTCAGATTGGACACTACATCGAGCTGGATTTGGCGGTGATCCACTGGGTGCTATGAAAGGGGTTCGTGGCATCACCTACCTTAATGGGGATACTCTCGTCACCTACCCACGTGACGAGGTGAGAGGCCTTTATCTCAGTCGCAGGCTGACTTTAAGTGTCAAGCCGCGTCTTGAGTTTCAAGTTGCGTCCGAGCCTGGAAAGGCATGGGAGTTGTCAATTTTTGTGGGCAATCGCATTGTCGACAATAGAATTATTCAAGGCGACGGTCAGGAGTTAAGTTGGGAGTCAATTGAGTTAGACTTGCGCGAATTCGCAGGTCTCAGTAAACAGATTCGACTTTACCAAAATGTGCTCATGCCAGATCAGCTTAAAGTGCCAAGCAGTGCATATTGGAAAGCTATCCGTATCGAGTAGATTTGCGTATCACCAAGCGACATTGTTTGGAATGCTCGGACCGGATTATGTCCTGGACTATTTCATGCTTGGTACTGTTCAATTTAGGCTTCAGCGGATGTCGCAATTCGCTCGGAGCTCGAATTCGTGTCCAATCCCAACTTGGTCAGTTTGGGGAAGTAGTCTTTACAGTCAAGTTACCTAACAGCCTTACCAATGGCATCGTGTCGTCGTATAACGTAGCGCAGGCAGCCTCGAGCTGATGCATAGTTCGCTTAGTTAGCGCGCAGCAGTAGCGTGCATGTCTGGTGATGCTCATCGTTGGAACTGCTTTATCGATGGGATTTCATGTGTTCGATTCCTTCGATCCCAAGTTACAGCTCGAACTCGTGATGTTTAGGGCTTCCGCAGCACTCCGTACCTCGGTCCGTTAGGAATGCCAGTAATGGCACATCTTGTTCTTCGAAGAAAGGAATCACTTGGTCATTAAGCAAATCGGCAGCCACGAGAGCATTCTTGCGATCATATAATTTGGCAAATGCAACTTTCGAATTGGTGTCGTTAAACGTTTGCGCCGACGGTAGCAGATTCGCACACTCGGGCCAATATTTATGCCGATAAATGCAAAAAGCTAGAAAGTAATGAGAGATCCCGCGTTCTCTTGAAACGATGCATCGCCGAAGACGATGCCATTTCTACAAGCTGGAAAGTGTATTGTTTGGAGTTCGTTGCCCGGCATTGGACGACCATAGAGATGGCTTTGTACCTAGGTAAACAATTCGGCCAAAACGCATCGGAGTTGATGCTCTGTCTCAATGCCCTCAGCCGTTGTTATCATGCCAAGGCATTGGCCCAGGTTGGCAATAGTGCTAATGATCGCCAAGGCATCGGCTGTTCCAAGTTTTGAACAAATGACTTGTCGATCTTGAGTTTGTCGAATGGAAATTTTCTAAGATACCTCAGTGATGAGTACCCCATTCCATAATCGTCTAAGGCAATTCGAACGCCCAGCTCCTTAATCGCATGCAATTGATCTAAGACGCAATTGCTCTCATTCATAAGAACGGATTTTGTGATTTCAATCTCGAGTCGCTTTGCATCAATCCCTGTAGCTGCAATTGCACGCCCAACGCTTTCGGGCAATAGCCCCTGCCGAAACTGGATGACAGAGACGTTGACTGCGATCCCAATGTCGTCAGGCCAGTTCTTAGCTTCGCTACATGCTTCCATTAGTGCCCAGTCTCCGATGGGCTTAATCAGACCTGTTTCCTCGGCCAAAGGTATAAACCTGTCGGGCGGGATTAATCCCAGTTCAGGATGATTCCATCGCAAAAGAGCTTCGAACGAGTGACGCCCTATGCAAAAACCTACGTCAATTCGAAAGTTGGCGTTTCGTAGATTTGCGCGATGGAAGAAACAACGTGGAGGGATCTCGAAGGAAGCAGTCTACGCTACAGGTCACTGTGAGTAGTGGGACATGTGCGGCGACAGCGCAGACGATCAGCAGCGAGTTTTCAATCGCTGAATGAAAAGCATCGCTCAAACTAACTCTATTAAGCCGCTGTTCGGCTATAGCTTTTGAGCAATCCACCAAGTCGCTCATGGCATCGGACATCGCTTAATCGCATCGAATCGATTCCGATGTCCAGTTTCTTGCTTGTCTTCTTTTTGCGAGGTTTCTGGATCAGCTCGTTATCTAATCCCTGGTGGGGACGTTCAGGATGATAGTGGTCTCTATATTCCGAACAGAGGACGTCCATAGGTTTGTGGCCAAAGACCACGAAATGGTCTAAGCATTCCTGCTGAATACTTTGAACAAATCGCTCGACGAAAGCGACCGTATTTGGTGATCGAAAAGCAGTTCGGCGCGTTTTGATCTTGGATTTGGCAAACGAAGCGAGAAACGGTTTGGAGTACTTGCCGTCGTTGTCATGCATCAGAATCTTGCAAGGTATCTTGACCTTCTTGGTGTGTTCGACGAATGCTTCGGCCTGCTGGATCATCCAAGCTTCGTCAGGTTTGTACGTGGATGGCGTGATGAAGACGCTTCTAGTCTTCACATTCAAGAAGACCAAGACGAAGATGTCTCGAAGACCGGTTTTGGAGACAATCTTCTTAGAGAAGAAATCGCACTGCCACATGGTTTTCGCATGGCGTGTCAGAAACTCGTCCCAGGTTCCCGGTCCTCGCTTGGGGCCGGTCTCGTATCCGTTACGTTTGAGGATTTTTTTGACAGTGTTTCGGGTAACGGACTGGATTGCAAGTTTTCGAAGCTCTCCGAGGATTCGCGTGTAGCCCCAGCCATTGTCCTTTGCCAGTTTCAGGATCAGCTTCTCGATCTGCTCAGGGGTTCGAGGCCTTCCAATCTTTTTTTGGCGCGCCGATTTTTTGCTGATGCATCTCGAATCCATCTCCGGATCGTACCTGGGTGAACGATCGTGTCCAGTTCATTCAGCGCAGGACCAAGATTCTTTGCAAATCAGACCAAGCGATTCTTCTCGCGCTGAGTTGAACTAATCTTCGTGGGCAGCCGACTGCGAAGCATTTGATTTTCCGCCTTGAGATAGCTCACCTGGCGGGCAAGTAACTTCTGCGTCGACCTAGCGATAACAAGCATGAGGGACGTGTAGATGTTTCGAAAGCTGGCCATGGCTAAATTCTGTTTTTGCTGGAAAAAAGCGAGGTCGGAGCGCACTTTTTGCACGGCAAGAGAAACGTTAACAGGAGGAAGAAGCTCGCTCCATCCCTTCCACAACCCGGTAGCTTCGTTGCCATGGAACTCTCGCACACCATGCAACCTGGTGGGCAACGACTTTCAGGTTATACCGCTTACCGGGAGATTAGATCGTGTCCGGATAGACGACGAATTCAATCCGCCGATTTTGAGCTCGACCAGCCACCGAATTATTGTCAGCCACTGGGTGGTTGGGACCATGAGCTAACGAGAACAACTGGGTGGGCGCAAATTGACTTCTTCGCTGCATGTACTCTAGCACCGCAGCGGATTGCAAAGCTGCTAACTGATGCAAGCTGCTGCCGGTCGCTGGACCGTTGTCGGTATGCGCTTCAATGCCAATTCGGTTTCGGCTGGCATGCTGAGCTAAACCGGCCGCGAGGCGATCCAATATTGCCGCCGAGTTCGGCAAAAGCTGGCCACTGTTGGGCTGCAGCAATTGATCGCTGGGAATCGAAATCCGTATTACGCGGCCATCGACGATCGCTGGAAATCCAGAAGCGGATAATGCGTCGGCAGTTTTTTGCAGTGAAGAATTTGCGACCAAGGTGGCACCGCCTCGACTGCGGATCGACGCTTGCAAGCCGTTGACCTCGGTGCGGGCGGCCAAGACATCTTGTTGCGAACGCTGGCTTGCCAATCGCGCTTGCTCCATTTGACGAGAGGCTTCTTGAAGTTGGGTCTGAAGCAAGTTTGCTCGTTCACGATGCAGATCGCTTTGCTGCTGGACTTGAGCGATTTGTGAAGTCAACTGTCGGTTGTTTTCGTCAAGCAACCTGGCGCGTCGTTCCAATTCTTGGATTTGAGCCGTTGCAGCCGCTTGCATATTCATGTTCGCAGCGGCGGGATTGCTCGCATTCAATGGGTTTTGCCACAACGAGCCGTTGATGGCATTGGGGCCTGTTGGCTGATTTAAACCAGAATAACCGCCGGGCTGCGTCGCCAAGTAAGGGTTCGAGTGATTGCATCCGCACGCGAACAAGATCAACAACGCCACCCAACAACTGCCCCGTATTACAGGGAGTTGCCAATGGGATGACGATTGCATGCCAAGTGAGGTCACAGGATGTTTGCGGTAGCGGTTGAAGTTCCGTGATGTAGATTGCCGGGGAGGTTACCTCATTTTCGCTGTTGCCCACAAGACTGAAAACTTGAGTCAATCTGGAAACTTTGCGATGGCCACAATACCGCTCGATCTGGTTCGTAGTCCCGCCTTTACGCCGAAGTGCACACGAAGAACGCAAATCGATTCCGCTCTCGACAGAGTACAACGGACTTCCAGTCCGTTCATTCCACCTTCGACGAACTGGAAGTCCGTCGTACACTGGGCTTGCTTAAATCGTCGCTATCAAGCTACAAATCGCTTGGGATTCTTTTGCAACTCGCCTTTGGTCAAATTCCTTCGCAACCTACCCATGTGGCCTCGCTCCTTTTCACGATACATCTTGCGCGAGGTCTTCGGGCTGTCAGCTATTATGCTGATCGGCTCGACCATGATCATCATGCTTGGCGTCGTGATGCACACGCTGATGGGAGCAGGACTGGGGGCCAAAGCATTTCTTCAGATGCTGCCGTATGCGACGGTGATTTCATTGCAATTCGCGGTGCCAAGTACGCTGCTGTTTGCGGTGTGCAGTGTCTACGGAAGAATGGCCGCGGACAATGAGTTGACGGCTGTCAAAGGTGCTGGAGTGCATCCGTTCCGAGTCTTGGTGCCAGTCTATGTGCTGGGTTTAATTGTAAGTCCGTTTGTTGTTTGGCTGAATGACGTGGCGGTATCCTGGGGACGGCCCGGGCTCAATCGCGTCGTTCTGCACAGCGTAGAAGAGATTGCTTATGGTTACCTGAGGTCCAAAGGCTCTTACGAATCGCCAAGCTTGGTGATCCACGTCGAGGATGTTCAAGACCGCTGGCTGATTCATCCAACGATCTTTCTCCATTCGGGTGCGGAAACCAACACGATCATTGCGGAGAAGGCCTCGATTAGTCTGAATGAAGAAAATGAAACGCTCGCCATCGAACTGATTAACTGGCAGTGGGACAACGGCAAGCACTGGCAGATGTATGGTGGCAAGGACCCGAATCGATTTGAGTTGCCGCTAGCGATGGCGGCCCGCAAAGCGCAAACGGCCATGAGCATTAGCGAGCTGGCCTTGAGCGAGATGGCCGTGGCGAAAGCGGACTTGTTGCGTGAAACCAACACGCATGAGCAAGCGGTCATCTCACGCTGCTCGACGGCCATGCTGACCGGTCGATACGGTATGCTGGAAGATGAAGTTACCAAAAACCACTTAGCGAATCTTAAAGACGTCGCGAAAAGAACTGCAAGGCTGGATCAAGAGCCTTGGCGACGCTGGGCACTGGGCTTTAGTTGCTTGAGCTTCGTCGTCGTAGGCGCTCCGCTAGCGATCTATCGCAGGAGCGCAAACTACTCGACAAGTTTTGCTGTCTGCTTCTTGCCAGTCATGTTAGGTTACTACCCGCTATATGCTTTGGGGGTAGACCGAGCCAAGACGGGAGCTTGGCCCGCTTACAGCCCGTTTCTGCCGAACTTGTTCATGGTCCTACTGGCGCTGTACTTCTTGCGCAAGATCTATCGCAACTAAGAAGACGCGGGACGGGACGTGCCGCCTACAAGTCAGCTTAGTACATCTTCATTGTCCGAGTCGTTCAGGGCGGGCAACTCTTTAAGAACGGACGATACTCGCCTAGCGTAGCAACGGATCGCTTTTGCAAAATCCCGGTTACGAATCGCAACGTTCGCTTCGCTATTTTCGTCATCTAATATTGACCAATCAATCGACCAGTTTTTCTCGGTGGCCAACTCTCGCAACCCTTGCAGCAAGCCTGACAACCTTTCGGCCACGGTTTGGTTTGGCCGAATGTCGAATTTGCGATGGGGGGCTTTCCCATAACGCTCCTGCAAGGCCATCGAGCGATTTTGTGAAGCGAACATTTGGAAAATCCCTGCTAACAGGGCGATGGCGGCCAGCACGATGGTGACCACAGCTAGAGGGATCTCGTTGACCAGCAGCATGATCACTGACGTCAGCGCACAAATCGTGCTCGTCACTGCGAACGGCAATGAGAATTTTGCGGGCTGTTGGCGACGAAGCTCGCTGGCGATCGCCGACGGATTCGAAGCGACTATGTCATCGACGATTTCGGCAATGATGACCGTAATGTTGTCTGGACCGCCTCGTAAGTTCGCTAAGTCGACCAGCACCTGTACCGCTTCGGCGGGCGGTAGCAGACCCAGTAAGAGTCCAAGTTCGTTATCGTCTAGTTGGCCACTGAGACCATCAGAGCATAAAAGGAACTTGTCCCCCACGCGCAGCGGAAATGGCCCTTCCAAATCAATCAACACCGAAGCATTCGGGCCAAGCGATCGAGTGATGACGTTTTTGGGTATGAGCGAAGCGTTCAACGCTTCATCGGTGATATTGCCGCCTTGCATTTCCCACACCAAGGAGTGGTCGAATGTGAGCTGTTCCAGCGTGTGGTCACGCAGGCGATATATGCGAGAATCGCCCGCATGGGCACACACGCCACCTTCCGGAAGAAGCAACAGGGTACTGGCGGTTGTCCCCATATTGTAAAAGTCTGGATTGGCTTGGCCGCGGCGATAGATTTCGTTGTTCGCGTCGATCATGGCGCGATGGAGGCGTTCGACCGGGAGCCCTTCTTTGCGTTTCCAGTAATGATGCGGAATGTTCTCGATCGCCATCGAGCTCGCTTTTTCGCCCGCCGCATGGGCTCCCATCCCATCGGCCACGACAAACATGTGGCCATCACTTTCCCAGTTCGCGCGTCCTTCGGAAGTGATCACGATGAAAGAATCTTGGTTGCTGCGCCGGCGCATGCCCTTATCGCTCAGCGCCGCAATGCGCACGGCCTGAGAATATCGATCTTTCGTTTGGTGAATCGTGTAGTTCTGTTGCAAGAGTCGTTAATCCTGAGCAGCGAAGTCCTTTTTGCGACTGGTAAAGGTGGTGAAAAGAGCAAGACCAGAGGACTTACGCTGACCAGGTAATTGCAGGAGCATTTCGCGAACCATTTTACACTATACCTAATTCGATTGGTCTAGTGCTGCAAGCCTTCCAAAATCTATAGTCTGCTGTAGCCGAAAAGCAAAATCGCAAACGAAGTATGTGACTTGCAACGGTTATGGCGATGAATCTTGAAGTTCTGCCTGCTATTTACCTGCAAATTATTGGCGATCTACACGACTATTTCTAACGTTTTCCCAACTGGATGACTTTGTCTTGGTAGGCAGTTACATGAAAATCCACCGTTCATCTGCGATTTGCCTGGCCGCCGTTTTCTGTGTCATGTCCATGTGCGGATGTGTGCGACGAAGACTGACAATTCGCACCAATCCACCCGGCGCGATGGTCTATGTCGACCGACAACCGATTGGGATGACACCTGTATCTACGCGTTTTACTTACTATGGAACGCGTCATTTTGAGATCATCAAGGACGGATACCGTACGGAGAAGTTCCTGCGGCGTTTCAATCCACCGTGGTACGAATGGCCGGGTTTGGCTTTCGTAAGCGAAACATTGTGGCCCTTTGAACAGCGTGACGAAAGGGTGGTGGATGTGCAGTTATCGCCCGAACCGGTCGTGCCTGTGGAGGCAGTCATCGCCAGCGGCCAAGAGTTGCGGGATCAAGCTCGTTTAGGCGTCGCGGTTTCTGGTCCACTGCCAACCACCACTATTCCCAACCAAATTATTCCCAGCCAACCATTGCCCAATCCTTCGTTGCCACCAGGCGTACCGCTGACCAGCCCCAGCGATCTTGCGTTTCCATCGCAGCCCTTGCCGGGCAATGAGTGGGGTTCGCCGCCCAATAACGACGCGGGCTTCAGTTGGCCACTGCCGCAACGCATCCCAGCGGCTGAACCGGTGCCCGGCGGAGCTTACCGCCCGTACTAATCCGCGTGGATCTACGTCTGCACAAGCTCGCTTGCGTTGGTTATAAACTGTAGCAATACAAACTGCATTTTCCTTCGTTGAGAGACTTATTTGCGATGAACGTGTCCACTTCTGAAATTGATTCAGCCCTTCAAAAGCTCGACCAAGCACTGCTCAGCGGCCAAATCACCGCCGCGGCAGTCGCAAACATCAAACGCTGGTTGACCGAAGATCGATACGTTTTGTATCAGGCGGAAGTCGTCGAACATATCAGCGGTGGCAAGTGGCAAGCTTTAGACGATGCGTTCTGGACCGTCATCCCCTTCGGAACCGGCGGACGCCGCGGACGCATGTACCCCATCGGCTCCAACGCCATCAACGATCGTACCATCGGCGAAAGTGCCCAAGGTCTTGCCGATATGGTACTGGCGGTCAAAGGCAACTCTGGTTCATTGCGCTGCGCTATCGCTTACGATACACGTCGCAACTCGCGCCACTTTGCTGAACTTTGCTCGTCGATCATGGTGGCCAACGGATTTGAGGTCTTTTTCATGGACGGTGTGCGAGCCACGCCCCAGCTATCTTTCGCCGTACGTGAAAAGCAATGCGACTGCGGTATCATGGTCACTGCATCGCATAATCCCCCCAGCGACAATGCGGTGAAAGTTTACTGGTCAACCGGTGGCCAAGTGCTGCCTCCCTACGATAGCCAAATCATTGACCGCGTGATGAACGTGCAATCGATCAAGACCGTACCATTTGATCAAGCGATCGGAGCCGGCAAGATCCACATGGTCACCGAAGAGATCGACCAGAAGTATCGTGAAGCGGCCGGCAAATTCGCTTGGCCTGGACCGCGTGAGTGCAAGATTCTGTACACACCCCTGCATGGCGTAGGTTCTGCGGCCGTCTTGCCACTACTGGATGACGCTGGCTTTAGCAATGTCACCGTCTTTGCACTGCACGCTGAACCCAGCGGCGATTTTCCGAATGTTCCCGGCAATGTCAGTAACCCGGAGAACGTTGCTGTCTTTGACGAACCCATCAAGACCGCTAAAGCTGAAGGTTACGATATTATCCTGGCAACCGATCCCGACTGCGATCGATTGGGAGTCGCCGCTCCGGTTACACTTGACACTACGGGCCCATGGCGCACGATCAACGGTAACCAGTTGGGCGCACTGCTAGCAGACTTCGTGCTATCGAAGCGAAAAGAAATGGGACTTGCGAAGCCTGGTGACTATATCATCAAAACTCTGGTGACTACCAATCTGACGGCAAAGATTGCCGAGTCCTACGGCGTTCGCTGTGAAGGAAATATTCACGTTGGCTTTAAGTGGATTGCAGGCCTGATGGATGCTTGCGGCCCAGAACATTTCGCATTCGGTACCGAAGAGTCGCACGGCTATTTGATCGGCACCTATTGCCGTGACAAAGACGGACCGGTGGCATGCTTGCTGATGAGCCAACTGGCGGCGTCATTGAAGGCCAAAGGAATTTCCCTGCATCAACAGATGGACAATCTGTACAAGCAGCATGGCTTGCATCGCGAAGAATTGATCAATGTCCAAATGGAAGGCTCACAGGGCATGGAGTTGATGCAAAAACTGATGGCCACCTTCCGCAGCAATACACCAGCCACGTTAGGCGACGCCGCAGTCGCTCAGATGCGAGATTACAAGACGCTAACCGTCAAGCCCATTGGTGGCGAGCCAACGCCGCTGGATGCCCCCAAGAGCGACATGGTTATCCTGGATCTTGCAGAAGCTGGGAATTATGTTGCAGTACGGCCTAGTGGTACCGAGCCCAAAGTGAAATTCTATTTCTTTGCAAGCCTGTCGCCCGAACAATCGCAGGATTTAGAATCCGCTAACGCAATACTTGAGGAACGAATCGCTAAGCTGAAAGTCGCCGTCCAAGCGTTTGCCAAGACGATTCAGTAGCGACTGGGAATCGCATTAGCGATAGGGCCAAGCGAAGCTGGGCCTTGAGTTCAGTCTTCGCAATGGGATTGGTGCGCTAAAGCAATCCTGACGTGCGAGCATGTCCGATCGGGGCTCGTCCCCGTCGGACACCGCTTTGGTGTTCTAGACAGCGAGCCCAATGACACGCTTTCATTTCTTAAGTCAGCCGCCTTCGGCGACTGGCTTAAGAAAGGGTGGGGCCGGTTACCCGTACGAGCTTAGCACACCAATCCTTTTGCGACGCGTTGGGGCAAGCCCAACGGTCGCCCAGAGCTCGCCGTCATCGAATGAATGGCTCTTTCAATCTACCGCAACTGCAGACAGCGTTTCATTTACATCCGCATCCTTCGGACGATATTCGATGTCTTGTGTCAGCAGGAACTTATCGAACGCAAAGCCGTCTTCACGCATGGAGAACTGCACCGTGTGCTGGCCGGCCTCCGCAATGTCCAAATAGATTTGCATTGCTTCGCCACAGTGATTCGCTTCCGTTCGCTGAGCACATGCCCATGTCCATTGATGCTTGCCATCACACCACTGCATACGTTGCCCACTGGCTGGCCAAGTGTCATTCAATCCAACGTGCAGACCATTATCTTCCGTGCCTGTGGAAAAGGCCCTGACCCAGACGTAATAACGTCCCGCTTGAGAGAAGAAAACTGGATAACTTAATACAGCCATCTTACCGGGCTGTGGCGAAAAATTTTCGCCGGAGATCAACGTGTCGTCGTGTGTCACGCGTGTATCGGGCAGCAGCCGAACAAACTGATTGCCACTGGCCTTTGGGGCAGCCGATAGCATCGAACGCACCCAGCGAGTTTCTTCGCCAGCACCAGCCAATGGAGGCAACTCGCCCGATTTCTCCAGTACATACCAGCGCCGAACATCGTCACGCTCCTGCCGCGAAAAATGTTCGGCTTCCACAGCGATAATGCCCTTCGCATTGGCGGTGTAAACCGGTTGCGACCTTTGAATCAATGCTACCCAATCGCGGCCATCTTCGCTGGGAGGTTCGCCAATGTTTTCCCACTGGCCTCCTCGAAGCACTTGCACCGAACCTGATTGCAATTCCCCGCCTGTGCGAGGGTTGAACCAAGCCACGCGATAAGTTCCTTCATGGTCCAAGAGATTTAGCCGCGTATTGCCGCCTTGAGGAAGATAGACACAGTACAGCTCACCTGGCTGGGCAAAGCAGTAGTCGTCATGAGCCATCGTCAAATCGTCCATTGACTGCATACGATCAAATGGCAAATAGCGGTGAAAGAAATCGACGGCAAGCTTTGACTGACGAAACATCGCTTCACGCGTTCGCCAAGTTTCGGCGGACAAATCACTGTCTGGACTATTGTTCTGCCAACCAAAATACCATTCGACGCCCGCTCCACCGGCCATCAGGTTTCCCCACAAACCCTTGCTGCGCGGAATATCATGGTCGACATCTTGCTGATCAGTCTTCAATCCAAAATTCGCACCGCCCATTTCGTCACTGCAGACAACCCAAGGTTTCCCCGCGTTTCTTGAAGCGTCGACGTAATGTCGGACATGGCCATGAATGTCATTCCAGTGAAAGTCTTGAATCGCGGTACCATCCAAGGCCGCTTTACCCAACAACGGATCAAACGTATCCCGCAAGTTCTTGGCGGCCCAATGATCATTGTGAATGACGATAGGATGCTTGTAAGGATCAATCGATCGCAGATAGTCTGCCATGGCCTCTTGCTGCTGCGTTGTCTGCAAGTTCTCTTCGCCCAGATTCCATACGATCGCCGGATGATGAGCGAACCTGGCGACCATTTCCCGTAAGTATCGCTTGCGGTTGGGACCTAAGTCACCTTGGTCTAACAAATGATCATTCTCTGTTTCTTGCAACACGAAGTGCATCTGCAAGCCGAGGCGATCCATATGCGAAAAAACGATCTCCCATTGCTCTAGTTTACTGACATCGAAACGATCAAAAGCGATTGGGTCTGTCCAAGGCCAGACATTACGTCCATCGCCGTTGACATTCATCGTTAGGAAGTAGACAGAATTGACTCCCAAGCTTGCCAGATAATTCAAGCCGCCGATCAAACCCTTCCCCTTATTTCCTTGCCATACGGGGTCTCCCGGTTGCCAATCGGCGACATGCGTCGCATAGCGGTGAAGACCTTTATCCAACGACGGCAACTTGATAGGGTTATGCGGTGCCGGGTACGGGTGCTGCAATGTGTCATGCCACGTGCCGTCAAAATCGTGGTAGCCTAGCAGCGTCTCTGGGCTATCAACTCCGGCCTTCAGAAAATACTCACCGCTGCCAGCGAATTGCAGATACCGTTGGCCAACATATTGAAGATGCCCACGGGCGCGAAAGTCGCGGCCCGTCTTGTCCGATTCCGCAACATCAAAACTCCCACTCGGTTTACTTAGGACAACAACTGCGTTCTGCTGAGTCAGCTTCGCCTCGAAGTCCCATGTGCCCGTTTTTGGTGGCGTGAAACGAGCTTGCCATTTGTTTCCTTCCGTGGCCGAAGTTTCCGCCGCATTTCCATCGGCGGCAAAGAAGCCCACGAGATCATATGCGATCGAGCTTTCGCGATGAATGACTCGTACCGTGAGTTCATATGCCACAAACGGATTGACTTCCGCTTGTTCGTTGGTCGCTGGTCCATCGAAAGCAAGCGTGACCGTGTGCCACTGCTTAAGCTCACCTGTAACTTCCGCCGAACGAACGGACGCAGATGCTAGGCAGCAAAGCACAATGATCGGAAATATTCTGAGCGTGCTCATCTTACACCTTTGTCTCCAAGTAATTGGTTGTTGCGTTTGGCACATGCGAAAGGACCAGTCGAGCGATCGCTGTGGCGACTTCAGAAGTGGACGCAGTGCCGCCTTGATCGGCAGTCTTTAGGGCTCCAGCAAGTAAGAAACTCGCAACGGCTTCTTCGATTCGCTGCGCTGCTCGTTTAGCCGTCGCATCTTGATGCCGATCGCTGAGCCAATCGAGCATCATCGCAGCCGAAAGTATGGTGGCGATGGGATTAGCAACGTTCTTGCCAGCTAGTTGAGGTGCGGTTCCATGCGAAGGCTGAAACAATGCGTGGTCTTCACCGATCTCTGCGGAAGGTCCAAGCCCAAGCCCGCCGACAATAGCAGCTCCCAAGTCGGACAAGATATCGCCAAACTGATTCTCCATGACCAATACATCCCACTCGCTGGGCGTGGTGACCATATAGAGACTCATCGCATCCACGTAGGCCGTATCTGCAACAACGTCCGTATAGCCCGCCGCCACTTCCAAGAAGACTTTGCGGAAAAATGCAAAGCTGCGAAACACATTCGCTTTATCCACGCAGGTTACGCGGCGTTTTCCATCCAGCGGTCGACCGTTTCGCTTTCGAGCTAACTGAAACGCCAAATCCACAACCCGCCGAGTCCCTTCCCGCGTGATGACCAGAGTATCGGTCGCCACGCTATCATTCAAAACAGACCCGCGCCCAAACGACGCAAAGAGGCCTTCGAGATTTTCTCGAATCACGACCATATCGATCCCGCTGGAGGCCGTATTCAAAGGACTCTTTACGCCCGGATATAGTTTTACTGGTCGCACCGCAGCATAGAGCCCCATCGCTCGTCGCAATCCCATCATCATCTCGGGTTGCACTTCGGTTCCATCCGGCTTGCGTACGTCTGGCAGACCGATCGCCGCAAGCAGCACGGCGTGCGCTTGCAAGCAATCATGCAAGACATGCTCGGGAATGGCCACACCGTGTTGGCGATAGTGTTCCGCGCCCGCTTGATGCTGTGTAATGGTTAAATGCAGTTGAGGCTCAGCCAATTGCACCGCGTTTAAAACTTGTAAGGTTGCGTCCAGGCATTCGGGACCAATCCCGTCACCAGGCAGGGCAACGATGTTATAGCTAGTCATAATCAAAGTTACTCGTTGATCTATTCTCGTTTAGGAAGGAAATCGGCGATGAAGTTCCGATTGTTGGTTGTCAGTCAAAAAGCGTGTGGGAAGGTTTCGTAGAATCAAATTCAGTTTGGCGGTCTCTTCGAACTCTTCCATCGCATAGACGGCAGCGTCGAGGTCCACTCCGCAGACGACCGGCCCGTGATTCGCCAGCAGCACGCCGCGAGCAGCACGAGTCGCTTCTTCGACCGCGTGCGCAAGTTCCTTGTCGCCGGGCGCAAAATAAGGGATCAAAGGAACTCGGCCAACTCGCATCACGTAATAGGCGGTAATCGCAGGCAGCACATTGTTGGGATCCGTGTCGGTCAAGCAACTTACGGCGACCGACCACGTTGAATGCAGATGGACCACCGCTTGCTCTTTGGGACGCGATCGATACATCGCCAAATGTAAGAAAGCTTCTTTGGAAGGTGGCTTACCAGAAATCAAGTTGCCGACGGGATCCAGCCGCGATATCTCGTCAGGACATAATCGGCCCAAGCATGAATTGGTCGGCGTGATCAACATCCCATCAGGCAATCGAACGCTGATATTTCCTGAACTACCTGGCGTAAGTCCTCGTTCATACAAAGATTTACCATGCAATGCCATTTGCTCTCGTAGCTCACGTTCATTCATCGCAAGGCTCCTTACGCGTGGCATGGTTTTCAAAACATTTTAAAGCGTCCGCAAAGAAGGTGGGCTGGCCGAAGTTGCCTGACTTCAGGGCCAACCAATAGCCCGCTTCATCTAAAGACTGCACCCACGGGACCCCTGCGTCGATCTCTGGACCTATGCTAACCGCTTTGACATCAAGTGCTCTGATGACAGCTCCGGATGTTTCTCCGCCAGCGACGATCCAGTGACGAACGCCATGATTCGCCAACTTCGCCGCGATCGTTGCAAATAGTTCTTCAACGACAGCGGCAGCTTGTGCAGACCCTAACTGTTGAGCTAAATCGTAGACCGCTTGAGCATCTCGTCCGGATTCCACCAATACCGCTGGCAGGTGCTTGTGCTGCAGACACCAATTCGCCACTCGTTGAACCTCCGCATCGAAAGAAGGTCGATCGGCTGTTGCAACCATTGCGTTCAAGTGCAGCGTCGGCCCCCCTGCTTGCTCGAACGTTGTCACTTGAGAGCGAGTTGCATTTGAACAACTGCCAGCCAAAATGACTGTAAAGGGATGTTGCTCCGAAGAAGGCTCCTTTTGACCAGTGACGAATGTTTGAGCTTCTCTATCGATATCACCGATCGACGTTGCAATCCCCAGCGTACTTGCCCAATAACCGCTGATACCTGAACTGCCTGTCATCAAAACATGATCGCTTGCAAGCGTCGCGATGCGGCGCAGATCGCCATCATCAATAGAGTCGACGATGACGTGATACGGCTCGGTATCAACATCCGCCTCTTGGGTTTTCGTAAGCTGGCTATGGTTCAGCAGTTTGATAGGCCATGTGACTTGCGGCTGTAAGACTCTTGTGAGATTACTATCCCGCATCGGCGTCAGCGGATGATCCTTCATGCCGCTCTCATGCAGCGGAACTCCATGAACAAAAAGATGCCCGCAATACACGGTCCTGCCGTTCTCAGGAAAAGCAGGACAATACCACACGACCGATTGCTTCAACCGCGCGGCCATCGCTTCAGCCACCGGGCCTATGTTGCCAATGGCAGTTGAATCAAAAGTGGAGCAGTACTTAAAGTAAAATCGCGAAGCCCCTAGTTTCTGCAGTGCATCAAGGGCTGCTAAGGACTGCTCAATAGCCATCTGGCGCGGCGCTGAGCGTGTCTTTAACGCGACGACCATTGCTGTAGCAGAAACGACTGCGGATTTCACCGCAGGGCTGGCCAGCAATTGCTCGCCTGGGACACCAAAGAACTGCACCACACGAGCGTTGACTCGCGTGATCATCGCGGAGAAATCTGTTGCTCCTGTATAATCATCCGCCACACACCCCAGGACGATCCGATCAATCATGGCTTGGGCTCCTCAATAGCAATCGCTCGTACCGGACAACCATCGCCGCCAATGATTTTGAGTGGCAATGCGATGAATTCAACTATCGGCTGCGTGAGTTGATCAAGGTTTGCGAGCGCTTCGACAATGATTACACCGCCGCGAAAGAGAATCTCGTGGACCTCGGTCACCTCCGCCAAGTTGTTGACGTCTGCCACCGACAACTGCTCGATGCCAACCAGTGCCACTTCCTGTGCAACCAGCCATTGCGCTAACTCGGACGAGATACGCGGCAATTCGTTGCGATACCCTGGCGTACCAAATTTTCGATGCCAGTCCGTTCGCAATAGCAATCGATCGCCTGGCTGAATCGGTGGAGCGGATTGAAGGAAGCGTTCGACGGTGATCAGTTCCTTAGGTGCAGTTGGTGTTAAGTCGATCAGCTTGGCTGGGCCCACGCAACGGTCTATCACTGTTTGATCAATAGTCTTGGCACCATCGATAAAATGGCATGGTGCGTCCATGTGCGTCCCGACGTGCGAATACATGGTAATCGTCGTCGCATTCCAACCGTGGGTCGCTTTCGTGCGACATGAATCAAGCTGAAAGGTATCCGCATTAGGTTGAAGTGGGAAACTCAGATCGATTATCTTTCGCAAACCACGCACAGCTTGACCCGCAGGCAAAGCAGGCGGAGTGCTCGCTGAAGACTGCAATGGATTCGTTGTCGCCGATCGATAGCTCGCTTCGGCAACTTGCAACGTTTTTGAGTACTCCTGCAGACTAGTTTCGCAAGCGACCTTGTTATCGAGAACGTCTAAGAAATGGAGAAACGTCGCTTTCACACAATCGCCTGCAAATCCATTGCGTGGACAATGATATGCATGTTTGACCACAGGTTGTCCTAACGGTTTGATACGAATGTCGCCACTGGAGTCCAGCCAAATACTGCCGCCACTGGCTTCGATACACAATTCACCAAAGGTAAAGCGTGGATCGTCTGCATCGGTCTCGTGGTATCGGCTAGCATCCCAAGTCCCCCAAGCACCGTTCTCAAATTGAAAGGAAAGTACCGCGCTGTCTTCACCCACAATGCCTGGATTGAGTCGACGAGTTTGTGCGTGGCACTGAGTTATTTCGCCCATCAGGTAGCGAAACGTGTCGATGAAATGAACACCGGTTTCGTGGATCAGCAATCTGGGCATCGTGCGAAAGTATGGTTGGCGTTGCAAGTACGCATCGGCTTGCCAACCATCCCCCATGCGTGTTCGCATTGTGATCGAGTGCACGCGATCGCCGATAACTCCCTCGTTTAGTAAGCGTTTGATTTCACGATACCAAGGTTGGAAGCGAAAATTCTCGTGGACCATGAAAGTCACTTGGGACGCTTCGACTGCGGGGAGCATCTGTTGTACCTCGCGCCACGAATTGGCGAGTGGTTTCTGACAGAGGATCGGTATTCGATGCGGCAGCAACTGGCCGATCAATTCAACTCGCCCGGTCGGTGGTGTGGCAAGATCGACAAAGTCGAATCGATGTCGCTGGAACGCTTGCTGAAAATTATCTGAGTAGTGAGCAATGCCATACTGTTCGGCAACACGCTTGGCACGTTGGAGATCAAGGTCGCAAACGCACAGGATGTTGCCTCGTTCTATTCGCTGCCAGGCATCGAGGTGGAAGTGACTGAAATAACCTGCGCCGATCAGTAACCCTTGGCGTGGAGCGTTCATGATGCGGCCTCAAGACTGCGAGTAGGGTTGACTGCTAACCAAGCCAGCAGGGCCAAGCCATTGAGGCTAGCGGCTAAATAAAAGAAGGGCGTCGCACTGCCCGTCCATGTAAGTAAGCTTGGAAACGCAAGCGACGTTATGAATGCACCGATGTTACCAGCCATATTCATAGTACCCGAAAGCACGCCCGATTGACGTCGACCAATATCCATGCAGGCCGCCCACGATGGAGCCAACGTCATGTCCGCACCAAAGATACTCAAGCTGAACCATAAGCAAGTTAGCCAAGGCGACTGGGCGAAGACGCTGCCGACGAGCCCAACGGCGGACAACGCGAAACCGACCATCGCTGGCAGTCGACGCGAGTGAACCCATGCTCCTTGACGAAAGATCCTATCGACCCAAACGCCGGATACCCAGTTCCCAAGTGCTCCAAATAGCAGCGGCACCGATGCGTACAAGCCAGCTTCGAAACCTGTTAAATCGAAGCGTACTTTCAGTTGTGGAAATAGCCAAGTCAAACAAAAGAAGAACGTAAAGTTCGATGCGAAATACTGACCGCTCAGCGCCCACAAAGAGGTGCTGCGCAGCATGCGGCCGAAAGTAAGGCTGGGTTGTCCGGAAGTCGGCGTGGCGTCGCTGGAAGTTGAACCATCGTTGCGAGTCGCCAAGATCAGGTCGCGTTCTGATGGCGGCAACCAAGCCGCTTGCGTCGGTTCATCGCGAAACAAGATGTACCATGCTACCACCCAGACGAACCCCACCCCCATCAAGATCAAAAAGCTGGGCCGCCAACCAATCTGAGCGATCATCAAAGCTAAGATTGGATAAGCAAAGGCCGCTCCAATTCGCGAACCCGAGAAATTGATTCCTTGTGTCAATCCACGCTCGCTGGCAGGCATCCATGCCACTAGAGCGCGCGTCATGCCAGGAAAAGCGCCTGCTTCGCCCGCTCCAAACAGAAACCGCACGACCAGCATCGAAGCCAGCGACCACGCCAATGCCGACAACCCGGTGAACAAGGACCATATGCTGACGATGGCCGACAAAACGATGCGAGGTCCATAACGATCCGACAGCCAGCCCGCGGGCGATTGGAACAGCGCATAGCCCAACGAGAACGCTGCAAACACCCAGCCCATTTGCTGGTCCGACAAGCTAAGGTCGTCGGCGACGCGGTCTTTTGCGACCGAAATGCACACACGGTCAACGTACAGCAAGACCGCCAGCATGAAAGTCGCCATCACAATCCACGCGCGATACGGAAACGGTTTGAATGCGAGATTCATGTGCGGACACCGGAGAGGGAAATGCGAGCGACTGAACTAAGATACCAGCAGCAAAGATCGGATCTATTGTATAATTCCGATTGAATGTCCGTTAATTCCGAATGACCAAAGCGGTGCCTGATGATCGATATTGACCTTCGTATGGAAAAATTGACCGTCCAGCAGATGATGGCCTTCTGCCTGGTTTACGAATCCGGTAGTTACGCTCATGCCGCCCAGGCGCGAGATCAAGCTGGAACCACCGTGTGGGAGCAAGTCAAGGCGCTGGAAAAATCTTACGGTAAAGCGTTGTTTCACCGAGTCGGGCGAAACATTCAACCGACAGCAACCGGTCGAGCGTTGTACGACCTACTGAAACCGTTACTGGCCAACATTGAATCCACGTTTGAGTTGCTCGAACAAGCTGACGGCTCGCTGCCCAGTTGCTTGCGCATTGCAAGTGGCAATCGGTTGATTTTGGAGGATATTGGACCTTCCTTACGAGCGTTCCGCAAACAATTCGGACAAGTGACGCTTCGCATCATGGCGGCGGACAATCAACTCGCTCAGGCACTGGTGCTCGATGGCAAAGCGGATTTGGGATTGATGATCGAACCCCCTGGAGCATTCCTGCACTCAGGCTTGGAATATCATCAGCTTTACCATATCGAATATCTCGCGGTGTTGCCGCCGCGACATGCTCTGACCAAATGCAACGCGATCGAATTCAAGCAGTTGTTGGATTATCCGTTGGTATTAGGCCACGATGGCACGATCGGGCGCAGCATGTTTGAGCAGGCTTGTTTCCGATTCAAGATTCGCAAGCCGTTGATAATCGCTGTGGAGACTGACAATTCGGCCACCACACTTGCGTGCGTTCGTGCAGGCTTAGGCATCGGCATCATAGCTGGCAGTCAGCACGGATATCTTACGAAAGGGCTAGCTTGTCGATCGTTAACCAAGGAGATGGGGCAAGTGCAAATCGTAGCGGCCTACCGCGCCGGTCGAAAGCTCAGTTCGCCCGCGCATGAATTTTTGGAACTTATCAGCCGTGGTCAAGATTGCTAGTCCCGGCGACATCACTCCGCGATACGCGGTGCGCGTAAGATTTGGCCGTTTTGATGCAAGGACACGCTACTTGCGGCTCCTTCGGTGGGTAGTTCAAATCGCAATTGCGCCGCCACTTCGCGATAGTTCCAAACGGTGTCGCTTTCAGGATAGACTCGCAGCGCCTGTTGGCCGGTAAGTTGTGCCAGCAGTCGATTGCCACTGGCCGAGATGGTAATAATCACTCCGGGCGCTAGCGTATAACTACCGACCAAACGCTGGATGGTTGCAAGGTCGATTTGTTTTTCCTCGTCAAAGGTGCGAGGTTTAACGTCCATACCGACAATGGTTTGAAACATACTCTCGGCGAGTTGGTCGGCATCCATCGTGGCGGTGTTGCACAGGAATACCAGTCCGGCTTTCAACTGGCGGTTGATCAGCAACATCGCATGATATCCGCCGGTTTGTCCATTGTGCCATCGAGTTGAACCATCACCGGCAATCATCCAACCCAAGCCCATAGCGCGATGCTCTTTCCCTGCGGGTAAGGTTTGTTTCCATGCGATCTCGATCGCTTGGCCGACCTCGCTTTTAGGTGGATTCAAGTTTGCATTGATGAAACGCACCATGTCTTTGGCAGAGCTGCGAATAGCACCCGCGCCGGCCAGTGCATCGAAGTCCCAGACGTGGTCGGCAGCTAAGGCGGAGTTGGTGGGTGGAGCTAATCGCGACTTCGATTCCGCGTTCAGTTCGATCTGCGTGTCGGTCATATCCAACGGTTTGAGTAAACGGCTGGTGAGCAATGCTTCATAGCTGACGCCCGCTTGGGATGCCAGCAAGTCGCCCAGTAACCCACCGCCCAAGTTGGAGTATTCATGCTGGCTGCCGGGTTCCCGTGAGAGCTTGGCCGATTGCAAATACGCATGCAACATCTGGCGATCGTAGAGAGCAAAGGGATTGTTGGGATCTGGCGGTTGGATATTGTCGGGCATGCGTGGCAAGCCTGACATGTGCTGGGCAAGCTGTTGGAATGTGATCTTGTTCATTAGATCTGGGTTTTGCTGGGCGAGTTCCGGCGCTGCGATTGCGATTGGCTGATTCAGTTCGACCAGTTTTCGATTCGCAGCGTCTGCCAATAACAAGCCCGTGAAGACTTTGGAGATGGAGCCAATTTCATACAGCGTGTTTTCGTCAGGCGTCTTGGCGGAGTCCTGCGAGAGTTGACCGAAGCTATAGAACCAGGACTTACCATCCAAGACGACGCCGACAACTGCACTTTGGAAGACGCGGTTTTTGACGTAGGGATCTGCAAGTGCTTTTAGTTTCTCTTCATACTTGAGTTTCTCTTGCGCTTGAGAGTGAACGCAGAAAAAGCTTACCAGGAGCACTAAAAAGAGTAGTCGCATCGCAGTTTTCTCGCTGAGCAGTGAAAAATAAATAGGAGTGGTGCTTTGTGAAGGCTTAAAGTCAGGGGTGAGTTTATGTGTACGACGGACTTCCAGTCCGTCGCTACATGGTGTCGGTCGACGGACTGGAAGTCCGTCGTACGCCAGAAACCAGTTGTGGCAAAGCCCTAGCTCGATTTGCAGGTCTCTATCCTAACAGAGGAATGCGTTCCGTGTGGGGAGGCTACGTCATCTTACATGTGCATCCCGCGAGCGTTTCAAATCCGCTTTAGAATATAGACGACATCTTCGGTTGTTTTATCGACCTCGATCGGGTCGTCGATGCTGTAGCGAAAGTCATATGTTTCTGCGATGGTCCATTTTGGGCAAGCTTTCAATAGCTTGTCGAATTGAGCCGCCGTATAGGACCGCAGTACCAAGCAGTCATCGATGCGCGTGTGCCCGCTGGGTTGGTAGATGTCAAAGCGAATGTTGTAGCGTTCCACTCGCTTTCGGCGATCTTTATCGCGGGGCCACATATGCGTGTTCACTTGTAGATGGCCACGTCGAGCACTCCAGCTTTCTTCTTCGGTTTGCTCGCCTTGCAAAGGCTGCAAATGCAAGCCCAAAGCATAAATTCCACCTGGACGGATCGCTTCGGCGACACAGTTCAAATGCGCCGCAGCGGCCGATTCGCTGCCCAAATGTCGGAAAGAATTGATGGTGTTGAACGCCGCATCATAAGGTTTGTCGACGGCGAAATCGCACATGTCGGCAACCCAGCCAGTTTCGGGCAATTTGTTCTTTTTCAGCCGGTCGTTGCAGTATTTGATAGCTTTTTCATTGAGATCCAGCCCAGCCGCATGGCACCCGGATTTCGCCATCCGAAACAAAAGGCGACCTGTGCCGCAAGCAGGCTCAAGCAGGCGAATCTTCGAGCGAGTGGGCATTTTTTTGCCCCAATCGACGTGTCTTTCGATCACCTTGTCCAGAAAATGAAATTCGGCGGACCAATCCGAACCGAAAACTAAATCGTAGTAGACAGGGAAATCGTAGATGCTAGCTTCAACAGCTTCCATTAAAATACTCGCTTTGCAGAGTTCGTTATTGGGAAATGATAGCGTATCAAATTTTAAGACTGAAGACTATGACACGAATTGTTGCAATGATTGCTGCATGCCTTGCGTTGGCAGTGGGCAGTCCGTTGTTCTCGCAAGAGATCTCCAAAAAGTCGCTGGGCGGTAAAGGCGGCGATGTCACCGGATTGAACTCGTTTTCGTCTGGCGGTTTTGGTCGCACTTCTATTGGCGGGCTGGGTGCGCCAGTAGCAATTGAAGCGAAGTACGAAGCCGAGCAATCAGGCCAACGCGGGCGCTTGCATGTAACGGCCAACGTAGAAGAAGCACACTATATCTTTTCGACCACGCAGCCCAAAGGCGGGCCGATGGCCACGGTCATCGAGATTGAATCCCCAGGCATCGCACTGGCCGGACCTTTTGTCCCCGAACGATCGCCCGAGACGACCCTGGAGATGGAAGGCTTTGAAGGTACCAAGGTTGAGAAGTTCTACGACTCGGTCACTTGGTCTGCCCCAATCACTTTTGAAAGCCAACTGGCCAGCACCAACTTCACAATCGATATCAAGGTCGATGGTCAAGTGTGTCGCAAAGGCGCTTGTATTCCAATCAACGGCGCAAAAGCCAGTGCTCAGTTTGCTGGATTCTATGCTGCCGTCATTGCAACCGACGCTCCTTATCGCGATCCTCTTGGACATGTGGAATGGAAAGCGATGCTCAGTTCTCCCAGCGTTGCACCAGGGGACCAAGTGAAGCTGATGTTGATCGGAAAGCCAGATAATGAATTCCATCTGTACCCGATGGCTCAAGGCGAAGAAGACGTCGAACAAAAGACGCTGATTGCTGTAACTCAAACAGGCACATTGAATGTTGGATCTCCATCGACCAAGGTACCGGTTACCACCGTGGATCTGGTCCCCGGTGTCTTGAGCACCACCTATCACATGGGAACAGTCACTTGGGAGATCCCCATTGCCGTTCCTGCGGATAAGGCTCCAGGCGTTTATCCAATTTCTGGTGTCGTGGGCTTTCAAGCTTGTACCGACAACAGTTGCGATCAACCGTTGGCCTTCCGATTCAGTGGCGAAATCCAAGTTGAATCAAACGCCAAGGCCTCTAGCCCTGTTGCTTTAGCAATCTCCGCGGTCGATTATCCGACTGTTCAACAGGCCTATGCTGCCAATCGTGCTAACTATACTGCGACGGAGTCGGAACTGGTGATTCAACCGCGTCAAGCGCTCGCACCTATCCAGCTTTTTAGCTATTTTGCGATGGCGATGTTAGGTGGATTTATTTTGAACTTCATGCCGTGCGTGCTACCGGTCATTGGGCTGAAAGTCATGAGCTTCATCGATGAATCGGGAGGTAATCCTCGCCGTATCGCAAGCTTGAATTTGTGGTACACCTCGGGCATTTTAGCTGTCTTCATGGGTTTCGCTTTGATGACCGTCGCGGTGCAATTGATTTCGCACCAAACGATTGCATGGGGGCAGCAGTTCCAAAATTTTGGCCTTCAGATCGCGATCATCGTGTTGCTGACGGCGATGGCTTTGAGCTTTATGGGAGTGTGGGAGATTCCGGTGCCAGGGTTTGCCAGTCACGGCAAAGCGGCTGAACTTTCAACGCGGCAAGGGGCCATCGGTGCGTTTAGCAAAGGCTTGATTGCCACGCTGATCGCCATCCCCTGCAGCGGACCGATGCTAGGTCAAGTGTTCGCGTTGACGTTAACTCAGCCCGCTTGGGTCATCCTGCTCATGTTCCTGGGCATGGGGTTGGGGATGGCCTCGCCGTACCTGATCTTTGCCGCCTATCCGCAAGCGATGAAGCTGTTGCCCAAGCCCGGCGATTGGATGATCACTTTCAAGCAATTCCTAGCCTTCCCGCTGCTGTTGGCGGTTGTCTGGTTTGTGTCGACGGTCGATGTTGAATATCGAATCGCCGCACTTACCATCGCGGTGATGACAGGCATGGGATGCTGGATTATCGGCAAGGTTCCTGCTTACGCGGAATTCGATGTGAAGACGCGGGCTTGGATTGTGGGAGTTGGCGTCGTCGTGCTAAGCGGTTGGTTGTCCGTAAAATACTTGGGGCCAAGGGATTTGATCAACTGGTTGCCTTATGACGAACCCCAGTTGCAACGCTTTGTAGCCGACGGTCGTCCCGTGTTCATCGACTTTACGGCGTCATGGTGCAGCACATGCCAAGTGAACTCCTTGATTGCGATTGAAACCGAAGAGGTCGCTAAAGCGCTCACCAAAAACAATTTCGTGCCGATGCTGGCCGATTGGTCCAAACCCAATCCCGCGATCGCCAAAAAGATCCAGGAACTGAATAGCAATTCGATCCCGTTGCTGGCTATCTATCCGGCTGGCGCAGGGTCCGAACCAATCATCCTCCGCGACAGTCTTACCCAAGGCACTGTCTTGAGCGCTATTGAACAAGCCGTTCAAGGGGCTGGCAAGAGCGATACGCAGACGGCCCGAGCAACTTCCGCAATCGATACGCTGCAAGCGGCCCAAACAAATCGCGACGCGCAGACCGAGGCCACTCCAGTCGCGGTCTCAAAAGCCGTCAAGACCAACATCTCCGACAACCCCTCGCTGACGACCAAGCCTGTGCTGCAGTCGGTTCGAAAAGAAGTCGGCGTGCAGTAAATTCTGGAATTCACCTTCGCTCTCAGTCTGCATCTGTTACCTATCCGAAAAGGGGTCTGACCCTCTCCGGCGAGGCAAAAACACCAATCAAATCGAATAGTCTCTAAAGGGTCAGACCCCTTTTCGGATTTGCTTTAGGAATACTCATGATACGTGTAGGCATCGTTGGCGTCACTGGATACACAGCCATTGAATCGATCCGTTGGCTGATGAACCATCCTCAAGCACAAATCACCGCCGCGACCAGTCGGCAGGGCGACGGCAGCAGCGTCAGCGATGTGCACCCCGAGTTGGAAGATCGCTTGGATGTCACGGTGGCGGATCTCAAGCCCGAACAAATCGCTGGCTTGTGCGACGTTGCTTATTGTTGCTTGCCGCACGGCGCCTCGGCACACTACGTCATGGAGCTATTGAGCGCTGGCTGCAAAGTCATCGATCTGAGTGCTGACTACCGGTTAAACGATGCCGCGCTGTATGAAAAGTGGTATGGCGAAGTGCATCCTGATCCGGCTCGCTTATTGACCACCCCTTATGGCTTACCAGAACTGTTCGCCGATAAGCTTAACGGTGTTAACTTGATCGCTAATCCCGGCTGTTATCCAACCTCGGCGATCTTACCGTTGTCACCCATCATCAAAGAAGGGCTGATCGACGTCGAAACAATTCTGGTGGACAGCAAGAGCGGTGTGAGTGGAGCGGGACGTACACCCAAGCTGGCCAATCTGTACGGTGAAGTCAACGAAAGCGTGAGTGCGTATTCTGTAGGTTCGCATCGTCATCAGCCTGAGATTGCCAACATCATCCAGCGGTTCACAGGAGTAAAACCCAATATTGTTTTCACGCCGCATTTGATGCCAATGGAACGCGGGATTTTTTCTACGATTTACGTGCGGCCGAAGTCAGGAGTCACCGCTAACCAGATTCGAGAATGTTTGCGCACGGTCTATAACCATATGCCATTCGTCCGCGTGGTCAGTCATTTGCCAGCCACTCGCTTCGTCACGCGAACCAATTTTTGCGATATCGCGGTCCGCGAAAATGACGGCTGGATCATTTTGCTCTCGGCGATCGACAACCTCGTCAAAGGAGCCGCCGGGGCTGCCGTTCAAAACATGAACTGCATGTTTGGACTGGATCAACGCTTAGGCTTGTTACCCATTTAGGCAATCGCTCGAAATTGGAGTACCGTGCGACGGACTTCCAAGTCAGTCGATACTTCAACGGACAAAGATGTCCGTTGGTACATTTATTCTGAGCAGTTGCCTTAGGCCCAGACCCATTTAGAAACAGGCCTTAACAATTCATCACTCAGCGACGAGCGACAGCCGCAGGGCCTTGGTCAGCCGGCATGGCTTGCAGTTGCAAGGCCTGAACCAGGCTGGCAGGCGCGTCTGGTATGTCCAAGATACGTTGCTCACCAGTCGAAGTCCTGACAATCACCGTCAGGCTGCTTACGGCTCCAGGGCTGATGGAAAGTGGAGCCGAGTTGGTGTTGGTTGCAGAACGTAGGTTTCTCGATTTGCTGTCCGGGAAATCGTCGTTGTACTTCGGCGCATCGTTTTGTTCTGGCTGTGTTCTGGCCAAGTCAACTAACCGTGGCAATTCGAACTGCAAGTCATCGGCTGCAGCGCGTGGGGAGGCCGCTAAGCTGGGGATCGCGCTAGAACTGTTGGCGGAAACCGGCAGGGTAGCTGGTGCGGTTTGAGCCATCGCTGGGGCCACACTGGCTGGCTTGGCGGGCTGGTCATAAAGATGATTTAGTCCGTACTTGGCAACTTGCTGGTAAAGGATTTGCGGTGCGCTGTAGAGTCCTTCGTCCAATTCATTGTCAGCGGCATAGCAAACGCCGATCAGCCGGCCTTGTGCATCAAACAAGCCTCCGCCACTGCGGCCTTGGACAGGTGCACCTGCAGCTTCGACATTTGGCGGCCCTAGGTAGCGATTGAGTTTCGTGATGCGTGAATCGCGTCGTGTGGGATTAGCGCCGTGGTCACAGCCAATACTTGCCACGCTTTCACCTTCGGCCAAAGGTTCACTTTGCGGTCGCATCGGCGCGATGGTCACCTTCGCAGCGGACTTGAAAGTGATCAGGGCAATATCGATTTGTTCACACTGATAATCGACGACACTTGCAGAGGTCGGCGTCAATTGTCCGTTGCTGATATATTCAACGGAGACAGGCGTCTGCCCTCGATTACCCCGGAACAAGTGACCGCATGTCAACACCAGCACATCATCACCGCGTTGTTCGACGATGGTCCCGGTGCCGAACGCGAACGTGTTGCCTTCATCGACGCGAATGCGAACGGTCGCATCCATCGGGTCGATCGTCGGGATGGAAGTCGCCGAAGCGTTGGACATTGAACTGCGGCCTGCGCTGAGCGTTGTAGGCGTGACGGCGCTGAGTTCTTGAAATCGCTCCGTCGCCTGCAGTGGAGTGCTGGTTCCCGAGAGCATGGCGGTTTGCTCAACCGCGTCATCCATCGCTGGAAAGCTCAGCGCGGGGAAAGGCCCAGCTTCGACTTCGGTGGAAACGATTCGTGATTGGGGTTGAGCCGTTCGCGACGGCGAAGTCCGTTGCGGTAGGGCGGCGTTGCCTGCGAAACGTGCGAGGCGTTGCGTTAATTGTGCGGGGCTCGCTTCCCCCATGATGCGATCGGCTTCTTCGCCATCGACCAGCACGATCAGGGTCGGCAGGCGGTCAACGTTCCACCGCTGCGTGAGACTTGATTCTTGATAAGCATCAATCTCGCGAATGATCCAACCTTGTTGGGACAGTTGTTGAATCGTGGGCTGCATCGCTCGACAAGCTTGGCAACTGGGCGCAGTGAATTCCAGCAGAATCACGTCCGAAGCGATTGCCGAATGCATCGCCGCTACGCTCAGTAGAACCGTGTAAACGACACGCGACCACAGTACGACTTTTGTCGCCATCTGCGGAGCCTCCTTGCCCGATAGCTAGTAACTTGTCTTTTGGTTTCTTGGCAGCTTCCTTGCCGCCCACGATTGGTCGTCGGGAGTGTCTTGAGAACCGGGCTTAGGGCACAAGTGCAAACTTGAGGAAAACTTGAAAGTTCTCTTGAAGTAGTTTTGCTAGCAAGCCTTGCGTTTACGCGCAGATCTATCACAATCCGGTAGTAGTTTACGGTAACCACACAAGGAACTTACGCTTGGAAATCTGGCAAATCACGACCACGCTCCCGACACAAATCGATGCCGAGCTGATTGCCAAACGGTTGATCACGGACCGTTTGGCGGCCTGCGTGCAAGTGGACGGACCGCTGCGCAGTTTTTATTGGTGGCAAGATGCCATGGCGAATGAAGCCGAATGGCGTTGCACGGTCAAAACCGAACAACGCTGTGTTGATCGCTGCATAGAACGCTTGCGTGAGAATCATCCGTACAAGGTGCCCGAGATCATGGCGATGCCAATTCCAAAAGTTGATCCAGAATATGCAGCCTGGGTAGATAGCCAAGTCCAGGTGAGTTAATCTAAAGAACCGCTCGAACGATCGATGCTTTGAATCGGTTTGGGCTGCCAAGCGTTTACAAACTCCAATCCCCTCACTCTATCACTGAGATCATGTTGTTTCAAAAATCACTCGCGGTCGCTTTATCGGCTTTTTCGCTTTATGCATCTGTTTCGAATGTTTGCGGCCAGGAGCCCGCTTCACTCAAAGAGGCGGTCGCCGGTCGATACAAGATTGGGGTTGGCGTCAGCGATAACATCCCCACGCGTCAGAAAGATTGGGCGTTGCTGACCACTCAGTTTGAAATAGTGACCCCTGAAAATTCGATGAAGACACAAAGCGTCCATCCGCAGGAAGGTGTGTTCAACTTCGAAACCCCCGACCGCTTTGTCGAATTCGCGAAAGAGCACAACCTGGACATTGTTGGTCACTGTTTGGTGTGGGCTAAAGATGACCGCACATCGCAGTGGTGGCTGACCGATGGCGAAAAGCCAACTTCGAAAGAAAAGTTGCTCCAGCGCATGAAGACTCACATCGACACCGTGGTCAGTCGTTATGCCGATGATGTCTCGATGTGGGATGTGGTGAATGAAGCGCTTGATGACGGCAGCGAAGGCTACTTGCGAGATTCGGTTTGGACACGGACCAGCGGCGAAGAGTTTATCGTCAAAGCGTTCCAGTACACCAAGGAGAAGGACCCTACGGCGCTGCTGATTTACAACGACTACAACTGCGAGTATCCAGGCAAACTTGAAAAGACGGTGCGGCTGCTCAAGTCGTTGAAGGAGCAAGGGGCGCCCGTCGATGCACTGGGTATCCAAGGCCATTTTGAAATCGACACGATTAAATTTGCGGATCTGGAGAAACTGTTCCAAGAGTGCCGCGATCTAGGCATCAAGGTGGTCGTTTCGGAATTGGATATCGACGTTGTACCGCGATCCCGATGGTGGGCTGACGGAGGCAAGTATCGCGATGAGATGTCGAAGATCGATCCGTACAAAGATGGCTGTCCGCCTGAGATTCTCCAGCGACAAGCAGAGCAGTATGCTCAATTATTTGCCTTGTTCAATAAGTACGAAGACGTGATTGCTCGAGTCTCATTTTGGAATCTTCATGACGGCGAAAGTTGGCTGAACTACTTCCCATGGGATCGCACGAATCATCCGTTGCTGTTTGATCGCGATGGTGCTCCCAAGCCAGCTTACCAAGCAGTACTTGATGTACTGAAGAAATAGAAAGTCGAGCCACTTCACACCGCATGAAGGTTAAACGTCTGCCGGAAGATTTCCAAGTCGAAGAACTTAGCGAGATTGAATACGGTGCCAATGGAAAGTTTGCGCTATATCGATTAGAGAAGCGTGGCATTGGTACCTTGGAAGCGATCAATGCCCTTCAGCAACGTTGGAAGTTGGCGCGGTATCGCTTGTCCTGGGGAGGGCTCAAGGACAAGCATGCGGTGACGAGCCAGTTCTTTACTATCGCTGGTGGGCCTAACCGAGGATTGCAACAATCCAGCTTTAGTGTGGAGTGTTTGGGATACACCTACAAGCCGTTCCAACCTCAAGACATCACTGGCAACCGATTCGAACTCGTGCTGCGGAATCTCACGGATGACCAAGTCCGAGTTGCGGTGGAGGCGATGCCGATTCTAAAAGAGGTTGGTGTTCCCAATTACTTTGATGACCAACGCTTTGGCTCGGTCAGCTTACAAGGTGAATTTATTGCTGACCCGTGGATTCGGGGTGACTACCAGCGAACGCTGTGGTTGACCTTTGCAGAACCGAACGCGTTTGACTCCAGTAGTGAAAAGCATGAGAAAGCGATCTTGCGCGAGCATTGGGGCGACTGGAAAACATGCAAAGAGAAGCTCAGTAAATCGCATCGTCGCAGCATCATTACATTTTTGAACGATCGACCTGGCGACTTCAAAGGCGCCTGGGGGACAGTCAACAAGGACTTACGGAGTTTATATCTGGCTGCGTTCCAAAGCCAACTGTTCAATGAACTATTGTCGGAAGTTATTCAGACGCTAGCCGCGCAGCAAGACGTGCTCATGTTGCCATTGAAGACAGGCCAAGTCGCATTTCCGGTGCGGCTGGAACGTTCCGTGATAGAACAAATGGTTGCGTTGGAGTTGCCTTTGCCGTCCGCTCGAATGACGATGGAAGATATTCCTGACTCGTTGAGTCGTGAGTGTTTGACCCGCGTGCTGGCGCGGCGTGATTTGGAGCTTCGGCAGATCCGTACCAAGCACCCTAGAGATAGCTTTTTTTCCAAGGGGTTTCGCGCTGCCATCAGTCCGCTTCAGGGCTTGGAGTACGAAGTGATCGACGACGACCTGCACGCCGGGCGCAAGGGGCTGAGGTTAAAGTTTGACTTGCAACGCGGCTCCTACGCGACGATGATCGTCAAGCGGTTGGGGATGGAAGAGCCGTTCGTTGGAAACGTCGAGGAAGATTGATCGGCCTGATAAGCAGGGCCAGTCAGTTTTTGAGTCTGCGCGATTAGCCGGAATGCGTTAGCATCGGTTCTCTTGGAAACCGTGCGCTAACGCTCAACGGCTGATTGACCTGGATTTAATAACTGACTTGCCCTGGCCTGATAAGGCAACCGCTCGACTCTAACGGGCTTGTCGGTTATGGCGATTCAAGCATGCCCTGTGTAGGCGGCGCGCGTGGATGACCGAAGAGTGCTCTATGTAGACTGTTTACGGATTGCGCATGCAAAGGGAATTGCATCGATAATGCTAGCCAAGCCTAATCTTGATGTACGACTCTGTAAGCTATTGCTCACTGTAATCGTCTCGCTTTCGATTTTCGGTTGCAAAGTCGGCCCAAACTATCGCCGGCCGCCAGCGATGGTGCAAACCAACTGGGCTTTAGCCGAACACCCCAGGCTGCAGGGCGAAATGGCATTGCTGCCGGTATGGTGGCTGCATTTTCAGGACGAGACGCTGCATGCACTGATTCACGATTCCCTGTCTCAAAATTTGACGCTACGTGAGGCGGGCCAACGAATTCTTGAGGCGCGAGCCCGTCGCAATGCCGTCGCAGGCAATCTATATCCGCAACTTCAAGTCGCAAACGGCTCGTACAGTAAGTCCAGGCTGAGCACTAATACGGCAAACTTCTTCAGTTTTCCTGGCGTTTTCACTCCCGATATTCGCCCTGAGAATTGGTCGGTTGGAATGGCGGCTAGTTGGGAGCTTGACTTCTGGGGCAGGTACCGTCGCGCGATTGAATCAGCCGATGCCAATGTCGGAGCGACGTCGGCGATCTATGATGAAGCACGCGTCATTCTCGTCGCCGAAGTGGCGCAAACGTATATCGAGATGCGGACGTTGGAGAATCGGATCGCGCTGGCAAACCGCAATTTGGAGACGCAGGAGCAAACTCTCGAGATTGCCAAACAGAAGCGAGAGGCTGGCTTGGGCACGACATTGGATATCGCTCAAGCGGAAGCCATTGTTGGCCAGACCGGCGCGGTGCTGCCCGATTTAGAAATCCTGCGGCGACAAGCGAACAATCGATTGAGCGTACTGCTTGGCCGACCTCCGACCGATCTGTCGTGTGAGATTGGATGGTCTGGAGCGATTCCGCAGCCTCCAAACAATCTCGCGTTTGGAATTCCTGCCGACTTGTTGCGCCGTCGACCAGATGTTCGCAAGGCAGAGCGGGACCTCGCTGCACAATCGGCCAAGATTGGAATTGCGGAAGCGGAGTTTTATCCGCACATCAGCTTGATTGGTAACATCGGTTATGCGTCAGAAAATTTCAGCGACCTATTCAATCGATCGAGTACCGCTGGTCTGATTTCGCCCGGGTTTAGCTGGAACATTTTGAACTACGGTCGTATCAAAAGCACAGTGGCGGCCGAGCGAGCCGCGTTCGAAGCGCTTTGTCATAACTACCAGAACACCGTATTGAATGCCGCACGCGAAGCCGAAGATGCGCAAGTAGCCTATGTATTAGGATTTGACCGCGCCGACAATTTGCAGCGAGCGGTGATTGGTTCTCAGATTGCGGTCGAAAAGTCGAAGGAGCTTTATGCTGGAGGCGCTTTGGACTACGGACGCATCTATGTCTTGCAATCGCAGTTGTTGATTCAGCAGGACGAGCTAGCCGTCGCTCAAGGACAGATTGCCACTAGTTTGGTGGAGCTGTTTAAGTCGTTAGGGGGCGGCTGGGAAAATGCGTTTGCGACGGGAGCTTTGATTGCATGTGAGAGTCCTTCGCAACCGCCGCTCGGGAGCAGTCTTTCGCAGCCGACGAATCAAGCTCGCTCGACTTCATTTGACTTGTTGCAAGTAAAGCACTACGAAATCGCTTCGGGTCGCATGAACGGAGACTATCCGGTTGCGACACCGTTCCAGCATACCCTAACTCGATAGTAGAGATTCTCTTCCGGTCCTTGATCACTTACTGAGCCATCACGTGCTTATGCACGGGCGCGTCTGCATGTTTCGGCCACGTGTCGGTAGTGGTATTTGAGTCCAAAAACCGAAGAATTCTTCGGGTGAACGCGCAGCATGCGATCGGTCGTAGGCTAAAACCAACGAGATGTGACTAGTACTGCATCAATTGCGATTGATGCAAGATTCTTTCTAATCTCCCGGAGATACCTCGAACAGCGCACCTTGACGGTTGGCATGGTCAAGGAAATGAAAGATTCGACGTCGGCATTAAGGTGTCGCCGGCAAGAGACATTCTTCCCCGCGTTAGCGCAAAGTCACTGCAGTCTACGATTAGAACAGTGTTTCCAGAACTATCGGTCCGTGAAGATGCGCTGCCCTCAAATGACGTGTAGCGGCTGGTATTCTGAAAATTCACCCGCATGGAATAAGGAGACTTGGCCATGTCTCTAGGACGAATAAAAATCCCATTGTCGTAACCTGCGAAGTATTCGTCTTGCGCGAATTGCGGCCGCTCTGTTAACTCCGCGTTGCTATCGGCCGACTCAGTTAGCTCTCACGCCGGTTCAGACCTCAACACAATGATTCAGAATAACTATCGGAAGAAATAGTCCGATTGGTTTAGCTGAAGTAGTTGTGACGGTGTTAACGATTGGACCGGAACAAATCTTACCGAGTTCCAACCGCACTTCAGGACGGGCTGTATTCATGAATTTGCTAGCAAGGAAATAGTTGCCAATTTGCATTCGAGTTTGCGTAATTACCGAGAAACGTTTACATGCGGTAGCATTTTCATTCGATATATTTCGACGGTTTCGCTGATGAGTGAGTACGAACAAGGTCGCCCAAAATGCACTTTACATTTCGATTCGGCTTAGGCGGTGTGTTGGTTGCTGGAGCACTATTATTCGGACATCGCTCCGCGCACGCTCAGACATTCGGTGTTGAACTGCACAACACACTTATGCCAGCCTCCGGCGCAATGGGCGGTGTGAGCATTGCTCGCCCACAAGACTTTTTGTCTGCAGTGAATGGCAATCCGGCGGCGTTGACGCAGTTTCAAGGGACGCAGTTCACCTTCAGCGGCGCATGGGCCGAGGCGACCATGAGTCAAAGTCAGACTGGAAACATCCCTTTTGCAGGGCCACCGTTTGTCGAGCCGTTTTCAGCAACATCTTCTGCACCGGGCTCGGCTGTCGCGAACATTGGAGTCTCGCAAGATCTTAGCGAACTCGGCTTGCCAGCCACATTAGGTATCGGCTTTGTGACGACAAGTGGTGCGCTAGTGAACTACACAGATGTTCCGGAGAGCAATGGTACCAGTAGCGGCCTTTTCGTATTCTCATTGCCTGTGTCGCTGGGCATCGACCTTACTGACAGATGGTCTATCGGGACGTCGGCAGCCTTGGGCATCGGAATATATGACTTCCCTTTCGTTGGCGCAAGCAGCATGACTATGGATTACGGATTGCGTGGCACACTGGGAACGAATTACAAGCTCAATGATTTCAACACAGTGGGTGGTTATTACCAGACGAAGCAGAAGTTCAACTTTGACAATGGATTTGTTTTCAACAACGGACCATTTGATATCACTCAGGATGTAAAACTAGACATGCCTGAAAACCTAGGCTTGGGTTTTGCTAACAGCGCCTTGATGGACGGTCGATTGCTGCTAGGTGTCGATCTGCTTTACAAGTTGTGGGATAACACGGAAACGTTTGACGTAGTTTATGACAACCAATTTGTTGTCCAGATTGGAAGCCAGTTGTCGGTTGGTAGATATCGTTTCCGAGGAGGTTATGTGTGGGCACAGAATCCCATGGATCAGGCCCCGGGACCGTCGATCGGCGGTGTGGTTGAACCAGGTGGCATTCGGGCGGTACGCTACACACAGGGTTTACTTGCAGTCACGGCTCAAAATCGAATATCGGCCGGGGTTGGTGTGCAAGATGTCCTGCCAGGAATGGATGTGGACTTGATGGCGGGCGGCATGTTCAAGGATTCGGAACAGCATGGTGATTTCACCAGTACCTCAGTTCAGAGTTATTGGATTGGCGGTGGTTTAACCTGGCGCTTTGGACGTGGCGCATGTGGAGGAACTGGAGCGGCGAATCAGTGGTGTAGCTTGACGCTCTAGCATTTTTTCCTCGCCGTGCCGACTATCCTAAGAGGGCGTTTTAAGACGAGGGCCGCAGGAAAACCGGCGAATGACGTGCACTTAATCAACGTCCTATTTGTGAGCTGAGTATTAAGAAAAGTTTCGATTCGCAGTTGGCTTGAATCCGACTCTGTGATTGATTTTTCCACTGCTGACCAACGTCGGCATTCTTCGTGCAGTCCCGTCAATGTCCGGATTTATTTCAGCTCGGACAATATTTTCTTCGTGCATTTCTTAATGCGCGATGTCTCAAATTGCCTTGCTGCAATGTGCCCTCTGCACCTCGAACTACACCAATAACGGCGGTACCGTTCCATCAGTTGTAGTGGAGTTTCTGACCTCTCCTTGATGCAGGATCTGTAGCCAATCCACTATCGTTAACCAGCTTCCTTGAGCGGTATTGCCTTTAACGGTTGTGAGCTTTGTAGCTGATCATGGACCGATCATTTTCTTGAAATACGAGTGGGATTTTGTTCTACCTGTCCCGACTCGTCGCTCGGTCATCGGATTGCTTGGTAGGTAACTGCGTTTACCTCAACTTCATTTGGAACAGATCGGTCTGTTCGAATACGTTACGCAGAGTACAGCTAAGGAATAGAAACTTGAGTGGCGAACTAAAACCAATTGCAATTGTTGGCATGGCATGTCGCTTTCCCAAAGGGCTCGAGAATATTGAGGCTTTGTGGAATGCGTTGAAAAATCGCTTCAGTGCTATCGACTCAGTACCTGCGGATCGCTGGACCAAAGAGCGTTACTATTCATCGAATCCAATCGCAAAAGGCAAATCGTATATCCGTCGTGGAGGCTTTTTGACTCAGGATATCACGAAATTTGATGCGAATTTCTTTGGTATCTCACCGCGTGATGCAGAAAACATGGACCCGCAGCAACGGCTATTGCTGGAAGTCGTGTGGGAAGCTTTCGAGAACTCGGGCTTGATATTGCCGGACTATGCAGGACGGCAAGTGGGTGTTTACGTTGGCGGCTTCATGCTTGACCACATGATTACCCAGATGTCGGCAGCCAATCGTTCCGCGATCAATCAAAATACCGCTGCTGGGATGATGATGACCATGTTATCCAATCGTATTTCACATACTTTTGACTTGCGTGGCCCCAGCCTATCCATCGATACGGCCTGTTCATCATCGTTGGTTGCTTTCCATTACGCTTGCCAGGATCTCTGGAACCATCGTACCGAGATGGCGATCGTCGGCGGTTCCAACGTGATGTTGCGACCTGAATACCCGATGGGGATGTGTAAAGGACAATTCTTGTCTCGCGACGGGGAATGCAAGAGTTTCGATCAACGTGGCGATGGTTACGGTCGCGGTGAAGGCGCCGGCATCGTGCTGCTTAAACCGTTGGACCAAGCGATCGCGGCCGGTGATCAAATTTTGGCTACAGTGCTCGCGACGGGCAGCAACCAAGATGGGCGAACGCCTGGTATTTCTATGCCCAGCGGTGAAGCCCAGCGAGCGTTGATCGAATCGGTTTGCACTTCACATCATATCGATCCAAGCAGCATTTCGTATGTCGAATGCCACGGGACAGGAACTGCCATTGGCGACCCAACAGAGACCAGCGCGATTGGAGCTACTTATGGCGCGGCACGTAAGGCCAATGGACTGTCGCCGGTGATTGTGGGTTCGATCAAAAGCAACATCGGACACCTCGAAGCGGCTGCGGGTGTAGCTGGGATTATCAAAGCTACGCTGACCTTGTTGCATCGACAAACAACTCCGATCGCAAATCTGCAAACTTTGAATCCATCGATCCCATTAGCAGATTTGCATGTTCGAGTCTCCGATGAGCTCATTGATCTACCGACTAGCGAGCCACTGCGCATCGCGGTCAATTCCTTTGGTTATGGCGGCACCAACGCGCATGCCATTCTGGAAGCTATTCCTGCTGCCATATCCACTGACCAACCTGTTTCATCCCAAGACAGTCAAATTGTTCCGACGACAACTATCGTGTTGCCGCTTTCGGCTCGTAGCGATAAAGCCGTTGAAGAAACCGCTGCACGCTACGCTCAGCTACTGGACAGCGAGATCGACTTGAGAGATATCGTCTATTCTGCGACGCGCCATCGAGCTCATCTTTCGAACCGTGCCATGGTCAGCGGTCGCAACCGCGCTGAGTTGCGAGAAGCATTGTTGGCCGTAGCAGAAAAGCGCGAGTCACCCAACGCCGTCCGTGGTACGGCTCCTTTCACCGGGATTCGCAAGCCCGTGTTTGTATATACCGGTATGGGGCCACAATGGTGGGCGATGGGGCAAGAATTATATCAACAAAACAAGACCTATCGAACGGCAGTGGAAACTGCGGATGCAGAGTTTCAACGAGTTGCAGGTTTCTCGATCTTGCAAGAGATGCTCAAGAACGAAGAAGAGTCACAAATCACCAGGACTGAGTTTGCTCAGCCCGCCAACTTGATTGTCCAGATTGGTTTGACCGCATGCTTGAATGCAGCAGGCATCTTCCCAGGAGCGGTCGTCGGTCACTCTGTAGGCGAACTGGCTTCTGCTTACTTTGGAGGTGTCCTGTCACTGGCGGATGCCATGCAAGTGGCGTATCACCGCAGTCGACTGCAAGCAACTTGCAAGGGAATGGGCGGGATGTTGGCCGTTGGGCTTAGCCGTGACCGGATTGAGTCACGTATTGCGTCCTATGCTGGCCAAGTTTCTATCGCCGCGGTCAACGGCCCTGGCAATATCACGATTGCAGGTAACAAAGATGCTTTGGTTGATATCGCGATGGAGCTAACTCGCGAGAACATTTTCAACAAGCATTTGGAAGTAGAAGTGCCGTACCATAGCCCCATGATGGATCCCATCATGGATGACCTGAGGTCGGTCCTGAGCAAAGTACAGCCTTCACTGCCAAGCGTTCCGCTCTATTCCACCGTGACAGGTAAACGCGTTGAAGAGGTTGCGTACGGAGCGGACTATTGGCCGTTGAATGTTCGGCAGCCCGTCGAATTTGCGACTGCGATTCAGTCGCTGCTGGAGGATGGCTACAACAACTTTTTAGAGGTCGGCCCCCATCCGGTGTTGGCCACTTCACTTCGTGATTGCATCAAGCAAGCTGGCAAGGATTGTCGCCAGGCATTCACCTTGCGACGCAATATGCCTGAACAGGAAACTCTGCAACGCGGCATGATGAGCGTTTACGCGAATGGCTGCGATATAGATTGGTCGGTCTATGCTGCTGATGGGAAATACATTCCGCTGCCCAATTATGCTTGGCAACGCGAGTTCTTTTGGAATGAGAACGATCGCGCTAAACAAGATCGCATCGCTAGTATTGATTACCCAATGCTTGGGATTCAAGAAGCACCGGGCGTGCCAGCTTATCGAAACGATTTCGATCATGAACCGATGCTGTATCTTCGCGATCACGTGGTATCAGGCGTACCCATCCTGCCAGCGGCTGGTTACATCGAAGCGTTGCTGGAACTGGCGTCCATTCACTGTGGGGATTCGGCCAAAGGTTACGCGATCCGCAACGTCCAGATCTTGGCCCCCATGATCATCAATGCCGAACGTGGGCTTGATTGTGTGACGTCCTACGATCCGTTCACTCGGCAAGCGACCATTCGCAGCTTGGAAAATGGTCGCTTGGGAACCGGTCAGGTACATTTGACTGCGAACCTTTCTGGCTTGCAGATGTTCGAAGAAGGTTGGCTGGATCTGAATCTGCTGCAAGATCGCATGCCGAATACAGAAGACATCAGTGCTTTCTACAAGAACCTGGATCAAATCGGATTGAGCTACGGTCCCGCGTTTCAATCGGTAAAGCGTCTGAGCACTAATACAAAAGCGGATGTCGTTCTGGCTCGTCTAGAAATGATGCCTGAGCTAACCGACAATCTTGATCAGTATTGCTTACATCCGACGTTGCTGGATGCATGCTTCCAGTCACTGATGCTGATGCTCAAGGATTCGGACACTACTTATTTGCCAACTGGCTTTCGGGAATTGTGCGTATACCAACGCAATCTGCCAAGCACGCTGTGGTGTTACAGCGAATGTGTGGAGCGGACAACTCGAACCATCGAATGCCATTTGACCTTGACAGACGATCAAGGAAACGTAGTTGCCACCCTGCGTTCGATGCGACTGACCGCCGCATCAAAACGTGAGCGAGTCGACAATTGGGGAGATCCCGTCAAACGGCAAATCCTGGCCTACGACTGGAAGTTCTGCGAGTCACTCAATGAGCCAAAACGACTTGGCCACTGGCTGGTGATCGGCAAAGACGCAAAGATTTCTGACGACTTGATTGAGCAAATGCAGGGTTACGGTGCGACCATTGTGGGGCAAGCCATCTTCGGTGAAGGCTACAAGTGCCATGACGGTGAATTCACACTGCGATCTGCTAGTGTCGAAGATGCGATACGCATGTTCGATGATGTCGGCGAACTAGATGGAGTCCTTTTCTTGAACGGGCTGACTTCCACCAATGAGTCTGCGGACCCGACTGGTGAGAAATCGATTGCAGAGATCTTTACTATCACGCAGGCTTTAATTGCGAAAGAGATCGAACGCAAACCTCGCATTTACGTGATGACCCAAAATGCATTTGCGATCAAGGATTTTGATACTTCGATTCAGGCTGCTCAAGCTGCCGTCAACGGTTTTGTCCGCGTTGCATACAACGAACTAGACAGCTTTCGATTCAGTTCCATCGATCTGCCTAGCCGCATTTCGGCTCAAGCGATCGAGAACGCGGTGCTGGAGCTAATCTGCGACGCAGATCAGGATGAAGTCGCATTGCGTGGCGCGCTGCGGTTGCAAAGCGAACTGGTCGATAGCGATCTGCTATCGTCGGATTCGATCGTGCAAAGCATGCTGACCGATGACGCTCCAGTACTTATTCGGTCTTTGAGGCCCGAGTTCGAAAGCGTCGGGACGGCGCGCGTTGTCCAAGCGGACGCTTGCGAGTTGGGCGATGACGATATCTTGGTTCGTGTCGAGTCCACGATTATTCCTGTTGATCTGCTGCGAAGTCCCGCTAACGATAGCATTGACCAACCCGTGATTGAGATCGTCGGTCGAGTATTGCGTGTTGGCGCAAACGTCCTCGATCTAAAACCAGGCACTCGCGTTTGCGGTTTCGCACCCAAGGAGTTATCAAGTCATCTCATTGGACTTCGCAATGATTTTCACATCGTCGAAATCGACGAACAGATTGACGCTGCAGCTTTAACTAGCTGGATTGGAAATCAAACACGAGCAAAATTCGCGATTGATAAAGTCCCTTCCAACAGTCCAAAGTCGGCGCTTGTCCTGGCTTCACGTTTTGGCAAAACCGTTGCCCGGACTCTGCGCCGTTCAGGTTACCACGTTTCATTGCTAGTCGACCAGAAGATGGATACGGAGGACGAAATTCTCAAAGAGTTCCCGATCTACTCTGCTTGTCCGCTAGGCCTTGCTGAGGCAGTCCAGTTGGAAACCAGTGGTCGTGGATTTGATATCGTGGCTGTTCCGATGTCAGCTTGGCAGGTGACTTTTGATCTCAGCATGCTCACCGTCGGCGGACATGTCATTGACCTTGACCTTCAGGCCGGGCCCGTCAATTTACCAAGCACAGTTTCAGGCATCTCGCGTTGTGATTATCAAGTGATGTTGCACGATGAAGTTGCCTTTGCGGATGCCATTTCGGAAGCGATCGGTCTGTTCAAGTGTCGCGATTTCACGGCGGAACCATATCTTGAAGTATCGATTGCAGATCTAGCCTGGCGCAAGCTGCCGCTGGGGGATGCGGCCGCGCAAATCGTGCTGAACTACAACACTGCCGGCGGCGATTTACCTGTCGTACAGTCGGAGAATCTTCGCTTCTCGCCCGCAGCGACTTACTTAATCACTGGCGGCTTTGGTGGATTTGGACAAAAGACGGCGGAATGGTTGATCGACAACGGTGCCAAGACCATTGTATTAACTGGCCGAACTGGTGCTGACAATGATGATCGAAAAGCTTTTGTGGCCAAGTTGCAGTCTCGCGGAGCAACGATTGTTGCCGCCGCTTGCGATACTGCCGACTACCACTCGTTGGCCAGCCTGTTTCAAGAGATTCAAGAAACGCTGCCGCCGCTTAAGGGCATTTTCCACTCGGGTGCGTTGATCATTGATCAGCCGATTGCCGAGATGGATCAAGTGACCTTTCAGAAAGTAATGCGAAGCAAGGCGTTGGGTGCTTGGAACTTGCACAAGCTTTCCGAACATCTGCAACTAGATCACTTCGTGTTGTACTCATCGGTCGCGAATTTAGTTGGTAACAGTCGTCAGTCTGCATACAGCGCCGCCAATGGATTCCTGAATGGCCTATCGCATCTGCGACAACTCGCTGGATTGCCTGGTACGAGTGTCAACTGGGGGGCCATCGCAGATGTCGGCGTCGTAGCACAAGACGAGAAGCTCGAGCAGTTCTTGCGTTACACAGGTTTACGCGGCATCAACTCCGAGGAAGGTTTGATGTTGCTGAAGCAAGGCCTGGCACGCAGGGTCACTCAGTTCGGTGTCACCGTCATCACCAACTGGAATGATTGGGCGCGATTTGAAACCCGAGGAGGCAAGTCACCACGCTTTGCTGGTTTGATCGCTGCCGATTCGCAAGGCCAAGACTCATCGACGCGGGATGCGCTGATCGAGGAACTGCAAAAGCTAGATCCAGTCGATCAAGTGGAATTGCTTGCCAGTCTCATCACCGAGATTGTAGCCGCAGTTCTGAAAGCGGATCCAGCCAACATTCCTATGGACAAAGCGATCAACCAATTGGGAGTTGATTCACTGATGGCGACCGAGATCCAAATGTTGCTAGACAGTCAACTAGGACTCAGTATCTCAATCTTGGAACTGATCGGCGATACGACCATTCGAACTCTTGCGGCCAAGTCGCTAAAGACCCTAGGCATGGCGGATTCACTTGCCTTGACCGCTTAGCGAAAACAACCGCCTCGCTGTTTGAACCATTTTGAACTGTAGTTTACTTACGGGAGTTTCCACCATGAACTTTAAATCCAGTTTTGATCGCTTAAAAAAAGGTATGTCACTGGGCACCAACGACGGTTCTGCCGCGAAAGAGCCTAGTTCAAAGCCTGTCCAACCATCGTATTACGATTTTGCACTCTTCCCAGAGTACAAGGATTTTACAACGATGGAGTGGTACTACGACAAACAAAAATATACTCGCAATCAGTTCTTGAAGCATGTCGGCTCTTCCGATGCGACGGTTACGCTTGAGGGACGGGAGCTTATAAACTTCTCTAGCTACAACTATCTGGCGCTCGCTTGTGACCCACGCGTTAAAGACTTCGCGAAGAAAGCCATCGATGATTTTGGTACCAGCACTGGTTCGGGGCGGTCGATTACCGGTGAAGTCGACCTGCACCAAGAATTCGAACGCGAGATCTCTAAAGTCTTGGATACTGAGGATGCCGTTGTTTCCGTAGGTGGCTACAGCACCAACGCGTTTACGATCGGATACTTATGCCGTTCGCAAGATCTTATCATTTATGATGAATTGATTCACAACTCTGCATTGACTGGCTGCAAGATGACGACCGCTCGTCGTTTCAGTTTTCCTCACAATGACTATGACGCATTGGAAAAACTGCTAGCAACACATCGCGACAAGTACGAACGCGTGTTCATTTTAGTCGAAGGTGTTTATAGCATGGACGGAGATATTCCTGATGTGCCAAGACTGATTGAGATCAAGAAACGCCATAAGGCTTTACTGATGGTTGATGAAGCACACTCGATGGGGATCATTGGTCCACGCGGCTTGGGCGTAGTGGATTACTTCAATATCTCCGGTAAAGAGATCGACATTCTGTACGGGTCGATGAGCAAGGCTTTTGGCACTTGTGGAGGTTACGTCGCGGGTGACAAGCCGTTGATCGCAATCCTCAAAAATTATGCTCCCGGAGTATTGCTGTATGGTGCGTCGCCCACTCCAGCCAACACCGCCGCAGGGTTGCGAACATTGCAATTGATGCAGGATGAGCCAGAGCGTGCGCAGCGCGTCCAAGCTAATGCCGCGTATTTTATTGAAAAGGCGAAAGCGGCTGGCCTCGACACCTACAACAGCAAAGACTCTGGCGTCGTGCCCATCATGACACGTGATTCCGAAGTTGCACTTTGGCTATCGATACAGCTTTTTGATGCTGGGATCTGCTCTTTCCCGATGATGTACCCCATCGTACCTCGCGACAAATCGCGTCTCCGCTTCTTTCTAAACACGAATCATACCCAACAGCAAATTGACTACACCGTCGATTGCGTGGCGAAGAAGATACAACAAGCGCCACCGTCCAAGGGAGTGATTTAAGCTCGCAGTCCATGCGTCGCAACAAGATCATGAAACAGATTCAAATCGCAAAATTTGGTCAGCCCAGCGCTGTGGCTCGTTGCGTCGATGTCCCGGATGTCGGCGCACCTGCAGCGTGGGAAGTGGTCGTCGATATCGAAGCATTTCCCATTAATGTTGCCGATCTGGCAATGCTTTCAGGTCGATATGGAGTTTTGCCAAAGCTGCCAGCCACCATTGGTATGGAAGCCGTTGGGATCGTATCCGCGGCGGGCTCTTCGGTTCAGAACCTCGAGGTTGGCGATCGAGTGATCATGCTTGCCAATAACAACTGGGCCGAGCGTCGCAAGGTGGCGGCTACCACGGTTCATAAAGTGCCCTTGGATATCGATCCGATTCAGTTATCGATGTTAAAGGTCAATCCAGCGACCGCATTGATGATACTTGACAACTACGCAGAATTGCAAGCGGGAGATTGGCTGATCCAGACCGCTCCACTGGGCAGCGTTGGTCAATGCATCATGCAGTTAGCCGCGTTGAAAGGCTATAAGACAGTAAACCTCGTACGCCAGGAATCACAGAAGGAAGAGGTGACCAAGTGCGGCGGTGACCTAGTTTTCGAGCACACGGAAGACCTGCCAGCCAAACTAAAAACCATTGCAGGCTGTGAATCGATTCATTTAGCAGCCGATGCAGTGGCGGGACCAGGCACGGCAACCATGGCAGCCTGTTTGGCCGACGGTGGTACCGTCGTAAATTACGGGATGCTGTCTGCCGAACCCTGCATGATCCATCCTGACCAAACCATCTTTCACAATATCTCGTTAGTTGGTTTCTGGCTTTCCAAGACGCTTAACCGACTAAAGCTTGAGCAACGCAATCAACTGTATGACCACTTGTGCTCATACCTGAGCGAAGGCACGCTGCAGATGCGAGTCGATTCTGTTTATAACATTGACTCGATCAACGAAGCCCTTCACCGCGCAGAACAGCGCGGTCGGTCAGGCAAAGTTATCGTCACGGTATCCAAGAGGGGATGAAGCCAAGATGTATAACAGTCCTCGTGAGGTCCAAGACGCCAGTCCCGTTCACAGCCTGCAAAGTCCAAACTATGAACTGGTGAAACCAGTATTTGATACGGCTCCGCAAGCAGGTGAAGTTTGCTTCGTGGCCGACGGAATCTGGTGGATTCGGCTTCCATTAGATGGAATTCAAGACCACGTGAATGCCTATTTGTTGGAGGACGATCAAAGTTTGACGCTCGTGGATACAGGCAGCAATACTGCGGCGTGCATCGCGGCCCTTGATACCGCGTTGGCCAATCCCGCGTTGGCCGACAAGAAAATCAATCGTGTTCTGTGCACACACTTCCACCCTGATCACATTGGCCTAGCGGGGTTGATCGCGCAGGCGGGAGCTCGCTTGGTTGCAACGCGAACCTGTTGGCTACAAGCATGTTTGCTTCAAACAGATGACCGCAGTGTCCCTTCGCAAGAGCAAGTCGAATTTTTACAGCGAGCAGGCTTACCCGCTATGGAAATCGAAGCCTATCGCCGACGAAGGCCAAGCGATTATCCTCAATTGGTTTGCGCGATGCCAAGGGCTTACAAACGAATCCAGGAATCTGAAACGATCAAGATCGGCAAACGGATGTGGACCGTCCATATAGGTCATGGCCATGCGGCTGAACACGCGACGCTGTGGTCCAACGATCTGATTGCCATCGTGGGTGACCAATTACTGCCCAGTATTTCTCCGAACCTCAGCGTCCATCCCAGCGAGCCCGATGCAGACTTGGTCACGGAGTGGATCGACAGTTGCCGTAAGTTAAGTGCGATTTCCTGTGAAGAAACGCTGGTGCTGCCAGGGCACGGGTTACCATTCAAAGGAGCGCGTAAACGGTGCGAGCAGTTGATCGACAATGTGAGCCTACTTCTTGACCGCTTGCTCGAATATCTTTCAACACCACGGACTGCCGTTGACTGTCTGACCGCGGTCTATCGCAGAAGCCTGTTGCCAGCGGAACGATCCGTCCTGGTCGCTGAAACGGTAGGCTTGCTGAATCATTTGCTCAATCAAGGCAAAGTTCAACGCGTTCTGGTTGGCCAACATTATCTGTGGAGTCGTTCTCGTGGGACCGTACGCCCCCCCCACTTCATTTCGGCTTGATCCTCATCTTAGTCATCGTCCCGATTGCTCATCATGCGTCAAAAAACAATCATGCAAACTAACAGCCCCGCCAAACTCAAAGAGGTTTACCCATTCATGCGCCAGTGCTTGACTCACTCGAGGTCGCTAGCAGACGCAGCGATCGGAAACGCCTGTCGGTTTGCAGTCCTATCATCCTGCATATTACTTGGGGCACTAACTATGCTTCGCGAAAGCAGGGCAGACCAAGTCGCAATGCAGACAACTTTTGTTGAAACCACGGTGCTCGCAGAGCAGGACGATGTGCGGCTTGCGAGGTCATTTACCGGCGTATTGACAGCTCGTCGTGCCAGCGATCTAGGTTTCAAGACCATCGGCCGCATTGCAAAACTGAGCGTGGATGAAGGGGATGTCATTAAGGCCGGGCAAGTCATGGCCGAATTGGATACAGCGGCTTTGCAAGCAGAGCTGAAGGTCTTGGTAGCCGAACGCAGCATTGCGACCGCAAAGCTCGATGAGTTAGTTGCCGGACCGCGACGTCAATCGATTGAAGCGGCCCGGCATCAGCAGCTTGAGTATCAAGCGTTGCGCGATCAAGCTCAATCTACATACAATCGACGCAAGCGACTTGCAAATTCGGATGCGATCTCGTTGCAAGACATTGAAGATGCGCAGCACCAAATGGCGGCTGCAGAAGCGAAGCTGAAGGTTCAGATGGAGCTTGTGTCGGAGCTTGAAGAAGGAACACGCAAAGAGCAGATTGCTGCCCAGCAAGGGCAACTGGCGATGATCGATGCAAAGATCGACAGCATCAAAGTCCAGCTTGACGAAAGCCAGTTGGTCTGCCCGTACGCTGCAGTGGTCGCACTGCGTCATGTAGACGAAGGCGCCATCGTACAACCAGGGTTATCGATTTATCGCATTCTTGAGCTAGCGCCATTGGAAGCTCGAATTGGAGTGCCACCAGAGATGCTCGCCGAGTTGAAATCGACAAAACAATTCGATCTTTCGCTGGCAGGACAACCACGTATCGCAGTCCTGAAGGCCGTTTTGCCGGAACTGGATTCAGCAACGCGAACGCAAACAGTGATACTGCAACTGCAACCGCATCCCCAAGGGGCGATGCAAGGTGGTCTTGGGCAAGGTAGTCTTGGTTCGAATTCAAACAGCTTCAACATCGATGCGGCAGGACAGATTATCCAACTGCAGCTATCGCAGAAAGTGCCTCAAACAGGGTTCTGGCTGCCAGTTTCGGCATTGGTACGAAGCACTAAAGGCTTATGGTCGATCTTTGTCGTCACGCGAATTGAAGATACCGCAACGGGCCAAATTCAACACGTGGCAGAACGACGTGATGTAGAAGTATTGCAAATCGATTCCGCGCGAGTCTTGATCCGCGGAGCGGTTACTGCAGGGGAACGCGTCGTAACCTCTGGCGTGCAGAAGATCACCACAGGACAGACCGTAGTTCTGGCACCTGTTGTGAATGCCGATGCTTCGACCTCAGGAAATACAAAGTAACACGCGGCATCGTTGCCTGAACAATAAGTGGAATAGGAATTCGTTATGCAGACCTTCTTTTATAACAACACTCGCAGTTTAGCTCTGGCGATCTTGTTGCTTGTGGTGGCGGGGACGATTGCGTTCTTTCTTCTGCCACGAATGGAAGACCCGCTGCTCACTCCTCGTGCCGCGACTGTGACCACCTTTTTTCCTGGCGCGGATGCGGAACGCGTTGAGTCGCTGGTTACCGATAAGGTGGAAGAAAAACTTAGCGATATCAATGAGATCAAGGAAGTCAACTCAACCAGTCGCCAAGGTGTATCCTTTATCACGATCGAATTGCGAGATAGTATCACCAAACTTGAAGCGCCGCAGGTTTGGTCTCGCATCCGCGATCGATTAGATGACGCCCGAATCAATCTTCCTGCTGGGGCTAGTAAACCAGAATTTAAAGAGTTAGATATCAAGGCGTATGCATTAATTGTTGCCTTGCGTTGGGATAATGATACGCCAGTGCAATACTCACTGCTACGTCGTTTGGCCGAACAGTTGAAAGAGGGAATTCAAGCAGTACCTGGCACTGAGAAGGTCGACACCTTTGGCGACCCCGACGAAGAGATTGTGGTCTCAATTCGCCCAGAAGTAGCCGCGTCCCTGCAACTGTCTGCTCAAAAGATTTCCCAATTGATCTTGGCTAGCGATGCCAAAGTATCAGCGGGGCAATTGCGCAGCAAGTCTGATAGCTTACTGCTGGAAGTAAGCGGTGAACTAGATACTTTGACACGTGTCTCACATATTCCTATTCAGATCAATACGACAGGCAACGCCGTTGAACTGGGAGACATTGCAACGATCGACAAATCCATTCGTACGCCAGTCAACTCGATGGTGTTGCTGGAAGACCGACCTGCGGTTGCGTTGGGAGCTTTTGTGCTGGCGGAGTATCGCTTAGATTATTGGACACAATCTTTGGAGCCGATCCTAGAAGCTTTCGGCAGCGACTTGCCGCCTGGGATTGCATTGGACATTGTCTTCAAGCAAAACCCATATGTCGATCAACGCATGAATGTGTTATTCGCGAACTTTTTATCCGGCATTGCAGCTATCTTTGTCGTGACCACAGTGCTCATGGGTTTTCGCAGTGCTTGGCTGGTTAGCCTGTCATTGCCGTTGTCCTGTCTGCTAGTCACGTTCCTGATGTACTTGTTCCGGATTCCGATCAACCAAATGTCAGTCACTGGGCTAATTCTTTCGTTGGGTTTAATGATTGACAACGCCATTGTTGTGGTCGACGAGATAGATAAAAAGTTAGCGGAAGGTCACTCGCGTTTAGAAGCGATTCGCGCTAGCGTTTCATTCCTTGCGGCCCCTCTAGGTGCTTCAACGTTGACCACTATCCTGGCGTTTGGTCCGATTGCGATCATGCCAGGCCCTTCGGGAGAGTTTGTTGGAGCTATTGCGATTGTTGCAATCTGTGGAGTTAGTTGCTCGTTGGCAATTGCGTTAACGATAAATTCTGCAATGTCGGGCTTAACATTGCGGGCTGATCGCAAGTCCCCGAGTTGGTGGCGATATGGATTCAAGCCAAGAATTCTTACCAACGCTTACCAATGGGTTCTTCGGTTGCTGTTTCGATTTCCTGGGTTTGTGTCGATCCTTTGCTTAGTGCTACCGATATTGGGCTTTAGTACAATTCGATTGTTGCCTGAGCAATTCTTTCCACCGTCGGACCGAAATCAGTTTCATATCGAAATCGAGTTACCCAACACTGGCTCAATTGCAGAAACGGAATTGCTAGCCAAGCAGATACGAGCCGAATTGCTAAAGGATAATGAGATTACGCAAGTAGCTTGGTTTATCGGTGAGAGTGCGCCACCGTTTTACTACAACATTATTCCGGATCGCAAGAATTCCCCGCAGTACGGCCAAGCGATTGTAGATTGCAAACCGAACGTTGATACTTTGGCGTTGATTCGACGCGTGCAAGAAATGTTGGACCAGCAGTTTCCAGCAGTTGCAAGCCTCGCCCGCCAATTGGAACAAGGCCCTCCCTTCGGTGCACCGATTGAAGTCCAGATATTCGGAGCGGATGCGGATAAGTTGCAGGAGTTAGGCGAACAGGTTCGTTTGGTATTATCGCAAACTTCAGAGGTCACGCAAACTCGTTCGGACTACTCTAACTCACTTCCCAAAGTGAAGTTCAGGATCGATGAACAACAGGCAAGGTTGGTCGGATTGGATCATACGCAGATAGCTAACGAATTGAATATGATGTTGGAAGGGGTAACAGGCGGATCGATTCTTGAAGGTTCTGAAGAGTTGCCGATTCGAGTGCGCGTTTCCAATGACGATCGCAGTGATCTCAATCGTATTGCATCGATGGATTTATTGTCAGCGACCAATCCTTCTACCGATGGAACGAACCCGCAGCGGTACCAAGCTGTTCCGATCAGTGCTATCTCAAAGATAGAGTTATCATCTGAGGCTGCTAGCATCAGTAGACTGAATCGGGTGAGAATGAACGAAGTCTCTGGGTATATTCGTGCGGGTGTATTGCCGGCAACAGTCCAGAAAGATTTCCAGCGAAAACTGAAAGCATCTGGTTTTCAGTTGCCGCCTGGTTACAACATTCGCTACGCTGGCGCCGAAGCAGAACGAGATGAAGCGGTTGGAAGCCTGGTAGCTAATGGCGTGATTCTATTCACCTTGATGATTGCAGCACTCGTAATTTCGCTGAATTCATTCCGTATGACCGCTTTACTGTTTCTGGTGGCTGGTCTAGCGGTCGGATACAGTATCGGGGCCTTGTGGGTGTTCCAAATGAATTGGGGGTTTACGGCATTGGTTGGGACGATGGCCATGATTGGTATCGCCGTCAATGATTCGATTGTCGTGATTGCAGCCCTCAACGCGATTCCCGCTCATCTTGGACGCGATGTTTCGACCGTGGCAGCTTGTATTGGCCAAAACACGCGACACGTGTTAGCCACGACCATGACAACCATCGCGGGGTTCCTGCCGCTGTTTCTTGGCGGCGGTGAGTTCTGGCCCCCCATTGCAATTGCGATATCTGGCGGTGTATTAGGCGCAACGGTACTCGCTTTGATATTTGTACCTTGTACCCACATGCTGATTCGTCGCCGTGTCGATAAGTCGGCAGAACACATAGATACACCGGCTGCGGAAATCAAGTTTAGCCAAGCTTCTTAGTTCAGTGACTCCTACGATAGAAATTTACAAAAGCATCTCCATGAAAAAAACAAGCGAAACTCAGTTTGACGCCATCGTGATAGGGTCCGGCATTGGCGGGTTGGCAACGGCCAGCATCCTTGCCCAGGTGGGAGGAAAACGCGTTCTAGTTTTAGAACGGCATTTCAAACTGGGTGGTTTTACGCACAGCTTTCGCCGCAAAAAGTACGAATGGGACGTCGGGGTACATTACGTCGGTGAGATGCAGGATGGTGCGCTGACCCGGAAAATGATGGATCTTGCGACGCGCGGCGGAGTACGCTGGCACAAGATGGGCAGTCCTTTCGAACGATTTGTTTTTCCGGAAGGTAGCTTTGAAGTCCCCGACAATCTACCGGAGTTTCAAGCCAAGCTGATTGAACGATTTCCCGACGAGAAAGAGCTAATCGTTCAATACTTCAAGGACTTGAAGACCGCTCAAGGTTGGCTGATTCGTTGGTTTATTGGAAAAGCATATCCAACTCCCATCGATAGCCTCTTTACTTTGGGTGGTAAGGATCTGGTAGGAATGACGACAGCCGACTATTTGTCGCGATTCAAAAGCCCGTTGTTGCGAGCGATCTTGGCCGCCCAGTGGCCCGACTATGGAACTCCTCCGCAAGAAAGCGCCTTTGGTATTCATGCTACGGTTTCGGCTGATTTCTTCAACGGTGGCTATTATCCAATCGGAGGCTCCAAAGAGTTGGCGGCCGAAATGTGTAAAGCCATTGAAGATCGCGGCGGTTGTTGCCTAGTAAATCACGAAGTCAAAAGTATTGACATCGTAAACGGGGTCGCGAAGGGAGTGACTGCCATACACAAAGGTCAAGAGATCCATTTTACTGCACCCAAGGTAATCTCCAATGCGGGCGCTTATACCACATTCTGCAAGCTAGTAGGTGACGAGCACGGTCAGCCTGAACGTACGCAGGCGCATCGGCTCAAACCAGGAACTTCTGCAGTGATCTTGTTTGTTGGCATGCAAGAAAATCCGCGTGACCATGGTTTTGATGACGCAAACTATTGGATCTATGACCGCATGGATCACGACGTGGAGCAATCCAGAAGAGAGAACTCGCCCGATACAATCAATGGCGTCTTTGTATCATTTGGTTCGCTGCGCAACCCGGGGCAAGAGCCGCACACGGCACAAGTGATATCGTTTATGGAAGACGACTATTGGAAGGATTTTTCCAGCTCGCAGTGGAAAGATCGCGGAGAGGAGTACGAGGCTCGCAAGGAGGCGATCTCGCAAAAAATGCTAGAGTACACCGACAAGCATTTGCCGGGTTTTCGCAAGCTGGTCGACTACTACGAATTATCAACGCCGCTTACCGTCGAAAGCTTCACTGGCCACAAAGCAGGTATGATTTACGGACAAGCATGCGATGCGAACCGGATATTCCGCGATAAGTGGAATATCAAAACATCGGTGAAGAATTTGTTTTTGACTGGTAGCGATGTCGGGACTCCCGGCGTGAATGGAGCTCTGATGGGCGGGGTGATGACGGCGGCCAAATTGCTGGGGCCTTTCGGATTATCGCGGATCATGCTGCGAGGGTTCACCAGCCGCTATAATACGGACAAATAGAAAAGGTGTCATAAACGTCGAGGTCCTTTGCGGAATTCAGCAAGACCCTATCTCTGGCGCGTTGTGGTACGCCACGTGGTGCTAGGTTTCTAAGTGATTGCGAACTTTTGTTCCAGTGTGCTCAGAACCCGACCCATGACCTCGACCAAATTTAATTTAAACGACATCAGCTTTACCAACGTCGCCGACGTGTTCCTGGCCGAACTGCGGAATGGTAACTTGATGTCCGTTGAATTACTCAAGGAAACCTTCCCTCACTTGGCTGAGGAGATCGAGACGCAAATTCCTGCCTTGGCATTGCTTGAGCAAACTATTGGGCAGCCCGCCGAACCTGCACCCGTCGCTCAAGACAAAGAACTGTGTGGTTGCACCATCGTTCGCGAGCTAGGCCGTGGCGCAGTCGGGATTGTCTATGAAGCCATCCAGCAGGATCTGGGACGCCACGTGGCGGTCAAGGTGATTCCGATCGCGGGGGCTGCTGCCAAAGCATCGGTTGAACGATTCGAGCTTGAGCGGCGAGCGATGGGACGCGTGGAGCACCCGAATATTGTTCCAGTCTATACCTATGGGCACGATTCCAAGCATGCATACTTGGTAATGAAACTGATTGAAGGCCACAGCTTGTATGACCTGCAAAATGGGGCTGGTGATTATCGTATCAAGTTTCAGTTTAATCAATTGCATTCAGACTGGCATCGATTGGCTCAGATCGGCGCCAGCGTTGCCTCAGGGCTTCACCACGCGCATGAAAGCGGACTGGTGCATCGTGATATCAAGCCAGCCAATCTGTTGTTGGGCAATGACGGCAAGATTTGGATTACCGACTTCGGGTTGGCAAAAATCTACGACTACGCCAGGTCGCTCAGCCAAACCGGCGATGCCATTGGAACTCCGCGCTATATGGCTCCCGAACAACTGCGAGGAATCTGCGATGCACGCAGCGACGTTTATTCACTGGGGGTCACGCTGTATGAGCTAGCAGCAGGGCAGCAAGTTTGGGCCGATCGCACTAACATGTCGCTGATCACTCAACGGGATTCGATCATGTTGAGACATCTATCGGAGTTGCGCAATGAAATTCCTGAAGATCTAGCGAAGATCATCATGAAGGCATGTGAGTTCTCGCCCGAGGACCGCTATCAAACCGCCCAAGAATTAGAGATCGTGTTGAATCGATTCATGGAAGGCAACTCCCCAAGTGATCGACGCAAGCGAAAGCGTGAGCCGGATGAAGTATTTCGGCAGAGGTATCGCAAGCAAGCAATCATGATGGTGTCAGGTGCCTCGGTTGGCACATTCTTGATCGCGTTTGCGGCACTCAGCTATGCCAATCGCAATCCTGCAGTGGTGGTGGTGCCCGCCAGTCCCACACCTGCAGTACATCCCGAGTCGCTCAAGCAATCGACAGTTGGACTATTAGACAAGCTGGCGGACAAGAATAACGAAGATATGGTCAAGATCGTAGCGGATTTCCTACACGAATCGCTTGACGAATCTGGTGACAAACTAAGCTTTTCTGACCCCACCAAAAAAGAGATCGATAAGCAAATCAAATATGTAAGTAAGCAGATCAAAGAGAATGGACTGAGCGAAGAGACGCTTGGTAAATTCCTGCAAGAGTATCGAAAAACCGCTCTGCCTGCAGCCACTCAAGTCATGCGGATATCGTTGATTGTCAAATCCTCTCGGCTCAACCAGCGGGAGCAAGATGCAGCGATCTATCTCCTGCAACAACTCGCTTGCGCCATCGTAAATGGTGCAGTGAGTGAAGCTCAAGCAGAAAGGTACATCTACTTGTTGACGGGTCGAACCAACACCACCTCTGCCGAAATCGCATCCATGCGCATTCCAGACGGGCAATTGCGCAACTGGTTCAGCAATATTTCCAAAGTTATTGCCAAACTACCTCCAGGTTCGATCGACACCAACCGCATGTCGGCGGACTTGGAGCGAGTGCTGCATGAGTCCTTTGATTCACAGCCATTTGCGACTCCCAGTGTCACGCAGTAGGAATCCCTTTCATGACTTTCTCTGAAACACCCAAACGCGATACGATCTCGAATGCCGTTGATATCGATCTTAATCGCTCGCAAGTACTATCGCGTCTTGTCATTGGGGGCAGTGTTGAACTGGACAAACTGTTCGATGACCTGCGCAGCGAACTGCGAGCGATGGTTGCGGCAAGGTTAGATCGTAGGTTAGCGGCCCGAGTGGATGCATCTGATATCGTGCAAGAAACCTATATTCGCGCGCTCGCGAGCTTGCCAAACTATCTCGAATCCCCGCGAGTGCACCCTGCGATTTGGCTACGATTGATAGGCAAGCATATTGTCGCAGAAACACATCGATTGCACTTTCGAGCCAAGCGTTCGCCCAACTGCGAGCTTGAATTGAATGAATCCGAAGGCCATACGCTGGCAGATCAATTCGCGGATTCCATTGTTTCAGTACATTCGTTGCTGGCCCAAGAGGAGATGGTAGCGAAGGTCAAAGGTTTGATGAGCGAACTGTCGACGCTGGACCGCGAGGTCCTTGAGATGCGTCATTCGGATAGCTTAAGTCTGGTGCGCATCGCTGAGATGTTAGAGATCCCGTTAGAAACCGCCAAGAAGCGATACTATCGCGCCCTGGAACGGTTTCGCACCGTCGCTCAGACCTCAATCTCCTAAAGAGTAGCGAGAAGCCGAACGATCCACCGGACGAACAGGTGGGATTTGGATCGCGCTGCGGTGCGAGCATGTCCGCTGCTGGGCTTGCCCCCGACGAACACCGCTTTGGTGTTCTAGACAGCTCCTGACAGCTTTTTCTGGTACGCAGTGTTGCCCCTGACAGCTTTTTATTGGATTTTGAGTGCGGCAGGTGGTGACGCCAAGGCAATCAATGGCTAAAACTAAAGGTCCTCCAACTGTTTTAACCTTTGCGGAGTGAACATGATGGAATCTTGGGTAGTTTGTCCGACGCGCATTTCCGGTAGTTTATGTCTAAGAACGAAGAAGCATTTGAAGTTGATGGCACAGTAACACAAGCGTTAGCGAATACTCGCTTCCGCGTACAACTAGAAACAGGCGACGAAGTTTTGGCCCACGTCGCCGGCAAAATGCGAAAGAATTTCATTCGTATTGTCCCGGGTGACAAAGTGCGTGTTGAACTTTCGCCCTATGATCTGTCCAAAGGTCGAATCGTATTCCGCGAACGCTAGCACGCTATCTAAACGGGAAAGCAGGCCACTCTTGACATTCTTCGGATTCCAACCACGCTCGCTGCTATGTTAGTTCTTTCCCGCGGCCCTCAGGACAAAGTGCTCTTTCCTCGGCTTGGAATCTGCGTGGAAGTGTTACGGATTGCGAACAAACAAGTTCGCTTGGGGATAACCGCACCCAAGGATGTGAAGATCGCTCGCGAAGAAGGCTATGCAGCTCAGTTCGAAGTCCCGATTCCAGACTCGGGTGACGCGGCCTCTATGTCCGCCGATGTCCGCCAACGCATTGCAGCAGCCAGTAAAATGTTGCAACAAGCCGCGAGCTGTCTGCAAGACAACCAGCAAGCCGATGCGATGCGATTGCTGAACTCGGCCTTAGCGGAATTCGACCTCTTGGAGAATGGCAATGAGGGTGAAATCGTTAGCGAACCTTCTACCCGTTATAGCAAACGCCTTCTGTTGCAGGACGAAAACGAGCCTTCTCGCACATCTCTGGCAGCTTTCTTGCGGCTCAAAGGCTTTGAAATTGTAGAAGCCAAGGATCACTGGCAAGCGAACTATTGTTTAGCCGGCTTCCAGCCGCCGGACCTCGCTTTGATTGACTTGGACGGGTCGGAGCTTTCTAGCCGCAGTACGCTGGAGCAAATCCGTGAGCATCCGACACTTTCAAGCTTGCCCGTGTTTGCCTTAAGCAGATGTGTGCCGGTTGCCAGCGAACCAGTGGGAACAGAAGGCCCGAGTCGTTGGTTTGAAAAACCGGTCGAGCCATCGGAGTTGGCGGCGGAATTGATTGCTTTCTTCAAAACGCTTTAAGGCAATTAGCGTGCGGGCTGGTTCGAGACTTCTTTGCTGCTTGCTTGGCATAGCGCGATCACTTTTTGACCGGGCTTGAACACCAGTTTTCCTTCCGAAGTACACACGATCAACCGCTTGCCGTCAACGATGAACAGCGGCCATGCTTCAGGCGGTGGTGTCGGTGTCGGTTTTTCGAGCTGTTCCTGGTCGGCTTGTGGGGCGATTGGCATTTGTGGCGGTGCAATTGCTTGAGCCGGAACGGATTCTAGGTCGGCTGCATTGGTTGCGTCAGTTTTGACTGGCTTGAGATTCGCATCGGATTTGCGTTGCTTCTGCAAAGCGGTGTTTTCCGACTGCAGAGTCAAAAAGTATTCAGCGGGTAAGACCGATAGTTTGCCTCCATCGGAAAGGATCGAGTCCAATTTCTCAAAGGTCAGGTCGCCCTGGAAAAGAGGTCGGCCAGCCATATGGTTCTGCCAGCGAGTCTCGAGATAACTGGGGCGAACCTCATTCGACCTCAGTTGGTAGACATTGGAACGCCCAAACATCTCGCGAAACCGCATAGTCGCCAGCGTGTTGACTTGATCGTTGGCGGTCATGGCCAGGAACTTGCCCAAGCCACCGAAGTCGACAAGATCCAAAACCTCTTCTGACAGGATGTTGGCAAAACAACCGTTTAGCCCCGATTGGGTTGCGCGTCGGATACGAGGAAATTGTGTATCGACCATGGTGACTTTAAAACCTTGTTCTTTTAAAGCCCGGCCGATCTCGCGGACTGTTTTATTCGCACCTGCAATCAGCAATCCTTGCGCGTCGGCGGTCGCAAGTCCCAGCTTCCTGGCAACGATGGGAGCCGTTAAGCCATACACGCAAACCGTCATGAAAATCACCCAGAAAGTTGCTGGCACCATTGCTTGTCCGGCATCACCCATACGCAATGCAAACACAGACGAGACGGCAGCCGCAACGATCCCGCGTGGTGCGAACCAAGCCAAGAAGGACCGCTCGGGAAAAGTCAGTCCACTGCCGATGGTTGACAGCCAAACGCACAGGGGCCTGACGATAATGATCAGCGCGATAGCGAACGCTGGTCCGCGCCAGCCGAGCTCCATTAGGGCATCAATGGGCACACGTGCTGACAATATAATGAACAACGTAGATATTAACAGCGTCGCAATGCTCTCTTTGAACTCAATGATCTTGCTGACGTCGATGTGCTTATAGTTCGCAAGCGTAATGCCCATGACGGTGACGGCCAACAGTCCCGCTTCCGCTTGCAGCGAATTCGCAACGGCAAAACTGCTCAGCACCAGCATCAACGTCATTGGGTTTTGCAAGTAATCAGGAATGAGGAAGTTGCGAACGAGCCAAGCAAGCATCAATGCTGGAACTAAGCCGCAAATCGCGCCCGCTCCCAGTGTGCGCAGGATATCCAGAAAACTGTTCCAAATCGCGTCATCTAGTTTTCCGGAGGACAATGGCACGATCGCGTTAAACACCAACACGGCCAGCGACGCCCCAATGGGATCGATGACGATGCCCTCCCATTTGGCAATCACTCCCACGCGGCCTGACGGCCTGATATCGCGGATCAATGGACCGATTACGGTTGGCCCTGTAACGACTAGGATGGAACCCAACAGCAAAGCCACCGAGATGGGCATCTGCAAAATGGTAACTGCAGCGACGGTGACCAGAGCCCAAGTCACTAATACGCCGATGGACAACAAACCCGCCAGCGAACGCCACGTCGTTTTCAGTTCGCTGAAGCGAAGGTTCAGTCCGCCTTCGAACAGAATGATGCCGACCGAAAGCGACACGACCGGCAACAGCAGATCTCCGAAGATCTGCTGAGGCTGTACATAACGCAAAAATGAGCCAGCGATCGAGCCGACGGCCAGCAGTAACAGAATTGCAGGAACCTTAATGCGCCACGCGATCCATTGCGTGGAGACCCCCAGCACAAAAAGTAACACCAAGCTCTTTAGCAACTCTTGGGCATGTTCCATACTCAACCTTTCGTATCCCAGGTACTATCGACAGGTTCTGTTATCCATAGCGGCGCGCCGATTCAAAATCGGTTACCAATCCCTCCCTCTCAACGAACTGGAAATGGCTGGTATCCAGGGTAGCTGCGTCAGTTATAATCCAATGCGTGTTGGAAACGCAGGGAGGTTTGGCAAGTGTAACAAAGTTCGCGTCGTAACATATGGTTAGCTGGTTGGTTGGGTCTCAGCGAGGCAAACGCCGATGAATGGCATCAACGCGGGTTATGCCGTTGTTATTGGCTTGGTACTGGCTTTCACAGGTTCCTTCGGGCATCATTTGTTGTCCAATTTCAATGGACGTTGGCTAGAAAGTTATTGCCATTTAAAGCGACGGCGAGAGCGATTTGGCCAAATCTTGGATATCCAGGATTCGGGAAGTACCGCGTGTACCTACCTGTTTCTATTTGGTGTGACCGTCATTTTGGTTTTTGGCACGTCGCTGGCGCTCGGGTTTTTGCCCTCGGTGGAACTGCAACGCAAGTATGGAAACGAGATGCCGATCGCTTCGGTATCGGGCTATGCGACGTTTGCGTTTCTGTTTGCCACCACGATGTTGCTGATGTTTTTGCGCGTATGGTTCCCGAAGGTGGTTGTGCAGGACCGCGCGTCTTGGTTGTTGTACTACACATGGCCGCTGTGGAAAGTCATCGCCGTGGCGGGTGTACCGTTTCAGCCGATCGAAGCCTTCTTCACCTGGATCGGCCATCGTCTGGGGGACGAAGTGCAAGACGATGCGTTCGAGGAAGAATCCTTGGAGGACGAAATCCGCACGATGGTCACTGCCGGTGAGCGGGAAGGGCTCATGCGAAAAGGGATGCGAGAAATGATTCAAGGGGTGATGAATCTGGACGAGTATCCGGTGCTGAACGTGATGACGCACCGGAGTGAAATCGATGCTCTGGACATTCATCTGAGCCCACAGGAATTGATCGATGCGGCGGTCGCTTCTGGGCACACCCGATTGCCGGTCTATGACGGTTCGCTGGACAACGTCGTCGGCATTCTTTTTGTGAAGGACTTGTTAGAATTCTTGAAGGTCGAGCGTTCTGAGATTGTTTTTGACACGCGGTCGTTGCTGCGCGAAGCCTGGAAGGTGCCTGGCAGTCGTCCTGTTTATGAATTGCTGCGCGATTTTTTGCACCGCAAGTCGCATTTGGCGATTGTTGTCGACGATTTTTCCGAAACTATCGGCGTTGTTACGATTGAAGACGTATTAGAAGAAATTGTCGGCGAAATTGCCGACGAACTGGACGAGGACGAACGCAGCGAGATCGTGCAGCATGAAAACTCCGCAACCGTGGATGCGGTCGGAAAGGTGACAGTGGAGCGGTTTAATCAGATTGTTGGTTGGGATTTGCCAGAATCCGACGACTACGAAACCTTGGCGGGGATGGTTATCACGCGGTTAGGGGCCATTCCCAAGCAGGACACTACGTTGCAAGTGGGACCGATTCAAATTCGAATTCTGCAAGCGACTGATCGCCAGCTTCAACTTTTACGATTGCAGCACTTGGATGCAGAAGTTAGTCCTTCCGATGCATATGTCCCCGTACGGTCGATTGCTGAAGTGTAGCTGAGCGGTTACACTGCAATTGCTGGTATTTATTAGAACGATTGGAGAGTTACGCATGCCTGATACGATCGCGGACAAAAAATCTGAAGCCACCGTTGCCAAGCTGACCCTTGGAGACAAAACCTTTGAATTTCCCGTGATTGTAGGCACGGAAAATGAGCATGGCTTTGACATTTCCAACCTGCTAAAGCAGACCGGCTACATTACGTTGGATGAAGGCTATGCCAACACCGGTGCGACCAAAAGCAGCATTACCTATCTGGACGGCGATGCTGGAATTCTTCGCTACCGAGGCTATCCCATCGAACAAGTCGCGCAGAATTGCGACTTTATCGAAACCTGCTACTTGCTGATTTACGGCGAGTTGCCGACGGAAGAACAAATCACTTCGTTCCGAGCGTCGATTCGTCGGCATACGATGCTGCATGAAGACATGCGAACTTTCTACAACGGTTTTCCCCGTGACGCTCATCCGATGGCGATTTTGTCATCGGTTGTCGGAGCTCTATCGACGTTTTATCAAGATTCGTTGGACCCTCGCGATCCGGCCGAAGTGGAAATCTCTGTCCATCGGCTGCTGGCCAAACTCCCAACGATCGCTGCTTACGCATACAAAAAAGCGTTCGGGCAACCATTCATTTATCCCGATAACAGCCTCAGCTACTGCGAAAACTTCTTGAACATGATGTTCGCGGTGCCCAGCGAAAAATTTGTCGCTGATCCAGACTTTATCGAAGCGATGAATTTGTTGTTAATTGTCCACGCCGACCACGAACAAAACTGCAGTACTTCGACCGTGCGTTTGGTCGGTTCCAGCAACGCAAATCTTTTCGCATCGATCTCGGCTGGCATCTGCGCCTTGTGGGGACCACGTCACGGCGGCGCCAACGAAGCTTGCGTGAACATGCTGCAACAGATTGCTGACGATGGCGGCAATGTGAAGAAGTATGTCGACATGGCAAAAGACAAATCGAGCAACTTCCGCTTGATGGGCTTCGGCCACCGCGTGTACAAGAACTATGATCCGCGAGCTACCATCATCAAAGCCGCTTGCGATAAACTGATCGCGAAACGCAACTTGAATGACCCTCTGTTTGAAGTAGCCCAACAACTCGAGGAAGTCGCGTTGAAGGACAGCTATTTCGTCGAACGCAAACTGTATCCCAACGTTGATTTTTATTCGGGCGTCATCTATAGAGCCATGGGTATCCCGGTCCAGATGTTTACCGTGTTGTTCGCTATTGGACGACTGCCAGGTTGGATTGCTCACTGGATCGAAATGCATCAAATGGATGCTCGCATCGGTCGGCCTCGTCAAATCTATACAGGTCACACCCAGCGTGATTGGATTCCCATGGACAGTCGCAAATTGAACTAACGTGGATACAAAAGCCTGGGTTACCGATCGTAAAATCCCAAATGATATCACGATCGCACTTAGTCAGCCGATTCATCGATTGCATTGGCTGGAGCAATCTTTGCTCATGGCGGAATTTTCACGATTAGCGTATTTCGCTCCGGATTGCATTCAGGCCATCGCCGATAAAGCAGGTGTCGAACTGACCGAGTTTATCGATCGCGATGGAGCTCAGGCTTATCTTTTTGCTAACGACCATGATTTGATTGTGGTCGCGCGTGGAACGGAGCCCAACGATTGGGATGATCTGCGGGCAGATGCCAACGCGTGGACCGTGCTGGTGGATATCGGCCGTGTGCATGCTGGATTTAATGGCGAGGTCGACCACTTATGGCCGTTGATCGAATCAAAAATCCGCGAGAATCGACGGGCGACTTATTTTACAGGCCATTCATTAGGCGCTGCGATGTCGATGGTCTGCGCCGCGCGATGCAAAGCGTCCAACATCGTGACGAACCCACAAGCTCTTTTTACGTTCGGATCGCCCCGAGTTGGAAATCGACGCTACATCGCATCCACTAAGATCGCGCACTATCGCTGGGTGAACAACAACGACATTGTAACGCGAGTCCCACCGCGCTGGATGGGCTATCGCCACAGCGGCTACGAACTGTATCTGGATCATAAGGGGCGTTTGCGAAAGGTCTATTCTTGGTCTCGCAGCAAGGATCGCTTCATCGGGCTGCTGAAAAGTTTGCGGAAGGGCAAAGTTGATTATCTAACGGACCATTCCATGGTGGAATACATCCTAGCCATACAAGCTCTGGTTCACGCTTATCATGGCGGTCGTCCTTTTCCGGACCCGAAAGTCCAGTTGCCGCCACTACCTGACATCCCAACACAGTCGCATGTGACTGCGATTACGGAATCATAATGAGCGTGACGGTTGGCAGGCTCGCTCCCTCACCCACGGGAGCCCAGCATGTTGGAAACGCGAGAACTTATCTTCTGGCATGGCTGCTGTGCCGACGTCAGTCGAACAATCGCATGCTGTTGCGCATTGAAGACCTTGAAACCCCGCGGATCAATACATGGGCTGTTGACCAAGTATTCGCCGACTTAGCCTGGCTGGGGCTGGACTGGGACTCAAAAAGGTGTCAGGAACCTTTTTTGAGCGACCATCGCTCTCCGCCAGCCGTGATTATTCAATCGCAGCGCACTGAGCGATACCAAACCATCAAACGGCAACTATTGGCGCAGGAAGCAATCTATCCCTGCACTTGTACTCGCAGTGATATTGCGGCGGCTGCTGCACCACATGAACCAACGCTCGATGGCCAAGTCTATCCCGGTACCTGTCGTCGTTATACCGCCACCGACTGTGATGAATTTGACCGACGCGGCATTCGCTACTGTTTGCGTTTTCGTACCATTTCGGATGTGCTGCATTGGCAGGATCAGTTTTATGGCCCGCAATCGATGAATGTCGAAGCTAGCTTAGGCGACTTCGTTGTTTGGCGCAGCGACAACCAAGCGGCTTACCAGTTGGCTGTCGTCGTAGATGACTTCGATAGCGGTGTCAATCAAGTTGTTCGAGGTGGCGATCTGATCTATAGCACCTTTCGACAAATCTTGTTACATCATGCATTGGGCTGGCCATATCCTGCGTACACGCACTTGCCGCTGGTTGTTGGCACCGATGGCAAACGCTTAGCCAAACGGCATGGCGACACGCGACTTTTCTGGCTGCAAAACGAAGGCATCCTGCCCCAACAACTGGTCGGATTTTTAGCGTGGAAATCAGGCATGATCGACGCGCCTCGACGGGTCACTCCCAAAGAACTACTCTCCATTGATCCTCTGCCGAACCTGCCAGCCCAACCATCACTGTTCCAAGTTGAAACAGATGTCGATTTGATGAGGACTATTCAATGAAAAGCTGTGTGCGAGGATTCACCGTGGTTGGCAACGACACCGAAGTGGGCAAGACCACGCTGACGTGCCAACTGATCAAGCATTTTGCTGCCGCGGGCTATCAGGTCGGCGCATTCAAGCCAGCCGCCAGTGGGCATGACCAACTAGATCCTGCCAGCGATTGGAACCGGCTGCGAGCGGCAACGGGCGGCGCGTATACGCTGTCGGAGATTTGTCCCTATCGTTTTGAATTGCCGGTGGCACCGCTCGTCGCCGCTCGTCGTTTGGGCCAGACGTTAGAGGACGATGTGATTCTTGAAGCTGCCGAGCAATGGAAATCCAAGTGCGATATCTTGTTTGTCGAAACCGCTGGTGGCCTAATGTCGCCTCTGACGCAACATCGTTCAAATTTAGACTTAGCCGAATTCCTGCAATGGCCGACGATAGTCATTATCGAAAATCGATTGGGGGCAATCAACCAAGCGAACTTGGTGTGCCAAGCACTACAGCTCCGCGGCTTAGCCATCGCCGCAGTTCTTTTTAACTCCGTCACGCCCACTACAGCCCAAAACGAACAGTTGAGGCAATCAAACCAAGCTCTCTTTGTCGAGCTATATCGGCAGCAAGTTGGGCCTGCTTGCCCCGCCTGCTTTGCGGTGCAGTATGCAGGCGAGTTGCCGCAGGAATTGCTAGAATTCCTTGGGATTTAGAGCGACCCGAGGCAGCCCTTCGCGCGAAGGTTGACGAGGTCATGCTGTGAACGGGGACACCTCCAACAACTGGCTTTTTTGACAGTTTCGCATTTCACGCAATGTTATGCTAAACTTATACAGGTAGGTTCAAGTCCTACGCCCCGCCTGGACCGATTCGTTCCGTCCGACATTCCGCAATATGACCGCCTGCTTTGTCATTGCAAAGTGACGTTCGCAATCTTGAAATTTGGTTTTTAATCATGCTCGACTTTATCTCCAAAGCCGTTGCGCATACTTGCAATGGAACGACACGCCGCGATTTTCTACAAGCGGGAACGCTGGGTGCCATTGGCCTTTCCTTACCGAGGTACTTGCAAGCCAAAGAGGCGGGCTTGGTCGATCCGGCCAAAGCCAACAAGTCCGCGATCATGATCTTTAACTTAGGTGCACCCAGCCAACTGGACACCTTTGATATGAAGCCCGACGCACCGGCCGAGATTCGAGGGCCCTTTCAACCGATTGCCACCAAGGGGGCTGATTTTCAAATCTCCGAGATTTTGCCCAAGCATGCGGCGATCGCAGACAAGTTTTCTATTGTGCGATCATGTTTCCATCGCGGCGCAGCAGTGCATGACAGTGGTTGGCAAATCATGCAAACGGGGCGTCAATTTTCCGGCGGAGTGAATACGCCGCATGTCGGTTCTGTGGCGGAGTATTGTTTGGGACGTCGCGGGGATTTGCCCGCGCATGTTGTACTGCCCGAAACCATGGGACGCGGAGGAGGCAACCTGCCTAATGGCCAAGCGGGTGGATTCCTGGGCAAAGCCCTCGACCCGTTCTCGCTCATGGCTGATCCATCCAAGCCGGACTTTAAAGTGCCCGATCTCCTGCCTCCCGATTCGATAGGTACCGTTCGCTTGCAACGTCGGCAACGCATGCGAGAAGTGGTCGATTCCACCGTGGGCTATTTCGAAAGCAGTGAGTCGGCCAAATTGATGAACGATAACTTTGCTGCCGCCTATCGCTTGATGACCAGCACTCAAGCACGCGATGCATTTGACCTTTCTAAAGAACCTATCGCCATCCGCGAGCGTTACGGCATGAACCGGTTCGGTCAGTGTTGCTTACTAGCGCGTCGATTGATCGAGGCCGGCGTTCGTTTTGTGACCATCAATACGTTCTTGACAGTCTTCGATGAGATTACATGGGATATCCATGGCAGCAAACCATTTACATCGGTTGAGGGCATGAAGAACATCGTCGCGCCGATGTATGATCAAGCTTACTCGGCTTTGATTGAAGACTTGTTTGACCGAGGTATGCTCGATGACACTCTGGTATGCAATCTCGCTGAGTTTGGACGGACGCCCAAAGTGAACCCTGCAGGTGGCCGCGATCATTGGCCTCAATGCTTCTCGGTTTACTTTGCTGGAGGCGGAGTGAAGGGCGGTCAAGCGATCGGTGCCAGCGATCCTATCGGGGCAGTGCCAGTCGATCGTCCAACCGAGCCTCCAGAGGTTGTCGCGACCATTATGCATGCGTTAGGACTCAATCACGAAGGCGTATTGCCCGGCCCCAATGGTCGTCCTTTCCCGCTGGTTGATTCAGGCTTTAAACCAATCTATGAGCTGTTTGGGTAAGCCTCCAGCGGTGCTCGGTTCACGCTCTCTCCACCTCATGAATAACAAAATGATGACTGTACGTTTTCTATCTCTGCCGTTTCTACTGGCGATCGCGTTGATCGGCACCAATAACTTGCTCAGCGTCAAAAACTTGTGCGCTCAGGAAGCGGATATCGTACCTGCCCAGTCTCAGGCGGATTCAAGCCGTGCGCTGATGGATTCAATTGGCAAAGCGGACGCTGGCGAAAGGGCGCTGCCCAGCAGAATTGAGTTCAGCAATCACGTCCAAGCGATCCTCTCGAAAGCAGGTTGCAATATGGGTGCCTGCCACGGCGCGCTGGCTGGCAAAGGGGGCTTCCGTTTGTCTTTACACGCCTACGATTCTACCGCCGATCACTTTACGGCCACACAGGAGGATCGCGGCCGTCGCATTGATCTAACTTACCCCGAGCGATCGCTGCTGCTGCTTAAGCCAACCGGCAAAGTACCCCACAAAGGCGGCGTGCGGTTAAACGAAAACAGCGCTGACTATCAATTGCTTCTACGTTGGATTGCTGAAGGAGCCGCAGGACCCAGCGAAAGCGAATCTAAGCTTCAGTCGTTTACCGTTCAGCCCAACGAAGTTCGATTGGGCATCAACGATCAACAACCGCTCGTTGTAACCGCCACATATTCTGACGGACGTTCAGAAGATGTGACTCGCTGGGCAAAGTTTACTTCAACCAACGAGTCGGTCGCGGCAGTCAATGATCAAGGCATCGTATCCATTCTGAGCGCTGGGCAAAGCAGTATTAATGTGTGGTTTTCCAGCCGCATTCAAAGTGTCCGTGTTACGGTTCCGTTTACTGACCAATTGCCCAGCGATGCGTTTGATACTCTTGAGGAAGCGAATGCGATCGACACCGCCGTCAAGAATCATCTGCGTCGACTGAATCTCGCTCCGTCGCAGCGATGTAGTGATCAAGAGTTTTTGCGACGCGCTTACTTGGATACAGTGGGCGTCTTGCCAACCACCGAAGAAGCACTTGCCTTTCTGGCCGATTCGTCCAGCGATAAACGCACGAAACTGGTCGATGCACTTTTGGGACGACCACAGTATGTGGATTATTGGGCTTATCGCTGGAGCGATCTGTTTATGCTTAACGGAGCCATCTTGCAAGTCGACGGCGTGAAGTCGTACTACCAGTGGATTCATAATCACGTTGCCACCAATACGCCATGGGACCAGTTCGCTAGAGAAATTCTAACTGCAACTGGAGAAGCACTCGAGAACGGCGCGACCAACTTTTACGCCCTAAACCAAGACCCTGAAAGCATGACGGAGAACGCTTGCCAAGCTTTTATGGGGCTTTCGATCGGTTGTGCCAAGTGCCATAACCACCCGCTGGAGAAATGGACCAACGATCAATACTATGCGATGGCCAACATGTTTGCACGCGTACGCGCCAAGGGCTGGGCGGGCGAAACTCGCAATGGAACCGCTGAACGAACAGTCGTCGTGCTCGATCGCGGTGATTTGATTCAACCCAATCGCGGCAAGCCCCAACCACCGGCTCCGTTGGATGGCAATCCGCTGCCTATCGATGACCCAACCGATCGACGCATCGCGCTGGCGCAGTGGATGACCGATCCCGACAATCCCTACTTTACGCGAGCTGTTGTGAATCGAGTTTGGCATGGTTACTTCGGTATCGGTATCGTTGAGCCGGTCGATGATTTGCGAGAAAGCAATCCGGAGAGTAATCCTGAACTCATGAAATTGCTCTGCGATTACTTGATCGATAATCAATATGATCTCAAGGCGTTGATGCGATTGATTCTGAATTCCGAAACGTACCAGCGTAGCAGCTTGGTTCGGTTGAACAACGCGGCTGATACCCAACACTTTTCGCGGGCTTTTCCACGTCGGCTGATGGCGGAAGTCTTGCATGACTGCATCGCGCAGGTCACCACCGTTGATTCCTCGTTCACTCAGATTGAATTCCCAGGCAATGACCGTCGCAAAGTCGATTTCTATCCGAAGGGGACGCGCGCAGTGCAATTGTATGACAGTGCCGTGGAGAACAAATTCTTGCGTTCATTTGGTCGCAATCAGCGGCGAATCGTGTGCGAGTGCGAACGCAGCAACGAGCCTAGTGTGGTTCAAGTGTTGCACATCAATAATGGCGAAACGATCAATGACAAACTGGCCGATTCCAATAGTATCGTCACGCAGTTCATCAAGCAGCATGCCGACTCGCCTGTCGAGCTAGTCCGACAAGCTTATCTACGTTGTTTCGCGCGGGAGCCCAGTGCCCAAGAGTCCGAAAATTTGATCAAGGAGTTGCCCGCTCCATCCGACCCAGAGTATCGCACCGCCGTCGAAGATTTGCTGTGGAGCTTGATGAGCAGCCGCGAGTTTCTATTTCAGCATTAACCGAAAACTCTTTACGTTGTATGCTCTTCTTCCTTAGATAGGGGCGAAGCGAGCAAATGAAGGGGTGAAGCGAGCAAATGAAGGGGTGACTCGAATCGGCCAGGCGCATCCCATAGTTGCCGTCAGAAAGCGATTGCGATGATCTCAAGCCAAAGCGCGGCCAGAGGAGAACATAGTCCGGGCGCCTCGGGTTACCTTCGTAGTCGTACAAGCAATTGTAAGTCATAGCAGTGTTTAGGGGATTATGACTTCCCACCATGCCATGCCTTGCGATTGATCAGTGCCGCTCATCCGAATCATCAGAGCGCAGTAACCCAACTAGATGCCAAGGCGAAGAGGACTAACATTGATATTCAAGATAGACACGATGAAGGCGAGTGATCCTGGCCACCGTGTCTATCGATGTTCAAAATTAGTTTGCTCCCGCTGCAATCGAAAATAACAGCATCGCCCCTAATATCTACCGTACCGTCAGATTTGGCAACAAAATTGGTATCGTTGAAGGCCTTAAACGCAGTTACGCAGATCGCAAATGCCCCCAGAGACACTCTTGATCTCGTGGATGAGCATGTTCGTGTAGCTGATTGTTTTGAACCCGAACGGTCGCTTGATCGGTTCGCCTTGCGAACCAGATCGTATTTCACTAGGTAGGGACACACAATGTCATCGTATGAACGTGTATTTGGTATCGATGTTTCATCAACGAAGTTGGATATTGCGAGATACCGCATCACTTGATCCTAACGCTGGTTCGACCTTTGCACAATGAAGGTCTGCCAATCTCTGATTAACAGAAGCCTGGCTGTGACGTCCAGGGCATCATTCAATTGCCGCTGACGGCATCTTTAATCTCTTGGCCAGCATCTTTGACTGCGTCGCTAGCGTCCTCGGCTGAATCCCTGATGCCTTCATACGGTCGAGCACCGAGGGCATCTTTTACTCCATTTTGCTGATTGCCATTTTGAGATTGTTCGCACGCCGGTAGGACAACGAGCGAGGCTGCGATAAGCATAAAAATTGGAAACTTCATATCGATCCATCCTTGAGAATTGAAAGTTCAGAAACAGAAAATATAAACTGATCGCCAACTAGAAAAGCAGATGCAGCACGATCAACACCGAGTCGAGATATGGTTTGCGGCATAGTGCCGAATCATGCCTTAGAGGCGACCCATCAGAAACAATATGATGAGGATCAACAGCACGAGCCCAACGAGACCGCCGCCGCCAGCCAGCGCATTGTTACCTCGACGGTAGCCATAGCCTCCGCCGAATAAAGACAGTAACAGGATGATGACCAGAATTAGGACAATAGGACTCACGATTCATTCGCTTTCGGGGTTCAATACATTAAAAAAGACATGCAGCAAAAACCTCCCATATGATGCTGTATACGCGACAAGTCATGTTAATGGCTTGAGGGTGAGTCGAACCACTTACATTCTTTATGCGAGGTAAACGCTCAGTTGGGCGATCGGTATCTGCAACGGACACATAAGCACTAACTATGCCGCTATCAGCAAATGCGATGAAACGCTCGAAGGGTTTCAGATTCACCTTGCGTTGGAAGATTGTAGAGCGATTGAAATCAGCAAGTTGCCTTAAAATAGTGCACCATGCGTGTTGGTACGGTACAGATATTGCGACAACTGTGCGGCAAACTTAGTTCCCGCTTTCGAAGTGGGCATTTTTTGAAGTGCAGGTGAAAAGCTAATGCAAGATTTGTGGCGGATATAATCGAGGGGCGAGTTCGGTGGCAAGCACCGACTGGGTTTGCCAGCTTCGCTGGGCAAACAAAAAAGGCAACGCTTCGCCCCATGTCGGCTTGCCGACATGAGCGTCAGTTTTGAAGTTAGCCAACGAACTCGAATGAAACGGGAACAGCTCCCCTGGCCGGCACGTCCGGCAGGAAGCAAAGTTACCCCCACGCAGCAAACCGATGGCTTAACGCTGGTCATCACCCTCGGCCGCCGCGATGAAAACTTCTCTTCCGGTTGGCAAGCCAACCGGGGAGAGGCGGGAGGTGTCGCTTTGCTAATCACAAAACTCTGGCTCTTGCTGGGCGAGCCAGCAAGGGGCCGCAAAGCGGAAACGTTAGATCCGGCTGAGTGAGCCCATGCTGCAAAGCAAAGTGTCGTCGCGAAGTACTCCAAGTAGATGCCAAAGCGAAGGGGATTAACATCGATACTCACAATGAATAGGGTTCAGGCGATTTATCCTGCTTATCCTGTCTATCGATGTTCATACTCAGTTTGCTTTAGTTGCAAACGAAAGTTAAAGCATAGCTCCTCAACCCCAGCCCTTCTCCCGTGAAGACAGGGGCGAAGGGAGCCAGGGTCATGGGTGATCCGGTCCGCTCAGGCTCACTCGATCGGTCACCGACACCAAGAGCCGCGTCGTTTTGATGCGATGAAAGTTATATGCCGCATTAGTTGCCGCAGCGAGATAGGCAGTGGGTGCTCCGAATTGATTGGAAAACCGAAATCGCGAGATTGCCGCTGCGAGATGGAACGCTTGGCACGTTTATTGAAGAGAGAGTAGGTAGGTCGCATAGTGGAAGTTCCGAGTGGGAGAGGGAGATTCCGGAAAGCTTTCGGTAAATGCATCGGCACTTTTGCTCGGGTTCACGTATTCCCTTGCGAGTAAACAATCCACGCGATGAAAGTCGCTTGGCGGAACCCTACGCATGCCAGTGGGTTCCTCAGCGATTCTTTCTATGGGGACTGATGCGACGTCGTTGCAACCATGGGAAATCTTAATGGTGGCCACTGTCGAATTTGTAGAAGGCAGGAAATAATGGCCGCTACGCCAGTACCCTGATAGATTGAATTCGTGGATACTCCTGTTGCTCAAATAATTTATTCGTTGGTGATGCTACTGGCAGTGGTCGGTAGTTCGCTGATCTTTCGCACCCAAAATCAGCGATTGAAACTAGACCGCGATACCCGAATGATCATCGGTATCTCCGCCTTCTTGGGGGCAATGCTGGGGGCGAAGCTGCCATTTATTTGGGAGTTTGGTTGGGCGGGTCTGGCCTCTGGCAACGTGTGGTTCGCAGATGGCAAGACGATACTCGGCGGGATCTTTGGTGGCTATCTGGCAGTCGAGCTAGCCAAACACTTCTTAAAGATTCAAGAGATGACCGGTGACGCATTTGTCTTGCCGGTGGCGGTCGCCGTTGGCATTGGACGCATCGGCTGTTTCATCGCTGGGTGCTGTTACGGTCAAGTCACTTCGCTGCCGTGGGGTGTTCGCTTCCCATCGGCAGATGGCAACGCGATAGTCTTTCGCCATCCAACGCAGTTATATGAAACGGCTTTTCATCTTTTGGCCGCTGGCGTGTTCTTCTACTTGCAGCAGAGGAACGTTTGGACGCACCAGCGGCTGAAAGCCTATCTGCTCAGCTATTTGGCGTATCGTTTCGTAACCGAATGGCTCCGTCCCGAGGAACGCTATTGGCTGGGCCTAACGCTTTACCAGCTCAGCAGTATTGCTCTTGCGACGGCGTTGATCACGCTTTGGGCACGTGATCATCGACGTATCGCTCGTTTATCGCAACCCTGCCATGTAGTCGATCAGGTCCAAGAACTCTGACGGTGAAATCGTACCGCCCAAATTCTCTGGCATACTGCTCTGCAGCATGGTCTTGCGATCCACGATCTCCTCTTTGACGATTTTTCGCGATTTGCCCTCGGGCATCAGAAGTGTCAGCTCGGCATCGTTCTCTTCTCCGATGAAGCCCGTCAAGACTTCGTCGCTGTCGAGCATGATGATTTCACTTTGGAACTTCTTGTCCATTTTGGCACTGGGCTCAATGATCGACTCGATCAATTCAAACCGTGGCAAGCGACGTCCCACATCGGTCAGTTCTGGCCCATACTTATAGCCTTCACCGCGCACTTGATGGCAGTTCGCACAAACACGCTTGAAGACGCGCTGTCCATTGCGAGCGTTGCCTCGCAAGTTCTCCAACGCGGCATAAGCATTGTTACGTCGCACTTGAGCACTGACCTCTGTCTCGTTCAAGAGGATCTTGAGGTGAGGTGCTGCAGCCAGACCTGGTCGCGCCGTCGCCAAAAAGGCATCGATCGCTTTTTGGCCAGCGTCGGTCAAATTCGTGAGTTTGCCTTCCGAATAAGGTTGGCTCCAAACCGATTCCAAAGCGCCCACCGAGTGCTCCATGACATAGTCTAACCAGCGATCGGACGGCTGCTCCGCAACCTGTAGAAGCAATTCAACGCCGCGGAGGCTCTTCTCGAAGCTAAGCGCTCGAGCGGCTTCCACCCGGACTCGCAGGCTGTCGTCTTTGACCGCTACGGCGTAGATATCCAACGCATCGGGAATCTGATCTCGCATATCGGCCACAAACCGTACCGCTGCTGCTCGCGCTTGCGGAGTCTTCGATGACAACACTGCCGCCAGCAGATCGCGATCTACTGTTTCGTGTTGCTGGAATACCCATAGCGCTTCCGTACGCAGACGATCGAACTCTGGATCTTCGGGCTTTAAGCCAACCAACCATTCATTGACGGCCGAGCGGACGAGTTCGAAAGGCCGGCTTTGCAATTCACGACGTACGCGATATCGCGTTTTGGGTTCGTATTCACGGAATTGCTCCAGCAGTTCCGATTCGCTCTTGTCGAACTGCGTGACGGGAGTAACCAAGGGCCGATCCTTGGCAACCAAACGATAGATACGGCCTCGCGTTTGATCGCGATTCGGATCGCGTTGCGAATACTGCATGTGACCAATCAAAGCGTTGCACCAATCACCGAACCAGATTGCCCCATCAGGACCAATTTGTCCATCGGTGGGACGAAAGTTCTTGTCGGTGCTCGACAACAAATCTTCTACTCTTTCACCGGTAAACGCCGCTCCGTCTTCGCGCACATTGAAGCGTGGGAAGCCGTTCATGTTGATAACGCAGCCGTAGAAAAACTGGCCTTGAACATCATCAGGCAAATGCCGCGAAATCAAGAATTCATTTCCAACCGCTGGCCGCATGCCTTGGTTATTAAAGATCGCATCCAAACCTCGTCGCGGGCCATCTTGAGCGCCCGAGAGGCCGGTCGCCCAGTGCTGCTGAGCGTTGGTGCCGTCGCCCACAATGCCTTGTCCCCATGAGTCGAACGTCATACACCATGGATTACCATAACCTGGCGTCGTGAATCGCTGCAGCTTCAACGTGCGTGGATTGAAGATATAAGCACCAGCCGCCCCTCGCCAACGCTGAGGTCCCCAGGGGCTTTCGATCGTAGTGCTCATGGAAACGCCTTCAAGCATATACAGCGAACCGCCGGGCGACATTTCAAATGCTCCAATCGTATGGTGCGTATCGTCAGTCCCCCAGCCGTCCAGCAGATCAATCTCCAAATCGGCTTTATCGTCGCCGTCGGTATCCTTTAAAAACACTAAACGTGGTTGGTTGGTGACAATCACACCGCCGTTGTACAGTTCAAATCCTGTCGGGCAGTGCAGCTTGTCATAGAAGACAGTACACTTATCCGCCTTGCCATCGTTATCGGTATCTTCCAGGATCAAGATCCGGTCATTAGGTTTTTCATCTCCTGGCTTCCACTGCGGATAAGTAGGCATGCAAGCGACCCATAGTCGGCCTTTGTTGTCAAAGGTCAGTTGAACGGGCTTGGCCAGTTCCGGGAACATCGTCTCGTCGGCAAATAGTTTGATCTCAAAGCCTGCGGGCACTTTCGTTGTTTGGATAAACTCTTCAGGAGTGTTGTATCGCAGTTCTTTGGGCTCGGAATACGCTTGGCGTGGATCGCCGAAGCGAGTGGGTGGCTCGATCAAATCGCCCGTATTGCTATCGTCAATGGCGGGTGGCTCTTTTCCGGCGGCGATGGCCCAAACTCGTGCGTCACGATTGCGAGCCATCGATCGAATCTTGTTATACTCGCGGGGGAATGTTTCAATATCCCAAGTACGGCGACCACCGTAGACGTACCAACCGTTTAACATGCGGTAGTCTTGCATGTGAACCCAGCTCTTGTCGAGCACGGCTGCTCGCAACGTTTCGTACTGGCTGCTCTTGATCGAAAGCGATTGGCCTGGAAACAACTGACTGTCCAACAGCGAAGCGACCATGCGGTAGCCTTCGTCGTTCAGGAAAGTTCCATTTTGAGTCCACTGCAGACCGGGCGCTTCAGCAAACTTTTCTGCGGTGAAGGAAAACACGTCTACTACAGGCCAATTGGTTTGGGCACCGACTTCCACGACCGCTTGAGTGTACGCGCGGAGACTTGCATTTCGCTCGCTGGATTTTGGTGCCAGTGGATCGTTGGCATCTTCAAAGGCAATCGGTGTGACTAAGACAAAACGCACTTTTTTGCCCGCTACATCTTCGGCAGCGATTCGAGCCAGCTTGTTCAAGTAGTCTTGATAGCTCTTTTTAAAATCATCGATGCCAGCGGCCCCTTGAAAGGACTCGTTGAAACCAAAGAAGCAGAAATAAGTGTCCGCTTGAAAGATTCGTAGCGGGTCGTCCAAATCGCTGTAATTGCCGGGGCGCCACTGTTCAGCAACTTCATCGGCAGGTCGGCCGAAATTTCGGATCTCCAATTGCTTTTCTGGATGCCGCAATTGAAGCAGGGTTTCGAAGTGTCCGAAAAGATTCATGCGTTCGGCCAAAGCCCCCCCCACCAGTGCAATCCGCTCGCCCTGAGTGAACTGCAGCGGTAGGGTCGCAGGAGGCAATTCCACTTTGTGGTTGTCGTTGGGGTATTTCAGCAATTCACGGCCGGGCACGTTTTGGCCCAAGCTGATGGTCGCATCGCCGCAAAATAGCGATGCCAACGAAAGGCCGACGAAGATTCGGCGAAAAAATCGGTAGGTCGTTTGCATAAGCGAAGTGATGTCTGCCGGTAAGCAGAATTAGAGTAGTGCTTGAGGAAGGATATTCACGACTCTATTCTAATCAATTCGTTAGGCGACGCTACATGCATCCGCAGATGCGTTTAATGGTGGATTCCCCGCCGCTTCCTGAATCGATTTAAAATCCTTGGGAAGCTTTTCCAGCGAACTAACTCGCGACAATTCACCGCGGTTTTGACGGAACCAAGCCGCAACGATATGCAGGGTATTTGCGCCGCCGTCGTACCAATTGGCGTAGGTTTGGTTGCTGGCGGCCCACCGCAGAATCTCTTCTCGACAGGACTTCCATTGCGAGGCATCTTGTGGCCGCGGCAGCGCATGTTCGACTTTGCCGGACCGAATCAAATACCAAATATCGCGGCCGTCGGTCCCCTGAACAGGATATACAAAATGATAGCGGTCGCGGGCTAACTCGTTTTGCATCAGCTTGCGAGTGATCCAACGCAAGACTTGCCAATCTTCGCGGTACCGAGCGGCTTGTTCAAATTGCAAACGAGCGGCCGCTTGCATCATGCTAGACTCAAGTTGATCGACTAAGCGTTCGTTTCCACCACGCAAGAAGTCCATCCCGACGGTAACCTGTTGTTCATATTGTCTCTTAGAACAAAGTGCCGCGCATGGCCCCAGGCAGGTTTGCAATTCCGCTCGCAAACAACCGGCGCGCTGCGGATCTTCAAACAGCAACAATTGATCTCCAAAGGCAAAACCTTGTTGGTCTTTGCAATCGCGCAGTTTGAAGATGCGGTTCAACACTTCGGCCACGCGGTTCAATCGCGTCACGCCGTGAAAGGGCCCCTCGCTGACTCGAGCTTTCGGATCTACTTTATGAGACACATAGAACAGTTCAGCAGGCGCCCGCCCAAGGCATAAGTAGGCCGCGCGTTGACGTTTTGGCATGCCGATAACATTGAATCGCGGTTGCCAACGCGAGATCAATTTTTGCTCGCGCAGCAAAGCGGCAAACTCGCTGGGCTGCGTTTCCCAAAGAATGCGAACCGCAGACTCGGTTATGCGGCCAGCCTTCTCATGCTCGTGGTTGGGCAGAAAATAACTAAGCACGCGGGCTTTCAGCGATTTGGATTTTCCGACGTAAATCAAACGCCCTTCGCGATTCACAAAACCATAGATGCCTGGAGCGTTTGGCAATTGAGTTCGCGCCGCCGTTCGCAAATGGCTCTTGGTGGTTCCTTCCACATAGCTTGCGGGTGGCCGTGGATAAGGCATCAACCAGTCACGACCAAAATCATGAAACTCAGCTTGCTCTTCTAACATTGCATCCATGCTGGTTATCCGTAGGTTAATGGTCGCAAGAATCGACGCCATCAGCGGTCTGCCCAGAAACGCCGACCTGAGATTATGCAGATTTCAGCTCGCCAAGGCTACTGCTATCTGGAAAACAGTTTTATGCTGTACGCAACTCTGCTGGAGCCACAGAAGCCGGAATTCATCTTGTAAGGAAAACCATGGACAGAACACTCATCGAAACCTACCTCGCGGGCGGCAGTAAACTTCGCAATGCTTACCAAGGGTTGACCAAAGAACAATTGCTAGCCCATCCCATTCCCGGCACTTGGTCGCTTCAACAAATCGCCATCCATCTACTCGATAGCGACTTGATCGCCAGCGATCGGATGAAGCGAATCGCGTGCATGGACAAGCCGCTATTGATCGGGTACGACGAAACCGCTTTCAGCAATCTGCCAGGCGTGAACGACATCGACGCTCTTGAGGCCATCGATCTGTTTGATCGCAATCGCCACATGACGGGGCTGATTCTCAGCCAGCTTCCCGATGACGCGTTCCAACGTTTTGGCATTCATAACGAAGCGGGCAAAGTGACCCTCGAATACATGCTGCAAAACTACATCCAGCACTTGGATGGACACCTCGAGTGGGTTCATAAGAAACGAGCGATGGTCTAAATCCTATCGCCGGCTGCTTGCGAGCGATGGATTACGTGCCCGCGCCGTCGGTGATCGCTTCCAACCGCTCGTGGGCTTCCACACTCCAAGGGCTGTGCGGTGCCAGTTCAATGAATCGCTGCCAATGCTGCGACGATTGAATATAGTCGCTGTTGTCGTCCAGCGCTCTGGCTAAATGGTAATGCACATCTGGGTATTCATCGTTAAGCGCCAGCACACCTTGAAAAGCAGCAATCGCTAATTCCCGCTGACCTGTCTCAAGCAACACGCAACCCAAGTTCGCGCGGGCTTCCACAAACTGTTCGTCCAGCTCCAGGGCTGCGTAGTATCGTTCGCGAGCCGCACTCACATCCCCTAATCGATACAGCAATTCGGCTAATGAAAAATGCAATTCGGCTGTGGCACCATACCGCGTCATCAAGACGCGGAACCATTCCACCGCTTCGGCCAAATGGCCATCATCTTCGGCTTGCTCTGCCATCTGCAGCAAAGCCAACTGGTCCATCGAGCCATCAGAGCTTTCGCTGACCGCCTGCAAGTTCTGAAAAGTGGCAATCGAGATGGTTGCCGTCTGCTCCGCCGATTCATCGTCGATTGCGATCTCGGGCGCATCAAAATCCAAACGCAATTGACCACTGGATTCCAGCCAGTGACCTTGATCGCAAATCAAGAGCGTTTGCCCTTCCAAGTGGATGTTCCAGCGCTCAAAATCCGAGCCCTGCGATTGCGACACCTTTTCTAACAGACCTCGCAGTTGCCGCACAATCGACTCGGCAGATAAACCGGCATCGGTCCACTGTTTCAATCGTCTCGCGTTCTGCAGCCCTTCGAAATTAAAGTAGGGCAGCCGATGGTTCACGCGGACCGGGGGCAATAGGCCTAACCGAATCCAACGTCGGACATTTCGAAGCGGCGATTCAATCAGGTCGGACAACATCCGCGGCGTGTAAACGATGGTGTCATGATCGTGTTCATTATCCATGCCCAGACGATGCCAGAACTCGGTTTCCGATAAGACTTCAATCTCGCCCGCTTGGATCGCTGCGGTCGTGGCCGGATCAAACCTCGCAACGCTGGCCTGGTCGGAATCGGCACCTAATACGATTGCTTGTACTTGAGAAAGCCCTCGGTCGGTCAGTTGGCCGCCCTTTTCGTTGATAATCGCGGCGGCATCTGCCCGCGACATCGCTCCCAGCCGACCAGCGATCGCGATTCGAATATCTCTGGGCCACGCAGCTTGGGTGATCTGCAAAGAATCGGCGGGTTGGCGTGAATTGGACAAGACGGGACCAAGTGAGGGTGTTGAGTCAGCGTTAATCCGCACAAGGAGCTGTCTCTCTGCGGCCAACGATTATGCCTGCAAATTATCCTTCAATTGGAGCTTACTGCAATCGCCGTTGCGAGCACTTTGGAAGCCTGATCCGAGCGGCGTCGGAAAAGTTTCCGCGGTTCTGAAGCGAAACTAGCAAAAAATTCCTGGAATCTTAAGTCGCGCCCGTAAAATTTACTCAAGCCTCGCAACCCCTGTGATCGATACCGTTGATAAGCCAAGTTGTAAGGTAGTAGGCACACTCCGTGTGCCGTGACAAACCAAGGTAGTAGGCACACTCCGTGTGCCGTGACAAACCAAGGTGGCAGGCACGCTCCGTGTGCCGTGACAGAATTTCAGTGGCAGGCACTCGGAGAGTTCCTGCTACCCTGAAACGCATTAAGCCCCAAGCCCTTTCCTCTAACCAAAGTGAAATCAGGAGTGACCACCGACGTCCAGTACTCGACGCCAGCCACATTTGCTTCCAATCTTCGCCATATCATCGAAGGCTGGGGGGACATTATACTGCGCGCACTGGTAGCCGTTGGTGACTTCAGCCTCTTCACTTGGCAGATGATCTTATGGATGGTCAAATCGCGGCCAAGCAAAGGCACGATGATTCCCAACTTGTACTCGGTCGGCGTATTGTCGCTGCCGGTTGTCATGCTGACCGGCTTGTTCATCGGAATGGTGTTGGCACATAACACCTATTTTCAATTCAAAGGAATCGGCTTGGAATCTCGCACTGGTGCGGTCATCAACATGTCCTTGGTGCGTGAATTGGGACCAGTTTTGGCCGCTACGATGCTGGCCGGACGCGTTGGTTCGGCGATGGCGGCCGTTTTAGGAACCATGCGCGTGACCGAGCAGATCGACGCGTTGACCAGCATGGGAGCGAACCCTATCCGATACTTAGTCGTCCCGCGATTCTTAGCTTGCGTGCTGCTCATTCCTGCCCTTTGCGTCATGGCGGACTTCATGGGCATCATCGGCGGCTATTTCTACAGCGTGATCATTCGCGATGTGGACCATTCGCAGTACTTGCGACTGTCCCAGGAGTTCGTTGGGGCATACGACTTTCTCGCAGGGATCCTCAAGAGCTTTTTCTTCGGCGGCGTGATTGCCGTAGTCAGTTGTTATCAAGGCTTTCATTGCGAGCCAGGCGCCGAGGGTGTCGGCAAGGCAGCTACCTCTTCGTTCGTGATCAGCTTCGTCATCATCTTGATCCTCGATTTAATACTGAACATCGTTTTAGACTCGCTGTATTTCGCGATTTGGCCACGTGGTACCAAGCTCATTTAGATCAAACTTTCCGTCATCCCTTCTATGAACACTCAGCAGCAGTACGACCAAGCGTTAAGCGATGAATTCGCTGCGGGCGATGCTGCGCCGAAAAACCCCAACTTGGTTGAGACCAAAGATCTGGTTTTACAATTCGGCAAACAGACTGTATTGAAAAACATCAACATTCAGATTCCGCGTGGGCAGACATTGGTGCTGATCGGCGAAAGCGGTTGCGGCAAAACGATGTTGCTTAAGTGTTTGTCGGGCCTGCTGAATCCTAGCAAAGGTTCGGTCCAGTTCGATGGGCATGACCTGCAATCGTTGAATGAATTGGAGCTAACCAAACTGCGGCGAAGATTCGGATTTGTTTTTCAGAATGCGGCGTTATTCGATTCCATGTCGATCGGAGAAAACCTCGCCTTTCCACTACGGCAACACGGCAGCCAAGCCGGTCCACAAGAACGCTTGCTGTTGCTTGATCGTTTGGCCGAAGTAGGCTTACCCGATAATGTACTTTCGAAACGTCCAGCGCAATTGTCAGGTGGTATGCGCAAACGTGTGGGGCTAGCTCGAGCTTTGATCCTGCAGCCTGATCTGGTGTTGTACGATGAGCCCACTACGGGCTTGGACCCTATCATGAGCGATGTAATCAACGAATTGATCTTGCGCACGCGGCGCAAGTATCCGGTGACTAGCGTGGTCGTGACGCATGATATGCATTCCGCCAAAAAGGTTGCTGATCGCGTTATCATGCTGTATCCGGTGTCACGTTTAGAACCAGGTGAATCGCAGATCTTGTTCGATGGCAAGCCAGAAGATCTTGAGTCTTGCGGTGATCGCCGCGTGCGGCAATTTGTGCTTGGTGAAGCGGGCGAACGTTTGATGGAAATGCGAGCCAGCGCGCCTGGCCACGGTGATCTGGAAACACCTAACCTTTACGATCTTATCCACAAGTAGAAGGTCGAAAAGGAAACTCCCATGGAAGAAAACAACTATCGTTTAGGAGTCGGATTAGTCGTGGTCGCTTCGGCGGTCATCGGCGTCGTTCTTGTTTTGTTTTTCGGGAAGATGCCTGCCTTCTTGCAAGATCGCTATCAAGTCACCATCAATTTCCCTTCCGCCCCGCGCGTCAGCCGCGATACCCCGGTTCGAAAGAATGGAGTGCAAATCGGACGTGTTGCGAGCGTGAAGTTGCTGGATGACAATCAAGGAGTGAACTTAGTCTTGGAACTGGATCGCACTGCTCGCATCGCACAGGGTGAGACTTGTCGGATTGCCACCGGTTCGCTGGTCACCGGCGATGCGTTTGTGGAGTTTGTGCAACCGACACAATCTACGCTGATCGCTCGCTTTGATGGTGTTGCGGGCGGTGAGAAGAACAATGCGTTGGACCCCGAAGAATTTGCGTTCGCTCAAAGCACTATGGCCGACGGTGATTATCTGACTGGTGGAGTGGTTGCGGGAGATCCTTTGGATTTGATCGTCAATATGCAAGGGAACTTCGTCAATACATTGTCGGCGATCGAACAAGCTAGTCGACGTGTCGAAACGCTCGCGTCGACGATGGAAACCGCGCTGGGTGGCGGCGACGGGCAGTTCCGCGAAATGGCGCAGCGCGTGTCGCTGACGATCGATAACTTTAACCGCACGGTCCAGTCCATCGATCGCGTTGCACAACAATTTGAAGCTGCCAACTTGCCGCAAACGATCGGCGATACCGTCAACCGCTTACCATTTTTGTTTAATGAAGCGGAAAGGGTTTTAGCTCAGACACAAAACACGCTGCGAGGCTTTGAAGACTTCAGCCAATCGCTGCAGGGGATCGGGACCGAATTCGAAGGCATTGGCAATGACGCTCGAGCGACCTTAGGCAATGCCAATCGGGCTCTTGAGAACATCGCTGAATTCACAGAGCCGTTGTCGCAGCAATCGCAGCAGCTTGTCGGGACAGCCGTACGTACGTTAGAAAACCTTGACGCGACGTTGAATGACTTGCGTGTATTCGCCCAGCGACTCAACCGCGGAGACGGTACCATTGCGCGTTTGATCGAGGATGACCAGTTGTACTATCAACTGATTTCGACATTGGAAAATGTGCGCCGCGTCAGCGATCGCTTGCAACCGATTGTCGATGACGTGCGAGTTATCACGGACAAAGTGGCACGCGACCCCAGCCAGCTTGGCGTCAAAGGTGCCTTGCGTGCGGCGCCCAGCGGCGCGGGTTTCAAATAATCCAAACGCGAGTCTAGCCGTATTTGCATGCAATAATCGCAATTGCAACGACGGCCAAAAGTTTGCTACCCTACCGCAGGTTGTTTTACGTCGCAGGGAATATCGATGCGTTACTGTCTGTTAATGTGGCCTGGGTTTGCAAGAGCGTGGTGGCGTGGAGAGATCTACGGTGTCGCGCTGACGATCCTGTTCGCCGTCTGTTTTAACATCGCATGGACCGCGACGTTCCTCTGGTCCCAGTGGCTATCAGGTTTCGTGGTCGGACTGTTGTGGCTGGGGATCATTGTCTCCTCGCTCGGTTCGCTGGTTATTAACCTGATGCGGTGGCAGACCTTGTTTGGCGAAGCACGCAATGCTACAAGTCGCCAACAAGCCGACGATGCTTATCGGGCCGCTCAACGCGCCTATCTCCGCGGCGAATATTTTGAAGCCGAAGCCACGCTACATCCCATTTTTGCCTCTGGCAGGGAAGACGCCGAAGCCGCATTGCTGCTGGCCAGTATTCTTCGCCGTACCCATCGCATCGAGCAGTCGCTCCAAACCCTAGATCGACTCAGTCGATTGGAAACTGCGGCTAAATGGCTAGCGGAAATCCAGCGTGAACGCTCCTTGTGCAAACAACCACAAACACAAGTTGCCGACACCGACGCGCCAGTGGCCGCGTAAACCCGCAATGGCATAGAAATGCAGGGCCAGTCAGATTTTGAGCCTGCGCGATTAGCCGGAATGCGTTAGCATCGGTTCTCTTAGAAACCGTGAGCTAACGCTCAACGGCTGATTGACTTGGATTCAATATCTGACTGGCCCTGCATAAAAAGGGCTGAGATTTGGTGGCTTAACATGGCTGTGGTATAATCACGTACTCCTGCCATATCCACCTTCCAACATCCTGCCATGTGTCTCCTTCGAATCCTTACGTTACTGCTGCCAGTTATCGCTTGCGCTCGCCTGACAGCCAATGACACGATTGATTACGCGAAACAAATTCAGCCCATCTTGGCCGAGAACTGCTTCTTGTGCCATGGACCTGATGAAGGCTCACGCCAAGCGGACTTGCGGCTGGATCAATTCAGCGACTCTCTCAACGAGCAATCCATTGTGGTTGCAGGCCAGCCGAACGACAGTTCGCTGATTCATCGTATCACTTCCGCAGATCCAGATGAGGTCATGCCGCCGCCCAAACATGGTGCGCCGCTGACATCGGAACAGGTCCTGTTGATACAGCAATGGATTGAGCAAGGTGGCAAGTACGATCAACATTGGTCTTTCAAGCGGCCTGTCAAACCTATCCCTACGTTGCCAGCGGACAACGCGATCGATGCTTTAGTGCGCCAGCGATTGCGAGCGGACTCCCTGGAATTCGCGCCGCGAGCCGATACGGCCACCTTATGTCGCCGCTTATATCTCGACATAACTGGCCTTCCGCCAACGCCAGAGCAACTGGACACTTATATGATCGCGGCAGCGAAATCACCAGTGGAAGCGACGCAGCAGTTGGTCGAAGAACTGCTGAGCAGCCCTGCTTACGGAGAGAAGTGGGCGAGGCACTGGTTAGATGTCGCGCGATACTCGGACACCAATGGGTTTGAGAAGGACTTGCCGCGCGAGCAATGGGCTTGGCGCGATTGGGTCCTTCAAGCGATCCAAAATGATATGCCTTACAACGATTTTATTATCCAACAGATCGCGGGAGACCTGCTGCCTAAACCAACGCAAGAACAAATCATCGCAACCGGATTTTTGCGTAATGGCATGGTGAATGAAGAAGGCGCGATCGTGCCCGAGCAATTCCGCATCGAAGGCAACTTTGATCGCATGGACTGCATCGGCCGCGCGATCCTCGGCCTCACGTTTCAATGTGCCCAATGCCATACTCACAAGTTTGATCCTATCAGCCATGATGAATACTACGGCATGTTTTCGTTTGTGAACGATACGCACGAAGCCCAAGCTTGGGTATACACGCACGAGCAACTGGCCACAATTCAAGATATCGACCAGCAAGTCGCGTCGATTCAAGCGAGTGTCAAAGAGCGCGTTCCCAATTGGCAAGAGGAACTGCAGCGTTGGTCGGACGCTCAGCGAAAAGAGCTGTCGGTTTGGAACTCACTGAAGTTCGCCGAACCGGTGCTGGAAGGTGGATTGAACCACCCCATTTCTTTAGCGGACCACTCGGTCTTGATCCTCGGCCATCCAACCACCCATGCGGTGGTTACGTTGACGACGACGCCAGAGCAGACAACGATCGCTCAATTACGTTTGGAAGCTTTGCTCCATGACGATTTGCCATTTCGCGGTCCGGGCCGCAGTCATCGCGGAACTTTCGCGATCTCGGAATTGACGGTCATGTACCAATTGCCCGATGAAGCTGAATGGAAACCCGTTCCTATACAATCAGCGATCGCCGATTTCGAAGAGAGCGAGCATGATTTGGAAGAATACTACTTCCATGATGGCTATGATAAAGACAAACGGCGGCGCGTTGGACCAGCCGCTTTCTTAATCGACAACGACCAGAAGACTGCTTGGCGCGCAGACCGCGGGCCCATTCGGCGGCATAGCGAATCGGCCGTCGTGCTGTCGTTGGACAAGCCGCTGGAACTGCCTCTAGGCTCGCACTTGCGCATCCAATTGCATATGAATCATGGCGGAGATGGGAATGGCCGCGACAACTTGTTGCTCGGGCGGCTGCGGGTTTCGACAGCAGCCATTGCTTACGAACCAGCTACTGCCGCGAAAGTTCTTGATCATGCGGCCGCAATCGCCTTACAAACCGATGCACCCAATCTCACTGAGCGCCAACAGCAAGCGATCTTCCTTGCCTGGCTACGTGGTTGTGCCGACTTCAGCGAGGATTACGCTCATATCGAGCAGTTAGCGTCGAGTTATCCGGAAGCGGAAACCAGTGTGTTGTGCGTGACCAAGCCCAAGCCAGACTTGGCTCGCGCCACGTTTGTCTTTGAACGAGGTGAATGGGATAAGCCCACTCGGTCCGTGACCACTCAAGTGTTGGCTGCGTTGCATCCCTTACCAGAAAACCAGTCCCAAGACCGTCTTGCATTTGCCAGATGGTTGGCTGACGACCAATCGCCATTGACCGCTCGCGTTCATGTCAATCGCGTATGGCAAGCGATTTTTGGCAAAGGCTTGGTCGAGACGTCAGAAGACTTCGGTTCACGCGCTACCATGCCACGCTATCAACAAGTCCTGGATTGGCTAGCGGTGGATTTTATGGAGCGTGGATGGAGTCAGAAGGCGCTGCTGCGAACCATTTGCAATAGCGAGGTCTATGCGCAGTCATCGGCCGTCACCGCCGAAGCTTTGGAGCGAGACCCGTACAATGATCTACTAGCCCGCGGGCCTCGATTTCGCATGGAAGCAGAGGTCATTCGCGATCTGGCTCTGTCGGTCTCAGGATTGTTGAAGTCCAAAGTTGGTGGACCAAGTATCTTTCCGCCGGTGCCTCAAAGTGTGCTGGAGGACAACTACTTCAAGCTGGATTATTGGCATGAGGCCCAGGGCGAAGATCGCTACCGACGCTCGCTGTATGTGTTCCGCAAGCGAGCTATGCCCGATCCCGTGATGACCAGCTTTGACGCCCCCAACAGCGATATTGCCTGCACGCGGCGCATCCGATCCAACACACCGCTGGCGGCATTGGTGTCTCTGAATGAGCCAGTGTTTGTGGAAGCTGCTCGAGCACTCGCAAGCCGAATCATCCATGAAGGTGGAAACAACGATCGCAACCGGACGGATTTTGCTTATCGTCTGTGCCTTTCGCGAACAGCGACCGATGCCGAGTACGCGTTGATTGAAAAAGCTCTTTCAGAACAAAGGCAGCGGCTGGGTGACGGTTGGCTTTCGATTCGTGAGATCGCTTTGGGGTCTGCGTCCGCCCCCCTGCCCACTTTACCTGATGGCGTTGCGCCTCGCGATCTAGCCGCCTGGACGATGGTCGCCCGCGTCCTGCTGAATCTCGATGAAACACTATGCAAAAACTAGCCATTCGCGTTCACTCAATAGAAATACGAATATGAAGAGCACCATCCAAGCAGAGCTTCGATCCGAAATCGGTCGCTATTGGTCACGTCGTTGGTTCTTGCGAGAATGCGGCGTAGGTTTGGCGGGGATCGCCGCGCTTAGCTTAAACGCAAGGCAATCGCAGGCCAATGAGCAACGACCAATGATGGCGCGGCAGCCGCATCATGCCGCCAAAGCCAAACGTGTGATCTATATCTTTCAAGCGGGTGCTCCAAGCCAACTGGAATTGTTTGACTACAAGCCGGAATTAGCCAATCGCAATGGGCAACTGCCGCCCGCAAGTTTGCTCGAGGGGTACCGAGCGGCGTTTATTAACCCGAACTCCACACTGTTGGGAGGGAAGTATCAGTTCGCCAAACACGGCCAATCGGCCATGGAGCTTAGCGAGTTGATTCCGCACACGGCAGCCATCGCCGATGACCTTTGCTTGATTCGCAGCATGACCACCGACGCAGTCAATCACGCTCCGGCGCAAATCCTGATGAACACCGGGTCGCAACAATTCGGCCGGCCTAGCTTCGGCGCTTGGACCATTTACGGTTTAGGCAGTGAATCCGAGAATTTGCCGGGCTACGTGGTACTCACGAGTGCTAAGGGGACCAGCGGCGGGGCAAGCAACTACGGGTGTGGGTTTTTGCCGACAGTTTACAGCGGTGTCCCCTTCCGCGGCAAAGGCGACCCCATTCTGTACTTGTCCAATCCACCAGGCTTTGATCAGCAAGCTCAACGCGATTCCTTGGAGCTGCTAAAACAATTGAATCAACATACGCTCGATGAACTAGGTGATCCGGAAACCGCCGCTCGCATCCAGAGCTACGAGGCGGCTTATCAACTGCAAAGCAGTGCACCGGAGTTGATGGACTTGAGCCAGGAGCCGCAATCGGTCTTGGACGCCTATGGAATCAAGGATATTCGAGAATCGAACTTCGCAAGGAACTGCTTGATCGCCAGACGACTGGCCGAACGTGGCGTGCGCTTTGTGCAATTGTTCCATGAAGCTTGGGACCAACACGGTGACCTGACAAAACAGATCAAGAAGAATTGCGAAGATACCGATCGCGCCAGTGCGGCGTTGGTAAGCGATCTGAAGCGACTGGGATTGCTAGAGGATACGTTGGTGGTCTGGGGTGGCGAGTTTGGCCGCACGCCGATGGTTCAAGGCGGCAATGACGGTCGCGATCATCACAATCGCAGTTTCTCTGTGTGGCTTGCCGGCGGTGGTGTCAAGCGGGGCGTAACCTATGGCGCGACAGACGAGTTAGGCTTTAATGTCACCGACAGTCCGGTGCATGTGCATGACTTGAATGCTACCATGCTGCATCTATTGGGGTTTGATCATGAGCGTCTCACGTATCGCTTTCAAGGCCGCGACTTCCGACTGACCGACGTCCATGGGCAGGTGGTGCGAGGCCTGTTAGCTTGATTTGCGGGCCGGTAGATGTCTAGAACACCAAAGCGGTGTCCGTCGGGACAAGCTCCGATCGGACATGGTCGCGCGTCTCGCTTGGAAACACGCTAAAGAAAAAGGCGGACTAGAAGTCCGCCGCACGTAATTCAGCAGCAAGCAACAACGTTACTTCTTGCCGATCGCTTTGCGAAGTGCGTCGACTTTCGTCGTTGACTCCCAAGTCAGATCTTCATCGTCCTTGCCGAAGTGACCGTAGTTGGTGCTCTTGCTGTAGATCGGACGCAACAAGTCCAAGTGCTTGACAATGTCGGCTGGCTTGAAGCTAAAGACTTTCAAGACCGCTGCCAAAATCACATCGTCAGAAACAGAGCCTGTGCCAAAGGTGTCAACGTGTACGCTGACGGGCTTGGGATGGCCGATGGCGTAAGCGAATTGGATCTCGCATTTGGTGGCCAGTTCTGCTGCCACGATGTTCTTGGCAACCCAGCGCCCCATGTAAGCTGCACTGCGGTCGACCTTGGATGGGTCCTTGCCAGAGAAAGCTCCACCACCATGACGGCCCATGCCGCCGTAGGTGTCGACGATGATCTTACGACCGGTCAAGCCGCTGTCGCCTTGAGGACCACCGACCACAAATCGACCGGTTGGGTTGATCAAGCATTCGGTTTCGTCGGTCAGCATGTTCTTTGGTAGAACCTTCTTGACGATTTGCTCAATACAGAACTTCTTGATTTCAGGGTGTTCAACGTCAGCGGCATGTTGAGTCGAAATAACGACGTTAACGATTCGCGTCGGTTTGCCGTCAACATATTCGACGGAGACTTGGCTCTTTGCATCAGGCCGCAACCACTTCACTTTACCCGCCTTTCGAACGCGAGTTAGCTCGCGGCCCAAGCGGTGCGCAAACATGATTGGTGCTGGCATCAACTCAGTTGTTTCGTTACAAGCGTAACCAAACATGATCCCTTGGTCGCCGGCACCTTGCTCGCCGGTGTCTTTATGCTTGGCTTTCTTCGCGTCGACCCCTTGGGCGATGTCGGGGGATTGGGTCGTTAAGTAATTGTTAACGAACAAACGGTCGGCGTGGAAAATGTCATCGTCGTTGATATATCCGATGCCGCGAACCGCGTCGCGGATAACTTTTTCGATGTTGATCGCATCACCGATCGGGCGTTGGCCCAGTTTCGGGATCGTAATCTCGCCACCAACGACCACGACATTGCTCTTCACAAATGTTTCGCAAGCTACACGGCTTTTGGGATCGACGGTAAGGCAAGCGTCCAAAATGGCATCGGAAATCGTGTCAGCGACCTTATCAGGATGGCCTTCACCGACGCTTTCAGAAGAAAAAATGTAGCTGCTGGACATGTTCTTTCGTTGACTCTCTGGTTTATGGATACGAAAAGCCGCTCGACCCTCTGGCCACGGCCCGCCCAGTATAGTCACGAGAATTCGCCTCTGGTAGGGTTCTGAGGGATAATGTCCGCTCGGATACCGCGAAATCGACGATAACGATGCCGTGGTCCGAGAACTTTGTTCGTTGGACGTTATATCGATGCACACGAATTGCTCGGCTCCGCAGCAGGTGGTCGACCTTGACGCCGCCCAGCAGGGTTGGCATCGGAATCAGCGTTGGCGCGAGGCCAAACCCCAGTGACGCATCGATCAATGATCCGCGCTGGCACAGAGCCTGAAAACGCGGCGACCAGGGGCTGAGATTGAAGTCGCCGCACAGAATGTTCGCTCCGTCGGGCTGGAATCGATCGATCAAAACCGTCATTTGCTCGTCACGTGCTTGCGTCAAGACGTCCCCGAAAGGTGGCAGAGGGTGCGTCGCAATGAAGTGCACTTCTTGTTCGGATAAGCCATCCAGCAGAATGTGGGCCTCAATCGATGGATTGCGGACATAACCGAGGTGAAGCACTTCCAAACTCCGCCAAGGATGCTTTGAGAGCAGTGCCACGCCTGTATAGTCGGGTTCGGCAAGCACCTTCTGATAAGGGTAGAGGTCTTTGACACTCGACAAGAACGGCTCCCACTCATTCTGAACTTCCATCAGATAGATGATGTCGGCTTGTGTACCCAATACCACATCCAAAGTCGGTTGAAACTGTTCGTTAGTTCGTAAGACATTATAGATCGCGATTCGATAAGTACGTGCCCCTGCTCGCTTTTCCAAGCCATCGAGGGGCGGCAAATAATACGGCACCATTTTCAGCGAGTGCCACGCTAGCAACGATAGCAGTGCCACGCTGAGCCATTTTTTCTTGCGATGCCAAGCAAGTAAGGTTGCCGGGACTAGCAGTACAAAAAATTGGACGGTCAGTTGCGACGCGATGTCCGCCAGCCAGTGGTACGCCGCAAAGAAACTGACGACCGAACCCACGGCGGCCAAGCTGCCAAACAACCGGACTAGACTAGCAATTATCGAGGGCCGTGCCAGATGATTGACTTTCGGGCGCTGCGTGCCAGCCGTAGTGGAGGTTTGAGACATGGGAGTGAAGTCCATAGGGATCGGCGCGAGAAGCAGTTGCCTAGAATATAGGCGGAAATGCGCGTAAAGGTTGCTGTCAACGATTGAGCTTCAAAAATCTTCTGATGCTTATGCTTTGAATCTCCAGTCTTTTGCACGCTACATCGTATTCCAGCGGTAGGCAGGGCAAGGGAGGGTATGTGGTTTGCATCCTCAGTCCCGGTTTGTTTAAACAGCTAATTTTCGTACTCGTTCACGACATCACCGTGACTAACCGTAAGCTGCCGACTCGCGTTTTCGAGGTCCTTCTAGGTCTCACGTGCGCCTTTGGCTAGCGGTTTAACAATCCAAAACTCCGCGGACTTTGGCAGCAACGTGCTTGTTAGCGAACGGCTACGATTTTCGATCCTCTTTGTCACTGAGAAACTGCTACGGTATGAGACGAACGCCCAATAACAACAACACTTCACGCGAAATAATCGATACGCACCAGAAGGCGTTAAATGTTAATCTAGACCAGCGGCGTTACGGAACATTTGCTGAGATCGGGGCAGGTCAAGAAGTAGTCCGCTGGTTTTTTCGCGTTGGCGGAGGCGCAGGCACAATTGCCAAAAGTATTTCCGCTTATGACATGAAGGTCAGCGACGCGATCTACGGTAAAGCATCTCGCTATGTGTGCCGCGAACGCTTGCAAGCGATGCTGGATTACGAGCACAAGCTGAACTTGGACCGCTTGCGAGATGCGCGGGGCGATACTTGCGCGTTTTTTGCATTTGCCGATACGGTCTCGGCCAGGAACTTCAAGGGAACCAACGAGTGCCATGGTTGGATGGGAATCAAATTCCAAGCGTACCCACGCGACGAAGACTCTCAAATCATTATCCACGTTAGGATGTTGGACAATGAAGCGGCGCTGCAACAAGAAGCTCTAGGGATCGTCGGCGTCAACTTAATCCATGGCGCCTTTTCCCTGAACCACGAGCCCGATCTTTTGGTAAGTTCGCTGCTGGACGGACTATCGACTTCTCGTATTGAAATCGACATGATTGAGTTTTCTGGCATCGCGTTTCGCCAGGTCGACAATCGCCTCATGAGTCTCAAACTGGTGGAGCTTGGGCTGAGCGATGCTGCGATGTTCGCTTCCAGCGGCGAAGTCTTGCAACCTTCGGAATTCATCTACAAGAAACCGATCTTGGTTGAACGAGGAAGCTTTCGCCCAGTTTGCAACGTCAACGTCGATATGCTGCGCTGTGCCTATGAGAAGTTTTCCGAGTTGCCGAACGTCAAGGGCAAAGAGATTGTTCAAGTGATGGAGATCACCATGAGCAACTTGAAAGCCGAAGGCGAAATCAATCTCCGCGACTTCCTTGCCCGCGCCGACGTCATGGCGGCATGCGGTACGACCGTGCTCATTTCGGATTACTCCGAATACTATCGTTTGGCCGCTTATCTTGCGCGTTACACCAAAGAAAGTATTGCCATCACGATGGGAGCAGGCAGCTTGCAGGATTTGTTTGACGAAAAATACTACACGCAACTTGATGGAGGCGTACTGGAATCGTTCGGCCGTCTCTTCAAGAACGACCTTAAGATCTACTGTTATCCCCTAGAAAAGCCTGGTACGGGGGAATTGATGAACTGCGAAAACCTAGTCATCGCTCCAGAGCTTGAAAAACTGTATGGCTATCTGATTGACCGAGGCTGCATTAGCTCGCTGGACAATTTTGACCCAAGTTGCTTGAAGATCTTCTCGCGCGAAGTGCTCAAGCGAATCAAGACCGGCGACCCGAGTTGGGAGACGATGGTCCCAGCACCTGTTGCCGATGTTATCAAAGCGAAGAACTATTTCGACTACCAGCCCGCTTTCAGCATCAGTCGTTAAACGGTTCTCAGCATCGCAAACGCAATGGCGGCCAGCAGTAGCATTCCACAATAGGTGTATGCCAGAAGACTGGCCCAAAAATGACTCATAAGGAATCTCCTCTAGTATTATAATGGCGTCGCCGATCAACTCGGCGCCGCATTAGGCTCGCCTGTGGCAATCCAGCAACGATTACACCAAATCAAAGCGTTCCGAAACAATTCGATGGGCGGAGACTTTTAAGCCGATCAATGCCTGTTCGGCAATCTCGATCACCGGGATGGGGCCACACACAAAACACTGCGTATCGAACATCTCCATGCTTCGATAGTGCCGTTCAATGGTCGCTTTGTCGATCATGCCCGACTCTCCTTCCAAGTGCGAAGGCAACTCTTCTAGGACGTGCGTCACTTTCAAATCAAGAACCTTGGACAGCTCCTCTAATTCTTGCTGGAACGGAATCTCTTCATGGTGGCTGTTTGCGTACAGCATGCGATATGGTCGACGATCCTTGTGGTCCCGGGCAGTATTCAGAATGCTAAGCACCGGCGTGACTCCAATTCCGGCGACAATGCAGAAGGTAGCTTGCGCTTTTGAATCGGAGACGAATGCGCCGTGAGGACCATCGACATAGGCCGGCGTGCCCGTTTCGATTTGGTGTAGGGTCTTAGTGAAATCGCCCAACTCCTTGATCCCGAATTCCAACCGCTTTGTCTGTTCTTGGCTGGACATGATTGAAAATGGATGCTGCTGGGCTGGGAAATACGTCTTTCCAATCGTCAACCAAACGTATTGGCCAGCGGTAAAGGCCAGCCCAGTATGCTCATCTGCTTCTAAGACCAAGCGGTACACTTCGGGACAATCCCGTCGCACTTCGACTACCTTCCAGGGCGTACTCCGCAACCGGAACGGCTTGAGCAGTCGCACGTAACCGTAAACACCAAAGGCAACCACTGCCAAACTAAGGAATACAATCTGATTGCTTAACTGACCTAGGTAATGGCCGACTTGCAGTGAGTGAGCGATGCCAACCAACAGCACTCCGCCAGCTATCAATCCGTGTGTCAGCAACCACCATTCGTAGGACAGCCCAATCGAGACTCGCCAAATCGATAGGACTATAATCAGGATCAAGCCGATGCTGGCAGCGGTAAGAAATAAGGCTCGCAGGAAGTTCTCGGTAGGATCAAAGTACTTTAAGAATTCATTGTTAGCAAATATCAAAATGACTGGATGCAAGAAGATAAATGCTAGTGACATGATGCCCATCGTACGATGGAAACTAACCTGAGAATCCGATCCGAAGAATGGCGTGATCCAACGCAAGCGACCCGTGGTAATGAACTGCAATGCAAGGATGACATAGCCAACAATTCCAAAGGCCACGCCAAGTTCAATAAGAAATTCGCGTCGCTGTATCGGTGGATCGATGTAAGCGACCATCAAAGGGAGCACGCATAATCCGAGATAAACTAAACTCCATAAGGTCAGGCGAACGATTACTTGCGTCATAAATACTCCACAACGCGGCCGTCGTGATTGAAAGTTGTACGTTCAGGCAGCGAAGGCTTGATACCAAGCCCCGATGATGGTTGGGTTTCGATCAGCTTCCAGTCCACCGACGTGACCTTAAGATTATTTTCTCAGCGCCCTGAAACCCTTACGCAATCTTTGTGCCTAGTGAATCGCTTTACAATCGGCTGATCGTTTCGACGCATCGGACCTAAGGCGTTGCCGCACGGCCTGTGGCATGTCGGACTGGCATAAGCTTTGCTTCGGCAAATCGCACAACAAGTTTGTTTGCGATGTTTTGAAAAGGGTGTTTCTGATGGATCGTCGAAAACTCCTCTCTGTTGTGATATGCACAGGAGGAACTGCCATCGCTGGTGCGACAGCTATCCCTGCGCTGTTGGCGACGCTGCATCCCAGCTTGAGTCGACGCAACGAACCGCTCTGGCGTGAGGTCGGAAAGCTTTCCGATTTTGAGGTGGGAACAATACAAGAAGCGATCGTCAACGTCGGACGCGGCGATTGGGCTCAATCGCTGCAGACCAAGAGTGTTTATGTATGGCGGAAGGCAGATCCAACCGAGACTGTTGTTTTTTCTCGCAATTGCACGGACTTGAGTTGTCCCGTGAATTACGACGCAGGTAGCGAATGCTTTTTTTGCCCTTGCCATGGTGGCGTTTTCAATAAAGAAGGTCAGCCTTTAGCAGGCCCGCCGCCAGTTCCACTTTATCGATATGCGATTCGAGTCCGTGACGAAGTCTTGGAGATTGATCTTCGCTCCCTTCCACCTATGACGTAATTCGAGAAAGGCTCGCAATGGGCAAGCCCCACGAATGGTTGATCGATCGGTTCGCACTTCAACCCATCTATGACCGCTTACTTCATCGCCGTGTGCCCAAAGCGCGTTGGTACATCGGTGATGGTTCGACGTTGTTGGCTTTGCTAGGAATCCAAGTGCTGACAGGTGCTGTCTTGGCACTCACCTACTCACCCGCAGCCGATAGCGCGCACGCCAGCGTGTCGTACATCAGCCAGACACAGTTTTTGGGTTGGTTCATTCGTGGACTGCATTACTGGTCAGCCGGCGCGATGGTGGTGGTCTTGTTCTACCATCTCTTTCGACAAATCATGATTGGCGGCTATAAGTCGCCTCGCGAAGGGACTTGGATTATCGGCGTGCTGATGTTCTTCGGTGTGTTGCTGCTGGCCTATACCGGCTATCTATTACGTTGGGACGAACGTGCCGTCCATGGAGTGCGCGTCATGTTGCATATGCTGCAGCGCGTGCCACTGCTGGGTACATCGTTGGCTGTTTTCGTTCAAGGCGGCGATGACATTGGCCCCATGACTTTAACGCGGTTGTATGCAGTTCACGTATTGCTCGTTCCGCTGGGCTTGTTTGCGCTCACCGGCTTACATGTGTACTTGGTCGTTCAACGAGGTACGGTGACACATACCGAAAAAGAGCAAGGTGCATCTTCGGCCGAAGAGCAAAAGGCGATGTACGAGGCGGAGGTTGCTTCTGAGAAAGGCGAGCTGTTCTTTCCCTTTACGATGTTCAAAACCGGTTTGATGGCTGGTGCTGTGCTTGCGTTTGTTTTCGCGATGGCGATTTTTCGTGGAGCTCCTGCGTTGATGCCCAAAGGGAACTTGGATCAAGCTTCGATGCCAGCCGAGGAATGGTGGTTCTGGTGGCTGAGCGGCCTGATTGCATTTCTACCCCCTGCAATTGCCCCTTGGTTCATCGTGCTGCTACCAATCCTTGTTTTCATCATCCTCATCGCCTTGCCATTTGTTGATCGCAGCCCTCGACGCGGCGTCCGACGTCGGCCGCTGGTTTTGATGGCCGTGGTGCTAGTCATCCTGGCCATCTTGGCACTATCGGATTATCGCCGACGTTCGGATTTCACCGGTTGGCCAGACATGCCGCCGCCGGAGATCACGCGAGTTACGCTGTCACCCGAAGCCGAGCAAGGGAGGTTATTGTTCGCTCGCTATGGTTGCAATTCGTGCCATGCTGTCGGAGGGCAAGGTCGCAAAGTGGCCGTCGATTTCGCGGAGCTAAAAAACATGCGTTCCAGCGAGTCCATTCGCGACTACATATTGAAGCCCCCTGCAGGTATTGCGATGCCTGCTTACGAAGGTCGGCTGAGCGACGACGAACTCAATGCACTTACCGCGTTCTGTTTGGTCGTTCAAACCTTACCGCGACGGCCTGAATAAGTTTGCTGTGGCTGGCAACGCAATCTCAAGGAACGGAACATGAACCCACTGCAACACTTCAACGATCGCTGGTCCGATTGGATGCGCAGGTCTAGCAAAATTGGCGTGATGATCGTGTGCCTGTTGGCGGCAGGCTGTCACAACGATCATCATCAGTCGATGCTGCATCCAGCTAGTCCGTCAGCACAGCAGATTGCCGGATTGTGGTGGTTCTTGCTGGCGGTCTGTACGACCGTATTTGTTTTGGTCATGACGTTGACTTGGCTGGCCGTGCGTCCACAAAAAACTGCTTCGCATGCAACAATCCTAACGCCTGAATCTCAACCTGAGGGGAAGGCGCGCCAAGGCTTAGGTGACCGGTTCATCGTTTGGTTCGGAGCCATCATTCCGGGCGTCATTCTGATCGCCATCCTCTTGGTTTCCGTCAGTACGCAGAAGTCGCTTGCGCAACCGGAGACAAAGCTCACGATCCAAGTCATCGGACATCAGTTTTGGTGGGAGGTGCATTACCCTGACGCTGACTTTGAAATCGCCAACGAGATCCGCATTCCAGTGGGGGAGCCGGTGCGATTGGAATTGAAGTCTGCAGACGTGACGCACAGCCTGTGGATTCCAAATCTGCAGGGTAAAACCGACCTGCTGCCCGATCGAGTGAACGTGGCGTGGATACAAGCCAATAAGCCGGGCGTATATCGAGGCCAATGTGCAGAGTACTGCGGCGTCCAGCATGCACTGATGGCACTCGAGATAGTCGCTTTGTCTCGCGATGACTTTGATGCTTGGCTAGCCCGTCGTCAGCAACCCTTCGAACTTTCGCTTGATCCGCAACATCAACGCGGCCAAGACGTCTTTCTCAAATCGAACTGCAATAGCTGCCACACAGTAGGTGATCGCCCAGCCGCTCAGAAGCGAGGGCCAGATCTCACGCACTTCGGTGATCGCCAAACGATTGCGGCTGGCTTACTGCGTAACAATCACGAGAACGCGGCCAAATGGATTCGCGATCCGCAAGGGCTTAAGCCTGGGAATCTCATGCCCGCGACGCCGCTAGATGAAGATGACTTACTGGCTTTGGTCGAATTCTTGGAAAGCTTGAAGTAGGACAAAGCATGACTATGGAATCGACCATCAAGAACATGAGCGACAAAGAGCAGCGTCTGCGGCAGACGTGGGCTCCTGCACGTGGATTTCCCGGCGTCTTGTCGGAAGTCAACAACCAGATTCTTGGCAAGCGGTTTATGATCACCGCGTTTACGTTCTTTCTGATCGGCGGCTTGCTCGCGTTGCTGATGCGCGTGCAACTAACGATCGCTCACAATAATTTCCTTGGGCCACAGTTGTACAACGAGCTGTTCACCATGCACGGCTCGACCATGATGTTCCTGTTCGCCGTCCCATTCTTGGAAGGTTTGGCGCTTTACTTATTGCCGATGATGATCGGGGCACGTGATGTCGCATTTCCACGACTGACCGCGTATGGCTATTGGGTCTACTTGTGTGGCGGCGTGATTTTCTACGCAAGCTTCCTGTTTGGCGAGGTCCCCGACATTGGCTGGTTTGGGTACACACCTTATTCTACCGACCGCTACACCAGCATATCGACCGACTTCTGGCTATTAGGTTTGAGTTTGGTGGAAGTCGCCGGGCTCACAGCAGGTCTAGAAATTGTCGTGACGATCTTAAAGTTCCGAGCCCCTGGGATGACGTTGGCGCGAATGCCAATCCTGGTATGGTCCTTCCTGGTTGTTGGGATCATGATCCTTATCGCATTCACTGTGCTTTTGACGGCGACGGTGCTCCTTGAGTTAGATCGAGCAGTAGGGACCGCTTTTTTTGATGTCGAGCGAGGCGGCAGTAACCTGCTGTGGCAACACTTGTTTTGGTTCTTCGGGCATCCCGAGGTGTATATCATGTTCTTGCCCGCAGCGGGCATTATCTCGGCCATCATTCCAATTGCCGCGGGCAGGAAGATCGCTGGCTACGCGTTGATCGTGGCTGCTATCGTGTTAACCGGTTTTGTCAGCTTTGGTTTGTGGGTGCATCATATGTTCGCCGCAGGTTTACCAGCGCTGTCGATGACATTCTTTACGGCGGCCAGCTTGATGATCGCTATTGCCAGCGGTATCCAAATCTTCGCTTGGATCGCTACACTCTGGCGAAGCAGCCCCAGGCTCCATCCAGCGATGATGTATGCGTTGGGATTCATGTTCCTGTTTGTGCTGGGTGGATTGACTGGAGTGATGATTGCGGTGGTACCCTTTGATGTGCAAGTCCACGACACTTACTTTATCGTCGCCCATATGCACTACGTGCTGATTGGCGGCGTGATCTTTCCCATCTTTGCTGGTCTATATCATTGGTACCCCAAAGTGAGCGGGCACATGTTGCATCCGCGACTTGGGTTAGTCGGTTTTTGGGCTAATTTTATCGGGTTCAATCTGACTTTCTTTCCAATGCACATCATGGGGATGCTGGGCATGCCGCGGCGTGTCTACACCTATCCGCGTGAGTTGGAGTTAGAGGGCTACAATCTGTTGGCAACCTGCGGTGCATTCTTGATGGCCCTGGGCGTGTTACTGTTTGTGATTGATATGCTCTATTCTCGAAAGCGAGGATCGGAAGCAGGCGATAATCCTTGGAACGGCGACTCGCTGGAATGGTCGATTCCGTCGCCGCCGCCGATTTTCTCTTTCATTACGTTTCCCATCGTTCGCGGCCGCCATCCACTGTGGGAATTGGAACGCGATCCTGACCCACAGTTGTTGCAGTTACAACGCGCCTTAACGGCCCAGCCGCAAGATTGGCGAGGCAATCTAATCACGGATGCCACCGACACGCAGCCGCAAGCAATTCAGTATTTGCCTGGCCCATCGTATGTGCCGCTCGTCGCTGCAGTTGCCACTGCGATTTTGGCCATTGGCATTCTAACCGGAGCATACATTGTGGCTGCGTTTGGCTTGGCCAGCCTCATCGTCTTCTTGTTGCGTTGGTTGTGGCCTCAAACTGCAGTATTGGAGATGCTGCGAACCAGCGATCTGCCCGCACAAATTGGCTTACCTGTTACGTCGACGGGGACTCGTTCCACGGTTTGGTGGGCCATGGTCTGCTGGCTAGCAATGTATGGAGCCGCCTTTTCAGCCTTGCTATACACCTACTTTTATCTACGCTTGTTTTCCCAGCAGTGGCCGCCCGCTGAGATTGGCAATCCTGGCTTGTGGCCTGCGATCATCGGATATGGATTGCTGTTGGCAGGGTGGGCGGCTCAAGATTTTGGGCTGAGCCAATACCGCAAGCAACAATGGTCGTACGCCGGACATGGAACGCTGACAGCCATTGTCTGTGGAATGAGCTTCATTGCGATCAAGTGCTGGGAGTTCTGGACCGTGGGATTCACTCCGATCATCAACGCCTATGCTTCTGCGTTTTTTGTGTTGAGTTGGTCTGTGTTGCTGGCGGTACTGATCGGTGTGGTGATAAGCGTGATTGCCTTCGTTCGCTCCAAGAATAAACATCGTCAGTATCACGAGAGCATTCTCTTGAACTTAGAGCTAGCCTCGCTGCAATGGAGGCTGATCGCTGCCGTCGGCTTGCTTGGGTTCATCGCTTTGTACCTATCGCCATACTTCTTGCCGGGGTAAACATGAGTGCTTCAAATAACCAACACAATGATGCAACACAGGCTGTCGATAGCTCGATGGATGTCGATTGTCGGTGGTGGACGGGTATTTGGGGTGGGGGGATTGTATGGACCGTGCACTTTCTATCCGTAGCTTTCATCGCTGAATGGGGTTGCTTTGCTGAGTTGCATCAGTGGCAGTTGTTTGGCATCACGGGGATTGCATGGGCGATCTTGGCCGTGACACTCGCAGCGGCTACCGCTGGAGTCTGGGTTATTTGGATGGCGTACAGTGTCCTGCAGCATGAGATGGGAGTTCCAGCCCGCCCAGAGAGTCCTGACATGTACGATCGGTCCGGAAACCGTCAGTTGCTGGCCAAGGCGGGCTGGATTGCAAGCCTATTCTTCTTGCTGATCGTTCTTGTGCAAAGCCTTCCGATTTGGTTTTACTTGACGGGGTGCTGACCTATGCTGCAACCCACGCGAACTCTACTGCACGCAGGGCACTTCAGGATGTGCCGCAAGCTACCTTTGGCGGTTCTGCTGAGTCTGTGGTTGATGCCAAGCTCCGCTTGGGCACATGGCGCACCGCTGGACCGTGTGGTAACGGCCAGCGACTGGAACTTCGATATCGTACTGCTTTTGAATCTAACGCTTCTTGGTTGGTTCTATGCTCGCGGTCTGATAGCGATCTGGCAACGCGTGGGTGTCAGTCGCGTCATCGAATCGTGGAACGCGTGGTGCTTTCTGCTGGGCTGGTTGGCGTTAGCGATTGCTCTTGTTTCACCGCTGGATCTATTAAGCGAACAGGTTGCGTGGGCTCATATGGTTCAGCACATGCTGCTGATGACAGTCGCCGCACCACTGCTAGTGCTTGGGAAACCAGGGCTCGTTTGCTTTTGGAGCCTATCATTAACAGCCCGGCGAAAGATTGCTCGTCTGGCAAGTCGCAGTGGTATCTTTCATTGGCTGAGCGATGCGAGCTGGAATCACGTCGCGATGTGGGGACTCTATGCGCTGGTGACTTGGTTGTGGCATGTCCCGGTGCTGTACAATGCAGCATTACGATGGGCTTGGGTGCATGATGCACAGCACCTTTGCTTCTTCATCGCGGCCTTACTTTACTGGCGCACGCTGATCGACCCCATGAGTCAACGGCGATTGGCAGCACCGTTGGCAGTGCTGTCGCTGTTTGGCACCACGCTGCACACAACGGTTCTGGGTGTCATGATGACTCTATCACCGGAACCATGGTACCTGACGTACGAAGGGCGATCGACGCTCTGGGGCTTTTCGCTGATTGAAGATCAACAACTTGCAGGCCTGATTATGTGGATGCCAGCTTGTGCTTCTTATCTACTTGTGTCGCTGATTCTGCTAGCGCAACGAGTAAACCAAACGGCAGAACATATTCAACTACGCTATACCTTTAACGGCAGCAGAGCACCATGAATAGCAAACAGGACTTCGCTCGCCGCCAGCAAGGCTCCGCGATCGTCGACTCGATAGCCATCGTCGCGGTCATCGCTTCTTTTGCCCTGTGGGGCTTCACTCGATTTGCAACCGAATCAACGCCAAGCAGTTTGCCAAGCAGTCCGAGTTCGGAGCATGAGCATCGGTTGGGGGCTCATGGCGGCATCATCGCTTCGTTTGCCCGCGATACATTGCATGCGGAAGTGTTGTTAACTGAAGAAGGCGAGCTATCGATCTACACATTGGGGCGCGATGAAAGCGAAGTGATCGAAGTGGACCGACTGCCGTTGTTTGTCGAGCTACGAGATGCACAAGGACAACGGATAGAAGCGACCCTGGCCCCCAATCCCACCCGCGGCGATTCTTCCAAGCGAGCATCGCGTTTCACGGCCGTCGTCGAAATTAAGACCTTGCGGCCTCCGCTGCAGATCACGATTGATAATCTGCAGATACAGGGCACACGCCATCGATTGGGAGTCGCGTGGAATCCACCAAACGACGGACCAGAGATGCCCGCCAATCTACCGGCCAGCCGACAGCAAGAGTTGTACTTGTTGCCTGGCGGACTATATACCGACAAAGATATCGTCGCCAACGGAAATCGAACGGCATCGGAGGCTTACGTAAACTTCCAAGCCAAACATGATTTCCAGCCAAAGCCCGGCGACCAGCTTTGTCCCATCACGCGAACCAAAGCGAACCCAGAATGTACGTGGGTCATTGGCGGCAAGACGTATCAGTTTTGCTGTCCGCCTTGTATCGGTGAATTTGTGAAACTTGCAAAGTCTGATCCTGACCAAATCCAACCGCCAGTGGCGTATGTCAAAGATCGGTAGATTGGACTTAGTGCTTCTTCGGTTTATAGATTTCCGTTGCCGTACCAAAGTACACTTCGCCAGCGTTCATCAGTGTTTCGCTGAGGGTTGGATGAGGGTGCACAGTCTCGGTGATGTCGCGCACGTTGCAACCCATTTCGATGGCCAATGCCGCTTCCGAAATCAGTTCGCCGGCCCCTGCTCCGACAATGCCGCAGCCCACGATGCGATCGGTTTCCGGATCGATCAACCACTTGGTTAAACCTTCAGGACGATTGAGAGCTTGAGCCCGTCCGCTGGCTGCCCACGGATACGTTTCTACTTTCACATTCCGACCTTCGCGGACCGCTTGTTCCTCGGTCAGACCCGCCCAAGCAATCTCAGGATCGGTAAAGACCACTGCTGGAATGGCGAGCTTGTCAAATTCGGCTGGATGGCCCAGCAACGCTTCGATTGCAATGCGGCCTTCGTGAGTCGCTTTGTGAGCCAGCATCGGATCGCCTGCGACATCACCGATGGCTAAAATGTGTGGATCAGCCGTTCGCTGCCGTTTGTCGCAGACCGCAAAGCCGCGTTTGTCAACTTCGACTTTAGTGTTTTCGAGGCCGATGTCAAAGGTGCGAGGGCGACGGCCGACGCTAACCAAGACGCGATCGAATCGTTCGTGGCCGTATTTCCCGGGTCCTTCAAAGGTCACTTCGACTTGATCGCCAACTTCAGCCACCGAGCCAACTTTTGTATTGGTATAAATTCGTTTGTCAAAGAGCTTTTCAAGCCGCTTTTGCAGCGGTTTGACCAGATCGCGATCCGCACCAGGAAGTAGTCCAGCGGTCCATTCCACCACGGTGACTTCGGAACCGAGTGATGCATACACGCTGCCCATTTCCAAGCCGATGTATCCACCACCGATGACCAGCAGTCGTTTGGGGATGTCTTTGAGATCCAACGCCCCCGTGGAATCCATGACGCGGGAAGATCCGATTTGAAAGGCGGGCGGCATAGCAGGGATACTGCCAGTGGCCAGCACGCAATGATCAAACGTCAGCTTATTGTCTTCTGGAATTGACTCGTCGTCGCCTTCCAAAATCAGCGAGGTACTGGATTCAAAGCGGCCTTTGGCTTTGATGACGGTCACGCCGCGGCGTTTGGCCAGTTGAGCTAAGCCGCCACTGAGCGTGGAAATTACTTTGTCCTTCCGCTCGCGAACCGCATCGATACTGATTTTAGGTTTTTCAAACTGCACGCCCCAGTCATCGGTCAGCTCTTGGGCTTCGTGGATCACTTTGGCAACGTGCAGCAAAGCTTTCGACGGGATGCAACCACGCAGCAAACAAGTACCTCCCAGCCGACCTTCCGATTCGACCAGGGTGACTTGCATGCCTTCGTCTGCCGCCAAAAACGCTGCGGCATAACCGCCAGGACCACCGCCTAAAACAACTAAAGGTGCGTGCATTTATGAAACCCTAAAAGTGAGAAGCGGCTAACCGAAATAGCTAGCCGCTTTGCAACACAAGCGACAAAACGATACAGATCTGCCAACCGCAACGCTTATCGAGCCAAGAATTCGACCACGATGTTTGCGTTCACAGGCAAGGAAATGTCGGTAGGTCCGGGAGCACCCTGGACGGTGACTTTCAAGCCTTCGCTGTCAAACGCAAGCCAATCGATTGGCGTTGGCGAGTTGTTGGCGATGATGCCGCGATACAGATTACGAACGGTCTCTCGTCCGCGAACTTCAATGACATCGCCGACGCGGCAGATGTAGCTGGGCGAGGAAACCTTTTTGCCATTGACCAAAATATGGCCGTGCGTGATGCCTTGGCGAGCTTGCGGGCGAGTTTTGGTCAAACCAGCGCGACGCACGATATTGTCCAAACGTCGTTCGCAGATCAGGAGCATCAATTCCCCGGTATTGCCCACGCGGCGGACCGCTTCGGCGTAATATCGACGCAATTGTCGTTCGCCCAAGCCATAGTAGTACTTGATTTTTTGTTTTTCGGCCAACGCAGTACCGTAGTTGCTAGTGCGGCGTGGCTTGGGGTGCATACCGGGCGTGCTGTCCTTACGCTTATCAAAGGCGCGAGTGACGCCTGCGTTTTCATACAGCAAAGCACCATATCGACGGTTCACGCGGGTTTTAGGACCAGTATAACGGGCCATTTTTTAGACTCTCCTGCCACTCGTCCCAGCAGCGAACAACATGCAAGACCGTCATTAACAGTCTGCGAATCAACGGCGGACGCACCGCTGAATAGCTTGATCCAACAACACAACCACGCGTTGCGGCCGGTCAAGCGACTTTTCGTAAATGCGAATTGGTGAGGGTTTTCCTCAGTTTCGCGGGTCGAGCAGTATCCTCCAAACCTGCGTCACTGGCAAGGGCAAAGCGACGTGGGCAAGGCACGTGAATTGCCCTTTTTCCCTGTTTTTTGCCATTTTATCGCGCAGAATGTGCAAATCTTAACGGCCAAAACGAAACAAGTCAGCATGCTCCATCTGCCCGCTGGCGATCTGCTGCGAAATCATCTCGGCTGCGATCACGCTGAAGGTAATTCCGTTGCCGCCGAATCCGAGCGCGAATTGGCAGCGAGGGTACTCGGGGCTTTCGCCAATATACGCCAGTCCATCGCGAGTCCGGCCAAATGTGCCCGCCCAAGCGAACTCGGGTTCCCATAGTAGGTTCGGAAGCAATGCTCGGGCCTTCTTTTCAATCTGTTTCGCTTTACTAGCCAACGCCGCATCACGCCGCGTTGGACTATGAAACCGATCGTCCTCTCCGCCAACCAGCAATCGTCGATCCGCAGTCACCCTCAAATACAAATACGGAGTTTTGGCTTCCCAAAGCAACCAGTCCTCACGCCAATTTGCCAAATCGACCAGCGGTTGCGAAACCAACGCGTACGTATTGTCTAAGTTGACGACCTTTTCCTTAAGCAAACTTTGCGACTCGTAACCAGTCGCTACGACCACATGGTTGGCGTCGACATGAAAGCCACGCGAAGTGTGCAAGCGAACCTTGCTGCCACGGTCTTCAAAACGGTCGACATTGGTTCGGTCATAGATGCCTGCGCCCTTGCTGACCGCATCGGCTAGCAGGGCATGCGCTAATCGATAGGGATCACAACTAGCCGCTTGCTGGCTGGACAAAGCCGCTTGGCCTTGCAATCCAAAACGCTCGCGAACTTCGTCCGCGTTATGGTACGTCACGTCCAAGCCCAAAGCGATTCTTGCACGAGCTTCATTGGCTAACTTGATTGCGGCTTGCTTTTCTTCTGCAAAGTAAATGCTCGTGCAACGCTGAAAACCGCAGTCAACCTCCAACGATCGCACGATGCTTTCGAACTGATCGATCGAAGCATGCGAAAGTTGGTAAGCCCGCGAGGCAGCTTCCTCGCCAATCAGCGACGCCATATCGATCATCGAGATATCAATCTCGTACTGTATCAACGCTGTGCTGGCCGAGGTACTGCCGGTACAAATATCACGGCTATCGAGCACTATTACGTGATGGCCGTCGGAGGTGAGCCGCTGAGCCAACAGCGCGCCGGTGATACCAGCTCCGACGACCACGCAATCACACAGGAGATTCCGATCAAGGGGTGGGTATGTGGCGATGAGCCCATTTCGCACGAACCAAAACGGTGATAGAGAAGTGAGCTTCACAAGCAATGCCGCTGGATAACGTATAGCTACAGGTAAAATGGATTCAGTTTGGTCTAGTACTTCGATCTCGTAGCCGACCTGAGCTATAGAAAGCAACCGACTGAAAGTCGATCTTCCAGGCTGCTTCTCGATTCAAATCGCTAGCCTGCTGTCACAAGCGTGTCAGCACTGGGCTACAACTTTGTCGTATAGGTATCAGCAGTTTGTGTGCCGAACTCCCGAATCCATGACGGGACGGCGTAGTGCAGCGTTGACTCGCGAGCTTTCTTCGGAGTTAGTTTTCGCTTTCGTCCTTACCACTTTGGAGGTCTTGTATGAGAGCCTCCAGGCCTTGTTCCTCTGGAGCTGCTTCTGGCGGTTGCTGCGACGCATTGGCTGGGTTCAATTCCAGTTTCAAATCTTCGTCCTCCAGGGGTTGGTCGCCTAATTGCAATTCCTTGATCAACGCATCGTCTGATTTCGCTTGATTCTTTGACTTGGTGGCCGCGATCTGTTGGTTACGAAGTTCCTCTATCCGTCGCTCGATCAGTTCCACAAATTTCATTTCGCGGTTTGCTTTGTCTTCTTCCCCTTGGTCGGTGTAAATGGAGACCAATTTCTTTCGTGTTTGCACGGTCATGATTGGGGACTTGAGCACGGCAGCTTGATATGCATTGATGGCATCCTCGGTGCGGTTCATACGCATCAAAATGTCCCCTTTGGCATCGAGCACGTCTGGGGCGTTATCGCTTTGTGTTACCGCTTGCTCAATCAACTCAAGCGCACGATCGAAATTTGGTTCTGGTTGCAACGCCAGAGATAAAGCATAACTTCGCAATGCGACCACGATATTCGGATTGATCTTCAGAGCTAAATCCCAATGCAGTTGAGCTGTTTCCTGAGATTGCTTGATGTAGTGCAAGTTGGCGAGCAGCAAGTGGCTCAACAGTGGAGATGACGCACTGGCAAGTTGGTCGTTCAGCGATCGAATCCCATCGTCAATTGCAGATGGTTGAGCCAGCAACGCTGTCAGGTTATTCAAGTCGTTTTGAAGGTTTGGATTGGCAGGGTCCGCCTCTATTGCTCGATCCAGCAAGACGAGGTTTGCTTTAAAGCTGGACTGGTCGAGTTGAGCGGAACTCATGTACGCCGACCGCAAGACTTGAGAAATAGCCCGACGATATTCCGCTTTGTTTTCACGTCGGACGAGACCTTCTTCCAAAACCGCGACTGCTTTTAGCACTTCGCCGCTCAACAGATGGGCTTCGGCGACCTTCATTCGGTCCTCTGTCTTCTCTTCTTCCGTGTTCAGATTACGGGAGTAATAATTCACGGCACTCTGGATCGCTTGTTGCGTGCGAGCGGGCTGGTTATGACGACGGAAGGCGCTTGCCAACAGGAGCCGGAAATTTGGGTCACGGTCCGCGGCTACGGAATACATGGCGAGAGCTTGATTGATCTTGCCGTCATCCTCCAACATCTTGGCGCGTTGGATCAACAGTTGTGGGCTGGTGCCCGCCCATCGCGCAGCCAAATCCAAGTGATGCTCTAACTGTTTTTCGTCGACCGATTGTTGTGTCATCGCAGAGCTGCGCAGTATGTCGTAGGCTTTCCAAGCATGCGCGGCGGGATAGCCATCGGTGTCATCAGGGGCCAAAGTGTCCATCATCGACCTTGCTTTGGTCAGATCGCCCCGCTGGGCCATTTGAGCCGCCACATAATACTTCGCTCGTTTGTTGTTTGATTCCTGATTAAGCACCCGTTGGTACAGCAGAAACGCGTAGTCCGCTAATTCCTGTCGCTCTTTCAGCTTTTGGGCTTCTGCGGTTCCGTCACCCTCGGTTGCGGCCTGAGAGTTGGAGCCTTCCATCTGTTTGAGTTCTTCATCAGCGCCCGTTCCGTCTTCTTTCACCGGGGCGGCGGCTTCTGCGGCTTCCAAGTAATTCGTCAGAAGGCTGCTTGCGGCAAACGTATTGCCCCACATGACGACACCGAATACCACAAGCAAAATGGCCAGCGGGACGATACCTACAGCCGCTGTACCCCACGTGCGTGAGTATCGCCATTGGTCGAAGCTACTGAGAAACGCTTGGGCTGCACGCTTGGGGTCCAGCCACCCGCGATCGAAATTCGACGACTTGAATTCCGACGCGGAAGAGGATGAACTTGCCTCATCTCTTTTTGACATAGTGTTCTGTCCAAACTTTAGGTTTACCGTAGATGGTTGTGATAAATGGCTTACGCTATAAAATTGGGGTGGTCCAAGTGGTCTTGGGTATCAATACGCTGGACGTGCTGACTGGACTGCGGACGCATCACTAGGATCTATCCATGTTCGATACCTTTACATTACTTGTCATATTGCTGCCCATAGGCACATACTTGGCGGTAATCGGCTGGTGTAACAGCCAACTACGACCGGTGGTGGTGTCTGGTTCCCGCGACTTTGTGGCGTTGGGGCTGGCTTGTATTGGGTTGTTTTTGGTCGGGCCATTCAGCTTGTTTTTTCCCCAGTCGGCTTTCAACATCATGGGCGGTTGGGTCTGGCTGGCTTTAACCATGTTGTATTTGCTGTTGCTGTCCTTGGTCGCTATGGGGCAGCGTCCTCGCATCGTGGTCTATTCTGCCGATTCCTCCAGATTTGTCCAACAGCTTTGCGACTGCCTGAAATCCCTGGACGAACAAACCAAATGGGCAGGTTTGTCGTTTCATTGTCCACAACTTCAAATCGAAGGGAATGTCGAAGTTCGAAATGGTGAACGAACAGTCCAAATTACCAGCAGCTCTCGGCATCAAAATCTCACTAATTGGTCTAATCTTCAGCACACTTTGCAGGCCAAGTTTGCCGCCGAGCCCAGGAAAATCCATCGGCTAAGTAGCTGGCTGGTCGTCGGGATCGCAATTCTAATCATGACCTGCGGTTTAGTCTTGTTAAGACCTGATGATACTTTGGCCGCCATGCGAGAATTGCTGCGGTTCTGATCGACCCTGAAGCGTCAGCCCTATTTGCTTTCCCCGCCTTTTAGCCGTTCAGCACACTACTTAAGGGATTCCGCATGACACTTTTTGCAATGCGTCTGCTCCTAATTCTCTCGGGCCTCTCGTTCCTCAGCGGATCACTTCCAAGAGCGCTCGGCCAAGATTCGCAACCGCTTCTCCACGAGCAAGATCTGTTTGTTGCTGGCGAAGCGGGGTATGCAGGTTTTCGAATCCCCTCGATTTTGCAAACCAAGTCGGGAAGCTTGATCGCTTTTTGCGAAGCGAGGAAGTTCGGATTGTCCGATAGCGGTGACATTGACTTGGTCCAACGACGTTCCACCGATGGCGGTTTTACGTGGACCGAACTGGAAGTCGTTTGGGACGATGGCGCTAACACTGTTGGTAACCCCTGTCCTGTGGTCGATCAAAACAGTGGACGTATTTCGTTACTGCTAACTTGGAACGCTGGTTCCATTGCGGAGAAAGATATCCAGCCCGGCTATGACGAAAATTCACGTCGGGTGTTCGTTGTTCATTCGCAGGACGATGGCGTGTCTTGGAGCGAACCTAAGGAGATCACGCGACAAGTCAAACTGCCGCATTGGACTTGGTATGCAACAGGTCCTGGAGCTGGTATTCAAATGCGCAATGCTGACTTTGCAGGTCGCTTGATCATCCCATGCGATCATAAGGTCATCGAGAGCGACCAGACATCGTACTTCTCGCATGTCATCTTCTCGGATGACGGCGGCGAGTCTTGGCAGTTAGCAGGCGTCACTCCCAAATCGGAAGTCAACGAGTGCGAAGTGGTCGAATTGAGCGACGGTCGACTGATGTTGAATATGCGCAGCTATGCGAAGTCCGCTAAAGCGAGGCAGATCGCCTGGAGCAACGATGGAGGTCAATCGTGGAGCGATCAGCGGATCGATCCCGTGCTGATTGATCCTATTTGCCAAGCGAGCTTGAGACGATTCGCATGGGAACACGAGAGGTCACCTAGGGGCATACTCCTGTTTAGCAATCCCGCCAGCGAAACCAAACGCGAAAAGCTCACGATTCGAGCAAGTTTAGATGACGGTTTGACTTGGCCGATTTCGCGACAGTTGTACGCAGGAAGTTCAGCTTATTCCTGCTTGGCTGTTCTCTCAGACCGAAACATTCTTTGCCTCTACGAACGCGATGGTTATCAGAAGATTACACTAGCGAGATTTGATTTGGACTGGCTGCTAGAGTAACCTCGCGTAGGCCTTCTATTGATCCGATTCCAGTAATCCACCGAAGATGGATGGATCGAGTTTGCCTAAAGCTCAAAATTGATCTTGGTGGCGTCTTGTTGAATCGGCAGGATGCGATAGTAAACTTCCAGCGTCAAAGCAGCCATGGCTGTGGTATACAAACGCCCGCCAACTTGATTTAAGCCATGGTCGGATTCACTGCTGGTAAAGCCATTGCCCTCAATGCCTTCGACATAAGCAAACCAACTGCCCGCTTCATGGCCTTCTTTGGCTTGTGTCGAAAGATAGATTGCCTTCATCTTTTCGTTCCACAATGGCCACACGCTTGCCTGGCTGTAAAACAAGAAATTCGTTGCGTAGTAATTGAAGTAAACATCGGTTGATTCAGGTCCATCGTCGGCTTCGCCAGGGCCGCGGAAGACAACATGTTCGATACTCTTTCGAATACGAGGATCTGTAGGACTCCAGCCACGCATTAATCGCATCAGTCCCCCGATCGCAGTCATCTCTGGAACTGGCGCACGAACTTCGCGATAAAAGTATACGGTACCGCTGTCCATCGATTTGCTGTCGAGAAATTTATCGATCTTGCGAACGTTCGTGGTTGGCACGACTAATCCTGCTGCCGCTGCGCTGCGCAGAGCCATCATCTGCCAGCCAACGATCGATAGATCGCCGGATTGAGATGGAAAGTAACCCCATGAACCATCATAGGACTGGGATGAGCGAATAAAGTTGATGGCGCGTTGGCAACCTGGTTCTAGCCAAGCATCCTTAGTCATCTGGTAAGCTTCGCAAAGTGCAAAGGTCGCAATGCCTTGTTCATACATCAAGTGTTTCGAATGCGCGACGAACTGCCCTGGCATCCGGGGATCGGCAGGCGAGCGATCGCCGTTTTGCATCGCACCCAGCAGATACGACAGAGCACGATAGACTTCATCGCGATAGGGGCCTTCACGGTGCGTGTAACCCGCGCCCAGCATCGCTAACAAAGCCAAGCCTGTTGCGGCTACCGTTTTGGGTTGACGAATGCCTTGGCGACCATCTTCACGCGATCCATTGCGGCATCGACCCATGCAATCGGGGTGGTCTTGGATCGTGCTCCAACTGCCGTCGCGGAACTGGTGCTTGACCAACCAAACAATCGCCGCTTCTACCGCTGCTTCGGTCGCTGCGCTACCGCCATTGGCCATCGCTAGCTCATGACGCTTACCAGCTTGGCGGCCATCCAGTGAAAAACCGCCGAACACTTCGCCGGTTGGAATAAAAAACGGAGTTGAAGAACTATCGTTCAGGCTATCCAGTTCCGATCCCGCTTGGCTTCGATTCGCGCTGGCCATATCGATCGATACTTGCCCCACTCCCAATGGGGAAGCTTGCTGCGGCGAGACCGCAACCGTATCTTGCTGCGCTGAATTGGACATCATCTGCCGCTGATTATTCAAAGCGCTTTGCTGGTCGTTGGCGGTCGGTGAAGGTATTTCAAAGCTTACGATGTCGGTTTCGGATTGGTTACCCGTGGTTACAATCAAAGACGATTTGTCGCCGCCGGAATTACCTGCCGCGATTACCAGCGACATCAGCACAATGAAGATCAGCGTGTGGCAAATGAGGCTGCTAAGAAAAGCGGCAAAGTCCCGGCTACGCCATGCTGGACGTTTGCTTGGCGCTCCAGCGGTTCTTTTCACTTGAGTCACTGCGGCGGGGGCAATAGCTTCGGACGCGGCGCTTTCTAGCTGCGTTGTCGCCTTGGGCGGCTGCGGGGGAGCCTGCGGTGGAAGTCGAGTCGCGTTCGCTGGACTACTCTGTTTTTTAGCATCCGCCGACTTGGTAGCGTGGGACAACGGGATTCTCTCAGACTCGCGTTGCTGCTTTTGATAATCTGCCCATCGCGAATCTACCGTGTCAATCGGACTGGAGCCGTCATCGAACGGAAGATCCGCAAAGGGATCGATCGATTCTTTCGGCGATGAATGGCTCGAAGTTGGCTTCATGTGCAACTGTCGCAGTCGATGCAACTGGAATAATCGTCAGAACTGCTCCGTCCGCGTAAACCAATGGCTTGGTCCGACGGCACGGAGCGGCTGGGCATCTGGAAAAGTTAACTTGTTATTATAGGATTCAGGATTCACCACTGCGCTACCTATTCGATACTTTCGATCGAATTTACCTGACCATCGACGCTTCCATGCCCATAAACCTACTTTGTTGTACTTCAACCATGGAAAGCGGCGGTAGCGAACGTCAGATGCTGCAGTTATTGGACCATTTGCATCGAGATCGAATATCGCCGCATCTCTATTTGACTTACCGTATGGGGGCGTTGCTGAGCCAGATACCAAAGGATGTCCCGGTAGAAGCTTTCGCGGACCAAGACGCCTCGCGATATGCGGTCATCCCCGGCGCATTGTTCGGACTTCAAGTTCGCAAGCTGCGAAACGTTGTCAAGCGACATCAAATCCAGGTCACTTACGATCGATTGTATCACACGGTGATGTTAGGCGCGGCGGCTATGCGCAGGCTACCCGTAGCTCGTGTGGTCACCGTCGTCAGCCCGCCTAGCAAAGATTTCGGGCAGTCGCGACAGCGCTGGATGGGACTGAAACGTCGCATCCTAGGCTGGTCCTACAGCAGTGCTGATCGACTGCTAGCGGTCAGCGAAGAATCGGCCGCGGACGCTAGTGCGTTCTACAATATCGCGCCAGATCGGTGGACGATTGTGCCCAGCCCCATCCATTATCAAAAGATCCGATCGAATTGCGAGGCCGCTCCGCCATCGTCCTTTACGCGATTTGATGGTCTGAATGTCGCTGTCCTAGGACGACTGTCCTCCGAAAAGAATCACCAATTGCTGCTGGACGTCGTAGCAAAGCTTCAATCACTGGGCCACCCGCTCCACCTACATTTGATTGGTGACGGCGTTCTGCGCACCGAACTCGAACAGCGTGTGCATACTTTGGATATCGAGCGACAAGTGACCTTCCATGGTGTACTCGACAATCCACATGCCATTGTGTCCCGATGCGACTGCTTGTGCTTGCCCAGCCTGTACGAAGGATTTCCCAATGTGGTGATGGAAGCGATGGTCTGTCGTGTTCCCGTAATCGCGTCCAGCCGAGCTGGCGGTTTGCAAAAGCTGATCGGCCACAACGAACGAGGCTGCCTGTTGGATCCATCAGACGTCGATGCGTGGTGCCAACAACTGCAAAAGCTATCTACGCAATCAGATTTCGTAGCCGCTCAGGTCGCAGATGCAGAGCGGTATGTGATGACCAATCATGATCTACCGCGATGGATTGAAACGATGGAAGCGATCTTTTCGGAGCATGTGCCCCCTGCCAGCGTGTCTGGTATGAACAAGGGGTCTGATATTTAGAACAACGCGATCCAACTTCAGAGCTCACTCCCGCATATTAGATGCGTTTCAGCAACTCGGCTTTCTTGCTCGCAAACTCATCGTCGGTCAAAATCCCTGCATCGCGAAGCTTGCCAAGCTTCTCAAGCAACGAAAATGGGTCTTCGCCTTGATTGCCGTTGGACGCAGGCGATTGATTGCCATTTGAGTTCATGGCTGGCAGCATGTCTTGATTCACAACCGGCGTATCTTCGATGATCGGTGGCTGAGACCAATCGTTCATCGTTGGTTCTGGGCTAAACGAAACCGGCGGCTGAGCTTCTGCAAAATTTGGATAAGGTACCGGAGGTGATTGTTGGGTATTAGAAATCGAAGTGTCTTGGCTGGATGTATTGGTTGACTGCGGCTGAACAATCGGCAGATCGTTCACGCGGATGGTGCCAAATTGGCTGGAAAAGGTCAACGAGTCGGAACCACCTTGCTGCTGCGAAACACCGCTAATCGAATGATTCAAAGTGTCATAGATGGTGATATTGCCGTTTTGATTGATCACCAAGCGTCGCGGGCCGGAGAAGTAGGCATACTGCAGATTGTTTTGGCTGCCCACGCTATTGGGTGAACCTAAATCGCTGGGCCACCAATTCTGTCCATAGCCTTGCGAGATAAAATTGGTACCCGATCCGCTGGACTGACTTTGAAACGACCCACTGTTGAAGTTGGGTTGGGGCGGCGGGTTGTTGCGAGCGGCATCGGCTAATGCATTACAAATACCATCGACCTTAGACTTTAACCCATAGTTAAACATGTCACCCACCATGGTCATACCGCCGGCCATCCACTGGCCGGAGCCACCAAGCTCGTAGTGGTTGAATTGTGCCATCGAGCCTTGGCCGCGCAGCAAAGCTTCCCACAGGCAGCGAACGGCGTCGGTGCTTACTCCATATTGATTGGCGGTATTGTTGAGTAACGATTCGATATTCATAATCAGCATTCGAGCCAGCGCTGGCCAGCAAGTTCTAGTAGACGATTTTCTTCAGAGTGTTTTTGCCCTTTTGGCAACGGCATGACGATACCCTTGCCGCATCCAGTTGACAATGGAAAACTCAAGTCAACGCATGAAATGGAACCGAATCGAGCCAATAGCACGGCAATTTGGTGCTCACGCGGTAGGACTTTACGAGATGATTTCGCGGATGGGTTCGACGTGTTCGACGCCGACCAGCTTCTGATCAAGTCCGCTGAAGAAGTAAGATAAGCGGTTCGGATCTAGTCCACATTGATGCAACATCGTGGCATGCAAGTACTTCACATGCAGTGGTCGATCAGCAGCCGTCGCCCCTAGTTCGTCCGTAGTTCCGACACTGACGCCACCTTTAATCCCGCCGCCGGCCATCCACATGGTAAAGCCGAACGAATTGTGGTCGCGACCGGAGCCCATGGCATATTCAGCCGTGGGCTGCCGCCCAAACTCGCCTCCCCAGATGACCAACGTTTCATCCAATAAACCGCGGCGCTTGAGGTCTTTCAATAGGGCTGCGATCGGTTTGTCGGTCGCTCCCGCATGCTTGTTATGGTTGTTTTCTAAATCGCCGTGGGCATCCCAGTTGTCATCATTATGGGCGCCGCCGGAGTATAACTGAATGAAGCGTACGCCGCGTTCCACCATTCGCCGAGCGATCAAGCAGCGTTTACCAAAGTCTGCTGTCTTTGCGTCGCGGACACCATAGAGGTTAAACGTCTCTTCCGTTTCTTGCTCCAAGTCCACTAGCTCGGGGGCCGACACCTGCATCCGATAAGCGAGCTCATAGGAAGCGATTCTGGCTGTTAAGTCGGTGTTGCTGACTCGGCTAGCAGCATGCGTTTCGTTGGCAGAGCGAATCGAATCTAACAGGTCACGTTGAATCTCGCGGGTAAAGCCCTGCGGAGGCTGCAGATCAAGAATCGGAGACCCTTTCGTGCGCAAGATAGTGCCTTGATAGCTGGCTGGCATGAAACCACTGGACCAGTTCTTTGCGCCGCTGATCGGCCCTCCCGTCGGATCAAGCATGACGACATAGCCTGGCAAGTTTTCGTTCTCGCTGCCCAAGCCGTATGTCAACCAAGAGCCAAGCGACGGAGCGCCTGAAAGAATCTTGCCTGAGTTCATCATCAACATCGCGGAACCATGGATCGGCGATTCTGCTGTCATGCTGTGCAAAAATGCAATGTCGTCCACGCATGTCGCTACATGCGGAAACAAATCACTGACCCATTTACCGCACTGGCCATACTGCTTGAATTTCCAGCGAGGCTCCACAATGCGGCCTTCGTTGCGATGCCCACCGCGACCAAATGTTTTGACGGTAATCGTCTTGCCATCCATACCAACCATGTTGGGTTTGTAATCGAACGTATCGATATGACTTGGCCCGCCATACATGAACAAGAAAATGACCGACTTTGCCTTAGGCGCAAGCGTCGACAGATTGGCTGGGAGATGATTGGTTACCGTCCCAGCCGGCGTCGCATTCGCTTGACCAGCCAACATGGAACTGAGTGCCAACGAGCCAAAGCCCAGCCCGCCTTGCCACAGAAATTCGCGTCGAGTACGTCCACAAAAGTTTTGCATCGCTTAATCCAAATACATAAATTCGTTGGTATTCAAAAGCACCAGGCAGTACATCTTCCAAGCAACTGCGTCATCCAGACGATGCTTGGACTTTAACGTGTTGAGCAAACCAATGGCTAACTGATGGTCGCTGGGCAATACGTCACGTTGATATATTCGTGCGATAGCGTGCTGGACCATCGGTTGCAATCGTGTGGGATCTTCAACCAGCGTCATGCTTGCGTCGGTAGCGGGCAACCAAGTTGCATGGGCTAGATCGTCGGCTCGCAAGCGTGCGAAACTGCCGTTGAGAAGGTTCAAGGACTGAGCCGCCTGTGTCGTCAGAAAGCGAGCTTCGCAAGTGCCATCGGTCTCAGGGAAATCAAACACCGATAGCTCCGGCGGAACCAGCGAGCGCTTGATGAAAATGTAAACGCTGCGTTTAGCTTTCTCGGCCTCAGAGGATTTTCCCCACCCCTTGCCAGGCACTGACTGCCCCGCTTTGACTTCATCCGAGACGTCTGGGTAGAAGCTTGGACCACCCATTTCAAAGTTTAATTGTCCAGTCACTTGCAACATGGAGTCACGTAGCTCTTCTGCGGACAATCGTCGAGCATCGAAGCGCCAAAACAGATTGTTGCGAGGGTCCTGAGCAAGCCCAAGCTCTTGATCCGCGCTGGACATACGATACGTCTGGCTGGTCAAGATCATGCGATGAATCGGTTTTAGATTCCAATCATGGCGGATCAGTTCCGTCGCAAGGTAATCCAGCAATTCAGGGTGCGTCGGCATATCGCCTAACTGACCGAAATTATTGCTAGAACGTACGATGCCACGGCCGAAATGATGCTGCCAAACACGATTCACGATCACGCGGGCGGTCAGCCAGTTGTTTTCTGAGGTGATCCAGTTCGCCAGCGCGATGCGGCGACCGGCAGATTTCGCCTGCGGTTGAATCGCGGGCGGGTATTGGTTTGGCGGATCATCGAGCAACGATACAAAAGCAGGTTGGACTTCATCGCCATGCGCTTGTGGACTTCCGCGCAACAGAACGTGGGTCATCGGGGGGGTGGGGTCACATACGGCTAGGCCGAGCGCCGATTGATCAGGCGGCAGGGTTCTCAATTCTTGCCGTAAACGTTTGATCTGGTCCACCAATTTTTTGTACTCCGGTTTATCAGCCGGGTCTAAATGCTGGTCTAGCAAACGAGCCAGCGTTTTGGCGCGTTCGGGCCCCTCGGTGGCACGTTGGTCAGGAGCGTCCATTTTGACAATGGCTGTTTGTTCAAGTTCGACTTTGCGAGCCTGGATTTGCTGCAGTTGGTGATTCAGTTCCTGCTTGCGCTGGGCCGTCTTGTCAGGCAGCAGATCAATCTGACTATTCGTAACTTCGTCGCCTCGTTGGCCGTACGGTTTGACGTCTCGAAAGAAGGCGACCATCGCATAGTAGTCGCGTTGTGTAATGGGATCGATCTTGTGATCATGGCAACGCGCGCAGTTAAGCGTCAAGCCCAGCATGCCTTGCCCAGTGACGGTTACCAGATCGTCGTAGCCGTCGAATTCTGCCTGCAACGGGTCCGCTGGTTCGTCATCCCAAATTCCCAAGCGATAGTAGCCGGTGGCGATCAATGTTTCGGGAGTGACTTCATCCAGTTCGTCGCCAGCCAATTGTTCTCGCAAAAAGCGGTCGTAGGGCTTGTCGCTGTTCAAGGAATTGATCACATAGTCGCGATACTTCCAAGCGTTAGGTTTATCGCCATCGCGTTCAAAGCTGTTGGTCTCTGCGTAACGAACCACGTCTAACCAGTGCCGCGCCCATCGCTCGCCAAATCTTGGGTCGCTGAGCAATTCGTCTACTTTGGATTCATACTGGATATCGAAATGATGAGGTTCAGCTTGAGCCACAGTGGCAAACTCATGAACCGACTCTGCCGATGGAGCTACTCCCAAAATGTTGTAAGTCAATCGGCGCAGCAAGGCTCTTGCGTCAGCCGTGGCATTAGGTTGCAAGCCTTCTTTCTCCAACCGCTGCAAAATGAAGGCATCGATTGGGTTTTGTGGCCAAGACGAATTGTTCGTGCGAGGGATTTCCGGTTCGTTGATCGGTTGGAAGGACCAATGTTTGGAGTAACCTGCGCCTTCGTCAATCCAGCGAGTCAGCAATTCGACCGTCGCAGGGCTTAAGCGATCTCCTTCGGGAGGCATTTGTTCCGATTCCTCGGTCGACAAAATACGTCGCAACATCTCGCTGTCAGCCGATTGGCCTGGCACGATGGCTGCGATACCGCTGTCAGCGTCTGCAATAGCGGACTCGCGTTGATCAAATCGTAGACTCGACTGGGCAACGTCGGTCCCATGGCAGGCATAGCAGTGCTTGGCGAGGATCGGCCTAATCTGACTGTTAAAATCGACCGGTTCTGCCGCTCGGCTTACCGCGGACCACGAAAGCCCCGAACATGCAATCAACCAATAGACTAGACAAGTAAATTTGCGCATCTGGGCAGTGCTGGAGGTGGGGGCAAGCGTTGGAGGGGCGGGCAAGTATGCTTTATCGCTCACATGGATACCTTATATTCTAGCCAAGTTCCCTTTAACTCGCGACACGCTTTCGCTCGAAAAACGTTGGCAGTTCGCGAAATCGCGACCAATATCGGGCGAAACTCGGTCCAACTGCTGGCACTGCGGCAGTTGCCCAAATTCAAGATCTTCAAGAAACCAAATGACTTCTGTTGCTAGCATCGACCAGATCCAAGGTCGGTATCCTTTTTCTGCAGAGGAACTAATTCAGCAAATGGTCCCACCTGTGGCCTTCATTGGAAACGGTCCAATGCTGAGTGACTACGGTTCGCAGATCGATCAGTACTCAACCGTGATTCGCATGAATAACTTCCGGTTGGCAGGGCATCAAAAGAAGGTTGGCTCCAAGATCACGCATTGGTGCTTGCATGGGAAGATCGACGGTGCTTCACTGGTTGGACCATGGTGGAACCGGCAACTGGCGAAACTGGCAATTTATCGTCGCTTGGGGATTTTGAAAAATCCAGAGGTCGATGGCTCACAGATAGGTTGTTTTGCCCCCAAGACATTCGATGGAATACTGGTCGATACTTGCAAGGAATATTTAGGGATCGATCTTTACTGCGTCCGAAACGTAGACCTGCTGTATCCTTTAAACCAAGTGATCCGATTTCCCACCACAGGTTTCGCAGGCTTGTATTTACTGCTGCAGTTTCATGAACATGTGGACTTGTACGGATTCACCGGATTGAAAGGCGGTCATTATTACAACAGCAAGCACGTGCATGCCAAAAGGCACGCACCCACCGCTGATCGCGAATTCGAATTGATCAGCAACTGCCCGCGCGTGACGGTTCATCGGTAAGAACCTAGGGCATCACTGAATGTAGCTTCTGAGGTCCGTTCCGCGTTCGCCGCGGGCTTTGAATTGATGTTCGTCGCTGGATTACTCGGAGGGGGGGGCGGCGGTGTTGGTACTGTCGTCGGCGTCGGAACTGTCCTCATCGACGGTAGCCTCGATCGCTTGCAGTCCACCAATGCGTTGTTCGCCTTCTTCTTTTTCGATGACTTGCATCTCTTGATTGATCACGTATTGGCGAACGCCCAGGAACACGCCGCCCGCCAATAGAATCATCACCACAATACGGATCAACGCGCCCGATGAACGCTTGCCTTCATTCCCGCCAGCCATAAACACATCTGCCTATTCAGAAAAACTAACTACGTTTCGCAATCTTTGCCCAAGTATCCCGCAGCGTCACGATGCGATTAAAGACAGGCTCATTCGGTTTGCTTTCGAACGAGTCGGCAATAAAGTAGCCATTGCGTTCGAATTGAACTCGAGAGCCAGCTTCCAGTTTCGCCACCGCCGGTTCCACTTGAGCATACACCAAATTCACACTATCGGGATTGAGGTTGTCCAAAAATGTTTGGCCCTCAGGCACATCTTCGGGGTGTTCGCTGTGGAATAGCCGGTCGTATAGCCGCACGGGCACTTTCGACGATTCCGCGACGGTGACCCAGTGGATGGTGCCTTTGACCTTCCGCGTGCCTGATTCCGAAGAGCCCGATTTAGTCTCCGGATCATAAGTGCAATTAATCTGCGTGATGTTTCCGTCGGCGTCCTTTTCGATGCTTTCGCATTTGATGATATAAGCGTAACGCAAGCGCACTTCACCACCAATTTGCAGGCGATGGTATTTCGGTGGAGGCGTTTCCATGAAGTCTTCACGTTCTATGTACAGTTCGCGAGCGAACGGCAATTGGCGCGAGCCATCCTCGGGCTTGGTTGGATTGTTTGCCGCCTCAAGTTGTTCGACTTGGCCCTCAGGATAATTGGTGATGACGACTTTGATGGGGTCCAGCACCGCCATATAGCGTGGGCAGATTTCGTTTAAGTGTTCTCGAATCGCGTTCTCCAAAACAACGACATCGATGGTGCTATTAAACTTTGCGATTCCAACTTGTTCGCAGAAACGTCGCAAGCTTTCAGGCGTGTAACCGCGGCGACGCATCCCACTGATGGTCGGCATGCGAGGATCATTCCAGCCCGATACGAGTTTATCCTGGACCAGCTTGAGCAGCTTCCGCTTGCTCATGACCGTATACGTCAAATTCAAGCGGGCGAACTCAATTTGTCGCGGGTGATAGATCTCAAGCGACTTGCAAAACCAGTCATACAGCGGTCGATGGTTTTCAAATTCCAGCGTACAGATCGAATGCGTGATCTCTTCGATACTATCGCTTTGTCCATGAGCGTAATCATACATCGGATAGATACACCACTTGTCACCGGTGCGGTGATGCTTGGCATGCAGGATTCGATACATGACGGGATCGCGCAAGTTCAAATTGCTGTGCGACATATCGATCTTGGCTCGCAGCGTCCGAGTGCCATCCGGAAACTCGCCATTCTTCATGCGTTCGAACAAGTCAAGATTCTCAGCGACGCTACGTTCGCGATACGGGCTGTTCTCGCCGGCCTGAACTAGCGTGCCTCGCATTTTGCGTATTTTTTCGACGTCCAAATCGCAGACATAAGCCTTCTTGGCTTTGATCAACTGGACGGCCCAGGCATAAAGCTGATCAAAATAGTCGGAGGCATAATGCAGTTCATCCCACTCAAACCCTAACCATCGAACATCTTCCATGATCGATTGGACATATTCGTCGTCTTCGGTGGTGGGATTGGTATCGTCAAAACGCAGATTGCATTTGCCGTTGTAGCGTTTGGCCAGTCCGAAGTTTAAGCAGATGCTTTTCGCGTGGCCGATATGGAGATAACCGTTGGGCTCGGGCGGGAAGCGTGTTTTCAAGACGCGACCAGAAAACCTGGTTCCAGCGAGATCCTTTTCGACTTCCTGTTCAATAAAGTTCAATTGCTTTGGAGCTTCCGAATCCTCCGAACTGACGTCCAGATCCCAATTGTCGCGATTCATCCCTGCTGGTTCTCTCAAGTCGTATGGTTTGTGTTACGATTGGCGTGCAAAGAGCGACGCCGACCCGTGGGATTTTAACCATCTTGTCATTCGGCATTAAGAGCGGAAGCGATGCGACAACCAAATTTACCCTGCAAGTTTTGCTTATTTGTAGTTTTCCTCTGCAGTCTTGCGGGCTGCCAGCGTCCGGCGCCAGCGTCGGACGAGCGAACGGGGCAAGTCACAGGCAACTCGATGGAGCCAACATTTGCCGGTCAACGCGCGAATTTTGTTTGCGATAACTGCGCATTAAAGTCGTTTTTTTCGCCTGCTCCCCATGCCGATAGCCAACCACCTTGCCCGCGATGCGCCAGTCCGATCGCGAACTGGACGATGTCTGCCGGTCAATGGCTGAAATTTGCGCCGGTACCCAGCGTCAGCCGAATTTCCCTTGGAGATGTAGTCGTCATCGATCCAAAATTGGTCCCCGGGGCCTGCGTAACCGACGGGCTGCAAATCAAACGCGTCGTTGCGCTGCCTCAGCAAGCGATACGCATAGCTGGCGGTGACCTTTGGAGCGGTGGCCTACGCTTATCGGCCGACATTGCGACCTTTCTCAAGCGTGCTATCCTCGTCGACCAATCTGATGCGATACCGTCGCAGGTCCGAACCAGTGATGCCGGGGAAATCGAAGACGGCTGGTTAGTTTATCGCTCATCAAGTCTTTATCCACGCGTCGGGTCCAAGCTGCAGAGACATGCGGCACCATTGCTGGACGAGTCACCTTGGGATATCGCAGAGTCTCGCGAACTGGTGGCGGTCCCCGATTTCGGCCTTGAGATTCGATTTCCGCAGGCAGACGAGCTGCCCGACTGGATTCAAGTCGAACTCAAGGTAAATTCGCTGGATTACAAGCTGGACACAATCCTATTACTCCAGCAAAACTCCTTACAAGCCAAAACAACGATCGCGCGGGCCGGCGAACAAACCACCATGACGCACCGTGGTCAGTCCAACCATCGCACTCATTTGACTATCGCTCTGGTCGATGGTTTCTTTCGGGCCGATTGTGGCGACAAAGACCTAACGATTCCGCTGAGCCATTCAATAGCCAATCCAACGGTGACGACCAATGCAACCGAAACGCAGGCATTCCAGGCATTCAACGAGGCTCGTTCCACGGCTGGCAATCAGTCCTGGCCGTCCAGCAATGTAGAATCTGAAGATGCAGATTCAAACGCTGCAGGCGTGTTGGTTGGAAGCCGTTTCGGTTTTCAGCAAGAAAGTGCACTGACAAACGATGATCATCTGTTTGCGTTGCGTTTGACTGCGGATTCGAAAGTTGTGTACCAAGTTACCTTGCGCAGAGATATCTATTACCGTGGCCCACGCGGCGAAATTGAATATGATTTGCCTGCCACTGCGGGCTTCCAGGTTTTGGGAGACCACGTGGCGGCGTCGCTGGATTCCCGTCAGTGTTATCCCGAAGGCATTCCATTTGCGGCCATCATCGGTCGCGTAAGCCAATCGCCTTGACCTACAAACTCAACAGTTAACCAATTGCCCGTTATGTCCGTATCGGAATCCGAAGAAGAGCTTCGTCGTCAATATCACGAGCTTGCTGAACTGGCAGGATCGCTGGCGCATGAAATCAAAAACCCGCTATCGGTCATTCATATGAATGTCGATTTGCTGAGTGAAGAGTTGGAAGAGAGTCAATGGCCAGGTTCGCGCCGAGCGGTACAAAAGATCGATCTGATACGGCAACAGTGCGATCGGATGCAGAACTTGCTGCGTGACTTCCTGAGGTACGCTCGCATGCGCGACTTGGGAATGACGCCCGGCAGTCTGAACGATCAGATCTCGACGGTGCTGCGTTTGTTTCAACCTCAAGCCGACCAACAGGGAGTGGAAGTGATTCGCTACTTCGATCCCGATTTGCCCTTGGTCATGTTGCACAGCGATTCGATCCAAGCGGCCTTAATCAATCTGGTCAAGAACGCTTTGGAAGCGATGCCCGACGGAGGCCAGTTCGTCGTGCGGACTTATGCAGTACCCGGCGCCGCGGCGATGGACTTGATCGACACCGGCATTGGGATGGACGAGAAAACCGCCATGAAGATGTTTGAGCCTTTCTACTCGACGAAGTCTGGGGGCAGTGGTTTGGGCCTGCCCACTGCGAGAAAGATTATTGAGGCGCACGGAGGTCGTATTAGTGTCCAAAGCGAATCGCGTCGCGGAACAAAGTTTATTCTCGAATTTCCCACCGTGGCTAGGTTGGCGCCGTAAGGCACAAACAAGATTGGAGTCAAGCGTATGTGGAATCGATATCACCGCCAAGCCAAAGCCAGATTTCTTTTGTTGCTGTTGTTGTCCTTCTTCTGTTTGGCTATAGGGATTTGGTTTAGCGCCATTAACGATGACGTTTCTAAATCGCTCAGTGGATCGGGAACGCAATCGGAACTTGCCTCTAGCGAACTTGTCGCGACCGAAGACCTTGAGTTGGGCCATCGCGAACTGTTAGAGCTGCATGTGCGTCAATTGGCTGAAACCATTGGCGAACGCAATGTGTTTCGGCCACGTGCTCTTGAACAAGCCGCTGGATATGTCGAATCCGTTTTACGCTCCAATGGATATGAGGTGGATCAGCAAGTCTTTGTCGTCCGAGAGCAATCGTGCCGCAACATCATTGCGGAACGGAAGGGCGAGACAGCCGACGACGGCATCATACTCTTTGGAGCCCACTATGATAGTGTCCGCGGCTCTCCAGGCGCTAATGACAACGCAACCGGAGTAGCATCGCTTCTGGTGCTCGCAAAAGTGCTTAAGGATCTAAAGCCACGGCATACCTTGCGTTTCGTTGCGTTTGTAAATGAGGAGCCGCCCTTTTTTCAAAAGGAATTTGAAATGGGGTCACGCGTTTACGCGAGGGCTTGTCGTGAACGAGGCGACAATATCCGCGGTGTCATCAGCCTGGAGACGATGGGCTATTACAACGACGCGCAGGGCAGTCAAAAGTATCCCGCGTTATTGTCAGCGTTTTATCCAGATACCGGTAATTTCATCGGCTTTGTGGCGAATATGCAATCCCGGCCCCTGCTAGATCAGGTGGCTGATCTTTTTACCACGCACAGCCAGTTCCCCGCCCAACGAGGCGCATTTCCGGAAATGATCGACGGCGTCGGTTGGTCGGACCAATGGTCCTTTTGGCAAGAGGGGTACCCCGGCATTATGGTTACCGATACAGCTCCTTTTCGTTATCCACACTATCACACACCATCAGATACAATATCGCACATCGATTTCGAAAGGTTGACTCAAGTGGTCGATGGATTGATTGGTGTGGCTCAAGACCTAACCGCTGCAGAGTGATGGGAGGAGTGGTCACCGCGTTGCGCTAGAGCGAGCGAATGTGTCAATTTGGATGAGACGTCGTAGAAGTTACCAGCTCAGTTCAATCTCGACCTTGCTCAAGATGGCTTAACGATGGTATCGTAACAGCGACCGCCGCTGTTGGTTGAGTTGTTGTGAGTTCGACCGCTTGCCAAGCCTCGAACTGTGATGAAGAGCGGCCCAGCGACGTAGCGCATGATTATGGAAGCAAACAAAGATGACTCGTGAGATGGACATCCGTGACGAGACTGAATCGTCCTTGGTGCGGCAACAGTCGGCATCTAAGCGAATCTCAGCAGATCGCGAAGCTCGGCAGTTGGGGCTGGGAACCTGACTCTGGAAAAGTTTGGTGGTCCGACACCATGTATGATTTATTCGGACTAAGCCATTCGGTTCAGCCCAGCTACGAAGCTTTTTTGAGCAGGGTACATCCAGAGGACCAGCACATCGCAACTACTCGCGTGGCAGCCATGCTTAGTGGTGATGAAATGTTTGCCGATGAACTGCGAATTATTCGACCCGACGGAGAACTGCGATGGATTTATAGCAGTGCGAAAGCAACACGCAACGCGAAGGGTAGAATTGTCCGGGTCGAAGGCACTGATCAAGACATCACCGAACGCAAGCCTTCTGAGGATTCGATTCTCGCTAGTGAAGAACGATACCGATTAGCCATCATGGCGACCAATGATATGATTTGGGATATCGATGTTTCGGAAGGTCGTGTGACTTGGAGCGAACGTTATGCGAAAGCTTTAGGGCGCCCCAATGACGGCGACGATTCATGGCGATGGTGGGTTGATCGAATCCATCCGAAGGATCAGGAACGCGTTTCTAAATCTCTACAAAATGTAATCGCCAGTACGAGTCTGCATTGGACCGAAGAATACCAATTCCGGCTGCCGGACGGCAGTTGGGCGGACATCCACGACCGAGCCTACATCTCTCGAGATGCGAGTGGAAAAGCCAGTCGCGTCGTCGGCGCGATGCAAGACGTGACCAGTCGAAAGCGAGCGGAAGCGGAGTTGCGTCACACGTCCTATTTGTGGAATGCCTTCTCCCAGGGGATTTCAGAAGCCATTTTTTGCAAGGACCGCGACGGGAAATACCTGCTCTTTAATGAGGCGGCTGCTCGCTTTGTCGGTAAATCCGTGCAGGAAGTTTTGGGCCAGGACGATACGGCGATTTTTCCTCCAGAGAGCGCTCGTCAAATTATGGCGCGAGACCAGAGCATCATGAAGAATTGCATGTTGGATACGGCGGAAGTAACATTGACCGTCAACGGAGTCACCCGAACGGTCCTAGCCACGAAGGGCCCCTATCTGGACGAACAGGGACAAGTTGCAGGGATCTTCGGAATCTCTCACGATATTACGGAACGCAAACAAGCCCAATTACAACTTCAGGCTCTGAACGAAAGATTGCACGAAGACCTGCAAGCAAGAATCGCAGCCGAAGAGAAATTGAGAGCAGCCTCTCGCAATCTGGATGTCTACCGAAAGATTATTGACGAACATGCGATTGTAAGCGAGACCGATGTCGACGGCCGGATTCTGTCTGTCAATGAGGCCTTCTGCAAAGTCAGCGAATATACCAGCAAAGAAATGATCGGCCAGGACCACCGCATCTTGAACTCGGGTCTGCATCCTCCCAGCATGTGGGAAAGCATGTACAAAACCATCTCCAACGGCGGGCTGTGGCACGGTGAAATCTGCAACCGTAGCAAATCAGGCAAGCTTTATTGGTTTGACACGACCATCGCCCCACTGTTTGATGACATCGGACGTATTCGCGGGTACTTTGCAATCAGTGCCGACATTACATCGCTGAAGATTGCGCAAGTGCAATCAGAGGCGGCCAACCGCAGCAAGAGCGAGTTCCTGGCGAACATGAGCCATGAGATTCGAACGCCCATGACGGCAATTCTCGGCTACGCTGATCTCCTTGCCGAATCGCATGCCAGCAACCTGACCAGCGAATCGGCGATGGAGTGCATTGATACGATCAAACCCAATGGCGAGCACTTATTAGCTATTATCAACGACATCCTTGATGTCTCGAAAATTGAAGCAAATAAGCTAACTCCAGAACATATCACCGTCTCGCCTGTGGAGCTTGTTCAAGACGTCGTTGAACTGGTGAAGGTAAAATCACTAGCCAAAGGTTTGCGGTTGAGTGTTCAAGTGGAAAGCAACGTCCCGGATACGATCCAAAACGATCCTATGCGGATTCGTCAGATTCTTGTAAACCTCTTGGGCAATGCGATTAAGTTTACAGAGGTGGGCAGTGTGACCATCAGCATTCGCCTAAGCGAAACGGATCCCTCCAAAATATGCTTCGATGTCATCGACACAGGCATCGGCATCTCCGATCAGCAACTTGCCACACTGTTCAACTCGTTCCAGCAAGCGGACTCGTCAATGACGCGGAAATACGGTGGAACAGGCCTCGGCCTGCGAATCAGCAAAAGACTGGCGGAAATTCTCGGCGGTGGTATCACCGTCGCATCGCAGTTGGGCGAGGGCAGCGTATTCACAGCAACCATTGCTATCGGCAAACCTGATCACTCGTCGCTGTGCGAGACGCCGCTGCGTCGCACGTCGAAAAAGTCGATTGTGAAAGCGTGTGTGTCCCCGACGGTTGGGGCTGTGAAAGCGCCTCAGTCTCTTTCCGGGGCTCGAATCTTGCTGGTGGAAGATGGTCCCGACAATCAAAGACTACTGGCATTTATCCTACGGAAGTTCGGTGCCAGCGTGACAGTCGTAGGCAATGGCGAACTAGCGGTTAAAGCGCTCACGGTGGACCAGACGATCAGCGGCAAACTTACGGTTCCATCCGATATTGATTTGATCCTGATGGACTTGCAGATGCCAAAAATGGATGGCTACGAAGCAACACGTATGCTGCGAAACAAAGGCTGTACGCTACCGATTATTGCGTTGACTGCCCACGCCATGGATACCGATAGTGAAAAGAGTGCTTTGGCAGGTTGTGATCGACACTTGACCAAGCCGATCGATAAAGAAAGCTTGATCAATACGTGTGTTGCTGCACTCGAAAAATCGCGTGAGGTTGTTTGACAGGGCAAGTCAGATATTCACATTGCGCATTTGCCGAAACGCGATAGCGTCGGTTCTCTCGGAATTCGGGGCTACTGCTCAACGGCTAATTTGCCTAAATTCAAAAACTGTTTTGCCCTGTTTTGTTTGAGAGTAACATTCGACGATTAGCAACTGCCGGAGCGGGCCGATCGCTTTAGAGATAAAGCCTAAGCCTTGACGGCGTACTTCTCTAGCAAGCGATACAACGAGCGACGATGGATGCCCAGCAGTCGAGCGGCTTCGGCTTTGTTGCCGTTAACACGAGCTAGCGTTTCTTCGACATGCAATCGATTCAACGTTTCTAGATCAGTCGGCTCGATGTCCAAGCTGGCTCGGCCTCGCGAGGAACTTAAGGCGCGTTGAGCGTTACTCAAATTGGTAATCTCGGGTGGCAGATTTTCAATTTCGATAATGGGTTCGCCTTGCGCCAGCAGCTTACCTCGCTCCAGTGCATTGGCCAACTGCCGGACGTTGCCTGGCCAGTCGTAGTTCCGCAACGTTTCCAAGACTCCAGGGCCAAAACGCCACGGGCTCTTGGCGAAACTTTTGGCCAATAGCTCAATGTCCCCGCGGCGCTGACGCAGCGGCGGAATCCAGATCTTCAACACATTGACGCGGTAATACAAATCCTCACGGAACCGACCCTCGCGGACTTCTTGCTCAAGGTCTCGATTGGTGGCCGCGATGAGACGCACCTTGACACGTCGCTCTTTCACACTGCCAACGCGACGAATCACTCCGTCTTCAATCACACGTAAAAGCTTTGCTTGCAGCGATGGAGCCAGCTCGCCAAACTCATCGATAAACAACGTTCCTCCATCAGCCACTTCAAACAAACCAGTTTTGTTTTGCGTAGCTCCGGTGAACGCACCGCGTTCGTGGCCGAACAGTTCGCTTTCCAAAAGAGGTTCAGGCAATGCAGCGCAGTTGATCACGACCATCGGGCGATCTGCTAAAGAGCTCTGCATATGGATTGCGCGAGCGACTAATTCTTTGCCTGTTCCGCTTTCGCCCTCGATCAATACAGGCTTATCGCTGCTAGCCACGCGGCCAATCAAGCGTTTGACTTCGAGTATCTCTTGCGACTCGCCCAAGATCTCTGATGTTGGTCGATTGCGCAGCAGCGCCTGCCGCAGTCGATCGTTCTCGCGATGCAATTGCGTCGATTCGGCAGCTCGCAGGATCAACGCTTCTAAATCGGCCAACCGTATCGGCTTGGTAACGTAGTCAGCCGCGCCGGCTTTCATCGATGCCACTGCCGTCGTTACCGTTGCGCCGCCGGTCAACATCACGACCCTCAGGTCTTCGCCTTTGTCTCGCAGACGTGTAAGTAATTCCACCCCGTCCATCTCCGGCATGTGGACATCGATCACCGCTGCGTCAAATTGTTTTTTTGCAACCGCTTCCAAAGCTTGTTTGCCAGAAGCGACGGCGGTTACCGAATGCCCGCGACGGCGGAAAAAATCAGCCGCAGATTCGCGGAAGTCTTCTTCATCGTCGACCAGCAGCACATCAACAATTTGAGATTGATGAGCGTCAGCGTTTTGCGGTTTAGCGTTTCCGTTGGAGAGGCTCATCGTGTTGAATTTAAAGACGCGGGCATGAAAAAGCAAAGGTTCGTCATCCATTATGACTGAAGCGAGGCGAACTATAAGCAATAGCTGGGCCAGTGCGCTATGAGTGCGTCGAACGATTTCCTTAAGTCTATTGAAAGCAAGGCCTTACGAATTGTTGGGGCGAACTTGGCTAGAGTTTTAGCAAAGAAGTAGGGCGATTCTGCACGCATCTGCGCGCTTTTCCGCACGCTCTCCGTCGGCACAGATGGGGCTGAAAATATTGGGCCGTCGACTACACTGGGCGTCAGCCTTGTTGCGCGGCACCGCCGGCGCCGACGGAACCGCCCCATTTTCCTTCTTTTCATCAGCCAAGCGATACGAGCCGTGCCATCTCCGAAAGCGAACATCCAGCCGCCGGCCTCCAGCGAATCGGAACATATTCCCGATCGATTTCGCACCTGGGGGATTGTGCTGCTACTAGTCCATTTGGTCGTCGTGGTGATTTGCCTCACGTCCTCGTTTCGATTGTCGGGCTTTGCAATCGACCTGCTGGGGTATATTTCGCCCTACGCGGTGACGGCCAATCTGCGAATGGACTTGCAACCTTTGGCGGTAACTAATCCGACGCAACTTGAAACGCCGGTCGCGGTGGAGTTTCGCGTGGGCGACTCTGGCCAGTGGGTTGATTGGGCGAGTGAATCGATTACCAACGCGGGATCGGGCTTGGCGAGGATGCGGCAGCAACGTTACTTGGGGCAAATCGCTGGTCTGATGGAAGTGGGCAGTGAGGATGGAGTCGCGATGGTAGTCTCCGCAATGCTGAACGATCTAGAGTCCAAGCGTCGTGGCAACCGATATGACCAGTTTCGGGTTTTGCAAAAGCCGGTCGTCCGTCGCGAAGAGTGGGAGTATGCCGAGCGATTCATCCGATCGGGGAATCTGCCTGAAGGCTTGCGTCCTGACATCCTTTTGGCCGCAAGCATAGTTCGTTTGCCTGATGGTACGATCGGCGTGCTGCCCAGCACCGAGTCCTTTCGAACCGTTCCCGTTGTTCCCGCTCCCTAGCTTTTGCAGCTTTCCACGCACGCTCTACAGATAGTCCGCTTTCAACATGTTGCAATCGATCACGCAGTACTCTCGCTGGATTACGAATCGGTCCAGTCGCTGGCTGGAAAGGCAGTTCTTCACGCCGATACTATCCGGAGCCGCTGGTGCTTGCCGTTTGTCGCTGGGATTGGCGGCCCTTTTATTTTTTAGCCTGTGGATCGGCGGCTTAGATGCTTGGATCAGCCCGCGCGGTCCGTTGCGAGCGGACGTGACTCGATTCCTGATTGGCGAGGGGCTGGAGGGCACGGGAGCGGCCTTTCGCCTGTCGCCGCTGTTTGTCTATGACGGGCAAGCAGTCCAGTACCTGCTGTTGCTTGGCGGCGCAATGGCCTCTTTGATGCTGATCACGGGCTTTGGAGGCCGACTGGTGCCGTTGGTGGTCTGGGGCTTGATGCTGTGCGTGTTGCATCGCATCAGCATGATTCAGTCGCTGGGGGAAATCTTGCTATGCTCGCTACTGCCCTATTTGGCGATCGACAACGGTTGGTTGACAGAGCCCAGGCGAGTTGGATTTGCCGACAACAAGCATCGCTGGACGGCAGGTCTAACGATTGCCATGATCCGCTGGCACTTGGTGATTTGGTTAAGCGTTTCGTTGGCTAGTCATTTATCTCAAGAGATGTGGTGGAATGGAACCGCGATATGGAAGATTGCTTTCAGCGGTCAAAGCAGCCTGCTGAGTCCTAGTTGGTTGGCCGGCAGCGCTTGGTTGCCAGCGCTTTTAGACAATGTTTGGTTGACGTTGCATTTGATTTTCATCCTGTGTTTAGTTGTGCGGACGCTTCGTCCGGTGGGCGTGCTGGTCGGCATACTTTTTTGGAGCGGCGTGTTTGTCTTGACCGGCGACATCCTTTACAGCTTGGTGGGCATCGCGGCGACAAGTTGCATTTTCTATGAAAGTAGCCTGCTGATGACCAAAGTGGACCATACGGCGCAGGGCTAGTAACCAATCGTTCAAGGCGGCAGGGCAAGGAGTCTGACTGTTGGCGAGCAAAGCACGAGCAAAGGTTTTAGTCACTGGCTATGGCGGCTTTTTGGGATCACACATTTGCCAGCAGTTGGTCCAGCGCGGGTTTTCCGTCCATGGTTTAGCTCGTAAGCCCTACCCGTCTTTACAGAAGCTGGGTGTCACGACGTTCCAGGGCGATGCGGCGAGCGACCACGACGTCCAGCGGGCAATGCAGGGTTGCGAGGCCGTGATTCATGTCGCTGCCATCGCCGGCGTGGGGGGGCGGGCTCGAGACTTCGAGCGAGCGAATGTGACCGCCACGCAAGTGGTCTTGGACCACGCGATTGACAAGCAGTTATCCGCATTTGTCTTTTGCAGTTCGCCCAGCGTGGTGTTTGCGGGAAAACCGCAATCAAATATTGACGAGTCCGAGCCGTATCCCAAAACATTCTTGGCCGACTATCCTCGTACGAAAGCGATAGCGGAACAAGCGGTTCTGGAGTCTAGTGGCCGCCTGCCAGTTTGTGCGTTGCGTCCGCACTTGATTTGGGGGGCTGGCGACAATCATTTGGTACCACGATTGGTCGATCGAGCTCGGAAGGGACGATTGCGAGTGGTCGGCGACGGAAAGAATATCATTGATACCGTCCATGTGGAGTACGCGGCCCGGGCACACATCGACGCGTTGGAAGTTTTGCTGGACCGGCCGGCAGCGATTAACGGGCGAGCTTTTTTTATTACCGACGACCAACCGGTGGGCTGCTGGGACTGGATTGCCCGCATCTTGGCTCAATTTCAACTGCCGCCACCCCAGAAGAGAATATCGGTTCAAGCCGCATATCGACTTGGGCATGCTTTGGAGTTGTCCTATCGGCTGCTGGGCCTGCGCGGCGAACCGCCGATGACGCGGTTTGTGGCCCTGCAAATGGGACTGGATCACTACTACAATATTTCGGCTGCCAAGGAATTATTGGGTTATCAGCCGATCGTAGATCGCCAATCGCGGGTCGGCGAGATCGGCTAAATCGAGTTTTGTCGCGTTTTGGTACAAAAATCGTTGCAATTCCTGGCCTGGATTCAATGTTTTCGACTTGCCAATGTCCAGGCGTGTTCGTAAACTCTTCCCTCCCACATGGCGACGTTCTCGCTATTTGTGCCTTCGTTCGTCATCTCCTTACAGCAGAACACACGCGGAAAAATGGTCGCGGTACAAAAAACTTACACTGCCAAACCCGGCGAAATTGAAAAAAACTGGTACGTCGTCGATGCAACCGATTGCATCCTTGGCCGTTTGGCTTCGGATATCGCAACCATCCTGATGGGCAAACACCGTCCAACCTACACCCCGCATGTGGATACCGGCGATTTCGTGGTTGTGACCAACGCGGAAAAGATCGTGATGACCGGTAACAAGTTGGCCGTCCGGCACTACACTTGGTACAACGGTTACACTCGTCAAAAGATGGAAAGCTACGCCGAACGCCTGGAACGCAAGCCTACGGACTTGGTAAAGATGGCTGTGAAGCGAATGTTGCCAAAGAACGCTCTGGGCCGTCACATGCTCGACAAACTGAAAGTTTACGCGGGCGACGAGCATCCTCATCAAGCTCAGCAACCGCAGGTCTTGGAGCTAGGCGAAAAGAAGAAATAATCAAGGCGAAGCAGTATTTGACGCTTCGCTCGGTAGCACTTACGAAAACATTGAATTCTCAATAAGACTAGATCATGGTTGTCGCAAAAAAAGATCGTATCAGTGGTGAGTCCCTAGGCACCGGCCGTCGCAAGAGCAGTGTGGCTCGAGTGCGCATCAAGCCAGGAACTGGCAAGATCACAGTGAACGGTCGTGCGTTCGAAGACTACTTCCGCGTCGATGCTGAGCGTCGCGCGGTATTGGAAACGCTAGACAACGTTGGCCAACGCGAATCGATCGACGTCAGCATTTTGGCATCCGGCGGCGGCACGATTGGTCAGGCCGGTGCGGCTCGTATGGGCATCGCACGTGCCTTGGTTGGAATGAACGAAGAGTTCTTCGGCTCGCTGCGTGATAACGGCTTCTTGACTCGCGATTCCCGTATGAAGGAACGCAAGAAGTACGGTCTTCGCGGTGCTCGCCGTGGTGTCCAGTTCTCCAAGCGTTAATCTGCTTCCTGTCGCATGTTCGACATTACTTACAATGGCGAGCCTAAAACGGTCGAAGCTGATTCGACCGTCGCTCAGCTTCTTACTACAAGCGGCGTAAACATTCAGTTTTGCGCCGTCGAGCTCAACGAGGAAATTGTGCCTCGCGGGAGTTTCGACTCGCAGGTTCTGCAGCCCGGTGACAAAATCGAAGTGGTCACCTTCGTCGGCGGCGGCTAGCGTTTTGTCAACTCTTAGTTTAAGTCTTGACGAAGCACTACTCATCGTTGACCTCACGCGCGCCTGCTGGCTCCGAAGTTACCGACCGCGGAAGGCTTCACGTGATGCTTATGCGTGTGGCACCAGCCATTGCGTCATGCGGCTGGCGGAATGCTCCAGGATAGTCGAGTAATCGAGATGCTCGACTTCTTCACCCAGGACCTCGATTTCGTACGGTCCGAGGTAATGATTGGCTTCGAAGGCCTGGACGATTTCAGCCAGAGGTAGCAGGCCGTCGCCTGGCACGCAACGATTCTGCTCTCCAAGCGGTGCGCATTTCGCGTCCGCGATTTGCACCAATTTGACGTGTGGAGCGATGGAAGGCAGCCAGTGGACCACATCCGAGCTTTGCCCCAGATGGTAGCAGTCAAACACAATCCCCACATTGCTGCAGCCCAACGAGCAGACCAAGTCCAGCGTCTCTGGCAGATCGTTCAGGAAGGTCCAATCCCCTCCGCAGCCTACATGCATAGGCTCAATGGCCAGTTGGACGTTCAGGGCTTGGGCGGCCTCGCTGACTTCCTTCAAGGCGTGCTTAAGGATGCGTTTCAGGTGGTTGCGAGTGTGGCAACGTCGGCCGCCAGTCAGCACCACAAGGCAGCCAGCTTTCAGGGCCGCCGCTTGCTCAATAGCGTCGAAGGCGTCGCATAATGATTCACTGTAGCTGCGGTCATCGCCACCGGTAAACCCACCCGCCCAATGCAAGGAGGAGACAGTCATGTCGCATTCTTGCAACAAATCGGCGGCTTTATGCAGCCCGAACTCGTTGAGTTTGTATCGCCACACACCTAGGCTTCGAAAGCCTTGCTGGCGATAGCGAAGTACATCTTCCTCGAAGCTCCAATGAAAGGTTGAGACTTCGTTAACCGCGAGACGCGACGTCCATGATCGCTGCATGGGTGAGTTTCCACTCGTATTTGGTTGAGCTGTAATTTTGGGGTCCAACATTGTTTCCATGTAGCCCAATACGCACCACTTTGAGCATGCTAATCCGATGCCATCATCCTGTGAAAGATGCAAAAATGCAGCGCTGCAGGCACTCAAGATAGATTTATAAAACCAATCCAATTGCAGTGCGGCATAATTGATCGTGGGTTGGGATGTTACCATCGATGTGCTGCTTTGACGAGAACCAAGACCCATTTTTTTTCCACGAAAAGTAGTTCGGCTTTTGCTTGCGTTCCGGTCCGATTTGTGACTGAGATTTCGCGTAAATTCGTGTAAAATCACCGGCTGTCTAGTTGACATTGGCTTCACGGTTTCGCTTCACGATTCCACTTCCTGGTCGTCATTTATTGTTCGGTGCATCTACTTGTTCTGCTTAAGTCCACGATTGTTGTTTGGTGTTCGCTGTTGTCTGATTGCTGGTTGGATGGCTGGCCGTTTGCTCGTTTCCGTCGCACTCACGCAAGATACGTTAACGCCCAGTATCGACTCGCCTGCGGGGCCCGCTGCGCGTTTGACGCAGGAGCATGAACAGATTGCGCAAGACCTTTTGAAAGAATTCGGACAAAGCGTTGTTTGCGTGGCATCGATATCCAAATCTCCGATGCGACCCGTTGCTCCAAGGGCTGCTGACGGTGCGAATGTGTCGGTCCGTGTTCCGGCCAGTGATCCTGGCTTTATTGCCGCTCGCTACGCGACAGGCATTGTCTGGACTAGCGATGGTTTGGTGCTTGTGCCCTATAGTGCTTTGGGTGATCCGCGAAGCCATGATTACTTGTTGTGGAGCAACGGTTACACGGCCAATGGTAGTTTGATTCCAGTGCAAGCCGCGGTGGTGGCAGGGGAGCCTTATACGAACCTTGCCGCACTGCGGATTGCTGATCCAAAGTTTTACGAGCGTTTGCGACCGTTGAATGATCAGCCTATCACGGAACCGAAGCTGGGCGAGATTTGTTTCCGCATTGCATGTCATGGCAGCTATCCGCAAGATGGAGCTGCAAGTATCGAATGGGGTTCTACGGTCAACACCCGCAGGTCTGTCATTGATTCACGATTACGCGTTGGCGAAGTTGAGAGTGGAAGCGAGCCCAGCAGTATTTATGCTCATGGAGGGCTCTTTCAAACGAGCCACGTTGACTATGTTGATTTCGCGGGAGCAGCCATCTTCAATGCAGATCGGCAACTGATTGGCATGTGTGTTGATCGGCTTGAGACGAACGTAGCGCACTTGAATGGAACGTATGCATTGCCAGTGGACCGCATATTTCACCGCATTGCGAACTCGCTGGTCAAAGGCAAGGTGCCCGAATTTGGTTTCTTGGGTATTCAGCCAGGACATGTCGCATCCCAAGTGCAACGTCGCAACTTACGTGGCGTGGCGGTGGAGAACGTCATCGACGGCATGCCGGGCTCGGTGGCTGGCCTGAAGGTAGGCGACGTCATAACGCATGTGGGGCCTCGAGATCTGGAGTCTCGCGATGCGATCTTCCGCGAGCTGGCGGCGTACTCGCCAGGGGATGAAGTACCGCTGACGGTCCGCAGGCCCCGCGGATTAGACATTCTGCATGTGGACACGACCGTGCGAATCAGCAAACGCTTTGTGATTACGCATCGACCACCTTACACGCAAGAGCCCACTTATCGCTGGCGGGGGGCCTTGGTGGACTACGCTACAGCTTTTCCGCCAGAGTTGCTGTTTCGGTACTACTCACGTTACTCCGACTTCAATCCACAGTCGATTGCCATCTTGGATGTTGAGCCTGGGAGCGGAGCGTGGAATGCGGGGCTGCGGATGGGGCAGCAGGTGCTGAGCGTGAACAAGATTGCGATTGCTTCGCCCTCGCAATTCGAGCGACTTGTGACCCAAGAGCCCGCTCCAATTTTGACCATTCGCGATCTCCAAGGTCGCACGCAGGCCATTAAGCTCGGTGTGCCCTGACGCGAGAAGTTCGCAGTGGTAACTGCGACCGTTTGACTGTTCCAAACCGTCGCTTATTCGCGGTTGGCCTTGGCCGTGACTGCGGCGGTGACAGGCTGAGCGGCGACCGATTCGCACCACCAGCGATAACCGGCAAAGGCGGCAACGCCAAAGATCAAGCTGCTGGAGAAAGTCCCACGTGCAAATGGGATGGCCGCCGAGAAACATTCCGCAAGCCCAGTCAACGATCTGGGGTAGCCCATGCGTGGGTCGAGGAACGCTCCGAAGTTGCTGAGCAAGAAAAAGGCGGCTGCACCCGCCAAGGAAGCTCCGGCGACAAGGAAAATGTTCTGGTTCTTGCGTAGAAGTGAGCCAACGCCAGTCATGGCCGTCAGACCGGCATAATTCAGCGCCATGGCCACCGCAGCATAAACGCCCAGTTGGTAGTCGTCGATCAATTGGCCTGCAATATCGCTCAGCAGCAACGCCACGACGGGCAAAGCCCAGGCCCAAACGCCACGTAGGAAGCAACCGCTGAAGAGAGCCAACGCGTAAAACACTCCGAAATTCTCGGGCAGGGGCGGATTCCAAAGCTTCAAGACGATCGCAGCAAGCGCTAAACCAAGGGCAAAAACAAGTGCGGAACGTTTCATGGAGTCAGCTTTACAATAACAAATTAAAGGGGAGGGCGGTGCGCATGGGACTGGCCAAATTCATGGCAAGTTCCGAAAGTATAGCGGGCTAACAAGCAGTGCGTAGTATTCAGCCCACATTCCAACGGATTACCACTCCGCAGCAGATGCTCGCCAAGCGGTCTTTTCGCAAAGCGTATTATGCGAAGCGAATGGGACCCCGCAAGGGCCAAAACTTGCGAAGTTGACACTCCCGAGGGCAACTGCTGCGGTTGCGTCGAATTATTATCGACCAGCCCCCGGCACAGACCCTGAGAATTGTCCTTTTTTGGCCAGTTCTTATCGAGAATGCTGCGATACGTTTGATAGTCGTCGATCGCTCCGCCGATCGAAACGGTCTTTATCGTATCGATCGCGGAGCGATCGGCGACACAGTTTACGGCCCAACCCCGATAGAGTCAGTCGCAAAAGGCGACTGATTCTATCGGGGGACGGATATCATCGGGTACGCTGTCAAGAACTCCAAAGCGGTGTCCGACGGGGCAAGCCCCAATCGGACAAGCGCGCAAGTCAGGATAGCCTTAGCGCTCCAATCCTATTTCGCGGTCAGGGCAAGAGAATGGGTGGCAAGAGAATGAGGCAGGAGAATGAGGGGCAGGAGAATGGTCATGGAATCTATTCTGCTGCCCTAAGAAATTCGGTCGCTCTTAGCGCACCAATCCCATTGCGAAGTCTGGGCACAAGGCCCAGTTTCGCATTCCGAACTCAGCAACGTTTGTTGTGTGAAGGCGAGTTCTGAGCGACCGTTGGGCTTGCCTCAACGTGTCGCAACAGGATTGGTGTGCTAAATTCATGGTGGCAACCGCCCGCCAACGTGGTCGTCCCCAAGGGCTGAAATCCGCTGCGAAATTTTTCTTTTCCTGGCCGAACTACTGCACTTTCGCTATTTACCCAAACTGCGCGAATAGGGTAAGGTACGCAAGTTCCCGCTGCTAGTTCTATGCAAAGAATCATAGGTCTAGCAAATCGGAAATGCCCTCGATGGGTGCATTTCCTAAGAAACGGTCATCGAAGACAAAGGATTTGGCAAGGAGGCATCAACGATGCGAATCGTTAGTATCGATATCGACCCACAAGGCAACAACAACCGGATCCATTTGGGTCCTTTTGTGGCCGGACTAAACGCAATTTATGGTGGACGTGGCAGTGGTAAATCAACCATTGCCAAATTCATTCGACATCTCTTGTTCGGTCGTTATCGCGATCGTTCCGGCAGCGATTATCGCGCTCAGAATGATCACGTCGGCTCGCTGCAATGGGCAGATGCAAATGGCAACAGCCGAGTCATCTCCACCGCTGACCCGATCGAACTGAACGATTATCGTTTTAGCGGTCCGTACCACTGGAGTACGCGTCACGACTGGCTGTCAAGCAATGCGATCGATACGCTCAAGCCATCGGAACAGCCTTGGCACCGCATTGGCGGCGAGACTTTTGATGCGGTCTTCTGCGGACGCTTAGGCGAGACCCTGCCTGAACGCCTTTGGGCGGCTGCTCGCGAATTGGGGATCTCTGTCCGTTTCGACTTGGAAGATGATGAAACCTATCGACGCTTGAAGGCAGAAGAGCTTCGGTTGCAAGAGCGTATACATCACTTGCGCGTGGACGACCGCGATCACGCTTGGTGGACGGCCGAGCGTCGCCGGTTGGCGCATCGCATCGAAGAACTGCAAGCTCATCCCGAGTTGGCAGCGAACTCACGCAAACCCTACATCACGACCACAACCGAAGTGGACACGCGGCCTGTGATTGGCCAGTGGCGTTCACAACTAGCGGAAATGCAAAGCCGGCTGAGTTCATTGCAACGGCAGGAGACCGAGCTCGCAAAACAAGTGGCGGATACTCGATACGCTATCGACCATCACGCGCCTGCGGCATCGTATCCTGCTAGCTATGAAGCTGAACATACTCACGCTAGCTCCAATGGCCAGGTCCGTCGTTCAACACAAATTCGCAATGACGCCTATGGTTCTTGGGTTGGTTATGTCGATCGCTTGGACGATCAAGATCCCAGCTTTACGCACACCGCTCGCACGCGGAGCTCGTCGTCGGCTGCCTATGAATCGCTGTCGTCGATGAAGCAGCGGCTGGCTGACCTGGATGCCAAACGGGAGCACATCCGAACTGAAATCGAGACCGTCAATCGTGGCATTCGCACGTTGGAAGATAACTTGCGAAACGCTCGTCATGAGGTCCAAGTCGATGCCACCGTCTCCTGGGAAATGGATGAATTGCACAAGCGATTGTCGTATGCGGATGAAGTCTTGCAAAGCTGGACATTGTACGAACAAACGCGAGCTCGTTTGGTCGAGCTGCAAGCTCAACTGCGTGGCCATGGTCCATATCGCAATGGCGTAGAGTCATCTTTCTTGAAGTCGATCGAACGTTATATTCGAGAACTGTCGGCCGGAGCGCTTCGTGGCCTGCCAACTTGGGCCATGGAAGCGTTGCGTCGCGATCACAGCTATGTTACTGGGCTATCCAAGAACGGTCGGCCTGAAAGCTACCGCGAAGTTTACCGGGACTATCGGCCAGACGCAGCCGCGATCGACTTTGTGGTCCCGCCATCGACTTCCCATGAACGTCAATTGGTGGAACTTGCCATTCGTATGGCGATCATTGAATCGTCCTCGCATCGCATCGGCCAATTGCCTCTCCTGCTGGACGATGCTTTGGACGGTTTCCATGGTCAACAACTGGACCATATCGCACAAGTGCTGACGCAGTTTGCGCGAGATGGTCAACAGATCTTGTTGCTCACTGGCGAAGAGGAAGTTGCGCAGCGCGTCCGACACCAGCAAGGCTGGGTCGCTCGATTGGGTGACCAACTGAAGAACACGCAAAGATCAGCGGGCATCGACCAGGCAATCGAGCAGCGTTATTGGCAGTATCGTGATCTGCCACAAACGGACTATATTGCGCCGGCCGCCGCTCATCGCACGCAAACTATTCGTCGCGAGTATGCCCCGGTGCAACCTGCGGCTAGGGGTTATCGCGCCGTCGAGGACGTCAATGCTCTGCTGGCCACGGAAGCGACCGACTACGCAGACTATGTCGCGGAGCCACGTGTTCAAACCAAACGCTACTATCAATCAGAGCCATCACCGACCATCGAACCGCCAGCGACGGTTCCAATGCCACAGTTCTTTTTGTCAGAGACCAGCCGAATCGAAGATGCGCCAGGCGTCAACGGCCAGCTAGCGCTGCGTCTGCGAAAGCTGGGGCTAGATCGCGTGGGTCAGTTTATTGAAACCGATCCGATTTGGATCGCCGATTCCGCGGGTGTCGCCGAAATGGGCGCCGCTGAGTTTCGCAGCTTGCAACGAGCCGCACTGCTCATGTGCTGTGTCCCTCAATTGCGAGCGTTCGATGCGAGAGTGCTGGTCGGCTGCGGTATCGATAACCCGACCATGCTGGCTGAAATGAAGCCCGCTCAATTGCTGCAACGTGTCGAAAGCTTTCTTGCTACCGACCGCGGCCAAGCCATACTGCGAAGCGGTACGAGTTACGAGCTTTCACGCATAACAACTTGGATCATCTCCGCGCGACGATCCGTTCGTCGCCCCGGCGAGTCGGTCTCGTCGCGGGAAGGACGTTCCCAAATCCGATTGCGATCCGGTCGCAACGAACGCTTGCGGCGTCAACGCCGCGAGCAAGAGCGGGCTGCTCGTTCGCTCCGCGAAACAGCTGCGAGCCAACGGGACTATGCCGATCGTGAACCACGCGCCGATCGCGCTCCAGTCGCTCGAACGACAACGCGCACCACGACTCGAACACAACGGCCCAGCAGTATAGCCGCGGCCAACGTAGCTGCAGGCGACTTCGCCGCTTCGAACAGCCAACGCAGCAGTTCAAGCAGCCATCGCGGCCATGGTGCTGGCAGTGCTAGCGGCGTTAGTGCCAAGCAAGCCGCGGTTCGTACGACAACCACGACCGCCAGTTACCGCTTCTACCTGGAGCTTGATAGCCCTGTGGTTGACGCGCCAAGCATCGGTCCTCGGATGGCTGAACGGCTGATCCCAATTGCAATACATTCTGTTCGCGATTTGCTAGAAAGCAGCCCGGCGATGATCGTCGATCAGTTGAATGATCGACGCATCGACGAGCAGACGGTGATCGATTGGCAAGACCAAGCTCGCTTGGTGTGCACGGTACCAAGCTTGCGGGGCCATGACGCTCAGATCCTGGTCGCGTGCGAAGTGCGTACGGCCGACGCTTTGTCGTTGCAGAATGTCGATGCGTTGTTGGCCAAGTCGCTGGCGTTTGCCAGCAGCAAGGCTGGGCAACGAGTGCTCCGCGGTGCTGCGGCTCCTGACCGAGCTGAAGTCACCGAATGGATCAGCATGTCGCGACATAGTCGTTCGATTAAAGCTGCATGAATAGAATGAGCCGCTTTCGTTTAACCGTTAGCTGCAGGCGCAGGCGTGGTTCCGACTTCGGCTTGCTTTACTGGCTTACACTGCGATGCATCGAGCCGATGATTTGACGTAAACTTGCTTCGCCAATCGATTGCAAAGCTGCAGGCAACTCGCTGACCAAGCGTGTGGACACTTGCGGATCAAAATAGTTTGCGGTGCCGATCTGTACGGCACTCGCACCAGCCACCAAGAATTCCATCACGTCATCGATGTTACAAATACCACCGATGCCGATGATCGGTATCTTCAATGCGGACGCGATCTGATAGACGCAGCGCAGCGCGATGGGTTTGATGGCCGGTCCGCTTAAGCCGCCGACTCGATTGCCGAGAATTGGTCGGCGTTTTCGCCAGTCGATAGCAATTCCTAGCACGGTATTGATACAGCTTACCGCGTCCGCCCCCGCTTCTTCGGCCGCTTTAGCAATTGGCACGATCGAAGTGACATTGGGCGTAAGTTTTGCGATGATGGGAAAGCGACTGATCGCTCGGGCTTGCGAGACCACTTGGTAGCAGGCTTGTGGATCGGTACCGAAGTCCACGCCTCCTGTCACGTTGGGACAAGAGATATTCAGTTCCAAAGCGGCAACTCCGTCGGCCTCATTCATGCGAGCGGCCAGTTCGGCAAACTCCTGTTGGCTCTTGCCGGCAATACTGACGATGACTTGGGTCGGGACCGTTGCTAAGTAGGGCCAGTGGTTGGTCAAAAAATAGTCGATGCCATCGTTGTCCAGACCAATTGCGTTCAACATGCCAGCGGTGGTTTCTACGGTTCGCCACGGAGCGTTTCCGGGTCTTGGCGAGGCGGTAATCGTCTTTGGCAGAACGCCGCCCAGTTTCGCAAGGTCAACGATACCTGCCATTTCTCGCACGTAGCCAAAGGTGCCGGAGGCGGTCAGAATCGGGTTCTGCAAATGCAAACGACCCAACTGCATAGAAAGGTCACAAGCTTGGGCGGGTGGGGACTCAGTAGAATTCATTTGCACATGGTCTGCAGACTTGATCGATACATTGATCGCCTGAGTGTAACCAACTTGCTATGGGAAGCAACTCGCGATCGCTGTGGCAGGTTGAATGTTGCTGCACCGCGATCGCCGCACTTTGGATTGCTGCGTGTGCCCTGCCACCTGCTGCTAAAGATGTGCATAATGTTCGTAGACTACGATTGGCTCAGGCAGGTGGGAGCCCAGCGTTTCTTGCTCAGGCGATCACTATTCACGCGAAACCCCAAAATTTCATCAAACGAACTTACGAGGTGCATCCTATGAAGTGCGAGAAGACGTTCGCTTTAGCCGTGTTCTGGACGTTTGCAGCGGTAATCTGTTTGCGCTGCGACGCACAATCCAATTCCAACGCCGTTGTTCAAGAGAACATGCGCGCTGGCGACAGCGATTGGGTCCTTACGAAAACCCAAATTAATGAACCCAACAATCGCTCTCCAGCTATCGAAGGATATGCATCGCAGTTGACCTATGCTGCCGGGGAGAAATTACAATTCTTTATATCGACCAATCCCGTGTCGGCGTATTCCATCGACATCTATCGCACTGGATACTACGGCGGATCGGGCGCGCGCAAAGTCCACTCGGTTTCGGATTTACAAGGGGTGGTCCAGGCGGAGCCCGTGGTCGGACCACGAGAGCTGCGCACTTGCCAATGGGCGTCTTCTTTCTCAATGCAAGTTCCTGTGGATTGGCTGTCTGGAGTATATATTGCCAAACTGTCCACGCAGAATGATGGGCCTCAGTCCTATATCATATTCGTGATTCGTGATGAGCGACCGGCGGACGTGGTCTTTCAAGTTTCTGACTTTACATGGCAGGCTTACAATCGTCGGCCAGCTTGGCATTCGTTGTATGACTACATGGGCAAAGAGTGGGAGACGCAATTGTCCAACGACATTGGATTCCAACGACCCTATGCTCGGTACCATAATGGATTGCCAATGTCGCCTGCCAATGCGAATCGAGTCGTTGGATCGGGCGAGTATTTGATGTGGGAATTCCCGCTGGCATATTGGCTGGAACGTGAAGGCTACGATGTTACGTATATATCGAACCTTGATACGCACCAGCGGCCGAGTTTGCTTACGCGTTCTAAGGTGTTTTTATCAGTAGGCCATGACGAGTATTGGACGCGTGAGATTTATAACCATGTTGCTCAAGCTCGTGATGCAGGTGTTGACCTGCTTTTCCTTTCCGGCAATTCCATCTCAGGCGAAGTCAACATTCAGCCAGCTCCCGACGGTACCCCGGATTATGTGATTTCTCGCCATCGATTGTTCCCCGACGAGCACCAGCTAATGGGCGCAAAGTCGTATGGGGTCGGCTTGTGTGATTGGACTGTGACCGATGCATCGCATTGGATGTTTGCCGGTACCGAAATGAGCAACGGCGACCGCATTGCGGACTTTGTCGGCTGGGAATACCATGGCCCGCCCTTACGCGAAGATGCGACCTTGAGAATCGTCGCGCGGGGCAATGTGAATGACTCGCGGGGAAATCCGCAGGAAGGTGAGTACACGACATTGTTCTATGATGGGCCGAAGGGCAATTTTGTTTTCAATGCTTCGACTTGCTGGTGGTCAATGCCGCTCTCTACACCGCCCGGCACCGTGCCCGCAGCGCGTGGCAACTTTTCTGAGGAGGATGCTAGAGTGCAACAAATGACTAGAAATCTGCTAAATCGTGCATTGAGCAACTAACTGTCAGTGGCATTGAGCAAAACTCGATTTCAGCGATGATAATCGCTTGGTTGTCTTTGCTAGGAGTCGTTATGAAAAAGTTAGAAAAGTTTACTTTCGGGGTCGGCGATCGGTTCGCTCACCAAGCCGCATCACAACTGGCGGCTTTCCAGAAACTGGAACAGGCTGGTGTGACGGTAATCCCCGTATGGAACAAATCGAACCGCGAACACACGTTTATTGGTTCGGAGCCACAAAGCGTCTATGACGCGGCAGCCAATGCGGTTGCGGAACTGAATTGGCGGCATCCGTGGTATGTCGACGCAGACCATATCCAGATGAAAACCGTCGACCGATTTTTGTCGCCTTCTAATTTCTTTACGATCGATGTCGCCGATTCCATTGGCAAACCTGCTGCGGCCGCCGATGTGGCAGACTTTGTAGATCGGCATGCGGAACTGGTCGGTAATTTAGATATCGACGGGATTCAGCAAGCGATTAGCATTTCGCGTCAAGACGTAGAATCAGTCGCTAGCAAGTATCTGTTGGCCGTGCAACAAGCCGGCGAAATCTATCGCTACATTGAAGAGCGAAAAGGGGGCGAACCATTTGTGGCGGAGGTTTCGATGGACGAAACCGATACTCCTCAAACTCCGCCGGAATTATTGATTATTCTCGCAGCGCTGGCGGACGAATCGATTCCAGTACAAACCATTGCACCGAAGTTTACCGGTCGATTCAACAAAGGCGTGGACTATGTCGGCGATCTGCAGCAGTTTGAAAAGGAGTTTGTAAGCGATCTGGCGGTGATTCGCTATGCAACCACCCGTTACGAGTTGCCCGCAAACTTAAAGTTGAGCGTTCATAGTGGCAGCGACAAATTCAGCTTGTATCCGATTATCCGCCGTGCCATCGCACAAGCTAACGCAGGTATTCATGTGAAGACCGCTGGGACCACGTGGCTTGAGGAATTGATTGGCTTGGCCGAAGCTGGCGGAGATGGGCTGGTCTTGGCCAAGGAAATCTACGCGTATGCGCTGAGCCATATTGATGAGCTATGCGGTCCTTATGCAAGTGTGATCGACATCGATCGTTCCGCTTTACCCGGCCAAAGCGTGGTCGACACCTGGGATGGACCGACGCTGGCCAGTACGCTGCGGCATATTCCGGGCAACCCGCACTTCAATGCCAGCGTCCGACAATTGCTGCACGTGTCGTTCAAGGTCGCGGCCAAAGCGGGCTCCAGATACACCGATTTGCTGAAGGCGAATCAAGCGGTGGTTGCCAAACAAGTGACCGAGAACATTTACGACCGACATTTAAAGCCCATCTTTATTGGTTAACTGCATCGATGATTGAGAAAAGAAAACTTGGAAAAACGGACCTTGAACTCCCCTGCCTAAGCTTTGGTGCCTCGTCGTTGGGCGCGGAGTTTCGTGGAGTGCAACTGGATGAAGTCTTTGAAAGTATCAAAGTTGCATTGGAACTAGGGCTCAATTTTATTGACACCTCGCCCTACTATGGTCGTGGCATGTCGGAAGTGTTGCTTGGCGTCGCGTTGGCCGATGTGCCTCGTGAGCAATACTTGTTGTGTACCAAGTTAGGGCGTTTCGCTCCGCAGCATTTTGACTTCTCCGCTAAGCGGGTGGCTGAAAGCGTTGATGTGAGCCTGCATCGCCTGCGCACCGACCACTTGGATATTGTCTTGGTGCATGATATCGAATTTGTACCATTGCAACAAATCATCGAAGAGACATTGCCAGCGTTGCGTCAACAGCAAGCCGCTGGGAAAGTGCGTTACGTTGGCATCAGCGGCTATCCTATGAAAATTTTTGATGTGGTTGCTGAGCAAGCCGAATTGGATTGCATCCTTTCGTATAACCAATACACGTTGCAAAATACACGGTTGGTCGATGATCTATTGCCGAACATGAAAAGCAAAGGCATCGGTGTGATGAATGCTGGTCCTTTTGCCGCTCGTTTGTTGACCAACGCGCCGTTGCCTGCTTGGCATCGCGATTCGCGGGAAGTTCAGCAAGCGGCACGAAAGGCGGCAGAGTTCTGTAGCCAACAGGGCGTGGATATCGCTGGGCTGGCATTGCAATTCTCGTGCGCTCACCCTGAACTGGCTACTACCATTGCTGGCAGTGCCAACCCCAATAACATTCGAAAATGGGTCGAGTGGTTGAGCAAGCCGTTGGATTTGGAATTGGTTCAAGATGTCCAGAAGATACTTGAACCGGTTCGCAACATCAGCCACCAAGAAGGACTTCCCGAAAACAATTACCCCCAGGCGACAACATGAGAGCCTTACAGCTAGTGGAACCCAAGCTTTGGCGAAAGATTGATATCCCGGAGCCTGATTCGCCGCAAGAGAATGAAGTCCTCGTCAAAGTGCATCGCGTCGGTGTGTGTGGGACCGACATCGGCGGTTACTTGGGCAAGTTCCCTTTCTTTTCCTATCCCAGGATACCAGGCCATGAGTTAGGTGTGGAAGTGATTGAAGTCGGCGCACAAGTGACGCATGTCAAACCCGGCGATCATTGCGCAGTGGAACCTTATATCAACTGCCAGCAATGTTACTCGTGCCGACGCGGCTTTACGAATTGTTGCGAGCATCATAAGACGTTAGGCGTTATGTGTGATGGCGGATTGACCGATCACATTGTATTGCCTGCTCGCAAAGTCCATCCAGCACCCAAACTCAGTTCAGAACAAGCCGCGTTGGTTGAGACGCTGGCGATCGGGTGTCATGCCGTCGATCGCGGCGCGGCGAAAGCGGGCGAGAATGTCTTGGTCATTGGGGCTGGTCCGATTGGGCTATCGGCGCTTGAGTTCGTGAAAGTTTCAGGAGCACGACCGATTGTCGCGGACATCAGTTCATCGCGATTGGAGTTCGTGCAAACGGTCATGCAAGTTCCTGACACGATGCAGATTAGCGGCAACGAAGAAGATTTGCGTCGCTTGGATGAACTTACTGGCGGACAGCGGGCAGACTTGGTGATCGACGCTACTGGGAACAACCGATCGATGGCACGCGCGCTGGAGTTTGCGGCGTTTGCTGGCCGCGTTGTGTACGTTGGCATCACGCAGCAGAATTTGGAGTTTGCGCATGCGCCCTTTTTGCATCGTCGTGAGCTCACGATATTGGCAAGTCGCAATGCCTTATCGCGGGATTTTACTCGCATCATTGAATTGATTGGCCGAGGTGAAATCAACACCGATCCTTGGATCACGCATCATGGAAGCTTCGACGACGTGCCCAACTTGTTTCCCACTTGGATCGACCCCACCGCCGGCGTGATGAAAGCTATTATCCATCTGGACTGATGAGGCTCTAATGAAGCGTGCAAACTCTACGGCGAGACACAATCAGGTTTTTACAAATCATTTACAATTATCTTGCGCCTGCTGCAGCTTTCAGAATCCTGCGTCGCGTTTAATGGACATGTCGATGGCGGACGCTTTGTTCGCTGTCCTGCTCGTCCAAGAACAAGGAGATGAATTGTGAGAAAAGCATTTTTTGCATGCATGGCAATCATGGTAACTCTGGTCGGAGTCGCGCAAGCGGAGCAAGCGAAACTGAGCGTAGAACTCGCTTATCCGACCATGAAGGCTGGCGATGGCGAAAAGACCACGAACCATTTGCATATTTCGCTTACAGGCTTCGCGTTGAAGGATCAGAAGGAACGTCCGAAAGCCAATGTGGCGATCGTGATCGATAAATCAGGCTCGATGCAAGGAGCGAAAATTGAACAAGCTCGCAAGGCAGCCATTTCGGCCATCGAACGTATGTCCAGCGACGATATCGTATCGATCGTGACTTACGATGATAGTGTTCAAGTTCTTGTTCCTGCGACCAAGGTATCCGATCGGCAGATGATCATTTCGAAGATCGAGAGTATCCACGCCGATGGTAGTACGGCTCTGTTTGCTGGGACAAGTAAGGGCGCTGCAGAGGTTCGCAAATTTTTAGAACCGCAACGCGTCAATCGAGTGATCTTGCTGTCCGATGGAATGGCCAACGTGGGACCATCCAGTCCCTCCGAACTGGAAGAGTTGGGAGCATCCTTGATCAAAGAAGGGATCAGCGTCACAACGATGGGCCTGGGGCTTGGTTACAACGAAGACCTGATGACACGCTTAGCACTTGCGGGAAACGGCAATCACGTCTTCATCGAATCTGCAGAGACATTGGTGAACGTGTTCCAACGTGAGTTTGACGACGTGATGAGTGTCATTGCTAAAGATATTCGATTTAAAGTCAAACTGGCAGAAGGGATTCGGCCTGTGAAGGTTCTAAACTATCCAAGCGAGATCTCGGGCAGTACGGTGGAGATATCTTTAGGTCAACTGTATGCGAAGCAAGAACGCTACTTTGTGCTGGAGGTTGAAATCCCCACCAAGCCGGATGGGGAGCAAACGCATGTTGCCGACGTAGCGGTTACTTATGAAAATATGCAAACCAAAACGCAAGATAAACTCACTAGTCGAATTGCAGGACGTTTCAGCCGCGATCAAGAACTGGTCTCCGAGAGCAGCGACAAGAAGGTACTTGCCGACTGCGTGCTGCAAATTGCCAATGAAAAGAATCGGCTCGCGACGGAACTACGCGACGGTGGCAAAATTGAAGAAGCAAACAAACTCTTGCTAAGCAACAGTGCTTATCTAGGTGGCTACGGAGCCACTTTAGGAGACAAGCGATTGTCGGAAAGTGCGGAAGCGAACAAGTGGCAAGCGGAAAACTTAGATGCCAGCAAATGGAATGAAGGACGCAAATTGATGCGTCAACGGCAGTATGGCGAGACGACAAATCAGTCCTATGGTGGTGCTACGGAGCTAGGCAGATAGGGCGATTTGAACTAAGTTGCAAACTGCCCGTCAAATCGGCGCGCAGTTTGAACTTTGTTTTTAGATGTCTACTCGTTCGTAGTACCGCCTTTAGCCGGACATACTTGTTCGTAGTCCCGGCTTTAGCCGGTCTTTGATAGGTGTGCTTCCGCCTAAAGGCGGTACTACCAACTGGGTTACTACCAACTGGGGTACTACCAACAATTGCGTACGCCTGCGGCTAACGGTTAAACGAACAAGTAACCCTCGAATCCCATACAGATGTATCGAAACCTCATCCTACTTTGGGTCGCACTCACCATCGCGATTGCATCGTTGGTGATGCTTGGCTGGCTTTCCGCATCGCGTCGTGCGGAATCACAGCTTGTTCGAACAAACGAAATCTTAAAGCAGCGTTTATTGCCGTTGCAAAACGACATTGCCAAAGTACTGGCTGACTATAAGATCCAGATGCAACGATTGTCGGACAGCGCGGCAGGGCTGGAGCCAGCTCAATTCTCGCAGTTGAAAAAGCATGTATTGGTGCACCAACTAGTGGCGATTGATGACCAGAAGCGTGTCATTTATCCCGAAACGCTTTCTTCCTTTTCGGCAACGCAACGCAATGAATTGCGGGATGCCTTGGAGGTCTTGCAGGAGTTCAACAATCAAACCGCAGGCGAAATGGCAGGCTCGATAATTGCGCCGAGCTCGCTCGAACCCAAGGGCGGTTTTGCAAGTCAGAGCCAACGCGTGATAAGTCAGTCGGCAACGCGGAGCGCCAATGAAGCGGGCTGGATCGCTTGGTTTCATAATCGCAGCCTCTTGTTGGGATACCAAACGCCGCTACCTGCCGGTGGCAATCTTTTAATCATCCTGCCACGCGGTCGATGGATGGCGGATATCATCAACCAATTGCCAGAGGACGCATGGCGTGCTGAGCGGCGTAATGCTGAAGCTGAGTTTGCTTATAAGCTAGTCGATACGACGGGGCAACCAATCTATCAATGGGGCAAGCCCGCGGTGCTAGCGGCCATGACGCGCTCGACGCTGCCGACGGTGAGTCAACCGCTGCAAGCCCCTTTGGAATACTGGCAGTTGCAATGTTACGCGACGCAGGCTGGGCGTGAAGCGATCGAAGGGCGGTCAACTTATTGGCCTTACCTGTTGGGCGTTGGTTCGCTGGCACTCTTGCTGGTAGGGCTTGGCGTCGCAATCAGTTTATCGCTGAATTCTGCCATGTTGCAGGCGGCTAGACGCGTCTCCTTTGTAAATCAAGTGTCGCATGAGTTGAAGACCCCGCTGACCAATGTCGTACTTTACTGCGACTTGTTAGGGCGAGACCTCAAAAAGATTGACGATACCGAACAAGCGAAAGCCGCCGCCGTGCGCTTGGAAACCATCCAATCCGAATCCAAGCGTTTGCAATTCTTGATCGACAATGTGCTGCAGTTTGCGAGAGGAAGTAAATCGGAACAGAGTTTGGTCACACGCTGCGTAGTTCCTGACAAAGTGGTGCAAGATGCTGTCGATCAGATGAAGCTGCGTTTGCAACTGTCGCAAATCGAAATGGAAACCCAGCTCAACGCGGTTACGCCAGCTATTTTAGACGAGCGAGTCGTTCAACAGATCGTTGATAACTTGTTGTCGAATGTTGAGAAATACGCCAGCGCTGGGAAATGGCTGCGGGTTGTTACGCGGCAAGCAGGAGACGTGCTGCAGATCGAGGTCAGTGATCGAGGGCCAGGCATTCCAAGTCACATGCGCGAACGTATTTTCGAGCCGTTTGTCAGGTTAGACAATTCGTTGGAAGCGGCCGCCGGTACCGGTATTGGGCTTGCCATTGTCCGCAAACTGGCTCGACTGCATGGTGGTGAGTGCTGCGTGCAGGTAGACAACGGCGTTACCACTTTTAAGGTAAGATTAACAGCGGAACAGATTAGATAGACCGAAAGACGATTGGTAGATGAGAGTCTTGTTAGCAGACGATGACGCCAACACTCGCCGCGGGCTGGCCGAAGTGCTGCACGATGAAGGTTTCGATGTCGTGCAAGCGGCCGATGGCGAGCAGGCGTGGGACAAATATAACGCTCAGCGTCCTGACTTCCTGTGCTTGGACGTCATGATGCCGCGACTCAACGGATACGAGCTTTGCAAACGCATCCGCCGCATGGATGCCGAGACACCCATCGTGTTTCTGACCGCGAAAGGTGAAGAAATCGACAAAGTCGTTGGGCTGGAGATCGGTGCCGATGACTACGTTGTAAAGCCGTTTGCCGTCAAGGAAGTGGTTGCCCGCATCAGGGCCGTTGCCCGGCGTTGCTTGGCACGTGAAAAACTTGAACAGATCGGCCGTCGCGATATCTCTGAGTTTACGATGGGAGACATTCAGGTTTTCCCTGCAGAACTGAGAGCTCGGCGCGATCGTGCGTGGATCGATTTGAGTCTGCGCGACATCAAAATACTACAACTCCTGAACGCGAACGAAGGCCGCGTTGTGGAACGTATGGCGTTAATGCAACATGCTTGGGGGCACGAGTACCTGCCAACCAGTCGCACGCTGGACCAGCATATCTCGCAACTCAGGAAAAGGATTGAAGTGAATCCAAAAGAGCCAAAGCTTATCCAAACGGTACATGGGATAGGCTACCGTTACGAGTGAGCTTTGGGCCAGTGGTCGAACGGATGTCGGTTCGTGCAAAGCGTACTCTAGTGTCGTTGGCGCGTTTCAATAGAATAACTCGGGCCGTGCTGCTCCCGCAACTTCGCAAAAACTTGAAACGCATGTCGTTTCACTGTTAATCAAAGGCGTAACCCACCTGTCACCTCCCCGTCCTAAGGGCCCCTGCCATGCTGTGTCGACCATTACTTCTGATCTTGTTAGGTATTTCTGTCTGTGAGTTGTACGCGCAGGAGGCCGCGAACGTCGGTGCGGATCCGCAAGCGGTCGTCCAACACGAACCGTCGCTGGAATTCGCCTTAACCGAAGGCTTCACCAAGACGAACTACCCCGAAGTTGGTTACTCGCAGCCACTTCGGCCGCAGTTCCATTTTACCTCTAAGCGGAATTGGCTGAACGACCCCAACGGCATGTTGTTCGATGGTGAAAAGTATCATCTGTACTTTCAGCATAACCCCAAACACACCGAATGGGGAAACATGACTTGGGGACATGCAACAAGTCCCGATATGCTTCACTGGACTCAACTGGATCACGCTTTGTTGCCCTATCGTGTTGATGGCCGATCAGGCACGATATTCTCTGGGACTGCGATTGTTGACCACAACAATACGCTGGGAAAGCAAGTGGGCGACCAGAAAACGATCTGCGCTTTTTTCACGTTTGCAAGTGAGCCAAAGTTCTACCAAGCGATGGCGTATAGTACCGATGGCGGCGAAACATTTAACTACTGGAATCAAGGGCGGGCAATCGTTGAAAACCAAGGTTTTGATTCTGGCGAAAGAGACCCTAAAGTTTTTTGGCATGAAGGTTCTAAGCAATGGATCATGGCGTTGTGGGTCCAACAGAATCCTGGACGAGTTCGTTGGTTCACTTCGCGGAACTTGGTTGACTGGAGTTTTGCATCCGATTTGATGCGAGACTGGGCGTTCGAATGCATGGACGTAGTCTTTCTTCCCGTTGATGGCGATGAGAACAGAGTCAAATGCGTCATTTATGACGCCAGCTTTGATTACGAGATTGGATTCTTCGATGGCTCAACATTTCATTCGCAATCCGAAGTCCAACAAGGGACTCGCGGGAACTTCTATGCTGCGCAGACCTTTAATAACGCTCCCAACGATCGAGCCATCCAGATCGGTTGGATGCGAGCTTATCACAACGTCGCAGCTCAGTTCGGGTTGCCCTATAACCAGCAGATGGCTTTCCCCTACGAGTTAACGCTGAGGCAGATTGGAGAAGAACAGAAACTGTTTTGCTATCCGATTCGCGAGATTGAAACGTTGGCCGAACAGACAATTCAAAAGAAGAACTTCCGCTTAGCGCCCGGCGTCAATGCGCTTTCGGATGTCGGTCAGCTTGATTTGGTCGATTTAAGCCTGGAGTGGAAGGCCAACAGCACGGGAATATTGGAATTAGACTTGCCGCGAGTTTCGCTGCGATACGATGCGGTGGATAAGACTTTGCGGCATCATGGGATCAATGAGAAAGGCGAACCGCAGTGGATGACGACGCTAGAAAACATTTCTCCAAGAGACGGGAAAATGTCGATGCGAGTTTTGATCGACCGATTGTCGATCGAAGTGTTCGTCAATCAGGGCGAAAGTAGTGCGGCCTACTATCTGCATCCCGATAATGATCCGAAAGCTTATGCGATCAGCGCTTCGGAAGAACTTCAGATCCAAGATCTCACGATTCGCAAGCTCCGCTCGATTTGGCCGCAGGACGAGTGAGTTTGCCGATGAGTTCGAATACGTTTGAATGAGCTCAATGACCCATGGAAGTCGTAATTGGCACCGGTGTTTTTAACTCTGATTTAGTCTCCGCTTTCCGAGTCAAGAAACGTATTCAGGTCCTGGGGTGAGTGAACAATCTTTGCAGTATCTGGAAAAGTTAACTGCTTCTCGTTGAACTGGTGCCACGTAAAATCAACAGTACCCACTTTTGTGGCCGATACCTTTTCATCAGTATATGCTGACACCATTGCTATGCTGTCGTGATGATAGTTCAGACTGGCCAACCGAAAACGCCATTTGCTTGTTCTAGCTTACGTTCTACACGATCGACTTCTCTGAGCTCTCCATCATAAGCTTTCTGAACCCAACTTTCTCTTACCGCCGGAATATAACGCGGGTCGAAAATCATTGATCGGGACGTACCATCTTCGGTCGCCCACCGGACAAACTTTGTTCCATCCCCGATCGTTCGCACCGTTCCTTTTGGATCAGACATGTGCTTGTGCAACAATTCCGATAGTCGATCACACAACACGACATTATTTCCAAACTTCGTGTGCATCGTAGGATACGGTCCCAACGTGCAAACTGGAATGTTCGGAACTCCTGCCTTTGCCAAAAACTCCCAAAATGATAGGGATTTTGTAACGTCAATGGCTTTCCCAAACGGAGCAACTGTCGCGATACCGTCTTTGAACGTATAAAACTCTAATCTGACGGCAGGTTGTCGATCGCTATATGGAGCATCAGAAGGTGCTGGATTTCTAGACCAATTAGTCCTTCGGACTTCGATGAATTGTTCTTTTTCATAATCAACGACGATTCTGCGTTTGACTGTAACTTCGAGATCATCAAATTTTCCTGGACCTCCCTCGTTTTCAGCCTGGCTTGACCACTCCACGACACAAACATCGTAGTTTTGAATCGCCGCAGAGTTTAGAAGCACCGCATCTACCAGATCTAATGCGTCATCCTGACCATACAAAAACTCGTCTCCAATATTGGAAAAAGAGACTACCGTAAAAAGCAACACCAAAAACAAATAACTTCTCATAGTGGACTTCTTCTTAATCAGATTAGATTTTTGGATTGCAGGTCGAGCAAGAATCTGGTCCGTTCGTCGCAAAGATCTGAAACAAACTGCCAACCGACATTACTGCCACTATTAGCTTTACTGCGCTAGCGTTCTTAGCGCGATCAAGAAAGTTTCAATTTCGACAGATTTGTTCGCAGACGCTTGCGAGCTTGGTAGCTAGCATGGGGGAGCTATTGAGCAAACTTAGGCGTGTGGATGTCCGAAATTCCTTGGCAGTTTGTCATAATCCCAGAAAATTCTGTAAGGTCCGGTAGTTGAGCCTAACTACTGATATACTGTACTGTTCAAGCACTATGAATGGGAGGTTGTATGGACAATTTTTACACTCATTGCTCGTGGCTGTGCGACCAACTACTACTCCAGGCAAAACGATATTCACAACGGTATCGTCAGTTGCATGAACAACCGGAGGATGCGGTACAGGACACAATCGTGCTGCTACTGCGAAGTTTTCGGCGAGGCAAGTACCCTGATTTGGACACGCTTTTGCTACAAAAACTGTCCGTTCACATCCTTCGCACTCACTACCTGGGTTTGCTTCGGAAGGCTCGACAGAAAAGCCTCAGGAGAACCGTATCGTTGGAATGGACCGAGCATGAACAAAACCTCGTTCTCAGTTGCTTTTGGTGCGAGGATTCAACTCAACAGGCCGAGCTAACCGAGCTATTGCAGCAATTCCAGAGGAAACTAGCAGACGACGTGGATCGAAAGATCTGGAAATTGTTGCTGGAACAGACTCCCCAAACGGAAATGCGATCCAAGCTACCAATTTCCGAGGCTACCCTGCGTCGCAAAATTCGTAAGTTAAGAACGATGTACCTCGAATGGCACAACCAGCATTCCCCACCCCGACGACCCGGGATAGCTTTCGCGCCTAGATCAACAAGCTCCACGGTGCAAAAAACGTATGCTGTATAGCGTCGACTTTTACAGAATTTTCCTGAAATGCTATTCGGCGTAAATATAATTTTATGAACTTCTTCCTAGCCGAAGCTGCCTTGTCGTTGTTGCCACCACCTCCCGCTCTCGTCCAACTGGCTACAGCCAACCATCATGCTCAGTACATTCAAACATTTTGACGCGCTTTTGCGCGGCGACTTTGGTTACGGCAACAACGCCGCTGTAGTTCGGTTTCCAATCATTCGAATCATACTGCTGTCTATTGTGATGGCGATGATCTTTGGCGCAAGTATTGGATCATTCACCGCTGTCAGTGCATCGAACTCTCGCGATGGTTTAATGCAGTTGTTGGCGTCCACCGTCAAGGCGCCGCTGCTATTCTACCTAACATTGATCGTGACGTTTCCATCGCTTTATGTTTTCAATGCGCTGATTGGTTCGCGATTGAATGTCGCGGCAGCCTTTGGTCTGCTGATTGCAGCAATCACGGTGATGGTGACAATTCTGGCATCGCTGGGGCCGATCATTGTATTTTTTGCTTTCAGCACCCCTGGCGGACTGACCGGCTATCGTTTCATCCTCATGCTGGTGGTGGTGCTGAGCGCCGGAGCCGGTTTCTTGGGCTTGAACTATCTGCTGCGCATGTTGAAGCGATACGCGACAGTCGCCACCGATGCTCCAACTACGCATGCTGAACAACCTGCTGTGTCCGTGATCGATACCGCCTTGGCCCAGCGCAGTGATGCAGGCGTTGAACCCGTTGCTGGTTCAACCGGCGGTGATCATGTTCATCCCCAGCCAACCTCTGCCGCGTCGATCTTTCGCGTCTGGGTATTGGTGTTCTCTGTAGTTGGGGCACAGATGAGTTGGGTTTTAAGGCCCTTTGTCGGTTCGCCAGATCGACCGTTCAGTTGGTTCCGCGAACGTGAAGGAAACTTTTTTCAGACTGTCTTCCAATTGATGTGGCAATTGATCTTCGGAGGCTAAAGCGATCCGATGGCCGTGACCATACCTACAGGGAAACTTAAATCGAGTATCGTGAGTCGCGGGTATCATCTGCTGGATGATATCTTACGCGGACATGTTGAAAACTGGCGTGTTGCGAACAAGCGATTTGTGATTGGCAGGATCCTGGCCACCATCTTGCTTTGTGGCGGTTTATATGGGGCAGCGATGGGATCTTTTGCTCCCACATTGGCTGAGACTCGAAGTTTGCAAATGTTGTACTCCGCCATCAAGGTGCCCATGCTGCTGCTGGTCACGTTCGCGCTAAGTCTACCAAGCTTTTATGTTGCGAATTCGATGTTGGGTTTGCATGCTGGATTTGGCCAAGCGGTTCGCGCTCTGATGACCACTCAAGCGGCTTTGACCATAGTGCTCGCCGCTTTGGCCCCATTCACTATTTTTGTTTACGCCTGCGGATGCAGTTATGATCAAGCGCTGGCTTTTAATGCCGGAATGTTTGGGTTATCTAGCGTGTCGGTGCAAGTCCTATTGCGTCGGCTGTATCGGCCGTTGATCCTGCAGGATGCTCGTCACCGCTGGATGGTGTTCACTTGGATAATCATTTACAGTTTCGTGGGCATCCAGATGGGTTGGGTTCTGCGGCCTTTCATTGGTTCGTTGGACCAGAGTACCACTTTCTTTCGTGACGGCGCTTGGGGAAATGCATACTTGGTCGTCTTCGATTTGATGTATCGCTTGCTGGAACGTTAGATTCTACAGGTCGGAAAACGCTTGCCTTCAAATTATTGGCGGGTTTCTGCTAAGCTTCCCTTTTGGGGGCTGGGCAATGCATACCCGCATCCCGATTTTCACGTTTTGTGCTATGATACCATCCCGGCAGCGCCCGCTGTCGTTCAATGGATTGCTGTCTACTGTTCCTTGCATGACGCTGCTGATCGGACAGGAAAATACCTCAAAAGTGTCTCAGTTTCGACAAACCATGAAAAAACTATTACTTCTCACTAGCCTAGTTGCGAGCCTAATTATGAATGTATCTGCGAAAGCGGAGATTACCGAAAGCGAATTCAATAACATCAAATTGTATACGTTGAAAAACAGTCAAGGAATGGTCGTTAGAGTGACCAACTATGGCGCGATCATCACGTCGATTTTAGTACCAGATAAATCGGGCAAACTCGCAGATGTGGCGCTGGGTTACAATCATCTGGAAAGCTACATCAATGCCGTCGACCGACCTTACTTCGGAGCCGTTGTTGGTCGTTATGGCAATCGCATAGCCAAAGGCATGTTTACCATCGATGGAAAGACCTATGAGCTGGCCATCAACAACAAACCCAACTCCCTGCACGGGGGTATCATCGGTTTTGACAAAGTGGTTTGGGATGCGACACTCGATCATGCAAATAATGCGATCGCACTTGAGTATGCGTCGAAGGACATGGAGGAAGGCTACCCCGGCAACCTCAACGTGACCGTCACTTACCGATTGACCAATGACAACGAAATTGAGATCACATACGACGCGACAACTGATAAAGCGACTCCCGTGAACCTCACGCAGCACACGTACTTCAACCTTAAAGGCGAGGGCAATGGCACGATTCTGGATCATGAATTGATGATCAACGCGGACCAGTTCACGCCCGTCGACGAGACCTTGATACCTACCGGCAAGCTGGCTGATGTGGCTGGAACGCCCTTTGATTTCCGCCAGTCCAAACCGATCGGTCGCGATATCAGTGTGGAAGACCAGCAGTTGACCTTTGGTGGCGGATTCGATCACAACTGGGTGTTGAAGAAAGCGGCTCAAGATGGCCAAATGCAATTGGCTGCCCAAGCGTATGAACCAACTTCAGGGCGAGTGCTAACGGTCACCACCACCGAGCCGGGAGTGCAGTTTTATTGCGGCAATTTTCTGGATGGCCGACTGACCGGTAAATCTGGCAAGTCCTATGTCAAGCGAGGCGGATTTTGCTTGGAGACTCAGCATTTCCCTGACAGTCCAAACCAACCTAGCTTCCCCAATACGATTCTCCAGCCCGGCGAAAAGTATCATACGAAGACGACATTCGCATTCACAACTCGCTAAAGTTCTTGTTGCGAAATGCTTGGCAGGCAAACGCGCTTGGTTGCGTTTGCCTGCCAATTTCTTGCTATACTGAACGCTATTCCCACCTCCATGCGTTCTCCCCCAAGGAACAGCCCCCATGCGCAAGCCCCTTGCCTCGCGTCGATCGTTTCTCAAAGCAGCCGCAGGTACTACTGCTTTCACCATTGTCGCCCCGCATGTCCTGGGCGGTGCGAAATTCGTTGCCCCCAGCGATCGCGTGAATGTCGCGTTGGTTGGAGCAGGCGGTCGAGGGCTGCAGAATGCTCGCGACTTGATGGCTCTATCGGATGTTCGGATCACAACCATCGTCGATCCCGCCGAGCGTTGGGATCTTGGCAAGTTTTACTACAAAGGCGTCGCTGGTCGCTTGCCAGCAGCGGCCGAAATCGAAAAGCATTATCAGGCACAAGACAGTACGTTTCGATGCACTCAGTACGAAGACTTCCGCGAAATGCTTGATCAAGCGACCGATGTGGACGCGATCTTGTGTGCCACGCCGGATCATCTTCATGCGACGATCTCAGTCGCCGCGATGAGAGCCGGCAAGCACGTCTATTGCGAGAAGCCTTTGACGCACAACATCGCGGGAGCTAGGTTGGTTTCCAAGGTCGCGACCGAGACGGGTGTGGCAACGCAGATGGGCAATCAAGGCCATTCCACCGATGGCATTCGCGAAACGTGTGAGCATCTGCAGCAAGGCTCCATCGGCGATATCACGAAGGTTCATTCTTGGGTGCCTGCCCTGCGTTGGAATCCGCAATATGCTAGTCCTCCTTCGGAATCGCAAGCGGTCCCCAAAGGCCTGAACTGGGACTTATGGTGTGGGCCACGCCAGCCGCCGTCCTTCCACGAAGCGTATGCTCCGGTAGCTTGGCGAGATTTTTGGATGTTTGGTTGCGGCGCACTGGGAGACTTTGGTTGTCATGATCTCGATTCGGCAGTGTGGGGCCTGGACTTATCTGCGCCGAGCGAAGTAGAGTTCTTTGCGGCTGGCAAAGTCGATGCCAATACCGCTCCCTATGGTGAGGTCGGCTACTATCGCTTTCCTCGTGCCGACAAACCTGATCTGCTGATTCATTGGTACAGCGGCGGACTGCGGCCGCAGCGACCGGAACTGCTCCCTGCTGGAGTCGCATTGCCCTCGCGAGGAGTTCTGTTTGAAGGCACCAGCGGGATCATGGTCTGTGGTGGCGCCGGTGGCAAACCAGCGATCTATCCAGAAGCTCACGCGGCGTCGGTTGCTGAACCCAAGCAAACGATCGTTCGGTCGAAAGGTCATCATCGTGATTGGATCGATGCGATTAAAGGCGGTCCAGCAGCCAGTTCGGATTTTCAGTACGGAGCGAAACTGACCGAGATCACTTTGATCGGTTTGTTATCGCTGCGAAGTGGCAAGCCCATTCAATGGGATGCCGAAAAGATGACTGCTGTCGGAGGTAACGAGCGGTTGCAACAGATTATTCAAGGCGATTACCGAGACGGCTGGAAACTGTTCGGGTAGGAACTGCTAAATCCGCCTACTGCATCCTGGGATCGATTCAACGAGTCGATTCACTAGGTCCGAAAAGCTGACTTCCGGATAATAGGCTGTCATTCCTTTGGGCTTTCTAATAGTTTTTCCACTGCCTTTTCATTATTGAGCAACTTGAACGGATCCGGAAACTCGAAGTCATCATTGTTGACCTGCAACCACTCATAGTCAATCGTTTTAGTTATTTGAACCAATGCCCCGTCCGACATGTCGGGGTAAGCTTGAGCAAGCGTAGATTCGAGGATTACGTTTGTAAGCAACGAAAGACCTTTACTCGACTTGTATGAGAACGTTCTGCGAGTGACTAATCGATAGTCCCCCTCGCCAAATGCTTCATATGACAACGCTTCTGAAATCGTCTGTGTTGCTAGATTCAGGACCAGCACAGTACGTGAGTGAGCTTCGATAGTAGAATTATTGTTTGCGGCAGTAATTTTCTGAGATCGATCCGCACTCAAATGCACTTCCGTACCAACCTTCTTGTAGACTTGCCATTCACCCAAGGACGCCCGATAAACCTCGGCGTTATCTCCAATTTTGCTAGAGTACATTCGTGGAGCCTCTCCTCCAAAGCCGCTATATCCGAGCAAAGGTATTTCAGATTCACGCATCAACCGGTCGAAACTCTCGATCGCACTGGGTGGTGAGGAAAAGTATTGGTTATAGCCCTTTCCGGAATCAAAGAACTGAAGTCTAGATTTCCATTGCGGTTGGGTCGTTAGTTGACTGGCTGGAGCAATGCGACGAGAAGGTGGAGCTTCGAGGTACAACACACGTTGCGCATCTAGGTCTAACACAACACGTTTCACCGTCGTCTCCTCGGTTTCAGGAAAAACGGATGAATGCCTCGCGTCTTTAGCTTTTGAAAGCATCCAAGATTTAATCACAACATCGTATCTTCGAATAGCTTCCGCTTGATCAACCAACGCTTTGATGTAGTGCGCACCATCTGCTTTTTCTTCCGCCAGCCCCACTGAACTCTGGATGAAAACTGAGAGACCAAGAACAGATAATATTGCTCGTGCCTTACATGAATACATTTCTTGTCCTTTCTCTATAAAATCCGTGACTGATGGCCAGCGAACTTTCAGCCATCGAATAAATTGGGGGGGCAGCAAAATCAGAAGCTAATACGCGACAACGCCTCGCGCAGCGCTGATAAGGCAGTCTGAGTTCAAGTAGATCAATGGCTGTTGTATTCACGGCAACCAATATGTTGAACTGGCGATCAACCTGATTACGTTATCCACCTCCCAAAACCGAAAACGAAACTAGAAATCAAGCTCGGTTGCCAGCTCCCCGCTGGCCAACCCCGCCGACACACGCCATGTAATACGCGGAGCACTTTCAGACTTTGCATCCGCCTTTCGTCGCTGCACCATACGGTCCAGCAATTCTTCCGTAAACGTCGCCTGCACGCGATAAACACCAACGGTCAGCTTCTCAACGCTCAAACGCAATGCGCTATTGGGCAGGCCGTCAACTTCTGCTGATACAGCAGGCTCCTGAAAGTCGTTCCCCTTGGCCACCGAATTGCGAATGCGCAGAAAGCCGACCACATCCCCACCTTTCGACTCGGCACTGCGTCGCAAATGCAACACCAATGGAGATATCTCTAACAAACCTGGATTCACCAAACGTAAGCTGTAGCTAGACGCTGCCTTAACGTCACCGTTCAAACTCAATTCCAAAACGCCAGCAACAGCCCCAGGTGGGACGTCTGTTATTGCAAATTCACCTTGAACCGCATATGCGCCCGGTTCGCCTAGCGGCCCCTTAGGGGATGTTTCAATGACTTTCCATTTTGCAAACTGCAACTCAGAAGAAGTCGTCACTCGCAACTGATCCAGCCTGACATCCTCGGATTTATTGAATAGTATCAGGACCTGCTGCCTCTCCTGAACACCTTTCAAGCCACTCTCTTCAAAAGCATGCTGCACATATTGCACTCCGCTATCTTCTCGAAATGCCACCAAAGACTTCATGCCAGCCTGAAATCGCACGAGCACATACTCAACGATGCCCTTGGCCTGAATCTCAACCTCAAAAAACTGGCGCAGATAGAGAGCCCGATGGGGAAATCGAAGTGTGACGTCCAGGATCAAATCCTCGCCTTCAGCAACTGTAGTTTTAGAGAGCGTGGCTTTCGTACACGAACACTTTGGGTGCAGGGTCAGATTGGAGAGAGTACTACCTGACCGATTAGTGATCACCGCTGAGATTTTGACCGATTGCCCGGCCTCGTACTCGCCAATCTCTATCGGTACTTGCACGACGGGAGATTCCCCCTGCAATCGAATCTCGGAGCGAACTAATTTGCTTTCGAGTTCAGCTTGCAGATTGGCTTCCTGCCCATGGCTGAAGCTGGCCAGAAAAAGCCAAGCGAGACATGCCCACACAATACCAAGACGACCTACAATCTTAGCCATCGACTTCCTCATTCCCCCGCGTAAGAAATGCTCTCAGTATGTCACCGCTGGCATTGTATTTGTATTAAAGAAAAGATGCTAGGCAATCGCTATGCTGAATTTCTGCAAGAAATGTAGCAAAATTTTGTTGACATTCTTCGTACCGCTGCGCGGGCTGTACAAAGTTGACTGCAAGTCGCCTTCATACCGCCACTAGCCGGCGCGAGACCGATTGTTTTTGAGCCCTCACCTGACAACCGCGGCTATCGCCCAGCGGGCCATTGGCTCGTACTTTTGCGGTTTACTGCCATCGGAAAATTTTGGTGGCAACTAGCAAACAACCGATAGCCCAAGCCATCAAGATGGCAATTGGCTGCCATAGATAGACGATCGATGTCCCATCTAACATAATCGCTCGCAGACTGTCGACCAACGCGACAATCGGCAAGCACTTTAAGATCGGTTGAATCAATTCAGGGAATCGCTCATTGCTGAAAAAGATGCCGCCTAAAATCCACATGGGCACCATGACCAGATTCATCAAGCCACTGATCGCTTCGATCGTTTGCACGCGTGATGCGATGAGTAGCCCAATCGCCACAAATGTAATGCCACCCAAAAATAACATCACCGCCAAATCAAGTAAGCTGCCAGCACACTGCACATCAAATACAAAGTAACTGAAGAAGACCAAAGCAGTTAATTCGCAAGTTGCAAAGATCATTCGCACGATCATGAGGCTGGCCATGAAATGAAACTTGGACATCGGCGTCGCTAACAAACGCTTCAGTAACTTGCGCACTCGCATATCCACGATCGCAAACCCAACTCCCCACAAGCCGCCGCCCATCAAGTTCATCGCCATCATGCCCGGCACTAAGAAATCGATGTAGCGCGAACCACGGGCTTCTAACTGTTGGACCTCAATTTGTGCTGAAATTGTCGATTGATCTGCACGCATGCGAGACTCGATGACCCATCTTGCCGTTCGGCTTTCGGGGCGACTGGGCTCGGTCCAAATCTTCAAATCATCACTGGAAACGCTGGTTTCAATCACGGCGTTGATGCGTCCTGACTGCAAACGCTTTTGCCATCCGTCATCATCACTGCGGTTGACGATCAACTCGCTAGCATCGCTTTGCAGTTTAGCGATCACCTCCGACGCCCTGGGGCCGCGGACTTCGACCTGCAGCGGTTCCGGCGTAGTGTTGCGAAACGCAAAGCCTAGTGCCAGCAGCATGACCAATGGAAAACCATAAGTCCAAAAGAGCGCCTCGGGCCTTCGCCAAAACTCGTTTAAACGCCACGAGCACAACTGGATCAGCGGATGACTATATTTTCCGGACATTTTTAATTGGCACCGATCGCTTCCGTGGGCAGTTTACCGTCACGCAGATGTCGCCCAGTCAGCGCGATGAAGACATCTTCCAGCGTGGCTTGACGCGTGGTCAGATCGCTCAGTTCGACGCCCGCTTGTTCACACCAGGCAAATAATGCCGCGATAGCGACATGCGGCTGATGGACTGTGATTAAAAAGCCGTTATCGGTCGCGCGAGCTTGATCGACACTCGGTAACGATTGAAAGTCTGCAAGGGATAGCGAGGGCAATTCGTTTGCTAATCGAAATTCGACCACATGCTCGCCTCCATACTGACGAATCAGTTCTGCAGGTTGCCCCATCGCGATGATTTTGCCTTGGTCGACAACCGCCACACGGTCGCAAAGCCGCTGAGCTTCATCCATATAATGCGTTGTTAAAAAAACGGTTCGTCCCAGCGACTGATACTTGCGAATGACGTCCCACAATTGTCGACGCGATTGGGGGTCGAGCCCTGTAGTCGGTTCGTCTAAGAATAAAATATCAGGCTGGCCGACGATTGCAGTTGCCACGGCCAATCGTTGTTTCTGGCCGCCAGAGAGCTTGTCAAAGTACGCGTCCGATTTTTCATTCAGTGAAACTAGGGCAAGTGCTTCTTCGGGTTGCATGCCGCGTGAATGAAAGCTGCGAAAAAGTTGGACCGCTTCGATCACCTTCATGCGATCGGAGAGCCGCGTTTCCTGTAACGAGATCCCGATCCGATCACGGATTTCTCGATCGTGGCGTCCCCAGTGCAGATCTAAGATGCGAATTTCGCCGGAAGTTGGCTGGTGCATACCTTCCAGCATTTCCATCGTCGTTGTTTTTCCGGCACCGTTAGGACCCAGCAGACCAAAGCATTCGCCACGAGGGATTGCCAGCGAGATGCCCCGCACTGCTTCGACGGGTACTTTGCCTGGATACGTTTTGACTAGATTGCTTGCGAAGATTGCGTACTCAGACATGGGTGTTTCAACGGCGCCTTCCAAGGCAGATATGAGAGCGACCAATAGCTAAATTAGCTAATTCAAGCTTGGCATGTTACCAGCTAGCTCATGATCTTATCATAGACATGGCCTTCGTTCTCATCGATACGTTCAGGACGTCCCTTGTGAAGATAAATTAACTTGCGGTGGTCGACGCCCAGCAAGTAGAGGATTGTGGAGTGAATGTCGTGTACATGCAAGCGGTCTTCGACGGCGTGCAATCCAATTTCATCAGTTGTGCCGTAAGTTTGACCGCCTTTGACACCGCCACCAGCCATCCACATCGTAAAGCCCGTCGAATTGTGGTCGCGTCCGTCCCCTTTTTCGCTCATCGGCGTTCTGCCAAATTCGCCCCCCCAGACGACCAAGGTTTGGTCGAGCAGTCCGCGTTGCTTTAGATCGGCCAACAAACCAGCCACCGGTAGATCCATCTCTTTACACATCTTTGTATGGTTCGCTTCGATACCGCTGTGAGCGTCCCACTTGCTGCCCGCGCCATGATAGCACTGGATGAAGCGCACGCCGCGCTCGACCAGTCGCCGAGCCATCAAGCAGTTTCTGCCAAAGGCGGCCGTCGACTTGTTGTCGATGCCATAAAGAGCGAGCGTTTCGGCCGTCTCTTGCGACAGATCGATCGCTTCGGGAGCGTGCTTCTGCATGTCAAAGGCAAGTTCGTAGGATCGAATACGAGCTTCCAACTCAGAAGATTCCGCTCGCGCTGCAGCATGTCGCCGATTGACATTGGCCAAGTAATCCAGAGCGAACTTTTGTTCGACTTGTGTGAGATGTTTGGGACGCTCGAGATTTCGAAACGGTTCCCCTTCGACTTGCAACGCGGTCCCTTGATAGACCGAAGGCATGAAGCCTGCACTCCAATTTCGAGCTCCGTTGGTTACTAGCGCCTTGTTGTCTTGCATCACTACATACGCAGGAAGATTGCTGTTCTCGGAACCCAGTCCATAGGTCACCCAACTGCCCAGAGAAGGCCGACCTGCGAATTGGCTTCCAGTATTCATCTGGCACACTCCGCCGCTATGATTGATGCCGTTGGTCCAGCAAGATCGAATCACTGCGAGGTCATCTGCATGTTGCGCTGTATGTGGCAGCCAGTCAGATACCCACAAGCCGCTTTGTCCATGCTGTTTCCATTTGCGCTGGGAAGCCAAAATCGGCGAATCAAATTCACCCATCGCCGTGATGACTCGCTTAAAACTGGAGGGAACCGATTTTCCTGCCAGTTGCTCTAGCGCAGGTTTGGGATCGAACGTATCGATGTGACTTGGCCCGCCCTCCATGAACAAAAAGATAACCGACTTTGCAGTGCCCCCACGCTTGGTCAACCTTGCTGAAGCTGGATTGGGTATGTCATCAGCATGACTTCGCGCGCCCAGAAGGCCCGAGAGCGCGATCGCCCCGAATCCTCCGCCAGCATGCAGCAACATCTCGCGACGCGAAAAATAGGGTGAACTCATCGGTGGCTTCATTATCGGAAAACGACTAGTCAACATAGATCATCTCGCTGGCATTGAGCAGCACGTGGGTATAGGCGGTTCGAGCTTTGACAGCAGGCGTCAGCAGGGCATCCTCGGACTCCGCATCGCTTGCTGGATCGGGCGTATCACCCGAAGCTAAATTGCCTGCGCCGCTGTTGGATTGCTGTTCGACCAAGATCGCGTAGTCATACAAGAATTGGACCGCCTCTTGCCGTTCGAGCTCAGTTGGCATGCGCGCAAAGAGCGTTTGATAAAGCTCTGTCACAAAGGCGTCCTGATCCAACGCTTGAAAACGGCTGGCGACTTTTTGCGAGCGTTGGACCGTCCAAGCGCTGTTGAGCATCAGCAACGCTTGGGTAGCAGTGGTCGTTCGATGGCGTTCGCTGATACTTCGAATTCGATCGGGTCCGTCAAAGCTGGCCAAAAGTGGTTGCGGCGAGTTGCGCATCACCGATTGGTAGATCGCTCGGCCTTCAGGTCCTAACTCTTCACTTGCAACCAACAGCGAGTCCATGATCTCCTCGCCGTCCAGTCGTCGCATATTCATTCGCCACAGAAGTCGGTTGGCAGGATCGATCAGGCGAGTCGCTTCGTCTGCAGAGCGGAGCGAAGTTTGTCGGTAGGTCGCCGACGTTACGATACGACGATGCAAGGCCTTCAGACTCCAGCCGTCTTCGATGAACCGGCTGGCTAGCCAATCCAGCAACTCTGGATGCGAAGGCGGTGTTCCCAAGCGACCAAAATCGCTGCTGCTGGCAACTAATCCAACGCCGAAATGCTGTTGCCAGACACGATTGACAATCACTCTAGCAGTCAGTGGATTGTCTGGACTGGTCATCCACTTAGCCAACGTGCTACGGCGACCAGTAGTATTCAACGCGGGGGGCATCGGTTCAATATTTGCCGGTTCTTCGCCCAGGATCGTCAGGAAGCCAGGCTCAATCGCGGGCCGCGAGGCGTCGCGATCGATGAAGGTTGGTGGAGCGTCGGGACCGACATCGGTCGCTACAAAGACTTGCGTTGGCAGTGCCGCTGGCTTCAGGTGTTCCAAGGCAGCCAGTTCCGCATGCAAGCTCTGGCGTTGCAGTTCAGCTTCTGGTGCCAGCCAAGTGGGAAGTTTATCGGGATGGACGTCGAATTGTCGCTGGGCAAGGGCCGCGATTTGACGCTCATACATGTCGCGTTCCTCAGGAAACTTGACCACCATCTGTTTGATCTCATCGATAAACTTGTCAAAGCCTTCGCGAGTTGCATGAGCCAGCAGGGTTGGATTCTCTAACTCGTAAAGCTGCTTTCGAATCGAATAAGTGGCTTGGGCCCAAACCTGCCATTGTTCGTTGTAAGCGAGCCGTGCATCAAGATCAGCGACTGGTAAGTCCTCACGCGGCATCAACGCAGCAAAGAACGCTTTGAGTCGATAAAAATCTTTTTGTAATAACGGATCGTACTTGTGGTCGTGGCAGCGTGCACACTTCAAACCTTGAGCAAGGAACACATCGGCCGTAGTCTCTGTGACATCGTTTAGGATTTCATGCCACTGCTGCTCGACATCGCGTTGGTTATGTTCGTAAATCCAGTGTCGTAGATACATCGTCGCAATGACGGCGTCTTGGTCACCTGGAAACAATTCATCCCCGGCCAGTTGTTGTTGAACGAACCGATCGTAAGGTAAGTCGGCATTCATCGCGCGGATGACATAGTCACGATATTGCTTTGCATGCGGTCTTTCTGCATCCGCACGATAGCCGTCGGAGTCTGCGTAACGTACCAAGTCCAGCCAGTACCGAGCTTGTTGTTCGCCATAGGCATTGTCGGCGAGCAACTCATCGACCAGAGCGCCGTAGAACTCCTGGCCGGTAGCGAGCCGAGCAAGCTTATTAGGCTCAGGCGGCAGGCCTGTCAAACCGTACGTTAGACGTCTCAGCAGAACTTGCCCAGGCGCTTCAGCCGACGGGGTTAGGCCATGCTGAGAAAGCTTCTGATAGATGAAGCGGTCGATTTCGTTTCGGCACCAGCCATTATCTTGCACGATAGGCACCGCTGGATCTGTGATCGGCTGATAGCACCACCAACCACGATCCTCATCATCGATCACTGGTTTAGGATGCAAGACAGTCTGGCTGGGCCAAGGCGCGCCAGCGGCAAGCCAAGCTTCAATACCCGCAATCGTGGCATCGTCAAGTTTGCCGTCGGGCGGCATCTCCAACGATTCATGGCGAATCGCCGATAGAAGCAAACTTTCTGCGCCGACTTCCATGCTGATCGCAGGCCCCGAATCACCGCCAGTTAGGATTGATTCTATGGCCGCCAACGAAAGGCCACCTTCTTGCTTTTCTTCCCCATGACACTGGATACACCGATTGATGAGGGTTGGACGGACATAGATTTCGAATAAGTCGGAATCGCTTTGTACTAATTCTTGAGCGTACGATGGAATCGCAATACAAGCCGCGACGATGGCACTAAAGAGGTACTTCATAATGAGCGATTGATATTGGAGGGAGGGGCATCAACGCAGCCAACATGCATAGGCGGGGAGCCTCTATTATAACGAAAGACCTGCTGCGTTGTGAACAGTCGCCACTGAAACACCTTGAATTCTTTCCCTTCGGGCTCGAAGGCACGCTAGTGGTGCGGAGCGATTGGCTGGAACTCTTGAAAATACCAAGGCAAATGCGGGGATAATTGGCAGCCAGTCGCACGATGGCCAGTTTGCCTCGATCGCTTATACTGCTAGTGAGCGACGTACGATCAGTCCCAAGGGGGCGTTGAGCTCGCACTTGGTTCTGCGGCGACTGGGACAGCTAGGCACCTGCAGTTTCCTCCTTGTAAATTTAGAAAATGGAAAGTGATATTCGCCGATCATGGATGCATGGGAAGTTTGGAAGCAGCAGTGGAACGAGCCAATTTCCATCATCGTATCGGAATTGATGGCCAAGGCAGATTCGGGGCATGATGTTTCACACGTTCGTCGTGTTCTGATGAATGTCGAGCTCATTGGACGCAGCGAAAACGTTAATCCAGACGTGATCTTACCTGCAGCCTGGTTTCATGATTGTGTGTGTGTCCCCAAAAATTCGCCACAGCGACCGCAGGCTTCTTTGCTTGCCGCTACGCAAGCCATCAAGTGCCTGCAAGACATCGGGTATTCGCAAACACACTTCCCCGATATTGAGCACGCTATTGCTGCCCACAGCTTCTCGGCAGGGATCGCTGCTGAGACCATTGAAGCCAAGGTACTGCAAGATGCGGATCGCTTAGAAGCAGTGGGTGCCATCGGATTATCGCGCTGCTTAATGACTGGCGGCGCGATGGGACAGAAGCTTCTCCATGATGAGGAACCGTTTCCGCTTCATCGGGCTGCTATGGATTCGCAGTACACCATTGACCACTTTTTCGTAAAGCTATTGCGATTGAAAGATACGATGCAAACCAATGCTGGCCGGTTGGAGTCGGAAAAGCGAACCGAATTTCTCGTGCTGTACCTCGAGCAGTTAGCCCGCGAGCTGAATGAGGATACGAGGCTATTATTGGAGCGACGGATTTGCTAGAAGCAGGGAGATCCACCGGCCGAGCGGGCTGTTGATTTCGTGATTGTCGCCTTTCGCTCCGCGAAAGCAGCGTCTGTTCTCGCTACTTTTGCGGTTCTGGGCCTTGTGCCCAGACTTCGAAATAAGATTGGTGAGCTAAAGCAATCCTGACGTGCGAGCATGTCCGATCGGGGCTTGCCCCCGTCGGCGACCGCTTTGGTGTTCTAGACAGCTATTGCGACACGTTGGGGCAAGCCCAACGGTCGCTCAGAACTCGCGATCTCCGAACGTTGTGCCTTGGTCTTCTGTCTTTCTAATGCTCCCGGCTTGACCGGGAGATTGTTACGTTTCTCGCTACATCCCTACGAACAAACGACCCCTCTACCACTAATGCTCCTGGCTTGCCCAGGAGATCCTTCCGTTTCTTGCTAGAGGGCGCTGCGGCAAAGCAAGAAGCCGAACGATCCACCGGACGAGCCGGTGGGATTCCCGTTATGGCGGACTCTTTGGTGTAGCGAGAAACCCAACCAACCACTGGACAAGCCAGTGGGATTTGGATCGCGCTGTGGTGCATGCATCGACGCGAAGCGGCGCCTTGTGCCCTAACTTCGCTATGAGATTGTTGCGCTAAGAGAGACCGGATTTCTTATGGCAGGAGAATCAGGGCAGTAGAATAGATTCCATGACCATTCTCCTGCCCCCATTCTTTTGCCCAGTCTTCACAATAGGATTGGAACGCTAGAGCATGACATGCGCGCAAGTCCGTTTGGGGCTTGCCCCCATCGGACACCGCTTTGGAGTTCTAGCAGGAGAAGGCGGGGACGCGGACGAATTTAGCACACCAATCCTATTGCGACACGTTGGGGCAAGCCCAACGGTCGCTCAGAGCTCGCGATCTCAGAACGATGTGCCTTGGCCTGCTGTCTTTCCAATGCTCCTGGCTTGCCCAGGAGATCGTTCCGTTTCTTGCTAGAGGGCGATGTTAACTAGCGAGAAGCCGAACAATCGTAAGCGTACAGAGCGTTGGTAGGAGAATCGCCCAAGGCGGGGCGACTACTTCAGTAGGCGGCGCTTAGCGTTTCGTAGTCTTGCTAGCTCGGCTTTGTCGCGGCGCTCTACTTCACGATAGGTACGTATGGCTTCGGGGTGGCTGGCCTTCCAGACATCGGGCAGCAGTTCGCTCGGGGGCGCTGTGCCGCGGTTTAGGTGCTCGATTACATCTCTGAGATACACTTGCACATCGAGGTCGTGGCGATGTGCGCTGGCTACCAACGTCATCAAGTTTGCGTTACGTATTCCAGCCCGCAACGAACCGATGAAGAGCCAGTTCTTCTTGCCAACCGCCACGCGCTTCATCAGTCGCTCGACCCAGTTGTTATCAATCGGTAGCCTGCCATCCAACACGTATGCATTCAGTGCGTCCCAATGATTACGAACGTAGTTAAACGCCGCTCCAAGCTTACTGGATGGCAACACACTCTTAGCAACTGGACCATCCAGCCACTCTCCCAATCGACTTAAGATCAGCTTCGATTCATTCTCACGCACTTGCGCTCGCTGATCGTTCGACCACTCCAAAGCTCTACGCTCGATATCATACAACTGGTTGATCATCGCCAGTGGCATAGCACTGATGCTGAGGTCGACCTCTCTAGCTTCGTAGATGTGTCGGCGCGCATGCGACCAACAAGCCATTCGAGTCATCGAACTGCCCGGTGCCACGACCACGCTTAAGTTGCCAGAGTAACAATCAGCCATCACATGCCCGGTGTAGTCAACCAAGAATTCCGCTGGCCCATCGCGATGCCTGGATGCGCGGAAGTCGAACACGTCGTAGGGAGCGTCCGCGCCGCCTGAGTAGGCCCACATCTTTGCGTCCAACGACTTCTCTCCCCTTCGCTTTGCTTCATGCATCTTCTCGATTAAACGCATCGTCCGTGAGCACTCTTGATTCGCTTCGGGGATTTCGGTTGGCATCAGTAGCGTAACGCTTGTATCATCCATGCCCACGTACTGACCAGCCAACAAGCGACGAATCATCAGCTTGGGCAACTCTTCAATCGCTTCAGCAGCCAAATCGGTTTGATAATCAATCGTCGAGCGGGTCGGCGTCCAGCCACTGGCGCTAAAGACATCTTGCAGTCGATAGTAAGGAATATGCAGTCCGAACTTCCCATTGATGATCGCAGCAGAAACGCTTGCGTCATATTTGCCTTGTTCCCCCAACGCAGCGGGCATATCCACGCGGAACGCTTCGACGTTTGGGGCCTCGGCAGTAGCGAAGACCGGCTCCAAGAATCGCTTGACGAATACCTCTGCTGGCTTGTAGCACATCACCTCTCGTGCTTCATAACGCAGCAGAATCAACTTGCCTTCATCGATCAGCGTTTGCTTTTCAGCAGGAATTGCAACGGTGATCTCTTCACGACGGAAGTGAGCTGGGAATTCATCACTGCGGAGCTTTGTCTTTTCTTTGCGAGCACTGCGAGTGTAAGTGATCTTCTGTAGCGATTCTTCCGCTTGGCGCTTGGCCGCATCAAGAACAGCTTGTAGTTCTTTGTCCTCCGGGAACTCAAGCAGTTGCTGCTTTGGGTTAACGAACTTTTCGCTGCGGTTACCAGCTAGCAGTTTTGCGAAGGCTGCTTGCGCCTCAGCTAGTTCCTTTTCAAGCTTTTCGTTCTTCGCTGCAAGCTCCATAATGAACCCCGACTGCGTCACGATGACTTCGTGAGCAGTGTCCAGATCTTTCGGTAGTTCATTGGCGTTTTGCATGTTGGTACTATAGCGCCACTCGCTAAAAGCGCAAGTGGTCATAGCTAACAAGACATAAAAAAGTAAGAAGTTTTTTTAGTCATGTTACGACCGCTGGATCAGTGCTTGGTATCACCGGTGCAACGTAGCGTTTACGTCGCTTGACGCTCGCTAGATCGATGCCTGAGAGCAGCAAGTTGAGTTCCGATGCATCGATCTCCAGATGCTTGGCATTGCCTGTTGGTTGAGGGTGCTGAAGGCTTCCTTGTTCAAGGCGTTTTTGCCAGATCGCGATTCCGTCTTTGTCCCAGTACATCAACTTCACACGGTTGCGTTTCAAGTTGATGAACATGAATAGCCCACCGTTGCGAACGTCCATTGCGAGTTCGTTCTTCACGATCCCGAAGAGCCCATCGTAGCTCTTGCGCATGTCGATCGGATCGCGGTGCAAGTAGATCTTGAGCAATGGTGAGAAGCTGATCATCGCGCCACCCGTTGCGAGTGCTGAAGCACAGCTTCCAGTGCTGATAGTGCATCAACAGGAACAGCGATCCGCGTCCCATCATTGACTCGCACTACGATTGAACGGCAACTGCTGCCTCGAAGCACAACAGGTACGAAGGCAGACGACTTCTCCCGCTGTGGTTGCATCTCCGGTTGATCATTGGATCCGAGCTTGCGTTGCCAGTAGTGAAACGTGGCCGGCGTGCAACCCAGCGACTGGCAGAACTGCTGGATCGTCTGATCGGTCAGGTTGAATTGTTCGAAGCGCTCCTTCCAAAGCTGGAGCTTAACTTGGCTGGTAGTTCGCGGCATTAGTCAGTTTTTCTTGCGATACGCATAGCGGACATGCATCAACGCAACAAACCTACACCGCACTTTCACGCCACGACGCCAAAAATCACCACCGGCCTATGTACGCTTACGAACAATCCACCGGACGAGCCGGTGGGATTCCCGTTATGGCGGGCTCTGTCGTTTAGCGAGAAACCCAACAATCCACTGGACAAGCCAGTGGGATTAATGGCAAGTTGCTGACTCGCCGCAGTGCCAACAATGTGGAGCGGAAGGCATGAGCTTCCAGGAGTTGCGTAGGCCGGAACAAGAACGCGATCTGCCGGAACAGCACAAACAGGTTTCTGATGAAATTGGCTATTAGAGTCCGTCTGGGTAGAAAGTCGTTCGAAGTTCCGGCACTGAATTGTTTGTTCGTTCCGGCCTACAAGAATGGACATCGCTGGACGATCGCGTGCGAGAGGTCTGGACCAAGGCCCGCAAGAACATAAGGTTCAAGCAACTGAGTTTCGCAGATGCTCAGTTGCTTCGATCACAAGCCAATGCCTTCGTGGCCTTCGATGTTGAGTTGCTGTCGGATGACGCTCGCGTCCTTACCGCTTGCAGCTACCTGTTATGCAATGGACAGTTGGATGTCCAATTACCGCTGCCAGAGGTCTAGCATGATGAAAGACTATCAGCAATTCGAACTGAGTTACGCGAGCAACTTGCCTTTAGTGGCTGAGCAACTCGACGATACGCATCAGCTTGGGAAATCCGCATTGAATGAACAATCATCAACACAAACTGTGGCCATTGAGCTGCGTTCTAGCTCGTTCTTGAGCCCTGTAAACCGCTACTGCGAATTAAATTAGTAGCTGGTAATTCTGTAGAGAAAACATTGGCTTTGTCTCTCAAACTTCCAACTTCACCATTCAAACTTCTGGTCCATCCACAGCTCGCAGCCGCTTTTACTCACTCGTTACTATCTCTTACTTGGTCAAGAACTCCGATTGTCGCTTCGGAGCGTAAGGCTCCAGTTGGTTCCGCTGCAGCCAGTGCGATCATAAACGAATTTGTTATAGGCCATCGACACTCATTCTCCGCATTCTCTCACCATCTTTCAATGTCACTCACTGTCGTCTTTAATTTGGTCGATACTTATTTTTATTTTTCCATTGGAGGATTTACACAGTTGCAAAATCCTTTGGTTGGAGATTGCTAACAATTCGCAAAATTTCCTTGTATCTGGACGTTCCACACGTTCGATCCTCTTCGTTGATAAATCGATTGTTGAATACGAAGCCTCACCAAGTAACGCAATACTTGCATCACCTAGGAATTCGACTGACTGACTGTCTAATGTGCTAAGGTCTGAGAATTGATGGGTCATCGCTCCTGAGTCGAGGTCCCAAATCATTAAATCTGAACGTCGCTCGTGCAGAGGATGCATCGGCTCGCTTAAGTCATCCGAAATAACAACTGCAACGAATCGGTTACTCGACGAAACAGCCATCCGTCCTGGGCCTTGTTTTTTGTGTAATTGCTTCGTGTATTCAAGCACATTGCGTTCTAATCGATTGTGTCCAGAAGCGCTTAGACGCCAGACGCAAGGGTATCCATCGGCTGATATTAGACCAACCAAATTCCTTCTTTCGTCCACGAATGTGCTTGCATGCAAAAACCAGTCGCCAGCTTGATTTTCGACGTTTAGTTCAAACTCGTTAAACTGTCGTGGATCAGAATTGAGGTCCTTAAACTGGTAGAGAAGCAATTTATGGTCATTTGGAGGCCTACCATAGTCAAAAAACACAAACGCATTAATTGTGGTAAATACTCCCGTCAACAGACTCGATTCAGGTGATAATTGCAGCTTGTGAGACCTATCTTGTTTGTCTATTAGGTAAAGCTCCGGAGATTCTCGATACCGTAACTTGAAACACAGCCACGCGTTGTCTGATGGCATATACACGACGTCATCGAAATATGCAGGAAAGGTTTTAGTATTTAGAATCTGCAAGCGGTTAGGGTCATCCGTCATACGCAGTTTCGTATATATGGTCCCATCCGCGGTGGGATTGCTTTCAACAGTTGAAAAACTATTCACCGTCAGAACGTGGGGTCTCGCGTTAAAACTCTTTTCTTCAAAGTTTTTGAGCAATATCGTGCTAGCATAATCGCTGTCGGAAGACCGGCATCCGATTGCCATAGCTAATAATAGCATCCATCGCGTAATCGACATTTATTTCACTCATTTTCTAATCGGATTGTCAGTTGAGTCTTTAAAGAATCGGAAGGGTTTTCCAGAACACCCGTCTACGAATGGCTTCTGATACCATTTACTTTTATCTGCAGTACAGAAATATCCTTCGCCACCATCCTCTAATGCGAGCGGATCTCGTGGATGAATCGGTGACGGTCGCCGCTCTCCTTTCTGGCCATACACATCACAACCCGTTGATGAGGCAATCTTCTTTCGAACCTCAGTCTGCTCCCAAGGATATCCACCTCCACAAGTGTAGAAAAAAATCGAACAACCAGAGCAAGTATTTCCTTCCAATGCAGTGCGAATGCCAGTCTCAAGAGCTTTGTCTTGAGTTGGTAAGACCTGAATAGGTTCAGAACCAGGTTTCTTTATTTTCACGCCACCCTTCTGCCCCTGATGACCGACAAACAGTATCTCGCAACATCCACGAGACGAAATGATCGACGGAATCGTGGAGGGATCTTCTACGACACCGCTATATCCGTCATTATGCGGTATTGAATCAACTCCCATAGACCAATAACCATTTTCATTATAGGGAGGGAAGTAAAACACGCATCGTTTGTTCTTTTCTTTATGATCGAAAGTTAGCGGACCATCCAGTGGATTGTGGCTAGGCAATCCCCAGGAGTTGTCTGGAACTGGCCGTGGCGGCGTGTAAACCGTTTCCAAGCCACTTGGATCAAGTTTGTTTAGAACTCTTAAAACAAGAAAACCGTACAGATTATCCCCTCCTCTGTACCCAATCGGGTCTCTTCCTACAAACCTTCCACTATGCCCACTCATCCATCTTGCCCTGAAGTAATGCAATCCGACGGTATGATCCCACTCGCGGGCGGTATAGGTGTAGCGATTGTCATAAGCGCTTGTAGCTATGACTGAGGCAGATGCGTTGAGTACCGTTGGCTGGCCGTAAGCGGTATAAGCGTAGCGCTCTACGACGCTGCCGCTGGAGCCAGTCATAGCGTAGATCGAGTACTGTTGGTTGCGATGCTGCGCTAGTGCAACTTCTGAAGGCCAATCACTGTTGCTGATCAGCGATGAGGCTGTGCAAGTAAAGCAGGCTGCTGCGGACTCGTGTTGTGATGACTCGCTATTTGAGACTGACGCGTCAGATGACTTTGCCTGGAAAGAAAAAGAACCATTGAATGAAACAGTGGCGTTCAAATAAGGGGCATTCTGATCGCACAACGTATCCCAATCGCTAAGCGAGATTTCTCGATGCGATAAGTGTTTAACCGGAAGTGATGAGGATTGAGACTGCATGTCTGCCATTATAGAGAATGACAGTTGAGCGGTGGTGCGAGATGGGCGGGATAATTGGCAGAATATTGAGGTGGCAGCCTGAAGGGCCGTAGCAATTATTGCCGGTGTGCCGCAGGCCACCGGACTTTGAGGTTCCTTGAGACCGATAAGCCCGAAGGGCTGGCGCAAATCAATTGTCTTGGCCCTCCGGGCCTGAGGGATCAACTGCGCATGCAAACCGTGACCGGATCGGCCACGGCAGCAATTGTGACAAGCCGTTGGCTTGATGAGGCAGGTGCCTCGAGGTCAATTGGCAAGTGGACGCGTAGGCGGCTCGCCCTCCCCGGTCGCTCGTGGAACTCGCGGCCGACCCTCCCGCAAGCGAGAGGGTGAAGAAGAACGCGTACGCCTGGCGGCTGACGGTTAAACGAAGAAGGCGGAGTCGCTGGGCTACATACTACTCAGCGAACGGAGTCGCTGAGCTACTGGCTACTCAGCGAACGGAGTCGCTGAGCTACTCAGCGGGTGGAGTTGCTGAGGTGCCTTCGACATCTGGTTTAGCCGGATGCGTGGCGTCGTGCACTTTACGCAAGCGATCGATGGTCACGTGCGTGTAGATCTGAGTCGTATTCAAATTCGCATGACCCAGCAACGTCTGTAAACTTCTTAAGTCCGCGCCGTTCTCAAGCATCAACGTTGCCGTCGTGTGACGAATCACATGGCACGCGCCGCTCTTGTGAATCCCCGCCTGATCCAGATAGTCTCGCACCATCTTCGAAGCTTGACCGGGCAATAACGGCTTGCCCGTGTTGCTCAAGAAGATTCGATCTGTTGGCATTGCCGCTGGCCCCAATCGCTTGCGACCATGACCGGCCAGCAACCAAGGACGCACATCGGCCAAATACTTTTCAAGCCACTGCAAGGCTCGCACACCAATCGGTACCACGCGATCCTTACGCCCCTTGCCCAAGCGGATCATCAACAACCGACGACTGCGATCAATGTCATAAACCCCAAGCGACAGTAGCTCCTGGCGACGAATCGCACTAGAGTAAAAGATCTCCAGTAATGCTCGGTCACGGATGCCAAGCTCGTCTTTCACATCGGGCTGATTGATCAACAGTTCGACCTCGGGCTCCGTTAAGTAATTCATGGGCAAGCGAACTTCCGCTTTGGGCAGTTCCAAACTTACCGCTGGATTGAATGGCAAGTGACCCTTCAAACATAACCACTGCAGCCAGTGCGACAGGGTCGATAGATAGGACGCTTGCGTCGAACTGGCCAAGGGAGCCCCGCTGCGCAGATGGCCTACATGATAAAGGCTGCGTTGATAAGCGGCCACGTGCTCGGCAGTAACCTGTCCGATGTGATCGATGGCACGCGCCTGCAGCCAGTTAATGAAACGCCTTAAGCTTGACTTGCGGCGATCAATGGTCGACTCTGACCAGTTCAATACGCGAAGATCAAGATAGTACGCTTGCAGCAAAGATGGATACAACATGGTTGGAACCTAGAAATAAAAAGTCTGAAATGGGAAACCAGTAACCAATGCCTTAAGCCTGGCCATGGCAGATGCACCTATGGCGACAGGCAGGGGCTCTCGCAATCTGGCTTGAAAGCCAGGAGAGAGGCACTAAGATCAGATCCTAGAAGGCTTTAGATGATGGCTGCTGACCCCTGGAAGTTACCTGGAACTTCCCTGGAAGTCGGGTGTCTACGGGCAACTAGAGAAGTTCGTAGACGTACGTGGCCCCTTGTCGGCCGCGATGAGCTCGCACGTATTCTAACGATACCAAGCGGTCTAAATGCGTCGATACTTGGTAATCACTCCACTGGATCGATTCACGCAGCATGCGTCTTGTGAAACGCACTTCACAGTTGCGGACGCCGTCCCTTTTTGCGATCGATTCCACCAGTTGCTGCAACAACGTCAGACAGTTCTGTGTCTGCGGCGTCAGCTCGTCCATGCTCAGCTTCAAAATGCGTTCGACCAAACGATTGGCTAAATCAATATCGGTCTGAACCACTTCGATGCGTTCGACGCCAGCTTCGTCACAAATCACGGGACGCTGGTGTTGGTGCAATAAAGCTATCGTGCGAATCAATGTGAGGAACTTCTCATGATCGCGGCGATTGCGAGTTCGGCTGCAAGGGAACTGCATCGTCTCGGCCAGTGGGTTATCGACTTCCATCGGACGAATCACCCGCTGGGCATTGCGGTGCAGGCTGCGAATCTGCTGGGTCTGTTCCAATGAGGCTTTACCTGCTCGCGTTTCGAGTTGTCGTTGGCGCTGTTGGATCGCCAGCGTGTGTTGGCTCGATTCGTCCACGGTGAGGACAAAGCATCGATTCACCAGCTCTTCATCCAACTGCATGCGTGTGGAAGTCAGAAACAATTGCACCGGTCCTTCGACTTCATGCGTTTGCATTTGGAAGTTCCCTTGAGCGTTCTTGCCTACGGTCGCATGCGTCAGCTTACCTTCGCTCTGTAGCAGCTTCAAAGCGTACGCTGCTTCGGAGATGCCTTGATCTTCGCTAATAGCCAGTATCTTGTGAGCAATCGAGCCGGCTGGTAGGTAGTACAGCGATTGACTGGTAAGGTTACTTAATCGCAACTGATGTTCGGGTGGCATCAGATGAAGGATCGAGTCCATTAAGGTGGTCTTACCGGCTGCGCTGTTGGACCTCACGAGGATCGCCAGTGGCTTGTCTAGCAAACGACTGGTTGCCGCCAGGTACGCAGCGAGTTTATTGAAGGGCTCGCCCACCATGCCACACTGATCCAGATCGCTAATGATGCGGCTGATCAACTGGGGATCGCTCAGCAAGCCCAGTGCCTGCTGCTGCTCTTGCGGCGATAGCTCGACGGGTTTAGTAATCCCCTTGGCCGCTTCGATCTGGCGATTGCGCAGCTCTTCAATATGGAGTAAGACTTGGCCGAGATCACGCTTGATGGTGTCCTCCTCGCAGTACAACTCCACAGCGGTTGCGCGTTGGAAGCTATTGCGCGATTGAGCTTTCATCAGATCGACCGTGTCGACGTGAATCAAGTCCGCTCGCGCTGCGGTGACGTTGACCTTCAAAGATAAGCTGGATATGTTGCGATCCAGCCCTCGGATGCGATAGCTGCGGTCACCGCGTGTGATCAACACCGATTCAGATTCCACGGTGAAGCTGACGCCGCTGCCCGGCGGAACTTCATTCGTGCTCTTGCTCGTGCTCGTGCTCGTGCTCGTACTCGTGCTCGTACTCGTACTCGTACTCGTACTCGTACTCGACCCATCGCCCGTCACTTCTTGTACAGCCACTGCATCTTGCAACACTTCCTCTTCCTGAAGTCTGACTCCTGAAGCCTGATCCCTGTTCAGATCCCTTCTCTCAAGCTTGCTGCATCCCGTACCAATCACAAGCCGCTGGGGGTTCTTGCTTTTGGCATCCAGCCGCCAGCCTTCGATGCCCGAGATCACGCCAGCTTCATCCCACAGCGGGATCGTCACGTAACCACGCATCGTCTCTCGGCCATTGTCCTTGTAGATCCCCAACTGCGTTAGTCGATTGCGAATCTCTTGGCCCAGCTTCACGCGATTGCTTGGAACTTCACTGCCCAGCGAGCGATCGGAGAAGCCGACTTGGTACTGAGCCGCTTGAGCGATCGAAAGCCCAAACTGTTCCTGCAAGAAAGTTATCAGCGCCGGTCGATCCAGCATCCCTTGCAGACTATCGGCATAGGCTTCGACGGTCGCTTGCCATGGGGCTGTCAGAAAGACCTCTAAGCGTGGAAAGCTATCTTGATAAGTTCGTGATCGTTGAAGCATGAGAGCGGGTCCATCAAGAGTGTTTGTGTGGGCGATAGATGGAATCAAACAGAAGTTCTTCAAAGCAGGCCCCTTCAGCAGAACGGGCCAGCAAGGCCTTGTGCAAGGGCTGATGATGAAGAATCAAAAGAATTCTTTGGAGGCCATCGATCAGCGTCGGCATCATAGTGCAGGTCATGCTCTACAATGCAGCTACATGCGTCGCAGTTATGACGGTACTTTTACTGAATCAGTCAACAAACGTGAGCACCAAGACGATCTCCTGCTCGCTGAATCATCGTTTACCAGGGGAACCAAGCGAGAATGTACTTGCAGCTCTGCGTCACTATGGCAAAGCGTACTTGTACGATGATTCTATTCCACGATATGCGAGACATGCGCTGGACAAGATCCTCGAATGCCGCTCCGGTGCGTATGGCTCCAGTTGGTTCCGCTGCGGCCAGTGTGATTCCAAACGCATTCTGTATTCGCCATGCTCCAATCGTCATTGCCCCAACTGCGGCTGGCTCAAGCGTAAGAAATGGCTCGATACGATCCAGTCCTGGGAGCTAGATACGAAGTACTATCACGTCGTCTTTACCGCGCCGCATGAACTGACCGAGCTATTCGGAGACAATGCGGCTGAGAGCTATAAGCTGTTCTTCCAGTGTGCGCAAAAGACGCTGCTAGAAACCTGCCAAGAAGCTTTCGGTTGCCGTCCTGGGATCTTGATGACCCTGCACACGTGGGGGCAACGGATGCTGCCGCATGTTCACATCCACGTCATGATGACTGCCGGTGGCATTGACCAGGAAAGTCGACAGTGGACAGAGATCCCTTCCGATGCGCCGGCGATCCAGCCCAAGCGTCTGGCGCAGGTCTTTCGAAAGAAGTTCATCCGAGGGCTCAAGAGTCTCTTTCGACGTGGCAAGTTATTACTAAAATCCACTGCTGAGCAATTAGAAGTTCCAGACGCTCAGTCGTTGGCAGAATGGTTAACACCGATCGCGGCCAGGAGCTGGGTCGCAGATGCTCAGCTCACTCCAGATGTACTTGCCACCAAGCGACAATGCGCGGTCTACTTGTCGGAGTACGTGCAAGGCACGGCGATCAGTGACCAGCGGATCGTCAGCGATGACGGACAAAGTGTTACGATCAGCTTGTGGAATTATCGTAAGGAGCAGTACGAGAAAGAATCGATGCCCGGCGGCGAGTTCGTGCGACGCTATCTATGGCATATCGTTCCCAGAAGCGTTTATCGCATCCGTTATGCAGGCTTATTCCAAGCTCAAAACCGCAAAGCAAACATTCAGCAGACACGTGCCGCGCTGAACGCATTTAACCATCCGCGTTCAGATGATGATACGGACGATGATGACGATGTGAATATAGTTCGACATAAGTCATTACTGCAATCGAGCATTAAGGATGCAAGCAAGCTGATCGAAGAGAACCAATCGCCAAGTACCAAAGCAGAAGTCGATGACCATGCGCCGCGATGCCAACAATGCGGAGCGGAGGGCATGAGCTTCCAAGAGTATCGCAGTCCCTGGCATACGCGTGGTGATATGGGAACAGTGTATTACTTGATCAGCTACTTCGCTGTTATCTGGACATCGCTGGACGATCGCGTGCGAGAGGTCTGCACCAAGGCACGCAAGAACATAAAGTTCAAGCAACTGAGTTTCGAAGATGCTCGGCTGCTTCGATCCGAAGCCAATATTTATTCAGCGTTCGATGTGAAGTTATTAACAGATGATGTTCGCGTCATTACTGCTTGCAGCCGCATGAGCTGCATCAATCAATCAGATACTCAACTACCATTACCGGAGATTTAAGTTGAAAGAGTTGCTTAACTCTCCCGGCCAGGAGAGTGGCGAGTCTTGCGAGCCGAGAGGGGGCGTTCGAATCATAGCCCGCTTCGCTAACAAGAATTGCATTATGAGTAACGAGAGCAACTTGCCTTTAATGGCTGAGCAATTCGAAGATCCGTATCAGTCAGAGAAATCCGCATTTAATGGACAATCATCAACACAAATTCTGGCCATTAAGCTGCGTTCTGGCTCGTTCTTGAGCCCTGCAAACAGCTACTGCAAATTAGATTAGTAGCTGGTAATTCTGTAGAGAAAAACATTGAACAACCGCAAAGCTGGGGAGAAGGACCGTCCACAGCTTGCAGCCGTTTTAATCACTCGTTGCTATCTCTTACTTGGTGAACATTGCTTCGGAGGGATCCACACAATTGACGATAAAACAACTACTATCAATATAACTATATATCTGATGCTAACGACTGCGATATGATTCTCATCGCGGAAAATGTTTGTGCTCGTAATATCTGCGGCCCCTTCACTATTTCCAATCCGAAATGGCGGAAAATACTCACCAGAAGAAATATCTGATTGTCGATCCCATGGCACGGTGTAAAAAGAGATCTCTACCCCTCCCGGCGAGAAAAGTAGCCTACTGTCTGGTGGATAATAAAACGCGATGAATACAACTTGCGTAGCCAACAATACAACAAAGTTTAGCAACGAGCAGCACAAATGATTGATCCTAAGGGCTATAGCAATCCATGAAATAGACGTTCTCCAAGTGCACCTAAGTATTGCAATCGCCATACTTAACACGCAAATCGCGAGAGATAAAGCATATCCCCCTGCAGGATGCGCCAGGAAAATCGCTACCCAAGTAATTATGCCAATCGAAAATACTGTTGACATTATCTTTTCGGGTCTCCACTACTTTCTCCTACAAACGAGCAGCTAAAATCCTTACAACATTCCCAGTCAAGATCTATTTTGTATTCGCCTTGTCCTTCGCCCTTATGATAATCCTGTATCCAGCGGTTGCCAGTTTTCGGGTTTTCTTCCCACCCATCTCCTCCCGCTGGGAAATAACAGCAATTTGTCGGATACTTAGAAGGAGGAACGAGTTTATTTGAAAAATCCGGCGGTAGATCGGTTGAACAATAATACCGCAGAGTGACAGAAAGTGTAAAGCTGCCGCAGCCACTAGGGCTACCACCTTGTGCTGGGCTCTCTGTGAAAGGATAGTCGTAGCTCTGATCTTTTGCGAATTTTTGAACTTGCATTGCTTCAGTGCGTCGGGAGGTAAAGCCGCCGCATTCACCACCGTTGCATGGTGCATTCTTGCAAGTTGCCCTGATGAACTTAATCAAATACCCTTCGCAAGGTGCTGAAAATCTGACATAAAAGTCAATGTTTAAATTATCTTGACAATCGCGCTTATGCCGTTCACTGCCTCCATCTCTTGTTTGCACAATTATGCTAGTTCCCAAAGGATCAACATTTTCGAAACCGAAGTACGGGATTGCCAAGTTCCAGCCATCGGCGTAGCCACGGGAATCTCTTCCCAAAAACCTACCACTATGCCCACTCATCCATCTAGCTCGGAAGTAATGCAAACCGACGGTATGATCCCACTCGCGGGAAGTATAGGTGTACCTGTTGTTATAGGCGCTGGTGGCTATGACTGAGACGGATGCGTTGAGCACTGTTGGCTGACCGTAAGCGGTATAAGCGTAGCGCTCTACAACGCCGCCGCTGGAATTGGTCATAGCGTAGATCGAGTACTGTTGGTTGCGATGCTGCGCTAGTGCAACTTCTGAAGGCCAATCGCTGTTGCTGATCAGCGATGAGGCTGTGCAAGTGATGCAGGCTGCTGCGGACTCGTGTTGTGATGACTTGCTATTTGAGACTGACGCGTCAGATGACTTTGCCTGGAAAGAAAAAGAACCATTGAATGAAACAGTGGCGTTCAAATAAGTGGCATTCTGATCGCACAACGTATCCCAATCGCTAAGCGAGATTTCTCGATGCGATAAGTGTTTAACCGGAAGTGATGAGGATTGAGACTGCATGTCTGCCATTATAGAGAATGACAGTTGAGCGGTGGTGCGAGATGGGCGGGATAATTGGCAGAATATTGAGGTGGCAGCCTGAAGGGCCGTAACAATTATTGCCGGTGTGCCGCAGGCCACCGGACTTTGAGGTTCCTTGAGACCGATAAGTCCGAAGGGCTGGCGCAAATCAATTGTCTTGGCCCTCCGGGCCTGAGGGATCAACTGCGCATGCAAACCGTGACCGGATCGGCCACGGCAGCAATTGTGACAAGCCTTCAGCTTGAAGACGCCCGTGCCAGCAAGCGAATCGTTCAGTGCAGCATGTCAACGCAGGGCCGAAAGCTTTTTAGAAGCCGCGGCGATAATAGTACGGCTGGGCAGTGTGATAGTGCTGCTGATAGTAGACCGGAGCTGAATGTACGGGGCGTGTGACAATGACCGGTGCTGGTCGCTCCTCGATGATGACCGGAGCTGGCTGGCTGTAGGTGACCGTTGTCGGATTGCCAACGTTGGCTTGTTGCATCGCGGTGATGACGACGTTGCTTACCCCTTGCTGATGCATCAGTACAACTTCATTGACCTCTGGATTGCTGATCACTCCGTTGGTGTGGATTTGGTTCAGGATCACACCATCGTTGACGCCGCTGCGTGTCATGGTGATGACATCAGCGATCGAAACCGGCTTGCGTGCAGAGACCACTTGAGCTGGTGCGCTGGTGTAATACGGTGTCGCGACGCGTTGCTGCACCGTCGAGCGATATACCGGCGTCGGTTGCGTATAGTACTGTTGCTGTTGCTGCTGCTGAGCTTTCTGACGAGCGTTCCCAATGACGCCGCCGGTGATTGCCCCTACGGCTCCACCAATGAGTGCCCCTTCGGCCACTTCATTGTTTTGGTGGCCGACGATGCCGCCGATCACGGCTCCGGCAAGCCCGCCCATCGCAGCACCTTCGCGCGTCTGAGACTGAGCGTAAGAATGACTGATCAGCGAACCTGTAACCACCAAAGAGCAGATCGCTTGGCGGATCATTTGACGAGATAGCATCCTTGCACCTCAAACGCGAGACGTTGGTTAGAATCGATACAGCAAACAGCATCATGCTTTGCTTGCAAATGGAACGCTCACCGTTCCATTTGCGTTCTCATTTAAATACCAATCGGCTGGCATCGCGTCGAGACTACATTCTAAGCCTTCAGACGCTTACAAAGTGAAATAGCAGATGCCTTGGAGGAGGCATGAGCAAAATTACTTGTTGCTAGCAAACTTGAAGATGATGCCGCCAGCGGTGGTTGTCGTAAAGTAGACTTCGCCATCTTCATCGGTGCCAAATGTCACAATGGGCAAGTGTTGAGGCCACTCGATGACTCGATTCTCGACGACTTTGCGAGTCGCTGGATCGATCTTCAGCGCCCATAGCCGACCGGAGACATAATCGCCGTACAGGTAATAGCCCTTTAACTCGGGGACCTTCTCACCGTGGTAGACAACGCCACCGGTGATCGATTTGCCAACGTCGTCTTTGTGCGGATACTCCCAAATTGGGTCCGAGATGGGCGACGCAAGTTCGACCTTGCTGCTTTTGCCTTCGTGGAAAGCTTCGCGATGGCTCCAACCGTAATTGCCGCCGCGTTCTGCCAGGTTAATCTCTTCCCAAAGGTCCTGGCCTACGTCGGCCACGTAAAAGTCGCCATTGGCTTTATCGAATGCCATCCGCCAGACATTGCGTAGTCCATAGGCAAAGATCTCTGGACGAGCACCAGGAGTTTTCACAAACGGATTATCGGAAGGAATGCCATAAGCCAAGCCAGGAGCTTTGTTATCGATATCGATACGTAGGATCTTTCCGAGTACGGTGGTAAGGTCCTGGGCAGCTTGCAGTGGATCATCGCGCATCCCACCGTCGCCCAGGCCAATGTACAGATAGCCGTCTGGTCCGAAGACGATGGTGCCACCATTATGATTCCAGTAAGGTTGCTTGATCTGCATCAGCAGTTCTTCGCTGGCCGGGTCCGCTTTGGAGGGATCATCCTTTGACACTCGAAATCGAGAAATGTAACTGAGTTGCGGTTCCTTCTTGGTCGTGTAGTACAAGAAGAACTCGCCGGTCTCTTTAAAGCGTGGATGGAAAGCCAGCCCCAGCAAGCCTTCTTCGTTTTGTCGATCGTTATAAACTACGCGATCGGTGATATCCAAGAACAACTCTGGTTCTTCATCGGTTTGAGGATTAGGCAAGACGAAGATTTTGCCAAGCTGCGATCCGATGAACAATCGGTTGCTGCCATCACCAGCATGATCAATAAAGATTGGCCGTTCGACTTGAAAGTTCGAGAACGCCTTTTCAACACGCACAGCGATCGTGGATTGGTCCACTTTATCAAGGTCCAATGGTTCTGCATGAAGTTGCACAACGGGCAAAGCTGCTGCTGCACAAAGAACTCCGAGTAGGAAGCCAAAACTCCTAAATCTCATAACTACACCACACAAGGTTTCTGAAGGTTAAAAAAGAAGTCGAAAAAGCCGTTGCCTCAAGTCGACATTATTGCAGCCCGGGCAGGGTTCTCCTAGCTGGCTGCGTTGACCTAAGTCCCAGTTTGCTGATCCAGTTCCAGAATCTGCCGCAAGTAGCTTCTCGGCTCGACGGAACTGAGCGACAGTAATTTTGCCAACTGGGTGATCTCTAGAGTAGCCGCATTTTGGTCGCTGTCATCACCGATCAGCAGTTCAATTTCGACGAAATCGCCTAGTCTTTCGACCTTGTCGACCGCGATGGTCACGTCGGGAAATCGAGCGGAATTCATGACTTGTCGCTGCTTTCGTACCTGCTGGGCAATCGTAAACCCCAGGTTTCCCCATAATGCGAGCCATTGCTCCAGCGAGCCGGCGATTGGCAACTCGATTTCCGGCCGAATTTTTACAGATCCTGCCAAACGCTTGCCTTTGTAAGTTACAAAGAGTTCCGATCCGATTTGTCGAACCCGCAGGGCTTCGCCACTGACAGCGAGATCGCGAGCCGGATGTCGCAGATACGTGTCGACATGTTGCTCGACGCATTTTTCGACAAATTGCAGATCGGCCAAGCGATCTAGGACCTCCGCAAGTTCCGCAACGCGATACTTCTGTTCGACTTCCAGCATAAAGACAACCCGACGAAGTTGTGTTGAGGGCAATGCCGTTCAAGGAAACGAGCATGTTGGTTCGTAGCACCGCCTTGAGGCGGAATTCATTTATGTATTTCGCTGCCGCTGCCACTTCAAGGCAAATCAGTTTTTGAATTTAGGCAAATTAGCCGTTGAGCAATAGCGCACTATCGCGTTTCGGCTAAAGAACCGAGGCTATCGCGTTGTGGCTAATGAACCGACGCTATCGCGTTTCGGCTAATGAACCGAGGCTATCGCGTTTCGGCTAATGAACCGAGGCAATCGCGTTTTGGCTAATGCGCAATGTAACTATCTGACTTGCCCTGGTGTTGCTTGGCCGCGCTGGGCAAAACACTACAATAGAAGGCGAAGCATTTTTGAGCAATCCACGACGCCGACTACGGCTCGGCTATTTTTCTCCCTCCATGGAGCGACCAACATGAGCACGGACAACGCCGTCAATTCGTCATCTAACCAGCCCACGCAACCCTCCAGCGGTCTGCGCTGGCTGCTGTATGCTGGTTTGTTCATGTTGATTGGCATGATGATTTTGATCTACATCGGCCGTGATCAGTCGACGATTGTCAACGCGCCCATGCCAGAACTGGATTTAGTCCCAATCAGTGGGACACAGGAAAAGCTGAGCAACACAGCGCTTCGGGGCCAAGTCGTCGTGTATCACTTTTGGGGAACTTGGTGTCCGCCTTGCCGCGTTGAGTATCCAGAGTTTTATGAAGTCTATCGAAAGTTTCAAAGCAATCCGCAAGTCAAGTTTGTGAGTGTTTCTTGTGATGATGCGGTCCGCGATGATCTGCAAGAGCTGGCTCGTAGGACCGAGCAGTATTTGTCGCAGATCGATGCTACCATGCCGATTTACGCTGACCCGGCCGTATTCACTCGAACGCAGATCACACGCATGCTGTCGGCTGGCGGGTTCGCTTATCCGTCGACATTGCTGGTCGATCAAAACGGCATCGTTCGCTATTTGTGGCGAGGTGCAGCACCGAAAGGGATGACGGAGTTGCACAAGAAGATCGACCAACTGCTGGCTTCACCTCCCAAGCCGCAAGCTTGATGGGGTGAGAGTTTGGCTTTGATTCTTCATCGAATCGAACTACACTTGCGCGACTCGCTTTTGTCTCGCACGTAGGATTTGTCGAAAATTGCTTACTCCGTACTACTTTGCCGTCTGCCAATACGGCATGCAATCGGTTGTCAAACAGATGTTGTGCGAAGAGCCTTCGCCGTTCCGTTTGGCGTACTCGCACCATGGTTTTCTTACGTTCAAGAGTGATTTCCCGACGGCGGTGTGGTCGACCGGAGTGCCCAAGAACCCTTTCGTTCGCTTGGGGGGGCATATTTTATGCAAGCTGGAAGAGGAGCAAAGCAGCGTCTTGGTCGCTAAGGCTTTGCAGGAATTGTCGACGCTTGAGTGGACGCATCTGCACATTTGGGAGCCAGATACCAATGTGCCGGGTAACCGGGATTTTGAACCGGGGCCAACGCTGCTAGTCGACGAAGTCGTCGGCCTGATCCGCAATCACTTGCAGGCAAACGGCGATGCGAGAGCCTCGCTGATCAACGGCAACGCACCCGAAGGGGCGCAGGTCGCGAACATTATCTTGGAGCGACCTGGCCGTTGGTGGTTGGGGACACATCGCGTTAAAGATGTCTACGAACGTTGGCCCGGTGGCGTACCCGCATTGAACTTGCCTATCACTATGGTCAGTCGCGCTTACCTGAAAGCCGCCGAAACGGTGCTGTGGTCCGAGATCGATTTCCAGGAGAATGCCAAACTGGTTGAGATTGGCAGTTCGCCGGGTGGCTCTTGCCAGTTCTACACCGATATCGGTTTGCGAGTTACAGGGGTTGATCCTGCGGAAATGGACCCATCGCTTTTGGCTCATCCAAAGTTCAAGCATGTTCGCAGTCGAGCCATCTCGCTCAAGCGGCGTTTCTTCAGCTCGTTCCAGCATTTGGCTTGCGATGCCAATGTCGCTCCGAATTACACGCTCGATACGGTCGAAGCAATCGTGACGCACGAGTCCAATCGCAGTAAGTCGGTTTACTTGACCATCAAGCTTCAGGAACCAGAAGATGCACTGAAGTTACCGGAGTACTTGCAACGAGTATCGACCTGGGGCTTTTCCGAAGTCAAAGCGAGGCAACTGGCATACAACCGCCGTGAAGTAACAATCGTTCTTAAACGCTAGAATAACCAGCTCAATGGGTCATCTGGAGTAGTCAACTCTTCCTGCCTTGTCGTAGAATGCGGGCTTGCTGTCATTTGTCGTCCTGCGAGGCGGACAAAGTGTAACACGACGATTTCTGCTATAAGGAAGAGAATTGCAAGTATGGGATTTACAACATCACAAGCAAAGGCATTGAGCACCGATACCGAGTTTGCTTTGTTCGAAAAGTCGCAGGCAAAGGTCCTCAAGACCTTGACGGTCGCTCAAGTGAAAAGTCTGGTTACTCGAAGCCGTACGCTGCGCGACAAACTGCGAGACCTCTCGCTAAAGCAAACGCGAGCGTCGCAGTCGGCAGCGGGAGCTCGTCAGACAGCAGATAACGCTCGCAGCTTAAAGAAAGTGGAGCTGTTTGACGAAGTTCACCAAGCGTTCGTCGATCGGCTAGCGGTCATCGAGTCGGGCGAAGCGGCTGGCGTACAAGCGGGCACGAAACCAGCGTCGACTCCCAAGCAAGTTCGCTCGGCAGGGCACCGAAACACGCGAGCTACCGTTCGAGCTGAACTTGAGACAGCACGCATCGCAAAGAACGTCAAAGCCAAGGCTGCAACCAAGACGGCTACGGCCAGCAAAGCGATAAGCACAAAGACAGCCACCAAGAAAGCCGCTCCCAAGGCCGCGAAGAAAGCTGTAAAGAAGAAGGCGCCTGTCAGCAGTAAAAGCCGCAATAAGCGACTTGAGCTACAAGATGCGGTCGAGTTGAAGGAAACCAAGCCAATGAGCGTGCCCGCTGCGCCAGGAAAGGGTGTTGCCGGACTTCCTAAAGCTGAACTAAAGGCACAGAACCGAGTTCCCAAGGCCGTTGCGACGAAAGCTAGGGTTTCGCAAAGCGGCAGTGTCCGCACCAACGCACACTCCTCGTCGGTCAATCGTCGCTCGCAAGGAAAACGCGACGGTCGATAATCAAGCTGTTGCGATCCAAGCAAAGCCTAAGGTTGGAAATACCCGAACCAAAAAGAAACGACCGGCAAGTAGTCCACCTGCCGGTCGTTTTCATTTCATAACGCCAATGAAAGTTGCTGGATTGATCAAATCAATAGGTGAATCGAGAAACCAGGCGTTGCAAGTCCGTAGCCATGCGAGCCAGTTCTGCTGCCGCTTGTTGCGTGTTGCTGGCACCTTGAGTGGTGCTGTTAGCGGCGACGGCTACGTTGGCCACGTTCTGAGCAATCTCGATGGTGCCTTTGGCTGCTTCGGACACGCTTCGCCCCATCTCATTAGCAGTTGCCGTCTGTTCCTCTACGGCACTGGCGATGGTGTTGGAGATATCGTTGATCGAAGTGATCACTTCGCTGATTTCCCTTATCGCATGAATTGCTCCGCGAGTATCATTTTGGATCGTGTCGATCTTCTTGCTGATATCCTCGGTGGCTTTAGCGGTCTCTTTTGCCAGTTCCTTCACTTCGTTGGCGACCACAGCGAACCCTTTGCCGGCCTCACCAGCTCGGGCTGCTTCGATGGTCGCATTCAGAGCGAGTAAGTTCGTTTGTTCAGCGATCGAGGTGATCACTTTGACAACTTTACCGATTTCGCAACTGCTTTGCCCCAGCTTGGTGATGGTCTCGTTGGTGGTAGCCGCGATCGACACCGCTTGCTGCGAAACTTTGGCAGCTTCGCCAGCGTTCATCGCGATCTCTCGAATGGCTGCGTTTAGTTCGTCGACGCCGGTGGCCACGGTTTTTACGTTTTGGCTTACTTGTTCCGAAGCAGCAGAGACCACGTTGGCTTGAGCTGAGGTTTCTTCGGCGTTGATATTCAACTGACTGCTCACCGACGATAGTTCCTCGGATGCTCCGGAGAGCGAAGCGGCGTTGTCGGCCATCGACGAGATGGTCTTGCGAAGTTCACCGAAGAACTCGCCCAGCCCGCGACAGATTTGGCTGATCGCATCATCGCCAGTTGCTTCGATGTTTTGAGTCAAATCACCCTTGGAAGCTAGTTCGAGCAAGTAGTCGACCTTCTTCCGCATTTCGTTGCGGACCGCCACCTGTTGCGTCAAGTCGGTGGAAAACGCGACGACTTTGAATGGTTTGCCATTGAGATCGAGAATCGGATTGTAGGACGACTGCAGATAAACTTCTTTGCCATTTTTGCCTACTCGTTTGTATTCAGAAGATACGAACTCACCACGTTTCAGTTTCGCCCAAAACTCGCGATAGGCAGGGCTCTGGCGTTCCGATTCTTCCAGTAGTGAGCTGTGATTCTTGCCTACTAATTCCTCAGCGCTGAAGCCGAGGGCATTCGTGAAGTTTTCATTCGATTTCAAAAGCGTTCCGTCGAGCGAGTATTCAGCGATCGCTTGGGATTTGCTGACTGCAGACAATTGACCTTCAAAGTCGGCTGACTGCAAACGATCCGCTGTGATGTCAGTAGCGATTGCAACCACTTTGACAACGCGTCCCATTTCGTCTTTGACCGCCGCATACACTGACTGTGTCCAAACTTCGCGGCCGTCTTTGGTGACCTGTTTGCATACCGACGATTTGCTCTTGCCGGAATTAAGGTCGTTCCAGAACTCAAGATAAGCGCCAGAATTTGCGTACGCGCTATCGACCAGTAGGCGATGGTGTCTGCCGGTCAGTTCCTCCAAGCGATATCCCATGATGCGGAGGAAGTTTTCATTCGCAGCAATCAAATTGCCCGCGACGTCAAACTCGCTATACGCAAACGCGTTATCGATGGCAGATAGAATACCGCGGGCGTTCTGTCGTTCAATCTCAGCGGCTGTGATGTCATAGCGAACGCCGATGTACTTCAACGGTTTGCCATTAGGCCCCATCACCGGCGCGATGACAGCATCCACGTAATAGGGAGTGCCGTCTTTCGCACGATTCTTGATCACTCCCCGGAACGTCTTGCCTCGTCCGATGGTTGACCACAGTTCCTTGAAAACTTCCTTGGGCATATCCGGATGCCGAGTCGTACTGTGTGGGGCTCCGATCAATTCGTCGCGACTGTATTTGGAGATTTCTACGAACTTGTCGTTGATCGAAACAATGTCGCCTTTGAGGTCTGACTCCGATACGATGCTTGTCAGGTTTACGATGTCGACGCGAACACGCAGTTCGTTCATCTCCGCCAACATAAGCTCACGTTCAGCGTTCAACGCTTCGATTTGCAGTTTGTAACTTTCCAGTTCCGCACTGTCGGCTTTACGAGTCGTGGGAGTCTTGCTCGCTGCTTTCTTGGTAGCAGGCTTGGATGGGGTCTTTTTGGTTTGAGTTGTAGTGGCCATTTGCTTTAATATCGATTCTCGAATTTGTGGATTGGTACGTTGTGGATAATTGGTTATTGAAGTGAACGCGGTTTGTGTAGGCTAGCGGTTAGTCGATATCCAACACATGGTCAGTGTCTAGAATCAGTAGCAAGCGATCTGCGAGTTTGTAAGCACCGCTGATCATGTTGTTTGAGCTTTCAAGTAAATTCCTGGGTGGCTGTTCGAGATACTCTGGGTCAATCTCCTGGACGTCGCCAATGTGATCCACTAGCAAGCTGATCACACAGTCGTCGTTTCGCACGACCACGTTCATAAGCAGCTTTGGCTCGGGAGGGTCCGGAATCGCCAATCGCTTGCGGATATCGATTGCCGTCACGATTTGTCCCCGGAGATTGATCAGTCCCACCACTGCGTTGGGGGCCAGTGGAATCTCTGTCAATTCTTGGTAACGAATTACTTCCTGCACGGACTGGACATCGACACCATACATTTGGTCGTCGAGATAGAACGTGCATACTTGTCTTGTTGCTTCCAAAACGAAACCTCTTCTATGATGTGGTGAGCTGGAATTGGGATGTTGAAATTTGACGCTTCCTGATAATGGCGGGCAGATCCACTAGATCAGTTACCATGTCATGGATAATGGCGGATCCAAACAGGCCATCGCATCGTCCCTCGGTTGAAATATCAACGGCGGTTTCTACGATGTCGATGACTTGCGAAACCACTAAGCCATAGCTGTTATCGTTTTCGACATAAACAACGATATTGAGGCATGGTGCTGGGTCTTCGATGGATTCGTCACAGGTCAGCAGGTCGCAGAACTCCATTTCAAAAGCCGTGTTCACTCGTGGTACTACTTTGGGTTCTTTGATGCCGAATACTTCCGCCAATCGGACCAGCGGCAAGATACGTCCGCGATATTGAACGACTTCCCGTTTGTTCGTAAACTCGATCTCCTTGATGGGGATCTGCTCTAACCTCGCGACTTGCGAAATTGGTAATGCCAGCCGATGTTGATCGCCGACTCCCAGCACGAGTAGCTGCTGGATCAGTCCCACGTCTTCCTTCTTGCGATGGCTTGCATCATTGAGTGTCCGATACCGATCCTTGGAAACAACTTGAGCGATATTCGCTAGACCGGAAACATCAAGAATCAAAGCCACTTTGCCATCGCCCATGATGGTTGCTCCCGCGAACACGGGCACGCCTTTGAGCTGTTTGGCCATGGCCTTCACGACGATTTCTTCGGTGTCTAGAATCTGGTCCACTACCAGCCCAAATTGTCCATCATCCACCTTCAAGACAACGATGTTTAGGCTGCCTTCCGTGGCTTCCGAAGGATGTTTGGAATTTAGGATCTTGCTCAAGTAGACCAGCGGCAGCAGTCGGCCTCGCAAGCGATAGACAGGAGCTCCTTGGACCCATTCGATCCCCTGCTTCTCGTCGGAGTTTCCGATACGCACCAGTTCCAGCAGGTTGACTTGAGGGATCGCAAATCGATTCCCATGGTTCGAAATGATCAGGGCCGGAATGATCGCCAGGGTCAAAGGAATCTTGATCTTGATCGACGTGCCTAAGCCTGGGCGGGAGGTGATATCGACGGTCCCGCCAATGCGTTCAATATTGGTTTTCACGACATCCATTCCAACGCCGCGGCCTGACACGTTGGAGACCTTCTCTGCTGTCGAGAACCCCGGCAAGAAAATCAACTGCGCTGTCTCACTGTCCTGCATCCGCGCGGCTTGTTCGGCAGTGATAAGCCCGTTGCCAATCGCTTTGCGTTGGATCGCAGCCAGATTCAAACCAGCTCCATCATCGGAGACCTCGATGTTTACCTGCCCACCCTCGTGATAAGCACGCAGGGTCAAACACCCTTCAGGGTCCTTACCGTTGGCGATTCGCACTTCCGGCGATTCGATGCCGTGATCGACGTTGTTGCGAACCAAGTGCGTGAGCGGGTCCTTGATGGCTTCGATAATTGTTTTGTCGAGCTCCGTTTCTTTGCCTTCCATTTCAATGCGAACTCGTTTTCCGCAGATGGTGGCAAGATCGCGGACCAAGCGAGGGAATTTGCTCCACACATTTCCGATGGGTTGCATGCGAGTCTTCATGACTCCTTCTTGCAATTCACTGGTAATCAAGTTCAAGTGCTGAGTTGCACTCTGCAGATCATTGTCAGCCAAAATATTTGAGCATTGAAGGATCTGATTTCGCGCCAATACCAACTCACCAACGCGATTCATGAGTTTGTCAAGCAATGCAACGTCGACTCGAATCGTGCTTTCCACCGCACTGCCAACCGAAGGATTGGTTTTGCTCGCTACAGCCGGCTTAGCCATCGTAGAGGTTGGTTCCGGCAGATCTTCCACGCTTTTCAGTTCCCTAACTTGATCAACTGGTGGCAACGGTTCAGTGGGTAATTGCGGCTGCGCTGGAGGAACATGGCTATTTTTGGAGATTGCATTGATGCGTTGGATGACTTCTGATTCGTCAAAGTCCCCTTCGATCTGGTTCTTCTCGATATGCTCCAACTGCTTGCGAACGAGATCTCCGGTTCGGAAAAGCGTATTGGTCACTTCCGCATCTATCAGGCGCTCCCCACCACGGATTACGCTGAGTAGGCTTTCAACCGCGTGCATGGTCGCTTCCAGTTTTCTGAAGCCAACAAAGCCAGATGCACCTTTGACGGTATGTGCTGAACGAAATAACGAGTTCAACAAGTCTGCGTCGGTCGGACGTTGCTCAAGGGCAGCCAGATTGGACTCAAAAACATTGAGATTGTCGTAGCTCTCGATCAAGTAATCACGCAACACATCGGCCGACAGGCCATCGCGAGACTCGTTGTTTGTGCATACGGAGTTTTGCGGAAGAGGATCAAGCGGCGGATTGGACTCTGTTGGCGTAGGGCATGCTCCAAGCAAGTTTGCGGGGTTCAACGAAAGTCGTTCTAGTTCCTGGATATGCTTGGAAACATCTTGATCGTTGGAAGTTTCGACTGCATCGAGCAGTCCTTTTAAACAGTCTGAAGCTCGCAAGAGTGTATTGATTACTTCGCTGGTCGGTCGCAGTTCATTGTTTCGCAGTTTGTTCAGAATTTCTTCTTCGCGATGCGCAAGACTTTCGACCGTCTTCAGATCGAGGAAGCCAGCGACACCTTTGATAGAATGGACCGCCCGAAATACGTTGTTGACTTTCTCAGCGTCGGCAAAGTCGGCATCTGACTCCAGTTCGAGCAGTTGCGTTTCAACTTTCGCAAGATGCTCCTGCGACTCGATCACGAAATCTTTCAGTAGCTCGTCGTCTTCAATAGTCATCTGTTCGAACTCAAGCAATCGGATGTGACATTTGGGTTGGATTCCTGCATTAGCGAAGATATATGCGTTGAGAGTGGCAGGAAGGCAAGGATCAATGAGTGCAAACACTGTGCAGCCTGTGGGCACGTTGTCGGATTGACGGCTTTCAGTCGGCCAAGTTGTCCGATGTATGCGGCTTGAACGTTTGGCTGGAGTTCGAATCGTCCAATACCACCAAACAATGTTATGACGATCGCATCGACTTGTTGGAAAGTTACGTTGGAACCTGCTGCGCGACTGCAAAGTGTGCAAAAGTGATTCAACGGCATGCCGCGTCCAGATCGTTCTGTTGCCATAGCCGTCTTCAGCCGAATGGCATATAGCAGGAGCGGGCCAAGACACACACAAAAAGGTGTGGCACCGATTTGAAAGAAGCAGTTTGGACTTATGAGAGCAACCTACTTAACCGTACAAGAAGCCGCTGATTTGGTTGGCGTAAGTTCGTCGACATTCAAGCGAATCTGTGATGCGGCTTCGATCCCGATTGCGCGCACGCCTGGCGGCCATCGACGTATCGATCGAATGGATCTTGAAAGGTATTGGCCAAAGTGCTTGAAATCCAATCCCGGGGCGGTTGTGGAAGCGTCGCTTGCGACCTCGCTAAACGTTGACGCCATCTTTGAATTGTTGATGGAAGCAAAGGCGACGGAGATCGCGAGAATCATGCAGCGTGAATCGAAGTCCAAGGAGGCTTTGATCATATCGATTGAGGAGAATCTCGTTCCTGCGTTGTGGCGAGTTGGCCAGAAGTGGCGAGAAGGGGTGATCGACATCTATCAAGAGCACATCTGCTCAAACACAGCGGCTATCGCCATCGATCTATTGCACCAGCAGTATAGGCTTGATAGTGAAAGCAAGCCAATTGTTGGGTTGGGAAGTACATTCTCACCGAGTTGCGAAACGCTCCCTTCCAAGCTGGTCTCGTTAAGTTTGTCGATCCGTGGTATTCGGTCCTTGGATTTGGGTTGTTCGCTGCCTGCGAAATCCTTAGCGCTAGCGGCTCGGGAATTCCAAGTGCAGTTTGTTTGGGTAACACATACACACGTGCTTGATTTGGAATCGGCACTTGCATCTCACCAGATTTTGCGAGCGGAACTACCTGCTGGTGTGCGCGTTGTGATCGGTGGTGGCGGAATATCGCCTGGGATGCGGCGGAGCCTTCCGTGGTGCGTGTATTATGAAACGCTTTCACAGATGGTCGATTGGGAATCCCGGCTTCTGCAGGCACAGAAAGCGACATATTGAGAACAATCAGCGGGAGTTGATACACACCGTCGAAATAAACATTGGCAGTCTGAGCCATGCTGCGTGGCTCGAGCTGCGTAAACGTGAAGATCTTGTCGATGCAATTCGCGAAGCAACGTCCGTCACACCGCTCCGAACATAGCTCACTCGCCCACTAGTCGAATCTTGGTCGATGATTTCGCTCGTCGAGGCACTGAGTAATAGAATCAAGAGTAGCTGTCAAACTCATGGGCGTTTCTTTTCATAGCGACAGCTACAATCGATCCGAAAGCAGCGTAGACTCGGCCTATCCGAAAGCCGAGTAAATTGCGACAATAACGACCCTAGGAAGATGAGTGATGCTTTATCGAGGAATACCGTGAGTAACCCGAAGTTTGAGATCAACACAACGGAAAAATTTGCTTCCCTGAGCAACGCGCCGATCGTCGAGGCCGTGCTGCAGTTCATTGCGCCTCCGTCGAATGCGTTTCAGCAGGCGGAACTCAAGGATCTGCTAGCAAGAGAATTCGCAGGCTATACGATCCACGATCAAATGCAACATGAGACCGGTTTTCAAAGTTCAGCGGACGGCAATGTCGCGGTGCACCACCGATCCCAATGGGACGGCTTTCGGCTTCATTCCGACGACGGAAAGTACATTTGCCAGTGGAAACGCAATTGCCTCGTAGTTAGTCGATTACAGCCTTACGATACGTGGCCAAAGCTGCTGGAAGCCGCCATGCCTTTCTGGTCGGCGTACCGGAAGTTTGGCGAACCAGCCATCATTGAGGGACTTGGCGTTCGATTCATCTCACAGATTCCGCTCAAAGAGAATGAAAGGCCTTCAAAATACGTACAGAAAGTACCGCCTCCGCTCAATGGCCTGGGCTTGCGTGCCGATGCCTTTTTTCATCAAGACACGATCCCATTAAAAGGTTATCCTTATGAAGTTAGGCTGATTCGAGCAATGCAGCCCGCTGCCGAGAAAACTGGGAGTAAACGGGTGTTGATTGTAGACATCGACGTTTCGACCACCGAAGCAGTAATTTTTGAGAACTTGAATCGTGCTTTAGGCGACCTAAGATACATCAAAAACAAAGTGTTTTTCACTTACATGAGAGACGCGGACAAGCACTTCCAATAGAGAACGTTTGAAATATGGCAACAGTACATTCAGGCGCGAGTGATGCGGCGCTTTTAATTGAGCAAGTGCAAAACCAAATTCAGGAGCGGTTCAATTCATCGGTGACATTGTCCCGACGCGGTGCGATTGAGTCGGTTCTCGAAGCTTGGCAATCAACTGATGAAAGCTGGAAGTTCAATGATGAAGAAGTAGCGATAACGGAAGAAGTCAAAGACGCTTCGATTCGTTTTATTCAGAACCTACCTCTTGGCTTCCCACAGCCAGTGGTTAGCGGCGAACTTGATGGGCACATTAACTTCGAATGGTATCGATCACCGCGCCGCGTATTATCTGTAAGTATCGGTCCCGATAGTCGACTCTGTTGGGCTGCACTTATTGGCACGGAATCCCCCAGAGGCAGTGCTCGATACATTGAACGAATCCCCGAGATTATTCTTGATCAAATCGCAAGGGTGTTCGAAGGTGATTAGTTCGCAGGCCATTCCACCTATCGCTGATAACGAATTGCTTGCGAGGTTTATCCTCAACAGCAATGAAAAAAGGGATGATGGAAACGTCAATCATAAGCTCTTCATGCCGTACAAGTGGACCGAGTTGTCTGTGAATCGGCATCGCGAAGCATCGGTAGAGGAAACCTGGGCAATCGGCTTCGATATTGCTACGCAACGTAGCAAAGTACTTTACGGTCTTGCAAACATTCGCGCCAGTAGTTGCTGTCAGAGTACATTGAGAGTGGTTCCTGATCCTATTCTTCCAAACAATCCGAATCACGCAAACATCGTCGGATATCCTACAAGTAAAGAAGACCAAATGGCACTCGCCAAGGTGCTAGCAGCATCGATTGAAGGTCAGTGGCAAGCGGCTCCGGAACGCTCTTGATCGGCAAGCGGAGCCGTCGGTTTCGCGAGGCCCGACCGCTCTGGTGTGTGAGTCAACCAAATTGTCAACGATCAGATGCGTGGAACGCGCGCGGCGCGACTACGATTCCAGCAGTTCGATTTCAAGCTGGTTTAAATGCTTGTTGAGCTTGTCGATCCGTGGTATTCGGTCCGTGAACTTGGGTTGTTCGCTGCCTGCGAAATCCTTAGCGTTAGCGGCTCGGGAATTCCAAGTGCAGTTTGTTTGGGTAACACATACACACGTGCTTGATTTGGAATCGGCGCTTGCCTCTCACCAGATTTTACGAGCGGAACTACCTGCTGGTGTGCGCGTTGTGATCGGCGGTGGCGGAATATCGCCTGGGATGCGGCGGAGCCTTCCGTGGTGCGTGTATTATGAAACGCATTCACAGATGGTCGATTGGGGATCCCGGCTTCTGCCAGCTTAAATACGATTCTGAGTCACAAACCAAGAAAAAATGAAAACCTATAATTTGCCAGGGCAAGTCAGATTTTTGAATCTTGCCAAATGAGCCGTTGAGCAATATCTCACGGTTTCCGAGATAACCGCCGCTAAGAGTTGCTGGATTTAGTTATAGGTTGGCCACTCTTGGCCGACTCACACATAATAGACGCGCAAGAGTGCCCATCCTACATCCGTTGCTTCGCCAGTTTCGATTAAATCAACAGCCTGCTAGCGGGTTTCCGCTCATGCGCAGTGTGAATATCTGACTTGCCCTGCTATAAATTAGCTGCTTCTCGATAAAGCTACCGTAAAAGTTGATATGCCCGATAAGATGCCCCCATGAGTTCTTGCTTTCGCTGCGGAATATCGGTCCTGGTTCGCATTCGGTGGCCAAGCCAAGTGGGAGAGGTAAAGTTCGCAAGTTGATAGTCAAGAAACTGATCGGCTTTACTACGGTACTTGGGATGCTCTTTTGCCATGCGAGCTAGAGTCTCGCATTGAATACTGGTCAGTTCTTTACTAGTTAAAAGCTGTTCGCCGCCTCGGAAAAATCGTTCGAAATCAGTTCCTAGTTCGCTTTCAGTCGCTTGCAAATCGGATTGGAGATAGGCCATCGCGTTGACCATGAGTGTGGTATAGATCCGATCCTGTAGCTTTGACGGATAAAGATGGGCGATACTGGCAGCGTATTGATGGTTGGCACCTTCAAATCCGCCCCAACGCGGTAAGAGCCACATCATCATCGTTCTGTGTATTCCAAAATAATCTGGGTAGAGCGACATAGATTGCTTCACGTTCTTCACAGCTCGGTTGAAGTCTCCATTTAAGTGCATTTCAATTTTGACGGCAGTTTCTAATGCGTAACCACTTGGACGATCAGTCGCCAAAGCGGACTTCAAATCAACGGCAGCCAGTTTGACGCGTCGCGATAATTCAGCGGCTCCCTCTGGCGTCACCTCGCTTGCCCAACCGGTGCCACGAGCGTCAAATCCCATGTCAATGTGTCGAGCTGCCGATGCGACACAAGCCAAATGACTACCTGACATCTTCCATTGTTCCAAATGCTCGTTGACGGTAACCATGTCGGGATTATCTATATTTTTTTCGACGTACACCCACTCCTTTGCAATACGATAAGCCAAATACTCATACATCGTTTGTCCTTCTAACATCTTTGTTGGCCACGCGCGACTAGCCAGAAAATCCGCGCAGAACTCAAGTGCTTCCAGTTGATTGAGGTACACCAACTTAGCTAGTTGAAAGGCCGTTCGCGAACCAAGTGGATCATCAAAGGCGCAACGGTCGTAAACCTTTACTTCTGCATCAGTATGCACTGCCACGCGACTCCCCGACCGATCCGCCCATAATCGGTACACCATTCTCGCTTCCAACGGCAATAACACACTGTACTCAGGCGACATTTGAGGCCGCCAACTCATGCTGCTTAACGCAAATTGGTAAGGAGCTTTCCCTTCAGGCACAATACCAACCATCGTGCACCAACTGTCCGCTCCAAATGAGCACGTAACAGCGTCTATAACCTGAAGGTTTACCAAGAAGGGCAATTTGCGTGGTGCATAATCAATGGTGCTTGTAGGGGTTTGCCCGACGTACTCATGCAAGCTCCAAGTGTCGCTCCATCGATCAGCATCGTAGTCGCTGGTCACTGGCATATACTTGTAATTGATGTTGTCAGCATATAGCCCCTCGACTCGCTTAGGATCTTCCGAGATATACCAACGAAATAAAATACTGTTCCCAGAGCTTACGATGTACTTTCCTTCTGGATGAATTGCAACATGCTGACTCTCGGACTTCATATCCGGAAGCTTCTCGATTGCATCGAAGTCTTCATTGACAAAAAGAAACTCGCCGCTTTCCGTGACGCCAGCCAGCACATCAACAACCAAAGCTCGGTCGAAATCAACAAGAGTATCGGTAAAGCCTTCGATCTGCCCAACAATTACTTGATTGTCGAGTTGAAGTTTGATCATCGAAGTTTCACCAAGCAGGAAGACATGGGTCCCTGACACATCCGATAGTATGCCGTAGGTCCCTTCTAATGGAGATAAAAAAGAATACTCGGTGTGTCCACTATCCAGATCAATCACCCTTACCTGATTGCTGATGTCGACGAAGTATAACCGTTTGCCATCACTGGACAAATCAACCGACACACGGCTTTTGATTTTGTCGCTTGGGAAGTTGTAGATCGGTTCCAACCGCGGCTCTACTAAGAATTGCGAAACAACGTGTGAAATAAAATCTGGTGCATCGGGTGGTAGCTCAAAATCGGGCGACGGTCCAGAAGTTGGCCACAAAGAATCAATTGCAAGCGTAGGCACGATCGATTCCAGCGGTTTAAGATCGACCAGATCAGTCAATTTAGGTCTTAAGTACACATCCTTGCTGATACTCGGGGCAGTTTCGGGCTTCCGGTTGCAACCCATCGAAAGCATGCAACCAAGAACCATGATGCTTGCAAGAATTGATTTGACAAAGGACGACATGAGCATACCGCTTCCGCTGTAAAAGGCTCTAGAAAGATTACAGAGATTCCACTGTGACTGACTTGGTGTGGTACAATTTTTCCCCCATTCATTACTTGCTGATTTTGGATGAAGATTAGGAGCTTCTGTCTTTTTCGCGGCGGCGATTTTTGATGAAATACAAACCAAGTCCAACACAAGCGCCGATGAACCAACCACCGGCCATCTCCGACCAAATTAGATCTTTGGTGTTCATCAAGTACGCTTTCACGCCGTTCATGACCGCGAACCCGAAAGCAAATGCCGCAGTGCTCTCGGCCCAAGCGGGATATTGCGCTCGCTTCATCGCCAAACTTACGCTGCCAATCGTCAAGACCGCTGCACATAACATGGCCATGGACTTCCACCCCGTCTGCAACGCTTTCGCATAATCGCCCGGCGAGGTGATGATGCTGGATACAAAGCCCAATAGAAAACCGATCAACATACTCAGCAGCGTCACCACTGCAATCACCAGCAGTTTTAGCCACCAGACATTGCGAGGACTGGGAGGGTGATCAAGCGAAGTAGTCATCAAGTTTATGCCTTCTTTGTTCTGAGAAAGTGGGTTCGACACGCCTTATTTCTTCGACTCTTTATACCACGGAATACGTATTCCCAACTGTGACAAGCTGGCAAAGAGCAAGCCACTGAAAAAGACCTCATCCATATTTCCGATGATGGGAAGGTTGTCAGGGATCTCCAACACAACGCCGAAACTTAGATTCGCTAGATACAACAACGACACAAACACGCCCAACAACGCCATCAATTTGCGCGTCATGGAAGTTGGTTGCCCCGCATTCGTTGAATACGGTATGCGGTTGGGAGTGTTGGATGTTGAGTTCTGCTCAGGCATCGTCGGTCGAATCCTAAAATGCAATTGCGGCGATTGAAGATAGCTTCAATCGCCGCAATGCGAGTTGACGTTAATGTCAGTTAACTTTTGAGAATCTTGCTATGAAGCCGTTGCCATTTTGACTCGAGCTTCACGCAAACCGCGACTTAAGATGTCTCGCAACAAAGGCGAGTAATCTTCGTAACGGTGCTGGTCCGCAGGCCCATCTGCAAATTGGAAAATCGCATCGCGAGGTTTACCTCCAAGCGCCATCAATGTGCTGGAAACTGTACCGTAGTCAGTTCCTCGCATAACCATCGACGGACGACCTGGTGTGGCGACCCCGCGGGCAAATACCCGACTTGCGACCGCTAGAAACTTCACCGCAGAATCAAGTGTCTGCAGTGTAAGCAATCTCCTCGCCATCTGAGCACGCTCATCGCGAGGGTCGTTAAGATTCTTACTGCCAATGATATTTAGACCAGGTTGCAAATCGACAACGTCATCGCTGGTATCGTGGTGAATTACCCAACCGTTTTCACGGTCAGCTACTACCAAGTTAAAAGCTTCATACGCTGTCTTCGACAATTCGTCGAGAACGCGATCTAACGCCTTACGAGCTGAAGAGGCCCGTAATGCTTCACGGCACAAGAGAGCTCGTGAGGCTTCGCCCCCGAGTGGTCTTACGCTATGCCTTTGACAGATGCCGACAAACATGCCGTTCTGGTTGGCACCTATCCAAGTTCCACCGGTCCGCTGATCACCAGGACAAAGTATCCGTGGTTTCCCAGATTGGATTGTAGGCGGGCTGGAACGTCTATGAAAAAACTCCTCTCTGTTAGCGGCGACTAGGATGGGACTTTCCGGAACCAATCGATACTGAATGGCCAGCAAGCACATCTGGATGCTCTGCACTTTCTAGTTTATAGGTCCGCTGCTCAGGCAGTGAGGGGGCTGACAAACCGCCATACCAAGTGCGGTAAGCAGGCCTGAGCATTTCGAACACAATTAAACTTAGTGGAAGGCCTTCAGTCACCCCCTAGATTGCAAAGAAAGTGAGGAAAATTTTGCCTTTTTAGCGAATCTAGGGAAGTTTAACCGCTTGAAGCAAACCAAGTGCTTTTTGGCAACCCTTAAATAGCCAACATTTCCCCCTTATTTTTTGAGCCCTTCTCGCAGCTTCTCAGCCGTCGCAATTTACGCAAACGGATTATGCTGCCAAAACTGGTTTTCGCACTGCTACCTCATGGACGATGCCGTTGCGACAGCAGTCCAAAATCCTCGCGCTGACTAACTCCTTCTGCACGCTATTGAAAGGGTCATGCTGTTCGCCAGCCAACTCCATCAAGTGAGCGTTCGCATTCCGCTCGCAAAATGCACGCGAACCATTGATGTCCGCCAATCGATCGCCCGTTCCATGAATCAACAAGGCGGGCAAATTCGAAGTCAACTGTGCACTGGCAAGCGCGCGACCCGCCATCAACAAGTCGATCCCCAGTCGAATACTCATGACTCGATGCACCAAGCTGTCGGCTCGATACTCTTGTTGCTTGTGCTCGCTGCGAGTGAGCAATTCCGGACGCGTCTTCATCCGCATCGGCCAATTCGGAATCCATTGCGCTAATCGACATCCGACATTTAAAAAGTCTTCTCGAATCGGTTTGCCATAAGGTCGCAGCATCGGTGCTACTGCGATGACGCGTCGTGGTTTACTGGAAGTTTGAAAGGGCAGAATATCTCGCGGTGAATCAATAGGTGCATGCGAGACGCGTTTCGATGCAAAAGTCAACGCTAAGTTGCCACCCATGCTATGTCCGGCCAACGTGATCGACGCGTTGCGCCAAACTTGGCTGGCTTCTTGAATGCTCCACTCAATTTCGTCCAGCAACCCTTCATAAGATTTGATGCGGCCGCGACGGCCTGGCGAGCGGCCGTGGCCAATTAAATCCATCGCTTGCACAGCAACACCATGCGATGACAAGTATCTGCCAATTTCATCGAATCGACCTCCGTGATCTCCCAAACCATGCACGAGTACACAAACATGCTTCACTTCGCGAGCTGGTATGCAGGGGATCCAGCGATGGCAGAAGCGAAAACCGTCGGCTGCTGAGGCAATCCAATCAGCTAAGTAAGCGACGTCGCAGACTTTTGATCTCATAAACGATTCGAGGCGTAGGCAGTAAGAGGAGTTCAACAAGGGCTACTACAGGCAGGTCGGAGCTTGAAGGAACTAGGGCAATGGTTGAGTGAGCCACGCCTTCCATGTCCAACCGGGCGGTTTCATAAAAGGGATCGCTGTCCACCAAGGCATATCCTCAATATCGCGTGGCTCGACGCCGGCGATATCCGATGGAGGGGGGGCTAGCGGCGGGTCTGGATTCAACCAGCCACCTTCACGATCAGGCAAACCGAAGGCGCGATGATACGCCTTTTGCTGAGCATCGATCCACAACTCCGTTTTCTGAATCTGCTTGTCAGGAATCCAGCCACGCGCTTTACCAAGCCGCAGCCTCGCCATTTCAAAATCTTCCTGAGCGACTGATGCAACCGCCAGATTGTGCCAGGCTGACTTGTTATACTTATGTGAGGTCGCCGCGGATTGCCAATGCTGTTCGGCCATTTGCCACAATCCCTCTTCAGCCAATGCGTTTCCTTGCCGAACCCGTTTTGACCCCAACGACCAATAAGGGCGGTTCAATGTCACTTCCTGCTTGCCAACCGATGGCGCAAAATGGCTCCATGTCTGACGCGAAATCCCCAGCATCAACCGCTCGGCTGGGTCGGCCACTTGGATTAAATCGGGATATTCTTTCTCCGCTTGCGAGACGCTCAACGAGATAGTGGCGACACCAACAAACTTCCCTGTTTCCACGTCGATCGCTTCCCAAGTGACCACCATGCGATCATCTTTGGCGCGATTGGAACTGGTTAGTTGATTGAGCGCCGCCAACGCCGCTCCTGGACTATTGGGGTTGGCGAAAGTGGACTTCGCTGGCTGATTGGAATCGCTAACGTCGGCAAGTTCAATGTTCCCCTGCACAATCAAACCCGCTCCGCGATTGCGAGCGGCATCCAATGGCGTGAGTTCCGGTAGATTCGAATTGGTCTGCAGTTGGCTCGGCTTTAAGGCCAAGTCCTTTTGAAGACTGGCAGGCTTGAAGGGCGACTGGTTGCCCGTGCCTTCCATGGCTAAGTTCCGTATCGGCGAGTCCGCAGGATACACCACAGCGATGTGCTGGCCGTTTCGAGGCACTGACGCATTGATGGCTTGTTCTAGTCGCACGCGAATCTCTGGTGGACCAGCGATTGGCGCAAAAGCAATGCTTCGAGTTTGTGGCAGGACTTCGCCGGGGGATGCCGTCATGCCCGGCGGTTGCCAAGTCGCCATCTTGGCTTTCGTTCGGCACCCAACTGCACTAGGCACTACCAAAAGCAAGAGCAGCAGACAGCTTGCCGCGAGGACCGACATCAGACGTTTGGAGATTTGCGATTTCATTGGTGTAAGGACTCCTTAAGCCGCAGCTTGTTGGATTAAAGAGTGGTAGTCACGCAGCGCCACAATCGTTATGCCCAACTGATCGGCTAGACTTAAAGTCGCCTGCCGATCAATGAGAATGGTTCTGCCTTGTTCAATAGCGATCGCTTTGCCGCCCGCATCGGCCACGGCTTGCACTGTCAGAGGCCCGATCGTAGGTAAATCAAAGCGTTCGTCTTGCTGTGGTTTGGCGACTTTGATCAAAGTGAAGCCACCTTTCTTGCACAGCTCATGTGTCCGCCGAATGCACGCGTCGGTCCCTTCGATCGCTTCGACCGCAAAGACGTTTTGGTCACAAACCGTAATGCTCTGGCCGATATCCAGAGCGCCCATTTGTTTCGCGATAAGCCAACCGAACTCGATGTCGCGACGAATCGCAAAACTGAGTGGTGCGGAAGTGAGCAGGCCCTCTTCGGCCAACAAGTGAGTGGCGTATTGAGTCCCTGGAACGATTTGCATTCCGATGTTCTCATAGGCTGAGGTTATCGCATGCAGCAGACTATCATCGCGTTGGTCTTTGCGTCGAAAGATAAAATGTGGCAAGAACGTGATCACACATTTCCAGTCCGGCATCGCCGCCAACCAGCTCCATTTGGAGAACAGCACGCGGTCCTTAAAGATCTTGCCGGCCAGCACGACTTTGGTCACACCATGTTTCTTGAAGTAGGCTTGATGCGCGCCCAGCTTTCCGACATTGAACTCTTTATAGGCATGCGAAAGTGGAGCAAGTTGTTCGGATGCGTGATTGCGTATCGCGACTGTGACTACGTTGGCACCTCGCTCGCGCAGCACCTTGGCGACTTCGATGGGGTAGTTCCCCCAGCCTGCGACAATGCCGATCGTCTGACCCGCCAGGTCTTCGCATGAGGCTTGCATCGGTAACTCATTGCAAAGTTCAAGCATACGTTTCTCTGCACGTAAAAGTGCACCTACGGCCTTGGTGGATGACTAAGCGGCTTTGGATTGCATGCCATCTTGAGAAGTGGATATAGCGATCGAGGCAGTCTGATGAGCTTCGATCAGCTTCTGCAGTTCTTGCTGCATCTGACGGAGCGTTTTTCGCATCTCTGGCAACCGTTGGATCGCCATCATCGATTGAATCGCCTCTTTGCGTGGTGCCGCTGGAGCTCCAATGACGACTTCATCTTGCGGTACATCCGCTGCAATGCCCGACTGAGCTCCCGCCATGCAGCGGTCGCCCAAATGCACGTGATCGCGGACGCCAACTTGACCACCCAGTACGACATAAGCACCTGTGCTGGACGAACCCGCAATGCCAACTTGGCTGCAGATCAAGTTGTGCGTGCCGACTTTAACGTTGTGCCCAATTTGCACCAAGTTATCAATCTTGGTCCCCATCGAAATGCGTGTGGCACCATAGGTTCCACGGTCGATCGTCGTGTTGGCACCGACTTCGACATCGGATTCTAAATGGACCCAACCCAACTGGGCGGTCCGCTGGTGTCGGCCTTCCGCTTGCTTGTATCCAAATCCGTAAGCTCCCAAGACCACACCCGCATGCAAAACGACTCGGTCTTCCACGACAGTCCGCGGATAAAATACGACGTTGGGAAAGATCTCGCAATCGCGGCCAATGACGGTATCCGCCATCACGCGGACGCCGGGATGCAGGACGGTTCGATCTCCGATGACGCAATTCGGTCCAATGGTCACAAAGGGACCGATCGAAACGTCGCGACCTAATTGTACGTTGTCGGCGATCGTAGCACGCGCGTCGATGCCTGCGGCTGCTTTGTGATGTTGAGGCCGAATCAATTCGATGGACCGTTCAAACGCGTCATGGGGACGGTCCACGGCGATTAAAATGATCGCCTGCGTTTTACAAGCGGTCAGAATGGCGTCGACGTCATTTTCGCTGACGATGGCAGCGACCGCAGGACTATTGGCTAACGTTTCCGCCTTGTTCGCATTGTCCAGCAGTGTGATACACCCAGTGCTGGCATCTACCAACGGCAAGGCGTCGGTCACGGTAATCTTTTCCGCCACGCCTGGCGATACGCCAACCAGCGTACCGTTGACCAGATTCGCGATTTGCAACAGTGTTACCATGGGCGTCGGACTCCTTCCCGATCTTTTTTCTGGATCTGCTTGAGCTAGCTATTTGAAGTTTCCATACCGATTGCATTCAGGCATGGCCTAGCTTCATTTTGGCTTGTAGCAGCAATCTGGGCATGGAGGCAAGGTAGAATCCCTGCCCAGAGTCGAAAATGCGGCCCGCAACACGGCACAAATCGAGAAGATGGTACGTCTACTACTCACTCCACCGAAATGCTCAAGCTTTCACTATGGCTGTTAAACTCCGGTGCATACATGCACTGGATATTCGCCAAACCCGTTTGATATTGTCCACGCAATTGCACGCGTGTCGAATACTCAAACACATAGGTCCCCTTGGGCAAGTAATCGATGAAGAAATGGCTAGCAGTGTCCTTGGTCGATTCATAATAGGCCAGTCCGTCTTGGTAGCGATATGTCGACAGTACGTTGACGGGCTCGGTTCCGCTGCCACGATGATCCTTCAGGTGCACATACTCCATGTCGCGATCGGTTCGGAGTACTAAACGCACTACTAACTCATCTCCGACGTTCACCGCGCCAGCAACCTTGGTTAACTGAGGGCCTGTGGCCGTGTGTGTCTTGACGTAGAGTTCTTTCGTCAATTTCAGCGGGTTCTGATCGTGAGCAGTCACTTTGCTGATGTCTTCAAAGTACTGCCAATGCACACTGCCCCAAGCGACACCGTCATCCACTTTGACAACCTTCACCGCGCTTTGCGACGCCTTGACTTCGGCGGCTTGGAATCGTTGCTCGTAGAAACCCGTCCCGGCTTCGACTTGCTCTGGTTTGACGGGCTGTCCGCCCAGCGAAACACTGACCAGTTCGTCGGAGGCCAAATTTCCGGCTCCTCGTAATAGCAGTGAGTAAACAGCATCTGCAGTCGCTTTGGTCGTTTTCCAATCTTGAGTTTGCTTTTGTTTAATCAGCCAAACTTTACATGCTTCCACAGATTCTTGATCGTTGACGACTTCGTCGAAAGCTTCCACCATCATCGCTTGAGTTTCGATCGGCGCGCGATACCACCACCACGATAGTTCCATGTCTCGCCAGAACATGCCCATTTCCTCGTCTTGCACAGCACGCTCTTTCAATGAGGCCATGATCCCCTTGGCCGCCTCCAATTCACCAAAGCGTTTGAGCGCGATGGCCAATTGTGCTTGCGATTGACGATGCCCCAGCGGCAGCCAATACTTCTTGGCTTGGCTTACCCAATAGTCGATGGCCTCTTGATGCTCAGGTGCCACCGGTTGCTGCTCCAGATAAAAGCTACGACCGTACAGATAGAGCGAGACGATCGATGACAAGTGTTGCTGGTCACGCACCGCGGGTGGAATCCGCTGGTAGATTCGCGTCATCCAAGCGTCCAGACCTTGCAAGGTTTGCAAAGCGATCGATTGATCGACGGCTACGCCCAAATGCTGCAGGCGACCAAAGCCGGTCATAATGTACAAGGTGATATACTCGTTGCTGGGACCGCCAGGAAACCAAGGCCACATGCCATCGGGACCTTGGGCCGCACGCAGTTTCTCCATGGCTCGGCTAAGCTCTGCCTGCAGTAAGTTATTATCGAACAGCAAGCCGACGTTGCGTCGAGCTTGGCTTTCGTCTTGAGCTTGACGGTACCAAGGCGTTTCATCCAAAGCGACCGCCTTCAACTCTTCATTCTTAGTCAAAGGGCTGTCCAGCGCAGGTGTTGCTCGCCATTGGGCAAAGATGCGTTCGATTTTTGGATCGCTGTTGACAATGTATTGAGCGAGCGCGTTGGCATACAAACGATTGAAGGTTTGCTCGCTGCACTCATGAGGAAACTCCATGAGGTATGGCAGGGCCATAACGGCATACCAATTTGGATTGGATACCATCTGGACCGTTAACGATTGGTGCTTGAGCGTATCGGAATTGGCCGACTCTCGCAGTTTCACAAAGTCAAACTCTTTGGTCTGCTGGCCGCCAATGGGCAGCGAGATCGATTCGGTCAGCATAATGCGACGTGAAAGAATCGGCAGATATCCTTCTTCGCCATCGCTGATACGGCCCGTTGAACCCACGGCCTTGTACGAAATGAAGCTAATTCCGTCAGGCACTTGGATTCGCCACGCGAATGACCGCGTTTCGCCAGCAGGTACTTCGAAAGCTTGCTGTTGGTCAACGTTGGCAAATTGATCGTCGATGGCATCGTTGGTCCGTGCATCGCGTAGGTTGAGGGCGACGGTTCCTTTTTGAATCGTTGCGGATTTGTTCGAAACTTTGACCGTAAACTCGATCTGGTCGCCTTCGCGCAAGAACCGAGGCGGATTGGGTTGGACCATAATGTCCTTGGAGGTGACGACTGAGTCGATCAGTGCGCCGCTGCGAGTTTGTGCATCGTGAGCGAACGCCATGAACTTCCACTTGGTAAGCGCTTCGGGCATCGTGAATTCGATCCTCACTGAGCCGTCTTTGCCAGAGACCAAATGGGGATAGAAGAAAGCCGTTTCGCTAAGATTCTTGCGAGCGGCCACATTGGAAAGATCGACGTTCGCTGAATTAGTGCCAGCGCCGCTATTGCCCAACCCACTGGCGTCTTGCGCTTGATTGAACGCGAACATGTTTTCGCCTGCCGGAGCCGCAGCCGCCATGGGGGCGGCGGCAAAATCACTGATACCATCCGCCATGGCCGATTCCATCATCATCGGCATTGCGTCAACGCCGAAAGCTTCCGCGCCGCCACCGAGGCCACCAGATCCCCCTCGTCGCATGCCACCACGCATCTTCTGCATGGGGAAAGCACCATACATAAAGTTCTGTGTCAACTGATTCAGCAGTTGTGGATAAACGAAATAGACGGGACGTCGGTCAATGGGATAGCCAGAGACAACTTGCGAAGCCGCAAAACTGTTTTCGAAGCTGAGCGAGTATTGCGAGTTATCGCGACGATAAAAACTGAAGCGTTGCATCCAAGAGAATGGTTGAATGGCATCCAGTGACGCATCGTACAGGGTTGCAACCATTTCAGCGGCCGCTTTTTCGGCATCGGGACCGGTCACAATCGCGGTCCATGTTTCTTTCTGCGCGGGCTCCAGTTTCGAAACGAAGCGTTCCCACTTCACATCAAGATTCTTATTGCTCCAAGGCACCGAGATGTATCGCGTCTGAGCGTAGACGCGATTCTCATGCACCATGTGGGCCGTCACGATAAAACCGCCACGCATCTCTTGGTTGATCGGCAACTCGATTCGGTGCTGCGTTTCTCCTGCTGGTGTCCAATACTGTTTGAGGATGTTGTTGCGATGTTTGATCACCACCCAGAAGCGAGCTTGATCGTAACCGGTGCCCAGGATCGCGCTCAGCGACTGGCCGGGCTCTAGAGTAGACTTTTCCACCTGCAACTCGCTAGCGATGCGCACGGGAAACTTGTTGGCCGCCGCGTCGATTACCGTCAGCGGCAGCATGGCTTGGATTTCGTTGCCCGATTGGTCTGATGTCGTCAGCATCGCGCGATAGATCCCGGCTTCCAGTTTCGCTTTGACATCCGCAGTTCCGCGGGCGTCGGTCTGGAAGTCAATCTCGGATACCAGACGATCTAGCGGCCAAGTATTCGGATCGCTGGTTGGCTCGCTGGGCTGTTCTTGCAAGCTGCGCCCAAAGGGCCGATAGGGCTCGTACTGCACACGATTTTCGCGGATGACCTTTTCAGGTTGCTTGAGCGTGTAGATCTTGATTGTGCCCCGAGCCGACTGGCCCGTCCCGCTGAGCGAAGTGGTGGAAACCTTGATATCGATCGGCTCAGCGACCGTTAGCCAGTCATCGGTCGACATACTGGCCGCTAGCGACGTGAATCCCAACGTGACTGTGTGGCTGCTGGAGCGTGTTTCGCCCGTGCCATCAGTGACGTCCGCATAAACAACGAAGTGGAACTTCGGTTCATGCTTGCGTTCTGTTTTGCCGTCGGGCTGGGCTGGAAAGCTTAGCTCAAAAGAGCCATCAGCCGCTGTCGTCACAGATCCGTTGACGATCGCAGTGCTTGCGGGGCGGGGCATCCACCAGTATCGCCACGAGTACCAGATCGGAAAGTCGACCTCACGCATGACACGGTAGACCACTTTGGCATTGTCGATGGGCACACCGGTATAGGCGCGTGCCGTTCCCTTGATGGTGACGGTATCGCCCAGCTTGACTTCGGTCTTTGGAGCATCGATGGTCACTGCGAATTTGGGTCGTTTGTATTCTTCAACGCGCAATGAAGTTTGGCCCGACGCACCCTCTGCGACCATGATCGACATCATGCCCGTCAATCGATCTCGCGGAGCTGTAAAGGTGCCGCTGAAACTTCCGTAAGCATTGGTTTGATGAGTGCGACGCTCGATCTCTTGGCCGTTTACATCGTTGAATACAACCACGGTCCGCGTGCCCGACTTCAATGTTTCGTAGCGATCGGAGCTGGTGTCGATCAAAGCAGAGATACCTTTGTAGTGGATCGTCTGCCCCGGTCGATACAAGGTACGGTCGGTAAAGAACACGGTTTCGGTGCGTGATGGGATTTGTTGCGGTTCCCAGTATCGCGCGTACGCACTTTCGCTGGATAGAGCATCATTTTGATAGCTGGCTAGCAGCAGCGAGCGGTTGTAGCCTTGCTGTTTGGCAGGGAATCGGAATTGTCCATTGGCGTCGGTTTGGGTAGAACTGCGCTGCAGTCGGTTATTCGCGTCGCGCAAGAATTGTTGAACCGTTGCGTTCGCGATAGGGGTTCCCGATTGCGCATCAACGACGATTCCGGAGTTGGACGATTCCGCGTGATCATTTTGTACCAAGAGGCCTAATTTACTGACCCAAATTTCGCGTATGGAAAGCTGGTCTTGGTCCTTCAGATCGAAATCGCCAGCATGACTGCTCAATAGAAAGTAGGACCCGGCTGGTACGTCTTTCGGCACCTTGACCGTCGCCGTATTCTCCAAGTAGTCCGGCGTTGCAGGCAAGGCTTCGGCCCACGCTTTGACTGGCGTCTGTCGAAAGATCGCGGCGAGTGTGTTGCGATCCATCTGCAGCGGTGAGTATCGATCGCTGTTGACATATCTTTCGAAATCAAATTTGACTAAACGGAAATGGATACGATCCAGATTGCGATAGCGAACCGTGATTTCTTGCTGAGCGTCGTTCCAAACACGATCGGAAAGCACTTCGGAAGATTTGGCTTCGATCATTTGAATCAAATTGTAGCAAGCGGCCCCTCCCATGCTTTCAGGAAATCGCTTCAGTCCTCGGCTGGCGATCGCGTGAGCTGTCGTGTAGTCCTTGGCCTCGAAGGCAAGCTGAGCCAACGCGGCGGTGGCTCGTGTGCTGGCAGGATGAGCCGCGTATTGGTCTTCGAACTGTTGCATGGTCGCTTTGAAGCGAGCGATCTTCAACTCTTCGTTGGCAATGGATTGAGATTTAGCGAATTCCAATCGGAGGATATCGGTGTCCAGCAGCGCGGAAAGATTCTCGTCGTCTTGATGGAAACGTAAGAGTTCTTGGAAGAGTTGGATGGCTCGCAGGGTCAATGAATCTTCGTCGGACGTTTCAGGAGACCATTGCACAAACTGCTGACGCGGCGCAAACAGCGGGCTATCTGCGTCGATCTGAAACGCGTCCACCATTTCGACGGCTGACGTTTCGCCAGAAGCATAAAAAGCGATCGCGTGATGAGCGATCACATCGAACATCGTAGGTCGCAGTTGATAGACTTCGGCTGAATCGTTGCTATCGCCGACGTTGTCCAGCAGTATTGCGTAATCAATCGCTCGCGTGGTTTTCAGTAAGTCACTTCCGGCAAACGTTTTGTCAAATTCTTGGTCGATTTTGGCCCGGATTTGAGGCAAGCTCCATGTCAAAATGTCGCTTTCATTGGTTGAGCTGTCCGCTTGGGTGCGCTGGATAAAACGCCAGCGGTTTTGCTGATAGAAATGCCAATACCAGTTGGCCAGCAGGGCCTGCATGACCGGCTTCATTTCAGCAGGGGCTTGGTCGATTTCGTCTTGGAGCCGTTGAATCTTTTCTTCTGCTTTATTGCCTTGGATGTTTGCGTCCAAAGTGGCTTTCAGTGCCACTGCTTTGATAGCTTCGGCAAAGGCCTTGTCCTCGATGGCAGCCGCAGCGATCTGTGTCAACTTCTCGATGGCCGTCTGAGGCAGGCCGGTATTGATGGCCTGGTCAACCTCTTGCCAAGCGGCTTTTCGATTCTCGGGCGGGTTCTGACCTTGAGCCACACTAAATATCACGATTACTCCGGCTGCGACGGCAGTCATTAAAAAAAGAGAAAGCTTCGATGGGAAATGCATGCTGGGGGGCTCCGTGCTGAAATTTCGATGAGAGCTGAGGCAAAACAGCTTGCAGGACCGAGGGATAAGGTCGCTGAAGCTGTGTCTAAGGCAATTGGACCGACCAACTCCATAACGATCAGGCCCAGGAAATATTAATTGTAGCGATCTTATTCCGCTTGCAGTGCACGAGGTCGGGGAAACCGCAGAACCGGAACCGCTAGCAAAATCGACGTTCGGCCGGAACCCGCGAGGTTGAAATCGTATCTATTGCCTCGACGATTTGTCTGTTGTGTGGATACAATAGAAGATTGCTGGAGCGTTGCGGCCCATGAAGTGCACCGCGTTATTCATGCAACCTCGTTTTTCCTTTTGACCTATATGCCGCTATTAGATGCTGAGATTGACCAGTGGCCGTACGGGCTGATTATGTCCGACGCGGCCTTGGATCAGAATTGGTGGGCCATGTATACGATCGCTCGTCAAGAGAAGAAGCTGATGCGTATGCTGACGGATATGAGGATCAACTTCTACTCGCCGATTATCGAGCGACGTTACAGAGCCCCTAACGGTCGGCTTAGAAAAGCTTACGAACCGTTGTTTCCAAACTATGTTTTTGTACATGGCGAGGAGTTGCAGCGGTATCAAACCGTCTGCACCGGTTGCGTTTCGCGTTGGTTGGAGGTCGAAGACAACGTTTCTTTGATCACCGACCTGCGCCAGGTGCACCAACTGATCCAAACCGGTGAACCAATCGCACCCGAAGCGAAAATTGAAGCTGGACAACGTGTTCGTGTCCGAAATGGAGTCTTTAAGGGTTTCGAGGGCGTTGTGGTCCGGAGGGAAAACTCGGTCCGGCTCCTGATTCACGTGCGGTACATGGGGCGCGGAGCTAGCGTGGCCTTGGATGACTGCCAACTGGATGTCATCTAAATAGCAGGAATCGTATCGCGGTTAAACGAAAGGTTGCGAATTGCAGCCGACTTGCACGATTGCGGCATGCTTGATCAATAAGTGGTTTGAATGATCAGATGTGGCTGGGCATTATGCAATCTTCATTGATTCGTTGCTGTTTAAGGGTTTTGCAAGCGTGCCGCTAAATCTACAATATTTGGGCGCCGCGATCTGAGTTTCATTGCTAGGGGCTTATCGTATGCCCGTTTCAGATCGATCATAAGTCACTTGCCAAGATAGACGATTTTCATTGTCACTTTCATCGATGGAACTTACCACTGACGACCTTGTAAAGATCGACGATTTGATGGCCAGCGATTCATCCAGCGAACCGTCGACCGAGCAGCTCGATACGTTTTGGCTAACTGTCGTTGGGATTGTCCCTTTGTTGGGATTGCTGCCGATGCTCTTTGTCGAAGCGTTCCGAATTTGGGAACGGCCGCACTATCGTTTCGCGCCGCTGACAATCCTGGCTGCGGTAGCGTTGATTGCGGTCCATTTTCGATATTCGCAACCGGATAAGAAGCGTTACTGGTTCGCCAGTGGTATTGCGGCTATTGGTGCCGTTTTGGGTCTGGTTTCCATCTGGTTTTTCCTGCCTCAGCTTTCCCACTTCGCGATCGCAGTCATATTGTTTGGTTGGCTATTGGGGCAGATGGGGGAAACGCGTTGGACCCGGATTGCGGCCTTGGTCGCCTTGGTCGCGGTTGCCATTCCGTTGCCTTACAGTTGGGATATCTCCATCATTCGCACGTTGCAAACCGTGGGTGGTAATTGGACCAGTGCTGCCTTGGATACCTTTGGTGTGTTGCATCTTCAGAGCGACAATATGATCAGCTCTCGATTCTTCTCGATTCCGATTACGCGAGTGGCGGGCGGTCCGGACAGTTTCTTTTTCTTTCTTGGGCTAGCAACGGTTTTTCTCGCTTTGCGTCGACACGGTTATTTGGCAACGATCCTGTTGGTGGTGAGCGTACCGCTGTGGGTGATTGTCTACAGCACAATCGCTCAGACCGCTCTGGGGATTTACGGTAATATTCAGGGCAATAGCGCTCAAGAGTTGCCCGTGTTGCTGACTCGCGCCGCCGTGTTTACCCTCGTCCTGATCGCTTTCATCTTATTCGAGGTCGCATTGTTAGCGTTGACGCGGCCTGCGAGCTGGTCCAAAGCGATCGAAGACGAATGGCTGATTGAAGATTCCATAATGCGTTCGCGCCCGCCCATTGGTTTGTCGATGCAGCAGCCTTTAAGTCGGTTTGTCTCTCTGCCGCTTGCAGTCACACTGCTAGGCGGGGGGCTGATGGCGGCTTGGTTGGTTGCCAGCAATCTCCAGCGCGCCGTGGGGACACAGCGAATTTCAAGTGCTTACACCACCGAGATCGCGAAAGCGACGACGCTGCCCGACGAAGTTGGCGACTGGAAGAAAGCAAGCTACGCCATCGAAGCGAAAGTTTCAGCCAGTGGATCGCCAATTCCAGCTTTTGTTTGGAAGTACAGCCGCGGTTTGGAGCAAGTCACTTTTGCGTTAACGGCTGGCAGCAGCCGCTTGTCACCGCTCCAGATGTACGCTCAGTTGAACTGGCGTCCGGTGGAGGGCGCAGCAGATGGGATGGCGGATGCTTCGCTACCGTACCGTTTCCTGCCGCTGCGGAATGCCATAGGCGGTCAGGCTTTCTTGGTGTTAGCGGAAATCGATATCGCTGGCGACATCCGCCCGCCGGAGTCTACTGAGGGCAATTCGCAATCCGATTGGCAAAGTATCTTCGCAAAATTGTCGGCTAGTGACGACGATAACGAAACACGTGTTTTCGAGGCGGAAGCGTTCTATCCGACCATCGCCGAGCAACAGCGTGTCGATGCCAGCGTGATCAACTTGGTGAATACCTTATTGCAAACTATTGGCCAGCGAACCAAAATAGAGTTCACTCCTTCGACGGCAACCGTCACCAGCCCGTAGCTTAACGACTGAGGGCGATCCGAGGCGGGGCGGTCGTCGCTCAGCGGCGATTGGCAATTAGGCTTTGTCCGCGCCCATTCCGTTACCTGTACGAAATCGTGAATGCCAAAAACAGCATTAATCACCGGAATTACCGGTCAGGATGGGTCGTATCTTTGTGAGCTACTGCTGGAGAAAGGCTACCATGTCCATGGCCTGGTGCGTCGCAGCAGTTCGACCGTGCGCTACCGATTGGATCATTTGACCCAGCGGCCAGACATCTACAATCGGTCGCTGTTTTTGCATTATGCGGATTTGGATGACACCACAACGGTGCGGCGAATCTTGATGAGGGTGCTGCCGGATGAAGTTTATCATTTAGCCGGTCAAAGCCATGTTGGGGTTAGTTTTGACATTCCGGAATCGACGTGCGAATTCACTGCGATGGGTACGCTTCGATTGCTGGAAATCCTGCGTGACTTGAAGCCGATCCCCAAGCTTTTGCATGCCAGCAGCAGCGAGATTTTTGGCCAACCGGAAGAGTTTCCGCAGCGGGAGCAAACGGCATTTCGACCGTGCAACCCCTATGGCGTGGCCAAAGCGTTTGCCTCCGATTTGGTGCGTGTTTATCGCGAGGCCTTTGGAATGTTTGCTTGCAACGCGATTTGTTACAACCATGAATCGCCTCGCCGTGGGGAAAGCTTTGTGACGCGGAAGATCACGAAAGCGGTCGTAGCGATCCAGCGCGGACAGCAGCAGCAATTGCAGCTAGGCGATTTGACTGCTCGTCGCGACTGGGGGTATGCTCCCGATTATGTTGATGGCATGTGGCGAATGTTGCAGCAGCCTGAGCCTGGTGACTACATTTTGGCGACGGGCAAGCTTTGCAGTGTGGAAGATTTCTTGGCAGCTTGCTTTGAAGAAGTCGGATTGGACTGGCGACGTTACGTAGTCTCCGATCCGCGTTTGATGCGGCCAGTGGAAAGTGCGCCGCTGGTCGGCGATGCGTCCAAAGCCAAACGAGAGTTGGGCTGGAGTGCGACGGTGACGATGCCGGAATTAGCCCAGCGAATGGTGCAGGCAGAGCTTTTAGGCTAGCCTGCTTTACCGTCATCTGGATGTCACCTAAAGAATCGCCGGGGGCAGAGTACCGCGGCGTATTTTGGGGGGCTGGAAACCGGCTGCTCAGTAAAAGCTCGTTCCCAACCGAACCAACTAAGCAGCGGTGCTTGCTTTTTTCAGCATAGCCGACAGACGGCTCTTGAGGCGTGATGCTTTGTTTGCGTGAATAACGCCTTTGGCGGCCGCTTGATCCAATTCCTTGGAAACACCGGGCATAAGCGATTTGGCCGAATCAAATTCCTTGGAAGCTACGGATTCGTACAGTTTCCGAATCGCGGTTCGCAAAGTGGATTTGACCGATCGATTTCGTTGGCGTCGTTCTTGGCTTTGACGCAGTCGATGTTTGGCGCTTTTAGTGTTAGGCATAACTACAGAGAGAACTGAATATCGAAAATAACGCGGTAATCGCACAGCCGAACGCGACTGAACTTGAAAAACCCCGTTAGTTGCAAACGGGCCGCATATAATTGCATGTCTATCGGCAATTGTCTAGGCGAAAATGCCAGGAACTGCAAACCAGCGGGAAATTAAGCGGAGGGCAAGGGATTCGAACCCTCAACCGGTTTCCCGGCGCCTGATTTCGAGTCAGGTTCCTAACCATTCGGCTACCCTCCCGGTCCCGGCGATCTTTCGCCGAAACGGTGTTTGTATGCTCCAAAGGCTTGTGTCGCAAGTCCTTTTTGCGGACTTCAAACGAAACAGGTAGCGGTTTGGCTCTCGCCGCAAGAACTGCCAACGGTAACCTAGGAAGACGTTCGCAAGCCCTCAATCTCACTTTCGCTGGCCTGCAGCAGTTCCGCAAACTTGCCATCGGCAGCAGCGAGGTTTTCAAAAGTGCCCGTTTCTACGATTCGGCCCGCATCGAACACCATGATTTTGTCGCAATGCCGCAGCGTTGTCAGACGATGAGCGATCATGATGATTGTTTGGTTGCCCGATCGTACGCCCAAAGAGGATTGAATGAAACGTTCGCTGATATTGTCCAAAGCGCTCGTCGCTTCGTCTAAGATCAAAACGGGCGTATTTCGCAGCAGCAAGCGAGCTAACGCAATCCGCTGACGCTGTCCGCCCGACAGGTTATTGCCCCGCTCGCTGACGGTCGCTTGGTACTGACCGTGCATCTCCATAATCTCGCTATGGATATGGGCCGCGATCGCCGCACGTTGCACTTGTTCATCGGCCACTTCACCACAGCCATAGGCGATGTTTTCGCGGATGGTACCGGAAAAGACGAACGGGTTTTGGCCGACGTAACCCACCAGACTTGCCAAGCTTGCTCGATCCAACAAATCTATGGGCACGCCGTTCAGTTTGACTTGCCCCTGCTGCGGATGAACCAATCGCAGCAGAACTTTGATCATCGAAGACTTACCACCACCGGATTGGCCCGCAATGCCCACACACTGGCCTTGCAGGACATCGAAACTGACATCATGCAACACTTGCTTAACGCGATCCCCTTGACGATAGCTGGCGGTCAATGACTGGACTTCAATCATTGGCTGATTCTTTGTGGCGATCGGCAATGCAGCAATCGCAGGAGTTTCAAAGGACTGGTCGACGGGCCGAAGCAACATTTCTCGCAGATCGGTCATGCGCAAACTGGACTCATGCCCGACGTCCACAATGCGATGGATTTCATTCAAAGGCGACATCACGCTGCCAAACAACGCGGAAAAGACTAGGATATCTCCAAAGCTGATCTGGCCTTGGATCGCCATATAAGTAGCCAGAGCCAACACGGCCAAATTAAAGAAGCCTTCGTTGATCGCTTTGCCAGATCCGAACAAAGACATTTCAAAGTGATGCTTCAATTCTCGCCGCCGACGACGATCGGTAGATTGTGACAAACGGTCCACTTCGCGATCGATGGTATTCGCCACGCGGATGTACTCGACGCCCGCCAATTGTTCGACCAGCATCCCGTCGACTTCCTCGCAGTCGCGCATGAGCTGCAAGCGAACGCCTTTTTGTGTCTTCAGTTGTCGCAGCGTCAAGAACACCGAGATTGGCACGACGCCCAACATGACCAAGCCCAGCATCGGTTGTTTCATGAGCGCGGCGACCAAGGCAAAACTGCCCGTGAAGATCGCAGGCATAAAATCTAAGAACATCAAACGTATGAAATGAATCAGCCCATCAACGCTGCGAAAGATTCGGCCGTGCATGGTGCCAAGCTTCTCTGCATTCAGTTGCTGCATGTCGTAACGCATGACGTGAGCTGCCGTACGCAACTGCATGTCACGGTTAAGCCCCGTGCAAGTATTCTCGACCATGTAGCGACGCAGAATATTGAAAGTCTCTCGCATCAGGTACAGCACGCCGACCACTCCGAGCAACTTCATCGCGCTCCAAAATAAAGTGCTCTCTTCGGTGTTGCCCAATCCGCTGGCCAGCAGATTGACCAGATAGCCTAACAAGAAGGCTTGGTAGATATTTGCTAAGGAGTTGGCCGCCATCAAACCCGAAGCGGTTCCCAAGGCAGCGCGATGCCAAGCGGGCACCATCGCCCACGCTTGCTTGCCACACAATGCTAAAGCCTTCGACTCTGCCAACAACCAAGCGATATCTGAACGGTTTTGTTCCATGTCGGAATGTTAAGCTGGCGACTCCCTTTCGTTAAGGAGTGCTGTAACGTCTTCGCTCCACAAATCTCTAGGTTTTTGCCGTCGGCTTTTCTGCCATCGGTTGGCAACATGACTGTCGAGTTTGGCAAAACAATGTACTTTTTGGTAGCAAAATACAAAATCTTGTAAAAATTTCATTCGACTGATGAAACGATGTTGGCACGTAGCAAGCGGCTTAAGGGAGCGAAGTACGACATAGGCGATTGTGGCGTTACGGCACGCTGTTTGGCACACTCTTTGCGACTCTAAACTTTTGGATTTGCGGTGTATATCCTTATGGAAGAGCAGTGCACATCTGGCCAAAATTTCCAACGAAGTTAGGTCATAAAGAACTGTCCATGACGAGAAATCCGTGGTTAACGACATTGCATCTACTCCTCTTCGCAATGGTCGACTTAGCCGATATAGACGCTCAGATTGGCGTTCGAGTTATATCGTAAGACGTACACGACTCCACCTTTTCAACATCTTTTCATAGGTTTATCAATGGCGAGAATTATCGAGCCAACCATGGCGGGTTTGTACCCACGATTTACTGTTAGCCGTAACGAACAGGTCGCTCCAATTGCCCTTAAGTCGCATGTCGCTCACGCTGCGACCGATGCCAAAGCAGCGCTGCTGGACGATGATATGGTTCCGGACAGCCGCATTTACTCGCGCCCTGCCGCAATCGTAGAAGCGAAACTTAACTCGCGAATCAGCGCTTCACGACGTTACACGGCAGAGTAGTCACACTCGACAATCTCACTCGCGCGAACACATAGGCGAGTGACGAAGCGGTTCGCAGTATCGCCTGAACTTAAAACGGACCAGCGGAAGCTTGTTCATTGCGAGTTGCGAATGTCTAGCGAAGCAGTCTGAAACGCAGCCTGCTTTCACTGACTATCGACCAAGGCTTGCCACTGTTTAATCTGTTTCGATTTGGCAAAATACGCTTGGTAAGTCTGTTGGCAGTGTCGATTCATTTGCGCTCGAGCGTGAGCATCGATCGCAAAGCTTCTCAATTGATCGGCCACGATGCTTAAATTGTCTTCCGTCAGCACCCAGCCTAAGTTCATTCGCAAGATCCACTGAGCGATGCCACACTGCTGACTGCCAGAAAACAACACCGGGCGGCCACTGGCAATCGCTCCAAAGAATTTCGAAGGCAGTACGCTGCCTGTCCACTGGCGATTCAAGCTCACCAAATGAATGTCCGCGGCGGCTAAACGTTGTTGCAGCGCCGCTTCGGTCGCAAAACCGGCGATGGAAACATTGGAGGAATGCTTGATCGACTGCTCTAACTTCTGAAACTGCGGCCCGCGGCCGGCAAAACAAAAAGCATAATCGCTCCCCAAACTGTCGGCCAACTGTATCAAGGGTTGATAATCATGAGCTCTTCCCAAATTGCCGCTGTAGAGAAACGCAAGGTTGGCTGAACCGAACAAAGTCCGCCGCTCAGGGTTGTCGGTGGCCGCAACTTCCGATGGTTCAACCAACGACCAAGGTGGCAGCGTGATGTAAGTTCGACCTCGCTGCTCCTGTTGGAAGATGTCTTGGTGCGGAGTATTGCTGAAGGGTTGCGAGCCGGCTGCAGTTGTGACAAGTTGCTGGCTTGTGTTTGCGGATGTTGCGGGAAGTGAATCTGCGTCCGCAGGGTGGGCGCCGATGGTGCGCTGCAGCAGCAAACGCATGCAAGGTCCCAAATCGGCGATTACATCACAACGTCGATACGCATGACGCAGCAGCCAGTTAAGCCCTCGTACGGCTAGACTCCGCTCGCTGACCATTCCATCCGCAACCGCCGCTTCTGGGTAAAGGTCATGGCACCAATGGATAATGCGGGCTCGGGGGCGAAATAGCCGCCAACAAAAGGCGGTCAAAATCGAAAGGATGGGGTCGGTGCCAATAATCACCGTTTGACGCGCCGCCCGCGGCGCTGTAATCGAGCGCCAACACCAAGTCGATAAGACAAACGCCATGTTGCCCAGACGTCCTTTGTTGGATTGTTGGCTCCACGCGGGTCGCCACAATCTGGCAATCGCTCCGCCAGCCCATGTCTCTAGTTTGGCATATGCCGCCTTCCCATCGTGACAACTGCGAATCGATGGCATGGCCGTTACGTCGCAGCCAGCTTCTGTCAATCCGACGGCCAGATCTGAAAACAGTCGAGCGCTGATCACATCGTCAGGATGAAAGTAATGATACAGGAGAATGACCGAGTGATTTTTCGACACGCTGTTGACTGATCGATTTAAAAAGGACATCCTTGGTACAGGCTAGATCAATCGAGCCCGGCTTGTTCGAACGATATTAAGCTCGGTTGGTCCGATCACCAAGCCTAAACTCTTAGTATCTAAAGTGGGCTGTCCCTGTTGGACGCAATCGGTTCGCTCGGGAAAACTCGATTGCCGGAGTGGATCAGCCTCCCCTTTAGCAGTAAAGCGTAAACTTAACACAAACTTTAAGACGATCATGATGACCGAAAAACTTCCAAAAAAACATTGGAATCCTCACTGCCTTACACGTTCGGTTATAAGTTTCAGCACAATTTTAATGGTTAGCCTGATGTGGTCAAATTGTGTATCCGGACAAATTATCGTTGCGCATCGCGGGGCCTCGTTTGACGCACCCGAAAATACACTAGCCGCGTTTCGGCTCGCGTTCGAACAAAATGCGGATGGCGTCGAAGGGGATTTCTACGTCACTTCCGACCATCAAATCGTTTGCATCCATGACAAGGATACACAGCGAACTGGGGGCAAGAAACTGATGGTCGCGAAATCGACTTTAGCCGAACTGCGATCACTCGAATACGGTAATTGGTTCAACTCGCGGTTCCAAGGCGAACCGATTCCTACTTTCCAAGACGTGCTGGCAGTTATCCCTGATGGCAAACGATTTATTATTGAACTGAAAACAGGGCCTGAGATTGTTGAGCCGCTGAAGTCTGCGTTGGAACAATTTGAAGTTGGCAATCGGAAGTTTTTGATCATCGCCTTCAACGCAGAGACGGTTGCGGAGTGTAAAAAGCAGTTGCCGCACATTCCAATCCACTGGCTCACAAGCTTCGACGACAAGAGTGGCCAATGGTTGCCAACGGCTCAAGAGATCATTGATACGGTGGCTCGCACAAAAGCCGATGGCGTGGGCATGAAGGGCTTGCGCTTAGTGGTCAACACCGACTTTATCGCAGCACTGCGCGATGGAGGCGTTCAAGAGTACCATTTCTGGACAATCGATGACGCCGCAGACGCCCGCTACTTTCAGAGCTTGGGCGCTTTTGGGATCACGACCAATCGTCCCGCGTTCATCCGTAAAGAATTAGGCTTATAACCCAACAGGATTTACCAGTGTCACTGCACAAATCATGTTACGTTGAAACCCATGGCCAAGGCCTGCCGGTAGTTTTCCTGCACGGCTACCCGCTGGACCGGTCGCTGTGGCGCTCACAAGTCAAACCGCTTGCGGATTCATATCGCGTTGTCTTGGTCGATCTGCCTGGGTTTGGACAGGCCGCTCCAGCGACTGTCGCAGATATCTCGAGCATGGCTGATTTTGCTGACGCTGTCGAACAATCGTTGCAGTCGGTCGGTGTGACCGACCAATTCGTGATGGTTGGATTATCGATGGGTGGCTACGTCGCCTTTGAGTATTGGGCTCGTTACGCACCGCGATTGCGAGCCTTGGTCTTGTCTAATACCAAGGCGAGCGCGGATTCGCCCGAGGCTATTCAGACGCGCAAACAGACCGCGGCCAAAGCGATCGACTCTGGCACAAAATCGGCTGTGGCACCGATGGTCGAAAAAGTGCTGGCCAAGCAAAGCTTGGAGTCGCCAGATTTAGTCCGCTGGTTGGAACAGACGATGTTTGGCATCGATCCTAAGGCAATTGAAATGGCACTTCTGGCCATGGCCAATCGCTCGGATTTCACAGATCGACTGCCGCAGATCCAATTACCATCACTGGTGGTCGCTGGTTCTGACGATGCCATTACGCCCGCTGATGGGATGCAAGCGATGGCCAAAGCGATGCCTAACGCGCAATTCGAGCTGATCGCTTCAGCAGGACATCTTGCTCCCATCGAACAGCCAGCGGCATTCAATGAATTGCTGTTGAGATTTTTGAAAACGCTCTAATGAGCCAGTCGTAGGCTGGCAACAAGGTCGTTTTGTTTCTTGCCGGAACTGCGCAAAGCCAATGCGTCCATGTCCGTTGGGGTTTGTGAAGTTGTATACCTTCAGCGACCGAAGTTCCGGCGCTGGGCTGTGGCTTTGCTTGTTACCGGCCTACGGGCGATTCCACGTTTAACCGTGCGGGCATCGCCGGTAAACGACGATTTGCGGTTGGAATTTCTGCAAAACGTCTAGAATGATATTTTGCCTGCCCCCTTACCCCTTACCCCTTACCATGGAACGCGTAGTATTAGCAATGAGCGGCGGAGTGGATTCGTCGGTGGCTGCGCACCTGCTGGTTGAGCAGGGTTATGACGTGGTCGGGGTCTTCATGCGGCATGGCGAAGAGTCGGCAACGGCCTGCCAGTTGGACTTGCTGGATCGGCCCAATCATTTGAACTTGCCCATCGTGCAAGCTCGCAGTGACCATAAACAAGGATGCTGCAGCGCGTCGGATGCGATGGATGCCAGGCGTGTGGCTGATCGGCTGAACATCCCTTTCTTCGCACTGGATATGCAATCAGACTTCCGACGAATCGTCGATTACTTTGTGGATGAGTACCAATCCGGACGAACACCGAACCCTTGTGTCCAGTGCAACAACTGGATCAAGTTTGGAGCACTCTTTGACTATGCCGATGCGGTGGATGCCAAGTATGTCGCAACGGGGCATTACGCTCAACTGATGCCGACGGAAACTGGAGAACTGGGTTTGTTCCGCGGCGTTGACGGTCGCAAAGACCAATCGTATGTGCTGGCTGGCATCGATCGCAAATACTTGTCACGCATGATGCTGCCAATTGGTGGATATGAGAAGCCTCGCATTCGTGAACTGGCTGCCCACGTGGGGCTGAATGTGGCCGAGAAGAAGGACAGCCAAGAGATCTGCTTTGTAACCAGCGGGCATCATGGAGATTTTGTGCGCACTCGGTCCGCTAACGCTTCAGGTCGTCAATCGGGTTCGATCATTACCAGTGACGGGGCGGTAGTTGGGACGCATGACGGCATAGAGAGCTTTACGATCGGTCAACGCAAGGGCTTGGGGGTCGCAATGCTTGAACCTTACTTTGTTGTACGATTAGATCCAGCAAAAAACCAAGTCGTGATTGGCAAGCGTCATGAACTACAGCGCACGCGGTTGTGGGCTGAAGATTGCAACTGGCTGACCGACACAATCGACGATCAAACCGAACTGTCAGTCCAAATTCGCTACAACTCGTCCAGCCACCCAGCCTCCGTTAGTCGCTTGGAAGGCAAAACGATGCATGTGGAATTTCACTCACCGGTCGATTCCGTCGCACCGGGGCAATTGGCTGTTGTCTACGCTGGTACACGCGTCTTAGGGGGCGGTTGGATCAAGTCCGCGGAGTGATTTGCTTTATGCCTCCAGCGGAGCATCGTCCAGGAAGTAGCGATACAAGAACGCTTTGCGGTCTTCGGTTTCTGCTTTGTATTGCACCATCGCATACAACCTTTGTTGATCGCGACGTTTCTTTTCGGCTAGTCGTTGGGTGTCTTGAAAATAGTCGGGCAACTCCGAAGTGACGTCAAAGCACTGAGGTGGTCGAGGCCCGGCCACCACGCCGTAGCGGTCGAACATGGCGATGACAGTCGCCAAACGATGGTCGTGACGACTGACTTTTTGTAGGCGATCGTTCATCCATTCCAAGCCAAAAGCAAGGCATTTTTCAGGATGTTCCTTTAACAAGGTGTAGACGCGGCTGTAAAAGTCAGCATCGGGATTCGCCCATTGAATAAACTGCATTTGAGTTAGCAAATCGTTTTGATCATATAGCCAACGGCACAAGCTTGGCTTCCCATCTCGCCCCGCGCGACCGATCTCTTGATAGTAGGCTTCGATAGAATCAGGTGTCTCCGCATGCACGACGATGCGGATGTCTTCTTTGTCGATGCCCATTCCAAAAGCATTCGTGGCTAGGACGAGGTTGTCTTTGCCTTGCATAAAAAGATCTTGAACACGTCGGCGTTTTTCTCGCGGTAGATCGCCGTGATAACACAGATGCTCTACATCACAGGTCGTCAGCAGGTCGCTGAATCGTTCTAAGGTTTTAATCAATGAGAAATAGACGATGGAACTGCCGCCAGCGTAGCTTGGATCGGATAGCGATGATTGCAAAGCTTCCAGCTTACCGGCTTCGTCCCAGACTTCTTCGACGTCCAAGTGCAAATTGGGCCGCTCAATACCTTCGTGGAACAATCGAATCTCAGCAGAGGGGATTCCAAGCTGTTGGTAGATATCCGTTCGGCACAACGCGGTTGCAGTGGCCGTCAATGCGAGCGTTGTTGGATTGCCAATCAAGCTTCGAATCTCCGAAAGACGGCTGTAGTCTGGCCGAAAATCGTGCCCCCATTGGCTGACACAGTGAGCTTCGTCAACGGCAAGCAATTGGACTTTTCGATGCTGGATCGCGTCCAAAAACTCTTCTTTCCGAAATCGCTCGGGGGTTACATATAACAATCGATACCGTTGCTCGCGGAGTTGTTGGTAGCGCTGCTGGCGCGTTTGGCGGTCAAGCGACGAGTTGATGAAGGTGGCATCGATGCCACGAGCATGCAGCGACTGGACTTGGTCTTGCATCAGTGCGATCAATGGAGAAAGCACCAGAGTTATCGCAGCGGGATCGTCATAGCAGAGCGCGGGGACTTGGTAGCACAATGATTTGCCGCCGCCGGTGGGCATAATCACCATGGCATGCGAGCCTGAGAGGACATGTTCGATGACCTCGGCTTGAATCCCGCGAAAGGAGTAATGACCAAACGTCTGTTGAAGGACTAGAGTGGGTTGATGTAAAGATGGTGTGTTGCGCATGGCAACAAATTTAATCGGAAGCGAACGTTTTTCGAAGAGCAAAGCTGCACTGCGTTTCACCGTCAACCGTAGTCAGTTCGTTTAACCGTCAGATCGTTTAACCGTCAGTGTAGGCGTACGCGATCCTGCCCACCCCTCCAGCACCCTATACGCTTGGAGCGGATTCATTCAGCCATCAGCAGTTCGCAATCGAATCGCCGATGTTAAGCATGCAACACGCCCGTCACCTTGGGCTTATCTGCTGATTCGTTGGCATGCTCGCCTTCCATCCACTCGCTTGGATCCACGCGGACGTCAAAGCTGAACAAGGTGACCAACCCAGCGTAAGTTCGATAAAAGAACGGAACAATGAAGAGCACCAGAATCGTGCTCATCATTAGGCCAAACGCAAGACTTGTCGCCATTGGAATCAACGCTTGGGCTTGGAACGATTTCTCGGTTAGCATCGGCATTAAGCCTGCAATCGTGGTAATGCTGGTCAATAACACTGCTCGCAAACGTCGTTGGCCAGCCGTCATCAGCGCCTCGATCAGCGGTTGGTCAGATCGGACTTGGCGATTAATAAAGTCGACTAGTACGATCGAATCATTGACGACCACTCCTGAAAGTGTCACCATGCCAAACAAGCTGAACAAAGTCAACGGAATGCCCATAAACGCATGCCCATAGATCGCACCGACCAGACCAAAGGGCACGATGGCAACGATGATCAGCGGTTGCAAATACGATCGAAACTCCATCACCAGCAGAACATAGATCCCCAATAACGCTGCAAAGAAGCCGATCAGCATGCTCTGGAACGATTCGGCGGTTTCTTGTTGTTGGCCTTCCCAGCGAAATCGCAGGCTTGGATATTGTTCCAGCAGCTTTGGCATCAGATCCCGTTTCAAATCGGAAGCGATCACAAATGCGTTTGCTCCTTTGCGTACATTCACATCCGCAGAAATGGTGATGGAACGGTATTGGTCCAATCGGTTAATCTCGCTGTAGCCACGAGCAATCGTGACTTCGGCAAGTTCCAAGAAAGGTCGCTCGATACCATCGCGGCCGCGGACACGGAGGTTCTCGAAGTCGGCTAATGACTGCCGTTGTTGTTCCGGGTAACGGACCATGAGCTTGACTTCATGGCGACCGCGTTGCAATCGCATGACTTCTGCTCCGTAGTACGAGCTGCGGATGGCGTCTGCTAAATCATTTAGAGTCACGCCCAGCGGTTTGGCCGACTCTTTGATCTTGAATTGGAACTCGAACTTACCGGGCACGTTGTCATCGCGGACATCTTCAACGCCATCATATTTGACGAGCGCCGCCTTGCATGCTTCAACGGCGGCCTCCAGGTCTTTTTGAGCGGACGAGGGAGCCAAGATTTTGAACTCGAGAGCCTTACCACCGGGGCCAATGTTTTGAGCTTGGAAAGTGACGCGTTCGGCACCTGGAAAGTTACCTGCCTTTTGTCGCCAACGCGAAATGATTTCTTCGCTGGTTACATTGCGTAGCGACGCGTCGTGCAACTCCGCGTTGACTTGTGCCACGTTGGAACCGCTGCTGGTAGCGGCAGCGTTGGGGCCGCCATCACCGCTGGAGAAACCAACTTGCAAGAACGTGAGCTTCACGGGGCCCGCCACACCATTGTCGTATTCTGGGGGCGGCGTTCGGTTTATGCCTTTCGAGGTTTCTTCTGCCAGAATCTCTTCGCTTAAATCGCGAATAGCCGCTTCAACCTTGCGTATCGCATTGGTTGTGACCGACGCTGGAGTACCGCTGGGGTACACAACCTGGGCGATAATATTCTTGCCGTCTAACTTCGGGAAAAATTCGAACGGCACTGTTCCGGATCGCACCAGTGCAATCGCCGAAACCCACATGAAAGTCGCCATTGCTATAGGGATTGTTGGATACAGTAGGACAACTCGCAACGCGGGACTGTACACATTGCGGTTGAACCATTCCAAGCCTTCGTCGGCCTTGCTTCCCAGAAAAGAGAAACTAAAAGCGATCGGCTTGCCTACAAAATTCGTCAAGCCATAACGCAAAAAGCTTGGCACGACGAAGTGGTACAGTCGCACTAACACGTTACGATCATGAGCCAAGTGACCTGGCAACGCAAAGGTGACTTCGGCCAGCGAAATCAGAAGCATAGCAAAAATCGCCAGCGGCATGACGGCAATGAACTTCCCCATGACTCCTGATACGAAGAACAGCGGCGTGAAGGCAACCAGCGTGGTGGCAATACTGGATGCGACGCTGGGAAGTACTTCGCTGGTGCCATCAATGGCGGCTTGTAAATTGGATTTGCCCGCAAGCTTGTGCGCGTAGATGTTTTCGCCGATCACAATCCCGTCGTCGACCACGATCCCAACCGCCATGAGGAAAGCGAACATACTTAACATGTTCAAGGTTTGGCCCAGTACAAGCAGCACGATTCCAGCGCCAAAAATACAAATGGGTATACCTATGGCGACCCAAAACGAGAGACGCGGGTTAAGGAAAATTGCCAACATGACAAAGACGATAATCCCGCCTTGCAAGCCGTTGTTGCGTAACATGCGAATGCGATCGCGGACGTCAACCGATTCGTCTCCCCAAGCCAGGATGCGGTAGCCCGGCGGCGCTGCCGCTTGGTCAACGTAGGCATGCACGGCATCGGCCAGCAACAACAGGTCTTCGTCGCTGGTGCGATCAATCTGGATCACTTGAGCTGGACGGCCATTGATTTCGCACAGTGAAGTGACATCTTCAAACTCGTCACGCACAACGCCCAGGTCGCCCACCGTCAGCACGCTCCCGCCGCTTTGCGCGATCACCGGTAGGTCGCGAATGTCTACGCCATACTCACTTTTGTTCTTGCCGCGCAGAAGAATCTCTTGTCCTTCGGTGCGAATTTGACCGCTTGGCAATTCCAAGTTCTCTTGCCGCAGCGTGGATGCGACTTCGCTGAGCGATAGGCCATACTTGCGCAAAGAATCTTCGGACAGTTCCACATCGATCTGGAACGGTTTGGCGTTGACGATTTCAGCTTGTGAGACTTCGGGTAAATCCAGCAAACGGTCCCGCGTATCCTCTGCAATGGCTCGCAGCTTTAGTTCTGCGTCAGGCGAGCGATCATCGGGGCCGATGACTGCGACACGAATTCCTGGTTGCCGAAAGGTCAGTTGTTCGACGGTAGCTCGTTCGGCCATCTGCGGGAATTTGACACCGATCCGATCGACCGCCGATCGAATTTCGGACAGTACGCGTTGAGGGGCGGCGTTGGTTTTTAATTCTGCCAGCGTGTATCCGCCGCCTTCGCGAGCGATGCTGGTAATCTTCTTGATGCCGGAGATCGATTGGATCTCTTCTTCGATCTTGCTGCAGATGCCGGTTTCCACTTCGTCAGGCGTAGCCCCTGGGTAAGGGACCGTCACCAAAACCACTTCTAATTGGAACTCGGGGAAGGTTTCACGGCGCATCGCAAAAAACGAGGCCAATCCCATACCCAATATGATCAACAAAAGCACGTTGATCCCGGGCCCGTTTTTCACTGCCCAAGTAATAATCGATTTCATGAAGTTTGCTGTGTAAAGTTATATGGCCTGTTTAGGCCCGACGACGCTTTACATTGAAAGCCACCGCTGCGTCGCTGGACAACTCAACCAACGGCAACAGGTCGCCGTTGGTATGTCGTTCAAACGGTATCCACAATAGTGCAACATCGTCAATTTGCATATCGCCTTTTCGGCACGGAATGTCAATTGCTTCGATCCGCAACGATTCGTGCTGAAACTCGCGTTTGAGCTGTTCGACGGCGGTGTCGCATTGCCGCTCCAATTTATTGTACTCAGCTTGCAACTCCTCGACTCGCAATTGGGCTCGCAGCAATTCAGCTTTTGTACCTGAAGATTTGCTCATCTTGCGTGCCGCTGTCGACATCCGCGTGATGTTGGTCTGTGTCATTTTCTTGCGTCCGATCAGGGCTCCCAGAACCGAAGTGCCGATCTGTACGGCTGAATCCCAGAAATGTCCCTGCGCGACCTGCTCTTCCTTGGCGAGCTTGGCCAACGCGTCGTTCATTTTTACCTGCAAGCTATCCAGTTTACCTGCGAACGACTGTTCAAGCTCAAAGACTTTTCGGTCCCGCAGCTCTCGAACACTTTGAGCGAATTCGATGCGAGCATCCATTTCGCTTTGTCCCAAGCGTCCATAGCGATTAAGGGCAGGAGCGAAATAGACCGATTGCTTATAAGTGCGAAACAACCAATCCTGCAATTGTTTTTGCCACGCCTTATAATTCCGCGCAGCCGCTAATGCGATCGGTAAATTGTCGTAGATGAAGGCATCGTCCGGGTTGCGAGACTGCTGCAGCGTACCGGCGGGGAGGATCAAAGCGTTCTCCCAAGCAGACGCTGGCACTTCTCCTCGTACTGGCGCCATCACGTTAACGTCTTGCCAGACGTCGATATTCACGCTGGCCCGTACGAAGTGAATCGACGCGCTGCCAAGCAGGCTTGGCATATAAATGAGCTCTGAGTCGCGGGCTGCAAACTTGCTTTGCACCCAGAACAACTCTTTGACATCGCCAGGGATAATTGGCCGAGCGCTATCCAGCGCGCTGGCAGGCTTGGCAGGCGATGCCATGCTCGCGTTAGCCGTTCCTGCCGCGCTATCCATGCGGCTGGGCTGTTGCATGGGCACGGTTCCTCGACCCAATCTTTCGCGTTTGTCTCGCATCAAGTACGAAACATGTTGACGCGACAACGGACCTCGCAAAAACGATAAAGCCCAACGGGTTTGGAAAATGACGTGCTGGTCCTTATGCACGTTGTTCATTAAGAAGACGCGAGCTCCCAAGGCCGCCAAGGTTTGTTCCATCTTCGCGCGATCAAACTTCTCTCCGCTCTGCGCCGCCGCGCCTTCTAATCCGTCCAGCACGCGTTGCTTGTCACGATCGGTTTGCAAACGCCCTAAGAACCAAGTACCAATGTTGGACAGCCCTTTATAGTCCAAGTCGACGGGGTTTTGCGTGGCCAGTACGATGCCTAAGCCGAATGCACGGGCCTGTTTTAGCAATGTCAACATCGGTGGCTTGGACGGTGGCTTGGCCGATGGTGGAAAGTAGCCATACACCTCGTCCATATAGAAAATTGCTCGCAGGGATCCCGTACCTGGCTGCGAGCGCATCCACCCCAACAACTCTCCAAGCAGAATGGTAACAAAGAACATTCGCTCGCTGTCGCTCAGATGCGCAATTGAAATTATACTGATGCGAGGCTTGCCACCTTCAGCATAGAGTAAGTTCTTGATATTGAGGGCTTCGCCTTCTAACCAACCAGCAAAGGCAGGGGACGCTAACAAATTATTTAGCGACATGGCAAAGGCCGCGCGTTGAGCTGGCGGAAAGAAGCTATCCAAGTCGATCACGCCTACGCGATCTATGGGTGGGACTTGGATATTGCGAATGATATCCGCCAAGCTTAAGTTCTTGCCGTCCAACCAAGCGGTCTCCAAGATCTTCGACAGCAAAATATGCTCTCGAGACGTCAACGGATCGGCATTGATATTGAGCAACGTGAGCAGTCCGGAGGCCGCACTGGTGATTTTCTCCCGGAAGGTTTCGCCGTCGGCAATCACTTCTGCAGAGGGCGCGTCAAAGCTCTTTAATACCGTCAATGGTACGCCAATATTGCTGCCGGGGGTATAGATCGTGACATCGGCCGAATCCCGAAACCGAGCGATTCGCTCTGGCGGTTGGTGCCAGTCATTCAAGCCTTTGCGCCACAGGTTGGCATAGTTTTCAGCGAGCTCTGGGATCGATTTATTCTTCTGGGACGCTTCCATGGGATCAATCCATGGTTCAAAGTCTTTCCCACGCAGTTCGGGAAAAGTTAGCAGCAGGTTCCCTAAGTCGCCTTTGGGATCTATGCAGATAACTGGGATATTATCGATAGCCGCTTCCTCCAGCAGGCTCAGGCACAATCCCGTCTTGCCACTTCCAGTCATCCCTACGCATAGGGCATGCGTCACCAAGTCCTTGCTGTCATACAGCATAAAATCGTCTTGTAGCTGACGATTGCCTAGGTCGTACGTTTTGCCGAGATAGAACTTGCTGGGGAGTTCGTAAACTGACTGTAAATCCATAACACCTAAGCTTTTCAATAGACCAAGAACTGTCGAATGGAATCCTCAAGAGTAAGCCGCAAGATGGACCGGTTGATTCAAAGCAACCGACTCCATCGCGAGGCGGCATTATTGTAGCAGCCGACAGAATTTGTGCAGGACGCTACTGTGGATATTCGTTCACTTCCCGCGAAGTTCGATGTTTAGCAAGGTTGGACTAATTTGCCCAATCGCGTTTGTGTTTTGCGCCAATCAAAAATGCTGTACAACTTACGCTGCCCCGGCCAGCTACCGAAAGGATTCGTGGCAACTGTTGCAGCTTTTGTCTAAGCGACTGATGGCCTCGCGCGTCGCTGCGAAATCTGGCTTGGCTGCCCCGGCCGCGATCTGCTCGCTGGCCGCGATCATCTCTTGAGTCCACTGTTGATACTCATCTGAATCTTGGTCAGGCATGCCAGCTTGCAATAACACTTCACCGATGGTCGCTGTTAGCTGAGCGTATTTTCGAGCTTGGTCCGCCCCGTCGGAAAATGCTGTCTCGCTGTTGACGGCGTTGTTCAAGTTGTCGCGTAAGACCCATTCCAGCACCTGCATCGCGGCCCGACGATCGACCGCGTCGCCCCATCCCGGCGGGTCTTCCTTCAACTCTTCCAAGCGAACGCCATTGAGCAAGTCGTTGAATTGTTGGTTCTTTAATTTCGCTTCGTTAAAAGCTGGCAGCGAACCCACTTTTGCATTGGCCGCAATTCGCGAAAAATCGGCTTTCGCTCGAATCGCCGAATGCTTCCAACGCACATCGCCGGGGTAGTTTTCGATAACGCCAAACAGAACTGTAAGCAGCGTGAAATCACGGCGGGCAATCATGTATCCTCCGCTGGCAAATTTCGCTGGCGACGAGGTGGCTGGATCTAATCGCAGTTTGGTGGCTTTGATCAAATCTTCCAACGTGGCCGTGTCGATTCGCTTTTTCCAAACGCTCTCCGACTCGCTGGCTTGGGCATTTGAGCTGGCTGTTGTCGCAGCCATCGCGCTGCTTGGAGTCTGAGCAGCATTAGGCAACGAACCCACTAACTGAGCTTGAACGTCGTCGAAAAAGACTCCCGGGAAAGATTTCTCGTTGAGGTCTGGGGCTGCCACGCGCTGGTGCTTGGGACGCTGTTTCGGAGGCGTTTGCGCGTCCAAAATTGAACTGACGCTGACACTGAAGATTGCCAACGCGATGTATTGCAGACGCCGAAGCAACATGGGAAATCACTTACATGGGAACCGGTCTAATTTTGCTGCGGTTGCGGATTCCGCTCCCGACTGTCTATTCTACCATCTTATCGAGGCTGCGGCCATCAATCGGTGGCTACGCAGTGTGATCGGTCGGAGACAGTGCGATCGGCTGAAGACGGTGCGATCGGCTGAAGACGGTGCGATCGGTAGGAGGTAGAATGGCACGCGCAAACCGTCGCTTGACGGTCCAACCCACTTTCGATCGACAACGTACTTGTATCTCGTAGGAAAAATTTAATGATGTCCAGCAAACGCATTCTCTTCATCGTCGGCGATTTTGTAGAAGACTACGAAGTGATGGTGCCTTTTCAGATGCTGACCATGCTTGGTTGTCATTGCGAAGCGGTTTGCCCTGACAAAAAAAAGGGGGAGTATGTCACAACCGCCATACATGACTTCGATGGTTATCAAACTTATAGTGAAAAACCAGGGCATCGATTCACGTTGAACCAGACCTTTGATTTGGTTGATGCCACCAGCTATGACGCGTTGGTCTTGCCAGGAGGCAGAGCTCCAGAATACTTGAGGATGAACCCTGCGGTGCTGAAGGTGGTTCGGCACTTTTTTGAGGCCCAGAAACCTGTGGCCGCGATTTGTCATGGCCCACAGATCCTGGCTGCGGCCGGTGTGCTGAAAGGACGACAGTGCAGTTGCTATCCTGCAGTTCAATTTGAAGTTGCGCAAGCCGGTGGAGCGTACGTCGAACCTGCTGCGACCATGGATAGCGTTCACGTTGAAGGCAATCTGGTGACCGCCCCAGCGTGGCCCGCTCATCCGGCCTGGATGCGAGCATTCGCCCACATGCTTGGCTACCAAATGGAGTTGCGCTGATTGCAAGGGCCGTAGCAATTGCGACAGCTTTGACGCTTTCACGCGAAAACGATCGCCTGCGGATTGCGCCGCGTCTGCCGCGTCTGCCGTTGCCGACCGGTTAAGTACCAGCGATGCTCTTGATGTTTTTGTGTATTTCTGACAAGGGCCACTCTTGAACAACGTTTTGCGACCTACGGTTGTTGGAATGTTCCCAACTTTCCGGTTGTTCTATGCCTTCTTCCGAAAAATTACTTTGTTCGTTACCCAGCCGTCGCTACCGAGCGATGCTGCTGGCGCTTTGGTCGTTCGCAATTCTTATTGCGTTCACATCGTTAGCGTTTCATGACAAACGGCCAACCAAGCCGCCAAATATCTCAGGCGTTCCCCAATTAAGTTCCCCGTTAGTGCGTCTGCTGCCCGCGCCTGATAGGAAGATGGTAGTCATGGCCGTCCATCCGCGATGCCCCTGTACCAAGAACTCATTGATCGCGCTGAGCCGATTGCTTCAGCAGTTTGGTCCCGACGTAGATTGTACTATCCTGTCCTTGTTACCAACCAACGCGAATGGCCATTGGGTCGCCAATGAACAATTAGAGAGACTCTGCACACTTGGTGCTCGCATTGAGACTGACGTGGATGGACAACTGGCCGCGAGTTTGGAACTGCATGCATCAGGAGGAGTTGTTGTTCTCGATTCCAACGCCGTGGTCCACTACCGCGGTGGACTGACCGCCAGTCGTTCCTGTGCCGCAGACAATCCAAATTATGCCAAAGCAACGCAGGCATTGGCGGCTTGTCAGCCGGATCCGCTAACTGGCCCAGTATTTGGCTGTCCGTTGCAAGGCAGGCGGGATTAATCCATAGGTAAAGTAATGATGTTTTTCCTCTCACAGCCCAAGCATGTCGACCAATCTGCCGTGCAGTTGTTTCGGCAGACATTGGATCGCAATTTTCGCATCGTCGATCGAGCCTTTGCTGTACTGCTGCCTCTGCAATGGTTAGTCTGCATCGTTTTCGCCACATTCGCAACCCCGCTCGCCTGGTCTGGAACTCAGGCCACGGTGCATGCAAATGTTTGGTACGCTGTTTTATTGGGCGGTTTGATTGTCTCATTGCCAGTGGCGCTCTGTCTGGTTCAGCCCGGTAAAATCGTTACGCGATGGGTGGTCGCCAGTGCGCAAGTCCTTCTTTCCGCATTGTTGATCTACTTGAATGCAGGACGCATCGAAGCACACTTTCATGTGTTCGTCTCATTCGCATTTTTAGTCGCATATCGTGACCGCAGCATTTTCATTCCCGCAGTCGCGATCACTGCCATCGATCACTTGGTTCGCGGCTATTGGTGGCCCGAATCGGTCTACGGTTCAGCGGTCTTCACCAGCTTGCGTCCGATCGAGCACACCGTGTGGTTGCTTCTGGAAGTTATTGGGCTGTCAGTCATTATTCAAGAGAATCTGAAGCAATTGTTGGTCAACGCCGATCTCCAATGCAAGCTCCAGTCGGAGCGCGACCTGCTGGAGCAGCGAGTTGCCGTGCGTACTAAAGAACTGCATGATGCAGAGGCATTCAAGGCAACGATTCTCAATTCTATCGATGCCCATCTCTGCATCCTAGATCACAATGGAACGATCGTATTTGCCAATGAAAAATGGCGGACCTTCTGCAGTTCCAAAGACGACTGGAATGAGTGCAATGTGGGAGATAACTACATCCTTGGTTGCGAGAATTCTGCCGGTGGTCAACATCAAACTAGCCGCGATATCGCAGATGCTATTCGAGCGATCATCGCTGGGCAAGAAGAGAACTTCGCCGCAGAATATCGTTGTCGCGATAACAATGAACAACGTCACTTCCAACTGCGTTTGTCACCCGTGCTGTACCAGGGGCAGCGCGGCGTAGCGGTAATCAACGTCGATATCACGGCTACCAAAGTCGCCCAGTTGCGAGCTAGAAATCTAGCGAAGCTCATCCTGGAATCGCCGGATGAAGTGTTGATCGCTTGTGCCCACTCCCTGCAGTTCATTGAAGTGAACAACGGTGCCTGCAGCAATTCACGATTTACTCGCGATGAGCTGCTTTCGCAAAGTATGATCGATTTCCTAAGCCTGGAGGATTCGACAGCACTGGTCGAAAAACTGCGATGTTCCGACATGCAGATTTTGCGTTTCGAATGCTTTGCCAAACGAAAAGATGGCACGCGATATCCTTGTCGCGTGAGTCTACATCGCAGTGCCTTTGGCGAACACGATGTGTGGGTGGCCTTCATCAGCGATTTGTCTGACCAGAAACGCTTGGAAAGCAAACTAAGTCAGGCGCAGAAGCTTGAGTCGCTAGGACATCTCGCTGCTGGCATCGCTCATGAAATCAATACGCCAATGCAATGCGTGTTTGGCAACGTCGAATTCCTTCAAAAGAGTTTCATTAAACTCACCACACTCTCAGATCGATTGGTCGAACTGTTAGAAAATTCAGACATTGACTGGCGCAAAGAACGAGAGATGTTCCAATCGATGCGGACGTCGTTTCGCTACGACTTCCTGCGGGAACAAACCCCTTCAGCAATCGATGAAGCAGTTGAAGCCTCTCGCCGCGTGATTTCGATCGTGCGGGCTATGAAGAGCATGTCGCATCCGGGTACCAACGATGCTGTACCCACCGACTTGCACGATTTGATTCGAAACGCATCGATCATTACACGCAATCAGTGGAAATATACCGCTACGGTCAAGTTCGATTTCCAGAGCGACTTGCCACATATCGACGCCTTTCCTGCCGAACTGAGCCAAGTGTTTATGAACATGTTTGTCAATTCGACCGACGCCATTATGGAGAAGCTTGGACCTGAACCATCCATCTTCGGCGAAATTCGCGTGCAAACAAGTTGCGATCAGGATTTCGTCTATGTCCGTTTCCATGATACGGGCGTTGGCATTCCGCCATCGATCCGCCAACAGATTTTCGATCCATTTTTTACGACGAAAGCGGTGGGCAAGGGAACAGGCCAGGGCCTGGCGCTCGTTCAACAAGTCGTTCTCAAAAAGCACGGTGGAACAATTTCCGTCGAAAGTGAAGCGGGGTTGTACACAACCTTCACAATCAAGCTGCCCATCAAGCACACCTGCTGTGCAATTGAAGCAGCTCCGGTTCTCACCGCCTTCAGTCAAGCCGTTACTTCAACCCATCAACAACTTTCCTATTGATGCGAAGCTAGGAGATACTACGAATGGCAAATCGAATACTTTTCATTGACGACGATCGATCTTTGCTGCGGACCCTTGAACGCAATCTGTGCTTTGACTTTGAGTTATCGACGGCCGAAAGCTGCGATGCGGCAAACAAGCTAATCGACACCCTTGGAGAATTTTCCGTCATCATCGTTGATATGTGCATGCCAGGAGTTGACGGCATTCAAACCATTGGACACCTGCGCAATCGCTTGCCCAACGCACTGTTCATCATGCTGACTGGCAATCAAGATGTCGCTACCGCGATCCAAGCGGTCAACGAAGGCCGAGTGTTCCGGTTTTTGTCAAAGCCTTGTGAGATGGATGAGTTACGTCGCGTTATCCAAGAGGCCCAAAAACAACACGATAGCCAGTTTATCGAAAAAGAACTGCTGGTTGATACCATGTTGGGGTCCATCAACGTGCTGTCTGAATTTGCGGAATTGAGCTCCAATCATCTAGTAACACCTGAACAGATCAAAGATCGATTTTGGGACATCGCCGAAGCGTTCAATATGGAAGTCACTTCGGAAGAACTTGTCGCTTGTCGCGTTTTCATGGTCGGCATGTTGTCCATGAGCGATCACGAGAAGAAGCGTTTAAAAGAAACTCCGATTTTCCATCCTGATCACCATCTGCACTTCACCAAGCTGTGTCAACAATCGGCCAAGATTATCTCGCGTATTCCCCAGTTTTCAACGATCGCCAGCTTATTCACCTGCGTCCCACATGCCGAGAATCTGAGCGATAGGAACAACCCTCGGCAATTCCTCGCAACCATCCTGCGAATTACGTTCTACTGGAGCTTGATGGACAACAATGGTGTGGATCGATCCGGCATTGCAACAGCTCTAGCCAAAGTGATGCCAGAAATCGACGAACATCAGTGGTCGGTCGTTTTGCACGAACTTGCCTGCAGCGCAACACGCCAAACCAGAATGCTCAAAGTCCAACTCACGCCATAGGCTAATTCAAGACGTTACGCAGTCGGCTGAGCATGATGTCTTCGCGCCTCCAGCAACATCATTCCAAACGGTAGCCACCAAATCAGGTCATTGGACAGAATCGTCACGCCCCAAAGCCATGGCAATTGTCCCGTCATCGCCGACTGGAGGAAACCGATGGGACCAAAGATCTTGCCTAACAAACCGACCAGCATGATCGGCCAATGGCGAACATAGTCATTCGCCGCATACCAGTAGCCAACGCCGTAAACGCCAACGATCATCCCCACGCATTGCCAAATGCCTGGATAGTTTGGCCTTTCAATGCCAGTCCAGTCAAACAAGTGGTTGGGAAAGAAAATCACCCAAGCTCCCCACACGATATTATAGATCGCCGCAGCACGTAATACATTTTTCAACAGGGATGACGTCTTTTGCATGCTCGCTCCGAGAATAGACTAAGGCTGCTTTCTTGCAGCAGTACACTCCAACCGATTACAACTTGACCGTCATTCCCCGCTCTACACAACCAATCACGCGATTGCCGCAGCACTACAATGCCGCCGATAGGCAATGTCCCGCTTTGATTATTGTTGCGGCGGACCAAGGCCGATGGGATACATAGCTTAGCACGTGAATCGAAACGGGCGCTGACCCTTTGAAGACGGATCGATTTCATTGGTTTTTTCCTCGCCGATGAGGGTCAGGCCATTTTTTAAAACGCTCTCATAGTCATCGATCAAGTCGAATCCAGGATCTTTCAATTCTATGCCACTTGTGTTTGCCTTTTTGCTCGTCCAGTGGATCTGCGCCTTGTTCATGTCAGGGCTGATTGTGTTTGTGCAAGTTGTACACTATCCGCTTTTCGCCGAAGTCGACCAGTCGAGCTTTCGGAAGTATTCGCAAGAGCATCAACGCCGAACGACATGGGTGGTTGCCTTGCCGATGTTGACCGAAGCATCCGCCATGCTAGGGCTGTGGGTCGTGGATACTCCATTGTCGCTACAACCGACCATGATGCTGGCTTCTGGTTTGCTGGTCGTGATTTGGGCGTCGACCGCCCTGTTGCAAATGCCTGTCCACGCCAAACTGTTGGACGGCAAGAGCGATAAGCGGATCGGAAAGCTTGTCCGGTCCAACTGGCTTCGCACGGTAGCCTGGCCCTTGCGTGCCGCGATACTGGGAGTTGTGTTGCTGCAACAGTATTGCTCGCTTGAGATGTAAATGAAGCAGGCAGGGTCAGCAAGTATCCGGCGCTGTTCCGCTAGGAACCCAAAACGAAACAACAGTGTGATCAAAATGAACTGGACAACGCGGCAGTTTGGCTGAGTTCACGCGCCGCCGCAGCTTGTTAGCGACCGCAGTTCCGGCGAATCCAGGCAGATTCCGAGGCAAATCGCAGGCGAAGCTACCATTTTGAGCAGGGTTGTCCGTTTGCGACTATGATGGCACGGTAAATGTGTATGTCTCTTGTGGTTCGCATCGTTGCGAGCGCTAGCAACTGCTGGATTGAAAGGATCATGCCGTGTTCAGTTTCAAACTTTTCCACAACTCGTCGATTCAACTACTTCGTAGCTCCGCCTTGGCTGTTCTAGCCGGACTGCTGCTCATCCCGTTTGGCGTCAGTCAAGCTGGCGGCCCTTGGTCGCGAGCAACGGGGGAAGCGGTCGAGCTGCAGCGAGCTACCAAGGATCTGCGAAACCGCACCTCGCGACTGTTTGCTTATTCCCCAGCTACCGGATGCGCCATCACCTTGGATGAAATCGCCAACGCGATCATTCAATCGACCCGTACCAACACGCCTCAGTTTGTGATGGAGTCGCACATTCAGCAGTTTGCACACTCGTATGAGCAAACACGATTGCTGATCGCTTCCGATTATGCGCTTGCCAGTGACCGCAACGTCTCGCGTTACGTTTCTGATATCGGCAGACGTTTCGACCGTTACGTGAAAGACTTACGCCGAGCTATGCCGCCAGTGCCCGCGTTTGAACATCCAGGCATCGTTTATCCACAGCACTCGTGGCCTACCGAGGTGCGTTATCGACCTGTTCCTGGCACCCCAGTTCAATTCGCGCCACAATGGCCCGTGCCTATCGTACCAAACGTGCGCCCCGTAACGCCTCCAGCTCGAGTCAGCGTGGACATTGTCCTGCCTAGGATCTCGCTGTAACGAGCATTCCGATTGCTCACCACGTGAACTACTTCCGACCCGTCTAGATCCACTAGACGGGTTTTTGTTTGGCACGCTGGTTGCAAAATGGGGGTGCTGTAAACCAAACGAACTGTCACTTTGACAATTCGTCTGATGGTTGATTTGTTGCTAACAATTCGAAGCACTGGAGCAGAACTATGAATCGCTTTGTATTACCGGTAGCGAATCTACCGACCAGCTTTCAAGACCTTGCCACGGAAGTAGAATCCGTGTTTGATCACCTGTTTCAAAACAAGAATGGCTCCTCTGAAAGAGCGAACGCCATTCAATACACGCCGCGGATGAGTATCCTTGAGCAAGAAGATCGATTCGAAGTCGCGATGGATTTGCCTGGCTTATCCCCCAGCGATGTACAAATCGAGTTGAAGAATGATCAACTGGTCATCTCTGGCCAACGTGCCGCCGTAGAACGGAAAGAGACCACAAAAGTATGGCGTGAGGAACGCGCCTATGGCAAGTTTCAACGCGTGGTGCAATTGCCCGATTCGGTCAACGGAGAAGCGATCGATGCGGTCTACGACGCTGGCATACTGACAATCAGCGTTCCTAAGCAGCCCAAGCCAGCGGCTCGCCAAATTGCTATTCGATCAGCGGCGGCCGCCACCCCAAACTCCGCGTTTGAATCATCGGAAGCATAGACGACGCACTTCTTTGATGTGGTCAGTCACCTTGACGGTTGTTGACGTACAAGGCTTCGTTCGCGCACAGCGATCGGAGCCTTTTCTTTTTTCGATGGAAGACTTTGCCGGTTGTTCCAGTTGGTCGTGCCACTGCTGAAGGAACGAACCCGTATCTTGGTCCCGGCGTGCGATTGTCGGGGTTGTTCTGTCGATGACACCTGTGAGCATCCTCGGAATGAATCCGGCTGTGCTAGCAAAGTCGATTTGATTTGAACGTCCGCGATAGGGAAGTCGCAAATGGTGATTCGTCACAAAGCGAGCTGCAAAGCATCTTCGGTACGCACCTTACGAGCCTCTTTTGGGCGCAACGTCTCTTTGTCGCTTCTGTCAGCGGTGGTGATCGCCGGTTGTCGCGCTCCGGTCCAGCGTTTCGACGCTTGGCGAGATAGCACGGACAAATCGTACTATCAAAACTTTGCAACGCAGATCGAATATCCTGATGTCGCAAGCTGTCCTAATCCCGGACTTGAATCGACCCCATTGCCGCTGTCGATCGAGAACCCAGCGGAACTGCCGGTATGGGAATTGAGTTTTCAGGAAGTGCTGACTTCCTGCCTGCAGAGCAGCCAAATCTTTCGTGATTTAGGCGGCTCGGTCGTGCAAGGTTCCAACGCGGCACTGACCGTGTATGATCCGTCGGTGGTTGAATCCAATCCCGGCAACGGTGTGGAAGCTGCATTGTCGGCGTTTGATGCGCAAGTTTCGACGCAATTGTTTTGGCAAAAGAACAATACGCCCAACAACCAGTTCTTCGTAGGCCTGTTCCCCCCGACGCGCGAACAAACCACCGGGAACTATATCTCGGAGTTGAGCAAGACCGCCGCGACCGGGACTACGTTCGCCCTGCGTAGCAACGTCATTTACGATCGCAACAACAACCCCAATCAGCTTTTCGATAGCTCGTTTGTGGGCTGGATCCAAGCGGAAGTTCGCCAGCCGATGATGCAAGGCTCTGGCGTGACCTTTAATAGGATCGCTGGACCTAACTCACCAATTGGACAATACAACGGTGTCTTGATCGCTCGCATCAATACCGACGTGTCCTTGGCCGACTTCGAACGTGGCGTGATCAACTTAATTCGTGATGTCGAAACGGCGTACTGGGAACTTTACTACGCATATCGTAACCTGGATGCGCAAGTCCTCGGTCGCGATAGTGCCCTACGCACTTGGCAACGAATCAATGAGCTGCAGAAGGTCGGAATGCGTGGCGGTGAAGCCGATGCGGAAGCGCAAGCTCGCTCGCAATATTATCTGTTTGAGACTCAAGTCACCGAAACATTGACCGGTGTCAACGGTCTCTATGCTGCTGAGCAACGTTTGCGCTACATGATGGGGATGCCGCCCACCGACGGTCGCTTGATCAAACCGATTGATAAGCCGATCTTGGCCCAAGTGGACTTCGATTGGTATTCGGCAGTTGGCGACGCGCTCGTTCATCGCGTCGAAGTGAGACGGCAAAAATGGCTTATCAAACGTCGTGAACTCGAACTCCTGGCCGCTCGTCTCAATCGCCGCGCTCGTTTAGACGCCGTGACGTCATATCGCTGGCGTGGGTTGGGCGACCATTTGATCGGTTCGCGTAATCCAGACAATCAGTTCGAAAGCGTGCTGCAGAACATTACCGAGGGCAACTTCCAAGAATGGCAAGCAGGGCTAGAGTGGCAATACAATATCGGCTTGCGTCGCGCTAGTGCCGCTCAGCAAAACGCGCAACTGACCCTGGCCCGAGAAAACAGCGTGCTTCGCGAGTTAGAGTTGCGGATCATCCATGACCTCAGCACATCGTCTCGCGCCATCAGCCGCTCGTACCTGCAGGTCCAAAACAACTACAATCGCGTTGCAGCCGACGAACAGCAAGTCGAAGTGCTGCGTAATCGATACGAAAAAGGTTTGATCAACATCAACTTCCTGTTGCAAGCCCAGCAGCAATTGTCGGCGAGCACCGCCGCCTACTATCGCTCGTTGGTTGATTACACACTGGCGATTCGCGACTTCCATCAAGAGAAGGGTTCGCTGCTGGCTTACAACCAAGTCCAGTTGGCGGAAGCAGGCCATTCTGCGGGAGCTCTGCGTGATGCCTACGAACGTGGCCGACACTTCACGCCACGCGACGCAGGGGCTGAAATTCGCGTTGATCCCTACACGGTTTCCGAAGGTGGCTACGCACCAGACCAAGTCGGCAAGTAACCCGCAGGCGGTCGCCTCGAGCCACTGCGGATGTGACGGCGTTGGTTGCAACGTTGGTTAAAGCTTTCCGTGCTCGCGCAACCAGTCGATGGTCTCGGCCAAAGTTTGTTCGAAGGGGCGTGTTTGATACCCCAAATGCTTGGCCGCTTTGCCGCTGCTGTAATAGTGGAATTGCGAACCCATGAGAATCGCCGCAGAATTGGTATCGACTTCGCGGTCGCCGCGGCTGAGCAAATAGTCGCTGACAGCGCCAACCACGATCTGGCCTGGCCGTCGCAGGATGGTCAGGGGACCACGACGATGCAAACGCTGAGCGATCGCGGTCCATAATTCAAAGTAGGACATGTTCTGCCCAGCCAAAACGAAACGCTCGCCCAGAATGCGTTGGCTGGCGATCTTGATAATCGCACTGGCCACATCGCGAGCATCGCAGACACTGCACCCGCCCGAAGGAGACATCGGCGGACTGCCTTTGGCTAACGCGACAATCATGCGACCGCTACTGGGTTTCCAATCGTTGGGACCAAGCATAAAGCCTGGGTAGACAATCGTCGCTTGCAGGCCACGCCGTATACCATCGCGAACCACTTCTTCCGCAGCTCGTTTACTGACGACATAGGTGGAAGCGATCTGACCGTCGCCGGGTGTGTCTTCGTCCGCTGGTTGCTGCTGCGCACCGATGGCCAGCGTGTTGACGGTCGAAACGTGTATCAGCGGCTTGTTGTGCTTCAAAGCGGCATCCACAATGTTGCGGGTGCCCTGTTGGTTGATCTTTAAGCCTTGTTCACGTTGCTTCCAACCTATATGGATGTGAGCGGCCGAGTGGATGACCAGGTCGCATTCACTTACGCAGTTCTCAATCACGCTGGAATCCAGAAGATCTCCCGAGTGCCGCTGGACATTTAGGCCATGGAATGGCGTTTCGTCCGCGACGCTTCGCGTTAACGTGGCGAATTCGCAGCCTGCAGCTAGGCCCAAGCGAAGAATGTTGTTGCCCAGCAGGCCGGAACCGCCGGTAAGGAAAACACGGGTCATCTTGAATCCAAAGTGAAGGGAAATCGCGGGCGGCCAATAAAAAAAGCCGCTGAACTTTCGATTAGAAAAGTCCAACGGCCTGATATTTCATTAGTGAGTTGAAACCCAGCTAACGCCGTTAGGCTACTTTGCACCCTTGGTTGCAGTTCGCTTAACAGATTTCTTGGCGGCCTTCTTAGCTGCCTTTTTAGCTGCTTTCTTGGCTGTCTTCTTTACTGCCTTCTTGGCGGCTTTCTTTGGAGCTGCCTTCTTTGCGGCTTTCTTAGAAGCCTTCTTTGCACCTTTTTTGGCCACGGACTAAACCTCCGATAAACGGGTCTACTGATTTGCCAAACAGATTGATTCGAAGCAGTGATTCAATCTGCTGAACTGGCATCTCAGCTTGAAACAAAAAATCACGTTCATAGCTCTCTTCGGCTTGGTCCGTTGCACTCATGAAGTCACCTTCAAGAGCACAAGTTTCATTCGCTTGGAGCGCAAGAACGAGATAAACATTTGATAGCGTTGTATTTGTACGAAACCCCGCATGTAATGCAACATCCTTTTGCGAAAAATAGCATCAATTTTCAAAATTTTTTCTTGACACGACTTTCACGCCAAACGGCACCTTCGTCCCAAAACAGGTACTCGCTATGCCAGAACAAATAGATGCACCGAAGCGAAACAGCGTTCTAACAGCCGCGCAAATCCAACACGAACCCATCGCAGCCTGGAACTTCCAGAACTCAAAAACCACTCATGCCACCACGCAGGTTTTGGAAGTTGCTGAAGCCTAACATCATGAACATGATGCCCATGAACTCTTGCTGATTTTGAAAGCCCCAGAGCGCTGCAATAACAGCGACGACAATGCTCAACATCGTGGCTTCATACAACGCGTCACGCCGCTGGTACATCGTCAACGCATGCTGCGCTATTCGACCGCCATCCAAAGGTAAAACCGGCAGCAAGTTCAGCAGCGCCCAAGCAACGCTCGGGAAGATCGTAAAGTTGATCGCTGCCGCCAGCGCCGCGTTGGTCGGAAACGTCAATTCGTTGATCGCGATGCCAAATAGGGGGGCTACCCATTGAACAAACGGAAAGGCGTATCCTTGTGATAAAGCCAAAAACATTACCAAAAACGCTAGTAAAAGCTGAGCAACCGGGCCCGCCAGCGAAATCAACAACTGCGCCGCTGGCCCATATCCGTGGCGACGATTTGAAGAGCGATCGTGACGCCGAAACGGCGACGGAATCGCCAAACCGCCAAAGTGATACAACACAATGTGGGATTCGATGTTGTAATATCGCATCGCCAACGAATGGCCCAACTCATGGATCAAAATCGACAAGAACATCGCCGCGATCCAAATCGCCAATAACACTAACGCTCCGGGCGAGCGATCCCCGTAACCTTGATCCATTGCCATCGAGATGCTGTAGCCAAATGCCGCAGCCACAACCCAAAATATCCAGGTCACCCGGACACGAAAGCCCAGCACTTGGAAGTTTACGTCGTAGGGACTGTTAAGTGGTTCGCCAAGCATGCGTGGAACCGTGTCTTTCCAATAAGATAAATGAAATGCTGAAGTACCATCTGCATAGCGATCAGTCTCGCCAACCCTGAGTCGCAGCGTTGATGATCTTGGCCTGAGTCGCTTCCTCGCGAGTAAACAGCGCAGTTTGTCTGCCTTCACTCAACACCATGATCCGATCACTTAATGTTAGTATCTCCGGCAACTCGCTGCTGGTGACGATAACGCCGATTCCTTCGTTACACAACTCGCGAATGATCCGATACAACTCGGCTTTCGCACCCACGTCGACCCCTCGCGTCGGATCGTCAAGCAACAAAACCTTGGGCTGGGTCAACAGCCAACGACCGACAATACATTTTTGTTGGTTACCGCCGCTGAGATTCTGGATACCAGCGGCTAAGCTTGCGGTTTTAATTCGCAGTTTGTCGACCATCGCCGTGCCTGCCGTACGCTCTGCCACAGCACTGATCCCAACTCCGCGTCGCAGGCTGCGTAGATTGCACAGCGAAATGTTTCTGCCCACATTCATCGCGGTGAAAATGCCCAACCGTTTGCGATCTTCCGTCACCAACGCCAACCCCAGCTTTAGTGCTTCTGCCGGGTGGGTCGGAGCAATACGAGTGCCGTTCAAGTAAATCTCGCCAGACGGCTTGTGCGGTGCCGCGCCAAAGATGGCTTCCAGCAGCTCGGTACGCCCCGCTCCCATCAGACCGGCAATCCCTAGCACTTCACCCTGATGCAGGTCAAAGGTGACATCCTTTAGCCGAAATCCGCGGGCATGTCCTGGCCAAGGAAGCGACAAACTGCGAACTTCCAGCAATTTGGGCCCACGTTCCAGTTTTGGTCCCAGTTGCACCTCTTCCAACTCCCGCCCTACCATCCAGTGTGTCACATCGGACGGCCCAATCTTGGCGGTCTCCTCTTGAGCAATGAAGCGTCCGTCCCGCAGCACAACGACTCGGTCCGATAAATGAAAGACCTCGTCCATCTTGTGGGAAATGTACAATATCGTCGTCCCGCGATGACGCAGCTTGGCAATCACGCGATACAGCCGCTCGACTTCGGCCTCCGTCAGTGCGCTAGTCGGTTCGTCCATGACCAGAATGCGAGTTTCAATACTGAGCGCTTTAGCGATCTCAACCAACTGTTGGTCGCCCACGCGCAGCGAGCCAGCCAGGGCTGTCGCATCAATTCCGCATTCCAGTTCGGCCAGCAATTCGCTAGCTCGCGCGACCATCGCCGCATCATCTCGCAAGCCAAACCGTGTCCGCAGTTCACGTCCTAGAAAGATGTTGGCCGCTACCGACAACTGTTCGACCAAATTCAGCTCTTGATGAATGATGCTGATACCGGCCTCTTCAGCGTCCCGCGTTCCACTGAAGCGAACTTCCCGACCATCGATCTCGATAGCCCCGTCATAGTCGGTGTACACACCGGACAGAATCTTCATCAGCGTACTTTTGCCAGCCCCATTCTCGCCGCAAATGGCGACCAACTCGCCCGGCCGTACATCGAACGAGACGTCATCGAGCGCTTTGACTGCCGCAAAACGTTTGCCGATGCTCTTGATCGATATTAAAGGCTGTACGCTCATTTGGCTTTGATCTGCCTCCACTCGTAAACAGACCTCACGATCAAGCAACTGGTGATCACCGCCGCAAAAACAAACGCATAAGTTGGCGTGTACCACTCCTGCCTGCCAAAGAACAATAGCATTGCGATGCCAGAGAGTAACCCCAGCACCGGAATCACGGCCCAACCAATCGGCGTAACAAAGTATCGCTTCATGATCGACCGATCGACGCGCTGGCTGAACGTCACGGCCAGCACAACCACGATCCCAACGATCATCCCTTCGTAAACATCTGCGCCTGCTCCGACGACTTTGTTGACCGCATCAATGACCGTTCGCAAAAATAATGCTCCCAACATCACGCCGGGAATGGTTCCTACGCCGCCCTGCAGCGAACAACCGCCAATGACCGACGAGGCAATCGCATTCAGCTCGTACCCCCGTGCCATGATGTCAGGTTTGGCTGAACCGACATCGGCAAATGAAATGATACCTACGATAGAGGCCGTGACCGCTCCAATGACATAAGCGAGCCACTTCAAGCGATCGGTGCGAATGCCGCTCAGCTTAGCCGCTTGTTCGTTACCGCCCATCGCGTGCAGATGCCGACCTGTCACCGTGCGGCTCATCAATAGCCATACAACCACCGCGACGATGATGAACAAAATCGTCATCGTCGTGACGTCCTTGAGCGTATCACGCAACATGCGATCGGGGAAATCGATTTGCGATTTTCCAGCGGTTACCACCGGTGCAATGCCGCGACCTAAGCTTCGCAGGCCAACCAGCGTGGCCAGCGTGGCAATGAACGGGGGCAAACCGACGCAAGTAATCAGCCATGCATGTAAAGTGCCAATCATCACGCCCACAAACAGCGTGCCGGCAATCGCCATCACCACCGCCGGAGTGTTGATCGTGCCTGCTGTAAAGCCTTCTGGGTCGAGCAAGATCAGCAGTGAACCAAAGACCGTCGCACTTAACGCAATCACCGAACCGCTGGAAAGGTCGATCCCTCCCGAAATGATGATCACCGCGCTGCCCAACGCGAAAAGTCCAAGTAGGACGGTATTGCGAAGGATCAGCGTTGCAGCTTCCCCTGGCTGATTCCAATACGTATGGTTGCTATCGAGCAGAACGGTCACCAGCACCACCGCCAGCCAAGCCAAAATTAGCTTCACTTCGACGGTGCTCAGTATTCGCTTGAGGATATTGGCGGTGGCGGAGCTCATGAACTTGTCAGATTGTATTGTTTGAGCCATTGTTGGAACTCAGAGAACTTCATGAACTGCACGCTGTCTCCAAACTCGGAAAACGCTTCGGCGGTAACTGGCGAGCCTTCATCGGGCACGACCACCTTCAAGCCCGTATCGCGATTATCGCCACCAGGCTGACCCATATTCGGAAACAATGACTTGGGTGTATCTTCATCGCCAGTCAGTTTCGCAAACGCATACTGCACCGAATCATAGCCCATCCCAAACGGATTTTGTACGACCATCACATCGATCATACCATTGGCCATCTGCTCGACCGCCAACTGTTCAGCATCAAAGACTACGACTTTGAATCGATTGCGTGCATCCTTTTCCTTGACGACATCCACGATGGCTGGCGCGTTGTAGGACCAGATACCTACCAACATCGACAAGTTGGGATATCGCGCAATCACGTCTCGCACATTATCCCGAGCGCGGCTGCGATCGGTGTCGTCCAGCTTGCGGTCCTTTTGATTGGCCTGACCATAGACGGAAGTAAAACCATCCATGCGTTCAATCGCATTCTGCTGGCTGTCTGTTCCGACAAATTGAGCATACTCCGCATCCGCTTGCAACACTTTGGCCGCAGTGCCCAAAACCTTGCCACCGGTGACGTTATTCGTACCGACATAGAACTCTCGAATCGATCGGTTCGCTTCACTTAAGTCGCTATCAAAGCAGCCGACGATGACGCCTTTCTTGCGCAGCTTATCGAGTTCTTCAGCGATCGCTGGATTGGTCGATGAAATTGGCGAGATGATCACGGCTGCGATGTCGGCTTGGGTGCCATACTGCCGCAACTTTTCTATCTGGCCCGTATCGCCCGTTGCATCGTTAGAATCCATTGCCGCTGTGATACCATGGTCTGCCAGCTTGAGATCTTCAGCGGCTTTCTTTATGCCCGCTCGAGCAGCGTCCCAAAAGGGTGAATCGGTGTTGTTCAGCAGAACAATTCGCCTCGTCTTCGCTTTAGCGGGCGTTCCGTCGGCTGATTGGTTAGAGGTGCATCCAATTGCAGCTAGCAGAGCTAAACCACCTGCGTAGCATAGGAAAGATCGGAGAAATGTTTTCACAGCTTTATTACTACCATTGGGAGGAAGAATGTTGGAACGCCCCTTACGAGCCCCTATGGTAGTTTTGGCTGGCACAAGTGGCAAGCAGACTCCCTTAATACGCCAATAAAGAGAAAGGATGAGGAACGTTAAAACCTGCCTTGTCTTCTTTATCCGACTCAATTTGGTGGTCCAACCAGTAGGTTCCGCAGGTTCCAGAAGCCGGATATCAGCTTTAACCCCAAAACCACATTGCTCATCCAGACAACTATTTCTATTGCATGGCTGGTTCCTAGCAACTCGACTGGAATTGCCAGATACACTAGCAGCCGTGGACGCAGTAACCATGAATAGGGAAACTGCAGTGTGTTACGCACCATCGCAATCGCCAGTACGCCGGTGTAGACGACCAAGAATATAGCTCCGCCTGTGATCGATAGCCCCGGCGATCGTAACATCAACGCAATCGTCACTACCGACACGACAACTTGATCACAGAATGAATCAGTGAAACTGCCTCGCGGACTTGCGCAGTTTTGGAATCGAGCCAGCGGCCCATCCAAGCCATCGATGACGACATGCAACCACAACATAACGATCGCCGGCCAAGCGTAGCCTAAACACCAAAGCGGTCCAAATGCTACGCCGCAAGCCAACGAAGCGATCGTCAAATGATCCGGCGAAACCGCTCGACGATCCAACATACCTAGGACCGGCGCTAGCAACGTCCCACGCACTTTCTGTCCATACTCCATCCAAGCTCGCTCGCCAGCAGAATAGCAATCGCCGTGAATCTCGGTTTCTTGGGTTGGTTTACTGATTGGCTTGGCGGGTTCAAAACCTGTAAGCATTGTCCGCTGCGATGGTTCGCTACTTGAATCAACGTGCGAAGAAGCGGCCTTGTCATTCATGGCTTAGGGAACTTGGAATTTGGTGAGATGAAAGGCCAGATGCCGAATCCCGGAGCCAGGGTTGTAGAATTGGAACCGGTCATAGCGGTAACCTGACAGTGGAATGTGGGTATGTCCAAAGTAAATAGATTCTACCTCCGCCAGGTTAACTTGCGGTTCTCGCTGTAAATAGTTTATCAACCGCACACAAGTTCGCTTGCGAGTGTGTCGCAGCCTTGGGACTGCACCATGCAGTCTGGACTGAATTACCAGCCAGTAAAACGCATTCCCAACGCGGCCCTTGGAACGGTCCTCATGAAATCCGGAGCGATAACCTTCCAAGCCGCTGCGATGTCGACTGCCATCTAAGATGTCACCGTGCAAGAAAACATTGCGATCAATTTGATAAGTGGTTGGGCTCCAAGCAAACTGCGAATAACGATCGGCCAACTCACCTAAAGTCTGTTGCATTCGCGGATGGCAATCGTGATTCCCCAGCAAGTAAACCCACTTTGCTCGCGGATTGCTCGCGATCGCTTGTTCAAGCCACGTTTGCGCTGCTTGCAAGGTATCCTGAAAGTTGCGCAGTTGGCTCCACCGCAAATCGAACATGTCTCCACCCAGAACGATCACTTTGGCCGCTTGAATTTCCTGAGCAGCTTTCTCCCACACTTGCTGGCCGACGGAACGTTGGCTGAAGAGATGAAGATCGGTAATGAATAAACCGCCAGTGGCCCGTTGGCTCATGATTGCCTCTGCCGGACAACTTCCGAAAAAATGATGGCGGCGGAAACCGAGACGTTCAAGCTATCGCCGATGCCTCGCATTGGAATCGCGATCGATTCGACATCGATCGACCAGCGATCTTGCAATCCGGTCGCTTCGTTACCAAAGATAATGGCCGAACGGGCTGCATAAGCGACCTGCAAATAGTTACGCGATTGCTCCAGCCGAGCGGCATACAACTGCACTTGCTGGCGTTGCAAGTAAGCCTGCACGTTCGCAACGCTGTCTTGAACCATGGGTAGTGAAAAGATCGCTCCTGCGCTGGAGCGTATCGCGTTAGGGTTCCACAAATCGCAAATCGGATCTGACAGCAGCAGTGCGTCAACGCCCAAGGCATCACACGTTCGCACCGCAGCGCCAATGTTTCCAGGCTTCTCCACACGGTCTAAGACCATCAATAAAAAGCTCGCACGCGACTGCACCGGCAGCAATCGCTCCCAAGCCACCGATGAAGATGGAGCCTGCGCGATGGCCAGCGGATGCAGCGATTGACCGTATGCGACCTTCGCTAAAATCTCTTTGGTTGTTATGGCAAAGTCGACATGCCCTTGCCGCTGGTGAATGTAAGCGTTGATGGCCTGGGCGTCATGCGTGTCTTGATCTGGCAAGCTTTCTATGGCATCACAGGTAAGATAAGCGTCTAGCTGCCAGCCCGCGGCAATGGCACGCGCGATATTGCGTCGACCGTCGATGAGCACAAGTTGCTGCTGGCGGCGTTGTTTGGCATCTCGCAAGACTAGCAGTTGCTTGATGAGTGGATTCTGAACGCTTTGTATTAACCGCGGTACTGCCATGGGTTCAGCTCGGCAAACCTGCAACCAACACAACCGCATCATTAGATACCTGTACACTCGCGGTGGAAACTGCGGCGGGCAGCAACAGCGTTTGGCCCACGGCCAGCGAGTGCTCCTCCCCACAGCAACTTACGGTGGCCGTACCGTTGGGAACCGTCAAAATCTTGAACGTGTCCGATAGTTCCAATTGGTGATTGCCACAGGCAAGTGCCTGCAACGCGAACTTGTCGCATTGAACCAAGGTAACAGCAGGTGCATCGAAAGATTTCTCTGGTTGAGGGTCCAGTTGGATCGGCCCAGATTCAAAATCAATGACCTCAAGCGCTTGGTCGATGTGCAGCGGGCGCGAGTTCCCGTCGACGTCCACTCGATTCCAATCAAACAAGCGAAACGTTGTATCGGAGGCTTGCTGGATTTCGGCCACCATCAGACCGCTTCCCAACGCGTGAATCGTACCTGCCGGAATAAAGACGCAGTCGCCAGCCTTGGGATAAATCTTGTGCAAACACTCTTCGGTCTTGTTCGCTTTGATTGCTTCGGCGAGATCCGCTTTGGTCACGCCCGACTCTAGTCCTGCATACAGTACCGCATCTTGTTCGGCATCGACGATATACCATGCCTCCGTTTTGCCCAGATCAGGTGGCAACATCTTGGCCGCATACTTGTCGTCGGGGTGAACTTGCACGCTAAGGACGGCATTGCAATCCAGGTACTTTAAAAGCAGCGGGAAGCTCTTGTGATTCTTGGCCCCTTTGGTCCCAAGGATCTCCTCCGGAAAGGACTCGATCAACTGCCGCAGCGACCAATCCTTCCACGGCCCAGAACTCACAACGCTTTGGTCTTTACCGTGATCGACCACTTCCCAGCTTTCTGCCCACCGACCGCTATTGGGTACCGGTTTATTCAGCCGCGTTCGCAAACGATCGCCGCCCCAGAGGTAAGAGCGGAAAACAGGAGCGAACGTTAGTGGTTTATCTGGAAGCATGATGGCCTTAGGAGTCGAACTCACTGCGATGTTTGATCGATAGAAATAGACCATCGAATATAGGGCAAGTCCACCGCACGCTCAATACAGCATTAGCATTTGAGCGCCCGTTGGGCTTGCCCCAACGTGTTGCAATAGGGTTGGTGTGCTAAATTCCTACGCAATCACTTTAGTTGCGTGAAGCGGGCGTGATATCCAGCTTCAACTCTTCTTCTCCTCTTTTGACGACTACCGTAGTCGTTTCGCCAACCTTCAACGCTTCTATCGCAAACGTGTAATCGTAGATGTTCGCAATCTTACGACCGGCCAGTTCAATAATAATGTCGCCACCTTTCATGCCTGCCGCTGCTGCCGGTGCACCGTCCGATACTCCAGACAGCTTTACTCCGACCAAATCGCCGGTGGCATAATCTGGGATCGTTCCTAAATAGGCGGTCATCACGGCTCGTGTGCCAGCGTTCTCAGGCCGCTGTTGCACCGAATACTCGGGAACGTCGCCGCTGGCGGCAAACGAACGTGCAATCAACCCTAGCAATCGCGCGGACTTGGCTGCACCTTCAAAGTTAATCAACTCGGGCACATCACGCGGCGTATGATACTCACTGTGCTGGCCAGTGAACGCGGACAAAATTGGAATGCCCGCCATATAAAACGTACTGGCATCGGTCGGCAGGTAACTGTCGTCTTGCAAGATCAAAGGCAATCCGACCACGGTATTGCGTTTCTCGATTTCCGCTCTCCAGACCGGCGACGAACCTGTACCTTGCAACACCAAGTTCTCACGCAACCGACCTACCATATCCAGATTCAGGCAGATCGATACCGATCGCGGCGCGACAAAAGCATGGGGCTCTATTGCATGTGGATCTTGAGCACCGCTTCCGGCTTCAGGGCTAAGTGTTGCGTGGGCTCGCATCATCGCCGCATGGGGATCTTCATCTTCCAGCATCGCTGGTGGATTTTCGACGAAGTAAGCTGATCCCAGTAAGCCCAACTCCTCGCCGCTCCACGCGGCAAACAAGATGTTGGACTTCAAACGCAAGCCTTTGTTCTTGACTTCATTGGACAAGTATTCCGCAATTTCCAGCATCGCCGCCACGCCCGAAGCGTTGTCGTCGGCCCCACGGTGAATGCCATCACGCTCGTCTTCTTTGGCAAGCGAATTATTGCCCGCTTGACTGCCCAAATGGTCGATATGCGCTCCAATGATGATCGTCGGCGCGTTCTGCTCCGGCGATTTCAACAGGCCGATGGTGTTGACGCCAGTGGCACGAATTGGATCGACATCGACCGTCGCCGTCAGTTTGGTATCGGCTAACTCAAAACCCATCTGAGGCTCGCCACCGTCCAAACGCTTCTGTGTGTTCTCCAGATTTTTTCCAGCTTGCGTAAACCATCGCTCTGCCACCGCATCGGTAATGCTGATCGCCGCGATCTGGCTGCCGGAAAACGAACCGTCACTAGTCAATGGCACCAACTGCGAACGAGCTTCGCTGGTTGGACCACTGACGACGATCAAGCCAGCCGCTCCACGTTCCCTGGCCATCATCGCTTTATATCGCAGCGAACTAAAACGCGCCAAATAGCCCCGCCGCTCGGGCGTAATGTCCATCGGCAATTGGCGGAAGACCAGGACCCATTTGCCTTCCACGTCCAAATGCACATACGAATCATATTCGGCAACATTGGCCTTTTGTGATTCCTCGGTCGCTTGGCCTTCTGGGGCAACAATCCCATATCCGGCAAACACAATCGGCAGATCGGCCAGCGTGGAGTTGTTGCTTAAGGCCAGCGGCCGCCAATCCTTGTCGACTATCAAGGATTCATCCTTGTACCGTAATTCGTTCTTGGGCCCCAAGCGAATGCCAGCCACAAATGGGAATTCTTGAAAGAAGCTAGTTTGCTGATTTTCTCCCGCGAATACTCCGGTGCAACCGATTTGTTCCAGGTAAGCTGCAACATAAGCGGCCGCGGCTTTCTCACCAGCGGTCCCGGTCAAACGCCCTCCCAACTCGGGGCGGCACAGGTAATCGATATGCCGACCGACATCGACGGCGCGAAATTCAGCCGCGGTCGCCTGCGCTGCCGATCGAGCCGTCGAGACCGAAATGGAATTCAGGTTTTCGGCATCATCCGGTTGGTCCAAACCCAGCGCAGTTCGTGCTGCTGTATCGGACCAGTCTGCCGTAAAGATCTGCGTCTTCTCCGAATCGGTTCGATTGCTAGACCATGTCAGCCGCATGCCATCAGGCGTAAACACAGGAAGTCCATCAAATCCATCGGTGTAAGTGACCCTTACCGGCTCACGCTGGCCAGCGGCATCGACGATATACAATTCAAAGTTCGCGAAGCCTTGCGTGTTGGTGGTAAAGATCAGGTAATCGCCGCTGGGATGATAATACGGAGCCCAACTCATCGCGTTGAGTGTCGTCAGCCGTTTTGCATCGCTGCCATCGGTGTTCATAGTGTAGACTTCCGCCACCGCGCCGTCTTCATTGAATCGACGCCAGCATATTCGCTGGCCATCTGGCGAGAAAAATGGCCCGCCATCGTAGCCGACGGTATCGGTCAAGCGTCGAACATTCGAGCCATCGATGTCCATGATATAAATGTCCATCGCGGACGCTGGATCGATCTTGAACAGTTCTGCTTCCTTGGGCGTCAGCTCACCGGTGTATGCCCGTCGATTGGAGGCAAAGACGATCGATTTCCCGTCAGGGGAGATACTGCCCTCGGCGTCATAGCCTTCTTCGTGCGTCAATCGCTGGTAAGAATCGTCGTCACGATTCCATAGCACAAGCTCGTACTGCGAGTCATAATCCCAGGAGTATCGTCGCGTCTGTCCGCTGGCGCGAAACTCCAGTTCGCCTCGCATCTTTTCTTTCGCGGCTGGATCAAACTGCGTCGAGGCAAATAGGACCTGTTGATTGTTAGGGTGAATCCAACCGCAAGTCGTCTTGCCGTAGCCTGGGGACACACGCGTTATGTCGCCGGTCTCGAGGTCCTGCAGATAGATTTGGTAAAACGGGTTGTCGGCTTCCCGTTCGCTTTGAAAGACCAGCAAACTGCCATCAGCACTGTAGTAGCCTTCGCCACTGCGCAAACCATCGAAGGTCAACTGCCGCGTGTTCTGCAAGAAGTGCGATTCGGATATTTCCACCACGGCCTTTTCTTGTGCAATTGCTTCTGAGCTAAGGTCCGCCAGAATGATCAACGAGCAAACGATGCTCAACATGCCAAACCGCTGCCGGCCAAAGCTTTGCCTTAAACTAAGTGTCATCATTGATTTTGTGTCAGGAAGGAAGGTTAGTTCACTATCAATAGGTTAGCGAACGGTTAAGCCATAATTGCGGCGGTTAATCCACTCACCAACTTGCGGCGTCAACCCATAAGAGTATGCAAGCAAGGCAATTGGCGGAATCGTCGGTTGCTCGACCGCTTGCTCCATCTGCAACTTGCATGTTGAACATTCGGTCGATCCAATTTGTACCGGAGTACTTTGCATTTTACCAATCAATGGCCATCCGATACGCAAGCTGGTGCGGAAATTCGCTCGCTTCAATCCAAACGTGCCAGCCATTCCACTGCAACCAGCAGCCGCTTCAAAGACCTGCAACGCCGGAATCAGTTTTAACAACTGCAAGCCTGGTTGCTCTTCATCGATGGCCCGCAAATGGCATGGCAAATGGTACATGACGCTCAGTGGAAGCGGCGCGAGTTGCAGATCAAGCTCGTTGGATTGATGCAAGTCCCACAAATAGCGTCCAATCTCGGTGGTGTTTTCCGCAACCAATCGCGATTCTTCATTGTCGATCAAGAAAGGGTACTCGCGCATCAAACACAGCGCCGAGGTCGGTTCAATGGTGACCACTTCATAGCCACTGCGGATCGCTTCGGCCATCGCTTGGATTTGAGGAGCGATCAACTTCCGAGCGAGCTCACCATCGCCCATCACAATTTTGGCCATATAAGAAGCCATCGGAGTCGGCGGTACGTAAACCTCGATACGGTTTTTGAGTAAGATTTCTGCTGCTGCGATACCGACCAGCGGGTTATGCCAATTGGTGTATTGGTCGGCGAACAGTAGGACTTTGCGGGAACCGCTGCGGGTTGTCATGCGGGTCAATCGTTTGCGTGCCGCCCACTTGGTAAAAGTCGTATTGGAGATCGTAGGCAGTTTGCGACTGGCAGCGATGCCCGTGGTCTTTTCAAACAGCCAGCGGCACCAACGATTTTCAAGCGCCCAGTTGGATAGCCGCGGAAAGCGATTGGCAATCGAGGCAATACGGTCCAAACGGGACAGGAATTTGTCCGAGTAAGACAACCCGTTGGCCGCAACATACTGCGATTTGATTTCGACCATCAACCGTGGGATATCGACGCTGGCGGGGCAATCAACGCGGCATTGATGGCAGTGGAAGCACAGATCGGTAATGTTTTTCATCTGGTCCGACGCGGCTGCTTGTTTGGGTAACTGATCGGCCAACCATCCACGAGCGAGGTTTGCCATCGCGCGCGGACTCGCTTCTTCGCCCAGATGCAATCGATACATCGGGCACATGCGTTCGTTGTCAGCCGTGGTACGGCAACGTCCGCAACCATTGCAAGCGTTGGCGGTTTCGCCCATCGTCTTGATACTGTCCCAATCCAAGATGGGCAGAATGGCGTCACGACGGTTCAGTTGTGTCTCCGCATCAGCATCTTCGGCATCAATGACGGCAGGGACCTCGGGGCGTTTGATCGATTTTTTGTTTGCAGCTTTGCGTCGCTGAGCGGCTGAGAGACGCCGTTCCGCTTTCATGTCCTTGGTCGAAGGTATTGGCACGTCGTCAAAGGCATTGGGCAAACTGCGTAAGTTATCCGTCAGTCGCTGCGGCGCGTCGGTAATGAGTTTGCCGGGATTCAATAAGTTCTGCGGATCAAACAATTCTTTGATCCGGCGGTGGATCGGGTAGCGATCGCCCAGTTGTTGACGAGCTAGCCACGATCGCGATAAACCAAACGAGGTTTCGCCAGCGACTACCCCGTTCATCGCCAAGACCGTATCGTAGATTTCGCGAGCAAGATCTTGAAACATTTGCCGCTGGTCTGGCTGGGAGAGATCGACGAACGGTCGTAGTTGCAAGTGTCCCTGGGCGGCATGAGAAAAAACGGTCGCCGTAATGCGTCTCGACTTGAAAATGTTTTGCGCTGCCAACAAGAAGTCTGCCAATCGATCGACGGGCACACTGATGTCCTCCATGCCAGGCACCGGACGCTCGGCGCCTTTGACGCGATAGAGTCGCTGGATAACGCGACGGCAAAGTCGCCACAGGAAATCGCGTTCGCGCGAGTCGCTAGTGATGCGGGAAGCCACCATGGCAGGAAACTTACGCTGCATCTTGGAGATAATCGTGGTCAGCTTGCTGCGCATCTCTGTCGCTTCGTCCCCCTGGCATTCGATCAGCAGCATCGCTTCGCTGCCGCGGCGCAAGTAACGATCATAGCGCACGTCGGTTTCCCGAGCCAACTCCAGCAAGCGTCGATCCATCAAATCGCATGCCGCAACCAGCTTCATTGCCGCGATTTCCATCGCACACTTGGCGGCCGCTTCCATGCGATCGAAGAACAGCAAGACCACGCCGCGATGTGCGGGCAGTTTAGCTACTCGTAAGGTGGCCTCAGTGATGACTGACAAAGTGCCTTCCGCTCCGCATTGCAAGCGAGCTAGATCAATGACGTCGCCATCAAGGCATTTCTCTAAACGAAAACCGCAGCCACGCAATGATGGATCCCAAGCGGGCTTCTGCAGCATCGGATTGGCTGCTTGCAATAACGTCCCCACTTCGGCTGCGATGTGTTGCAGCGTACCCAGCGATCGCGTATCGGTATGAATGATATGCTTGCCCAGCGTCGCAGCGGTTCCAGAGGCCAGTACAACTTCCAAAGATTGAATCCAGTTGCCTGCTGAACCATATTTGGGAAAGTGGCTGCCTTGTGCATCGACAGCGATCACGCTGCCCATGGTCGTGACCGCTCGAGCGGCCGGGTCTGGACCAAAGATCAATCCTTGTTTGGCCAGTGTCCGATTGAGTTCAGCGAGCACCAAGCCCGGTTGCACACGAACTCGGCCTGCCGCTGCATCCACTTCGACCAATCGGCGCATGTATCGCGAGAAATCGATGACAATTCCTTGTCCCAGCGATTGGCCGGCAAGCCCCGTTCCACCGCCGCGCAGATAGACTGGCAGTTCATTTTCTGCCGCATAACGAACGGTGCGAGCCACATCCCCAGCGTGCCTGGGACGAACGATGCCGATCGGCCGAAGCTCGTAGATACTGGCGTCTGACGAATACAATTGACGATGATAATCATCACACAGCACATCGCCGTCGATCTGCCCCTTCAAGTCCGCTTGTAATCGTAATTGCTCGGTGTCCATCACTTAGTTCATAGCTGCTGGCCCCAGTTCAACTTCCATCATTTCGGGCAATATTTGGATCACTCAAATCAACTCCCCCAATCCTACTCGAATTGCGGCGGCTTGATATAGCAGAGTTGCCTGAGGTACGGCCATTGCCAACTGCTGGGCACGCTGCAGGTCGCTGGGATGCGTCGATGCCCAAGTCGGTGGTTGCGGCCCGCTGGAGGCCGACGCGAATCGCTCCCAGAACCGGGGCGCTTCGCTGGGATCGTAACCGGCTTTGGCCATTAATGCTAAACCAATATGGTCCGCTTCCAACTCATGTTTTCGGCTGTAGGGCAGTAGCAAGCCGTACTGAGTGGCCGCTCCATAGGCGTTCAGTACCAGCGTTCGGCCGACTTCCGACGTACCGCTGACGGTGTAGCCCAAGATTGATTGCAGCCCGCTGACGGCCGCCTGCTGGCTGATGCGTTCGGCACCGTGCCTCGCGATCGTGTGGGCAATCTCGTGGCTCAAGACCACAGCCAATCCCGCTTCGTTTTGACAGATGGGCACAATGCCTTCGTAGACGCCGACTTTGCCGCCTGGCAACGCAAATGCGTTTTGACTGGCAGACGCAAACACGCGGAAATCCCAGCGGAAGTCAGGCTTTTCCGAGACCGAAGCGATCCGCATGCCCACGCGATTAACGATTTCTTGAACGCGAGCATTGGTGCTAGGGGACTCCGACGCGACGACCTGAGCGAACGCTTCTTCAGCCATCGCCAGTTCTTGCTGCACCGGCAAGACCACGAATTGCTTGCGACCGGTAACGGGCGTGGACCGGCAACCGATCGAAAGGACGGCCGAGCATCCCAGACCTAACAGTAGTTCACGACGATGGAAGCACATAGGGCGATACGAATTAAAAGTATTTGCCAAAACCAGCTCCCAAATACCCTATTTCTGGGTGGTTCGTATAGATCGAAATGTCGCAAACGGATAGGATGCCTGGATTGGTGGTTGCTGTAGCAGGCTGTCAAGACTTAATTTGCGGTAATTGCCGTAAGAAATCTTGCTTTTGCGAGTAACAACCAGCTATATTGCTGTAACGTTAAGGTTGAGTTTTCGACTCCAGGCAGGCTTTAGGTTAACCAGACTGCCGCGGACGAAGGCTGCCTTAGAGTTTTTTTGGGGCCGCACAAAACTTTTTTTGTACGGCTTGGCCTGAGCGATTTACGCGGGTTTTAGTGCTTTCTTCAGTCAAACGAGGGTATGTCGAACGATAGAAATCAAACACGAATCAATCAACAGATTCGAATCTCTCCTGTGCGGGTTATTGGTCCTGACGGAGCTCAATTGGGGATCATCCCCACAGAACAAGCGTTGCAACAAGCGCGCGATGTTGGCTTGGACCTTGTCGAAGTTGCACCCGATGTCAAACCTCCCGTTTGCCGAATCATGGATTACGGCAAATTCAAGTATGAACGCAGCAAGAAAACCGGCGGTCATACCCACCAAACCAAAACGAAGGAAATTCGTCTGCGTCCCAAGACCGGTGACCACGACGTAGAGACGAAGATCCGCCAAGCGATCGGGTTTCTTAAACACAAAGATAAAGTGCAAGTGTCCGTTCTGTTCCGCGGTCGCGAAATGGCTCACATCGACGAAGGTCGCCGAGTCATGGAAAGCGTGATCGAAGAATTGAATGAGTATGGCAAGGTCGAACAACCGCCATCTCAACAAGGCAAACGCATGCTGTGCACCATCGCGCCGAAGTAGTGTGTTCGCACTTTGGTTCTTACGGTGCCCGGGCCGCCCACAGGTCAAACCGGGCCGTCGTCGTTTAACCGCGAGCCCAACGGGCCGCGTTTCTGCAACCGAAAACCCGGGGCGCTGCCCAACGTGGTTAAACAACCCCAGCGAATGATGGTTGCGGACGGCACTCGGAGAGTGCCTACTACCTTCGTATGCACCGGCGAGGGACACTCACTCGCGGAGCATCAGCAAGAAGCGTTGAATGCGTCGATGCACTTGTTCTTCCGCCAATACGATCAATTTTGTATCGAGTGCGTGATACTTTCTTCCGTCTTCCAATATTTCAGGTACGAGCAACTCTAACGTCTGAAGTGTTTCCGCGGTTGTTTCGACCGAATAGGAACGTAGAGTAGGTTGGGCTTCATCAATCGTCGTAATCACCAACCGATTCTCTTTAATGACATAGATAAGCTCCAGTGGATTCAGCAACTCATCCAGCACGCTACCCAGCCGAAGCCCACCGACCCCTTGCAAAGTAACAGGATCATCAGGTGACGAAATGCCGCTCTCCAGCGCGCGCTCGTCAAACAGCATCGGAATGCCTGAATGGTCGCTCAGCTCCGCCACCGCTGCTCGTAAGGGCACGTTACTAAAATCGGGCGATAGCTCTGTTGTGATCAGCAATGCTTCCACGCGACGCTCTTGAGCGAGTTCCAGTTGCATTTTATGTTCAAAGAGCTTGGACCTGGGCAGCCTTAGCACCTCCTCGCTGGAGAGATTGCCCGCGACAGGCTCGGCCGTTGTCGCAGTCGGCTCACCAAACGGATCGGAAGTATCTTTATCCGCATTTGCCGCAATCGTCGGCGCCTGTGAGAAAAACTCCAGTGGCACATCGGAGCGGACCTGATTGCTTGGTTCGGCAGCAGAGGTCTGGATCGCCAACGTTTGGACACCAGCTTCTCGTGCATTGGAACCATCGTTTTGCAGGGCCAAGAGCACACTGAAGCCACCACAAGCAAGGACTGTGGCTGCAACGAGGGTAAGCTTCAAAGCACTAAACTTGCTTGCATGGATCATGGATAACTCGCTTTCTACAATCTTTTGAATAGAAGAGGTACTGCGGGCGGAAGTGGTTGCCGCTGACGATTGAATTTCTGGCAAAAGCAAGACCACCATCCCTGGCTCGCTTCCCAAAGCTTTCACACTTGCTGCGGATGAAGCCAGCAGCGCCGTCACGCTTAGGCCGTGGCTGAGCAATCGATTGCGAAGCAAAGCTCGCGCACGCCGCAGCCGGCCATCGACGGCCGACAAACTCAACTCCATCCGTTCGCTGATTTCCTGTAAGGTATGGCCTAACATGTAACGCTCGACGATAACGGCTCGAAGTGATTCGGGCAGTCGTTGTAGTTCGCGGTCCAGTTGTTCTAGTTCCAGCGATGCGTATAAGCCTTCGTTGGTCTTTGCGGGTAGATGATGAACGTCAATTTTGTCGTTGGCCGCAGTTCGCCGTTGTTGCAAGGTCGCTGCTCTCATGCGACTGCTGACTCGATACGCAACGCCGTACAGCCAAGCGGGTAGCGAGTCCAATTTGCGAATTTTGTCCACGGATCGAACCAATACAAGAAAGGTCGCTTGAAAGCAATCTTCGGCATCTTCGCGGCAGACGCTTGCTCGCTTGACAACGCTTTGCACCAAGCCGCCATGGCGAACGATCAGCACTTCCAAGATTTGCGGTTGTGCTGAAGCATCGCGTTGGTACAAGGCCAGTAGTTCACCATCGCTCATCCGCTCATAAAGCGGCAGCGTAATCGGCGAGTTTTCGGCATTTGTCGACGGTTGGATCATAGCAATCATATTAGTGCGTCGTGGCGCGAAAATTCGGCGCAAGAAAGATGATTATATCGAAAATTGCCGAATCGATTGGCGTGTCAGTGTGTCGCCCTCCTGCGGTATGGGCGAGCGGCGCCGGCGTAGGCCGGTAACAAGGTCGCATTGGTTATTGCCGGAACTGCGCAAAGCAAATCCGCAACGAACCAAGGCAACTGCCAATGTTGACTACCTTCAGCGACCGATGTTCCGGCGCGAGGAGTGCTTTGCTTGTTCCGGCCTACATCGCTTACGCTTACGCCTATCGGCTAAACCGAAATCCGCAACGAACTAGAAGTTCGTTGTACGGCCAACTACCACGGCCGAGATGTAATCAAGCCTTCTTCAGGACTGGATGCCTGCGCATAAATTCGCTTGGGGATACGGCCGGATTTGTAAGCCAACCGGCCGGCCTCTAACGCGTACTTCATCGCGTAGGCCATCTGTACTGGATCGCGGGCATGCGCGATAGCCGTATTCAGCAAGATCCCGTCGACGCCCAACTCCATCGCAAACGCCACGTCGCTCGCGGTGCCAACACCAGCATCGACGATCACGGGATAAGCTGCATCACCGTCCTTTAAATACTCCAAGATGATGCGAATGTTGTTCGGATTCAAGACGCCCTGCCCCGATCCAATCGGCGAACCAGCGGGCATCACCGCCGCCGCTCCGGCAGCCTTCAGACGAACCGCCATGATCGGATCATCGCTGGTGTAGGCTAGGACTTCAAAGCCATCTTCCACCAACTGCTCACAAGCCTGCAGGGTTGCAATCGGATCTGGCAGCAACGTCTTGCTATCGCCAAGCACTTCCAGTTTGACCCAGTTGGCACCTGGGTTGCCTAACGCTTTCAAAATCTCGCGGCCCAAGCGGGCGACGCGCAAAGCGTCTTTCGCGTTGTAACAACCGGCCGTATTGGGCAACAGCGTGTAGACGTTCGGATCGAGAAAATCCAAAATGTTTTGTCCAGAGCGATCGTACAGTCGTTCTCGTCGCACAGCGACCGTCACGCACGTGGCCCCTGAAGCGACCAACGAGTCACGCATCAAATCCATGGTGTCGTATTTGCCGGTCCCCACTATCAGTCGGCTGGATAGCTCGTGAGATCCTATGCGAAGCGGGGTATCCAATAATGCGGTGGTCATCTTGCGTGGCTTGCTATAACGAAAAAGTGGGAGTAGAAACAGCCGCCGACCGCGACCATTCACTATATTATCCTACCGTTTCGACTTTTCTGTCCAACCTCCTGCCGAGATTTATCATTACATTTCGACTTGCCATTCTTGCTCAGCCCAACAGTTGGTATGCCAAAGACCTCCAGCGGGCTGCGGCTCGCGATGAAAAGATTCAAATTGCGTCTTACCGCGACTTATGCGTCGAAATGCAAACGGGTGTTCAGCCGCAACCTTCCTTGGTCGTCGACCAATCACGCATTAACGCTGCGGATTTAGACGCCGTGCTAGTCCGTTCGATGCCCCTGGGCTCGCTGGAACAAGTCATCTTCCGAGTCAACGCGTTGCATGCGATGGCAATGTCCGGATGCGTAGTGCTCAACAAACCCCGAACGCTTGAAATCGCAATCGACAAATGGCTAACTTTGGCAACTGTGGCTGCCCAAGGCATTGCCACCCCTCGTACCATCGTGTGTCAGAGCCGCGAACAAGCATTGGAAGCCTTTGAACAATTGCAAGGCGATGTGGTGGTCAAGCCGATCTTTGGAGGCGAAGGGCGCGGGATCATGCGCGTAAGTTGTCCGGATCTTGCATGGCGAGTTTTCGGAACATTGGAGATCAATCAATCGGTGATCTATCTACAGGAGTTCATTCCGCACAATGACTTTGACTTGCGCATCTTTGTGCTGGGCGATCAAGCGTTTGCGATGAAGCGCGTCAACCGCAACGACTGGCGCACTAATGTCGCTCGAGGCGGAAGTACGATGCCGTACCAGCCTAGTTCAGCGGAACTGGACATGGCGTTGAAAGCCTCCGCAGCGCTAGGTGGCGGCATGTTAGGCGTTGACCTTCTGCCCGCTCGCGACGGACGCTTGCTGTTGATTGAAGTCAACGCGGTCCCTGGCTGGAAAGCACTGGCACGCACACTGCAAATTGATTTCTCTCGATTGGTGCTCGACTATTTGCGCAAGGCCTAGGCTGCTGGGCAATTCCTGGTTGGCTGCAAAAAGTGCGTTCAGGCCACCAAACCGACGGAGCTCCCTTAGATATAATTCACTTTTCCGAACAGAAGCGATATCATAACCGTCTAAGACTCGGTGATTTGTCGACGGTTTTCACGTGCCTCCTGTCTATCGCGCAAAAGGTGCTCTCGATTATGAATATGGAATACCCAGTCGCTCCGGTTGTCGTCATCGATCCCTACAAATGCTACTTGCTCAGCGGATTGGATGTGGACACATCATTAACGATGATCGCTCAAGCTTCCGAAGATCCGGGTGACCAAGATGACTTGATTTTGTGTTGGGATCGATATCGCAGCCCCGTCGTTCCTGAATTCGCTGGCAGTCTGCCGTGGACCATTATCGATAAAGACCAAATACTGGGTGCCATCGAGCCCTATGATAACTGGGTCGTCATCGACATGGTGCAGAAACGGATCTTGACAGGGCCTGGATATAGTCCGATCGAGCGTGATGACATGTACTCTATGATGACTGATGAGAAGGGAGATCAACATTGGGCTGTCAGTATTCATTTGCCGCCGTGGTGGGAACTGCATTCGCAGACGCAGTGCGAACAGGTTCTGCAACCACGCGAAACACCGTTGGTTATCCCGCAAACGGATCGTGATTTCTTGTATGGTGAAGCGTTATTCCGTGATCTTGCGTCTCGAATTCTAACGGTCGCTGATTCGGAAGCATGGAAAGCATTCCGGATAAGTAGCGACCCCAAAAAACTTTATGAATTCACGGTAGCTGTCCATCGCGACTGGCTGATGACGCCACGCAACGATCTGGATGGTCGTCATCCAAGACAACTATTACACGGCGGTGTCAACTGGCAAGACAAAGTATGCGACGGTCAACGTTGGCGATACGACGATTGTCGTGAGATGATTGGATTACCAAGCGATTTTTCCAATTTTAAAACAGCTCCTTTCGGCAGAGAAGAACTATGTATGTATTATGATTTCTGCCGTGTGTTGATCGGAGCTGGCTGGTTGTGGTGCGAGAAGAATCTTGCTGATGAGCTCGTGGTGGACCACGCTGGGCGAGAGCAACAATTAGTCGATCACTTCGGCGAAACGAAAAGCTTGTGGTTGGATACTCCTTATGAAGGTGGTTCGCCTCCGCGGTTTATTATCGATTGCAGTCGTCGCCGCGTCATACGTGGAATGGGTGTGCCCGTTGCTGGTCTCGACGAAGTTGAACCGAACTCGCATGTGCTCGACTGCGACTGTCCCATTTGTATGATGATGTCGGAAGGTGCTTTTGGTACGGCTTTCACGGGTATTGATGGTCACCACTTGGAACTGGACAATGAGTTTGCATTTTCGTTGTACGAATCGCGTGCAGAATGGGAAGAACAACAACGCGAGTACCAAGAGATGTGCGATTCCTTCGAGCGAAAGAATGCAACCGGTGATAACGACGAAGTTGTCGAATGGTTAGAAGACGTCGATCAAGATCCATTCGGCCCGATCTGGTCAGGAATGATTTCGGACGAACCGATACCGGGCGATGCATCGGGCCATCTTGGGCTCGCTTTCCTGTTAGCTGAAGTCATCGGGATGCTGCAGTCGCTGGACGCGGATTCGGCAGATCTTCAGTTGTTGAATCTGTGCTTTGCCAACTATCGTCACCAGCAGCCCGATGCCAAATCGGCCGTCGAAGCACTCTGTGAATGCTTGGAAGAGCTCGCGAGGCGTCATCCGGAAGTCACCTCGCGAGTCGCGGACTTTCAAAGCCGTATTCATGAACAGCTCATGAGACCGGATTGATCTGCATCTGGATTGTGAATTCACCAAGTTCCGCTTCGTGAAGCTCCGTTCCTGCGTCAATCGTCGATGCAACGTCTAACCGAACCCCCAACGTCTCCGATAGAATCATCGCTTCAAAAGTCTTGAAGGCTTTGAGCAACGCATCTTCTGAAGTGACCATCTTAATAGCAATCCGATCAGTGAAGTTGCATCCCTGCTTCTTGCGTTGGTCCTGAATCAAACGAATCGTATCGCGAGCAAAACCTTCTTGGATCAGCTCCTCGGTCAATTCCGTTGCCAGCACAACGACGCATTGTTTTCCTTGTGCCGCTGCCCAGCCCTCTTTGGCCTTCAAGCGAACTTGCAGCTCGTTGGTATCAAGCTGTAACACTTTGCCTTCCAAGTCCAATTCGATATGGCCTTTGGACGTAAGCTGCTCCAGCAAGCTGGCTCCATCAACGTTGGCCAACGCGGCCTTCAGCTTCGGCAGCAGAGGCCCCACCTTGGGCCCCAGCGCACGGAAGTTCGGTAACACTTCGTACTCGATGTATGGACTCGAGCCACTGCCGTAGTGAATCTCTTTGACGTTCAATTCGTCGCGGACAATTTCATCGTGTTGCTTCAGCCATTGGGCATGTGTCGCATCGACCAATGTGACCTCTACGCGCGAAAGTGGCTGACGCACCTTCAACCGCGATTCCATGCGCGCTGATCTACCCAGCGAAGCGATCTCGCGTAGCAGTTTCATCTGCACCGACAACTCGCGATTGACTAGGCTGCTATTGGATTTCGGATAGTCGCACAAGTGCACGCTTTCACGAACCTGCGAACTAACGCTGGCGGTAAGGTGTCGCCACAACGCTTCTGCCAAAAATGGCGTGAATGGTGCGATCAGTTTGCTGATGGTTATTAAACACTCGTACAACGTCCAGTAGGCATCGATCTTGTCGACCGATTGAGTATCTTCAGCCCAGTAACGGTTTCGACTGCGCCGCACATACCAATTGCTCATCGCGTCGACCAGTTCGTTGAGCGCTTGGCAGGCTCCATAACTGTCGTAACGATCCATGCGAGCTCGCACATCTTCCACGCAACCATACAATTCGCTGGTCATCCAACGATCGAGTTCACCGCGTTGATTGATCGGACGATACTTTGATGACTGTGCAAGTTCTTCTGGCGTCAGTTGGTCGAGCTTTGCGGCGATATCCGCAGGGCCTGCGAACTTGTCGATTTCTGCGTAGATCGAGAAGAAGCTGAACACGTTCCAAAGTCGAAGCATGAATTCCGGGATACTATCGCGGATCGCCCGCTCGCTATACAGAATCGAATTCCATGGCGGTTGATTCGCATAGAAGTACCATCGCAGTGCGTCAGCACCAAACCGATCAAAGATTTCGTTTGGGCTGCGATAGTTCCTTAGCGATTTGCTCATCTTGCCCGTCTTGGCCACATAATTCTTGCCGCACGCAGCTTTCGCTTCGTCTTCGTTCAAGAACCGCTGCTTGCCATCTTTACTTTCATACCATTCAGCCAGCATCAGCCCCAGGACAATGCAATTGCGAAACGGATGTGGGTAAGCTTGGGAGCTGAGCTGCTCGTTCGATCGGCCAAACAACATCGTGCTGATTGCCAGTTGGCTGTAAAACCAGCCGCGCGTCTGGTCGATCGCTTCGCTGATAAAATCGGCCGGGAACTGCTGCTGAAACTGCTCTTGGTTTTGATGCGGGTAGCCCCACTGTGCAAAGGGCATGGCACCGCTGTCGTACCAGCAATCGATGACTTCCGTAACGCGCTGCATGCGGGCTTTTGGATCGAAGGGGGACTGATAAGTGACCGCATCAATATACGGCTTATGCACTTTTAAATCGTCGACCAACTCTGGGTTAGCTGCTTTTGCATTAGCCCAGACTTCGGTACCTTCGATATCAGGTTTAGCCAACAGTTCCTCGTAGCTACCGATCGCTTCCATTTTACCTGTTGATTGGCAGACCCAAATCGGCAACGGCGTGCCCCAATAACGTTCTCGCGACAGAGCCCAATCAACATTGCTCTCCAAAAAGTTACCGAAGCGACCATCGCGGATGTGCTCCGGTTGCCAAGCGATCTGTTGGTTGTTCTCCATCATCGCATCGCGGAATTGCGTGGTACGAATGAACCAGCTTTCCCGAGGGTACTGAATCAATGGATCTTCGCTAGCACGCCAGCAGAACGGATAATCGTGAACATACTGCGAATGCAAGAACAGAATGTTACTGTCTTTTAACTGGCGAATGATCGCTTTGTCGGCATCTTTGACCCACTGGCCTTGGTATTCCGGCACCACGTCGGTAAATCGCCCATCAGGGCCTACGGCACAGATCATTTTGGGTGCATCGGCCGGTTCGAAGAGCGATTGCTGATCGATCAATACGCCATAGTCCGCTTCACCAAATGCGGGAGCCATATGCACAGCCCCAGTTCCCGAGTCGATAGTCACAAAGTCGGCATGAACGATGCGCCAAGCTTTCTGCAGCGTTGTTCCGTCCAGTAATTTCCCCTGATCGCGACCGATCGAATCGTAGTAGTAACCAAACGGTGGACGATAAGTCTTCCCAACCAACTCGCTGCCCAGAACAACGCGTTGCACCGAAAGTTCGCGTTTCGATTTTTCCGCGATATCAGCGACCAGTGCCTCTGCGACAATCAGAGTCTCGCCGCTTTCGACGTCGGTACAAAAGGCGTACGGTAGATCGTTATGGACTGCTGCAAAATGATTGCTTGGCAACGTCCAAGGCGTCGTCGTCCAAACCAGTAGCGAGGTGTTGGACTCGCCGTCCATCGCAAACTTCACATAGACGCTCGGATCCGCTACCTCGCGATAACCTTGTCCTACTTCACCGCTGCTGAGGGCCGTTCCGCCTTGAGCCCACCACCATACGATCTTGTGTCCACGGTACAGCAAGCCTCGATCGAAGAGACTCTTGAGGGACCACCATACTGATTCGATATAGCTTTTGTGGTAGGTCACGTAGGCTTCGGACAGGTCGATCCAGAAGCCGATACGTTCCGTTAGACGTTCCCATTCCTGCATGTAGCGCCAAACGCTTTGTTGGCATTTCTGGATGAAGGGTTCGATCCCGAAGGCTTCGATTTCTTCTTTGCTGTGGATGCCCAGTTCCTTGCAGACCTCGACTTCGACCGGCAATCCGTGGGTGTCCCAGCCGGCGCGGCGAGTGCAATGGAAACCGCACATGGTGCGATAACGTGGGAAAAGATCCTTGATTGCCCGAGTCAAGCAGTGGCCGGGATGGGGCAATCCATTGGCCGTGGGTGGGCCTTCAAAGAAAACGAAGGGTTCACCGCCTGCACGTGCCTCAAGGGATTTGGCATAAATCTTTCGGTCTTTCCAAAACTGCAGAACTTCCTCTTCCTGTTTTGGGAAATTTACGTCCGTTCCAACCGCTTTAAACATGCTTTTCAGCTTTCCGAGGCACTTCGTTCGAATTGAAAGTCGCTTATTTTGACGGCGAGGTTCACTTCGACAAGCCCAAGCGGAAATATGGAGCCTGACCTACCGGGAGTCGCCACGTGGCTGGGATTCGATTTGTTGGCCGATGGAAATGGCAATCCGCTCGGCTTGTGAGAAATCAGCCAAAAATTTCGGGGGCAAGGTTCGACTTGGGTTCGTTCAGCGTTACCTTAAAACTCTCGACTTCAGCGTTTAGAAACAGAGCCTGTTTCTCGGTTTTTGGCTTTGAACTGCGAAGGCAGCGGCATTCAATAGCCTTGGGTACAAACCCAAAGTACCGATGCCCAACGATCCGTTGAGCTGCGAAGCAGTGCCATTTGTTGTGTGAAGGTGAGCCCTGAGCGACCGTTGGGCTTGCCCCAACGCGTCGTAATAGGATTGGTGTGCTAAGTTCGCTGGGCACACTGTCTAGAACTCCAATGCGGTGTCCGACGGGGCAAGCCCCAATCGGACTTGCGCGCGCGTCAGGATTACCTCAGCGCACCAATCCCATGGCGAAGACTGGGCGCAAGGCCCAGCTTCGATTTGGCAATGACGCTGCTTCGCAGTTCTGGGGTTGCCCCTGTCGCATTGGTTGCAGTGGGCTTGTTTGAAGGGTCACTTGCCATTCAATCCAGCAGTAAGCTTGGAACTGCCAAAGAGTGAAGTTCGCTTACCCATGAACTACTTAACGGAGCCCGAGGTCGAACTGTTGATCAATCAGCGATTCACAAGAGCGGCGCGTGCCATGTGATTCGTCACACGACGGCAACGTTGATGCTTGAGAACGGCGCTGACTTAAGAAGTTTACAGACGTTGCTGGGCCATGCGAATTTGAACACGACTCAGATCTACACGCACGTGACCATCGATCGCTTGCGTAAAGTGCACGACGCAACGCATCCGGCTAAACCAGATGTCGAAGGCACCTCAGCAACTCCACCCGCTGAGTAGCTCAGCAACTCCGTTCGCTGAGTAATATGTAGCCCAGCGACTCCGCCTTCTTCGTTTACCCGTCAGCCGCCAGGCGTACGCGTTCTTCTTCACCCTCTCGCTTGCGGGAGGGGCGGCCGCGAGTTCCACGAGCGACCGGGGAGGGCGAGCCGCCTACGCGTCCACTTGCCAATTGATTCACTCAGTACCATTCGCGGCGCTTGGGTCTTCAAGCCGAAGGCTTGTCACAATTGCTGCCGTGGCCGATTCGGCCACGGTTTGCATGCGCACCTCCCTCAGACAACCTCAAAATTCTGCCAATTATCCAGCCCATCTCGCACCACCACCCGGCGGCCAGCTCTATAATGGCAATCATGCAGTCTCAAGCCTCATCACTTCCGGTTAATCCCATATCGCGTCGAGCAATCTCAATTAGCGACTCGGCTGCGCTGTGTGCTCAAGGTGCAACCTATTTGAACGACACTGTTTCATTCAATGGTTCTTTTTCTTTCCAGGCAAAGTCATCTGACGCGTCAGTCTCAAATAGCAAGTCATCACAACACGAGTCCGCAGCCGCCAACTTCACTTGCACAGCCTCATCGCTGATCAGCTTCAGTGATTGGCCTTCAGAAGTTGCACTAGCGCAGCATCGCAACCAACAGTATTCGATCTACGCTATGACCAATTCCAGCGGCAGTGTCATAGAGCGCTACGCTTATACCGCTTACGGCCAGCCAACGGTACTCAACGCATCTGCCTCAGTCATAGCTACCAGCGCTCATGATAACCGCTACACTTACACCGCTCGCGAGTGGGATCATACCGTCGGCTTGCACTACTTTAGAGCAAGATGGATGAGCGGACATAGCGGAAGATTCACTGGAAGGGATCCGGTTGAGTATCGCGGCGAATACAATCTTTATCAGTATTGCAGGTCACGACCATCCTTCTACCTTGACCCTGATGGCAGAGTGCCCATTGTACTTATTCCCATACTGGGCGGCGCAGCAGTGCTGACTGAAGCTGAGTTAATCGCGGCAGGTTTTGGACTCGGACTATTTGCATGTTTTCAGGATGATGAATGTAGAATCGCAGTTGGAATGAGGATACGCGAATTAGTCGATGCGATGGACGATGCTGCCAGGGCGGCTTTATACGTAGCCTGTCAAGCTGGATACAAAGCATACAAACTTGCAGAATTACCATGCCGCAGTTGCCAACCAATTGGTCCAGCAAAAAAAAGCTGTTTTGAACAGCTCGGAAGATGCTTCAAGGCATCGGTGAACGCGGCATGTTGGAGCAATGTGGCTAATTTGCGGCTAGCGTACATCGTCTCAGGCTGCGATGTTGTATACCCACCTAGTGGAAATCATGTTGGACATGCTTTGCGCCAATATTTGAATTATAGAAATTGCTTAACTGCAATTCAAAACAATTGCAACTCAGCAGACTTTCTACCTCGATTTTAAACCGAGGGATTGTGCATTTTCGTACTTCGCTATACATAGGTGTGCTACCAGATGGAGCAGTCGCAAGTCCTTGACAAAATGATGCGAATTATCGCAGTTGATGACGTTATTGACCTCAGGACCGCACTGTCAATACTGATCAAGAACTCGAAGTATTTCAGCCATGCAACTTATGAGATGGAGATGAGCGAATCTGAAATCGATAGTGTTATCGATGGATTAATCAACTTCGTTGATGGCAGAACAACGGCAATAATTCAATTTGCGATCGAAAGGATGCTTACTACAGACACAATATCTGCTTACGATTTTATGGCATTGTTTTCTGATGATTTTCTATGGGAATCTCTGAACTTCACGTCCAAACAATGCCCTACTGCGTTGTGCTGTCTGCTATCGGCAATCATTTTACGAGCAAAATATTGCGAGTTTAACGAGGCGATATTTCCGGTCGAATTTTTGCTTGAATTAATAAATCGTATTGGCCAAATTCTAGAAAGAGAAAGATTTCTTGAATTTCTTGGATTATTACAAGAATTATTCGAAAAAAACTTCACTTAAACGGATAGGTTATGAGTGTAGCCGTTCACCAAGTAAGAGATAGCAACGATTGATTAAAACGGCTGCAAGCTGTAGCTGGTCCTTCTCCCCAGCTTTGCAGTTATTCAATGTTTTTCTCTACAGAATTACCAGCTACTAATCTAATTCGCAGTAGCTGTTTGCAGGGCTCAAGAACGAGCTAGAACGCAGCTCAATGGCCACAGTTTGTGTTGATGATTGTTCATTAAATGCGGATTTCTCAGGACAATACAGATCTTCGAATTGCTCAGCCACTAAAGGCAAGTTGTACTCGTAATTCGAAACATGAATCTTGTTGACGAAGCGGGCTATGATTTGTACGCTCCCTCTCGGCTCGCAAGACTCGCCACTCTCCCGGCCGGGAGAGTTAAGCAACTCTTTCAACTTAAATCTCCGGTAATGGTAGTTGAGTATCTGATTGATTGATGCAGCTCATGCGGCTGCAAGCAGTAATGACGCGAACATCATCTGTTAATAACTTCACATCGAACGCTGAATAAATATTGGCTTCGGATCGAAGCAGCCGAGCATCTTCGAAACTCAGTTGCTTGAACTTTATGTTCTTGCGTGCCTTGGTGCAGACCTCTCGCACGCGATCGTCCAGCGATGTCCAGATAACAGCGAAGTAGCTGATCAAGTAATACACTGTTCCCATATCACCACGCGTATGCCAGGGACTGCGATACTCTTGGAAGCTCATGCCCTCCGCTCCGCATTGTTGGCATCGCGGCGCATGGTCATCGACTTCTACATTGGCAGTTGGCGATTGGTTCTCTTCGATGAGCTTGCTTGCATCCTCAATGCTCGATTGCAGTAGTGACTTATGTCGAACTATATTCACATCGTCCGTATTATCATCTGAACGCGGATGGTTAAATGCGTTCAGCGCGGCACGTGTCTGCTGGATGTTTGCTTTGCGGTTTTGAGCTTGGAATAAGCCTGCATAACGGATGCGATAAACGCTTCTAGGAACGATATGCCACAGATAGCGTCGCACGAACTCGCCGCCAGGCATCGATTCCTTCTCGTACTGCTCCTTACGATAATTCCACAAGCGGATCGTAACACTTTGTCCGTCATCGCTGACGATCCGCTGGTCACTGATGGCCGTGCCTTGTACATACTCCGACAAGTAGACCGCGCATTGTCGTTTAGTTGCCAGTACATCGGGAGTGAGCTGAGCATCTGCGACCCAGCTCCTGGCTGCGATCGGTGTTAACCATTCTGCCAACGACTGAGCGTCTGGAACTTCTAATTGCTCTGCAGTGGATTTCAGAAATAACTTGCCACGTCGAAAGAGACTCTTGAGCCCTCGGATGAACTTCTTTCGAAAGGCTTCCGCCAGACGCTTGGGCTGGATCGCCGGCGCATCGGAAGGGATCTCCGTCCACTGTTGGCTCTCCAGATCGATACCACCAGCGGTCATCATGACGTGGATGTGAACATGCGGCAGCATCCTTTGCCCCCACGTGTGCAGGGTCATCAAGATCCCAGGACGGCAACCAAAAGCTTCTTGGCAGGTTTCTAGAAGCGTCTTTTGCGCACACTGGAAGAACAGCTTATAGCTCTCAGCCGCATTGTCACCGAATAGCTCGGTCAGTTCATGCGGCGCGGTAAAGACGACGTGATAGTACTTCGTATCTAGCTCCCAGGACTGGATCGTATCGAGCCATTTCTTCCGCTTGAGCCAGCCGCAGTTGGGGCAATGACGATTGGAGCATGGCGAATACAGAATGCGTTTGGAATCACACTGGCCGCAGCGGAACCAACTGGAGCCATACGCTCCGGAGCGGCATTCGAGGATCTTGTCCAGCGCATGCCGCGCGTATCTTGGAATCGAGTCATCGTACAAGTACGCTTTGCCATAGTGACGCAGAGCTGCAAGTACATTCTCGCTGGGTTCCCCTGGTAAACGATGATTCAGCGAGCAGGAGATCCGGAACTCGTGCGTTGGGAACCAAGTGCTCGAGGTCTGGGCAAGAGAATGGGGGCAGGAGAATGGTCATGGAATCTATTCTACTGCCCTGATTCTGCTGCCCTAAGAAATTCGGTCTCTCTTAGCGCAACAATCTCATGGCGAAGACTGAGCGCATCGCCCCGCTTCGCGTCGATGCATGCACCGCAGCGCGATCCAAATCCCACTGGCTTGTCCAGTGGTTGGTTGGGTTTCTCGCTACAGCAATGAGTCCGCCATAACGGGAATCCCACCGGCTCGTCCAGTGGATCGTTCGGCTTCTTGCTTTGCAGTAACGACTTTAGCAAGAAACGGAACGATCTCCTGGGCAAGCCAGGAGCATTAGTGGTAGAGGGGTCGTTTGTTCGTAGGGATGTAGCGAGAAACGTAACAATCTCCCGGACAAGCCGGGAGCATTAGAAAGACAGAAGACCAAGGCACAACGTTCGGAGATCGCGAGCTCTGAGCGACCGTTGGGCTTGCCCCAACGCGTCGCAACAGGATTGGTGTGCTAAGCCACGTGCCAACCCCCACCCCTTTTCCGGTTGGCCGCTCAGCGGCCAACCAAAAATGATCGGTAAGTGTGAGGCGTTTGCTCTTAGCGCACCAATCCTATTGCGAAGACTGGGCACAAGGCCCAGCTTCGCTTTCCCAATGCCGCTGCTTCGCAGCTCAAAAGCCTATCGGCCACGCTACCTGGGGTTCCGCTTCGTTCCTCAGCTTCACCCCAGGCTAGAAAATGCCGCTGCTTCGCAGCTCTGATAGGTGCCTAATGCATTTGCATTCCCCCCTCCGAATAGCTCAGTCAGTTCGTGTGGCGCGGTAAAGACGACGTGATAGTACTTGGTATCCAATTCCCAAGACTGGATCGTATCGAGCCATTTCTTACGCTTAAGCCTACCGCAGTTGGGGCGATGACGGTTGGAGCATGGCGAATACAGAATGCGTATGTCTTTGCCAACAGTGGTTGGCGGTGCGAAAAAAGTCGAATGAACGGGAGCTCAGATGCTAGGAATACACCGCAAGAGTTGGGAGTTTCGCCAGAGTTGCCTTCAAACAGTTGTTCATTCATCCTCTCGCGGTTCTCTTTTCTCTCGCCGTGAAAAAAAGGCGAATGATCTGGCAGTACTTGAAGGATATTTTGCATCGCGTACTAGCAGGCGAGACTCAATACGAAAAGCTTTTGCCGGACGTATGGAAGCAGGAGCATCCCGAAGCGATTCGCCAGTACCGGGCAAAGGAAAGCCGCTTTAAATCGGACCGGAAGCAGATAACGCGAGCCCGCAGGATCATCTCCGCCAAACTCAAGCGCCAGCAAACCCAAGGCCAACCCAACTAACCCCAACAACTGGTTGTGGTGGACGCTTACACTTGCCATTCAATCCAGCGGTAAGCTTGGAACTGCCCAAGAGTGAAGTTCGCTTGCCCATGAATTACTTAACGGAGCCCGAGGTCGAACTGTTAATCAATCAGCCTGATGTGAAAGATGAGCTTGGCATCCGTGACCGAGCTTTGCTAGAGATCTTTTACTCTAGTGCGATTCGTCGCCAGGAGCTACTATCGCTTGGGGTTTATGACATTGATCGCAGTCGTCGGTTGTTGATGATCCGCTTGGGCAAGGGGCGTAAGGATCGCGTGGTACCGATTGGTGTGCGAGCCTTGCAGTGGCTTGAAAAGTATTTGGCCGATGTGCGTCCTTGGTTGCTGGCCGGTCATGGTCGCAAGCGATTGGGGCCAGCGGCATTGCCAACAGATCGAATCTTCTTGAGCAACACGGGCAAGCCGCTGCTGCCCGGTCAAGCTTCGAAGATGGTGCGAGACTATTTGGATCAGGCGGGGATTCACAAGAGCGGCGCGTGCCACGTGATACGTCACACGACCGCAACGTTGATGCTTGAGAACGGCGCGGACTTAAGAAGTTTACAAACGTTGCTGGGCCATGCGAATTTGAATACGACTCAGATCTACACGCACGTGACCATCGATCGTTTGCGTAAAGTGCACGACGCCACGCATCCGGCCAAGCCTGATATCGAAGGCAAATCAGCAACTCCGCCCGCTGAGTAGCTCAGCGACTTTGTTCGCTGAGTAGCAGTAGCTCAGCGACTCCGTTCGCTGAGTAGTATGTAGCTCAGCGACTCCGTTCGCTGAGTAGCAGTAGCTCAGCGACTCCGCCTTCTTCGTTTAACCGTCAGCCGCCAGGCGTACGCGTTCTTCTTCACCCTCTCGCTTGCGGGAGGGTCGGCCGCGAGTTCCACGAGCGATCGGGGAGGGCGAGCCGCCTACGCGTCCACTTGCCAATTGACCTTGAGGCACCTGCCTCTTCAAGCCAACGGCTTGTCACAATTGCTGCCGTGGCCGATTCGGCCACGGTTTGCATGCGCACCAAAAATCCACCTCAAAATTCTGCCAAATATCCCGCCCATCTCGCACCACCGCTCAACTGTCAGCTCTATAATGGCAGACATGCAGTCTCAAGCCACACTACTTCCGGTTAATCCCACATCGCATCGAGCAACCTCGACTATCGATTCGGCTTTGGCATGCAACCAGGATCATGCCACTTATTTGAACGCCACTGTTTCATTCAATGGTTCTTTTTCTTTCCAGGCAAAGTCATCTGACGCGTCAATCTCAAATAGCAAGTCATCACAACACGAGTCCGCAGTCGCCAACTTCACTTGCACATCCTCATCGCTGATCAGCACCAGTGATTGGCCTTCAGAAGTTGCACTAGCGCAGCATCGCAACCAGCAGTACTCGATCTACGCTATGACTAACTCCAGCGGCGGCGTGGTAGAGCGCTACGCCTATACCGCTTACGGTCAGCCAACAGTGCTCAACGCATCTGCCTCAGTCATAGCTACAAGTGCTTATGGCAATAGGTACACTTATACCGCTCGCGAATGGGATCATACCGTCGGCTTGCATTACTTCCGAGCAAGGTGGGTAAGTGGGCATAGCGGAAGATTTCTGTCAAGAGATATAGTTGGTTATAGTGATGGTCTAAATTTGTATTCATTCACTGGGGGGCAAGTTCTAGTCGGGCTTGACCCAGATGGGGAGAAATGTGTAGTTTGCAGGTGGTATCGCCATACAGAAGGAGATGTAGTGCCCGAACTCGATCTAGTGTTTTTGAGTGCCACTCCATATACTAACTTAGCAACTGGACAACGAGATCAAAGAAATAAGGCTATATCGAGCTTTAAGATTCAATACCAAGAAGACTTTAGAAAGACTGGTTTATACCAGGCTAGCTCAAAAAATAGTAATCACATAGACAATGGCTGGCTCTTTTATCTTTCTGCTGACGTTTGCGAGACTAAGCCAGGGGACTGCATAGTAGATTTTGAAGAAAGGGAATTGTGGCAAGCAGTTTCCGAAGGTAGGGACAGGCCGTACAATCTGATTGAGCCTGGCAATGGTACGACGAAAACAGGTTTTAAACCTGGCCCATATACGAATCCATCAATAAATGATTTAGACCCAGAGTACAGCGGCACCTCATGTAATCGTCGAATTGTGCTCGGAGATTTTACAGCAAATATGTCTGTCAAGCCGAATAGATTTACTGCGATGGGGGCGTTGCAGGAAATTCGAATATATGACAAAGAAGGAAATAGCAGCTCGATGCGTCATCGATTTGGCTGGTTTACGGATCGTTCAAGTCCTCACGGCATCGATCCCTTTGTGTCCAGGGGATCTTCTGATTCTCCTAGCCACGACAATGTAGCTGGCTGTTGCATGGGGTTAGCAAAATGAGGTATCTTGCCTTTGCATTGGTAATGATTATGCTTCTTCTATTTGGATTTCTTTCCATTTCAAGAAACAATGCTTCGTTGCCATTTCCACCTGCCTCAAGAGTTGATTTAGAAATGATTTTGGAGCCAGTACCAAGCGGTCATCCTCTGAGAGTGGAAATTGATAGACTAAAATACGAACGCTCTTTGAAGCATTAGCAGGAAAGGAGTCAGTTGCCGTTCACCAAGTAAGAGATAGCAACGAGTGAGTGAAACGGCTGCGAGCTGTGGACGGTCCTTCTCCCCAGCTTTGCATTTATTCAATGTTTTTCTCTACAGAATTACCAGCTACTAATCTAATTTGCAGTAGCTGATTGCAGGGCTCAAGAACGAGCTAGAACGCAGCTCAATGGCAACAGTTTGTGTTGATAATTGTTCATTAAATGCGGATTTCTCAGGACAATACAGATCTTCGAATTGCTCAGCCACTAAAGGCAAGTTGCTCTCGTAATTCGAAACATGAATCTTGTTGGCGAAGCGGGCTATGATTCGAACGCACCCTCTCGGCTCGCAAGACTCGCCACTCTCCCGGCCGGGTGAGTTAAGCAACTCTTTCAACCTAAATCTCCGGTAATGGTAGTTGAGTATCTGATTGCTCGATGCAGTTCATGCGGCTGCAAGCGGTAATGACTCGAGCATCATCCGTCAATAGCTGTTACGGGCCGAATTGCGGTCGCATTTTTGGCCGAATTGAGACGGTAGAGATTTGAGGCTGTTTCTGTGGCGTTTGGCCGAATTGTCATGAAGTTTGGAGAAGAGTGACACTCGCTCTACTGTGAGAGTGCGACGTACTTGGGCTTTTCCGTCTCTGGTCTATTTATTCGGGATAAAGAGAATGCGATGGTCCCTGTTGGGCGATCGCATTTAATTTAGGGTCGGCTTTTTAGGTGTGATCGCCCTCTTTTGGCGTAGCTATTGCGCATGCTGCGATTGTTCGTGAAGGCCAAGCCGCGAGTGTTCTTTTTATGTTAATCGATGGAACCATGGCAGACTCGAATGCGAGAGGTTTTGACGATTCTTTAAGCGATAATCCATAAGCTTAAGGCGTTCGACTTGGGCCGTCGATTGTTGAATTGTGTTGTTGAAGACTTGTCGTTTGCATGTTTGCGATGGGGACGATGACAATTCGATCAAATGCTATTTCGTATGCACCTACTAAAGCGATCAATGTCGATGTTTCGAGGGTGACTTTAGACCGAAAAGCATGCGTCTTAGGGCCACAATCGCCGACTCACAACTTGGCATGTGATCTATCGCTGTGCGCTTACTCTTGAGCGCTGATTCTTATATGAGGAAGGTCTGAAAAGCGACTTGGTATGCTGCGACAGAGCAAAGCGAATCATCCTGCTTAAAAGCTTCGTGCAGATGCGCCAAGGTGAGCCGAACCGGGTTATTAGAGACGATCTGAGGCGGGTCACACAATCGTATAAGCGCCGTGCGAATGTGACTTTGTGCGAGAAGAAAGCGTTTCCAAATGCGATAGGCTACCGAGTCACTACGTCCAGTATCAAGCTTTCGAAAAGCTTGACGTTTATTGCTTGAGCCTACGGCATTTACAATAAATTCTTGAAGGCTCTGCGCGCTGAGGAATAGACCTTTGACCTTCTCAGCGCTCCAGACGCTGAAGGTCTTGCCGCATCCGCCAGCCCGGTTTCGATTGCTGCAAAAGACACGCGCAGCACGGATAGTTTTGTTGGATGCGTTTGATCCATCATAGCCTCGCAAGAAGCCATGGCGGATAAGGTGGCCAACCTTTCTGCAATGGGGACAAGATGCGAGCTTGAGGGAAGTTTGAACGCTTTCGAGTTCGTCTTGAGATGAGCAGATTTTGTGGCACATGACTGACAACTCGACACTCAAGCCCGGAGAAAATTACAACATAAGTTATACCGGAAAAAGCGAAAACGCGAATCGAAAAATAGGGGCGGGGTGAATGCGGGTTACGATGTTTGGGTAAGAGAGGCGGGCTGCAGGCGGGGTGCGAGCTAGGCCGAATTGTGGCAGTAACTCACGCCCCCAACTCCGATCCCAATTCGGCCCAAAACCGGCGGGTTTTACGATCAAAGCATGGCCTGTAACAAGTAGCTCAGCGACTCCGTTCGCTGAGTAGTATGTAGCCCAGCGACTCCGCCTTCTTCGTTTAACCGTCAGCCGCCAGGCGTACGCGTTCTTCTTCACCCTCTCGCTTGCGGGAGGGTCGGCCGCGAGTTCCACGAGCGACCGGGGAGGGCGAGCCGCCTACGCGTCCACTTGCCAATTGATTCACTCAGTACCATTCGCGGCGCTTGGGTCTTCAAGCCAACGGCTTGTCACAATTGCTGCCGTGGCCGATTCGGCCACGGTTTGCATGCGCACCTCCCTCAGACAACCTCAAAATTCTGCCAAATATCCCGCCCATCTCGCAACACCGCTCAACTGTCATTCTCTATAATGGCAAACATGCAGTCTCAAGCCACATCACTTCCGGTTAAACCCATATCGCGTCGAGCAACCTCGACTATCGATTGGGCTGCGCTGTGCGCTCAAGATGTCACTTATTTGAACACCACTGTTTCATTCAATGGTTCTTTTTCTTTCCAGGCAAAGTCATCTGACGCGTCAGTCTCAAATAGCAAGTCATCACATCACGAGTCCGCAGCAGCCTGCTTTACTTGCACATCCTCATCGCTGATCAGCAACAGCGATTGGCCTTCAGAAGTTGCACTAGCGCAGCATCGCAACCAGCAGTACTCGATCTACGCTATGACCAACTCCAGCGGCAGCGTTGTAGAGCGCTACGCGTATACCGCTTATGGTCAGCCAACAGTGCTCAACGCATCCGTCTCAGTCATAGCCACCAGCGCCTATAACAACAGGTACACCTATACTTCCCGCGAGTGGGATCATACCGTCGGTTTGCATTACTTCCGAGCAAGGTGGATGAGTGGACATAGTGGGAGGTTTTGCTCAAAGGATCCTATAGGGTATTCAGGTAGTCCTGGTAATCTCTACGAGTGGCTGGATTCTCGCCCCTTCTCCAGTACAGATCCCACAGGGCTCTGTGGGTTGTGCGATGACGAATGCACCATTGGAGAATCGGGAAACATCGGTATAAAGGGTTTTGATCTGCTACCTGAGACAAAGCTAGGGGGACCAAAATATTGGGACGAGGCCGAGCTGAAGTTAGCCAATCTTGAAGTTATGCAGAAGTCATTGAATCTCTTATCTGTGTCCGCAGCTTGCTCAACTGGCGATACCCTAGGGGTGATTAAAGAGTGGGTGGACGGAAAAGGATTCCCCTCGGCCGGAAGTTTTAAAGACGGGGTGGGTGAGATAGTTAAACAGCGTTACGGAAACAAGTACAACCAATTTGCTCTTTGGATTATTATAGAAGGAAGCTGCTGCGAATCCAGCGCCTGGCCATTTTGCAATTCTTTCAAAAAACATCGATTTGATTACCGCTGTAACGAAGCTGGAACATTTGACAAGAACGACCCAGATTTTGGTCAGAAATTAGCAGATAGTTTAAAGAAATGCTTGGCGAATGCTGTATGCGGGTTTCAATGCGACAAAGGGCAGAACTGAGTTAAGAACAGTGACAATGACTATGATCGCGTATAAAAAATGGGTATATAGCAGAACCTTGATTTATGTTCAGTTAATTCTTTTCTCTCTAATGTGTCGTGACTCGATTGCAAGCGAAGAGTTGAAAGAGCGTACTAGAACCTATTTCACAATTCATGCGCCGTTGAACGCCGTCGAAAGCGACAATTACGATTTCGCTAAACGCAGACGTGTTTTTTCTATCGTTTCCGAGTTAGCAGATCGTAAGATCGAGCAACGATACATTTATACGTTTTGGTCTATTGGTAGCTGGGCCGAAGCTTTGGAAATTCAGCGACGGTCGAGTCTAGCATTGTCTTTACCTGTCGAGACGGTTCAAGAAATTGCAAAGGACACCGAGAACCGAGCGTTGGTTGTAGGTTGGTTGAGAGATTCCTTAAAATCGAAAGGAGGAATTCGAGACGCGTTTTTCGCCCGCGAGAACCAAGATGAGTTGGATACTGGTTGGTTCCAAGGTAACGCGTTACTGATAAGGCATTTGATAATACAGTTGGGAGTTGCGTCAGTTGAAAAGCTACTTAGCGGCGATATCGAGGAGAGCGAAAGAACATGGGCTTTGGGGATTCGCTTAATCCGAGAATGTGTGGAGGTCCCGGGTTTTCCCACTCTGGTTGTTTCTCAAGGACTTGAACGGTATCTTAAGATCTGCACTTTAGGGGATTGTTGGAATAGCGTGCTAGGCTTATGCCGCTAGGGCCAAGAGTCTTTCGAATCGGTCGCGTATTTTTGATGGATCGGCGGCAGATTGGAGATCTCTCAAAAATACTTCGCGCAGCATTTTCCGGGCTATTCCTCGCCGGCGGTCATTGTGCGAAGGACGGCGAGTTGGATTGTCCCATGGACGATCGCTTCGGTCCACCAGTTGTTCACTCGTGTGATCCCAACACTCCAATTCAACCAGTGTATACAACCATCCACACAGGTTCCAGCAGCCAATGCTCGACCACACGTTACGAACTTGCTGCTCACCTGCACCCCAGATTTCTTTGACGTCATGAAAATGCTCTTCGATCGCCCACCGATCCGACGCTGTTTTCAGAATCATCTCGACGCCCATCAAAGCGTCAGTGCTAACGTACGCCGCCCAATTACCCTTGGTGTATTCCAGCAGTACCACTCGAACTGTCCCACCCACAACTTGGCTTGTCGCCAAAAATGTCTTGTAGCGACGCTCGACCATAACGCCGCGACAACAGTAGCTAATCGTTTTCCAACCTCGACGATTAGTCGCTCGCTTTTTGAGGCTGATGCGGTTCTTGCCGTATTTGCGAGGCCGACCACGCTGTCCGGTTTTGTTCACGGGAAGCTCAAACAGCTTGGCGTCACTACGCAGCCTCGTCACTATGATCGCCCCTTCGGCAATCAGCGGTCGGATCAACGCCATCGCTGCATACGCTCCGTCGAACACGACGATGAACCCAGCCTTGCTTCCCAGGGCTCTAAGGGTCCGCATCACTTTTCGGCAGAGCTCCAAGGCGAGTTCGTGTTTAGTGCGAAATTCCCATTCATATCGCTGTTTCAGCTTGGTGATGTCAACTTCGCGAACGTACAACATCGACAATATGGGCAGCGCGATTATGCCAAACAGCGGACGGCTTATCAGCATCGCCAAGCAGACCCAGTTGTGTCCGTAGAGCCAGTCTCCATCACCCGGGCCAGGAGTCGGATTGTGGTGAATGTTGGCCGCCTCCACGCATGGCCCAAATCGTCTGGTTGGCGAATCGTCGATGGCCATCGTCCAGTAACCTTTTTCACCAGGATCAAACTTTCTGAGGATTACCCCAAGAACCGCAAACGCCAACGCAGCGGCGTTCTTGCCGACGGATTGAAGCAGTTCATAAAAGCGATCCCAATCGTCTTTGACACCCGCACATCGAAACCAACTGGCGGCCGTCCGGCGACCTCCGGCCAGCAAAGCTCCGGCAACAACAATCGGCAGCCGGAACGCGATTCGCTTGTCCAGCAAGCTGCTCATGGCGGTAGTGAGTGTGGCTATACCGCCCAGCAGTGGCACGCTGGCAGCTTCAGTGGATTGACGATTCGGATTGGCCGTAACCAACCTCTGCCGTTTGTCGTGTTGAGACGACGTGGATTTCGCAGCATGTTGAGCTTGTGGAGGTCTGCCGGAGTGTTTACGCTTAGCCATCCTTGGCCCTTTGTGGATGATTGGTTTGGTGTGGTAACCTCCAATTTCCCGAAGGGCCTTTTTCGTGGCAAGATCAATCCTCGACTTGATTGATGAGATTCCCTAAAGTGCAGTTAAGATTGAAAAATTGTTTATCCCGAGTCAAGAAACTTCGGATAGGGGGCTCGAGCTAAAAGAACTATTGCGTAAGTTGCGAAAACTAGACATCTCGGCTATTGTTAATTCAGAACAATCACTAGAAACCATTTCCGTATTCACAGATTTTGTAGCGGAGTATAACGAATATCAGCGCCGAGGCGTTGTTCCAGTTAAATTTCGGTGGATCTTAGAATTGGAGAATGAACCTTTAATTTCCAGCATCGCAACTAGCTTCTTCGTAATCAATGATGAGTTGAGGAGATTAAGTCGCAGAATTTTCGAAACACCGGAAGAATTGGAATCGCATGTAAAAGAGGCCGAAACGTACAATTTGAACCTAGTGCAGATGCGTATTTCTGCAGGGATGTCAGAGCAAGAGATTGTTGCGGCGAGAGTCCATATGGAGGCGTTGTTGTCCTTTCAGGTGATGATTAATGCCTATCAAAATCTTGAATCTGAGATTGCGATTATTCTTGACAAAGTAAGAGATAGTAACGAGTGAGTAAAACGGCTGCGAGCTGTGGACGGTCTTTCTCCCCAGCTTTGCGGTTTCTCAATGTTTTTCTCTACAGAATTACCAGCTACTAATCTAATTCGCAGTAGCGGTTTGCAGGGCTCAAGAACGAGCTAGAACGCAGCTCAATGGCTACATTTTGTGTTGATGATTGTTCATTAAATGCGGATTTCACTGGCGGATACGGATCTTCGAATTGCTCAGCCACTAAAGGCAAGTTGCACTCGTTACTTAGTTCAAATTGCTGATAGTCTTTCATCATGCTAGACCTCTGGCAGCGGTAATTGGACATCCAACTGTCCATTGCATAACAGGTAGCTGCAAGCGGTAAGGACGCGAGCGTCATCCGACAGCAACTCAACATCGAAGGCCACGAAGGCATTGGCTTCTGATCGAAGCAGCCGAGCATCTTCGAAACTCAGTTGCTTGAACCTTATGTTCTTGCGTGCCTTGGTACAGACCTCTCGCACGCGATCGTCCAGCGATGTCCATTCTTGTAGGCCGGAACGAACAAACAATTCAGTGCCGGAACTTCGAACGACTTTCTACCCAGACGGACTCTAATAGCCAATTTCATCAGAAACCTGTTTGTGCTGTTCCGGCAGATCGCGTTCCTGTTCCGGCCTACGCAACTCTTGGAAGCTCATGCCCTCCGCTCCGCATTGTTGGCATCGCGGCGCATGGTCATCGACTAAGGTATTTGCACTTGGCGATTGGTTCTGCTGGATCAGCTTGCTGGCATCCTCAATGCTCGATTGAAGTAGTGAGAGCATTTGAAAGACAGAAGACCAAGTCACATCGTTCTGAGATCGCGAGCTCTGAGCGACCGTTGGGCTTGCCCCAACGCGTCGCAACAGGATTGGTGTGCTAAGCCTTCCGTCTGGCAAGGGACTGCCACGCGAGAATCATTTGGCGACGTGATAGTCGTGGCACATGGTGCAGTCCTGGACTTTGGTCTGGGCGTTGTGGCAATTCACGCAAAGCTTCTTGGACATGAAATGGAAATCCATCGAACTGTGCGGTGTCAATGCGTGCTCTGGTATGGTCGGAGCAGCGGTTGCCCCTGCCGTCGAAACCAAAGTCGATCTCGGCTCAGCCAACTCGTTCAACGCATGACAACTGGTACAGTTTTGAAGTTGCGGTAGCGTCAAATGCGGCCGATGATCAAATCGCGTCAGCTTCTTTTCCTTCGGATTGATTTCTTGCGATCGCCATGCAGTCGTCAACGCTGTCATCGCATCCGGCAACTGTTGGCGATGATTCGGCGATACGTGGCATTCCAAACAACGCGAAATGATTCCCTGTTGACGCTGTCTGGAACGGTCGTCGCCATGGACATTTTCCCAACCTGCCCCCTTGCCATCACCGATCATCAACCATTCTGCGTAAGCTTGCATCCAACGATCGCCATGCCCGCTGGGGACATACACAATTGCATTGCGCAGCCGGTCCAGCATCCAGCCACCTTGGGCAAGGTGCCGCTGAGCATCGTACTCTTGGGGCTGAGTGACGGTCGCGGGCTTGGAGCGATTGCTACCCAAAGGCAAACGACCTGCATCGCGAAGCGATTCCACTTCGGTAGAGTCCAACAACGAGTCGCCGCCCAGCAACTCGTCTTCCTGGTCTGCGTTGGCGCTAGTAAACAACGCATTGTCTTGCTTATTTGGTACCGGCTGAGGTGGCATGAGTTGGGGCAAGAAGGGTGAGGGCGCATTGGGTGACAAGCCATCGCTCTTGCTAGTGTCTTCCTCTCGCTCTTGCGATGGTCCAAACCAGCTTCGATAAGCTTCGTCAAATAAGTTAGGCGGAATGCCCTTGATCAACTCCTGCACGAGTCGTTGTTCATAGATGTCCTGCTCGTCCACTGCATGCCTGCGAGTCAAACGTGATTGCAGGGCCGGTTGGCCGTCGATTGCAATAGCACGCAGTAAATCTCGCGCAGCTTGAGCGACACTGCTCACGGTCGCTTGCGGATTGGACGCGCCGAATTCCAGCTCGCTTAAGTTTGTAGAAGTCGCGACGGCCGTTGATTCAAACAGAGCATTTTCTCCACCAGAGAGATCGAGTTGGCCGATGATCAATTGCCTGACCAGCGGCGTGAACTCCAGGTCGGTCACTGCGCTTGCAATATCGGGCCAAGCAAGCGACTGGCTGGGCGTGCTTGCATTGATCTTTTCTAAATCGATGCTGGGCAGTTGCCACAGCACAATTCCATCGCTCAAGGCAGAGGCTAGGGGCTCTCGATGGCAGCTTGCACAAGCCTTCTCAAAACCTGCAGTACGTACCAGCTTGCTCGACCCTGCGCCAAATTCCCCAGGTTCCGACGCGATATGGCAAGTTGCACAATCAAAGCTCGTCTGTTGCTTTGGGAAATGCTTGTTGGCATGCGAGCGATGATTGAACGCGACTGCAGGTGATTCAGAAACCGCGGGATAGGAAGTGAATTCGCTATGGTCACTGGCGAAGCTCGTGAATCGCTGTTGATGGCACGCTTGGCAACGCGTGTTGTCCATGGCAGCCAACGAAAACTGGCGACCCTGGTGTTCACGATGGCAATCGTTACATTGAAAGGAGCGATGCTGCCAATCGGTGTGGATATCTCCAGCAGTTTTTTGGGACGAAGCGAGTCGCACGTTGCCGCTTGTGCCCCGGCTTGCCGAACCGAGTTCTAAAAGTTGTTCGACGGTTAAATCATGAGGTGTACCTCGCAACAATTGTTGCAGGTCATTGCTATGGCAGCTTGCACAGGCTTGCTGTTGGCTCATGCCGGGATGAACCGAATTGCGTCCAAGTGAAAAAGGGTTGGGCTCATGCGGTGTCAGTGCGTTGGTTTTAGCGACCCCAGGATGGCAGCTTGCACAGCTTTGTCCGCGATCCAGACCTTGCCATAGCTGGGCGTGAGGATTCGATAATTCGCCAGGCGCCAGCAGCTTATAGTGAAGGCCTAACTGCGAACCAAGGATCCAAACGCCGATGAAAAACACGCACAGAGCAGCCGCGAAGTATCTTCGCAATTGCAAATGCCGCCAATAAGTCGCTCGACCTAGGGCGGTGTTCGTGTCTGGCGTGTCCTTAAGAGATGTCATCCAATTAGTTTCCTGAGAATTGGAAGACCGCGTAGACATGTAAACTGACAGCCGCCACAAAGCACCATGTCAAGGCGACATGGAACAAATTCCAAGCACGTATTCGAAGCATCATCGCTGCTTGGAAATCGACATCATCTCGCAGCTTCACCAGTTCGCACAGCTTGGCTCGCGCGTGATCACCTTCCTCACTTAGATAGCGACCTAAACCTTCCAGTTGCGTGTGCAGGAATCGCTTCAGCTTGCCCGTCGGTCGAGCATAGTAGGCAATAGACCGAGTGGACTTAAAGTAGCCCGCCAAGTTTCGAGTATAGAATTCGGCCAAGCAGGCAGACTTGCTGTTGGTAGCGGCCGAAAGCGCCACGGCATAGGCAGCTTTCGCAAGCTCGTGCCGTTTGGTAGCGACATCTTGTAAGCGAATCGGCTGGCCCGCGGTCCGCATCAATACGGGGATGCGTCGATTGACATACCAATGACCTAGTCCGCTGATACTTAGCAATACAAACGCGAAGGCTAAAGCTGACTCAAGATATCCGTTTACAGATAACCCCGCGTGAAACAAAAATACCACGATGGAAAACAGGCCCGCGAAGTGATGCACTTGTTGCCAGGCAGCCACGCGGCCGAGATTCAATAGGATCATTTTTCGGCGCAGCGGCAGCAATATCATGAGGACGCAGACAGCCAGCAACGTAAAACCACTCAGCCAATCGAATCGCTTCAACGACTCGAACCAACTACGATGGATGCTCGCGAAAATGATCGACGCCAGAGCGACGGTGGCCAGTGATAAAAAAGGTCTAAGCTTTTGCATAAGGCTCCACGGTTATTGTTTTTGTAGCCATGATCTCATTTTGTCGGTATCGCTTAAGTCGACTCGTTCCAACGCTTCGTGCGGACAAGCGGCCACACAAGCCGGACCCGTCGGCAGGTTGCTGCACATGTCACACTTGCTAGCGACCAACGGCACTTCGGTTTGATCCAGGATAGGCAACAGGCTGCTTTTTAACTGCACGATCTCCATTACGATATTGTTGTAAGGACAAGCGTCCGCGCACGTTTTACAACCGATACAAGTTTGGTCATTGATGGAAACGACACCGGTTTGACTGTCGCGGCGAATTGCTCCCGTTGGACAACCAATCATGCAAACAGGGTCGACGCAGTGCATGCAGCTTTCGGTAAATTGGAAATTCCCGAAGCTAACACCTTTGCGATTGAATCGCGAAACGCCGCCATGGCCAGCCGCGCACGCACGCACGCAATCGTCACATCGAGTGCAGCGATCGGTGTTGATGACCATCGCTTCGCGAGCATTTACCAGTCGATTTTCGACAAGGAATTCCAGCAAGGCTTCTTCTTGCGTATCTTCGATCGGTTGATAAAGATGCTCTGGTGTAACGGCGGCAAAGCGATCTAAGCGAGGAGTCGTAATTAGCCCGGGCAGCGATTCCTTGCGACAATACGGAATCACCGCCTCCGCCACCAGATTGCGATCGATGCGTATCACATCCAAGTAGCCAAGCGCTCGCAAGGAATACTGATAGGGTAAACGTTGGTCTTGGTCATTCAACACACTGTTATGGCAGATCTCTTCAAAACCAAATGTTTGTCCCTGCGAAAGATAGGAGATGGTGCGATGGGAATCGCCATATTGAAAGCTCTTGCGGGCAAATCCGCTGCGAACGATCAATAGACTTTCTGCATGATCGCCTTCATTGCAGATGATTGGTTCTGCGGCAATCTGCTGGCTGCTGCGAGCGGATCGGTCTTGGTTATATTGAACGAACCACTCACGCTCGCCGTAGCTTTGCAATACCGCCTGACTGGCAATGGATTCGATCACATCGGGCGGGCAGAATTGCAGCAATTCATGCTGGCTTAACCAAGTCCGCAGGCTGGTCTCGCGGTAACGATCATCGATCGCTTGACGAAAAGCTTTATCGCGGCGCAATTGTCGCAGGCCTTGCCAGCGGACTTCAAGGATTGTGCATGCGTCTTTCGCAACGGCTGTATAATCATTTGCGCTGCGCGTCATGGCTGCCATTTCGCCAAACAGTGTGCCTGACTCGAGGACCGAACCGGTGGCTGTCGAACCAACAACGTCGATATCTTTGATATATAACTGCGGCTTGACATCTTGATCGCGCAAACCGACGGCCGTCGTAATGGCTGCTGAAGCAGGGCGATCAAAACTGTGCGGCCGAGTGCGTCGAAAACTGCTGCCACCTCGCAAGGACGCGACTAACCGCTGCCAAACGCCAAGCTTATCCTGTCGATTCTCGGATTCACTGGCGTATTGGAGTTGCTGCAAGATAATTTGTACGCGACCGCGCAGCACAATGAAGGCGCTGTTGGCATATTCGCCTTGACGGACAATAACGTCGCCAGCCGTGAAGTGGCGAATGCGGCTGTCATTTTTCAGAATGTCGGTAATCGATTGTCGGCCCTTAGGAAACTTCGACTCGTCGATGCTGGCAAATGGCGGATAGCTCAAAAGTCCATGCAGATCCACCTTTGCCATCTCGGGATCGAAGGCAAACTCTTCTGGCTGACTAAGCTTGTTTCCAGCATGCAACTGCAGCATAAATCGATGCGTAGAGGCGAACCGAGGCGAAAGGACATCAATGCTTATCGTTAGTCATCGACCAAGCGAGCTTTCGGGTTGAAACGAATTTTCCGCGTTTAACGATTGTGGCAGGCTGCGTAAGATAGGCGACGCGGTGACGTCACGCTTTGCGATAGATGGCAAAAAAAAGATCTTCTGCGGGATAGGGCAACGCCAGCCCGGGCAGAATAGGTTTCACCAGCCAGTGGGCCACACGCTTCGATAGAACCGACGCTAGTTTGTATTCCAGCAAACTTCGCGCATGGTCGCCACGAATCTGCTTGCCGGGACGCCCCATTTTAACGCGCACCAATCCGTGCTGGCGCATAAGCCGATCCAGCGAGTTTGGTGAAAACCACTGCAAGACCGTTGGTGGGCTGTACTCGTGCCAATGCTTTCCGAAGGCTCTTGCGGTCCAACTGCGAAAGTTCCAAGTTTCAATCAATAGCAATCCAGTTGGGTTCAACAACCGCGTCATCTGCTGGGCTGCCGCCTGCACATCGACAAAGTGAGCCATGACTTGCACAGCGGTTACTGCATCATAGGACCGTTGGATCGGAAAGGATTCCAAGCTCCCTTGCTGGACATCTAGTTGCAGCACATTCTGCGCATGTTGAACCATAGAGGCGTTGGGTTCAAGGCCAGCAACCTGCCAGCCTAAGTTGCGGTATGCCGACAGATCAAAGCCAGCGGCGGTGCCTATCGAAAAGACAGACTTCGGCGCATCGCTGCGTTCTGGCAATGAAAGGTTTGTATTCAAATGAGGTTTAGTCCGTACGGAGCTCTCGGTATGCAATTCGAGCTGTTGCTTTAGGATTTTCGCATAGCGGACGGCGGCCGCTCGGACTACTTTCTCGCTGGCCAAATAGTTGCTATACCCAGCTCCACCAGCAAAGAAGTAATCGTCCCCGTAGTTCTGCTGGACATGGTCGCTGGAAAGTTGCAGCGCGGCATAGCGATGGACGCATGCGGTGCAGTGGAGAATGGAAATACTGTTTAGTGCAAAGGCGAGCTTGCCTGTGCCTCGACAAATCGGACAAAGCTCAGAATGGGAAAGTTCAGCTAACACGGAGTAGTTAATGGATCGGCGAGGGAATGGAGTGCTGTCGACGCACAGTATCAGGACGGAACGGTTGGACTTGAGGGGCCAAGGTAGTTTTATGCGGTAGTGCTTTGAACCGGCATCAGACCGTGGGATTCGCCTCGTTCGTAAACTACGTTCGCACGACCTACCAGCAACGGGTCGAGGCTGCCGACGCGTTCCAGCGATTTCCCTTCGTAGGGCAACCGATGTAGGACGTATCGCATCGCATTGAGCCGGGCTCGTTTTTTGCAATCTGATTTAACAACGATCCAAGGCGATTCGGGCGTATCGGAGTGAAAGAACATCGATTCTTTCGCTTTGGTGTAATCGTCCCATTTATCCAAGGAAGCTTTATCAATTGGCGATAGTTTCCATTGCTTCAGCGGATGAGCTTCACGTTCCTTGAAGCGTCGACGTTGCTCCGCTTGGCTAACGGAGAACCAGAACTTAATTAAGTGAATACCACTGCGAACAAGATTTCGTTCAAACTCAGGAGCCTGTCGCATGAATTCTTCGCACTCGTGATCGTTGCAGAAGCCCATCACGCGTTCCACGCCGGCGCGGTTGTACCACGAGCGATCGAAGAGCACAATTTCACCGGCCGTGGGCAAGTGTTCGATGTAACGTTGGAAGTACCATTGCCCGCGTTCGACTTCGCTGGGCTTTTCCAGCGCGACGACTCGTGCACCGCGTGGGTTCAAGTGCTCCATAAAGCGTTTGATTGTCCCCCCCTTGCCAGCCGCATCGCGGCCTTCGAACAGGATAATCAGCTTTTGTCCTGTTTGTTTTACCCAGGACTGCAGTTTCAATAATTCAACTTGCAGCAAGTATTTTTGTTTCTCATAAGTCCTGCGTTGCATCAAGCTTTTGTAGGGATAGCCACCGGAGCGCCAGTCCGCAGACAATTCGTCATCTGGCTGAGTCATCATGGGAGCAGCGATCTGTTGCGCAGCCACCAATGATTCGCGAAGAACGGCCGCGTCGTCACTGGATGCGCCAGACATGATTGCCTCTAACACTTTGGTCAGCGTCGCGACGTCATGGGGGGGGACGCTGTTGACGACGTCACGGACCGCAGCGATCTTGCGTTCTTGTGCTGCCAAGCTTGCCTGGTCGACAACATGCTGCTCAATCGCGTCGGCCGATAAATCTGCGGCTGTATCTCCCTGCGAAACCAAACGAATTTTCTCCGTGGATTGTGGTTTGCCTCGCACCACTGCTCCAGTAACTCCATTTAAGTGCACCTTCTGATTCAACGTCTTGGAAGCGGTGGAGCGTTTTGGCATTTGACGTCTCAGTCTACTTAAATGAACCACGAAATGTACTGAACAATTATAGCTCAGATTATTCGCCGATTGCGATTTGTCACCTACTGAAGTTTCCTGTTTTGTCGAGATACGCTCAATGCATTTGCGTGATGTGACAATCTCGCTCACTATGCCAGCAACAGTGCTCCAAACCAGCACATGTATTTAAGACTTTCGAACTTGCTTGGCTTTTGCCGGCGTCGTTAGATCACCTGCTTTATTGTCCTGGGAAAACTCCCGGATGACGGCTTGACGTTTGCGCCTATATCGTCGCTTTTCATCTTCGAAGTCTTGTGCTTTTTGATAGCTGTAAACAGACGCTCCGACTACAAGCATCCAGACCCCAATTGCGGCGATAGTAAAGTTAACGCCGTCAGCGAACTTAGTCGTAATCTGATAAACAAGGAAGACGATCAAGACGATCGTTGCAACCACTCCCAACGTGACTGCTGCTTCCACTGATGGCAAAGACACTGTGCCATCTTCTGATCGCTTTTCATAAAGTTTTGTTGTGCGTTGAAATTCGATCGAAAGAGAATTTAAACGATCTCGCATGTTGTTTCGGCCTGACTCTTCATTCAGCACAGCCAGATTGGCAGAAATCTCCTCGATTTGCTTAGTGTAAATCGTTGAATCACTTCGCTTGATTGCCAGCGAAGTCTTGCAATGCAGACAGGTCATGAAGTCGACGTCGGCTGGCACCTCCAACGTCGCTCCACATTGTTGACAGACCAGCGGAATCAAATCCATGGTATCGAATCCGAGTTTATTGTTTCGAAGCAATGGAAGTCGAATGGGTTGTATCGTACTAACCTTGACAACGCTTTGAAATCCGTTCGCCTCAAATATTGGCAGGTTTCAGTAGATTATCTCACGACGATTATCGCACTACGACTCTTCTTCGCGAATTTTCGCCAAGATCGAGTAGTCTTCCAGCGTGGACGTGTCGCCAATTTGTTCTTTGCCGCTGGCGATATCGCGAAGCAAACGTCGCATGATTTTCCCGCTGCGTGTTTTGGGCAGTGCGCCAGTGAATCGAATGTCGTCGGGCTGAGCCAGCGCACCGATCTCTTTGCGGACGTGTTGTTTCAATTCCGCACGCAAAGTCTCCGAGGGCGATTCCCCTTTCAAAGTCACAAAGACCGCGATCGCTTGGCCTTTAATTTCGTCCGGTCGACCTACGGCGGCCGCTTCTGCCACTTTGGGGTGCGATACCAAGGCACTTTCGATTTCAATCGTGCTGAGCCGATGGCCTGAGACGTTGATCACATCGTCGATGCGCCCCATGATCCAATAGTAACCATCGCGATCGCGCCGAGCGTTATCGCCGGTCAAATACATGTGTGGCACTTTGCTCCAGTACTGTTCCTGATAACGCCCCGCGTCGCCCCAGATACCGCGCAGCATGCCCGGCCAAGGTTTTCCGATCAGCAGCATACCACCGTGGTCTTGACCGACCTCATGCAACGCTTCGTCCAAGATTCGCGGCTCGATTCCTGGCAGCGGTTTGGTACAGGAGCCAGGCTTGGTTTCAATTGCGCCTGGCAGCGGCGACATCATAATGCCGCCTGTTTCCGTTTGCCACCACGTATCGACGATGGGGCAGCGACCGCCACCGATCTTGTTGTAGTACCACATCCAAGCCTCGGGGTTGATCCCTTCGCCGACGCTGCCCAGCAGTCGCAGGCTGGACAAATCATGCTTGTCAACATGATGATCGCCCCACTTGATAAAGGCACGAATGGCGGTCGGAGCGGTGTACAAGATCGTGACCTTGTATCGCTCGATGATCTCCCAGAAGCGATCTTCGGCGGGCCAGTTGGGAGCTCCCTCATAAATAACTTGTGTGGCACCGGCTGCCAGTGGTCCGTACACAACGTAGCTGTGCCCCGTGATCCAGCCGCAATCGGCGGTGCACCAGTAAATATCCGACGGGCGATGGTCAAAAACCAATTCGAACGTGTAGCGGGCATACAACTGGTAGCCGGCGGTGGTGTGCAAGATCCCTTTAGGTTTGCCGGTTGATCCGCTGGTGTACAAGATGAAGAGCGGGTGTTCGCTGTCGAGCGGCTCCGCGGGACATGCATCGCTGCAATCTGCGATCAAGTCATGCCACCAAATGTCACGTTCTGGGGTCATCGGGCAATCGGACTTGGTTCGTTGCAGCACAATGCATTTTTCGATCGAAGGGCTCTTCTTCAACGCTTCATCGACAGCCGACTTGAGTGCTAGTGGTTTTCCGCGACGATAGCCGCCGTCAGCCGTGATTTGTAGTTTCGCGGTTGCGTCGTTGTTACGGTCAGCGATCGCTTCGGCACTAAAGCCACCGAAGATTACGGAATGGACGGCACCAATTCGTGCGCAGGCCAACATGGCGACGACCAGTTCAGGAGTCATCGGCATGTAGATGCTGACGCGATCACCAGGGACGATGCCGAGCTTTTTCATTCCGTTGGCAAGTTGGCAAACATCGCGATGGAGTTGGGCATAGGTAATTTCGCGTCGGTCGCCGGGTTCGCCTTCGAACAAGAGGGCGATTCGATCTCCACGGCCTTCGGAGATATGTTTATCCAAGCAGTTATAAGACGCGTTGGTTTTGCCGCCGAGGAACCATTTGGCGTAGGGTTCGTTCCATTCCATGGTCTTGGAAAAGGGTTCGAACCAATGGAGGTTTTCCGACACGAGTTGGGCCCAAAAGTTCTCGTTGTCGTCCATCGAACGTTGGTAAAGCTCTTCGTATTGCTTTAGCGAACCGATGCGAGCTTGGCTGGCGAATTCCTGGGAAGGAGGAAAGAGCCGATGCTCGTGCATTACGTGATCAAGCTGGCCGTCCACGGAAATTTCGTCGCTCATAGGTATCAAAGGCTGGGAGAGTAGGATGAAGTTGGCAGTACTGGATTGTGCTAGCAAGCATGGCCGTCGTCAATCGTCCAGTGGTCAGTTAGGCGTCGATAAAGCTCTGTTTTGCCCTTTGAATATCCCAAAAAAGCCGAATCGGCAAAAAATGAGGTGCTTCGGGTAACATCAGCGGTATCCCAATTGATGAAATAGACGTTAAACTACCGAACCTGCTAATTGAGGTTCGCTTACCGCCTGCTCCCACGCAAAGCCCGTTGAACGCCGACGTGCCTTGGCCGATCAGCCTGCAAGCCAATCCCATTCAGCTTTCAGTTTAAGCTGAGTTTGTTGCCAAAAATCGATACGTGAAAGGTACGGCGATGTCTGAAGACGCTAACTCGAGCGACTATGAGAATACCCCTGATCAGCAAGACTCGCAAAAGTCTTTGCCCCAGCTTTTAAGCTCGTTAGAGCGAGCCCGATATAACTTGACGCATGCCAGTTCGGTGGCCAGACAGATTGCCCCGTTAGCTCAAGAGAAACTATTGATTTCGTTGATGCGTGACAAAAAGGCGATGATGCGATTCGCGGCAGTCGAAGCGTTTCGATATCGCGACGAGCCGTTGTCGGAAACGGCGATTGATCATCTGCTGTCACGCATTGATGATCGTCACGATTCCATTGCGGCAGCGGCGATTGTCGTGTTGGGCGAAAAGAAAGTGGAATCGACCATCGATGAACTGCTCGACTGCGTCACGATGGATAACGCTCGGGTCGCTTGTGCATCGTTAGAAGCGATCTACGAAATTGATCCCGAGGAAGCCAAGCCACATTTTGATGAGTTCTTGGATCACGGTGATTTCCCGAGAGTCGCATGTGTTGCTAGGATCATCGAAAAGTTTGGGCTCAGCGAACACTTAGATCGTTTGTTGTTGGCTGCAGAACAATTGGCTGAAGAGCTAAATCCAAATTTAGATCGAAATAATCCGTGGACGATCGAACGTCGATTCATGATGGACGTGGTCAATGTGCTGGCGCGTTTCAAGCACGAACCCGCCGTACCGCTACTGAAAAAGCTGGGCAGCGAATATGTTGGGCTGCGAACTCATTCACTGCAAGCTTTGCAGTTGATGGGTGTAGATGTTAGCTCCATGATTGAGGAAGCTTTGGAACGCAAGCCATCGCGTGGTTTAAGAGGGTTACAATCGGGTGACGCGGATCAAGAAGCGTTTGGTCATATCGCTCATGGGGGCGCTAGGCTCTTGCGTTCTTTTGCAGCCGCTAACCAAGAGATCCTCAAGCATTCGGAGCCTGACCAAATACTCAATACTCGCGTGTCGGGACATGCAGTCGAGGTACAACGCAATCATGCGGTGATCGAGCTGAGCAATGGCTTGCACGGTGTCTTGCCCAGCGAAGAAATGCATTGGACTTGTTTGCGGAACTTGAAACCTTACTCGGAACGTTTGACGCAACCGCGGCAGTACGTGGTCACAGAAGTTGATCCTGAGTCGGGATTTGTTGCGCTGAGTCACAAAGCGAACTTTCAAAACCCGTGGCTACCCGAGTCAACTTTTTTTGCGGAAGTCAGCGAAGGCCAGATTGAAGCCAGTGTGCGTGGCGGTGTGCTGGTACGCTTAAGCGAGTACTGTATCGGGTTCTTGCCCACCGACGACCGCGATTCACAAGGGTCTGCTGGTCACGATTTTGAGTCGGGGGAAGCAGTTCAAGTTCGCGTGGATTCAACCGATCCGGAGCAGCATCGAATTACGCTAGCCCTGCGGTGAAACAAAGATAGCGTTACCGGCTTGCGATCGACGAGACAAAACCTATGCCGCCAAAAGGCGGTACTACGAACACCGGCACGCCACGAACACCGGCACGCTGGAAGCGACAGTTTTTTGGGCTGATCTAGTTTAATTGTGGCGGGAAACCATTTACAATTGGATGCGGTGAACGTTCACGGAGTACCATCGCCTTCCTCCCCAGCTTGGTAGATGCAATTGAAAGCGGAGTATCTAATCTATGCCAGACTGGTATTATCGCGACACGCAGGATCGGACCATTGGCCCCATCAAACCCAGCGAACTGCTGGAACTGATTAGGGACGGCGATATCGCAGAAGAGACTTTGGTCCGCAAAGATGACTCCCATTGGGTTCGGTCTGTTGAGATCAATGGCTTATGGGCGGCTGCGGCGCGACCTGATACCGAATTCTTTTGTCCGGTTTGCAACACGGCGATTTCAAAGCCACCTTCACGTTGTCCCAAGTGCATGAAGTTCGTCGACAAGAGTGTCGGGCGAATCAAGAAGGTCAATGTGAGTGCCAAGCAACTCGCCAAGATCCGTGAAGCTGCTGCGCAACCGGTGCCTCGTACCACTCATGCTCCTCTGCCAAATATCGAAGAAAGTGCGCCGATCCCGCATCAACGCAAGCCTGCGGCAAAGAAAGCGAGCGAATCGTCGCGATGGTGGCATTCCTTGCTGCCCCGCAAAAAGTGACGGGGAGCTTAGGGCTGACTGTCCCACGCAGCAATTCAAGCACTCGGCTGGCACCGAAAGCTGACGGCAACTGCGTTGACCGGCGGCTAGTTTGACTGTGGACTTGGGGCATTTTGTGCGGCACGATACTTTTCGAATGCGGCAGCGCGGGTGGCGTTGATGTCCACGCCTACAAAGCGCAACGTCTGCGGATTGAAGACCCTCAAATTGTGAGGCTGAGCTTCGGTAAAGTAATCATTCATCTTGAAGCCGCGAAGCTTGACCGCAACCGCGAGAGCAAGATCGCGAAACTGCTGAGCTGATTCGATGATGCGTCCTTCGACGAACACGCTTTCTCGGAACACGATGCGATCGTTATCAAAGTAACTTTCGACCAACGGCAAATCTATTTCAGTCCCGTAGACCATGATCGCTTGCATCGCCACGTTGTAAATGATTTCATCAGCGGTCCCTTCCTTTAAGACCTTGCGTGCCAGATCGGCTCCCTCGGGGATTCCATAGTGCAGACTGACCAAGAGCGGTCGAGTGGCATCACGTCGAACGGAAGTAATCCAACGCCCGGTCAGGCGCTTGAGTGTTTTGGAAACTTGGCTGGAATTCAGTTCGCTGGAATATGGAGCAAAGGAAACCAAGCGGCCTGCAATTCGCTCAAGCTCTTCCGACGATTGCTCCTGCAAACGGATCATGATGTACTGCAGTGCAACCGCATCGGCAATGGTGGTCTCGTTGAAAGCACGCAGGTCACTGTCTAAAAGTTTGACAGTTGCATTTTGAACTTCAACCAGTTTGTCGTTGGTCAATTGCTCGTTACACAATCGGCTGTGGCGCGGCAACATGTCGACAAACATTCGACGCGCAAAACGGTTGGTACCTGCGATGGCTGCGAAGTCTGGCCAACCGTAGAACCGATGTGTATCGAGATCGGCTGGGCTGCGGAGGAAGCTGTCGATGCGTACGGGCAGTCCGCTGCGTTCGATGTGATCCACGATCAGAGCGCAGCGAGCGATGACTTCGGGGCTTTTGCTGCTTTGTTTTAACTCGTTGAGCAGTCCGATGACGCTGACGCCACGGCCAATCAGGTCCCGCGTCGCTTGTTCACGGGTCTGGAAACTGGCACTATCCAATTGCTGGAACAGTTGCCGGACTTCTTCGATTTGTTCCGGTGTTAGGGGGATTGGTCCTGAGGGAGTTTCGTCGGAGTCATCATCACCTGCGGCTGCCTGTGCGGTAACGTCGATAATCCCGTCTTGTTGGGACCACAAGGAGGATGCAGATGCTGCAAAGTATGTCGCCAGGGAAAGCGTCAGGATATGAAAATGCTTGGTCGACATAGGCAATCAAGGGCGAGGGTGGATGGAGAATTGCTCCTCAAATATTGATCGGGCCGATCCATTGTACCCGACGGGGAACAAATCTGACAAATCCACCTCGCGGGCCTCGCCGAAATCGCCCGTGTGGTTATACTACAGGCGACTGGGATTTGCGGCCGCTTGCAGCCAACAACTGCTAAAGAGCCTTCAACGCGTGTGCCCGCGCATGACTTTGGTTTGCACGCACCAACGATATCCAACAAAGGAAACGTTGGCTCTAACGGCTCGCCGGACGCATATTCTCAAAGCGTCCGTTATTCCAAATCTGCCTATTCTGCAGATGACGATTTTGAAATTGAGCTAGCCATGAATTCAAAAGCAGCCATTAAAGTTTCCAATCCTGCGGATCCTAATGTTTCGCAAAACACCGGTTCGAAATATGGTTTCGGAACCCAAAGCGTGCATGCTGGGGAAGCGCGGCAGAAAAATGCCGACTCGATTACTGACCCTATCTGTTGCACCAGCACGTACACCTTCACCAGCACGCAATCGGTGATTGACTTTATCGAGCAGCAGCAAACGCGAGAAGAGTATGGTCGCTATGGCAACCCTAACGAAAAGGTTTGCGAGAAAAAGTTAGCGGCGCTCGATAACGCGGAAGACGCGGTGGTCTTTTCCAGCGGGATGGCGGCCGCCGTCGGTTTGTTCATGAGCAAACTGGATGCGGGTGACGAGATTGTCTTCTTCGACGAGTGTTATCATCGCAGTCGTGAATTCTGCAGCAAGCACCTAGCACGCTTTGGCGTAGTAACCCATCAAGTCAAAACGGGCGATTACGCAGCGATGGAAGCCGCGATTACTCCACGTACCAAGATGCTTGTCAGCGAGTCACCAACCAACCCACATTTGACTTGCATTGACATTGACCGGTTTGTCGAGATTGGCAAGAAGCACAAGGTCGAAACGTTGATCGATGCAACGCTTGCGACGCCATATAACATCAAGCCTATCGATCATGGTGTCGATTATGTGTGGCACTCTGCTACCAAGTACCTCGGTGGCCACAATGACTTGCTAGCCGGTTCCATTGTGGGCAGCAAAGCGAAATTAGACAGCGTACGAAATCTCCGCGGCATCATGGGTTCGGTGAATTCGCCGCACAATATGTACTTATTGGAACGCGGTTTGAAGACCTTTGCGCTGCGGATGGAACAGCACAATCAGAACGGTTATGAAGTCGCTCACTTTTTGGAAAAGCATCCGCGAGTTGAGCGCGTTTACTATCCGGGTTTGGCTTCGCATCCTACGCATGAGGTTGCGAAGAAATACATGCGTGGCTTTGGTGGACTGGTAACCTTCATCATCAAGGGAGCTGATTGGCGTCAAACGGCCGATGTCGTTGATGCTTGTCGCATTCCGCGTATTGGGCCATCGCTGGGCGGCGTAGAATCGTTGATTGAGCAGCCTTATGTGATGAGCTACTTCAATTATCCAGCCGACCAGCGAGCCCGGTTTGGAATACCTGATAACATGATCCGAATGGCCTGTGGCATCGAAGACACTGTTGATTTGATCGCTGATCTCGAAGCGGCTCTTGGTTAAGTCAATTGAAAGACAAAAATGCGATTTGAAACCCGCGCAATACATGTCGGTTGTGAACCTGATCCGCAAACCGGTGCAGTAGTTCCTCCAATCCATCTAGCCACGACGTTTGTGCAACCTGGAGCGGGGACGTGGGGGCAGTATGATTACGCTCGCAGCGGTTCTCCAACTCGCAATGGCGTAGAAAAAACGTTAGCCAATCTGGAAGGCGGCCACCGCGCGCTTGCGTTTTCATCGGGGATGGCCGCAACACATTGTGTTACCATGCTGCTTAGCAGTGGCGATCACATTGTTGCAACCAGCGACATCTACGGTGGCAGTTATCGGTTGCTGCATAAAATCTGTAATCGCAGTGGAATCGACGTAACTCTGGTTAAAGGCACAGATGCCGCCGCGATTGAATCGGGGATGAATGATCGGACTAAACTGATCTGGACTGAGACCATCGGCAACCCGCGCATGACGATCCCCGACATCGCCGACATTGCAGCACTCAGCAAAACGCGTGGTTGTTTGTTCGGGATTGATAGTACGTTTACGACGCCCGCGTTGATACGACCGCTGGAGTTGGGGGCCGATATTGTGATGCATTCGGCGACGAAGTATCTGGGAGGACACAGCGATTGCTTGTCCGGAGTGCTGGTCGCCAAAGACCAAGAGCTTTGTGACCGACTTTACTTCGTTCAAAATGCAACCGGGGGAGTTTTAGCGGCGTTGGAAAGTTTCCTCTTGGGACGCGGTTTAAAGACACTTTCACTGCGCATGAAACAACACTGCAGCAACGCGATGGAAGTCGCCCGATTTCTCGAGCAGCACGCGAAGGTCACCAAGGTCTATTACCCAGGTTTGCCATCGCATGATCAATTTGAGTTGGCTTCGCGACAGATGCCCGACGGTTGTGGCGGCATGATCTCGTTTGAAATCGATGGTGACTTGCAAGCGACCAAACGAGTGTGTGAGTCGACCAAGCTGTTTGGATTAGCTGTTAGTTTAGGTGCTGCGGAATCTTTGATAGAGCAACCTGCGTCCATGTCGCATGCGAGCTATGATCCGGCTGCTCGCAAGCAGTTCGGGATCTCCGATTCATTGATTCGAATTTCAGTCGGATTGGAACATCCTGCAGACTTAATCGACGATCTGCAACAAGCGATTGGCTAGCGGAACTAGCGAGCAAGATGGCTGGTTGATGTTTCGTGTGCCATTTGCATTTTCCACTGGTCTTCAAGTTTACGGTTAAGCATACGACCGTTGACATGGCCTAGCAGTACCGTGCCCAAATAGATCGGTGTCGAGTAGCTGGTGGCAAAAGAACCTAGTGCGTTACCAACATAGGTTCCATAAGCCGGATACAAGATACGATTGGCTTCCATCATTCGCTGGACGTCCCCTTGCGATTCAAAGAATGCGAATGCATCTTCGGTGGCCAATGTTTCGTGCCATAGTGGAACCAGCAGGTAAGCGGCCGCATACGTACCTTGATAGGTACGACGTGTAAAATCTTTGGCGTGGCCTCCTTCGTGTGCGGCCACAGCGGGGATATCGCTGTAGAGGTGGATTGTTTGCGTAAACGGATTGAAATGGTCGCCGCCCACTAGACGGCCTGGAATGATCGCTTCACCCACGACGGAGAGCGCACCCAGCGTATATCGCCAGGGCCATGCGACGGTCTTGTTGGCTCGCAAACGCTGCCAGTCTTTCAGCGGAGCGTACTGATTGGCGCGCACTTTGACGTGTGGAAGATTGTTTTGTTCAAGATACTCCGTCATGACCAAGAGGGTGTCGTCGGAGATATCGTGATTGCTGGCACGCCTGTCCCAAAGCAAAATTTTATCGGGAATGCCGATAACCCAGCCGATGCCGTCCAGAATGGGGCGACGCTGTCCAACTTCGATTGGCTGCTGATTGAGAGTGAGGAGTTCTGGGGCGATTTGTTGGCTGCGGACTTCGATCTCCCGAGGTTTGAGCGCGCGACACCCGGCCAAGCCTATCATGCTGCAGAGCATGCATGTGGTGGCTACCGCGACCAGTCGCTTGGCCGAATTGTCGACGCGTTGGGAGAATGTTTCGTTCAACGAGTGCAAGCCTCAAAAGTCGGATTAGCGGCGGTTACCGTTAGGCGCCGCTGGGCCGCGTGCTTGATTCATGTTTTGACCGTTGGGGGCCTGTCCGTTGGGGGCTAATTGCTGAGCGTTCCCGCGATTAACTTGGCCGCCTTGTGCGCTGGTTGCGTCTGGGCTTGCATGGGGCGTTGGCCTTGCATTTGAGCTTGGCCGTTCAAGGGAGATTGCCCTTGAGCTTGGCTATCTGGCCGTCCTTGGTTCCCGCGCGCTTTCGTTTGACGAGCGTTCGCTTTTTCCTGTCGCATGGCCGCGGTGCGTTCGCGGTTGGCGCGAGCTTGCTGATATCCGCGCTGAGATTTTTCAAGCACTTGCTGAAGCGTAGCGCGAGCTTCTGCAGGGACTTTGTCGATGATGGCAGAAATTGCATTGAAGTTCTGCGCGTGTACGGCTTCAAGTTCCGTGAGGGTCGCTTCGAGGTCCCCGGCAGGCACGATGTCTTCGTCACTCGTCAATGCAGGATTGGTTTGGGGAGTTGCATTGAAACCTGGAGCGAATGTTTCTTGGGCGTGGAGCGTTGGCAGTGCTCCAAAGCAAGCACTGAGAATAATCGCAAAAGCTGTCTTTCGCATAGCTGGATCTACTTCCTTGTAAACGAACTATGAAAGCATGTGCGGTCTAATCCTAGGCCATTGAGGATTCGCGTTGGGAGGGACATCCGCCTGAAATTCGGTGCGACACATGCTTTCGTACCGCTGAACATATAACACCACTGGCGACTTGCGTGCAAGTCGAATACTAGCGTGCCGTCAGCGCGAGGGGGGGAATCGGACTTGCGGATTTAGTTGTTTGCATGAACCTCTGCAATTGTTTGCCCTGGTTCAACGAGGTGATTTCGTGCTGGATTTAAGAAATATCGAGCACAAGAAAGGCTGCATTTTGTAAGAAAACGGGTAAACCTGTGGTAAAGGTAGTGATTCTACGCAACTGGGATGAATAATAGGCGACAACAGTTTGTGGTTTGCGACAGAATAGCCTTATTGTCTGAAACCGTTGTCTTTCAGGGACTTCGTCGAATGGACAATCGAGAAATCTTTTAGCTGCCAAGTTTGATTCTTCAGTAAGAAAAAGGCCGACAGATGCCAATCCAAGACAGCGTGAAGAATGAGTATTCATTCTTGCTAGGTACTTATCCTGCGAGAATCACCTCGAAAGAGATACGATCGGCCGGCATGACCAGAAGCGACGCAGATCCCGTCAAATCAGCGAAGCATATGAATTCTGTCTTTTACTATTACTACCGTCTTCGCAAATCACTCAACGAAGCCAAGAGCAAAGAATCAAATGCTCAGTCAAAGAAGTTGCTTGAGGACATCATCAAAGATCTTGAGAACGCAGCATATGAGGGTACTGCTGCTACAGGCGGTGATTTGGTCAGCGTCTGGAAGTATTTGATTGGCAACAAAGGCGTCTGGGATCGTGATTCGTGGTTTGAGAATAACGTACCCGGTCCGCTAGGACCGATGGGCGGTGGCGGTTATGTGCTTCCGATTGGTGTAATAAAGTTTGAAGAGGCAATGAAGAGCCGCGCGCAAACGGTTGCTAATTCGCTAACGGGTGTGTTTGGCGGAAAAGAAACGAACCTATACATCCACGATCTGAAGGGCTATTTGCAGGCAAAAAACTGGCTTAAAATCAGAGACCGACTGTCATTAGCTGAAGCGACGGTTTCGAAACTACCCCAGGCTTGGTCGGTGATCGCCGGTACAGCCGTCGAGACGAAGTACACTGACTTGGCATGTCGATGGATTAGACTGGGCGGGTATTGCCACAAGTTCTTGACGGAATATGCCAACTGCGAGCGAGATGGTTTTAAGAGTCCGGACAAGACAAGGGCATTAGCGTCGGTCGCAGCATTTCTGATCGAAAAAGCGGTCCCTGTATTTGGCGAAGGCTACGCAACCGTGATTAGGGGCGTCCCTGATGTGATGCAATTTATGCAGCTCCAGCGCGAACGCATGAATGCTGCGATCAACTTGGTTTAACAGGCATAAGCATCGTGCCCTTTTAACCAAAAACTATCGAGGACCTACTATGTTTCGCATGCAAGAACATTGCTTCAACATTGTGATGGCGGCGGCCATTAGTTTCTGCGGGCTGTTATGGGAAGTAAACTCTCCTGCGTGCATTGCGCAAGAATCGACTCAGGGTCCGACAGGTGTGGCAATCATTCCGCGGCCTTCCAAAGAATCGCTCGTTGACACACTAATGAGCGTTTGCCCACTCTTGGAAAATAAAGATTATGTGGCAGCTTCACGCTACTTTGTGCTACCGACCAACTTCCAGCCTGAGATGCTCAGCGGCTTAATTGAAAAGCAAGAGATCTCGAAGCAAGGGATTGATGTGCTGGCCGCCGCTGCAGCGTTTGGAACTGCTGTCGAGCTTTATGGACAAGACCGTGCGGCTGAATTAGCAACTCGGGCTGGAGTAAGTGTAGAGGGCTGTTACGGATTCAAACACACAGCCGCGGCTGTCACGGCCGAGGTGATCGCATTCTGGGATGGCAGTATGTTCAAACTGGTGAGGATGGATGATGTTGGAAAACTGGAGCCTACACCACCGCAAGTCAGCGAGCCGATGCCAACGGACACTCAGGCCATTGCTGCTTTGTTGCCTAGCTTAGAAGCCGCCGTCGCAGCCGATCCCAATGACGTCGCGGCGCGAGGACGTTATGCGTTAGCACTTTTCCAGGTCGACAATTTACCGGCCGCTTGGGAACAATTGAAAGCGGGCCGTAAGCTGCAGCCAGAGCATGGCGGCATCTCGCGAGGTTCTGACATGGTGCTGCGAGCTTTCGAAGCACAAGGCGTCTTTGCACCCGGTACGCCTGCGGAAACGATTAAAGCTTTGCTGGGGGAGCCAGACCATGTCGTTACGTTAGAAGCAGACAGCTTACGTTGGGTATATGCACATTTGGCAATTGATTTGCGAGATCGACGTATCTACGAGATCATTGATTTGCGAGGAGCTACCGACGCGTTGTTTCGGCCGACGGAGATTGTGACCATTGATCTTGATGGACGAGGCTGGACGGTAGGGTTGCGCCGCAAGTCCAAGGGTTCGGTGTCCGCCCACTACTTTTTACCGGGAGAGACGATCGCGAATTGGACGGAGTTATTTGAAGTGGAACGTATCTTGGATGCGGCTGCGATCGGTAGCATGGACGTGGTTATGGAGCGTCTAGTCAAACAGGTCACTGGGCGATATGAAAACGCTCAGCACAAAGTCCTGGTGATCAGCGAAGATTCCGTGATCGTGGCGTTTGAAATTCCTGGCATTGGGGAGCAACCAAACCGGCACCAATTGGTGCGTCTTATGAAAGGGCCACAAGACGTGCATCGCATTTCGTATACACTTGCTAGCCACGAAGCGCCTTCCCAACAAACGCAATTGAATTGGCTTAATCTGTTTCAAGCTGCGAATCTAAAAAAAGTGGGGCCTGAATAACTTTCCCCGACCGCTTCCTGTTTAAGCGGCAGAGTGCCTTTTTCAAATTTCAATCCCCCATCTTGCTGCGACCAAAACAGGGGCGAATGCCTTGCGGCCGATCGAGGAGTAAACGGCTGCAATTCTTTTACTGCCCTGGTGCCTATTTTCTTTTAGGCTCCCGCTTTGGCACTTAATTTTGTACACTCCTTGGTTGTCCGCAGGCGCACGGCTTGCGGCGAATTCCACGGATATCGAACTGTCCTGTCGGCGTGAGCACCGTATTGCATCGGCGAGGTCAATTTAACGGAAGAGAAGAGCTACATGGCAATTTGCTTGGTCACTGGCGGCGCTGGATTTATTGGATCGCATATCGCAGAAGGACTGCTTGAGGAAGGGCACACTGTCAGGGTGCTGGACAATCTATGCACGGGCTTTCGCAAAAATATCGCTGCCATTGGGAACGACGTTGAATTCATCGAAGGGGACGTATGCGACGAAACGGTAGTTGCCAAAGCAGTTAAAGGCGTGGAGGTCGTTTTCCATCAAGCGGCACTCGCATCGGTCCCGCTGTCGATTGAGAAGCCGTTGGCATCTCACCACGCGTGCGCCACTGGAACGCTGAACCTGCTGAACCAAAGTGCCAAGGCTGGCGTGCACCGTTTCATTTATGCAGCTAGCAGCAGTGCGTACGGTGATCAGCCGACTAGTAGCAAACGAGAAAGCGATTTGCCGATGACTCTATCGCCTTATGCCGCGGCGAAGTTGGCAGGAGAATACTATTGTCAAGCGTTCTTTCACAGTTTCGGGCTGGAGACGACGGGTATCCGTTATTTCAACGTATTTGGTCCTAGACAAGATCCGAACAGTCCGTACTCTGCCGTAATTCCAATTTTTGTGACTCGAATTGTGCAGCAGCAATCGCCAATTATCTATGGCGACGGGAAGCAATCCCGGGACTTTTGCTTTGTAAAGAACGTCGTCCATGGTAACCTACTGGCAGCTAAGACCAGTGGCCTGGGTGGCAAAGTTATCAACGTGGCGGATGGTCGTCAAACCACGTTGTTGCAATTGCTTCTGATGCTGGCCGAGCAATTTGGATTGAACGTAGAACCCAAATTTGAGCCAGCACGAGCCGGAGATGTGCGAGAGTCCCTTGCAGATATCACTCTTGCCAGGAAGTTGTTGGGATACGAGCCGCAGTTTACTTTGGAAGAAGGCTTAGAAGCGACCATTGATTACTATCGTACGTGGGCAAAATAGAACAGTGAGTGAACATCGACCCAATCATTTCCGAAGCTTGCTGATCAACGGGCATCGACCATCCTGCCGACTTGCAATGACGTTGATCGAATTGCTGGTCGTGATGGGAGTGATTGGAGTGTTGGTATCACTGACACTGCCGGCTGTGATGAGCAGTCGCGAGGTCGCTAGGCGCACGCATTGCATGTCAAATTTGCGACAGATCGGCGTTGCAATTACTGCTTATGATTCGACGTTTCGGCGATTCCCGTATGGTTGTATGGAATGGCGGCCCAACGCACGCTCCAACGCTAGGCAATATGCATGGTCAGCCTCCATACTGCCATTTCTGGATCAAGCCGTCATTGCGGACCAGATTGATTTCACCAAGCCATTTGACCATCCTGACAACGCGGCGCCCGCCGCCACGAAACTTTCGATTTACCTTTGTCCCTCGGTGGTACGCAAACCTCAGTTGCGTGGTCCCTCGGATTACGGTGGTTTATACGGCCAGCGTTTGACTACCAAACGCAACACGAATAACGGTGTTTTTATCTACGACCGCTCCTTCTACGCATCCGAGATTGTGGATGGGTTATCCAATACCATGGCTGTGGCGGAAGACAGTGCTGGTCCAGATTCGGAATGGATCAATGGTCGCAATGTGTTTGAGCAATCGGGATCGATCAATGATCGCAGTGTCTGGATTGGTGACAATGAGATTCGTTCGCTGCATCGCGGCGGAGCGATGACGTTGTTCTGCGATGGCTCGACGCGGTTCCTTTCCGAGACCACCAATCGCCAGGCTCTGGCAGCCTTTATTACGCGGGCTATGAAGGATGTCGCACGAGAAGATTAAAGCCGGTTAAAGGTCAAAAGGTTGTTTCTGTGGTCTTGTTTCGATTCGCTGAAGGTTCGACACCTCGTCAGTTATTGGATAGACTGCCCAATCCTGTTTTTCAGGAAGTATTGAAGATTTTGTTCATGATTCAACGCTCACCAAAACAGCGTCGTTTATACGACTTGCGAATTAAGGCCCAGCGGGATGAAGAAGCCCGACTGCTATCGGCTCAATCGGAAGGTGAAGCACGAGGTGTATGGCTGGGGAAAGTCCAAATGCTGCAGCAGATGCTGCAACTTCCAGAGATGACAGGCGAAGAATTTCGAGAGCTAGACTCGGCCGCGATCGAAAGCTTGATGAAAGAATTGCAAGCCCGACTCCGCAATCGTGCTTAGTCGATAGCTTGCTAATTTCCTGACCGTCCGTTGTGGAAAACACAAGTGCTTTGCGTGCCCTTTGCGACAATATCGACGTTGACGTGGACGAACCTTTTTCTTTAGTGTTCGGGCTGTTGATGGTCCCCATTTCCACGTCGATTCCGTGAGATAGATTTTATGACAAAGTCATGGCAGCATTGGATTGCCCTAGTCGCACTTGTCTCCTATGCAGGTTGCAGCAAATCAAGTACTGAACCAACTGCAGCGAAAAATGCAGCTAATACAACTGTCGCTACACAATCCGCCCCAATCATTACAGGCGAAATGGTCAAGACGCTGACGCCTGCCAGCGAGGTGGTCTCGTTCTTCTTGGACAGCCTAAAAAATGGTAACGCCGCACAGACCCGTGCGTTGCTTACGACGGTCGCTCAGCAGGAAATCGATCGACGCGGCCTGACGATTGATCCGTTGGGGTCAGAAGAATCCAGCTTCCGTATCGGAAGAACGCAGTTTTCCGACAAAGACGCGGATGCGGCCTTTGTCGAAGCGGAATGGATCGAGCCGTCGGAGACCGGCGGTCAACTAAAAACCGAAGTTGTATTCACCGTTCATTTGGAACAAAACGCTTGGCGAATCTCAGGAATGGCGATCGACACTGGCGAGAACTCCGATCCAGTAATGGTTGACTTCGAGAACATGGCCGACACATTGCCTGAATCGCCACAAAATATTTCCAAGGCGACGGCTGTTGCAACTCCTACTCAGCAGACTACTCAGCCCGTCAACACAGGTGCCGCCTTGCAGGCTCCGCCAGCTCAGACGCAGCAAGAACAAGCAACCGGGTACAGCCTGCCGCCACAGTTCGCTCAGCCACTTAACAGCAGCGGTAACACGCTGCGATAGGATAATGCTGCGGTTGACTTTCAAACGGTGTTAAGGCAGTTGTGCTATGCAACTGCCTTTTCGCGTTTTCTATTTCGCCGACATTTCGTGGACCGCATCGATCAGGCCGATCACGTTATCTACCGGAGTATGTGGCAGGATTCCATGTCCCAAGTTAAACACATGCCCAGGGCGCCCGCCGACTTGGTCTAAGATCGTCTTGGCCGCCTCGCGGATCGTCGCTGGCTCAGTAAAAAGAATCGTCGGATCCAAGTTTCCTTGTACTGAGCGATCTTGTCCAATCATATCCCAGGCCCGATCAATCTCGATTCGCCAGTCGACCCCCACCGTCGTCCTCGCATCACCTCGCAACAGCGGTAACAGCAGTGGATTGCCGGTAGCAAAGTTAATGACTGGAACGCGAGGGTTGATGTTCGCCAACAGCCTTTGCATGTGTGGCAGTATGTGGATCTGGTAATCAGCGGGCGACAAGCAGCCGGCCCAAGAATCAAATATCTGCAAGCATTGGGCTCCCGCGTCAACTTGTGCGTTCAAGTAGATCACCAACGAGTCCACTAGCTTCTGCATCAAGGTATGAAAGGCGGGTGGGTCGCCAAACATCATAGACTTTGTATGAACATAGTTTCGCGAACCTCCGCCTTCAATCATGTAGCTGGCCAAAGTGAACGGAGCACCGGCAAAACCAATGACCGGTATGTTCGGCTTTAAAGCAGCTCGCGTTTGTTTTACAGTGTCGACCACGAACTGCAACTGTTCCATGTTGGACAAAGCCTGGACGCGATCAATATCTGCTGGCTGTCGAATAGGGTTGTGGATTTGAGGGCCGTCCCCCGCAGTGAATTCCAGGTCCATGCCCATCGGTTCAAGGATAGGCAGCAGATCGGAAAAGATAATCGCAGCATCGACGCCCAAGCGATTGACGGCCGTGACCATAACCTCCGCGCACAATTCAGGTCGTTTGCACAGTTCCAGGAAACTGACCTTGTCACGCACAGCGCGATACTCCGCCATATAACGACCGGCTTGGCGCATTAGCCAGATGGGTGTTACATCAGTGGGCTGTCGACGAACGGCTCGCATAAAAGGGCTATTTTGTAACTCGTCCGTTTCGGAAGCTGGTGTACTGGCTGCTTGATCTTTCATTCGAATACTCGTCGTCTCTTCGGCGTTGGAAGTCCACTGTTGTTTCATAAAAAGGATGCGCTGCGTATGGGCCGCAGAAGAGGAGACAAGGTGCCCCATTTTGGGATGGTCGGGTTCATGATCTACCGGCAGTTCCAAATGCTTCATCATCTCCGTGGTTGTCGGGCCGATGGACATCACTGCCATTTGGTCAAGCGATTGTCGCAGCTTCTGTTCGACACCCAATTGCCTGGCCATCCGAAGTAGATTCACCACCTGGTGGGCACTAGTAATGAGCAGTGCGTCTCGCTGGCCGCCGATCATCGCTAGTATGTTGTCTTCCAGGGGCTTGGTGTCTAGCGGCAGGTCCCATTGGTACACACGCACGTTCACGACCGATGCGCCGCGGGCCTCTAAGCCAGCGACCAATGAATGGTTGGTAACTCCATACTCTTGAAGACCGACTGTCACAGCATTGAGCGATACGTTTTGGTCAATCGATTGCAGCAGTTCTCGCCAAGTGTTTGGTTCAGGAACTCGGATGGTCGGTTGCAAGCCAACTTCACGCATAGCGGCCAGTGGTTTGGGGCCACGCACAATAGTGGTAATGTCGGAAAGTGCATGTAGAAATCGTTGGGTGTCAACGTGTTTCTCAATCGCTGCGAGCAACTGTCGAAAGCCAACGCCGGTTAGAAAGATAACTACGCTGATTTCGCCGGTTATCACACGATAGGCGAAATCAATCGCTTCACGATTCGATTCGATTGGCACTTCCCGCATCGATGGCGATACAAAAGGTGCGCCGCCAAAACGTTCTATCAAGCGGTGCATGTCGTCGCGCCGTCGGCTTTCCAACGCCGCGATACGAAGGCCCTTGAAGCTGGCCGTAGATTCCGATTCTTCGTTCACAGATATCCTTTGATTTTTCTAGACAAAGACATGCCCTTTTTGCGGACCATTGGCCGTTAGTGTTAGGATTTCGGGGCCATCTTCGGTCATCAAGATCGTATGCTCAAACTGAGCGGACAAGCGGCCATCGCGAGTTCGCACGGTCCAATTGTCTTTCGTGTCCACTTTGCCAAATCGGCTACCGCTGTTGATCATCGGCTCGATCGTGAAACACAAACCTGGTTCCAACCGATCTTGTCGCGACTTGCGGTCCGGGTAATGAGGCACATTAGGGAACTGGTGAAACTTGCGCCCCAAACCATGGCCGACATACTCGCGGACCACGGACAAGCCACGTTTGGATGCAACGGCCACAACTGCATCACCAATCTTACTGACAGTGCAACCTGGAGTTAAATTGTCAATTGCGGCGTGCATGGCATCAAAGGCGCATTGCGTCACCGCGATCGCTTCGGAACTGCACCGACCAACCAAGAAAGTTTCCGATTGATCGCCGTACCAGCCATCGACGACAGAGGTGACATCGATATTGACGATGTCGCCTTCGCGAAGAACGGTGTTGTCGGGAATCCCGTGACAGATCACGTCATTGATGCTAGTGCAACAACTCTTTGGGTATCCTTGATAACCAAGCGTGGCTGGGCGATGCTTATTGGCAATCGTGAAGTCATAAACGATTGCGTCGATTTCGCCGGTCGTAATGCCTGGCCGGATGAATTGACGCACGTGGTCCATCAACTGCGCATTGAACTGGCCAGCTCGCCGCATCTGCTTCCGTTCAGTTTCTTTCAAGCAAAGTTTGGTGTTGGTCTGCAACATAGTCGTGGAAATAGCTTTAGGCGGGGAGATTGCGGAATCCAGCGGCGCTCTGGCGAGGCATGCCAGAAGGCCTGTGTGAACAGGAGATCGTGTCTCGTAAATTTGGTTGCTGATTTTAGCTTCTGGGATCGGTTTTGAATAGGTTTTGTCGTTCAGTTCTGCAATTGCCGAAAATGTTTGCACAAGAGCGCTAGGCTTGATCGGAACGGCGAAGGCCAGTTAGGTAGGCTGAAAAATCAGTTTACCTTCTTGTTTTTTGCTTGTAACACGGTCGACGAGCATGCAAGGCACCAGAAGCTTGATAAGATCTGTGTCTGTTTACTGTCTGGCTGCTTTTTTGACTTTTCCAATGCTCTGGTTTGCCAATTTGCCCCTTGAAGTTCGTGTGACGGCCATCGCACTGTTAGGCTTTCTGGTCATGGGTCCCTTTACTACTTGGGCCATTGCTAGTTGGTCGTATTTCGGTCAGCGAATCAGCCCTTGGACGGCTGTTAAATCGGGAGCAACCGTCGGTCGTCATTGGTCCCACTACTTACCTGTTTTCGGCTGGTTGCTGCGTCGCAGAGAAAGTCAGCAATGGGGAGCCTGGTTTTGGGTGCGTCCCGCGCTGATAGAGCTTGTGGTGCCTGGGCTGTTGGTCGCACTGTATTTGTGGGAAACCCAAGGTGGACTATTGCCAGGATGGGGGCCACAGGCAGCCATTAGTTCTCTGGATCTGCATTGGCATTTTTTGGGTCATGCCATCCTGCTGCCGCTACTGGTCATTGCGACCTTCATCGACTTTGATGAGATGTTGATCCCCGACTTAATCACGGTGCCGGGGACGCTGATTGGACTGTTGGGAGCGGCGATAATTCCACAGTGGCAGTTGTGGGTCGTGGACCCCAATGGTCGGAATGGTGCTTTGATACCGATGAGCTATGCAACCCCCGACTTGCCATCGTTGTGGATCTATTCCTGGTTGGGGGTGATAGTCGCGATCATCATGTTTTGGGCATGGTGTTTTGCCTTGGCCGATCGCCGTGTCATTCTGCGGCGGGGCGTGCGTAAAGCCATGCGTTACTTTTTCGCAGGACTTGTAAGGCAGCCTACTTGGAAACTATTAGTCGGTATCGCGGTAGCTGGCGCTCTCTTGATTACCTTGGCTTATACGCTGATTGCTCCTCAAGCGTGGTTGTCGTTGTTCACCGCTCTGTGCGGCATGACAATAGGTGGCGGGATTGTATGGTTTATTCGTATCGTGGCCAGTGTTTCCTTGCGTGTGGAAGCGCTTGGATTTGGTGATGTGTTGTTGATGGCGATGGTGGGAGCGTTTCTAGGGTGGCAAATTGTTGGCGTTAGCTTCTTCTACGCGCCGCTCTTTGCCTTGCCGATCGTAATCGTGTTTACTTTAGTGACTGGCGAAGCCGCCACGCCGTTTGGCCCCTATTTGTGCATGGCCACGCTGTACTGCTTGGTAAAATGGGATGCGATCTGGAATCTTTGGTTGCAGCCGGTTTTGGTTCAGTTTGGAAATCTCTTGCCAGTTGCGGTCATGTTTGTTGCCATGGGCCTATTGATGGGCGCGATGTTGTCCCTTTACCGAATCATGAAAGCTGGACTCCAGCAACGTCGGCCTGGAAACTAGCCTTTTCACTTGCCAGCAGCGGAGATTCCAAGACAATGCGGTCCAGCGGTTTCCCCTAAGGGCCGAAACCTAAAAGGGGCGGCTTCATACATCACCACATCATGCGAGTTCCATTGATTGAAGCTAGAAAGATAAATCGCGATGGCCAAACGCGCTAAGAACCAGATTACAAGCGAATCCTCGACCAGCAGCAAAATTGCAGAAGCGATTCGGTTGTCAAAGTCGAAGAACCGAGAAGAAAATTGGCTCCGCTGGGGCCCTTTTCTCTCCGAGCGACAATGGGGGACTGTCCGCGAAGATTACTCTGACAGCGCGCAACCTTGGTATTACTTCCCTCATGACCACGCGAGGTCTCGCGTCTATCGTTGGGGGGAAGATGGTTTGCTGGGCATCTGTGATCGACAATGTCGTCTCTGTTTTGCGCCAGCGTTTTGGAACGGGCGAGATCCGATTCTGAAGGAACGCTTGTTCGGCGTCCCTGGCCCAGAGGGCAACCACGGCGAAGATGTGAAAGAGTGCTACTACTATTTGGATTCAACGCCTACTCATTCTTACATGAAGGCGTTGTACAAGTATCCGCAGCACCGCTTTCCCTACGAAGCTTTGGCCGACATCAATCGCCATCGATCACGACAAGAGCCTGAGTATGAACTTAAGGATACCGGAGTCTTTGCCAATAACGAGTACTTTGACTGTTACGTTGAATACGCCAAGGCTGCGCCTGACGATATCTTTATCGAGCTTACCATCCATAATCGGGGGCCCAGAGAAGCCGCGATTCATGTCGCGCCACAGCTTTGGTTCCGAAACACTTGGGATTGGGGCGAAATCCCGGAAGATAGCACCGAAGTGCCGCGCTGCTACCTGCAAGACGACGAGTTTGTAGCTATCGAGCACGCGACCTTGGGCAAGTACCAGTTTGAGTTTGCGGTGACTTCAAAAGCGCACAAGAACACGCAAGTCGAATGGCTGTTTACCGAGAATGCAACCAACCCGCAACGGCATCCCGGAGCGCCTACTTCAGGACAGCACTTCAAAGATGCCTTCCATGAATACATTGTCAAAGGCAACATCAAGGCCGTCAATCCGAAGAAAACAGGCACCAAGTGCGCCGCTCATGTCATGACGGTCATTAAACCGGATGAGCCATTGGTCTTGCACATGCGCCTATCGGCCGTGCACGACGACGTGGGGTTCACTTGTACGACCAACCGTGCCTTCAGCTCGTTGATGCAGAAGCGTCGTAAGGAAGCAGATATATTCTACGACGACCGAATTCCCAGCAACTTGACCGATGAAGAAAAACGTATTGCGAGACAAGCGTACGGTAGCTTGTTATGGACCAAGCAGTTTTATTTCTATGTAGTAGAACGTTGGATGGACGGCGACCCGTCGCGAACGCCGCTGCCTGATTGGCGAAAGCAGGGACGCAACAACGAATGGACTCATCTGTTTAATCGTGATGTGATTTCGATGCCCGATAAATGGGAGTACCCTTGGTATGCCGCCTGGGATCTTGCGTTTCACATGGTGCCGATGGCTCGCGTGGATATGGAGTTCGCGAAATCCCAACTTCTGCTCTTCCTCCGCGAATGGTACATGCATCCCAACGGTCAGATTCCGGCGTATGAATGGGCGCTCAGCGACGTCAATCCGCCCGTCCACGCTTGGGCTTGTTGGGAGGTCTATCGCATCAGTGGACCGCCGGGAGGTCGTGATAAGGAATTTTTGAAGCGAGTGTTTTTGAAACTACTGCTGAACTTTACTTGGTGGGTCAATCGCAAAGACACGCGAGGCCAGAACTTGTTCAGCGGTGGCTTCTTGGGCTTAGACAATATCGGAGTGTTCGACCGCAACAAACCACTGCCTGGTGGCGGTGTGCTCGATCAAGCCGATGGAACCGCTTGGATGGCGTTTTTCTGTGGGCATATGCTACAAATATCCCTGGAGTTGGCGGAAGAGAATCAAGCGTACGGCGATATGGCCAGCAAGTTCTTTGAACATTATGTTTCGATCGCTGCAGCGATGAATTCGCTGCACGGCTTCGGGTTGTGGGAGAAAGAAGATGGCTTCTATTACGATCACATTTATCGTGATGGCAAAAGCATTGCCTTGAAAGTCCGCTCGCTTGTCGGCCTCATGCCGCTGTGCACACCGGTCATCTTGCACGACGACTTGATATCTCGACTGCCTGGATTCCAGCGCCGCATGAATTGGTTCCTTGAGAACAAGCCTGAATTCTCGGCGCACATGACATACCTCGAGCGATTAGGCTCATGTGACGGTCGCCCGGGGATGCGTCTGCTCGCGATTCCTTCGATTGAGCGATTTCGAAAACTGCTTTCGTACATGCTCGATGAGAACGAGTTTCTAAGCGATTATGGAATACGGTCCATGTCAGCCATACATCGTGACCAACCGTTTGTTTTCGAATACGAAGGTGGCTCCGAGCGCGTGTCCTACGTACCTGGCGAAAGCGATAGTTACTTCTTTGGTGGCAACAGTAACTGGCGTGGTCCAATCTGGTTCCCTATCAATTATTTGATCATTCAATCGCTGCGGACTTATCATCAATACTACGGGGATTCTTTCCAAGTTGAATGTCCCACGGGCTCAGGCTGCATGATGAACTTGCAGCAAGTCGCCGAAGAGATCGAACGCCGCTTGATAAGGCTTTTCCAACGAGACAAAGAGGGTCGCATGCCTTGCCATGGCCACGACAAACAATATGCCGAATGCGAGCACTGGAACTCGTTGCCGTTGTTTTATGAGTACTTCCACGGCGATGATGGCCGCGGACTGGGGGCTAGCCACCAAACCGGTTGGACGGCACTGGTCGCAACCATGCTGGAACACCAGTCGGTTTGTAAAGATATCAATGATTGCTGATGAGAACAACACGCATCGTCGATTGCGACCTATCGTTTGCGTCGCAGATTACCGAAATCGTCAACTATGAAATCTTGCATAGCTGTTCGATCTATGACATAAGTCCACGTTCTGTCGAGCAAACCGTGAGGTGGATGCAGCAGCGGCATGAGGCTGGCTTGCCGATCAAAGCAATCGTCGATCACGACGCGACTCTCATCGGATTTGGATCTTATTCAATATTCCGACCCTTTGAAGCCTACTGCACGACAGTTGAGCATTCCATCTATGTGCGCCGCGAATCTCAAGGAGCGGGTTATGGACGGCTTTTGCTGCAAGAGCTTGTTAATACTGCGCTTGCTGATGGAAAACATTGCATGGTAGCCGGCATTGACTCGCAAAATGCCGCGAGCATTCGATTGCATCTGCAGTTTGGCTTTACGCAATGTGGAACGATACGACAAGCCGCCAGGAAGTTCGACCAGTGGCTCGACCTGCAATTCTTTCAACGAATACTCCGCGACTAAGTTACATGACCTCGCACGCAATCTGGCGGTAAATCGATTCTAACTCTCGGCACAATCGAGTGGAATCGCAAGCATCCGATGTGGCCAACATCTCTCGTAGGCGAGGCCGCAGGTTCGCAAGCCTAGTTCGCTGGTCAAGATCGCTTGCAAGTTGAACCGCGTATTGGACATAGTCATCCACATCGCGCCTTACAAACTCCGCGACTGGGGAATGCATCAGAATCGACGTGCTGGTTCGTGAAGCCCAACGATCGCCATCGAAGGTCAACACGGGTACGCCTTGCCAAAGCGACTCCATCGTCGTCGTGCCTCCGTTGTAAGGGAACGTATCCAGCGTCACGTCGATGCGACCATAGTACTGCAAGAAGTCGTAATGCGGAGCTGGCGGCAGGATCTCGATTCGTTCAGCAGTGATGCCTTGCTGTTCAAACTGCTGCTGCAAACGTTGGCCGTTCCAGCGGGACTTTAATTCGTGGTTGGACAAAATCAGTTTCGCTTCGGGAGCTTGTTGAAGTATCTTGACCCAGGCCGACACGACAACGGGAGTGATCTTATACATCGTGCCTAAGCAGCCGAAGGCAAAGGGTTGTTGCACACCGACGTCTCGAACGACAATCTCAGGAGCTCTATGATTCGTTTGAAACGTTAGATAACTTAGCGGTAGTGTCCACAGCTTCTCGCTGTAATCTGCCGTTTCCGAACTTTTAATCACGGTCGCATCACCAATCAGATGGCCGATTTCCTCGATGCCGCCGGTGGCAAACTGATTGAACCAGCTTACCGCCGCGGCCGCTGGACGATGAACATACATGCCTAATCGACGCGGTGTGCTGTAAGAGCTTAAATCTACGAGGACATCGATTTCTTGAGCTCTTATCAAGCTCGCGGCTTCACCATTGGTTAGGCCTGCGATCGAGTGCCGTCGTGTGTTTGGATTCTGCAGCCAATTCCAATCCACCTGCGATGCTTCGCTATCTGCAAACAAGTGAATTTCAAAGCCTGAGCTGTCATGCGCATGGATCACGGGCCAGACGGGCTTCATATAGTTTGCCCCATGGAAATGCGCTGAAACGTAACCGATCTTCAGACGAGAGCCGCTGGTTAAAGCCGCCCGCGGAGAGACCGGAGCAGGTTGTTCCTCGGACCGCAGAATTGCAGCATAACGGCGACGAATCGCAAGAACTTTAGCATGGTCATAACTTGGTACGCACGGAGCAATCGCTGCTAGGCCAGACCAAACGCCTAGGGAGCTGGTCGTTTCGGCCACTTGCTCGACATGGAATGCGGCAAGATCTGCTTCCCCCATGCGGTAGTAAGATCGCCCTAACTCGTGACGAGCTTCGACATGATTGGCGTTCGCTGATAGACAGTGTTCAAAAGCGCCAATCGATTGCGCGAACTCGCCCACTTCACACAGTAGAACACCGGTGAGGTACCAATCGTCTGCCTTGGCCAGTCCCTCCCCGATCAGGCTATCGAGTTGCATGAGTGCATCAACGATCTTGCCTTCCGCATGGAGACGTTTCGCATTATCACGAAGTACTTTACGGATTTGCGAACGATTAGCCAAGCTTCAGGGTTCCGCTACTGTCACCAAAACTGCTGGTCTTCACGCCGAACTGCGACAGCATCCACACATACAAATTGCAAAGCGGCGTGTCCTTTTCGTATTTGTAGTGAGCACCTCGCTTGAGTCGTCCGCCTGCTTTGCCGACTAACAAGATGGGCAGGTCATCGTGGTTGTGACGGTCGCCGTCCGAGATGCCGCTGCCATACACAATCATCATGTTGTCCAGTAAGTTACCCTCACCTTCTTTTACTTGCGAAAGCTGTGATAACAGGTACGCAAAATGTTCGGCATGATAGGAATTGATCTTCTGAATCTTGTGTTGTTTCTCATCGCTCTTGCCGTGATGCGAGACGTCGTGATGGCCTTCGGATACTCCGATCTCTGGGTATGGATCGTTGTTGCCTTCATTGGCCCACATAAAAGTTATAATGCGAGATGAATCGGTCTGCAGAGCGATTGTCATCATGTCCATCATCAGTTTTGCATGTTCGCTGCGATCTCTTGGGACGCCGGCTGGTCGAGGGAAATTCGGAATGCCGTCTTCGCCTACGCGCAATTTGTTCGAAGTGGTTAATCGTTTTTCAACGTCTCGGACCGCGTACATATATTCGTCCAGCTTCCGACGATCGTTCTCGCCCAGCTTATTGTTGATACGTTTCGCATCCTCCATCACAAAATCTAAAACGCTTTTCTGACGCGAATTGCGAGACGCCTTAGCTTGAGCTGCCTGAGCGACATTTTCACTGCCAAAGATGCGGTCGAACAGAGTGCCTGGATTGACTTCTTTGGCAAGCGGACTTGTTGCATTCCGCCACGACAGGTTGCTGGAATAGGCGCACGAATAACCGGAGTCACAACTGCCCGCTTGGGCACTGCCTTGAAGACCAAGCTCCAAGGATGGGAAACGAGTCGAATGGCCAAGGTTTTGGGCTGCGACTTGGTCAACCGATACAGAGTTCTGAATATCTGCACCATTGGTTTTGCGAGGGTGACTGCCGGTCAAAAACGAAGCGCCGCTGCGAGCATGGTCACCTCCGCCGTCCCCGTGAGCTCGTGCGCCATCCAACGTGAGGCCCGACAAAACATTCACGTATTCGCGATAGGGCTGCAATGCCTTTAGCGTATCATTCAGCGTATAGCTTGTACCCAATTCGCTGGGCGTCCACGCTGGCATATGAGCACCATTGGGTGTGTTCACAAACAGCATTCGCAGCGGCGGTTTACCCGCTGCAGCTCCAAGCACAGTTCTTGGAGTCATCGCTTCCAATACAGGCAATGCCATTACAGTGCCCAGGCCACGAAGTACAGTTCGGCGAGAGAGAGGTTTTCTGGTCATGGTTCGTCCCGATAGCCTTTGCGTTGGAATGCGTCTGACTGAATAATACCCATTACGATTGCGGAGAAGCGATAGTTTGTTGGCTTAGATTCTTTCAATATTTTGTCGACGACGCATTTATCATAATACTCTAAACCGCGGCCCAGCGCGTAAATCATGAGCTTCTCAGTTAAACATCGTGCGAATTCTTCGGAGTGCTGAGTTCGCAAAACCTTGATCAAATCGCCCGCATGGCGGACTGATTCGCCAGAAGGCAAAACGCCGGACGAATCGATTGCCTCGCCTCGATCACTGGTCCTCCAAAGACCTACGGCATCGAAATTCTCCAGCGCCAGTCCTAACGGGTCCATCAGCTTATGGCATCCAGCACAAGCAGGATCTGCGCGATGTTGCTCGATTTGTTCACGAAGGCTGCCGGTCAGCTTGACCTTCTCCAGTTCCGGTACGCCGGGCGGTGGCGGCGGCGGTGGGGTGTTCAATATGTTATCCAGCACGAACTTTCCACGTTTGACCGGACTAGTGCGCGTAGGATTGCTGGTTACCGCTAAAACCGAAGCATGCGTTAGTAGTCCACGGCGTGGTTGAGCACGCATGCTGACTTTTTGAAATTCGTTGCCTTTGATGCCTGGGACTCCATAATACCGAGCCAGTTTCTCGTTCATATACGAGTAGTCCGCATCAATCAATTCTATGACAGACTTGTCTTCCCGAAAGACGTTGTAGATAAACGTAAGAGTCTCCTGGCGAGCAAGACTGCGAATCTCACGGTTCCAAGTTGGAAACAGGTTGCTGTTGGGTTCAAAGTTCTCCAGATTCCGCAGCGTAAGCCACTGGCCGGCAAAGTTATCGACAAAACGCGTGGCCCGCGGATCAGCCATCATTCGAGCGACCACTTGCTCGAGCACTTTGGGATCGCGGAGTTGCTTCTTCCAAGCGTGCGTTAGCAGTTCTCGGTCTGGCAAAGAGCTCCACAGAAAGTAACTGATACGACTGGCCAACTCGAAATCATTCAGCAGCGGAAACTCTTCGCCAGAGGGCACTCTAGGTTGCTCGACTTTGAATAAAAAGTTCGGCGATAACAGCATGGCCTGCAGCGTTAGTTGAACCGCTCCTTCAAACGATTCACCCTCTTCCATGGCATTGATTGCCAATTGCACCATGCGTTCGGTTTCCTCTTTGCTAACTGGTCGACGATAGACGTAAACGACCAGAGGCGATATAACGCGTCGCAATGCTTCATCGTTACTGAGTTGCGCGCTGGGCGTAACAGTAATGATTCGACGGTGAGACTCTGGAACGGTCGCCGGGTTTAATGGCGGTTGCGGTTTTGCTCCGTAAAAGCGAATCGAAAAGATCTTTAGGTTGCGGTCTTGCTTTTCTCCATTGGGCAATTCGATGTTCTCGTCGTTGGTAAAAGCAATCGCTATCTTCTGCGGGCCCGCTTTCAGCTTTAGTGGAAAATCGAACGTATTGTCTTTGCCGACATCGGCAGTTACCGTCTTTCTGCCCACGGGCTTGTCATTCAGCATGACCATCACCTCTGGGCCAACGTTTTTTGCTTTGGTGCCGCCTGCAACAATCTCCAGATGAAACACTCCGTTCCAAGGTGCATTCTCTTGGAATTCTACCTTTGTATTGGAGTACATGTTGATCTCCGTAGCTGTCACGCTGCCGCCCTTTTCGAGCTTGAAACGTTCCAACGGATAAACATTACTTATGGAAGGACCGGGCTCAGGCAATGTGATCGCCATCGAACTGATCTCCTCCGCTGCGGCAATATACTTTTCCATCAGCAGCGGCGGCATATTCAGCACATCGCCAATATTATCAAAGCCATAGCCGACATCGTCCCCAGGGAACTCTTCCGCCTTAGGGTAATCGACGCCAATCAAATCACGAATCGTGTAGCGGTACTCGTACTTAGTAAGCCGCCTTAAAGTCACCGCGCCTGGGTTAGTAGCGCGACCGCAGTCTACATCGTAAAGCAGACTATTTAACCAGTCGATCAACGCTTTTCGATCGGACTCGCTCATGGGCTCCGCATCCGCTGGCGGCATATCGCCAATCTTTAAGCGAGCGATCACTTTGTCGAAAGTGTGTCGCTCTTTTGTGATCGATTTCGCGGTCTGGAAATAGCTGAGCGATAGTCCCGCAGAAGCTTCGTCGCCCGAGTGGCAATCGTTACAAGCGGTTGCAAGCAATGGACCGATCTTCTCCTTGAACGATTTCTCTTGCGCAACCCAATCTATCGCCCAACTGATGTTGCAGCATGCGGCAAGCGCGAACAACAGAATTGTGCGATAATATCTCATTCCCTTAAAACTCTTCATCGAGACGATTTCAGCAATAGGTGATGCAAGGAAAGCAAATGGCTGCGGCTGCGGAGTCGGTGGTTTGCGGCTAAACCGCCAATTTTGGACTCAAGTTTGCCGGTGGTTGTGCTAGCATGGTTTCATCCCGTCCCTTTATTATAGCTTAGGATTCAATATGACACCTCAAACCCGAGAAGCGCTTCACACTGCCAAATGTACTCCCTGCGAAGGCGGCATCGCGTCGTTTTCGCCTGAACAAGCGACGCTGCAACTGAAAGAGCTCGTGGGCTGGCAGCTCTCGGTCGATGCAAAAGCCATCTCGAAGAACTGGAATTGCAAAGACTTCTTGCGAGCATTGGCATTCGCAAACAAAATCGGCGAGTTGGCCGAACGCGAGCAGCATCACCCAGATTTACACCTAACGGGCTATCGGCACTTGAACGTGGTTCTGACAACCCACGCGATCGAAGGATTGAGCGTGAACGACTTTATCCTGGCAGCTAAGATTGACGCTTTAGGCGATCCTGCCAGCGCGTAGCTAGCGAACTGTCTAATTGGTGCCAGGCACGAATGGTGATGCTGGCACCTGTCACGGAGGCAGCTAGCATGCTGCAGAGCTTTCCAACGAATCAAAAGAGACGACGAATACCGACGCGCTAGAGCCCAATCGGTTCGTGTCATGGATTTTTTGGCTGTTAAAACAAAAAAGGCGAGAGTAAAACTCTCGCCTTCCGTTTTAGTAAAAATCAACTGCGAAAAACCTATAGGTTGCCAGTAACAACCTGCGTGCCACCATTTGTCGGTGGGACCACGTTGTCATCGTCGGCAGCGATCGCTGCAGCAAGACCGGCTAAGCCGCCCAGCAACGCGATTGGGCCAAAACCACCGCCCAGGATTCCACCGCCAGCACCTGCTCCGCCACCCATACCACCGCCAACGCCGCCGCCCATCGGGCCACCAGCCATCGGACCTTGAGGCAGCAATGCACCGCGATCTTCGGTTGGCTCCAGCGCATACTCTTCAACCGCTGCTGTGTTGCCGATAGGGCTAAGCTCCGAACCGACCGATCCCGAAGTTGGATCTTGTACAACAGCAGAGACAAAACGAGTTGAGCTGCCGCTTTCATTCGCGGACAGTTGAGCAGGGCCTTCAACGGCACAAACTCCAAACGCGGCAAATCCGGCTGCACCGTTGGCAACGATCGAATAAGTTCCAGGTTTTGTATTTTCAAAGGTATAGTGGCCGTTGGCATCGGATTGAGTGCGAGCGACTTCGCGACCATTTAGATAAAGGGCCACGTTCGTACCACCCACGTTGCTGTCGGCAGGTGCAAGACCTGGTAACGACAAATCACCGTGCAAGGTTCCTGCTGAATCCAAAGCGACTTTGTAGTCACGGACATTGTAGTTGCGGCTGCGTCCCAATGGGTCTGCCGTCGGTTCGGCCATCACTGTCGCGGCCATTCGGCCCGGAGCGTACTGGCCAGCAAACATCGAATCAAGAGCTTGGCTAGATACGTTCGCAACAGGAATCGAGAATTCGGCTGGCAAATGCTGGCCCGCATCCGTATCCAATACGACTACCGAAAAACTACCGATCATGTTTTCACCACGAGCTACCAAGGTGTACAAACCTGGTTGCACGTCTTTGAGAATCACTTGGCCCTGCGATTGAGTGACTGTCTCACTAACGATTTGGCCATTCTTCACTAGCGCGACACGCATGTCGCTAGCAGGTGAGAACGATTGCCCCGACAGTTTTACCACGTTACCGATCAATTCTCCGCTGGCTCGCAATTGAATCCATTGATTCACATACAGGTTATTCAGCGGGCGAGTTGCGACGGCGTTGGTCGACACCGTTCGCTGGGCTGCTGCAACCGGTTCGGCTGGCAACGCTTCTTGAGCGAAAGTGGAGATGCATCCGCCAACGGAAAGTGATGCGACGAGTGCTGCGCGGAAGACAGACTTTGAAATCATGCTGCTGAATCCTGTTCAAGGTTGGGAAAACGACAAGTGTGAAACTGTGATTCGGTTTCTTCAAATAATTCGTGACTGGAGGTTGTCCCGCGGCCGTGCGTACTTAATCCTCAACGCTAATAGTATAGCTACCGCACTTGCTCCGTCGACAGAATTTACCCATTTTAGGGATTATTTTGCCAACTTCAAACTTCCTTCATTTTTTTGCTTTGAAATCAATCAAGAATGACCGCGTGGTCATCTTCTGAAAGCAACGTTTATGCGGCAGATTCCAGGATTGTCGCTCGAAAATTGGCACACCGACCAACTTGCCCGGTCAAGCGATATCCTGGCCACCATGTGGCATTTTAAGGCGATTTGAATTGCCTTTATGGTATTCGTCTCTCCGATAGGACTAAGCACTTTGATAGTGCGTTGGCCGTTCTAGAGGGCTTAATCAAGGAACATTTTGTGCGCGGTGTTTGCGTTTCGAACTTAACGAAGACCTACGAGGATCTGCGACTGGGCGAGTTTCGCGCTGTGGACGGAGTTTCTTTTCGCGCCTCCGAAGGCATGATCTTTGGACTGCTGGGGCCAAACGGCGCCGGTAAATCGACGACTTTGCGAATTTTGGCGACCATTTTGGCCCCCACCAGCGGCACAGTCGAAGTCGCCGGGTACGACGCCACCACCGATCCAGACCTTGTTCGACAAAACATCGGCTTCGTTTCCAATAACACTGCGGTCTACGATCGCATGACCGCTTGGGAAACTGTGCAGTACTTCGGCAAGCTTCATCAATTGCACGACGATGTCATCCACAGCCGCGGTCGGCGAATCTTTGAACGACTGCAACTGGACGAGATCCGCAATGTACTGGGCGCGAAAATGTCGACCGGCATGAAACAAAAGGTGTCGATCGCGAGGGCTCTCATCCATGATCCTCCAGTGTTGATTTTTGACGAGGCTTCCATTGGACTGGACGTTTTAGTCGCTCGCTCACTGCTGCAAATCATCGCAGACCTTAAAAAAGAAGGGCACTGCATTATCTTCTCAACGCACATCATGCGGGAAGTTGAACGGTTGTGTGACGAAGTGGCCATCATGGATCATGGCAAGATCTTGGACCACGGTACGCTGGAAGAACTGGCCGATCGACACCACCAAAAAGATTTCGAAGAGATGTTCATTCAACTGCTGATCCAGTCAGCCGCTGAGAGGCAAAGTAAAAACTCCGGTGCAACATTTCGTTCTTCCGTAGATCTGGCGACTCAGCAAGCCGTCGCGGAATTAAGTGCGGCAACCAATGTAGGAGTTTCGCGATGAATTGGAAACGCGTTCGTTGCTTGTTCCATCGCGAACTGCGCGATCAGTTGCGTGATCGGCGTACCATGTTCACCATCTTCTGTTTGCCCCTGATGCTGTACCCATTGATGGGACTGTTGATGATGCAGATGGCTCAACTGCGCACGCCCCGGCAGCTCACCATCGCTGTTGTCAATCCAACTCAATTACCACCCGATTTTCTCGAATTCCTTGCGTCATCCGCTGTCGAATCAACCGCAGGCTCGAGTTCCTTGCAAGGTAATGGAAAGCTGGCCAATAACGCCAAGCCGACCGAGCGCAATGCTGCCAGTTTACCATCGCCTACACAAACATTTCTGTTCAGCGATGAGCGGGGAAATGGGATCCAATGGGTGATCCTGACGGACAGTTCACCGATCGACTCCCAGTCGCTCGCTACGGATCAAGGTGCGACAAACTCTACTGCTCTGCCCTCAAGTGTCCAAACTGTCCCAGCTTCACTTGAAGAGCAGCGGCAGTGGCTGGCGGCACTACAAGCCGACGCGATAGTGTTTGCTGACGACAGCACTCAAGAGGTCAGCGTTCGCGTTATCGCTGATCTGGCGAGCGAGAGCTCTCAGTTCGCTTACGTCAATGTCGACCGCAAGATTCAAGAATGGCGTGACAATCGACTAGCAAAAGAACTCGTGCGTTCGGGAATTGACCGCAAGATGCTGGAAGCCATTCCTGTTTCTCTGCAAGACGTTGCTGAGGTTGGCAAAAAGCAAACGGTCTTATGGGCCAAGATCCTGCCGCTGATCATGTTTGTTTGGGCTTTGACAGGTGCATTCTATCCCGCGATCGATTTGTGCGCTGGCGAAAAAGAACGTGGCACTTTGGAAACCTTGCTGAGTGGTCCTGCCACGCGACGCGAGATCGTGTGGGGCAAGCTGCTAGCGGTAATCTGCTTTAGCGTCCTGACCGCAGTCCTCAACCTTATGAGTATGCAAATCACGATTGCCGTGGTTGCCAAAAACATGATGGGTATGGCTCTGCCAACGACCGTTTCCATGGGGCCTTTGCCCATTGGAGCGATTGGTTGGCTGCTGGTGATGCTGTTGCCGATTTCCATCCTTTTCAGCTCTGTCGCTCTGGCCGTAGCCGCGCTAGCGCGCAGCAGCAAAGAAGGCCAATACTACCTCATGCCGCTGTTAGTGATTGGCATGCCGTTGGTGATGTTGCCGATGATGCCGGGAATCCGTTTGTCGATTGGTACCAGTTTGTTCCCTGTTGCGGGCGCGATCCTGTTGGCAAGAACTCTGGTCGAAGGCCAGTATGCACAAGCGGTCTTGTTTGCCCCCATGGTGATCTTGGTCACTGGCACCAGTTGTTGGCTTGCGACGCGTTGGGCCGTGAGGCAGTTTGAATCAGAAAGCGTCCTGTTTCGCGAGACCGATCGTTTTGACATGGCGGCTTGGCTGCAACACTTGTGGCGTGATCGTGACGAGGTTGCTTCACCGACCATGTCTGCCCTGTGTGCGGCGATCATTTTGATTGGCTTGTTCTACGCTCGATTGCAATCGCAGGCGACGGAACTCAATTGGAACTATATCGCTCAATCGACTATTGCCACGCAGTTGGCGATGATACTGGCTCCTTGTTTGATCATGGCGATATTCCTTACAACGTCGATCCGCAAAGCCTTGCGTCTGCACCGCGTGCCTTTGCTAAGTATCCCAGCGGCGGTGCTGGTAGCAATCTGTGTGCACCCGACCTACATCCAGCTTGCACAGTGGGTGCAAAGCGAATTTCCATTTTCCGCCGATACGCGAGTTGCGCTGGCTGGCGTCGATTCGATGCTCGCTGGAGCACCGCTGGTCGGCTTACTGATTACGTTAGCGTTGATCCCCGCCATTTGCGAAGAACTTGCGTTTCGTGGTTTTATTTTTGCCGGCCTGCAGCACAATCGCGGTACCGTCCGAGCGATTTTCGTGACGTCATTGCTCTTTGGGCTATCGCATGGCGTGCTGCAACAGTCGATCACGGCAGGGTTGATGGGGATCGTGCTGGGATTAATCGCTTGGCGAACCGGTTCGGTGGTTTGCTGCATTATCATCCATGTTTGCCATAACAGTTTGTCAATGCTGTTTGTTCGGGCTAGTACATTGTGGGAGAAGACCCCTTCGGTTCTACAGCCTTTTGTAGAACAAACCGCTGATGGTTTTCACTACACCAGCAATTGGCAAGCGATCAGCGGCGTGGTCGCAATCAGCTTGCTGTATTATTTTCTCAAAGAGCCTGCCAAGGACGAAACGGCGTCGGTAGTCAACGGCCATGCTATGCCTGCGCTGCGTGAAACTCTGGCGCCTGCGAATCAACCCAGCTAAATCCAATCCTTGGTCGCGCGCAGCGCAAGGAACGACGGCACATCGGCTGACTTCTTGGTTCGTGTTAGCGTTTCCAGTGCCCCCGGATCATTGGCAAGATCCACTACAATGCTACCTGCCCCTTTAGGCAAGCGTCGGGAATCGCTATAGTGACTGCCGGTGCAAGTTGTCGTTCTCGCGGAGGCTGAGTTTTGTATACGGTAGAAACAGTTGAAAACAAACTGCAAGAGCGCGAGTTCATGGACTTGATCTGGCGCCTGTACCGAGATGACCCCAATTGGGTGCCTCCGCTGCGACAAAACCAAGAGGAATTGGCTGGATTTCATCACCATCCATTCTACGAGCGAAATCTGGGGCGGGCCTTTCTCGTTCGCCGCGACGGTATCGTGGTCGGCCGAATTGTGGCGATTGTGAATTACGGACACAACGAACGTTTTAAAGAAAAACGTGGCTTTTTCGGTTTCTTTGACTGCGAAAATGACCCACAAGCTGCGCGATTGTTGTTCTCTGCTGCTTCAGACTTTTTGCGAATGTATGGCATGACCGATATGCGGGGGCCGTGCAATCCGTCTTTGAACTATGAATTGGGATTGCTGGTCGATGGCTTCGACACCCCCCCCACGTTTATGATGACCTACAACGCGCCTTACTACGAATCGCTGGTCACTGCTCATGGCTTCGAAAAGACGCAGGATCTGTATGCATTCGAAGGTGAAGCTTCGATGCTAGAGAAACTTGATCCAAAGCTTTACTTCGTCATCGAAGAAGTCAAACGGCGATTCAACGTCACCGTCCGCAAGGCAAACCCACGCAAGTTGCTGGACGAAGCACGATTGTTTGTCAAACTGTATAACGAAGCCTTAATTTCCACTTGGGGGTTCGTCCCCATGTCGCCAGCCGAAGGCGAACATACGGCTGAAGGTTTGCGATTGCTGCTAGACCCTGATTTGACGACGATCTTGCAAGTCGACGGAAGACCCGTCGGAGTGGTACTTGGGCTGCTGGATTATAATCCGTTGATCAAAAAGATTGACGGGCGATTGTTCCCGTTCGGATTCCTGCATTTGCTGTTTGGACGCAAGAAGATCAAGCGCATACGCATGGTCAGCAACAACATCCTGCCGGAATTTCAACGCTGGGGCTTAGGCCTAGTCGCCGCCGATCGTATTACTCCTGATTGCTTGGCTCGCGGCATTCATGATTGCGAGTTCTCCTGGGTCTTGGAAAGCAATCAGCTTTCTCGAGGTTCGCTGGAACGCGGCGGTGCTCGCCGAACCAAGACCTATCGCTTGTACGACCGCAGCTTATCGATCCCGTTTGAGCAGACCTAGTGGTGCTGCTCTTTTGCGAATGCAACGGCGCCAATCACTGGAGCGGTATCGCCACATACCGAAAAATCGATGCCGTTAAACGATCGAAAACCATCTAATGCAAATTCGCTATAAGCCTGGCGCACTTGTTGGAGGTAACGTTGCCTTACGGACGAAGACAAATCACATACGCCTCCACCGATGATGATGGCATCGTAGTCGCCGATGTAGTTCAAGCTCAGCAGACCGATTCCCAACGCACGAGCTTGGTCATCAAACAACTCGTTAGCCAACGCGTCACCGGCTGCGGCCAATTCTCGCAGAGTCTTTGCTTTATCACGTACCGTTCCCGGTCGATGGTTCAGTTCGTGGTCTTGCCAGGCTGGCAACTGCAGTCGATAAGCCAACTGGTGTGTCAGACCGGTCAATGAGATTGCCGATTCGGTCGTCGATTTGGCGTTTCCGACGACTAACTGAGAGTCTTGCGGATAGCGAAATGCAGCAGGAGGCAGGAAGATATGTCCGCCATGGCCAGCTCGCCCCGCCACACCGCGGACCACCTTGCCATCGCGAACTTCGCCTCCACCCAAGCCGGTGCCCACGATGACCATGAACATCGACCTCAAGCTTAAGTCGGCTTCATACAGTTGGGACTGCTGCCACCGCCAGCGACCGCTGCGAACCTGAAATTCGCCCAACGCCGCTGCTTGACCATCACCGATATAGACCACTTCGCTCTTAAAGCCGGTCTTCAGCAATTCTGCTTCTAAGCCGCCACGAATCGAATAATTGTTCCACGCAGGATGTTTCAAATTCGGCGAGTTCAACAAGGTCCCGTCCAACGTGGCAGGACCGGGCGTGGAAAGCCCAACAATCGCAATATCGCTCAGCAAGATATCTAAGGCGGAGGTCGCCAAAGCGAGTTGGGCAGCGATCTTTTGCACTACTGCATCAGGACCCGCCGAAGCATCCGTCGCAAACTGCTGGGAAACCCAAACGATGTTATGCTGAGCGTCCCCAATGGCCATCGTGGTGGTCGTTCCACCAATGTCTATACCAACGTAATACTTCAAAGTGTCCTCCTGCAACTGAGCGGTTCTACACGTTGGTTCAAGTATAACACCCACGTGGCCGCAGGCGACAACCTACCTTTTTTTACTTGCCGCCTGGAATCACAAATTCTTGTGGCAAGGTCAGGTTAGCGCTAGCTGCCGCGGCGCGCGTGGTGATTTCGATGATACGTGCATCAGCATCCTTAACCACCCAAACCAGCTTCTGTTCCACTTCGTTTGCATTCTGGACGGTGGTTATCGGATTCGCTTTGCGCACCAAGCTAATCAAGACTTCGCGGAATGGCTTATTTTCATGGCGGAAATCGCGAATTTGCTGATTCCGTGTGATGCCGTCCTTTTCTAGTGCGCCACCATTGAGCACAATCTGAATCTTGGACAGCGGATTGTTGAGACTGGCGTTAAAGGCATCCGCGACCTCGCGCGAGCCGGCCTCCAAAGACTCTTGGTCAAAGCCGATCGTCACCGGTAACTCAAGTGTTTCCTCCATCGACATCGCTTGGGCTTGGCCAGTGGTCGGCGATGCGGCAGCCAGCATCGGGCTAGCTTCCAGCGGTGTTCGCAATGACATCCAACTAGCAAACAGTAAGTTGGGGGCAGCTTTGGCAGGCAAATAAAAGTTAGCCACCGTATGTCCGTCTTCAATGCCGGTTCGCCAATAATTCTGCCAAGTACGCAACTGCTGCGGCAGCCGGAATGCAACTTTGGCCCAGTAAGGATTCGCTGAAAAAGTGCTCAAAGCCGACTCGGCTTGATCGGGCAACGCTTGCAAGATCGACTTCAACTGGTTTTCCACTTTGGGGGCAATCTGAGCGCTCTTGCCCACGATTCGTAACTCGCCATACCAACGCTCCTTGAGGTTGCTGGAGAGCGATATGGCTGCGATCTCTTCTTGCATTTGCACTCGCAAGAAGGGCAGCAAGCCTGCCAAAGAATCTTGTAATGCACCGCGACCACTGCTCAACATAAGATTGGTTGCCGAAATATAAGTCACATCGTTCTGGCTGCAACTGTTGGCAAGCAACGTCTGCAAATGGCTGGTGAGCGGAGCGATCCCCCCCTCCACTGCGACCAACTCTTGCAACAATCGCGGAATGCCAACCACCAACGTCTGGGATTTAGAACTGTCGCTCGTATCCAATGCGACGATGATGCTGACGGTGGCATTGGAATTCCGCTGAAGCTTTTGATTCCCAAACGTAAGCTCTTCGCTGGGAGTCGTGAATGGATACTTGGCCATCAAAGTGCTGACGTCGGTCGGTTCTTTTAATTCGCCTCGGATCACCAGATCAGGCCACTGCGAGATATCGCTGGGGTACAGTCCGATTGTGAGCTGACGCCAGGCATCCAGCGGCAACGGCAGATTCGTCTCAAGCGACGACCGCAACAGAGCATAGGCAGGCGCGAGCACGGCATCAATTTCGCGATAGACGCTCTGGCTCTCGATTGCATTGGCGTTCAAATGTAAGAGCCCTTGCAAACCAGGAGGCAACAGATTCAAGCGTATCGGATCAGGCACATGCGGCGGTGCCCACAACGTTTGCTGGTCGTCGCTGACCAAATTGAATTCCGATGCGATTGGGTCCGGGGGGGCTGAAGGCCTAACCCCGGAATCGGGCTGGCGATTGTTCCCCGCGGTCGTTGGTGGAGTGCTTGTGCTGTCAGCGACCGGTCGCGGTTTGGGTTTGACCGTGGTCGGTTTGCTGGACATCAAAGTAAAAGTCAGCACACCAACCAAAAGCAACGAACCCACGCCAACGGCTGGTAAGAACCAGACTGGCCGTTTGCGTTTGTTACCACGCGGTGACCGCACGGATTTGGTCGCCGCCATCGCTTTGGATTTGAGCGGAGCTGGGGAAGCGACCTGCAGCGGCTTGGAAGGTTCGTCTGCGGCGGCAGCCGTGTTCAGTCTGACCGGTTCCGCTGCAACCTCGTTTGCACTAGCGGCAGTCTGCTCCACTGCCGGTTGGATGGCTGGGGCCGCTTGAGCTGGAGTTGCCTGAGGTTGAGCCGGGGCAACCACTTCTTTTTCTTTCGCGACAGACTTCGCTGGTGGAACTGCAGGCTTGGTTGGCGGCTGGGAGCTTGGTTTGGCCGCCTTTTGAGAAGTTGGCTGAGAAGTTAGCGGGGCTGGAGCCTTGCTTTCGACTGTCTGCGCTGCTTCTTTGGGGCGAGTGAGCTTGCTAGGTGATGTTGGCTTATCAGGTGATTCAAGTTTGCTGGCCAGCGTTTGCTTGTCAGTTGAAGCAGGCTTGTCAGTTGAAGCAGGCTTGTCAGTTGAAGCAGGCTTGTCAGTTGAAGCAGGCTTGTCAGGTAAGGCAGGCTTGTCAGGTAAGGCAGGCGATGGTTTTTCGAGTTCCGGTTGAGAGTCCTCTTTCCAAGCGTTGCGTTTGGCGACCGGCTCTGCCAAGCGTTCTTTGGCAACAACCGGGGGGGCTGTTGTTGAGCCATGCAATGCCGTCAGGAATTGCTGGACGGAGCGAAATCGAGCCGCTGGATTTTTGGCGATCAGATGGTCGAGTACCCGCTGTAGGTTTCGATCAAATCCGGAAACTGCAACGGGCTTGCGAGCCGAGTTCAAAATCGACTTCACCATCGTCGCACTAGGTGCGTCATCGATCAACGGTTGGCCCGTGATCAATTCGTACCATAAACAGCCGAGTGCATATAAGTCGGTCGCGATGGTTGGCTGTTGCCCAGGGGCCGTGAACTCCGGGGCTGCATAGCGCATGCGCTGGGCGGCGTCGACTTGAATGGCGGCCAAGCGATTTGCATCTAGCAGGGGATTGGCGGGTAAGAAAATTGGGTCTCGCAACAAGCGTATCGTCTCGTCACCATCCCACCATACGCTGTGCATACCGACATCGCCGTGTACCAGGTCGGCGGCATGGAGGCGATCTAAAGCCATGGCAACTTGGAAGACGATCGCCCGAGCGGTGGGCAGCGGCATGGCAACGCCTTGCATTGACGACAGCAACGATCGCCCTTGGGCGCTGCTGGACGCGATGCACAAAAAGCCGTCGCTGATTTGCGGTTCGCTTAAAAAGCAAAGCAAGTTGTCTTGCACAGCAGCGTGGGCACGCGCTAGTTTCAAGCTGGGCGGGTTTTGGCGAAATTGATCTCGCTGCAAGAAGTCTTCCGGGATCGCTAGCAACCAAAAATCGCCTGCTGCGGCATCGTGTTGGCAGCGATACCAGTTCGGCAGAGTCGGATCGTTGATTTCGCCGATGACGGTATAGCTTCCGCAGCGTAGAGGCCCTGCTTTTTGACCTAGGGCGACTTTGGCTTGATAGGAAGTTAGCTTTTTCTGTTTGATCAGCCAACTGGCAACCGCAGATGCTTCGAGCATTTGGTCGGCAGAAATTTCCGACGACATTTCCCCTGCCAATATTCGGCTAGCGTCCGCGGCGATCAAGCCGGAGGCTTCGAGCTTTTGCCAAAATTGAACAGCCGTAACAATCATTCCGCTTGCTTTCGATTGCGTGGAGTAAAGGGAAGTTCAGCGTATCGTAGGAGATTGTGGCGAACCGGACACACAAGTTATCGTAAGAATCGTGCCGCGTTTAGGGGATTTGGGAACAAGGGCACGGCTACCGGGAACTTGTTTTGTCGCTACGATTGTGACGACAGGACACCTTCCGAATCCGCCTTGTGGATATCTACGAGTATAACTGCGATTTCGCTTCTTGGATTTAGCCTTACATATTAAGTGGAATAATGAAACCTTCGGACGCCATTGCCAAATATTTTCACCAAGCCGCAGATCAATTGGATATGCCAGCTTGGGCTCGTCATAAGCTGATCAGCCCCCGGCGCGAAGTTTCTGTCGAAGTTTCCTTTTATCGCGACAATGGCGAGCTGGAAACGCTGACTGGTTATCGAGTGCAGCATGACAACGCGCGTGGGCCGATGAAAGGTGGCTTGCGATATCATCCGTCGGTAGATCTGGATGAAGTTCGTGCTCTGGCAGCTTTGATGACGTGGAAAACAGCCGTCGTCGATTTGCCTTACGGGGGGGCAAAAGGTGGAGTGGCAGTCGACCCTAAACTATACAGCCGCAAGGAAATTGAAAGCATCACACGAGCTTTCGTCGATAACATCCATGATATCGTCGGCCCGGACACCGATATTCCCGCGCCCGACATGGGGACGAATCACGAAGTGATGGCTTGGTTTCGGAATCAATGGGAAAAGTATCACGGATTCAACCCTGCGGTGATTACTGGCAAACCTGTCGAAGAGTATGGAGCTACAGGTCGCGAAGAGGCTACAGGGCGCGGCGTTGGCCTGCTTGCGGTCAAATGGATGAAGCGGATGAATTTACAGCCCAAGAATTGCCGCGTTGCCATCCAGGGCTTCGGCAATGTGGGTTCGCATGCTGCGAAGTTTATGTGCGAATCGGAGTTTCCCATTGTTGCCGTCAGCGATGTGAGTGGAGCGTACTTCAATCCTAAGGGTTTGGACATCACCGATTTATTTCGATACACGCTGAAGAATCGTGGATCCTTGGAAGGCTATCCAGCGGCTGAAAAGATCCCAGGTGATGAGCTGTTGACGTTGGATGTCGACCTGTTGGTTCCTGCAGCGCTGGGTGACGTTATTACAGTCAAGAACGCGGAACAAATCAAAGCGCGAGCGATCATTGAAGCGGCTAACCACCCGGTATCTCCTGACGCCGATGATATCTTGAATCGGCGCGGGATTATGGTGCTGCCAGACATTCTGGCTAATGCAGGGGGTGTGACGGTCAGTTATTTTGAGTGGGCTCAGAATCGTCAACATTATCGTTGGGGATTGGATCGCGTACGTCAGGAATTGGACCGCACGTTATCGACCGCTTTTGAAAACGTTTGGAGTCAAGCGGCCGAGGCTCAGGTTTCGTTGCGCACTGCGGCGTTCATGATTGCGTTGAAGCGAGTTTTCCGCGCCACCGAATTAGCTGGTTTTGCTTAACAGCTCTATTTGCTTTAAAACAAAGCTAGGGAACTTGACCGATGCAAAGCCAAGCGATAATCTCTAGCACTCACTTGCGGATATGGCGGAATTGGCAGACGCGCTAGACTCAGGATCTAGTCCTCGAAAGGGGGTGGAGGTTCGACTCCTCTTATCCGCACTCTTTCTTCTCTGGTTTATAGGCTTTTCTAAGCCTGCTGGTACTTGCTGAGTGCCCATGGCATTGAGAATGCGCAAGCGAATGCAGCACATGGTCGCCAGCGTGTTGTCTCTTACATTTACCATTGCAATAGCGATCTAATCCAAGTGCTAAGCCTGGGCACTGGCATCTTCGAGCCGAAGGCTCGGTATTTCTGTCCGTTGTAGGTCACTTCACAGTTGGTCGCTTCACAAACTTCGAAAGGGTTGCCAAAATGCGGAAATGAATAACCTCATTCAAAACTACATCCAGCAAGACGAATTCGCCAAGAGCGTACTGCTCATCTTGGCATTCCAAGATAGACCTGATGATTGGAGCAATGGTGTTAAGAACGTTGACCATTTTGGTTTGCGGCAAAGCGGCAGCAAGAAGATTACTCAAGTCTTGTTGAAATCCTTAGTGCAGCAGTGGTCACAGTTGGGGTTTCTGGACGTTCAATCGGGCTTGATCGTTCCCCAGCTACTGGACTACTTGGTTCGCAGTGCTCTCGCTAGCGACGACTCACGTCGGTATTTGAAGCTTGTACAAGATCGCCCTTATTGGCAACGTAGAAACGCGCGACTGGATTTCTACATTACCTTCTATTCCCAAGACTCCGAATCTTGGAAAAAAGATCGGGATTACAACACCGATGCCAGTTTGCCGCTTTTGGTACCGTTTGACAAAAGTGTCTTCGAGCAATTGAAGCCTGAGTTCCAAATGGAGTTCTTCAGATCGGTGATCCCACACTGGATTTTGCACGCAGATGCCGATGCAAACGCAGTCGAAGAATTTCAGCAGTATCTCGATTCGCAAGACAAGTTGCCTGACGCGTTGCTGCCAAAGCTTTTGGACTGGGCGATCGCTGCTGGTGATGTCTTGCTGTTGCAGAGAATCCATTCTCAAACGCAAGGCAAGATGTTCGATGTGGAAGGATGCTTGCGATTGTTGCAAGGGGAGACAAATGAAGCACTCTTGCTGCTTGCCAAACTTATGACAAACCGCTCGAGTGCGCGGACACTTTCCGAGTCAGGTGGGCTTGCTTTCTTGGTCGCCGCGCTGGCCGCAGTCGCGGATCTTCCGCAAATCAAGTCGGAACTGGCGTACAAGACGGTAACGAACACCTTGAAACATCAGGCAACGCCTTATAAGGATGCATTCGCGGTCGCTGCCCGAGGACTGTTGGCCTCGAAAACGCCTTGTGGAGCAGATATGTTGATCGAGGAGTTAAATAAGTCCAAGGCTCTGCCTATAACGCGATGGGCGAGCGGCTATTTGCAAGCTTGGTTAGCTTCAGACGCTGGTGCGGGCAAGTTTGTTCGTGGATTACCAGAAGCGGCCGAAGAATTTCGCGCCAGTGGATGCTACTGGCTGGCCGCCGAGACCTTGGCGGCGGCAGGGAAATCCCGACTCGAATTTGCAGATAAGCAACGAGAGCTCTCCGAAAAACTACATCAAGAACGCAGCACTTCCAGTCTGCTTGAGATCGTGCAACCTGAACCAACTTGGTTGCGCACATTGGCGGCAATCTCGGAGCTTGGCTCGCAACGCAAACCATCAATAATCACTTCCGACGACCGCTCTTCGTCCAGCGACCGATTAATCTACGAGATGTTTTACAATCAGCATGAATTTGGTCTGGAGGTCTATCATCAAACACGCAAAGGCGCTGAGTGGTCCAAGGGGCGTAAAGTCGCTTTGTCTCGTTTATACTCGCAACAAGATGACCCCGAGTTTTCGTTCTTGACCGAGGAAGATCGGGCGTTGTGCAAAACGCTCAAACACTGGCAAGAACGAGGGAGCTACGGCTACCCAGAAGAAATAACTAAGTTTCAGCAAGGCACTGGCGCTCGCGCATTGATTGGACACCCGCGAATTTATCGATACGGCAATCGAGACCAATTATTGGAGGTTGTAGAAAAGCCGGTTGCATTGATCGTTCGTCAAATCGATGACTCGGCGATTGAATTATTCCTTGATCCGCCGCCCAACGATTCTGCTCCAACGCAATTCGAGACGACTGGTCCGAGCCAAGTTTCGGTGACATTCTTTGAGGAGCCGCATCGGAAACTGCAAAAACTGTTGAACGGAAAACTTCAGGTGCCTAAGTCTGCGTCCGCCAAGGTCCTTGAAACAATTACGCATTTGGCAGCAGTTGTCACGATCCATTCCGAGATCAGCGACCTTGGGCAAGAGGCGGCACGACCAAGCAAGCACGCTCGTGGCAAAAGTGGCCAGCGTAGCCTTGAATCAGCCCCTGATGCTTCACCTCTAATTAACCCGGCAAAGAAGGTGCCAGGCGATCCGACAAGCCAGCTTCACCTGTTGCCCAGTGGCGATGGCTTTCGCGCGGAGCTCTATGTTCAACCTTTCGGTGCTAGTGGGCCTGCATGCCGCCCCGGCGAAGGTGGCGAAACGCTGTTCGCAATGATTGATGGCGAAGCTACATCCGCTACTCGCAATTTCGAGCAGGAAATACAGAACGCACTCTCTGTAATCTCGCAATGTGCAACGTTGGCAGGTTATATGAATGAAGCATGGTCGGCGAGTTTTGCTTCCCCGATTGAAGCCCTCGACTTGCTGGTCGATTTGGAGCCGCTGGTCAAGAACAAAGCAGTTGTAGTCCATTGGCCCAAAGGCAGGTCGTTGCGACTGGCTGGTAGTGCCAGCGACGCGATGATGAGAGTTCGAATCCGAAAAGACAACAATTGGTTCGCGGTTTCCGGAGAACTCAAGATTGATACGGATCGCACGTTGGATTTGATGCAATTGATAGAACTAGCGTCTGCATCTCCCAGTCGTTTTGTCAAGTTGGAGGCTGGTGAATTCCTCGCGCTGAGTATGCAACTACGGCAACGCATCGAAGATTTCCGCCTGTATGGTGACGGTCGGTCGAAGAAAGGCAAATTGCGTTTTGGCGCTGTACACGCAGGACTGTTGGCGGACCTGGGCGAAATGAACGTTAACGCTGACGTTCACTGGAAAAACTGCCTGCAGCGGATGCTGCATTCGTCCGAAATTGATGTTTCCATTCCTGAGACACTGCAAGCCGAACTGCGTTCGTACCAGGAGGAGGGCATGGCTTGGATGCTGCGGCTAGCAGCATGGGGCGTGGGCGGCTGCTTGGCCGACGACATGGGGTTGGGGAAAACGGTCCAAGCGATTGCAGTACTGTTGAGTCGCGCTGCCGATGGCCCAGCGGTTGTCATTGCTCCAACATCCGTCATCCATAACTGGCATGAGGAGATCAAGCGATTTGCACCGACACTACAACCTCGCATCTTGGCCGAATCGCCTCGCAAAGAATTACTCGAATCACTCGCGCCGCGAGACGTCCTGTTATGCTCCTACGGCTTGATGCAAAATGAAATCGAAGCGATCGAGAACATCAACTTCAATACGCTATTCTTGGACGAGGCTCAAGCGATCAAGAATTCCGCGACGCTTCGTTCCAAAGCAGCCAAGCGATTATCGGCTAACTGCCGTTTCCTGCTGACGGGCACACCGATGGAAAATCATTTGGGCGAGCTATGGAACCTGATGGATTTTTTAAACCCCGGTTTGCTGGGTAACGCCGAGAATTTTCAGGAGCGATTTGCCATCCCGATCGAACGTGATCATGACCGGTCGGTGCGGCAAGCACTTAAGAGAGTGGTAGCCCCCTTCCTGCTGCGGCGCACGAAAGCCCAAGTGCTGAGCGAGCTTCCTTCACGCACCGAGATCACCTTGCGCATCGAACCCAACGCCGAAGAGATCGCGTTCTATGAAGCGATTCGGATGAGGGCAATTGAGAAGCTGAATGAAGCAGTGGACGGCAAGCCTAAGCCGCTGCAGATTTTGGGCGAGATCATGCGCTTGCGACGCGCGTGCTGCCATCCCAAACTAGTTCTGCCCGATTCGCAAATCGAGAGCTCAAAGCTCGCGCAAACGCTCGAGACCATCGACGAGCTTCGCAGCGGTCATCATCGCGCGTTAATCTTTAGCCAATTCGTCGACCACCTGCAATTGCTCCGCGAACAATTGGAGCATCGCAACATCAAGTATCAGTACCTGGATGGCAGCACCCCCGCTCGCACTCGTGCCGAGAGGGTCGAGGCGTTCCAGGCCGGCGAGGGGGACGTATTTCTGATTAGTTTGAAAGCTGGAGGAACGGGACTGAATCTCACTGCAGCGGATTACGTGATTCACCTTGATCCATGGTGGAACCCTGCGGTGGAAGATCAAGCGTCCGATCGAGCGCACCGCATCGGACAGCAACGCCCTGTTACCATTTACCGAATGGTTCTGGCAAGTACGATCGAAGAGAAGATCTTGCAACTCCACGCAACCAAACGCGATCTTGCCGAAAGCCTCCTGGAAGGCAGCGAGCACAGCGGAAAACTAAACGCCAACGAGCTTCTCAAGCTAATCAAGGATTGACATTGTCGACGCCATAGGACATAAGCAAGCTTCGTCTCCTTGTGAATGTTTTGTTGAACTCCCATTTGGCGCCAGGCTGGTGGCAATGCTCACAACAACCTCCTTGACTCTGCTGGAACGACTGAAGTCACCTGACCAACGGGAGCGCGATCAATCGTGGAATCGCTTTGTGCATATCTATACACCGCTGTTGATGCACTGGGCAAGAAAACAAAACTTCCAAGAGTCTGACGCCACTGACCTGACTCAAGAAGTTATGCTCAAGTTGATGTCTGCTTTACCGACTTATCAGCGTTTGCCAGGTTGCTCGTTTCGCGGTTGGTTGATGACGTTGCTGCGTAATCAGGGGCATGACTATCGGCGGCGAAAGTCGACACGCAAACTTTCGGAGGATACATTGGTTGACGTGCCGGTCGGCAGCCCCTATGTCGACCTAGAAAAGAACGAGTACCACCAATGGGTTATCCATCGCGGATTGAACCTTCTACGCGACGAATTCTCGCAGCAGACTTGGGACGCGTTCGAAGGCGTCACGATTCGCGAATTGCCAGCCAGCACGGTCGCCAGACAGCTAGGGATGACCACCAATGCCGTCTATTTGGCTCGCCATCGCGTGCTCGCTCAACTGCGGGAAGTCCTGGCCGATTTCCTTGACGAAGATTGAGCTTACCATCTGACAACGCTCGTTTGCGGCAACGAGTTACGCAACTCTTCGAATCCTTCCGGCGTGATCTGGCTGCCCACTAGGTGCAAGGTCTTCAAGTCACGAAGTTTGGCGAGAATCGGCACACAGGCATCCGACAGTTGACCTTCATGAATCCAGATGTCTCGCCACGGTTTCGCTCGATTCGCCAAGGCCTGAAGCGTTTGGTCCGTGAGGTGCGGCGAGCCAATACTCAATTGGGTCAGTGATGTGGACTGTGCAAGCTGTTCGAGCCCTTCGTGACTCACGCTTACCCGAAACATGGCAAGCGTTTGCAAGCTGGGCATTCCCGCCAGCAGTTTCACTGAAGCTTCCGAAATTTTTGCGCCTGCGATGTCCAGCGATAGCAGCCTGGAAGATGGCGCACTGGCAATCGCTAAGATACATTCGTCATTGATCGGACACACATGCAGATTCAGGACCTCCAGTGCAGGGGCTTGTACAATCGCAGCCAACCCTGCTGGATCGTTAACTTGGCAGCCATGGAAGTTCGCCGTTCTCAAGTTGGGCAAGTCCTTCAAATAGACAAAGCCTCTTCCCGAAATTTGATTGCTCTCCATCGTCAGCGACTCGAGATTGGGAAAGCGATGAAAGTGTCGCAGCGTCGCGTCGGTAACTTGCGTCACCGACAAATCTATTTCGCGAATTTTGAGCATTCTGGACTGACCTGCCAAAAAATCGCCGTTCACTGTTAAGCCCGGAAATGCAAAAGATTCCAACATCGGTAACTGCATCAATGGAGCGACATCGGCATCGCGGCAATTGCCCTTGAAGAATCGGCAATCTTTAAGCTTGGTCAGTCGCAACAGTTGCTCAGCACCGACCTTCGTAAACCTTGCATGGAGCCATTGCAGATGCGTCAGCTCAACGCACTGACTGAGGTACTTGCAATACTCGTCGGTCAAGGGCAACGAAGCAGCAACTACTCGCAAATTCTTCATGTTGCTGATACTTTGGAAGAACAAAGTCGGATCTCGTAGCTGCGGCACATGGCTTACATCGATCCATTCCAACTCCAAGCGATTAGCGATGCACTGGGCGAATAACTCATCCGTCAGATTCGCATTGTGTTGCAACCGAAGTTCGACCAGCACCGATCCTGGCTCGAAATCGCTGGGCTGTCGCGCCTCTTTGCGCTGGCCCTCGGGCAAACGCAGAATCATAGCCGCACCGATATCTAGCAACTTTTCAAAGCTGCCTCGTTCATCCAAAGGCTCAAAATTATATTCAAATGGAATGACAGGTAGACTTGCTGGCGGCCCGCTCATCGAGGTTGTCGCCATGGTGGCCTCTGGCAAGCCGACACTGTTTTGCAATTCGGGATTGTGAGGAGCTTGCGATGGCTCGACGGTTACGGACAGCGCTCCGGTTCCTTGAATAGTGACTTTGGAATCATTGGTCGTCTCTATTCTGGTTTCTGCTCCATCGGGTTGCTTGATGGTGATGATGACTCCACAGGCGATGACTCCCAACATCATCGACAGTAGGCCCGCCGCAATCCAAACGTTGCGACGCGAGTATCGCCTTGCCGAAGTTCGCACCTTAGGATTTTGCTTTAAAGGCGCAATCCGTTTTGCTGAGGGCAGCTTGCTACGAAACTGATCTAGCACTTGGGTGACATGCTGAGTTGTTGGTGGCCGTTGTTCGGCCGGTACTGCCATCATGGACTCAATCAACTGGGTTAATGGAGCAGGGACTTCCGGGCGTAGTTGCTGGATTGGGGCTGGAGGACACGTTAATAGTTTGGATAAAACTTCCAACAAGCTTTTGCCTTCAAATGGTTTCCGTCCCACCGCCGACTCGTAAAGCACACAGCCCAACGAAAAGATATCCGTGCGAACATCGCAAGGTCCGCCCTGGGCTTGTTCGGGAGCCATATAGCCTGGTGTTCCCAAGATGTGATTAGTCTGCGTCAACCGTTCGTCAGCGGAAACGCTGCGCGCTAGCCCAAAATCAAATAAACGTGCGCGACGGATACTGCCATCCGGTCGACGTTCCAGCCAAATGTTGGATGGCTTGATGTCGCGATGGATGATTCCTGACGCATGCGCTGCCGTCAAGCCAGCCGAAAGGTCTGATGCGACTTGGAGAATCGCTGAGACACTCAGTGGCCCTCGCCGCAATCGACTGGCCAGCGTTTCGCCATTGAGCAATGGCATGACGAGGTAAGACAGTCCATTCGCTTCCCCAGCGCTTAAAACGGGCACGATCGACTCATGCTCAATCGCGGCAATGGCCTGAGCTTCTTTCATAAAGCGTTTATGATGCTCGGCAACACCAGTCAGTTCCGCTCGCATCATCTTGATAGCCACGCGGCGATTTAATCGCAGGTCGACCGCTTCGCAAACCACTCCCATACCACCCCGTCCCAAAACGTTGACGATCTGGTAATGATCTAACCTTGCGGGAGGTTGCCACGCCGAATCTGCGAACACTACTCCGCTTTGGCTAGCGTCGTGCACCTTTTGGATGATGGAATCGATGTTCCCGACCGACGATACATTCAGTAACGCTGCGGCCCGGATGTGTTGCAACAAGACATCGGTCTCGCGTGAGTCATCTAAGGTACTGGATTCCTTTGGGTTGTTGGCCAGCCAACGCGCGACTGTTGACAGCTCGGTCGGCGATGCCATGCCTTTTGCAAATCGCTCCAGGGATCTTGAATCAGGCCTTTGCATCGTGTTCATCTCAAACAAACCCACCGATATCACTTTGCATATTCTAAAGCATTTGCTACCCGGGAAAAAAGTGCTTGGGCTTGCGAAATCGAAATCCCGCAGTGCCATGGCTGCGGATGGATTTCATGGCGAGCCCATAAATATAGAACGCTTCCAACGGACAAATACTTTCACAGGAAAGCGCTTTATCAGGGAAAAAAGCCAAAAAACACAGGCAACGGCCAGGAATCCACAACACGTATCGCCCAAGGAGTTGTGCTCTCGCTGCATTCAATAACATGCGTCGCCTTCAGATTGCCCTGCGATTGGGCAGCATATCTGCGATTAAGGGCTTATTCGGTGAGTCCAACTTTGTCGTAAATGTCCGCCAGCTTGATTTTCGCTCCGCCCAAGCTTTCCAGGCCGACGGTTTGATCGAGTCCGGTGATTTCACGGAGAAGCCAAAAGCCTTCTGCCGTCTTGGTGTGCTGTTCTATTTTGGCCATGTCTTGCCAAAGCACTAAATACTCCTGCAACGATGGAATGGTCCGGTAATGACCAAACTTTGTACCGCGATCGAAGTCTTCAGTTGACGGCGAAAGGATTTCGGCAATCAAGATCGGGTTGCTAATGACGTGCTCGCTGTCACCTTCTATCGGCGGGCAAACTACGGAGAGGTCTGGATAAGCTTGATAGCCTGTAGCTCGGATGTGGACTCGCATGTCACTGCCATGCGCTTCGCAGGGGTGGCCCTTCAACACGGCTCGCACTTCGCCTAACAAGTTCGCTCCGACTAGGCTGTGTTTCCGAGAGCCCCCGGCTTGAGAATAAACACGACCATCCCAGAACTCATGTTTCTCTGCCTGCAATGGTTCCCATGCGAGGTATTCTGCTAACGACATTTTGGAACGAGCTTCGGCACTACTCATCTTCTCTCCCTTGTTCTAGCTACGAGGTTTTGGAACACGTTTGCCTGGCGAGTTGCTCACCCGCTTGCGCTGGCGTCCGACGGCGTTGCGTTTAGACGCTTGTTCTTCTTCGATTGGTTCTCCGATTTTATCTTTATAACGTAGGAATTTGTCACGCAGGGAAGCGGCTCGCTCGAACTCCAGGCTTTCGGCCGCTGCCAACATCTCTTCTTCCAGATTTTTCAAGTACGCTTCGGTTACGACTTCCGTAGGTGTATCGCGACGCACGATGTCGCGGACCTTCTTTCGCACTTCAGCGGCCTCTTGAATGCCAGCCGAAATGTTTCTGCGTACCGTCTGCGGAGTGATACCATGCTCTTTATTATAGCTTTCCTGCAGTCGTCTCCGGCGCTCGGTTTCTTCGATGGCAAACTGCATCGATTCGGTCATAGAATCGGCGTAAAGGATGACTTTTGAGTTCACATTACGAGCGGCCCGGCCAATCGTTTGCACCAACGATGTTTCGCTGCGCAGGAAGCCTTCTTTATCCGCATCAAGGATCGCGACCAACGAGACTTCTGGCAAATCCAAGCCTTCTCTCAACAGGTTGACGCCGACGATAACATCACAGCGCCCTTCACGCAAATCTTGCAACAAGGCAACGCGTTCAAACGCATCTAATTCGCTGTGTAACCAACGGCACTTGACTTCGTTATCCGAGAGAAAGCTGGACAGATCTTCGGCCAATCGTTTGGTCAACGCCGTAACTAAAACGCGATCGCCCATCGCGACCCGCTGGCGAATCTGCTCCAGCAAATGCATGACTTGTCCACGCGCCGGAACGACTTCGATCACCGGATCTAGCAGTCCAGTAGGTCGAATCACTTGTTGCACGACTTCGCCTTCGCACTTGGTCATCTCGTAATCCGCAGGCGTAGCGGAAACAAAGATCGCTTGATTGATCTTTTGCTCCCATTCTTCAAACTTCATCGGTCGATTGTCCAGCGCGCTGGGCAATCGGAACCCGTGATCGACCAGCGTCAGTTTGCGACTGCGATCGCCAGCGTACATGGCGCGAATCTGCGGGATGGTGACGTGCGATTCGTCGACTAGCAGCAAGAAGTCATTCGGAAAAAAATCGTACAAGGTATCAGGGGTGGCACCAGGAGCTTTACCCGATAGCGGTCGGGAATAGTTTTCAATGCCGGGACAATGTCCCACTTCTTGCAGCATCTCAATATCAAAGCGAACACGAGCGTTGAGTCGCTGGGCTTCCAGGAGTTTGCCTTCGTTCTTGAATTTCTCAAGTTGTTCATCTAGTTCAAGCCGTATTTCGCGGACGGCATTGAGCAGTCGATGCTCGGGCGTGACGAAGTGCTTCGCCGGATAGATCGAAACCGAATCGACCTTGGAAGCAACCTGGCCGCTGGTAGGGTTGATGATGGAGATCGCTTCCACATCATCGCCCCACATCTCGATGCGATAAGCGAACTCTTCGTAACTGGGCCAAATCTCCAGCGTGTCGCCACGCACGCGGAACGTGCTGCGTTTGAATTCAAAGTCGCTGCGTTCGTATTGGACTTCGACCAATCGCAACAAGATATCGTCGCGTTGGATCGTTTCACCCACAGCGATAGGGACCACCATTTTGGCATAGTCGGCTGGAGACCCTAAGCCGTAGATGCAAGAAACGCTCGCGACAATCAGCACATCTTTGCGCGAGACCAGTGCGCTGGTGGCGGCAAGTCGCAAGCGATCGATTTCTTCATTGATGCTTGAGTCTTTTTCGATGTAGATGTCCCGCTGCGGGATGTACGCTTCGGGTTGGTAGTAATCGTAGTAGCTCACAAAGTAGTGAACTGCATTGTGCGGAAAGAACTCGCGGAACTCCGAATACAACTGAGCGGCGAGGGTTTTGTTGTGGCTTAGCACCAGCGTCGGCTTTTGAGTCGCTTGCACGACGTTGGCCATCGTGAAAGTTTTACCGCTGCCGGTCACGCCCATAAGCGTTTGATAGCGATCGCCACGCTGGATTCCTTCGACCAGGGCCGCTATGGCTTGTGGTTGGTCACCTGCTGGTTGAAACCGGCTGTCAATTTGAAACGGTTTGCTCAAGGGAGCCCCTTTGAAGGACGGAATTGCATCGTGATTTGCACAACTTCAATTTTCGTTGATAATGCAGCGGCGTGAAAGTCCAAAACCCAGGGCAAGTCTTTTTTTGAAACCAGGTGAATCAGCCGTTGAGCGTTAGCTCACGGTTTCCAAGAGAACCGATGCTAACGCATTCCGGCTAATCGCGCAGACTGAAAAACTGACTTGCCCTGGTCCAAAACCCCTTCCACTTGACAAAGTCACTCACTGCCATGGCAGACACGATTTTTACTAAGATAATTCAACGCGAGATTCCGGCCAAAATTGTCTATGAAGACGACCAAGCGTTGGCGTTTCACGACGTTTCGCCGAAGGCTCCTACACACGTGTTGGTTATCCCAAAAACGCCAATCACTTCCTTGCAATCCGCGACCCCCGATCAGCTTGAATTATTGGGCCATTTACAGTTGGTAATCGCGAAAGTTGCCTCGCAACTGGGGCTTGCTGAAGATGGTTACCGCGTGGTAACCAATATCGGACGTGATGGCGGACAATCGGTACCACACTTACACTATCACATCCTGGGCGGCCGCGCGATGGATTGGCCTCCCGGTTAATGCCGATAAATGTTATCCACCGCCGTTTTTCACGGTCACCCCAATCGGGCACGAGCACCAGACGCCCAAAAACGCAGGCAAAACCATGACTTCGGCAACCAGAAAACTGAAAATCGGCGCGGTATCGTACCTGAATACCAAACCGCTGGTGTACGGACTAGCGGAAGCGGTGGCAGATTACGCGGATCTGTCTTATGCCGTTCCCAGTCGGTTGGCCAGCGAATTGTCTTGCGGCCTGCTGGATGTTGGCTTAATCCCCGCGATTGAGTATTTTCGTAATCCCCGATACCGCATAATCTCCAACGCATGTATCGCATGCGAAGGGCCCGTGTGGAGCGTGCAGGTTTTGTTCCGTAAGCCGCCGGCTGAAGTCCGCACGCTGGCTTTGGATGAAGGCTCGCGGACCAGTGCGGCGTTGTCACAGATTCTGCTGTGGGAGAAATTCGGCGTGGTAACGCAGACGGTTGAGTTGCCTTTAACGGCGTCGCTAAGCGATTGCCAAGCCGATGCAATGTTGGTTATTGGCGATCGAGCGATGCATTTGAGTCAACTGCCTGAGGCCTTCGAGCAGCGTTGGGATTTGGGGCAAGCTTGGCTGGAGCATACCGGGTTACCATTTGTGTTTGCGATGTGGGTTGCAGCTCCGTCGGCCCAGCAACATCCTGCCTTTGACAAGCTTGGCTTGGCTCTCGAAACGCAGCGCGATTTAGGACTGCGGCACGCATCGCAAATCGCGGAACAATGTGCCGCCGGCTACAATCTCAGCCAGTCGCAAGTCATGGCCTACTTAACGCGTTTCTTACACTATAAACTAGATCAGCCGCAACGAGTCGCTTTGGATTTGTATCGTAGCAAAGCGATTGCGGCCGGGCTTTTGCAAGAGCCTGTCCAGACGGATTGCAACCTGAAAGTCCCTTGTTAGATGAGCATTCAAAAAATCCTAGATTCAGTGGTCGATGGCCAGCGGTTAAGCTTTGATGACGCGCTAACGCTGATGCAGTCACATGATTTGGCAGCCATCGGAGCAGCGGCCGACGCAGTTTCGCGTCGCATGCATCCCGAGGAGTATCGAACGTACAATATCGATCGCAATATCAACTACACCAACATCTGCACGGCCGTCTGCGATTTCTGCGCCTTTTATCGCAGCCCTAAGAGCGACGAGGGGTATGTGCTGCCTCGAGAAGAATTGCTGAGCAAGGTGGCCGAAGCGCGGACCTTAGGTGCCAACCAAATCCTATTGCAAGGCGGACTGCATCCACACTTCAAACTGGATTGGTATGAAGAGATGCTGCAGGATATCAAGCGTGACTTTCCGGATGTCAATATTCATGGATTTAGTCCACCGGAACTGCATCACTTTACCAAGGTCAATCATCTCAGCTTGCAAGAAGTTTTGGAGCGATTGCGAGCGGCGGGTCTGGGGAGCATCCCGGGGGGTGGGGCTGAAATTCTTGTCGATCGCGTCCGCAAGGAGATCACGCGCGGCAAAGTGCTGACCGATGACTGGCTGAATGTCATGCGAGTTTGGCATCAAATGGGTGGCCGCAGTTCAGCCACCATGATGTTTGGTCATGTCGAGACACTGGCCGAACGCGTTGAACACTTGGACCGCGTGCGTCAACTGCAAGATGAAACCGGTGGATTTACTGCGTTCATTTGCTGGACATTCCAACCAGACCATACCGATCTGTCCCACCTGCCGCCAACGGGTTCTTTTGAGTATCTGAAAACTCAAGCGATCGCGAGGTTGTATTTAGACAATGTACCGAACATTCAATCTTCATGGGTTACGCAAGGTTTGAAGATTGGACAGTTGGGACTGGGCTTTGGTGCCAACGACATGGGTTCACTGATGCTGGAAGAGAATGTGGTCGCAGAGGCTGGCACCGTTCACTTCCTGACCTTGGATGAAATTCGCAATGCGATCATCGATGCAGGCTTTGTTCCGCGGCAACGCAATGTTTTCTATGACTTGGTCGACTTGGAATGGGAAAATGCAGCCGTGGCCGCAAATCGACAGCACCACGCGGCCGAGGCACGCAAACTCCCGGTTTTGGCATGAGGATGAAGCAGACCCACGTTGCGGGAATTTAGCGTTCTACGTATAACAAACACGTCTTAAGTTGTTTGTTGTCACAGCCTTTGGCAAGCTTTATTATCGTACTCCTCAAAGGTTTCCGCCGTGCCTCATGCTCAGATCGGTCCCATTTCCGTCCATTATCCAGAGGCGGTCGAGACAAACGAGCAATTGCAGGCGATGTTTCCCGATTGGGATATTCCCTTAATTGCGGAAAAGACAGGCATTCACGCTCGACATATTGCCGCCGAGGGTGAAACAGCGTCCGACCTAGCCGTCAAAGCAGCTACGAAACTGTTTACGGACTACCAAGTCGATCCGCAATCGATCGATTATGTTCTGTTATGCACACAAACGCCTGATTATCCATTGCCAACGACCGCTTGTTTAATCCAAGACCGATTGGGACTGAAAACGTCCTGCGGAGCTTTGGATTTTAATCTAGGTTGTTCGGGATTTGTCTATGGATTGTCGTTGGCTGAAGGCTTGATTGTATCGCAGCAAGCGAAACGTATCTTGCTGTTGACTTCCGAAACGTACAGCAAATACATCGATGCCGAAGACCGATCATTACGAACCATTTTCGGCGACGCGGCGGCGGCAACTCTGATCTATGCTGGGGAAGAGCAATGCATGCAGCAATTTCGCTTTGGCACCGATGGTACTGGAGCAGACACGTTGATTGTCAGCGATGGCGGTGCACGCGCTGCATCCGACGCGATCAAGCCGCGACATCGTAAACGATGGAAGAGCCGCTTGTACATGGATGGTCCAAGCTTGATCAGCTTTACCGTAACAGCCATTCCTGACTTGGTTCGACAGATGCTCAACCAGCGGAACTTGACCATCGATCAAGTCGATTTGTTGCTGATGCATCAAGCAACACGCAAGATGCTAGAGCAACTGCAACTCGCCTTAAAAGTGGACGAAGTCAAATTGCCAATTCGGATGCAGTCTTGCGGGAACACGGTGTCATCGACCTTGCCAATTTTGATTGACGAATTGCGAGCCGAAGGTTCACTTCGTTCAGGCAAGCAAACGATGTTGATTGGATTTGGAGTCGGTTGGTCTTGGGCAGGCTGCATGTGGCGGGATACTTTCGAGCCGTGGAATCGAGTTTACTAAAATGAATTTACCTGCAAGTGATTTTTTGCAGCTAGCGGGCAAACGCATCGTTGTCTTTGGCGTCGCGAACAAGAAGAGTGTTGCTTACGCGATTGCAAAGGTTCTAGAAGAAGCTGGTGCGCACGTGGTCTACGTGGTTCGTTCGCTCGCGCGAGCTGAATCATTGCAGAAGTTGCTGGCCGATCGCGATGTGTTGGTCTGTGATGTCGAGCGACAGGAGGAAATCGATCATCTTGCACATCAAATAGCAGCGAAGAACTGGACAGTCGATGGCGTCGTGCACTCGATTGCCTTTGCCGACTACAGTGATGGCATCAAGCCGTTTCATGAAACGACGCGGAAGCAATTTTTGCAATCGATTGACATTTCGTGTTTCTCGTTGATTGCGATCAGCAACGCGCTGCGCCCGATGCTCAGCCCAACGGCCTCGGTGGTTACGATCAGCATATCAACGACCAGAATGGCCAGCGAGAGTTATGGGTTCATGGCGCCGGTGAAAGCGGCACTGGATTCTTCGTTAGCTTTCTTAGCGAAATCATTTTCGAACTTTTCATCGGTTCGATTCAATGCCGTTGGAGCTGGTTTGTTAAAGACGAGCGCATCGGCAGGCATTCCGGGCTATGTCGACGCCTATCTATTCGCCGAGAAAGCCACGCTGCGAAAAAAAGCGTTGCAAACCGAAGAAGCCGCGAACGTTGCCGCCTTTTTGCTTAGCCCGCGTTCCAGTGGGATGACAGCTCAAACGTTAATTGTTGATGCGGGGATGTCGACCAACTACTTCGATCGCGAAATCTTGAAAGCGAACGCCGAGCATTAGATGCAGGAGCTTTGTTCGTAGTACCGGCTTTCGCCGGATGCGTGCGCATCGTTCGTAGTCCCGCCTTTAGGCCAATACCGCTAAGTTAGTATTCCAAAAAGGCAGGCTTCCTGCGAGGATCGGAGGTGTTGAATTTCATCACCAAGCAAGGAAGCTGCCATGACTCATGTTCGCACGATCTCTCAATCAAAGCAAGATAAGTTACTTTCACATGAGCGAATTACTTGCCTCAAGAGGACTGTTCGCAGTTGCATGCTGAAAGCCGAAGTACGCCGTCGCAAGCTCGAAAAACGAAGCAGTCGAAAGTGCCCGGCTGACATGATGGTTTGGTTTACGATCGCCTTGTGGCTATATGGCGACGATTGCTACACACACGTGTTTCGCTGGTTGCACCGATTCTCCATTGGGCTCATGCCCTCATCCAGCGCCCTGACTCAAGCCCGAGGGCGGCTGGGCGTTGCAATCTTGGCATTTGTCTACCAGAAGTTGGTTCACTGCCTATGTGATAGCCAGACACCTGATTCCTTTTACGCAGGTCGTAGGCTCGTGGCGGTCGATGGATTTGTATTGAACCTTCCTGACAGTGATGCCAATCGCCGTGCTTTCGGAAGGCCCAAAAACGGAACAGACTTCGGTGCGTTTCCACAAGCCAGGATCATCGCACTTTGCGAAGTGGGCTCGCACGTTTTTATCAACTTTCTTATTAAGCCAATGCGATGTGGCGAAGCGACCATGGCGAAACACGTTTATCGAAAATTGCCAGAGAAAAGTCTACTTTTGTTCGACATTGGCTTTTGTTCGTACCAACTAATGAACCAGGTCATTGATCAGAAGTCGGACTTCCTGGGGCGTTCGAAAATGAACCGTTGTTTCAAAATTATGCAGGTGCTTTCCGACGGAACGTTTCTGTCAAAGATCTATGCCAACGAGTATGACCGGCGCCATGATCGTAACGGCCAAAGCGTTCGCGTGATCGAATACAAATTGGATGACCCTCAGCGTACTGGCCATGGCCAGACGCATCGTTTGCTGACAACACTGCTTGATGAGCATGAGCACCCAGCCCAGGCACTGATAGTTCTATATCACGAGCGTTGGGAAGAGGAGATTGCTATTGATGAAGCTAAGACTCATCTTCGCAATTCCCCAAAACTCCGCAGCCATAGTCCGGCCGGGGTTGTGCAGGAAATCAATGGTTTACTGATAGCACATTTCGTGATTCGCAAGTTAGCACTTGAGGCGGCAGTCCAAGCTGGAGTGTCGCCGCGTCGGATATCATTTACAGGTGCGATCAAGGTACTGCGAATGTGTTTGGTAGAAGCTCCGCGTTCGCAAAAGTTGTTCCAGCCATGGTACAGCAACATGGTCTTGCAGATTAGCCTTGAGGTAGTTGAACCACGTCGCAACCGCCTCAATCCACGAGTGATAAAACGCACACAAAGCAAATGGCCCAAAAAACGCGACGAACACTGTAATTTGCCGCCTCCAAAGCACACTTTCCCAGAAACCATTCGCCTGCTAACTTAGCGGTATTGGCCTTTAGGCGGATGCATGCGCATCGTTCGTAGTACCGCCTTTAGGCGGAAGTGAGTATTGGAAATACTTAGGAAGTCCGCCTGAAGGCGGTACTACGAACTGGGGCGTCACCCTTTACGCCAAGCGGGCCATCAACAGCTCACGTTGGCACATCAGCTCTTTAGGCATGGTGTGATAGAGCCTCAAGAAGAAGTCGCTTTGCGTGATGATTTCGTTAAGCCACTCGCTGCGATCGAAACGCATAGCTTCATCAAACATCGACTGGTCGAAGCCCGCTAGATTATGAGCGTTAAAATCTTCCCAATGAGGAATCCAACCGATGGGCGTTTCGTGACCACTGATTCGGCCTTGGCATCGTTGAACGATCCATTCCAGCACTCGCAAGTTTTCTCGGAAGCCCGGCCACAGGAATTTTCCTTCCTGGCTGCGTCGGAACCAGTTAACGTGGAACATTCGCGGCAAGTGTTGAATCTTCGTTCGCATTTCCAGCCAATGTCCCAAGTAGTCACCCATGTCGTAGCCGCAGAAAGGCAGCATGGCCATGGGGTCGCGGCGGACCGTGCCAATTTTGCCAGCCGCCGCAGCGGTCGTTTCAGAGCCTTGCGTCGCTCCCAAGAAAACGCCGTGCGTCCAATCGAACGCTTGGAAGATCAGCGGCAGCGTCGAAGGCCGTCTGCCTCCGAAGATAATCGCATCGATAGGAACCCCGTCTGGATTTTGCCAATCCGGATCAATGTTTGGACACTGGCCAGCGGGAGCGGTGAAGCGTGAGTTAGGATGAGCAGCTACGTCTGGACTTTCGGGCGTCCAATCGCGACCTTTCCAATCGATCAAATGAGCGGGCGGGGCGCTCAGCCCTTCCCACCACACACCTCCATCGTCTGTCATCGCCACATTGGTAAAGATCGAGTTCTTGCTCAGCGCATGCATCGCGCCGGGATTAGAATCCCAGGACGTTCCCGGTGCCACACCAAAAAAGCCCGTTTCGGGATTGATCGCATGCAGCTTGCCAGTCTTTCCTGGCCACAACCACGCGATGTCATCCCCTACCAGTGTGGTGCGCCAGCCTTTGGCAGCCAAGTCATCTGGTGGCAGGAGCATGGCTAAGTTTGTCTTGCCGCAAGAGCTAGGGAATGCTGCGGTAACATAGCTTTTGCGTCCGCCAGGGGCTTCGATTCCCATGATCAACATGTGTTCGGCTAGCCAGCCTGAATCGCGAGCGATCACCGATGCGAGTCTCAGTGCCACACACTTTTTGCCAAGCAATGCGTTGCCGCCGTAGCCGCTACCATAGCTCCAGACTTCGCGCGTCTCAGGGAAATGCACGATGTATTTGTCTTTGTTGCAAGGCCATTCCACGTCCTGTTGTCCTTCGGCCAGCGGAGCTCCGACAGAGTGCAAGCAGCGCAGAAAGTCATCCTCAGGTTGAAGCTTTTCTAAGACCTTCGATCCCATGTGGCACATGATCTTCATGTTCACCACGACATAGGGCGAATCGGTGATTTCGATACCGACCAGAGCCAGTGGGCTGTCGAGCGGGCCCATGCAGAACGGCACAATGTACATGGTGCGTCCCTGCATGCAGCCAGAGAATTTTTCGTTTAAGGTCGCTCGCATTTCGCTGGGAGCCACCCAGTTGTTGGTCGGGCCTGCATCGGAAGCTCGATTGGCACAAATGAAAGTTCGTTCTTCGACGCGAGCCACATCGTCGGGGTCGGTGCGGGCCAGGAACGAGTTAGGATGCTTTTCTGGATTGAGTCTTTTGAAAGTCCCTTGGTCTACCAGTTTTTCACACAGCTCCGACCACTCTTGATCGGAACCGTCGCACCACCGAATTTCATCGGGCGAACATAGTTCGGCCACTTGGTCGACCCAGGCCATAAGTTGGGTGTGTCGGACCGGTGCGTGGATACGTTGAAGAGCAGGCGCTTCTGGATACTTGGTGCTCATAGATGTTCTCTAGCGAATGGAAAGATTTGGCGAATGCGCTGCTTTTCAATCTAGCAAATGCCATTATTCCGACAATGTTCAATTGGGGAACTTGCCCATAACCTAACGATTAAAACGGATTTGCTGAATTGTCATGCGTCGTAACCCGATATCAACGATAACGAAGAGATGCATTTACCGTGACGATCACGAAGTTTCCTAGTGCTAACTTGTCGCAGGCCTCCATTATGCCCGAGCATTTGAATGAACAGTGGCTAGCCAACTGGTGTCAGCGTTCGCTGGATACTTTGAAAAACTGGGAAGACTGGGCAAGTGAGTTCCGGCTGGCGACCTTGGGCGCACCATCGAATCATTTAGAAACGCTGATTTTTCGCGGTAACTCTTTGACGCAAGATCTGCGGGCGTTGATGAGCGAGCGGCAAGAAGTCTTGGTGCGTGAGTCGATCGGATCGCTGCGAGAGTTTTTGGGCCGTTATGCCATCGCCAGGACAGATCTTTGGGATCAGATCAAGCGTATCGAGAGTGCGGCTGTGCGAGTTCGACAAAACTGTGCGGCCCAGTGGGTGTCAGTAAAGCAGTCATCTAGCTTTATCGATGAGTTGCTATTCATCTTTCGATCAGGCAACAATGCCCCCGCGACTTATTCGAATGATGAGCAAGAGGCTTTCCAAGGCGGATTCTTGTTAGACTCCACCGCCTAGAATAGGGAGAAGGCTTCGATGTCACTCTTCAGTTCCATCCAACAATCATCCAACGCGCTGCGTCTAGGTCAGCTAGGCTTGCAAGTTGTTGGCAACAATATCTCAAATGCCAATACGCCTGGATACATTCGTCAGGAGCTGGCGCAAGCGCCCGGAATTGGCTATCGCGTTGGCGATTCGGTCATTGGTCAAGGCGTCGTGGCGGTTGGGGTCCAGCAGCAGATTGACTACTTCGTTGCAGATCGCTTACGGGAGACGCAAAGCCAGCTTTCCTACTACCAGACCGCCAACGAGGGTTTACAACAGTTACAAGACGCCTTGAATGAAATGGGCGAAAACGATATTTCTTCGGCGCTCAGTCGATTCAGCAATGCTTTTCAAGATGTAGCCAACAATCCACAAAGCGCGCCGATCCAAGCGCTTGCGATACGACGTGGCGTAGAACTGACTCAATCTTTGAAAGAGTTGTCTGCTCGAGCGGGCGGGATCGCGGAGCGAGCGACTTTACAAATCAGCCAAACCTCTTCGGAGATCAATCGTCTTACTTCCAGTATTGCGGAACTCAATCGGCGGATCGTGGAAACCGAGGGGGGGCGGATTTCCAATTCCGACGCAGTAGGACTTCGCGACGAACGCCTCATGCGGTTGGGGGAACTAGGCGAACTGATTGCCTTCCAAGCCAGCGAGCAAACCAATGGCTCGGTGACCGTCATCGTCGGCGGCGACTATCTTGTGGCCGACGGGCTCTCGCGGCAAGTGAAAGTGGCCAACAATGATTCGAATTCCGATCGCCCTACGGAAATCCGACTGGTCGATACGGATGCCCCTTTGGCCGTCAATGGCGGTCGACTAAAAGGCTTGTATGAACAGCGCAGCGGAGCAGTCGGGGAATTCTTGTCCAAGCTCGACAGTTTTACCGCGAACCTCGCCTATACCGTCAATCGAATCCACTCGCAGGGACAAGGCTCCATCGGCTATTCAAATGTGACCAGCGACCAACGCTTGACCAACCTGCATTTGCCCTTGGAACAAACCGCCAGGAACTTGATCATCGATAACGGTTCCTTTCGTATCGATGTGAAAAACACAGCGACCAATACGTCGCGATCGGTAGAGATCAACGTCCGGCAGCTTGGCGATGGAAACGATACCACGGGCAATCAGTTGATTTCGCAGATTAATGCCGTGGACGGAATTCGAGCGTACATTGGTAACGATGGTAAAGTTCGAATTGAAAGCGAATCCCAAGCGATTTCATTTACGTTCGCGGAAGACACATCCGGTGCTTTGGCGGCTCTCGGCATCAACACGTTTTTCACGGGAAATACTGCCAACAGCTTGCGGGTCCGTTCGGAACTACAATCGGAGCCAAGGCTTCTGGCCATCAGCACAGACGGATCTGGGTCTGGGGCACATAATGCACTCGCATTGGCTGCAGCTTTTACGTCGGGGCAAGCCACGCTCAATGGATTAAGCCTCCAGGAGTCCTTTGAATCGTTTGTGGCGGAAACCGCTCAACATATTAGCAGCCAAGTGACCATTGCTGAGGGTATCGAGAACTTTCGAAATACGCTTCAAGCGCGACACCTCGCCATCACGGGTGTTAATCTTGATGAGGAAGCGGCCAAACTGCTGATGTACCAGCGAGCATTCCAAGCCAGCGCGCGAGTCATTTCGGCCGTCAGCGACCTGTTCGACACTCTTATAACCATGGTGTAGTTGTGTCCAACACGTTTTATCCTATCGTTGCCGGCCGTGTCAGTGATTCCTTGAGTCGCACGCGTTCCATGACGCAACTCCAGCAAAATCAAGCGGACATCCAAAGGCTTAGCGATCAACTTTCTTCCGGCCAACGCTTTGTAAGACCCAGCGACGATCCAGCGGCCGCCATTCGCGTCCTAGCGTTACAACGACAACAAGAAAACCAAAAACAGTCGCTGGTCAACTTAGACGCTGCTAACAGTTATCTGTCCGTCAGTGAAACGGCGCTGGGAAATTTGACCGATACACTGCAGCAGGTTAAAGGCATCGCGTTAGAAGCGGTGACAAACATCTCGACAGAAGCCGATCGCAAGTCACTGGCCATTCAAATCGATGACCAAATCAATCGTCTACTGGCCATCAGCAACCAACAATTCCAAGATCGCTTCTTGTTCTCAGGAGGCTTAGTCCGGCAACAACCATTTGCCAAATCGTCCAATGGTATTGAGTTTCTGGGCAACAGCCTGACTCTAGAAACCTTTGGTTTACAAGGCACACTCGTGCCTCACAGCGTCGCGGGGTTGGAGGCCCTGGGCGGTGTCTCCGATGGTGTGGTAGGACAATCCGATCTCAGCCCAACAATTACGCCCCAAATGCGGCTCAACTTGCTCAATGGTGGCGCAGGGGTCACCCCAGGAGCTGTCCAGTTTTCGGACGGAACATCGATTGCTCAAGTCGATCTTGCTGGGACCGTTCGCGTTTCGGACGTGCTGGATAAGATAAATGGTATGGAAATCAATGGTCGCGCGATCTCTGCGACACTCACCACCAACGGAATTCAGATCGACTACGCCGACGGTGCTGGCGGCGTGTTGCGAGTCACCAATGTTGGCTCCAGCAATGTCGCCACGGACTTGGGAATCGAAACGACAACACCTGCTCCCAACCTGCCGATTGTTGGCAACAATCTTCGACCTTCGATAACGCCTGCCACGCAATTGAGCGAACTGTTTGATGGAGCGGGGCTGAGCACTGCGGGTGGAATTACGATTCGACAAGGAAGCGTCGATTATGCAATCGATATCTCCGGAGCACAAACCATCGAGGATGTCCTGCTGCGCATTAGAAACTCAGGCGCCAAAGTCGAAGCGTCTATTTCACCCGACGGTAGACGTCTTCAGATTCAATCCAGGCTAAGTGGCGTAGACTTTTCTATCAGTGAACTTGGCGGCAATACCGCCGCACAACTTGGTTTAAAAACCTTTCACGGCGATCTCAGACTCAGTGACCTGAATCACGGTCAAGGGATCTTTCGCGGGGAAGGGAATGATCTCGATTTCACTCGGTCCGATGGCACCACATTTTCCGTCAATCTTAACAGTGCGATTACCGTCAATGATGTTGTGTCGATCATCAACAACCACCCTGACAATCAAGATCCCGCTTTGGCGATCACGATTAGCATCAATCCCGCTGGCAACGGATTTGTGCTGAGTGCAGCGGAGCCCGTTGCACCCGATGTGGGAACGCCGATCCTCGTTCGCAATTCAGGTGGATCTCAAGCGGCTGTTGGACTGGGTTTTGTGCCAAAAGGCCAAAGCGAAGCGGTCGCGTCGTCGGTTGGTGGAGTGTATAGCCTGAGCGGTCACGATCCAAATCCGCACGAGGCGAAAGGTATCTTCAATACTTTGCTGAGATTGCGAAACGCAGTTTACGATGGGGACACACCTGCTCTTGAAAGGATTTCTGCTGCGCTTGACGACGACCTCTCCCGCGTTAGCTTGATCCGAGGGCAGATCGGTATCCAACAGCAACGCATTGATTCGCTGCGTGTGGCAAATGAAGATCAGATCATACAGGCGGCCAGCGATCAATCCAAGCTGCTGGATACCGACTACGCCGAAGCGATCGCGGCTTTAAGTGCAAAGCAGATCGCCTATGAAGCCTCGCTCAAATTGCTGGCCGACATGCTCAAAGGGGCAAGTCTTTTCAATTATATCTAGCCATTTTGTCAAAATCTTTCGCTTGGGAAGTCTGTCTGTTCCGATAAAACCGATAACGCGAATTGTTTGAGTGCGTTTAAGATTGAGCCAGAGGACCTAGCCATGCAAATTACTTCTAGCCGCTTCGGGGTGATGAATATCCAGCAAAGCGACATCATTCTGATGCCACATGGACTCATCGGTTTCGAATCGTCACGCCACTGGGTCTTGTTATCCAATCCTCAGAACACCGGCATCGCGTGGTTGCAATCAGTTGCATTAGCACATGTCGCGGTTCCCGTCGTCTCGCCACGTCGCTATGACGAGAACTACCGCGTCCATGTTGCCCAGCGTGATCTGGTTCCTCTGCATCTGCGTCCTAACGACTCGATCTATGTCTTAGGGGTTGTCAGCCGAAACAACGGAATCTTGACCGCGAATCTTAAGAGCCCGATTCTGCTCAACGCCACGCGTCAAGTTGCCGTGCAAATTATTACGACCGACGCTCAAGTGCTCGCGTTGCCGATCGGAACTGTGACAGCGTCTCAAATGGCAGCGGTACCAGCCGCAACGCCTGCCACCACACGCCGTCGCCAAGCGGCTTAAGCCGGGGGCGAGAGGCTGCATCAGGTCGTCAACAGGCCGGTTCGTGCCCAACGTTACTTCTCGCAATTGCGACTCAGCTCGAGGGTTGCGGAGTTCCGCAAAAAGACTGAAATCCTGTAGTTTTCGGGCAACTACCATCGCGACCACGCGACAACTCTTTTCTACGCGGGATCGTCTTTTCCTGGCGGGGCGTGCATTCAATTACGATGGCGTCCCAGCTACCGCGTCTCTCGTTTGCGAGGCGATGAATGAATAGGCGAGCTTTTCTCTCATCCTCACTCCTATCGGGACTATTGAATCATGGCTGACTTACAAATCAAGAAAAGTGTTGGCAAGAATGGCGCCAACAAACACGACGATGTTGTCATCGTTCAAAACCTTTTGAATAAGTTCATCAACGCCAATCAGATGGATATCCCGCCGTTGGTGCCGGATGGGATCGCCGGCAGTTACACTAAGAATGCGATTGGTACCTTTCAAATTCGCTTTCTTGGTCATAAGTCACCTGATAAACGAGTTGATCCAAACGGCCAAACACTGGCATCGCTCAATGGCCCAACCAATCAACCTCAAAAAGGCGATCCACACGATTCGACCCAACGAACGGTCGCTCGCGTCTTGCGCGAAACGCATGTGAATCGAGTTCGCTTTACCTTGGGTACTGACGTATTTGAGCCATCGGATTTTACGAACATCGCCGATCGCTTTGAGTCTCGATTTCTGGTCGCTTACTATGATCCTAGCCAAGGGCAAAACGCCGAATACTTTCACAGAAACGACGGCGACAAGCTGCGGGGTTACATGCTGGTCGGCTTTCCTGAGGCAGTTACCCCCACTCAGAAATCGATCATCCTTCACGAAGCGACTCATGCTGGTTGTGACGCGCGAGCGGCGATGATGATGGTTGACCGAGCTGAAGCGATCGCCCATTTGGCTCAGGCAATTTTTTATCATGCCATGACAGGCCAACCGTTGCGAGTGGCTAACACGGCCACGACAGATGTCTTGAGTCACTGCACGAATATTGCGATCAAGCTGCGAATGAACAATACCACCATTGTGAGCAATGAGGATCGCAATCGATTGATGACATTGGTGAGACGCTTGCCCACAGTGCAAGAGAATACAGGTTTCTTCTACGACGGCGTTTAAGGTTCGGCCCTTCAGGCCGATGTAAAGCCACGCTGCTACTTGTCGGCTTTCTCGCTGACGTTCTCTAGCAGTTGCAGCAGGACTTGGTCGGTTTCAAGACCTTCGGCTTGCGCTTCAAAATTCAATACCACGCGATGTCGCATGGCTGGTAGATATGTGCGACGCACGTCTTCGAATGCAACATTGAAGCGGCCGTCGAGCAATGCTCGAACCTTGGCTGCCAATGCAATCGACTGACCAGCACGCGGACTACTGCCCCAGCGTATATGTTGATTGGTCGCTGGCATCGCATAAGGGCCCTCAGGATGAGTAGCCAGCACTAGCCGCGAGATGTAGTCGCGCACATGCGGCGCCAAGATCACTTGGCGGACCAAAGCTTGCCAGCGTTTAATCTCTTCGCCATTCATCACCTTCTCCGGCGTGATAATCGTGCCCGTCGTCGTTCGCTCGATAATCGTGTTCAGCTCTTCGCGCGACGAATAACCGACCACTAACTTGAACAAGAAACGGTCCAGTTGCGCTTCAGGCAACGGATAGGTACCTTCTTGTTCGATCGGGTTTTGTGTCGCTAATACGAAGAAGGGCTTGCTCAGAACATGTCGCTGACCGCCAGCGGTAACGGTACCTTCCTGCATCGTTTCCAGCAAAGCCGATTGGGTCTTGGGAGTGGCACGGTTAATTTCGTCCGCCAGACAGATCTGCGTAAAGATTGGTCCGCGTTGAAACTCAAATTTACGTCGCCCCGAATCGTCTTCGACAATCATGTTGGTGCCCAGGATATCCGAAGGCATCAGGTCTGGAGTGAATTGGATGCGGTTAAAATCCAGTTGCAAGGTGTCGGCCAGCGTTCGAACCAACATCGTTTTTCCAAGCCCGGGGACGCCTTCCAATAAACAATGGCCACCGACAAAGATAGCGGTCAGAACCCCATGTACGATCTCGTCATGTCCGACAATCACACGCCCAATCTGATCGCGAACTTTCGTATAGCGGGTTTTGAATTCCTCTGCCTCTTGTTGCATTGCGTTAGGGTCCGAACTCATGTTGCTCTCTATGAATGAATGGAAAAGGGCTATAGTTAACGAAGGCAGGCATCGCTGCGACACGTTCAACGAGAGCCTTATCATACTGGAAGCCGCGCCGGTTCGACAGCGGATGAAACATGTAGGCCGTAGGCCGGTAACCAGCACAGCCAACGCCTAGCGCCGGAACTTCGCTCGCTTAAGTTGAATAATGTCACAAACCCAATCGGAGGTGGCTGGTTCGGCTTTGCGCAGTTCCAGCAAGAAGAGAAGCGACCTTGTTCCGGCCTACGAAGAAGCACGGTACAAGCTTCGTTTAACCGCGTGCTCATCGGGCCGCGTCACTGCCGCTGGAGAAGATCCAACGCGGGGCGAAGCCCGCGCGGTTAAACGACGAGCCACGCAAAAACTTTAGCGAAACTGAGTTGCGGGCATTCCAACTTGCTCGGCAGATCGAGTTGGGTAAGTGTTCAACGGCGTCGAGGGTTGAACCGTCAAACTGCCTGCGAACCCTGGACTGGACTGCGATGGCATCGTCGAACTGGCGTACGTGCCACTTGGCGAACTGGGCGGCAAGACACTAGACTGTTGTGGCGATGTACTGTTGGGCATGTAAGCGTAGGGGACGGACCCGCCGAAACCAACGCTGGGGGAAGATACCGACGCTAGGGAAGGGTTCCCTGCCGTATTTCCATTAGGCAGTAGTCGGTTTTCTTGAAACCACGATCGCTTTAACAGTGGGCCGTTGGACTGCAGCCAATTGGTCCAAGAGCTAGCCGTGTATTGTTGCGATGGCTGGCCGGTCGGAGCACTGCTGGCGCTAAAGGATTGAGTCGACGACTGGATTGGGACCAGTTGCGGGTTGGCCGTGGGCGTGGTTGGGGCGGCTCGAAAGGGGTTTAGCGATGCGAGGTTAAAGTTTGACGCGTTGGGGCCTTGGACCAGCGGTTGGCTGTTCGCAGAATAGGCCGACGCCGCTGCGCCATTTGGCAGGGTGTTGTACTGGTACATGCCCGGCGGTGCAATGGTCGGAGAACCAGGATACTGCAACGACGGTATTTGGTTGGACTGCATCGAAAAAGTCGGCGATGCGACCCCCATGGTATTGCCGACTTGATAGCCAAAGGGAACACCTGCTCCCGCGGTCGCTGTGCCTGGGTAAGCGTATTGAGGTGCGGCGGCGATAGGAGTGGTAACGTAGTTGGTGGTCGGCGTGGGCGATCCATTGGCCATAGCGGCCGTCGCCATGGGCTGGCCAGCACGCGGTCGGTCTACATATTTTGAGCGGCTTTCGGTAACCTGCACTAGCTTGGGAACTTGGACCGGAATGTCTCGCTGAACATATTTCTGAACCGAGACCGGCATGCTCACGACGCGGTTGACCGGAAGGTAGTCGACTTTGGGGACGTACTGGGCGGAGGGTTGACCGCTGGAGAATGGATTCCAGGCGTTCGGTGTCTTTTGCGATAATTGATAAGACAGGACTGGCACGTATTCCACCCGGGTGACCTGTTGTGTTTCGGTCTGCGTTTCTGGGACCCAGCGTTTCTCCAGCTTTTCTTCCAGCTCCCATTTGGTGCCTGGCACCGATTCGGTTTCCACGAACCGGTCATAGATGATCCCATTGCGAGGATCGACGAACGAGTAGATCGGTCGGCTCCAGTCATTCTGTTGGCTAGCACCGGGCGTTGCCGCGGTCGCAGTAGCAGATGGCGCGGAGGGCGACAACGACTGGTTGACCACGGCGTTGGGCACGAGTTGCCCTTGGTTCTGAGGCGGCAGCACGCTGGCGTTGGAGTAATCCTGAGGCGGAATAGACGCTGCGTTGGGCATGGCGGCGGGCATCGCAAACCCCTGCCCATAGGCTGGAGAAGCGGCAGCGATGGCTGATAGCAGGCCGCAACTGGTGGCAAGTGCAATTCTTTTAGTGCGGTGCATTGACGCAATCCTTGATGACAGGCAGCCTTACGCGACGCTCCTGCAACGCTGGCAGTTGGTGGGGGCTGCCAGGCGATAGAGTGAGGCTCGCTAATGGCTCAAGGTGGTACTGTTTTCTGCCCGGCGAACGCAAGAGCGACTTGATTTTTCGAGAAAAACGACCGGCATTTTGATACGCGATTGGGCAAGCGGGACCGTCCAGCCAGCGTCGTTCTCAGCGCGGCATCGGCTGGCTGCTGGGCAAAGGAAGGCCCCTTGGCGACGATTGGGGGGACCAGCAAGCTCCATTCTTCCAGTGTCAGCGAAGATCGGATGCCTTCGGAAAGTCAATCTGGGCAATTTGTGCGGATTGTGACGAAATTGCAGCATTCCGCCCGAGGGTCAGTTGACAGTGTCTGATCTATTGATAGCCTACAGGGAATTCGAGCGTTTTACGCAGATTGCCCAGTCGCTACAAATTGACATTTGGCGGTCTGACGGACGTCGATTGCTCGGGGCAAGGGGCTTCGTCGCGGTGACGTAGTTACCCATAAGAGTTCAGAATCATTGATGTGAGCGCCCCATAGTCCTTTGTGTCGGGAGAAGATTGAATGAACCGATTGTTCAAGGTTGTGCTATGCACGCTTGCTGTCGCTGGTTTTGCGATGGTCGGAACAGCAGAAGCTGGTTGCGGTGGTGGATTGTTTGCAAAGCTACATGCTAAGAAGGCATGTGGTGGACCTGCTGCAAGCGATTGCTGTGGTCCAGCAGTTGTTGAAGAATGCTGCCCTCCAGCTCCAGTAGCTGATTGTGGTGGTAGCAAAGGCGGCTTGTTCGCCAAGCTGCACGCTAAGAAGGAATGCGGCGGTGGCGGTCTGCTAGCCAAGCTGCACGCTCGCAAGAGCAAGTGCGGTGGCGAGCCAGCACCAGTATGCTGCGAAGAGCCAGCACCAGTATGCTGCGAAGCTCCAGCACCAGTATGCTGCGAAGCTCCAGCTCCAAGCTGCGGTTGCGAAGCACCAGCTCCAAGCTGTGGTTGCGAAACAGTTGCCGCTCCAGCAGCCGATTGTGGCTGTGGTACTTCCATGGTTTCCTACGGCACACCTGTTGTCGAAGGCTGCACCACTTGTGGTAGCACCGTTGTCGACGGTGGCGTTATCGAAGCCGGTAGCAGCGTTCCGCCAGCACCAGCAGTTGATCCCGCTGCAGATGCTCCTTCCGCTAGCGACGCTCCAAGCGCTTAGTTGATGCTCTACGAGTTTTTACTCGTACGCACCACACAATTAAAATCTGAAAAAGCCGTACATCGCAATCTTGTGATGTACGGCTTTTCTTTTTTGACGCTGACTATTGTCATCGCGGGGGACCTCTAGAAAGTTGCCTAAATTGATACCTCGACCGAGCTTTTCATTGGCTTCGTAAAAACCGGACGCATGAGCCAAGTCCGATTGGGCGTGGCAAGTTGGTGATCGAGATGAAAGCGTCCCAATGGCAATCGCCAAAACGATTAGACTATAAGTTACTTAGTGAAGCATAGCACTGCTTCATGGTAAGAGAAGTTGAATCATCCAAAGTTCACGAGCCGACATTGCCAGATCATCATGAACTCAATCAAACGATATTATAGTTTACGGTTGCTGATTTTGTCGGTGGTGTTGTTTGGCATTGCGGTGATTGGCAACATATTGATCACTATGTGGCTGGCGAGCTCTCATGGCGAGACGATTGTGCAGTTTGGTATGTTTGCTACCGGTATGCTTGTGACTGAGCTAGGGATGCTGGGTTGCTTGCTTGCCTTCTGGAGAGCCAGTATTGTTCAACGAGGCAGTATGGCGTTGGTGCTGTTGACGATTCTCTGTTCGACGTGGCTGATTGGACTTACTGCTGATGGAAGAACACCAATTCCGCAAGAGCCCCTGTTGGTGATAGTTGCGATTAGCAGTTTGGGTGTAGCGGTCGCTTGGTTTTCGATGGTGGTGCTACAGCGTAGCGCGCATCTAGCTCTACGAGGCGACCGATCTTTGCTATGCTTGCTTGGTTTGCGGCAACCACGTCGATCTTCAAAGAAGCCTGGATACGCGGTGGGTTCTACTGTTGATCACGATTCACAGCGTTACGGCCTGGACTATCTTTTGGTAATGTTCGTTGGGCTGGGCGTTGCATTGTTGGTTGCCAAACTGGTACCCTACTCGAATGTACCAGTGGGCTGGCCCTCACAAATCTTGATGATACTGATCGCCGCCGTGTCCTATATAGTCTATTCTGCATTTCAGTTTTCGATTTGCGCCAGCATCATGTTATCGGGCAGAAGCCTGTTTCGACGACGACGCAGTTTACTCCGTTTGGGATGGAAGATCTTCGCCATGGTCGCGGCGCTGGTGGTCGTGAACCTCAGTAATTGGTGGTGGATTACCCCGACCAACGGAAGGGTCGACGCTGTTCGTTACTCGACGCTGTATACACTAGGTTTAGTCTTATCCGCGTTGCCTGTGCTCTATTTGTATCGACGTGCGGGGCTGCGTCTGACAAGTGGGTTTGTGCAGCCTGAACCTCGTGACTGGCCAAAGGGCAATTTAGGATCGGCGCGTAGGGACACCGGATCGTCTGGGGCGGAGTCGGGCGCTAAGCCTTCTGCGTTGGACGATTGGGACATAGAGTAGCGGCTCTAGAAGGTCGGTGATTCGAAGACAAGTTCTCTGAAAGCCGTCGTCCAACCGTTGGCCAAACCGCAAGAATGTCGTACAGTATCCCCTGTCAGTTGGCGGACTTGCGGTTCTCGAAAAGTCATTTTTGAAAAGGTTTGCGCTTTCATGCTGCTTGAAAAATCCATTAGCTTCGTCGGACTCATATTGTTGATGTTTGTGGCGTGGGCGATTGGAGGTTTTAAGCGAGAGCTGTCTTGGCGAATCATCGTGGGCGGAGTTCTGCTGCAATTCGTAGTCGCTTTAATCTTGCTGAACGACTATGTCCGTGAGCCTTTGTTCAAAGCTTCTGAAGGCTTTGCGGCCGTCATTGGCCAGTGCTCCAACGCGGGAGCGGACTTTTTGTTCGGCATCAATGGCCAATCTCCGGCAGACGCCAGCACAACCGCTGGTACGCTCAGTCGCGGCAGCTTGTTGGCCACCTTCGCCTTTGGAGTGCTGCCGACAGTCATCTTTTTTTCATCGCTGATGTCGGTGCTTTATTACTTGGGCGTTATGCAGTGGGTGGTCAAAGGCTTTTCGTATGTAATGCAGTGGACCTTAGGAACCACCGGTGCGGAGACGCTAGCAGCGTCCGCTAACATCTTTGTTGGTCATACTGAAGCTCCGTTGGTCGTGAAGCCCTACATCTCGCGCATGAATCGGTCCGAATTAAACGCGTTGATGACTGGCGGTTTCGCTTCCGTAACGGGTTCGCTGCTGCTGGCCTACAGCAGCTTTGGCGTGGAAGTGGGACATTTACTAACGGCTTGTTTTATCTCTGCTCCAGCATCCTTAGTCGTCGCTAAACTTATGGTCCCTATGCCTGCTGGCGAAAAAGGGGCGGCGGAACTCGAAACCGACGAAAGCGAAAGTGATGTGGCCGATAACGACGCAAAAGCCAACGGTAACATGCCTGCGACGGTGACTCCGATCAATGTCATCGACGCTGCGGCCTCTGGTGCATCGGATGGTCTGAAGATGGCGTTGAATATTGGAGCAATGCTGATTGCATTTTTAGCATTGATCACTCTGGGCAACTGGTTGTTGGGTTCCATTGTGTCACTAGCCAGCGGTGGAGCTTATACGTTGACCTTGCAGCAAGTCATCGGTTACTTGTTTGCACCGTTTGCTTTGTTGGTCGGTATACCCTTTCAAGACATGATTGCAGCGGGCGAGTTGCTGGGTACCAAAGTGATCGCCAACGAGTTTGTTGCGTACGAGCGACTGGGTCAGATGGTGGCCGGTGATGCTCCGTTGATTACGGACCGCACCAGAACATTGATGACCTATGCTTTGTGCGGGTTCTCCAATTTATCGGCCATTGGCATTCAGATCGGTGGGATCAGTGCATTGGCACCTGAGCGTCGCAGCGATATCGCGGCTTTGGGATTCCGAGCGATGCTGGGTGGTCTACTGGCTTGCAACATGACTGCCTGTGTGGTTGGTATCTTGTTGAAGTCATAAGTTCGTAGTCCCGCCTTTAGGCGGAGGTCTTCTATACTTTTTAACGAGTACTGCCGCCTACCAGCTTTTTACCTTCTTGGAAGTGCACTAAATATGACATCGTTTATCTCACACCAGAGTGTCTGGTCACGAACTGTTGCTACTCACTTTTTCGTTTTCCTGTTTGTCTTTTCAAATATGTCGCTCGCTCAAACCGCCTCGCCCGACCAACCCACCCCCAACACCATGAAGATCGAAGACCTTTTTCGCTTCGCACGTGTGGCGGCACCGGACGTCTCGCCTGATGAATCATTAGTGGCTTATCAAGTGACCGAGATAACGGACCCTGCCAACAATGTGACTCGCAGCAACATCTTTATTGCCAAGTTGGACGGTTCGACGCCACCGCAGCAACTGACCAACTTCGGCAAACGCGATTCTAATCCGAAGTTTTCTCCCGATGGCAAGCATCTCTTATTCGAATCAAATCGCACTGGCTCGAGCCAACTGTGGATCATTCCACTTGGGGGCGGCGAAGCGAAACAGCTAACCGAACTTGCAACCGAAGCCAGCAATGCGACATGGGCGCCCGATGGCAACTCGATCGCTTTTGTCAGCTCCGTGTATCCGCAGTACACCGATGGTTCCGATGCTGAAATTGCCGCCAAGAACGCAGAGCATTTAGAGAAGGATGCCAAACGAGTTAGCAAAGTTCGTACAGCGGACCACTTGTTCTATCGCCATTGGGACTCTTACGTCGAAGGCAAACGTCAACATCTGTTTGTATTGAAGCTGAAACGCACTGGCTCTGTGATCACCGCCGATGGTATCCCCCATGACGCCACGCCTGGCAATCGTGACGCCGTGCCGACTTCATCCACGTTTTCCTCTGGCCGCGACTATTGCTTTTCCAGCGATGGTTCTCATCTCATATTTACCGCGACGCCTACTAGCCCTACAGAAGTCAGTGTAGAAGCGTGGAGTACCAACTACGATTTGTGTCGCGTTTCCACTGATAACACCAAGACGCAATGGGAATCGCTGACCGCGCAGAATCTTGCGGCTGATAGTGGACCGCAGATCAGCCCTGACGGAAAAACGCTTGCATGGCGTTCGCAACGCGTGGCTGGTGCAGAAGCGGATCGTTGGCTGCTGTCGACGCAAGCGGTTCAGGCTGACGGTGCGTTGATTGGAAATGCTGTGGAGCACGCTTTGAAGGACGACATATCGGTCGGCGAGTTCGCCTGGGTCGACAATCGCAGTTTGCAGTTCACCACCGAATGGCAAGCGCGACATCGTGTGTACGAGTTGCATTTGGATACGCCTTTGAAACAGGAAATTTTGATCGCCGATAACGTCGGTGGCATCAGCGGTCTTTTTCCGTTGGCGTCCGATGGTTTGCTGTATGCTGAATCGACTTATACTCGTCCCGCTGAGATCTATTTTCGCGATAAGGCAGGCAGCGTCCGTGAGATTAGTTTTGCCAATCGCGAACTGCTTGCATCGCTGCAACTCAGCCAACCGCAATGGACGATGGATGTGAAATTGGAAGATGGTCGCAAGATGCAAATGTGGTTGGTAACGCCGCCAGATTTTGATGCGACGCGAAAGTATCCGACGGTATACATGGTCCATGGTGGTCCGCAGGGAGCGTGGGGCGACGCGTGGAGCTATCGCTGGAATCCGGTTCTATGGGCCGCTCAAGGTTATGTGGTCGCGTTACCTAATCCTCGCGGTTCAACAGGTTTTGGCCAGGAGTTCAGCGACCAGATCTCTGGAGACTGGGGTGGCAAGTGCTATCGCGATCTGATGGCAGGCGCGGACTATGTCGCGGCGCTGCCCTATGTCGATTCCAAACGCATGGCGGCCGCTGGAGCGAGCTTTGGCGGGTACATGATGAATTGGTTTGCCGTGAATACCGATCGTTTTTGTACACTGGTTACGCACTGCAGCGTTTATAACTTTGAAAGCATGTGGGGCACAACGGAAGAGCTTTGGTTCGATGAGTTCGAGCATGGGGGCGTGCCTTGGGATCGTCCGGAGAGCTACCGCAAATATTCGCCCCAAGCTCATGCGGCCAAGATTGGTCAATACCGAACGCCGATGTTGGTCATTCACAATGACCTCGATTTTAGGTGTCCTATTGGACAAGGTATTGAATTGTTCACGACACTGCAGAGGTTGAATGTGCCGAGTCGGTTAGTGAACTTTCCTGATGAAGGGCACTGGGTTACTAAGCCAGCCAATAGCCAAGTTTGGCACGAGGAAGTGTTCGCTTGGTTAGCGCACTATTGCAAGTAAAGCAACCGCTAGAAATTGAATTACCGTACGACGGACTTCCAATTCCGTTGAGTCTTCAACGGACAAGGATGTCCGTTAGTACGTATTCTCAACGGAATCAAGATACTGCGTCGCTTCTCGCAATTTGCGACGTTCGAAAACTTGCGTGCCGGTTTTATTTATCTCAAGGCTCGGCGAAGAGTGCGAAAGCATGGTCTAGATTTGGAGTCGCTAAGCGAATCACTTATGGCAAACGTAGAAGAGGGCCATAAATAATCAATCGAATCCACTACATTTTGAGGTGGTTCGTGAAATTTTTTCGTTTGGTACGCTCCGTGCTTATAGGGCAGGTGTCCTCAAGACACACGGCATCAGGGGTGCGTGCTGTGTCTTGCTAGCCCACAGCAGTCGTTGGTTGTGCTTGGGTAGCGCTTGCAAGTAGCAGGCGATGTTGACGGCCAATCTGTTTACATGAGCTGAACTTTAGATGAGTGCAAAGATGCGAACACAGCAGTGCTGATGTTCATCTTTGCTGGTGGACCGAATGAACAAAGATTTTTCTATGTTGACACAAGGATGTAAAATCGTTTCTCGTGTTGTAAAGCACACACGGCGCTGTACATTCCGTACAGTTACCGATGGCTCTAGCACTATTGATATCGCTGCCGTTCGCTCGATCATCAATGCGGTTGAGTATACGATGAAAAAGCGTAGGTTAGATGGCCATCTCATGGTCTCCATTGTTTCGGACCAAATGATCGAACACAATGGTCAATACTCGCTGTCGGTTTATCATTCTAACTTTCATCATATCGTCGTTGCGGCAGGTTTCCCTCTCACGGGCGATGTCACGCGAGCGGAGTGGCTGGCTGAGTTGCAGCTATCGATGATCTCCCGCGTTATAGAACACGAGATCGATCTATTTGGGCTGGAAGGTCGCGTGGAAATGGATCTGGATGACGATTTCAAAGATGAAGGGTACTGCGACGCGTAGTCGTTGGAGTTGGTCGCCATTCGCAATGCGAAAGTGCGCTACAATCAAAGCCCATTTTGGAGCAAAAGGCCGCCATCAGGTTCAACATCTGGTTCAACGTGTGGCTTGGGCTTTCCAATACAGATAGTATGACTTCGCTTCAGTGGGTTTGCCCCCGACGCAGCTAAATTTGGCTTCCTATGATTTTTGCATCATGTGTTGCTGCGTCGGCGGTAAGTCCATTGCGAGTGCTAGTGTTGAAGCCTAGGCGGCTGGAGCTGATGGAGACGGGCTGCGACGAGGGACGGATCGTCCTTGAAGAGCGTGCTCGATTGCTCGGTCGGCGGAATCAACTTGAACGTCCAATCGCGGGAGTGCAATCTTGATTTGTGCGGCATCCAAGTTGCGCTTGATGGCATAGACAAGTTTATCTCTTGTTACCACAAATTCCTTGGTAGGCGCCCAAACGCGAACTTGCCAGTCAATGGCCGATCCGCCAAAGCCGATCAAAAGCACTTGTGGTTTCTGTTCGTCATTAGCGATCGTGCAATCGGCCAAATCGTTAATCGCTTTCCACAACGCTTCGCGACTTGCATCCATGTTGGCTGAATAGGAAATACCGACAGGTACTTCAACGCGGCGATAGGGATGATACGTGACATTCTCGATGGTGTGGCCTGCGATTGAACTGTTAGGAATGATCAGGCGACGATTGTCCAGCGTGTCGATGGCGGTTGTAAACAAGTCGACTTCGTGAATGCGCCCCGTAACACCTGCGGCGACGACCAAGTCGCCGACTTTGAACGGCCTAAAGACCATCAGCAAAACGCCAGACGCGAAATTCGACAACGTACCTTGAAACGCGAGCCCAATTGCAAACCCCATCGCGGCGATGACGGCAGCAAAGCTAGTCGATCGCACTCCGAAAAGGCTCAGTACGACCAGCAAGCCACAGCCTAGCGTCCCTCGGTAGACCAGCTTTTCGACAAAGCGACCTAAGGTCTGATCGGCTCGTGCACAGATCGGTCTCGAAATGATACGCGCAAGATACTTCGCAACAAAATAGCTGGCCGCCAAGATGCCAAAAGCTTTCAGCGCGGGCACGAGGGTGGCTTCGCCAATCTGAGCCCATGTCTGTCCGTAATACAAAGACTGAATCATGTTCCAGCACTGGTCTAAAAACGAGACGTTCGATGCTGCCTGGGATTCAGGGTTGGCGACTATTTCATCCATGGATATTGTTCAGCTCCGTCGCCCCCCAAGGCACGATGGGGGATTCGATCATCGTTCGGTAGTGACAAATCGCGCAACTCTAGCGCGGAATGTTGGTCTACTTATTAACGAGTATTGGACCTGCGACGGAAGATCACTTCTTAAACTCAGGCGAGAACGATCCGAGCCAGCATAAAATAGATCAGTAGCGTCACCATATCGGTAGTTGCTAAAGCGACGGGGCCTGCCGCGACTTGAGGCTCGCGATTTAGCCAACGCAAGATGTTGGGAATCGCTACGCCGATTACCGCAGCGCAGGTAACCCCGCCGGCGATACCACCAAATAGGCATAGCACAACTTTCCATTCGCCCAGCCACAGTAGCGCGACGGCCGCCACGGCCAGCGCGCTGCACAGCCCCAGCAACATCCCCGTGACCGACTCCAGCCGCAGTTTGTTCAGGATGCTCGCCAGCGTGGGCTGCTTGCCATGCAACGCTTGCAGCGACAAACTGACCGATTGAATACTAACACTTTCCGCCAGCGCTAGTACGACAGGGATGAACAACGCCAGCGACACAACCTTCTTCAATTCCGCCTCAAAGAACCCTGAAATAAACGCAGCCAGTATGCCTCCAGCAATATTCGCAATCAGCCACGGGAAACGGCTGCGAAACGCGGCGACCGACGACGATTGCTGCGAGTCGCTCAAATGCACCCCCACCAACTGAAACAAGTCGTCTTTGTCTTCGCGACGGTCCAGGTCTGCTAGTTCATCGGTGTACAATTCAACGTCGACGATACCGATGACTCGCTTTTGGTCATCGAGCACAGGGAACGCCAACAAGCGATGCATCAGAAAAAATTCGCACGCTTCCAGGACGGTGGCAGAAGCTGGAATCGTCAAAACTTTCGCAACCATGATCTCGCTCAACTCGCTGTGCAAGGGGCTGAGCAGCAGTCGCCGTGTGGGCAATACGCCCAGCAATCGATCTTGATCATCGACCACATAGAAATAAATGATGCGGCCTTCCGGTGGTTTCTGACGGATCTCTTCCAGCGCGCCCTGCACTGATTGCCCTGCGTGTAGCCGGGCGAAATCAGTCCGCATATGCTGCGTTACAGGGTCATTTAGATGCGTGCCGACCGAACTCGATTGTGCCATTCAATACTCCTGCAGTTTACGGGTTGTTCGCCAAGCGTAACGTAGCAAAAGGAACTCGGAAAAGCTATCGCTGTCGTCGATAAAACAAGGACAGGGTCCGACAAGCTGTGTGGTAGATGCTGGTCCTTCTTGAGCACGAGGGACTTTTCCCGGTCAGCAAGGCGCGATGTTTGCTCTGTTAGTCTAATCCAGTGGCAGCCATCGACGCGGTGTACTCGGTGCGCGAACTTCGCTCATCATTTCATCCGACGATTGCGAATGCTTTCTGCTGGATCGTTTTTGGTGTTTAGGTATTTCTCAACAATAATTTACCGGATTGTAAATCAGCCGCAGCACCTGGCTTCAACGGGAACCCAAGCGCTAATGCGTTGCCGCTGATTCGGACACTTATTGTTTTGCAACGCCCTAACAACTTTTATGGTTACTAAACTACATGTGGAGCTAACGTCATGATTCCAGATACCAGTGAACGAGTCGCGGTGAATACTTCTTGCGAAATCAATCGCGAGATTCGACACCAAACCATCCAGCGGATTAGGAAGCTAAGCCGCGCGTCTCGGGCGGAAATCACTCACCGCTTGGAAGAGTTAGATCAAGAGTGGGACGTTGAGCGTATACTGGAGACCAACGCAGCCTCGTTAGCGCTCGCAGGCTGCGTTCTGTCAGTCGTCCACGATCGCCGCTGGGTGGCGTTGCCGATTGCGGTCACTGCTTTTCTGTTGCAGCATGCGGTCCAAGGTTGGTGCCCGCCACTACCAGTTCTGCGCCAGTTAGGCATTCGAACGGAAAGTGAGATCAATCACGAGCGCCAGGCGCTGAAGATCCTGCGCGGCGATTTCGAACGACTCGCAGGCAAAAATCCCAGCCCATCGCCCAACGCGGTTTACGACGCGGTTGCTCGATAGACGCGGTTGCTCGATAGGTAAGCTCGCTAGTCTTTATCGTTGCGAAGCACGGAGATGAACGCTTTCTGCGGGATGTTGACACTGCCAAACTGCTTCATCTTCGCCTTGCCCTTCTTCTGCTTCTCCAGCAGCTTGTTCTTGCGAGTCACGTCGCCACCATACAGTTTCGCTGTTACGTCTTTGCGAAACGGCTGGATGGTAGCTCGAGCGATAATGGTTCCGCCGATAGCACCTTGGATGGGTATCTTGAACTGGTGTCGAGGGATCGCTTCGGCAAGCTGTTCGCAATAATGCAACGCTCGTGTTCGTGATTTCTCGCGATGGACTAAGTAAGAGAGTGCATCGACGGGTTCTTTGTTCACTAGGATGTCGACTTTAACGATGTCCGTTTTTCGATATTCGATCGGAACGTAATCAAAGGAACCGTAGCCACGTGTGATCATTTTCAGTTTGTCGTAAAAGTCGAAGAGCACTTCGCCCAGCGGCATCTCACTGATTACTTCAACGCGACCGGCCGAAAGGTAGCTCATCGTTTGGCTGTCCGAGCGATGTTCGCGACATAACTCCATCACCGGGCCAACATACTCCTCAGGAATTAAGATGGCGGCTTTGATATAAGGCTCAGTCGTTGATTCAATGTTCGATGGATCTGGCCAGTAACTGGGGTTGTCGACATCGACCGTTGAGCCATCGCTCAGTTCGATTTTGTATTTTACCGAAGGCGCTGAGATGACCAGTCCCAAGTCAAACTCGCGCTGCAATCGTTCTTGAATCACGTCCAAATGCAGTAGGCCTAGGAACCCACAGCGAAAGCCGAAGCCCAACGCAGCGGAGCTATCTTTTTCGAAGGTTAGTGCCGCGTCGTTGATGGCAAGCTTTTCGAGTGCCTTCGTCAAATCTTGGTACTCATCGGTACTCATCGGATAGATCGACGAAAAGACAACTTGTTTGGCTTTCTTGTATCCGGGAATAGGCGTTTCGGCGCGACGGTTCTCCAGCGTAATCGTGTCACCGATTTCAATGTCTTTGACGCTCTTCACTCCAGCCACAATGTAACCGACTTCCCCGACACTTAATTGTTGGCGGCGCGTCAGTTTCAACTGGTTATAGCCAAGTTCGTCGACTTTATAGTCGCGTCCTGAGTGCATGAAGTGGATCGTCTCGCCGGTCTTTAGCGTTCCTTCGATGACGCGAACTTGCAAGATAACACCTCGGTAGGTATCGAAGTGAGCATCAAAGACCAATGCCTTCAGCGGTGCGTCAGGATCACCTTTTGGAGCGGGAAGACTCTTTACGATACCTTCCAGCACGTCCTGGATTCCAACGCCAGTCTTGGCTGAAACGGGGATGGCGGCAAAGGGATCTAAGCCCAAGTCAGCGTCGATCTCTTCCCGGACCCGTTCGACGTCGGCTGCGGGTAGATCGATTTTGTTGATGACCGGCAACAGCTCAAGATTGTATTCCATGGCCAAAAACAGATTGGCGACCGTCTGCGCTTCGACGCCCTGCGATGCGTCGACCACGATGAGCGCGCCTTCGCAAGCCATCAACGATCGTCGGACCTCGTGCGAAAAATCAACGTGGCCCGGCGTGTCGATCAAGTTCAGCAAGTAGTCTTGGCCATCGGCGGCGCGGTACGACAGGGTAATCGAGTTGCTTTTGATCGTGATGCCCCGCTCGCGTTCGATGTCCATTGAATCGAGCATTTGGTCGTGGAACTCGCGTTGCGTTACTCCTCCGCAGGCTTGAATGAGCCGATCGGCCAGCGTCGATTTGCCGTGATCGATATGGGCGATAATGCAGAAGTTCCGGATGTTTTTCATAGTGGTAAAAAGGTGACGGTCGGTTGACGAGTTCGCCAATAGCGGATTGCAATTGTGATCCAAGTTCGCTACCGGAGCAGCGGGTAGCGATTGTACGCCAAAAATGCAACTCGACACGTCTGGGTGAACGATTTCGAGCAACATTCGTCGTTCGGCGGAAGTTTGTTAGCAGGCAATTCCGTCTAAAAGCGGTGCTATGGACAAATGCGTTGCTAAGCACACTCAACGTAACCGGTGGGAGCTAACTCGACAGCGGCAGGAAGTCGCGTCGAAAGCGGCATTTTTCGGGTACCCGAGGGTACTTCTTCTTGATCATTTAGCTATAATTGAAGGGTCGTGAGTCGATTGCGACAGTCCGCGAGCGATCGCGACTCCCTCCTAAAAGCCTGCCAACTGAATGAGAATCGCTTGTTTGAGCGGTTTGTAGTTCTCTCAATACATATGGTTTCACTACGTATTTTTTCGATTTCCTTGCTTGCACTCGTTGCGGTTGCCATCGGCGACTTGTCGAGAGCGATCGCTGCTGAACAATCTGCTGCGACCGATATGGTTGAGCGTGGCAAGCAGATCTTTGCCAAACAGTGCATGGATTGCCATGGCGAAATGGGCTCTGGCGTCCAAGGTGTCTACGATGCCGCACTGGTCGGAGACGCATCGCCCAGTGAACTGATCTCAATCATCGAACGCACGATGCCCGAAGGCGAACCCGAAGCGTGTGCTGGCGACGACGCCAAAGCGGTGGCGGCCTATATCTACGAGTCGTTCTACAGCCAAGCGGCTCAAGTTCGCAATCGACCGCCGCGCGTCGTTCTGACGCGTCTGACCGCCGAACAACTGCGGCAGAGCATTGCAGACTTGTATGCTTCCTTTGAAGGTGTCCCCGATGTTTCCAACGAGCATGGACTGAAGGGCATTTGCTTCAACGGCCAGCGTTGGAAAGATGACCAGAAAAAGATCGAACGCGTCGACCCTCAACTCAACTTTGACTGGGGCCACGAAAGTCCGGGCGAAGGGATCGAAGCCAAGGAGTTCTACATTAATTGGCAAGGTGCGTTAGTTGCGCCGAAGTCCGGCCGTTACGAAATCATTGTGCGCAGCACTTGTTCGTTTGTGATGGACTTTGGACGCGATGGCCGCAAGTTTATCGACAACCACGTTCAATCGGGAGACAAGACGGAGTTTCGCGAGACAGTGTTTTTGACTGCAGGACGCGCCTACCCAATCAAGATCGATATGCGGCAGCGGGAACGCAAGACCGAGCAACCGCCGGCGTCGATTTCGTTGTCATGGGTGCCGCCTCACGGGATCGAAGAGCTTGTACCGGCGCGGAACCTCCGAGCTGGCTGGGCGCCGGCCACGTATGCACTGCAAGCGAACTTGCCGCCAGACGATCGCAGTTACGGGTATGATCGCGGGATCTCTGTCAGCCGCCAGTGGGATGATTCGACGACCGCCGCCGCTCTGGAATTTGCCAATATTGCTTATGATGAATTGTGGCCCAACTACCTGCGCCGTAAAAAGAAAGACGAAGCGCCTGAGCGACAGAAGTTGCGATCATTTTTGACCGACGTGGTTACCCGAGCGTTTCGCACTCCGCTGACAGACGACGATGTCAGCCGCTATGTCGATCAGCATTTGAATGTTACCGAAGACGATGCGGAAGCGGTGCGCCGCGTGATCTTGGTCGCCCTGAAGTCACCTCGCTTTTTGTATCCAGCCCTTTCTGAATCCAACGTTGTTTCGCAACGGGCAGCAACTCGTTTGTCATTGATGCTGTACGATTCGTTGCCCGCCGATGAGTGGTTGTTGGGGCGAATCAAAAAAGACAACATGCAGTCTGAGGATGAGATTCGCAAGGTCGCGCGTCAGATGTTGAATGACTATCGCGCTCGCGCCAAAGTTCGCGGGATGTTTTATGAATGGTTGGACTTGTCCCACCTTAACGAGATCACCAAAGACTCCGAAGCGTTCCCAGGCTTTTCACCCGCTCTGGTGGCGGATTTGCGTAAGTCATTGGATGCCTTTCTAGAGGATGTCGCGTGGGGCGAAAACAGTGACTACCGCACATTGTTCACAGCAGACTGGGCTTACACGTCACCGCTCATCGCGGAATTCTACGGCGATTCGTGGCAGCCAGCGGAAGGCGGCGAAGGTGGCTTTACTGGGTTGAGCAAATCGGTCAGCGATCCTGAGAAGCGATTCGGGGTTCTGACGCACCCACTGTTGACCAGCGGTCGAGCGTACTTTCAAACCAGTTCGCCCATCCATCGCGGCGTATTTTTGACACGAAACATCTTTGGTCGCACGATTCGTCCACCCAATGACGCTTTTTCGCCGCTGAGTCCCGATTTGCACCCGGATTTGACCACGCGGGAGCGAGTCGACTTGCAAACCAGCGACGCGAATTGTCAAGTTTGCCATTCTCGCATCAATGGGCTTGGATTTATCTTGGAAAACTACGACGCTGTTGGTAGATTCCGAGCATCGGAACGAGATAAACCGATTGATGCAAGTGGATTCTATGTCAGTGCCGATGATACCAAAGTAGAATTGTCGGGTGTGAAAGATCTGGCAACCTATCTTGCCAAATCGGAAGATGCGCAAGCCGCGTTCATCAATCGCGCGTTCCAGCACTTTGTAAAACAACCCATCGCGGCCTATGGCATTGAAACCATGGACCGATTAAAACGTACATTCACGGACAGTAACTACAACATCCGCGAATTGCTGGTTGAGATCGCTGTGATTCACGCAACCAGTTCCCACCTGTTATTCGAAAAGGATCCCGCCTCATGATGTCCTTTCAATCTCGCCGTAATTTTCTGCTGCATTCCGGTATCGGAATAGCCGCGGCTAATTTTGCCTTCGGTTTGCCGTCGCTGGGCTTTGCCAGTTCGTCATCGGCACCCAAGAAGCGAATCATATTTGTCTTCAGTCCTAACGGTGTGATTCCAGATCACTTCTGGCCGGATTCAAAATCAGAGACATTTGATCTGAAGCGAATTCTCCAACCGCTGGAACCTTTCAAGAACCAAACGCTGACGTTACAGGGGCTGGGAAATCGAATCAAGGGCGACGGTGACGGGCATATGCGCGGCATCGGGTGTCTATTAACTGGTATTGAGCTGTTCCCAGGTGACGTGCAAGGCGGCTCGGATACGCCAGCCGGTTGGTCGATGGGGATTTCGCTGGACCAGTATTTGAAGAACCAACTGCAAGCCAACCCCGAGACTCAAACGCGATTTGGATCGTTGGAATTTGGTGTGATGGTGCCAGAACGTGCCGACACTTGGACGCGTTGGTCTTATGCGGGAGCGAACCAACCGATCGCGCCCATCGACAATCCTTACCAAATGTTCGACAAGCTGTACGGACAAACCAAGAATCGCGAATTGCTGGCCAGTGTGCTGGACGGTCTAACCGAAGATTTTCAACGCATGGAAAAGATGATCAGCGCAGAAGATCGTCGCTTGTTGGCTGATCACGTTCAAATGGTCCGCGAGTTGGAGAAAGAACTGCAAGTCGAACTCAATCAGTCCAAGAGCCAAATTGGGCATGCGGTGCCTGTGCTGCCTCCGAATATTGAGGAACAGAACGACAACATGCCGCAAATCACCAAGATGCAAATGGAGCTTTTGGTCAGTAGCTTTGCGGCCGATTTTGCTCGCGTCGCGACCTTCCAAATCACCAACAGTGTGGGGCAACCCAAGATGCGTTGGTTAGGTATCGACGAAGGGCACCATGAACTGTCGCACGAACCTGATTCGAACGAAGCAGCTTACGAAAAGCTGATCCAGATCAACACTTGGTATTGCGAGCAAGTGGCACATCTTGCCAAACGATTGGCAGAAACTCCAGAGCCAGGTGGGCAAGGCTCGTTGCTGGATAATACAACGATTGTTTGGACCAACGAACTAGGCAAAGGAAACTCGCATACCCGCGAGAACATTCCGTTTGTCCTGGTGGGTGGCGGTTTGGGCTTCAAGACCGGTCGAGCAATCAACTTCAAAGGCACGCCACACAATCGATTGTTGATGACCTTGTCGGCTGCAATGGGCTATGAGATTCCTTCTTTTGGGAATCCTGACTTCTGCGGTGATGGTTTGCTGAGCGGTTTGAGTTAAGCGACGATCATCAGCGTACTTGCAACCACGCCCAAGAAAATTACCACGATGGCCAGCGATATCGTTGGCCAGTGGGTGGAATTGCCGTCCCCTTGCAAACCCAACGCTCGACGTTGCCGCAGGTACTGCCGCGTTGCCAAGGCCAATAGTACGGTTGTCGCGATACATAAGAAAATACTGATCGCCAGCGCAGCCGTTCGCCATAACGAAGCGGATTGAGCCACGCCGAAAGCGTCCATGAAGACCGCTCGGTCGATTGCTACCGCAGCCGAGATAAACGCGAATCCAGTGCGAACCCAAGCGAGATGAGTGCGTTCGATTGCCAGTTCGGTCCGCTGCATCGCTAGTTGCGTGGCAGTATCCATAGGGGCCTCTCTTTCCGTTGGCTATTTTCTAGAAACCGTTATCTTAGCTCAAGCGTTGTGAACTCGTGAATCCCATTCCTTGGCCGTGCAGTTTTATACTGCTTCTAATGCAATGTACATTCCAGCCAGCTTTGAAGAGCATCGACCCGAAGTTCTGCACGATCTAATCAGACATCATCCATTGGCGCTCATTGTGGCAAATACCGCGAGTGGGTTGGAAGGCAATCATATCCCGCTGCTGCTGCAAGCTGGCGCAAACGGTCATAGAAGTTTACAAGGTCACATTGCCAGAGCGAATAGCCTGTGGAAGCAGGTTTCTAGCGGCACCGAGGTCTTGGCGGTCTTTCAAGGGCCCGATCAATATATCTCGCCCAATTGGTACCCTTCGAAGTTGGAGCATGGTGAAGTTGTACCGACTTGGAATTATGCCGTGGTCCACGTGCATGGCAAAATACGCTGGTTCCAGGACACAGATTGGCTGATGAGCTTCCTCGATCGATTGACGAACCATCATGAATCAAACCAACCTGCGCCTTGGAGGCTCAGCGACGCTCCGGCTGAATATTTGGGCCGTATGCTGCGCGCGATTGTTGGCTTTGAAATCGAAATCGATCGGATGGTCGGGAAATGGAAAGTCAGCCAAAATCGCAACGCGAAGGATCGCGAGGGCGTAATCCACCACTTGGCCCGCGACGACGATCCCGCAGTACAAGCCATGGTGCGCATGATCCACGATCACGCCAAAACAGCCAACGATTAGGCGAACGGTACTACATCGTTCCCCGTTCATTCGACTTTTTTTACACCGCCAGAGATCAGAGAACCGCGAGAGGTTTAATGAACAACTATTTTGAAGGCAACTCTCGCGACACTCCCGTCTCTTGCGGTGTAATGGTATCAACCGGGTTTCCGTTACGGCATGCGAATGAGTCGATTCTGCAACGCCAACGAGCGCATTTATGCCCAGACTTCCGCGTCTAGAAGCGGCAGCAATTTTTCTACCATAGTGGTACGTTTCCATCTACCGCACGGCTGACTGCTTAACGACCAGCATATTTCTCTTGCAAGGCTGGCCAAGAGTTTTTATAGACCCGCACCGCGTTACGAGCATAGACCTTTTCTACAACTTCGCGAGGCAACGCAAGTCCAAGAGCGGGGGCAGCAAGCTCAGGGACTTCGATAGTATCGGTCGTTGTAAAATAAGCCCAATCCCGCAGCCATTTTGCACGCGCTTGTTGATAAGCCTGCGCTGCATTCTGATTGCCGCCAACGCCTAGATCCGTACCATACAATATGCGATCTTGATATTTGACAAAGAAGTCAACGACACGTTGGCGGTTCTGGTTGCTTTGATACTGCAATTGTCCCGTGCGGGCGGCCAATTCAACTACGGCGTTAGGAAATCGATCCAAGAAGTCAGCCACCAAATCGACGTTCCATTCTAGGCTGGCCAGATGACAAGCAACGAAAGTTAGCTGCGGGTTTTTCTCAAGCATGCGATCGCGAGCTTGGATTTGGTCTTCATAGCTTGGCATCTCGGGATGCAATGCCATGTGGTATTGGGGATTCCTGGAGAAGTAACTGCGATCGTTCAGCGTTGTCATTTCGTCCAGCGGAAGCCAGCAGTTCTTTGGCTCGCCCAAGTGACCGATCAAGATCTTGTCGTTGGCACGAATGAACTCAAAGACCGGATCAAGCTTTGGATCGTCGACCATCACCATTTTCCCGTTGCGATCGCGCAACTCCATCCCGATATTCTTCCATACTTTGACACCCACTGCCCCTTTATCAAATGCATCTTTCAGGTAGGCAATCGTTTGATCAGCCCAATCTTCGTCATCCCAGTTTTCGATCGGGAATGAAACCACCGGGGTCGTGCGATCAGGGTACGCTTGATATTGAGCGAAGGTCGTGCGATGTTTTTCGCGATTGGTTTCAGGCTCTCGAGCCGACCAGACTGCCATGTTGGCGAAGCGGAAGTTATCGCGTTGGGCAAGTGCGACAAAGTCTAAGCTTTCAGTATGGATATGGGCATGGACATCGATCTTATCGAGCTTGGCAAAATCTTCTACGCTCAGGGTTTGAGCGTTCAAGTCGACGACGAGATTGAATGCCAAGCAGCATAGGAAGGCCGGGAAAATGTAGTGCATCATTTGATGGACCTCTGGTCGCGAGATAATTATTGCAGGGAGTGGGGCAAGCTTAATTAAGCCTGTTGATGGAGGGAGTTCCCATCATACCATACCATATAGCCTGACGCTGATCTTGGTCGGCGATTGCAATACCGACCGCAGCCACTCAGTCACGCAGTCTTGATTGCAAGTGCGAAGATCATCTATATCGCTGATAACCGTTCGCACCTCGATCAGCCGCAAGCCATTAGCCCCGGTTCGGAGCATGCGCAAGAACGCGGCTGCTTTTCGAATGGCACAATTCCCGCGAATTAAGAATAGCGGAAGTATTCCACGGCCATCAGAATGCACGCGAACAGCATAAAGACGTTCGCGACAATGAGGATGCCGGTGTAGATCGAGAGTTGTTTACGATTTGCCATGACGCTCTGAATTCCGAATCAAGTTGCTGATACTGCTTGCACCTGGTTTGCTGTGTTGGTTAACCAATCTTCGCAGCAACAGTGTCATTTGGCTGAATGTAACCGCGGCGGAAGCCAGGGAGGATCTCGCCAATCGCTTTGTCATCGCTGACTCGCTGAATGCGAATTCGACCTAAGTATTGGCTACCACGATAAACTTCCAGTTGGTGCCCGACTCGTAAACCGTCATCGGCTCCCAAGGAGATTTCGACCAGTTGGTCTGTTGCAGCAGTCACGATGCCTTTGACGTCCGATGGAGGAGTATCTTCTGGATTTTCAGGCAGACCAGCGGCGGCAAGCAGTTCGGATTTCGCGTTGTTGCGAGCTTGCAGAATAGTCACCTCGTCCTGCAAGTTTCGAACGCGAGCTTTCATATCTTCGTGCGTCGACTGGAGGCTATACAGTTGGTCGACGGTTTCGATGATACGCTTGCGAAGGTCGTTGCGGTCTTGCAACGTGGTGGCGATTTGAGTGCGGATGTTTTCGTTTTCGTCGGTGACGCGTTTGAGTTCATTTTGCGTTTGCGACAGGGTTTGGTTCAGCAGAGTGTTCTGAGATTGCAGGTTACGAACTTCCGCTTCGCGTTGCGACAAGGTTTGCGAGATCGTGTTGTTTTGCGTTTGCAGAGCCGCTAGGGCGGACCGGCGGGCTGCTTGCTCTTGAGCCAGCGCGGTTTGGCTTTGCTCGATCGCCGTCTTCAACTGCTGCACGTTGGTCGTGAGCTGGCGATTGGACTGCTCCAGTTCGGTGTACTTCTCCTTGTAGTTGATGTGCGTCGCGTTGACGACCACCGACAATGCAAGAAAGACCGCACTGAGAATAAGTACGATGAAGGTAAAAAGTTTGCCCAGATCTGTCATTTAAAGTAAATCCTGTTAAGCAATGCCAGAGGACCGCATGGCGAGCGACAAAGGCAGTATAGTTACCGCTATTCGTTAATGTCAACGAAAAGCTTCTAAAACTACCCAGCCTAAATTTCTTGATGGAATCGGGTTCGGCTTTTGAGGCCGGTTATGGTTGTTCCGCGCCATTGTGGTTCGGAGACGAGCACTTTTCAATCTTACAATAGATTTTTCCAACGTAATGTTGCATTTCCCCCTGCTTTTAGGCTGAAAAGGCAACCAAATCCACTTTATCTACGAGCCATTTCCGCGAAAGTTGCTCGGCGACTTTCCTAGTTTACCATACTTTTCGTGTCACTTCTGCGATTTTGCGGGATCTGCAGCGTCTCGGCAAGATATCACGACGCAACTTGACCAACTGTGCTTCTTGTAGCGTCTCGACGATAAAGTTTGCATTGCTGGTTCACAACTCGCGTAGATACTTCTGGAAAGCCGTCTGGTTTTATGCCGCTGCCCAACGCTGATACGATTCGAAACGCATTTTTGCAAGCTGTCGGGATTTCCGATCCAGCTCAAATCCGCGAATCAATCCTCATCCGTGAGGAAGCGTACTGCGGTCGCCAATGGAAGTACAACGAATATTCGGTCATCTGGTTTGCGGAAGAATCGCAAGTCAAATTCTACGGACCGGGGCGACAGTTGCTGTTCAGCGGCCCGGCTGATGCATTCTTGAATCAATCGCCTCCGCAGCGTCGCATGGCAGCTTAAGCTGACCGCTCGACCTCACCCAGCAAATTCCTACCACACACAAACGTCATGCCTTTCGCACTTGACGGCAAAGGCGAATTCTGCGATTAGCAAGCTGAGCAAATCTTGGACGGATCAACGGCACAGCCAAGCCTGCGCCTGCGCAAGAAAGGGCAATGTCTGCGGTTTGCTAGTTCCTTCCAGCAAATCTAGAGCTTGTAAGCTGCGGTTATCATGACTTTAATGCGAGCAGATCGATACGATCGCCGACGGCGGTCGATGCGTGAAGCCGTCGCAGCCGAAAGCGGCGTGGCGGTCGAAGCGGTTCGCGCTAAAAATCGACGCCGCGCGATTGAACACGCTGACGATGAACCGCTGGGGGTTCGCCGCGATCCTGGCTACAGTCAGGAAGTCCGATTCGCTTGCCAACAGAGATTGGTCCAACTGATCCCTGTTCGCAGATCGACGATGGCGTCCGTGGCGGGCATTCTGGTTTCCATTTGGGCCTCGCTGCTGCTCCTGCACTACTTTGTTCATATTCGGGGAAACAACCTTAACGGCCTCAACTTGGCCTACTTCTTCCACATCCGCTCGCCCCACAGCGTCAGTCATTGGCTGGGCGGGCAACTGTGGGTCTTTACAGGCATCGTCGCTCTTTTGATCTACCAATTGCGGCGTCACAAGCTAGACGACTATAGAGCGAAATATCGGATCTGGCTGTTTTTGGCCGCCGGCTGTTTCTTCAGCAGTTTTGACGCGAGCACTTCAGCTCTCTATATCCTAGGCACTTCCATCGACCCATGGACGCAACGACAATTCAGCCTGCCTGGCTGGCCGGTTGTACTAGGCAGTTTCGCTTCGCTGGTCGGAGTGCTTGGGCTGAGGCTATGCACCGAATTAAAGAGCTCTCCCGGTTCCGTAACCTTGTGGTTGTGCGGCTTGGTGACGTGGGCCTTCAGTGCCATGTTGGGAACGGGCCTTTTCAAAACCGACTGGACTCCTGCCACGGTCGATATGACTGTCGGCGCTGCTTGGTTGGGCGGCATCCTATCGGTCTTCCTGGCATCCATGCTGTATCTGCGACATATCTATATCCAAGCCCAGAAGCGGTTCGCGCTGCGAAACAAATGGCTGGCCGAACGTCAGAAATGGCACATGCCCAAGCTCTCGCTGGAGCAGATGGACCCACGCCGTATGGCGCAGGGCCTGCAATCCAAGTTTCGCCGCCGTGCATCGGACAGGTCCGCTAGCGTCGCGGTCGCCAGTGCCACCGTTGCGGCTGCTACCACCGCAATCGGTTCAGCCGCAAGTTCGCCACCGCGGGAATCATCCGCCGCTTCGCGGCACGACCCAGCGGGCGACCAACGTGCGGCCACGCCAAACTTGGTATCAAAGCGAGAGCCCGCGTCGGCAACCGGCCAGAACATTCAACCTTCCACTGCGAAAAAAGGCTGGCTGCCATGGCGACGTTCCAGTGCAACGCAGACCGAGGCCGCTGTTGACGCTTACTCCGATGTCGGAGCTCCCCAGCGGCTACGAGATCGCGGTTTGAACAGCGGTTTTGAAAAAGTAACCGCTACCTCCACCAGCCGTTCCAGCGACCAAGCGGATCAAGCCATCGCCAAATCTGTGCCGTCCAGCTCCACAAGCTCTGCTGCCGCAACCGCGAAATCGTCGCCTTCCTCAAACGCCGCGTCCCCAGCGACCGCTGGAACAAAGCGAGGTTGGAATCCATTTGGCAAACGCGCTGTGCAACCGGCCACTGAGACCCAACCGAATCCGAAATCCAAGCCGCAATCGTCCAGTGATGCCACCACGGCGTCTGATGGCGAGCAACCCGGGAAACGAAGTTGGTCCATGGGTATGTTCCAACGCAGCAAGAAGCCAAGAACGCCTAAGGCTCCCAAGCCCACGAAATTAACGGCCGGCGAGCCCGCGACTGCCCAAGCCAACGCCAAACGCTCGCTGTTCTCGCGTCGCGACAAAACCACGGTCGATGCCGCCACCGCGAAACAGCCGGCAGCAAAAGTTGACGCGTCAAAAACCAAAAAGAAGTCCAGCTTGTTTGGCTTCTTTGATTCTTTGACGTTAAAACCTCCTGCTGGCACCGAAGCTGCCCAAGCGGCGAAAAACCCTGCTCAAGTCTCAATCCCGTCGACGTCCGCTGGAAATTCCAACCGCCCGGCTCAAACCAGCATTCCATCGACGTCCAACCATTCGTCAAATACTTCCAACAATTTGGCTGGTCAAGCGGTCATGGGATCGCTCGATGACGACGATGACGATTCGCCAGAGTACCGCAATCTGAGCAAAGCGGAACGAAAACGACTTCGCCGCCAACAGCAGCAGAACCGCGGAGCTGCCTAGTGCCACTGCAGATTCCTGCAAAGCAGGCCAAGCCCGGAGCAAGCCGCTAATGCCCAGCTACAGAAACTGCTTTGGAAAAACTGCTTTCTTCTGCGTAGCGAGTTTGAGGAAAGTGCTTACAATCGAGCAAGTTTTGTTTCGCTGCCGATTGTTGGGATATTGATGGTGTCGTTTAGCAAGAATCTTCATGAGTTAGATCATCCTTTAGTTCGTTGCCATATGACAGTCCTCCGCGACTGCAATTCAACCAGCGAACAGTTTCGACACCAAATTGATCGTCTGGCAACTTTCCTGGCAATAGAAGCGACTCGGGATCTCCAGACGCTGGACCAACCCGTTCAAACGCCAGTCGATATGGCAGACGGTTACCGATTAGCTCATTCAATTGCGCTGATACCGATTTTGCGAGCCGGCCTGGGATTGATCAATCCTGTCCAAGGCATCCTGCCACAAGCGCAAGTTTGGCACTTGGGCATGTACCGAGACGAAAAAACGGCGGAACCGGTAGAGTACTACTGCAAATTGCCTGAAGGCCATGCGGCGGATATTGCGATTGTGCTAGACCCTATGCTCGCGACCGGTGGTTCAGTACGAGCCGCCATTGCAACGTTACAGCGTTGGGGAACCAAAGACATCCGCGTCATGAGCGTCTTGGCGGCTCCGGAAGGCATCGCGGCGGTGCATGACGAGTTCCCCGATACGAAGATCTACGTTTGCAAGATCGATCAGCGATTAGACGCCCGCAAGTTCATTGTCCCGGGCCTTGGCGACGCTGGCGATCGCATGTTCAACACACCCAAAAGCGAATAGCTGGCCCCGAGCGAGAATCTGGTCTAGGTCTGCATCTGGCGAATTGCTAATCTTCCGCACACTGTGCGTCAGCAATCAGACCAGACAACTTGCGTTTCCCTTTCGCTCACCTCATGAAAACGTACGTCATTAATCTAGACCGAGCCGTCGACCGTTGGACGCGCGTTACCGCTTTGCTTGACCAAACCGGTATCAGCTACCAACGCGTCCCAGCGGTGGTCGGCAAGGAGCTGAAATTGCCGATTGCAGAGTTTGACGAGCAGAAATATCGCTGGTTTCACGGCAAACGACCGAACTTGGGACAGATCGGTTGCTTTCTCAGCCATATCAAGACGCTCAAGATGTTTTTGCAGACTCAAGACACCCTGGCGATGGTCTGTGAGGACGATATTACTCCGACCGCTGAACTGCAAACGATTCTCGACCGCGCTATCGAACGCCGAGAACTATGGGACATTCTGCGACTAAGCGGTTTTCATGATTCGCATCCTCGCAAAGTATGTGACTTGACCAATAAATATTCGCTCGCCGTGAACATGACGCGGTTGTGTGGGACTGGCTGTTATGTCGTCAATCGCCATGCGGCCGAAGTTTTGATTGAAAAGTTGCTGCCGATGCGAGTTCCAATCGACCATGCGCTGGATCGTGAGTGGTTCTACGGATTACGAGCCTTAGGAATCGATCCGCTGCCAGTGTTGCAGAATCCGGACGAGTTGCCTTCGTCGTTGCCGGCCACTCGAAACGAAAAGCTACCGGTTTGGAAACGCTACTGGGGCGTTTTTCCTTACCGAGCGTACAACGAAGCGACACGCCTTGTGGCTCGAAGTAAACTATTGCGTACGACGCGTCAGCACATTCGCCGGCGTCCAACGTCCGGTGGGCTTACGTCTTATGTTTTAGATCACTGAGAAAGCGATTGGTTATTGATTCATGTCGGACGCATTAGTGGGCAGCTTGAAACAGAAGCCGAAGCGTTCTGGCATAAAGAAAACTCTGATCACGATTGTCAAGGTTGCCCTTGGGTGCGCGATCTTTGGTTTCTTGTTCTCCAAGGTCGACCGAGAGTCGCTGCGTAGCATCGCCGATGGGCCAAAGCGTGTGGACTTTCTGTGCCTTGCATTTTTGTGGGTGCTGTTAGCTCATTTAATGACCTTCGTGCGATGGTGGCAGTTGGTGCGTTCGCTGGGCGTGGTATTTCCGTTGTCGGTCGCGGTCCGGGTTGGCTTCTTGGGCACCGCATTCAATTTAGTCTCCTTCGGCGCTGTCGGTGGAGACCTGTTCAAAGCGGTCGTCGCAGCGCGTTCTGCTCCCAAAAAGATCCCCGAAGTCATCGCGTCGATTATCGTCGACCGCGTGATTGGGCTAGTTGGATTGATCTTGGTTACCTGCATTGCGATCGAAACCTACTCGCGTCTGGCGTCCAATGGGCAATTAGGTTTTTCCGCGTTGCCGGCCAGCATGCAGATGGTTCGCACGTACGTCATGATTGCCGCCATCGCATCGATCGTTGGGATCGTTGTGTTGGTTGGGTTCGGTAAGTATTTGCCGACGCAGATCTTTTCAAAGCTACCGATCGTCGGGGGCTTGTCCGTGCGGATGGCAGCCGCAGCGAGGCAATTCCATGGCCGTCCATGGCTGATGCTGATGCAGCTAGGAACGAGTTTTGGGGTCCATCTGGCGTTGACCTTTGGATTCTACATGGTTTCACGAGCTTTATCGCCGGTAGCGCCCAGCATGTTGATTCACTTGATAACAGTCCCTCCGTCTTTCGCAGTCGCCGCATTGCCGATCATGCCGGGGGGGGCGGGAGTATTTGAGTTGGCGGTCACGGAGTTTATTCAAGCGATCATCGGCAAGGAAGCAGAATTCATGAAAGTGATTGTCGCCGTTGGATTCGTCTATCGGCTGATCATGTTGTTGATGGCAGCGATCGGCGGCGTGTATTACTTGATGGGGTTTGGCAAGCTAGCTGCCGGAGAAGAGCAGTTGGTAGGCGAGCTTGGTACATAGCTTGGCTTGTAGTACCGCTGCCAGTGCGCCCAGGCTAGCTTGTCAGGCCGTTGGCATAGGTTCAAAAGCTAATTGGGAAACGGCTGATTCGCCTTCTGGCACGCTTCTAAAACCATCAGACAATGAGCGAAGTTCCACCAGCCCAATAACCCGTCTTTGAACTCGACCACAATCTGCGAATCGGTCACAAAAATCGACTTCGGTTCATCCATTTGTTCTGCTGCAGTGGTAGCCGACACGCGTGCGTTGCGCCCGTCCAGCAAAGTCGCCATCGTCCACTCGCCAGCCTCCCCCAAGGATTGCCCGCTCGCAGGCCGCTGGATGATAAAGACCGATTTATCTTGCGTGCCACACACCAAAAATTGTGCCCCTTGGCGATTGCTGAAACTGGCAATGGCCGTGACTGCGGCCGCTGGTGCCGCCTGAGTCGGGCTACCAGTAAAATATTGTTCATGCAAGGACCATTGCGCATCCGATCTCCGCCAAATCGACACCGAGCCATCCTCGTGCCCTACCGCCAAGTCGGGATCATTTCCGTCTGTTTGGATGGCTTGGATCGCAAAGGCTTGTGGAAGTTGCGAAAGCAAAGCGACGCGCTCGTAATCAATCACGTCGGCCTGCCACTGATTGTCATCCCAGCGATAGATGCCTGCAAAAGGGAGATTGTCACTGGCTGGCGTCAAAGCGATCAGCGGTGAGGGATTGCGATTGACATCGCGACTACCACTGCGCGTGGCACAGACACTCGCGAGATGAACGTCATCAATTTGGCTTAGCGGCGGAAATACTTTGCCGCCAAAAAGAACATGCACATCGGTCGTATTGAGCTCTTCATAAGCGACGGCCGCATCCCAGCTTCGACAACTACTCAAAATGGAACCGGCAGCCACGGTCCGCAGTTGCTTTGCCGCTTGATCGCTGACTTCGAACAGTTGCTGGTCGTTAATGGCATAGCAGCGACCTGCAACACAAGCCATTTCATTGACATTTTCTGCAATCAATCTGGGCTGGGCATTCTCGATGAAGAAGATGTTTTTCGAATGGTCATCGACGCGGGTCAGCACCGCCAGAGTTTGGTCATCAAGCCATGCAAGGCTAAAGATGCGTTGCGACAAGTCCACGCTTTGCGCTGCGGCAGCACCCACTGTCCCGGCGATTGCTACTTGTTTGCCGTCCTGGGTGATCCATGCCGCTTGCTGAGCGTTGGGAGTTAAAGCGAATGCGGATCGCAGTTCTAAGCGATCTAGCTGTTGATAGGGCGCCGTCAATGAAGTGAACTGCGGGCGAGGAAAAGTAGCTTTAAAGCCAGCCTGCAGTGCCGTCGCATACAATTCGATCGCTTGTTGCAGTTCCTCGCGACCAACCGGCGCTTCGGCGACCAACTCTAAGGCTTCGCGATATGGTTGCTGACCAGCTTGCGGCAGTTCACGAATTGGTTCATCTTCCTTGGGAGCCAGTGGTGGTGGCATGAAGCCTTGCTGCTGGGGCGGCGTTTGCAGCAACCAATAGCCCAAAGGGCCAGCGACCGCGATGCAAGCTGCGACCACTGCCATCGCTATGACAGGACGCTTCTTGGGCTTGGGCGCGTCGATAGCGCGCAGCGCATCGATAAAAGCTAACGCTGAAGTAAAACGATGTTCGGGTTTTAGTGCCAACGCGCGCTGCAGAATCTTTGCTTCGGCTGGCGGCAACTTGCTCAGATCGATAATCCCTTTGCTGCGATCAAGCATCACTTGCTGCGTGCTGTGAGTTTCAAACGGAAGTTCGCCCGTACGCAGTTCCAGGTAGCTAATGGCCAGCGAGAATTGGTCGGAGTGATTGGAAGGCTTACCGTCCAAGCATTCTGGTGCAATGTATGCAAGGCTGCCACCCATGGAAGTGGCGCGTACATCGGTGTTGTCACTTAAAGCTTTCGCGACGCCGAAATCGCACAGCAAGATACTTCCGCCTTGCAACATCATATTTTCTGGTTTTACATCTCCATGTTGAAACGCCACCACCCCCTCGCCGACATCATGGCGAGGTGAATTGAGGAAATCGATCGCTTTGGCCGCATCGCGGAGGTAGTCCAACAGTTCTGCAGCGGGCAGGCCTTGGTCACCTTGTTCTTGTCGCCGACGCAGCAGTTCCAGCAGATTGAGTTCCGCTTGCGGCATCGCAATGACCAACATGCTGGCTTGTGATTCAGGCGGCAGCAGGCTGATCGACATCGTCGAATTGATTGTGTCGGGCAGCAGGTTTACGTCGGTGTCGAGGAATTCGTCGGGAATGACGTTGCCCTTCTGATCCAACAGCCACATGGCATTAATCGGCATCAAGTTGGCGTGTCGAATCTGCTTCAACCGCTGGATGGCTCGAAATTCTTTGCGGCCCTGTTGCTGAGCCAAGTTCAGGAACTTGAGGGCCGATTTGGTGCCGCCGGGCGACGTCGATTGCCAAACTTCGCCGAAATTCCCACGGCCAAGGAATTTTTCCAGACGATAGCCTGGGATGGGAGATTGGCCTGCTTGCAGCATCACGGACTTGGTTCCATAGGGAAAACGAAGGTCGACTCGCTCAATCCTACCACAACGTACTGCCGAAAGTCCGCTGCGGTGCGGGAAAAGGCTGTGGCACCGAAAAAGTTCGTCTTGACATGGCAATCTCGCAGCCACTAAGCACTCCTATTGTGCCAGTGTTACCGGTTTTTCCAAACTCATGCTCGCCATTATGCTTCCATCTTGTTCACCTCGATTATCGTCGCTGATGACGGAATTGAAGCGCGTCCTGCCGCCATGCTGCTTTCTGCTGGCGATCATGGGTTACTCCGCGACAACTTTCGCGCAAAACCCAACGCAAACTTCGTACTTCCGCAGCGGGCCAGGCATGGTCTTGCTGGCCAACGGTGAAGTCCTGAAGGGGAACGTCCAAGCCTTTGAACGCGAAGTCGAAATCCGATTGGATGATACGGGAACCGTTCGCTTCACCAAGGACAAAGTGCTGCATGTTGCGGGAAGCTTGGACGAGCTTTATCTGTTTCAATCCAACCGCATACCGACTTGGGGATTGGGCGATCATCTGAAGTTGGGGCGTTGGTGCGCGCGGCAAAATCTTTTTGATCGAGCGATCCCTCACTATGAATATTTGAAACGCGAAATTCCCGACCGCCAAGAATTCAAGCAATTCCAAACCGAACTTCGCGACGCCATGCTTCGCGACAGCCAAGTCCAAGCGGCTTTGCGCGCATCGGGCTATACCGTCGGTCCAGAGCCCGCGAATGCAAAGACATCGGAAGTATCGCCCGCGTCAGGCAACAACGCTGTGGAGTCGTCGGCTTCTAATGGAGCGGCGGCGGCTGTCACCCAAGCCATCGACATGAGCCTTGCTGCGCGCGGTAACAAGCCGCAGCAGATTGTGCGTGTGGAACAACAGGAGCAACACGTTTTTCGAAACGATATCCATCCGGTCTTGGTGCAAAGCTGTGCGCGGGCCGCGTGTCACGGTGCTTTTAGCAGCAACGGCTTTAGCTTGTTAGATGCCACGCGAATGAATTCGAAGGACGCGATAGGGCAAAACCTGGCCACCTTTGTAAACTACGTTTCAAGTCGTCGCGGGCATTCTGATGCATTGCCTGAAACGCATCCGCTGTACCAAAAGGCGATTAATCGTCATGGTCAGATGCTGGAAAGTGCGCTCAACGTCAACGACGCCAAGCACCAGATATTTATTGAACAACTGCGATTGTGGATTGCGCGTACCAACAGCCAGCAGCAACCTACATCCAGTCAACTCGCAGCCGGACTTGCGGCCGAGCCAGTCGCGGCAACTCAACCTGCCGCAGCTTGGACCAATACGGTGCCATCGACTGCCCCCCCCGCTTTCAAGTATCCCGAATCGATCGCTCCTCAAGCGGCTGAGTATTTGAAGACCCAGGGCTTGGGTGCTCAGGCCAAAGCGGCTGAGCAGTCGCGAGCTGGCGGACAATTGCTCAGCGGCCAGGAACTCGAAGGGCTCGCCGCAGCTATTGCTAGGCTAGAGTCGTTGGAAAAGAAGCAGCGGGAGACCAAAGACCCATTTGATCCCGCCGAGTTTAACGCCAAGTATGCGGCCGAGAAATCAGCGGAAGTCACGAAGTAGCCGGTCAATTGGCAATAACAAAGCGACTGGTGCCGGTCCACTGGTACTGAGCGGCGCTGGCGACGAGTATTTAATGTCCATTGATTGACTTTAGCCGTCGACTAATGTACATAAAGGGACACTTTGGTTTTTTTGTTTTGCGTAAGGGAATTCATTTATGCAATCTACTTTCTTACTTGCTCGTCGTGGCGGCGGCATTGGCGGGATTGTCAGTTGGTTTATTCGAATTGTCATCTATGACATCTGCATCACCGGCATCTCGGAAGTTTTAGGCGTATCTCGGATGGTCGCGCTGTTTATCTTCTTGGGCATTCTGGCCGTGATCGCTTTTGGAGGCTACATGCTCAAGCAGCGAGTTGCTCCAGGCGTTGAAGACTGATGACTGGCGGGCATGGAATTTCGTATCACGCATTCGCCGACATTTTCCGTCCTTGAAGTGAACCTTCAGGAAGCCGAGGTGGCGACCGCACAGCCCAACAGCATGCTGTCGATGACCAGCGGCATTGTCATCTCTGCCAACGTCGGCAATTCCTCGACGGGCTCCAAGTGGTTCAACGGCATGAAGAACATTGCGGGCGGTGAAAACTTCTTTACCGCACGCTACACAGCCAAACGCGATGGCGAAACCGTTTGGCTGGCTCCCGATTCGTATGGCGACATCTTACCGTTGCAGCTTGACGACCAACAGACTTATTACCTGACACGCGGTTCCTATTTGGCGAATGTCGGTGAGTGTTCGTTAAGTGTGAAGTATTCTGGGATCAAAGGTTGGATGTCGAAAAAGGGATTGTTCTTGCTGAGCGCGCAAGGGCATGGCACCGTCTTTTGTCAAACTTATGGGGCATCGATCATGCGAGAACTTGCCGCCGACGAGAACTTCTACGTTGATAATCGATTCGTGGTCGCATTCAGTCAAAGCGTGAAGTATCAGTTGGTGAAGGCGACCGACAGTGTTAAGGACTCACTGCTCAGCGGAGAAGGGTTTGTGAATCGCTACACAGGGCCTGGTCGTGTGTATTATCAAACGCGCAGCAAACCGAGTTCAGGGTGGCTGTCGCGCGCTGTCGAAGCAGCCTTCTAACGCAGCGGGAATCTGCAGGCTCCTCAAGAAAAACTGACTAGACCTGACAAGATGACGGGATGCTTAGTCGGCTTTCGTTTGGTCGTTCATAATAAAGTCGACCGTCGACCTCGCATCGTTCTCGAGGTCGTCTTTGCCTATCACTTGGCCTTGTAGAAAATCAAGCGTATCGGTTTCCTTCGAACGTTCGTATTCGTCCTCTTCGCACAAGTCACGCAAGCCCAGAGGGGCAGATGGGAACCGGACCACGACGGTCGTCACATTGTCAACACCGCCTTTGCGATTGGTCTCTTCGATCAACAGACGACAAACGTCTTCGGCCGATTTCGCCTCCTCCAAATGCATGCCGATCTGCCGCTGAGCCAGATGGCGTAGTAATCCGTCCGAACATAACAGCAATGTGTCTTGGTAGCGCAAATCAAACTGCACCAGCTCCGGCGTAACCGCTTCGGCATTGGCCGCTATCACATTCCATAGCGCTTCGTTCGACCGAACGTCGTCCCAATTGACGCTTTCAAAGCGTGCTACTTGTTCGGCTGACGCGCTGCCTGCCGACAAATCCGCACGCAACTGACCGACCGTATGGTCCCGCGTCATCTGCGACAGAGTGTGGTCTCGAAAAAGGTAGCATCGGGAATCGCCGATGTGTACCACAAACGCTTTTGGCCATAGCACCAACGCCATCGTTAGGGTGGTACCCATAGCAGCCCGCGTTGGCTCGGCTGCCACGTCATCCATCAGCGCTTGATGAGCGACTGAAACCGAACGCTTCAACGTTTCACAAATTTGTGCATCTCGGGCTTCGCACGTTTGATCGAACCGCAATTCGCGGACTAAGAAATTGCAAACGGTGGTCAACGCTAGTTGACTGGCTCGCCCGCCCGCCGCATGGCCACCCATACCATCGGCCACCGCCAGCAGCAGACCATGTTCGCACCTGGCTATTTCTGGCTGCAGTGCGACGCCTTGCCCCGCTTGCACAAACCGCATGGTTACACCCATTTGCGCGATGAAGAAGCTGTCTTGGTTGTCCTGGCGGACCATTCCAACATCAGTCATTCCGAAGCAATCGACTCCGTTGGTCATCTACGCGAACTTTCAAGTGTGTGTGGGGATTACGTTGGGCGACCTTCAGAGCAAACCTTGAACCAAGCCGCCCAAATCCGCTCGATACCTACGCTAACTCACGCGGATCAAGCTCGCTCTTTTGTTCGGCCAGCAATTGGTCGATCAGCTCATCGATCTCGACGCGGTCGATTCCCATCCGAGCGCACGCCAATGCAAATAGCTGCTTTTCCTTGTCGGTTAGAACTCCGTCTGCAGCCATCATCCGCATCAAGTAGCGTAGCAGCGTCATCCGTTCAGCATGTTCAGGTGGTATGATCAACGCCGCTTCTGTGGACGTGACCTCCTCGAACGCTCGTCGCAGGTCGGACGTTTTCAAGCCAAGCTCATGGCAGCGATCGGCCAACAGCAGCAGCTCGCCTTCGGAGAATTTGCCATCGATGGCCGCCATGATGATCAAATTCTTCAGTTGGTCTATTTGTTGTTGTTGGGTCATCCACTCATCCAGGTGAAAGAGAAAACGCTTGTTGGTCGCGTCGGGACTTTGATCGTTCTAGTATTCAGCGGGTGATTATCGCGTCAATCGCAAGCGAAATCAACCTGCCCAAACGCTTAGTGGTCCAGAGAGGGAAAGAAAAAGGTAGGGGTGTAGGGACTCGAACCCCAACTAACAGAGTCAGAATCTGTCGTGCTACCAATTACACCACACCCCTAACGTGTCGAAACAGCATTCGCCGTTTCGAATCTGCCTTAAAACTATAGCTGTTTGGCAATGAAGTCAACTAGGCACACTTCGTGCACGGTGGCTATTGCTTTGTCGTAGGCCGGTAACAAGGAAAGCCCGCGTTTCGCGCCGGAACATCGGTCGCCGAGGTAGTTTGACGTCAAGGACTCATAGATCGTTTAACAGACGGGCTTTACGCAGTTCCGGCAATGTAGCCGCGACCTTGTTCCGGACTACGTAGACTACGAACCGCCGACGATGGCACGGTTGCTAGCAAAACACGCAGATTCGTGTTGCGATTGCTCCGCCAACTAGCTAAGGTGCAAAGAAAAGCATTCGGCAGGGACCGCTGAGGACGTTATGGCATTCGCAAAGCTCAACATGAAATACTCAAGTTTATCGTTCGTGAAACAGAAACAAGTTCGACGAGCGATCGAAATCATGGAGTCCGAGGCCACGGCGCTGCAAAAAACGGCTGCCAACGTTGGCCCCGAGTTCTGTAGCGCCGTTGACGCAATCTTGAATATGAAGGGCTCGCTGTTGGTCACCGGCATGGGCAAAGCGGGCTTGATCGGCAAAAAACTGGTTGCCACGTTTGCTTCCACTGGAACGCCGTCGCACTTTATTCATCCAGCCGAAGCGATCCATGGCGACCTTGGTCGATTCGGAGCCCAGGACTTGGTACTGGCGCTTTCCAACAGCGGAGAAACTGATGAACTGGTTCGGATCTTGCCCATCATTCGCCGACAAGCTGCTGGCCTGATTGCCATGACCGGTAATCCAAGTAGTACATTGGCCAAAGCGGCCGATCACGTTTTGCAAATCGAGCACGGCGGCGAAGCATGCAACTTGAATCTTGCACCAACTTCCACGACCACCGCGATGTTAGCTTACGGAGATGCGCTCGCGTTGGTCGTCAGTGAGAACCGAGGTTTTACGGAAGAAGACTTCGCTCGCTTTCATCCCGGCGGAGCGCTCGGCTTGCGACTGCTGCAAGTTGACCAAGCGATGCGACCTTTGGAACAATGCCGCGTGGCACTTGCCAACGTTTCGGTCCGCGAAATATTTACTCGTCAAGTGACCGCAGGACGTCGCAGTGGCGCGGTCATGCTCGTCGACGAAGCGGGCATATTGAAAGGGATCTTTACCGACAGCGATCTCGCTCGTTTGCTAGAGCGTCGCGATGAAGACAAACTCGATCAACCCGTCGCTCACGTTATGACGACTCGCTTTACTGCGATCAGTAGTGGAGCGAAGATGCAAGACGCAATCGAGATTCTCGCGCAACGAAAGATCAGCGAACTTCCGGTCGTGGATGCTCAATCGCGGCCTTTGGGCTTGATTGATATCACTGATGTCGTTGAACTGGTAGCTTCCCGCGGCAAAGGTGCATCGAAGGAATTGGACTTGCAAGGCTTGGTTCGCAAGACTGCGGCCGAATACATGCCCGTTTCCATTCGCTTGTTTACTTAATCGACCGCTCGCTGATAACTACTTCTTGATTGACACGCTTCATGGCTGCTCGCGATACCGAATTAGCTCGTCCCATTCAAATGATTCTATCGGATGTTGATGGAGTGATGACCAATGGCTTAATCACTTATGACAACAGCGGCGTGGAGCTCAAGTCGTTCCATGTACGTGATGGACAAGGGATTAAGTTGTGGATGCAAGCAGGCTTGCAGTTTGGGATTTTGACTGCGAGAAATTCGAACATCGTGAAAATCCGCGCTGCGGAGCTTGGGGTCAGCACGCTGCGACAAGGGTTCGCTGACAAGCTACCGGCGGCCATGGATATCTTCCGCGCCGAGAACATTGACCCTGCGAATGTATGTTACATCGGCGATGATTTGCCCGATATTCCCGTGATGTATCAAGTTGGATTGGCCGTTACCGTTGCCGATGCTGCACCGGAAGTTAAAGCGGTTGCGAAGTGGACGCTGCAAACCCCCGGCGGTCACGGAGCGATCCGTGAACTGGTCGAAAGATTGCTCAAGGCCAAACGCTTATGGGATGATCTGATCCCAAGCAAATTCTTGTAGAGTGGTTGATGTGGGCGACCTAAGCAATTCGACATTCGCCTTTACAATTCCTAGTGGTCGCTTGCTTCCGTCGGGCTTGCCCCGGCGGAGCATACAAGTGAGTGGCTACAGCGACTCTCAAAAACTTTTTCTGTGGTTTTCTTTCGGCCTCCGCTACGGGCTTGCCCCGGCGGAGCCAACGTCTCAATGTTGATGCATACGGATGACGCCTCGATCATAGCCACCAAAGGTCCCGACATAATAACTCGATTTCAAAATCGGCGTCCTTCCGTAGACATACGCAATGTTGTTCATTAACGAAAGCGCGATCGATTGCGGAGACTCCGAAACACTCGCACCTAAAAGTATATGTATGTGATTACATAACAATCCGATTCTTGATAAAGCCGAACGCTTCTTTCTTGCGGTACCGACAATCATGTCACGCACGCGCCGAAGTCGCGTCAATCTCGTCTCGTTCCAGCCGTCCATATTCTCAACGACAATTTGAAGTGAATTCAAATACTGCCCATACGTCCCTATCAATGGTCGCGCGAGGTCCACCCCCGTATCATGAAATTGAATAGCCTCTATGTCGTCTTGCAGGTCTTTGTCGGCCATCGTATGTTTTCTCGCCTGACTATCTACATATCGGTCTAAGACAATAGCGTTCACCTCTCCTAAACTCTGAATGTGATAGTTACGCCGGAACGCCTTTGGGATTTGATTTCGAAGCAAGTACTGTAGCCTGCCTTTCAGCCTCTGGAGAACATCTGACGGTGATGAATCTGGGCGGGAACTTACCAGAAAGTGAAGAACATTGTCAGCGCGAAGTTCACACGTTAGAACTCGAACTCTGTCTCGCTCTGTTACCGTCTTGAGTTCGTCGATCCAGAGAGCGGGAGTTGGCAATGCAGACTTTCCAAACAACGCGATGGACCAGTTGAGTTGATAGGCCGAGGTTGTATTAACGGCAGTGTAGATCGGGTCCATTTTCGTAGGGCTGGAAAAATTGCGAGTCGTCGCTTCCGCCGGGACAAGCCCGAGCGGAGAGCTAAATAGGCTGGCACATTGCCGAAAATGTAGCCACTCACTTGACGTCCCGCCGGGACAAGCCCGAGCGGAAACGGATTGCATCCACTTTATTTCGCTTCGATGTTCCAGATATGGACATCTTTGCTCTCAACCCAATCAGTAATCTTGGCGTTGAATTGGGCAAAGTGTGGCGTCTCGCGATGCTTCACGGTCGCTGCTTCATCGTCATAGGTTTCATACAGCAATACTTCATTGGGCCGGCCGGGCGATGTGCAGACATCGAACTGATGACACCAAGCTTCCTTCTCAACGGAATTCTTCGCCTGCAATTTCACTGCGGCCAAGAATTCATCAAAGTGATCGGGCTTGATTTTGAACGTAACGCAAATCACTGATTTTGGTTGAGGCATGCTTGTTTGATGTCGAGAAAAAGTAGGCTGGCTCGCGTAAGCCTGCGGCTAACGGGGAAACGAGTGACGTCCAACTATAACGCGAAGGCCTCATTTCGCAATCACGCCTGGAAACCACGCTGGGCGAGGGTGAAAAACTTGTCAAAAAATCTGCTGAGTTGCCTTTGCGTGGCGAAATGTTAGAGTGAATCCCGCCTAGGATAATTGTCTCGCATCAACGAAAGGAGTCCATCGTGGCCAAAGCAGTTCCGCCAACCAATCCGCTTGTCACGCGTAAACCAACTCAGGATAAGCTGCGTTCCGAACATTCGTTTCGTCGCGAACATCGAAGCGCCGGGGCCAATGTCACGCGCGTCTTTATGGGTTGGGAAAGGCCGCTGCTGCATTCAGCCCTTGGCCAATTCTTGGGTCGCTATGTCCAAGGCGAGTGTTGGAATATGGATCACGTCTATGTGGTCCTGCCCAGTTCGCTGGCGGCGCGGCGACTGCAACAACTGATGGCGATCACAGCAGAGGAACGCAAGCTGTTGCTGCGACCTCCTCAGGTCATCACCTTCGGCGATCTGCCCGAGCGTTTGTACAAAGCGAAATTTCCCTTCGCAGGCGAATTGCAACAAACGGTCGCTTGGATTGACGCTCTGCGCAGCCTGAGCGCCGAGGAACTCAGTCCGCTGCTGGTACAACCACCTGCACCGGAGCAAGTTCAACCTTGGATGGAGTTGGCAGGTATGCTCGCTGGGCTGCATCGCGAGCTGAGCTCTGATTTGACGATGTTTTCCGATGTGATCGAATTGCTGGCTGACGATCTGGATGAAGCTCGATGGCGCGTGCTGTCCAAACTTCAGAATCGCTACCTCGATCGCTTGACCGGGCATGGCCTGTGGGACATTCAAACGGCTCGACGTTTCGCATTGCAGAAAGAGGAAGCTGCTCTGCCAGCGGAACAAGAGGTCATCATGCTGGGCACCGTTGAACTCAATCGAGCCCAACGTTACTTTATTGACGCGATCGGCAAGCGAGTTACGGTTTTAATCGGTGCTCCAGAAGCTTGGCAGGAAGGCTTCGATAACTATGGTGCTTTGAACAGCAAATTCTGGCAGGATGTTTGCGTCAAGATTCCTAACGGAGTCTTGGTCACTCGTTCTACGACCGAAGAAGTCGCCGAGAGTGTCGCGGCTTGCGTTGGCCAGTTTTCAACGGCATACAACGCACAAGAAATCACTATCGGCGTGCCCGAACCCGAAGTGCTACCGCCGTTGGTCGAGCGGTTGCAGCGCAGCGACGTTGCCACGCGTCTGGCAGCCGGCATGCCAGTAACGCAATCCGCTCCGCTGCGACTGATCCGGATGGCTTGCGACTTTGTCGCGACCGGACGCTACGAAGATTTTGCAACCCTAGTGCGACAGCCCAGCGTCGAAAAGCTAATCTGCCGCGATCCTGCCATTCCCAGTCACTACATCGCGTTGCTGGACAAGTATTATCAGGAAACTCTGATCAATTCAGTTCGCAGTGCCGACATCCCGAATATCGAACAAGCAGGCGTTTTTCAAGCCGTGCTCGCTGTCGTCGACAAGTGGTTGCAGCCATTGAAGCTTGAACGTGCTCAGTTGCAGCATTGGGCCAAAGCGATTCGCCAAGTGCTTACCGATCTGATCGGCGATGGAGAAGTCGATCTCGAACTCTCGCGTGATGTCATCGAATACCAAGCGGTCTCCATGATGGCAAACGTGCTGGCGCAGATCGAAGACCTACCGCTTGATATTCCGATGGTCGTGACGCTAAGCGAAGCGATGGTATGGGTCCAACGCGAACTAGAGAACGAGCGGCTTTCGCCGCTGAACGACCCGCAGTCCATTGAGTTGTTGGGCTGGTTGGAGCTAACTTTGGACGACACGCCTGTGTTGCTGTTGACGGGGGTGCATGATGGCCGCGTACCTGAGTCGGTCAATGGAGATCCTTTTTTGCCCAATGCGGTCCGCACTCGGTTGGGCCTGCTGGACAATGACCGTCGATATGCTCGCGATTGTTATGCGTTACAAGTGATGCTGCATTCGCGCGAGCATCTGCGAATCTTTACTAACCACTATAACGCAGAAGGCTCACCGCAAACGCCCAGTCGTTTACTGTTGGCGGTGCAACCCGATGACCTCGCGTCGCGCATTGTATCGATCTTGAAACCCGAGCCGCCAGCGGCCAGCTATCCTTTGGCAAAGAATTGGCGACCGATTATCGGTCAAACCCATGTGCCGATTCCGCTGCCTGATACCACGTTGGGTAAAACGCTGACCTCATTTGCGGCCACCGATTTCGCTGATTACTTGTATTGTCCGTATCGTTTCTATCTGAAGAAGATTTGTCGTGTCCGGCAAGTCGACGACAATGTACTGGAATTGGAAGCGAACAAGTTCGGTGACTTGATCCACGATTGTGTCGCGACGCTGAAGGATTCTCCGGTTCAAAACAGTGTTGATGCAGAACCAATTCGCAAATGGTTGTTTGTCAAACTGAAGGAAGATGCCGACCGGAAGTTTGGCAAGCTGCCGTCTCCTGCTGTCCGCGTGCAAATAGAACAAGCTCGGCTACGACTGGCGAAATTTGCGGAACTGCAAGCGGATCGTAATCGCGAGGGCTGGCAGATTTGGGCCACCGAGATCGATGTGACTCGCGAGCACCGAGTCACGATGCAAGTGGATGGGGACACCGTTACTTTCCACGGACGCATCGACCGCATCGATTATCATCCGGCCACTGATACGTATGCAGTGTGGGACTATAAAACGTCGGATAATCCCAAAAAGCCATTGAAAGCTCACTTCCAAGATGACCAATGGAAACAGTTGCAGTTGCCTCTGTACCGGCGATTGCTGCGCGGCTTGAAGATCGAGCGGTTGGTGAGCGTGGGCTATATCAATTTGCCTAAAGCGGTTGATCAAGTTGCGTTTGAAGTGGCCGATTTTACTGATGAAATGTTGACGGAAGCTGATGCGAAGATTGCGGAAGTCGTCAGCTCCATTCGCAAAGGGATCTTTTGGCCGCCTCGCTACGATGATATCTATGCGACCGATGAGCTGCAATCGATCACGCAACAGAATGCCGCCAGACGCTGGAGTCCGCCGCCAGATCGAAAGGCGAACAACCAGTTTCGGTTGGCCCCAGCGCCGCGACGCGTGGTCGCCAAGTTGCCTAAGTCAACCCAGCTCAAAACGTCAAAGCCTGAGCGAATTGGTTTACTGTTGGATAATACCACCGGTCGAATCCCCGACAGTTGGTACTCTTCAAAATTGATTCGCGCATCGGCCGGCAGCGGCAAGACTTACCAGCTTGCCAAACGCGTCATCCAGTTGTTGTTTGCCGGTGAATCGGTCGATTCCATTCTGGCGACGACTTTCACTCGTAAGGCAGCCGGTGAAATTCTCGAGCGCGTGTTGCTGCAGATCGCCCTGGCGCTGCTGGACCAAAAAGAGTTCGAAAAATTGACGGAAATGGTCGAACCGCGTGTGATCACCTTGCAAGGTTGCAAGCACCATTTGACGCGTTTGTGTTCCGACTTACATCGATTGCGAATTAGCACGTTAGATTCGTTCTACAACGAGTTGGCGCGGAACTTTTCGTTGGAACTGAATCTGCCCCCCGGTTGGCGATTGGCCGATCCCTATGAAGAACGAGCGTTGCAAGCTCAAGCGATTGCTCGGATGTTTCACAGCATTGACCAGGACCAATTGTATTCACTGATTTCGCAGTTATGCAAAGGTGAAGCGGTGCGTGGCGTGTGGCGCGAGATTGCGACCACGGTGGAAGCGGGCTATCCGATCTACCTTTCCACGTTGCGCGACGCTTGGATGCAGAAGTTTTTCACGGCAGCGCCCAGCGAATCAGCCGTCACAGAGGCGATCGAAGCAATCCGCAATTCCAAGTGCGCTGATAAACGCTATGCGGCCGCTCGCGATAAACTGATCGACTTGTATTTCGTCGGCGATGCGTCCTGGCTTAAGTCGAGCTTAGCGACCGGTGCTCAATCGGGGTCGCTGACTTATCAACGCAAGCCGGTCGAGCCTGATGTGTGCGAAGCCATCATGACACTGGCTGCTTCAACGTTGATGCAAGAGTTCAACATCTTGGAACAACAGAATTCTTCCGCGTATGAACTGCTAGCGAATTATCACACGCAGTTAGAAATGGTCAAACGTCGTGAACGCATCCTGACCTTTGCCGATGTTTCTATGAAGCTGTCGGCATGGATGCAAAATCGGCTGGAATCGATTGCAAAACGTGAGCGAGAAATCGACCTCGAAGCGAACAGCGCGAACTTGCTGCCGATCCATCAAAGGTTAGATTCCCGCATCAAGCATTTGTTGCTTGACGAGTTTCAAGACACTTCGCCCGCGCAGTGGAAGATCCTTGAGCCATTTGCGTTGGATGTGTACCACTCCCATGGCATGCAGTCGCAGAAATCATCGATCTTTTGCGTGGGGGACGTCAAGCAAGCGATTTACGGTTGGCGAGGCGGCGTCGCGGAACTGTTCGAAGTCATCGCCAAACAGCTTAAAGGCATTACAGGCGAACCGCTATCGAAAAGTTTTCGCAGTTCCCCGGTAGTGATCCAATTCGTCAACGATACATTCCAGCGTTTGGATGCGCATGAGAAGTACGGCCAAGGCGAGGAGACCATCGCTTTTTGGAAAGCGGGCTTTGATGCGCACGCGACCGAGCGATCGTCATTGCCGGGTTACGTACAAATTTATAACGGGCGGCCCAAGCCGAAGAAGAGCAAAGAGAACGAATCGGAGATCGATTCGGAGGCCGAAGAACTGGAAGATGTGTCGCTGTTCGACCGCTGTGTGCAAGACATCGTAGTGCTGAACCAACAAGCACCCAAAAAATCGATCGCGGTCTTGGTGCGTACCAACAGCGAGGTGACACATATGATCAACTTGTTGCGCGAGCAAGGGATTGATGCTAGCCAGGAGGGGGGCAATCCGTTGACCGATTCCGCTCCTGTCGACCTGTTGCTCAGTTTGATCGCTGTGGCCGACCATCCTGGCGATGGCGTCGCATACTTTCATGTGACTTCTGCATCGCCTCGCGAGTTGTTAGACCTGTTCCCTGATGAACACTCGCCGCAATCGCTGTCGAACTGGATTCGCCAGCAGATCAGCAGCGATGGTTACGCGCAAACGATCGCCAATCTATCGACGCGACTCGCAACGGTGTGCAACGATCGTGATCAATTGCGGTTAGAACAGTTGATTCAACTGGCGTATCGGTTCGAACAATTAGCCACCGGAAGACTGCGGGATTTTATCGAGTTCATACAGACGCAAAAAGTCTCGCTGTCCAAACCCGCAGCAGTTCGCGTGATGACGGTCCATCAATCCAAAGGGCTGGAATTCGATGCCGTCTTTTTACCCGCACTGGCTCGCAATTTTGTAAGTCGACAATCGACCTTTGTGGTAAACGTGAAAGATGTTACGTCGATGCCCGATGGCGTAACGCGGCGCGTCGGCAGCCACCTGCAACCATACATGAACAAGGACTGGCAGTACGCGTTCAACGCTGACGCGATGGCACGTTTGCAAGACTCGCTGTGCAACTTTTACGTCGCGATCACTCGGGCTCGCCAAGCGCTCTATGTCTATGCCACGCCGACGGAGAAACCGGTTCAGCGATGGGATTCGGTGCTGTTATCGATTTTTAGTCCGGAAGAACGCAATGTGGCGGAAGCAATTGTGTATAAGGACGGCGATGCGAACTGGTTTGTCCAGCAGGAAGCGCAGGCAACTTGGTCCGAAACGTTGTTTCCAATGGATGGGGAGCAAGGGGGCTCGTCCGATGCGGCTGCACTTTACTTGCATCCAGATTTTCACGCCCAGCCGTCGGCCAAAAAATTGCGGCATTTGTCCGGCTTGCGTCCTTCGCAGCACGAGGAGCAGCGGCTGATCCCTTTGCAACGTGCCCTTACCCCAGCGGCCACGTTTGGTACCGTCGCGGGAACCGTCGTGCATCGTTGGTTTGAAGATATCCAGTGGATAGACGACTACACGTTTGATCGGGAGCGAGCGAAACAACAAGCCCTTGAGGCATTGACGCCAGAGCAAATGCCGCTGATCGATATCGACTTGTGGATTACCAAGTTCGAAAGCTATTTGCAGAACGAGGGCGTCCGCGAAGTGCTCTCACGCGAGCAATATCATCTGGACAAACTGCGAGCGGCAACGGGACGAAATTTGGAGTTGGTGATTCGCAACGAAAGCCGGTTGTTAGAATTTGTAGATGGGATGTTATTGCGTGGCACCATCGATCGATTGGTCTTGGTTCAAGACGAATCGTATTCCGTAGCGGCCGAAATCATCGACTATAAGACAGACTTTTTTGAGCCATTTCAATCTGGGACGAATATGGCGGCATGGATTGAAGCGAAAAAGCAACGGCATGGCAAGCAATTGCGGATGTACCGCGATGCGATTTCGCGGCAGTACCGGTTGCCAAAGGAACGCATCACAATGACACTGATGCTGTTGTCTGCGGATGCTATTGTCTCCATCGAAGATGAACCAACATGAAAAAGACTATTGCGGGAGTTCAAACCAATGTCGCGTTTGGCGACAAGGCGGCTAATATGCAGCGCATGCTGCAGTGGTTGGATAGCAAGCCTTGCACCGATGCGGATTTGATTGTCTTTCCAGAATGTATGTTGACCGGTTACTGTTTTCGCAGTCATGCGGAAGCTTTGGAGGTCGCCGAGTCGGTTCCTGGCCCCGCGACAGACCGCATCGCAGATTGGTGCCGCGAGCATGGGAAGTATGTAGCGTTCGGGATGATCGAAGTCGTAGCGGGCGATACTTTGTATAACGTTTGCCCGGTGGTGGGACCTGAAGGTGTGGTGGGTTGTTACCGCAAGATCCATTTGCCGTATTTGGGGGTGGATCGATTTGTTGCGATGGGACCTGAGCCGTATGGCGTTTATGATTTGGCAGGTTTACGGGTCGGCGTGCATATTTGTTATGACGCATCGTTTCCGGAGTCGTCCCGTACGCTGGCGTTGCAAGGCGCGGACGTATTGATCTTGCCTACCAATTGGCCGCCGGGAGCGCAGACGTTTGCCAAGTATTTGCCGAACGCCCGCGCTCTTGAGAATCACGTTTACTTTATGAGTGTCAATCGAGTTGGATTGGAACGCGGTTTTCGTTTTATTGGCGAGAGTCGATTATGCAATGTCGATGGTGAAGCGATCAGTGAATGTGCAGGGTTGGTAGAAGGCGTGGTGGTTGGTGAGTTGGATACCGAAGTGCCGCGTCAGAAGCGCTTGGTCCGAGTACCTGGCGAGCACATTATTGATCGCTTTGCGGATCGTCGACCCGAATATTATGACAAGCTCACTGAGCCGCATCGGTTGGTTCGAGAGGTCTAGTAGGCGCTGCGCCAGTTCTTGGTTCTTGGTTCATTCTCCCTTTGTGAGAGTCGGCCGCGGGCGACACGTAGGCTGGAACTGCGTCGTAAGCCCGGTCGATCGACTTTTGCTCGATTAAATGACCTTCAGCAACTTTCAGCGATCGAAGTTCTGGTGAGGGGCACTTTACTTGTAGCTGGCCTACTTATCGTCTTCGTTTACCCGCAATACCGTTAAAGCAAGCGGCCATGATTCCGTGGTACGTGAGTTCGTTTTGCAGTCTGGTAAATCTCGCATCCATACATACCTCAAAGGATAAACGAATCTAGCGGCGGATGAATCTACCTAAACGAATTTCTCATCAGATTTGCTGTTATTGGTCGCTTCAATGGACAAAAAGCCGCAGCACCTGCAAGGGGTACTAAATTTCATTTGAATGGAGTTCAGGTCTCCTTTGCGTCGAAAATTTGGGCTCAGAACTACTCTTTAACCGGCACTTTGCCGTCCGAACTGCTTTTTGCATATCCGGCTCCTGGGCAATTAATGTGAAATAAAACTCCAAAAGAGCCAAAGTTTCCACTTGGCGTTTAACGTTGGCGATATACTCTTTAAGAGAACGGTAAGGCCATGCAGATTCGTTCCTGCCCATAATCGTTGTGCGGTAGTGCAGTGGCAAATCGACTTTTCTTTGTCAGAGTTGAATACTATGCGATATGCTTTTCGACTAGCTGAGCTCCTTGGGCATACCCCGGATCGTCGCAAGCGACCTGGTACGATCAAGGCAATCGTGGAATACACTGGTCTAGACCGCCATCAAGTTGCCGCGCTTCTGAAAAACGAGGCAAAGTACATTCCGATTGAAGCGCTCTCTCGTTTGTGTGACTATTTGATCGAGCACGGGTACGCGTCCGCCGAGGACTTGCCCGGTGCGCTTTTCGCCGTCAAGCCAGAGAATTTCTGGGAGCTGTTGGCTCGCCGCAAACGACTCGAGATTTGCGTTGGCGTACGCAAGCCACCAGATGACGATAAAGCTGACACCGCTTGGATTGTCGCCAGCGACATGGTTCTGGCCGGGGAAGTGCTCAACGGAGTTTCGACCTTGGGTGGTACAGCGAAAGCGATTTCGTCCGACGGGAAAACGCGGATGCGTGACCTGCCTGCGAGCCTTGAGAATCTCAAGCAGTCGTTGGTCTGGAGTCCTGGGACGATGGCTGACGAAGTTGTTCATGAGTGTGCTCGCAACGTCTTTGACAGCTTTGGCGAAGTGGACGGTGACAAATCGCTGGTCTGTTTGGGCAGTGTGAAAAGCAATCCGGTCGTCGACCTCGTGTTCGCTTCCGCTTTTGGTTGCGAACCCTTTGTCAGCCAAGACCACGTCGAAAAGCCGACAGATCGCAGCGTGCCATTCTTCCTGCGTTACCGTGAGAACGATCCGCATCCGCCGTCTTCCTGTGCGGGGATGCAGTTGAGCAAATCGCAGAAGGCGGACCAGCCTGGCTTGTACTATGAAGACTCCAACGGCGAATGGAAGTACGCTGGCGGAACGCGTGGTCAAGATGCGGCTTTGGTTTTCTACATTTATCGTGAGTCGTTGGGCCGTTTGGAGATGCTCTTCAGTGGATTCTCCGGTCGTGCAACTCGACTCCTGGCTCGCACCCTGGCTCACCAAGCCGAAGTGTTCTGGCCTCCGATCTATGACGAAAACTACTTGCAGATCGGCGCTTTCATTGTCCAGTACGAAGCGGCCGAAGAGACCGATTCCCCAGAAGACATTCTGCGCACCGACTTATTGGCGGACTTCAAAGTGATGCCGTTGCCCAACGGAGCCATCATGCGTCGTCTGACTAAGGTCTCGTAGTAGATTAACGCAATGGCATCGCGGGACTTGTTTCAATCTCGCGACGATTGTGCCACAGATACAAGATACGCATCTTCGTTGGAGGATGCGTTGAAGCGCCTTCTTCGGGCATTTGATCACGGAACAGCAGTGTATCGGGGTTCGCTTCGATCATAGCCACCAATCGCTCAAGAGCATAACCGCGAAAGTTAATCTGTGTTGGGTCATCCAGCAACGATTCCCAATCCAAGCGTGGTACTGCCTTTAAACGTTCGTATTGTTGAGCGGTGCGTTCAAGTTGTTCTTTCATTTCCGCTTCGCCCTCGGAATTCCACAGATAGTTGAAGAAGCCGCCGATGCTCGGCCCTTGTTCTCTCTGTCGTCCAAGTTCACGCTGCACCGACTTCATGATCTCATCCTGTGAAGCATGGCCGTAAGGGACCGCTCGTTCGATCGACTCCATGATTTGCAGAGGCGTCAAGTTCTCGTTGCGTTTGGCCAGCAAGGACTCAAAAAAGATCGAGTTGTGCAATTCGGTGGCTGCGCCCAATTTCAGCAAAGCATTGATGGCCACTTCCACACCATTGGTGTGAGCACCAAAATCGTCACAAAGGTATTCGATGGCGTGTGCATGGCGAGCGTAAGCAAGGCTGGATAGAAAGTAAACCGAACCAGCGCACAGCGACAAAATCACGATCATGATAAAGCTGTTCATGCCCAGCCACTGCGTCACTGCCATGCCTGCTAGTACGGCCAGTATCATAGAGATCCAGCGAAAGCGATCTAGCCGGTAGTAGTGGGCGTAGTAATGGCCAAGCTCATGTCCCATCGTGTCCTGCACCTCTTGCGGTGTCAGCATGTGCAGGACTTGTCGATGCAGATAGATCCCGTTGAGGCTGCGTAAGAGGCTGCCAAAACCAAAATGCCGTGCCATCGCGTTCAGCGTTTTATCGGCGGTGATGTAGACCGGGATGCGTTGATCGGGCAAGCCGAGTTTTTGCAGCGTGTCGAGGTACAAGCTGCGTAAGTTATGCTTATTGAATTCGCCGAAGCGAGTTTCTTCCTTGAGGTCGCCAATCTCTTTCTTCTTCTGAGCGAGCGTGCGCAACATTTCCATCACGGTTGGCCCGACGACCACCGCGATGGCCAGGGTAGTCAGCAGCGGTTCGTCGACGACTCGTTGCCAGTCGATTAAGGAAGCGACCATGCCAATCGCGATGATTTGAATCGCGACCAGAACGCCTGTAAAACGATTCGCGTTGGCCAGTTGATCCAGCAGATTTTGCCGCACAGGGACTTTTCGCGAGTCATCCATTGGTCATTTTCTCGTGCGAGCCGTGAAGCACTGGTGCCAGCGTTAGCTTATGCTCGTACGTTCCACGTATTCGCCGGTTCGTGTGTCGATCTTGATCACATTGCCCTCTTTAATGAACCCGGGCACGGAGAATTCGCCACCCGTTTCGGTCTTGGCGGGTTTGGTTACGTTGGTCGCGGTGTCGCCTTTAGTGCCCGGATCGGTTTCGATGACCTTCAGTTCAATATGCGAAGGAGGCGTCAACGTGATTGGATTCCCGTTGAACAACACCATCGCGACAGGGATGCCTTCCTTCAAATATTTCCAGTTCTCGTCGACTTGGTCCGCTGTCAATTCGTACTGCTCGTAGGACACATTGTCCATGAATACGAACGTTTCGCCCTGCTTGTACAAATACTGAGTTTCAATTTCCTCGACGTCCGCTGCATCCAGCTCGTCGCCACCCTTGTAAGTGCGGTCCAAAACAGTTCCACGGATCAAGTTTTTCATTCGGCACTTGTACAGCGCATTGCCCTTGCCGGGTTTGACGAAGTTCATCTCCACAATCAGATACGGTTCGCCATCGATTTGTACCTTGAGACCTTTTTTGAGATCGCTAGTCTTATAGCCTGCCACGTCGATTATTCCAAATTTATGAAGCCAAATTTCGATCGCCAACCATGCACAAACGACCGGCGTAAGGCTGCAGATTTTAGCCTTCTACCGCCAAATGGCTAGTAGGTAATCTGTGACGGTCGCTTGCCCCAAAGCCTACACTGCCGGTGTGTTACGATTTTCCAAGGTTTGGTGAAATGCAGAATAAAACAATTTTGATCGTCGGCGGCAGTCACGGTATCGGGTTCGGGATCGTCCAGCGTTGTTTGGCGGCGGGAGCCAGACCGGTGGTCGTCTCTCGTACAGCAGGCCAACTTGCTGACCAACTGGGCGTCGAACAGATCGCTCTGGACGTAACCCAATCCGCACTCTCGGCGGCTCAACTGCCCGAAGTTTTGGACGGTTTCGTCTATTGCCCAGGCTCTATCAATTTGGGCCCGATCCGATCGGTGACCGCCGAAACGATGCGTGCCGATTTTGAATTGAATGTTGTCGGGGCCTTGCAAAGTTTTCAAGCGGCCTTGGCGGCGCTCAAGCGAGGCAGCGAGGCAAGCGCCGTATTCTTTAGCACCATCGCGGTCGCTCAGGGGCTGCCCATGCACAGCTCCATCGCCGCCGCCAAAGGAGCCGTCGAGGCGCTGGTGCGGACCTGGGCCGCTGAACTATCGCCGACCATCCGTGTGAACTGTATCGCACCGGCACTTACCGACACGCCGCTGGCCGAGCGATTCCTGGCCAGCGACGACAAACGGCAGTCGATGGCAGCTAAGTACCCGCTGCAGCGCGTCGGTTCAGTGGACGATATGGCGGCTGCTGCCCAGTTTCTGCTTTCGGCCGCCAGCGGCTGGATGACTGGTCAAGTGCTGAGCATCGATGGTGGCATGTCCACGATTCGAAAATAATCGTGCCTGATGACAAAGCTCGCCCGTAAGCGCATAATGCAGCGAGGCGGGTTGACAGGTCAGTAGTTCTAGTAGTCCACTTGCAGCTCGCGCTGAGCCGCTAGAGGAAGTAGGCAAAGAGGGTTCCATCGTGTCCAAAGCCAGCAACTTGTGGCAGCGTCTTCGTCCCTTCGGCCGTGCAGCCCAGTCTGACCAATCACTTGATCAACAACAACAGTCGCCCGAATCGGTTGCTGACCTGGCCTCGTCGGATTCATTCTTGACTCGCAAGTCGTTCTTCGAATCTGCGGTCCCCATGCTGGTCAGCATGAGCGTTCATTTGGCCTTAATCCTTGGACTGGCATTGTTGGTCTTCCCAATTGGGTTTGATGCTCCGCGAATCATTACGGTCTCGCAAGGCGAAAGGAGTGATGAGGTCTCCTTTGAACTGGCCAGCGTGCAGAGTTCGCAAGAGCCATTGGAGTTGTCTGATACCCAGGACGCTTCACTCGAAGCCGCATTGGCATCGGTCGACTTGATTTTGAACGCTGAGGTTTCGCTGGATGTGCCGCTGGAGATCGCTAGCAGTATGCCGGTGCAAAGTCCGCTGGACGTGTTGGAAAGCCCAATGCAAACCGCTTCGGCGAAGGTCGAAAGGAATCGCAAGGTCGACAAGAAGTCCTCTGTCACGCGTTTCCTGCCAGACCAATCCAAAAACGCTCGACGCATGACCAATAAGCTGTTGGTCTCCGCCGAACAAGGTGTCAAGGAAGCGACCGATGTGCAAGGTGCTGTCGGTGAGATCCTCAATCGGCTCGATTCATCGGCTGGCAATTACCAAGAGGATGGTGAGTTATGGATCGTCTGGTTGATGGACGCTTCGATCAGTTTGCTTGAGGATCGACAGCAGTTAGCTCCGCAAGTGCGCGAGCTTTACCAGGGGATCGCTCAACGCAAACATGGGCGATATCTGAACACGATGGTGGTGGGTTTTGGAGCTGGCGTAACGCCAATTTACCAAAGGCAGGGGCTTGCCAAACCCGACGACGTCATGCAATCGATCTTGAATATGCCGACTGATCCATCGGGTAAAGAGAATATCTGCAATGCGATCGTGTCGGTGTTGCAGGCCATACCGCCAAAGCAGTCGGGGCGTGCCAAACAGCGTATTGAGATCGTTGTTTGGACCGATGAAGCCGGCGATGATTTCGGTGCGATGGAGAATGTGATTTATCTGTGCAACCAGCGCGATGCGAAAGTCAGTATCGTGGGGCCGTTGTCGGTTCTTGGAACTCGCAAAGGCTTGCAGAAGGTGATGTTGCCTGCGCCGTGGAGCAGTTATGTGGTACTGCCTGTCGACCGCGGCCCTGATTCGGTCTTTCCCGAGCGAGCGAGATTACCGTTCTGGCACGAGAATGCATCGATCAACTGGGGCAAAGAGAATGTCGTCCCAGCGCCAGATGCCGCAACGGGGGGGCCGCATCGACAGTACCTTTTGGCGCCTACCGGTCCTTATGGTTTGACGCGGCTAGCGCTGACCACGGGCGGTACTTTTGTCGCTCTGCGAAGAGCTGGGGACCAATCAGAAGTGCTCGGCGATCGGCTTAAGAATTACGTTCCCGATTATCGAAGCGCTTACGAGATTGCAACCGATATCGATCGTTACCCATTGCGCAAAGCGGTCATAGAGTCTGCGGCGATTACGAGTGCGGCGGACTACTGGCCTCGAGAGGTTTGGTTCCCTTCGACCGCTTCCCCATACTTTCCGTTTCGGCAATTGCGCGGTTACTACATGGGGGCAACATCTTTTCGGTTGCATTTGAAAGAGGTTGTGCCGCTGCATGTGAAACAGGCGATCGAGGATCGGATTATGATTGAAGTTGCATTGCAAGTGTTGCTGCAGAACCATGAGTTCGAAGAGTCGGATTACGAAGCGTGGAATGCGAATCCACTGGCCGCGATGAAGTCGATTGAGTATGTCGATCCCGAAGCGTATCGCGACGAAAAGGTGCTGCGTTGGCGGGCTTGGTACGATCTAAACTTGGGCAGGTTGCTCGCTCACAGTGTCCGGCTATATGAGTATACGGCAGTCTGCGAACAAATGATGGCTCCGGCGCTTTTAGCCGAACTGGAAGCCGCTCGACGTAATTCGGTCCGTTTGCTGCCTTCGCCTCAATTGCGAGGTGGTCCGCAAGCGGAATATCGGGCAAAGCTGGCCAAGCAGCTATTGGACCGTGTGCAGTACGATCATCCAGGCGCACCATGGGCGGAGCTTGCGAAGTGGGAACTGGCCACGGAACTCGGATTTGAGATGACGTCGACCACGGTTCCCATGCCAGTCCCAGTGGTGCCAACCATTCGTCCGATTACCGCTCGCCCTCCGCTGCCCAATCTCTAGTTTTGGCTTGAGCGAGACGAATTTGAGCTACACGATATCGCGGAACTGCCGCAAATCGTAGTCGATACCGACATAATCAAGCACTCGGCAGAAAGCTCGCAGCGCGACGCCGAATCCATCGGGACCGCTGAAACCGCCAAACTGGCCGCCGCCTTTTACATGCGGTTCCAAATCGGCAAACACGCCTTGCACCCCACGAGCTTGCATCCGCTTTTGAATGTCCGGCAAGGTCATGGCCAGATCTCGCAAGATCGCCTCATGACCGCTGTTGCCACAATCCGCGGGCACGAAATTTCTCAGCTTGTCTTCCTCAACATGCGCAGTCCGCTCGGCAGGCGTTCGATAGTCCTTGATGTGGATCCAGCCCAAACCATCTCGCATCGCTAGATACTCCTCGTAAACTTGGTCCGGCTTCATGCCTTGGCAGACTAGGTTCGCGCCGTCAAAAATCAAGACAATCGCTGGATGATCGACCGCTTCATATAATCTGCCCAGCAGCTTACCGGTCTGACCCACGAGATTGGCCTCGACTTCCAGACCATAAGTCAATCCGAACGAATCAACAACGCTAGCGATGTCGCCCAAATGGTCGACTACTTCCGAGATATAATCATCGGCCGATTCGCCCTTGGGATGGTAGAACGAGAATCCTCGAACCAGCTTGGATTGAAATGCACAAGCCAGCTCACAAGCTCGCTTTACATCGACGTCCAAGTACTGCTTGAAGGGCACATAGCGGTTGGTTGTCCCGTCATCCACATCGCGCAGCTTGACCTTGCCAATCGGCGAACCAATCGAAGATACCTTCAGTCCATAATCGTTCAACAATTTCTTGGTGTGATCAACCTCTTCGGTCGTCAACTGCATCACGTTCTTGATACCATGTCCCACGTCGATGAACCGCAGTGTCAAATGGCGCAGCCCCAAAGCTGCGAAGGCACAAAACTGCTGTTCAGCTCGCTTTTGCTGATCGGTCTCGTCGGAAAATCCGGTCAACATCAGACTGGGACGAATGGTCATAATCTAGGACTCCTGGTGCTCAACGGTTATGGTAGAGGAAATGCCGCCGCGGGGTCCCCAAACGCTGGTAAGTTTTAACGATCGCGGCTTAATCACTTCGATAAAATCATTCGCGATGCGATTGGTGACGTTCTCGTAGAAGATACCTTCGTTACGGAACTTCTGCAGGTACAGTTTCAGCGATTTCAGCTCGACACATCTCGCGGCGGGGATGTAATCGAATATCAAGGTCCCAAAGTCTGGTTGACCGGTCTTTGGACACATCGACGTAAACTCGGGGCAATTGATCTCGATTCGATAAGCTCGATCCGGAAACGAATTGTCGAACCACTCAAGCTCTTCTTGGAAGGGGGTGCCTACAGCCATAATATCAATTTGAAAGGATCGGAAAGTAAAAACAAGGGGACTGGAATCGTACTGCGGCTGCCGTCGCAGAAAACACCGGACGGCCTGTCCGGTATCAAAAAATGAACGGTGCTGCCGTAAACAAAGTCAGCCACTTGGAATCATGGAAAACCAAGTGGCTGCTTTTCGTTGAACTCAATGAGAACCGCTTTGCCCAACTAGGCAATAACGCGAACCATTTCCAAAACTTTGTTGGAGTAGCCCCATTCGTTATCGTACCAAGCCACTAGTTTTGCGAAGGTTGGGTCCAGCATGATGCCTGCTTCTGCGTCAAAAACGCTGGTGCAAGGTTCGCCACGGAAGTCAGTCGCAACGACTTTGTCTTCGGTATAGCCCATCACGCCCTTCATCGCGCCTTCGCTGGCCTTCTTCATCGCAGCGCAGATGTCTTCGTAACTGGTTTCCTTGTTCAGTTCGACCGTTAGATCGACGACGGAAACGTCGGAAGTTGGCACTCGGAAAGCCATCCCAGTAAGCTTCTTGTTCAGCTCGGGAATCACCTTACCCACCGCCTTGGCGGCACCGGTGGAGCTAGGAATAATGTTTTCCAGGATACCACGACCGCCGCGCCAGTCCTTGTTGCTGGGCCCGTCCACGGTCTTCTGCGTTGCAGTCGCTGCGTGAACCGTGGTCATCAAACCACGCTTGATACCAAAGTTATCATGCAGCACTTTGGCCAGCGGTGCCAAACAGTTGGTGGTGCAAGATGCGTTGCTGATGATGGCCTGACCAGCGTAGGTGCTGTGATTCACTCCATAGACGAACATCGGCGTGTCGTCTTTGCTGGGAGCGCTTTGAACGACCTTCTTTGCGCCGGCATCCAAATGCTTCTGGCAGGTGTCCAGTGTCAAAAACAATCCGGTCGATTCGACGACCACGTCAGCGCCGACATCACCCCACTTCAAAGCGGCAGGATCACGTTCGGCGGTCAAACGAATTTTCTTACCGTTGACTACCAGTGTGTTCCCGTCGACCCCGACTTCGCCCTTGAATCGGCCATGAACGCTATCGTATTTCAGCATGTAAGCCAAATAATCTGGCTCCAGCAAATCGTTGATGCCAACCACCTCGATGTCGCCACCGAAGTTTTGCACTGCTGCGCGAAATACCATTCGGCCAATACGACCGAAACCATTAATTCCAATTCTTGTAGCCACGTTGCGTTATACTCCCAAAAAACTACGATCAGACAGTCGAAGTAAGTTGCGGAGTATACTTTTGACTTACCAAACCTACAACGCCCAACGGCTGGGCGAGCAATAGAAGGCTGTGGGGACCGGTCCAATAAAATGTCCTCGGCCGTCCGCAACGCGCAGCGAGCCGACTTTAAAGGCAATTACTGCGAAATCAATTCCTTTAGAGCTGCTGTTACAAATTACCTGGCCACCGGCCTAACCCCCGAAATTTCCAATGAAACTACGCATCGGATCACGCGAGAGTACGCTCGCAAAATGGCAAGCACACTTTATCGCGGACCAGCTTAGGGCGTTGGGCTGCGATATCGAGTTCATTTGGATTACGACCGACGGGGACCGTTCGGCCCGCAGTGCCCAGCCGCTGACACAATCGGCTGGCGTAGGCGTTTTCACCAAAGCCATCCAGCGAGCGCTGCTAGAAAACCAATGCGATGTGGCTGTCCATTCGCTCAAGGATCTGCCGACCGCGCCCGTGGACGGGCTCACCGTCGCTGCGACTACAGTGCGTGAAGACGCGCGGGACTGTTTGCTTTGCGAACGTTATCGCAGTTTCGATGAATTGCCGCAGGGCGCGACCATTGGAACCGGTTCTCCGCGACGCGTCGCCCAATTATTGCGATTACGTCCCGATATCCGTTGTTCTGCGATTCGTGGCAACGTTGAAACGCGGATCGAAAAAATGAAAGCTGGTCAGTACGATGCGATCCTCCTGGCCGCTGCCGGTTTGCATCGTCTGGAAATGCAGCAGCATATCACTGAATACTTTGCGCTGGACCGTTTGCTGCCGTCGGTTGCACAAGCCGCTTTGGGGATCGAATGCCGCAGTGACGATCACCAAACGCTGGCGGTCCTGGATCGTTTGAACCATCATGCATCTTGGTTAGCGGTCACCGCCGAACGCACAGTGTTGCGTGAGTTGCAAGCTGGTTGCTTAGCTCCGATGGGTGTCTACGCGAGTTTAGAACAAAGCGTATTGAAAATGAGTTGCCGATTGTTGGCGGCAGATGGTCAAACTTTCATCCAAGCCGACGTGGCTGCAACCGTGAAGTCCGACCGAGATCTCGCGGCTGCCCAGCGATTGGGGCTGGCCGCTGCTCAACAATTGCGTATCGCCGGTGCAGACAAATACCTTTAAAATTTCGCGGCCAGCGATTTCGCTTCGTCAAAGGCTTCTGCTTCGACGGCTCTTACCTGATCGGCCGAGCCCATGGTCGGTTCAATCGCGATGGCGTGGATGTCTTGGAAGCCTATAAAGCCCAGCAACGTTTGCAGATAGCTAATCTGGAAATCGACTTGGTGCTTGCCATCGGATCCGTACGCGCCGCCGCGAGCATAAATACCCAGAACTGGTTTGCCAGTAACCAGCCCCTCGTATTTTCCTTCGGGCGTGACCGTAAAGGTTTCGCCAGGCTGAGCGAGCAAATCGATGTAGTGCTTGAGCTTGTAGGGAATTCCAAAGTTCCACATCGGTAAGCTGAAAACATACTTGTCTGCCGCTTTGAACTCGTCGCACAAGTCCACGACTTCTTGCCAAGCATTGGCTTGCTCGATCGTAAAATCGTCGCCATGCATCACTTGGTACCTTGCATTGATCGAAAAGCCATCTAGTTCCGGCAACGTCTTTTGCCAAAGGTCAATCGTGATGATTTCGTCACTTGGGTGCAACGCTTTGTACTCATCCAAGAATACTTTGGCGACCGAAATTGATTTCGAACGACTCTTGCGGGGAGACGATTCGACGTAAAGCAGTTTAGCCATGTAGAGAACTCACTAGTTTCTAAAGGAGAAATTGAAGGTGTACTATGTCTTAGTGCAGCTTAAAACTGGGGTTGAATTGAACTGTACGATGAAGTTAGATTGCTTCGTTCACGTCAATCTAACTATCAAAACTATGCTCACGCCAAGTCAAACAACATGACCTCCGAGCGATCCGTGGCCGTGATTCGCAATTGGCGTTCATCGCTGACCGCTAAACCATCGGACACTTCCATCTCGACATCATTGACGACCACACTGCCACGCAAAACTTGCAACCATGCATGCCGGTCATGAGCCAATGTGTGCTCGACTGATTGGCCTGCGTCGATTGTAGCCAGGAAGATCTTAGCATCTTGATGTATCTTCAGCGAATCATTTTCGGCATTTGGTGAAGCGACTAAGCGCAGGTTATTCAGCCGTTGAGCTTCGTCAAAATGTTTCTGTTCATAGCTGGGCTGGATCCCGCGTTGCTGCGGCAACAACCAGATTTGGTATAAGTGGACGGGGTCATCGCTGGACGGATTGAACTCGCTGTGCGTAATACCGGTACCCGCCGACATGCGCTGGAATTCGCCGGGTTTCAGGATTTCTCCATTGCCCATCGAGTCCTTGTGCTCCAGGGCGCCGCTTAGCACGTAGGTGACAATTTCCATATCGCGGTGCGGGTGTGTACCAAATCCGGCACCCGGAGCAACGCGGTCTTCGTTCATGACGCGTAAGGCCCGAAAGTTCATGAAGTTCGGATCTTGATAAGTGCTGAACGAAAAAGTGTGGTAAGTGTCTAACCAGCCATGATTGGCGTGACCGCGCTGGCTGGATTTACGTAACTGCAACATAATGTCCTCCGTAGTAGAAGTGCGTCATTGAGATGTGTTTCATCAGGAATACTGAGGGAAATCGTGGTTCTTACAGCCGGCGATTGAATTTTTGAGTAGCGTTGCGGATAAGTTTAGCGGCAGCGTAGGCAGAGTTTTCCAATGTGACTGCCGAAAGTGCCAACCTCGCGTTATGCTGATTTGTTCGTAGTCCCGCCTTTGGGCGGAAGCACCCGCTTAAAATCTAAATCAAATATTTCTCACAAAGGTACAACCAAGCATGACATCTGCTTTAAGGAACGTTACGGCGATGGATCGAACCTTTGTAGAAGCATCGGGTAAACTCCGTTTGGCTGCTGTTGACACCTTTGAATCACTTTAACGATACCAAGAAGTAAACTATGGCCAAAATCGTACTGGCCACATTAAACGCGCGTTACATCCACTCGGCCTTTGGCCTGAGGTACCTGCATGCCAATTTGGGGCCGCTGGCCAGCCAAACGCAGATTCTCGAGTTCGTGATTGGCGATAGCTCAGTAGAAATGCTGGCGACGATCCTCCGTGAAGAACCGCTGATCGTAGGGTTAGGCGTCTACATCTGGAACGTGGAACAGACGACCAAGCTGGTTGCGGATTTGAAACGAGTTCGACCGGAAGTGATTGTCGTACTCGGCGGCCCAGAAGTCAGCTATGAAATCGAAGACCAACCCCTAGTGCAGCTTGCCGATTATGTGATTGCCGGTGAAGCAGACCTCGCGCTGCGTGAATTGTGCGAGCAACTGGTGGCAGGCGATCGGCCAGTCCCCAAGATTCGCCACGCTTCGGTTCCCAGCCTGGAATCGCTGCAAATGCCATATGATTTGTATGACGATCAGGACATCGCTCACCGAGTGATTTATGTCGAACTGTCGCGCGGTTGTCCGTTCACTTGTGAGTTCTGTTTGTCTTCCTTAGAGATTCCGGTCCGGATGTTTGCGCTGGAGCCATTTTTGGCGGCCATGCAACGTTTGCTGGATCGCGGTGTTCGGCAATTTAAGTTTGTCGACCGCACTTTCAACTTGAACTTACGCGTTGGGCGAGCGATCTTGCAGTTCTTTCTCGATCGCTTTCAGCCTGGGATGTTCTTGCATTTTGAGATGATTCCCGATCGCTTGCCCGAATCGCTGCGAGAACTGATTGCTCAGTTTCCTCCGGGTGCGTTGCAGTTTGAAATTGGTATTCAGTCGTTCAATCCCGAGGTGGGAGTCTTGATCAGTCGCAAACAAGACGTTGGAAAACTGGAAGATAACTTTCGATTCTTGACACAGCAGACTGGCGTCCATCTGCATGCAGACTTGATCATCGGATTGCCCGGCGAAACGTTAGAAAGCTTTGCCAGTGGATTTGATCGTCTGTTTGCCTTGCGACCTCAAGAGATCCAAGTGGGCGTGCTGAAACGCTTGCGAGGCACGCCTATCATTCGTCATGATGAAGCATGGCAGATGGTGTACAGCCCGCATCCACCTTATGAGATTCTCAGCAACAAACTTTTGTCGTTTGAAGACATTCATCGGTTGCGCCGATTTGCAAGGCACTGGGATTTGATTGGCAACAGTGGTAATTTCCAGCACACGCTGCCACTGATTTGCAACCCGCAGCGATCTGCATTCGAACAATTGATGCAATTGAGCCAATGGCTGTTCGATCAGAACAAGCGGATGCACGGGATTTCGCTGGTGCATTTGGTAGAACTGCTGCTGAAGTATTTGACTCAAGAGCGTTCTCTGGATGCAGCCGTGGTGGCTCAAGCGTTATGGGATGATTATTCCCTGGGCGGTCGTCGCGAACGGCCTGGTTTCCTGAAACGATTTGATTTGAAACAGTCCGCTCAAGTTGCGGATGTCAACCTCGCGGGCGAAGATAAGCTGCCACGGCGGCAGCAAAAGCATGTTATTCAAACTCAAGAGCTTTGAGCGGCAGGCTTGCAAGAACTTCGCCGCTTAACGAAATTTGCTCGGAGCGATACCAACGTGCTTTTTGAACGCAACGGACAAGTACTCTTCATGCCGAAAACCGGTGCGGTGAGCGATTGCAGCCATCGTTAAATCCGTTTCGCGGAGCAACTGTTTCACACGTTCGATTCGCAAACGAATAATCTCTTCATGGGGCGTACGACCAAGTACCTTTGCGAATCGGCTTTCAAACACGCGGCGCGATAGCGGAACTTGTTTGACGACATCACTGACGTTGATGCCGGTCATGAAATTCGTGCGGATATACCGCAGCGCATGCGCGATATCTGCGTCATCGATCGCTAATATGTCGGTGGATTGGCGAGTCGCAATCCCAATCGGTTCAAATAAGATCGAGGGCGTGTCGATCGTTTCGCCCGACATCAAGTGGTCCAGCAGCGATGCGGCGGCGTAACCGGCGCGACGGGTGTTGCTGATCACGCTGGACAGAGGAGGGTCGCAAAAGTTGCATAGCAATTCGTCATTATCGACGCCGATGACCGCAATTTGCTCGGGGACCGCGATCTCTAATTCGCGGCAGACGTCCAAGACTTGTTGGGCCTTGATGTCATAGCAGGCCATGACACCGATCGGTTTAGGCAGCTTGGAAATCCACTTCGCTAAGCCCTTTTGTTCACGGTCCCATGTGTAGTCGGCATCCATCCTCGGGATCGAGTCGTGGATATGGCAATCAAAGCCAGCGGAGGAAACGAATTCGTGGAACGCTTCGCGACGCAGGTTCGACCACTGGAAACCTGGATCACCGACAAAGGCCAAGTGTCGAAAGCCGCGCTGGATAAGATGTTCGGCGGCCAGTCGAGCGATTGCTCCATCGTCGGTTTCTACCCAAGGGATGTCGGGGACATACCGTGCAGCACTTACATCGACCACGGGTAATTTAGATTCAAGCACGGCGGCCGCAATTTCGTTGGTTTCGATGCGAGCGATAATGCCGTCGCCCTTCCAACTGGCCAGCCAGGGGGGCGGTTTGGCAGCGCGTTCTTGCTCGGGCAAGTAGATTGACCAAGCTTCATGCTGTCGGACATATTGATGAATACCTTCCAGCAGCCCTCTTGAGTAGGCGTTGGAGGTTTCGATGAGGAGTGCAACCGAGCGTCTTTTCATAGATCGTCCAATTCTCACCAGTGAGATTGAATATAGCAAGGCTAGACTCCTTCTTCACCTGCCTCTTCAAGCCGAAGGCTTGTCACAATTGCTGCCGTGGCCGATTCGGCCACGGTTTGCATCTGCAGTTGTTCCCTCAGGCCCGGAGGGCCGAGATAAATGATTTGTGCCAGCCCTTCGGGCTTATCGGTCTCAAGGAGCCCCAAAGTCCGGTGGCCTGCGGCACACCGGCAATCATTGCTACGGCCCTTCAGGCCCTTGCCCAAACTCTGCCAAATATCCCGCCCGTCTCGCACCACCACCCGGCGGCCAACTCTATAATAGCAAGCATGCCCTCTCAAGCCCCGCTATTTCCGGTTGATCCCACATCGCAACGAGCGCCCTCGACTAGCGATTGCCCTTCAGAATTTGCATTAGCGCACCGTCGCAACCAACAGTACTCGATCTACGCTTTGACCAACTCCAGCGGCACAGTGGTAGAGCGTTACGCCTATACTGCTCGCGAATGGGATCATACCGTCGGTTTGCATTACTTCCGAGCAAGATGGATGAGTGGACATAGTGGCAGATTTACCGGAAGAGATCCGATTGGATATGCGGATTGCGCGAATACATACCAAATATACTTTTCACTGAATGACGTCGATCCAACTGGAAGGTGCGTCCCACGCCTGTTAGGCACACCTCCGGGTGTCGAATATGAGGTAAAGCTGAAAGAAAAAGAAGGCAAACGGGGATGTCGAGCATCCGTGCAGTATAAAACATGGAAATATTCCCAGCCATTTTCTCCAAATGACTCGTTCGGGCCTAACCAACGTACAGATACGAGTCTATTGCTGAAAGTCGATGTTGGCGAAGATTTTCTAGACGTTCATGCAAGTAGTTGGGGGGCCCTGTATTGGGGCGTTGGGTTGTTTGGGAATTCGTCAATCACGAAAGGTGGTACTTCTTCTAATCTGACGTGCGAAGTTACTTGTGATACCACCTGCACGGTCCAGATTTCATGCGACTCTCAGGGGAAGAAAGAAGCGGAGTATTGGGCTGCATCAACGGACTATCTGATTCATGACCAATCAGTCACATACTACATGGATGCCGCAGTGACAAGTCAACCTTGGTCTATTGAGTTCAACTCAGGACCGGTCACAATTGTCAGTGGCGAATTTGCAGAAAAGGGCAAGGTCAGCAGGAAGCAGACAGTTAACTGGTAATGCGGCTGCTGTCCAAGTTCCCCGGAACCTGTACGTGATAAGGAACCGGATAGAAAGTTCCCCCGATACTAAGACGGTACCTCATAAGGAGTCGTATGAACTATCAATCCAGACCTTTTGGCCACTTTAGTCCCGTCAATAACATTTCGGTTGCGAGAGCACATGCATTTCGAACTAACGTCCGTAACTAACAGTAGATCTTCTAATGAATGACCAGATACCAGATCTAAAAATTCGCCGACTTACCATTGTTCTGATACTCGTCTTAGGTGCATCTCTTGCGATTGTATGCGGAATTACTTTCTTAAGATTTAAGTATTCAGAAATACAAGAACGAGATTTCAGAAGGAAGGTTGTTAACTCCGATTGGAACATTCTTGGTGCTGATAATACGCCATCTTCAAATGAAAGAGAGGCAATAGTGTCGAGCATTGTGGATGAGTTTGATAAAGTGGTATACGTTACTGATGAATCAAAATACGTGGTCCCAAGGTCTGATGATGGGAAGCTTATTCTTATAATTCAGGACGATCGCTCCCAAACTCCCGAATCGCTTCCTTTCAAGCTGTTTACCGTTGACTTAATACAAACACCGGCCTCAAAAGAGCGGATGTCTGTGGTGATTAAGAAGCTTAGCGAAGTACTTGAGAATCTAAACCTACCCAATCCACATCGGGTGTCGAGGCGCCGATAAGCGTACACCAAGTTCACCAAGTAAGACATAGTAACGAGTGAGTGAAACGGCGGCGAACTGTGGATGGACCAGAAGAAGTTTGAATGGTGAAGTGGGAAGTTTGAAAGAGAAAGCCAATGTTTTTCTCTACAGAATTACCAGCTACTAATCCAATTTCGATTAGCTGACTGCAAGGCTCTAGATCGAGCTAGAACGCAACTAAATGACCACAGTTTGTCTCGATGATTGTTCATTAAATGCGGATTTCTCAAGCTGACATGGATCTTCGAATTGCTCATTAAAGTTGCACTCGTAATTCATAATGCAATTCCTGTTAGCGAAGCGGGCTATGATTTGTGCGACCCCTCTCGGCTCGCAAGACTCGTTTCTGCATGCCTTAGCGCACCAATCCTATTGCGAAGCTTGGGCACAAGGCCCAGCTTCGCTTTCCGAACGCAGCGTCAGTTGGTTGGTGACGGCGAGCCCTGGGCGACCGTTGGGCTTGCCCCAACGCGTCGCAATAGGATTGGTGCGCTAAGTCGTAGGTCGAAAGTTTTGGTGAAGTCAGTCCAAAATGTATCAACGATGGTGTGACAAACGGCTAATTCAGTGCGGAGACCCGAACTTGCGGTAGCAAACTTCTGTTGGCACGCCCGCAGCGATAACCTATGATGAAACAAGCATTATAAGTAGATCCGCGGGAGGATAACCCGTACAATCGGAATAGAAGCGTTCTACCCTTGGTTTGCCGGCTCCTGTAGGAAATAGAAGTTCGTATGTCTGTGTTAAAGTCGATACTACTAGCCTGCGTGGTCTGCGCGGCTGCATTTTTCTGGTCCAATTTGCCGACCGAAGCTTGCCCATTTTGCAGCGCTGCCTCGCAAACCCTGCGGCAAGAGATGACCAGCATGGACGTCGTCGGTTTTGCGTCGTTGGTGCCCAGCGATCAAGAGACGATCGATGGCCAAGCGACATTCAAGGTCAACAAGGTTGTCCGAGGCGCTGAGCTGGCCAAGGCGGGCGACACCCTGGTCGCTCCCTATTTTGGGCCAGGGAAAAGCGAAAAAGAGTTCTTGGTCATGGCGGTCACCAGCGACGAATTGTTGTGGTCCTCGCCGTTGACGCTGTCGGCGACCTCGCGCAAGTACGTGGAAGATGTCTTCCAGTTGCCCGATACGCCCTCGGAGCGATTGAAGTTCTTTTACGCGTTTCTTGACAGTCCTGAACCGCTGCTGTCCGGTGACGCGTACGACGAATTTGCGTTGGCTCCCTACGACGAAATCAAAGCCGTCAAGGATCATTTTAATAAGGATCAATTATGGGGCTGGTTGAATGATGACGCTGTTTCGCCCGACCGCAAGCGACTGTACTACACGTTGCTGGGTTTGGTGGCCGATAAATCGGATGCTGAACCGTTGGAAAAACGATTGCGTAGCGAAGACCCTAATCAGCGTGCTGGCCTGGATGCCTTGATCGCTTGTTATTTGACGATCACTGGCGATGACGGTTTGCCAGTGATTGATGAACTGTTTCTTAAGAATACCAAGTGCCCCTATGGCGACACGTATGCTGCGATTCAAGCGTTGCGTTTCCAGGGCACCGATGGCGGGGCGATTAACCGGGAAGGCCTTTTGACTTCTTTCCGCATCATGTTGGATCGACCTGACTATGCGGATTTGGTCATTCCGGATTTGGCTCGCTGGGAGGATTGGAGCCAAGTGGACAAGCTGGCAAAGCTGTTTGTCGAAGCGGACAGTAGCACCAATTGGATTCGTGTTCCGGTCATTAACTATCTGCGAGTTTGCCCGTTGCCTGAAGCGAAAGAGAAGCTGAAGGAACTGGAGCAAGTGGACCCCAAGGCGTTCCAACGTGCGAATACTTTCTTTCCGTTGCCGCCTGCCTCGGGGCCCAGTCCCACCGATTCTTCCCAGTCCGACCAGTTGCCCGCGATGACTCAACCGGTGATGGGCGATACACCCTCATTGATCGCATTCGTTCAGCAAACGGCCGACCAGCGGCGTGCCGTCGGGCAACCAGTCGCGGCCAGCGACGCTGGCACGAGGGCTGGCGGGTTGCTAGATTCCAAGATGAACCTTTGGAAAATCGTTGCCGTAACTGTTCTGACTTCGGTTAACCTTGCGTTGATCCTAGGACTAGTCTTGACGGGTGCCACCGCGAACGCTGCGGTGGTGATACGTTTCCGGCAACTGATCCAGCGCTGTATCAGCTAGTCGCAACGGAAGATCGTACAACTCGTCCAAACATTCCCTCCAAAGTACGAATCATGAGTACAATTGATGCATTGACTTCTTCAACGGCCTTCGAGACCGACGATTTGCCGATCGAGGATAGTTACAAATCTATTTCGCGGCTGGCCGTTTTCGCCATGGTGCTCAGCGTTCTGGGTTTGCTGGGCTTTTTGTTCGTGCCGATGATGGTCTTGCCGATGACCGGTTTGCTGTGCGGAGTGATCGCGTTGCGAGCGATTGCGGCGTATCCGGAAGAATACACTGGTCGCGGGATGGCTTGGCTGGCCGTCGCCATTTGTGGGGCCACTTTGGTTTGTGCCCCGATTTATCATACGTATGTCTATTACACCGAAGTGCCTGATGGGTATCAACGCGTGGATTTCACCGTACTGAAGAGCAAGTATGGCGATGCCGATGTTCCGACGGCTGAAGCTTTGGCACTGGATGGCCAGCGCATCTTCGTCAAAGGTTACATTATGCCAAATTCGGTTAGCAGCAAGACATTCAGCTCGTTCGTCCTGGTGCCAGATTTAGCGACCTGTTGCTTTGGATCGCAACCGCCGATGACACACATGATCCAAGTCAACTTGACGGGCGATCTGCTGGCACGTTGGGGGCTCCGCAAATTTAAGCTTGCAGGAACGTTAGATGTCGATGACACTGTCTCGCCTGCAAGCGGTGTGAATGGCACGTTTTACACGCTGACCGCAGACTACGTCAAATAACCCGAGTGCTTTGTCGGATACGAAGATAAGGCACTGTAAGATTGCCTGCTTCTCTATTTCGCTGAAGGACTCGCGTTGGCCGCTAACAAAACCATCAAGGACAAGGGCACTAGCTCGACGTCCACTTCCAAACGTTCAGACGTTTCCAAGCTCACGGCTTCCAAGAAAAAATCGCCCGCGAAAGCAGTTGCGGACTCGGCTGTTGTTGCCGCAAAGCCTGCCAAAGCTGCTGCCGGGAAAAAGTCGACCTCCGAGACGAAATGTTGGTATGACTATCCCGAATACTACGACGCCGGCTTTGCTGAAGGCGTTGATCTGGAAGCGAACTTCTACGAAAAAGTATTCGAGAAGTACGTTCCTTTCCCCGTCAAAGAGATCTTTGAACCTGGCTGCGGCAGCGGTCGCATGATCGTCGAACTGGCGCGACGCGGCTATTCGCTTACGGGCCTGGACCTCAGCGAGTCGATGTTAAATTTCTGCAAAAGCGAATTGAAGAAGAGCAAGCAGAAAGCCAACATGATGTTGGGCGACATGACCGACTTCAAACTGGGACACAAGATTGACGCAGCCATCAATCCAATCAATACCTTTCGACATTTACTGACTGAGCAAGCGGCCAAAAAGCATTTGGAGTGCGTTGCCAATCATCTCAAGGTGGGGGGCGTCTACATTTTAGGTTTGCATTTATGGCCTAAGGATGGCGACTTGTATGGAACCGAAAAATGGCAAGCCAAACACAAAGACGCGCGAATCTATTACACCCTGACAGTCGAAGAGTCGGACGAAAAAACGCGTGTTGAACAGTTGCGATTAACCATGACCGTCAAACGGCCCACGGAATCCTTCAAGTTCATTGACCGGCTGCATTTGCGACTGTATACCGCCCCTCAGATCAAAGCCTTGATCAAATCCGTACCTAGCTTGAAAATCGCTGGCGTGTACGATTTCTGGTATGAGATCGACGAACCGGTAAAGCTGGATTCGGAAATTTGCGATACAGTCTTGATCCTGCAACGAGTGTGATTCCATGGCCAAGCCATCGTCAGGGGCGGCCACCAATCGGAAGCTGGCAGCTAGTTTGTTAAAGCTAGCCGATCAGCTCTCGAGCGACTTGGCGGACATCGATTTTTCATCGGTCACACTCTGGGTTTATAACCCTTACGAGTATGCTCGCGAAGCGCATCGGATCTATCTTTCAAAGTATGCTCAGCCGTCGGCTGTCAATGTCTTCATGGGCATGAATCCCGGTCCGTGGGGGATGGCTCAAAGCGGCGTACCGTTTGGCGAAGTCCACATTGTTCGAGACTGGCTGCAGATTGACGCTAAGATTCAAAAGCCGCAGCGAGAGCATCCTAAACGCCCTGTCGTGGGACTGGATTGTCCGCGATCGGAGGTGTCTGGGCGGCGTTTATGGTCCTTTTTTCGCGAACATTTCTCAACCCCCGACGCGTTCTTTGCACGCAGCTTTGTACTCAACTACTGCCCGCTGGTTTTCATGGATGAAGGTGGGCGGAATTTGACGCCTGACAAATTTCCCAAGGCGGTTCGCGAGCAGATGCAAGCGGCGTGCGACAGGCATTTGATTGGCTCGTTGGAATTGATTCAGCCTCGGTGTTTGATTGGGATCGGCAATTACGCTTACGAAGCCTTACGTCGTGTGGTGGTAGGACGCTCGAGTTTTCAGGATGCGGTAGTTACTAAAATATTGCATCCTTCGCCTGCTTCGCCAGCGTCCAATCGAGGCTGGGACGCAGCGGTTCAAGGCGAATTGCAGGCGTGCGGCGTCTTGGACAGGACTTAATGCGATTCTTGATCGCCGCAATACACACTGCCGCTGCACCAGAGGGCAGCTCACCAAGCAATTTTTTCAAATTGCTGTAGGAGTTTAGCAGCGCGAGCCGGATTCAACTGCTGGAGAAACGCGATCTTCCCACGTAGGATAGCCCGGAATTCTAACTGCCCGCCCGCTTGAGATTGCCACCCTTGGCGGACACAGTTGTGGATCGTCGCCTTCAAGCTCTCGTAGTCGCTGCGAATCATGTTCACTTTTTCGTTGATGCATATTCCCAAGACATGTTGCGGTTGGCTGTCATACATGACCTTGGTTTTGTGGAAGTTGACCTTAAAGCCTTCTTCTTGAACGATCACTGCAACCAGCGTAGCAAACTTTTTGATTGCATCACGGCAACGGGTTTGACCACTGAAGACCAAATCGTCAGCGTAACGCGTGTATCGCCAATGAAAGGCTTGCGCGATGCCAGTCAGCCGACGATCCATCGCGAACGATACGAGGTTTGCTAATGTAGGCGAGGTAGGGGCACCCTGGGGCAAGCCCGTGAACACAAACTGCTGTGTCCCCATACCGGGTTTTGTCTTGGTGTACTTGTTAGAGCAAAGTTGCGAGATCGCTAAAGAGACCTCTTCGCTATATCCAGCGCGGCGCAGTATGGCAGCGACTCGTTTTTGAGGTATTGATGCAAAGTAATCTTGTAAATCCATTCTCAGCACCACGCCTGCTCCCGCATGGGGCACCACGCAACTGACGATTGATCGCTTGGGAACGTAGCCATGGGCGGCATCGTGCAGCGGTAGCTTCGAAAGGATTTCTTGGTTGATCAGACGCTGGGCTCGCTTAAGGATCGGACGCGGCTCTTCCAATAGTCGAACGCCACCATCGCGTTTGGCCAGTAGCGTGCTGCGGTAGTGACAGACGTTGGTCTCACGACGTCGATGTGGCAATGTTAGCCAGGACAGGGTGCGATGCGTCGGGAATCGGAGCACTCGGCATAACTCAACGCAGGTGTTGATTTCTCGCGCGGACCACCCCAGCGATATCCGCTGCAAAATTTGATATTGGCGATCATCCAGCCAATACAATCGCTTCTTCTTGACGGCAAGCTTGGCGGTTGCTTTCCACTGCATCAGGTGCTGAAAAATCAAACGCTGCTCATAACGTTTGAATGGCTGGTCGAATGCCAACGAAAGTTTGCTGGCGAGCTTCTCGACAATGGTTGGGCGATCGGGAAAAATTTCCGTCAGCAACTCGGCGTTGCGCGATGTCACAAGCAAACAACGCCGCGAAAAATAGCTGGCCAATAGCTTGCAGAATTCGGTTTCTGTGAAGCCATGCATGCGAAATCACCGTTGCTTTCAAGCAAATAAACGCAGAAGCGATTCTGTAAACCAACCAGCCTTTGCGGATGCTCGAGCTTTTCTGCGACGGCAGCCGCAGCATCGCTCGAGCTAACAATCTGTGAAGTAGTAATGAACACGAGGTAACCTCGTGCATCCAAGCCTATCAAGCCAAGCCTGACCAACCTGGAACACTTAGTTTACAGAAATCGCCCTGCGAGGCTTCATGATGGAATACTTTCTAGCTGCCGTCAACCTTGCCGCTGGTCCGAACAGGGCAAATCCGCCGTTGAGCACTAGCTCACGGTTTCCGAGAGAACCGATGCTAACGCATTTCGGCTAATCGCGCAGACTGAAAAACTGACTAGCACTGATGTTCCGAACCGCGAAGGCCGCCGCAGACACCGGGCGTTACCGTGCCACTGCGGAGATATTTCTCGACGTTGCTCAGCCAACAGTGGAACGAGCTAGCTGACTGCCGCCAGGGATCAGGGCTAGCAGTTGCCGTTGCGACAACATGCGAATCGATTGCCCCTCGAGGTTCCGGCGTTGCACATCAGCGGCCTGTTGGTCGCTGAGCGAGTTGGCTGATGTTGAAGTTGCCGCGCTGGCGGTGGAGGAATCGGTGAAGCTGGCTGGACCTTGGGCCCTTGGGCTGTCATCTTGCGTGCCAACGATCACGTATTGTGTCTTCATGTTAATCTTCGATTGGACGCAGCCGCCCAAGCGTTCAAGAAAGGCGACTGCCGAAGCGCGATCAAGTCCCAGTAGGCGACCGGCCAGGACGATCGATTTGCCCTCCAGCGGCTTGGCATCACCACAGGCATCCAGGATGGATCTAGCGACACTGGAGGCCACTTCGCTGGCACTCAAGGACCGCGGTTTGCCGCGTGGTGATGGGTCCGGCTGGTCCGGTATTGAATCGTCGGAATCCGGGTTTGCTTTCGCGCGGGTAGAACTGCGGCGCGATTTTGCTTTTGGTCCGATTCGAACTCCAAATTGGACTCGCCCGCGATCGATCCCAAGTTTGGCTTCCATGTCTTCAAGCGAAAGGGCCTCTGCGTCCTTGGCGGCCGCTAAGACCACTTTGGCGCAAGTGCGAGCGTCTTCCAATGCGTCGTGGTGCTGGAACTGGATACCTAGTTCCACCGCCGTCGCTTTCAGCGCATAACTTGTTCTGCCTGGCCACGCGCGTCGAGCGATCAATCTCGAGCATGAATATTCAAGGTAAGGGCAAGCCAAACCGTAAGCGTTCATGGCAGCACACAGCACATTCAAATCAAAGGCCGCGTTGTGAGCGATGATCGGGTATTCTTCCAAGATTGTTTGATGTTGTTCCCAGATCGCATCCCAGGTCGGCGCGTGACGTACAGCGGAGGGTTGGATGCCGTGCACAGCGATGCAGCGTGGGGAAAAGTACATGCTGGGAGGTCGAATCAGCTCGACGACCTCGTGAATGATCTTTCCATCCTCGATGACCGCAAAGCCGATTTGGCACGCGCTGTCCGGACGCTCGGAAGCGGTCTCAAAATCTAAAGCCACAAATCGCATGGCAGCCTCCTGCGTGACAAAGTGCGTTCTTTCCAAACGCCCTTTATATTCGCAATGGGTCAGGGAAGGCAAGCAGGTTTGGGCAAATGCAATTTGAACAGGCAGCTCTAGATCGCAAATTTGCGGAGGTTGCTTGCCCTGGTTTTCGGCAAATGCTACCAGTGATGATGGCGTTGTTCGCGACTAACGGTTGTTACTGTTCTGTTCGAATATCGAGAAATTCAAACCGCTGAGATTGGACTGGATTTTGGCGATGGCTTGTTCCATGCCAACGAACTGTTTGGTCAGTCGGACGCGCTCACGACTAAGCCTTAGGTTCAAGCTTTCGACGCGTTTATCAAACTCTTCCACTTGCCTCTGGATGGTATTACTGCGGTTGATCAATAAACTGTTGTCGACCCCAACGAGATTATCCAAGAGAGCTTTTCCGCGAGCCCCAAAACCTCGCGTTTGGTCAGTAAAAAAAGATTGGACGGCATCAGGGTCGCGTTCGATGGCATTGTTCAAACGCGTGCTATTGAGGCTCATTTTCCCGCTCTGGTCAACACTAAGGCCCAGTTCTGCCAGCGACTGAATCTTTCCACCGGGAACACGAGATGTAATAAACCGATTTAGAGTTTGTTCGATACGTAGTGCAGTGGTCGACCCAAATAAGTAGCCGCTCGTCCGTGTAATTGGATCGTAAGCCGTCTCTTTGGACAGCTTTTCGACGACCTTATTGTACTGTTCCACAAACAGCTTTAAGTTTGATTCGATTCGGCTGAAGGATTTTGAAGAATTGATAGTAATGGTCTCTGCTGAAACACCTTCGATGTTTAGCGTAAGACCTGGTAGTACGTCTTTGAATTCATTGGTGGATGAAGTTACGATCGTCCCCCCGAAGTCTTCCCCCGGATCTACAGAAACGACGGCATCGCGAGCGATGGCCGACTGGGAGCTGCTGATACCGACCGTTTCACCATCGACGTAAACACGTCCAGCAAGGCCAATCGTTTTCGACGACATGATAAGCCGCACGCTTCCATTACCGGTATTGAGCAGAGATGCCTGTATGGCCGAATCTCCCCGCTCTTGGATACGATTCACAACGCTTTGCAATGTATCACCTTGCGTGACAGAAACCGTCTGGTTCTGTTTCGATTCAATTGCTACTTGTGTTTGTCCGTTGATGGATATCGATTTCGACGAGCCGGCGATTTGTAAGTCTGTTGCCGCTTTGCCAGAACCACTATTGGCGATTAACATTTGTCCGCTTCCAGCGGCTTTGTCGACAATAACAAAACCATCGCCAGAGCTATTGAGTTGAGCTTCGACATTGATATTTAGTCCGTTGATCGTGTCGATCAAATCGCCGACGGTGGAGATATTCGCTGTTGCGAGATTAACCGCGGCGATGTTCCCTCGCGAATTTGTGATCGTAAAGCTGCCTGTTGCGACTCCTTTGCCCTGATTCAAGGCGCTAAGCTTAGTTTGGCGCGAAACGAATTGCGCATTCAGAGCTTTGCCTTCAACGGAAGAGTTGCCAGAGTTCGTTTCAATTCCCAGTTTATTGGCGGTGTTGTTTGCGCCGGCATCGGTCACAATCAAATTGGAAGTTGTGGCTCCAGTGGTATCTGACAATCGAATACCGGTTCGAGCCCGGTTCAAGCTTGCGACGACGCCGGCAGAGCTGTCATTGATTGTCTTAATGACCTCTTCGAGAGAAGTCGCGGCAGACAGATCAACCGATGTATTGGTACCGGCACGATTGGTGATCGACAATGAACCCAGTTGCCCTAGACCTTGTCCGCCGTTGAGCGAACTGAGCATGTTACCCGATAGCGAAGATTGAATGCGTTCACCAGAGATCACTCCTGCACTAGGCGTCGATCCAGTGAGGCCCAAGGAATCGGCAAGTTTGCCCGAGGCCCTAAAAGTGTCGCTCCCAGATGTGAGGTCGACTAGTTCGATCGAGACGCCATCGCTGGCGATGCGTGCTTGCAGCTTTCCGCTACCGGCGGTGTTGAGGGCGGTGAGCAGCGTTCCTAAGCGAGAGATTTGAGCCGTGTCATCTAGATCGATGTCTACCTTGGAACCGTCGGACAAATTGACAGTTAGGTCATTACCTTTGGAGAAGTCCAGGCCGCGGCCGTCTCGCAGTTCTGAGATGGAACTTGCTGACGAAAGAAAGGCGATTTTTTCGCCAGAGACTTGTTCGCTTGCAACATTGATGCCCGAAAAGCCTAAGTCTGCTGCCGTGCGGCCGCCCCCAATTTCTTCGACTTTGAAATTCGAAGTCGTTTGGCCGGTGGTGTCTGCAAGCACGATGCGATCACCTGAGATGGACGCTCGAACCTTTAGATCGCTGGTGTTGTTTATGGCATCGACCACATCGCTGGCGGTGACGGAAAAACGCAGATCTATTGTACGCGCTTCGCCCGCGCGATTGGTAATTTGGATCTTGCCGCGTTCAATACCAGCACCGCCTCGAAGGCTGTCAAGATTGGTTTGGCGGTCGACAAAGCCGCCAGTTCGGATAGTTAGTTCGCCTGCGGATAAGGCTGCAGACGGGCTTTCGAATTGCACGCTGGTTTGTGAGCTAGCCTGGGCGGTTGCCACCGTCCTAACTTTGTAAGACCCTACTGCACCGCTACCAGACGAAGAAGCTTTGATAATTTCTTCATTCGACGATGTGACGTTAAAACCAGACAGGTTGGTCGTCGTTCCTAGACGTGTAGATTGTAACTGGACTCCAACTAAAAGCGCAGTGAGTTCGTTGACAATTACTTGTTCGGCTTTCAGGGATTCTTGTCGAGCGACTAGACGGTCACGAGGGATTGCTGATAACTCTATGAGTTTATTCACGGTACCGGCGATGTCAGTCCCGGTGATCAGTCCAACGTTTGAAGTAATGCGTCCCATCTGTTTTGCAAAGTTTTCTGAAGGACTCGTGCGAATCTTCTGCGATTAGTTTGATCGGAACGACCGGCTGCATTCCCTAAGTTGAAATGCGTCTTGTTGGGTTGATTAAGAGTTTTTCACAGTCTTCGAGATTTAACCTGAGAAATTAGATAGTCAGGGTTGTTGGGGTAGACGCCTCAATACAGAAACAGCTCTGCCAACAGTAATGCTGGCAGAGCTTGTCTTTGGTATAATCAGTCCAGGCCGTGTTTATCGGAGCAAGGACAATACGTTCTGTGGGTTCTGGTTGGCAATCGATAGCACGTTCGTACCGGATTGGACCAGAATCTGAGCACGCGTTAGAGCTGCGGACTCTTTTGCAAAGTCTGCATCGCGGATAGTCGACTCCGCTTCGGTAAGATTCGCAACGGTTTCCGTCAGCGAAACCGAGTTGCTGTCCAACGTCGTACGTTGGAATGCCCCTAATCGGCCGCGAAGGCTGGTAACCTTGTCGATCACTTCGTCAATGATGCGGGCTGCACCATTGGCGTCGGTAGCCAAAGCTTTCGCTTGTCCGCTGCCCAACTCGTATAGACGACCAGCGACACCACCCAGCTTTCCGGTCGATAGCGATCCGATGCCCAAGCGTGCTTGCTGGTTGCTGACCACATCACTGCCAAGTTGGAACAAGGCTCCACCACCGGTAATTTCGAAGTTAATGGCAGTCGTCGAACCAGCTTCGACAGTCAAGGATAAGTCCAAGGTCGAAGTGTTGATTGACAGTGTATTTCCATCGCCAGTCGCGGTGTATCCATTGACGGTCGCTTGGATGTCGGTCCCATTTGCGCGAGATGCCGAAAGTCCAGACCTAAAGTTGCCACCTGCTTCTTCGCTGATGACTTCGACTGCCACAGTTCCCTTTGATCCGAATTGCGTGCTGGTTAGCACAAGATTTCCTGCGTCATCCACTGCTTCAACGCCTGTTGCATCCTTAACTAAGTTAATGGATTGGACAATGCTGCCGAGCGAGGCCCCCTTCTCGAACTGGAACACTTCCGAACCAGTACCGCCGGTCAACTGGAAGACAACATCGCCGGCAAGGCCACCACCTTGGTTTCCACCGGTTAGATTCACGATTGTAGGTGTGTCGGTCCCTACAGTGAAAATGCCATCGCCAGCAGTAGCAGTAATGGTAGCTTCGTAGTCCGCGAGGTTATTGATCGCATCGCGGATGGCCGAAAGCGAAACATCACCACTGTTGCGGGTCAAAATCTCAATTTCACCGTCATCATTAATCGATGCGGAAACGGTACCTGCAGCAACTGAATTGCTGGTGACAAAGTTGATGGCCACGTCGAAGTCCGCCGAAGCGTTCTTTGCTCGCACCTGAATCACGTCATCAACCGTGTTGTCGGTGCCAGCCGTCAAAACTGTTGGCGTCGCCGTTCCAAGGTCGTCAGCGGAGAAACGCGACGTACCATTGAGCGTGGTTGGCGAGACTTGGAAGGTGTTGTCGAGGTTAATCGCAGCGATGACCTGATCCACCGTTGCACCGTCTGCAACCGTGATGTTCAAAGTGTTTGAATCCGCGTCATATGCCGCTTCCGTGGTTGTTCCGCTCGCGAAAACCACTGAAGTCGTATTTCCCCTCGTCCCATCGGCTGGTCCGCCGTCGGTTGCTGTCAGATTCAACTGAGCCGCAGCAACTGGGTTGGTACCTCCGGTGAGTGTCGCAGCGTTAGCTCCGTTAGCCGTGGTTGAGTATTGATACGAACCATTAGTTACGTTGGACGCAAGGAAGTTACCAGACAGGTCGGTATTGATCGTATTGGCGATATCGCTGATCGTTGCACCGGCTGCAACAGTTACCGTTATGGTATCTGTTTCGGCATCGTAAGCGGCAGCATTGGAAGCGCCGGAGGTGAATACCAAAGAGGTGTCATTGCCCTTCAGGCCGTCGGCCAGACCACCATTTACCGCAGATATTTGGAAAGTGCCAGCTGCGACGGTGTTTGAACCACCAGCAAATTCCCCCGTGAAGGCACCTGCATCCAGGGCAGTAACTGCAGTTCCTGCCGCTGTACCAGCGGTGACATCGAAAACACCATTCAGTGCAGCATCCAACGCAGCGACGATTGTCGCTTGGTTTGCGCCTTCTTCGAGAGTCAAGGTCAGGGTATTGGTGTCTGCGTCGTAAGCGGCAGTCGTAGGATCAGTTCCTGTTGCGACGACAATCGCAGTTGAATTACCCTTTAATCCATCAGCAGCTCCTCCATCGACTGCCGCAATGTTCAATTGAATACCACTGTCACCAAGGGTGAAGTCCGTCACGCTTGCTTCCGCATTTGGCGTGAATGCATTGGCTAGCGAAACTGTTCCACTGGCTTCTGCACCAATGGTAAATGCGTTGGCTAGAGCAACCTGCAAAGTTGCTTCGCCGGCTGCCTGTGGCGCTCCAAATGTAATTGTCCCGGTCGAGCGAGCGGAAGTCGTAGATGCAGCAATACCCGCGTTATTGATGTTCGCCTTCGTCGCGGCAGCGGTGATGTTTACATTCACGCTAACTCGCCCAGTTGCCCCAAGATTGGCCTGGTCAATCTTTAGGTCACTAACCGACGAGAAGCCTGTTCCTGCCTTGGTAATAAAGTCCAAGCTGCCGTCAAGCAGTTTACGACCTTGGAACGTCGTGGTTTGTGCAATACGATTGATGGCTTCAAGTGATGAGTCGACCTGAAGTTGGTTCGCTGCAATTTCGTCATCGCTCAGCGCACCTTTGTTGGCCGCTTCAACAACCAGTCCTCGGATGTCATTCAGTAGCGAGCTAACTTGCCCAAGGGCGCTGTCAGCGGTCGCAATGATCTGGCTGGCTCGTTGTGTGTTGGAAAGTGCTTTATTCAAGCTGGTGATATCGCTGCGAAGTGCTTCACTAGCAATCAAACCTGCTGGGTCATCTGCGCCTGTGTTAATGCGCAGACCAGTGCTCAGCCGTGTCAACGACGTTTGCAAATCTTTGTTAGTTCGTTGAAGACGAGCTTGAGCGCTTAAGGAAGAAACGTTGGTATTGATACGTGACATTGAGTATTCTCCTACGACGGATCGGTTGTTTTTGGGCTACGGCTGTATCGCTACAAGTTTGGAGTGGTCGCGATACAGTGCGACGAGCTGCCAATAATGGAATTCGAAAATGCCAACCTGAAATGGATCGCCGATCACGCAATGCATCGAAAGCTGGCTGACTCGCCGCGGAGCTACGTTTGCTCGTCAGGCGTCATATGCAAGATTAGGGATAGTTCAAAAATGAACACTACCCGCAAAAACGCATACTGGAACATAGCATCGGAATTGCGCTACTGAATCCATGAAAGAACATTGTTTCTGCCAACAATTCACTGGTTTTCGCACCTTCAAAGTCGACTTATCCTTCCAACCGCTACGACCCCAACGTTTTTCCTAGCCGTTAGAGTTTATGGCGTTTTCGGAATTCCGAACAAACTGCGTTTTTCGGCTTAACACGCGTGGGAACTAAACGCCTGTTTCAGTAGAGACCCACATAATGCAAAAACCCGTTGAGTCGGCTCAAGGTGGACTCAACGGGTTTGCGGCGGATACTTTTGGGCGAACTAGTCAGAAAGGGGAGCGGATCCCCCCAGACCTCCTTAATCCACTGACAGATCATCTGCTGATTTGGAGCTGTTTTCCAAAGCGATGCCTGTTGCCTGCAGTAGATGCTAGTTCGAATGTCTAATCCATGACTCGGATGAGTTGGTCAGTGGCCATCATCAGAGAAGCAGAAGCGGATGTTTGGCGAGCGGCCGTACACTGCAACCGTACACAAGTACAAGTTGTTCAGTATGCTGCGCACAAACTATCTCACATCCTTCAAATCGTTTGGCTGAATCATATTCGCCTTACGGTTTTCTCTTTTGATCGCCTCGTAGACTTCTTGGCGGTGAACAGGAATATCGTTTGGAGCTTGGATCCCCAACCGTACTTTGTCCCCGCGAATATCTACGATTGTGACGACAACGTCATCGCCAATCATGATGCTTTCGTCTCGATGTCGCGATAGCACCAGCATAAGCGACTCCTTCTTGGTCAACTCGGCCACATCCAGATGCGACCGATACGTTTAGTTGTCAATTACCATGCGATTGATCGAAACGACTAGCGATGCATGCAAGGTTCAATCGTATCTCGCAAAGCCACTGAGAGTGGCCCGTTAGATAAACGTTGCATGCTGCTAACGCGTTAACGACCGCAGCAAACAAGTTATCGGCGGTTATGCCTTCATTTTAAATCTTATAGTAACGGTTTCTGTCCGTAGTGACCATTTCGATTGTAGCGATTGCGCGTTACTACTTTTCCACCGCTTTTCCCCGACGCCAATTGACGCTTCTTTACGCACGTCAAATCCGTTCCCGTAAGTTTGACTCGGAAACATCACAACATATTCAGATCAGTTCGTTTAGAACGCCCATTGGGAGTGTAAGGATTGCAGCATCACCTATTTATTATTGTGCGGCTCGTTAAGCGAAACTCGCAACGCTACAGCTTCACTAGCTCCGATAATGACTACCAGCCATCCAGTCTACGCAGCCGTTGAAGTTGCTTGGCACTTTTGGCTTCGTTCCGCACCTTCGATCATTGGGTAGTTCAAGTGACGCAGCATCGCCATCCACATATTCGCTTGCATCGTGAAGAGAATCCAGATGACCGTCGTCTCAATGGTCCTTTGATGGGGACGGACGAAGTCACCGAATGCCTAGCGAAATTTGCGCAGGCCACCGGTTGGGGCATTCGATCCACCATGAAGAAGAGCAAGAGCATTGCTTGTGTGGACGAATTCGGTACCGCTGTGCCTGCGAAAGGCATGGGCAACAATCCCAGCCGACCAAAACCGGACGATCGATCTTCCGCAGCGAACCAACCTCGCTGGGAAGTCGTCGATACCAGCCCAGTCGACGGCATGATGGAATGTGATGACCTGCATGCTTTGCCAGCCGTCTCGCAAAACGATGCGACACAGCTTCTGCATTCCATTGAGAAACTGGTAGCAAGGCTTGAAAAGGCAGAAAACGCCATTCGACAGCAACAAGCCCAACTGGCTACCGATGTATCAATCTCGCGTAATCCAGATGAAGCCGTCGAGATCGCGGATCGATTGGATTCGATTCTGGCCAGTAGTTGTCGGTCAATCCAGGCCACGGCAGCGGCTATCTACTTATTGGATGATGCGACCAGCGAGCTAAAGATGCGGGCGTGTTGGAATCTGCCCATCGAGCGCTTGCTGGCCCCAGCCAGACCGCTGCGAGGCTCGATGGCGGATCTGGAAGCACTGCTGGGCAATGCCGTGTTGATCGAGGATACGGCGTATTCGCACCACTGGCCGTCGCCTGAAGCATTCGCGTCGGCCTTGGTCGTACCGATCGGTAACGCATCGATGCCCCAAGGAACGATCTGGTACTGGACCGACCGTACCCGCAACTACTCGCCGACCGAAGTTGAAGTCGCCAACATGGCCAGCGGTCGTGTCATGAATGAACTGGAGCAATCGGTGTTAGGCGTCGAAGTGCAAAACTCACGCACCATTGCCAAACAGTTGGATCAAGCCTCGATCGCTCAAGCGGCCCGCTGGCCTGATGCCATGCCGATGCACGCAGACATCGAATTGGACGGTTGGAGTATCCGCGAGAACTCGCTGGGGGGGGCATTTCATGACTGGGATGTCACGCCCAGCCAAGACATCGTGGCACTGTTCGGCGACGCAATCAGCAGTGGACCTCAAGGCGCTATTGTGGCTTCTTCCATTCACGCGATTGTGCGTTCAGGTTGGACCCGCTCGCATCGCCCGGCAGAGATCCTGCAATCGGTCGGCGACTACTTATTCGCCGGCGGACAAGAAGATTGGGCCGCAAGCGCTTCGCTGTTGCAACTGCATCCAACCACCGGACGCGGTTCGCTGGTAACAGCCGGCAATAACCAACTGTTTATCATTTCGCATCGCGGTTTCCGTCCGCTGGGTGTTGCCTCGAAACTCCTGGCTTCCACACCGATGGTTCAAATCCAGAGCGCCAAGTTTACGCTGCAACCCGGCGAAGTGCTGATCGGGATGAGCAGCAATTTGGTCGCGCAATTGAACCTCCCAGCGGCGATTCGAACCAGTTGGCGCGGCGGATCCGGTTCTGGCGAGGCGTATAACAAACTGCGTCGTCAACGCCGATCGCTCAGCAAGACGTTTGACCAAAACGAATTGCTGCGTGAAATCAAAGAGATGCTCGATGAAGAGGCTTGTGATATCGCGCGGCATATTGCCAATCGGCTGCCCACGCTGGTCAATCGCGATGGGTTGGGAGCAGACCGATCCTTGCTCGTGATTCGCAACGCGAAAAAACCAGTCTAATGAAGAAAGCTAGTCTAACTAAACTTGCGATTGAATGAACTTGGCGACCAATTCGGGTTTGTCCTGGGCTCGCAAATGAGCAATTCGATCGGGAGGCACATTCATTTTGCCCAAATGCAACGCGATACTGTCCCAAACTTTCTCGCGTTTCTTGCCTTCGGTCAAATAGAGTTCCGTCACTAATTCGCCAACACGCTGGAAGGCGATGGACTCGCGATTGTTGTAGTAGTTCTTGATACAGCTCTGTTGGTATCGTGAGTAATTTTCCATTCCCATGACAAGCTCCTTCCAATGTTACGACTTTGCTCAGTCGTTAATGTTGATCAATGACCCTACTGATGTTAGGGCGAACCCCGGAGTTTGGTCAATCGGCATTCTTGGAAATGCAATTAACAAACTTTTGGAATTGCACGCGAGTGCCAACTAGGGGTTTGATTTGCTGCGATAAGACGGGTGCGTTTTCTGGTACAGCTTCATCGCTACAGGTATGTCATGCATTCGCAGCCAATGCCCATGCGTTTTGGAAGTGCTGGAGACCATCGTTTCAGGAGTGATCTTTCCTTTGGTAATCGATTCTTGAAAATCGACTTCGCTGATGGGGCCTATTTTCTTCTGACCGCCAAAAAATCCATGATGGAGATAATACCAATCTGCTGACATCGCACTAACCTTTCGAAGAAAACATCAAAAGAGAACGGTCTGCATCCGGTTGCGTCGAGCGTCTGCGGAATCGGCCGTCGGTATCCGATACCGAAACATTCGCAAAGGGTGGGCTGCGAACACAATAGCTGACTACAACACTCGTGAAGTTGCTGAGTAGCGACTTTTTTCCAGAAATCACTAAATCCTATCGGAACTCCAATGGGGTTTGGTGTTCCGTTCAGCACGCTTCAGTGTAAGCCTGCCGCGCTTTGAAAGCAATCAGTGACAAATTAATTCGAAAAAACGAGGGACGCCGCCCCGTCCATCCAGTGACGCTTTTGGCCAGCGGCGGGCTCGGCGACTTTGGGCCCTCTGCCCTGCTCGGGCTGCATGCTTTGTGCGGTTTGTGACGAACGAAGCGGCTGCGAAGAGGTTTACCACGGCAAAAGATGTGGCATTTTTTCATCATGTGATGCAAACCGCAAACTACCTTTCACCGGCGATGTTGATTTCTTCATTCAACTCGCAAGCCGACAACGGGCCATACAACCCCATGCGTGGTTCCGATCCCTTGAATTTGCCGTTGAACAGACTGAAAATGCGAAAAACAAACGAAGCGACCCAACTGCTGCTGATCGATGATGACCGCTGGCTGGCAGAGTCCATGGCCGATTGGCTGGGCTCCGAGGGCTTTGAAGTCAAATCGGCGGCAACGATCGCTGAAGGCAAAAGCTGGCTGAAGAAAAAGAAATTCGACTTGGTTCTGTGTGATGTGCGACTGGACGATGAAGACGGATTCGACTTCCTGAAGTTCGCTCGCAAACACTCTGCGGAAACTCCGGTACTGATGATGACCGGCTATGCTGGTCCTGACAGCGGCTGCGAAGCGATCAAGCAAGGGGCCTTCGATCTGTTGACCAAACCGATCATCGATCAAGAGTTGCTGGCCGCTCTCCAGCGCGCTTGTAACCAACAAGCAATCACGCGAGAGAACGAGCAACTGCGAGCGGCGTTAGATCGCCGATTTGGCTTGGAAGCGATCTTGAGCCAAGACCTCCGCATGCAGCATATCTTCGAAGTCATCGAGACAGTCGCTCAAACGCGCGCCACCGTGCTTATCACCGGCGAAAATGGGACGGGCAAAAGCATGATCGCTCGCGCAATTCACAAACGTTCGGACCGACAAAAGCGCCCCTTTGTTGAGGTCGCTTGCGGAGCGCTACCAGATAACCTGCTGGAAAGCGAACTGTTCGGTCACGCCGCCGGTGCCTTTACGGGAGCCAACGTGGCCAAGATCGGAAAATTTGAACAAGCCGACACGGGCACGTTATTCTTGGACGAAATCGGTACCGCATCGACTGCTTTGCAAGTGAAGCTACTGCGAGTTCTTCAGGAATTGCAGTTCGAGCCACTGGGCAGTAACGAGACCGTTTCCGTCGATACGCGCATGGTCTTGGCCACCAACGAGAACTTGGAGCAAGCGGTTGCAGAAGGTCGCTTTCGTCAGGACTTGTTCTATCGTATCAACGTGATCCATGTCGAATTGCCCGCCCTGCGAGAACGCATCGACGATATCCCTTTGCTGGTGAATCATTTTGTGCAAGTCGCTGCGGCACAGTACGGCCGTCACATCGATGGAGTATCGGATTCCGCTATGAATGTGCTGACAGCCCATCAATGGCCAGGTAACATTCGTGAATTGGAAAACGCGGTTCAGCGAATGGTTCTATTGACCAAGAGCCCGACGATCGATACCAACGTCATCCCTATATCGATCTTGAATTCGAAGCCTGCTCAAGCGACCGGAGCCAGCTTTGCCAGCGATTCCAACAGCGATTCGATCTCAGGGCCTTTGTATCGGCCCAGCCAAACGCTCAGCGAAGCGTTAGAAGAACCCGAACGCCGCATCATCCGCGAAGCGTTAGAGTTATATCACTGGAACCGCAATGAAACAGCCGATGCATTGGGGATCAATCGAACAACTCTGTACAAAAAGATGAAGCGGTTGCAGTTAGACGATGCCACCACGGCAACACAGTCAGTTCAGTAGCCCCGCGTTTCCATTAAATCTGGAAATCGGTTTCGATCGCGGCTTCGGCTTGTTCACTGCGGATGCGCAAGCGTGGCTTTTCTAGCACCACGGTCGTACGCGGAGCTACACTGCTGGTAATCCAAACGCTGGACCCAATCACACTGTCGCGGCCGACGATGGTACGACCGCCAAGGATGGTTGCGTTCGCGTAGATCACGACGTTATCTTCGATCGTTGGATGTCGCTTTTGGCCTCGGATCAACGAACCATCGGCATCGGTCGCGAAGGATAGAGCTCCCAGCGTTACGCCTTGATAGATCTTGACCCATTGGCCAATTTCGCATGTCTCGCCAATGACCACACCCGTGCCGTGGTCGATAAAAAAGTGCTCGCCAATGGTCGCGCCGGGATGGATGTCAATTCCGGTTTGTTTGTGCGCCCACTCGGTCATCATGCGTGGAATGAAGGGCACTTTGCAGCGGACCAAGAAGTTCGCGATTCGGTAGATCGTGATCGCCTCTAACCCCGGATAGCAGAAAATGATTTCGTCATGATTGGTGACTGCGGGGTCGCCTTCATACGCGGCGACGACATCTTTGTCCAACGTCTCGCGCAACTTGGGAATGTGCTTCAACGCTTCAATCGAAATTTCTGAAGCGCGCCGTTGGTACTCTGCGGCCGATTGACAATCGGACAATTCAGCTTGTGCACGATCGCGATGCAACAGAGCTCGCGCGATTTGAGACGTCAGTTTGTCGTGCAGGGATTCCAGCAGATTCCCGACGTGGTAACCAACGTTACCCGCATGCAAACCTTCGCGATGACGAAAGCCAGGATAGAGCACGTCTTTGAAATCCTCCAAAATCGACACCACGACGTCATACTTCGGCAGCGGACAATCATCTAAGTGGTTCAGCCGATTGTCCTGACGATACGAACTGACGATCGAATCGGTCAGGTCGGGCAATTGATCTCGAAAACTAGATTCCATGGAAGTCTTGGCGGTTGCGTGCATGTGGTTCCTGAGTGCATCCTGCGGTGGTGTACGAATGGATTTGAGCTGATTTTAGCGATTTTTCTAGCTTGGAAATCCCTGCAAACTTCATTTGGTTAAGGATGGATTATTCATTCGCAGCGATCTAAAGTATCCTACGAGAACCCGCAGTTGGCGAGGCTCCGGCCAATCCGTAGGGCTTATCTTTGAGACTTATGTTTAATTTGGAAAGTTTGTTAGTATGAAAATTGCGATGATTGGTACAGGTTACGTGGGTCTAGTCACCGGTACCTGTTTTGCAAACAGCGGCAACCACGTCACTTGCGTCGACATCGATAAAGCAAAGGTCGAAGGGCTGAAGAATGGCAAGATTCCCATATTCGAACCGGGCCTGAGCGAGCTGGTCATCCGCAATTTCAAAAGCCGACGTTTGGATTTTACGACCGATTTGGAATCCGCTGTCCGCTCGTCGCGAATCATCTACCTCGCCGTAGGGACACCGTCGGCGCATGACGGTTCGGCGGATTTGACGGCACTCTGGACCGTGGTCGACTCGATGGCACCATTCCTCCGCGACGACGCAATCGTGGTGACCAAGAGCACTGTTCCAGTGGGCACCAACCAAAAGATTTTTGAGCGATTGCAAGGTATTTTGGGCCGCGATGTCGATGTGGCCAGCAATCCTGAGTTTCTAAAAGAAGGCGCCGCGATTCAAGATTTTATGTATCCAGACCGAGTCGTGGTCGGCGTGCGGCGCCCCGAAGTCGCTGAGGTCTTAGAAGACCTTTATAAGCCATTCCTGCGGACGGAAAAGCCATTTTTGGTCATGAGCCCCCAAAGCGCGGAAATGACCAAGTACGTGGCCAACGCGATTTTGTCGACCAAGATCAGCTTTATCAACGAGATGGCCAACATCTGCGAACGTATGCATGGTGACATTAATGATGTCCGACGCGGTATCGGTCACGATCAGCGCATTGGCTTTGCCTTTATGCATCCAGGCGTCGGTTACGGCGGTTCTTGCTTTCCGAAAGACGTCCGCGCTCTGGCTTCGATGGCGCGAGAACTTGGGATCGAACCATCGATCATGGAAGCGGTCGACGCGGTCAATGAACTGCAGAAGCACGTTATGCCCAACAAGATTGGCGAGCACTTTGACGACCAGCTCAAAGGCAAAACCATCGCTGTCTGGGGATTGGCCTTCAAGCCTCGAACCGACGACATCCGCGAAGCACCCGCCCTGACGCTGATCAAATATTTGCTCGAAAAAGGTGCAAGCGTTCAGGTACACGACCCCGAAGCGATGGAAAATGTTCAAAAAGTTTTCGGCGACAAAATCCACTACAGCAGCGATGTCATGGAGACGCTGAAAGACGCCGATGCGCTAGTCATCAACACGGAATGGAACGAATACCGCAACCTGGATTTAGCCGATATTCGTGGTGCTATGAAGGGACAAGTCGTTTTTGATGGACGGAATCTGTACGAGCCGGCCGATATGTCTGCTGCTGGCTTCACCTACTACAGCATCGGCCGACCTAAGGCGACTCCTCAGGTTTGACGCAGCAAATCGGAGAATTCCTATCGAAATGGGAGTATACTCCAACTAGAATACGGACTGCCTTCAACGCCCTTAACAACCTGATTCCAGCCACTCGGCCGCGATATTGCACTCATGGAACTCAACTCAATCATCTTCCTCGTGTTGCTGTTTGTCGCTTTGATCATGATGATTTTCTTCATGGTCAAAGGATTTTCGGTCGTCGGACCGCTGCACAGCATTCTTATGTTTTTGCTGTTTCTGAGTTCCGTGACGTACCTGTTTTTCGTTGGCTTGGTGCACGGCGAGCGGGTGGAAAGTGTCCAGCGATTGTCGCGAGCCAGGACCGCTAACGTCGATCTCAAAAAACAGGTGGCGGAAATTAAGTTCGGGGACCTGACAGCGCCCACCAACGACTTAAGCAACCTGATGCCGCTGCTAAGCGAAGTGGGACGTTTGAATTTGGATCGTGGTCGAGTTTGGCGAGGAGTGCAGCCGACCGGTTTCGCCAACAATATCGCGTCGATTGCGGTTGGGCGAGCCGACCCCGCTGTGCCTCCGAATCCCGGGATTCCAGGGGTTCCCGCCGCAGATCCCGCAACAGCCGATGACAACTTGGCCTCCGACATGATCGTCTATGTTTTCGGCGAAGCACCCAATGCGGAAGGGCGAATTGTCCCAGCGTTCTACTTGGGTGAATACTTTGTCACGGAAGCTGACATTGGCACCGCAAAACTTCGACCGACCATCAACCTGACCCCAGCACAACTAGCGGCGTTGAATTCTAACCGATTTCCACTTTGGTCTGTCTATGAATTGATGCCACTGGATTCGCATCAAGCGTTCGCGGAAACTGGCCTTAAGCCTTCGGAGAGCGAAATTTTTGGCAGCATGAATCCGCAAGTGATTTCCAACTTGTTGGGCATCCCATTGCAGATTTTGGATAAAGCGCCTTCCGAGATGACTATGGAAGAATCGCAACAAGCGGCCGTGCTGCGAGCTTATCTGCTGAACGGCCAACGTGCTCCAGAAGGCACACTGCAAGAATCGGTCTGGCTGCGAGTGAAATTTGTGCAAGATTACAACTTGGAAGTCGATAGTGCCGAAACTCGCAACGCTCTCGAGGGTGGCTATTTTGACTTGAGCGGTCGTACCGTCGATTCGCGATTGAAGCGAAACGCTGACCAAGCGACCGTATCGTTCCGTATTGGTGATGATGTCGTGTTTGCATACGAGCCAGGCGATGAACTGATCAAAAGCGGAGTGGCCCAGTTGATCGACCGCATTTACGTACGACCGTTGACCGACTATGCGTTTTCGTTCAAGCAATTGCAGTTGCGGATCAACAAAGCCGAACAAGATATCGAGACCACCAAACGAGAGATTGAACGGACCCAGCAAACCAACGAACTTGGCCAGCAACAAATCGTTGCCAAACAGGTCGAGGGCAAGAAGCTTAGTGACGATCTATCGCAGCTTGAAAAGGAGACCGTTGTTGCTCGAGCCGAAGTCGCTCGATTGGAATCGCGATTAACCGAACTCAAGACGGAACTGAGCGGTATGTATAAGACCAGTCAGCAATTGTATCTGCGACTGATCCAGAAGCAGCAAGACATCGCCGCCGGCGTGAACTAGCAGCAAGACACGTTGTTGTACGTGATGAAGCACACAGTACAAATGTCGCTGCGTTCGGAAAGCGAAGCTGGGCCTTGTTCCCAGTCTTCGCAATAGGATTGGTGCGCTAAAGCAAGACGTGCGCGCATGTCCGATCGGGGCTTGTCCCCATCGGGCACCGCTTTGGTGTTCTAGACATCCATCGATGTACGTAACTCAACCTTGACTTCATCCAAATCAAAGCAATCGTCGAACCCGTATGAGTGTCCTCAGGAAAGCTCTCTACAGCCAGCGCAGCATCAACTTGCAAAGCTAATTGAGCGCAGATGGTTGTATCGCAAGGTCCAGCTTCCTGGGCCGCTTCAAACGACAATCGAGTACGACGGACTTAGTTTCGGATTTGAAACAGTTCTAGTTGATGGCGAGATTAGGTGTCGAGAATCGAACTGGTTCTGGTTTGTGCCACGCTTCGACTTCGCCGTGCCGGGTGAATGCACCCAAATGAACGCGTCAATCGATATCGGAGTTTCACCTTGGCTTACCATTGCACGGTTTGTAATCCGCGTAAATGATTTAGATGTGTACTCAGAAACTTAGTTTTTCAGCACGGTTTGCTGTGAACCACCGTAAAATGCACAGTAAGGCGCTGAACGCTGAACAGCAATCCGTATGAGTAACGAGGCTTCTCTCTAATTGCCACCGCTGTAATGCTTAAGGTCGTGTTGACTCATGTAGACCCGGGAACAGCAGAGGCGCAAAGCTCGCCAAGTCTACAGCTCACGCTACTTTGCGAGCTTCGCGCCTTAGCGTGAGATTCTAATGGAAAATGGCAGGTTCATTTCTATGCCCGCAAACTCCCTGCATTTCGCTCAGCACAACTCTTAATTACTTGCCGCTGGCGGATTGGGCGGCGCGTTGTTGAGCTGCTTTGCGGAAGGCTTCGTATTGGCTCTGCAAGGACTTGGGTGGCTTGGAACGCGTGCCTTCTTCGCTGAGTCCGCCGAGCTGGTCGTTGACGCCTCGTGCGGTTCGCTTGGTTGTCTCCGTGGGCGTTAAGCCTAACGCTCTCAACTCGTTGGCGTAATCGTCGTTCAAACCCTTGGGCGTAATTCCACGCTCACGTGCCGCTTGCCAACGATCGACAAACGCCTTCATGTCGTCGGCCGACCAGCCCAATCGCTTCAATAGCTCTGGATCCGGTTGGTCGCGCTGACGGTCTAAATACTGAAGTGCAAGATCGGTGGCTTGTTTCGCGTACTCCACGTTGGCTTGCGATTGGCCCGGCGCGGCACTGGCAGTCCCTTGCAGGCTGTCATCCGAGCCACCAGCGGCTGGGTTAGCGCCCTCGCCGGGGGTATTGCCAGGACGCGAGTTCGTTGGAGCTTGCGTGGCATCACGCTGCGAAGCGTTCGATTCAGCCCCCCCGCTAGCTTGTTCTGAGCCGCCTGCAGATTGCCCCTGGGCGTCGGTGCCAGCCGCGGAATCTCCGCTGTCTGCTGATTGATTCCCGCTGGCAGACGAGCTGGGGGCCTGTCCATTGGGAGATTGTCCGCTGGCGGGCTGCGGAGCATTCTGACCATTGGCCGCGTCAGACGCAGAAGGATCAGAAGCACCAGGCTCAGCCCCCGCCGCATTGTTGTCTTGAGCAGCATTTTGTCCGGCATTACGTTCGGGCCCGCTGCCTTTGTCGCCAAGGCTATCGGGATTAGGTTTGTCTGATGAATCGTTGCTAGGCGATACTCCCTTTTCCTTCATCCACTTGTTGATCTCCTCGATCGCTTCACCATCATGCAGCGGAGTATCGGGATTTCGATCGCTTTCTTTGACATCGTCTAAGCGTCCACGCTGGCCGTTGGGGTCCGAGCTATCTCGGGGCGACTGGCCGGTAGCTTCGTTGGAGTCGCTCTGGTTAGTAGTGTTCGGTTTGCCGTTTTCGCTGTTTCCCGCAGGCTGTTGTCGGTCGCCTTGCGAGCTTGTGTTGGAGGGCGTCTGGCTGGAAGGTTGCGTCGATTGGCCATTGGAGGATTGGCCATTGGAGGACTGTTCTGCGGAACCTGACTTGGGTGCACCTGTTTGTTCGGCTCCAGCTTCACTGGTACCGGTTGGATCGGAAGCAGAGTTCGCCGATTGCGACTGTCCCGATTGCGACATACCCGATTCACCCTTACCCGATTCACCCTTACCAGATTCACCCTTACCAGATTCACCCTTACCAGATTCACCCTGTCCAGATTCACCCTGTCCAGATTCACCCTGTCCAGATTCACCCTGTCCAGATTCACCCTGTCCAGATTCACCCTGTCCAGATTCACCCTGTCCAGATTCACGCTGTCCAGATTCACCTTGTCCAGATTCACCTTGTCCAGATTCACCTTGTCCAGATTCACCTTGTCCAGATTCACCTTGTCCGGATTCGCCTTGTCCGGATTGACCGTTCTGCGGTTGGTTTGCTTGTTTCTGCTGACTTTGGCCTTGGCCGGATTGACCTTTGTTTCCTTGCTCACCTTGCTCAGCTTGGTTCCCTTGCTCAGCTTGGTTTCCTTGCTCACCTTGGTTTCCTTGCTCACCTTGGTTTCCTTGCTCACCTTGGTTCCCTTGCTCAGCTTGGTTTCCTTGCTCAGCTTGGTTTCCTTGCTCAGCTTGGTTTCCTTGCTCAGCTTGGTTTGGCTGGCCCGCTTGGTTTGAATCTGTTGCGTTGGACTCAGACGCCGCTTGCTCCGACTGCATCGCGTCCGTTGCCTGGTCAGATTGTTCGCCAGTTTGTTCCGTTTTCGTGTCGCCGCTTGCGTCTTGAGCGCCAACAGCGGACGCGTCGTTGTCTTGGGGTTGACCGTCGGCGGTGTCCGACGACGGTTGTTGTTCAGCAGGCGGTTGGTCTGGCTGGATATCGCTGCCATCCAGCGGTTGGTCTGGCAGCGGTTTCATGGAATCGGGGGGGGCTGTAAGCTTCGTGGGTTCTTCTTGCGGACCCACGATGCGAATCCTCAACAGTGCAGACGACGACACGTTCGGTTCCCACTTGGCATCCTGTGCATCGCGACGATTGTCCGAAGCGAACGCTTGCAGCGTCAATTGATCACCTGGACGCAAACCCATGCGAGCGGGTTCAAAGCGCCATGTGCGTTGGACTTTCTCTTGCAAGCCTGCTTCATTGTGCAACAACGTAGCGTCTTCCAACTTGCTGCGTCCGCGAAGCAAACTGGTGCGAATATGTGAGAGCCCAAAGTCCGGGTCGTACGCTTCCACGGAAAAGTCGGATGCGTGATTGATCGGGAAGTCGATCGTATCGGGATAGGCTTCCGTCCAAGCGACCGCAGGAGCTTCGTCGGCCAGTACGCGGAAGTCATGGATTAAGGGATCGGAATTAGGTTGGCCCAGCGAACTGATGGCTGTGATGCGATAATTGCTGGGGCTGGGGTTGTCCTTCGACTTGTTCAATTGCAATTGGAAGGAGCCAGTCAAGCTTTGGCCTTGGGTGACCATCGAATACAACCGTTTGATATTGAGCGGATCGTCCGACGATGCTTCGGGATTGACCTCAATCCGCCCGCTGTCCATCGGTTGGTTCCCTTGTGCCACAATTTTTACTTTCGTTCCTTCAACCGCTTCAAAGTCGCTGGGGCCGTCCAGCGTTACTGGCGGTAGTTTTGTATATCGCGGGAAGGTCAAGTCGATCTTTTCGACAGCCACTAGGGGGACAAGCTCGACATCGACGCGATAGGGGCCTGCGACACTGTCACCCGCGCGGACTTGATATTGCAGGTCCTGCTGGATGCCATTGGCACCGATGGTTAAAGATCCAACGTAAGTTAGCCCTTCGATTTCGGGCTGCATCGGGATTTTTTGATTGATGAACTGGCCGTCGAAAGTACTGAATTCGATCTCGACTTTATCGCCCGGCATCCAGCCTCGCAGTTCGGCCGAGATCTCTAGTTGTTGGCCGCGGGCGACGACCGCATTTTTCGGATCAAGTTTGACAATCTTGACTCGCGTTGGAACTTCGATCGATTGCCAAGGCATCAGTAATCGCATCAAGGAATCGAAACCGCTTTTGGGGGACGCGACAAAGTAAGCCGCTGAAAGCACGAGCACTCCGAAGAGCAACATCGCTAACTTGAGCGGGGTGGTCGAAGCAATGAACTCGCCAAGATCATGCCGACTCAATCGTTCCACCGCAAACTTGCCAACTGCATTGACAACGCCTTTGGGTGGTCCATGTTCAGTTTCGCTCAGTTGCATGTAGCTGACGAGGCTATCTTTAAGCTCGGGGACTTTGCGCTCGATTTCCCTCGCTGCAAAGATCGGATTGATCTTGCGACCAAACATGGGGATCAACCGCCGGATCATCCACAGGCTGGAACAAGCGACGACGGTCGCCAGAAAGCTCCAGCGGACCAGCGCCGGCAATGGCCACACCCAATGGTCGATCAGAACCATCGCTAGGGCCGTGAGGCAAACTAAGATCGCGACACCGAGGACGGTTTTGGCAAGTTCAACGCGTTTGAGGTTGACCGCCGCTTCTGCCACCATGTCGGTCAGAGTCAAAACCGGCTTGTTTGCGGCAGCAGATTTCGAGTTCGGTTCGAACGCTTGTGCGGGCGGTGATGGCATCGAAGCTTGTGACATGACAGCGGGCGTATGTTGGATGACGAGTGAATAATCCGTGGGATTCCAGTGAAACCCGCATTCTATTGTAACACTTCAACTTCCCAGGGCTTAGTTTGTTAACTTGCAACCGCCGTATTTTTGCCGACTTCTCGTAAGTTGCCGGAAAAGTCATCCTGCTTGCCAAAATTTCCATCGCTTTTCGCAGACTAACCGTGAGCGATACTCCCATTGAGCATTCCTGCGAAAAATTGGTTCGTCGGCGTTTATGCCGGTGTTGGTGACGGTTTCGTGTGGCGCTCCGCGACTAATGTGTTAAGATAGTATGCTCCGAGAATAACAATACACCTCCCTGGTTTGGCAAGCAGTTTCAACATGATTGACGAAAAGCTAGCGCGCGAGTTGTATCGGCCGATTGTGCCTAGCCCCAGCGAGCCGACGGCCGCTGCTGCACCCAAAATCCCGATCCATCGGTTTCAAGCGCTCGAGCAACTGATCAAGAATAACCCCGCGAATTCGGGGCCATATGAAGAGCTGGCTTCGATCTACATCGAGCAGAATCGGTGGCGTGACGCAAAACGTGTTCTAGAACTAGGGACACATCACAATCCCGAAAACGAAAAACTGTTGGGGATGTACGAGGACACGCGACTGCGGTTGGCACGTGAAGCGATGGATTTAGCGGCTGCAAAATATCGCGATTTTGAAAGCCCCGCGAATCTGCGCGACTTGGATCAAAGTGAATTGGAACTGGCCGCTTTGCAATTCGAAGTGTCCGAGGCTCGTTACCAGCGACATCCCGAGTTATCCGAACTGCTGATTACGGCCGCGATCGCATTAAAGCGTTTAGGTAGAATCGATGAGGCAATCGAGCGACTCCGCAACGCGCAGAAATTCCCAGCGACGCGTGCTGTGGCTGCGATGAATTTAGGAATTTGTCTGGAAAGCCGCTCGCAAGTTATCGAGGCTTTAGCCGCTTACCGCTGTGCCGCACTGTTTCGTTCGCCCCCCCCGGAAAGAGAAGTGCGTCACCGAGCGTTGGAACTAGCCGCCGCTCTTTCGGAGCAGCATGCTCTGTTTGATTCCGCCATCCGCTATTTGGATCTCTTAATTTTAGAAACTCAAGAAAGTCAGGAGGCTCGCATCGCCAAACGAGACTCGCTGCGCGATCTAGCCCAACAACAAAAACAACTCACACGATCCATTCACCCGTAAACTAGCAGAAGCAATAAGGATACCAACGTGGCTCAAGCAATCGTCGATCCCGAACAACTGCGACAGTTCGCTATCATGTTGAAGCGATTTAACGCTACGCTGCAAGAATCATCCAGTAAGATCGGAGCGGAAATGGGGAAGCTGGCGACCTCGTGGCGCGATCAAGAGCATCGCAAATTTGCCATGGAGTTCGAACAGCAGATGAAACAACTACAGCGGTTGATCGAAAGCGGCGAACGACACGTACCCTATCTTCTGCGCAAGGCGGAGTTGATTGAGGAGTACCAAAACAATGGATAGTCGAGCGAATGTCAAAAGCTTTGAGGCCCTTGAGCAGTTTGCAAAAGCCCTGGCTGTCACACAAGCGGACCTGATGCGCTACGCAGAATCTATTCGCATCGAGTTGGATCGTGTCACCGATTATCTCGAACGTGAAGCTCCTGCCTATTGGAAACGCCAATACCAACGCGCTCAAGAGCGTCTGGAAGTAGCCCGTTCTGCCCTCAGTCGCTGCGAACAAGTAACTCGTGAAGACGAACGCAAAAGCTGCTCTGTCGAAAAGAAACAGGTCGCCGTCGCGAAGCAACGAGTCGACTTTTGCGAAAACCGCTTACGTTCACTCAAGCCAATCGGCCAAAATTGGCAGCAAGCTCGCCTGAAAACTCAAGCTCAATTACAACAGGTGCTCGACATGGCTGAAACCGGCTTACCAACGGCACAATCGACACTCAAGCAAATTATGATTCCACTGCGCGAGTATGCCAATCTCGAACATCATAGCAATCTAGAACCGTCATGAAATGAAGGGCTTCTACCATGCAATTGCGTCAGGATATCGTCGGCTGTATTGGCAACCTACAACGGGTCGCTGCGCGTCATCGCAATGATGTGCAGCACGTCAGCGAGCATTGGTCGGACGCTCGCTCCAAACACTTTTTAGAATCCGAACTACCAGCAGTGGAAGAAGGTGCCAAACGTTTGGTCGTCTACTTGCAAAAGACGCTGGATTTGGCCGCAATGATCGCTCAGCAAACTCGTGATGAACTGCCGGAAGAATAGCCATGCCGCAAGGTCTCCCACTACTTAAAGATCGTCGTATACAAAGAACGGTTGCGGGCTTGCAACACCGCATCAATTCTTGCGCTGCGCAATTAGAAGAAATCCAGGCATCAACCCTACAGGGCCAAGGGGACGTGCAACAGGAATTCGAAGCCAGCATCCTGTCGGTCCAGCAAACGCATACGCAAGAAGTCGCTGGCAGTCTGACTGCCTTCGACGAAGAATCGAATCTGTCTTGGACTTATTTTGATAAGGCGACCTTGCAGAGCTTGCAGTTGGAAAAAAAGGAGTTGGCCGATTTGCGCGAAGGGATGGTCAAAACACGAAACGCATACCGAGCGAAGCTCAAACAGACCATCCAGGAACTGCAAGCAACTGCCAAAGCTGATAAAGCCAAACTGCAACAAGCCTTTGACGCCAACAAAGACCAGCTTCGCAAGTATCGTTTAGAGAACGATCAAGTCTTGACCGATACCGACCAAATCGCGTCCAAACGATCGATTCAACTGGCGAATCAACCCGCCGCGGCAGGCAAGGTGGCCAGTGTCGAAGGGGACGGATCGTTTGCCGCGTTTCGACAGGCGATTGTCCGCGAAATTGCCGCAAACCGAACGCAGCTCAATGCGCTTTCGGATCATCCTGTAGCGAGGTTTTCGGACTCATGGCAGATATGGGCGCTCTCAATGGGAATGAGTGGCCTGGCGGCGGGGATTGTTTGGTACATGCAATCAGCGACCGCTGCACCAACACGGTTTATTTTTGCGATTGCGACGTTTGCCATCGCCAGCATCATTGTCGGTTTGGTCGCATTTCTTGCTCTGCGTCCTTTCATGAAACGACATATCCAGTCTTTGCTGCCCCAGATCTTTGAATCGCACGCTACAACCCAGGCGATCATCGAAAAAGGTGAGCAACATCTGCAATCGGTGCTCGTTACCCGCCACAAAGCCGTTGATGAAAAGCTGAAGCAGGATTTGATCGCGGCGGAAGAAGCGGTGACGAATAAACTGACCAAGCTAAAAGCTGAATACGACGCGAAAAAGATGGAAGCCGCCCAGCGCCAGGCAACTAAACGGCGAGACTTACTTGTAAACTTTGAAAATCAACAACAGTCGATCTTTCACAACTCGGACTCACAAGTTGCCACGTTGAAGTCAACGCACGAAGCGAAACTGAACCACCTACAAAACACATTACAGCAAACGTTGCAAGGTCGGGTCGACCACGAGCGGCAGCAGTCGGCCTATATGCGTTTTCGATTAAGCTCTGCAGTCCTGCAGTCGCACCAGCGATTTGAACGCCTAAGTCAAGATATCCAAGCGATTTGTCCACCTTGGCCTGATGATGCGCAAGCAGTTCGCAGTTCCACCCGAGGGCTCAACGAACTAGCATTCATTCCGCTGGGTAGCTTGCAGATCGATGTTGGTGCTCAACATGGCAGAACGCTCAGCGCCGCCAGCACGCAACCGCTGCAGGCACAGTTGCCGCTGGTTTTCAAGCTGGTGGAACATGGGCTGCTGACGATTCGATGTGATTCGAAGAATCACGTCTTGGCACAAAGCGTCATTCGTAATTTGGTTCTGCGAGCGTTTTATTCTTTACCGCCCGGCGCATTACAAGTGACTATCATTGATCCGGATGGGCTCGGCCGTGAGTACTCGCATCTGATGCAGCTAGCCGACTCGGATCCAACCATGGTCAATCATCGTGTGTGGACACAGAGCGTTCACATCTCCGAACAACTTGCCAAACTGTCGCATCATACGGAAGACGTTATCCAGCAATTGCTGCGTGATCAGTATCCTGATATTCGAGCGTACAATCGAGAAGCGGGTTCGATGGCTGAACCGTACCGATTGGTCATTTGGTCGCGATTTCCTGCGGGCGTCGATGAAGCCGCTTGGCGTTACTTGTCATCGCTGATCAGTTCTGGCGGTCGCTGTGGCGTGAGCACCGTGTTGCTGGTGGACGAAGACTTCACATTACCGCCCTACATCGATCTGCATCGCTTCGACGGCGTTGGCTTAAGCTTGCGATTGGAACACAGCGATGAACCGGGCGCTGTGCAAGCGAAGGTAGCTGATGTTACGCTCGCGGAGTTTCCAATCCATTTCGATCAGCCACCTGAATCCAAAGTGCAAAACGAAGTGCTGCGTCGGGTGGCTGAAGAAGCGTTGCGGGCCAACCGCGTCGAAGTTCCCTTTGAGGCGATCATCCCTGCGGATCAAGCTCAGTACGAATGCAGTTCAGCCAGCGGACTGTCGATCCCTGTCGGTCAGGCGGGCGTTGGCCGCATTCAATCGCTGCGGTTGGGACATGGTACCGCGCAGCACGTTTTGGTCGCAGGCAAAACGGGATCGGGTAAATCTTCGTTCCTGCATACTTTGGTGACCAGTGCCGTTACGCATTATTCGCCGGAGGACTTGCGATTAGTGCTTTTGGATTTCAAAAAAGGTGTTGAATTCCAAGTCTATTCTGAAGCGTCGCTCAGTCATGCGGACATTATCGGTATCGAAAGCCAGCGGGAGTTTGGTTTGAGTGCACTGGAATATCTTGATCGCATTATGCAAAAGCGCGGCGAAGCTTTCCGCGCCGCTGGTGTACAAGATGTCCCAAGTTGGTGCCAGGTTCGGCCTGATCAACCGATGCCACGCATCTTGGTTGTGGTCGATGAGTTTCAAGAAATCTTCACCGAGGACGACAAGCTCGCTCAACAAGCGGCAATGTATTTAGACCGCATTGTGCGACAAGGAAGGTCGTTTGGTATCCACGTGGTACTTGCATCGCAGACTTTAGGTGGGGCGTATTCATTGCCACGTACAACCCTGGCTCAGATGGCTGTTCGAGTGGCGCTCCAATGCGAAGGGGCCGACGCCATGATGATCCTCAGCGAAGATAACTTGGCCGCTGAACGCCTGCGGCATTCAGGGCAAGCAGTTTACAACGACCAAAGTGGTCGCATCGAAGGCAATCAGCCTTTTCAAGTTGCTTATCTAGCGAAATCAGAGCAACGAAGCGTGCTGGAAAGTCTAGCGGACCGTCCGCGACTGCTCGACCCGATGCACGGCGGGTTAGAGAAGTGTGTCGTTTTCGATGGTCATCGCAAAGCGACGTGGGATGCCGCCACGATGGAGCTTGAACTGCGTCGCATCCAATCGGTCAATGAGAAGTCGCCCGCGATTATGCTGGGCGACAGCGTTTCTATCGAACCGATGGTGTCGTTGTTGTTGCATCGTCAATCTGGTCAAAATATCTTGGTAGTTGGCAATGATGACGAAAACCAGGCGGCTGTGCTGCGGAGTGTTGCGGTGTCGTTTTTGGCCGAGTCAACAACGGGCGATAGCACCGCTCGGCGAATAACGATGATCGATGCGGCTCGGGAGGAGGATACTTATTCGGTCGGCTTGTTTCAGCGATTCTTGAGTGATCGCGCTGCGGTGAACCGGGTGGTTCCCAACAAAGTTGATGAAGCGATCTCGGCTTTGCACGCGGTTTTGCAGTCGCGAATGAAGATGTTAGATGATGAGACCGTTTCGGCCAGCCAATCTCAGGAGTGGTCAGCAGAATTGTTGATGGTGACACATCTTGGGCGTTTGCGTAGTCTCCGCAGGAACGACGAGTTTAGTTTTGGCGATGATGATCAGCCGAAGATTGACAAGATGTTTCAAGAGTTGCTGCGTGATGGGCCGAGTGTTGGGATTTTTAGTTGTATTTTCAGTGACAGTGCGAATACCGTGAATCGTTGGTTGAGTCGCCAGTCGATGCATGAATTCGAGTATCGTGTGATGATGCAAATGAGTGTCAACGATTCGAACCATTTGATTGATTCTGCGGCGGCCAATCGATTAGATAAAAATGTATTGTTGTTGTATAGCGAATCGACCGGCGTGATACGCAAATTCCGTCCCTATGCGGTTTGATGGTGGCAGGCACACTCCGTGTGCCGTCCGCAAGCCAACAACCCACTCCGTGTGCCGTCTGCACGGGCTGAAACGCAGTTCTGGCATAACTCCCCGACCTTGTTACCTGCCTTTTATCTGGCTGAGTCCAAACGGAGTGTGCAACGGACTGAGACCAAGCCTATTGATCGACCTGCTGTGTCATCAACGTTTGCTGCTTCAGCAGAATCTCCGGTGGAATGCCACGGACTTTCAATATGCCGCTCAGCGCCACGATGATCGCAAGGAAAAGCACAATCAATCCGAGGTATCGGCTGCGATTGTCACGCATCGACTGGAACTTGGGCGAACGTCCAACAAGCACTGCGGCCATGAAGAAGACCGCAAACGCTAACAGCATTTTGATGCCGATCAATGCGTGGTACAGTCCGTCCCCTTTATGCAACTTCATCTGCACAAAGTAATTGTAGAATCCGGTGATCAACAGCAGGGCAGTGCCGCCGTGGACAAAGCGTTTCCAGTAGTTGCCTGCATTGGCCATGACCTCTTTCCGCGCGGATTCGTCAAGCCCGCGTAAGGCAGGTAGCAAGACCATCAGCGTATAAACCGTACCTCCAGCCAAACATATAGCAGTCCCAACGTGAAAAATCCGCGAAACGACGTCCACTGCGAAAATTGATTCCATGGAGTGCTTTCTCTGTAAAAGCGTTTGTTACGATCGACTTTGTTTCCAAAGGGGGCTGACCCTTTTGCAACGATCCGTCCGACTGGCTGAGCTAGCAGGATACCAAAAACCGGCTGAGCGAACAGGCAAGCGATATCGAACAGGACTTGAAAAGTAGCTTAACACGACCGACGCGGAATCCGTTAGAATAGATTTACTGTCACATGAAAGGCCCTCAACATCCCATTGAGTGGCATTGCCCCCCTTCCCGCCAATTGGTTTGCGACGAGTGCCGCTGGCAGTGACTCGTGGACCACCACCCTCTCACAATTTTTGGAGCTGTGTTCTATGAATGATCAAGCATCTCAACCGTCTCATGTTTCTCGACGCCGATTTCTGATGACAACTGCTACGGCGACGACGCTCGCGGCTACTGCACCGCAGTTCCTGTACGGAGCGCCTTCACGTTCTAGTGCCGCAGAGAACTTCATCGGTGAGTTTTACGAATCGCTAACCGACAAGCAGCGTCCCGAGATTTGCCTTGGGCTCGATAACCCAGCAATGCGACGCGCTCACGCCAACTGGCATGTAACCAAGCCGCTGATCGGTAGCGATTTCTACAGCAAGTCGCAACAAGCGTTGATTGAAAAGATCGTGCAAAACGTGACCTCCGAAGATGGCTTTGCGAGGCTCCAAGAGCAGATGGATTACGACGACGGCGGCCTGCAAGCTTACAGCGTCGCGTTGTTTGGCAATCCTAAAGAAGACAAATTTCAATGGGTGTTGACTGGTCGTCATCTGACCTTGCGCGCTGATGGAAATACGATGCAGGATAGCGCTTTTGGCGGACCGCTGGTGTATGGTCATGGTGAAGAGTCTTCTGCCAAAGAAAACTTGTTCTACTACCAGACGCAAAAAGTGAATACGGTCTTTCACGCGTTAGATCCAAAGCAACGCCAAGCGGCTTTGTTGACCAAAATTCCCAGCGAATCGCAAGTCGCGCCTCAGGGCGATGCGGCCAAGATCGCGGGGCTGGCAGTATCGGAGATGACTTCCGATCAAAAAGAATTGGTGCAAAGTGTTCTGAAAACGATCTTAGCACCCTATCGATCGGAGGATAGCAGCGAGGCGATGGAAGTGATCCAGCAAGCTGGTGGCGTGGACGCGTTGCGGTTCGCGTTCTACAGCGACGGTGATTTAGAGTCGGACGGCGTATGGGACATGTGGCGGATTGAAGGGCCTCGTACCGTGATTCACTTCCGAGGTGCTCCGCACGTCCACGCCTTTATCGATATTGGGTAGTTTGACCGAGCGAGCAACGACGGTCAAAGATAAAAAGTCACCCGAGACGGTATGTGGGTTGAACCGTATGACGCGCACTTCTGGCTGCTAGCAGAACTGCTGCGTCAGAGGTTTGATCACCAGCTCAGGCACATGCGCTTGAGGTGGTAACAACGCGATCGCAAGCACCATAGCTGCGACGTCTTCGGGTTGCAAGATTCGAGCTTTGTGTTCTGCACTCACGGGCACCGGACGTTGGTCCAATATTGGCGTGTTTACTTCTCCGGGATAAACATTCGTGACGCGAATACCGTGCTCGCACAGTTCATTGCCAGCGGCCGTCCCTAGCGCAGTCAACGCGAACTTGCTAGCGCAATAGGCAATCCCACCTAGGGTGATCGCTCGCTTGCCTGCAACACTGGAAACGTTCACGATCAAACCTTGTTTGGCCTGCAACATCGCAGGCAACACGGCGTGCATGCAGTTATAGGCACCGGTAGCATTGATCCCCATGACTTTGTCCCAGTCTTCTGGCGTCATGGCTTGCATGGTTCGGTCGCGGATATTGATTCCAGCGGCTTGAACCAAGATTGTGGTCGGGGGCATGGTGGCTTGAGCCCATTGGAAGAAAGTCTGCACGCTGGATCGGTCAGAGACGTCGATCGGGTGTCCAGTCGCTTTGCCAAATTCTGCAAGCTGCTCGACAGCTTTTGCGACCGCGTCAGGCCGCCGCGAGCCGATCGCGACGGTGGCGCCTTCTTGTAACATAGCTTTTGCGATACCAAAACCAATTCCTGTAGCGCCGCCGGTAATGATGACCGAAGCGTTTGCAAGTCGTGACATAAAATACGATCAATGTGAGAGAAAGGAAGCGTTTGTAAAAATCAAGCGTCTGGAAATCGCTTGGTACGAAATCAGAGCCAACAGAATCTGTTATCCTGTGAGGCAACGTTAGATTGTAGTCAATTTTTTGAAAAGGTTAGCCCATGGACTCCCGCGCAGCAATAAGTGCCACTTTGAATACCAGCATGCTCGTGCTGCGATCATATGTATCCGATTTTTCGAAAGAGGAGCTATTGCAGCGTCCTGGCGAAGGCTGCAACCATATCGCTTGGCAATTGGGACATTTGATTAGCTCCCAAGCCTCTTTACTCAACAGCATCGTGCCAGGGACTGCACCAGAAATGACCGAGGACTTTGTCGCTAACCATGGCATGCAAAATACGCAGCAAGACGCCCCCGCCGCTTATCACACGGTCGAAGAATACTTGAAGTTATTTGATGCCGTAAACGCTGCGGTGGTAGCAGAGCTTCACAAGATGACTGACGACGCTCTCGATGCTCCCTCTCCAGAAAACCTGCGCAGTATGTTTCCCACGGTCGGCGAGGTGTTTGTGTTGATGGCCACACATCCACTGATGCACGCTGGCCAAATTGTGCCGCTTCGGAGAAAATTGAATAAGCCGGTGGTGATCTAGCTGCATTTGCCGGGCGTTTTGAATTACATTAAAAGCCTTACCCTCCTACTTCGGTCCTCACTGACAAAATTCCTGCCATGCAATTTCTTGAACTCTATCGAACATTCGTCATTCCAGCGGTCGTGGCGATGTCATGTGTCCTGCTTCCAAGTATTGAGACATTGGTGACCACGCGCGTCGCCGCCCAAGAGTCTGTCGACAATCCGTGGACTCGATTTCGCGGTCCGAATGGGACAGGCGTTCTCGAAAGCTTTCATGGTCCGCTGCCTTGGACCGCGGAACAGGTCCTGCACCGCATCGATTTGCCTGGCACAGGAAATGGGTCGCCAGTGATATGGAACAACGTTGCTTATTTGCAAACAGCCAACGGCGAAAGCGGTATCCGTTCGTTGGTAGCGATCGATTTGGCGAGCGGCAAGATCCGATGGCAGAATGATTCCGCATTTCCGATTTACAGCATCCACAAGTACAGTTCGTTCGCTTCCAGCACCCCATGCGTGGATGAAAAAGCTGTCTACAATGTTTGGGGCTCGCCTCAGTCGTTGGTGGTGGAAGCGTTGAGTCATCAGGGCGATAAACTGTGGTCACGCGATCTGGGGACGTTTGTCTCGCAGCATGGTTTTGGCAGCTCACCGATGCGAGTTGGTGATTTGGTTGTTGTGTTCAACAGCCAAGACGCTCGCGATCTCCCACCGGGGGTTGCCCCAGGGACAGATCGCATGGTGGCCTTGAATGCTGCAAGTGGAGAAATCGTCTGGCAGAAAGAGCTTGAACCAGCAGTGGTCTGTTATGGAGTGCCCTGCGTGGCGGACGTGGGTGGCAAACAAGCGTTGCTCAATGCGAACTCCTCGAATGGTTTTTTTGCGTTGGACGTAGCCAGTGGCGAGCTATTGTTCGACAAGCTGCCGTTCGGCAAGCGAGTCTGTTGCTCCTGTGCGTTCAATGATGAAATCGTGGTTGCATCGGAAGGTTCCGGGGGAGGCGGTAACATTGTGGTAGCCCTTGACCGCAAGACGGGCCAAGAGCGATTTCGGATTGAGAAGGCGGCTAGCTATGTTCCTAGTCCATTGATACACAACGACAAGCTCTTTATTTGGTCTGACAATGGCATCGTGAGCAGTGTCGACGTGTATACCGGCGAGACTTTATCGAGCAAGCGCGTTGGCGGCAGTTATTCATCGTCGCCGGTGGTGCTGGGCGACAAGCTGGCGAATATCTCGCATGATGGAGTTGTCAGTATCTTGACGGCTGATGATAAGTTGGAGCAGGTTGGGTCGATTGATTTGGAGCAGAGTTCGCGTGCGACGCTGGCTGCTACTGCAGACAAGTTGCTGATTCGCACCGACGAACAATTGTGGGTGATTGGGCGCTAGTCACTTGCGGTTGTTCGTAGTCCCGCCTTCAGGCGGAATGGGTAACTTGGTTTAACCGCGTTGGGCATCGCCCCGCGTTTGTTGAGTGCAACTCAGTGACAACGCGGCCCGATGGGCACGCGGTTAAACGAAACGCTGCGGGTTCACGGGGTGAATCGGCCTGCAAACTTAACGACGGCGTGTGAACTCCAAAAAGCGATCAAGCGACCAAGTATTGATCACTTGATCTTTCGCAATGCCTGCGCGACGAGCTTGCATCACTCCAAAATGCATGAGCTCCAAATTCGATAGCGAATGGGCATCGGTGTTGATCGTGATTGAAACTCCGGCCGCAGTCGCAGACATGGCATGCACATCGCTCAAGTCCAAACGATGCGGATTCGAGTTGATCTCGAGCGCTTTGCCATAATCTCTTGCCGCTTGGATGACCGCTTCCAAATCGACTTCGTATGGATCGCGCTGACCAATCAGTCTGCCGGTAGGATGAGCGATTGCATGTACATAGGGATTCTTTATCGCATTCAAGATCCGCTCGGTAATCTGCTCACGCGGTTGCCGTTGGCCATAATGCACGCTGGCCAGCACCCAGTCGGCTTGTTTTAAAACATCATCCGGCAAGTCCATGGTGCCGTCTTCCAAAATGTCGCACTCAATACCTTTCAGGATGTAAATTCCAAGGGATTGCGAGGCATTGATTTCGTCGATTTGTGCCCACTGCTCAAGGGCTCGGGTGGGCGTGAGGCCTCGCGCCATGGAAACACGGCGGCTGTGATCGGTGATGGCCAAATAAGTGTAGCCCTTTCGCTTGCAGGCTTGCGCCATCACTTCGATTGATTCGGTACCATCGGTCGCGGTGGTATGCATATGCAGATCGGCGCAGATGTCAGACAACTGGATGATAGACTGCGACCTGTCAGCGAAATTGTCATTGAACTCGAAACGATTTTCCCGAAACTCAGGAGCAATCCAAGGCAAGCCCAATGCGGTATAGATTGCTTCTTCGGACGATGAGTCGACAGTGGCCGCATCGGCATCTTCGTTGGGGATCAATCCATATTCGTTGAGCTTATAGCCGCGGTCTTTCGCGATTTGGCGAACTTTGATGTTATGATTTTGTGAGCCGGTAAAGTACTGCAGCGCTGCGCCCCAGGACGCTTGATCGACCACGCGGAGATCGGCTTGAAAGGCTTGAGCTAGTCGTACGCTCGTTTTGGTATCGCCACTGACGAGGACTTCGCTGACAGCGGGGAATTCGGCAAAGTACTTCATGACCGCGTCGGGGTTTTGTGAAACAGCCAAGATATCGATGTCGCCCACCGTTTCACGACTGCGGCGATAGCTGCCAGCAAACTCAAATTTGGAGATCTCTGGACAATGTTGCAGGTAGGCTCGCAGTTGTTCGATCAGTTGACTGGCGTCGTCGATTCGCATCCGCTGAGCGGCGGAAGCGGCGATGGTGATCCCATGCAAGATGGCTTTTTCGGTCTTTTCCCCGAAGCCGCGCAACATTCGAATGCGACCTTGTTCGGCGGCCAATCGCAGCGATTCTAAATCTCGGATGCCCAACTCGGTAAACAGGAAACCGACTTTCTTGGCTCCCAGCCCGGGAACGTTCATCAGAGACAGCAGCGAAACGGGATACTTTTCTCGTAATTCTTCTAAGAACTGGATTTTTCCTGTCGCAACCAATTCCCTTGTCTTGTCAGCGATTGCCGTTCCAATACCCTTTAGTTCCGCGATGTCCTCGCCGCGATCCACCATGCCTTTGAGCGACGTAGACAATTCGCGAATGTTTTCCGCAGCGTTTCGGTAAGCTCGAACTCGAAAGGCATTTTCGCCTTGGATCTCGAGCCAATCGGCGATTTCGTCAAAAAGTTGGGCTATTGAAGTGTTGCTAAAATCCATTGAAGTCAGTTGAAAGTGGTAGGGCGGCTAAACAACGTGCGACGAACAAACGGTCGTGCGGAGTGGTTTTTGTCGGTCCGTCGTCACGATGTACCCATAAGATACATGGTCCAGTGCAATCCACGGGGTCGGTGGGCTGCACGAATGCAACAATATCTGTAACTATTGCTACAAAACTTGATTGATCGTTAAACTCGTAAAATTGAACCACTTGTATGCAAAAAGGTTTTCCGGCAATTGATGTCCAACGACTCGTGAAGACGTTTGGGGAATTCAAAGCACTCGACCATTTAACACTCAGCATCCCCGAAGGTTCTCTCTTCGGTTTACTGGGCCCCAATGGAGCGGGCAAGACAACGTTGCTGAGAACTTTACTGGGTTATATCAGGGCAACAAGCGGAAGTGCGTCAATCTTCGGGCAACCGATTGAATTAGATTCTAAAGCGGTACGATCGCTAATAGCTTACTTGCCCGCAGAAGCGAAACTGTTTCGCATGATGCGAGGTTCCGCAGTGCTGAAGTTATTCAGTGATCTGCATCCGCATGGAAATCTGGATATCGCCGTCTCGATTGCGGAACGCTTGAAATTGGACACGAGTCGTTTAGTCGGATTCATGTCGACCGGCATGCGTCAGAAACTTGCGATCGCTTGCGTCTTAGGGATTCGCAGTCGGCTGATCATCCTGGATGAACCTACCGCCAATCTCGATCCGACCGTCCGCGGTGTTGTCGTGCAGTTGATTAAAGAAGCCCATGCGGTAGGCTCTACGATCGTCTTGTCATCCCATTTGTTAGATGAGATCGAGCAGTTATGCGATCGGGCTGCGGTTATCAAAGCAGGCCGCGTTGTTCATGAAGTCAACATTCAATCGATGAAAGCTACTTATCAAGTCGCTACCGCTGGCAGTCCTGACCGCCTTTCATCGAGCTTGAACACTCCACTGCCTCGTGGAATGACGGTCAACACCGCCATGACGAATGCAGCAACCGGACGGAACGAAGGTTGTACGATCGACGTTTCAACGACAGATGTTTCCCTGGACGAAGCCTTACGCTATCTAGCTGAGCAGGGCCTTTCAATCAAGCATATCGAACCTTTAGGTCTAAGGACTATCTACGAAACGTGTTCCGCATCTTAGTTAAAAAGTACACCAACGACGCTTGGCTGCTGTTGGTTTGTTCGGCAAGTATACTGCTGATGTTCACTTGGGTTCGCATCTGGACTGTTGCACAATTTGAGCTCAGCGGATTTCAGCCTTTGCTTGAGCAGATGAAGATGTTCGAGAAATTTTCACCCGTACCGCTGGAGCAGTTCTTGACGTACGAGGGAGTGATCGGGCTTTCATTTGCCGAACCGATTTTGCTGCTGTGCATATTGACGTGGAGTATCAGTCGGGGGTCGGATGTGGTCAGTGGTGAGTTGAATCGTGGTACGCTGGAAATGTTGCTTGCTCAGCCCATTGCACGCTCACATTTGATCTTTGCCCATGGATTGGTCAGCGTAATGGGATTGGCCATCCTGTGTCTTGCAAGCTTGCTTGGGATTATTGGCGGCATCTACACCAACTCGACATTAGTTTCATCGTATCCTGAACCGATCATGATCATGGGAGTATCGGTAACTCCGTTCTGGTCAGAACCGGTCAAGCAAATGTTGCCTTTGTCAGAACTCGTTAAGATCGAATACTTTCTTGCGCCAACTTTGAATCTATTTGCGTTGGGCTTCTTTGTATTGGCGCTTTCGGTATTGGTCAGTGCGTGGGATCAGTATCGTTGGCGGACCATTGGTATCGTCGTTGGCATTTATATCTTGCAGGCGCTTTTGCTGGTGCTAGGCAAATCGACGCCACAGACCAGTTTCTTAATCCCCTTTAGTTTCCTAGCTGCATATCAACCCGACTGGATGGTTCACGCGGTGGCAGGTTTAGGCGTTCGTCCCACAGCGCTTTGGATACCGGCGACCAGCACTACTAGTTTTCGGCTGGGACCATTGGGATACAGCTTGGTCCTTTTAAGTTTAGGGTTTGTGGCGTATGCCGCCGCGATCTGGCGATTCCGTCGACGCGACCTACCCGCGCCCTTGTAGTTTGGGCCTCAGCAATCATCATCCAAATTTGCGAAGAACGTGTTTTAAAACCGGAGCTAACTACTTGAAGGCGAGTCGCTTTTGTTGGGATTTTGCCTCGCCGTAGAAGGGTATGTGGTTAAACGACGTCTGCCCCGTTTCGTCTGCGAATCAAACGCGATCCACTTCGAAACCAAGTGAAACTCGATCAAGGGGAGCTCGGGAAACCGCATGATGTTCCTGGTGTTTTGGAGTTTTGTTGATCGCGGAAATTCGTAACATCCCACACAGCAGCGGTTGTTGATTTGCACTTCCGCTGGCGAACCAAGGTTTCTTCGGCAACATCCATTGCGAAATCCATTGCGACCAACTGACGCAAAAGATCGGCAATGGAAATCTCACCTCGAACTTGGAGCTACCAATGGTCAGATTGCTTCCTCCTATGCTGCTTGGCTGGCTAGCTTGTTGGACATGCCTAAGCTTCGTTTTTCAGAATGCAGGCCAAACGGCGCTTGCCCAAACAGAGCCAACTGCAATTGCCGAGCGGGCGGATGCTGGCCCCGCTCAACTGGCCGCTAGATATGCGGGTTTGGATGGCTACACACGGACCATTACAACGGATTCCGCGGAAGCCCAGCAGTGGTTTAATCAGGGATTGCTTCTGTTGTACGGCTACAATCATGATGAGGCGATACGGTCATTTGAGAAAGCGGCAGAGCTTGATCCATCGTGTGCCATGGCTTGGTGGGGGTCGGCATATGCGCGTGGGCTGCATATTAACAATCCAGTCATGGCTGCCGAGCAAAGTCGGCTCGCTCACCAAGCCGCTCAGTTGGCCGTATCTGCTTTGGATAACGAAACACCCGTTGAATACGCGTTGGTTCGCGCGGTCAGCGAAAGATATGCGATGCCGGTTCCTGATGATCGCACTTCGTTGGACCAGCGTTACGCGGATGCGATGGAAGTTGCGTTTCACCAGTTCCCCAACGATCCAGACGTCGGAACGTTGTTCGCCGAATCATTGATGACTCTGCAACCATGGGACTTATGGACCGGTGATGCGGCACCTAAAGGGCGTGTGATTGAGATCCTGGCCGCCTTGGAACATACCTTAAAGCATTCGCCAGACCATCCGGGGGCCAATCATTTTTATATCCACGCAATTGAAGCGTCTCCCTGGCCGGAGCGGGGAACTGCAGCGGCCGAGCGGCTTCAGGATTTGGTTCCAGGATCAGGGCATCTGGTGCATATGCCGTCGCATATTTTCATTAGGACAGGACGCTATGAAGATGCAGCAGCGGCGAACCGGAAAGCGATTCAAGTCGATGAAGCGTATCTTGCCGTAGCTCCCAAACCTGATTTTTACAGCGTCTACTTTCTACACAATATACACTTTCTGGCGTATGCGGCCATGATGCAAGGTCGGTGCGAAGAAGCGTTGGAAGCAGCTCGAAAAATCGAACACTTGGTGCCCGCGGACTTTCTAGAAAAGCATGTGCAAATTGCTGATGGCTTTATGCCCACCGCTCTGCATGTGCTGATCCGTTTTGGTCGATGGAAAGAAATCCTCGCAGAACCGGAACCGCCTTCATGGCGACTATTCAGCCGCGCTGAGCGTCACTTCGCTCGTTCACTCGCTTTTTCTGCCTTGGGCGAAACGACCAACGCTCGATCAGAGATCCAGCAACTGCAACAGGTTTCCGAAGGCTTCGATGACCAATGGAGAATGGGCAATAACCTCGCCAGCGACGTCATCGAAATCGCTCGCATCATGGCGGAAGGAGAGCTCGCTTACCGCCAGGGCAGCAGCGAGCATGCGTTTCAATTGTTACGCCAAGCCGTAGCGTTGGAAGACCAACTGAGCTATGACGAACCGCCCGGATGGATGCAACCAGTACGACACGCACTCGGAGCATTGCTATTGGCCGATGGACAAGCGCAGGAAGCAGAAGGTGTTTATCGCGAAGATTTGTTGCGGCATCCAAACAACGCGTGGGCGCTCTTGGGCTTGCAGCAATCATTGACCAAACAAAACAAGTCGCAAGAAAGCGCCGCGTTGGAACTGCAAGTTCAAAAAGCATGGTCGAATGCAGATGTAAAACCGATTGCCAGTTGTTACTGCCACCCCGACGCTCGCGACCATAAAGCCACGGCCGTAAAGTCAGCAGCACCGAAGCCAAAGACGCAGCCTGAATCAACGTTCGAAGCTCTCGCTGAAATGTCGCCAGCGGGCTGGCCTCATACGACCAAGCGACACCGCGGCGAGTTGGTTTACGTCGCGAGCGATGGCACCGAGCACATACTGACGCTAGGCGATGACACCGTGGCTACTATTTCAAGCGTGGTGCACGAGGGGACGGAACGCGAGATCACCTATACTTTACAGTACCTTCGGCATCGTGATGGCTTGGATTACTATCAGATAAGCTACCGGACGAGTCCAAACGATCGAACAACTATCGGAAGCATAGGTTATGCGGGAGTAACAGTCACGATCGAAAGCCCAGGATCCTACGGCAAGTTTATGTTGCGTCCTACGAAGAATTAGCATAGCGTAATGACTCAGGCTGCCACGGGAACTTTGATGACACTCCAATCGACGTGAAGATTCACCATCTACGGCTTCGACTCTCCAATGCATTTTTGCTTGTCGGCGATCGCCCGATACTGGTCGATACAGGATCGCCTAAAGAGGCCGAATCGATTCGTATGCAGCTCCGCAAACACCGCGTTGAAACTTCTGATCTCGCATTGATCCTTCACACGCCTGTTCACTCGGACCATATAGGTAGTACAGCGGCGACCGAACTATCATTACTTTGCCGACAATCTTGTTCAATCGATGGCCAGTTTGGACCGAATTCTTGAACGGACAACTGGCAGGTTATACGTAGGGCATGGTGGACCGCTGGCCCACCACCGCGTCGCTGCTTGGCGGAATCGTCATCGCTCAAAGCGACCGTTGGACGATGGGTAGCTGGCTTAGTTTCCAAGATTCTCAGCGTGCATTGCGAGCAAGCGTTGGTAATGCGAGTGGTGTGGGGCGTTAAAAAGTCGCGAAAATGGCTTGAAGGCCGCGCGTTACCAGCAATCAACATTCGACAAACACGAATTGTCGCTAGCGGTAATTTGTGAAGAAACGGTTGCGATTTTGGAAAGAAAGACCGGTTAAGAGAACCGTCAGTATCGCGTCCAGACGAGTTTGAAATCAAACGAAATTACCCCGCTAGGACTCGAACCTAGACAAACAGAATCAAAATCTGTTGTGCTGCCATTACACCACGGGGCAAACGTGACGGAGAATGTACCGCAGATATTGTTACGATACAACAGCATTTTTGGCTCAATTTCGATAGAATTCAGGACCGAAAGATAGCGTTTGTGGTTGCGGCTGGCACGGTAAATGGGTATCGTTTTACGCTTCCAAATTGGTGAGCGGCGTGGAAAGGTTCCACAATTCGCTTCGCCCATTGCATTTCCTCTTTTTCTTCTCAGCTGCAAGCCCGGATTTTTCCGGTCGCAGGCCGAAGGTTTTCCTGTACTTGCTGGTTCAAGTATGCGCCTTGCTGGGACGAGACAATCGAAAGGTTTATTCATGTCGAACGAGCTAGTTCAAAAATTGATTGAAGCCGGTGCGCATTTTGGCCACCGCGTCAGTCGTTGGAATCCAAAGATGGCTCCGTATATCTACGGACGCAAAAATCTGATCCACATTATCGATATCCGCGAGACAATCCGCGGTATTCTGCGAGCCAAGAAGTATTTGAATCAAGTGGCCGCACAAGGTTCGCTGGTTTTGTTTGTCGGCACCAAGCGCCAAGCGACAGAGGTGATCGAACGAGAAGCGCTGCGTTGCGGTATGCCTTTCGTCAGTGAGCGTTGGTTGGGTGGCGCTTTGACGAACTTCCGCACGATTCGTAATCGTTTGGCTCGTCTGGAAGAGCTGGAAAAGATTATGAACAGCGACGAGATCAACACGTTCTCCAAGAAGATGCAGTCCGCGCTGACCCGTGAGCATCGCAAGATCTATCGTAACCTAAACGGTTTGCGCACGATGAATCGCATGCCTGAGTGTATCGTCCTGATCGATCCTAACAAGGAAAAGAACGCTGTGAAAGAAGCTCGCAAGTTGGGCATCGCGACCGTCGCTTTGATCGATACCGACTGCGACCCGTCGTTAATCGATTTGCCAATTCCAGGTAACGACGACGGTATTCGTTCGATCGATGTGATTATGAAGCAGTTGGCAGACGCGGTCTTGGCCGGTCGAGCAGAAAATCCAGTTCTCCAGGAGAAGGATAAGAAGGCTGCTGCAGAAGCTTCGTCGATGGCCGAAAAAGAAGAAGTCGAAACTGTCGCTTAATTGATTCGGCAATGACATCGAAATAACAACCAGCGACAGACCATGCTCTGGCCGCTTGAGACCTCTTGGGAAGCTGAGAGGTCATTCGCTTTTACAATCCATATAAACCTCAAATCAACTAAGGATCAAAAACTACGATGACTGCTATTTCAGCCAAAGACGTTGCTGCTTTACGAAACGCTACCGGTGCAGGCATGATGGACTGCAAGGATGCTTTGAAGGAATCGGGCGGAGATTACGAGGGTGCACTTGAGTACCTTCGCAAAAAAGGCCAGAAGATTGCCGCAAAGCGTGCTGACCGCGAAGCGAATGAGGGTGTGGTTGTCGCTTTAACCAATTCGGAAGGCAACAAGGGCCTCTTGTTGGCATTGAGCTGCGAAACCGACTTTGTGGCAAAGAACGAGGGCTTTATCGAGCTGGCGAATAAATTAGCAAAACTTGGCTTGGAAAAGTCGGTTGCTTCTCGCGAGGATCTGCTCGCTTTGCCGTTCGAAGGCAGCACAGTAGCTGAGAAATTGGTCGAGCAAACGGGCTTGATTGGCGAAAAGATCGAAGTGTCGGACATGCAAGCAGTCGCTGGCGACAAGCTAACCTCTTACGTTCATGCAGGCAGCAAAATTGGCGTTGTCCTGTCGTACAAAGACGGTGGCAAAGCGGGTGCGTCGGATTTCTTCCGTCAGTTGGCCATGCACATCGCTGCGATGAATCCATCGATCATGAGTCCAGAAGAATTCGACGCCGCGTTTGTGGCTAAGGAAACCGAAGCGATTCAGTCGCAGATTCGTGCCGAGAACGAACTCAACAAGGCTGAGAACCTTGGCAAGCCAATTAAGAACGTCCCGACTTATGTTAGCCGACTGCAGTTGACACCAGAGGTGATGGCGAGTGTTGAAGCGGCGATCAAGGAAGAGCTAAAGGCCGAAGGCAAACCCGAGAAGATTTGGGACAAGATCGTTCCGGGCAAGCTGGATCGATTTGTTGCCGACAACACGTTGTTGGATCAGCAGATGTGTTTGCTAAGCCAGTTCTTTGTGGTGGACGATAGCAAGACGGTGGAAGCAGCCATTAAGAGCTTTGCGCCAGAAGCAGAAATTCTGCAGTTCAAGCGCGTGGCTGTTGGTTAAGCTGCCGACACAAGACTTCTTAAATTTTGATTGATCTGCAGGCCGCTTCACTTAGCGTCCCTGCAGATTTTTATTTTGGGAACCGATAGTGGAAGGCACACTCCAATTGCCGTCCACAGCAACGCTGTAGGTTACAGCACACGGAGTGTGCCTATTACCTTGAGGCAACTCCGCCTAGAGGCAGGACTGAAAACGATCAACTCCGCCAAAAGGCGGGGGCATTAGCTATTTTTTGGGCGAGCAAAACAATAGCTTCTTTTCCTTCCAAGCGGCGAGTCGTGCTTTGCCTTCCACTCCCCCATCGATGTCTTCATCCCGTGAAAACCGCTCGTCATTCAAAGCTCTTTCCATTAGTGCAACCGCTTCGTCGAAGTTTCCTTGTAATGCCAAAGCACTAGCTTTCACACTCAACGCGTACGGTATTTCTCCGGTCTGCTCCATCGAATGCTCCACAAGCATCAACGCTTTTTCCGCGTCGCGTATCGATTCCTCGGGGCAGACGCTCAGCAACAATGCGTAGTTGTTTTGAAATAAGGGCATCACATGCTCGTCGACTTCGAGATACTTCTCAAAGTCAGCTTTCGCTGCCTGGTAGTTGCCGAGATTAAAATTGCACACGCCACGTTGACCATAACTTGCAGGATATCCAGGCAACTTCTCGATGATATCGGAGTTAGCTTGAAGCCCATTAACATAGTCTTTCTGCCTCATGAGCGTGCTGGCGATGCCGGTCAGTGCGCCCATATTATCAGGATCAATGATCAACGCTTCTCGAAAGTCGGCTATCGCACCGTCATAATCACCACTGCTTCCTCTAGCCATTGCTCGAAAGTTGTAGTTGCCCGCCATCATCGGTTTCAACTGAATGGCGATCGAATAATCTTCTAGCGCGGCGTCAACTTCTTTTCGCTTCATCTTGACCCCTGCTCGGCCAATGTGTGCGAACGCATCTTCGGGTGATAGATCAACGGCAATGTCATGGTCCAGCAGCGCACCATCCAGGTCTCCGTGCTCCGCCTTGATGTCCCCACGCGTGCTGTACAGAAACGATCGTTGAGGCTCAAGCTCAATGGCTTGGTCCAGTTCTGCAATCGCCCCGATCAAATCCCCCTGCTTCTGTTTCAGTTTCGATCGGTCCAGCATATCCAGAATATCGGTCGGCTTGAGCGCCAGGACTTTGTCCATATCTTCACCAGCTCCAGCAACATCGCCTGCCGCCTTTTTCGCTTCTGCCCGCGAGACAAAGAAGGCTGGATTATCAGAAACCAATTCGATTGCTTGATTAAGATCTTCAATTGCGGCAGCATATTGCTTCGCCTCGATCCTCAACTTGCCTCGTTCATAGAAGTTCTCTGCGTCACGAGGGGCCAGTTCGATCGCCCGATCAAGATCGCTTAATGCACCCGCGTCGTCTTTTAGATATCGCTTAACGGTAGCTCGATTTCGATAGGCTTTGTCGTCCTGCGGTGTCAACTCCACGATCTTGTCATAGTCGGCAAGCGCTGTTGCATACTCACCAATGGCGCGTCGTGTGATAGCGCGGCCAATGTAGGCCGACGGATTGCTGGGGGCCAGCCGAATCGCTTCAGAGAAATCTTCGATAGCCGCTTTGGGATCGCCGCTCCAGCCCTTAAGCATGGCCCGATGTTGATAGAAGATCGCGCGGCGCGGTTCCAGCCGCAGCACTTCGTCAAGCTCCTTGATCGCTCCCAAGTAATCCTTCTTCTCCTGTTTAACGGACGCTCGATTGAGCAACTGTTGGATCTGCGGCGATAGTTGCGCGTGTACTAAGGGGGCCATCACAACGCAGAGACATAAAACACCAGCGACAGAGATCGTTTGTCGCACGAGACGGTTGGAAAGACGCATCATAAAACCCTCGTAATCGCATTGCCCAGTGAGTAAGACGCTAGCCAAGATTATATCAGATACGCGGCGACGTTTTTTCGATCGGTGCAAGCGTACTTGCGAAAAGCAGTTCGAATGGTCAAGATGGACGCTCCCGTGCCCTCAACCTCCCTCCTATACATAACCAACTCATGGATCTTCAAATACTTGAGAGCAGCGTGGCTGCCGGCCAAGCCGCCGGGCGACTTGCTGCTCAAACATTGATCAATCTACTCGCTCAACAATCTACGGTACGATTGGTCGTAGCGACTGGGGCCAGCCAGTTTGACGTACTGAAACAACTGACCACTACTCCCGGTATCGATTGGTCGCGCGTTGATGCCTTCCACTTGGACGAATACGTTGGGATCAGTCGCCAGCATCCGGCCTCGTTCTGCCGCTACTTACAGGAGCGTTTTGCGTCTCAAGTTCCACTGCGATCTATGTCGTTTCTTGATGGAACATTGAATCCACACGACGTTTGCCGAGCCGCATCGCAAGCAATTTCCCTTGGCCCCATCGATCTGGCGCTGATCGGTATCGGCGAGAATGCTCACTTGGCATTCAACGATCCACCTGCGGATTTTACTACGACAGACCCGTACCATGTCGTCGAACTTGATGAAGCGTGCCGTCGTCAGCAAGTTGGCGAGGGCTGGTTCGCGTCGCTGGAAGATGTGCCGAGTCAAGCGATCAGCATGAGCGTATACCAGATCATGCAGATCGAGCGTTTGATCTGTACTGTACCCGATGAACGTAAATCAGTAGCCCTGCAACGCAGCATCGAAGGGCCAGTCACTCCGGAAGTTCCTGCCAGTATGCTACAGAATCATCCGCAGGTAACGATCTTCTGTGACTTGGCTGCCGCCAGCAGGCTGAGCAAAGCGAAGTAGAACAGCTCCATACCCATCAAGTATAAAGGTTGCAAATGTCGATTCGCTATGTCGATCTCCAAGTCAACGGTTGTTTTGGTGTCGACTTCAATTCGCCCGGATTGACCTTAGACGCGTGGCTGGCGGCGACTGCCAAGCTATCGGCCGCGGGGACACACAGCTTTTTAGCAACCATCATTACCGATAGCATAGAGGTCATGGTCACACGCATACAAGCTTTGCGGCACTGTATCGAAGCGACAGTCGGTGATGATACGAACGTAGCCAAGTGTATCGGGATTCATGTTGAAGGGCCCTTCTTGTCCCGTGAACCGGGTTTCATTGGCGCTCATCCTGTCGACGAAGCTTGCGATTGTTCAATCGAAGCGGTCGATCGATTGTTGGAGGCTGGTGGCGGCTGGATCAAATTGCTGACGTTGGCTCCTGAGCGTGATCCGGGCGGTAAAGCGACCGGGCATTTGGTTCGAAAGGATGTGGTAGTGGCCGCCGGGCACACGAATGCCAGCCGTGAGCAACTGCTGACGTGCGTGGATCAGGGCTTGCAAATGATTACGCATTTTGGAAATGCTTGCCCAGCGGTTCTGCCGCGACACGATAACATTTTGTGGCGGATGTTGAGTTTGCCGCGGGGGCTGTATGTTGGTGTCATTCCCGACGGACATCACTTGCCCATTTGGATGTTGCCGACGTTGGTCCATCATTTTGGGATTGATCGCACGGTCTGTGTGAGCGATGCGATTAGTGCTGCGGGGTTAGGCCAAGGTACATTTCGATTGGGGCAACGCAGCATCGTTATCGACGAGGAGTTGGTCGCGCGCGACGCAGTGCATCAACACTTTGTGGGTTCAACCTCGCTGCTTGATCGTTGCGAGCTTAACTTGCGAAGAATAGGTTGTTTTGACGAAGCGGGCTTGCAGCAGATGTTGCAAACCAATGCGCTGCAGTTATTAGGTCAGAGAGCATGACAAGCTCACTGGCCAAGTGACGTTTAAAGCGTCTTCGTTAAACCATCAGTCACGATCTACGTGCCCGCACTTCGCCCACTCTTTTCGTGAGAACGCCAGTAGGCCGGAACAAGCAGAGCCTACGCCGCCGGAACTTCGGTCACTGAAAATTAATGAATGTCACTAACTCATGTAGCAATTGTTCGAGATGCTCTGCGCAGTTCCGGCAAGAGGCATCAGTGACCTTGTTACCGGCCTACGACTTTTGAAGCGTCTTCGTTGAACCGCGTGCCCATCGGGCCGCGTTGTCGCCGCTGTACTCAATAAACGCGGGGCGATGCCCGCGCGGTTAAACGACGGGTTCACCGCTGTGCGACTATCAACCGAAAACAACGTCGAAGGCTCAGCTTACTTCTTAGCCGCTTGACGCTTGGCTTGCTCTTCGGCTTGCTCGATCGCACCGACGTACATGAACGCCGACTCTGGCAAATGATCCCACTTGCCGTCGCAGATTTCTTCGAACGACCGGATGGTATCTTCGCGAGTTGTGATTTCACCTTGCTTGCCAGTGAACACTTCCGCAACCAAGAACGGTTGAGACAAGAAGCGTTCGATACGACGAGCCCGATGTACAATCAGTTTGTCTTCTTCGCTCAATTCATCAACACCCAGAATCGCGATGATGTCTTGCAATTCACGGTATCGTTGAAGCGTTGTTTGAACGCGGCGAGCGATGTTATAGTGGCGATCGCCGACGATTTGAGGATCCAAAATACGGCTATTGGACGCCAGAGGATCGATTGCAGGGTAAATACCCTTCTCCGAAATCGAACGCTCCAAGTAAATGAACGCGTCCAACTGGCCGAACGCGGTTGCAGGAGCTGGGTCCGTCGGATCGTCCGCAGGAACGTAAACCGCTTGCACCGAAGTGATCGCCCCACTCTTGGTCGATGTGATGCGTTCTTGCAAAGCACCCATTTCAGTCGCCAGCGTCGGTTGATAACCTACCGCGGATGGCATACGACCGAGCAACGCGGACACTTCCGAACCTGCTTGTGAGAAACGGAAAATGTTGTCAACGAACATCAGCGTATCTTTCCCTGTCGTGTCGCGGAAGTATTCGGCCATGGTGAGGGCCGACAATGCAACGCGAAGACGAGACCCTGGTGGCTCGTTCATTTGACCGAACACCATACACGTTTGCTCGATAACCTTACGGCCTGTTTGTCCGATTTCTGCTTCCTGCATTTCCAACCACAAGTCGGTGCCTTCGCGAGTTCGCTCTCCAACCCCGGCGAATACCGAGTAACCACCGTGCGAGCTAGCCACGCGAGCGATCAACTCTTGCAGAATAACGGTCTTGCCCAACCCTGCTCCACCGAACAAACCCGCTTTACCACCGCGGACGAACGGCGTCAAAAGGTCAATCACCTTAATCCCCGTTTCGAACACTTCGGTGTTGGTGGAAAGTTCCGACAGCGGCGGTGCTGGGCGGTGGATAGGCCAATAAGCGTCCGCTTTGACTTCACCGCGATTGTCGATGGGACGGCCCAGAACGTTGAACACGCGGCCCAGCGTTTCTTGGCCGACAGGCACGCTTACAGGCTTGCCCGTATCGATACATTGCTGACCACGACGCAGACCTTCTGTGCTTCCCAACGCGACGCAGCGAACTCGTCCGCCGCCCAAGTGCTGTTGGATCTCTCCAACCAAATCGATCGTCACACCACGGTCGGTGCTGTTGATCGTGACGGCGTTGTAAATCGGTGGCAAGTTGTTTTCCGAGAACTCTGCGTCAAAGGTCGATCCGATAACTTGAGTAATTCGGCCTACGTTGTTTGCGACGTTTGTTGTCATGGTAGCTGAAGAAAAATATTAAGGTTGATGTGAGTTTTGGTTGCTGGATGAACGAGGCGATGATTAGTTGAGTGCTTCCACACCACCGATGATTTCCATGATTTCGCCCGTAATCTTGGATTGTCGAGCACGATTGTACGTGCGGCTAAGTTGTTTGATCATGTCGCCTGCGTTCTCGGTCGCGGACTTCATGGCCACCATTCGAGCGATCTGCTCGGATACAGCGGAGTCCAAGAAGCACTTGTACAACCGAACTTTAAAGCTCGCCGGTACCACTTCTTCCAAGATACTTTCAGCCGACGGAAGAAACTCGTAATCAATGCTAGCGGTCGAACCGCCAACACCACCTACTGGCCCCGCTCCCGTGTTTGTGTCAAGGTCGGCCAGTGGAAGTAAAGTTTGGACGGTCGCAATTTGTCGGCTGATTGAAACAAACCGAGTATACACCACATCCAAACGATCGATTTCACCAGCCAAATACTGATTGAGGAAACCTTCGGCGATCTGCGACACATCGGTAAAAGAAGGCTCGTCGTCGAACTGATTATAAGTCTTATCCACGGGCACTCCGCGAAACTTCAACGCAGCAATCCCACGCTTGCCGCTGACATCCGTAATCAGTGATTGCGTGGATGATGCAAGCTCCGTTCGGCGTTGCAACCCGGCTCGCAGCACGCTGGCGTTGTAGCCACCGCACAAACCGCGATTGCTGGTCAGCACGAGCATCGCTGCTCGATTCACCGTCGGGCGGGCTTGGAGCAGCGGATGCGAAACCTCAGTACCGCTGTTCGCCAAATCGCGTACGATCGCCGTAATGCGGTTGGTGTAGTCCGTCGCCGCTGCCGCTCGGTCCATCGCTTTTTTGAACCGAGCAGTAGCGATCAGTTCCATCGTTCGCGTGATCTTGCGGATGTTGCGAATGGATTTTCGGCGTTTATCAAGCTGACGGATATTGGCCATAGGGTACTAACCGGAAGTTGTTGAATGGACCTGACGCTGTCAGACGCCTGGCGGTGTCAAATGGATAATGAGTGGGTCATAAAGCGGGCGATCGTTCGCCGACTTTATTACACCTTGAAACTGGATTTAAAGCTTGAAATGGCGGACTTGATCGCATCTTCGACTTCGGTCGTCAAATCCTTGACTTCGCGGATCTTGTCCAATAGTTGTGGGCTGCGGTCTCGGACGTGATTCATCAAGCCACTCTCGAATGCACGCACCTTATCAACTGGCACGTCATCCATGTGACCACGCGTGGCGGCATACAGACCAATGATCTGGTCAGCGACATCCAGCGGTTGATACTGTTGTTGCTTCAGCAGTTCGACCATGCGGTATCCGCGGTCCAGTTTGGCTTGCGTCGCGGGGTCCAATTCAGTACCCAACTGAGCGAACGCTTCCAATTCGCGGAAGGCGGCCAAGTCCAGACGTAAACCGCCGGCGACCTTCTTCATCGCTTTGATCTGAGCGTTACCACCCACGCGAGAGACCGAGATACCAGCGTTCATTGCCGGACGAATCCCTGCAAAGAACAAGTCTGGTTGCAAGTAGATCTGGCCGTCGGTAATCGAAATCACGTTGGTCGGAATGTAAGCCGAAACTTCGCCTTCCAGCGTCTCGATAATCGGCAACGACGTGAGCGAACCTCCGCCCAACTCGCTGGAAAGTTTCGCAGATCGTTCCAGCAGACGACTGTGGCAGTAAAAGACGTCCCCGGGGAACGCTTCGCGTCCTGGTGGACGACGCATCAGCAAGCTCAATTGTCGATAAGCGACCGCTTGCTTGCTCAAGTCATCGTAAACGATCAGTGCATGTTGGCCGTTATACATAAAGTATTCCGCCATGGCCGTCCCAGCGTAGGGAGCCAAGTACTGCAGCGGCGCGGGGGCAGATGCTCCGGAGACGATGACCGTCGTATAATCCATTGCACCGTTCTTGCGCAATGCATCGACGACCAAGGCGACCGACGAGTCCTTCTGGCCGATGGCGACATAGAAGCATTTTACGCCAGTGTTCTTTTGATTCAAAATCGCGTCGATCGCGACAGCGGTCTTGCCCGTCTTGCGGTCACCGATAATCAATTCGCGTTGTCCGCGACCAATCGGTGTCATCGCATCGATGGCTTTAATACCGGTCTGCATCGGCTCGTGGACTGGTTGTCGTTCGGCGACGCCGGCCGCAATGAATTCGACAGGCCGCTGTTCGGTGCTGTGAACAGGTCCTTTACCGTCCAGCGGGTTGCCCAACGGATCAAGAACGCGACCGATGACACCATCGCCGACGGGCACGCTCAGCAATTTGCCCAGAGCACGCACTTCGTCGCCTTCGTGAATCGTCAAGAAGTCGCCGAGGATAATGATCCCGACGGAGTTTTCTTCCAAATTGAAGGCCAGGCCGATTGCACCGTTAGGGAATTCGACCATTTCGCCGGACATGACGTTTGACAAGCCGTAGACGCGAGCGATCCCGTCCCCAACTTCGAGTACCGTTCCGACCTCGCGGACGTCGATCTCGTCGCCAAACTTTTCAATTTCCGCAGCAATCACCGATGCGATTTCATCGGAATTGAATTTCATAATCAGCCTCGTAGGTTACCAAAAAACGCGGTTCGGATGCCGATATGCTCGGCGGAACCATCATGGGATATATCAAAAGTTAACTTGCTAATTCACCAACCCGCAATCGAATGGCCGCTTCAGCGTTCTGCTGAGTCGTCCGCTTCATTTGCTTCAGCCGTCCATCCAGACTTGCGTCGAACAGCGTGTCACCAACTCGAACGATCAAGCCACCGAGGATATCGGGATCGACTTTGGTCGTGACGCGAACATCGGCGGCGAGCACCGATTGCAAACGCGTCTTCAACTGACCAAGCTGCACCGAATCTAATGCCTGGGCCGTAGTGACTTGAACCTGCAAACGACCTGCGGCAGCGTCTTGCATTTCAGTTGCCGCACGAGCGATACTGCGCAAGGAACCTAACCGACGTCGAGTTGCACAAACCTTGAGAAACTTCAGCAGCGTCAAATCCACCTTGCCCGAAAAGACACGGTCGATCATGGCCACTTTCTCAGCGCCATCAATGCGAGGATTTTCCAACACCACTTTCAATTGCGGTGAGGCTACGAATACTTCGTCGACGATCGCATTGAGTTCTTCGACGACGCGATCCGACGCTTGCCACTTTCCAGCCGCGTCCAGCAAAGCCTGCGCGTAAACGCGGCCAATGTGCTGCTCGGCATCATCAAAAACATTTTCAATTCGCGGAGTTTCCGACATTTCGATTAGTTCCGTGAAGGCAGCTTGCTAACAGCATCTTGGATCAATTGTTGGTGATCGCTGGTGTTCAGCTCACGCCCAACCACGCGACGAGCCAAACTGAATGCCATGTCGGTGCTTCGAGCAGCCATTTCCGACAGAGCATTTTGCTTGGCCGATTCGATATCTGCCAAAGCGCGATCTCGTTGCCGAGCCGCTTCCTCTTGGGCCTCAGCCACAATTCGCTGGCCAGCTCGTTCGGCATCCTTGCGAGCCTGCGTCACGATCTCTGTAGCTTCCGCAGTTGCCGAAGCCAATTTCGCTTCGTACTCCTTCAGCTTCGCCAACGCTTGCTCCGAAGCGTTCTTTGCATCCGCAATCCCGTTTGCGATCACTCGCTCGCGTTTCTCGAGCGCTTCAGTGATTGGCTTCCAAGCGATCGCCCATAAGCCAGCCAGCATCAACAAGAAAATAACGATCGACCAGATCGCTTTTTCATATTGAAACGACATCAGGCTGTCCAAGCTTTTGCCGCCGCCAATAGTCGGATCCGAATGACCGTGATGACCAGGGTCATTATGACCGTCGTGATGGCTCGTTGCGCCAGGTGCAGCGCCGTCATCATGCGAGGACAAAACCGAGGCTCCGCCGACTTCGGACGGATCGGATATTTCAGCAGGTGTAGCGCCATCCTGAGCGTAAACAACGCCCGACAACAGCGGCACAATCGCCAAAATACTAAACGCAAAGCAAACTAATCCTCGAGACAACATGCCGTCGCCACCCTCGAATTGCAAACGAAAAAACCGCAAGCCAAACTCTTCACAAACGCAACCGAAATCGCGCTAAAATCAAGGCTGTTGCGAACCCACGAACACTGCGTAGAACGCCAAACCTTCGATAAGTGCTGCCACGATAATCATGTTGATTCGAACCACACCAGCCACTTCAGGCTGACGAGCGATCGATTCCAACGCTCCCTTGCCGATCATGCCGATACCCAAAGCGGCACCCAACACGGCAATACCGCCACCGATTGCACCAGCAACACCTTCAGCAGCCGACGCGGGCATGGCCAACAACATCAACATTCCCAAGGAATAGAAACAGACTTTAGCTAACTTACCCACAACTACCTCTCAACGACGTACATAAAGTACAAACAGAGAACCAAGAAACAAAAAGCGAAATACGAACAACTAGCCCCGTAGCCTCAACAAACTAATGATGGTGAATCGAAGACCCAACCAGCAAAGCCGCCAAGAACGTGAACACGAATGCCTGTAACCCCGCCACAAACAATTCCAAAAAACTCAAAAGCGTGGTACCAATGACACTGATCGCGGCCACCGCAGACCAGCCAGCAAAGCCCATTTGAGCCGCCTCAACACTGATACCAATCCCAAGAATCCCCAACATCACCAAGTGACCGGCCGTCATGTTCAGTAGCAAACGAACCGCCAACACTACGTGCTTGATCAACAGCGACGCAGCTTCGATGACCCACAGCATCGGCACCAACACGATCGCCAAATACCACGGCAAACCCAAATCTGGGCAGATGTTTTTCAAGTAGCCAACCACACCGAACTGACGAATACCCATCATCAATCCCAATGCGAATACCAAAAATGCCAATGCCAGCGTCGTACCGAAGGCCGAAGTAGGAGCACCTACGAAAGGCAACATCCCCATCAAATTACAGCCGAGAATAAAGAAGAACAGCGAATAAAAGAACGGCATGAACCGATCCGCATCGTGCTCGCCCATCGCAGGAACGACAATCTCGGTCTTCACCCAAGTCACCATCGACTCAAGCAAATTCCAAAGCTTACCCTTGGGCGATTGCCCGGTACTCATCTTGCGAGCGAGCCAACTGAAAATCACCAACATCAGCACCGCAACGACAACCTCGATCACCATGAATCGAGAAATCGCAAATCCACTTTCAGGCTGATAAGCATTTCGCAACTGCACGCCAGGCAACTGCGGAATCATCACTTTGCCCGCCATTGCGTCGTTATATTCGGCGATTTTCGCCGAGTCCCACTGCTTGCCGTGAGTGTCAATATACTTCTGTACGAACGATTTCGTGTTCACTTCGCCTCGCAAATCCTGCCAACTGTCATTCAGCTTCGGATCGTGCTTGACGTTATAAAACCACTGCATGCCCGCTTCGGGCTTGTCAGCCAAATATGCTTTTAAAGGGTCCGCTGGCTTTACTTGTTGCTCGCGAACATAATTTTTCGCTGCGGCGGCGGTCTCATCTAACTTCAATTCCAGATAATCATCCAGAGGCCAACCGTAGTTGCTATCCTTTGCCGACTTCCATGCTTCCCATTCCGCCTTCAAATTCGATAGAGCCGCTGGATCAACGCCCATTTCGCCCAGTCGAGCGACGATATGATCCGCCTCGTGCGATTGATAATCCGGATCGTTTCGCACGAACCAGTCCGGGAAATCGTCCGCGCTCTTTCGGTTGCTGGGCCAAAAGGACTTTGGCAGCTCGAAAAAATAGCCGTCTTTAATGTGTAGTAAGTCGGATGCCATCAGCTCGAGAGGATTTGTAGGGTCTATCGGTCCAATCAAGAATTAGTTTTTCTGATTGAGTGCCAGGATTCTAGTATCAAAAAAGGAAAATAACAGCCCACAAGACATTTTGCTGCGAATTCAGAAGGGAGCCATTTTGTCGCAGTCCACAGTATAACGACTGCGATCAGGGTGAAGGTCCGCCAAAGCGTAGTGAATAGGGCGGCGGTAACGCCAAATCGACCGTTGATTGCCCCCCAAGTCATCAGGACCGGCGGAATGGTGGCCGCGTTGCAAGCCAGAAGCGTGCCGGCAATAATTTTTCGCCAGTTTTCGGGCCAAGTCGGCTGGTACAAAAAAACAGCGGTCGCAAAGCAAACCAGCGACAGCAATCCGCACTGCAGTACGAATGCAGCTAGCTGAAAAACACTTTGTCCGTTCTTATCATTCATCTACACATCATGCTCGATGCTCGCCGCTCACGCAACGCCGCTGCCGTTGGATCGATTACCGCCATCTGAACCACCGCCCCCTATGCCTAAACGAAAACAAAACCAAGCAGACGCTGGCGTTCCATCCGTCGCGACGGCTCCCACGAAAAAATCTCCGCGATCACTTGGCAAGGCGGCAATCGAAGTCCGCGGTGCTCGGACGCATAACCTGAAATCTATCGACATCGCCATCGCTCGCAACGAACTGACGGTCATCACGGGCGTCAGCGGCAGCGGCAAAAGTTCGCTGGCTTTCGACACCATCTTTGCCGAAGGCCAACGCCAATACATCGACACTCTGTCCGCCTACGCGCGTCGCTTCTTCAATCAACTACCTCGACCCGACGTCGATTCAATCACAGGTTTGCAACCGACCTTGTGCATCGACCAAAAGCAAGGCACGCCGAACCCGCGCAGCACCGTGGGCACGATCACCGAGATCTATGACTACCTGCGACTGCTGATGGCTCGACTGGGCATCGTCCACTGCTATCAATGCGGCACTCCCATTGAGCAGCAGTCCGCAGATTCGATCATCAAGGTTTTGGCCGCCAGCCCCACTGGTTCGCGATTGGTCATCATGGCACCGATGGTTCGCGGACGTCGTGGTAAGCATAAAGACGTCTTGGCCGAGATCCAACGCAGCGGACTGGTGAAAGCTCGTATCGATCATGAATACTATGATATTGAATCTGCGCCAGATCTCGCGGTGCGTCAGAATCACTCGATTGATGCGGTCGTCGATCGCTTGGTCGTGCGCGAGGATGCGTTGGCTCGTATTGCGGATGCGGTACACCTTGCCATTCGACTGGCCAACGGAACCGTCGCTGCAGCGGTCCTCAAGTCGGAACACAAAGATGCACCCAACGCGGACCAGCTTTGGGAAGAACGTTTGCTGTCGACTAAGTACGCGTGTCCAAATTGCGATGTGAGTTATGCTGAAGTCGAACCGCGGATCTTCAGTTTCAACAGCCCGTACGGTGCCTGCCCGGCTTGTGATGGGACCGGGCTAGCGAACGCTGCGATCGATGAGGAATCATCGCTTGTCGATTCACGACGTGAGCCATGCTCAGTCTGCCAGGGCCAACGGCTGCGCCCAGAATCCTTGGCAGTAAAGCTGAAGGGGAGATCTATCGCAGAAGCGTCCGACATGGACCTGTCCAGCTTTGGGAACTGGATTGAGTCGCTGGAGTTTCAGGAAAGCGACAAAGCGGAGATTGCTGGGCCGATTCGCCGTGAGATACTCAACCGAGTTAACTTCCTGCGCAAAGTCGGCGTCAACTACCTGACAATCTCTCGCGCTGGCGACACCTTGAGCGGCGGGGAACTGCAGCGAGTGCGGCTGGCAACCAGCATTGGGTCGGGGCTGATCGGCGTGTGTTACGTTTTGGATGAGCCTTCGATCGGTCTGCATCCTGACGATAACCAGCGACTGATTGAAGCGATCCGTAATCTGCAGCAACAAGGCAACACGGTGATCGTGGTTGAGCACGATGAGGCGATGATGATGGCGGCCGATACGCTGATCGACATGGGGCCAAAGTCGGGGTTGCATGGTGGCGAGATTGTGGCCAGCGGCAGCCCAGCGGAGGTCGCTAAATCAAAAGGCTCACTGACGGCGGACTATCTATCGCGTCGGAAAAGCATTGCGGTGCCGCAGCAATATCGTGTCCCTAACTGGGAGCACGCGCTGCATATCAAGAACGCTAGTTTGAACAACTTGAGGCAAGTAAGCCTCGACATCCCGCTGGGCTGTTTGGTGTGTGTCACCGGCAAGAGCGGCAGCGGCAAAAGCACTTTGATTAACGACACCTTGCAAATGGCAGTCCAGCAAGGATTGGCTCAAGGCGTCGATCAAGTGACGTTGCATGGTACCATTAGCGGTATCTCGCAAGTGGACAAATTGATTGCGATCGATCAATCGCCGATTGGGCGCACCGCGCGCAGCACGCCGGCAACATACTGTGGGATTTGGGATGAAGTACGCAAGGTCTTTGCGACGACGCGCGACGCCAAAGCGCGTGGGTTTTCCGCGACACGTTTCAGCTTCAATTCCGGCAGCGGGCGTTGCGAAAGTTGCTTGGGACAAGGCCAGCAGAAGCTGGAGATGAACTTTTTGGCCGACGTGTTTGTGACATGTCCCGTTTGCAATGGCCGACGCTTTAATCGTCCGACGTTATCGATTCGATTCAAGCACAAGAATGTGGCAGATGTACTTGAGATGAGTATCAGCGAATCGCTTGAGTACTTCGAAAACTTTGACAAGCTGCAGCGATTGTTGCGACCGCTGGAGCAAGTCGGTTTGGGTTATGTCCGCTTAGGCCAGTCATCGACGACTTTGTCCGGCGGCGAGTCCCAGCGAGTGAAGCTGGCGTTTGAATTGGGGCGGCCTTCGACGGGCAAAACGTTATACGTGCTGGACGAACCGACGACGGGCTTGCACATTGATGACGTTGGTCGAGTGATCAGTGTCTTGCAGGGGATTGTTGACCGCGGCAATTCCGTCATCGTGATTGAGCACCACATGGATATCGCTAAGGTGGCCGACTGGGTGATCGATTTAGGGCCTGGTGGCGGAGCGGAAGGAGGGCAGTTGATGGCCGCGGGAGCACCGTCGATCGTGGCCACGACGCCGCAAAGCGCGACGGCGGCCTATTTGAAAGCCGCGTTAGGATAGCGTTGTAGCGTAGGCCGGTAACGAGACCGCGGTTGTTCTTGCCGGAACTTCGTAAAGCCATTGGTTCAATAGTTGTTTGTAGTACCGGCTTTAGCCGGACACGTGCGATTGCAGGGAAGCTCCAGCCAATTCCGCCTAAAGGCGGTACTACGAACTACTGCATCCGGTGGCATTGACGCGGCCCGTTGGGCACGCGGTTAAACGACGTATTGGCCCGCTACCTTGTCTAGCCGAGGCTTGATCATATGTTACAATCTCCACCTTAAAGGGTAGGTCGCCTAAGCGTTGGGCGATATGAGGTTGGCCGCTAATGGCCCTCAGTATTCTCAGACAGATAACGGATTGACTATGTACCATATCATTACAAAACCATTGTCGCTTTTGATTGCCGCATTGCTGTGGGCAACTTGTCCGCTGGTAGTTTCAGCTCAAGACGAAGCTGCCAAACCCGTGTATGTGTTGATGCAAACCAGCAAGGGAGACGTCGCTTTGGAGCTGGACGCTCAACGAGCACCGATCACTGTGAAGAATTTTCTTGGCTACGTGCAAAGCGGCCACTATGTCGATACCGTCTTTCACCGCGTTATTCAAGACTTCATGATCCAGGGCGGCGGCTATGCGAAAGACAGCCTAAACTCGGAGAAGAAGACTCGCGCGCCCATCAAGAACGAAGGTGGCAATGGCTTGTCCAACGTCAAGTATTCCATCGCCATGGCGCGAACGTCCTCGCCAGATTCAGCTACTTCCCAGTTCTTTATCAATACCAAAGACAACGATTTCCTTGATCGTCGCAAATCACGCGATGGCTTTGGTTACACCGTCTTTGGCAAAGTCGTGGTAGGACAAGAAGTTGTCGATGCGATCGCGGCCGGCGCGGTGACCCAAAAGAACGGCGAGAAATCATTCCCCGTCGTGCCAGTCGTTATCACCGCCATGGAAGTTATTGAGAAACCTTAATCGATTCACCAGTCCAGTTTATTTCCTCTAGAGTAAAGCAGCAGTATGCCTGTCATTAAAACATCCAAGGGCGATATCACCATCGAGCTTGATCACAAAAACGCACCGATCTCGGCGGCGAACTTTGAAACGTATGCCAAGGACGGTCACTACGACGGAACGATATTTCACCGCGTGATCAAAGGCTTTATGATTCAAGGCGGTGGAATGACTGAAGATATGTCTTCCAAGAAGACGCGAGCTCCGATCAAAAACGAGTCGAGCAACGGTCTGTCCAACGAGAAGTACACGTTAGCGATGGCTCGAACCTCAGTTCCAGATAGCGCTACCAGTCAGTTCTTTATCAACACCAGCGACAATGGATTTTTGGATAAGTCCCAGTCGCGAGATGGCGTTGGATATGCCGTGTTTGGTCGCGTGACGGATGGAACGGATATTGTCGACGCGATCGAAGCGGTCAAGACTGGGAACAAGTCCGGTCACGGCGACGTTCCGTCAGAGCCCATTACGATTCTGTCTGTTGAGTTGTAAGGCCACTGATCTGTTTGACTGCGCCGTTCTTCTTCCACAGAGCGGCGCTTTGTAGCAGGCGATACTACTAAGATTGCGATTTCGCCTTCAGGCGTGGCTACGAGCGGCAAATTTCTCGCTTGCAGTGGCCCTATTCGTACTGACCAGCGCGGCGCGGCCGTATGTTTCTGATGATTTTTCGAGGAACACTTCGGCGTGCCGCTGTTTGGGATGCGAACAAAAGCTAAACTACCCTCGAACAGGTCACGTGGGTTCGCTTCGCACAACGGTATCTGACACCTTGTTTTCTGGTCTACGATTATGACGTATACAAATTTCGCTTTACGGCTCGGAAATATCGCCAGTGCTCGCTCGCTAGGGTTCTGGTCAAATGCTATCGGATGCTTGTTTTGCATCCTGATGGCCGGTTGTAAACCTGCAGCGGTCGCCCCCCCAGCGGCGGCCGCGCCGATCGTCTCAACGGTAAAAGCTATCGAACAAGAGATCATCGATTACGATGAGTTCGTGGGGCGTACCGAAGCGACGGAGACCGTTGAAGTTCGTTCGCGAGTTTCTGGTTTTATTAAGGCCGTCGAATTCAAGGATGGAGATCGCGTGAAAGATGGCGATCTATTGTTTCGCATCGAACCAGATGCGTATGAAGCGATCCATCAACAATCGCTTTCCCGGATCGCTTTATGGGAAGCCAAGAAGGATCTCGCCGACTCGAAACTAAAGCGGACCAAAACCCTGTACGATATTAAAGCGGTTTCGGACGAAGAGTATGACGAAGCCGTATCCGCAGTCAAAGAAGCCGAAACTTCGATCATTGCGGCCCAAGCGGACGCAGTACGAACCGCACTCGATGTTAAATACACTCAGGTTACCGCGGAGATCAGTGGCCGCATTGACCGGGCTTACGTGACGCCGGGCAACATGGTCACCGGTGGATTAGGTTCGGGGACTTTGCTGACAAGGATCGTAAAGAATTCACCGATGTACGCTTATGTGGATATCGACGAACGATCCTTGCTGCGTTATTTGCGGCGAACTAATTCCGCCAGGACGTTGGATCGCGAGCAACCGACCAGTTTGCGCGAGCAGCAGATTCCGTGCTTCCTGCAGTTAGGCGACGAGAAGGATTTCCCTCATTCTGGAATACTCGACTTCGTAGAAAATCGCGTCGATGCGGCCACGGGTACGATTCGCATTCGTGCGATTTTCGCTAACGACGATAACTTGTTGACCGGAGGTTTGTTCGTGCGTTTGCGCATCCCTGTCTCGGAAGCTTACAACGCGATCATGGTTCCCGAATCCTGTATTGGGACGGACCAAGGTTCCAAGTTTGTCTATGTCGTCGACGCTCAGAACAACGCGGTGCGCCGAACTGTGCAGCCAGGGAACTTGCGCGATGGCTGGCGGATCATCCAAGCGGGCGTGCAAGCGGGTGACCAAGTTGTCTATCGCGGCCTGCAACGTGTGCGGCCTGGAAAACCGGTCCAAGCGGAATTGGAAAGCGGTCCGCCTGCACCAGCAATCGAAAAGGCAACTGCGGTCGCGTCGCCAACCAATGAAGCTTCGGACAGCACGGACGCCACAAACTCTACGATCCAGGAGTAAGAAAGGAACACCATGCTTTCACGCTTCTTTATCGATCGTCCGATTTTCGCTGGTGTGATTTCCTTTGTGATCACGATGGTCGGCGCTATCTTCGTTTGGACGCTGCCTATCGCTCAGTATCCAGAGATCGCGCCGCCGACGGTCCAAGTGTCTTGCTTTTATCCGGGAGCGAGCAGCCAAGTGGTCGCCGAAACGGTCGCAGCGCCGATCGAGCAACAGGTGACTGGGGTCGAAAACATGTTGTACATGTCTTCGCAGTCGACCAACGATGGTGGCTACAATCTGACGGTCACGTTTGATGTTGGCACCGATCTGAATATGGCTCAAGTGTTGGTCCAAAACCGCGTGAACCTCGCTTTGCCATCACTGCCCAACGAAGTCAAACAAACGGGCGTCAGCGTTAAAAAGAAATCAGCTAGTATTCTGCTGGTGGTCAACGTAGTTTCCCCAGGCGGTTCTCGCGATCAATTGTACCTCAGCAACTACGCGACGATTCGCTTGCGAGATGAACTCGCGAGAATCACCGGCGTGGGCGATGTTGGCTTGCTGGGCCAGCTTGACTACAGCATGCGTTGCTGGCTGGATCCAGAACGACTGGCGGCACTGAATATGACCGCTCCCGATGTCTTGCAAGCCCTGCGAGAACAAAACGTGCAAGTCGCTGCAGGGGCCATTGGACGACCACCTGTGCCGCAAGGTCAAGCGTTCCAATATACGATGTCGACGCAAGGACGACTGATGGAGGCCGAAAGCTTCGGCGAAATCATTGTCAAAACAGGGGCTGGCGGCCGCGTTGTCCGATTGCAAGATGTCGTCACGCCGCGCCGTACCAACGCAGATGGCCGTGAATTTGGTGGCATCGAATTGGGAGCAAAAAGTGAAGATACCTCCTGTACGTTGGACGGCCAAGCTTCCGTGGGCTTAGCGGTTTACCAGTTGCCAGGTTCGAACGCACTGGATACCGCTAGCCGCGTTCGCGAGCGGATGGAGCAACTAAAGGCGAGCTTTCCAGACGATGTCGATTATCGCATCGTATACGATACGACGCCGTTCATTTCCGAATCGATTGCCGAAGTGTTCAAGGCGCTGCGTGATGCCATTATTTTGGTCGCTATCGTTGTGCTCGCCTTCCTGCAGTCTTGGCGAGCGACATTGATTCCGCTGATCGCTGTACCAGTAGCTATCGTCGGCACGTTCGCTGCGATGGCTGGCTTGGGATTCAGCTTGAACAACCTGTCATTGTTTGGACTGGTTCTTGCAATTGGGATTGTAGTCGACGATGCCATCGTGGTGGTGGAGGCCGTCGAGCACAACTTGGAACACGGGCTTGCACCGAAAGAAGCGACACGCAAGGCGATGGACGAAGTATCCGGTCCGATTATCGCTATTTCGCTGGTGCTGATGTGCGTCTTCATTCCGTGTATCTTCATCACGGGCATCACCGGCCAGTTCTTCATGCAGTTTGCAGTGACAATTGCGGTATCGACGTTCTTTTCAGCCGTCAATTCGCTCACGCTCAGCCCGGCGCTGTGCGCTCTGCTGCTCAAACCCAAAGCGGAACAACGCGATCCACTGAGCTTGTTGCTGAACGCGATTTTGGGCTGGTTCTTCAAGCTGTTCAATACTTTCTTCAATGGCATGTCGGCTGGTTACGGAAAACTAGTTGGCTGGTCATTGCGAATGAGTGCGATCGTGTTGCTGGTCTACGGTGGATTGTTAGTAGCAACTTATGTGGGTATGACGTCGGTACCAGTCGGCTTCATTCCCGCGCAAGATAAAGGTTACTTGTTAGTTGACGTCCGATTGCCAGATTCTGCTTCCTTTGAACGAACACAAGCGGTGATGCAGAAGATCGATGGCTTGCTGATTTCGATGGCGGGGGCTGCGCCGCATGAGGATCATGACGTTGATCACGACGCTGGTCACAGTGGGCATGGGAAGATACCGGGTGTCGCTCACACGATGGCGATCACTGGGCAATCGTTTATACAAAATGCGATCGGTTCGAACTTTGGATCGTTCTTTGTGATTTTGGACGAATTCCATCACCGCTTGGACGCGGAAAAGGCTTCGAACGCGATTGCAGCCAAGATTCGAGCGTTGGTTCAAGACGAGGTGCGAGATGCTTCGGTTGCGGTCTTTGGGCCGCCGCCTGTGGATGGTTTAGGAAGCGGTGGAGGTTTCAAGATCATGGTTCGCGACGTGGGCGCTTTGGGCTACGATAGCCTCGCGGAATCCGCAGACGCGTTGGCACAAGCGGGAAATAGTTCGCCTGGATTAATCGGGTTGTTTAACGGGTTCCGAGCCAGCGCGCCGCAAATGTATGTCGATGTCGATCGAACGAAATGCAAGTCCTTGGGCGTTTCGCTGCAAGATGTGTTTGCAACGTTGCAGTTGTATTTGGGTGGTGTTTACGCGAACGATTTCAACCAGTTTGGCAGGACATGGCAAGTGAACTTGCAAGCGGACCCAATGTTCCGCGTTAGCCCTGATCAAGTCAGCCAGTTCCGAGTGCGAACGCTGAGCGGCGGGATGGTGCCGCTGGGATCGGTGTCCAGCATTCGCGAAAGCACAGGACCGGCGATGGTCGTGCGGTACAACGGCGTGCCTGCCGCAGCCATCAATGGCGGTTCCGTGCCTGGGATGAGCTCTGGAGCGGTCGTGTCAACGGTGGACAATTTAGTGCGTGAACAACTGCCAGATGGTGTCGATGCGGAGTGGACGGAGTTGACGCTACTGCAGATTCGCGCGGGCAATACCGCATTGTTGGTATTTGCGATATCCGTAGTGCTGGTTTACTTGGTGCTGGCCGCCCAATACGAAAGCTTGATGTTGCCGCTGGCCGTCATTTTAGTCGTGCCAATGTGTTTGCTTAGCTCCGTGATCGGTGTCGCGATGGCAGCGATGGACATCAACATCTTTGTGCAGATTGGCTTTATTGTTTTAGTCGGGTTAGCCAGTAAGAATGCGATCTTGATTGTCGAGTTTGCGAAAGAGTTGCGTAAGTCGGGCAAATCTACGGCGGATGCCACGGTGGAAGCGTGTCGTTTGCGATTGCGTCCGATTTTGATGACATCAGCGGCTTTTATTCTGGGCGTGTTGCCGCTGGCGATTGCGGTTGGAGCCGGAGCGGAGATGCGTCGAGCACTTGGGATTGCGGTGTTTTCCGGCATGCTTGGCGTGACGGTGTTTGGATTATTGTTGACGCCGGTGTTTTATTACGTGATTGATCGTTGGTCGTCACGCGGTGTAGGCCGGTAACAAGCAAAGCCTTGTTCACGCCGGAACTTCGGTCGCTAAGGTTAATCAATGTAGAGAGCACCTAGGTTCGTTGCTGATTGGCTTTGCGCGGTTCCGGCAATAGGGATAGCGACCTTGTTATTGGCCTACGCTGCGAGACGAAACGAGCACGTCATGGAAGGCCACCACCGGACCCGTTCCGGTGGGGCCATGACTGAGTGGCTACATGCAAGGGGCAATCACTCATTCCATGGATTGGATCGGCCGCACAGCGGCCGATCCAATCCATAAGGACAAATTGGGGAGCTGACTGTAGCCACTCAGTCACGCTCCCACTGGCACAGGGCCAGTGGTGAGCGGAGTGTCGCGTTCATGGGACCGTAGGCCGGTCACAAGTAAAGCCTTGTTCACGCCGGAACTTCGGTCGCTAAGGTTAATCAATGTAGAGAGCCCCTAGGTTCGTTGCTGATTGGCTTTGCGCGGTTCCGGCAATAGGGATAGCGACCTTGTTATTGGCCTACGCTGCGAGACGAAACGAGCACGTCATGGAAGGCCACCACCGGACCCGTTCCGGTGGGGCCATGACTGAGTGGCTACATGCAAGGGGCAATCACTCATTCCATGGATTGGATCGGCCGCACAGCGGCCGATCCAATCCATAAGGACAAATTGGGGAGCTGACTGTAGCCACTCAGTCACGCTCCCACTGGCACAGGGCCAGTGGTGAGCGGAGTGTCGCGTTCATGGGACCGTAGGCCGGTCACAAGTAAAGCCTTGTTCACGCCGGAACTTCGGTCGCTAAGGTTAATCAATGTAGAGAGCCCCTAGGTTCGTTGCTGATTGGCTTTGCGCGGTTCCGGCAATGAGGAATAGCGACCTTGTTACCGGCCTAAGCGCTACTCGGCAAGTGGGACGCGACCTTGTTACCGGCTCATTGCTAAGCTCGCTGCGGTTTGCCTTTGATCGCTCTGGCTTCATCCCGCGCGGCTTGAATAGATCGCAATCGATTTGGATTATCCGATTGTCCCGTCAGTTCGTATAAGAATCGACTCGGGAAAGTTGGTCGATCCTTGCCCCACTTCTTCCTTGAGAGCGCCAAGCTCAACGTCAGTTCCTCTTGGGCTCGCGTGATGCCCACGTAGCACAAGCGACGCTCTTCATCGACCGTGTCTTCACTCACACTGCGACGGTGCGGCAGGATCCCTTCTTCCATACCGATCATATACACAATTGGAAACTCCAAACCTTTGGCACTGTGATAAGTCATCAGCGAAATCGCGTTTCGCTGAATCTGCTTTTCGTTGCCTGAATTGAAGTCGCGGCCATCGAGCGTCACGTCGGCCAAAAAACTGTCTAAGGTCGCATCGGGTTCGCCTTCGCAATATTGAGCGACCGCGTTGACCAACTCTTGCAACGACGCTTGCCGCGCACTCACCTCGTCAGGGTCGTTGTAGTTACGACGGATTTCTTCGTCATATCGAATCTCCTCGATCAACGACTTGGTCGCTGCCACCATGTCGCTTTCAGCAAAGATGCGCGCGTAGCTGGTCTGCAGCTTTCGCAAGATATCCAGTCCTGCTTGAGCCCCCTTGGGTAGCCCACTTGTCTGGTCCGCTTGGTTCATAACCTTCCAGATGCGAGAGCCAGAGCGGACGGCGGCATCCAGCAGCTTCTCGACCGTGGATTGGCCAACGCCGCGGGCGGGCGTGTTGATGATACGCAGCAAGGAGACTTCATCTTCCGGCGATGCAATCCATTTCATATAAGCCAAAATGTCGCGAACTTCTTTGCGATCGAAGAACGACTGGGTGCCCGTCAGCACGTACGGCAGTTTCGCGTTTCGAAGTTCCGATTCAAAGACGCGGGGCTGTTCGTTGGTCCGGAACAAGATCGCGAAATCACGCGGCTCCAAATTTTTCTCGGTCGTCAAACGATGAGCGATTTCGGTGGCGATGAATTTCGCTTCCTCTAGATCATTCGCGATGGGCAGGACTCGCGGCGGCTTTCCATTAGGGCGAGCGGCTCGCAGGACCTTATCATGACGCTGGCTGTTAAAAGCGATCAGCGTATTGGCCGCAGTAAGGATTGCGTCGGTGCTGCGGTAGTTATCTTCCAAGCGCACGACCACCGCTTTGGGCCAACTGTTTCGAAAGTTCAAGATGTGTTTGACTTCCGCGCCTCGCCAGCCGTAGATCGACTGGTCGTCATCGCCCACCACGCATAGGTTCTGATGTCGCTCGGCAAGATAAGCGATGATCTGATACTGCGATGCGTTAGTGTCTTGATATTCATCCACCAAGATGTGGTCAAAGCGTGACGCTTCAAATTCGCGGACATCCTTCTGCTCGCGGAACAGTTGTTCGGTACACAGCAGCAAGTCGTCAAAATCAAACGCTCCGCACAGCTTTAACGAACGTTGATAGCGAGCGTAACCGCTGGCGGCCAGATGCTCCTTGTCCGATTTCGCATGACTCATGGCATCAGCGATGGCGACTCCATTGCTTTTCCAGCGACTGACGATCGACAAAAAATCGCCAGGCTTGATCATCGCATCGTTCAAACGCAGTTCCCGCAAGACCGATCGCGCCAGCGACTCGCAATCGCCGCGATCGTAAATCGTGAACTTTTCGGGATACCCCAGCTTGGTCGCATGTCGCCGCAGGATTTGCACGCAGTGTGAGTGGAAAGTTCCGATAACCGGTTTTTTGACTGGCGGGTCGCTTTTCTTGGTCCGTTTGGGCAGCTTCAACTGGTGCGCGACGCGTTCCCGCATTTCGTTGGCAGCTTTATTGGTGAAAGTTACCGCCAGAATTCGATCCGCCGGCGTTCCGTGCTTGATCAAATTCGCGATGCGGAATGTCACCACGCGGGTTTTGCCCGTGCCGGCGCCAGCCAGCACCAGCAGCGGCCCGCTCAGGGTTTGAACCGCTCTATTTTGGTGTTCGTTTAGTCCAGCCATGGTCGCAAACGTCGCTCAGCGGAATTAGAATGCAAAAATCGGGGGCACCGAGAAGCAGGTTCGCCCCATTTCGCAGCTAGGAGGCATGATGTTAGCGAGATAAACCTACTTCGGAAGCTCAGATTTGGGCTAGTCGACCAAGGGGAAGTGCGTTATCATCTCGCCCTCTAAAAGTTAATTCGTAGGTTTTTTCAACAGTTTCAGTCATGTACGCAATTATCGTTGATGGTGGTCGCCAATATAAAGTCGAGCAAGGGAAGTTCGTAGATATTGATTATCGCGAAGCGTTGCAGGATGGCGACAGCGTTCAGTTCGACCGCGTTTTGGCAATCGGCGGCGACGAAGGACTGAAATTGGGTAACCCAACCGTGACCGGCGCGACGGTTGTCGGCAAGGTTCTGTCGGTGGAAAAGGGACCTAAAGTCTTTATCCAGAAGTTCTTGCGTCGCAAGAATTATGACCGTCGTACAGGGCACCGCCAAAAGTACACTCGCGTGAACATCGAATCGATCAACGCGTAGTGTAGCGAAGCTTAAGCGAGCGAAGCTCAATTTCTAATAGTTCCAGCTAGCTGGATTCTTCTTTTGCTTTTCGGCGCTGGTGGGACTTTAAGGCATCTGCGTTGAAGCAATGTACCAACGGACATCCTTGTCCGTTGATGACTTGACGGATTTGGAAGTCCGTCGTACGGAGAGCAGCAATTTCGTTTAACCGTGTGCCCATCGGGCCGCGTGTCACTAGTGCTGCACTCAACCAACGCGGGACGACCAATGTGGTTGGACAATCTCGTAGGCCGGTAACAAGCAAAGCCACCGCCCAAGCCGGAACTTCGGTCGCTTTGTCTCGATCAGCGACATTGACTCAATCGGACATTGAATGCTTGGCTTTGCGCAGTTCCGGCAAGAGCAAGAGCGACCTTGTTGCCGGCCTACGGAGAGTAGCAAACGCACGCGAACTTTCAAACTATGACCCATTCCGCCTAAAGGCGGTACTACGAACGTCCGGCCTACGGAGAGTAGTAATTTCGTTTAACCGCGTGCCCATCGGGCCGCGCGCGTGTCACTGGTGCTGCACTCAACCAACGCGGGGCGATGCCCAACGCGGATCAGCGAAGTCCAGGATTTTCACTGAGCAAATTTGGCTGACGACAGGCTCGGCGTCATCGTGTCGCGGCGAAATCCGCTGAGGCCCTTTGATCAATTAGCGTTCGTCGACCATAATTGAACTGGAAACTGCCCCCAAGCGCCCAGTTGCCAGCGGGCTTTGCGGTGGTTTGTAGTCCCGCTTTTAGGCGGAAGTTTGTAGTACCGCTTTTAGGCGGCTAGTTATCACGCTTTGTTAGCGGTTCTTTCCGCCTAAAGCCGGTACTACGAACAAAGCCGGTACTACGAACCCAATCGAAGTGATTTTGTGGACGGTTACACTGAACTTTCATGATATGCTTGTTTTGAAATATACAGCGCCCCGCCTTTTCCGAGTTGCCCCACCGCATCCTTAAATCCAAAACAATATGACAGGCGTAACTGTTGGATGCTTTTTGGTCAGCTATCTGATCCTCTGGGCCTTCGAACTTACACGACTTTGGTTTCGATTGCCTTGGCGAGCTCCTTTGCTAGTGGTGTTGGCTGTCGTCACGATTTTGACGCATGGGATGTTTCTGTATGACCGCCAGGCGGCCGCGAGGCAGGCGTTGGGACATTTTACGATTCCGGCGACTTTCTTTGATTGGAGCCAGATCGCTGCGTTTGGGCTGGCGCTGGCTTACCTTGTACTGATCATCCGACGGCCCAACAGTATCTTTGGCATCTTGATATTGCCGTTGGTCATCGGCATTATCTCCGCGTCGATGTTGGTCCTGGACATAGCCTTTTCGCGAACAGGCGAGGCCGCGATGTTGTGGGGTTACATTCATGGCGGAGCGTTGAGTCTGGCGATTGTTTCGGTCAGTTTGGGATTTGTGGTTGCGATCATTCGGTTGTGGCAGCAGAGGCGATTGAAAAAGAAGCTGGGCGTTGGCGGGCCGTTTCGACTGCCGTCGCTGGAGTATCTCGACAGCTTTGGTCGCACCTGCTTGATCGCGTCCACGGTGTGCATCGCCACGGGGTTGATCGGTGGCGTCATCATGAACAGTTTGCGCAGAGAGCAGCTCTCGTGGTTAGAGCCCGGTATCTTCATCAGCGGTCTGCTTTTGGTCTGGCTGATATCGGCGATCACGTTGGAGGCTCAAGCGTTTCGCCAAGGGACATCCCGCGCCGTTGGCCTTAACTTAATCACCTTTGCGATGACTGTTGTGGCCGTAATTGTGGTCTTTGCCAACGCGCATGGCCAGTCGACGCCCTCGGCAACGACACCCCCAGCCACAGCGGTCGGAGTGCCTGTTGCCTTTTCCGTTCGCTCCTCAGAAGCATGGATGTAGCGAGCGACCTATGAAGCTAAACATGATCGGCAGCAGCCATCATCGGACACCGGTGCATCTTCGCGAGCGGATGGCGTTCATGCCACCGCAGGCCGAGCAAGCTTTGCGATCGCTGCGCGCTCAGTATCCCAAAGCCGAATTTGTCTTGCTGAGCACTTGTAATCGCGTCGAATTGTATGCGGCGGCGATGAGTGAAGCGATGATGCCAACCATCGATCAGCTTAAAGACTTCGTGATGAACTTCCATCAATTGCCCCACGACGTCTTCACCGAGCACATCAGCAGTTGTTCCGATAGCCGCGCGATTGAGCATCTGTTTACGGTCGCTTGTTCACTGGACAGTATCGTGGTTGGCGAATCGCAGATCCTTTCGCAGGTAAAGGACGCTTATGAAGCGGCGCGTCATTTGAATTGCGCAGGACCGATCATTCATGCTGCTTTTCAACGTGCGAGCCACGTCGCCAAACGTGTGGCGAACGAGACGGAAGTCCACGCCAAACGCATCTCGATACCCAGTGTGGCGGTCAGCGAAGTGGCTCGCGATTTTTTCGAGCGCTTTGATGATAAACACATCGTCGTCATCGGCACCGGCGAAATGGGGACAGAGACAATTCGTTATTTGCAAGCCGCGGGAGCGACGAAGATCCACTTGATCAATCGCTCGCTGGAGAAAGCGAAGACGTTGGTCGACGAATTGAACATCGAGTTTGACGGCAAGCCTTCGTTGTTATTGGCCCCTTGGGAACGACTGCTGGCCGAATTGGAAGATGCCGATTTGGTGGTAAGCACCACCGCCGCAACTCAGCCCATCGTGACTCAAGCAGACTACCGGCAATTGCTGATCCGTCGTCGCAAGAAAAGTCCACAATTGATCCTTGATTTGGCGGTGCCTCGCGACTTTGAAGAAGCGATAGGCGAACTGAATAACGTCTACATCTATTCGGTGGACGATTTACAAGCGGTCTGTGAACGCAATTTAAGCTTTCGGAAAAAGCAGTTCCCCAAAGCCAAAGCGATTATCCACGAAGAGACCGATCGTTTTGTGGCTGATGCCAAATTTTGGCAATCGGGGCCAACGATCAAAGCATTGCAGGAGATGACCAGCAGCATCAAATTGGCCGAATACGAACGCTTGCTGGGGCGGCTAGAGCGCCATGGTGTGCCGACGGAAGTTCGGGCTGAAATCGAAGCGACGCTCGACCGCTTGGTCAACAAGCTGTTGAATCCGCCACTGCAATCGCTGCGACAGGAGACCGAAAGCGGCGACAATGCAGACTTGCTGCTGGCCTTTCGCAAGCTGTTCCAGATTGAACAGCAGTAGGGGCAACGATCGCAATCGCAGAGTAGAAGTTTTTGTGAGACGCTTCCGTAAAGAACGCTCGGCATTTTATTCAGTGCTATAAGATTTTGTAGATGGCTGCTGGTACGCATCCCCTCGCCTTAACTACAATCATCAAGATGAACAACAACAAAATCTTCATGATCATCGCTCTGGCCACCTTGGCGTGTGGGAGCATGCGTGCGGAAACATTTCCCGTACGGATAACTGTCGATGCTAATCATACCAGCGGTCCGCTGAAACCGATCTGGCGATTCTTCGGCGCGGATGAACCCAATTATGCCTACATGCCACATGGCAAACAATTGCTGGGCGAATTAGGTTCATTGCGGAAAGACCAAGTCTACTTTCGCACACACAGCTTGCTGGTCACTGGCAATGGCGAGCACGGCTTGAAATGGGGATCGACTAACGCATACACCGAAGACTCCGATGGGAATCCGGTTTATGACTGGACCATAGTCGATCAGATATTTGACACCTACCGCGAGCAAGGTGTAAGACCGTACGTTCAGATTGGTTTTATGCCGCACGCGCTTTCCACAAAGCCCGAGCCATATCGACACAATTTTCCCGACGCAACCTACAGCGAGTTATTTGGTGGATGGGCTTATCCGCCCAAGGACTTTGTGAAATGGGAAGAGCTAGTGTATCAATGGGCTAAACATTGCGCGGGAAAGTATGGCGAGCAGGAAGTGCTGCAGTGGTATTGGCAAACTTGGAACGAACCCAATATCGATTATTGGCGTGGTACGCGCGAGGAGTTCTTTAAGCTGAACGATCATGCGATTCGAGCTGTTCGCCGCGCCATTCCCCGAGCAAGAGTTGGTGGTCCCGACATCGCTGGCGGTAAAGGTGGCGATTACTTGGAAAGCTTCTTGAATCACTGCCTACACGGGACCAATCTGGCAACAGGGCAGCGTGGAACCCCGTTGGATTTTGTTTCCTTTCACGCCAAGGGGCAACCGACGAATGTTGATAACCATGTGCGAATGGGTATCGCTGCTCAGCTCAAAGACATCGACCAAGCGTTTGCGGTAATTGCAAAATTCCCTGAGCTTGTCGATACACCGATCGTCATCGGCGAATCCGATCCAGAGGGCTGCGCTGCTTGCAAAGGCCCAGATCGAGCTTATCGAAACGGCACGATGTATTCGAGTTACACAGCAGCTATTTTTCCGCGCAAATTGGATCTTGCTCTGCGCCACAATGTCAATCTCGAAGGTGCGCTGACGTGGGCTTTTGAATTTGAAGATCAACCCTATTTCGCTGGATTTCGTTCGCTGGCCACCAATGGAATTGACAAACCAGTATTGAATGTATTTCGCATGTTTGCTCGTATGCAAGGTGACCGCATTCATGTTCACAGCGATGGAGCCGTGCCCTTGGACGATCTTCTTGTAACGGGTGTTCGCCAGCAACCGGATGTTGCAGCCCTAGCTGCTCGTGACGGGAACCGTATCACGGTCCTCGCGTGGCACTACCACGATGATGACCTGCCAGGTGACGACGCTCATGTGGACTTGGAACTGGCTGGCCAACCCAGCGGCAGTCCCGCTGTAACGCGATGGTTGATTGACCAAAATCACTCTAATTCGTACACCGCTTGGATAGCCATGGGGTCACCGCAAACGCCCACCCAAGACCAGCTTCAATCCTTGAGGATCGCAAGCCAACTGTCGGTCGCAACGGATGCTACCGATAGCAATTTTGCCGACGGCCGCGGTCAGCTTCATTTTAAGCTGGCGCGTCAAGCCGTGACGCTCATCGAACTAGTCTGGCCGTAGCGAGAAACGAGGCTGACCGAAATGGTGTTCGGCCAGTGGGCGTTAGTAGCTGTAGCTGGCAGAAAAAAGACCTGGGCGAGGGAAGAACCGGTGGATGCATGGTTTTTTGTACCGGTTGATTATCTTTTCATTGGACGGTTTGCTATACTCTAACGATGCCCGCCGGTACCATTGGGAAAGGCGTCGACAGGCAGTAAACACCTCCATTAAAGAACTTGAGCACGCTTCATGGATTTATCGACTTGTTATTGGAATCTGAGCGAGGCACTGTTTTTCGCGCAACGCTTGGGCTTTGAAGATGGCGGCGCGAACCTCAGTATTGGACGCTTGCTGTTGTTCGGCGCTGTTATTATTTCGGCCTTCATCGCCTTGGTCCTCGCCATTGTCTTTTGGAATTTCGGCTCGCTGTGGTTTCAAGCCTGGATGAGCAATGCGGACGTGAAAATGGCGAGCTTGGTCGGCATGTACTTTCGCCAAGTTCGCCCGCATGTGATCGTCAACGCGAAAATCATGGCGGCCCAATCGGGCCTAAACATTGACAGCCCCAATGGTGTCACTACCGAACGCTTGGAAGCCCATTATCTTGCTGGCGGGAATGTGATGAACATCATCTATGCGATCATTGCGGCGCATCGAGCAAAGATCAATCTTGATTTTGATCGCGCTGCGGCTATTGATCTGGCCGGTCGTGATGTTTTGGACGCAGTGAAAACCAGCGTACACCCCAAAGTCATTGATTGTCCCGATCCGCATCATTCCCTGTCTCGCACTTTGTCAGCGATCGCTCGCGATGGTGTGGAATTGAAAGTGACCGCGCGAGTGACCGTGCGAACCAACTTGGACCAGTTGATCGGCGGTGCCACGGAAGAAACCATTATCGCTCGCGTTGGAGAAAGCATGATCAGCGCGATTGGTTCGGCCGACACGCATAACATTGTGCTTGAACGCCCGAATTTGATCTCCGAAAAAGTGCTTAATCGCGGACTGGACAACCAAACTGCGTTTCGTATCGTCTCTATTGATATCGCGAATATCGAAGTGGGGCAAAACATCGGCGCTCGATTGCGAGCGGACCAAGCCGAAGCGGATACGCGAATGGCTCAAGCACAAGCCGAACGCCGTCGCGCAGAAGCGATTGCTACCGAACAAGTGATGCGTGCCAAGACGGCAGAGAATCGCGCTGCCTTGGTGCTCGCTGAATCCGAAGTCCCTAAAGCGATGGCGACCGCGATTCGAGATAGCGATTTTAATTTTTCCGCATCGTAGTTTCGATGCCTTCCTTTTCGCGCACAGTCGCTGGACTTTTATGCTGAACCGACTCATCGTTTTGATCGCTGGATGGATTTGCGTGACGGTTTGTACCCAGCACCTGTGGGCTCAAGAAAGTGTCGAATCGCTTGCCTTGATGCAGGCCGAAGAGGATGCGTTCCAAGCCGCCGTGCGCAAAGTTCAAGATTGCGTGGTGCAGATCGAAACGTTTGGCGGCCTGCAGGTCGTCAACAGCGAAGCGATCTCTGAAGGGCCCACTTCGGGAACCATTGTCGGTGCCGATGGCTGGATTATTACCAGTCAGTTCCAGTTCCGAAATGATCCCGCTTCCATCACTGTGGTACTGCCCAACGGGACCAGGAAAGCGGCCAGGCTGGTCGCTCGCGATCATAGCCGCGAGTTGATCTTGCTGAAAATCGAAGTCGACCAGCCATTGCCCACGCCCACACCGGTGGCTCGCAATCAATTGCAGGTGGGGCAATGGTCGATTGCGTTGGGGAAGACCTTTGACGTCGCCGTCGCCTCGCGATCGATTGGGATTGTGAGCGCCATTTACCGCATATGGAACAAAGCGATCCAATCCGACGCAAAAATATCGCCGATCAACTACGGCGGTCCGCTCATCGACATCGATGGCAATGTCATCGGCATCATCGCACCCATCGACCCCGGTATTGCGACCGAGGGGGAAGTCCAACAATGGTACGATTCCGGAATTGGGTTTGCGATCCCTTTAGAAGATATCTTGCAGCGTCTACCGACCATGCAGGAGGGCAAGGATATCCATCGAGGATTGTTAGGATTTCGACCTGTCGGTCGTGATGACTTTGAACGCGAAGTCAAAATTGCCGGTGTCATTCCCGGTACGCCGCTGGCCGACGCGGGACTGCGTGAAGGCGACATTATCCGCGAGATCAATGGCACGCCTGTGCAATACGTGAACCATCTTCGGCATCTGCTTGGGCCCTTGGATGCTGGCCAAAAAGTAAGCGTTACGGTCGACCGTGACGGTCAACGGATTAGCCAAGAGTGCGAGTTGGTGCAGGAACTGCCTAAATACAGCCAGCCTTTCATCGGCTTGATTCCCCGCGAAGTTGCTGTAGCGACCGACACCGAAGAAACACAGGTTGTTGTCGCGGCCGTTGAACGCGGCGGTCCAGCCGATCTGGCCGGGATCAAAGCTGGCGATGTGATCCGCTCGGTCGCCGGTGAAGAAGTCAGCACACTTGAGCAGTTGGTTGCCAAGATCGATTTCAACGACTATCGGCGCCCACTGGCGGTACAAACAGTTGCACCGGAGTCTGATGAGCTTAAGACGATCGAGTTGCAACCGATGCGTTGGCCAGCATCTAGTGAGCTGGATGTCCCCAATCTCAGCGAACTGGCCGTTACTGCCGCCAGTAGCGAAAACGATAGCGATGCGAATGCGAAACAGCGGCAGTCGGGCATTATCGATTTACCGTTTGCCGATATTCCCAACAAAGTGTTTGCCTATGTACCCAACGGGGCAGCGACCAAGCCGCTTGGTTTGCTGATTATCGCTGCGGAGCCTGGCATGGAAGTGGAACGTCAACGTATCGTCGACGCGTGGCAAGTCTTTTGTCGTGAGCAGCAATTCACGATTTGCGTTGCGACATCGGCGGATCCACAAGCTTGGTCGATGGAGGAGTTGTCGGTTTTCGATCGCACGCTGGCTTACATGAACGAAAACTACGAAGTCGATGATCGACTGACCGTAGTCGGTGGCTTTGGTGCGGGCGGTACGATCGCATTGGTAACGGCTTTTGAGCGCAGGGAATATTTTCGAGCTTTGGTGTTCGGCAGTGAGCGAGTGCCCAACCGCATGCGAATTCCAGCCGTCGAACCTCAATTAGGAATCGACTTGTTGTTTGGTCCTGAGAACAAGCCGGTGGCCAAGCTGAAAGAGTCGTTGTTTGAGCGAGGTTACCGCGTTGAATCGTTGAATGAAGAATACAAGATTGATTCCGAAGCGAATTCGCCTGCGGCCATCCAATTGCGAAACTATCTGGCCACGTTACGTTGGTACTAAGGCCCGTCCTCCCACCTGCCGAAGAGAAATCAGGAACTAGATCATGCTTAAGCTAAAATCGTTTGGCCGTTGCTGTGTCGCATTGTTTGCCATGCTTGGGGTGTTCGCGATGCCCTCAAGCTCCAGCCGAGCTCAAGATGCGACACCACTGTTTGACGGAAAGTCGTTGGAGGGGTGGGAAACCATCCCCGACGATCAGCGTTGGTGGACAGTGGCCGATGGTGTCATTGCTGGCGGCGACGCGTCGCTGGAGGTGAATATTCCTCACAACACTTTCCTGTCATCCAAAGAGTCGTTTGAAGATTTCGAGTTGTCATTAAAGATCCGCATCCGTGGCAGCGAAGGCTTCGTCAACTCGGGCATTCAGATTCGCAGTCAACGCGTGGAAGGCAGTTCGGAAATGGAAGGCTATCAAGTCGATGCTGGTGACGGTTGGTGGGGTAAGTTATACGATGAGTCCCGCCGCAACAAAGTGATCGCGGAATCCAAAGACCAAGCGAAAGTCGCCGCTTCGATCAAGAAGGATGACTGGAACGAAATGCGAATCTTGGCGAAAGGTCGCACCATCCAAACTTGGGTGAATGATGTCCCTGCGGTGGATTTTACCGAAGAAGACCCAGCGATTCCGCAGCATGGACATATCGGTTTGCAAGTCCACGGGAACGGCAAAACCTTTGTCGAATTCAAGGACATTGAAATTCGTCGTTTAAGCGCCAGCCCTCAATAACAAGCGGTGGCGGCTAACGTACGGAGATAACCGAAGAAGTATATCGCGATATCTCAGCAAAGTCCTTTCGCGATAATTTCACGAAAAGCAGCGTTTTTTGGGGACGCTGAAGTTAGACGACCGGAATATACTCTCTGAACTCCATACATCACTTCGGACATGCGGCGGTTGTCTCGTTGAATGGATGTCGATCGTGTTTACTCAAATCAATTGCCCTTGGATTCAGCATGCTCCGTCGTTTGTTTAAGACACTCCCTTCTAACTTTTCCATCAACCGTAAAATACCTAGTTGCATACGCCGACAGCGCCTGCGTTTTGAAAAACTGGAAGATCGATGTTTGATGGCCAGCGATTTGGCGTATGGCGATACCGAGCCGCTGGTAACGGTAGTTGACGTGCGTCCGATGAACGCCCTATCCACGACGGTCACGCCCAGAATCGTCAATGGAACCATTACCAACGACTTTCCGTCGGTCGCACAAGTTGGATATCGCAGCGGCAGTTCCAGTGCATTTATCGGAACTGGAGTCCTGATTGCGCCGCAATATGTACTAACCGCTGCGCATGTGGCCATCGAAGCGCAAGGCGTTACGGGCAGAGTCCGATTTGGCGATGCAACGTATAACGCTTCGCAGATCTTTATTCACCCCAACTACAACGATTTTGACCTAGGGGAAGAAACTGCCAATGACATCGCAATTTACCGGCTCGATACGCCGATCACTTCGATCGTACCCGTCCCGATCGGGCGAACGGCCCCAGCGGTTGGTACGTTGATGACTTTAGTGGGTTTTGGTGGGGGGGGCACTGGCCAAACCGGCCACGACAACACTTACGGTACCAAACGGGTTGGGACGACTACGCTTGAAAGAGTCACTCCCACACTATTGCATTGGACGTTTGATGCCAACTCCAACGAGAGTAATACTGCGCCGGGTGATTCAGGTGGTCCTTCCTTTATCGACGTCAATGGCCAAGCGGTTGTTGCTGGAGTGACCTCCGGTGGGACGCTACAAAACGCGGGCTGGGGCGATCAGTCCTTTAATACTCGCGTCGACGCATATCAATCCTGGATCGACGGGATTGTCAGCGCGGTGGCTCCAGCGGCCGTAATTGAGTACTCGACGGCAGGCACCACGTACACTCAAAACTTTGATTCTTTGGCCGCTTCTAGCACATCCAGCACGCTGCCCGGGGGCTGGTACTTAAGCGAATCGGGGGCCAATGCAAACATATTCTATACCGCCAACAATGGTGCTGCGAATGCGGGCGACACTTATAGTTATGGCGCGACCGGCTCCAACGAACGAGCTCTTGGAACTCTGTTGAGCAGTAGTTTGACGTCGACTGTCGGAGCCGCAATTCGAAATTTGACCGGTGCGGCAATGACTGAGATGACGATTGGTTACACCGGCGAGCAATGGCGATTGGGGACTTTGGGGCGCAGCGATCGATTGGATTTTCAGTATAGCTTGAATGCGACCAGTTTATCGACAGGCACTTGGATCGACGTCAATGAGCTTGATTTCGAAAGTGTTATCACTACAGGTACCACGGGTGCATTAAATGGAAACTTGGCCAGCAATCGAGCAACTCGATCCGCGACGATTCGTTCACTGAACATTCCCAATGAAGCGACCTTCTGGATTCGATGGATGGATTTTAATGCGAGTGGAGCCGACGATGGTTTGGCGATTGATGATTTTAATTTTTCGTCACCTCCGCTAGTTATTAATACTCCTCCGACGATTTCAAGCATTGCGGACCAGAACACACCATTCGAGACCTCGATCACGGAAGTTCCATTCATTGTTGGTGACGCCGAATCGAACCCAGCGAGCTTAATCGTAACTGCGGCGAGTTCGAACATCAGTCTGATTCCTTTAACGGGCATCGTACTAGGTGGCACGGGGGCGAATCGAACAGTATCAATTGCACCAGCGTCCGGGCAATCAGGCACGTCGACCATCACGCTCACCGTCAGCGACGGCGCTTTGACAGCTACCGAAAGCTTTGTCGTGACTGTGGTGGCGGGGATTACCGAGACCGTCGATTTGCGATTTGTGACTTACAACATTGCTGCCGGAGGTTCTCAAGGTGTACGCAACGGATTATCCACAATTCTCGTTGGTATTGGCAACGAAATAGTCAATGGAATAAGCCGGCCCATTGATCTGTTGGCTTTGCAAGAGGTGGAATCGCAAGCGACCACCACCGCATTGGTGACGTCGATACTCAATTCCGCATATAGCACCAACGTCTACCGTCGTGGCTCGTTGAATGGAACTCAATTGACTAACCAGGGAGCACAGTTTGGGTTGACGCAAGGAGTTGTCTACAACTCATCGACGTTGCAATTGATCAGTGAAATCGCGATTGGAACACCAAGTACTTCAGGCATTGCGCGACAAGTCTTGCGTTATTTGTTCCGACCAGTAGGCACGACAGGTTCGGCCGACTTCTATCTTTACAACTCGCATTACAAAGCGGTTGACGATGCTGAAAGTCGCGATCGGCGATTGGTGGAGGCTAATCTCATCCGCGCCAATGCTGATGCTCTGGGCGATGGTCGCAATATCATTTACGCTGGTGACTTCAATACCTACACCAGCAATGAACCTGGTTACCAAGCGTTACTGGCGAGTGGGCCTGGCCAAGCGTTCGATCCTCTGAATCGGCCAGGTTCTTGGAGCGGTGGGTCCAGCTACCGAGCGTTGTTTACTCAATCTCCGGCATTGAATCCGCCCAGTAGTTTGGGGCTAGTAGGTGGCGGGCTGGATGACCGATTCGACTTCCAGTTAGTCTCCGGAGAACTGCTGGATCAAGTCGGCTTGGATATCGTTCCCTCCAGCTATCGATCGTTCGGCGTTAACGGATCATTGCCCGTCAATGCGGCAATCAATGATAGTCGCAATACGGCACTGGCGGGTTTGCCCAGTCGTTCTGCGGTCTTGAATGCACTAGCCGTTGTATCAGACCATTTGCCGGTAATTGCCGACTATCGGTTTACCAGAACTGTGCCAAACCGAGCACCGACAGACGTTAGCTTGTCCGGTCAAAGTATTGCAGAGAACCTGCCATTGAATTCAGTGATCGGAACTTTTTCTGCAACCGATCCCAATCCCTCAGACACGTTTACTTATACGTTGGTGCCTGGGGTGGGTGACCAGGATAACTCCCGATTTACGATTTTTGCCGGGGCATTGCGGACGGCGACAACACTGGATTTTGAAACGAAGTCGAGTTACTCGATTCGCGTACGAGCGACCGACCAGGGTGGATTATTCTTTGAAAAGACCATGGTCATCTCAGTTCTTGATTTACCTGAATTGGTTGGTCCCATCGTCGTTGGCGACGGTTCGTCGCAGCGTTCGCTGGTTAGTCAAATCACGGTGGTATTTGATGGAGCGATCCAGATAGCCACCGGTGCGTTTGCGGTAACCAAGCGCGGTGTTGGCGGCGGTCCTGTTGCGACCAGTTGGACTACGAGCACTAACGCTAGTGGTCAGACCATAGTAAATATAAAGTTTGCCGGCGGCTTTACTCGTGGACCTTTCAATGCGTTACTGGACGGTTTTTACCAGTTGAGTATCGATGGCACGAAGCTCACGCGGGCCGGGCGGCAGTTGGATGCCAATCGCGACGGCATTGGTGGTGACACACAGCTATTTGGCAGTCGCGAAGCGGACGGATTCTTTGCACGCTTTGGTGACGGTGACGGTGACGGGGTGGTGACGTTGTTTGACTTCGGCGAGTTCCGTTCCGCATTTGGTCGTCTGCCCAACCAAGCGGGATACAATGAACGATATGACTACGATGGCGAAGGCATTTCGACAGTCGATTTTGGTCAATTCCGGACGCGGTTTGGCCAACCAAGGCTGGCTTGGCCTTCGTGATGCAGACCTTTCAAAGCTGGGGGATTGTTTCAGGCAACGGTCCTCAGTGGGAATTGTCACGGCACACAAAGCGTGCTTACTACCTTGTCGCAATAGGTAAGCGACGTCCATTGATTTGCAATGTCTGACGTGCTGCCGAGACGTGAACGTTACTTGTTCAGGTCGCAGGAAAAGTCTGTTGACGTGCGATCATTTAATAAGCAACAGGCTTTAGGTCGTCAGGCTATGGCTAGATCATTCGACATAGAGCAGTTCATTGACATTGAGCAATGCGCGGCAGAAAGCTTCGATGCCATGCGCCTTGATCAAATCACTAGCAAGCTTCGATTCTATCGCAGTGGGCACGCGTTGGAACGCAATACGATAAGCGTCATCGATCTCGTGACCTGGCGGTAAGCGACCGGCAAAAGAAGCGGCCATATCGGTCGTAAAACTATGGTTCAACAGAGTCAAGGCTTGCAACGGAGTTGTCGTACTTGCACGACTGGGGGCCGCTTGGGAACTGTCTGGAAAATCGAAGTCGTTCAGGAGGTCGACTACGCTGGCTCGCGCATTCTGATGATAGACCGATCGACGATAAGTATCCGGCCCATGCTGATCCAGCGGAAAATAAGTACTGACGTTGTTCTGCGTGTACTTGTACAGTCGAAACCCTGGACCACCCATCGGTTCGAGTTGCAGTTTGCCAGCCACCATCAACATGGTATCGCGTAGTTCTTCTGCGCTTAGGCGTCGTGGCGGGAAACGCCACAATAGACGCGACTCTTGATCGATGCGTGCTGCTGTTTCGTCGTACGTTGAGCTTTGTTGATAAGTCCGAGACAGTAAGATCTCGCGATGAAGCGCTTTTAATCTCCATTGGTTTTGCAACAGTCGCTGCGCAAGATAGTCTAGCAGCGCGGGGTGGGACGGCAGTCCTCCTTGGAAACCCAAATCACTTGGAGTTTGTACAAGACCGGAACCGAAATGATATTGCCAAACACGATTGGCTAGGACGCGCGTGGTCAGCGGGTTATCGTCGCTGGCAATCCATTTGGCAAGCTCCAATCGACGTTGGCTTTCGGCAGCATCGGAAGGCAACTGGTAGGCCGTTGTGACCTGGTCCAGGACGGCGAGGCTGGCCGGTGCGACGGCTGCGCCCAGCTTCATCGGGTCCCCACCCAGATGGACATGCGTTGCCACCGAAGGTTGCTGGAAATTGCCGACCCAATATTGTGGCAGTCGTGGAACTTGAGCGATCTGCGTTTTGACTTCCGCAATTCGGCGATCTAGTTCGGCCAGTTCGGCCGTCTCGCTGGCTGTCTGCAGCAACCGCCGTGCAAGCGCAATTCCATGCCCCACGGACCATGGCTCGCGATCCGAATCGCTGGCGACGGTTGTCCATGACTGGCCGTCCATGGAAACTTGAATCTCGTATTCACAAGGGGTCGCTCCCCGGACTTGGCTATCGTCGATGGTTTTGTCGCCGCGTGCGTTGATGAACGTGATGCGACCAATCCGTTCCGGCTTTGCAAATTTTAGAATGAGCACCGACGGCGAACCGATAAACCACGCTTCTCCCAAAGTACCATCAATGCAATATTGAGGTCCATACGCCTCTGGAAAGTCTTCCGCAACCATTGATTTTGTGCCGGAAACGGTTGTGCCGTAGCTCGCCAAAGCGACGTTGCGACTGGTATCATCGGCACTCCAAACTTGAAACTCCGTCAGCTTGCCCCCATGTCCGCTTCGCCGCAGACTGCGAGCGCCCGATTGATGATCGCTGGTCAGCCCCAGCACGACGAACTTTACGTAGCTGGCTTCTACAGCGTCAAAAGATTCGTCGGTCCCATGGACATCGATTTTCGGTCTTAAGAACTTCATGTTTTGGTAAGCTTGATTTGCTTTCGCCTCGATAGCATCATCGACCAATTTGCGTTCCGCTTCGATGCCTCGCAGAGTTTCATTCAACGCCTGCATTGCGGACTCGTAGGCTACGCGCTGCGGGCTGGTTGCAAGCTCGCGTCGTCCATGTGAAACCCCTTCCAATGCGTTGCGTAATCGATAGTAGTCCTCGGTAGCAATCGGATCGAATTTATGATGGTGGCAGCGGGCGCAATTGATCGTTAGCCCCAAAAACGCACTGCCTGTGGCGGTAATCATGTCATCCAGTGTTGCGGCCCGAATGTTTGCTTGAGCGACCTTGTCTTGATTGCCGACGTCATCAAACGGGCCCGCGACCATAAAGGCAGTTCCGATCTCGACATTGGGGTCGTCTTTTCCAATAACGTCGCCGGCCAAATGTTCCATGATGAATTGATTGAACGGTTTATCATCATTCAACGAACGGATTACGTAATCGCGGAAGGGCCACAAGTCGTCGATCAAGAAGTTCCGTTCAAAGCCATTGCTTTCGCCGAAACGAACCACGTCCAACCAATGGCGTCCCCAGCGTTCGCCGTAGCGAGGAGATGCCAGCAAGCGATCGACCAGAGCGGCGGTAGCGACGTTTGGATCGGCCGCATATTCGTCCGCGTACGCTTCAACTTCTTGAGCGGTCGGCGGCAGGCCAGTTACATCGTAGCTCATACGGCGAATCAGCGTCCTGGCGTCGGCAGGCGGACTGAGCTTGAGATCGTACTTCGCTAGTTCTGTTGCGATGAATTGGTCAATGGAGTTCGATTCAAAACTGTTGGCCAGCGGTTGCAGCGACCACCACGATTTGTCGGCGCGTTTGATCTCAACCAGTTCTTCCTCACGGGGATCGAACGCTCCTTGATTGATCCAGGCAGCAAAATCTGCCAAGACAGCGTCAGGCAGTTTAGGTTGGTCCGGCGGCATCTCCAAGCCGGGTTCTTGATGGTTCAAAACGCGGAGCAGATAGCTTTCTTCGGGATGATGCGGCACCAGCGCCGGTTGGCCACTATCGCCCCCCCTTTCCAAGCCCAGTTTCGAATCGACGAGCAGATTAGCTCGAAGTTTTTCTGATTTAGCGCTATGGCATTGGTAGCAGTGTTCAATCAGAACGGGCCGAATCTTTTGTTCGAAGAAGTCTGCACGCTCGTCGGCTTGCAACGCGTGCAGGGACCAATAGCTTGAGGCAAACAAGCCAATCCCAAAAAGCACCAACGAGTAAGTATTGGAAGGCATAGTGGTTTTAACTTAAGAGAGGCTTGAGAACATGTCCGTGAACATCGGTCAGGCGACGGTTGGCTCCGTTGTGGTAATAAGTTAGTTTTTCGTGGTCTAACCCAAGCAGGTGCAGGATCGTCGCATGAAAGTCATATACAGAAGCGATATCAGTGACAGAGCGACGACCAAAATCGTCGGTTGCACCATAGCTGACTCCGCCTTGCACGCCAGCTCCCATCATCCACGTCGTAAAGGCGTCAGGGTTATGATCGCGCCCACTCGTTCCCTCTTGATGCGTTGGCATGCGTCCGAACTCGGTGCACCAAATGACCAGGACATCATTCAGCATTCCGCGTTGCTTCAAATCCGTCAGTAGTGCGGCTGTGGGTTGATCAAAGATAGGGCAATGCCTTTCGTAGTCTGCCTTCAGCGTCTTGTGAGCGTCCCAGTTCAACAAGCCATCGACGGCGCTGGCACGCGAAGCACAGTAGAGACTGACGAAGCGAACGCCCTGTTCTAAAAAGCGGCGTGCTAGAAGGCAATTGCGGGCATAAGACGCCTTTAGGTTATTGCCATCATCGGTTCCGTACAGTTGGTGAATATGGGCTGGCTCTTGGGACAAGTCACTTGCTTGCGGCGCGGCCAATTGCATCTTGGCAGCCAGTTCATAGGCGGCCATTCTCGCTTGCAATTGGTCTGCGCCAGCATGAGCTTGGCTGTGCAATTGGTTGAGTTGCTGGAGATAGTCGCGAGTCGCGAGCTCCTGCTCCAAGGAGATTTGGCTTGGTCGAGCGACGTTGCGCAGGGGCTGATGAGCGGACATGGTGACCGCTTGATACTTCGCGGGTAGAAAGCCGTTACTCCAGTTTGCTTTCCCGTTGGGTGGTTCTCCTCTTACATCTTGGATTGCGATGTAAGTCGGCAAGTTATCGTTCTGCGAGCCCAGTGCGTAGCTGATCCATGAGCCAGCGCTGGGAAAGCCTTCCCGAGTAAAACAACTATTCAGATAAATACAACCAGGGCCATGGGTGTTGGTGCGAGACGACATACTGTGGATGAAGGCGATATCGTCCACATGAGTGGCCATGTGCGGCAGCAACGTCGAGATCATTTTGCCCGACTGACCAGCGGGAGCGAAGGCCCACGGCGATTTCATCAAGTTCCCATTCTTGCCTTGAAAGGTCACTTCGGAATCACCGCCTGGCAGCGGAGTGCCATCGAATTTCTCGAGCATGGGTTTGTGATCCCACAGATCGATATGCGAAGCTGCGCCGGGGCAGAAGATCTGCAGCACTTGTTTCGCTTTCGCGATCCCTGTGAATGCAGGGTGCGGACTAGCCAGCAGTTCTTGAGTGAGCAAGTTCGACAAGGCCACACCAGTTAGTCCCGTCGACATGCGATTCAGAAACTGTCTACGCGTAACATCCAGCATGGTTTGCATCGGCGGGGGGCTTTCTCAAATAACGCATCGCCGACTGGTCTGCTGGTGCTTACACATCAGGAAAACGTAGCAGCGTAGCGACAGCAGCGCGATGGGGTGGGGCGAAGTACGCGATATCTGCAGCGCCAGTCAACTATGGCGGCACGGCAAGATGGGCACTTTCGCGTCGTTTAATGCGACTGCTCTAGCATACCACATTTCCCAATATGGAGTTAGCCAGAGGTCTAATCGCCTTGCCAAAACCGGCACGGGAGGCATCTGAAAAGATTTTTTAAAATGTAAGCAACCAAAACGAGCGTCGTACGAGAACGGTAGTGTAAGGCAAAGGGCAATGGTTAAAAGTTTCGGTAGTTCGGAACAACAGCCCCGAGCAGGGGCGAACGAAGCCCGAAAACGATACTTCATAAGGGTTCAGTACGATGGCTGCTTATATCAAATTTGATGGTGTTGACGGTGAAAGCTTGGATGCAAAGCATCAAAAGTGGATTGACTTGGAAAGCATGTCGCAAATGGTTCACAAGCCAGGCACAGGCGAAACCGGCACTTCCCGTCGCCGTGGTTCGGTTATGATGGAAGACGTTCAGTGCACCAAGTTGCTTGACAAGTCGACTCCTAAGCTGGCAGAAGCTGTTTGCTTGGGCAAGGTTTTCCCGAAGGTTGAAATTGAGTTCACCACGGCTACGACCGGTGATTCCCGACAAACATACCTGCGATATGAATTGAAAAACGTCTTGGTGACTTCGCACACCATCAGCGGTGCTGGCCAAGGCAAGCCGATGGAAAGCTTCTCGCTGAACTTTGAAGAGCTCGAAGTGGTCTACACCGAGATGGACGACAAGGGCACCAAGAAGGGCAATACCCGCTACGGCTGGAAGGTTGCTCAAGGCGAGAAGGCTTAAGGCCAAGTCGCCTTACGGTGGCTGTTCGATCAGGATGTGGTCCACGGCATGCATCTGCTGTGGATCGGTGCTCAAAGCGAGAATTGAACGAGCGAGGCCACGTGGTGCTCGCTCTTTTCGCTTTCACATGGTTGGTTTCTGCCTAATGGGCAGCGACCTCCAGTGATCCTCAAGACGAGAACGGAAACTATCGCTAGAATCTGCAGGCGGTTCTTTCGGATCTCCTGTTGCTTGCAGATTCAAGCTCTCACAGAATCCCCCATCGCTAACTTCGTACAAACAAAGCGGATCGAAGGCCGATTATCATGCCCGACCGATTACTGGAATTAGTCTCCAAAGATCTCTTTGGAGATGAGGCTATCATCACAAATCTTTCAGGGCGCGAAGAAATCTCGCAGCCGTTCGAGTTCTTCGTCGATTTGACTTCCAAGAAGCTCGATCTAACGCCCGACAAGATCGTTGGGTTCCCGCAAGGCATCAAAATCGATCGCGGGTTTGATAAGAAGTCGCCGTTGTCGCCACGCTATGTGCACGGCTATGTCAGTCACTTCTGGCTCGGGGATGTCAACACCGATAAAGGTGGCATGAAGTATCGTTCTTATCGCATTCGCATCGCTCCCTGGACTTGGTTCATGACACGAGCGGCTCGTTGCTACATCTATCATCCCGAAAAAGAAGAGAAGACCTTGGATGATGTGTACCGCAAACTCCTGGAGCGAGTGAAGGAATACAACCACGTCGAAACTTGGGAATCCAGTGGCAATGCAACGGTGCTGAAGTCGCGGAAGGTCGATCACTGCGTTCAGTATCGCGAGACAGACTTCAATTTTCTATCGCGGACCTTGGAGCAGTATGGCATCTACTACTACTTTAATCATGACAAAGACAAGCACACGCTGACCCTGTGCGACAATCTGAACTATCCCAAAGCGACCGAAGCCGAAGTCGATTTCCCTCAAACATCGGGCGGGCAGGACCAAGCGGACCATATTACGCACTGGGAACGCTCCTTTGAGTTTGTCTCTGGGCGATATGAACACACCGATTACGATCATAGTAAGCCTTCCGAAAACTTGAAGGTCGGCAAAGACAAGCTGGATGACCAGTTGATGAGTCTTTCCAATAACAAGGGCTACGAACTGTACGATTTCCCCGGCGAATTCCAGGAGCCTAGCGACGGTGATCAAGAGTCGTTGATTCGAATCCAAGAGGAGGAGACTCGTTTCGACCTCGTCATCGCCTCCAGTACGTGCAAGTCGTTTGGGGCTGGATACTGCTTTAAACTGAAAGCACACCATGATGCACCTGACCAAGATGGCCAAAACCGATTGATTACGCAGATCACGCATTCGGCGTCCCAGCCGGGGCCTTTCAGCAGTTCGAACGCGGTTTCCTCTTACAAGAATCATTTTGAGTGTGTCCCGCAAAATATTCAGTACCGTCCACGCCGCTTGACGCCCAAGCCGATTATTTCCGGCATCCAAACCGCCACGGTGGCTGGTCCAAGTGCGGATGAAATCCACACCGATCCACAAGGTCGCATCAAATTGCATTTCCATTGGGACCGCGAAGGCCGAGACAAACGATTCTCACAAGGCGATAAGGTGTCGTGCTGGGTCCGTGTTGCTTACCCTTCCGCAGGCAAGTCGTGGGGGTTCGTCTCGATTCCTCGCGTCGGGCAAGAGGTAATCGTTGAATTCTTAGAAGGCGATCCTGACCGCCCGATCGTGACGGGCTGCATTTACAACGGCGAGCAAACACAGCATTATCCTCTACCTGCGAATAAGACTCGCAGCTATTGGAAGACCAACAGTTCGCAAGGTGGCGATGGCTACAATGAGTTAATGTTCGAGGACAAAGCGGGCGAGGAACGCGTTTTCTTGCACGCTCAAAAGAACCTCGACTTGCGTACGCTGAACGATGCCAAGCAGTCGACGCTGCATAATCAACATCAAATCGTCGGCACCGAAAAAGGTAAAGACGACGCCGGTGATCTCAGCCAACTGGTCTGGCGTGATAAAAGTACGATTGTCAAACGTGATCATCAGGAACATGTCGAAGGCAACGTCAAGATGATCGTCGGCAATGGTGACGCTAGCGACGGCGGATCGATGCATGTGGTGATCGAGAAAAAAGAAGTCAAGAAGGTGGGCGATGAAGGCAAACACTTGACGGTCGCCGGTGACTACAACAACAAGGTCGATGGCGGCTATTCGCTGGATGCGGGCGGCGATATGCATTTGAAGGTAGGTGGAGCTTTACAGATCGAATCCGGTGCGATGGGTGAAACTCATATCAAGGCGGGTACGGTCGTCATCGAAGCGATGCAGCAACTGTCGTTGAAAGTTGGTGCGAACTTCATCGACATCAGCATGGCTGGTATTTCGATCCAAGGCATGATGTTGAATTTGAACTCCGGCGGAGCTCCAGCGCCCGGCCAACCTTGCCAACCCAAAGCTCCAATGGAAGCCGAAGAGGCCGAGCCAGCGGAAGCGCAGGTGGCTTGGGATTCAACCACTGGCAGCAAGTCGCGGCCATAGAAATAAACGTAACCGTTCATTCCTCGATCATGGAAGCCACAAAGACACGAGCCAATTAGCCGCTGGGTGTTAGCCGCGGTTGTACGGTTAGCGGCGACAAAAAACCGGGGCTAACGCCCTGCGGCTGATCGAGGTGTGAACGGTTACCAATAAACCAAGGGCGATGTGAGTTGCGTCGTCGGTGATGAATGTTTTTAGTGCGAGTAAGCCCTGTTCGATTACGAGTAAACAATGTCCGGTGAAAAAGCAGTCCTGCGGCGTATCCATACGCTAACCAAACATTGGCAGCGATTTACCGCCAACCCAACCGCTCGCGTTCTGCGATGGCGATTGGAGCCGCAAGCGGGGCGCATGGTCGATGCGTTCTTGGCCTACCATGGCAGCGAAGCGTCTGGTTTGACCGATCTGTACTTTCCCATTTCCACTGGCGCGATTGACGATAGCTATTGGAACGAAATTTATGAACAGTTAATTGCCGAGATCGACGATAGTAAATCGGACTTGGCATCTTTGGAAATCCCCTCCGACTGGGCTCCACCGGCTATCAGTGCGGCAGATCGCAAAACGCGGCCTTGGGATGCCGTCGTCGAATTGCTGGCCTCATATCAAGCCTACTATGCAGACTTGTTTGAACATGTGACGCTGGTCCTGATGCCGGAAGAGATCGCTAGCCTTGAGCTATGGAACCAAATACTGGAACAACCGATTCGAGTTGCCAAATGGCCGCCAAGCGTTCGCATCTTGGTCGTCGACTGGATGCCCAGTTGTATGCTCAGCGCTTGGGCTGACCGAAACTCTAGTCATGTGATGACGCAGTCACCAGTGCTGGATATCTCCGGTTTGCCGCTGGAAGTTTTGCAGCAGTTAAAGACAACAGGCCCGGGAGCTGAGTTCCGATCGACGTTCGTTCAACTTTCGGCGGCTGCCAACGGTGGTGCGATTCAACGTGTCTCCAATTTAGCCGAACGAGCAGTCACGATTGCAATTGAGAACCAGTGGTTTGCACTAGTGGCCGCTGTTCACATGATCGTCGGCGCGACGCTGGCCAAACATGGCGATTTGAAGAAAATGATTGAGTCGTATAAGTCGGCTCGCATTGCAGCTCACCAAATGTCGAACACCGATCCGGCAAAAATCAAAATGATGATGTCGACGGGGATGGCCGAAGCGGGCAGTCAAGTCGCTGGCGGACAGTATCGCGAGGCTCGCAACTTGTACAACGAAGCAGCGGTCTTAGCCCAACGCAGCCAGGATCCCAACATGTCCTTTGAAGCTCATCGCATGGCCTGCTTCTGTGCTCAACAATCGAGCGATTTCGAAGTCGCATGGGATCACGCGCGACATGCTTTGTCCAGCGCTCGCAATATCGACAGCGAAATGCGGTCTCGAACCACTGTGCCTTACATGCTGAACGATCTGCAACGCATGCTTGATACACCGGGCATGAAGGTGAAAAACTTCGACTTGAACCACGAATGCGAACAGCTTTTGGGTCGCCAATACTATCGAGTGTTGGACGAAGCCAAGAAAGCTTTAGCTAAAGTTGAATCCTAAGAGTGAACTGAACGGGAACTTCCGACCATGATGCCAGCCGCTAAACACTACGATCCCGTGGTCGGTATCGATATTCATATCATCCAACCACCCGGGCCAGTACCACCACTGCCGGTGCCCCACCCCTTTGTGGGCTACATTTTCGATCCAATGGATTTGTTGCCGATTGTCGGTGCCACCGTGAAGATAAATGGATTGCCGCGTGCGCTTGCTGGCACGCAAGGCATCGCGATGCCGCCGCATATTCCGATCGGCGGGACGTTTATCAAGCCACCGGCTAATGAGTGCGAGATCTTTATGGGCGTCGCAACGATCAATTGCGACGGAGATGCGCTGAGCCATGCGACCTTGCCGGTACTCAGTTGCCACTGCATCGGTATGCCTCCGATTCCGCGTCCGCGAAAAAAGGGGGCAGTCAAATCGCTGGTGATGCCAACGAGTAATCTGCTGACGATTCCCGCTGGACCGCCGGTATTAGTTGCTGGCCCGCCAACCATTTCGCTGATGGCGATGGGGATGAAAGCTGGAATGAGCGCGCTGGGCAAGGCGTTCAAGAAATTCAAAGCGACCAGCGCTGGCAAAGCGCTTTCAAAGAAAATCGGCGACGTCGGCAAGAAGTTGAAAAAGAAGCCCAGCAGCGTTAACAAGAGTTGTGGTCGCGCGGGCGAGCCGATCGATGTGGTCACGGGTGCGAATGTGGACGACTTCATCGATTGGGATCATCCCGAGTATCCGCATTTAAAGTGGCAACGTTTCTATTCTAGCTTGCTGGCCCAGCAAGATTCTGAACTGGGACGAGGCTTCCGCCACGTTTTCCAGCACGAACTTACGATGACGCAAGAGGGTTTTACTTACCGCGATTGCGAAGGGGACGTGGTTGAGTTCTCGCCGCTTGATCCACAGTCGCTGCGTACCAAGAACGATGGCTTGGTGTTGTCGAAATCTGGCAGTGGTTATCATTTGTCCGGTGCCTTGCATCCGACCATCGTGTTTGGCAATGAAAATCGCCAACGGTTTTCGGCCACTCAACTCATCACACAGGACGCAAAAGTCCAACTGGAATACGACCACTACAATCGACTGACCAAAGTGACCGACGAAGCTGGTGTGCAATTGCAACTGGCTTATGATGGCCGCGGAAAGCTCGCTGCTGTCGCGTCGGTTGTCGGTCGTGATCGCAATATTGTGGCCAGCTATCGCTACGATGAAACGGGGCATTTAGTTGAATGGATCGATGGCCTGGAGGCTCAGGGCCGGTACGCGTATGACCAACAGTCGCGGATGGTTCGCAAAGAAGACCGCAATCGATACGCCTTTCATTACGAATACGATCCGCACGGTCGCTGCATCCATTCGTGGGGAGACGACGGATTGTATGACCTGCGACTGGAGTATCATCCAGAGGAACAACTGGCGGTTGTGACGTGGGCCGATGGAGCGCGTTTCGAGTATTACTATGACGAATCGGGCGCGATTGAAAAGATCATTGATTCGCAAGGCGGAGTGCGCTTGTTCCAGCAAGATGACCAAGGGAATATCGTCAAAGAGATCGAACCCAATGGCGATGAAGTCGATTATCTGTACGATGCTGACGGCGGTCATATTGGACGTGTGGATGCTAGCGGCCAGTTCTTGCTGCCGATGCATTTGCAGCCGCATCGCCCCGATGGGCTGGCCTACAATCTGCCCGATAGCCCTGCTGCGTGGACGTTAGGTTCGCTTGCGTCAGGCGGTGTAACTTCGCCCGAAATGGTCGACGCGACTCTTTCCTCTTTGCCAAATGAAGTGCGGCAGAATCTGCCGACGCTGGCCGCGTTTCAACCTGCCATCGCCGGCACGAAAATAGACGCGATGGGCAGGATTGTTGAACGAACCGACATGCGTGGGCAAGTTCAACAGTTTGGTTTCGATGCCAATGGGAATGTGACTAGGCAGCGCGATGCCGATGGATCGTTTTGGTCGTATTTTTATAAGTCATGGAATCTGGTCGACGAGCTCCGGGATCCAACCGGTTACGCAACCAAGTTTGATTACAACTTGCGCGAGGCGATTACGCGCGTGGTCGATGGCGGTGGGACGACGACCGAGTATGAGTATGACGATTGCGATCGCGTGATCTCGATCACTCGGGCTGGCAAGCTGAAGGAACGCTATGGCTACAGCAGCAGCGGCGGGCTGACCGACAAATTCGATGCAAGTGGCCAGCGGTTGTTGAAACTGGAACCAGGCCCTTATGACACGCATGCCAAGATCGAGTTGGCGAGTGGCGAGGTCTTTGAATACAAGCACACTGAGCAAGCGCGGATTCAAGAAGTGTCGGGGCCAGAGCATAAGGTCGCGTTTGAATACGACATCTTCGACCAAGTAACCTTAGATGCTCGTAATGGACAAGGCATCGAGTACAAGTGGCTGAACCCGGCAACGCAAGCTTTGAAGGTCCTGGGCCGGTTGCAGATCCTGTATGAACGTCAGGAGAACGGCGGATTGGTTGTGGTCGATCCCACCGGGAATCGTACAAAGATTGTTGCAGACGGTCGCGGGCGATTTGTACGGAACAGCGATGATGGATTTTCGGAGTTGGTAACGTACAACCAAAGCGGTCGCTGCACGGCCAAAGTTGCGGTACTGCCATCGCAGAAAGTGATCAGCCGTCAACATCGTTATTCGGCTGCGGGAGATTTGCTGCAGACCAATGACTCCGAGCTTGGACGGATTGATTACCAGTTTGATGCCGCTCATCGGTTGATTTCGCGAGTGCGTGGCAGCCATCGGGATGTGTACCAGCACGATGCCGCGAACAATTTGATGTTGAAGCCAGAACTAAGTGCGGTGAAGCTAGGACCAGGCAATCAAGTGCTGGCGGCTGGCGAAGAAACGTTCACTTACAATGAACGCGCTCATTTGAGCGTGCGGGCTCGGATCGATGGTCGCACTCAGCGGTACACGTATAACTCGCTAGATCAACTGGTTGAAATCAATGGCGAAGACGGCTTCCGCTGGAAGTCTTGCTACGATGGTTTGAATCGTCGCATTTCAAAAGAGTGGACCGACGGGTTCGACCAGCATAAGGTGGAATTCTACTGGGATCATCGACGTTTGGCCGCTGAGGTGCTCGATGGCCAGCGATTGCGTGTTTATGTTTACGGCGATCGTCAATCGTTTGTTCCGTTGATGATGATCGAGTACGGATCGTTGACTGATCCGCCGGAATCGGGTGTGCGATATCATTTGGTCAGCGACCAGCGTGGGCAGATTACCGAAGTGGTGGATGCTGAGGGAGCGGTCGTTTGGAAGATGGAATCGCAGCCGTTTGGTGATGGCCGGGTGTTGGTTCAGAAGATTGATTTTGCTATTCGGTTAGCTGGTCAGTATGCGGATGACGAAGTTGGTTTGTACTACAATCGATATCGGTATTATGATCCGTCACTGGGACGTTACATTCAATCGGATCCATTAGGATTGGCTGGCGGTATCAATACGTATGCTTATCCGGGCAATCCGTTGACGCATGTCGATTTGGAAGGATTGCACCCTGCTTCGCCCAGCAAGAAATCGTCAAGTCCTGCAGTAAAAACGAAAGAAGAAGTAGCTCGGGTTCAACGCGAGTTTGGACAGGGGCGACAAGTGGCAAAATCAATACCACCTAAGAACTTGTTCAAACCTACGCTTCCGCCCGATACCGCTCGAGCTATAAAGTGGTTTAATCATCCAAAAAGCGGATATGGCAAGAACGCAAAGAAGATCGCTCCTGATCTTGCAGGGAAAAATCAAGAACAGATCATGGAGTACATGACAAAGAGTCATGGAAAACCAAAGGTTTCGAATCTTCCGCCGCCGAAAGGTTCAACGCATGCGGTAAAACAATCGACGTGGGAACTTAGTGACGGCACTACAGTTCGAGTCAAAGAAACGGTGCCACCTGGATTGAAGGTGGATGACTACCGTACTGGACCAACGTACGCTGTTTCTGTTAGGAAATCATCGGGCGGTAAACCTTTACCTGATAGCTATGCGAATGAAGCTTTCAAGGTCGACTCCAACGGCAATGCTGTACCAAAAGGACCATCCGATGTTGATATGGCAAAATATACTGCTGGGATGTCAGATAGTGAAAAAGACGGTTTCGTTCGGGGCGTTATGGACATGGGGCATGCTCAAACGGGGCGATGAATAATCAAAGGTGAAAATGATGATCGATGCTTACTCTTTACGACCTATAAACGATAAACTTTTCCCTGTCGAGGAAATTAAGGAGATGTTGTCATCAATGCCGACCGTAATTTATTTGCGCAAATTTGGCGATGATGAACGCTATTTGGTTGGTAGATCAAAGAAACATGTAGAAGACATAGTTGCTTCCATCAATCGAAACCCTGATGAACCGTATCCCTATATTGGCATCATTGACATATCCACGCAAAGTATCGATATTCGGCAAGAGACCACAGAAGATATACTTGCCGTACTTCGTACTTTTGTTGTTTCGCTGTTTAAGATTTGCCCATTTAGTATTCTCGACGCAGAGCAGAATGAAGTTGTTGCAAAGCCTTTCAACCAGTTTTCAGAGCTTTTTGACTAAATCAACGTGAGCATGTTTTTGCCCAGCGTGAGTAGCGTAAGCGGTGTGTTAGTTTAGCTTAGTAGTTGAATGGACTAAAGGCTGTGTTTTCGTGTTTGGGTCCAGCCCCAAGCCCCCGGGGTTTTTCGCCAACAGTGACATTGCTAAATCCCATTGAAAACTTTAATTACCCACCGGAGCATTAACCAATGTCAGATCCACGTCCAACATCCTGTGGCGGCGCAAGGCCAGCCGCGAACGGTTCAACTCGCACATCTGTCGGGAAGGAGACGCAGCCAATCTGCCAGATCATTCAAGAAGGCGGCGGCGACCGAGAGGTCGTGGTGGTATCGAAGACGGAGTTGGTGCCGTTGCTTACCGAATTGATGCAGACCCATGGTGAGAAAGTGCAGACCTATGGTGAGACAGTAGCCGCTTTCATCGCACAAACTATCAAAGACCCGCCAGCCCTGCGTACCCTGTTTAATGATTTTGGCTTCAGGGGCACCTACTATGAAAAGGTGATTAAGGGGAAGACATACATCGTCTTCAAAGGTTACGCTGGACAACGAACCATTTTTACTGGCACAAAGTTTCTCGCCGATAACGCGAAGGTACTGAGCTATCAGATTGGCAAAACAGCGACCAAGAGTTCGTTGCGAAGCGGGGCGGTCTTCTCGTTTGTCTTCATCTCGGGCATCAATATTCTTGAGACCGTCATCAGCGACGACAAAGACTTTATCGATGGCGCGGCCGAGATGGCAACGGACCTTGCCAAAACCGTCATTGCAACCGGAGCGATGATGGTGGCCGCGACGGCTGCTGCGGCAGCAAGCGCGACGTTCGCCTTGCCGGTTGTGGTAACCGTTGGAGCGACGGTTGTTGTTGGTCTCGGCGTCGGTTTGCTCTTGGACTACCTTGATAGCAAGTTGGGAGTTACTGACGCATTGAAGGAGTGGATGCACAAACAATACGACCAACTGAAAGATGAAATACGGTACTCGGAACCCTACCGACAATTCCAATGGTGCAATTCACCTGAGGGGGCATTGAGCTGTATGCGAATGATGTTTGGAGGCTACTAAGCGCTGCCCAGGGCTCGCGTACGCCTTCGGCTGACGGTTAAACGACGTCGATGCTGAATCATCTGGTGCGTTGGCATAGTCCCCCCCCTCCCCGGACGCTCGCGGAACTCGCGGCCGACCCTCCCGATGGGAGGGTGAAGAAGAAACGCGTACGCCTTCGGCTGACGTTAAACAAAGTCGATGCTGAATCATCTGGTGCGTTGGCATAGCGATAGCCCCCCTCCCCGGACGCTCGCGGAACTCGCGGCCGACCCTCCCGATGGGAGGGTAAAGAAGAAACGCGTACGCCTTCGGCTGACGGTTAAACGAAGTCGATGCTGAATCATCTGGTGCGTTGGCATAGTCCCCCCCCTCCCCGGACGCTCGCGGAACTCGCGGCCGACCCTCCCGATGGGAGGGTGAAGAAGAAAAGCGTACGCCTTCGGCTGACGGTTAAACAAAAACGATGCCGAATCATCTGGTGCGTTGGCATAGCGATAGCCCCCCCCCCCGGACGCTCGTGGGACTCGCGGCCGACCCTCCCGATGGGAGGGTAAAGAAGAAACGCGTACGCCTTCGGCTGACGGTTAAACGAAGTCGATGCTGAATCATCTGGTGCGTTGGCATAGCGATAGCCCCCCTCCCCGGACGCTCGCGGAACTCGCGGCCGACCCTCCCGATGGGAGGGTGAAGAAGAAACGCGTACGCCTTCGGCTGACGTTAAACAAAGTCGATGCTGAATCATCTGGTGCGTTGGCATAGCGATAGCCCCCCTCCCCGGACGCTCGTGGGACTCGCGGCCGACCCTCCCGATGGGAGGGTGAAGAAGAAAAGCGTACGCCTTCGGCTGACGGTTCAACGAAGAGGTATACCGATTCAAATTACGAGGTTCGAACTGATGTCGTTGTCGCCGGCTTCCCATTGACGACGGACTTCGCGAAGACCGTAAGCGCATAGGTCAAACTGCTGGCTCAAACGAAATAACAACTCCGATGGCACTGCTGGTTCAGTCACCGGCTCAATCTCGCTGGCAATCTCATAAGCTCGCTTGCCATGCTCGATATAAGCATGAAACCTGTCCGCGCGCTTCTTGTGCGCGGACTCTCGCAAAGATTCAGGATACAATCCCGTCCAGAACAACGTGAAATCGCCAATGTGACGATGTACCTCACGTTTGGCGACGCCGATACGCGATTCAGCCTCCGTCATCAATGTGACGACTTCACTTGCCGGCCGACCATCTAACTGACGGATCCGCAGCAATGCGTCTGTCTTAGTAAAACGAACCAAGAGGTCGCTGACATAAGCCACCAATTCACCATCAGCCACCCCGAGCTTGGAGTGGAAGATGTACTCGGCCATTCCGCAAAAGAATCGATCTAGAAGCGAACTATCATTTTGGTTTTTGTTGTCTTGCATACTGGTATGCCTTGTAACATGTTGAGGTTACTGCACACTACCCACTCTTTGATTTAATTTTCTCGCGCCGCAATGTCAAGAGCGAAAAAGTCGCTTCTGCGGACTTCACGAAAGTTAGACCGCAATTTCCCTGCGATACTTGTTCAAACGAATCATCGCGAGTACAAAGGATTTTCCTGCCTGAGATGTACACTTACTTCTCTCCTCCCCCTCACTTGATCCCCGCCAACTCATAGGACGATTCGATGATTCGCTGGTTCGCTCAGAACGGCATCGCGGCAAACTTTCTACTTATGGGTGTCTTGGTCGCGGGTGTATACGCCGCGTTCTTTCATGTCCCACTGGAAGTCACTCCCAAGCTCAGTTGGAACACCGTCATTATCGAAATGCCCTATCGCGGCGCCACTGCCAAAGATGTCGAACGCGCGATCCTGATCCCGGTCGAACAAGCCTTGGAGGGCATCAAAGGGATCAAGCATCTGGACGCGGACGGTTCGCGGGGGATGGCCAGAATCATGCTGCGGGCCGAAAAAAATACGGACTTGCAGGTTCTGCTGGATGACGTCAAAGGCCGCATCGATACGATCAACACGTTTCCTGCCGAAACAGAACGCCCTCGGATTTTCATTCCGGATTCGTCCAACGCGTTCGAAGTCTTGAACGTTGCGGTGACGGGCGATTTGGATGAACATGGGTTGATCAACGTTGCTCGTCGTGCTCAAGAAGATCTACAAGAAATCCCAGGTATCAGCCGAACAACTTTGATGGGCGCACGACGCCAAGAGTTTTCGATTGAAGCGAACGCTGAAAAGCTTCGCTCCTATGGCTTAAGCTTCCAAGATATTGTCGATGCCATCCGGATGTTCTCTATCGATATGCCAGCCGGCGCGATCGATAGTGAAAGCGGGACCTTTGTGGTCCGTACGCGGGGGCAAGCGTATGCGGCAGCCGACTTTGCCAGTATCCCTATCCGCGCGGTGGACGGCGCGGTACTCAAGATCGGTGACGTGGCCGATGTTCGCGATGGCTTTGAAGATGGAGAGAAGTCGGTGCGCTTCAATGGCAAACCCGCTTTGTTTATCAAAGTCATGCGGGTCGGTAATGAAAGTGCCATCGATATCTCGAACAAAGTGCGCGCGTACTGCGATTCTGCTCGAACACGATTCCCTGACGGCATTGAACTGTATGTTTGGGATGACGAATCGATTTCCATTCGCGGACGCTTGAGCACACTGATTGGTTCATTGCTGCAAGGCGGTGCTTTGGTTCTCATTGTCTTGGGGTTGTTCTTGCGTCCGACGCTGGCGTTTTGGATCGTTGTTGGGATTCCTTTCGGATTCGCAGGCGCGGCGATGGTGATGCCGTTCATGGGGATGACCGCGAACATCATGAGCTTGTTCGGGTTCATTATCGTGGTTGGTATCGTGGTGGATGATGCGATCGTTACCGGAGAGAGTATCTATTCCAAGATCAAAGAGGGCATGCCGCCGCTGGAAGCCGCGATCACTGGTGCGGAAGAAGTGACCAAACCGGTGACGTTCGGTGCACTGACGACGATGGTCGCGTTCATTCCGCTGATGTTTTTTGATGGCACGTGGGGGGACTTTGCAAAACAGATTCCGCCTGTGGTGATCGCAGTGCTTTTGTTTTCGCTGGTGGAATCGAAGTTCATCTTGCCATCGCACTTGAAACATATTCGAAAGGATGCTGGAGCGAATTGGTTCGCCAGGTTCCAACAAAAGATCGCGAGTGGTCTGGAGTACTTTATTGATCGCGTTTACCAACCGTCGTTGGTGTTTGCCGTACGCAATCGTCTAAGCGTGCTAGCGTTTTTTTCAGCCATCATGCTGGCCATGGTGGGTTACTGCGTAGGCGGTCGTATGGGGTTTGTCTCGTTCCCCACCGTGGATCGCCAGCGAATTACCGCCGTTCTGAAGCTGCCTGATAATACTCCTTTGGAAGTAACTGCCGCTTACATTGATCGCATTGAAGCGGGCTTGATGCAGTTGGCAGAAGAGTTTGTTGATCCAGCGACCAACAGGTCGCTGATCAAGAACTTTTCTAAGACCATCGGGGCTCGCTCGGCGGGCCGACCTTATGAGAAATCTGCTGGTCAAGTTTCAGTGGAGATCCTTTCGCCTGATTTGCGCAGTGAACCGGGCCCTAAGAACAGCGAGCTGTCCAAACGATGGCTGGAAATCGTTGGCCCAATACCAGAGGCTACGAACTTTCGAATCTATTCTGATTCTACGTTGGTCCGAGGTGAAGATAACGAAGAATTTTTGAGCCTGGAACTGCGTGGTCCTTCCTCGCCTGAAAAGGCCGAGGTCGCTTACGAGATCAAAGAGATGTTGGAGGAATATGAAGGGATCAGTACGGCGTGGGCCGAAGTGAATATGGGGCAAGACGAATTGGAACTGTCGCTCAAACCTCGAGCAGCAGAACTCGGTTTGACTCAAGCTTTACTTGCACAACAAGTACGCCAAGCGTTCTTTGGCGAAGAAGCGCAACGCGTGCAACGCGGCATTGATGACGTCCGCGTCATGGTTCGACTGCCACGCGTCGATCGCGAGTCGCTTAATACGCTGGACCAATTGAAGATTCGCACGCCAAGGGGCGCTGATGTCCCGCTTTCTACAGTGGCCACGATTGCGTTTACGAAAGCACCATCCTTCGTCGAACGCAACGATCGCGCGGAGATCATTCGCTGTGGAGCTCAACCCGTGGACGAAACGGTCGACATGATCGGGATTGCGAAAAGGATCGCACCGCGTTTGGATGAGCTTTGTGTCAAGCATGGGCTCAGCTATAAGTTCACGGGTTACGTGGCGGAAGCCGAAGAAACACGTCGACAAACTTTGATCGGTGCCGGGCTGTTGCTCTTCACACTCTACGGCATGTTGGCGATTCCATTGCAGTCGTTGCTGCAGCCGATCTTTGTCATGCTCGCAATTCCGTTTGCCATCGTGGGTGCGTTGCTGGGGCATATCTACATGGAGATGGTGCCCTCGTACCTGTCGGTCTTCGGGATGCTGGCCCTGGCTGGCGTCGCAGTGAACGACACGCTGGTGATGGTTGACTACATCAATCAACAGCGGTCGCGTGGCGTGAGCTTGCTGCAGAGTGCCTTGGAAGCGGGCTGCCGGCGATTTCGCCCCATTATGCTGACTTCTGTGACCACATTCGTTGGACTTTTGCCGTTGCTTTCCGACCCTTCCCTGCAAGCTCAATTCTTAATACCGATGGCGGTCTCGTTAGCTTTTGGAGTAGTGTTTGCCACCGGCGTCACGTTGTACCTAATCCCCTGCTCGATGCTAGCAGTCGATGACGTGCAGCGCTGGTTGCGTGGGGTCACACATTGGTACTTCAAGCCGCTGAAGCGTCAGCCCACCGAGGTCAACGTCGGGCAGTCCACTTAGGAATGCCAGCGGAGTTTTTCTGCTGCTCGAACGCTTGCCAGTACGGCCGCACCGGAGACATGGGGGCAGTTTCATTGATCATCATCGGCTTGGCTTGCTCCCAAAACGTGTCAAAGGCAGCTTCCATCGCCGCCGCAATTTCAGGTTGTTGGTCACGGATGTTGGTGGATTGACCTGTATCGTTTTTCATGTCAAACAGTTCTCCATTCACCAAACGAAATTGTTGGTTGCGTACTGCGTAACCCTTCGTGCGATAATCGTCGATCTTTGCGCCGGTCGGCCAACGGCCAACGTGGGTGAACAGATACCGATCAGCCCATTGCTTGGCATCGATATCGTCTAAACCATTGGCCTGATTAAGCAATGGAATTAAGGACCGGCCTTCGATTTGACCATTGTCAGGCAATGGTGCGCGGCACAGTTCGGCCAGTGTCGGCATGATATCGATGTGCGCTGCGAGCGTATCGATCGATACCCCAGGGCGTAATCGGTTTTCCCAACGGACGAAGAAGGGCACACGCACGCCGCCTTCGTCTGGCGAGTTCTTTAGCCCTTTCATATCCGCATTCCAGCCAAGCAGTTCTCTGCCAGATGCGTCATTGCCCAGCGGTTTGCCTTGCTGGAACCCTTCATGAGCCATGCCGTTGTCGGACATGAAGATCAACAAGGTGTTCTCCCATTCGTTACGCTCCGTCAGGAACTTCACCAATCGGCCCATGTTCTCGTCGATGTTTTCGATCATTCCGTAAAAGCCCGCGGCATTGTCATCGAAACCAAGAGCTCGGAAACGTTGGATGTTCGATGGCGGAGCATGGTAGGGAGAATGGGGGGCGTTGGTTGCGATGTAGGCGAAATAGCGCGAGTGATCCTGCAGTTGTTGATCAATCCAATCCAACGCGGCGGAAAAGAATACGTCCGTGCAAAAGCCTTCCGTTTGCTTGAAAGTTCCATTATGGCGCACGATCGGATTGAAGTAACTGTTGTTGGGAACATCGGCGCAGGAGCAATCATACGCTTGGCCGATACCGCCCCCCCCGTGAATGAAAGCTTCATCAAAGCCACGGTTCTGAGGCTGATAAGCGTCTTCATCGCCTAAGTGCCATTTGCCGAAGATGCCTGTGCTGTAGCCCGCCTGTCGCAAGATCTCTGGCAAAGTCACCGCATCAAGTGCCATTCGTTCGCGTTCCAGAATGGTGTGTGTGATGCCATTTTTCATCGAGTGTCGGCCTGTCATAATCGCCGATCGCGTCGGGGCGCAAGTTGGTGAAACCAAGAAGCGATCAAAGCGAACGCTGCGATCATACAGTTGGTCCAAATGGGGCGTGCGGAGCCACGAATTGCCATGGCGTCCCAGTGCCCCGTATCCTTGATCATCGGTCATCACCAAAATGACGTTGGGGGGCGGAAGGGCTTGGCATCGACGCTCGCTCAAGCATACGACGCTCGTAAAACACATGAACGCGAGCAAAGCGTACGGAAGACGCCGAATGCAAAGTTGAAGATGGAGCATGCTGAGGGGCCCTTGGGGGTCGGCAGGAAACTTTGGGGAGGTTAAGTCGAGTTCACCTATTGTGTAGCTAAGGGCTCGCGAAAGCTAGACGAGGGCCATTCCACGCAGGGCAAGTCATTTTTTGAATCCAAGTCAATCAGCCGTTGAGCTCACGGTTTCCAAGAGAACCGATGCTAACGCATTCCGGCTAATCGCGCAGACTGGAAAACTGACTAGCCCTGCCATTCCGCAGAAAATGGATTGTTCGCAGTCCCGCCTTCCGCTATTGAATCCAGATCTTGGCCCGAAACCTATTCCATGAATCGATGAATTTGCTAAGCTATCGGAGAATTCGAGTTTCTATGGCGGGCGGTTGCCGCTGGTCAGCGAGAATCTTCGAATCGTTGGAGGGTAAGCGAATGGCTAGCGGCTTCATTGGAAATGAAGTGCCCCGTAAGGGGTTGCGGGTTCGAGTCCCGTGCCCTCCGCTTGATCGCATATCTTAAATCCCGCCGCACTTGATTTTTAGCATGACGTTGACGCAACCTCTCAAGTGGCATGGTGGCAAATACTATCTGCGCAAATGGATCATCGACTTGATGCCGCCCCATTTGCATTATGTCGAGCCTTTTTTCGGTGGCGGCGGTATCTTGCTGGCTCGCGACACCAATCGCGATTGGATGGCGACTGGGCAAAAGAAACTTGCGGCCGCAGAGAGTGGCTGCAGTGAGGTGGTCAACGATCTTCATGGCGAGCTGATTAACTTCTGGCGAGTGCTGCAGAAGCCTGACGACTTCGAAGCCTTCCGCCATCGCATCGAACTGACTCCGTTTAGCCAAGCCGAATTTGAGGAAGCTTACGCATCTTCCCATACTGAAGATGCAACCGCAGATGCTACGCCAGTCGAGCGCGCGGTTCGCTTCTTCATTCTCGCCAGGCAATCGCGACAAGGTTTGATGCGCGATTTTGCTACGCTATCTCGCAATCGAACTCGATCTCGCATCAACGAACAAGTTTCCGCTTGGTTGAACGTCGTCGAAGGATTGCCAGACGTGCATGCTCGATTGCGCAACGTCGTGATCCTGAATCAGAACGCTCTAGATGTTATTCGCAAGCAAGATGGACCGACCACACTGTTTTATTGCGACCCACCCTATGTGCATGAGTCACGTTCTACCACCGGCGAGTACGCTCATGAAATGTCGCTGGAACAGCATCGCGAATTGCTGGATACGTTGGCCGCGATCGAAGGCAAGTTTATGCTGAGCGGCTATCCCAGCGATTTGTACAGCCAGTGGGAGCAGCAGCACGGCTTCATTCGTCATGAGTATTTGATCGACAACAAAGCGGCTAGCGGAAAAGTCAAAGAGACCAAAACCGAATGCCTGTGGTGCAACTACGCGCCTGCGATTTCACCAGGCAAGTAGTTCTTTGCCGTCGCTTCGAATTCGGCAACTTGTCGTTCAATCCAAGCCTTATCGTGCAACATCAGTTCGCTCATCCACTGGGCAACTGGCCTAGCGATCTGAACACTTGCCGCACTGTCCAGAAACAAGCAACGCGTTCGCCTCGCAAGCACATCTTCCAACGTCCTTGCCATTTCCATTCGTACTGCCCAGAACACGTCAGAACGTCGAATCGGCAAATCATGATGAAAGGTAAAGGCCAGCGTGTTATCGGCGGCCTCCAACTGCTCGATAGCCGCCAAGTCTGTTCCATAGTACGCTCGATTCAAGTCGCTCGCTTGAGTTCGTCGAGCGTCGCTGGCGGTGGTTCGAGTAGTTGGCGATCCATGAATCGCCAGCCGATCCGTGGTGCATGCGATTGCCGAGCGGCCTAAAGCTTGCAGTACGCGGTCCACGCAATCTTCACTCATTTTGCGAACCGTAGTCCACTTGCCACCGGTGATGGTCAACATGCCCGATTCGGACTGCTGAATCACATGATCGCGTGCCAGCGATGCAGTGCGCGCCGACTTGTCGCCGCGCACCAACGGCCGAACGCCAGTAAATACACTGGTGATGTCCGCTAATTTGGGCGGATGCGTTAAGTACTCGGCAAGCGTGTCCAACAAGAATTGAATTTCATCCGCTTGCGCTCGCGGTTCCAACGTGGCGTGTTCTATTGGCGTATCGGTTGTTCCTACGACGACGCGATCATGCCAAGGTATCAAGAACAGAACGCGGCCGTCGCTGGTCTTTGGGACCATCAATGCCACTTCGCCAGGAAAAAAGCGACGTGGAATCACGATATGGATGCCTTGACTGGCCGCCACCATCGGCTGGCAGTGTTGGTCATCCAATTTGCGGATGGTATCGCAGAACGGACCGGTTGCGTTCACGATGCAATGCCCCATCGCTTGCAGTTCTGCTTGCGACTCTTCATCGCGCAAGACAACTCCACTCACCTTGCCCTCTGCGTTCTTCAGCAAACGCTGTACGCTGATGTAGTTTGCTAAACAAGCACCGCTGTCAAGCGCCGTACGAACCATGTTGATCAGCAGTCGAGCGTCATCAAACTGGCCGTCATGGTAGACCACTCCAGCTTGCATCTTTTTTGAGTCAACTGTTGGCGCAAGCTGTTGTGCGACTTGAAACCCAGTCGTTCGCGATCGGCCAAAACTAGCATGAGTGGACAAAAAGTCGTACAGCTTGAGCCCCGTGCCATAAAAGAATCGTTGCCACCAGTTCTGGCAGGGTATCAAGAACGATAGATCGTGGACTAAGTGTGGCGCATTGTTCAACAGCAAAGCTCGCTCGCGCAGTGCATCGCGAACTAGTGTCAGGTTGCCTTGTCGCAGGTACCGCACGCCGCCATGCACAAGCTTGGTGCTGCGGCTGGATGTGCCTTTGCCAAAATCCGATTGCTCGACAAGCAGGCAGTCCAATCCACGTTGGGCTGCATCCATGGCGATTCCAACTCCAGTCGCTCCGCCACCGATTACAATCAAGTCCCACGGCGTAGTGCGGTTGTTTATATTTTGCAAAGACGTCGAACGCGAAAGAGCTGGCGGCAGTTCACTCACGCCACTTCCTCCCATGCACGCGAACGCTGAAGAGCTTCGGACCATCGTGACCTGCGGCGTTTGACTTCCGCGTCGGCCATCTGTGGCTCAAAGATGCGATCGGTTTGCCAGATCTTCGTGATCACGCTTGCGTCGCTCCAATAGCCTACGGCCAGGCCTGCTAAAAATGCCGCGCCCAGCGCTGTCGTTTCGATGACTTTGGGACGAACTACAGCGACTTGTAGAATGTCCGCTTGAAATTGCATCAGCAAATCATTGGCGGCCGCCCCACCATCTACTCTCAATTCTTTAATGGGGATATTGGCGTCTTGTCGCATGGCATCCAGCACATCGGCAACTTGAAAAGCGATCCCCTCCAAGGTTGCTCGTGCCAGATGAGCTTTGGTAGTCCCCCGAGTGATTCCCACGATCGCTCCTCGCGCATAGGCGTCCCAATAAGGTGCCCCGAGCCCTGCAAACGCGGGAACAACATACACGCCATCGCTATCCGGCACCGACGCCGCCAACGATTCCACTTCAGGCGAAGTTTCAATAATGCCTAACCCATCTCGCAACCATTGCACGGCAGCTCCAGCGACAAAGACACTGCCTTCCAGGGCGTATTGAACCTCGTTGCCGGTGCTGCAAGCGATCGACGTCAACAGCTTGTGCTTCGACTGCAGCGGTGAAGTGCCGACATTCATCAGCATGAAGCACCCGGTGCCATAAGTATTCTTCGCCATGCCATGCTCGAAACAGTTTTGTCCGAAGAGCGCAGCTTGTTGGTCGCCAGCGGCACCAGCGATCTTGATTGGCCCATCAAACAGCTCAGGCACCGTTTGACCAAAGAGAAAACTAGAGGGGCGAATTGTTGGCAATACCGCTTCAGGAATAGCGAATAACTCCAGCAGCTCTTGGTCCCACTGCTGCGATTGGATATTCATTAACATGGTCCTAGAAGCGTTCGTCAAATCGATCGCATGCACTTGGCCTCCAGTTAAATTCCAGAGCAGCCAACTGTCGATCGTTCCAAAAGCCAATTCGCCTCGCTCGGCGCGTTGTCTAGCCCCGGGCACTTCATCAAGCAACCACCGAAGCTTGGTGGCACAAAAATAAGCATCGATGATCAGCCCCGTTTTGTCTTGAACCATCTGCGTATGACCAGCGGCTCGCAGGCTATCGCACAGACCGGCGGTGCGTCGATCTTGCCACACGATGGCGTTGTGAATCGGTTTTCCGCTTGCGCGATCCCACAGCACCGTCGTTTCTCGCTGGTTGGTTATCCCAATGGCCGCGATATTGCCAGACCTGAGATTGCAACTGGCTAACGCTTCGCGGCCCACTTGCAATTGCGATTCCCAAATCTCTGCTGCATCATGCTCAACCCAACCGGGTTGTGGATAAAGCTGCCGAAATTCACGTTGAGCTTTTCCAACGATTGAGCCAGCATGGTCAAACAGAATAGCTCGGGAGCTGGTTGTTCCTTGGTCGAAACTGAGGACAAATGACACAGTGTTACTCACTTGAGGTGGGGAGGATCGCCAGTACACACTACATTTTAACGCAAGATCATCAAGCCGTGTGAGCCTGGCTTATTGCGAATCAGGGCAAGTCAGATATTCACATTGCGCCTGAGCCGAAACGCGATAGCGTCGGTTCTCTCGGAAACCGTGAGCTATTGCTCAACGGCTAGCTTGCCTAAATTCAGAAACTGATTTGCCCTGTATTGCGAATACTTTTGCGGCAAGAGATTCGCCCCTGAAAGACGGACGGATTCAAGCGGCGCGAACGCTTGCGGCCGAACCATCAAAAGCGGATGTTGATTCCAAAAAATTTATGGTGCCACGTTTTGGTGAGGCAGTACGATTCGAATCTACGTTTCAGAGTCTTCGGGCTTCTTCGCGCTGGGATCTTGATCGGCTGCTTGCCCCGAGTTGGTGGGATAGCGGCCTGCTTCCTTCAACACCCGAGTCAGCAGATACTCAATTTGCGCATTCATGCTGCGCAGTTCATCATCCGACCACTTTCGAATCGCTTCTAAGATTTTGGGATCAATGCGTAGCAAAAAGCTATCTCGCTTAGCCATCCTTGAAGCATTCCTTAATTATAAAGGCTTCCTGCATTCACGACCGGCTGTGTATGTCGGTCGCTGCACAAGACTACCAGTAAGTTCGATACCATTGCGGCGCGGCGTTCATCATCCAGCTCAACGATTTTATCTTTCGCCAAGTGATCCAATGCCATTTGAACCATACCCACCGCTCCTTCCACAATCAATGCACGGGCAGCCACCACCGCATGCGCTTGCTGACGCTGCAACATTGCGGCGGCGATCTCAGGCGCGTACGCTAGATGCGAGATCCGAGCTTCAATGACCTCCACGCCCGCGGTCTCTAGCCGCTCCTGGATGTCGCTTTGCAATTGGTCGCTGATCTCGGTAGTGCTGCCACGCAAGCTGATTTCGTGATCCTCACTGTCATACGGATGCCGTGAAGCTAGCGATCGCAGCGCGGCTTCACTTTGAACCGCAACATAATGCTCGTAGTCATCCACCTCGAATAAAGCTTCGGCCGTATTTACCACTCGCCAGACGACAACCGCCGAAATCTCGATTGGATTTCCATTGCGATCATTCACTTTGGAAGGCCTACCGCTCGTGCGACTCTTGGCTTGAATGACCTTACCCGCTTGATCCTTGGCTTCTTTCGTTTCGATTGAGCCTGTTTCAAAATTGCGGACGCGGAGCGTAATCGTAGTCTTGGTAAAGAATGGGTTCACCCAGAAGAACCCAGATTTGCGTACCGTGCCGCGATAATTGCCAAACAGCAGCAGCACCCGAGCGTCGTTGGGTTGGACAGCGATCAGGCCACACAGGATCAAGATCGCAGCGAGCAAGATTAGGGCCGAAGTCAGAATCAAGGCCAGCGTGTAGCTCGCTGGCATATCGTAGCGATCCGCTTGGCGAATCGTGTACACGAGAAGCGAGATAGCCGCAGGGATACCCGCGATACCGATCGTTAGTGGAAGCCAGCCTGCCATCGGCTGATACAGCTTTTCTGTGCTCATGATCAACACCTACCGTCAAAGAATCGATGAATGAATATCAAAGTGATATCACTTTTATATCTCTTCAATATCGGCGTGTCAACTTGATTTCTATAGAATTTCGATCCGAGCCCAATTGGTGCTTAGCACGCTGCGTCTTTACCCTCCTGCGGGAGGGTCGACGCGAGTTCCACGAGCGACCGGGGATGGGTGTTTCGTTCGTAGTCCCGGCTTTAGCCGGTCTTAGTTCGTAGTCCCGGCTTTAGCCTGGTGCTCGCTGTTACCACAATCCCATTCCGCCTGAAGGCGGTACTACATACAGCAGGCGTACCGTCCGCCTTTACCCTCCTGCAAGAGGGTCGGACGCGAGTTTCACGAGCGACCGGGGAGGGCGCGAGCCCAGGGCAAATCAGTTTTTGAATTTAGGCAAGCTAGCCATTGAGTAATAGCTCACGGTTTCCGAGAGAACCGACGGTATCGCGTTTCGGCTAAGGCGCCTTGTGAATATCTGACTTGCCCAATTCCTTAGCCGCCCAAACTTGCAATTGTTCCCGGAAGATCTTCGAGTTATGGCGAATGTCCGTCGGCAACACTTGCGGATATACCAAATATGTTTTAACCAGTTTGGTTTGGTCGTGCGCATCAGCAATCCGCCTCAGATCGCTCAGCAGATTTTTCTTGGAAGCCGCCGATCGATATAGTCGCGGATCAGTCGGCTCGATAATCAGCACCGGCGACTTTGCTCCTTCTGGACCAACGCCCACTAGCGCTGAACGTGCGACTTGAGGATGACGATTGAAAATCGATTCGCAGGGCTCCGTGAACAACGTGGTGGTGGCGTTCACTTCGACACGATGCGCTTTGCGACCGCAGTAGAAGAATCGCCCACGATCGTCCAAATAGCCAACGTCGCCCATGCGATGCCAAATCGTTTCGCCATCGCGAATTTTGTGCATCGCGTTTTGATCTTCACGCGTGACATATCGCTGGGAAACCACGGGGCCACTAACGATCAACTCACCAATGGCATGATTCGGTAACTCGATTGCGGCATCCAAGTCTTCAATGGGAGAATCGTTGATCGCGATGACTTTCCAACGGATGCCGCTAAAGTGTGTGCCGACACAAGTCCCTTGACCATTCTCCGTCAGCAGCGCCGTCTCGTCCAAGACCTCGCGCGATTCAATCGACGCGACGGGCAGTGCTTCCGTGGCACCATACGGAGTAAACATCAAGCCATCGGGATGCATCATCTGGCGAATCGACATCAGGGTACTAGGCGGCACGGGAGCTCCTGCTGACAACACGAACTTCAGCGAGGGGCAGTGCCGCGCGCTGGAATCACAATAGCGTCCAATCGATCGCCACAGCGCCGGTGATCCGAAGGCTTGGTTGATCTGCCATTGGTCGATTGCATCCAGCAAACGAGGAGGATCAACATCGGCTGGTCGAATCGGATCCATATCTGGAATGACGGTGGTCGTACCCATGACGGCATCGAATAGGCCGAACAGCGGGAAACAAGCTAGATCTACCCCCCCCGGTGAAATACCATAATGTGAAGTCAGTTGGTCGACTTGAGAGCAAAACATGAGATGCGTGTAATGCACACCTTTGGGAGGGCCAGTGCTGCCGGTCGTGAAGATGATCGCCGCTGAGTCATGTGGTTGAACTTTGGGGACACGCAATTTGGAGCGATCGGTCTGCTTCAACGTCGCATAGGTCGGCTTTGGCAGTAGGCCGTAGGTTGGTCCAACGGTAATATTCTTTTTTGCGTTGGGAAATTTTTTGCGTAGGAACTTCAGCAAAAACTGAACTTTAGCAATTGCGACAAAACCATCCGGATTGGCCGACTGCAAGGACGCCAGCAGATGCTCTCGTGGCATACCCGGATCAATCAGCACGACTGTGACGCCGATCTTTAGTAACGCTAGGACCAGCGTAATAAAGTCTGCTCCGAAATGAACTAACAGCACGATACGATCACCGGGTTGCATGCCGGTGGTCTGCAGTCCGGCCGCGACGCAATCGACTTGACGATCCAGTTCAGCAAATGTGATGGTGTCATACGCCCGCTCAGACGTGGAGCGATATGCGCCCTTCCGTATATGTTGGGCCGGCGAGGCAATCGCGATGGAATTGCCTAAGTTTCGAGCGTGCACGGAAAGTCGCACCGCGACGTTGTAGTTTTCAGGCGTTTGAAGGGAATTCATAAGGCTTTGTTGTACCCGAGGCAACGACGTCTTGACAGCCGTTCAATTCAACCTAATAACAGCATTTATTGAGTGCTTCTGTCAGTGCGGCGGTCGCATCCCTAGTTTCCAAAGGACCTTTCGGTGCAAACAAACATCCTCAACTCGCCTTGGTTGGAGCCAGCCGAATTTGAAACCACAGCCGACCATTCGGTTGGTGGAACGTGCGTGCAGGATTGGTACGAGGAAGCGTTGCAGACGGAGTTGCCCGTCCGGGGCCCTCGAAATTCGTGGGATGACGAAGAAGAAGAGGAAGAAGCGGCCGAAGAGGTCGATCCAGACGAGGAATTGGATGTCGACGATGATATCCAAGCCGACCCGTTTGATGATTTCGATCCTGAAGACTTCGACGACGAATTCGACGACGACTTTGAAGAAGAACTAGAAGACGAATACGAGATCGAACCTGAGGACGATGAAGTGCTCGAAGATATCGATTCGCCATCCATCGTAATCGATGACGGTTCTGCCGATGATGTGGAAGACGATGGCGCCGATCCAATCGAAATTCCAGACGACGATCTGGTCTAGCGATTGACAAGCCCACGGGCCAATCGAATCTGCTATGCTTGAGGGAACGTTTCGCGGCTCATTTGCCTCTCCTTTCCTCGGCACAGCTTATGTCCATCGTACGCAAAATGTTTCCAGCGATTTTGGTCGCGCTGGTTTTGATTACTTCACTGGCGGTTGTTTGCAATTGGCGGTTTGAGTACGCCAGCGTCAAACTGACGCGATGGTATTCAGCGCCCTACGACGAACTGCATAATCAGTTGAAAGAAGTCGCGATCTTCCAAGCGGGCTTCCCTCTGAAATATGAGTTGATTCTGGAGTATGAAGCGCCGGGCATCGACAACTTCCATGTCTTTGACCCTTGGGCCTTGGTCCTCAACGTCCTTGCTTGGACAACCGCGTCAGTGCTACTGATCGGCGGATTGTGTTATCGATTCCGCGATTCGGTCGACAAGATCAAGTTCCGCTTCAAGCTCACGGATCTTTTGGCAATCATGTTTTTGGTCGCGGCTGGCTTCGGCGTGTGGCAATGGATAACATCGACATCCAAACGGGAATTGGCGCTGTCGTACGCACTTTACCAAAAAGGTGGATCGACCGATATTCAGTTGCTATTACCCAAGTTCATGCGTGGGGCGTTGCCTAAGGCGATTAGCCATGCGATTTTCATTCGCATCGACCGTATGCGAGTGTCCAATCCCGATGATGAAACCTTCGATAAAATATTGAAGTGTCGGAACATTCAGAATTTGGGCATCGGCGGCGGCACCTACGATTTAAAAAAACTGGATCAGTTGCGCAAGATGTCGATGCTGACGTCGCTGCGTATCTCTGGACGCAAATTAGAACCCCATGTGTTCAAAACGTTGCAGGCAATGCCGCAGCTCACTTCGCTCAACCTCATGCGAACCAACACGACGGCCGAAGCGATCCACGCGCTTGGTTCGATGCAGCGACTCTCGAGCTTGTATCTGGTCAAAACCGATATCGCGCTTAGCAAACTACAATCCGCTCCCGTCCTTGCGCAAGTGCGTTGGCTGGGCTTGCCGCATCCGCCGCAGGATGATAGCGATGAAATCGTACTAGAAGGCTTGCCGCTGCTAGAAACCATTTCATGTGCGGAGTTTGACGAGTATAAGAACGAGGCTCCCGTATCGATCACATTGCGAAATCTACCGCAACTGAGAAACATCACGCTTGATCCACTGCAACGATTTGACCTCCATATCGATCAATGCCCAAAGCTGACTTCTGTGTCGGTCGTTACCCACCAATTGCATGAACGAGTCACGAGTACGGAAGTAATTCCTGGTACGCCGTGGTTGCGAAATGTTTCTGTTCGCCAAGCTCCACTGCTCAAGGTCTTGCAAATAGCGCCGCTGGGACTGGAAGAACTTACCTTTGAGGATACCAGTGATTTGAAGCTAGCTTTGTCGCTGAAAAAATATCAGTTCTTACATTTCACTGGCGACAGCGTAGATCACGTTTATAAGTTTGATGCGTCGGATGTCGATACGCAGTTGGCTCAAAAGTGGATCGATTCACTGGGGAAATGCCATGGCCCTCGACAGATTGACCTATCTGAATTGAACTTGGCCAATGTCGACTTCAAGCCACTGCGGGGCAATCGCGGGATTGAGACGATACTGGCGGTGGATACCGAACTAACCTTTGAGCAGATTCTTGATCTCGCGGGCTGCCAGGGCTTAAAACACTTGTCGGTGAAGCCCAACGCACTGACAGCACCGCAGTTAAACCAATGCTTGAAGGAGAACAGTCAACTCCAAACCTTGGACATTTCGATGCATGGGATGCGACGACTGCGCATCGAAGACGCGCCGGAATTGACCAGCCTGCCCAGCTATGAATCTTCCGTTGTACCGCTGGATGCGATTCGGATTGTCGATGCACCGAAAATCAACAACGCGATCAATCTGCCGCATGGCATGGTGCACACCCATTTCGAAAATGTGCCCGGACTCACTGGCCTGGCGTTCTCCTCCACGCCGCCAAAGGATGTGGTCCTGAAGAACCTACGCGACTTGAAATACTTTGTCATTGGAGGGGCCACTGTCACTGATGAACTCATTGCCGACGCGTTGAAATGCGAGAATCTCTACCAGCTCGCAATCCTCAATGCGCAAATCGGCCAGCCCACGATTGACGCTATCTGCAAATTGAAAAAACTCGGAATGCTCGATCTCGCCGGGTGCCAACTGAGCGATGACGCATTTTTGCAAATCGCGCAAGCCAACAACGGCTTCCATCTGCTTTCCATTCATGACAACCAACTGACGCAAAAATCGGCCGCTGCGATCGCAAAGTTCGATAGTGTGTGGACTTTGAGCTTGGATAGTGCGGTAGTTGATCAAGCCATCGTCGATACGATTGCAAAGAACCCGCGTTTGTCCAATTTGTCGATCCATCAATTTGATCTGTCGCCTGATCATCTAGCAAAGATCATGAAGGCCCCTGCATTAACCAAGCTCGACTTATCGGGCGGTACACTGAAACGCGAGCATTGGGACGCGATGGTCCAAAGCAAACGTAAGCTGGAACGTATCACCTTGCGTAATTGCAAAGTCGACGGGGCAGGCCTGCTGCGATATATGGCCATGTCGCGAAACACAAAGTTTGATCTACAACTAGCCGACGTTGACGGCGACGCGTTTACACAGTTGCTCAACAGCGACGCGATCTATGACGACGGCTTTGAAGACCAATTAGAATTCGAGCGTTCGCTTCTATACATGCCGGCGGCGTTTTTCCAATATGGACTGCAGGGCCAGCCAACCGGATTAATCATCGACCAACGACGCTATGAATCCGCCTCGGCCGATTCGCTGGAATAATTTCTCCCCAGGGTTTACACAACCATGTCTGCTCATCCCACAAATTTAATTCACATCCATCGCATTGGCCCTCAGGGGCTGCTGGCCGTGACGGCTGTCGCGGCGTTACTGATCGCGAGCATCATCGGTTGCGATTGGCCTGCTTATCGATCAATCGAATTAGCGAGTAACGATATCGACCCCAATTGGGTTAGCGAGCAAGGTCGCGGTGGATACGATTGGCAAATCACGCGCCAAGGTTTCATCATGGAGCCGCCTTCGGAGTTCAAGTTCTTTGAGGATATTGACCGCGAAAAGATGCTCGCGAACTTGGTGCTTGAGCCAGTCAGCGTGGACTTGCCCCTCCCCAAACCCGATGGCATGTCCGATTTGACTTACGTTTACTTGAAACGTTATCAGGACAAAATGCCCGAGCAGGCCCCGCTGATGGAACTAGCGCGTTCGGGCCGCAGTGACAAGACATGCTTCAGTTTGTCGCCCAGCGGGGAGCTGTTAGCGGTTGCTGCGGGAAACGCGGTTGACTTATATGAAACAGCCAGCGGTACCAAGTCGAAGTCGTTGCCGATGTCGATGCAAGTAAACTTACTCGCCTTTAGCCACGACGGTGCTACGTTGTATGCCAGCGACAACAACCGCGTGTTGCAAGTCAGCGTGGAAAGCGGCGAGGTTCGCAATCAATGGAAGCCGCCCACGGGACAAATCCGCGCGATCAAACCTGCCGCAAGTGCCGATTTTTTGGCTGTCTTGGGCTCCGAGCCAGCGCTCTACAGGCTCAACAGCGAATTGATAGTCGATGCCATTCAAAACATCAGTACGCTCGATGGGTCGGCTATCGCTATTGGAAATGATGGCAGCCGCATCTTGGCCAACAGCACGAAAGGACTCGTGCGATGGACGATTGAAACCAATGAAATCAAAATCGAAAATCACAAGCACTATTCCCCGAAAACGGCAGTTTGTTGCGTGGTCGGCGAACTGGATGTTTGGTTATCCAACAATTTGGTCTTCGCGTACAATGGAAACCATCTTTATGCTTTTGATCGAAATTCCAGCGACACCAAACTTCCGTTGACCACGAGCACGGTTGTGTTGGGCTGCCATGGAGCGACTTGGCAAAAAAACGACAACTGGCTTGTGATCCACGGCGTGAAGATGAGTGCCAACAACAAGCCTTACTCGTTGATCAGCGATATTGATTTGCTCGAGTGCACCTCGTCAGTTCCCTTAGAGTTTCAAGAAACGATCCCACTGCACGTGGAGTTCAGCCAAGCGGCGTCGACGATTGCGGTGTTGTTCGAGGACAAACTGCAAGTCCTAAAACGCCCCGCACGACTAGACAGCACCGGCAGCCAAATGCCTGCCAACGCATGGGCTGTTTTCAAAGCGGAACCGATTGAGCAATTGGAGTTGTTTTTGGATTCTATCCAGAAGGTGCCGTTTTTCCCCAACGGTCAACCAGGCGACGTGGTCTATAGCGACATCATCGAAACACTAGGCTACAGTTGGATCCGAGCGGACCTGCCAGAGGGTAATGCAGCGTTGCGAGAGAAGTTCGCTCAATGGTATGCAACTGGTTCATGGCACGCCACCATGACATCTCTGGCACGCCATTATCACAAGCTTTGGCGTATACGACGTGGCAATCTGAAAGGCTTAACGGCAAAGGAGCTAGAGGACGCTTATCGCACCAGCTCGTCACAATTGCAAGTTGAAAAAGCGAAGCTGATGTCGCAGTCGAAGCGTACGCCTACGCTCATGATTTACGCTGCGAGGAACATTCAAGATTTAGGCAATGATCAAGCCGAGCTCGCGCCACTGACCAAGGAAACGTTAGAACTGTTCCCTAACCTTGTAGACTATCATGCCGAACGTTGCGTGGGAATGGCGATCGGCTGGGGTGGTGCGGTGAAGCAAGGCGGGCGTTATCTGAACGATCTGTGCAAACAACTGCCATCGCCCTATGCTGACCTGATGTACGCTCAAGTGACCGTGCAAGCAGCCGCTGGCGTTCGGCTTGAGAACATCGAAGATGAAATAGGGCTTAACCGCGTCCGAGCGGCTAGGGCGGTGGACCAGATGATTCAAGCGAAGTTTCTGACGCAAAAGGAATGTGAATATTATGCGAACATACTCCTTGCGGTCGAAGCGGTGGAAGCGTTAGAAAAGGTGTTGGATTACCACTACCATCACTACATAATCCCCCAGCGTTTTCTGTACGAATACGAGCTTGACGCGGAATTGTATAAACGATCTGCTGCCGCTCGCGCTTATGCAGCCAAATTGCGAGCGAGGTAGCGTGGTGGAATAACGGCCTGCGAGCCCTCAAGAGACAACTTGTCTGGCTGCTAACTGGCGGTGGTAGGTCGGCGCAAGACCAACAGACGTGGTTCGGTCATATCCTCAATCGCGCTGCGAATGCCTTCGCGCCCAAGCCCAGAGTCTTTGACGCCGCCGTAGGGCATATTGTCAACTCGCCACGACGGAACATCATTAATGATTACGCCGCCCACTTGCAACTGCTCCCATGCATCCATGATCCGCGGCATATCGTTGGTAAAGATACCTGCTTGCAAGCCATATCGACTGTCATTAGCCCGTCGCAACGCTTCATGAAAGTCATCGTAAACGCTCAGCACCGCCACCGGACCAAACGCTTCCTCTGCACACAACGGCAACTCACCGGGAACATCTTCCAGTAGAGTTGGCTGGACCAGGGCACCTTCACGCTTCCCGCCTGTCAGGATTTTTCCACCAGCTTGTTGGGCGTTGGCGATCCATCGCTCCAAACGTTCGGCTTCATCGACCGAAATCACTGGGCCGATCGAGGTCGAATCGTCTTTTGGATCGCCCACCACCAAGCGACTGGCGCCAGCGACCAACCGCGACTTTACGGATTCATAGATCGGGCGATGGATAAGGATACGCTGCACGCTAATGCAGCTTTGTCCTGACTGATAAAATGCACCGACCAGCAATCGATCTAAAGCATCGTCCAGGTTAGCATCTGCATGCACAATACACGCGGCATTCCCGCCCAATTCCAACACTACTTTTTTCTTGCCACAGCGGGCTTTCAGGTCCCAGCCAACTTTAGCAGATCCGGTAAAGCTCAGCAGTTTGAGTCGGTCATCGGTGGTCAACGCTTCTCCAGCTTGTCGCGTGGTTGGCAAGATCGAGAAAGCGCCTTTGGGCAAATCGGTTTCCGCCAGAATTTCACCGATCCGCAGTGCGCTGACCGGCGTTCGACTGGCGGGCTTCAAAACAAATGGGCACCCGGCGGCGATGGCTGGAGCAACCTTGTGTGCCACCAAATTCAAAGGGAAATTGAAAGGCGAAATAAAAGAGCAGGGGCCGATCGGGAAACGTTTGACAAAGCCGTGGTAATTTGCTGCTCGAGGAGCAATCTCTAAATTGATGATGTGACCATCCAAGCGGACGGACTCTTCCGATGCGATGCGAAAAGTGTCAATCAAGCGTTGCACTTCGCCGCGAGCATCCTTAATCGGCTTGCCAGCTTCGATACACAAGATCATCGCTAGCTCATCGCGAGCTTCTTCAAACCGGCCGACGCAATGTTGCAGAATCGCCTGACGCTCGAAAGGCTTCAACGCTTGCATCGCAGCAGTCGCATCACAAGCGGCCGTGATCGCCGCATCAACCTCACGCTCGCTTGCCAATGCGACTCGCGTAACCAACTCGCCGCTGTACTTGTCATGAACAGCGAGATCCTCGTTGAGCGACATTGGCTCACTCGCCAAGTAGCACGGATAGCTGGGACGCAAAATGGCAGACGACATTGCATGAAACTTTCTAATTGGCAAACAAGCGACGTTGGTTACCTGTCGAAGACACTGTAGCGAACTTCTTCTTCCAGCGTAACCGATTTTGCCATCGCGTTTTGGAAGTCCGACTTGTCAAGATAATACAAGCTCGATGGTTCCAAGGCCTTGACGGTTGCATTGCGAGGTTGCCCCGTGAGCAAAGCGGTCTCGCCAAAGTGATCGCCTTGCGTCAATTCCGCTACCGTGTTGTTTTCATCACGTACAATTTGCACTCGACCACTTCGTACTAAGAAGAATCGGTCGCCCGCATCGCCTTGTTTGATGATCACATCGCCCGCATCGACTTTCATCGTCTTCATTTGATCAGCGATACTGACTAAGTTGCGCGGCGTGATACCAGCGAAGACCGAGCATGCGGCCAACATTCGCGAGATATTCGCAGCTTCTTTGACCATGATGTCGCTCTTGATACGGCCATCAATCAAGCTCACGATACGGTCGGCAACGTCCAAGATTCGATTGTCGTGCGTCACCAGAATGATGGTTGTTCCGTTCTCTGTCGCTAGCTTCTGAAACAAATCGACGACTTGGCGGCCACTCTCCTCATCCAGCGCGGCGGTGGGTTCATCAGCAAGTACCAAACGAGGGCGGTGCACCAGACCGCGAGCGATTGCGACACGTTGTTTCTGGCCGCCTGATAGTTGCTTAGGCTTATGGTTTAAACGATGCTCCAGACCGACGGCGGTTAGCATCTCTTGAGCGATCTTGGTATTGGCCGCCAGAGAGTTTTGGGGATGAGCCAGTTCCAAAGCCATGCGGACGTTTTGTGTCGCGGTCAGCGAATCGAATAGATTATGAGCTTGGAAGATAAAGCCGATCTTTTTGCGAACCGCGTTCAAGCCAGCGTCGGACGCAGCTCCCAAATCATGTCCCATGACCAACAATTGTCCCGCTTGTACGCGCCGCAGCGTCCCAATCAACGTCAGCAGCGTCGTTTTTCCCGAACCGCTAGGCCCCGTCATAATAATGATTTCGCCGGGCCTGGCGATCAGGTCCGCATCGAACAAAACTTGCTTGCGCAACTCCCCTTCGCCGAAAAAATGTTGGACGCACTGAGCTCGCACCGTGGGCGGAACCGCTTCCGTAGCGGCAGGATGGAGGACCGAATGAGTGGAGTCGACTATTTGCATGGAACCACAAGGGGAATGAGAGCGAATCCGAAATAGGGTCAGACGGGCTCGAAAGGGTCAGACCCCTTTTCGGATAGGCTTTTAATCTGGTGCGAACTACAATTGTTATAATCGTTACATAGCTCAGGGTGGTACGATAGGCGGTCTACAACCCATTGGTAAACTTATTTTTCACCCGACGGGAACTAGTCGTGGGGTACGTTGTTACAAAGTCTCGACAGAGCGAGTCCAGGTTTTCCCATCTTTGTTCCAGACCGCCGACATTTCCAACGATGCATCCTCTCACCGTTTGCTACCATGGTATTATGCAACATAGAGTGATGCTACGCGCTGTTTCTCCAAAAGTTATCGCTGGCCTGGCCGTCCTGGGCTTATGCTTGGGCTGTGAACCCAGTGATCCGCCTTACGAGAACTCCGATTTCCGCACCGTCGTCGATTCGCGACAAGTCGCAGCGCAAGGCCGATTGATGCCAGCTTCTGGGATCATCGCACTGTCCGCGATTCCTGGTGACCAAATCGAATCAATTCTCGTAAAAAGCGGACAGCAAGTTTCGCAGGGCGATATCCTGGTCGTCATGCGGTCCAACCAAATTCGCCAAATCGAATTGCAAGCGGCTCAAACCAAATTAGCCGAAGCCAAAGTGCAACTCAAATCCAAGCAGACCGAAGTGCGACTAGCACTGGAAGCCGCTCAGTTGCGTTTGGAGCAAGCTCAAGTTGCCGCTCGCCAAGCCAAACGGCAGTTGGAAATCGCTATCAACGGTAACCAAACCATCGAAACCCTGCGAGCTCAGATCGATCGACTTCAATCATTGCGGAAAGATCCTCAAATGCGAGGCATGATTGGGCAAAGCGAGATTGATGTTAAAGAGATCGAAGTCCAGCGGGCGGAACAAGTTTACCGCTCGACGATTCTCAATGCGGAGCAAGCGGTCGAATCGACTGAGATCTCCATACGTTTGGCGGAACAAGCTCGCATTGCCGCCGAAGAGAATTCCAAGAATGTCGATCAGTCGACTTCGATTGACTCGCTGGAGAAACAAATTGAACTCTTGCAAGTCCAGTTGGAATTGACCCGCGTGATTGCTCCTAGCGATGCGACGGTCTTGGCCGTGATGTCTTCTGTCGGCGAAACAGCGGGTCCTACGCCGGTGATTGAAGTCGCGGACTTAAGCCGCATGATTTGTATCGCGGAGGTGCATGAAGCAGACGTAGCGAGGCTGTCGATCGGCGATCGCGCGGTGCTGTCTTCGGCCGCTTTGCCATCGACATTGTCGGGCACGGTCATTCAAGTGGATCCGTTGGTCGGCTCGCCGCAAATGCGTTTGCCGAACCCTCTGGCGCGATCCGATTTTCGCGCTGTCCCCGTAAGGATCAGTATCGATCCAGACCAGCAATCGATCGCCGCTCGGCTGGTCCAGTTGCAAGTCGATGTGACGATCTCGCCGCAGAAGTTGAAAGCGGCTCCTGAAAGCAAACCGGCATCGTAATGCTATGAGGCTGAATCGAACTCCGCTATCGACGCTAAACCTGCTAGCCGTGCCCGGACGAGCGGCGGTATGGGTGGCTGGCGTGGCGTTCGCGCTGCTACTGATCTTTATTCAGCTAGGCTTTCGCGGCGCGGTGGCGAACACCGCGACCATTGTTTACGGCAAACTGCGATTCGATGTCTTGATTCGATCGCCAGAATATTTACATCTGTATGAAACGCGCACGTTCCCTCGACTGTGGATGGAACTGGCCGAAGCACATCCCGACGTGGACCGCGTCGACCCGTTTTTTATCATGCTGACGCGTTGGCAAAGCCCTTCGGATTTGAAGTATCGCGGTATCGCGATGATGGGCATGGAACGCGACAAACCCGTCTTGGAAATTGACGAAATCGATAGCGAGCTGAATCTGCTCGGAAACCCCGATTGGGTCTTGATCGATCGCGCTAGTCGCAGCGACTTTGGCCCGAAAGACGGTAAACGTTTTGGTCCACAGGATATCGGCGTGCGCAGCGAACTGGGCGGGCGCGAAGTCATGATTGCCGGAAGCTTTGAATTAGGGACCGGCTTGGCCACCAACGGTGCGCTGCTGCTGAGCGACGTGGGGTTTGCTCGTCGAGCCGCAATTGATCCGAAAGTCGACGTTCACCTGGGGCTTGTTCGACTGAAGGCTGGCGTCGACCCTAATCAAGCTGCTAAACGCATCCGCAATTATTTAATACAGCGTGATTCCAGATCGGCCGATGTTGTCGAAGTGCTTTCGCGCAAAGAAGCGATCGCCTGGGAGCACCACCACTGGCTCAGCGAAACGCCGATTGGAATTATCTTCCAAATGGGCGTGATCTTGTCGTTGATTGTCGGAGCGGCGATTGTTTACATGGTACTGGCTAATGAAGTCGCCAATCGCCTCGGAGAATATGCCACGTTAAAAGCGATGGGCTATAGCCAATGGGCGGTGTCGGCAATTATCCTGCGTCAAGCTTGGATGCTAGCCGGCCTAGGATTCGTGCCCGCTTTCTTTATTGCACAATTGCTGTACTGGATCACCGCTGAACTTGCCGATCTTCCCATCTTTATGACGTTCCCCAGAACGGTGGGTGTCCTAATCTTGGCCTATTCGATGTGTACGGTCAGCGGACTGCTGGCGATCCAAAAACTATCGCGAGCGGAACCCGCGTCGTTGTTCTAAGACTGTTTGCAGCGAACTCACCACTGAAGGTAAGATGCTTTTTCAACGTCAAACACCACTCGCTTGGCGAAACCTGACCACCAGTTGGCGTAAGCTGGTGCTGGCTTCCAGCGGCATTGGTTTCGCCGTGCTGTTGATGTTCTCTCAGATCGGCTTCCGCAACGGTTTATTTGACAGCACGGTCCAGATCGTGCGCATCCTCGACGGCGATTTGTTTATTATCAGCGCCGCTCGATATACGCTTTCCAGCGAGCAACGCTTTGACCGAGCATATCTGAATCGAGCCAAAACGATCCCTGGTGTCACGCGCATCCAGCCCATCTATATTGCTCGTGTTGGAACCGAGCTACGCGTCATTGGACGTCCCTCGCGCTCGATTCGCGTCATCGGTGTACCGCTGGACGGACAGGTCTTTACGAGCAGTTGGATGGATTCTAAAAGGCAACTGATCCGCGACCAAGGCACCGCGCTGCTGGACAGTCGCACCAAACGCATGTACGGCTTGGAACGCAGCGACCTTCAAAAGCTGAAGCGTCAGCAGATTGAACTGCTGAACAGAACCATCAATCTGGTCGGGTATGTTGAGATCGGCACCGACTTTGTCAACGATGGCAGCATTATCCTATCAAACCAAAATTTCTCCGAGTACTTGGCTGGTCGAAATCGCAACGGCACGGTCCTAGAAGAAGTCGACATTGGACTGGTTCAGTTGTCGCCAGGAACGAACTTAAGAGCCGTGCAACGCGAGATTCAATCGATTGCGCCACAGCATTGGGATGTGATGACCAAGCAGCAGTTGATTGACCGCGACATTCGTTTCTGGGGCCAATCGACGCCGATTGGAATCATCTTTACCGTTGGTACGGTCATGGGATTAGTGGTCGGAACGATTATTTGTTACCAGATTATCTTTACTGAGATCAGCGACCATATTGCCGAGTTTGCGACGTTGAAAGCGATGGGGTATTCATCGCGGTATTTCTTCAGTTTGATCATGACCCAGTCGGTCTATTTGACGATTCTGGGTTTTGTCCCGGCAGCCACTCTCACCGCCATCATGTTTTGGATGCTGACGGAAACGACGGGCTTGGTCATGATACTGACTCCTTCGCGGATGGGTGTCGTATTTTTGATGACGCTTGCCATGTGTCTTTTTGGCGGTGCGTTAGCCGTTCGCAAGCTGTTGTCATCGGACCCAGCCAGTCTATTCAAGTAGTTGTTGCGTTGACGCAGACGCTACTGGCCACCTGTTGCTTCTTCTGCGTAGACTCCAAAGGCAGCTACGATGTCTCGGTCGTCCGACGGATCAATCGATCGCATGACGATTTGAACTTGATTCCGCGTTAGCTTGACTGCCACGCGGCGTTTGAACCTCGCAAGCTGCTGCACAATCGACTCTACGTTCTCTTTGGGCGTTACGGAGATGACTGCGGTGGGCATATGCGCACCCGACCAAACCGAACCGCCCAAGGGCATCGATTGCTCAGCCACCGTTGCCTCTGCAACTAACATCGATCCCTCAAGCTGAGTCGCAATTCGTTTCGCGCGATGCATCTGATTGGCCACTGAACAGGTTACGATCTCGCCGATCGCGGATGCTTTCCACGAATCAAGATCTTGGCTCGCTTCCAAAGCGCCCAACATTACGCCTTGCGTCAGCGGGCTTGCCAAGCCTCCCAGTTGTCGAGCTAACTCGCGGATCGGTTCCACGATCTCCGCCGCTCCCACGATCACCCCGCAACGAACGCCGCTCAGCAACATGTCGCCGGGCAGCACAACGGCAGAGACACCGGCGCTGATACGTTCGTGGACATGACATGCTTCCGGCAGAACCTCGCGAACATCGCATAACGCACCATCGTAGCGAACCTCGATGTAAGGCCAACCGTGCTCAGCAGCCAGCGCGATGACATCGCCGGTCAACTCCGCGGTGTTGGATTGGTCGTTGCCGTTGGCCGTGGGTAACACTTGCAAAATACTAACGCGGCGTTTCGCCCCATCGGCCGGAAACGCCGACTGGAAGTCTTCTACGGTAGTCGAGTTCACGGCGCCTACTTCAACGGGCGATCCAAAGTGGCGAAGCAAAGCCGACACATCGCCACCATCTGGCATGCGAATCTCACTGCTGCGTGGCAAGACGACTCCGTCACGACAACTTGGGTGCATCGCGATGTACTGAATTGCGGTCGCGACGTTGTGCAAGACAACTGCCTTCTCTGCCCCTGCGAGCTTTGCCAGTTTCGCTTCTAGTTCGTGACGAACCGCAGCTTCGTCAACAACTCCTGATAGCACACTGGCATAAGCGGCATTAGCGGCCGATTCCGTTGGCGGCAGAATAAACTCCGAACCGAAAATCAGACCTGTCGCATTGATGATTGGCACTGCCGAGTGAGGTGCCGAAGCGTTCCAGCGAGAACTCATGGAATCAAGCCAGCGTTTGGCTTGTCGCATCGAATCCTGCACTTGTGACGCGCCCCATTCGGTGGTAACTCCGATTTGCTGAGCGGCATCTTTGACCGTCTGCACCAGTTGAGGTTGATTCAGCAGTTCGACCACCCGCTTGACGGCGTCGTTGGGAAGGTCTTTGAAAAACGGTGGAAGTCGCATTGGTCTATTGTGATGAAGGAAGCGAGTGAAGTTCTATCCCATGTACACTTGGACGCGTCGGCCATCGATCGTCGTCATGGGCTCATTGGTTTCAAAATACTTGCGGCGCAGTGTAGCAAATCCTATTCGATGCGTTTGACCATTTATTGGATAAGCGGAAGTCAAAGTGCCAGCGACATTCGGCTCACCGGTAGCATTGGTACCGCAATGGATCGCAACTGGCAGAGCGATTTCAGCGTCGCCTTCGACACTTACGCAAAACAATTTCTTTTGCACTTGGCCCAGCGCATCCAGGCGAGCGATAGTCTCCTGCCCTAGGTAGCACCCCTTCTTAAAGGAAATGGCTCGCGAGTCCCGGTCGACTTCCTGTGGCAGGTTATCGCGATGGAAATCGATACCAAACCACGCAAAGCGATTTGACGCGGCGATTGCCTGCGTTCGATCCGGCGGCTGAAGCTCCAAAAGCGATGGCTGTTGATCGAGCAATCGTTGGTGCAGTTTGATTGGCAAGCCGACTAAAGCAAAGTTGGCTGGCAGTGCAAACCCACGCAGGACCATCATCGGCTGGTTGCAATCTTTGCAAGTGTACCAAGTGACCATATTGCATTTGGTGTCGCTGGATTGGGCGATTGGTTCTGTGTCGCTTTCCGCGTGGACCTGCAACGAACCGCACGCCGCCACCAGTGGCTCGATATCCGTTGCCTCGATATAGAACCAGATGTGGTCCAGGGAAGCATCGCGAGGAGTAACATCTTCACTGATGATGTAGCGATCCCAATGAGGTAGCAATTCGGCGGCTTGGTTTGCTTGGACGCTGAGAAAGTACACCGCACTATCGCTGCGAAAAATGCAGCCGTGTGAGAGGCTTTTGCCCTTGGCATCCGTTGCAAATGATTCGCACCATTGGCCGGTAGTCAACTGTCGAATCTCGTTGGTTACAAAGGAATGAAGCCATTTGAGTCGATCTCGGCCAGTAAATTCGATAACAGTTGGAGCAAGCAGGTAGCAGATCACGTTCGACGATTTTGGCTAATGAAAAGTGCTGGTTTCAAATAATGTGGGCCTCCGTTTGATCATACCCCAAACACGCGAGCTCACCAATGCCGAAGCCTCAGCGGGCAGGGCAAGTCAGATATTCACATTGCGCCTTATCCGAAACGCGTTCGCGTCGGTTCTCTCGCAAACCGTGAGCTATTGCTCAGCGGCTAATTTGCCAAAATGCAAAAACTGATTTGCCCTGAATGAAACGGGTAACCGATGGACGCAGCCCTAGCGTTTGCTTAGAATAGTAGCTTGTCACCGAGCTTTGGGGGACCTCTAAGCTCTTGGATCTCCACATTCGATATGTCTTAACCGAACGCGCCCTGCCAGATGAGTAACAAAAAACGCATCATCGTTGCTGACCAAGGATTAATCTCGATCGTACGATTTGTAGACAAGAAAATTGTCGACTCGGGCAGTATCGAAGCTCTGGGAGAAGAGCTCAATAGCTTAGTGACCGAAGAAAAGCGGGACGCGATTCTTTTGAACTTTGAAGGCGTCGAATTCATGAGCAGTGCGGCGCTCAACAAACTGATTTCTCTCAACAGCAAAGTGAAATCCATCCAAGGACGGCTCAAGTTTTGCAATCTGAAGGCTGACATCCGCGAAGTATTCTCAATTACCAATTTGGATCGAGTGTTCGATATTCGCAAATCCGAAGCAGACGCGATATCCGCTTTTCGATCTTAGCGAGCTTTCCAGCGACATGCGCCGCCCTGGCAGCTTGGCAAAGCTACATAATGCTGACAGGCTGGACCAATTCACTCTCCTCTAAATCGGGTTAGACACAGATGAGCGCTCAGGCCAGAACTTGGATGATGGAAAAAGTGATCCACAGTGACATGGATCAGGCGCATAAGGTCGTCGAATCGATAATCGCGCAACTGGAAGTCGAAGGCTGGAGTTGTCGCGAACAGTTCCAGATCCAAATGGCTGTTGAGGAATCGATCACCAATGCGATCGAGCACGGTAACAAACGAGATCTGAGCAAAAAAGTAAAAGTGGATTGCCACATCAGCAATCATGAGTTTTTGATCATGATCCAAGATGAGGGACCCGGATTTGACCGCAGTGAAGTGGTGGACTGCACCCAAGAGGAGCGGTTGGAGTTACCGCGTGGACGAGGTGTGATGTTGATCGAGAGCTTTATGAGCGAGGTGGACTTCATGGGATGTGGTAACATTGTCCGTATGAAACGTATCAAGGACGACCCAAAGTTTATCCGCCCTTCGGACGACTGACCTCATGCTTCCCATCGAAGAACGAAACGCACGTATTCTCGCGACGTTGCAACGGACGATGCCACACGTAAGCGACTTTAGTTACGATGTGGGTCTGCCAACCCAAGCAGTTGGACATTCTAGCGGTATCGCGACTTCGACGTCGATTGTCCGCAGCTACCGCAAAGATCACCGGCATGGGAGTTTGAATGTGGAACCGCAAGAAGTCATCGAAGTCCTTCAAAAAGCACGCATTCGCCGATGGGTGTTGATGGGACTTTATGGATATGTTGGTTATATGGCGATGCCCCGAGCGACACAGGATGTCGATCTGCTGGTCGACACGACGGAACTGGAGCGGGCGATTGCCGCGATCTGCAAGCGCTGGCCAACGTTGATTGTAGAGCGAAAAGAAGTCGTCGTTCGCTTCCTGGATCCAGGTGAAGTAGCGATCGATGGTCAAACGAAGCAAGTCATTGATGCTATGTTGCCTTCTAGCCCATGTTATGAGGCGATTTTGGAACGATTCCATACCACCGATCCGACAACCGGTCATCGCATCCCGACTATTGAAGCCGCATGCGCTAGCAAGTTTGCCGCTCTTGTGTCGCCTTATCGAGAATGGGAACGTAAACAGCAGGATGCTGTCGATTTGCGTAGCATCATGAAGCCCAATGTTGCCAAGTTGGACCGTGCAATCTTGAAGGAGCTAGGCGATCTGGTTTATCCCGACGGCGGAATTGAGTTACTTGAGTACCTGCAGCACGTCATTGATCGCAAGCCCTTCCCGGTCTAGGACCTTGAAAGCAGCAGGCACACGCCGAGTGCCGTCCGCTACCGTAGGCCGGTAACAAGCAAAGCCCACCCCGCGCCGGAACATCGGTCGCTTTATCTCGATCCACGCAACGACCGCAATCATACATTGATCATTTGGCTTTGCGCAGTTCCGGCAAGAATTGAAACGACCTTGTTACCGGCCTACGCAGCGTCGAGTCGTTTGTACGCGTTCTGCGAATTCTGCAAGCATCCCATCAATCCTTGCACGGTTCGCTCTAAGGCGCCACGCTGACGCAAGATCACCGCCTGCGCACGCGCCGCGATGGCTGCTCGCTGTTCATGATCGGCCAACTGCTCGCTGGCCCAAGGATATAACTCCGCAGGCTCTGCAAGCTGCGTTAAGCAAGCGGCGTCCTTCAAGATGGATACCACTTGCGTAAAGTTCACGGTATTGGGACCGACCGCCACGCTCGCTCCAAACGCCGCGGGCTCAATCATGTTTTGGCCTCCACGATTGCCGAACGAGCCACCAACAAAAGCGATATCCGCTAGACTCCACAACCATCGCAAATCCCCAACGGTGTCCCCTAACAGAATCTGCCAGTCAGACGCTGTTGTGGGTGTGTCCCCATTCCTGACCGATTGCGTAAGCGATGGGGCGGCTCGATCGCTTGCGAACAGTGGGTGCGAAGTCTCACGGCGTAGATCGCTCAGCCGAATGACCTTTGCGTCCGGTAGTTTTTCGCGAACCAAATCCAACACGCTGTCGCCGCGCTCGGGATGACGTGGTACCAGGATTAACCGCAACTGCTCAAACCGAGTCCGCAATTGCAGGTATGCCGCCAGCACCAGTTCCTCTTCGCCATCCTGCGTACTGCCAGCCACCCAGATGGGAGCTTCGATGTTCGTATCGATCGCGAGTTGACGATACCCATGCACCGCAGCGCTGTGGTTTGGTCGCAGTCCCAGTAAGGATCGCATCGACTGGCTCTTTGGCGTCATCGAGTCGATTTCACAATGGTCAAATTTGATGTTGCCGGTTACCTGCGCACAATTTGCTTCGACGCCCAGTTCGACAAATCGGTCACGATATTCTTGGGACTGGCAACCCACGTAGGTTAGACCGGCGAACATCGATTTCACCAGCCAGCGGAATCGCAGGTATCCCGCATGCGACTTGGCGCTCAACCTACCATTGGCGATCGCAACTGGAATTTGTAGCGATCGAGCCAGCGACAGCCAGTTGGGCCAAAGCTCGAGCTCCGCCAGCACAATCAACTGAACTTGAAAGCGACGTAGGACCCGAAGGACAGCCCAGCTAAAATCCAGAGGGCAGCGAATGACCGTTTCATTCGGAAAGAGCTTTGCCGCCAGTTCCAAACCGGTCGCGGTCGTAGCGGAAATAAGCAATCGAGACTCGGGGCGTTGAACCTTAAGTGCCTTGACAATCGGTACCAGCAAGTTCACTTCACCGACACTGACCGCGTGCAACCAAATGCTTGGGCGATCGTCCCCCGCTGGCACGACAGCCAAGCCAAGCCAGCGTTCCTTCCAACGAAGAGCTAGCGAATTTTTGCGGATGCCTTTCCAGACGATCCACGGCGCCAAGACCGTGAGTAGTCCGAGGTAGATCGCATTGCGGAGAGAGCGTAAAAGCATTCGAATTCCATTTCGAGCTTGATAAAAAGGCTAAATTTGCGATCGCTAGTAAGGTGGATGAGCAGGATACTCAATTGTCCCGTTTGCGTAAACAGCGAACCGGCCGGTGTAGCAGGCACACTCCGTGTACCTGCTGACGGTATCTGCATTTGGTTCGCTTGCAACGACCACTACATGTTGATCTCAAAGCCCTTGCGGGATTCTCGCGACAAGAACGCATTGGCTTGGTCATCACCAACAATCTCACGCTTCGCAGGATCCCAATTCAACTCGCGTCCCAGACGAATGGCGATATTGGCCAAATGGCACGTTTCGAGCATTCGATTGTGGGTCCAAACGTCAGCGATCGGCTGTTTGCGAGATCGCATCGATGCGATGAAGTTCTCGGTATGGTTCTCGCTTACAGGACCACCATAAATCTCTTCGATAGCACCTTCAGGCAACGGATTACTTTCCAGTTCCTCGACTGGCTTGCCGGTTAGTCGACCTCGGTTAACAAAGATTCGCCCTTCCGTGCCCTCGAATAGAATACCGTTATCCCCTTCGCTGGTGATTACCAAGGGAATATCGCCTGGCATGTTGGCAAGAATCTCGAACTTGGTCGGCGAGTTGTATCGATCGCTTACTTTGGGATGACCGTTTTCGTAATCCACTGGGAGCGAAAAGCTGACTGGCGTAATCTTGTTGGGGCCCGTCTCGTGAGCTCCAAGTGCCCAGGTGGCAATATCGACGTGGTGAGCTCCCCAGTCGTTCATCTGGCCACCAGAATATTCATACCAGTTTCGCCATGCATAATGGCAATTGGTGAAAAGGGGAACCCCTCCGCCGTAGCCTTGGCGAATTTCTGGCAAAGCGCGGTACGGTACGAATGGTGCAGGTCCTAGCCAAGTATCCCAGTCGAGCCCTTCAGGTACGTCGATGGCGGGGATCTCAGGAGAGTCCGTTGCTCCATTGATGCCGCAGGTCACCTTTTTGATTTCGCCTAACCGGCCGCTACGCACAATGGCGATTGCTTTTAGGAAGCGACTGTCGAACTCGGTCCGTTGCATTGTACCAACTTGGCAGATGCGACCCGTTTGCTTGACCATCTTCTCGATAAGCTTACCCTCATCGATGGTTAGAGTCAGAGGTTTCTCGCAGTAAACGTCCTTACCAGCTAACATGGCCTCGACCGTAATCTTGGTATGCCAGTGGTCCGGTGTGGCGATCATAACCGCATCGATATCTTTGCGGTCCAGAATCTCTCGGTAGTCTTTGTAGCCATCGGCCGCCTTGCCCGTTTTGTTCTTGAGCTTTTCATTGATGGAGCCCAATACGTTGGCATCCACGTCTGCAAACGCGGCAAAGTCTGCGAACTTGGTGGATTTGTCGGTGATCGTCCAGCCTTGATTACGCAAACCAATAGTGGCGAACACAGGGCGATCATTGGCGGACTGATAGCCGAAAGCGCGACGAGCCGACGGCAGCACAATGCTGGCTGCACCCGCAGCAGCGACGCCCTGCATAAAATTGCGGCGGTTAGCTTGGAATTTCTGGGACATAGACGAACAACCTTCTGTGATGAATGAAGAACGGGGTTAGCTGGGACGTGAGTTTTAGCGTGGCCAAGTGCCACAATATAAGGACTGCAAGGGGAATTCAATCCCCTCCACAGCCATTATCTTACTCAAAACTCGCTGGCCAGCTATCCGTACTTTGGCTGCCTCGCTCAGGAATCTGATTTAGTCTTCCGGACGCTCGCCCGCATCCGCCATTTTCACCAGCCGAGGGTCAAATCGCGCGACCTTGTCGACCAAATCCTGCTGAGCGTCCATCACTTGGTCGATGTCTTTGTAAGCCATCGGAACTTCGTCCAGACCCGCCGAAATCAACGTAACTCGACGCTGGTCAAGGAATTGCTTCACTTCTTTCCACCGGAACTGCTTGATCGCAGCCGTGCGGCTCATTTTTCGTCCCGCCCCATGCGAGGCACTCAGCAACGACGCTTCCACGCCTTTGCCGCGTACCACATAGCCCGGCGCACCCATCGAACCTGGAATGATCCCCAAAACACCCGCCCCAGCCGGTGTTGCACCTTTGCGATGCACAATCAACTCCTGGCCGCCATGAGTTTCCCGCCAAGCGAAATTGTGATGGTTCTCGATATCCAGCAGCACTTCGACGCCTAAATGTTCAGCGATCGCGCGGTGGATGCAAGCATGATTCGCCGCAGCGTATTCGCCCATCAAGTTCATCGCGTTCCAGTACTCCTGGCCTTCCTGCGTATCAAGATCCAGCCAAGCGAGATTCTGCAACTCGCGTGGTAACTCCGGGTGCAACTTCTTGGCCAGCGTGCTGTAATGAGCACAAACCGCGGCTCCGGTCCCCCGCGAACCACTATGGCTCAGCAACGCCAAATACCTTCCTGCTTGCAGCCCCAAGTCATCATCCGGCAACGTGAACACGCCGAATTCGACGAAGTGGTTGCCGCTGCCACTAGTCCCCAGTTGCTTCCACGCTTTGTCTTTGTTTTCGGAAGTGATCGGGGACACAGACCAATCCGCATCCATCACATCGTGCTGGCGTCGACGCTTGAAACTCGCTCCAATACCAAATTGAGTCTCACGTTCAATCGCATTCCGCAATCGCTCTTGATTGTTATCCAACGTCTCGACGGGTAAATCCAATACCGTCAGCTTCATACGACATGCAATATCGACGCCGACCGCATAAGGGATCACACAATCCTTGGTCGCCAACACTCCTCCAATCGGCAATCCATAGCCCAAGTGAGCGTCGGGCATCAGCGCACCGGCTACCGTAACTGGCAGCTTGCAAGCATCCGCCATCTGCGCGATCGCACCAGCTTCTAAGTCATCTCCCCATTGTTGCCAAGGTGCCGGCGTATCGCGACCAATGTAGCGGTCTTGAGCGGCAAAGACAGTCGTCAACGATTCAGCTAACGGACCCCAGATAGGGTCTTGTGTGAAGTTGGCTGGGTCTGCCACAATCGATTCGATTTGCACGCGCAGTTCCGGTCGCTTCAGTCCGTTATTGGACGCCAAGCGTACGGCTTCTACTGCCGCTTGCATCGCCAAACCTTTGGGAATACCTAAGTTATTTAATTCACGAGTCTTCATTGTTTTCCATCCAAAACGGACGATCCTATACGAATCATAGTTGATTGATCAGGCTGTAATTCTGTTACAATATCGATATCCAAAAATCGTTGGATGGTCGCGATGTTCGTCGATGTGTGGCCGGTCATTTGGACACAACGAAAACAACCGCCACCAGCGATTGCCAGCGGCAACAATAGCTGGTCCGCCAACACTGCTCCTACAGGGGCACTGGACGCCAAGTAACCTTTCATTTCACGAGCGGCGCGGCGGGCCACATGTTCAGCGGAGATCTTCTTTTCGCCAAAACCCGTCACGACTTCTGTAACATGCTCGAAGTGTGCCATCAAATACAAAACGTTACCGGGCCCCATCGAATCGACTTCAACAATTTTGCGAGCGGAGGCTGGCCAGTTCAGCATCCTTCCGGCCGTATCCAATTCACGCTGGGCCACGTGCAGCGGCAGTCGAGCGATCATGGCGATCGCTTGCAAGTCTTTCTTCTTACCTCGTTCGATCAGCTCCAATGGTTGTAAGCCTCTGGTTGAAGGCGTAATGGAAGCGACACATCGCCCTTGACCAACCGGGAAAAAACCCGCACGTTCTAATTGCAAATCGACGACCGGGCCAATCTTGTGCAGCAGCGGTAAGAACGAATCCTTCAAGTACTCGAACGGCGGCGCGGACGAATTGTGCGTGCCCCCATCGATGGTCACTTGAGAAGGTCCGTCGGCTATCATCAAGGCCGGCAGGATGGTTTGCAGCACCAGCATGCAACTGCCTGCAGAACCGATCGCAAAATGGTAATTACCTGGCGAGATTTGCGATGGCTGGAACACCAGTTCGCGCGAGCCGATCGCATCGCCGGAAACGGTCGCAGCTCCCACGGCCGTAGCGGCTTGGACGGCCGCCAAGTGTTGGCGTTGCAAGCCGGGATTGGAACGTCGAGCTCGAATATTGAATAGCCGTACGGGCTGGTTGGTGATGATGGAAAGAGCCAGCGACGAACGCAGGATTTGCCCACCCCCTTCGCCTTCAGCGCCATCTATTTCGATCATCATAAGTTGCCTGAGTTGTTCCAGCGTTGCCAATTGATTTGCATTGTGACAGAGGGAGAGCTCACCGTGTTACAAGGCTCGCGCAATTCTCAAGTAAATAGAGCAAGTGATTTTCAGCACGCGTTATGTTCCAGCGACGTTGCAACCAGCCCAAGGGCGTCTTCGTTTCACCTTTAGCCATGGTATTTTCGTCTTCTTCCATTGGTGGGATGCACATCGACTACCAAGCTCCCGCCAATCACCGCCCGCAATGCTCTGGACAATAGTTGTTTGAACAACTATCATGCCATACCGTGAGCGGTAACCAATGCAGCAGGCATACTCCGTGGACCGCAGCAAGTCCACTGCCACGGCAGTGGGTGACTGCCTGCTACCATGCCACGGCTTTTCCATATTCACCAGCAACAGCAGACAGCAATGAACAACTTGGAACTGGCGGTCCACTTCTTTTTTCAGTTGGCCGTAATTTTGGTCGTCTGCCGCATCGTCGGCATCATCGCCAAGAGGTTAGGACAACCGCAAGTCGTTGCAGAAATGATCGCTGGCGTGATGCTTGGCCCTTCGCTCTTCGGAGCCTTCGCGCCAGAACTGCAGCAGCGAATCTTTCCTTGGGATTCCACTCAGTCGACCCGCGACACGCAAAGCTACCTGTTTCCGGCATCGCAGTTAGGACTTGCACTGTACATGTTTGTGGTCGGGATGGAGTTTCGCACCGACATCATTCGCAGCCATTTCCGAGCTTCCGTTGCTGTCTCGTTGGCAGGCATGCTCGCACCTTTTGCTTTGGGAGCGTTGCTGGCTTGGTTTCTGTTTTATAACTCGTCATTGTTTACCGAGCGTACGAGCTTACTGGAAGCAATGATGTTCCTTGGTGCCTCGATGTGCATCACGGCATTCCCGATGCTCGCAAGGATCATTCACTTCAAAGGATTGACGGGCACGCGGATGGGTACCATCGCAATTGGAGCGGGAGCGATCGACGATGCAGCAGCTTGGGGCTTATTGGCCGTGGTGCTTGCCAGTTTTGATCGTAATTGGTCGACAGCGATGTACAGCATTAGCGGCGGCTTAGTATTTCTGGCGGTAGCGATCTTTATCCTAGCACCGCTACTGGCAAAGGGCTCGCGTTGGATGCTAGACCAGCAGCAGGAATTGACCGACGCTGGCTTAACCATCGCGTTAGCGTGTATGTGCCTAGGAGCTTGGTTCACCGACTTGCTAGGTTTGCATGCCGTTTTTGGAGCGTTTATTGTTGGCGCAGTGATGCCGCGAGGTGCGTTTAGTGAAGGCTTAATCCAGCGCATCCAGCCGTTGGCGGTCGCGTTATTGTTGCCGTTGTTTTTTACTTATTCGGGATTGAATACCAAGATCACGCTTTTGAACTCCTGGTATTTATGGGGGATTTGTGCTGCGGTCTTGACGGTGGCAGTAGTAGGTAAAGGTGTTGCATGCGCAGCCGCTGCAAGATACTCGGGGGTCAGTGGCCGCGAAGCGATTGGAATAGGGGCGTTGATGAATGCCCGTGGATTGATGGAGTTGATCATCATCAATATTGGTTTACAGCGAGGCGTGATTAGCGAAGAGCTTTTTGCGACGTTAGTGATTATGGCGGTGGTAACCACATTGATTGCTTCTCCGTTATTTGAAATGTTGAAGATCGAAAAGCAAGCTGTCTGAAGGCGCGCGACGCTCGATAGTTTGTTTAACCGTCAGCCTCCTTCACCCTCCCGCGGGAGGTCCCGTAGGCCGGTAACAAGGTCGCTCTTTTCCATAGCCGGAACTGCGCAAAGCCCATCACGCAACGCATCGCTGTGTCTGCCAACGTTACTAACCCTTAGCGACCGATGTTCCGGCGCTGGCGTTGGCTTTGCTTGTTACCGGCCTACTCAGCTTCTTCACCCTCCCGCGGGAGGGTCGGCCGCGAGTTCCACGAGCGACCGGGGAGGGCAGCATGTTCGTAGTCCCGGCTTTAGCCGGTCTTCGTTCGTAGTCCCGGCTTTAGCCGGATGCTCGCTTTAAACTACACCCTATCCCGCCTAAAGGCAGTACTACAAACAGCAGGCGTATGCTTCCTGCTTCACCCTGATCGTGGTAGGCCGGTAACAAGGTCGCTATATTATAGCCGGAACTGCGCAAAGCCCATCACGCAACGCATCGCTGTGTCTGCCAACGTTACTAACCCTTAGCGACCGATGTTCCGGCGCTGGCGTTGGCTTGGCTTGTTACCGGCCTACTCAGCTTCTTCACCCTCCCGCGGGAGGGTCGGCCGCGAGTTCCACGAGCGACCGGGGAGGGGGCACCCCAACCACGCCTACTCACCAATTGATCCCGCATCGTCTTCGTTTAACCGCGTGCCCATCGGGCCGCGTCACCATCGGCCATAGCCACGCGACCTTGGTTATCGGCATACGTGTTTTGCGGACGGCACATGGAGTGTACCTGCTACTATCGCGTACCCATCAGTCGATCGCGTTGAGATAATCGCGATACTCGTTGCAGAATCCACTAGCCAGTTGTGCCAACTGCTCGCGATCAATGAAGCCTTGCAAGTAAGCGATCTCCTCCGGACACGCGATCTTCAACCCCTGACGCTTTTCAACCGCCGCTACAAAATTACAAGCATCGAGCAACGATTCGTTTGTGCCCGTGTCCAGCCAAGCGAACCCCCGCGAGAACAGCTCCACTGACAATTCACCGCGCTCCAAGTACACGCGGTTTACGTCCGAGATCTCCAATTCGCCCCGTAGAGATGGCTTCAGATTCGCCGCAATGTCCAAGACTTGATTGTCGTAAAAATACAAGCCCGGAATCGCATAATTGCTGCGAGGCTGCTTCGGCTTCTCTTCAATCGAGATCGCTTTGCCTGCCGCATCGAACTCAATGACACCGTATCGTTCCGGGTCTGTCACTCGATAACCAAAAACAGTCGCACCAACCTTCTTGGCAGCCGCATGGGACAGCGTTTTGCGAAAGCCCTGTCCATAAAAGATGTTGTCGCCCAGCACCAAAGTCACTGCGTCGGTGCCAACAAAATCACGTCCAATGACGAACGCTTGAGCGAGCCCCTCCGGCTTGGGTTGTGCCGCATAGGAAAACTGCATGCCCCATCGCTGTCCATCTCCCAGCAGACGCTGAAAAGCAGATAAGTCGTGTGGCGTTGAAATGACCAGTACTTCTCGGATCCCCGCGAGCATCAACGTCGAGAGCGGGTAGTAGATCATCGGCTTGTCATAGATCGGAATCAATTGCTTACTGACCCCCAAAGTGATCGGATGCAGCCGTGATCCAGAGCCGCCTGCCAGTATAATGCCCTTCATGGTATTTCTCTTTCAAAGTGTTGGTACAAGGCATTCCGTATCAGGCCGTTGTTCTGCTTCGGTCCGCGATACGTTTCGCTTACATGAGCCAATTAGCCTTTGGGCGATAGCCCCGGTTGTCTAGCCTCTAGGCGATAGCCCCGGTTATCTAGCCGCTGGGCGATAGCCCCGGTTGTCTACATAAACCGGGGGTATCGCCCAGCGGCTGATCGTGGTGTGAACGGTTACCTTACAAATTAGTTTCTCACAAACTTTCGCAGCGATTGCTCGATGGCCTGTTCAACCGGAGCCATCGTGATGCCGACGCTTGCCAGTTTGCTACTGTCCATCACACAATTGGATCGCGGCGTCTTCGCAGCCTTGGCCATAAACTCTTCTTCGCTCGCAAAAAATTCGAATCGCTTATCTAGCTTCAATTCTCGCTGGATCAACTCCACAACTTGTCGCGTTGTGATGCTGCCAGGGTTCGTCATATTGTAGATCCCAAAGGGCACGCGCCCAATAATCATCTCGAGACTTGCCGCCACAAACTCATCTAACTGCGAGATCGAGTTGGTGGCGTCCAGCAATCGGTCGTACCGCATCAGCTTGGACAGGTAGTTTCGTGAGCTATCGACGTGGTTGAACGGGATACGAAGCCGCCAGACATACACATTTGGCTTGCCAGCCAGACATTCTTCGCCAAGAGCTTTGCAGCCGCTGTAGAAGCTGCAATTGTTGGTGCGGAAGCAGAAGTTCGGCTCATCGGTTTCGCGAAAGCCCAAGCCATCCTGTCGGCTGCCCGTGTAAATGCAACCTGAGGACACGTGCCCCCAGGCCAGCCCAGTCTGCTCGCACGCTTCTGCAATAACACCAGGCAGGATGGCATTGCCTAGCAAGCAGTCCGCCTTGTGTAGCTCGCACGCATCGACATTCGGCTTGCCCGTATACCCAGCGGCATTGATCAGAAAGTCGGGCTTGATGTCGTTAATCGCAGCCACCAACGCTTCACGCTGCGTGTAGTCGACTTGGTTGCGCGACAAAGCGACATAGTCGATCTGTTGCTGTTGTAGCAGTTGTTGGAAAGCGGTCCCGACAAAGCCGCTGCCGCCGAGCAATAGTATTTTCATGAAGTGTTCTTGGTTCTTGGTCGTGCCCCTGCGGCTCCGCCCGCAGGGATCTCTGCATTGCTCAGCGAACGGAGTCGCTGAGCTACATCAAACTCAGCGAGCGGAGTCGCTGAGCTACGCGGAGTCGCTGAGCTACGTTATTCCCCATTCCCCAACCGCTGCAACTGATAATCTCCCGACAAGATCGCTTCCCACCAAGCTCGATGTTCCAAATACCACTGCACCGTCTTGCGAAAGCCCGACTTATGATCTTGCTGCGGCGACCAACCCAACTCCCGCTGAATCTTCGACGCATCGATCGCATACCGCTGGTCATGCCCAGGCCGATCCGCGACAAACGTAATCAGTGACGAATGCCCCTCACCTCCAACCCCTATCCCCGAAACGGGGCGAGGCGAACTTGTTTTGGCTGGAGTCGATTCAGGAGCAAGCTCATCCATCAGTCCGCAAAGCATTCGAACAAGATCGATATTACGCAACTCGTTATTACCGCCGATGTTATATGTTTCGCCGACTTGACCACGCTCAACCACACGCTGTAGCGCTTGGCAGTGATCTTCCACATACAACCAATCGCGGATGTTGGTGCCTTGACCGTAAACCGGAATCGGCTCGCCCCGCAAGCACTTTAAGATCACGACCGGAATCAGCTTCTCGGGAAACTGATATGGACCATAGTTATTGCTGCAGTTGGTGACCAGGACCGGCAGTCCATAGGTATCGAACCAAGCCCGTGCCAGATGATCCGATGCCGCTTTGCTGGCCGAATAAGGCGAATGCGGATTGTAGCGAGTCTCTTCGTGGAAGCGACCTTCGGGGCCCAGCGATCCGTAGACTTCATCGGTCGACACGTGCAGAAAACGGAACTTGGCGGCTTCGGCGGGCTGCAGCGACCTGTAATGAGCCAGCGCGGCGTGCAGCAGATTGAAAGTGCCGACGACATTGGTATCGATGAATTGTCTGGGGGAATCGATCGAGCGGTCGACGTGGCTTTCGGCCGCCAGGTGCATGATGGTCGTGGGCTGGAACGATTGGAAGATCGCTGCCACGGCGGCTTGGTCGACGATATCGATTTGGGCGAAGCGGTAATTCGGAAGGTTGGCGACATCGGCCAGTGACTGGAGGTTGCCCGCATACGTCAGCTTGTCCAGGTTCAGGACCTCATGGCCCTGCCGCACCAACAACCGGACCAAATTGGACCCAATAAAGCCTGCTCCGCCAGTAACGATGATGCGCATAAGGTCCATAGATTGTGCTTGGTGCTTGGTGCTTGGCGCACCCTCCTGGGGGAGGGTCGGATGCGAGGTACGAGCCAGCCGGGGCGGGGCGAAAAAAATGTTCTTGGTTCTTAGTTCTTCGTGTGAAGTGCTAGTTGTGATGGTTTCAGCGGACTTTCGTCTGGGGAGGATTCCAGTTTAGCGACCAGCGGGCTCTTGTCGTAAGCATGGGTGAGGGGAATTCCCGAATGGTGGCGAGTGGGAGGGAGCTGGGCAGTCAACACAGGCGGCCAAGTCAAAACTGATTAACGCCGCAGAGAATCACTTTGCGAAGGTTTTCCGTGCGGCTGAAAGCCAATCCGGTCTGGTGTGGACGAAGGGCACGCTGATTGGGCAGAGAAGCCAGCCGTTTCAATTGGAATGGGAAGAGACGTTTCCCATGAAGCTTCGGGGAAATTGCGTTTGAAGAAGGCTAAAGCCGGTTTAGACTATGCATGCCGGTTGGTACAAAAAGCCAGTGGCAAAGAAAAAAAGGGTAGAATACAGCATTGCCTCAGGCCGGCAGCCTCCCTGATGGCCCCCTACATTTGGTTGACACCTGTCACCCACGGGCACGGGGTCCGCGCTGTTTCTAAGAGAACTTGCACCGATTAACGTAAATCGCCGTGACAAAGAAATCGGGGATGAGCAACCGCATTGCCTAAGGCATTTGTAAGTAACACGGGACGATTGTAAATGTCGCTAGGACCGATTCAAGAATCTGGTGGCCTTGTCCGGAAGAAGCTGGATTGGGCAGCGTCTGGGTTACTGGGTCGGCGATCGTTTCGACTTGGATTTCTTTGGGGGGCGTTTGCAAAACTAGGCTCCCTAGTGGTGATGATCATATGCACGCCCCTGGCAGTGAACGCGTTGGGGAAAGAGCAGTTTGGCATCTATGTTGCGATCACGGCTTTTTTCGCTATTTTGAGTTTTGTTGACGGAGGAGTCGGAAACGTGGTAATCAACCTTGTTTCCGATGCAGATGCTCAGAATCAGGACGACAAACTCCCTTCAATACTCTACAACGCGACCATTGTAACTGTCGCATTGGCCACAATCGCATCAGTGTTCACAAGCATCATCGCGTACTTCGTCGACTGGAGGTGGCTTCTTTCATTACCAAATAATGTCGCCAACGAAGAAGTAAGAAAGGTGGTCCTTGCTTCTACCCTGACCTTCTTTCTTGGTATACCACTAAGCCTATCGGGCAAGGCCCTCCGAGGTCTGCAGAAGATGCATCTAACGTCTGCCGCTGATTTGGTCGGCTACGCATCAACCATCGTTTTTACGGTCATTGCCTATGCTTTGAAAGCAAAGCTGATATTTTTTGTACTGGCGTTTTTGAGTGGCCCGCTGGTATCGCACTTGGTAGCGTTAGTGATGTTGAGTGTCGCAAAGGGCAACGTCCTATTCTCGATTCGACCGCCGTTTGATCGCGGCGTCGTCTGGCAAGTGCTTTCTGCTGGAAAATGGTTTGTAGCGTTACAAGCCTGTGTTGCAATCGCGTATCAAACCGACGTCATCGTCGTAGCACATTTTGTCGGGCTGAACGGAGCTGCAGATTTGGGGGCTACCAATCGACTTTTCGGCCCAGCCATTTCAATCCCATTGTTACTGATTACTCCGTTATGGCCTGTCTTTCGACATGCTTACGCATCAGGGCAGATTGCTCAGCTTAAACATTCATTCCTTCGGATATTCATTGTGTCCTTTTTAATTGCGGCCGTTTTTACAACGGCAGTATTAGCCTTCGCAAAACAGATATTTGTGCTTTGGATTGGAACCTCCATAATCCCGGAATTTGCATTGGTGAGTGCCGTGTTTCTATGGTCGAATATTCAAATCTGGGGCATATTGATTGGCACATTACTAAATGGAATCAATATGCTCCGATTTCATGTTTTGACTACCATAGTAATGACTGCGGCTAACCTGCCGTTGTCAATATATCTTACGATGCACTTTGGGAGCTCAGGCGTTGTGTGGGGATCGGTAATCTCGTACACGATTTGCGTTTTGGTCCCGACCTTCATCTGCCTGCCTACTCGAATGAGGAAGCTAGAGCAACATTTCTCCGAGATATGCACCGCTTCTCAAACGGTCCATACTGAAGGGGCCGTAATTTAAAACGCGATGGTAACTGCGATTGTTTTCGAGGGTTTAGAGCTAGTATTCTATGTTTAATATCTTAAAAAGTGTCATAAGACTCACACCACGGCGTATGAAAAGCTACTGCCGTAGGTTATTGAACGAGCGACAGCCAATAGACGATTTCTGCCAAGTCGCGAAGAGTATCGATACGAAAAATATATTTGACATAGGCTCGCACTTTGGCGAGAGCGCTGAGCGAATGTTGCAGTTCCTTCCTAAAGCAAACATAGACTGTTTTGAGCCAACCCCATTGTCATTTTCCAAGCTCTCAATGCGATTTGCCGGCAGAAGCACGCAAGTCAGGTCGTTTCAGCTTGCACTTTCAAATACGAATGGTACAGCGCACTTCAACATGACTGCCAATGAGCAGGCAAATAGTTTATTGAAAGCGGCTGACTCATTACCGGAATTTGTTGCCAGCGCTATGACGCCCGCAGGCAATGTTCAGGTTGAGACCAAACGTCTTGATGATTGGTTTGCTTTGAACAAAAGAACTGGGACAACATCAGCGAAGATTGATGTCCAAGGAGCGGAATTGATGCTCCTAGAGGGTGGCGAATGTACTTTTCGGGATCAAATCGACTTTGTTTTGTGCGAAGCAAGTCTAGTACCCATGTATGACAATCAGTCAACTTTATGGAGCCTGCACGAGCGATTTCAGAATCTTGGTTTTGAATTGTTCTATATCTATCGATGTGTGGCGGATAAAACTGGTCAGGCAATGTGGACCGACGCGAGTTGGATTAAGCCGTCTGCAGTGCAGCGTTTGAGAGCAACTTCATGAATCTACGCTTGGACCAACGGTCAAATGCTTCGCAATGTAAGTCTTTATGGTTCCGGCATTCTATAGCTATAGGCAGGACCACCAGGAACCGAAAGTATGCTTAGTTGTCCTATCTGCGGATCCGAGTGCGTCCGCGACGGAAAGATTATTCACTCCAATCCCGTTTTTATAGCTGGCGTTGAAGCCAAGTTGCCTGACGAGACTTATTGGCTAGCAAAGTGTCCGAAATGTCGATTTGCATTTAAGTGGCCTTCCATCCCAGAATCCATACTGCTGGAATGCTACAAGAAAGCTGCGTCCACAAAATGGGAACATTCCGAACCGCGAGAACTCTCACGGACCAGGAGTTTTAACAAGTTTGTTGGGCTCATAGAACGGTTCTCGCTGGGTCGGCAGGTGTTGGATGTTGGCTGTTTTACTGGTGCTCTGCTAAGTCAGATGAGCTCGGACTGGAATAGATTCGGGATAGAGCCTTCGAGTGCAGCGGCAGATGTTGCGTCCTCCCGCGGTGTCACAGTGCTTGGGAAGACGGTATTTGATATTCAGGATCCAAGCTTATCCTTTGACGTAGTTATCTCCATTGACGTTTTAGAGCATTTGGTGAACCCGCAATCCTTTATCGACGCTTTAGTGGAGCGATTAAGGCCGGGAGGCATATTAGTATTGTCCACTAGCGATATCGATTCATACTCGTGGCGACTCTTAGGAAGTAGGCTTTGGTATGCGTCCCTTCCTGAGCACATAAGTTTCTACAGTCGCGTCTCGCTAGAAAAACTATGTTCTCGGCATGCATTAGATTTAATCCACTATTCACGATTTAGGCATCACAGAGAGTCAATTACTACTCAATGGTCGCAGGCTACCAAGAGCCTACTGTTTGCAGCGACAACAAAATTGCACCAGATATGGCCTACAAAGTTGACGTCGGTCGTCGAAAGACGAGGGAGTCCCGGTTGGATTACGGCCAAGGATCACATGATCGCTTTATTCAGGCAAAGAATGTAGATGCAGTTCCTCTCCGTTGCTGAATAGTGATATTGACATGAATTTGCTAAATCAACAGTTAACACTACAGGTCGCGCACACGATTGCTGGTGTGACGTCATCGGGCGGCGGCCCTTCGCGGACGGTAAGTTCAATTGTTCGTTCCTTGGACAGTCTACCCAATATTGAAGCTACTTTATGCACCAGCTTTGTTACGCCTGATGCCTTGCACCTAACATCAGACCTTCCACTACGAATTTTTCCGGGACGTACAACCTCAAGCAACTTCTATCTTGAATTGACCAAGTTCTACGCCCAAAGGAAATTTCGGATTGTACACGATCATGGGCAGTGGCTTTGGTCAAACCGCGCGGCCGCAAAATTCTGTAGAAAAAGCAAGAGAAATCTATCCGGAATTAGGTTTGTGATGGCGCCTAGAGGCATGCTTTCACCATGGTCGATGAATCATCGCAAGTGGAAAAAGCAAATTGCTTGGAGACTATTTGGCCGTCGCGACTTTCAATCTGCAGACCTGATTCATGCAACTAGCGACCTAGAAGCGAACGAATTACGCGCCCTTGGTTGTAGGTCACCGATCGCCGTCATTCCAAACGGAGTAGATGACCCGTGTACGGAGGGTGAGTTCCTCGGTAACTCACATGAAGTCAAAACACGAAAGGCGCTTTTTTTGTCGCGTATTCATGAGAAAAAGGGGATTTATGATCTGATCGAAATTTGGAAGACGCTAGCGAAGCCGCAGTGGGAGTTGATTATTGCAGGCCCCGACGAACAAAAGATTATGAAAAACGTCAGTTCGGTGTCTAGCATCCGGTACGTAGGCAATGTAGACGGCGAAGCAAAACATGCCTTGTATCGCGACGCTGATATATTTCTACTGCCAAGTTATAGCGAGAATTTTGGAGTTGTAGTCGCTGAAGCTCTTATTTGTGGTACCCCAGTGATAACCACTGTTGCAACACCATGGTCTGATCTCGATAGAATCGGATGCGGGTGGTGCGTCGAAACGGGCCCTGAAGCATTGAAGCTGACACTAGATCACGCTATGACGCTGAGCCGACAAGAATTGAAGGCGATGGGGCAAATAGGCCGCGTTTATGCACGCGAGAACTTTTCCTGGAATGCGATTGCCGGCGACCTTGCAAGTACCTATCAATGGCTACTGGGGAATGGCGAAAGACCGGCTGTTGTTAGCGAGATATAGCGAAGCTGAAACAGGTCCTTTGTTATTGCTTACGCAAACATACGATACGAAACAAACATCGCGATAATTAACGCAATCCCAATAACGCCTTTACGATGGCGATAAATAGCATGAACACTCCATCTTCATATCAATGGATTTCGAAATCAAAATGTGGTCTATGTGGTGGCATGGAATTTCGAGCGGAACGAAAAATCGACTCTTTTGAGCTGGTTAGGTGTAAGGCTTGTGGCTTACTACAAGTGCTGAAGATTTTGGCGAGCAGTTCCTTTTCCGACTATTATGCCGGCGGCTATGGCGGGCTCAGGATGCGTCAGGGGCAAGAAGTTAATTCGGTTGTTAATGAAAAACTTTTGAATCGGCTAGGCGTGATAAAAGAGAATGCAAGTGTCCTGGACGTTGGGTGTGGGTATGGGCATCTCATTGCGCGTCTAAAACATAATGGAGGGGTGGATGCAAAGGGAGTTGAGCTTTCTCGTGCCGAGCGTGAATTTGCGCAACAGGTACTAGGTGTCTGCGTGCAGGGATCACTAGAACAACTCGGTGATGAGAAGTTTAACGTGATTCTTCTTTTGGAGGTTATCGAACATATCACTGATCCGAGTGCGTTTGTCGTGAATTTGCAAAACTACCTAAAGCCAAACGGATGCCTTGTTATAGGTACGGACAATTTTGAAGCCAGCGTCGTCAGGACGATGCAGGATAGGTTTCCAAAGTGGATTCCGCATCAGCACGTTAGCCTATTCGACAGCCAATCGCTACCTAAGCTTGTTTCAACAAATTGCATGAAGGTTGAATCGCAAGCCTCCTACACCCCATGGGAACTGAAGCTCAAGCAGATACTTTTCCGAGTTACTGCTGGGAAGAATGGTGGTAAACGCTTTGTGCTCGAAGATGAATTCAAGACAGAAAACGAACGTCCGTATAGACTTTTTTCTCTCAGACGTCTACTTAATAAGCTTTGGATGCTCTCAACGGTGAGAGCTGATCTATCCGGCGAGATGATGTTTGTAGTGGCAAGGAAGAACCCGTAGTAATTGCGTCGTAGTATTCGATACTGCCGTGAGTAGAATAGCATTAATATGGATAAAAGACCGTGAGTTATAACGCGATAACGGGCGAGGCTGTTGCGGCCAGCAGTTTTCCAACACTAAAAAGTTCATTCTGCGTAGCAGGGGTCTTCGGATTTCTCTTCGGACTTTCTTTCGGCTGGAACACTGGCTTGCCAGGAAACTTACGAGTCGGTGAGTTTGTAGCACTAGGCTACCTTCCTTTTGCTTGGGCTTGGCGGCAGAAGTTGCCAGAAAGTGCGAGAGTAACTTTAGGAACTGTCTTTGCAGTACTGGCTATCTACGCAACTGTGCAGCTTTGCCTTGATGCTGCTGTCCACGGAGTACCGAATGAGCGCATTCTACGCGGTGCTGCAACTGTGGGTCTTGCAGCAACCAATTTTCTGTCCATTTGTGCTTTTCAGCTTAGATTTACCAAAGCGATCATGCCGTATTTGATTGGCTACGTACTTGGCGAGTTTTTTATTGCTCCACAATTAGAGGTAGGGCAGAGCGTTTTGCGGAATGAGTATTGGGACATTAAAGTTGCCAGTTGGGGGGGGCACCTTTTGCTTTTTTGCGTATTGCTACTGCGCCAATTCCCGAGAATAATTTATGTCGCCGCGTGCGTGCTGTATGCCGCTGCTGCTATATATTACGGTGCGAGATCTCACGGGCTTGCGATCGGTTTGGGGGTCACGATACCTTTTGTATTAATCGTGATCCCGCTGATCTATAAGCAGTTTCTTATCCGCCGACCTCTAGCAGTTGTGGCATTGATTTGCTTGGTGCTTGTGCCCGTTGTTTATGGCTATGTTGCGGCAGCTCGCAGCGGACTCATTACACAGAAGGCGCAGAAGCAGGTAAATGCATTGAGAAATCCGTATAACCCTTTAGAGCTGATAAAGTCTGGGCGAGCCGGAGTTTACATTGGCCTTGAAGCTGTAGAAAAGCGACCCCTATTTGGGTATGGCAGTCTTGCATATTCGAATGATTATCGTGTTAGCGGGTATCGTTCAACTTCATATAACTATATCCATTCAATTATCACTGAAGCATTTGTTTATTGCGGTGCACTTGGCGGAGTTTTATTTCTCTATTTGCTTTATCTACACATTAAGTGTGCGCCATTGACATGGGGCCCCTCGAGAGAATTGGTCTCCTTCGAGATTGTTGGGTTCATTGCTATGTGCCTTTGCGTATGGATGCTACTTTTTTCACCATTCGTAAGCTTACGCACCAACTGGGCAAACGTGTTTGCGATACAGATTTGTTGCCATACGCTACTAACAGCGAGTTATCGCGAGTTTGCGAGTACTAGCTATGACGGCTAATCTTCCAGTTGATTCAATCGCATTTATAGTCACTGGCGGGCCAGAATCGACGCTTTCACTTAGAGCGCGTGCCTTGGCGACAGAACTCGCTGTCTTGGGTTGGCATACGACAGTAGTTTTTCCCGATAAGTTTCGCTCGTGCTTTTCGATTGCGACCGCTGCAGACCAAGGCATAGATAGGCGATATCATATAGAGTTCGCTCGTTCGGAAGCCATTAAATTTCTGTATGATTGCAGGCAGATATTCAAACGACAAAAAATCCGTTGGGTTCATTTTTTGAATCCTGAGATGCGGGCTTTGCTACTTTCTAGTTTTTGCCGATCTGTTAGGTATGTTGGTGACTGGGAGGATTGGCATTGCCTGAACCGCGAGTCTGGTTGGCGTAGATGGCGTTTGCAGTTGATCGACCGATGGATGCGGCGACGGTGCGACCGAGTAGTCACTTGCAGTCATTGGTTGCGTGAACGTTTTATCGAACTCGGAAGACCTGATGCCTCGTATATCCCCTATGCAGAACTTCCATTCTCCATGCCAGTGGCGCCAAATCCCTATCATGATCGTACGCTGGTATACATGGGTAGCATCCGACCTTATTGGGATCATAGGATCGTGCTGGAAGCCGCGCTAGTATTAGCCAATGCAGGTATGAAGCCGCATTTTGAGATCGTGGGTGCCGGACAAGATCTTGACGAGTGCAAGAAGTATTGTCTTATCCACGATCTTGATAACGTGAGTTTCACTGGATTCTTGCCGTGGGATGATATGTTGAATAGGCTCCGTTGGGCAGAACTACTTCTTTTTCCAATCGCTCTCAGTGAACAGAACTTGGCTCGATGTCCGTTCAAAGTTTTTCAGTATGCGAAGGCGAAACGGCCGATACTCACCTGCGAAGTCGGTGAGGTTCGACGATTTCTTGATGATAAAGCCTTCTATGTTGACTGCACGGCGCAAGCATTCGCCGACGCAATTTGTAGACATTTCGAGCGGAACCCGGACCGATTTCCTGATGTCGATTATCAGATCGAATTGCAAACTTGGTCCGACCGTGCCAGAAAACTGATCGCCACGCTGGAACAGGTATGATGTTCCGACTACGTGAACTAGAAAACATTGAGACTTAACGCGATATTCGTTGACGAGGGTTGCGAGGTGCAATAAGCTTAAGACCTATTTGCGACCGTCTTGGTCCTCACAACACATCCACACATGGTAACTTTCAAGAATGTGCTCAGTGAATAACATCAAGCTAGTCATGCTCTCGCTGGTTTTGCATTTGATGCTGCTCTTTCAGTCGCATGCAGCTATGGTAAATTACGCCGTGGGGAACTCGCTGACGTGGGATATTCTATTAGCTGGAGCCTTCGACTCAACAACCCAGGGGCAAAGTAGACCGTCGACAACGTCATACCACATAAATTGTGGCCGCCCACTGACAAACACTTTTGCAAACCCTACAGCAAGTTGCGTAACGCCAACAAGCGCTGGACTTTATCAGACGGGTTTGGCATCGACGCTGGATAACGTCTTTCTGCAACCGTTTTATGGTGCGACTGTACGGCAAGAAATAGACTCCATAAAGGCATTTGTGGACTATACCAGACAGAATCCTCAAAATGCGGATACGCGATTTTTTGTGTATGCGACCTGGGGTGAAATGGTTAACTCGCAGGGAGTTAGTATTGTTGACTACTGGAACAGTCACAATGCTACCTTGTCAGGCACTTTTATACCGTCCAAAAGCACGTATGAACTTGTCATGGACACGCTGAAGGCAGAGGGCTATCAGAATATTGAGTTGATTACGGCGGGGCATTCTCTTGTAGCGGTCGCAGAAGTTATTGCCTCGGGGCAAAGTATTGGCAATCTGAAGACAGTCAACGACCTCTACCGAGACAATATTCATGCTAGTAGCGCTGGTAAGTACATTGCAGCGCTTTCAACATTTGCAGCAGTTTATAACGAGGACCCGACAGGTCAAACCATGGCTTCCTACCCATTTACACTACCTGGCTATGGAACAGTTCCCAATAGCGAAGCCATTAGTGTGTTGCAAACCACTGTTTGGCAAACTAGGCAATCGATCGTTGCTGTGCCAGAGCCCTTTTCTGCTTCGTTGCTGGTTTGCTTGCCTATTGCACTTCGCATCGGCCGTCAACGATTGGCCGGGGTGGGTCGCAAAGACCATTCCCTTTCAAAAAACGTCTAGAGAATTTTAGTTTTCGCGAAAATGTCGGAATTTTCTAAGACGGGCAACGATGAGAATGCAGGACGGAAATCAGTTCCTCCCACCGCAATCGTCTCGGCGCTGTTGACAATAGGGATGACTCCCTACGTAGTTGGGTATTTGTATAAGTTATGGGCTGTGCCACATTACCAGTTCTACCCTGTGCTTTTGGTAATGGTGGGCTGGTTGATATGGACGTCATGGAATGGCGTCTGGCACACCATCTCACCGATGCTTAATGTGTTAGTAACTGCTATTGTTGTTTTCATTGCATCGGTGGGTTTATTGTTTGCTTCACCGTGGATGGGCTATCTGAGTTTTCTAATAGCCGCAGCCATGCTGCTTCTGCACATGGGCGATAAAGTTCGACCTTCCCATTCACTACTTATTTGTTGTGTCCCACTGTTACTGATTTGGCAACCGCCATACTCGCCCAATCTAACAGCAGACTATCCGCTTATCACTAGCCTTCAGCGTGTGAGTGCACACGTTTCCTCAACCTGGTTGGACATCTTTCGCTTTGAGCATCTGCTGCAAGGCACTGTTCTGGAGCTTGCATCGGGGCAGTTTGGCGTCGCGGAAGCATGCAGCGGTGTGCAATCATTTTTTGCATTGCTATGTTTTGCGTCGATAATCGTGGCTGCAAAACGTCGTCGACTAGTCCAAAGTGTATTGCTAGTGGCTTCGAGCGTGCTTTGGGCAATGTTAATGAACACGGTACGTATCACTTGCATCCCGATAGCCCTTGTAATGTTTGGCATCGATCTGTCTACTGGCCTACCTCACGAGATCCTGGGCTATACGACCATGGCCATCGCCATCTTACTACTTATAAGCAGCGACTCTTTGATCGAGTATTTTCTTCCTGACAATTCCGCTTCGTCAAGTCAATCGTCACCAAGTCAACAAGCGGACTTTGATCGGCCTCGAATTGACCTGCGACAGTTCCGACGCCCCTCATTGATGATTACCACATGCATAGCCGCGGTCATTTTTTCGCTTCAATTGAGTGATCTAGCGTCTTCAGCAGCGATGGCTAGCAGAAAGATCGATTTTTTTCGAGGCAATGTCCTTGTTGATATCAATCCTGAAATCGTCACCAATAGTCTGTCCGGATGGACTTTAATTGGGCACCGTCGCGAAGATCGTGAGAGAGATGCGGACTTAGGTGAAAAGTCCGACATCTGGACTTACCAAACACCAGTTGGCCCCGTGAGTGCCTCCTTCGATCAAGCATTTCCAGGTTGGCATGAACTTACAAACTGTTATCTTCGTGGCGATCACCAACTGGTAAGCAGATCCGTCATTGCTAACGATTCGACTACTGGCTGGGCCGTCGTAGCTGCTGAATACGTGACTTCGAACAAGGAAACGGCCTTACTGTACTTCTCCATTTTTGACGATCGAGGAAATGGATTGGATGCACCTGGGCAGTGGGATTTTTGGAGCGCACTTCGGGAACGCGTAAAAAACAGGCTTTCGCCCACGGTAAGAGGCTCACTATTTTCGGCCGCGGCCTATCAGGTACAGTTGTATGTCCCGCCTTTGGCTAACGTTGATGATAGATTAAAGCAAGAAGCACTTGACAGATTCATAATTTTTCGAAGTCAAGTAAGATCAGGCGTTTCAAAACGAAATTAGCATGTTGCTGATTAGGGATTGAATGAAAGAACACGAGATTGCTGCTGAGACCAATCGCGGTGCAACTAAGTATTCTAAGAGGGAACTTCTGCTGCGAATACTCTGGGGATTTTGCAGACCCTTGTTTCGGTTCAGCCCACGGCCTTGTTTTGCCTTTCGTAATCAACTACTTCGAATCTTTGGTTCAAAGATTGGCGATCACGTACACATTTATCCGTCGGCTGTGATTTATTTCCCATGGATGCTTAAGCTGGGCGATTACTGCTCAGTCGGGGAACACGTTTTTATCTATAATCTAGGTTTCGTAGAGCTTGGCGCGCGAACGGCCGTTTCGCACCGAGCTCACCTATGCGCCGGGACGCACGATTATCAAGACCGACGGTTGCCGCTGCAAAGAATGCCAATCGTGGTAGGGGAAGACGTCTGGATCTGCGCTGATGCATTTATTGGCCCAGGTGTGAATATAGGAAACGGGACGGTTGTAGGAGCGCGGGCTGTCGTTGTGCGCGATATTGGGCCCATGCTTGTCGTCGCTGGCAATCCTGCAACTAGAATACGGGAGCGAGAATTTCGTCGTTGATGAAAGTTAAAGTATGAAAGAAATTGAAGCGATCGATGGGTATGAATACGAGGACGCGCAATTAAACGGTTCTCATGCCTACATTTTTCCCGCGGTTGAACGACTATTAACGCAGCACTTCCAGACCCGTCAAACGCAGTCAAAGCCCCGGATTTTCGATCTCGGCTGTGGGAATGGCTCCGTCGCTTTCGAACTTTCCAGTCACGGCTACGAAGTTGCCGGGGTCGATCCTTCTTCTGAAGGCATCGCTTTTGCGCAAAAGGCATACCCCAATCTGAAGCTCGAGCACGGCTCAGGTTATGACGATTTATCTGCACGATTTGGAACATTCGACGCAGTGATTAGCTTAGAAGTTGTAGAACACTTATACGCACCACGGGATTTTGCGAAGACACTTTATCAACTAGTCGACGCAAGTGGGATTGCTATTCTGTCAACACCATACCATGGTTACTTCAAAAATTTAGTAATGGCGCTCTCCGGTACGCTAGACGAACATTTCACTGCCCTGTGGGACCATGGGCACATCAAGTTCTGGTCAGAACGTACACTCCGGATCTTGTTACTTGAAGCTGGCTTCAAGGAAGTTAAATATCATCGCGTAGGACGAATTGCGCCTCTGGCTAAATCGATGATTGCGGTAGCAAGAAAGTAAAGCAATGATCTCTTGTCTTATTCTTACGAAGAACGAAGAGAAGAATCTGCCTCGCGTTCTGAAGTCGGTTGATTGGTGCAGCGATATTGTAGTCTACGACTCATTCAGCACAGATAAAACCTGCGAGATTGCAGGATCGTATGGCGCGCGGGTAGTCCAACGGGTTTTTGACAATTGGTCGACTCATCAAAACTGGGGAGTAGAGAACATTGACTTTCAAAATCCATGGGTATTCTATCTTGACGCAGACGAAGAGTGCGATGATCAGCTAAAGTCTGAACTTAGCCAACTTTCCGTAAAGAGTTCGCCTTGCGTGGCTTTCCGGCTCCGACGAAAGGACTACTTTCTGGGAACCTGGCTAAAGCGCTCACAGCTTTACCCCACTTGGCTAGTACGAGTCTTCCAACCAAGCAAAATTCGCTATGAGCGACTAGTCAATCCCGTTGCGGTCGTGGATGGTCCGATTGGTAACTTAGAAGGCCATATCATTCACCATCCATTCAGTCATGGCGTTGATCATTGGTTCGATAGACACAATCGCTACAGCACTTTCGAAGCTCAAGACCTGCTTCGAGAAGCACAGGAACCGCTGGCTGTCGGCGAACTACTTTCGGGTGATTCAAACGTCAGGCGAAAGGCGTTGAAGAGGCTAGCTTATAGGTTTCCTGGCCGTCCAGCGCTAATGTTTTTGTACCTCTATTTTTTGCGGATGGGTTTTTTAGACGGAAGACCTGGGCTTTACTACAGCGCCATGCGTAGCGCTTACGAGTTGATGATTGATGTCAAAGTTCGCGAACAAAAGTTTCTCGCAGCCAGAAAATAGTCGAGTCAAGAAACAACTGCTTTCGCTAGGAATTGGATCGCTTGACTGTGAATGCGTAGTACAGAGAAGCATTCCAACCAAGCTCAGTGTTTCGGAAAACTGAAGCTAACCTCGGTGAACGATTTTGTAATTGGAATTAGCAACATACCGACCTCTCAGCCGCTATCGGAAGCCGAAGAAGCGTCGATTCTAGCGGCGTTTCTCGAAGGTCGCGAAAGCCTCCGAGCCAACGTGCTCGGAAAATAGCTGCCCACCTCTGGGCCAATTCGTAGACGTTCACACCACAAAAAGCCGCTGGGCGATAGCCCCGGCTTTTGTAGCCTATCACTTGGCAACCGCGGCTATCGCTTAGCGGCTCAGGGGCTTGTGTTTTGTGGCTTCCGTGATCGAGGCGTGAACGGCCGGGCGATTTCAGCGTTTTAGCTTTACCAGTCCAGTTCGACGACCACTTGGCATTCTGTACAACTGGCTTGATCGATCGCGTTGAGCAACAGTTGTGCAAGTCGAGCCAGGATTATCTGATGCGGTCGAAACGGAGAGAGGGACATGGCGACCGCGACGCCATCCCAGAGCTCCCAGTCGCCTCCCATTGCTGGTAATCTTTCAGCGTATAGAGCGGAGTGTATTTTGGTGTTGGCATGAAAGGTCTCGTGTGTATTGCTTTCGATGCGTGTATGGCAAACACTTCGCTGTACTGAGTCAAGCGGCATCACTTATTCTAACAAACAAACGCAATTATCGCCGCTAGTTGCTGGGGCATTTGCTGTTCAGCGAGCAGAAACGCGATGGCACAGTGACAGAGGAGGTTTGCCTAGTGCTGGATGATGGGCATTGGAATTGACCAGATTGAGTTGGATGTCCGGCAGATTCAGAGAGGCCAGCAGATTGGGAATGGAACTGGCTGAAAAAAGTGACGACGGTGGTGGGCAGGAAAGCGGCACGTTCCGCCCTTGGTAATCGCTAAGGGCTTGTCGGCGGGCGGCCGCCGCTACCGTTGATTTCTTAATGTAAATTAATGATTTTTCTAGTTCTCCCGCGATTGCACGCTAACTAAGATAGGAAGACTTGGCGGATTACGTAGATTATCTTTCACGAGTATTTGCCGGCCTTATGATTCCGGCCCGGAGGGTTTATGAAGAAGATTTTGTGTGCGGTCCTGAGTTTGGCCGCTTGTTTGTCTTACGCGGCTACAGGGAACGCAGCGGTTATTGCAAGTTGGTCGTTTGGCTCACTACCCGGTGGTACCGACAGTTTTGGTCCGTCACCATTTGCACCAGACACTACCGATCCGCTCGTTGCAGTAGGTGGCTTGACTCGAGGGACCGGCGTTGGTACCACCGGCACTGGTGCAGCAGGAGGCTTTGGAGGAAACTCGTTCCAGGTTGCAACCTTCGAAGATGCATTAGCAGCAGATAAGCTTTTTTCGTTCACACTTACTCCCAACGCGGGATTTCTACTATCGTTAAGTGAGATCGATCCTTACAACATTCGCCGTTCATCGTCGGGCCCTACGACTGGTCAATGGCAGTATGCTGTTGGTGCTGGTGCATTTGCTGACATCGGAACTGCGATTACTTGGGGCGGGACAACCAATAACGTGGGGAACAACCAAGCGGCGATAGACTTGTCCGGAATTGCTGCCCTCCAGAATGTCCAAGATACCGTGACTGTTAGGGTGGTAACCTGGGGTGGCACGACCACCGGCGGAACATTTTACTTCAACGGAACTGCCGCTAGCGGTTCACAGCCTTTTGTTGTAAATGGCACAGTCACAGCCATTCCTGAGCCATCTTCGATGGCGGTTTTGGCGATTGCTGGAATCGGTGGCGTGGTCGCTCGACGTCGCATGAAGAACAAGCAAGCTGCTGAGTCGAATGATTTGGTCGCTTAGTTTCTGCTGAACCGTTCGTCGATCCTTTAGGGTCTGTGAAACTTTTAAAAAACTCCGCGCTGGTTATCCAGTGCGGAGTTTTTTTATTGGCAGATGGCATGTTCGAGTGCGGTAGCGAAGCTGGGCCTTGTGCTAGCCTGTGGGCGGCGCGATAGCGAAACTGGGCCTTCTGCTAGCCTGCGGGCGGCGCGGCAGCGAAGCTGGGCCTTGTGCCCAGTTTCGCAATAGGATTGGTGTGCTAACAAGTGCTGTGCAACCTCTTTCTCCGCAGGTTGGGCGGGCCTGCGGCCCGCCCAACCTGCGGAGGTCCCGCGCGAGGGCGTCGCCTTTTAGCACGCCAATCCTGTTGCGACAGCCGGGGCGAGCCCGACTGTCGCTGGATGCGCTTGCCGTGTGCTAGCCTGCGGGCGGCGCGGTAGCGAAACTGGGCCTTGTGCCCAGGTTCGCAATGGGATTGGTGTGCTAAGGTGCTGTGCAACGTCTTTCCCCGTATTGCGGGCGGGCCTGCGGCCCGCCCGCAATACGGAAGTCGCGCGAGGGCGTCGCCTTTTAGCACACCAATCCTGTTGCGACAGCCGGGGCGAGCCCGACTGTCGCTCGATGCGCTTGGGCAGTGCTGTCTTTAGCACGCCAATCCTATTGCGACAGCCGGGACAAGCCCGACTGTCGCCCGATGCGCTTGGCGTGTGCTAGCCTGCGGGCGGCGCGGTAGCGAAGCTGGGCCTTGTGCCCAGGTTCGCAATAGGATTGGTGTGCTAACAAGTGCTGTGCAACCTCTTTCCCCGTATTGCGGGCGGGCCTGCGGCCCGCCCGCAATACGGAAGTCGCGCGAGGGCGTCGCCTTTTAGCACACCAATCCTGTTGCGACAGCCGGGGCGAGCCCGACTGTCGCTCGATGCGCTTGGGCAGTGCTGTCTTTAGCACGCCAATCCTATTGCGACAGCCGGGACAAGCCCGACTGTCGCTCGATGCGCTTGGCCTGTGCTGCCTTTAGCACGCCAATCCTGTTGCGACAGCCGGGGCGAGCCCGACAGTCGCTGGATGCGCTTGCTCTTTGGCCAGGGCTGCTGTTGCTTGGAATCGTTTCGAGAAGACACTATATTGTTACCTTTTTCGGGGGCGATTCATGCACGACCTCAAACCGCTTTACACCCCTGAGAATGTTTCTTTCGCTTACCAATTACGCTGGTCTCTCACACTATTCCTCAAGGGGACTCGTCCACCCGTAGAATCATTCGATGAAGTCTCCGAATCGCTGGAGCGGGATGGAATTCGAGTTCTCTCTAATCGATTTGCAGAGCCTTCTGTGTTGCAATTGGCTCTCAGCACACTGCCTCATGCAAGCCCTCAATTCATCACCCAACGGGTAAAGGGACGTTTATGGTACGCTTGGCGAGCCTTCAAGGATTTTGCAATCGCAAAACACTACGCTCTGCGCAGCTATGGGACGCAGGAGCGGTCAATTATTGAGGCGTACATCGCCGATCAAGCTGCCCACCATCCAATGGCGACAAGGCGAGCCTCGGAGTTATTCGAAGATGTGAACTTTATCGATCACCATGTTCGCTTGTGTCAGCCGATTTCAATAGACCGATCCCTATTGTGGTACAACCTACATATCGTGCTGGTTCATCAAGAAAGGTGGATGAACGTGAATGAAGTCTTGGTTAGAAGGACGCAGGAAATGGTGCGTAGCGTTTGTAAGAAATTTGAATGGCGTCTGTCTCGCTGTGGTATCGTTGCGGACCATCTGCATATGAGTTTGGGGGCCAACGTTTCGGATTCTGTTGAGTTTGTCGTGTTGAAAATGATGAATAATTTGACGTATGTCCACGGGCTGAAGCCAGTGTATCAATACAGTGCCTATGTTGCGACTTTTGGCGAATACGATCAACGCGCAATTCGTCGGGGTGAGTAATGCCTTTAGCACACCAATCCTGTTGCGACAGCCGGGACGAGCCCGACTGTCGCCCGATGCGCTTGGCCAGTGCTGCCTTTTAGCACACCAATCCTGTTGCGACAGCCGGGGCGAGCCCGACTGTCGCTGGGGCTCTCGCGACCAGGAAATCTGATAAACTTCAGACTTCAGACTTCAGACTTCAGACTTCAGACTTCAGACTTATCTTCATGCTTGCAATTATTGGTTTAGGCTACGTCGGACTGCCACTGGCGCTTCAATTCGCAAAGAATGATGTCCAAGTCTTAGGACTGGATATCGATCCCGCAAAAGTCAACGCGATCAACGCTGGGCAATCTTATATCCACCATATCCCCGCCGAAACGATCGCTCAACAACGCAGTTGCAATCGCCTCCAAGCCAGCACGGACTTCTCGCTAGTCGCCCAATGTGACACTATCATCATCTGTGTCCCCACTCCACTCAGCAAAAATCGTGAACCAGACATCTCGTACGTCCTAGACACCGGCCGCGCTATCGCTCCACATTTGGTCGCTAGCAACCGGCCGCCTTTGATCGTCTTGGAATCAACCACCTATCCAGGCACGACCGAAGAAGACTTGCGATCGGTCTTGGAAGCAGGGTCGGGCCTGACAGCGGGTAAAGACTTCCACTTGGCGTTCTCTCCCGAACGCGAAGATCCCGGCAACCCGGATAGCCAAGTTGCAAAGATTCCCAAAGTCGTCGGCGGCTTGACACCAGAATGTTTGCGACGCGCCATCGAGGTCTATTCACAAGCGGTCGAGCGCGTCATACCCGTCAGTAGCTGTCGAGCAGCCGAAGCGACCAAGCTGCTGGAGAACATTTTCCGCAGCGTGAATATCGCTTTGGTCAACGAACTAAAAGTCGTCTACGATGCGATGGGAATCGACGTCTGGGAAGTCATCGAAGCGGCTAAAACGAAGCCATTTGGCTACATGCCTTTTTATCCCGGACCAGGCTTGGGCGGTCACTGCATTCCAATCGATCCGTTTTATCTTACTTGGAAAGCTCGCGAGTTCGGGCAATCGACGCGCTTCATTGAGCTGGCTGGTGAAGTCAACACGTCGATGCCTCAGTATGTCGTTGATCGGATCGCTCAAGCTTTGAATGACGACCGCAAACCGCTCAACGGCAGCCGCATTCTGCTGGTCGGTTTGGCTTATAAAGCGAACGTGGATGATGATCGCGAATCTCCGACCTATGTGCTGCTGGACAAACTGCAGGCGGCAGGAGCGGAGGTCGCTTACTACGATCCTTACGTACCCGTGATTCGGCCCAGTCGCGAGCATTCGCACTGGGCGGGAACCAAGTCGATTGTCTGGGATCAAGCGACCGTTTCGCAATTCGATGCGGCAGTGATCTCAACGGCCCATCGCAACATCGATTACCAGCAGTTGATGGATTGGAGTTCGATCGTAGTGGACACTCGCAACGCATGCTGCGGCATGAGCGGTCGAGCTAGGGTTGTGAAGGCGTAGCGTTCCCCTAGACGCGTGATATTACAAATTCCCCCTGAACTAGCCGTGAACGAGTCAAATACCAAGCGTTTGGTCGGATGTATTGGGATTTCTCAATAGCTACCGATTGCCTTTGATCGATGTTGTTATAATCTGTCGGAGCGGCAACTCTCGAGGTTGGCCGCGTTTTGCTTTCTACTTCATCGTCTACTACATGGCACTCATCGAACTGCGCAATGTCGCAAAGGTCTATCAGCTTGGCGAAGTTGAAGTTCACGCACTTGCGTCTGTGACGTTGAACATTGAACGTGGAGAATATGTCGCTTTGATCGGACCAAGCGGCAGTGGGAAATCGACGCTGATGAATACGCTGGGCTGCTTGGACAGACCAACGTCAGGCAGTTATCTGCTCGATGGCGTTGAAGTAGTGAATATGACTCGCGATCAGCGTGCGCATATTCGCAATCAGCAGATTGGATTCGTCTTTCAAAACTTCAACCTTCTCAATCGCACGTCTGCTCTAGAGAATGTGGAGCTTCCGCTGCTGTACGGCGAACGAATGTCCGCTCGCGCCCGTCGGCAACGCGCTCAAGATCTGCTGCAATTGGTTGGCTTGGGAGACCGCATGGAGCATCATTCCAGCCAGTTATCGGGCGGTCAGCAGCAACGTGTAGCGATCGCTCGAGCGCTGGCCACCAACCCTTCGATTTTGATGGGCGACGAACCGACAGGCAACTTAGATACAAAGACTAGCCGCGAAGTGATTGACATGTTTGCAAGGTTGAATGCAGAGAAGCATCTTACGGTGATTCTCGTCACGCACGATTTGCATATCGCTCGCAATGCAAAAAGGAATATCGTCTTGCGAGACGGCGCTGTTATTTGTGACACCACCGATCATGAAGTGGCCGCTGCAGCACTTCAACAAACCATTCTTTGAACGCACACGATGGACGATTATTTAAAGATCCCCGAACTACAAGCCTTGCGACTGGCAGGTAATTTTATTCGCATCCCACCCGGCGTCGATGTGCCTGTCACAGCTCGCATTCGCAAACTGATCGACAGCGTAGCCTTTCGTCGCTTGAACTCGATCAGCCAGTTGGGGCTCGTGTCGATGGTTTATCCGGGTGCCCAGCATTCGAGGTTTGAGCATTCGTTGGGAGTCTATCGAAACGCGTTGCTTTTTTTGGAACGCTTGACACAAACGCCTGAGTTTCGCGATCGCTGCAGTCCTCAGCAGTGCGTTGTGTTCTTGGTTGCCGCTCTGCTGCACGACGTTGGTCATTACCCATACGCTCATGCGATTGAAGACATCCGCTTGCAAGCTGTCCCCAAGCATGAAGCGATCGCGGCTGATTTTCTGCTTGATTCGGATTTAGCACAAATCCTGAGGCACGAGTTTGATATCCAGCCGCTGCAAGTCCTCGCGTTGCTGCACCCAAAGAACGCCAGTGTCAGCGATTCCGATCGTAACCCGCTGCTAGCCAGCATGCTCAGCGGACCGATCGATATCGACAAATTAGATTACTTGGATCGCGACTCCATGCACGCTGGTGTGCCCTATGGACGTAACTTTGACCAGTCACGCTTGATCAGCCAACTGTGCGTTGACACGGATCGCGACCGATTGGCGATCACGCACAAAGGGACCACGGCGGCCGAGATGATGGTCTTTGCGCGATATGTCATGTTCAGCGAAGTTTACTGGCACCACGCGGTTCGGTCTGCGACGGCCATGTTGCAACGGATCATCTACGTGCTGCCAGATCGTGAAGCGTTTCTGCAGCAAGCGCGGCAATGCAGCGACGGCATCTTTCAAGCAAGATTGATCGAATCAGCCAAACAATCCGACGCGTTCGCACTCGCCGACGGTTTGTTTGGCACTCAGCGGCGGTTGCTGAAGCGAGCCGCTCAGTATGACGTCCTTTCATCGGCAGAATTGCATCGGTCTATTGCCAGACGACCGTTTGCTGATCTAGTAGCCGCAAGCAGTCAGCTAGCAAGTCGGTTATCGTCGCGTGTTGGCAGCAAGTTGTCTGAGCATGATGTCATCATTGATGCTCCTCCGGCGAAGTTGGAGGTACAGTTTGATGTACGCGTTCGCACGGGCGATGGTTTATTTCGCACGTTGGGCGAGTTGTCGCCGGTGGTGCAGACGTTAGCGACGCAGCAGTTTGATAACATGGTCAAGCGTGTGCGAGTCTTCGTACCTGCCGATATCAAACGCGAGTTAATGCAGGTCGATCTAGAAGCTGTGCTACGCGATGTATTTGACGCTTAGCGCACCAATCCTTTTGCGACAGCCGGGGCGAGCCCGACTGTCGCTCGATGCGCTTGGCGTGTGCTAGCCTGCGGGCGGCGCGGCAGCGAAGCTGGGCCTTGTGCCCAGTTTCGCAATAGGATTGGTGTGCTAACAGTGCTGCGCAAACCACTCTCTCCGCAGGTTGGGCGGGCCGCAGGCCCGCCCAACCTGCGGAGGTCCCGCGCGAAGGCGTCGCCTTTTAGCACGCCAATCCTGTTGCGACAGCCGGGGCGAGCCCGACTGTCGCTGGATGCGCTTGGGCAGCGCTTGGCCAGTGCTTGCCTGCGGGCGGCGCGGTAGCGAAGCTGGGCCTTGTGCCCAGGTTCGCAATGGGATTGGTGTGCTAACAGTGCTGCGCAAACCACTCTCTCCGCAGGTTGGGCGGGCCTGCGGCCCGCCCAACCTGCGGAGGTCCCGCGCGAGGGCGTCGCCTTTTAGCACGCCAATCCTGTTGCGACAGCCGGGGCGAGCCCGACTGTCGCCCGATGCGCTTGGGCAGTGCTGTCTTTAGCACGCCAATCCTATTGCGACAGCCGGGACGAGCCCGACTGTCGCCCGATGCGCTCGGGCAGTGCTGCCTTTTAGCACACCAATCCTTTTGCGACAGCCGGGGCGAGCCCGACGGTCGCTCGATGCGCTTGGCCAGTGCTGCCTTTAGCGCACCAATCTTGTTGCGACAGCCGGGACGAGCCCGACAGTCGCCCGATGCGCTTGGGCGACGCTAACACGTCAAACGAGGTCTTGCTGTGAAAGATTCACCAGCTTCTGCTCGGCAAGCGACAAGTACGTCAGTGCCAACGCTTCATCCCCACCAAGCGGCATGGCACACAACCATCGCTTGTGCGGATACTGCAAGCGATACGTGTCCAGCAGTTCTCGCAGTTGCATCGTCAATAAACCCTCAAACAACAAATGCGGCTGGACCACGATCGTATTGCTGACTGACTGCTGCGCGGCTTGTTGCAGCGCGGCTTCCACCGTCACCTCATCACCAGCAAAAAAACCGACGGTCGACCAAGCGGCAGGATACTGCTCGCAGCGCATTTGACAAAACTGACGCATTGTCGCTCTGGCGGCAGTCTCCGACGTGCCACGGCCAATCATCACAAGCGCTGCACCGGAAAGTTGCTCGCGCAGGTCGACTTCTAAATCCAAGATGGCTTGGCTCTCGTTCGGACCGTACCGCAGCGCGGGACTTGGAGCAATAAATCGCGATTGAATCGCAGGAAGCAATTGCATGCCCCGCGTATATCGCTTTCCGGTAATGCATTTCGTTGCACGCTCACAATACGCCGCTTCATTACATCCCAGCGGATTGGTACACAATAAAGCTTGCAGGCAGCGCAACGCAGATAATGCCAGCGTCACTGGGTTCAGATTGAGCGGCTCGCTTTGCCCAAGCACTTCGATCGCCAGATCAACTGCCGCCGCATGGACCGCGTCGGGAATATCCTGGCGAGCGTGTGCGGCGTCAAATAGCAAGATGGGGACGATCAGGACGCGATGTGTCCCCTGTCGTTTCAAAGCCTCCAGCCCCGTTGCAATATCGGGATGCGAAAGCTCCAGGAAGGATGCTTCAATGGGTACGTCGGGACATAGCCGCTTCATGAAGCCGACCAACTGGAACAACTGCGCTTGACCGGCTGGCAATCGCGTCCCATGACCAACAATCAGTAATCCGCCTTGCTGTTGACCAAGAGCATGAACCACTGCAAAAGGGTGCTTACGTGCCGAATTTAAGACCATTTTTAGATGCCTATGTTCAGTTCTACAATGTCACGATCGGTCGGTTCATAGTCACGTTTGACCACGGTTGCGGGATGTACTTTACTGCCCCACACACGAGCCGACTTAAAGCTTGCTGCCACATCGCGATGAATCTGCTCAGCGAATTCCACCAAGGTATCTCCGGCTCGAATCGCAAACGGTTTGGTCATGTCTGCTTCGCGCTCTTTGGGATTTTTGGCATATACGCGAACAATGTTCATGCGGTCGAAAGCGGCCTTCATCAACGCGTCACATCCCTCGCCTGTTTGAGCTGAAATTGAAAATGTTTCAAACACCAGCGGCAAGAGCTCTGTGAGAATCGCCTGACGCTGGGCAGCGCCGGGAGCATCGCATTTGTTTAGGACTAAGAATGCACGCGTGTAGGTCACGCCGAGATCTTCTTCGTCCAAGTAACTTTCGCGACCTAAGCGAGTCTTACCATCTTGGAAACGAGCGATCACGGCGCTCAAATCATCCACGATATCATCACTGCTTAAATCCGCCATCAAAAATACCAGATCGCTGCCGCGGACCAAATTCAACAAGTTGATGTCCATGACATCCGCTGTCACCGGCGGCAAGTCGACCAGTTGAAAAGGGCAATCTTCGTGATGAGCGATGCCAGGTATAATGGCGTTGGTTGTAAAAGGGTAATCGGCGACTTCGGAGTGAGCTCGTGTCAGTTTGCATAACAGTTGGCTCTTGCCGCAGTTGGGTGGACCGATGATCAGAATTCGTCCGGCTCCCTGCATGGGCAGTTTAAATCCCTTGCCTGCAGCCGAATTTTTTTGTGCTGTACTTTCCGCGCGCAGCTTAGCAATCTTGCTCTTCAGGTCCGCTTGCAATTTGTCAGTGCCCTTGTGTTTGGGCATTAATCGCAACATCTCTTGCAACGCGCCCAGTTCTTCCGCAACGTTGCTTGCGGCGCGGTACTGCTGTTCTGCTTTGTGGTACTGAGGAGTGAGATTCGCAGGCATTGGAAATCCGATCAGAGTCGATTGTCATTTAGTCAAACGAGTTGCAGGGCAAGTCAGTTTTTGAATTTAGGCACATCAGCCATTGAGCGACAACTCACAGTTTCCGAGAGAACCGACGCTATGGGCTTGTCGATTTAATCCAAACCTGGAATATGACGATCAGCCGGAGTGCATTAGCACCCGGTTAAGGGGAACGAACCGGACGCAAACGGATTCCGGCTGATTAAATCAACAGCCCTGTATCTCATTTCGGCTACTTTGCAATGTGAATATCTGACTTGCCCTCTAGCGAATTTACCAGTGCTGCCTTTACTTGCGCTAGAGTGATTCCTTCAACGCGTTGCACATGGCCGATCTTCGTTGGCAGGATAAAACCCAACTTACCAAGCTCGACTTTTTTGTCACTTTGCATCGCTTGCCACAGTTCCTCTAGATCAAAATCCTGATAGTCGATCGGCAGCCCGACCGATTGCATCAATCGATTCTGGCGTTCGATACTGTCGTTGTCGATCATTTGTAAGTGGACTGCCAGTCGACCGGCCATTGCCATGCCAATCGAGACAGCTTCGCCGTGCAGCAGTTTTCCATACCCGGCGGTCGCTTCGATGGCATGAGCGAACGTATGGCCGTAATTCAGGATAGCGCGTCGGCCAGTGGTTTCGCGTTCATCTTCTGTGACCACCGACGCTTTGCAGCGGCATGATTCCGCGATCACCTCTTGCAACGCTTGTTCGTTGCGGTCCACAAGCTCTCTGGCCAATTGCTCTAAACGCTCGAAGAACGAATGGCTCATGATCATGCCATACTTGATCACTTCCGCCAGACCGCTGGTGTACTCGCGGCTGGGCAAGCTGCTTAGGGTGTGAAGATCGATGATGACTTGAGTTGGTTGCCAGAAAGCGCCGACGATATTCTTTGCCGCTGGCAAGTTGATGCCAGTTTTACCACCGACGCTGCTGTCGACCATTGCCAGCAGCGTGGTTGGTATTTGTACGAAACGAAGTCCACGTGCAAAGCTAGCGGCAGCAAAGCCCGCTAGGTCACCCACCACGCCCCCCCCCACCGCAAAGACCACACTCTTGCGATCCGTTTGGCAAGCGAGCATGGCGTTCCAAAGTGAGCTGAGCTGCTCGATCGATTTGCTTTGCTCTCCACTGGGCACAGAGATCAGATCCGTTCGGATGCCACTGCTAGTCAAACGATCCACAATTGGCTGTGTCACCGAAGTGAGTAACCGAGCATCATGAATGATCACCGCATGTCGAATCGGTTGCAGCGCGGCCAAGACGCCATTGTAAACCTCGCTGTGTTGACCGAACGCATGGCTTGTCAAATACATTGGATAGCTGCGCTGGGCCAAGTCAACTTGTACGATGGTGTTCAAGGTGGTATTCAACATGTGAGTGCTATGACGGCGGTAAGTGGGCGTTCTAAGCTAGGCTTGTCGACGAAGGTTAAGGTTGTGAAGGAGGTAGGCTAACCCTGCGCCAGAGAGTAAACCGCCCAGATGAGCCATGTTCGCCGTTCTGATACCGATTACGCCTGACATGGTTAGCCCCAGCCAGGCAAGTAAGATCAATACCACGCCGGGCGCCAGCGCGATGCCCAGTCGAGGGTTCAGGGTCGTTTTGACCCAGATGTATCCAAACAACCCATAAGTGACTCCCGATAATCCTCCAAAGATCGGATTACCCATCATCGATTCAGGCAGCAGGCCCTGCAACAAGTTAGAAACCACTGCGATAGCAAATACGATGGCAGCATAACGAACGGTGCCTTCCAGTCTTTCCGTGATCCGTCCCAACGACACAAGCATGAAGCCGTTGAACAAAATGTGGAAAGGATCCATGTGAATGAAAATTGGTGTGACGATTCGCCACAACTCGAAGTTTCGTAGGTTCGCTGCGGGGTCCAGCTCGGAGGCAATGTAGAGAGCCGGGTTCACGAAGTAGAGTTGTTCTAACAGTTTTAGGCCAAACGAATTTGGATCACGAATGTTGCCAAACTTGGTAATCAGTGAGACCGCAATGGCGATCAGCAGCAGCGTCAGGGTCACGGGAGGTACCTTGCCGCCGACCAAGTCTTGCTGAAAAACTTCGCGGCCTTTCTTGATCTGCTTTGCGGCTTTCGCTTGGCGTTTTTGTTGCTCTTGGAGAGCCATTTCCGCTTGGCTGATCGCGGCGGCGTACCGACTGTCGTGGGGATTCGCTTCAAATTCCGCTAGGTGGCTACGGGCAACCGCCAAGCGATCTTCGTCGCGAACCCACAAGTCCCAGCGGTCTGCAGCCCCCGAACTGGGCTCCAGGTGCGTCGAGATTTTCTGAGCCAAAAGGTACGCAACAAACTGTTCAGTTTTCTTTTGGCCGTCCAAAGTAACGAGGAATCGCATGCAATCGTACTACTATATCTCTATGCGGAATGGAAAATTCGGGGGTGTTCGCGGGAAATGATGTGACGCGGTGCGCACCATTAAACCGCATGGGCGTTGGAGTTCCAAGTCCATTGAAGCTCTGGAATGCGCAATTGCTATCTAGATTCGTTAAGGATTGTGAATTGGTTCGGTCAGTATGGCTATCGCAAGTTCCTTTGGATCGGTTATCTTTTACGGCAAATGCAGGTGCGTTGCGCCTGCCATCCCCAGCCTGCGAGCAGGGAAAACCACCTGCGGTTTTCAACCTGCAACTGCGTTATAGTAGCCTATGCAAATTTCCCCCACCGTGCTCCTCTCTGACATCGAAATCTTTGGTCAACTCATTCAGTGGTCTGACCTTGTGGTGATTGGGCTGTTGATCATTTTGGAAGGCCTGCTTTCGATCGACAACGCGCTGGTGCTAGGCTTGCTTGCAAAAAGGCTCCCGAAGCATATGCGAAGCCGAGCATTGTCGTACGGCTTGGTGGGTGCTTTTGTCTTTCGAGTATTAGCGATTGCGACAGCAAGTTTCTTATTGCAGTGGACTTTCGTAAAGCTGCTAGGTGGAGGCTATCTACTCTACATAGCGATCAAGCATTTGATGTTTGAAAGCGGTGAAGACGAAGAGCGTTACACGCTGGACCATGCGGGTTCTCCACACTTAGTTGATTCCAAGACGGGCGCGGAACTGAATCTGGAACGCGAGAACATCGAGCTTGAGCAACGGCTTCCCATTGGAGCATCCCTGATCAGCGATGGTAATGTCGCCGCGCAGCCCAAGGACAGTACGGCTGAGGGACCGTACTGCGCGACGGGCGGTTTCAGTAACTGGACGTTCTGGAAAACGGTGCTCATTATTGAATTGACGGACATTGCGTTTGCGGTCGATTCCATTTTGGCTGCGATGGCCTTGGCGGGTTCGCGTCAGAACAAGTTGTGGGTGGTGATTGCGGGTGGTTTGCTGGGCGTCATCTTGATGCGTTTTGCAGCGGCCTTGTTCATACGTTTGCTGGATCGCTTTCCACGCTTTGAGATATCCGCTTACTTGCTGGTAGCTGTGATCGGTTTCAAGCTAGTGACTGATTGGGGATGTAACAGCGATTGGTCATTTGATCGGACTCCAGCGATCGCGAGCTATTTGGGAGATGCACACAGTAGTTTTCAGCAGTTTGAAGCGAAGCGTCGCGAAGTGGCAGCGGGTTACCATGATTGGTTAGTTGCATCCTGGCCACTGGGGATATCGTCGGCACCACATTCGCCCGATCGTCCGCCTCATATTTTGGATTTTCATGACGTTCGCCGGCCTGAGAGCATTCTGTTTTGGACAACCATGTTGGGATGTTTTGCGTTAGGATTTTCGCCTGCACGACGCCGAACGTTGGCGACTTAGCCAAGCCGGCGAAAGCTTGGTAGGGCGGCTGAGCCGAGCGGCAGGTTAAAATCTTCCGGTAATTCTTTTGTACTACCGACTTCTAGTCCGTCGAGAACACGTGAAGTCGGACTGGAAGTCCGTCGTACGGGTTGTGTGCTTCTATCTGCCACGTGCCTAAGCGGCGAACTGGGCAGCATTACCGTTCAATTTCCAGCGGAGCAGCACGGTAGAGGGTTTTATTGGGTAGCAACTCGGTAGAGGATTATATTGTGAAGCAGCGTGAGCAGCCCGTTTAGGGTTTTGATGTTTATTCGAGATGGTTTTGGACAGCCTATGCCAACTGTTCCGAGCATTCCGTTTCCTTGAAGGTTAGATGGGTAAGCAGTCGTCGCTGGGAATTGCGTGAGCGTATTGCGTTTAACGCATCATTCGTCGCCACGAGAGCTGAATGAGGAAAAAATGTGTTCGTTAGCCCCTTGCTTTGAGTGACCAGTAGTCGTTACACTTTGGCTATTGAATGCATAAGCACCCATAGCTCAATTGGATAGAGCATCGGTCTACGAAACCGAAGGTTACTTGTTCGAATCAAGTTGGGTGTACTTGATACTTTACCAAGCGAATCGTTAGCAAAACGATTACCTCACACCGTGTGAGAGACGCACTTTGCAAGCTGAGATTTTGGGAACTTTTCCCAAATCGATTTTTGAAAGGTGCTTTCTATGGCAAAATCTGCCATTCGCATTCCCAAGTTGCGCAAACATTCTTCAGGGCAAGCTCGCGTCACCATTTCCGGAAAAGACTACCTACTTGGCAAATATGGAACCCTGCAAGCCGAGGAGGCTTACCGGCGTTTCATCGCTGAGTACCTTGCAACAGGAGCCCCTCCGAAGGGCAAAAAAACCGATGGCCTGCTCATCGGCGAGTTAGCCATGGCCTATCTGCGGCATTCGAAAGTTTACTATGGCCAATCCACAGAGCATATCAACATGAAGTTGGCCATTCAGCCTATGCTGCTTGACCTGTACCTATCCCTGCCTGCCACGGAGTTTGGCATCTGCGAGTTCAAGGCAGTGAGGGAATGTTGGTTGAAGGAAAAAGACCGATCACGCCAATACGTCAATAAACAAATGAAACGACTGCGGCGAGTTTTTCGCTGGGCAGTTGGTGAGGGCTTGCTACCACCAAGCAATCTAACTGCGCTTCAGTGCGTTGATGCGCTAAAGAAAGGCCGCTGCAATGCCAGAGAAGCAAAGGCGATCGAAAGTATCGACGATACAACCGTAGGCGCTACAAAGGCAGTTATGACCAAGGTGCTTTCTGATATGGTGGCTTTCCAACGGGCAACCGGCTGTCGCCCTGGTGAAGTATGTGACATAACCCCCGCGATGGTCGATCGATCTGGCGATGTTTGGGAAATCAAGTTTTCAGAGCACAAGACATCATGGCGAGGTAAACAGCGAACTATCTACTGCGGCCCAAAAGCGAAAGAGATTTTACTGCCCTATTTGCTGCGGCCTGCGAACAGAGCTTGCTTCTCGCCAAAAGAGTCTGAACAACAACGCAAGGAAGCTTTAAGAGCCAAACGTGTCACCCCGCTCAACCAAGGCAACCGACCTGGGTATGGTACTGCGAGCCGACAAGGCAGAAAGCCCAGAAAAGTGCCTGGAGACTGCTACACTACAGACAGTTACGCTGGGGCCATAGAGTCGGCTTGCAAACGCGCCGAGGTGCCAAAATGGAGTCCTAATCGGCTACGCCATACATTCGCAACCGAAGTCCGCGCCAAGTACGGTTTAGAAGTTGCGAGCGTTCTGCTGGGCCATAGCGAAGTTGGTGTGACGCAAGTGTATGCCGAAGCCGACAGAACAAAAGCTATCGCGATTGCGGCAATGGTGAGCTAGGCTCATGGCCCGGCAAATGTTTAAACGATTTCTAGTCCCCCTCGGGAATTGGAAGTGATAGTTTCGTTTCTTCTCTGTTAAAATGCCGGGAATTGGAAGCCAGCAAGACGAAGGGGGAAACTATGCGAGCAAATGCTTACGGAGTAGCAAAATCACTTGAGATCAAACCTGACGGGTTTTTGCTACCAGTCTACGAAGCAGTTTCGAATTCAATTCAAGCAATTGCCGAGCATAAGCGGCTAAACAGTGAGCTAAAAGGTGCGATATCAGTACGTATCCTACGGGACCAAAGTAGTAGCTTGACGGACGGAAACGACGCTCTTTCAGTAGGGCCAATTTCTGGCTTCGAAGTTTGCGACAATGGGATAGGGTTTACAAACGATAATTTTGAAGCATTCAAAGAAGCCGGTACACAGAGAAAAGCAGACATTGGAGGAAAAGGACTCGGGCGTTTCTCTTTTATTGCGTGTTTCGAAGATGTGAAGATCAATAGCTGTTTCATCGAAGACGGAGTTGTTTGTAATCGAACCTTTCGATTCTCCGCGAATAGCTATGGAGTAGAAAGGCCAAGGCTAATCAAAGCAAGAAATGACGAAGAAAGGACAACGAAAGTTCAGTTGTTTGCATACCGAAAGGAGTTTCTTTCAAAGTGCAATCTTGAGGCATATCGATTGGCAACACAACTTGCAGAACATTTTTTGGACCACCTACTCAGCAAGAATCCCTGTCGAATAGTTTTGATTGATTCCGTGGCTGGCGAGAACCATGATCTTAATGAGCTAGTGAAAGACCAATTCTTGCTTTTCGCAAAGCAAGACGAAATCAAAATTGCGGATGAGCAAGTTTCAATTCGCCACTTATTCGTTAGCGATAAAATCGCAAGGGCGCACAGAGTCAAGTACTGCGCACATGGTCGCCCTGTCCTCGTCGATCGTTTAGAACCGAAGCATATTTTCCAGAGTTCTAGCTTTGTCTACAAAGGCAAGCGATTTTTCTACTATTCTCAAGTATCAAGTAGTGTACTTGATCAGAATGTGTCCCATGACAGGACGCGATTTACACTTAAGGAAGACGTAGAAGGTGACACTCTTGTTCCCGTCTTCACTTTGAAAAACCTGCGTCAAACTGCTCTTAAAATGGCAAAGCGTAGTTTGAAGAAATTTATCGCGCTGCCGAAGAAGCAACACTGGCAACGAATTGAAAGTTTCTGTGCGTCTCACCCCACATACAGAGTACTTTTACGACATGCAAGAAAGGAATTAATGCGAATTTCGCCGGGGCTGAGTGACTCAGAACTCTCGATTCAAATCATGAAGGTATACAACATCTATAAAGCAGACACGACAAGACGCTTTAGTGAGTTGAGCCGTAAATCACTCTCTGGCATACGTAACATTGAGCAGTTTCGCCAAGAGTACCGAAAATTGTTGAATGAACAGAGCCAGCTTATCACAGCAGAACTTGGAGAGTATGTATTAGATCGAAAGGCTGCTTTGGACGCGCTAGAACGATCGATCGAGATGGATAAACGAGGTGCTTTTCCGTTAGAGGATGCGGTACACGAAATCATTTTTCCTCTTAGATCAACATCCGATGATATCTCCTACGAAGACGCTAATCTTTGGATTATTGACGAGAGACTAGCATTCCATTCGTATCTTGCGTCTGACAAGCCAATGCGAAGCCACGAAGCAGTTGAGAGTAAATCGCCGAAACGCCCTGACTTAGCAGTGTACTTTGATTCGGCGTTTTTGTTCGGCGATAGCAAGAACGCAATAGACGAGCAGAGAACTGTTTTCCTAATCGAATTCAAGCGGCCGGAAAGGGAAAACTACAATCGAGCAGACAATCCGCATCAACAACTCGAAGATTACTTTTCCGATTTACGCCAGGGAAAAGCCAAAGGTAGGAACGGAAAGCCAATCAAACTCAGGGACTCAACGCCATTCTTCGCTTACATTGTCTGCGACCTTACCGATTCACTCGTGAGACTGTTGCTCCCATTGGGATACAAGCCATTGCCAGACGGCGAAGGTTACGTTTACTACCATGAACATTTCAAGGCTTATATCCAGGTAGTGTCATACACGAGATTACTTCGGGACGCTAAACGGCGAAACCAAATCTTTTTCGAAAAGCTCGGCATTGCCACATAGTCTTGAATTTTTCTCAACAAACTCTTGATCTGGCTAAATGACTCGATATCATCCGCCAGTGTAGCCACTGCTTGCTGTGGCATGTTCCAATGTAAGCCGATCACTTCTGTTTTGGAGACTGCAGCCCTGTTTCATAGGGTTAGTCATGTTATCCAAAAAAGATATCGAGCTATTGGCCACGGCTATCGTCGATCAATTGGCGGGCATTCTCGCACCGCCCACCAAGTTCCTGTCCCCACAAGAGTACGCTGCCAATAGGTCTATCGGCCTTCGTACCGTGTATCGAGCGATTGCTGATGGCCACTTGGACCACGAGCACCACGGTAGACGAATTCTCATTCCTGCCAATGCAACAATTCGAAGAGGAGGTAGTGATGAGTAACTACCTTTCACTCGCAACTGCTGTTGAAAAAGTGACCGGCACTAGGCCAAACCCTTCGACCTGCTGGCGATGGGCCACGAAAGGACTTGGTGGTGCGAAGTTGCAAACTTGGATGATTGGTGGCAGGCGATGCACTACTGAAGCGTAAGCGTACATCAGAACCAGTGGGTTTTTAGTCGGCGGGGGCTTGATTTGGAGGGTAGGGTTTGATAACGGCGACCGATGGGGTTGCCGAAACCTCTATGCCAGGAACCTACAGCATGACTCGTGATCTTTCCAAGTCCCAACTCTGGGCTCAACGACTCCTACGTTTTCAGTCGTCGGGTCTTAGCATCGCTCAGTTCTGTCGAAATGAAAACCTTTCGTTCCATGTCTTCAACTATTGGAGAAAGAAGCTTCACTCGAATCCAACAGCCCTTAATCCTAATCCAACAACTCTTAGCGCAACGTCACCAAGCCAAACGCAATCCGATTCAAGCAACAATACGCTTCACTTCACCATCGAAACACGTGGCATCAAGATCCTTTGCCGCTCTGATTCCTCCAGCGCTGTCGAGACTTTGTTGACATGGGCCGCTCGACAGCATGACAACTCCGGCGATCATCTAGACGCCGGTTTCCAGCAACTCATTGTTCGCAATTAGCCATCCGCAACTTATTGAGTCCGTCTATGCTCGCTGTCGCCTCAACCACTCGGGTCTACCTCTACATGCAAGCGGTCGACATGAGACGTTCCTACGATGGCCTGCACGCCATCGTCCAAGCCAACTTTCAACGCGATATTCGACTTGGTGATTATTTCATGTTCATCAATCGTCGTCGTGATCGCGTCAAGATACTCTGGTGGGATCGAGATGGGCTCGCCATCTTCATGAAAAGATTAGAAGCTGGTACCATCCAGGCTGCACTTTAGGGGATTGTTGGAATAGCGTGCTAGGCTTATGCCGCTAGGGCCAAGAGTCTTTCGAATCGGTCGCGTATTTTTGATGGATCGGCGGCAGATTGGAGATCTCTCAAAAATACTTCGCGCAGCATTTTCCGGGCTATTCCTCGCCGGCGGTCATTGTGCGAAGGACGGCGAGTTGGATTGTCCCATGGACGATCGCTTCGGTCCACCAGTTGTTCACTCGTGTGATCCCAACACTCCAATTCAACCAGTGTATACAACCATCCGCACAGGTTCCAGCAGCCAATGCTCGACCACACGTTACGAACTTGTTGCTCACCTGCACCCCAGATTTCTTTGACGTCATGAAAATGCTCTTCGATCGCCCACCGATCCGACGCTGTCTTCAGAATCATCTCGACGCTCATCAAAGCGTCAGTGCTAACGTACGCCGCCCAATTACCCCTGGTGTATTCCAGCAGTACCACTCGAACTGTCCCACCCACAACTTGGCTTGTCGCCAAAAATGTCTTGTAGCGACGCTCGACCATAACGCCGCGACAACAGTAGCTAATCGTTTTCCAACCTCGACGATTAGTCGCTCGCTTTTTGAGGCTGATACGGTTCTTGCCGTATTTGCGAGGCCGACCACGCTGTCCGGTTTTGTTCACGGGAAGCTCAAACAGCTTGGCGTCACTACGCAGCCTCGTCACTATGATCGCCCCTTCGGCAATCAGCGGTCGGATCAACACCATCGCTGCATACGCTCCGTCGAACACGACGATGAACCCAGCCTTGCTTCCCAGGGCTCTAAGGGTCCGCATCACTTTTCGGCAGAGCTCCAAGGCGAGTTCGTGTTTAGTGCGAAATTCCCATTCATATCGCTGTTTCAGCTTGGTGATGTCAACTTCGCGAACGTACAACATCGACAATATGGGCAGCGCGATTATGCCAAACAGCGGACGGCTTATCAGCATCGCCAAGCAGACCCAGTTGTGTCCGTAGAGCCAGTCTCCATCACCCGGGCCAGGAGTCGGATTGTGGTGAATGTTGGCCGCCTCCACGCATGGCCCAAATCGTCTGGTTGGCGAATCGTCGATGGCCATCGTCCAGTAACCTTTTTCACCAGGATCAAACTTTCTGAGGATTACCCCAAGAACCGCAAACGCCAACGCAGCGGCGTTCTTGCCGACGGATTGAAGCAGTTCATAAAAGCGATCCCAATCGTCTTTGACACCCGCACATCGAAACCAACTGGCGGCCGTCCGGCGACCTCCGGCCAGCAAAGCTCCGGCAACAACAATCGGCAGCCGGAACGCGATTCGCTTGTCCAGCAAGCTGCTCATGGCGGTAGTGAGTGTGGCTATACCGCCCAGCAGTGGCACGCTGGCAGCTTCAGTGGATTGACGATTCGGATTGGCCGTAACCAACCTCTGCCGTTTGTCGTGTTGAGACGACGTGGATTTCGCAGCATGTTGAGCTTGTGGAGGTCTGCCGGAGTGTTTACGCTTAGCCATCCTTGGCCCTTTGTGGATGATTGGTTTGGTGTGGTAACCTCCAATTTCCCGAAGGGCCTTTTTCGTGGCAAGATCAATCCTCGACTTGATTGATGAGATTCCCTAAAGTGCAGATCCAGGTGCCACTTACTTCAAGCCAGTCCAAGAGCCTAGTCATTGATCACGCTCAGCTTTCCATGTTGCTCAGTGGCATCGATGTCTCCAACATCAAGCGTCGAAAACGATTCTCGGTGCAGGCTCATGTTAGCAACAATACTACCTCGTCATCAGGCTTGTAAAATCTCTTTATCAAGTTACTCTTTTTTGAAGATATTGCGGAACCACTTTAGGGCTTCATGCGTTCAATAAGTATGCAAGACGCGACCTCGAATAATCATCCATCTGACAAGCCTCTCTCGGCAATCGAATTGCTGCAGAAAGAGAACGAGCAACTCAAGGCCAAGCTCCAATGGTTCGAGACAGAGTACCGCAAGTTGGCAGCGATGCTTGCCAACATGCACAAGAAAAAAGAGAAGCATATTTCGCCCGGTGCGACTCCTTGGCTCCCCTTCGATTCGCAAGAAGAACTTGAGCAAGCTCGGCAAGAAGCGGAGGCCGAAGCACAAAAGGTTCTGGATGACGCTCAATCCAAAAGCACGCCCAAAGCCAAGAAGAAACGCAATGAATCGCTCCCGTCGCACCTTCCTGAAGTGAAGGAACTTCGCGATGTTCCAGAGCAAGATCGCATCTGTCCAGAGCATGGTCCCATGGCGATGATCGGTGTCGATAGGACCGAAACCTTGGTTTATGAACCAGCCAAGCTTTATAAGCGAGTGATCGAGAACCCCAAGTATGGCTGCCCATGTTGCAAAGAGCATGGAATCGTTTCTGCCGAGCGACCAACCGGATTGGTTGAGGGTAACAAATACGATTCGAGTATCGGTGCGGTGGTGGTCGCTCAGAAGCTTGACTTGCATCTTCCGCTGTATCGTCAGACGGATGTCTTTGCCAGCAGTGGTTGGACGCCCAGTCGTTCGACATTGCAGAATCTGATGGTGCAAGTGGACTTTGCGTTGCTTGGGTTCTTCATGTTCATGGCCAGGCGTGTGCAGAAGGACTCCGCAGTCGGACTGGATGAAAGCAGTTGTCGAATGCTGATGCCAGAGGAGGAGCCGAAGGTTAAACCCGGTGACCTGAAGACGCAGCGGTTGATCGAGAAGATGCGTGAAGCGAAAGGCAAGGGTGAAGATAGCTTGATAGGGAAGATGTGGGCTTATCGGGGTCTAGATCAAGCGCCCTATAACATCTTTGACTTTCGGATATCGCGTCACCGGGATGGCCCGGATGAATTCTTTCGAGAGAGTCGCTGTATTATTCAAGGTGATTGTTTCTCAGGAAATGAAGCCGTGGTGCTTGATAACCGCGATCGCTTGCAGTTCGCGGCTTGTTGGGCGCATGCGCGTCGTAAGGTTTACGAGGTGTCCAAGGAGAATCCGTATCGGCAAAAGCTGTTGGATATGCTGCAGGGGCTTTACGATGTGAACGCGCGCGAGCAGGGGATGAATGCGGAATCACGAGTGGAGCATCGTCAGCGTTATGCGGTACCGTTGTTGGAGGCGATGAAGAAGTACATTGATAGTTTGGATGAAGGGCAATTGTTTCCCAAGTCGGACATGGCAGGAGCGTTGGGATATATCCGTAACCACTGGGATGCTCTGACGATCTACACGGCGCATGGCCAGATTCCGATCGACAACAATCGCGTAGAGCAGTTGATGCGTCAGGTGGCATTGGGACGGAAGAACTGGTTGTTTGTTGGCAACGTGGAATCTGGCGAGCGGGTGGCTAGGTTGATGAGCATTGTGAGCAGTGCCAAACGTCACCACTTGGATGTCTGGCAGTACTTGAAGGACATTTTGGATCGCGTACTAGCAGGCGAGACTCAATACGAGAAACTTTTGCCGGACGTATGGAAGCAGGAGCATCCCGAAGCGATTCGCGAGTACCGGGCAGAGGAAAGCCGCTATAAATCAGACCGCAAGCAGATAACACGAGCCCGCAGAATCATCTCCGCCAAACTCAAACGCCAGCAAACCCAGGGCCAATCCAACTAACCCCAACAACTGGTTGTGGTGGACGCTTACGGAACTCAGATGCTAGGAATACACCGCAAGAGTTGGGAGTGTCGCCAGAGTTGGGAGTGTCGCCAGAGTTGCCTTCAAAATAGTTGTTCATTCATCCTCTCGCGGTTCTCTTTTCTCTCGCGGTGAAAAAAAGGCGAATGATCTGGCAGTACTTGGAGGATATTTTGCATCGCGTACTAGCAGGCGAGACTCAATACGAAAAGCTTTTGCCGGAAGCAGGAGCATCCCGAAGCAATTCGCCAGTACCGGGCAGAGGAAAGCCGCTATAAATCGGACCGCAAGCAGATAACGCGAGCCCGCAGGATCATCTCCGCCAAACTCAATGAGGGGACTCGACCTTCTTAAACGCTCAAAATCTACCGCTTCCCTATCAGGGCAAATCAGTTTTTGAATTTCGGTAAATTAGCAGTTGAGCGATAGCTCACCTTTTTCGAGAGAACCGACGCAATCGCGTTTCGGCTAATGCGCAATGTGAATATCTGACTTGCCCTGGCTTTCCTATGGCGAATATTGACATCTAACGGGCGATGTGGCATGATTAGGTTAGAAAACAACTTTCCTGCGGAGGTTCCACATGTCATCCTCACTTAACTTATCCCTCACCGACGAACTTCGGGAGTTTGTCGATCAGAACTCTGGGGACGGCACGATGTATGCAACTCCCAGTGAATTCGTCCGAGATATCTTAAGGCAAAAGAAGCTTCAACTTGAATCGCAAAAGTTGAGAGAAGGGGTGCTTGAAGGGTTTCAAGACCTTGTAGATGGTCGACTGACTGAGTTCAAAGGGTCAGTAGCCGACATCTTGAAGAAGGCGCGTTCGTGACTCCGAAGAAAAAGCCTTTGCCCCCATGTGCGATCTACCTAACTGATCGTGCACTTTCAGACCTCTTGGAAGTCGAAGCTTTTTCGATTGCGAATTGGGGTAAGAATGTGGCTGCAAAGTACATGCTAAAGTTCGAGAAGTCATTTCGACTGCTTGAATCAAATCCTGATCTAGCGAGAGCGATTCCAGAACTTGGCACCGACCTGCTTTTGTTTCGCGTTGAAAAGCACCTACTAGTCTGCGTACAAATTAAGAGCGGGCTTGCAATTCTGACGGTAGCCCATGCAAGTCGCGATCTTGAGAATATGCTCAACGAACTAAGCCCAAATCTTAAGTTTGAAGTGAAAGCATTGGTCAAAAAGATTGAATCTCGGTAGTAACTTTCATCAATTCTGATAGACCATCGATTACAGAAGTCTTTGGTCCCCTGCCAATTTTCATGTGTCCGAGACACCTTTACAAAGTGACTTTGTTGTCTTGCCTCAACACGGCCTAGCCCCAGTCTTCGAGTCTCTCTCTTGGCGATTCGATTTTGTTGCACAACCGTTTGGTCACGCAACATCTTTCCGGACCCAGAGTTCGTCAGGCGATTTAAGAATGCATTCGCAAACTTGACGACAAAGCAGCGATTGCCAATTCCGGCCAATACGTCTACCGACGTTGGTGGAAAGCCCCCCATGTTCAGCCAGCCGACCCCAGTACGAAATCGGAATGCCGCTACAAATTCTAAATCTAGAGGTAAGCGCAGCGTAGGCTGCTGCGTCAAAACCCATGTTCCCCATGATTTCGCAGCTCGATTTCTCCATCATGCCGGGTTGAAGAATGGAGCGACACCATGCCTACTAAGTCAATGAAAGCCACCAACCGAATTCGAAACGAAGCGGGTTCGCCGCCGCGAACGTGGAAAGTTTGGTCGGTCAGTAAGTTCGATCGACAAAAAATCCTGAAATTAGCCGTAAGAATGGGAAGTTATGGAAAAACAAGGAAGGACTTGTGATGGATGACGACGAGCTGTACTCGCTCATCAAAGGAGAAGGTGCTGCGCGAGATCAGGCGATTTCGCAGCTTCGCTCCCTATTGCTTCGCGGATTGAGCAAATCGCTTAACAATCGCTATGGGAAACCATTCAACGCGGAAGATATCGTTCAGGAAGCCTTGATGAAGGTGCTGAATTCGATCGACAAGTACGAGGGGCGTAGCAAGTTCACAACTTGGGCCATGACTGTCGCAACGAGGATTGGTATCAGTGCCCTTCGTCGCAAGTACTATCAAGACGTCTCAATGGAGCCATTCAATTCTATCGATGGCTATTCGATGGATGTTGCAGTTACTGATGAGCCAACTTTATCGAACTCAGAGTCGCGGGCTAAGATCTTCAGCATCCTGCAAAATTTAATCGATACAGAACTGACGGATAGGCAACGATTGGCAACGCGAGCATTCCTGTCCAACTTTGCAACCGATGAAATCGCTCAGCAACTGCAGATGAACCGCAACGCTGTGTACAAGTTGATCCATGATGCAAGGCAAAAACTAAAAGAGGGTTTCGCGCGTGCTGGTTTAACGAGCGAAGAGATCTTTGGCGAACTTTCCGAGGGAAGCAAATAATGTTATTAAGTTATCAGCAAATCACCAATTTAATCATACTGGCAGTCACAACCAAAGAAGATTCTTTGGACTGCGATGGTTGCCTAGAACTGATGGACCAGTTTGCTCAAGCGGAACTCGATGGCACCACCATGCCCAAAGCTTTGGAATGTGTTCGAGTCCACCTGGAGCAATGCAAATGCTGCAAAGACGAGTATGAAGCGTTGATGACCGCTTTACGTGAAGTCCAGTAGTGTTTACGCGGCCACCGAACCGAGTGGAACTTCGATTTAGTAAGTTATTTGGCCGGTTACTCAGATTCCCATTTAGAAACTAGGAAATTGTGATGCAGACGTTCAGAAATATGATTCTAGCCGTACTATTGCTAGTACCTTTCATGCTGACCACTTTTGTTCTTGGCGATGAATCGCCGCAAAAGCCTTTTATTCCGCAGACACTCCTCAAGCTAATTCATGCCCCAGAAGTTCAGAAGGAACTTGGTCTCCAGATAGACGAGGAGCGTTTGCTAGAAATCTTACGCGTGATCGACGGAATATGGTGGCGAAGCCGCAACTTGCCAGAAGAAAAGCAGCGAGAGGTTGTAGAAGGACTTGAAAAGCAATTGCTCAGCGAACTCAAAAGTATCATAGGGGAAGACAAGGTGAAACGCTTGCGTGAGATTGAACTGCAATCGCAAGGAACACGTTCTCTGCTTCGCCCGGGAATCGCCCAAGCTATTGGGCTGAACAACAAGCAGAATCAAGAGCTTCGAAAAATATTCTTAGATACCGACAGCGTCGCTCGCAAGCTGGTCGAGACAGTCAAGGATCGTGCTGGTGTTGAGCAAGAGTTAATTTCGGCCCGCGAAAACGAGCAGAAAAAGCTGAACGAACTGCTCACCGCAACTCAGCGCGCTTCGCTAAATAAGTTGATCGGCAAACCCTTTGATACCACAAGCCTCAACAGAATCTTCCCATTGGCACCTGAACTTATTGACTCGGGCGAATGGACAGGCGGGAAACCAACAACGCTTGCTGATCATCAAGGCAAAGTAGTCTTGATTCACTTCTACGCCTTCCAGTGCCACAACTGCGTCGCTAATTTTGATCACTACAATCGATGGCAGAAAACCTTAGCAGACCGAGGTGTAACGGTCATTGGAATTCAAACGCCCGAAACATCCGCAGAGCGCAATGCCTCTTTGGTCAAGGCTGCTGCCAAAGAAAAGGGCTTTCAGTTTCCGGTCTTGATTGACCTTCAAAATGAAAATTGGGACGCATGGGGCAATACCATGTGGCCGACTGTGTATGTCGTCGACAAGAAGGGCTACATCCGGTCTTGGTGGCAGGGGGAGCTAAACTGGCAAGGGGCAACGGGCGACAAGTCGATCGAAGCGTTGGTTGATGAACTCCTCGCGGAATCGCACTAGGCTACAGAAGACGTTCGGCAGCCGATTGACTCACTCCACTTTGCGCAATGCACTAAGGGGAACGTAGTACCGCTCGTAACGCTTGCCATCTGTGAATAACTGGCCGTTGGGTGATTCCACCAATACTGTCGCTCGACGGGTGATGCGGTTCACTCGACCAACTTTCTGCTGAGCGTCGATGCGAAATGCAACATGATCGCCTAGTCGTATATTAAAGTCTGCTTTCGCTCGCTCGTGTTGCGTTACCAGCTCATGTCGATGTTCCGTGTGACCGAACAATCGACGCGTAATGTTCTGGAACCGAGATTGAGCACAATTGCTGTCGATCCAAACGAGCATCTCGGCCAAATGGATCAACTCATGTTCCACAATCCGCTGCATCGCTGACAAACGGTCGTGGCAAGTGACTCCGCAAACTCGTACCGTGCGGCTGTTGTCGCGAAAGGTTTGGAAAAGCAGCGAAGTCGATAACGCGATCTCATAATGTGTTCGTTGAGGTCGCCCCAAGTGATCGGGGTATACTGTGCGTGTCGTCTTGCCGCCGGCGCGAGTCATCCTAGAACTCAAGCGGCAAGTCATCCCAAACTTCTTGGCCAGTTCCAAGCAATTGCGGTCAAAAAACGCCTCGTCATAGGCCTCCAGCATGCGAGCCAAATCCGACTGCGAAACGCGTTGGAAATTGCGATCGTCGATGGCTTTGGAATTGTTCAGCACATACTCGGCAATACGTTGGCAAGCGATCTGACGGCTTTGAGCGTCCATCACTCGTTGCGTCAAAATCTCATACAAGTTTCTTTGCAAAGTCTTTGTTGTATCCGTCATCCGTATAGTCTTGCGCAGTCGATGTTTTGGTTAAATCATGTAAGACCAGTCATGCGGTGTGTCGTTGGTTGCAACACGATTGGGGCAGTGTCGGCAGCGTTCATTGTTCAGCAACGCGTATGCGCGTTGCATTGCATCGATCGTTCCAGCCCAAATCTGCGCTTCCTCCGCAAATATGTTTTCAGGTCCAACCAGTTTGTCAATTCCGACGTTGGAAATGACCTTTGCCATTGGGCTGCGGACCCCCGACAACATCACGATGGTATTTCGAGCGTGCATCTTTTCGATAAACTCTTGCAGCAAATGCATACAAACAGCATCCGGATTGCGCGTACGCTTCATTCGCAGGATCACAACTCGCATATCCGTCGGGCATGTATCCAAGACCGAATCCAACAAGCGTTCAAATTCTGGAGCACAGCCAAAGAACAACTCTCCTTCGAGATTGTAGATGCGAATTAAGCTGCAGCGAGGGTCGTCATGCTGCACTTCACGGATTACCTTTTCCGCCGTAATGGTCAACTCAGTGACCGAGATTTGTGCCGCTCGTGGAACATAAAATGCAAACGACAAGAACACTCCAATCAAGATGCAGAATTCAACGGATATGAAGACTGCCGATAGAGCTGTGGCCGTCAAGATCATGGCGTCGAATCGAGTAGCCTTCAAGTAGTACTTGAGCGCTTTGACATCGGTCATGCGTGTGGCCGTCAAAATCAAAACGCCGGCTAGTGCAGCTTTTGGGATGAACTGCGCCAGCGGCGCGAGAACAAGAATCGTGGCTGCCACGCCGACTGCGCTAAAAACCCCTGACCACTGCGTCGCGGCGCCCGATGTATGATTGATGTACGAACGCGTTAATGAACCTGAACCGGGGAAGCAGCGAAAGAAACTGCCAGCGATGTTGGCTAGGCCTTCGCTCAAGCATTGTTGGTTCATATCAAGCTTTTGGCCAGTTTTTGCGGCGATCGATTTGGCCATCGCCATCGCTTCCAGCAGTCCTAAGAATGCCACCGCCGCCGCGCTGCTGGAGAGCGATCGAGCCAAATTCAAGTCCACTTCCGGCAATTGGAAGCCGGGCAAAGCTCGCGGGACGGTGTCCAACAGTTTTACGCCGGAAGTTTTGCCGGGGTCAAGCATCGCCAGCGCAAACGCAGAAATCGTGATGGCCAGCAGCAGCTCCGGCAACCCTAGCTTGAACTTCTGGTTGAGGAATCGAAAGATCAAGGCCGAAACGATGGTACTTAATGCGATCGCTAAAGTTGGCCAGTGGACGCTGCCCCCCCCGGTCATTGACATCCAAAAGCGCACTAAAAAATGATCGTGCGGATCACCCATCGAACGCAGTCCCAGCACGTTTTTCAACTGATCCAGCAGCAGTAGGATCGATGCGCCGACTGTAAAACCGACGATGACAGCGTGCGAAATGAAACGGCTTAAGTCGCCGAATCGAAAGAGAGCGATCGCTGTCTGTATGATGCCGATCAGCAACGCCATCATGATGGCGGCCGATATGCGACTTTCCTCAGGCACAATCGCCAGAGCACTTAGCATGGCGATCGAAATGGCGTTGGTAGGACCGTTGATCAACTGCTTGGATGAATCGAAAAGCGCGCCGACGGTCGTCATGACGATGGCAGTGTACAGCCCCATTTCGACAGGCATGCCGAAGATTAACGCGTAAGCCATCGCTTGCGGAACCGCCACTGCGGCCACAGTGAGCCCAGCAAAGATATCTTTGCGTAGGGATGTAAACGAATAGGTCCTCAGCGAATCCAATGCTGGGACATATCGGTAGATCAGTGGCTTGGCGGGTTCTGGCATCGTGACCTGGGGGCTAGACATTTTCGCTGCAATTTTTGGAGCGAGCGAGGCACATTGTAACGAAAACCAGATTCACCGCTCTACCTTCCCAGCGCTTTCGCGCCAGCTTGCAACGTTTCGATGATCTTTTCTACATCGTAAACGCAACCGCCCCAAGTTCCTCCGCCGACGGCCTGCAACGCAGCCCACAATCGCGTGTCGGCTGGCAAGCGTGGGTCCGCTGCGACTTTCGGATGCATGGATCGCGATGCCAAAAGGGCGGCCGCTTGCTGAGGCGATAGTTTCTGGTCTGCCGTTCCAACTAGATTCACCGTAGCTTCCAAGCGATTCGCGTCGACGATGATTTCGATTTGATCACCGTCCATCACTCGGCCAATCGGTCCGCCCGCTAACGCTTCGGGCCCCACATGCCCGATACAAGCCCCCGTTGATACTCCAGAGAAACGCGCGTCAGTGACTACCGCCACTTGCTTGCCCCACGGTAGATGCTTCAGTGCACTGGTCACTTGATACGTTTCTTCCATGCCTGATCCCATCGGACCGCGACCTATCAGCAACAAGATATCCCCTGGCTTTACCGATTGAGCTCCCTGGCCCTTGATGGCTGCGATCGCTTCGGATTCCGTGGTGAAAACACGAGCCGGGCCAGTCTTACGATAAACACCATCTGCATCCAAGACACTGGGATCAATCGCCGTACTCTTGATGACAGAACCTTCCGGCGCAATGTTGCCAAACGGAAAGCAAACAGTGCTGGTCAAGCCAACTTGTTTGGCCTTCGCTGGAGGCAGGATCACATCGTCAGGATGTACTCCGTCCATGCGTTGCAAGTGATCACGCAACGCTTGACGACGTGATGAGTTCTGCCAGGCGTCCAGAATCTCGTCCCAAGTCTTGCCAGTGATGGTCCGCGCACTGGTTCTGACTGCACCCAACTCGCGCAGATGCCACATCACTTCTGGTACGCCACCAGCCAAGAACAACCGAATCGTCGGATGGTACATCGGGCCATTGGGCAAACAATCGACGAATCGCGAAACGCTCTTGTTGATGTCAATCCAATCTTGCAAGGTTGGTCGTTTTAATCCAGCAGCAAACGCAATGGCTGGGATGTGAATCAACAAGTTCGTCGAACCGCCCACTGCGGCATGTACCGCCAACGCATTGTGGAAAGAATCTTCCGTGAGGATGTCTCCAAGCGTCAATTTCTTTTCGTAAAGGTTCCAAAGCGCTGCCGCACTTTGCTTGGCCATGTCTAACCAAACTGGCTGGCCGCTTGGAGCGAGTGCGGCATGAGGGACCGTCATGCCGAGCGCTTCAGCGATCACTTGGCTGGTCGCCGCCGTACCGAGAAATTGACAGCCTCCGCCAGGAGAACCGCAAGCTCGACAACCTGCGGCCGCAGCGTCCTCTAAACTCAACTCACCATGGCTGTAACGAGCGCCAATCGATTGCACTTTGCCAAGGTCCTCGGTATTGCGAGCCGGCAGAGTGACGCCACCGGGGACCAATACGCTGGGCAAAGTTTTCATACCAGCCAGCGCGATCATCATCGCAGGCAAGCCTTTGTCGCAAGTCGCTACGCCAATGACGCCTCGCCGTGTTGGCAAGGAACGTATCAAGCGACGAAAGACGATCGCCGCATCGTTTCGATAAGGCAACGAGTCGAACATGCCAGCGGTTCCCTGCGTACGTCCATCGCATGGGTCGCTCACAGCTCCAGCAAAAGGCACTCCCCCCGCTTCCTTGATCCATTCGGCAGCCGCTCGCACCAACAGCCCGACTTCCCAATGCCCAGTGTGATATCCCAATGCGATCGGCTGGCCATCTTCGCGTCGCAGCCCACCCTGCGTGCTTAAGATCAAAAATTGCGGACCAAGCATCTGCTGCAAGTCCCAACCCATGCCCGCATTTTGAGTTAAACCGAACAAGTCACCGCTGGACCAATTCCGCAACATGTCATCATCCAAAGGCAGCTTGCCAGCCGGACCACTGCCGGAAGTCGGCAAGAGTTGCGCGATGTCTACAGCCGCAGAAGCTGTGGCCGGCGATGCTGCCGTTGGACTGTCCGCCAGCGCGGCTTGGGTCTGTGGCAGTTCTGCATTTGCTTGTGGCCAACGAAACCAGTCGTGAAGATCCAGAGTTGTTTTTGACATAGGTGAGTTCGAGCTTAAAACGAAAAATCCTATAGGATTCCCCAATAGAATTCTAAGGGGCGAAGAGAGATTGTTACAAAGCGAGCGGCATTGATATACCGCACATTACAATTTTATACGGTGGAACATCAAACGTTGGCGTCGTCCAAGGCATCAAGCAGTGCTTCCAGCCTCGCGTCCTCTTGAGCGGCTCGCTGGGGGCTGTCACCGACGACCATCGAGTTGGCCACCGAGTTGGCCGCGACGGAAACAGGCAACGATTGAGTAACCGCAGGTGTTGAACGAGTCGGCGAAGTTGGCTGGTTTGGCGCGACAGTCGGCGTTGAAGTCGTTGAGGCTGGCGCAGGAGCCGGATGTGGTGCTTGGGAAGCCGCCGGGCCGCTTGCAAGCTGAAGTGAGACGACCTTGGTCGCGAGACTATCTTGGATGCGACGTAGTTCGACCAGCGTTTTATCGAACTGGTCCTGCGAAGTAATCTGAAAGTAGAAAATAGAACGAGCGGAATTGCCCAGCCGAATCGCCTCTTGAGCTGCGGCAAAGGGCTGAAACACCCGGCCCTCGACGCCCAGCCGCTGCAGTTGAGCGACGGTGTCAGGGAGATTTTCACGGGTCAGTAGGACAAATGGTCCAGAAATCCCTGAAATACAAAGCTCATCTGTTCCGCCCACTTCGATTTTGGCGAGAGTTCCCACCAGCGTCGCGTCCCAGCCCCGCTCAAAAAAAATGGCCGAAAGGACCGCATCATCCGATGGGCCAGACAAACTTGCAAGTTCCGATTGGGAAAGTACGATGGGCAGCCGGTTGGCCATTGTGGGGTATCTCTGGAGAAATTAAAGGATGGTCCGCGTAAAGGCTCGCTTCAGCCCTTGATAAACCTGATTGACGTGTGGTACAGTACGCGACCCGCTCGGAAGAGCGTGCATTGGGTAGTAACTAAAGTGTATCACTGGTAATAGGATTTTTTGAAGTGGGTGTGAAGAAAACCGGGAAGGGTCGTCGCAAGATCGGACGCAAGAAGCGTCGCATGCGTGCTCGAATTCGCCATCGTAAGAAATAGTTAGCGAGATAAGTTGTGGTGTCAGACGCGAGAATTGATTCTTTTCCCAGCGACCAAGCACCCCACAACTTGCAACCTGCAGGAAGCGCCTGCGGATTTGCATTCGCTTTTCAAGAACAGCCAGCTTGCTTGTGGTTCTATGCCGCGAGCTCGTCGTTGCTGGCTGATTCCTCGCGCTCAGGCTCTGCATCGCCAGGGCCTTGGCAACCATGCTCAACAAATGCTTCTGCAGCCACCTCAGGCGACCTGCCGTATCTGCAGGCCTGGAAGTCCGTTATGGTGACCGACGCTGACGGTCAACCTGCTGCGCTTATCGCAATTAAGCTCGATAACTCGCGAAGGCTGGCTGATCTTCTGCTGAGACGCGGGCATCTGCCGCAGGAACTCGCTCAGGACTGGTTAAACCAGTGGACGTCCGCCGAAAGCTCAAATCAGCTCGATCGGGCTCTCAGTCAGGCTGATGCAGACATTTCTTTGATTGCCGTCGACTCGACTGCTCGCCTGGTCGATATCGCTGCAATTGCAACCAAGGTTGCGAGCCACAGTTCGAGCACTATCGGGGAAACAAATATCGATTCGCCCGGTGGATTGGACCTAACACCGCCAATCGAAACTACCGCGCTGCTAGCACGGCTTGCCGAAGGCACCCTAGCGGCCTCGGCCAGCGATGCGAAATCGTTAATCGAAGTTTTGACTGCTGCCGGAGCCAAGCGTCGGATTGCTGCCGGACCGTTGAAAGACAGATTGCCGGAGGCTGGCAAGCTTGTTTCGGCAAGTTCAACTGCCAAACGAATCGCGAAAAAGAATTCGGATTCAACCGGCCAAGCGTGGTGGAAGAACCGAACGCTTTTAATCAGCAGTGGGAGTGTATTGGTCGGCTTGCTGGTGCTTACTCTGCTTCTCACGCCATCGACTTCAAAGAAGAACTCAACGGCAACAACGGGTCCGAAATCGGCCGCGAGCGACGCTTCAGAACAAAACGATGCACCGGAGTCCGAGGCCGGAGCGGGCCTTGTGATCGATGAACCTTCGACGTTGGACTTATCAAGCCCAACCATGTCTGGCTCGCTGGTTCCGACGACTTCTTCGACAGATCCCTTGGCGAGTATGTTGCAGAGCCTGGATGCTCCGCAAGTGCCAGCGGAAATTGAGTTGCCTGAATTAGACATGTCGGCGTTAATCGAAGCGGAAAGTGCGGAAGCGATGCAGGAATCGCTGGAATCGCAGTTGAAAGGTCAGGCCGCCAATGCGAGCTTGGGGGGCGACGGACTGCCTGGCATGGCTAACGATTCCACGTCGGCAGCGGGCTCGTTGCTGCCCTCCAGCAATGAACCGCTGTTTCGAGAAGTTGCAGACGATGTGGCAACGGATGCTCGCGATGATGCTCAGGCTGACGGAGCCGACCAAGCTGCCGGCAGCGCGACCGACCCGCAGGTTGAACAATCGCAAGTGACAAGGTCGCAAGTGACATTAGACCGAGCATTTGTGGAGCTGAAGATTCGGCCGCCAGTTGGCTTGGAACGAGCGCGGGCAGCCGCCAAGCTGCAGATCAAAGGTGTGGGCGATTTAAAAGTGGAGCCAGAAGATGGCTTGTTATTGCTAGGGAACACAAGCGGCGAGCTCACGTTGTACCGCAGCGATGAGGGGGCGTCGATCAAGATTTATGTCCGCAGTACGCCTCGCAACGTATGGAACCTGCAGTTTGCGACCCGAGTTCGCTTGAGCGCGGCTGCCGAGTTTCCGCCAGACCTGAAACTAGTGACTCGGTCGCTGGACCAAGTTGTGGGTATGCAAGTCTACTGGAATAATCAACTAGCCGTTCTGAATCAGTACCGTAGCCACCCGCGGGCCAACCGTCCCGTGATCAACGCGCTTGAGGACGTCATGAAGGGCAAGCTTGCTGAGGTGGAAGCGGCCGCGGAATTGCTCCGCGAAGCGGAAACGCTCGTGCAGATTTTTCAAAGTGCTAACGTGATAGAGGTCAGCACCGCTCCGAGCATAGAACAGCTTCCGCCCGACGCATCGTCAGCAGAAGCCGAATTGAAGTAGCCTGTCGGCTTTGGAATAGCTGGCTGAGCTCGTACATGTTTCTCAAGGGGCTGAACCCTTTTTGGAACCAAAGCCAAATTCGTATCAGGAAGCTCAGTAACTAAGCTTGTGGTTCAGCAGCCGGCGTCAAGCCAACTTCTTCTTTGACCTTTTGCTTGAAGTAGACGCTGCCGTCTTTGGTCAATTCCTTCAGCTTCTTTTCTGCTTCTTCGACCTGATCAAAATTGAACGTGGCCACTCGGCGCAGATGCTGGTTGTAAATGGCCCACACGATTTTCATGCGTGGTGGTTCCGCGGTTTTTCGCACGCGTGGCGTAGTTGATTTGGCGCGGGGAGCGCGTTTTGGTTTGGCAGGCGTTGGATCGGTTGCTGCAGGAGCCATGTATATTTGACCTCGGGTACCCGCAGCGACTCATCGCGTCTTGCTGCTGCGGACATAGGAGAAAGGGCGTTGCAAGCAATCCACTACAGCCTGCAACAATGTCTGACGTGATAGGTCTATTATAAGCAATTTAAGGTTAAGTTCCTACAGCAGCCAGCGTTTTGTGGGAAAGTAGGTTCGGCGTCGCTCTAGCGTCCTGCGACTCGCCTCAAAGTGCGTATAAAGGCGGACAGTACCATTTTGTTGGGTTCCCTGAGACAAAATGCGGCAGAAAGTTTTCGTTTCAGGCGTTTCGGTTGAACTTTTTTGTGGCGAAGCGATGTCGTTTAACCGCGCGGGCATTGCCCCGCGTTGTAGAGCGCCAGTGACGCGGCCCGGTGGGCACGCGGTTAAACCACGCTTGCTCCGTGATACATCGTGTAGGCTGGCATCAAGGTCGCTCCCGTCCTTGCCGGAACCGTGCAAAGCCAAGCGTCAATGTCCGCATGAGGTATGGGGGTGATCGAGACAAGGCGATCGAAGTTGTGGCGAAGCGATGTCGTTTAACCGCGCGGGCATCGCCCCGCGTTGTAGAGCGCCGGTGACGCGGCCCGGTGGGCACGCGGTTAAACCACGCTTGCTCCGTGATACATCGTGTAGGCTGGCATCAAGGTCGCTCCCGTCCTTGCCGGAACCGCGCAAAGCCAAGCGTAAATTTCCGCATGAGGTAAGGGGGTGATCGAGACAAGGCGATCGAAGTTGTGGCGAAGCGATGTCGTTTAACCGCGCGGGCATCGCCCCGCGTTGTAGAGCGCCAGTGACGCGGCCCGACGGGCACGCGGTTAAACCACGCTTGCCACGTGATACATCGTGTAGGCTGGCATCAAGGTCGCTCCCGTCCTTGCCGGAACCGCGCAAAGCCAAGCTTCAATGTCCGCATGGGTTAACAGCGTTGATCAAGTTAAGGCAATCGAAGTTCGTGCTTGTTGTGGTTGAAGACGACAATAAAAAAACCGGTCTGGGGGCAGACCGGTTTTCTTGAATTTTCTAAGCGACTTGTGCTTGGACTACCAAGCAAAGTGAGCGAACGCCTTGTTGGCGTCTGCCATACGGTGGGTGTTCTCGCGTTTGGTAATCGCAGCACCTTCTTTGCGGTAAGCACTCATCAGTTCTTCAGCCAGCTTCAAGTGCGTCGCACGGCCCTTCTTGTCACGGACTGCTGCGAGCAACCAGCGAAACGCCAAAGACTGCTGGCGGTTGCGGTTCACTTGCATTGGCACTTGGTAAGATGCTCCACCCACTCGCTTGGAGCGAACTTCGATGTAGGGCTTCACGTTCTCAATCGCTTGCTCGAACACTTCGATCGCTGGACGGTCAGGGATCTTCTTTTGGATCTCTTCCAATGCATCGTATAGCACTTTGTAGGCGGTCGATTTCTTACCGTCGTACATCAAGCAATTGGTGAATTTAGCGGCAAGCAACGAATTGAACTTCGGGTCCGGCTTGAGCGTTGTCCGCGAGGCAGTAATCTTTCCCATACAAATAAATCGACGTCAGAAGTGTTTTGAGTGGATGTGGTAAAATGTCAGTGCGAGTTGGACCAATTAAGGCTTCTTCGCACCATATCGGCTGCGAGACTGCTTACGACCGTTCACGCCCAATGTATCGCGGGTTCCACGGACGACTTGATAGCGAACTCCAGGCAAATCGCGGACGCGACCACCGCGAATCAACACGATCGAGTGCTCTTGCAAGTTGTGGCCTTCGCCAGGAATGTAAACCGTGACTTCTTTGCCGTTGCTCAATCGCACACGGGTGATCTTCCGAAGGGCCGAGTTCGGCTTCTTCGGCGTCATGGTTCGCACTTGCAAGCAAACTCCCTGCTTAAACGGACATTTGTCCAACACAGGGCTCTTCGTTGATTTACGTTGGATTTGCCGACTGCGGCGAACCAATTGATTAATCGTAGGCATGAATGAATAAGTCGTTATTCAGGGACCAAGTTGTTCGAAAATGCAGCTAACAGCATTTCCGCGAAAGTACCAAAGGTGGGACTCGAACCCACACGGGTGTTACCCCACTGGATTTTGAGTCCAGCGCGTCTGCCATTCCGCCACTTTGGCGAGTGTTAGCAATCTCTGGGCCATTTCTGGCCACCAAAGAATCGCAGAGTGTAACCGCAGGGGCCGAAGTTTTACAAGGGCTAACGAAGCTCTTTTAAGGGTGATTTTTTGATTTCGCTTTCAAACTGGGGGAGCCGTAGGGGCAGAAAGGACTTTCCAGTCCCCACTTCACCGCACTGCCCCGCCGGATATTCAACGGTATTACCAACGAGCCCGCCTACGCCAACGTAATGGCCATAGGCATCATCATCGCCGAAGCGGGCACCAATTCAATCGATTCGCACCGGTCCATTTGAAACTGCCGTGGCTCTTCGCGACATAAACATAAAGCCAAGAAGCGACCGGGGGCGGCGAAGCGGATCGGGCTTACATAACGTTTCGTCCGCTGCTCGTTCCGGTCCCGATAAGTCAGCCGCAACGCCCATTGGTCTGGATCGGCAATAGCAATGGAAATCGCGGAGCGAGGGTCATTGAATTGTGCTCGTGGTGCAGGCTGGGTGGCAAGAGCTGTCATAGTACCGTGTTCTTTTTCAGTGGGTTGCGTTTGAATACGATCTCGGGCAACGTTGCCCATTGACTCTATGTTCGCCGGGGGCGTGACACGTTAGGTCCTTCCAATCAGGACTTTCGAGTTTTTTAGCGGAAGGGTCAAAATTCAGTACCACCAACCGGCACGTTACGCACAGGCGGCACGCTCAAAGGCTTGCATCCTGGCAAGCTTTAACGATTTTGCCGAGGGTTCGTTTGAATCCTTTGAAGCTTCAGCAAGTTTCACGAAGGTTTCGCCAGATCCCTCCCGATACCACGAGCAGGTGAGCAATGGAAACACGCTGCGGGATTAGACATGGACAGGTCTACAGTGTGCAGAAATCCATAACTCGCTCAGCGGACTTTATGGAGATGTCCGCTCTTAGTTGCCTGCTCGGATCGCTAGCAACGCACCAACCGGCTGCATGAATCGCAGCGAATGCAATGGAGTGTTAATATGAAACGACGAATGTTTTGGGGTTCGACGTTTGCCGCAATTTGCTTGCTATCAAGTTCTTGTGCTTTTGGACAAGTTGCCGCTGTGCCCGCGGTTGCTCCAGCTCCCACGCCGACACTGTGGTCGTTCATGGGGATTCCGCAGGGAGCTCAGAAAATTCAAGGCGCACTTTTCAATCGACGTGGGAACACTCCTCGTCTAGAGCCTGATACTCCGATGCGAGCTCTGAACGATCCTCGCAACTTGTACTCCAAAGTTCCCGCCATCAAAAAGGCGGCTGAGATCAAGCAAGCCGAAGACTTGAAGCCTCAAAAGGTTAAATCGATCAAGTACTTGGCATCGATCGGCTGCGGCTGCTACGACAAAGATGGCTCGGTGACCGACGCTCTCATCGCTTCCATGGAAGATTGCACGGAAGAAGTGCGTTTGGTAACGCTCAACGCAGTTCAGGAATCGGCTAGCAAGAAATGCTGCGGGAATTGTGGACAGGTCTGCTGCTGCAACGAAAAACTGCTGACCAAGCTGGCTGAGATCGCTTACGAACGCGATGATGCCGGTTGCTACAAGGAACCTTCAGCTCGCGTGCGAACCGCTGCTGCCACCGCGCTGCGTACGTGTTGCCCGGGTGGTGCGCCGCCGCTGATTGAGGACTATGTCGAGCCCGAAGAGCCTAAGGTTCCTGACGTCAAAGAGCCAACGGTTGTCCCCGAAACCGAAGGCTTGGACGAAAAGAAAATCGCTCCCGAAGTCGGCACCGGCACCATCGGCACACCAGAGTCGATCGAGCCGAAAAAGGATGTCAAGCCAGCGACGGATGAAGTGAAAGAACCGATCGCGATCCGTTTGAGCGATCGAGCCACTCAGGCTCAAGCCAGCCGCTTGCTGCTAACGCCTGATCAGACCAAATCTGCAGGGCGGCCCAGCATTGCACAGATGCGTGGTTTGATGCAACAGTCGCAAGCTCCAGCCCTGTCCACTCCTAATCCAGAGGGGGGGGTTGTCATGAGCTTTGAACCCAACACACAGACGGCTTACGTCCACTTCGAAGATCGCAATATGGAGCTTCCCCGAGGCGCGGAAGTTTACTTGCGACCTGATCCCGCCTACAGCCGCGGTTTCCACGGTTCATGGCACGTTGTTGAAAGCTCTCGCGGATGTGCCATACTGGCTCCTATCGGTCAAGAGAATATCGAAGCAGTCGGTGTGGGCGACCACGTTATGTTTGGACCTCCACCAGTCCTGATTGCTCCGGTATCCTACTCGAGGTAAGTATCGGACTCCAAACAGTTGAGCACGCGAGTGAGTAGCTACGCAATCGTTGGTTCAGGTGGACTTGGTGGGTTTTATGGCGCGTGCCTGGCGAAAGCTGGGCATGATGTCCATTTCCTGATCCGCGATGATGTATCCCAAGTTCGCCAGCAAGGCTGGATCGTCGAAAGCAAATGGGGCGACTTCACCCTGAAGGCCCCTCAAGTCTACAACGCTGCGACCGCAATGCCACCTTGCGACTTCATCATCGTGGCGCTCAAATCAACGCAGAACCATCTCTTGGCGAGCACTTTGCCGCCCCTTGTTCACGACAATACCGTCGCCATCGTGCTGCAGAATGGCTTGGACGTCGAATCGGATACGGCCGCCATTCTCGGGCCCGGTCGTGTTGTCGGCGGCTGTTGCTTCTTGTGCTCGAACAAACAAGCACCCGGTCACATCCAACATTTGGATTACGGCCGCATCGAAATTGGAGCTTATCGTGGCCGCGATGGCCAGCAACCGGCAGTTTCCGACCATACGCTTGCTCGTATCGTGGCGGAATTCCAAGCCAGCAATATTCCGATCGAGATTGCTGCCAGCCTGTCGACCGCCCGCTGGCGAAAACTGATGTGGAATATTCCCTTCAATGGTCTATCAGTCGCACTCAATGCGTCGACCGCTGAAATCATGTCCGACCTAGCGGCCAGAACGTTGGCCAGGGATTTGATGGACGAAGTCCAACGGGCGGCGGAAACCTTGGGATTGGATGTCGGAGCCAGCCATGCGCAAACGTTGATGGACAATACGGCCAAAATGGTGCCTTACGATTCATCGATGCGACTGGATTATTTGGCAGGACGTGAAATGGAGCTTCGATTCATTTTCGCCAATCCGATTAAAGCAGCGGAGGATGCAGGTTACCTTCCTCATAAAACTGTTATGCTTTATCAACAATTGAGTTTTCTTCAAAACCAGCGGCGGCCAACCACTCTGCCCCGCGACACGCCCAATATAGAACCAGATCGCAGTCCCCATCGATGAGCTCCCCCAATTTCGCGACGCTGCTAAACAACCCTCAACTTACAGCAGCCGCCGAGCGAATGGGATGGACCGCGCCCACGCCGATCCAAGCCGCTGTGATGCCTACCATCCGCACCTTGACCGACGTGCTCGCGGTGGCAATGACTGGCAGTGGCAAGACCGGGGCCTACTTGTTGCCGACCATCGAACGTTTGATGGACAATCCCAAAGCGGTTCCGCAGCGACCCGCCGTGTTGATCCTTGTTCCTACCCGCGAACTGGCTCAACAAGTCGGCGTGGTTTTTGAAGGGTTGGCCGCTGGCTCAAAACTCCAGCATGCAATTGTGTATGGCGGCGTTGGATATGCCAAGCAACGTAAACTGCTCGCAGCCGGAATTCAGTTCCTCATCGCCACCCCCGGTCGATTGATTGATCTGATGGATCAAGGCAGTTGTCTTTTGGACCGTGTGCAAGTCCTAGTGTTGGACGAAGCAGACCGCATGCTGGATATGGGCTTTCAGCCAGCTATCGAAACGATCGCTGCGAAACTGCCGAAGCAGCGTCAGTCGCTGTTCTTTTCAGCGACCTTTCCTCCGCCAACGCGTAGGTTTGCCAGTACCCTGCTGACCAACCCGCAAGAGATCTTCGTCGACGCGCCATCGACAATTGTCCGTGAAGTCCATCAATTGATGTTGCCTATCGCGGCGGCCAACAAACAGAGTTTGCTGTATGAACTGCTGTCGGGCGAGATCGAAAAATACAAGATCGAAACCGCGATCGTCTTTGCCAACAGTCGCGTGCAAGCTGGTCGACTCACGCGTTATCTAACGCGCCGAGGTTTGTCGATCTCTGCGATCCACGGCGGCATGTCCCAATCTGCGCGTGACGAAGTGCTGCACCAACTGAGGTCGGGAAAGGTCCGAGCGCTGATCGCGACCGACGTCCTGGCTCGAGGCATCGACGTCGATTCGCTGAGCTATGTTATCAATTATGACGTACCATTGACCGTGGAGTCGTACGTACACCGCATTGGTCGGACCGCTCGAGCTGGAAAGCTGGGCGTCAGTTTGACTTTGGCGACGGTGCCTGAATTGGAAATGATCACCGCGATCGAAAAGCATATTGGTCAAGCGATCGAAGTGGACGCGTCGCACCCTTACGCGGTTGCAATTCCAGCCGCCGGTTCACGCGTCAGGGGGCGGCGGCTGTCAACCGAAGCGATCGTGGGCGGTCGTGGTACTGAAAAGGCCGCGCGGGATCAAGCTAGCCGAACCGCCGGTCAGAGCGGCGCTGCGGCTGGCGAGTCTGCCCAACGTGGCGTGGAGCAGGTAACAAAAACGTTACGCAGCGGGAAAAAGATTACGGTCGAATACAAAGCGGGAAATCGCCGCCGGTCGCTTTCAGGAAAAATCTCTGCCGGCCGCCCTAAACGCACGGAAGATGACAAATACAAACCAGCTTGGAAAAAACGCCAACCCAAGCCCAAACCGAAACGAAAACAAGGATAGCGGTTTAGCTTGGGTTTCGGCCCCAAGGGGGCGGAAATGCCGGTTATTATCGTGCTTACCGCTGGAAAAATCACCAAGTGCAAGCATACTGGACGAGCACCAGGTGTGCGATTTTGCGACTTCCGATGTGCCGCTAACCTGACGAACACCCCCCGAGTTGTGGAGAGATTGACTTGAAAGGCAAAACGAAAAAAGCAGCAGCTCAGGCTCCTGCCAAAGCCAAATCAAAGCCTGGTAAGACGGTCACCGCTGCTGCACAACCTACAAAAAAGCCGAGTACCAAGAGCAAGAGTGCCGCTGCTGCAGTCGGAAAGACAATCGCAACGGGGAAAGCGGGGGCGGCTGGCAAAACGGGAGCGACCGCAAAGCCGAATTCAAGAGCACAAGCCGTGACCGCTCAAGCACTTAGGTCAGCAAGCGTGACTGCCTCTACCAAGAAAAATTCCAAGAAAACCGAGACGAAGCCAGCGACCAAACCCGCAGCGAAACCCGCGGTAGCAGCCGGCCACGAGAAGCCAACGGCAGTCGCTCCGGCGGCCAAGAAAGCGACCGCGAAAGCAGTCGAACAGGCTTCAAAATCGCGAGCGAAGCCTGCGGTGGCGGCCGCCACGGTGAAATCTGGGACAAAAGCCAAGCCCGCGGTGCCGGCCGTGGTGGAAGCAGCAAAGCAAATGGCGTCATCTACCGCCCAAGCGTCCACTGCACGCGCGTCCACTGCTAAGAAAGTCGTTACGAAGGATTCGACCAAAGAAGCTGCCGCGACAGAACCAAAAGCGGTCAAGAAAATTGCGGCAACCAAATCCTCTACTACCAAGCAATCGACCACGCCACCAGTTCCGCCGCCTTCCAATACCAATCCGTTGGTGGTCGAAAAACTGCGAGCGCTGCAAGAACAGCGGGAACGCAGCAAAGACCTTGCCCGGCCCCAAGACGCGCGGACTTCATTGGTGCACTCCAATCCGATTGCCAATCAGCCGCCGGAGCCAGGCACCGATCGCTTGGTCTTAATGGTCCGCGATCCCTACTGGCTGCATGCAAGCTGGGATGTCAGCCGACGTGCGGTGCAAAGAGCCAAGGCGGCGTTAGCTGGCCAGTGGCACTCCGTCAAACCCATCCTCCGGCTCATGCACTTGGATGATTCAGGAACGACGGCCAACGCGGAATCGATTATCCGCGACATCGAAATCCACAGCGGCGTTCGTAACTGGTATATCTCTGTCAATGAGCCACCGTCGGTATACGTTGCGGCTATCGGCTATTTGTGCCCCAACAGTCGCTTTCACGAGCTGTGTCGCAGCAATAAAGTCCGTACGCCTGTACCCGGATCGAACGATGCGATCGACGACCATTGGGCGGATATTGCGAGGGACGCCGAGCGTGTGTTCAGTTTGTCTGGTGGCTATGACGAGGAAAGCCATCCCGACGAATTGCGAGCGATGTTTGAGGAACGATTGGGCCGTCCCATGGCCGCTCCGACCGCTGCCGATTTTGGGGGTGGAGCCGACGGGAGCTTGCGACGTGCTCGCGATTTCCACTTTGAACTAGACGTCGAAATGGTTGTTTTTGGTTCGACGCAGCCGTATGCTAAGTTGAGTATCGGAAGCGAGCCGGCGGTGGTGCGAAACGACGGAACATTTTCCGCTCGCGTGCCCATGCCCAACACTCGGCAAGTCGTACCGATTACTGCTCGAACGCGTGATGGCAGCGAAGAGCAGACGATTGTGATTGCGGTGGAGCGGAACACGAAAATCATGGAGCAGGTTTCCAACGCGGAAGCGGAAGAGTAAAAGGCACACTCCGATGTGCCGTCCGCAGAGTGGCAGGCACACTCCGTTGTGCCGTCCGCAGAGTAAAAGGCACACTCCGTTGTGCCGTCCGCAGAGTAAAAGGCACACTCCGTTGTGCCGTCCGCAGAAACGAAATTTAATACGCCCCACGGAGCGTGCCTACTACCTTTGACGGCCCACGGAGTAATGCCAACTACCTTTTGTAAAATTATGGATGATTCAAAAGCAGACCGCTTGGTGGCAAAACTCAAAACAATTGGGCCCTGCGTCGTCGCGTTCTCTGGCGGTGTCGACAGCAGCGTAGTCGCAGCGGCGGCGGTTCGAGCCCTTGGCGATCGATGCGTGGCTGTAACAGGAGCAGGACCCGCTTTCAGTTCCTACGACGCCCAGTGGGCAGAACGTGTTTGCCATGAAGTGGGCATTGAGCATGTGACGGTCCAAACACAGGAGCAAGCCGATGCCAACTACATACGGAACGATTCGCGGCGCTGCTATTACTGCAAAACAGAACTCTATCGGCAACTCACTCGGTACGCGCAAGAGCATGGCTACGCAGCGATCGTTTCTGGAACCAACGCCGACGATTTGGGAGACTACCGGCCTGGCTTGCAGGCAGGCGCGGAGCATCAGGTGCACACGCCGCTGGCAGACCTAGGATTCTCCAAATCCGATGTTCGATCGATCGCAACCGCGTGGGGCATGTCGGTGGCAGAACGTCCAGCGGCACCTTGTCTGGCCAGCCGGATCGCTTATGGGGTTTCGGCCGATGCGAAGGCTTTGGCCATGGTGGAATCCGCAGAGGCTTATTTGCGTCAGTTGGGCTTCAACCAAATGCGTGTTCGCGTGCATGCAGACCAACTGGCTCGGATCGAGATCGCGTCGCAGGACTTGGGGCGATTTCTGGCAAGTGTCGCGCTACCGGAACTAGATAAGCAATTCAAGCTGATCGGGTTTCGCTATGTGACCGTCGACTTGCAGGGGTTGCAGACAGGCTCGCTGAATCGAGTGCTTGCAAGCGTCAAACTCCCTGTTTTGACACCGTAGCGGGCCGTAGAGAGATTTTAAAAGCCTTCAATATCCCATCGCCTCGGATGAATTGTTGAGCTAGAATTGCGTACAGACGGGTCGATTGCGACTGCCGATGGCCGTCAGTGGCGAGCGTTTTTGGGTATGATTGTGCTGAAGACGCCGTAACGACTCGAACGATTTTTCGCCTACGTTATCGCCAATGTGCGATTAGATTGGAGCTTATCCGTGCAAGTCAACGTATCATCTCGACATGGTCATTTGAAGTCCGAAGATCAAGTCATTGTCGTGGAGAAGGTTGAGAAGATTCGCCGGTTGTTCGACCGCATCAATGCGATTGGCGTCGTGGTCGATTTGGGGCACATCGACAAACCGAAAGTCGAAATCAACGTTTCGGCCGAGGGTACGACCGATTTCGTTGCGACTTGTGAAGCTGACACGGTTTTGTCCGCGTTGGATTCTGCGATTCACAAGGTGGAACAACAAGTCCGCAAGCACAAAGAAAAGTTGACCGACCACAAAAGTCATCACCACGCCTAACTTCTGAGTGGCAGCCTAGGGCTATTGCCGAGGCAGACTTCATCAAGTGCCAGTTTCAATCGTTTCTGGCACTTTCTCGGCTCTCTAGCCGTCTCTAGCGATTTTCCAGTTTCCGCAGCGGCGACGGCTTCCATCGCCAGCTTCCATCGACGTCGCAAAGGCTACAAGCCAGTTCCCTGCGACGCCATACTCGCTCCATGGCAAGATGAGGGCTATTGACCAGCCGCTTGTTGAGATGTATTCTCAATAAGCTTTCTTGGCGGCCGTTTACGTTTCGATGTTGTTGCTTTCTTCCAAATCCCACTTCTGATGTGCTCTTCCAATCAGACGCCCCGACGCAGTTTTAATCGCCGAGCGTTTTTGGCTAAGCAGTTTATTTGGTGGCACTGGACTAGCAGCGCCGTTTGCTTGGTGTCACTGGTCTTTTTCGCTATCACAGGGATCACGCTGAATCACGCTGCCTCACTCAAAGCTAAGCCGCAAGTCACGCAATCCAGTTCGGTGCTGCCAGCCGACTTGCTGGCAAACATGAAGGATTTACCTGCTGCAGCCACGGTGTCGAATCTCACACTGCCTCATGAAATCCAAATTTGGTTGCAGGAAAGATTGGGCGTGAACGTGGCAGGCAAAGCGGCGGAGTGGTCGGAGGAAGAACTCTATGTGAGCTTGCCGCGGCCCGGTGGTGATGCTTGGCTGACGATCGATTTTCAGAGCGGTGAAGTCTTGCACGAAGTGACCAGCCAAGGTTGGATCGCGTATTTGAATGATTTGCATAAGGGACGCTACACTGGGCGAGCCTGGTCCTGGTTCATCGATCTTTTCTCAGTCGCCTGCATTGGCTTCAGCTTAACGGGACTCGGCTTGCTTTGGATTCACGCCCGCCGTCGCGTTTCGACTTGGCCTCTGGTACTCGCAGGCTTGCTGATTCCCATCTTCCTTGTCGTCTTGTTTGTCCATTAGAGTTTCACTTATGAAGCCAACTGCCTTCCTACTTCTTACGCTGGTCATGTCTCTAGTGAGCAATCCAGCTTGCCAATTGAATGCTGAAGAAAGCCAAGCACTGAGCATCCAATTGCGTATCGAAATCCCAAGGTTGGATGTGGGGCAGTATCATCGGCCGTACGTTGCCGCGTGGATCGAGGACGCTGAAAATGCACACCTCGTCGACTTAGCGGTATGGTATGACGTCAACATGAAAAACGGCGAAGGTGCAACGTGGCTGAAGGACTTGCGTCAGTGGTGGCGCAAGAGTGGCCGGACAGCCAAACTGCCGATTGATGGTGTGAGCGGCGCAACACGTCCTGTTGGTTATCACAGCGTGGAAGTGCCTGTTGGAATTCATAGTTTACCTCCACTGAAAGACGCTCAATACACACTGGTCGTGGAAGCGGCCCGCGAGGTGGGTGGGCGAGAAATGGTGCGTGTCCCCTTCACTTGGGACGGGCAGCAAAATGTGGATATCTCCGATTCCGGCAAATCGGAACTTGGCAAAATTCAATTCTCCGTCCGTCCCTTTAAACATCCCACTGTAGGTAAATAATGAAGATTCGAAAAGCACTGACCGTCGCACTCTTGATGACATGTTTCGCGCAGCCGTTGTACGCGCACCGATTCTGGATCATTCCATCCAGCACGGTCCTTTCGGGCAATCAACCTTGGCTCACCGTGGACGCCGCAATCTCCAATAGCTTGTTCTTTGCGGACCACGCCGCCCCAGATCTAGCGTCGATCAAAGTCATCGGGCCTGAGGGACAAGAGGTCGCTTTGCAGAATGGCACGCGAGGGAAGTATCGCACGACGTTTGACATTCAACTGCCAGCTCAAGGTACTTACAAGATCAATACTGTACGGGCCATGATCTCCGCCTCATGGAAAGAAGAAGGTGAAACGAAACGCTGGCGAGGTAATGCCGATGAGCTGGCAAGTTTGGATCTGAAGAATAAACAAGAGGCACAAGTCTCTCGCAGTTCTAGCCGCGTAGAAGCGTTCGTGACCAGCGGCGAACCTGACACTGGCGCATTAAAGCCGAGTGGCTCCGGTTTAGAGCTAGCCGTGGACAAAACGCATCCCAACGATCTGTTCGCCGGCGAGAAAGCGTCCTTTGTCTTGCTCAGCGATGGGCAACCCGCAGCCAATGTAGAAGTGGTCTTGATCAAAGGTGACGATCGCTATCGCGATGCGCCCAACGAAGCCAAAATGACGACCGATGAGAACGGACGCTTCGTTTGCAGTTTCCCCGAAGCGGGACGCTATTGGCTCAATGCGAATGCCAACGGCGGCTCCGCAGAACTAGAAGGCATCCCAACTTCAACTCGGTATTCTTACACGGCAACTTTCGAAGTCTTGCCGCAATAACGCTCCGCCTAATTCCAGCGGATCGGTTTGCCGATCAGCGTGTAAAAAAGTATCACTGCTGCCATCATCAGTACTGGCAGCAGGACCAGCAACAGCGGTATGGCGACGACCAATAAAGCAGGCAAATGCTTTCCGTAAGTCCTCAATACCAAACTAGCTCCAGTCGCCACTGGCGGTATCAGTAAGGGAATCCAAACGCCACGCAAGCTCAATAGCGATGAGATGACATCCGATTGATTGAAGTTGAACGAACGCAGCATCCATAGCCACGCTATGGCCATGGTCAGCCAACAAGCGATGGTGAGCCAAAAGACAATCGAGGGTGTCCAACTGCCAGCCGATGCGGGATCAACCGGCGCTGGCCCTGCGACTTTCTTCAACAAGCTGACTTGGTCTGCCACCACGACCGCACAACCAAACGCGACCGCAGCGACCGCGTTCTTAATCAACAGCGCCGAAAGTTGGCCCCCGCCGACTAAAGTCGTCCAAGGAAGCAGAAACCCAGCGACTCGGTTTTTCCAGGTGATGTGATCCGTCGTCAGTCCCGACAGCATCGCCCCCGCGACGCATGTAAGCAGAACCGCGATTGCGGAATAGATCGCGAGCCCTTTTCCCCACCCCAAATGCCGCGACAAGAATAAGACAGCAACCGCTTGCAGCCCGATAGTCGCCGCCCAAATCAGTGTGCCCAATATTTTGCTCCCCCAAACAAAAAGATCGCTTCCGTTTTAAGTCCACATGACCACCAAGCGTGTGTCATCATAGCCAATAAGTTGACACAGCGTTGCAAAAGCCGCGCGACGATCGCGATCATCGCCGGGATTAAAACGTAACAAGAATGGACGTTGAGCCCAATCGAAAGGCTCCGTCGCTTGGCCATGCAGATACAGTAGCAGCCCAGCGTAATGCACGGCAACTACCCCCGGATCGCTAACGATCCTGCGCAGCATCGCTTCTTGGACCGTCGGCGGGTGAGTGGCTTCGATCTGCGTAAGTGTTAAGCTTAAACCTGCATAGGCATCGCATGTCTCAATTCGACCAAGGAGCTCTTGGTGCCGCTCGGCTTCACCGATCAGTTCCGGTGCGACGTGGGCGATCGCGGCGCGAATCTCCATTGGTCCATTTCGAAATGCGTCCCGCAGCGCACACTGCGCACTGGGGGTATTCAGAATTGCGAGCGCTTCGGCGTCGATGTAATGGCGAATCCCCCGAGCGATCAAGTAGCTTTCAATCGCACGCCGCTCGTCAGGCGTTGCCAACTGAATCGCTTCTAAATCATGTTCGGGGTCTCGCCAGTTGTCTGCATGGATACTCGCAGATCGCAAGAACCTTTCGTACATCGACGGCCGCTTGGACTCAGCGTTTTCACTCATGATCAAAACGATTTTGGGGAAGCGTTCGGAGCTCACTCAAAGAGTATTCCGTTTTTTCATGGTAGCACAACAAAGCCAGCTTGCGCGGGCTGCAGCACGGCTACTCAATTGGAATCTTAAGTCCCAATGCGCCGATGGGGCCTTGCACGCCTTCGTAGTGCGAGTGACATAAAACGCACTTTTGCATCACGACAGGGATCGGAGTGGTCGACAGCAAATAACGTTTGTCGTTCTCCGTCACCACTTGTTCGTAAATGGGCTTTCCAGCAAGCAACTCTTTGACGGCGTTCTTTTCATACTCGGTGTTCGGGGAATTGTCGCTATCGTAGGGCTCGCCGGTTGCATCCAACAAACGAACTTCATGAAAGCCATTATCCTTCATCGACTGGAAGAGCGCTTGGAAGGCATCGCCAGCGGCCATCGACTCGGTACCGGTAACATAGTTTTCGGTAATGAGGACGATCGCGGATTTATAAAGGGTATCGAGCATCTTGGCTTGCTTCTTGGCTCGTTCGACCGCGGCGCGACTGCTTTGGTCTTCCGCGGGTTCTTGTGCGCCAGCAGAAAGGAACGCTACCACGCACAGCATGCTGAAGCTCAATGCGCCTACGAGAAACTTTTTCATGACCAACTCCTAAGTGGAAGAAGACTTGGACTGCGACCGCGAAAGGCTGATCGGCAGTTGCTGTAAGCAAATCACCGCCGCATAATCTATACTCTCAGGTGTAGTATTGCAACAGGCAGCAAGCGTAGATCCTGGTCATTGGCGTAAAACCACAAAGAATTCTGGCGGTTGGGGCCGCTATTAAGGCAACTGCTCTGATTAAATGTGCCAATGGACATCTTTGTCCGTTGAAGTGTCGACAGACTTGGAAGTCCGTCGTACGGTACTTCAATTTAGCGATTGCCTAACGAGTATTCGTCTCGTCGGCGCGTGTTGCCGTTCGGAATTGCTTGGGAGCGGCCATGCTGGCCAATCGCTCGCGCTGATGGTCAAGCTGCAATAGATGAGTTGCCAACGAAGAAGCTTGACTGCCAAATGCAGCCTGAGCCAATCGTAACTCGCTCTCTACCGTTTGCTGAATGATCGAACTGGCCGCAACTAAATCAGGCTTGCTCGAAGTCAAACGTTCCAAAGTGGCCTGTAGCTCGGTCTGCATCTCACCAAAGAAGTTATCCTTCTGATTTGCACTGCACTGGATGTCACCATTCTTGGTCATCTTGATAGAAAGAATGGCAACGCAGTCAGTCAAATCCTGCGGCGCTTGCGTCAATAACATCTGCTGCTGCGGATCGCTCACCATCATCTTGAGCTGAGCCTTATCGGTCTGCCAAGTTAGCGTTAGCGCGTGTTCGTTCTGGCGCATCGTCGATTCGATTTGCATCCGCGATTGAGCAAACGACAAGGCATAATTGGGCTCAGTCAAAAGGTCTGTCCGCAGACTGGTCGAGGGTAATTGAACTAGGCCAGCATATTCGCTGACTCCGGACCGATCGATGGTCCCCGTAAAACGCTGCCCCGCATTGACGCGATCTACTTCCGTCACGACCACAAAGTTCGCCAGTTGCGTGTTGGAGCTTGTATCCAGGTAGAATGCTCCCAAAAAGCTCGTTGGCGTCGTCCCGCCACACGTCCCGGCAAGCTCAATGCTGCCGACCTCAAGCTTGGGGAGTGGAGCGAACCGTTCCAGCAGGTCTTGGCCGCGATCAGATTGAACGAAGAAGTCCCCCTCCAGCGCTTTGGCCGTTCGCCCAGCAAGGTTGGCCGTAATGTGATGCGGCAGTCCCGCATGCGTTATCATGGATGCAAACAGTTGCTGGCGTAAGACATCTAGATTCGTCGCGATCCTAGCGCGTTGCTGCTGACGCTGATGTAACTCTTTCGCTGCGACACGGTTCTCAAGTAGCGTTTGGCCCTGCGACTTCACTTTCTCCGATCGTTCAGCTAATTCGACTTTCGCGTCGGCCAGTTCGGTTTCTAAAGCTTGAAATCGCTGAGTTAATCTTTCAATGGATTCGATATGCGATTTGATTGTATCGCGATCCCGCAGTGGGTTGTTCGACTGAAAGCTCATGCTACCAATCGCAGCCGACTGCTCAAGCAGCGAGCTAATCTCGCGTTGATAGTTTGTACGCACACTTTCCCACTCACTTCGCCAGCTTGCCAGGATCGGATTGAGGATTGATTGAGACTCCGCGGCCACATCGATCGGCAGCGGATCTGCGGCAGCCTGGTGATCAGGATCGAGCCGCGATAACGCTTGTTGGATACTCGATAGAGCGGCCGCCCAATCGTCGACATCGTCAAGCTTCACATCATGGCATACGACTCGCTCAAGCCTCGACTGGCTGTGCAGCAAACTGTTTTCATCGGACTGAATCGATAAGCCACCGATGTGGCATTGGGACCACTCATCTCCGCCAAGCTCTAGGTCATGCAGCGCGATCAGTCGCCCGTTGGTATCGATTTGTATCGATCCAACATGGGTAGGTACACCCATCAACTGAGCCAGCGATTGCTGCAGGCGATGCAAACTGGATTGATACAAGCCCCAGAAGACAACGCCACAGAGCAGGACGAGCGTAAATAGACGAGTGCTCCAACGTGACATTAACGGCCTCCAGCTTTATCACCGCAGCGATTCAAATTCGTGAGGTAGCCCAGCAAGTATGGCAATGGTTCCGGGGCGATCACATAGGACGTATTAGCAAGTTCAACGGGCGGCTTCTCGCTCGCTTGATACATACTTGCATTACCAATCGTAGAATCGCTTTTGGAACTGCCAGCGATTGGAGTAGCTTGATTGAATGATAGGTGGATTTGAGTTTGATCAGTTTCGGTGTTCATGACAATCGATCTCGAATTATCAAGAGTGCCTCGAAGTTCTGGACTTGGTTGCGGATGCACATCGATAACCGTTTGAGTATTGATCCCAAACGCAGCCTGTGCAGCAGCTTTGTCTTCCGGTGTTTTCCAGCGAACGATATCGATGATAGTTTCCTTGACTGTGAGCTTGCCGCGTTTCTTCTTGCGATCTTTTTTCTTCAATTGCGTCCTGCTTGCGGTGACAGCAGTAGTAGCAGTTGGGCTTGCCTCCCAGTGATCATCAGTGGAATTGTGGCTTGCAGTTGGCGATTGCGATGTGCGTTCAACTTGCGAATCGTCGCTCGATTCCGACGCAACAATCGGGATACTCTCCAACAGTTCGCTTAACAAGTCGCCTTCGTCATGTTGAGTGACGAAATAAGAATCCTCCCACACTTGGTCGTGCAGGGCGTGAACATGCAGCGAAACCAGTGGTGCAGCGGCCGCGTTTTCGCCGTCAGCCCCATCTCCTCGATGGGATTCGTGCACTAATAACTTGCGCTGCTTGGCCGCCGTCGTAACGACTTCACGTATCTCGTCCATGTCTGCCTGCAGGCTACCTAGCTCCGGCGCAACGCTTTGTTCTAGAGCCGGTAACTCATTGGCAATCACTGGCATCGGCAGAGTTGAGAGGGCTGATTTTTTCGCGGCAGTTCGACGGTCAACAGTTCGAGCAAACACCAGCGCCAACTGTTTGCTGAGAAACAGAACTGGCAACCCCAAGCAGAAGATGGCACAGTAAGCGATATTGATCGAGTTGTACCAATGCAGACTGTGAAAGCGACTGTAGCTTGCAAGCTGCGTCAACGCAGGCTGCAAAGCTTGATATTCCAGCAGTCGTCTTCCCAGCGGTTCAACCAGCGAATCCAAGTTGTCACGAACAAACCAACTTGTTCCGGCCGCTAACAACACTGCCCAAATCCGTGTTTGGATGAATGCAGGGATCAGCAGCGATAGCCAAAAAAGACTGCTAGTGACGGGCAATGCACCGATGAAAAAACCAATCCAGATTGACCGCAAGACCTTACGCGGCCAGCGACTAGCCCAGGGGCCAGAATGTGCGGAATCGAATTTGGGTTTATCGACGCTAAGGCTTGTCATGTGCGATCGCAAGCGGATGCTTCCGGTTCCTTCCAAAAGCCAGCATATTTGTCTATCGCCGCCAACGCTCAACAATCAAGCGACAAGAGCAACGACACGGGACCGCAGTTTGCTCGGCCGTCCAAGCCAACTGCAGAGGAGGCTGCATCGCGCAGCAACTCCCTTTCATCACATCGGTAGGACTTTGTGTTAAACTGTTCCGAAAATTCCGTATTTAGCGAAAAACGGACTGTCATGCGTGTTTTGCTAGCGAAGCGGCGAATCCCACTACGGTAATACAATTGCTGCCGCTCGACTCACGACAAACGCAGTTTCGGGCACTCCGTCGCGCTCTGGAACTCCAGGTCCGCAATGAACAAAGCCCCCGAGGCCGACGACTTAGCGAAACGCTCTTCCGGCATATGTTCGATTGCGGTCGTAATGACCAAGCGAATGCGGTCACCAAGTTTGCAAATCTGAGGGCACGTTGCTTGCGGCGCATCAGGCGTTAGATACTTGGCAATCAAACTGCCATCGGATAACTGAAATTGCCGCGTTTCGCCGGCTGGCGTGAAATCGGGATTATAGAAGCTGATAAAGATTGACTGCTGATCTGGACTGATCGTCATTCCATCGGGAAAGCCTGGCTGATCGGCGCAATCCAAAACGACGCGACGTTCCCCAAGCGAACCTTGTTGGACGTCGATCGCGTAAGCCGCGACTGTTTTCGTTGGCGTGTCAATGTCCAGCAGCGTCAAAGCACCATCCTCGGACTTCAACATCACTTTGCCGTTGCTGCATGTCTGCCCGCCAGCCAACTTCACCAGTTTCCGATCGCTCATGCGAAACAGATACAGCCCCGCTTTGGGCGATTTGAACTCCAGATCCTTGGTTCCAAAGATCAAGCAATCTTCGTACACCAACCCATCGTTAATGATGGTCCCTTCGCAGTCGCCATCAATGCCGTCGCATAAGACCGTCCACTGCTTGGTCTGAATATCGAACAAACCCAGCTCGCGTTCCAAGCCAACCACAAACACATGTTCCTGCGAAGTTGGGAATGCGAATCCGGGGCGACCCGGTAACACGAATGAACGATTCTGATTGTTGGCGATATTATATATGTTCAACGACCCGAAATTGGCTGTGGCACCGTGCTGGATGGCAACCCAAGAGAACTCTTGGTCATTGAAGGGGTAAGGGCCCTCGGGCAAAAAGCGTTCCGCCATGGTTGGCGGGGTATAAAGCTTTTCTGCAACGATCGATTTCATAATCCACTTTCAATGCAATTCGGTTCGAAAAGAAACGGGCACCCAGAGGTCACAGGATGCCCTGGCCATTTACGTGGGCACGACTAAGTGCCGATCGAGTCGGTGGTCCATTTGCCATCGACGCAGCGATACAAATCGGCAATTGGATTATTGTCTTGCAGGATCGCGGGCAAGCGTGTTTGACGCACCGCATCGTAGCAAGTCAATTTGGCGAATCGCATGATCGAGGCAGGAATACCGACGGCCGTAAAATTTGGATGCGCGGTCGCGGGGAATGGACCACCATGGTTCATCGCCGGACTGACCGCAACGCCGGTCGGCATCTTATCGTTCAACATACGTCCTACTTTGCGAGCTAGATGGGGAGCGATCTTTGCATAAGCCGCATCATCGCTACCAGCTTTCGCCGAATATACGCAACCGGTGAGGTTGCCTTCTAAGCTATCGATCACTTTCACCATCGCTTCGACGCTGTCGCAACGAACGATCAGTACCGCATTGCCGAACATTTCCGTCTGGAACTGTTCGCTGGACTTCAAGAACTGAGCAGAAGTCGCTTGCAGCACGGTGTTTTCAAAAGCCACGCGAGCTTCATCGGTTTTCTTTCCTCCAGAACACAGCGTTGCACCGGATTTGGTAATCGCATCGACGCCTTGTTGCAGCGATTTGCAAACGGCTGGTGAAAGCAAAGTCGAAGGTTTGGCTGCTTTGTACTTTTCGATGACGCCGTTGACGAAACTTTCCGTTTCCTGACCATCCAACAATAGCAACAAGCCTGGATTGGTGCAGAACTGCCCCGCTCCCATCAGACCGCTGGTGACATATTCGTCGACCATCGCGGTACCTCGTTCGAGCAGCGCGACCGGGAGAATAACGACTGGATTAATGCTAGATAGTTCGGCATAGAAAGGCTTGCCCGCCGCATCCGCCGCGGCCTTTAGTTTCAAACCTGCGTGTCGGCTGCCGGTGTAGCCTGTCGCGGCTACGCGTGGATCAGCGACTAGACGCTCGCCGTCGGCGTGGCTTGTCCGATAGATCATTTGGACGGTTGCTGCGGGAAGTTTGCTTTTGGCCAACACGTCAGCCACAATTGCTGCAAACTTGGCTGAGGTTTTGGGGTGAGACGTGTTCGCTTTGGCGATGACTGGGTTCCCAGCCGCTAGAGCAGCAGCAAAGTCACCGCCGGCAATCGAGTTGAACGCGAAGGGGAAATTGTTGGGGCCAAAGACGCACACCGGTCCAAAGGCCTCCAGGCACGAGCGGATGTTGGCCTTGCTATCGATAATGGGGTTGGTCCAACTGGCCGTTGCCGCCGCCTTGGCTGCCTGGCGAAGTTGATTGCTGGTCCGCGGCAGCTCTACATCTTTCAAGCGGGGCGAGAGCGGCAAGCCTGTTTCTTCGTGCGCGATTGCTACCAATTCTTCTGCATGGGCATCAATTGCGTCAGCGTAGGCGTTCAAGAAATCCGCGATGTCGCTTCGTGGTACATGGATTAGTTCGACGAAGGCTTCGGCGGCAGCTTGCAAGCACTGATCGATTTCAGGCCACGGGCTGATTGGAAACTTTTCGGCAATCAGCTCGCCCGTATTAGGGTTTGTGGCTTGGAAAGTATCGTTGGCGGAACTGGAAGCCAAACGACCGTTGAGCAGAATAGGTTGAACTGACATTGAATTGCTTAAATGAGCGAAGTTGAAGTGATCTACGGGTGTACACACCGCTTTTCTGCGGCAGGAACACCATGATCGCATCAATTTACACTGTAAAGCCGACATCCTCCAGGGTGCCATGTTCTGGCCCTGTGATTTGAGAATGTGTTTTAAAAGGGGACAGCCCCTCCCCGCCGAGCTCAAAAAACCAACGAAATCGACTCGCCTAAGAAAGGCGGGACTATGAATTGGGAGGCCGCGTGAAGATAGCAATCAGCCGCAGTGCGATAACACCGGTTAGCGGGAATGAACCGGACGCAAACAGGCTGTTGATTCGCGTTCCGGCTGATTAAAGCAACATACCGTAACGCGTTCCGGCTCATTCAGTAACTTATTTGCGGACGTTTCCTTAATCGAAAGACCGAATGGCTATCGCGTCTTCAACTCTTGCAACGACTGCTGCGTGGCGCTCTTACCCAACTGCGATTTTGGCACCAAGAAGTTGTCAATCGCCGCTTCAGCGACCAGCTTCGTCAAATGCGTTTGCATCGCAGTTCGAGCTTTGCGTTCATGCAAGTCCTTCACCAGCTCACCTCGCACGGTCGATACGTCCGTGTTCACCGGTTGCGTACGGCCTTGGCCCTTGAGCACGATATACTGGCCGCCGATTTCGAGGATGCCCGATAGTTCGCCCGGTTGCAGCTTAAAGGCGGCTTGCTCCAGCAGTGGTTGGTCGCTGTGAGGTCGAACCGGAGGCACTTTGCCATAGTTGCTGCGCGATGTGGGCTCTACGCTGTACTGAGTTGCCAGTTCGCCAAAGAACTTCTCGGACGGATTGTCTCGCGCAAGTTGCCAGACTTCCTGAGCCGTACGTTGATTGGAACATACGATCGCAAGGATCTCGGCGCGTGGACCAAAGTCACGTTCAAAAGCGCGTTGGATATCTTCTTCCGAAACGTTGATTTGATCGGCAATCAGCTTTTTCAATGCGACTGTTGGCCAGACGGCATCTTGCAAGTAGATCTCCGGACTGACTTTGGATTCGGCCATGATTTGACTCATCCAAGCGTCCACGTCAGGAGTTCCATCGCTTTTCAGCACGCCGTAGTAATCGGCGGCGCGAGCGACTTCGGCTTGGATGTCGGCTTGGGAAACTTGAATGTTTGCCGCTTCGATCGCGCGAGTCAGGATGCGTCGATTGATTTCGACTTCCAGCACCGAGGGGCCGAAACGCTTGATGCATTCATCTTCCAGGATTTTCATGGCGATTGGCTGGCGATTGATCAACGCTGCGGTGCCCGGATATTGAGCTTGAAGTTGGGCGTCACCGAAAACAATTTCGACTTTTGATTTTTGTCGCAAAGTAGCGAACATCGTTTCGGCTGTTTCACGCAGATGCTGATCTTCCAGTTCGCGGCGATAATGTTCTTGTATGGCTGGCATCTGATCGGCGGTCAAGATGGACGCTTCGATATGACGCACGCATTGCAACATCACGTTCATGTCCGCAATCTTGAAGACACTGGAGACTTGGCCAGGCTGCAGCGAGAAGGCCACTTGTTCCAGCGTGTCTCCTTGGTTAAATCGCCGAATCGGAGGCAGCAGGCCTTCGACGCTGGCGCTGCTGGGATCTTCCGAGAACTGTTTGGCTAAGCCCTTGAAAGCTTCCGGATTCGCAGCGGCTTGTTTGTGCAAATCAGCCGCCTTGTTTGCGTCCTTGACGGCGATCATGCGGACTTGGATCTTCTTGCCGTACTCGCTTTCGATCGCTTGTGCAATTTCCTTCGGGTCCACGGTCACTTTGTCGCGAGCCAGTTGTCGCAAGGCCATCATTGGCCACACAATGTCCGAAGCGTATTGTTCGTAAGTGACCTGACGTTCGTCCTCGATTAGCTTAAGGTACATCTTGGGCGACAAGTTGAATTTGGCAGCGATGCGATTGATTTCGTCATCGACATCTTTGGCGGTGATGACCACGTTTTGGGCCTCGCACGCTTGCATGATCAAGTACTTATTGAGCACGCTTTCGAGCACTTCCTTTCCATAGCGTTGAAGGCTGAGAGCGGCTAGTTCATCGCGAGAGACTGGTTCGCCGTTGATAGTCGCAACGATGCTGGGCAAATCTGCCTTCGCGTCTGTTTTGGCGGTGGCCGGAGCTTCGCGTTGCACGGACGCGGGTCGAGCTGGAACCTTGCTTTGTCCGTAAACCAAAGCAGGTGAAACACAGACGTTAGTTGCCATGGCGATCAAGGCAACTTTGAACAACATTCGCTTGCGATTCATCAACAGGTTCCTCCATAAACCTCTGTGGAGCGGGCCAAGCAATCAGCACTTGGCGTGTATCGTAAGGTTGGGAGTTTAGAGGATTTGGAAAATTGGGGGCAAGATCGATTCGGTCGCTTCCGTCCAAAAAACAGTTCCAATCCTTCGTCCGCGTTCTCTTCACTCTCCCTCTGGGAGAGTCGCCGCAGGCGGAGAGGGGCGTAGGCCGGTAACAAGCAAAGCCCACCCCGCGCCGGAACTTCGGTCGCTTGATACACGCCAAAGTCACTAACTCAAGCGGACGTTGATCGATTGGCTTTGCGCAGTTCCGGCAATTAGGGAAGCGACCTTGTTACCGGCCTACGAAGATCAAGCGTCAGCTCTTTTCACCCTCCCGCGGGAGGGTCGGCCGCGAGTTCCGCGAGCGACCGGGGAGGGGGGGCTATGTTCGTAGTCCCGCCTTTAGGCGGTCTTCGTTCGTAGTCCCGGCTTTAGCCGGATGCTCGCTGTGAACACAACCTCATTCCGCCTGAAGGCGGTACTACAGACACCCGGCAGGCGCAGGCCACCACCGGACCTGTTCCGGTGGGGCCATGACTGAGCGGCTACAACTCAGGCACCTCTATGATCATTTCGCATGTTGGGCTGGTCGCTGTGCGACCAATCCAACATGCGAACAGAAAAGCGGGGGCGTTTAGGTAGCCAATCAGTCACGCTCCCACTGGCACAGGGCCAGTGGTGAGCAAAGGGTACGGTTCTTCGAGTCTTTGCCGCTCGGTGGCACTTGTAGTTTAGAGCTTGCTGTCCCCAGTCGGCTTGTCCGACTCGAGCACAAGGTCAGCAGCAAAGGCGTCAGTGACAAGTGAGCTTGTTACCGGCTCACGACGGACTTCCAGTCCGTCGATGCGAGGCCGTAGCAGCCGTTTTGCTCAAGGTTTCGAACAAAGCTCGAAAATCAGGCAAAAATCTCAGCGACGGCTTTCAATGAGACGTGCAATAGCTCAGAATGCAAGGCAATGGTACTTTTCGATAAGTGAAAAATCACAAGTTTTGATCGCATTTGCTCATGGACTTGGGCGTTGGACCAGTCACAATGGTCCAACACTGGAAAAGTATTCGCTATTAGAATAGACCTTTTCAGTAAGCGTATTCCCAAGGAAGACGCTGTGCCTCACCGGTTCTCTCCAAAATAGAAGGAAAGCTTGACAACATGGCCAAGCAGTTCAATGTCGCAATGATTGGGCTCGGTTTCGGAGCCGAATTTATTCCTATTTACCAAAAGCATCCGTTTGCGAATGTGGCCGCTGTCTGCCGCCGCAATGAAGCGGAATTGCACGCGACCGCCGATCGCTTCGGGATCGCCAAGCGGTATCAAACGTATGACGAGGTTCTGTCGGATCCCGATATCGATTTCGTGCACATCAATTCGCCGATTCCCGACCATGCGTGGATGTCGCTGAAAGCGTTGGATGCGGGCAAGCACGTGATGTGTACAGTTCCGATGGCCACGACGATCAAAGAGTGCGATCAGATCTGTCAAAAGGTCGCCGACACGGGGTTGAAGTATATGATGGCGGAAACCGTGGTCTACAGCCGCGAGTTTTTGTTTATCAAGGAATTGTATACCAAGGGTGAATTGGGCAAGATTCAATACATGGCCGCTTCGCATCCTCAAGATATGGATGGTTGGCCATCTTATTGGGAAAGCATGATCCCGATGCACTATGCGACGCACGTGGTGTCGCCAGTGTTAGGTTTGGTGGATGGGCTTGCGGAGTACGTGTCGTGCTTTGGTTCAGGGCTTGTCCGTGAAGACATCGCCAAGAAATCGGGCAACAAGTTCGCGGTTGAGTCGTGCCATATCAAGATCAAGGACAGTGATGTAGCGGCTCACATTTGGCGTTTCTTGTTCGACACCGCGCGGCAGTATCGCGAAAGCGTGGATGTCTACGGTACCAAGAAATCGTTTGAATGGTCTTTGGTCGAAGGCAAACCACATATTCTGCATACAGCAAAAAAGCCAGAGCATGAGATCGCCGAAGAGATCGAAGTTCCAGATTACGCTCACTTGTTGCCAAAAGAAATTCAGCAATTCACGCAGAGCATTCAAGATGCAGATCACTTGTCGTTCATTCAAGGCGGCGGGCATGGCGGTTCGCATCCGCACTTGGTTAACGAGTTTGTAAGTGCTCTGGTAGAAGACCGTGATCCATGGCCCAACGCGCGTACCAGCGCCAACTGGACTTGCGTCGGCTTGTGTGCTCACGACAGCGCTGTGAATGGCGGCGAACTGGTGCGGTTACCAGAGTTCACGTTGTCAAAGTAGCAGCCTCCCCGAACGGTACTGCGTCCAACGCCGTACCTAAAAAACAACTCCCTCACTACTTCCTTAGTTCAGACAGAATTATGTCATTGCAACACCGCTTACGTTCGGCATTCCTACGAATGTCCTGCCTCCTGGTAGCTTGGTTGGCCGCGATGCCGATTGCATTTAGTGCTGATCGCATCTCCATCCTCATGTTGGGCGACGAAGGGCATCACCGCCCCTCGGAGTTCTATCGTCATTTGGCGGGGCCACTGGCCAACGCTGGCATTGATGTAACGTATACTCAAGAAATGTCGGACATCAATGCCGACAACTTGGCCAAGTATGCGGGCTTGATGATTTTCGCGAATACCGAGACCATCGACGATCAGTCGGAGCAAGCGCTGCTGGACTATGTTGCGAAGGGGGGCGGTTTAATTCCTGTCCATTGTGCTTCGTTCTGCTTCTTGAACAGTGACAAGTACGTCGAATTGGTCGGTGCCCAGTTCAAAAGCCATGGCTTCACTCGCTTCTCGACCGAAGTTGTCAAGCCAGACCATGAGATCATGCAAGGCTACCAGGGCTTCAACGCGTATGACGAAAGCTACATGCATGCCAAGCACAATCCGGACAAAGTAGTCTTGGAAGTGCGATCCAAGCAATCGGGGCCTGTCAGCGATCCTGCCGGCGAACCTTACACTTGGGTCCGAACCAGCGGTGAAGGCCGCGTGTTCTACACCGCATGGGGACACAACTATCGGACATGGGCGCATCCTGAATTCCAAAACTTGCTTGTGCGCGGCATCCGCTGGGCGACCAAACACCCTGTCCAGTCAGAACCAGCCGTTGCACCGGAGCCAGCGGTGGCGATGATGGCCAAAGACATTGAGCTGCCGAAGATGGTGCCGCCTTCCTTTGACGAATCGAAGTTCGCCTTCACAGACGTCGGAGCGAAGATCCCTAACTACACACCAGGTGAGAAGTGGGGCACGCAAGGCGAACTGAAGACGCTGATGCAGAATCCTATCCCTGCGGAAGAGTCGTTGACTACCTATACCGTTCCCGAAGGCTTTCAGCTTTCGATCTGGGCCAAAGAGATGGATAAGTACTGGCCCAGCGGTTCTCAACCAGCGACGACATTCGCCGGATTGGGTGGGAAGCCCATCGCGATGAATTGGGACGACCGGGGCCGACTGTGGGTTTGTGAGACCACGGACTATCCCAATAATCTCGAGTCGCGAGGCCGCGGCTCTGACCGCATCCGTATCTGTGAAGACACCAATGGTGACGGGCATGCGGACAAGTTCACGATCTTTGCTGAGAAGCTGAGTATCCCGACAACGTTGGTTTGTTACCGCGGTGGCGTGATTGTGCAAGATGGTCAAACGACGGTCTATTTGAAGGACACTGATGGCGACGATAAAGCGGACTTCCGCCAAGAGTTGATTACCGGCTGGGCCTTGGGGGACACACATGGTGGCGTCAGCAATTTTCACTACGGTCCCGACAATTGGATTTGGGGCATGCAAGGGTACAACAACTCGCAACCTGTGATCAACGGTGTGGCCCAGCAGCGTTTCCGTCAAGGCTTCTGGCGATTCGCAGTCGACTTGGGACCTGCCGACGAAACAGCACCTGCATACGCGATCGACCAAGCGACCGGGAATGCCGACAACACGCCAACAACAACTTTTAACAAACACACGATTCGTGTATCGGCTTTAGAGTTCGTACGTGCGACCAACAATAACACCTGGGGCTTGGGCTTCAGCGAGGAAGGCTACGTCTTTGGTTCTACTGCCAACAACTGCCCGAGCGTGCACATGGCGATCCCAAATCGCTATTACGATAACGTCGCCGGTTGGTCACCTAAGACCTTGGAACAGATTTCCGACAACTCGAACTTTCGCCCCATCGACAACGAGATCCGTCAAGTCGACGTGCACGGTGGCTACACAGCCGGAGCGGGACATGCTGTCTATACAGCGCGGACTTATCCCAAAGATTGGTGGAACCGCATGGGATTTGTGTGTGGCCCCACCGGTCACTTGGTAGGTTCATTTGTGCTGCAACGACGTGGCGCGGGCTATCAAAGCCATAACTCATTTAACCTAGTCGCCAGTGTCGATGACTGGACAGCACCGATCATGGCCGAAGTCGGGCCAGACGGCAATGTCTGGGTTCTAGATTGGTACAACTACATCGTCCAGCACAATCCGGTTCCGAACGGTTTCGAAAATGGTCGCGGAAACGCTTACGAAAGTGACCTACGCGACAAACGCTTCGGTCGCATCTACCGCGTGGTGCATGGTGAAGAAACCGCCGACGCGTCGGCTATGAATTTGGGTGCCGCTAGCACAGCCCAGTTGGTTGAAGTACTTGGCCACAGCAACATGTTTTGGCGGAAAACCGCACAGCGATTGCTGATCGAACGAGCTGCGACGGATGCGAATACTTTGGCCAAACTGCAAAGCTTGGTCGCGGACGCGTCGATCGACGAAATCGGATTGAACCCTGCCGCGATGCACGCGATCTGGACCTTGTCTGGATTGGCAAAATCAAGTGGCGGTGACGCAGTGGCTGAAGCTCTTGAAGCGGCTTGCAAGTTGGGCTTCCAACACCAATCGGGGCCAGTCCGTCATGCGGCTGTTATGAATTGTCCCGCGGAATTAGTAAGCCAAGCGGTTCAAGCTGGTTTGGCAAACGATCGCGATGCCAAAGTTCAACTCGCCGTGCTGCTGCGAATTGCGGATGGGCAAACGGAAGAGGCAATTGCGGCCGAGAAACTAGCTGCGCTAGCCACTGGCGTCAACTCGGTAGTTCAAGACGACCTGCTCATTGACGCTTGGACCGCGGCCGCCGCTACGCAACCGATCGATACGTTAGTCGCTTTAGCGGCCAATAAATCGTGGACGCCCAGTGTCATGCTGAATCGCGTGGCGGTACTGGCTGAACATGTCGCTCGCGGTAATCCAACGGCTTCTGACATTGAGAAACTGCTGGCGATGGAACCTAACTCCAACGTCGCGATCAGTGTTTGGCAAGGCATAGCGAAAGGCTGGCCCCGTGATTACCGCGTTGCCATTTCCAAAGACGCTCAAGCTCAACTTCGCGAGCGATTCTTGGCCGCGGAAGTAGACGTCCAAGCGAAAGCGGCCGTGTTGGCTTTGGCTGACAAATGGGGAATCGAAAATCTTGCAGATATCGTCGAAGGGATTCAAGAAAGTCTGTTCGAAGTTGCGATGGATAGCTCCGCCAGCGACACGCAACGAGCTGCCGCGTTTTCGCAAGCGATCCTACTGGCTCCAGCTTCGCCTGCAATTGTGGATATCATTGAAGAGTTCTTGGTCCCACAATTGCCAAGCTCGGTTGCTGCCGCTGCCATCACTGCCCTGAAAGACGCGCGAGCCGAAGGCTTGACCGATGCTCTGTTGGAGCAACGTTCGAAACTCACGCCTCAAATGACAGGTCGCGTGCTGACCATGTTGCTGGGACGTACCGAGACGACCAAGGAATTGTTGGCGGCGATCGCTGCTGGCAAAGTTCAATTTACCGACCTGCAGTTAGACCAACGCCAGGCCTTGCTCAGCCATCCTGATAAGCAAGTCGCCGCGATGGCCGCCGAACTAATGAAGTCGCGCGGAGCGACCGTGACCACCAACCGTCAAGGCGTGGTGGACGACTGGATGCCCGTTACCAACATGCCCGGCGACGTCGATCGTGGATTAGCAATGTACAAGAAGCATTGTGCCTTGTGCCATGTGCATGGTGAAATCGGTGTTTCCGTTGGTCCGAATCTGACTGGCATGGCGGTCCATCCGAAGGCGGAGCTGTTGGTGCATATTCTCGATCCGTCGCGCAGTGTGGAAGGCAACTTCCGAACCTACCAGATCCTCACCCAAGAGGGCGGAGTGTTGACCGGTATGCTGGTGGGCGAATCTCAGAATTCGATTCGTATCGTCGATAGCCAAGCCAAGGAGCAACAGGTTCTGCGTTCGGACATTGAAGCGATGAATGCATCGACCAAGTCGTTGATGCCAGAAGGCTTCGAAAGCTTGATGAGCAAACAGGAGTTCGCAGACTTGCTGACGTTCCTGACCAACCGCGGTCAGTACACGCCCGTGCCACTGGCAGGCGCGGCGACCACCAGCAGTGGTATGGGATTGTTCTTTAATCGTGACAACAAAGAAGAACGCATCCTGTTCAAAGAGTGGGGAATGAAGAAGTTTGGCGAAGTGCCCTTTATGGTCGAGGATCCACAAGATGGGCAACGCGCAAACATTATTATGTTACGCAGCCAAAGCGGTGCCGTCGCAGCGACGCTGCCGACTCAAACCAGTTTGCCAATTGCTGGCCACGTGTCTGCCATCCACTTGTTGGGTGGCATCGCGGGCTGGGGGTACCCCGCGATCCGCCAAGAGAGTACCAGCTTGATCGTTCGCTGCGTTTATGAAGACGGGACAAAGGTCGACCATCCGCTGCGAAACGGCAAAGAGATTGCAGACTATATTTCGAAGGTGGATGTGCCTGGCTCGGAGTATGCGTTCGACGCTTCCGGCCGACAAGTTCGCTACCTGAAGATCCCGATTGACAGCAGCAAGCCGCTGACGTCGATCGACTTCGTCAAAGGTGGCGACGGCACCGCACCGATTGTATTTGCGGTAACGATCGAATCGGCTGGTAGCGGCCATTAAGCCGGCGTGATTTACGCTAACTAGATTTAGTTAACCATCAGGGCATTGACGTCGGGACCGACATCAATGCCCTTTTTGTCTTGTGAGCCGCAGGGCGATAGCCCCGGTTGTCAGGGTTCGCCATTTGGCGATAGCCCCGGTTGTCAGGGTTCGCCATTTGGCAATAGCCCCGGTTGTCAGGGTTCACCGCCGGGTGATAGCCCTGTTTGTCTTGTGAGCCGCAGGGCAATAGCCCCGGTTGTCAAGTTCGCCACCACAAGAACCAGGGCTATCGCCCTGCGGCTAATCGAGGTGTGAGCGGATACGTTTCTTCAGCTCGATCAGCGATTGGCGGCGGTGTTGGTGGCCGCGCGGCTCTTAAAGTCATTCTCACACGCTGGCTGGTATTGAAAAAGGTTTTGAACACATCAAAAATGTTTTTCGTACTGCATACCTACGGCAGGAAAACTGACTGGCAAGCGATTTGCTGGCAGGTTTTGCTGTCGCTTAAGACTGTCAAAATCTATTCCTTGATTGGGGACCCGTGCAAATGCAATCTCAAGCTGCTTCGAAAAAATGGTTTCGACTCGGACTATTAGCAGCCGCTGTTTCAGCGCCAGTAGCTTTACTTAGCTTAAACGATACCGCTTCTGGACCTTCGCTCGTTTACGCTCAGCAGTCCGCCACCGCACAGCAAATACGCTCTGCCAACGATACCGAGGCGATCAGTCACGCTGAATCACTGTCTGTTGCCATCCGCAATGTCGCCAAATCCGCGAAGCCGTCGGTGGTCAGCATCACTTCGCTGGTGGAAGTGCGTCAGCGTCCGTCGCGTCGTGGCGGAGATTCCTTCGGCGGTTTCGGTGGCTTTGGACAGTTACCTGACGGTTTGCCCGAGGAGCTCTACCAATTCTTTGGCCGGGGTGGGCTGCCCGAGCAGTTTGGCGAGCGAGCTCAGCCTCGCAACCCTCGCCAGAATGATCCAGAAGAATTTGGCCAAGGGCAAATGCAGATTCGGCCTCGCGGCGAAGGGTCCGGCGTGATTGTCAGCGAAGACGGCTACATTCTCACCAATAATCACGTCGTCGAGAATTCAAGCCAAATTCGGATTAAGCTGAGCGATGACCGTGAGTTCGAGGCCAAGGTGGTTGGTACCGATCCAAAAAGCGATCTGGCTGTCATCAAAATCGAAGCGACCGGTTTAGTTCCGGCCATTATCGGTGATTCCAACAAGGTCGATGTCGGCGATTGGGTCATTGCCATCGGTTCGCCTTTTGGTCTTTCGCAGACCGTCACTGCGGGCATTGTCAGCGCGACCAACCGCGTGGACTTCGGCATCACTGACTACGACGATTTCATTCAAACCGACGCAGCGATCAATCCTGGCAATAGCGGTGGGCCGTTGCTGAATATTCGAGGCGAAGTGATCGGCATCAATACGGCGATTGTTTCGCGTGGGGGCGGCTTTAATGGGATTGGATTCGCGATACCGGCATCGGTTGTGGATCGTGTGATGGGCGACATTTTGAAGGAAGGTCACGTGGTCCGCGGCTTCTTGGGGGCTGGTATCAGCGAACGAGAAGACATGTATGACAAGTTCAAAGTCGACAAGTCGGTCAAAGGCGTGGTCATCATTGCCACTGCGCCAGGGGGGCCCGCTGAGAAGGCAGGCATTCAAGTCGGCGATATCGTGACTTCGGTTGATGGCACTGAGATGCGTTCGTCGGACAAGTTACGTCGCTATATCGCGAACCTGCGACCTGGAACTACTTCACGATTTAGCATTGTTCGCAATGGCAAGTCGCTGGAGGTCAATGTGAAGATCGAAGAACAAACAGATGAGAAGTTGAAGAGCATTGCGTCAGCCGGGCGTTCAGGGGAAGCACTTGGGTTGAAGCTTTCGCCGGTCGATACCGAATTGGCACAAGAGCTCGGATTGCCCGAAGTGGAAGGTTTGCTTGTGGAAGAGGTGAGTGTGGATAGTCCGCTGGCCAAACGAGTGAGACCCGGTGACGTCATCATTGAAATGAATGGCACGCAAGTTCGCACTCCAGAAGAATTGCAAGCCGCGTACGATGCGTCACCTAACCGTGTCCGCATGCTAATTGGCAATGCCAACGCATGGCGAATGGAGCAGTTTACAAAGTAAGCGGGGATGGTTTTCCACACAGACCGTTCGCTTCTACAAGGAAACGCGAGTTACAAAAGTACTCGCGTTTTTTTGTGTACCTGTTTCAACTTCGTTCGTAGTCCCGGCTTCAGGCAGTCTTTGTTCGTAGTCCCGGCTTTAGCCCAATACCACTAAGTTAGCAGGCGAATGGTTTCTGGGAAAGTGTGCGTTGGAGGCGGCAAATTACAGTGTTCGTCGCGTTTTTTGGGCCATTTGCTTTGTGTGCGTTTTATCACTCGTGGATTGAGGCGGTTGCGACGTGGTTCAACTACCTCAAGGCTGATCTGCAAGACCATGTTGCTGTACCATGGCTGGAACAACTTTTGCGAACGCGGAGCTTCTACCAAACACATTCGCAGTACCTTGATCGCACCTGTAAATGATATCCGACGCGGCGACACTCCAGCTTGGACTGCCGCCTCAAGTGCTAACTTGCGAATCACGAAATGTGCTATCAGTAAACCATTGATTTCCTGCACAACCCCGGCCGGACTATGGCTGCGGAGTTTTGGGGAATTGCGAAGATGAGTCTTAGCCTCATCAATAGCAATCTCCTCTTCCCAACGCTCGTGATATAGAACTATCAGTGCCTGGGCTGGGTGCTCATGCTCATCAAGCAGTGTTGTCAGCAAACGATGCGTCTGGCCATGGCCAGTACGCTGAGGGTCATCCAATTTGTATTCGATCACGCGAACGCTTTGGCCGTTACGATCATGGCGCCGGTCATACTCGTTGGCATAGATCTTTGACAGAAACGTTCCGTCGGAAAGCACCTGCATAATTTTGAAACAACGGTTCATTTTCGAACGCCCCAGGAAGTCCGACTTCTGATCAATGACCTGGTTCATTAGTTGGTACGAACAAAAGCCAATGTCGAACAAAAGTAGACTTTTCTCTGGCAATTTTCGATAAACGTGTTTCGCCATGGTCGCTTCGCCACATCGCATTGGCTTAATAAGAAAGTTGATAAAGACGTGCGAGCCCACTTCGCAAAGTGCGATGATCCTGGCTTGTGGAAACGCACCGAAGTCTGTTCCATTTTTGGGCCTTCCGAAAGCACGGCGATTGGCATCACTGTCAGGAAGGTTCAATACAAATCCATCGACCGCCACGAGCCTACGACCTGCGTAAAAGGAATCAGGTGTCTGGCTATCACATAGGCAGTGAACCAACTTCTGGTAGACAAATGCCAAGATTGCAACGCCCAGCCGCACTCGGGCTTGAGTCAGGGCGCTGGATGAGGGCATGAGCCCAATGGAGAATCGGTGCAACCAGCGAAACACGTGTGTGTAGCAATCGTCGCCATATAGCCACAAGGCGATCGTAAACCACACCATCATGTCAGCCGGGCATTTTCGACTGCTTCGTTTTTCGAGCTTGCGACGGCGTACTTCGGCTTTCAGCATGCAACTGCGAACAGTCCTCTTGAGGCAAGTAATTCGCTCATGTGAAAGTAACTTATCTTGCTTTGATTGAGAGATCGTGCGAACATGAGTCATGGCAGCTTCCTTGCTTGGTGATGAAATTCAACACCTCCGATCCTCGCAGGAAGCCTGCCTTTTTGGAATACTAACTTAGCGGTATTGGGCTTTAGCCGGTCTTCGTTCGTAGCTCCCGGCTTCAGCCGGAAGCTCTCTGTGAACACAACCCCATTCCGCCTGAAGGCGGTACTACAGACAGCAGCCGTCCGCCTTCTACACCCTCACTTCGGGAGGGTCGGCCGCGAGTTCCGCGAGCGACCGGGGAGGGGGCAGCATATCAACGCCCTCTCACCAGATGATCCCGCACCTTCTACACCCTCCTTCGGGAGGGTCGGCCGCGAGTACCGCGAGCGACCGGGGAGGGGGCAGCATAACAACGCCCACTCACCAGATAATCCCGCACCTTCTACACCCTCCTTCGGGAGGGTCGGCCGCGAGTTCCGCGAGCGTCCGGGGAGGGGAGCACTATAACAATGCCCACTCACCAGATAATCCCGCACCTTCTACACCCTCCTTCGGGAGGGTCGGCCGCGAGTTCCACGAGCGACCGGGGAGGGGGGCATGTTCGTAGTCCCGCCTTTAGGCGGTCTTCGTTCGTAGTCCCGGCTTTAGCCGGATACTTGCTCTAAACACTCCTCATTCCGCCTAAAGAAGGTACTATAAAACGCCGAAGTTCGCTTTATTGAAGGGCGTTGCGTTGAGATGGTCGTCGTAAATATAAGTGAGAATTGCTATGGATAAACTACTTGCGAATGCTCGCTCGCTGATGCTTGCAACGATCAACGAAGATCAGCAGCCGCACGCCAGTTATGCGCCTTATGTTTTTGTCGACGATCGATTCTATGTGTTCTTGAGCGCTTTGGCCGAGCACACGCGGAATCTGATCAATCATCCTGATTGCCATATCATGGTGATTCAGGACGAAGCGGTTGCCAAGAATGTGTTTGCTCGAGAGCGATTAAGCGTACGCTGCCAAGCCGCTGTGATCGATCGCAACGAGCCGCAGTTTGGGCTAGTGATGCAAGCGATGCGAGATCATCTTGGCCCAACGATGGAGATGTTATCGACGTTGTCAGACTTTCAGCTTTTTGAGCTCAGGCCTGGTCGTGGGTTGCTCGTAACTGGCTTTGCTCAAGCGACGCCGGTTCAGTTTGGTGACGGCTGAAGTGCCGTCCGTCCTCTACACCCTCCTTCGGGAGGGTCGGCCGCGAGTACCGTGTTCGTAGTCCCGGCTTCAGCCGGTCTTCGTTCGTAGTCCCGGCTTCAGCCGGAAGCTCGCTGTAAACACAATCCCATTCCGCCTGAAGGCGGTACAACGAACATCCCTGCGGTCGGAGCCGCAGGGCCACTCCAAGAACCAAGCCCCTCTTCGTTTAACCGTCAGCCGCTAGGCGTACGCGTTCTCTTCACTCTCCCTCTGGGAGAGTCGCCGCAGGCGGAGAGGGTCGTAGGCCGGTAACAAGCAAAGCCCACCCCGCGCCGGAACTTCGGTAGCTTGAACCCATTTAACATCACTAACCCAATCGTGATTAATCGATTGGCTTTGCGCAGTTCCGGCAATTAGGGAAGCGACCTTGTTACCGGCCTACGTAGAGCAGCCGTCCGCCTTCTTCACCCTCCCAACTTGGGAGGGTCGGCCGCGAGTTCCGCGAGCGTCCGGGGAGGGGGGCACATGTTCGTAGCTGCGTCGTCGCAACTAACTGCAGACGACAGCCTTCGACCTACGCCGTAGATACATCGCGCCCGCCGAACATGCGATCAAAGCGATCGACGCTGGTTCTGGAATCGCGGTGACATTAAGCGTTGCTCCAACATAGGAAACATCGACTTGACTAAACAAGCTTTCGCCTAGCGATGAGCTTTGGAATCCGCCCGGTGCAGACAACGTCAAGAAGTAGTCACCTGCCGCAGCAAGTTCTGTCTCCAAGCTCAAAGTGCCCAGGAAGATGCTATTGGCTGCTGCCGAACCCGTGTTGGGACCGATCACCGTTTGATGTGGTTCGGCGACATAGATTGGTGAAACTGTCCCAGTCACCGCGTTGAACGGAGCCAAACCTACGAAGCGAGCTTTTGCGGTAGGCGTTACGACCACGTTGTCAAGATCATCAAGAAAACCGGATTCATTCGTCTGATTAGATAAGTCCGGTCCATAAACGAACGCAGTTGGATCGCCCGGCAGAACATCACGTTGAGCGTTACCATTAAGGGTATCACTGACCGCAAGTTCGAAGAAGAAGCTGCCCAGTCCGCGAGTCGTACTGCCAGAACTGAGTCGGAAGTCGCCTAGTAAGCCGTTGCTAGGATCAACGCCAGTTTGCGTCATGTAGACGTCAAGTGTCACAGTGCTTCCGGCGACGGCCGACACATTCGTCACGCCGATGGCACCGTTTTGCCCGAACTGAATGATGAGTGCGGCTTGGGATTGAGAGCTGGATAGTAACGCAAAGCTAATGCAAAAGAAACTCAACAGCGATCGGTACATGATGTTGCCAGAATGGGATATGAATTCGAAGGCCGCTATTCACGGCTTTGCATACTATAGACAGAGCCACGCAGCGAATCCAGCACCCGGGCCGTTGAAAACGCAAGAAACCGCTTCAACCGGAACGTTCCGCAGTGGGGGGGGGAGTGGTTCTTGGTTCTTGGTTTCTTCACCCTCCTGCGGGAGGGTCGGCCGCGAGTACCGCGAGCGACCGGGGAGGGGGGGCCGATGTTCGTAGTCCCGGCTTCAGCCGGTCTTCGTTCGTAGTTCCCGGCTTCAGCCGGAAGCTCGCTGTAAACACAACCTCATTCCGCCTGAAGGCGGTACTACGAACAGCAGCCGTAGGCCTTCTTCACCCTCCTGCGGGAGGGTCGGCCGCGAGTACCGCGAGCGACCGGGGAGGGGGGGGCCGATGTTCGTAGTCCCGGCTTCAGCCGGTCTTCGTTCGTAGTTCCCGGCTTCAGCCGGATGCTCTGTGTAAACGCAACCTCACTCCGCCTGAAGGCGGTACTACGAACAGCAGCCGTCGGCCTTCTTCACCCTCCCGCGGGAGGGTCGGCCGCGAGTGCCGCGAGCGACCGGGGAGGGGGCAATCAACGCGAGCACACTGATTGATCTCGCATCATTTTCGTTTAACCGCGAGCCCAGCGGGCCGCGTTGCCAATGCTGGATACAACCAACGCGGGGCGATGCCCACGCGGTTAAACGATGATGCGCCTCGCTCGTAGGCCCGCCTTTAGGCGGTCTTGGTGTGCATGATTGCGAATGCACTTCCGCCTGAAGGCGGTACTACAAACAGACCGCCACCACCGGACCTACTCAGATGAGGCCGCGTTGCCACTACCCCTGATTCTCGATCTTGTCGTAGTAATTCGACTTCATGCTATCGTAATAGCGACCATAGCCATTGTTGCTACCGTAGCCGTAACCATATCCATATCGATACCCGTAGCGTCCGTAGTCACTGTAGTACGGATTGTTGTCAACGCCATTGACGATAATCCCCAGCATCCGGGCATTCACCATATCCAATTGCTCCTTCGCTTTCTGAGCCGCGACAATGACACCGCGACGGATGCGAATTACCAGGACTACACCATCGGTAAAGGAACTCATCCCAATTGCGTCCGCCACCGGCAGCAGGGGGGGGGAATCGATCAAGACGAAATCAAATTCACGCCGCAGCTTAATCAGCAAATCCTCGAATCTCGCGCTAGAAACTAACTCGCCAGGATTCTTGGGATATCCTCCCGAAGTGAGAATGTTTAAACCTGGCATGGCAGCCACGGGGCGGGTCACATCCTCTAAAGCGGAACCCTCATCCAAATGTTGCAACGTCCCCGGCTTCATATCTGTCTCAAAGATTTGATGCACGCGAGGGCGACGGAAGTCGCCGTCCACCAGCAGGACCTTACGTCCCATTTGTGACAACGACACCGCTAGATTCGCCGCCATCGTCGATTTACCATCACCGGGCGAGGCGCTGGTAATGATGAAGACTTTGCCTTGCGTTTTGCCGGCAGCGAAGACCAACGACGTACGTATGGATCGGAATGCCTCGGAAGCAACCGAATTAGAGCGATGCAGTGTAATCAGCGACGCAGCCCGGTCTTTCGTCTTCTTGATATCACGAATCACAGGCACTTTGCCCATCACAGGCGTTCTCAGCGTAGCTGCAATTTCCTGCGGGTTACGGAAAGACTGGTCGGACCAATCGATCAAGAAGGCTAGTCCAAAACCCAACATGCTAGCCAGCACGACACCGATTCCAACGTATTTGATCAAACTGGGAGCGATGGGGTATCCAAGCCCAGGTGGGTCGATCACACGTACTTTCGTGTAGGTATAATTACCGGCAAGGACATTCATTTCTGCCAAGCGATCCAAGACTTCACGGATTGATTGACGCTTGTCATCGATTTGATTCTTCAAAATGTTTAGCTCGGTCAAATCCGCCGAAATGGAAGCTGCCATTTGTTCGGCATCCAAAAGGCGCTGCGAATTGATTCGCACAGATTCATTCAACTGGTCGCGATCGCGTCGCAGCGCCAGAGCGTACAGCCGAATCGCTTCACCGTCATTTTCGCGATTCAGTTCCTCGATTGTGCGGATAGGTTTCTTATCATTGTTCTCGCCCGCAATACGCATCGCTTCGTCGTCCAACTTCTCCAGTTCGCGCCGCAACACGACTAGTTGTTCTTTTCGCGATACCATGTCAGCTTCGATCGTGCGTACCATGAAGTGGCGTGAACCATATCGGCCGGCGATGCGTGACAGATCCAGTTCTCGATCTTGGATCGAATACTCCAATTCATCGATTTGCTTTACCTTGCGCTGGTACTCGCGCTGCATCTCCAGAGGCAATGATTTGAATAAATCGCTTTCGCCAATCATTCCCGATGCATTGGCATTGTTGCTAGTTGGTAATTGCAAGTAACGTCTTGCCTCGACCGCTAGCAACTTGGTCGTTTCGTCGGTCTTCTTGTCATCGCGTTCAAAGTCCAGTAACGATTGGATACGTTTTTGGATGTCTTCCAACTCTTGCGTAGAATCTTCCTGCAATTTGGTGAGCGTACGGATCTTGTCGGCAAAAGGGTTGGCAATTTGCTCGGTAGAGTTCGCTTCCGTCAGCCCCAGTTTTTTGAAGAGAGCAAAATAACGATCTTCCGCAGCACTCTTTTCCGCTTCCAATTTTTCCCGCATGGTCTCCATGACGACCACCGAATCCTTACCGACATCCACCGAATCTTGCGCTATGATCGATTCATAAGCGGTCACAATTTGCGCGAGCATCCTGGGCAGGTCTTCCGCGTTCGGACCAGTGACCGTCAAATCTAGTGCATCGGCAGATTCAGCAACACTTCGCACTTTGACATTCTGCTTCATGTAACCCACGGGCGAAGTATCGATGAGCGTATCCAGTTTGTCCAGTTGGCCATTCCGCACCGCACTGGACAATACCAAGTCGCTCACAATCAAGCTTTGATGTTTTGGCAGCGAGACCTTTTGCATTAAGGCATCTCCGTTGACCAGCATTGGCGGCGACTGGGTCCAGATCATCAAACGCAGACCAGATTGGTACGTCGTTGGCGTTTGCGCATAGATAAGGTAAGCAACAGCAGCCCCGATCAAAGCAAACAAAACCAAAATCCATTTTCTACGCCAAGCGATTCCCAAATAGTCGATGCCAGGGGCTGCCGGTTGTTCTTGATCGACATGGTCATCCCACATGGGTGTGGCTGATGGCCGCATGGGCATATCAGGACGCTGTAGTTCGTAATCGGAGGAAGATTGGATTAGCGACATTATAAGCGAGAGAAGTGGTGTTGTTGATTAGCAAAGCAACGTGCACTGGTCAAATCGGTACACGGCAGGCTTATTCGAGTGTTCGAGACCAGTACTTTAAACAGTCCTGCTAGCGATCGCCCAACCGAGAAAACATCGTTTGAGTAGTATGCCGAGCAGAAACCTTGCAAGCTAGTTTAAGGCAAACTCAGCCACATATACAGAAGTAAACGCAAAAGAAAATCCGCTTTAACCGGCACGAATCCGAATTTAACGTTTGAGACAGGCAATCTCTCATCGCTTTGAAAATCGGTTACACAAGGTTTAGCGGGCTTTTTGTACAGCGGGCCACGCTCTTGGTATTAGCCGCAACGCGTAGCGAGCGAGCGCCTCTTCACCCTCCCGATTCGGGAGGGGCGGCCGCAGGCGGAGAGGGCCGCAGGCGGAGAGGGGCCGTAGGCCGGAACAAGCAAAGCCCTCCCAACGCCGGAACTTCGGTCGCTTGATACACGTCAAAGTCACTAACTCAAGCGGACGTTAATCGATTGGCTTTGCGCAGTTCCGGCAATTAGGGAAGCGACCTTGTTACCGGCCTACGTAGAGCAGCCGTCCGCCCTCTTCACCCTCCTTCGGGAGGGGCGGCCGCGAGTTCCACGAGCGACCGGGGAGGGCGCATGTTCGTAGTCCCGCCTTTAGGCGGTCTTCGTTCGTAGTCCCGCCTTTAGGCGGTCTTCGTTCTTAGTCCCGGCTTCAGCCGGAAGCTCGCTGTAAACACAACCCCATTCCGCCTGAAGGCGGTACTACAAACATCCCTGCGGTCGGAGCCGCAAGGCCACTCCAAGAACCAACCCCCTCTTCGTTTAACCGTCAGCCGCCAAGCGTACGCGTTTCTTCACTCTCCCTCCGGGAGAGTCGCCGCAGGCGGAGAGGGTCGTAGGCGGAGAGGGGCGTAGGCCAGAAGAAGCAAAGCCCACCCCGCGCCGGAACATCGGTCGCTTGAACCCATTTAACATCACTAACCCAATCGTCATTGATCGATTGGCTTTGCGCAGTTCCGGCAACAACATCGCGACCTTGTTACCGGCCTACGAAGATCAAGCGTCAGCTCTTTTCACCCTCCTTCGGGAGGGTCGGCCGCGAGTACCGCGAGCGACCGGGGAGGGCGCATGTTCGTAGTCCCGCCTTTAGGCGGTCTTCGTTCGTAGTCCCGGCTTCAGCCGGAAGCTCGCTGTAAACACAACCTCATTCCGCCTGAAGGCGGTACTACGAACATCCCTGCGGTCGGAGCCGCAGGGCCACTCCAAGAACCAACCCCCTCTTCGTTTAACCGTCAGCCGCCAAGCGTACGCGTTTCTTCACTCTCCCTCCGGGAGAGTCGCCGCAGGCGGAGAGGGGCCGCAGGCGGAGAGTCGCCGCAGGCGGAGAGGGGCCGCAGGCGGAGAGTCGCCGCAGGCGGAGAGGGCCGCAGGCGGAGAGGGGCAGTTAGAAGCCAGGGAGAGGAAAGTAAATAGTGGACTTTCCATGCGGGCGGAGCCGCATGGGCACGGTTTAACCCGCACGCTGCGGCTTGAAGTTGAAGTTGAAGTTGAAGTTGAAGTTGAAGTTGAAGTTGAAGTTGAAGTTGAAGTGCCAGCACGCGATGCATTGCGGATCATGGCGTTGACTTGTCTAATCTGGCTTGCACTTCAGCCATCGCACGCAATGCACTCTCCATCTTCGGATTGGCCTTCAAAGCGATCTCCAAATCCAAGGCCGCACTCTCCCACTTCTCCATCCGAATCAAAATCTGTGCCCGCGTGTCCCGCGCATGCATGTCACCAGGGTTCAACAACACCGCTTGGTCGGCCGCTTGCAAAGCGGCCGCAAGCTCGTCCGGAAAACCTTGCGAAATGACAAACGCCAAATTATTCCATGCCACTTGCAGCTCGGGGTCCAAGCCAACCGCCTGCTCCAAAAAACGACGCGCTTTCTCATAGCTCTGCAGCGACGCGGCCGACGATCCAAAAAACTCTAGCATCGCTGCTGGCAAGTTCGGCTGGCTCTCCAACTGCCGAATCATCTCAGTCGCTTTCCGATCCCCCTTCTGGCTGGCCAAAAACAACGTACGAAGTCGTTCAACAAACTGAGGGAATAACGCTTGGTCATTCATCGTCGCGCCTTCCACAAACAATCGCGCCAGCTCCGGAAACTCCGTACTGCTGCCTGCCACCAAACGACGATCGAAACGAGCCAGACGCATTGCCATCAGGGCATTCTTGGCGTTGACATCGTCGGGATACTTACCGACCCACTTCTCTGCTACGTCTTCTGCTTCGTTGGTACGCTGCAACATCATTTCCGAGAGAAACCACATTTGGAACGCTTGGCTATCGGCGGTCAATTGCAACTTCGGATTTTTAGCCATCAGTTTGGAAACCGCCGCCGCGTCCGTTTTGGCAGCATCCGAATCACCCGATTGCAGATCCAATTGCAGACGCATCAGTGCCGCTGGCAAATGTTCATTGCGTTTGGAGACCAGTGTCTGTCTCGCGTCATCCCGGCGGCCCAACGTTGTAAAAGCAAGTGCTCGCAAGACCGACAGCTCGACCGAATCCGCACCCAACTCTTGCAAACGGTCCAGATGAGCGATCGCTTGCTCGCAGCGCTGCGGGATTGGCAGAGACAACTTCTCTTGATCAAAGGGAGCTTGCCCCAGCAGATGCATCGCCAACCAAAAGTGAGCCGCCGGGATCCCCGCTTTATCCAGCGGCGCAAGGCGACCAACCAAGGCGAACGCCTCGTCGATTTGCCCGGCCTTCAGCATCTCTGCCGCGCGTTTCAATTCGAATTGATCAACCGAGGTGCCTAACTGTTGCAGCTTCTGTTGATACAGTCCCGCCGTCGCAAAGTCTTGAGCCTCGAGTGCTTGTTGCAGCGCCTTCTGATAGCGTTTGGTGATCCGCGGCTTATCCTGACTGCTTACACTAAAGACGATATAGCCCAGTCCGCCGACCAGCAGCAGCATGGGGAGCGCGAACCAGATCAACCGCCGGGAGCGCGTGCGATAGAAAGCACCCAAGAACCCGAAGAACGCGTTGAACGGATAAGCGGCCAGCCAAGCTAGCCATCCCAGCCCCAACACGATCGGTTTGACGACTGGGTCCAAGTTTAATTTCGAAAACGGCCAAGCGATCGCTAGCCACAGCCAGCGGAACGGGGTACCGAGTGCGTACAGGAATCTTGATAAGGCGGAATCCGCCGACTCGGTCGCTTGGACACCGCGAAATAGCACCGCGACGACTGAGCCGAAGAAATGTTCAAACGGAGCGGTCAGGAACCGGAATACTCGTCCAAAGCGATCAACGGTGCGAAAGAAAGAGTAAGAGATTTTTTCGCCCAGCGTCAGTTGGTCATCATCCTCGACATAACGACGCGAGTTGCGAAGAGTTGATTTGCGAGGTCCGAAAGCTTTCGCCACCAGCCAAGCCAGCGAGCGTTCGATGGGCGAGACGAATACTCTCAGGAGATAGCCACATGCATCGATGAAGCGAAACAAGCGGCGTAGGAGTCGTTCGGTCAGACTTGGCTTCTCGTCAGAGTAAGGCATGTGCGATCGCCGTGTATTGATGACCAAGATATAAAAGTTAACACAGTTTATATTGCCTCACAAAAGAAGCCAGCCGAATTTCATCAGCCGCCACGCGCAGTCCTGGAGTGAGGCGAAGCGTCTGGTTCCAGGCTCTGCCTGGAATCATGCCTCGGAGGCTCTGCCTCCCTGAAGTCACTGTAGTGAGGCGGAGCGTCTGGTTCCAGGCTCTGCCTGGAATCAATCTTCGGAGGCTCTGCCTCCCTGCATCTCTAATCTCAACGAGCAGAGTCGCTGAGCTACTGTGCCCATGCGGCTCCGCCCGCATGGACTCCCTCAGCGAGCAGAGTCGCTGAGCTAGATTCACTCTCCCGCCGGGAGAGTCGCCGCAGGCGGAGAGGGGCATCTGGTTGCACGCCCCTCGCTCGTAGTCCCGCCTTTAGGCGGTCTTTCCTCGGAGGCTCTGCCTCCCCTACTGACGCCATGGTTGTAGTGAGGCGGAGCCTCATTGTTTGCATTCTAGGCAGAGCCTAGAACGAGTAGACATGCGGCTCCGCCCGCATGGAAGTCATCTCAGCGAGCGGAGTCGCTGAGCTACATTCACTCTCCCGAAGGGAGAGTTAAGAAAAGAAGCCCGCACGATGCGCGTTGCGGCTTACTTGGCCGGCTTCACTCGCTGCACAAAAATGCCGGGCTGCTCGTTCGCCGCCTTCAGCACCTGATCCGCTTCCGCCAACTTGCCACGACTACGCAATACCTCAGAAACATAGAAAGCCGTCTGAGGCGAAATGGCCAGCTTCGATGTCAGCTCCCCTAACAATCGATCCGCGACGTCGATCGCCCCCAACTTAAACTGCACCCAAGCCGCCGTGGCCACCGTATTCTCTAAATTCGGCGCTCGACGCAAGTTCGCTTCGCTCAGCTGAGCCGCTCGGCCCCGTTTCCCCTCATCCGCCGATTCAACCAAGACCTGTGCCAACTGATCGGCGGCCTCGAGATCGTCCGGTTGAGCTTGATGCAATTGCGAAAACATCGCTTCCGCCAACTCATTATCCCCTTCATACCTTGCGGCCAGCGCCCGCAAGAACTTCACGTCACGACCGGACTTCATCGCCTCCGGCATCTTGCCATGATAAGTGATTAGATCCTGCGCGCGGTTTTGCAACAGCAGCCAGTGGAAATACTTAGACCAGCTTTCTGCCGTCGCGTCCGCCGCCTTTACCGCGTTGCGGAACCAAGTCTCCGCCTGTGCGTCCGCTTTATTGGAAAGTGCCAAGGCGATCAGCAATTCGGGCTGTTGCAATTTGGGATCCAGCTTACGAGCTTGTTGCAGCAGCGTGAGTGCGGCGGGCAAATCCCCCTGCTCGATCTTGACTAAGCCCATCACGCGTGGAGTCGTCGCATCCTCGGGTCGGATCGCTTGTCGTTCCTGCAAGCACTCGTAAGCCAGTTCTAATTGTTGGCGCTGCATCGCCGAATCGGCGCGTCGCCCCAGCAGTTCAAACAGCAGATTCGACTTTAAAGCTGGGCTCAACGTCGTATCATTCTTCAGCAGTTCGTCGGCTTTATCGGCCAACATGGCCGCTTCGGTCCATCGCTGAGTTCTGATCGCGATATCCGCTAGCGACACAAAAGCGGCCGGGTCGGTGGGATTGGACAGCAGATGCTTTTCGATCCGCGCGATCGATTCGCTTAAGTTCCCGGCCTGCATCAACAGTCTGGCCAGCATGATCTCTTGAGCTGGTAGGGACGGGTCCAGAGTCCGGAGTTCGGCGATCAGTTTCTCGCAGGCAGGCAAGTCACGGTTGGTGAGCGCTTTGCCGATTTCCTCGAGTTTCTTTTTGATCGCTTCGTTGTCGACCAGAGTTGGCAGTCCCAGCATATCGAAGGTCGAAGTAGTCGCCATGGAGGGTTCAGCAGAAGTGGCGTTCAGGTCCGCCAGAGCCGAGTTGCGTTGGCCCAAGCAGAGCAGAACAAGGAAACACCAGCACAGCATTCGCAAGGACGGGAGAAGTTGGGATGGCATAAGCTCTAGTTCCAGTTTTTAGTCGTTAGTTTGGATAATCAAATTGTAGTTGGATGACGGGGAATTGCGAGGAAGGCTGGTGTTGTTGCTGGGTCTATGAGCCGAAACAAAGTCGCCTGGAACATTAGCCGCAACGCGCAGCGTGCGGGCCTTTCTTCACTCTCCCGCCGGGAGAGTCGCCGCAGGCGGAGACGGTTAATCTGCCTGGTTCCAGGCTCCGCCTGGAATCATTCTTCGGAGGCTCCGCCTACCTACATCTCTAATCTCAGCGAGCGGAGTCGCTGAGCCACTGTGCCCATGCGGCTCCGCCCGCATGGAAGTCTTCTCAGCGAGCGGAGTCGCTGAGCTACATGCCCAACAAAAAAGGCGAGCTAACCACAACCGCAGTCAACTCGCCATCGTCGTTTAACCGTCAACCTCGCTCGGCCTCCGCGTTCTTCTTCACCCTCCTTTCGGGGAGGGTCGGACGCGAGTTCCGCGAGCGATCGGGGAGGGGGGGGGCACCCCCTCATCGTCAAGTTGCTAGATGATCTCGCATCGTTTTCGTTTAACCGTCAGCCGCTAGGCATCCGCGTTCTTCTTCACCCTCCTTTCGGGGAGGGTCGGACGCGAGCTCCGCGAGCGATCGGGGAGGGGGGGCACCCACTCATCGTCAACTTGCCAGATGATCTCGCATCGTTTTCGTTTAACCGTCAGCCGCCAGGCGTACGCGAACGTAGCAGGCTGCCTCCGAATGCCGTCCGCTAGGCTTTCGCATCTAGCAACTAAGCACTCAGCACATCATCTTCTTCTTCTTTCAAACTTCCAACTTCACCCTTCAAACTTCTACGTCTTCTCTTCCAAGCCCCAAAACCACCCGCCGCTGCCGCGATCGATCCGAAAATGATCGAAGTAGGTTCGGGAACAGCCGCAATCACAACATCAAGGCTACCGCTTTGGAAGTAAGCCAAGTTACCGTTACCCAGATCTAAGGCATTTGCGATTCCAAAGTTCAGTAGTCCCGTTGTAGCAATATTATCGCCAGCGAGAACGGTATACGTCCCGATACCGGCTGTGTAAAAATCCCAGCCGAGAAGGTTTGACAATCCAAAGCCATCGAACGACACATTGCCGTCTATGGTGAGTGGACTGCTAATGTCTGATACAAAAAGATTTGATCCGGACGCAAATTCTACATCATTGAAGATGATACCAGTTCCGCCAAGGCTCGCACCGGAGCCAACAGTTACCAATCCCGCACCATCAAGAAATCCATCGACGACAGAGTTTCCTGCTGTAAGATTCAGTGCCCCGGCTGAGTTCAATTCTCCGGCTGCCCCAACATTAATTGTTGGACTTTCGATGGATCCAGTAACATCAAGAGTTCCAGAGGTTACAGTGGTCACGCCCGTATACGTGTTAGCCGCTGATAGCGTCGCGGTTCCAGAACCTGTCTTTGTAAGTGCACCTGTCCCGCCTAGCACCGCACTAATAGAACCGCTATCTGTCAGACTGTAGGACGTCCCGGTGAGGACTGCAGATGTGCCGGTTCTAGTTATCGTTCCGCTTTCCAAGCTAACACTGCCGACCGTATCTGAAACTCGCATGTTGAAACTTCCGCCATTAACGGAAATGTCTGCTGTATCAGCCAGTGTGCTAAATGAGTCTAGTACTCCCGCGTTGACAGAAATTGTACCAGTTAGGGTACTTGGATTATAGATCCGCATTGTTCCACCGCCGGATAGCGAGAATCCATTTGAACCCCCGAGCGTTACAGTAGCTAGGTTACCAGACCTTCCAAAGTCAACTGAACTGCCGCTTGCCACATTTACCGATGGAGCAGTTCCTGCCAAGTCAACGTTGAAGGACAGGTTTGCTGCTGTTCCTCCAATTGATCCGAAAACAAGATTGCCATTAGTGACAGTAATGGGGGTATTTGAACCTAGAGAGATAGTGCGACCAGTACCTGCCGAACTACTATTACCAACAGTGAGAGTGTTCGTCCCTGAGACTCGGATCTCACCAACAGTCAGCCCGCCAGCGCCTGTGTTATTTAAATTCACTCCTGCCGCAGCGTAGTTGTTCGAGAACACGGCAATGTCACTAGCTGCTCCCGCCGTTTCGGTTCCGGTATTGCGAAGTGAAGTACCTGCATAATTTGTGTTTGGCGACCAATTGTTGTTAGATAGCCAAGCAGAACTAGTACCGGTCGCTGTCCAAGTACGCGTGGTTTGGCCGTTCGTCCTGCTGCAGTAGAGAACTTGAACACTGCAAAAAATTATGCAGTAAGTCCAAATACTTGTAGTGCCTAAGTTTAGTTTCCCAAAAACAGACGACGGCTTCTTTCTATCAACATGCACTGGCAATTGTTCTCCTTGCCATATCCCTTGCGTAGCTTTACCTAGCACACTTAATAAACTCTTTTTCCACATTGAAAAACCTCTTGAATGTTGTTTCGATTGACGTGTTGACCAGCCTCGCGATATCTAATTCGCAAAGCGACCGTTGATTTAAATACCTGGTCTCCATTCCTATGTTGAGCGATCCTATCTCGTCCGATGCCACGCATCCGACGGCTCAACGCCCAAACCCGATCCTCGACCAAATGACTTTTCCGATTGTAGGAAGCATCGTTTCCATTGCTACCAATTTCCAGTGAGTATTCAGTTAAGGTTTGATGAAGCATCCCTGGTTCCAGGCTCCGACTGGAATCGTTCCACGGAAGCTCTGCCTCCTTGCACTACTCATGCATTGAGACGGAGCTCTGGTTCCAGGCTCCGCCTGGAATCACTTCAAGGAGGCTCCGCCTCCCTACACCAATTTTAATGCATTGAGGCATACCCTACTTAGAACCTATTCGAACACCCTCGACGGGCTGGAAGCCCATACTACTTCTCGGGTGTTCGGATTAGTTCTTAATCGCATTCCAGGCAAAGCCTACAACGCGTCGCATCCAGCCAACTGGTTCCAGGCTCCGCCTGGAATCATTCCTCGGAGGCTCTGCCTCCCTGAAGTCTCGGTAGTGAGGCGAAGCCTCATCGACCACATTCCAGGCAGAGCCTGAAACGAGGCGTATCCGGGCTTGTCGTCCAGGCAACTGGTTCCAGGCTCCGCCTGGAATCATTCCTCGGAGGCTCTGCCTCCCTGAAGTCACGGTAGTGAGGCGGAGCCTCATTGACCACATTCCAGGCAGAGCCTGGAACGAGGCGCATCCGGGCTTGTCGTTCAAATCCATCACAGTCAAGAATGGTCGACGCCGTCGTCAACACTTGCCGCCAATACTGTGCTTTGTGGAGGAGAGGTCCACAAGAATCTCTGCTAGCATAGGCATGGACCGGAACGCGTCAAGCAAAATTGTTCGGTTTACCGTCCTAACCGGCACTTGCCACTACCACCGCTAGGGCCGCGATCCCGCCAAACCGCCCTGTACGCTCCTCCCGCCAGGACGCAGCCAATTCCCAGGCTATACGCTCGCACTTGTTCACGTCGCGGCTGGTAATGGGTCTCGAACCGACCTTGCCAATCTGCAATGTCCAACTCTGCGCGCGTGTGTCCCCAGGAACTTTACTTGGCCGATACCGATCGCTTGCCTGTTACTTCTTAGCCAATGGCCCCGCAAACGCCCTGAAGCGGGTATATACGAGTGCAAGAAATTTTTTTGATTTTTTGTCACTGGCGTCAGGTTTTGTCCCTGTGCCCATGCGGCTCCGCCCGCATGGATGTCTTCTCAGCGATCGGAGTCGCTGAGCTACTTCACTCTCCCGCTGGGAGAGTCGCCGCAGGCGGAGAGGGGCAGGGAGAAAGTAGCGGGGAGAAAGTAGAAAGTAGAATTTCCATGCGGGCGGAGCCGCATGGCTACGACAACGCCCGACCCTCCAAAGCGTTTTCTGGTTCCAGGCTCCGCCTGGAATCACTGCTCGGAGGCTCCGCCTCCCTGCAGGTCACTGTAGTGAGGCGGAGCCTCATCAAGAGCATTCTAGGCGGAGCCTAGAACGAGTAGCGTGTAGCCATGCGGCTCCGCCCGCATGGAAGTCTTCTCAGCGAACGGAGTCGCTGAGCTACATTCACTCTCCCGCTGGGAGAGTCGCCGCAGGCGGAGAGGGGCAATCTCCACTGGTTCCAGGCTCTGCCTGGATCACTCCTCGGAGGCTCCGCCTCCCTGAAAGTCGCTGTAGTGAGGCAGAGCCTAGAACGAGAGGTGGTGTCATGATTTGCCCCTGGTTCCAGGCTCCGCCTGGAATCACTCTTCGGAGGCTCCGCCTCCCTGCAAGTCACCATAGTGAGGCAGAGCCTCATCAAGAGCATTCTAGGCAGAGCCTAGAACGAGTAACGTGTAGCCATGTGGCTCCGCCCACATGGAAGTCATCTCAGCGAACGGAGTCACTGAGCTACATTCACTCTCCCGCTGGGAGAGTCGCCGCAGGCGGAGAGGGGCAATCTCCACTGGTTCCAGGCTCTGCCTGGAATCATTCCTCGGAGGCTCCGCCTCCCTGCAGTCACATAGTGAGGCGGAGCCTCATCAAGAACATTCTAGGCAGAGCCTAGAACGAGTAGCGATAGATTGCACGAAAGCGGCGAATACGCGCGCGACAAACCTTTTTTTGAACAATAGACAGAGTAGCCAACGGCTGCATTTCTAAGTAAATCGAAAATGGAGCGTTCGTTAACGTAAAGGTTGGTGGATATGTTGCCGTTGAGTGAAAACACCAACAATTCATTCAGGCAAAATTGCGATCTTTTTCGTCAGCTCTTGGCGAGCAATAAACAATAACTCCCTGGCTTCCTGCCGCTCAAGCTGCGTAATTTCGCCACCAAAAGTCACAACTTGCAATTGATAATAGACTCCTACCTGCTCTTGTGTAATCTGACTCGCAAACCGATCTAACAGTTGTTGTACGAAACCCGAAATCGATCCGCCGATTATTGACGCGGACCTTCGAAGGACATTTGAACCATCGGCGCGAAAGCCCAAGAAATTAACGAAGCCTGTTGCACGATCTGAGTCGCGATTCAGGTCAAATTGGACGTAGGATGCATTACTGAGATCGCGCATTGCCGCTCGCTCAATTACTTGATAATCGCTCATGTTCCAGCCACTGCCACTATAACATTCTCGTAGATCGTGCCAGCCAGGCCCAAATAGGAAATCAAGCGAAACAATGTACTCCCGTCCAGACTTATTGGTTACTGTCCAAACTTTGGAATACTCCCCATAAATACTTCTCGCATCACGATGCTCGGTTTTGAAGGACACTAGCGCAATCCCCGCCATTTTATCAACTGGATTCCAGCTTCCGTCGAAGCTCATGGCAATCGCGGTATCAAGCTCTTGGTCGGTCGGCACAATGTTTTCCCATGGAGCGGTCCAAATCTGTAAAATTCCCGCCAGCAATAAAACCCCAGTAACTGGCCACGGAACATAAGCCGCAACGCGCAGCGTGCGGGCCTCGGTGTCGTTTGCAGGGCCCGCATGCTGCGCATTGCGGCTCAAGGCTCCCTCTCCGCCTGCGGCGACTCTCCCAGAGGGAGAGTGAAATTCAGGCTCCAGTTTCCAGTCGTCAGCCTCCAACCTGCCATTGGCAAACCAGCGATCCCAAGCGCGCAACATCCAACCGGCTCGCATCAACTGCTCCTCGCCCAGCGGATTGTCATCGGTGTCGATCGGCTGAAAGAACTCATCCAGAAAGCCATCCATCAACTTCAGGACGCCCAAGCTGACCACAAACAACACCACGGCCAAAACCGTATGCGAAGTGCCCTCAGACCAATCGACTTGCCACCAATCCAGCGCGGCGGCAATGATCACGATGCGCAGCGTATTCATCATCACCGTCCAGACCACGCCCAGCAGAATCATGGCCAGGGCATGGACCAGCGACCGCCACTGCCAAACGCAGTAGATCGCGATCGCTGAAATAATCGTGATTAGTGACACGATGCCACTGCACGCTTCATCAACAAACAGATCCTTGGTCGAGATCTTGAGTGTATTGCCGCGCAGCAAATGCAAGACGCCGATCGCTTCCAGCACTTGGCTGCTAAGCCAACTGCTGAGCAGTTGTAGTTTGGTGATTAACTGTCGATCAAGATTCAGTGGTAACGGCAAAAGCAGGAAAAGCAACGTCCATGGACCGACGAGATGTTGGATTCCCGATGACTTGAGCGGAAAGAGTAATGTCCCTAACAGGAGTATGAAGGTCAACATTGACAACCACGGACTGCCGGCATAGGCCGCGACGCAGGCGCCAACGGATGCGAGCACCATCAGTATGCTGTGAAGGATGCTCCGCCACCACTGCGAGTTGTGATTTGAAAGTGGAACCGTCGTCTGTGAGCCGGTCTGATTTCGAATTCGCAGATAGGTGATTCCGACAATGCTGGCGATGACGAATGGGAACGCTTGATACTCGGGTCTTTCCAGTTGCCAGAGGAAGAAGCGGACAAGCGGATAGCCAAAGGCGGCTGCAAATGCCAACCCAATACATGTCAGTTTAAGCCAACGATTCATAGGCGTTCTTTGATCAATAAATCGTCTATTGCGGCTACCAGTTTTCGACCAAACGTTGGCAGCGAAAAATCTGCTACGGCTCGCCGTCTGGCCGCCGCGCCAAGCGAGTTGCGTTTGGCGGGATCAGCAACCATCGCGTCCAACGCTTCTGCTAATGAGTCCACGTTGTTGGTAGTATATCCAATTGCCTCCACCCCGTCTTTAAATAGTTCGATGGCTCCTCCAGACATTGAGACAATCGTGGTAAGCCCACTAGCCATCGCTTCGACAATCGTCAAGCCGAACGGCTCTGGCTTCGTACTTGCGTGCACCACGACATCAAGGGTGCGATAAAAGGCAGATGTGTCAGTTTGAAAATCGACAAACACGATGCGCTGGCGGATTCCCAGTTTGCCAGCGATTACTTCCAGTTGTTCCTTGGTCCACTGCGACCCGTCTGTCTGATAAATAGGACCTCCGATGATATATCCAATTACCCCTGGCACCCTTGCGACCGCCGCGATGAATTGGTCATGCCCTTTCCATTTGGCATAAGTGGCGATTAATCCAACTTTGATGGCGGTTTGGGCGGCGTCCGTCATCAGCAACTTTTTATCGAGATCTGTTTCATGCGAACGCGAGTCTGTCGCGGTTGCTGCCGTTGTGGGTTGGCCGTACGAGGCGTCAAGGCTTAAGCTCGGAGAATCGCAATAGCTCGCACTTGGTCTGAATCGTTCCACATCGACTCCGTTGTGCACAACGACAATAGTCGGAACGCGGCTGACAAAAGAAAAATCGGTGGCTACCGCTTGTGAAATCGCAATCACCTTGTCAACGCGTCCAGCGGCCAAGGCCAGCAGGCGTTTGGCCAATCGTCTGGATGCGTAGAAATCATGCGCATGCCACATCAATTTACAACCGCGACGTTTGATGCAAGCGGAAAACAGATGTGTCTTGAGGCCATTGCTATAGATTAGCTCGGGGCCGAAGGTATCGACGTGAGCCCTCAATCGCCATAGGTAGAGAGGCAGGCTCCATGCGAGCCAAATAGAGGCGATGTAGCGTCGAAGCAGTTGCAAGAAGCTGCCCTGCGCATCGCCAAGCTTTTGGAATCGGGCAGGCAGAGCGCAGACGGACGTCGTAATTCCAAGCCGTTGAACAGATTGTTCGAGCGGGCCAGAACTGCACAGCACCACATGCAGACGCCAATCGGGCCGTCGTTCCTTCAGCTGCTGCAGCGAGTTCAGCAGGACACGTTCGGCACCTCCGACATGTCCTATTGGGGCAAGGAAAACGATTTGCATGAAAAGATTAGATTAGGCTATTGTAAGCTGAAACGCGCAACGTGCCCATGCGGCTCCGTCCATATGGATTTGTTCTTACTCAGCGAGCGGAGTCGCTGAGCCACTGTGCCCATGTGGCTCCGCCCACATGGATTTATTCTCAGCGAACGGAGTCGCTGAGGAACTTTCTCGTTCCCGTCTCGGCGAGCGGAGTCGCTGAGCTACTTTGGAATCAGTCATCGGAGGCTCCGCCTCCCTGGAAGTATGAAAGAAGTGAGGCGGAGCCTCATTACTCGCATTCCAGCCAGAGCCTGGAACGAGGCCCGCATGCTGTGCATTGCTACTAAAGCAGCTTCGCATACGCATCAGCGATGATCTTCGCATGGTTTTCCCAAGTGTACTTCGACGCTTGTTGCAACCTGGCTGTAATCGCCGGGGCAATTGCATTCTTTTCTATCACTTGTTGCACCGTATCGGCCCATTGAGCAACGTCCCCTACATGCTGGTACAAACAAGCGTCTCCGCCTACCTCACGCAGCACAGGAATGTCGCTGGCGATCACACAAGCACCGCACGCTAGCGCCTCGATGACTGGCAATCCGAAACCTTCGGCCTCACTGGTGACGAGAACGCAGGTCGCCATGCGATAAGCGACCGCCATCTCCGCGCGAGAAACGCCCGTGACATGGATGATCGACGACTCCAATCCAGCAGACTGGATCAGGCCGCGTTGCTCGGTCGAGAATTCGCCACCGATTTTGACCAGTTGCACGTCAGGGCACTGTTGACGAACTCGAGCAAAAATCTTGAGTAAGACATCCACTCGCTTTCGAGGAATACAACTGCCGACATGCAAAATCCAAGGGTTATCGCCGACCGCATGCAACCAAGCAGGCAACTCTGCGGAGCTGGATTCGTATTGAAACTCTTCGGAAACCCCCAGCGGGGCGTAAACCAATGTGCGTTCTGAAACAAGGTTATGGCAAACAATCTCGTGATGTGTAAACATCGAGTTGCAAAAGACTACGGCTGCCTTTTGCATCCCGGCAAGGATATGGGAGCTCATCTTCCGAAACCACCATGGACGAGGTTCCAGTTGCGGTTCGATTAAGCAGCGGAAGGCATCTAGGTCATGGCAGTAGACCCCCGTTTGCGCACGGGGAAGCGAATGAACCAGGGCAGCATAAGTATGGTCCGCGACGTGAAATAGATCATAGTTGCCAACCAGTTTGCGAGCCTGACGCGGGTAGACCAGCAATCGATTCAACAAACGATCAATGTTAAAACGTGTTGGCAAACGGACCGAAGACGGCAAGGCTGTTGCTATCTTTCGAAAAGCTGGTTGAAATGAATCAACATCCAGGCCACACGCGGTACTTCGCGTCAAATACTCCTGAAGTTTATCCGCGACCAAGTCCATGCTCGGCCATTGCTCTTCCCGAAAATCGGGAAGAATGGCCAAGCGATAGGCTTCATTCATGCAATAACTTTTTTGAAGAATAACGTTTTGGATAGATCATGCGCATCGACTCCTTAATAAAGTTACAAGTCGAGTTAATGCGCAGCGTTAAACGATTTGGGCATTTGATAGACGATATGTTCTGATAACTCCTGGATCGTATTGATTTTCAAAACCATGGCTTTTGACTTCCAGGATCATTACCATATTTGTTGAGGGAACATTAAACGGTGGTTTGTCCAAGTACACGCCAGAATTTTCGAAGAGCCGAATGCCGCTGCCGTGTACCTTGTCGCGATTCGGTTCGATATTGAGGTCAGCGGATGGGTAATGTTCTGTGATAATTACGGTAGGGTACTTATCCAGCTTCTTAAGCACCGCCGAAATTTGTTGGTTGGACAAATGCTGAAATACCTGTCGGATCAAGCAGATGTCACCGTTGGGTAGTTCGTCTCTTACGATGTCAAGGCAAAAAAACTGTGCACGTGGATCATTCACTGACGCTTGTAGATGCCGTACCAAGTCTGGCACCACTTCAACTCCGATATAGGCGCCGCATTCATTCAGTAATCGACTGCCAACTTGGAAATCGCCACAGCCAAGGTCTACAACGGTGGGTTTTTTGTCGCCAAAAGATCCAAGAATTGAGTTTATTGTCGTGACGTAAGGGACTGTGATAGTATCGTCCGATGAACCAGATCCGGAACAGAAGCCTCCTGGAACATTCCCCCACTTTCCATTTCTGTAAATTTCTGAAAAAACCTCAGCCGGCGAACGGGTTGCATTCCGACGGCTTTCCTTCGCCAGAATTGCACGGTGCCTCGCCTTCAAAAGCGATTTCGGAATCAAAGAGCGTAACCATGATTTCATACGGATACCTATCATCCAAAAGACTCCTGCACCTACACGCATTGCTTGCGTGAACTTGAATAGAGACTCGTCCATTTGATTCTTCTCGCCGGACGCTCAATGAAAGAATACATTCCCCAGGTGAACAGAACAATGAGCAGCGAATAAATGATAACGATCATTAATTTGCTGACCACACCTGAATCAACATACTGCCGCGACGGCAGCAGTTGATATAAAATCTTCTGCGCTAGTGTATGAGTCATATACAACGAATACGAAACCTCCCCGAGGCTTCTTACGAGCTTCCAGCTAAACAGCCTATTGTTTGTTGGGACCGCGACATAAAGCGATGCGATGCATGCTCCCAACGATAGCAGTAGACAGGCGGAGGAATAAGGCGATGGTACGTAGCAACTCGCGATAATCAGAGCCAAAGGAGCAATTTCCAATCGACTGGCGGTAGATCGGATTATGGACGCGACATTCGAAGTGGTGCTAGCATGCCATGCGTACACAAAGATCGCGCCTGATGCAAAAGTCGGCACGACACAGAGCAACTCGCGAAACGGCATATCCTTGGGACTGTAGTAAATTGCAAGCGTACCAATGATCGACATTGCGAATGCCAACCAAGCCAATCGTTCCGACAACCTATGGCATAGAACCATTAATGGAATGAAAAACAGGTACGCGAACCATTCCGAACTAATGGACCATGACGGATAGTTCCAGTTGAGTGAAAAATGGGGTACCCATGTGTGAACTAGGAAAAGGTTCAGTCCGAAGTCGGACCAACTGTACCCAGACTCATCAATGCTCCATCCGCGGCTTCGGCTCACGACCACCATTGCCAAAACGACCATCAATGACACAAAGTGGACCGGATAAATTCGTGCTAGCCGCTTGAACAAAAAATGAGTAAATGAACTAAGAGTTGGCGAGCCCCCCAGTTGCCGGTAGTTGTGTGCTAGCACCACACCACTGAGAATGAAGAAGGCAGGGACAGCATAATGCCCTCTACCGATGATCGGCGAAAAGAGATCGCAGGCAGGAAATAGCGCCAGTACATCGGGCCAAAAGTGATAGATCACCACCCAAAGCGCGAGGATGCCACGGATCCCTGTAAGGCTGGGTATATCCGAAGCGAGTGCGGGCTTCGCAGGTAGGTCCACCGAGTCTCGTTCTTTTACGATTTCCTTTTCGGGTCTCGATTGTGCGACAATTACAGCCAAGTCAAGCCCCAATCGCTCTGGCGTTGATCAGCGATTCTCATAATGTGAGGCAATCAATGATTCAAGATTCACCGACGAATAGTAACCGCCTGCCGTATCTTGCAGCGGCAAAGACTACATAACTATTCAACGTCGTACTTGGAAAACGAAGAGAACATGTTTTTCCAACGGCATTCTGATCAAAAGTATCGTTTTAAGTTGAGAAATGGCTTTTCGTAAAACACCCAACTCAACTTCGATACACAAAGGCAGGCGACACAGGTAATGAGAAAATACAAGATTGATAGAACGGAAAATGGGAATGAATCGGGCGTTACACCAACCTTGCTCGCAAGCTTCGTAGAGGCGACATAAGTCAACGGTATGAGAGGGACGTGATAGACATAAATCCCGTAGCTGTATTTCCCGAAGCTACAAAGAAGGCCGTGTGACAACAGTCGTTGCAGCCAGGATGCGCTCACGGCAACACTTGACGGCAACGCAACGACGATGAGAGAAGCACTGCAGGCCGCCACTAGGCTTGGCATCAGGACTTTGTCGAGGTAGGGACTCAGCGATGATTTGGGCAAGTATGCTACCCACAAAGCGATCGACAAGGTCACGGCAAAACAACACCATGCATAATCTCGTAATGCCGCCGAAACATCGTAGCGACCATCCTGCTTCAAAAGACACCACGCTAGAAGGCCACCGAGAGCGAGCGCGTCCGCACGGGAGGGCGTCAACAAGTGCGCGGCAGGCAATTGGTCATTAACGACAAACGCCAACCGACAGATGGTCGCCCCAATGATGATCGTTAGGCAAACCCAAAGTAATTTCTTCCCCTCGAAAATTCGCACAATCGCGGGCCACACCAAATAGAAATGCTCTTCGATCGCCAGTGTCCAGAAGTGGCCAAATCGTCCGAACGATAATCCCTGCAAAGCCATGCCAAAGTTCGAGGCGTACAGCCATAGCCATAACTGATTGTCCGACGCTTGTTTCATGCCCGCAGTCGTATATTGAATGCCCAAAATCGGAACCACGACAAATGCTACAAAAAGTATCCCAAAGTAAAGGGGGAAAATCCGAAGCGACCGGCGCATATAAAAATTTACAAAGTATCGCTTACTAGGAACTGAGAGCGAGGACAGCAAAATTCCGGTAATAAGAAATCCACTCAGGACAAAGAACAGGTCAACCCCGCGCGATCCTTGGTCCGCAATCCATGAGAATATGCGACCAAATGAAGACTCTTCTTGTCTCGCATTCGTTTGGAAAATCAATTGACCGTTGGTGTGAAAAAATAATACCATGAGAATTGCGATGCCTCTCACACCGTCTAAGCACTTCACATATTCTGGGCGAGGCTTGCCAGCGGTAGATTCGCTCGAATGCTCTGTACGATCGGATTGGAGGACACTACTCATCGTTCAGTCAACACTCCGATTGCATTCCGGGCGTTAAGCAAACGCATCACGCCGTGGATCGGTCGAGATTGCAAGATTGCGCATTCGCTTCGGCACTTAGTAGCACTCGTAACGTATTTTCTAATGAAAAATGTTCGGCGTAGACATTTTCGCCTGCTTTGCCTACTGCTTCACGTCGCACCGGATCGTCGAGCAATTCTCCAATCGCTGTAACGAGAGCTGCTGCTTCGTCGGGCTTTGGGACGACACAAATTCCTGAATCGGCCCAAAGCGGTTCACTGAGATGCCCAAGATTAGTAACCACCGGAACGCCATTGATCAATGACGCCATCAACGATCCGCGGCGTCCGCTACAACCATCGGGATAGGGTTGGATGGCGACGTCGGCCACGGCGAGATGTTCCGCGACTTGCACTGCACTTAACCGCCCTGTTGCGACAATCCGGTCGGCAACGTCGCAAGTTTCCGTCCCGTCTCTGCACCCATCGTTTGGCTTTTCACTCATTCTTTTTTGCGAGCGAAGCGTCTCCAGCAATGATTCACGAAATCGGTCGCCACCACCACCAAGCAGCAACACCATGACGTCACTTCTAGCCCGCAGCAAAGCAGTGATCGTGGCGGCCAGCGTCGATCCGATCAGTGATCCATAGGTTCCGAAGTGAGCGACAATGTACTGGCCTTGATTGGAAGAAGGCAAAATCTGTGTGCGAAGCGAATCACGGTCAAAGTGATCAGCGGCTTTGGGAATGTTGGCGGGGATTCCCAAGACGTCAATTGGCTTGCGACGGCGAAATGGAAGCAGAGAAATCCACGCCGGGATTGATACAAAAATATGCTGGGAGGCCATAACGAAGAGGGCCGCCATGATTCGGTTCATCGCAGCAATTAGATTATGCTTCAGCGGCGAACGCACCCAAGGGTAAGAGACCTCGTGAAACATCACCTCGACTTGATCGCCTTTGCAGCAACTTCGGTACAAAAGCCAGATCGGAAATGCGAGGTTCATCGCTTTCCACCCGAAGGCGTGGGGGACATACTGCACAAGCAGGCGGCGTGGTCGAGGCATCGACCTCATCCCGCGCCCCAACTGCCTCAAAGCGATCAGACCGAATCGACCGCAAATGCGATGCAGCGTCAGGGTCTTGGAGACCCGTTCGTGAGATTCGCGGGCCCCGGGTGCCCAAACATGAACATCCCAATCGTCGACTGCCAGCGTTTCGGCAAGCGTTTGCGTGTAGTCGCTAACGCCGCCGTGATCGGGCGGATACTCACCGGTTAAAATTTGAATGCTGTTAATCTTATCTCGCCTACGGAGACCTCAAGGTTTGCTCAATGGCGCATGCAAGTCGACTTCGTAATCCATCAACACGGACGTTGCCAGATTTTCGCCGTCTTGAGGCCATTCGAACTGGTCTCCACACAACTCCAGCTTTCAGGAACCGGCACGCCACCGATTCGGTCCCACATATTCGTATCGTCAACTGCCAAAAATCCTCCTGGTTTGATCTTGCCGATGGCGTGTTGCACGCACGTAGTTCGGTAATGACCGTCTACCAGAACGAAATCGATTGACGCGTCCTCAAACTCATCCAACACTGCGACATATGTCGGTGTGATTTCGAACTTCCCTTTGTCGGGGATTGTGTCCGGATGATCCAGTGAAACCATCCTATAATCAACGTTTTTTACGCCCGACTCCTGGAGTTGGGAGGTGACGATCTTGTGCCACTGGGCGTTGTGTTCCACGCTGACCAGCCATTGAAGTTTTGTGGCCAACCAACGCGTGCTTCGTCCGCTACCAAACTCCACGTCCTTCATATTGCCATCAAGGTGACGGTCCAAGAACTCAACGGTCCCCCTACAAAGCCACGGCTTATCGGTGTTGGCCCGTTCGTAGAGCCAAAATCGCAACCGGGGAAGTATCAGGTGCGGGCGTTGCAACCAGAACTTTAAATTCATTTCGATGTTTCCAAAATTTCTTCAAAGAAGCCAACCGTTTTTTTAGCGATTCGACCCCAAGTGTATTCTGCGTGCGCGCGGTCCAGACCACGAGCCGCAAGTTCCTGGCGGCGTTTCTCATCGCCGAGCATTGCCTCGACTGCTTGAGCAAGTTCGACGGCATCCCGCTCTGGCACTACGACACCTGCGTCTCCGATCACATAAGGAATCTCGCCGCTGTCACTACCAATCACAGGAATACCACACGCAAATGCTTCAACGAGCATTCGTCCGAATTGCTCGCGCCAATTCGGCATCGTCAAGCTGGGTGCGCAAAGGATATCCATGGCGTTGATGTAAGCGTTGACATCTTGATGTTTGACGTCCGTGCAAAAACCAACGCGTGTGGTGTGTCGCTCAGCCCATTTGCGCAGTGTTGGCAACATTGGACCGTTTCCTACGAGTAACAATCGCCAAGGAGCATCGACTTGATCTAAAGCATCCATCAAAACCGCCAACCCTTTGTCTTCGACGAACCGTCCGAGATAGCCAATGACAGGAACCGAGTTGTCCCAGCTGAACTTACGTTTTACTTCGTCGCCTAGCCTGCGGTTGACGTAAATCATTGCGGGGTCGAATCCGAGAGGTGCTTGGCATCGCGGCCGCTGGGCGTAACCGGGTCTCGCTAACAAATTTTTCTCCACAAGACGGCCACTAAAAATCCACCCGCTCATCCGATCGACGCAGTAGCGCTCGATCCAGTTGAACGGGAAGACATAGTTCTTATTTAGACTTTGCGCGGTGCGAAACACCAGCGGAACATGCTTGGGGGTGGCCGTTGCAATTTGCAGGCCCACAGTAATGTATGGTTCTTCCCAGGCGTGCACCAAGTCAAAGCCTTCTCGTAAGATTGTCTTGAGTTGAGAACCGTAGTGGAAAAAATGCACTCGTTTTGAAAAACGACCTGGAATGGCGGCGACACGAATGACCTCATTCGGATCGGGATCGAATTCAACGGGTCGGATGTCGTTTTTTCCATGAAAGTAATTTGGCGCAACGGCGGTGACTTCCCACGCGTTATTCGATTGTTTTTGCATTTCGTTTGCTAAGATCCGATTCACCCGAAGCACGTAGGAGTGCCCAATGGTGAGTAGTTTTCTTGGGCTCAAACGAGCGTTTCTTGAAATGTTTCCCTTATTGGATAAAACGGACATTGCGGCGATCTTGCACCAGTACTTTTATGTAGATTCTGAATATAAAAAATGGAGGCTTGCTGCTGGGTTTGCTCTTGCACGGAGAACCAATTTTGCGACGTTCTGATAACGAGGGACTACGAGCGGGGCTACCCGCTTTGACCTCCCCGCGTTATAAAGATTCAAGTCTATCGTACGTCGAATGGTTCTCGAATCGCTTGGAATGGGGCAGTGAATGTTTGTCCAAAAGCAGCCAGGAATCGTAATTCATGGTTGCGAGGAACGCTGTGACTAGGTTGATTCGTAAAAGCTGTGCACTCAAAGATGGCTGTATGGGGACCGTTTCAGCTAGGTGCTATACATTCAATGAGTCGGCGAGGAGAGCGATTGAGCGTTCGCGTAGTTTGGCAATTTTGTGATGCACTTGGTCCCATTCGATCTCGACATTTGCCAGCTCGGTGAGCCAGTCTCTCGTTGGGCTAGAAGTCATCCTTTCGTTCAGTCCAAGATGCGAGAGCAGGTCAGCCATCCGTGCGCTAGTATCACCAGCGAAGCAGACAGCGAATGGAACGCGATTCCTGATTGCAAAAACTGTTCCATGAAATGAATCGGTGACCATGAACTTGGAATGTTTCACCAGAGAAAGCCACTGCTTAGGGCCAGCGCCCGAGATAACCTTGTGCGTCCCGCGTGGGGCCCAAGTCATTGCCGAAGTGACAATGGACCTTTTGTCAATTGTTCGAAGGGACCTGATTGCTTGCTCGACCACCAGCCGATTGGATGACGTAATTGAGAAGGCGTAGGTGTAATCCTCGGCGACAAGGCGTTCGGCGGCAAGGTCAGAGAGGTCAACGAGTAGCGTAGGGTCCGCGGCAACCTCAGCGTGTCGATTAAAGTCTCGTGACAAAACCCGTTGGCTGGTTTCGTTGCGAACAGTGACGCTGTCAAATCGCTCGATGGCTTGCGCAACCTGTGCTACACGATGCGGTGGTGAATCATCACAACCAAAACAAGCCGCGTAAGCGACCCGTCTGCAGCCATCATGAAGCGGACAATCGAGAAACAATGCCGGTTCAGACGCTTTGTGGAGGTTCCAAACCTGATCGCTGCCCACGACGAGGACATCAAATTCGCGACTTAGGGCGGTAAGCGATTCGAGCGTGCTCAAAGGAGCAGACAAAACTAATGCTTCTGCACGAAACTGCTTGAACGCACGATCCGTCCGCATTGCACGCAGCAACCGCAAGGGATTTCGCGTTTTGAGGCGTTCGACGAAATGGACAGGCGAACGGTAGTCGATTACGCATGCATCCGCTCCGACCTCCCATAATGCGCGAAGTAGCGCGGTGGACTGTAATACCGCTCCATAGTTGTAAGCGTAATGAAATGCCAAGGTACCAACACGCATAAGGAAACTCAGAAGGATTGAATGGACGTCAAAGAACTAATCGAGTGACCCGTTTTTGTTATAACTGCGAAGTCGTTCGAGGCTTTTCTTACTCGAGTGAGCGACGAGGCACGAGCGGTCAGGGTAACCGATGACCATAAACATCACGACTCGCTCGAAGGGAGGGGTGCCTAGTAACGATTGAACGCGGAGGTCTTTATCACGCGTTTCGGACCAATTGACGCAGCAGGACGATAGCCCCAGCGTTTCAAGCGCGAACTGGAACGACATAACGGAAAGTGATGCATCGACGTAGATCGCGTGCCGATTCACGACACTTTCGACGCATCCACGCATATCGCCGGTGAGTACAAGCAACATCGGCAACCGATTGAAGCAACTAATACCGCCTGGCACGTCACGAAGCTTGTCGATTAGACTGGCGTCGTCGATAAAGCGATAATGAAACGGTTGTCGATTGCAGGCGCTTGGTGAAAGTGCGGCCACTTCAACGGCTTGATCGACAAGTGATCGGGGAACTGGCAAATCCAAAAAACTGCGCACACTTCTTCGTTGTCGGGCAAGTTGCAACAGATCGTTGTAAGATACCCCTTCTTCAGATGGCTCGGCACGCAGATACGGCCCGCCGCCGGTTCCACCGTGGGACGCGCATGGTCTTGCTTCGAATTGACGACGCGCGGCATCGATGCGGGGATCTGAACCGACGACTCCGAAGTAGACAGTTAGTACGTCCGACGACCATTCGTGCATCCGACGGTCGTCGTCATCTGCGTCAGATGAAAGCAGGCTTTCAAGCGTAAGCAGGTCACGAACCGTGCCCGTGATAAGCTTAGCACCGAAAACTTCGCGACGATCCTTCGCGCTGATCCCCTTCTCCAGAATGTGCGTATTGGTGCGCAAACGATAACGCCATCCGGCAGCGCTCGGTTGGTCGCAGCGTGCCTGAACCAATCCATTGACATATGCCCATGCTTCCAATTGGAAGTCTCGATTGCGGGCATAAGCTAGTGTTGCAAGTAAGGGAGATCGGCACATGAGACGATATGCAAACGACCTCGCAGTTTGACTGATTTGGTGGATTGGATTCATTAGTCAATCATTGTTTCGGGCTCTATCGGCGTCGCAAAACTAGCGCCAGTTTGTGTCTGACCTGCTGCCGTTCTTCTGCCCGTAACACTCCGAACCAGCAATATGTGAAGCAGAACAAACCGAATGCAAGGCCGAACTCAATCGCAATTTTGGTGGAAATATCAGATGGAACGGAAAGGGCGATGAGAATTCCAGTGGCGAGTACAGGCATACTTCGCAGCACACCACTACCTAAGGCCTGCCACTGTGCCGCAATTGCGACGCCAAATTTTTGTTTAACCTTGCTCGTGTTCCAGGCAAATTCTATGAACGTCGAAGTGAACAGGGCGGCGACAACGACGCCCGAAGCTCCAAGCAAAAGCAGCAAGGGGTATGCGAGGAGAAGTTTAACACAAGCGGCAGCTATGCACCCTGGGGTCCGTGCCCCGGGAGCCCCAGACATATCAAGTGCCCAAGCCGGTACGAGTACGACTGCTGACACAACCACATTCAATAATGTAACAATACCGAGAAATGGCCCTGAAAAATAATCAGAACCAACCCAAAGGCGGACAAACGGAGCGTTGAAAGCGAGCGCAGCGGACCCAATGACCAGCCCTAGTGAGCTGATCATTCGAATAACGTCGCAGTACCTTTTTGAAAATAGATTGGAGTCACCGTCCGATGCCACATCCTGCAATGCCGCCCATGTCGCATTTGCAAGCGCGCCAGCTTGGCCCGTTGTAAGCACAATAAGACGCTGAGTCAGAAACATGTTAGTGACGGCGAAAGGCCCTAGAACGAGTGCTGCAATTGCGGAATCGGACATTGTTTGCACTCTCCTCGCGAGACTATTCGTGACCGAAGCACGCGCGTTTGGCCAGAGTTTGCCAAATGTTATTTTTTCTGAATGTGTCGTGCTAATATCCAGCTTTTTTCGGGCAACAATCCAAAATGTTCCGCTGCAGACAATTGCTCCCATCGATACGGCGATGCCCTGTCCAATCAAGCCTAAACCGGCTATTGCGAGTATGACCGAAAGGACCGTTATGAATAGTGACTGCAAAATCATCGACACATGAATTACATAACCTAACTGAGCGGCATCCAACGCTGAACGGGCCCATCCAATCGGATAGACCGCCACCGGTATGACACCAATTAGTAACGCGATTGTAAGCTCGCGACGAACGGGGGCTGTAAGTTCAATAAGGTTCGGAATTAGCAATGAGGCGGCAATGTGAATCGGTACAACCAGTAGCAGCAACTTACACTGCAGTTCGACGACGCCGTTAATGATCGAACCGAACGACTGTTCCTTGCGCACATGCCAACGTTGCGTTATTAGAATTGCCACAGCAAGAGACACGCCTAGATCTGCCACAATCAGATAAGCGCTCATCTCGGTCGCCGCACGCCACGTCCCTACCCTTTCGTCGCCGAGATAGTGAAGCAAGACTGGCGCACTTACCAGCCCGACGAGAGAAGTAATGACTGTAAACGCGATACCCCATAGCCAAGAAAGAGCTGCGCGTCCGGTTCGCGTCGCTAGAACTTGTTCACGCTTAGTTTCATACGCGACAGGTATTGTTTCAGATGTGCTCAATTTAGCGAAGTCTGATTCAGATCAATCAATCTATCGAGGTCGCCACGAGTTAAACCTTTACGTAAATCCGATTACACAGCGGACCGTCAGGCGCTTGTGGAGTGTCCGCACAACTGAATCCAGTACTCACTAGCCATTCGTGAAGTTCTTTTGAAGAAGTGCCCGCTTTATTTAGCCAGTGCGAATTGAATTCGATAAGTATGTTTCGAATCTTTCCCTCAGAGATCGCCCGCTGAGTTCCTGACAACACCTTCAACTCAAACCCTTCTACGTCGATCTTCAGCAGGTCAACCCGCTCAATCTTTTTTTCGTCCAACACTTCGTCCAAGACTCGAATTTCAACGGGCGAACCGGTGCCCGGTGATAGAAAGCTGGGTGTGTGATTTGAAGGATGTGGGTCCGACAGAACGGCTTGCGAGTTGGTGCTACCCAAACCACATCGGCACAAGTCGATCGTGCGTATGGAATTGACTCGAATGGTTTCGGATAATCGGTCTGCTACATATATGCTGGGCTTGAAGGCCAACACCTTTCCCGAAGGCCCGACGATTTTGCTAGCGAGCAGACTAAAATAACCGACATTGGCCCCAACATCGACAAACGTCGAACCAGGGCGCAGCACCGACTTCACAATAGACGTTTCCAAACGTTCGTAGGCGCCCATATAGATCATTCGCTGGCAGTAATCGTGCAAATCCAGCGTCATCTTGTACCCGTTAACTGTGGCGCATACCGTGCCCTGACTCGGGACAAGCCGCTTCAGAACGCGTGCCTTCCCTCGAAATGTAATCGGACGGAGGAAGTCGATAAGCAAGCTCATGTTCGATTTATGCCTTTACTACGCTGCGAGCATAATAGCTCACATATGTTTGCACGGAAATTGTTATGACTCTGACAACGTACATGACTTTCCTTGAACCGAACTCAGTGTTCGATCTAAATAATCCTGTCAAGCATCTCGGAAGCCATGTCATCCCAGGAGCGGGAACGCAGACTTTTTCCAAGGTCATTAAGTTGATTCGACCAAAGCATCGGGTTTGCGTGCCAACGCTCCAACTTAACAGCCAATTCATTAACGTCATCAGGTGACTTAAGTAGCAGGTCAGACGAGGATTCAGGGTACCGCTCCGCAACACCCGCTGATGCACTAACGAACGCCGGCAACCCAACACATAACGCTTCGTGGACACCAAGTCCATACGCCTCGTAACGCGTTGGTGCCACGAGACAATCGGAGGCACGCATGTATTCGGGAACGTTGGAACGAAACCCCAAAAATTCGAGTGAATCACCGCCGCCTCTTTGCTCTAGGAACGCTTTCCACTGCACGGTTTCCGACCCGGAACCGATAACGACCAATTTCGCATTCCAGTCCTTCCTTGAGCACAATAGCGACCATGCACGGGCGACGGTGTCAAAACCTTTGCGCCGGTCTCCAAGGGCTCCCACAAACATAACTCTAAGAGAATTGCCCCAACCCAACTTTTGCCGCAATGCCAGTCGTTCGCCCTCACTCGGCGGACGAAATGTCTCCCCGTCGATTCCATAATAGACCACGGAGATTCGGCTCTGAGGAATTCCGAGATGCCTGACCACGTCTTGACGCGTTACATGTGAGTTGACAATCACTCGCTTCGCTATTGAAAGTGAATTTTGTTCTAGTCGAAGAAAGCGGAGGTGCATCAGCCTTCGCTTGACGCGCCGAAGAACCGAGCTTGCTTGGGGCTTGTACGCTGCGTGCACATAATGCACCCAGTTAATATCGCCGAAAGGACAATTACCGCCGTTTACGATCACACGCCCGCCGCGTTTCGCGACTCGCTCACCAACCTCATGCCCTCGCTTCGCAAGCAAACGGGCGCCGAGAAAGTACGATTTGGCAGGTTTAGGGACCTGGTGAAAAGTGACGTTGGGATAATTCAATAGCTCTGGTGTAATGCGATGAGCGACAAGTTCAAGTTGCACTCCACTTCTCGCCAGGTAGCTGGCCAGCGCATAATTCGCTCGGTCCATTCCTCCGGTCTTTACGAAGTCACCGGTGATGATCGCTACGCAGGGCGGAAGGTGGTTCAAGCCAAAGCCTTCACGATTGATTTTGACCGCACTTGATTGGCGCACACGAAGATGGCGCTGTTAAGCAGCCAAAACTCAAGCCCCAACTGGGACGAGTAGGGCGTCGACCCAAAAGTCTGTGCAAAAACCCCGACATTATACGCTACGATGATCATCGCAAATCGATGAAGCCAAGGATCCGAGGGGACGCTGCTAGCTTTCAGTGTCAGACGAATCGCAATTAAAATCGCGACGACGTAAGCAATTACAAGCAATGCTCCGCCGTCCAAAACCCATCCGGTCCATTGTATTTCCGCCCAAATCATCTCGACCCCGGATCGACGACCAAAGTACGAGTACATCATGCCCCAGCGGCCAAGGCCCGCTCCAAAAGGATGATCAGGCAATGTTTCTGTGATCGTCCTTTCCAAAAATTTTCCACGGTTCGACTGATACACTTCCGCTGGCTTATCTTCGATGAGCGAGGCAAAACGAGCGCGCGTGTTCTCACCACCAACCGCAATGGCCCAGAAAAACGCCGCGACGAAAAGCGCACCGCCGATGAATGCCAATTGCGCAGCAACTTTGGTTTGTCGACTGGCGATCAACACAAGAACTGCGGCGATCAAGACGACGACCGCGAGAATCAACAGCGACCGAATCTGCGACAAGTAGATACAAAACAGGCCTGCACCAATCCCGCCCAATCCTAAGAACCTGAACACGGTTCTCTCGCACAGATAGATTGCCAATCCAAACACAAACGCTTGGTACCCTGCGACACCTGCTCCCCCCGGCATATCGGTCAATCCCATCGGGCGAATCGACTTTTCGCCACTCGCAAGTTGAATTCTGTAGGCATCGATGCCGAATTGGCTGCTCTCTACAACATCTGATAACGCCGGTTGGAATTGACCGGGAAAGTAGACCTGCAAGATTCCGAACGACGCACTAGTGGCCTGGAACAAAAACATCGCCCAGCCGATGTACCGAAGCGTTTGGGACGTAACGCGTAATTTCGGTACCCAGAAAACGGGCGAAATAACCGCGGCATAGAAGCCAATTGTCGCGATGCAAGCAAGCAGTCCTGCGCTTTCGGGATTGACGATCCCGAGAAAGACAATAAAGAGAACCCACACCGCAAGAGTTTGCGGAGGATAGCTTTTTACAAACTGCTTTCGACTCAGTAGAGCGGCAAACGCTACTAATGAAAAACCGAATGCAGCGCCGCGGAAGACAACTCGAATTGGTGCGAGCACTTCGACGCAAAGCGCAAGTTGGCACGCCAGCGGAACGAAAAGCGCAGCCAATAGCCAGAACGATTTACGAAATTCCCCTAGAAATGACGAGTTCTTTTGGGCAGAGGCAAAGTTTCGACGCGATAGGTAATGTGTCGCCAAGTTAATACGCGTGAATTCTAAGCCGCGGTAGGACGTTTGAGCGGGGAGTCAGTTGTTTACGGGCAATCAGATCGTAATGGCGTAATGAGCGAGTTGAGCAGAATGTAATTTGACATAAGCGTCACGATACTTTCAGAACGATGCTGATTCTTGCCGATTGAGGCACCCAGGCTACGTTAGTAATTGACCGCTGTACACAGCTCGGAAGACCACGGTGCCAATTATACGAAAAGCATCCCTCGCGACGTTCATAGTTTGCATTTTATATGGTCGGCTTTCGTCCAAGCACCAAAAGATTGTCCGAAAATTTCCGGGGCTGGAAATTGCTAAGCCAGCCAGGAAAATGGCGTGCAGTGCCAGGAATTCTGCCGTGCTTGCTGTAATGTACCTCTGGCGTCAGCAGCAAACATTCCTTTGCAATACGAAGGAGATCAATCTCCAATAACGCCGTGATGTGAGCTGGGTAGCATGGATCCGTAAATGCGTTGAATTGGTTTTTCAACAATAGCGTCAGCAAACTCAAAAGGCTCAATTGATTTGGGGTGGTTACGATTACCAGGCCGCCGGGCTTGCATATCCGTGTGAGTTCACGAAATAGGGCTCTAGGATTTTCAAGATGCTCGACCGTCTCAACTGCGACAACGACATCCGCGTAGTCATTTGGCAGCGGCGCCTTTCCCGTATCAAGGTCTAACTCAAGAAATTCGCCATCAGTCGGAAATCCATCAAAGCGTTTGACGTCAACGCCGACATAACGATCAAAGCTGTTTTTTACGAAACTCCACAGGTTGCCCGTACCACAGCCTACATCGACTATTAATCCTTTCGATGAATGGCGCTGTTGAATAACATGGGAGACCATGTCGTAGATGGCCTTTGCACTGGTACCGCGGCTAAGTTCAGCTCGTTGTTTAGTTGAATAGGTCACCATTGTTTCAAACCGGTTTCTTGCGCCAAAAGTCTTTATTGAAAATGCGGAATCCGTCGTCGTGAAACGCTGCCTGAACGAATTCTGTTCGCGGCGCTGCAATGAAGTTCGCCGGTTCGAATCTAGAATGTATTGGCCCGCTGCTCAGCGGGACACTGAATACGCACGACGAACTCCAGCCGAGTCGGTAAACTTCGTAACCGTAATCTTGCAATACGGCAAATGACTCCGCGGTTTCGTTTCGATGTTCTTCAAAAATTATATAATCCACGTGGCGATTCTTCAGCACCGAAGTAGCGCCCCGAAAAACCTCGGCTTCAAATCCTTCCACATCCACTTTCATGACGCGAATATGATCGTTATCTATTTTCTGAAGATCGTCTAAGGTTTTGACTGGGACTCGGATACCACCACTACTATCTTCCGAAAGATGTGCAATCCCGTCATTGCCGTCCGCGTCCGTCGGGCAGTGCAAAGTCATTTCACCAGTCGACGCAGCAACCGCACATTCATGAAGAGTGGGCTCACGCAGCCCGTCCAGCGACATTCTTTCCAGATTGCGTTTCAGAAGTGGCAAAACATTAGGATTTGGTTCGAAACAACAGACCTTTCCACTAGGGCCCACGCTTGCCGCCATCAGTCCAGTCATGAATCCAATGTTCGCGCCGATGTCATAGGCGGTATCTCCTGCGCGAAGCAATCTGCAAATTGATTCACAAACAACGAGGTCCGTGATTCCAGTCGACCATATCGAGCGACCTATCGTCTCTCGCGGATTAACTTCAATTTTCGTTCCCCATGGTAACCGGACGGCGACGTTGGAACGTGGCGTTCTCAGTGACTTCCAGAGACGAGAAATAGCAACCGAAGGTTGGTATCGAAACCACGGTTTTGAAAAGTGATTCAACAATTGCTTAAAGCTTAGTACTTAGGGCCGTAGCGATTCTAGAACGATATGCGGCCAACTGTGACATCGGACTACAAAGTGCCTGCGCGCGGGCTTTGGCGGACAATTCTAGGCCGGGATCGTGACACTCAACGAAGCCTCTTATCGAAGCAGCTAAATCATGAACGTTGTTCGGAGGAACCCTATTGCCAACGAGACTTGTCACCACCTCTGCTCCGCCCCCAACGTTTGACGTGATCACGGGGAGCCCTGCATATAACGCTTCGATGAAAACGATACCAAACGGTTCTGGAAGAGCGTTCGGCTGACAGAAGATATCTGCGGCGGCAAGCAAGGTTGGAACGTCTCGCCGCTGTCCTAGAAATCGAACTCGGTCGGTTATGCCGTGTTCGTCAGCAAGTTGCCTTAACGTTTTCTCATAAGCAACCTCGCTTGGTCGCTGTGCGCCGCCCACAATCCAAGCAATCCACCGGGGATCGTCCTTCAGCTTTCCTAAAGCAGCGATCGTATTGTGAGCCCCTTTCCATTCTTCCATGCGACTGACTTGGATCACGACTGTCGCATCGACGGGCGTATTCAGTGAGTGACGGATCTCATTTCGTTGCTGATCTGTCAATTCCACGGCTCTTGATTCAACCGGCAGGTAAATGACTTCCACGGGGGTTGAGCCAAACACAGTTGGGACAAACTGAGCGGTATATTTGCTGTTGGCAATCGCCAGATCAGGCGGCGTCCTGGCTGCCAATCGGTCTAGCCAACCAACTGTACGAAATGCATCGTGTACGAAACTGACTAGGGGAACCTTCGCTTGGCGAACCGCAGGTGCAAAAACTGCATGCGGCCAATTCGCATGGGTTGCCACTACGTCAAATTTGTCGCTGGCCAATATTTGCCCTAGACGACGTCTCGCTTTGAAAATAGACCAAGGGCGACTAAATCGAACCCCTGGCAGATCGTAAACGCGAACGCCTGTGTCCTTTAAATCACTTTTGATGCGACCATCAAAACACAGTCCAAACGCGGGTTCCATCTGCGGGCACAGGTCTCGGCAACGTGCCAACGTAAGAAGCAGCGCTTCTATGCCGCCGTACAGATTGCCCGCGTAGAGGTGTAGGATCCGCATCAACAAGTTACAAAAGCTGCTTTTGTCATTGATACGTTTAAACTCAATGCCATTTGTGCTTTGTTCGTAGCACCGCCTTTAAGCGGCAGCACGTGCGGAAAAAGTAAAACTATTCTGCCTAAAGGCGGTACTACAAACACCATGCCAGCTTCATTGATAGGTATTTGTCACTGAAGGTGGGCGTCACTGTAAAAAATCACAGCGACGATTCAAGGACCAGATCATTTAATTGTAAGGTGGTATGACCGTCTCGCTCTGGCCGCGTTACCGTGACCCCGGTGAGCTCGATGTAAATCCGTTCGATATGCTTGACCATGCGTTGGGACTGGAACGTGGTTGTAGCACGGTTTCGGGCGCCGTCGCTTAACCGACCTCGCACGTTATCATCCAGCAGAGAATTGGCCGCCGCCGCAAATGCCTGACCATCGCCCACCGGAACGGTAACTCCGGAAACGCCATCCAAACTGACCCAAGGTACACCGGATCCAGGAATATTGCAGTTAATGACTGGACAACCGGACGCCATTGCTTCCACCTGAACCAATCCGAACGCTTCGCTACGCAAAATGCTGGGGAACCAAAATCCACGCGCCGCATGGTATGCACCTACCAGCTCGTCATCGCTGAGATGATCTTTCCAGATGACTCGATCGGCCACTTTCAGTTGCACTGCCAGTTCACGCAGCGCTTCGTGCAAGCCACCTTGACCGACGATCATTAGTTTGCCCGGTACATGCGGCAAGGCTTCAATCGCAGTCTTGAATCCTTTGTAGTAGACCAATCGCCCAACCGACAACCACAGCGGTTGATCCCCGGCCAACTCTCGAAACTGCTCGCAGTGCGCCACAGCTGACGGAGACGGATTGAGGAATCGCTCCAGTTCCAATCCAAATGGTACAACGTTCACGCGATCGGCATACTTTTTGAGAACCTCGGAACTGGCTGCGTAAGGCGCCGTCGTCGCCAATATCCGTTGAACGTTTTTAAATACCCGGTTTTCAAGGACACTGAACGGCTTACGAATGATTCGCTGCTTTACGATGTCACTGTGGTAGGTTACCACGATAGGTTTTCTGGGTTTGGCCAATGCCAACGCGACGCACATAACGGGATTGGGTACGTGCAGATGGAATACATCGACATCTTTTTCAATCGCACGAATATGACGGCTGATGCCGCGGCAAAAATCGAATCTGGCAAGCGTTCCGAACTTTCCAAATCGCCGCACCGAAATCCCTTGGCAGTCATCGGTAACCGTCGGTGTCCAGGCCGTCCGGCTGCTCCACGCATCCGAGCCATCGGACCGACGATGATTGATGCACACCACATCCACTTTCATTCCGTCGGCCAGTTGCGCTTGCGTCAATTCCCGCACGTGTGTCTCAATTCCACCTCGAAAAGGATGGAAGTACTTCGCAAGATGGCACACCCGAAATTGTTTCGTCGTAAGTTCGCTCATACCGTCGTCTTACTTTCCCCGCCAGTTAGCTGCAGCTGAAACCCTTTTAATGAAACGGTCACAACTGCCATAAGTACCTAAGAAATCTATTCATGACATGGCCAAGTCGCGAAGCCCTGCGCAACCCGCACAAGCGATAGTGGTGAATGTAAGGTAAACATGACAGAATAATCAAGTGTTTCTTAACATTTGTCGGAATATAGTGGTAAACCGCAAGCAGCTAGTTGATTTTTGTATACAAGATTTCAGTATCGTTCCGCATTAGGTCTGAACCATCGCAGACAGCGACGTGGTTGGTGTCCAGTCTAGTTGCTGCTGAGCTTTACGGGCGTCCCCCACTAAGTTACTGACTTCACTGGGCCGCATGAATCGCTGGTCAAAGTGAACGTAGTCCTGCCATCGCTTTCGTATCGCTTGGAAACATGCGTTCAAAAAATCCTGTACGCTGTGTTGGACACCGGTCGCAAGGACATAATCCGCGGGGTGATTTTGCTGCAACATTCGCCACATGGCATCGACGTACTCTGGTGCAAACCCCCAATCACGCTTGGCGTCGATATTGCCGAGTGTCAGGATCTTCTGTCGCCCTTGGGAGATCGCAACCGCAGCCTTCGCAATCTTGCGAGTCACAAACGATTCTCCACGGCGTGGTGACTCGTGGTTGTAGCAGATTGCATTGCATGCGAAAAAGTTGTGGGCATCCCGATAAACTCGTACCATTTGCGTCGCAAACGCTTTGGCAACACCATACGGGGAAACGGGCGTCATCGGAGTGTCTTCATTTTGTGGGCACTGCTTAGGAGCCCCAAAAATTTCGCTGCTACCGACATTCAAGAACTTACAGGGTTTGGTTAGATCCCGAAGGATTTCCAAAAGCCTCAAGGTTCCCATCGCGGTGAACTCGCAAGTCGATTCGGGGATTTCAAAACTCGCTCCAACGTGGCTTTGGCCTGCCAAATGATACAGCTCGTCGGGTTGTGATCTGTTGAGCAACCGCCGAACCGTGGTGGTGTCGTCTAGGTCTGCGTAGTGCAGAAAAAGCCGAGTGCCGTAAAGTTCTTCGTTGGAGGTCAGATGGTCCAGTCGCAACCGAACTGTATTGCTGGACCGACGTACCAGCCCGTGGACCGTGTAGCCTTTGTCCAAAAGCAACTCGGTCAGGTAGGAACCATCCTGGCCGGTGATGCCGGTGATGAAGGCGGAGGGGGCGATAGGGGCTAGGGGCTAGTGGCTAAGAATAGGGCTTCGAGCCGGGCTAGGATTTCCGGTTCTTCCTTGAGGTCGACTAGCGGTCTTAGCTCTTCACGAATAAGGTCTCGGTCTAACTTTGCCGATTGCCGGATCAAAACGTTTTTGATATCGACCCAGTCTTGATCTCGGGAAGCGAATGCTTTTAGGACAACAAGGTCCTCAGCACTGCAAGTGCGAATTTGGCCACCGCCCTGAACACCCCAAAAGGACGATCGCTCAATGATTCGATGTTCAAAGTCAAGGCCGCCGATGGAAAGGTCAATTTTATTTCTTCTCGCATCCTGCAATAATAAGATGCGGGCTTGAATTGCAAACGGTACAGGATCTTCAATTCGGCTCTTATAAAGCCGCAATATTTCTTCGGCGAGCTCCTTCTCGTCTCCAAATTCGCACAGCACCGTGGCATCGACATCCCCAGTCACTCGCGGTTGCCCCCAGCGCTGGACAACGAGGCCGCCGATGAAACAAAAGCAATGCCCCGCTGCTTTCAGGTTTTCTTGGAGTTCGAGAGCCGTCTGCCATAGCGATTGGTCAATCATTCGTCTGCTGGCGACGGCATTCGCTGCTGGGATAGTTGCTTTTTCAACTGCATGACCCGCAAGCGCATCATCCACGCCTGAAATTCAATCAAACCGCTGTGCGTATGCGCTGGTTTGGCTTCAGCACCGATCATTCGCAGTCCTGCAGTTTCGTCAAGCTCCTGCAATTCGCGGCGATTGATCTTTTCCAGTTCCGGCGCCGCGTATCGCCACGCTTGGATGAATCTTTGCTCGGCTTCTGTAGGCATACCGTTTCGCGGGTTCTTGGTGCTAGATGCTACTCAATCTGCTGGCTCCGCGCGGACTTCGTTCCCGTGGGTGGCAGCTAAGTGCAGTTGTTCTGTGTTCAGTTAGTATTTGGAAACAGGATAAGGCTATTTGAAGCAAGATAAGCCGCAATTAGCGGTTCGCAAGTGTTAATTGGAAAAAGTTCCAAAGGTGCCGGTACGAAGAGGTTCTTAGTTTCCGCTGCGCGGGTTATTGGTTATTGGTTCTTGGTTACTTCACGTACGCCTGCGGCTGACGGTTAAACGAAAAGGTGGTTTCTGCGGTGCCCGGGCGTCTCGCCCGTTGTCGAAGTTCCGGCAATAGGTTTAGTTTGGTGCTTGTAACTTAAAACTTACAGCTCACGGCTTGGTCCTTAACGCGTACGCCTGCGGCTGACGGTTAAACGAAACGCCCCTCCCCGGTCGCTCGTGGAACTCGCGGCCGACCCTCCCAAAAAGGAGGGTGAAGTAGGACGCGGGCGCCTGCGGCTGACGGTTAAACGAAACGCCCCTCCCCGGTCGCTCGTGGAACTCGCGGCCGACCCTCCCAAATCGGGAGGGTGAAGCAGAACGCGTACGCCTGCTGTTTGTAGTACCGGCTTTAGCCGGATTTGTCTTGCTAGCATCTTATTGCCGGAACTGCGCTTTGCTTGTTCCGGCCTACGGTAGCGGCCGACGCTGCCCGAAGGAGGGTGAAGAAGGACGCGTACGCCTAGCGGCTGACGGTTAAACGAAACGCCCCTCCCCGGTCGCTCGTGGTACTCGCGGCCGACCCTCCCCAAGGAGGGTGAAGCAGAGCGTACGCCTAGCGGCTGACGGTTAAACGAATGAAGTTCTTGGTTGATCGCTTCCCGATGTGCTAGGGCTTAGCTGAAGAGATCGGATAGGTGGAGATTTGCATTGGGAGCGATTTGGGGAGCGAGTGTTTCCCCAATCTTGAAGATCTGTCGGACACGGTAGTCGCCTTCAACTGGGTCCGTGAACACGTGGATGCAGCATGACATGGCGTCCACGATCCAATATTCAACTATCCCGGCCGACGCATATAGCAATCGTTTCTGTTCTAAGTCATAGGCAAGGCTACTTTGGGCAACCTCGATCGCTAGTTGGACATCTGACGCATTAGGGTGCGCATGCCGATAACGATCTTTGCGCAACCAGAGCAAATCGGGCTCGGGACGACTGACTTGCTCTGCAAGATTCAAGCCTGTTTGAGACGAAATGGTTGTCTTTGCGCGGTCGCGGTGGTCTGCGGACCAATCTGTAAGGTATGTCACTAGGTCATCGTGGAGCGGTCCGGCTGGATTCATCGCTACAAGTTCTCCTCGAATCAACTCTACCTTTTGCGCAATTCGATCAAATGCCCCAACAAGGACCATCGAGTCATATTCGGCAAGCGACAATTGAAGGACAGTGGACATAATAGCTTCGTCCTTGGCTCTTGGTTTGTAGTACCGCCTTTAGGCGGAATTGGCTAGTGGTTTGAAGATCGCGTACGCCTGCGGCTGACGGTTAAACGAAGGGGAGCTTGGTGTGGCCCTGCGGCTCCGACCGCGGGGGGATTGGATTTGTCTCAGCGAGCGGAGTCGCTGAGGTACGTAGGCGGCTGACGGTTAAACGAAACACCCCTCCCCGGTCGCTCGTGGTACTCGCGGCCGACCCTCCCCGGAAGGAAGGTGAAGTAGGACGCGTACGCCTGCGGCTGACGGTTAAACGAAAAGGTTCTTAGTTCTTAGTTCTTAGTTCTTAGTGGATGATTTCAGTTCGGAGTTTTTCGAGCTTCTGTAGGATCTCAGGTTCCTCCTTGAGTTCCGCAAGGACTCGTAATTCAGACTCAATCAATTTCCAATCCAACTGCGAGGCGCTGCGGATCAGGATGCCACGGATGTCTTGCCAATCGCGAGGACGATTGGCAAACGCTTTTAATATGACCAAATCGCTCGGCCCGCAAATCACTAAGCCTACACCTCGAAAGGATTGCTCTTGTGCTCTACCAATAAGTTCTTGCTCGTAAGGAAATGCGGCAAGCGAAACATCAACGTCCACTCCACTCGCTTCTTGAACCAATAACACTCGATTCACTAAAGCGAACTGATCCGCGTCTTCAATTCGCCCCTTTAACTGCTCCATTAAAAGGCGAATGACCGGTCGCTCGTTTCCAAACTGAGTCCAAATCGTTGCATCTACATCGTTGGTTTGACGGGGCTCGCCCCAATGTTGGACTGCCAAACCTCCAATGAAACAAAATTGAAAACCGATCGCTCTCCAACTGGCTTGAAGCCTAGCTGCTGCCGAAATCAGATCTGCGAGGTCAACGTCATTCATCTATCTTCAGCTTGGCCTGCGACAATAAGTAGCCTCGCATAAACCACTGCTGCATAATCACCATTCCGTGCCGTTCAGGATACTTATCATAGATGCGATAGCTAGGACTCGGTACCTTGGCACCATTACCCAATCGACGTAGCTCTTCGTCGCGAATGGCTTGCAAGCGAGGAGCCGCGTCTTTCCACTGCTGGACCCATTGAGACGCGAATGAGGGTAGGTTGGTCATGACTTTTAGTTCTTGGTTCTTGGTTCTTGGTTCTTGGTTGTAAGACGCGGCGGCCTAGCGAGGCTGACGGTTAAACATCTGGCAAGTTGACGATGAGGGGGTGCCACCCTCCCCGGTCGCTCGCGGTACTCGCGGCCGACCCTCCCCGAAAGGAGGGTGAAGAAGGAGGCGTACGCCTGCTGTTTGTAGTACCGGCTTTAGCCGGATTTGTATTGCTAGCATCTTATTGCCGGAACTGCGCTTTGCTTGTTCCGGCCTACGGTAGCGGCCGACCCTCCCGAAGGAGGGTGAAGAAACGCGTACGCCTGCGGCTGACGGTTAAACGAAACACCCCTCCCCGGTCGCTCGTGGAACTCGCGGCCGACCCTCCCCGAAGGAGGGTGAAGAGAGCGGACGGCACACGGAGTGATGCCTGCTACCATTGCCTAGCGGAGGCGGTCACAAAACATCAAAAGACCTGATCTAAGGCTAACGACCAATGCTTGACAACGGGATGACAATCAATGGTTTCATGCTTCTCGTAGACTTGGATATGCTGACGCGATTGATAGGCATGTACGGTTTCATTCTCAGGGTTAACAAGCAACACCAAGCGACAGCCACCATCCAGCCATGCCATCGCCTTCGCTTCGACGCGTGAAAATCGGTCGCTGGGCGAGAGAACTTCCAAAACCAAGTCTGGAGCGAGCGGCAAATAACCTGTCTCATGCTCGAAACCTTGAAATTTCGCTTGGCTAACAAACGCCACATCGGGCGCGAGAACCGTATCGGGGTTGCTCGCAATTCGAAAACCGGTCTCAGCAGCGAACACGATCCCTAATGCGTTTGCATTGACATGATTACTAAGCAGCCATGCTAAGTGATTCGCCAATCGACCATGTTGTCCTCCTGCCGGTGACATCATAAGTAAGACTCCTTCCATCAGTTCATATCGATTGCCATCAGCGGATACTTTAAGCAGCTCCTCTGCTGTAACGGATTGCGAATGGTAAACGGTCGGCATTTTTTTCGCTGCGTGTGTACTTAGTTCTATTACCCGCAGCGCGCAGTGAGCGGGCGTCGAGTGCGTTGTTTTATTTACTAAAGAGCCAGTATGCTGCGCATTGCGGCTAATGATTTGATTCGTAGGTTGGGGCTCCTGCCCCATCGTCGTGTATTTGAAGTCGGGTCTGGAGAGTCGGCCTACGGTTGATGCGTTAAACTAAGAAAGTACTTGGTGCTTGGTTACTTTACGTACGCCTGCGGCTGACGGTTAAACGAAACTCCCCTCCCCGGTCGCTCGTGGTACTCGCGGCCGACCCTCCCGAAGGAGGGTGAAGCAGAACGCGTACGCCTGCGGCTGACGGCTAAACATAATCAACCCTATGCGCGTCAAGAGAATCAATGATCTCCCACAAAGCACGAATGACGGGGTTTTCCAATAAAATTACCTGGATGCCGCAATGGCTTGAAGCATGTTTTGATTTCGCAATTCGTTTTCCCGCCGCAGCAACGCAAATTTTCGCTCAACTTGCTCGGACGTCCCACTACATAACGCTTTTTCCATCCCTTGCATGAGCTGAATCGTCAGTTTCAACCGCTGGCCAGGCGTCATGCGACGATAAGATTCTAGGGTTTCGGGGGAAAGCATGGGTTGCCGCAAAGCGGGATCTTGGTTCTTGGTTCTGTCATTCAATCGCCACGCTGACGTCGTGACCGTGGTGTCGGAGCAGCGCATGCTTGCGGGCATTCTCTAAATCGTGGGCGACCATCTCGGCACACATTTCTTCGACCGTGATCTCGCATTCCCAGCCCAGTTTGTCTTTCGCTTTGCTGGCATCGCCCAGTAAGGTTTCGACTTCAGCGGGACGGAAGTAGCGTGGATCGACTCGGACAATAACGTCGCCAACGGAGACCTCTGGTGCTTTTTCTGCGTCCAGGATCTTGCTGACGGTGGCAATCTCGCCCGCGTCCCGGCCGCTGAACTCAAGCTCTACGCCGGCTTCTAGTGCCGCCTTCCGAACGAACTCGCGGACGCTGATCTGCTGGCCGGTGGCGATGACGTAATCCTCGGCAGTCTCCTGCTGCAACATCATCCACTGCATGCGGACATAATCTTTGGCATGCCCCCAGTCACGTAGTGCGTTCATGTTGCCCAAGTAAAGACACTTTTCTAAACCCTGAGCAATGTTGGCTATGCCGCGAGTGATCTTGCGAGTCACAAACGTTTCGCCGCGACGGGGCGATTCGTGATTAAAGAGGATGCCGTTGCAAGCGTACATGCCGTACGATTCGCGATAATTGACGGTGATCCAGTACGCGTACAATTTCGCACAAGCGTACGGTGATCGGGGATAAAACGGCGTGGTCTCTTTTTGAGGGATTTCTTGCACTAGGCCGAATAGTTCTGAGGTGGACGCTTGGTAGAAGCGTGTCTTTTTTTCTAGTCCGAGGAAGCGGATGGCTTCCAGTAATCGCAGTGTCCCCATGCCGTCGACATCGGCGGTGTACTCGGGTGATTCGAACGAGACGGCGACGTGCGATTGAGCGCCCAGGTTGTAGACTTCGTCGGGTTGGACTTCTTGGATGATGCGGGTCAAGTTGGACGAATCGGTCAGGTCGCCGTAGTGCAGTTTGAACCTGGACGCTTCATCGTAAGGCGATTGGTAGATGTGGTCGACGCGAGCGGTATTGAAGGAGGACGCGCGGCGCTTGATCCCGTGGACTTCGTAGCCCTTTTCCAGCAGGAGTTCGGCGAGATAAGAGCCGTCCTGGCCTGTGATTCCGGTGATGATGGCGCGTTTCATGGGTGATCGCTTCGCGATGTTCTTAGTTTGTAGTACCGCCTTCAGGCGGCATTGGTAGTGGTTTGAAGGACGCGTACGCCTAGCGGCTGACGGTTAAACGAAACGCCCCTCCCCGGTCGCTCGTGGAACTCGCGGCCGACCCTCCCCGGAAGGAGGTTGAAGAAGAAACGCATACGCCTGCTGTTTGTAGTACCGGCTTTAGCTGGCAATGGGTATATGTTCTCAAATTGGAGACTTCCGCCTAAAGGCGGTACTACGAACATGCCCCCTCCCCGGTCGCTCGCTGAACTCGCGGCCGACCCTCCCCGGAAGGAGGGTGAAGAAGAGCGGACGGCACACGGAGTGTGCCTGCTACTTTCACGTACGCCTAGCGGCTGACGGTTAAACGAAAAGGTGCTTGGTTCTAATTAGCCGCTGCGTGGGGGGCCGATGTCTAAATTGGTAGCGGTTTATCGGTCAACGTGAGCTCGATGAACTTAAGCACCTCGTCGCCGCCTTTTTCCCATATCTGGTTGCCTAATGCATGCAACAAATCGCGATTCACCAGGTGATGGTTCGCCTTTGCGATCTTGCGAAAGTCACCTGCATCGTATTCCTTTTTCTCGCGACTGCGACTGGGGGAAACCAGCGCTGCATATTTGGATGCCAGGGCCGCTTCGACCGTCGGATAACGACTGCCGGTCTTCTCATCGGTAAGCACATGCTCTCGCAAAATCGTCTCTTGAAATGCACTCCACGGATTCATCACATCGACGACCGGTTTCGCATTTCCGTCTGGATCTAAATCAGTCGAATCGAGAAACCTGATGACTTGTGGCAGCTCCACTCGCGTCAACATTGGCCAACGCGCGCCCACTGCATCCGCGGCACGTTTTCGCTGGCTGTAAGGAACCATCACGTCGACATCTTGAGTTGCTCGAGGCATCGGCAAATAACCAACATAACCATGCAGCCCCATTAAACACCAATTTTTGATGTTTGCTTGAATCAAGCAGTCAATGACTTCTTGAGGCGTAACGTCCACGATCCCCCTCCTTAAACGAACCCGATAGTCACTCGTCAGCATCGCACTCTTGTGGAGACCATAAGCATGCCCACATGGCAATTTGGGCTCCATCTCATCTAACCCCTCGAAGCCCGCAGTTGCGATGCGTAGCGCCGCGTCACGGGCTGCGAAGTACTCAGGGGAATAGGGGATCATGGTCGGTTCGTTCCGCTGCGCGGAAGTTCTTAGTTGCCGCAAAGCGGGTTCTTGGTTCTTGGTGCCAAGGTAGTAGGCACACTCCGCTGTGCCGTGACATGGCTTTTCTGCGGACGGCACACAGAGTGATGTCTGCTACTGTTTGCTGCGGCTGACGGTTAAACGAAACGCCCCTCCCCGGTCGCTCGTGGAACTCGCGGCCGACCCTCCCCGAAGGAGGGTGAAGAAGAAACGCGTACGCCTAGCGGCTGACGGTTAAACGAAACACCCCTCCCCGGAAGGAGGTTGAAGAGAGCGGACGGTTGCTGTGGATCTAACGACCGATACTCCGACGCGGACTGGGCTTTACTTGTTCCGGTCGACGTTAGCGGCCTGGCCGAAGGAAACGGCGAGTTGCAACGGGTTTTGGCTAGCTCCGCGCGGACTTCGTTCCCGTGGGTGGCAGCTAAGAGTAGTTGACCCGTGTTCAGTTGGCAAATGGGATGGGCTGAGGCTAATGCAATCAAGATAAGCGGCCATTAGAGGTTCGCAAGCGCCGTTTGGAAAAAGTTCCGATTGTTCCGGTTGATCGCCGCGTGGTTTCTTGGTTACCCCGCGTACGCTTGTCGGCTGACGCTTAAACGAAGGAGGATGCTCGTCGTTTAACCGCGTGCCCATCGGGCCGCGTTACCAACCATCACAAACGCGAAGCGATGCCCGCGCGGTTAAACAATCCCCGTAGGCCGGTAACAAGTAAAGCCCCCCTTTGCCGGAACTTCGGTCGCTTTATCCTGACCAACGTCACTAACCCCGTCGAACGATTATCGATTGGCTTTGCGCAGTTCCGGCAACAACATCGCGACCTTGTTACCGGCCTACGATCCCGCACTCTCTTCACCCTCTCAGCTTGGGAGGGTCGGCCGCGAGTTCCACGTTCGTAGTCCCGGCTTCAGCCGGTCTTAGTTCATAGTCCCGCCGTCAGCCCGTCTTGGTTCGTAGTCCCGGCTTCAGCCGGATGCTCGCTGTGAACACAACTTCATTCCGCCTGAAGGCGGTACTATAAACATCCCTGCGGTCGGAGCCGCAGGGCCACCACCGGACCTGTTCCGGTGGGGCCATGACTGAGCAGCTACAACTCACGATCGATAAAGCATTATTGCCAAGGCAGTTTTGGCTTGCCGAAATTAGAGCGGAACTGACCAAAGTCAGTCAACAGAACCCCGCCACCATCGAAGTCATACAATGGATTATAGCCAGCTTGTCCAGGACTCTTTCCAAATGTAGACCTGAACTGCCCGAACTCGATCAAATCGACGACTCCATCACCCGACGTATCCCCATACAACGCAAAGAAATCGTCGGTCGCGTCATTCCCAAATTCGACGGTATCGCCGCCAACCCCATCTCGATTAGCGTCCAGCATTTGGCCAGAACGTGCTATCAAGGTCCCATTAATGTTCAACTGATAGTAACCATCCACCAAGGCATTGTTCGGTCCCCGAGTAAAGGGACCCGAGAAGCTTAATGTTACCACCGTCTGGCCATTTGAGTTAACGGTAGCATCAGTCGACAGGGGGACGTTACCGCCGTTCACGCCTCGCTTGACGACACTGAACGCGCCGTCTTCGATGGCAACAACTCCATCAATCGTAAAGGAGATTTGCGTGACTTGCGATCGTTGATCGGCACCTTGACCGACCATGACATTACCCACTAGTTCGGGCAGATCGTTGATATGGATCGTTAAGTCCTTTTCAACCGATAAACCACCGCTATCGGTCGATCGAACACGAATCTTGTACGATGACTTTAGCTCAAAATCAAAAGCGGCGATGGTCCTCAATTGATCGCCATCGATAACAAACGAGGAATTGTTTTCGTCCCCATACCCTTCCACCAGCAAATAGGTGAACTCGTCACCGACATCTTCATCGGTTGTCAAAAAGGTGCCAACGACGCTTTGAGCGGGTAAATTCTCATTGATGCTCAATGCACTAAGTGAAACATCAGTTGGAGCGGAATTGGCTGTCCCTTCTAGCTCTAAAGCAAACACCTGCTCGACAGACTCACCTAAGTCATTGGATAACTTAATCCGTAAGTTTAATGTTGAGCCCGCAAGGCCGGACAAAGGCGCGATTAACTTTAGGGCATTATTCTCAATCGTAAAAAACGAATTCCCTGTATCGCCTTCGCCTGTCGCGAACTCGAACGTCGGTGAATTAGAGAACAATGGATCTTCGGTGGAAAGCGTCAACAACTCACTGTCCACCGGAGAAAGTCTGTCGATCGTCAACGTAGACAGGATCGTGCCACCCCGCAGCACCTCGATGTTGCCCTCAAACCCTGGATCGAGCACACTGGGCGTCAGCGCAAAACCTAGGTGGAAACTTACAATTTGAACGGCAATGTTCGGATTTCTAAAGACAACGCTAGTGCTACCGTTGGGCGTAGCAAACAACAGGGCACCATCTTCATTTGCATCTGCGTCTGAAAGCGTCGCATAGGCTGTCGCAGCATCCAGCCGAAGCTGAACGGTATCCACTGAATCGAAATTCGAGACAACCTGCTCTATGTCTTGGTAAGCAATTACAGAGGCTCCGCCCGCATTCCGTGATTGCAGCTTGAAGGCCGCAAGTGATCCATCCGGTCCACCATGCGCCAGGTAACTCAACTGGCTGCCGTAGAGTACGATGCTATCCGAAGACGCCAGAGAGCCGCCGTTCAGCTCGTAGTAATCGGATCGCAAACTCGATTCAATAAAGTGCAATTCAAACGCGGTCGATTCACTATCCGACGAATTTAAAGTCAAAACACTTGGCAAGGCTAGTGTCAAATCACGCACCAGCGCATTGTTTTCCATAACCACCAGTTGATCGAGCGATCTGCTGATCGACACATTATTCAAGGCCTCGCCGCCTGGTAAGGTGACCTCGAATTCATCGTCATTGAGAATGAATCCATACCCATCCGCAACACGTACGGCAACTCCGTCCGGTTGGCTGAGTGACAATAAGAGAAACTCGTCGGATTCCGCAACGTTATCCCCAAGTATATCCACCGTCACAAATCGGCTGGACGTATCTCCTGGCTCCCAAGTCAATATGCCAGAAGTTGCAACATAATCCTCTCCAACGGTTGCTGTTCCATCCTGCGTGGCATAGTTCACGGAGACAGGCAACGAATGTTCTCCCAACATGGCGATCTCAAACACCATCGACGATGTTTGTCCATTCGATCCTTCGATCACAAATGTGTTTAACACTCCAATCGCCGGCGGTATTACATCGCCAACCGTTTGTAGTGGAATGAGCACCGGGAAAGTGGCGCTGTTATAGGCAGCCGTAAGGCTAGCGACGCTTTGAGTTCCTGCACCAATTGCACGTACTTCATTTGCAAATTCGCCGTTCAGAATCTTCTTGATGCGAGTCAAATGCTCTAGGAATGTGCGCGGACTGGAAAATGAGGTGGAAGCCAGGTCGTCCAATTGACCGAGCGCATTGGCAATGACGCCCGACAACTCATCAATTAACGTCGCGTTAGCAGGAGCTTCCTGCTGCGCGTTGACCTCAGTTAAAACCCCGCGAACAAACGAGGTTTCCGATAGAATTGCCGAGCTTCCCTCTGGCAGCACTCGGCTGGCCATTGCATTGAACGCGGTGAGTGCACTCTGCGATATGTCACCCCCAGTTCCTTCTGCAAACTTCCCAGCTAGTATCGCTAAACTGGCAATCTGAATTTGTCTTGCGTAAGCGAGTTCGGCCAGCGGATCTCCATCCAAGATTTGATAAATAGCAAGCCGACTGGTTAGTTCATAGCCAGGAATTCCAAGCGCGTCACTTGTCTTGCTCATCGCCGATGGAATATCCAAGCCGCCACGACGCACAACATGCTCCACCAAGGTCGATAGCGGTGATACACCAAAGTTCCCTGCCGGTGATGTCAAAGGTATCTCCCAAGGCAGTCCTGTCGATGAATCCGTCCCACCCACCAATACTATTCGACCTTCCGATGGTTCCAGAATACCCGAACCATCACGATCAAACTCTGGAGACAACACAAACGCGAATGTGCCGTCGGCGTTTGTGGTCGCAAATGGCTCCAGCGGTTCACCTTCATCATGCCGCAGATTGTCATTCAGATCTAAAAAGTCTCTGACGCCATTGAAGTTCAGGTCGAGGAATCCGGTACTTCCCGCTAACAGGCCTTTAGCCGCCGTTGAAATCATGAGGGAGCCAGTCGACGTAGTTATTTTATCGTTTGTCACCACTCCTGACGCAGTGCTTCCGTTGTCGGAGCCAGTGGCCTTAATTTTGCTCGCTGCCTCAATGCTGAATGGAAATTGGCCAGCCATAATTGGCTCTAAGGGTGATGGAGGAGGAAAAAACAGTTTTGCAAACGGGCTGTATAGCACGCGTGTTGTCTTTGGGACGGACGTCGGCACCGAAACATTGCTAGCTTTCACGATAGTGATTTCGATTGTTTTAGACGGGGAATCGATCGCAATCATCGGTTTAATACCAAGGAAGAATTGGGTTGTACTGGCACCGACATCAATTGAGTTGGTGCCGGGCTTTAGGCCAAATGTGACTTCATAGTCAATCCCTCGCTTCGCAGTACCTCCGAACTCCAAGTCTATTCGGCCGGCAATGCCTGCCACGCCACTCAATTGGATCGGTATGATATGCAGGTTCGCGTCGTAGCTAATCAGCGATCTGTCACCTGCTCCAAAACTTACCACAGGAGGCGTATCGTTATCGAGCAGTTGTACATCATGGCGAGTCAAAAGCTGAACTTTTCCTTCGACAGTTCGAACAATTCTGAAGTACAAATCCTTGGTTGGCTCGGGTCGGTTGTCGTCGACAATGTTCACCGTAAACTGTTTGGTCTTTTCCCCCGGGCTGAAAAACAGTTGCGGGGAACGTGGGTTTAAGCCTGTGAAGGTCACGTCCAAGGGCGAACCAAAAACATTAGCCGTACCTGAAATCTGGACTGGGAAACTGATAGGAATATCAGCGGGCTCATTTAGTGTCGCTGTGATCACGAAAGAACCATCACCTTCCTTAACGCTAGTTGGTCCTGACAAAATGACGTTTCGGTCGTCGTTCTTAACCAAAATATTCGCATGCAGGTCTTTATTATCCGCCAGCAAATTGCCCTTTTCAATCGAAATACCAATCCATTCGTCTCGCTCAACATCATCGTCTGCCAAGATCTCCAATTGTCTCGTGATACTTGTAACACCAGGTGCGAAAACAAAGTTTGAGATGTCGAACAGAAAATCTTGGCTGAATCGAGCAATATTGTCGTTCGAAGGTCTTTGTACGGGCAATGGATCAAACGCATGTGCTGGAAGTTGAATCTTTCCATTTACAATGACTGGATAGACTGGCTTGGGAAGTACTGGCGGTGGCGGTGATGGCGGTGGAATCTGTTCGTATCTCAATCGAACCGGAATCGTCACGGTATCGGCCGATGGTTTGGAAAGGGAAACCGTGACATCTACCGTTCGATTCTGTCCGTTGGATGCTTTACTTTCATAAACTTCTGTTTGCGATACCGTAATCTTCGGTGACAACGAGTCCGAATCAAAGATTCCAACATATGCCCAATCTTGTTCGCCTAAGATGTAGCCAGAGCTGGAGTTCAGAATCAGCGTGAAGGCCTCAAAACCTTCAACGACCCCATCGCTGGCAATTTGGAATGCTCTGGTGACCTCGGTTTGGCCGGGAGCAAAGAAAAACGAAGTGCCCGCTGTACTGGTAAAGTCGCTGCCAAGTTGAGCTGAACCGGAAAACGTATAGTTGACTTCCAACGGTAATGACATGTTCCCGCCGCTGCGAGTCAGCGTTATACTCGCTGTTCCACCCTCCTGGAGCACTTGATTGGATGGGCTCAGTGAAAGCGTCGAGATATCATCGTCTTGAATGAATACCAAATGACGGAACTTGTTTGGGTCCTGCGAAACCGTTGCGTTGGTCACACTGGAAATCTGTGCCAAGACCGACTCGCGACCTTCCGCCAAGGTGTCTTCCACAATTCGGACCGGGATCAACTTGCGGACTTGTCCTGGCAAGAACGTGACGACCGTCTGAGGTGCTGCCATGAAATCGACACCCGCCGTCGCGCCTGAATTGGCAAAGAGTGAAACCGTCGTCGTGACCACTTGATCGGATGGATTGCTTAAGCCTACTGCCACCGCTACCACAACATCGTCTTCCACGATCGTTTGCCATGGATCAGGGAATGAGACAACTGGCAAACTATCATTATCTAAAATGGTGACGGTATGCGTTGGAATCGCGCCATGTCCAATGACCAAAGTCTCCTCCAACGAAACAACAATTGTTTGGTTATTCGGTTGGTAGCGGTCATTGTCCTGCAGATAGACTAGAATCTCCGCTGTTTGCTCTCCCGCCAGGAACGTTACTAGCCCTCGATCTTCATTTCGATTGGCCGCCGCCGTCGCACCCTCAATGGTATAAGGGATACTGGTTAAATCCGACGCCGGTGCATCGAGTTGTACAGTGAGGCGAGTTACTCCAGTTTGTTCAACCACGCTTGAGCTGGCAGACGTAAACGACAGCCGATTGGGCGCAGCAAGCGTCGATACACGAATTGTCGCCGTGTTGGATGACAGTGAACCATCGCTGGCTCGAACCAGCATCACGTCTGAACCCGTGAACCCAGGGTTGGGCGTGTACGTCAACACCCCACCGGTAATCGACGCGCTCCCATGGTTCGGCTCGGTTACGAACTCGTACGACAGCGCATTCCCATCCGGATCGAATCCAGCCAGCGTGTGTGTCAGCATTGCGCCAGGCGTAATGATCGCCGTATGTCCGGTTAAGGTTGGGGCCTCATTCAGCTTGAATAGTTCGCCAGTTCCTTCCAGTGTTCCAATTCCGTACTCGCGAGTATCCGCGGTAAAATACAAACCGCCATTGAAGAGTTTGAACTTTGTAGGATAGCCGCCGGTCGCACCATGCATCAGCTCGACGGCCAGGCCCGTTCCGGCAAGCGTACCATCGGTCGTCCATAGCTCGGGACCACCACTGCCGTTATCCAATCGGAAGTACAGCCGTCCTGCATGAACGATCGATTCGCGAATCGACTCCCATTTCCATCGCTCTACTTCGGGGTCTAAACTTAAATTTGGATCAGGAAAAGCTCCTGGTCGCAAGTTCGCTAAAAATTGCGTACCAGCAACCGTGCCGTTGCTAACCCACAACTCGCGACCATTCACTGGATCGTAAGCTTCATACACCACAACACCACCAAGACTGTTCAGACGCAATGGCAGGTAGCTTATGTCATTTCCATACTCGCCGGGCGTGACCGCAAAATTCGTCAACCGCACCGTCCCCTGCGTCGTGCCATCCGTCGCCCAAAGCTGATGGTTGTTCTCTGCTACCGAAGCGCGGAAGATCAGCTTGCTTTCGACGCCAGCGCCACCCGAATCAGGTCCAGAACTAACAGACACTCCGCCCCCTGGATACGAACTGTCGGGGCCAGGCACTAAGTCGGCAACCATGTAAGTGCCCCCCAAAGTGCCGTTGGTTCGCCACAACTCGTAACCATGCTGCGGCGAGTATCCTGCAAAATACAACGTTGATTCCCAAGGCATCAACGTTCCCCGGCCAACGTTGTCGTGCAATACACTCAGCGGTGGCGTAGTCACTGCCCCAGTCGTCAGCGTGGTATACAAGATCGAATCGGCGACCACATACATATGTTGACCAACGACCTGAATCGACGAAATATCGGGACTCGCACTTCCCGGAACAAACTCTTTGTACAGAGTCGCCCGCGCGTCGCCCAAATCAATCTGCCACATCTCTTCACCGTTGGCAGCCGTCCTTGCAGTGAAGAACAAGCTGTTATTAAACACCGTGAAATTCCGAGGGCTGCTGTTCGCGCTGCCGGGGTTAAGGTCCTTCCAAAGTATCGTGCCACTGACGGTTCCGTCGGTACGCCACAATTCAACGCCTTGAGCGGAAGCAGCCGATGCCGCGAAGTAAACATGGCCATTCCAATGTGCTAAGTTTGTAGGCGAACTGAAGGTAAACGTCCTCAGTACCGTCTTAACACCTGTGTTGCTATTCACCTTCAGCAACTGACGTTGGCCATCGATAATGGCCGAGACGTAAAAATCACTTCCAACAGCCACGTAGTCCACGATGTCCGCCGGTGGCGTTCCCTGCGCTACGTCAATCAAATAAGTCCCGCTGACCGTACCATTGCTAAAGCCCAATTCGGTGCCTATCGCACTGGTGCCTCGGAAGATCACGCCACTGGAGTTCGCGGCTAGGATCTGATCCACGCCATCCAGAACGCCAGGGTTCAAATCCGACAACCGCTGCGTGCCAGCTACCGTCCCATTGGTCTTCCATAGCTCGCGTCCAAAGCCAGCAGTATTTGCTACGAAATACAGATGACTACCCGACGCGGTATAGGAGAATCCGCCTGTGTTGGCAAGCAATTGCGTTCCGGTCGACGTACCATCCGAACCCCAAAGCTGACCATCCCAAGTCTCAAAGACAAACGATCCCGGCAAGCTTGCGAATCGTTGCGGAATCAATCCGAAAGTAGTTCCAGAGTCAAAAACGAGCTGTGTCCCCAAGGCAGTTCCATCGCTGGTGAATAACTCGACTTTGCCATTGCTGCGGGCCGCAAAGTACAGTGCGCCTTGCCATACAAACAATTTCGATTCAATCCCGCTGTTCAATCCTGGTTCGATATCCACGGCCAGCGTCGTTCCTGCGGCTGTCCCATTGGACTTCCACAAGTCATTGCCTTCGAAGCCATCGTTATAGGTAAAGTACAGCAGGCCATCGAACTCGACCATCGAGCCCAATGACGCCATCGAAAACCCATCACTGATTGTTTTTACCAATGTGGTTCCTGCCGCCGTTCCATCAGTTGCGTACAGCCCCAAACCATCCAGTGATGAATTGGAAACAAAGAACGCTTTGCCGCCAGCGACAACGATATCTGCTGGCGGAGCATCTGGACCGAAACTAGGGTCGCTGCTACGAATGATTTGAGTGCCGATCGACGTACCGTTGGTGCGAATCAACGTCGAAGATGTGCTGAATCCATCACCTGGCAAATTGATCAATAAGACATCGTTCAGAACCGCTGACGTATACGTTACGGTCGTCATGCTCATCGAAGCAGGCACCAAACTATTGGACAGCAGTTGAGTACCACTGACTTCGCCGTTAGTCTTCCATAGACTGGTGCCAAAGCTGTCTTGAAAGACCACAATCAATTCGTTCCCAAGGGCAAACACCGCAGAGCTTTCGCCAAACCCAGACGAAATCTCAGCCAGCGTTGCTAGCCGCGTCACCACACTGCCATCGTACGTGAATAAGCCTGTACTGAGGCTGGGAGAGTCCTCATCAGCGAATTCACTAACAAAGACCAGGCGATTGTCGAGAGCCGTCAGATTTCGTGGCGTTCCATTGATGCTGCCGACAGCCAGATCTGCGACCATCGTGGTTCCGTTGATAGTACCATCGGTCGACCAAAGCTCTGAACCATGTTCTGCGGATGAAGCTGCAAAATAAGTCGTATTTTGGATCGTGATCGCTTCGGTCGGGTTCGACGAAATGACCGTTGCGTTTAAGTCTGCGACGATAGCCGCACTTAAGCTAGGCACACTCGTCAGAAGTCGTCGATCTTCCAGCGACTCCACAAGCAGTTTACGAAAATTACGTTTTAGAGATTGTTGTATACGGGACTTAAGCGAGAAACGACCAGTGCGCATAGAGGAACCGTGATGTAAATCAAATACGGGGGCGGGGAACACAGCAGAGTTAGGTGTTCAACAAGGTGGTAGTTTAGCAAGAAAAATTTGTTCAACTAGAAAAGTCGTTACTCATCGATAGGTTTTTTGAAATATTTCGAAACGTGCCGGTTTGCAATTCAGGCTGCCATGGAGCATCTCAACTTCTACCGTATACCATCCTCTCTTCTTCATGCTCCCGATTCGGGAGTGGCGTAGGCCGGTAACAAGTAAAGCCCCCCTTTGCCGGAACTTCGGTCGCTTTATCCTGACCAACGTCACTAACCCAGTCGAACGATTATCGATTGGCTTTGCGCAGTTCCGGCAACAACATCGCGACCTTGTTACCGGCCTACGATCCCGCACTCTCTTCACCCTCTCAGCTTGGGAGGGTCGGCCGCGAGTTCCACGTTCGTAGTCCCGGCTTTAGCCGGTCTTAGTTCATAGTCCCGCCGTCATCCGGTCTTTGTTCGTAGTCCCGGCTTCAGCCGGATGCTTGCTGTAAACACAACTTCATTCCGCCTGAAGGCGGTACTACAAACAGCAGCCGCCCGCCCTCTTCACCCTCCCGATTCGGGAGGGTCGGCCGCGAGTACCACGTTCGTAGTCCCGGCTTCAGCCGGTCTTAGTTCATAGTCCCGCCGTCATCCGGTCTTAGTTCGTAGTCCCGGCTTCAGCCGGATGCTCGCTGTGAACACAACTTCATTCCGCCTGAAGGCGGTACTACAAACAACATCCGCCCGCCCACTTCACCCTCCCGATTCGGGAGGGTCGGCCGCGAGTACCGCGAGCGACCGGGGAGGGAGCGTCATTTCAACGCCCACATACCAATTGATCCAGCATCGTTTTCGTTTAACCGTCAGCCGCTAGGCGTACGCGTTCCTTCTTCACCCTCCCAACTCGGGAGGGTCGGCCGCGAGTTCCGCGAGCGTCCGGGGAGGGGGCAGCATATCAACGCCAACGCACCACATGATCCAGCATCGTTTTCGTTTAACGGTCAGCCGCTAGGCGTACGCGTTCCTTCTTCACCCTCCCAACTCGGGAGGGTCGGCCGCGAGTTCCGCGAGCGTCCGGGGAGGGGGCAGCATATCAACGCCAACGCACCACATGATCCAGCATCGTTTTCGTTTAACCGTCAGCCGCTAGGCGTACGCGTTCCCACTTCACCCTCCCAACTTGGGAGGGTCGGCCGCGAGTTCCCCGAGCGTCCGGGGAGGGAGCAGCATTTGCACGCGCGATAGCCTGATGATCCCGCACCCTCTTCGTTTAACCGCGTGCCCATCGGGCCGCGTCACCAACCATCACAAACATGTAGCGATCCCCACGCGGTTAATCGCAGTGCTTGGCTTTACTGGTTACCAGCCTACATCCCACTCACCAGGCAGAACCAAGAAAAAAATCCTCAAAATGCCCCTTCGTGCCGCTTCAAGCTACAACACGGCGGCATTCAGCCTCTGTAAAATAGAACGCTCGTGCCACGCGATGCAACCTGCTCGCTTGCCAAGCCACACTCAAAACGAAACCTACCCAACCTGTCCAACACCAAACCATCCGCGAGACTCGCTCCCTAATAAAAGTATAAGTACACCAACGGTGCTACCCACGGGAACGAAGTCCGCGCCGTTGACAAGTAAACTCATGGACGATGATGCAACGGCGACAAGCTATCTGCCGGATGGTTGCCCAACGCGATCCAGCGGGCTGATCACCGAAATCCCAGGACGATTCATCTCGTGCCTATAAATCATCGTTGCCGCGACGTCTTGGTGCCCCAGCACCGTGGCCAGATAAGCTTCCAAGGCTCTGACTAATTGCAACCGTTGCCAAGCGGGCCGTCCGGTAGGCCGCATGGATTATAGGTAGCCAATTACCGGTTCGACTTCGATGGAAATTGGCTGTGTATCACTTAAACCGATGGACCGAGCGAACGTGCCCAGTAAGCGTGGGGACCAAAGTTAATCCTTCTTGTCGCGCGTAGCGTTTGCGCTTCGAGCTTTAAACAACCGAATTGGCATGTAGACCTCTTCAATGCAAATTCAAAGTACATACACCACCCGGCCGGGCAAATGCAATTTTGCCATCGACGCTCCTGGCAGTCCAACAAAGCGAAAGTTGCTCAGCGGTCCAAGCGACTGGCAAATTTTTCAGCGGCTGCCCAAAAGCGAGAGTCACTCATGAGTGAAAGCATCAGCGCAAATCTGAGCCGACTCGACCGTCCACCAAAGCCGGGATAAGCAGGAAGTTATCCGGTATTCAAACAAAGGCCAATCAACTTGGCACAGCCTTCGGAACTGCGCAAAATGCGTTCTACCCTGGGATAAAACCTGAGATATCGCGTATCCAGAACCGAACCCGGGATAATTAAAATGATATTTTCGGAAACTGCTGACTCCATAATCGCATTCATTGTGATCGCAGCGACGTCACTCCTTGTACACGTTTGCATATCTCTCGACACTCACACCTGAAACGTCTTTGTTTGCGAATCGAGAAGCAGTGATGCGAATGCGGTTTGCACGATATGCGGGGCGATCCAGATTTGCGGAGTTTCTTTTCTCCCCGATGGCATTCCTGGACCTCATCGTACGTCGTAACTACTGGATTCAATGCGATTCCGTTGCGATAGAGACTGAAAACAAACTGTATCGCGAACATCTCACTGCCGTGAAAAAATTGCCGCGAAAGGTGGGTTGGTGCTCTGGGACTCAAAGAGAGTTCTGGTGTCATTCGTTAGGGGGGCTATAACTGACGCCGAACTTTGCGTCTTCCAGGAATTTGTGGTTGTGGATGATCTCGACTTGGCTGGAACCGACGTGACAGACGCTGGACTCGAGTACCTAACGCAACTGACGGAACTCCGCCACCTCAATGTCAACAAAACTCGTGTAACCGAAGAGGCAATCGCAAAATTTCGGATCCTAATACCGAACTGCTTTGTCTGGAACGGAAAATAACAATCGCATGCACCGGAGTGGTCGATCGAGCGGATTTTAGAAACCAAAGGCTTTTGGCGGTCGCCCGGTGACGGCCGTCGTTCGCCATCAATAGGAGCTCGTCATGAACTACGCACTGATGCCGTTTCCAACGTTCTCCCGCGAAACCGACTACGCACAGGTCGTCCGGACATTCGTGATGGTCTTGCTTTACGTCATCGCGATATTGCTCCGAATGCGATCGGCAATCTCGAACTGCTTAACCACGTCATCGAAGCGCTTCGCGACTTACCATGGAATTTCGCCGTCGATCATTGCCATGAGCAAAACGGCCAACTCCATCTGGCAGTGTTGGCTCATGATCTCGGCCGCAATCTCGACGTCGGCGACAAAATGAACGCTGGCTTCTTCCTGCAAAACTCCGAATCTGGCGACTTCGAAACGTTAGCTTGTGCCCGAGCGTTTCGCGTCTCGTGTGAAAACGGCGCGTTGCTCGAATGCGAAAAGGGGCAATCGTTCACGATCTCAACCGCTGATGCGCCGCCTGCAAATTGGCCACTGAAGATCAAAGCTGTCATCGCTCGTTCATTCAGCGGCGATGGCCTCGATGTTGATCTCGCTCGATTTCGGGCCACTACACAGCAAATGATCATCACGCCCTACGAGTTCTTGTGTCACCTCTCCGCACAGGGGTTAATTAATGACGACGAACAATCGGACATTCAATCTGCATTCACTGATGCAGCCGATTTCACAATGTACGGACTAATCAATGCCGTCACTCAGGTTGCGCATGGCTTGCGCTCGAATGACCAATGGGCTCGAGCATTCCAAATAGAACGGTTGGGCGGAGAAATACTTCGCGGCGACCACAATCTTCCAACGTTCGATCCGGTATTTTCGCGATAAGCTGGCGAACCATCGCATGCACGGGAGCGGCCTTGGCCAGCGGCTTTTGAAATCAACGTCAACTCCCGCTGCCCCGTGAACGCGGATGTTCGTCGATTGAGTTTATTCGGCCTCCTTGGTTGTAAATGCGGAGCCTCAAGTGAAGGCAACATTGACGTACAGTGTTGGTTTCCAGGTTTTGGTCGCCATAATACTCATATTTGCATCGTTTTTTACGGACAAGCTCAATGCCTTCTTTTCGAACCCTTCAACATTCGGTTCTTTGCTCCTGTTCTTTGGTGTCAATCACTTCATTTGCTTTTATACTGATAAGGCAAAGCCAGGACCCCATCGACGGTTGAGGACCTTCTCGATCACGGATGTTTTCGTTTTGATGCTTATCGTAGGCGTTACTTTTGGCGTGGGCAGAGCATATGTGGAAACCGAAAACTGGACTCTCCCTATTGCCCCTATTGCGACGTTTTTGGTTCCGGCGCTCATAGCGTTTTGGCTCCAAAAGCGACTCGAAATCAGCCTTCGAACAGGTGCATTCATAAGCTACTTAGTCTATTTGATTTGGGCATTTTTCGTTGGATTGATCTATTTCAACCATTTCAACCACGTGAATGCCGGGAATCCGAACATCTACCATTTCCCGCCGCTTTCATCCGCCATTGACTGGGTCAAGGATATGGCAGAAATCGCATTGATACCGTCGTCAATTTATCTGCTGGTAACTTTTTTGGCATTAAAAAATGTCCAAAGGATTTCGACTTCCTCCATTCCAATTGTGCAGACAGCATTGGGCGAGCCAGGCGATGCACCCTAGCGACGGTGGGGCGTTTTATTCCCATGGTCGATCACTCGCCGTCGCATGGTGAAAGCGGACGTTCGTCGATGATTAAGATGAGATTTCACATACTTATGATTTTGATGGCGGCAGTTGGTTGCTCAACAGAAAAGCCCGATTACGGGATTTGTATTCAACAACTTAGCGCCGACAACGCTGACTCCGTTGTCGAAAAGGCATTTGGTCGTTTGAAATCGGGCGGTGTGGAATCGATACCTTCTCTGATTCGCAACTTGGCGAATAAATCGGCTGCCAGCACAACATTTTTTCAACGTGAAGAAGTCATCGCAATGGCAGATGGGACATATCAAATCTCAAGTCCCACGATTGGAGCTGCTTGTGAGGACATACTGCGATTAATGTTGGATTTCGAGTGCAGCAACAAGTTAACCTCACACTATTCCGTTATTCAAGCAGAGACATTTTCAGACTGGTGGCGACCAAGGTCACATCAGTCATTGACAACGTTGCAGCGTGAGTGTCGTCAGCAAATGCTAAAAAACATTCGATCCGACATAGAGATCGAAACAAGCGCAGATCGTATTGCAGTCCTGTCGCAGCAGTATGCTTATCTGCAAAAATGCGATCAAGATTAGGACCACAACGAACCATGCGTTGCACCGGTGCCGCGATCCATCCGGCTTTTGCTTTAGAACATCGCCGTGTGCGTCCACGTTACCGCCGTCGTTCTGCCTTCGTAGATTTGACATCGTATGTTGATGCCCACGGAATATGACGATGACATTCTCAAAGTCGAGGGCGCCTCCTATCCTGATGGCACACCGATTCGATCAAGAGTCCATTCCCTTGTATATCCGCCTATCGGTTTCTTTCCATTCGCTGGAACCGGGAACGGCGACTACCACGGATTCTACTGGCCAATTGGGCGCGAAGAATTACCGCCGATGGTTGCCTATAGCAGCCACGATGCTTACGCTTTAATCCCTGAGCATGGTGACATGCCTTCTGCCGGTCGTTGCCAACTTGCTCGCAACGAAGACCGCAAACTTACTTACGAGTTCGAATCCGCTTTTGACTCGGCAAATGTACCGCGACCAACGATCGACATCACGGGTGTCGTTGCTGCAGACGATCACAAATTGTTATTGTCAATTGATCCGAACTCACCCTTCCGGAATTGCGCCGTTGCCGACCAACTGGTCGCAGAGGATCGGCTTGACGACGCGGAATCGCACTATCGCAAAGCAATCGAACTTCTTCCGGAATACGGGGCTGCACACTTCGGACTTGGATATCTACTTCGGCGAACTCGTCGGCAATCGCACGCTTCGATCTACTTGCGTCAGTCGCTTATTTGTCCCCTTGCTTTTTGGGGCGGTTGCTTTTGGGCCGATCACATCCTACCCGGTTCGTTCAGACCAGATTGGGCGCGCAAAGCACTTATGTGGCTCCAACAAATCAGGGAGGTCGATGAATCTATCCGAGACGATCCATTCATGCAAAAGGTTTCGACCCTAACGCTCAAAACCGGTGTTGCGGAGAGCCGAGACTTTGAATTGTCGATTGCAATGGTTGATGAATACGTTCATCGTGGACAAATTCTCGACGCCATTTTTCTATGGCTCAACTTGGGCGACCGGGCGGCACTAAAGACAACATCTTTTCGCGAAAGTTACGGATTTACTGCGACTTCATTTGGCACGCGATTGTCCGAACTATTTCGCCGTGCGGGCGCTGCTCGCCGCGCAAAACTCGTTGAGAATATGATCGCAATGATGGAGAAACCCGACGGACTCTATCTGTAGCATGAAGATGGAAGAACAATGCGATGCACCGAAGTCGCGGGTCGGCCGCTTCCTGAGGGTAGATTTACTGGCCGCGACATCGGTGATCGCGGTCGTTATGCTAAGAGAATCCGCTTGACAGAACCTTCGACTACTGAATTGGCTTCCGGACGTGAGATCGCGTTGGTGCGACTCTACCAGTTCCGAACGTACGAAGGACTCATTGAAGGCTTGCCCACTCACGAGCGCAATGCGAGAATGGTCCCATACATCTGTAACGAAGCCGCGGAACTTTGGAAAATCAAGGTTCATTTGATCGAACCATCGGAAACGACAATTGAGTATGACGGGAAATATCCTTTTGGCACCCCAGCTACTCTGCCAGGGACGGTTTGCTTTGGGCGTTTCTCATCTTTGCAGCCAGCACGGGACAAAAGCAAGGATGGATCTGAATTGACAATCGTATGGTTTCAGAACAACTTTGCCTTTCCGATTGATGATTCCGTGAGGCAAGCGATTCGGACATTAGACTGGGACTCGATCGCAGTGGACTACCTGCACTGAAAGCGTAACAATGGCATGTACACGAAGCACTCGGTCGGCCGTTTTGACTTGCGTTGAGTCAACTGCTCGGGCTGGGTGATTGCCGCCGTTATTTGGCAAATGCAAACGAACCACAACTTTTACTGTAGGTCGGACGAAGCTCCAACAGGCTGACCCTAGGTGACTCAACGCGTATGAATCTATTCCCATTCATCTTTATCTGGAGCGGCCTCGGGCTTGTGGGTTCATTTCTACTGCTCACAAAATCGGCGCGTCCCGAACGGGCGTTGTTTGTTGTCTTATTCTCGCTACCTCACGCGGTGATTTTCGGTCCTTTGTTCTTGCTCATTAACCTAGCTAGTCGTCCGCAGAAAATTTGTCCATATTGCCAGTCAAGTATTGATCAGGCTGCCAGGGTGTGTGCAAAATGCACCAGAGCGCTACCGATTGATGGCTGAAACCGAAATGGAATCGGCAAGAAACCAAGTAATTAAACCATGCACCGAAGTGGCCGATTGGCGGCGTTTGACTTTATCGACATCTTTGGCGGAGGCTCGGTGATGGGTGTCGTTCGTCGATTTAAGTTTTATACTGCAAATTGACGCTATGTGCTCAATCTTGTTGGCTATTGCAGCAGACTTATTTGGCTCGCACCAGGACATGAACGGCGCAACTGATTACAAGAACGAAAGACTGCGCGTCAAAAAGCGGCAGTTTGGCATAGCACCGATTATGCTCGGGACGGCGTTCGTCGCATTCGCGATCTCCGCCGTTAAACTTTTTCCGTCAATTTGGTATGCTCTCTTCATAGGAGCGTTCGTGTTTGCCTTCATTGGCCCATTCGCAATTCTCTTCACAGCCATTGCATTCAGCCCGGAAAAAGAGGGACAATTACAGATCTCGTGTATGCCCGTCAAGGTATTGCTTGTAATTTGGATGCTTTGTCTGCTTCAACTTGCTATTGTGGTTGGTATGGTCTACTTTGGACTTCTGCGTTGATCACGTGTTTTTTCGCATGTTTGGTTTTGCTTCTCAACGCCGCTATAAACATGAAACTGCTAACGACGAACAATGCGTTGCACCGAAGACGAGTAAATAGCAATTTTTGAGAATTTAGGTTTATCGCTGCGTCTCGGTGACGGCGGACATTATTCCGCTAAAGAAATCTCTTTAGCCAATCCAAAAAAACTCGGTTGTAGCGTTTTCTCACAGGTGCAATGGTTCTTGGTTGCTGCTGGTGGTTAGCCTACTCTGTTTATTGGCAACTGGGATGGCGGCACTACGATGCAGGTGGTGGCGTCAGAATTCACGACCCTATTAATGCCGCCGAAATGGAATTAACAGTGGGAGATTTCAGAACTGCCGCGCGCATTAACCCTTGGGGCATCTCATCCAGAAATTACGCGGGAAAGTCGTTAATTGAACTCGGACACTATGAAGATGCCATATCTGAATTTGACTCATCGTTGGCGATTTAGTCGCGATCTTTTACCGCACACTATCGGAAATCATACGCGTTGATGAAACTCAAACGATATTCAGAGATGGCCGAATCGCTACAACGGGCAATCGACATTCAAGGAACTCTTGAATCGGTCGTGCGATTCAGAAGAGAGTTCGCGGATGTTCAGAACGAACCCTTCATGGTACCATTTCAGGACCAATACTAAAGTAGTTGCGGAATAACAACGGGTTGAAAACGGGGCCGTGGGTCGGGTTGGTTTGGAAATCAGTATCAATCGCGCCGACCCGCTGATGTGTAGCGTTAAGTCGCTGAAACAATGAACGAGCAACCTACGGACTTTTCCCTACCTGCTGGCGAAGCGACACTGCTATGCACATGTGGATTTCAAACTGAACCATTCTGCTTCATCGAGGAGCTTTATCGCTGTCGACATTGCAAGACGGTTGACCGACCACTTAGGGTTCCATTCCGCTACGTGACACCTCAATGCACACATTGCAACAAACAATTTCAAACAACAGACCTAATACGGGCATCGAATATGCGAGCCCGGTATCTTAACGCCAGGGAGTTCGGCAATCACGAGGCGGACAATACGCAATGCCCACAATGCGGCGAAAAATCACTTGCTGTCAATAGTCTCGGGATTGACTATCATTGCATGGAAACTAACACCGTCGTTCCAGCGGTTGGCGAAACAATGCACGCATTTATGATGGCATCATGCGGTGAGTTTTTCCTTTCTTCGCCGAGACTTGCACATCACTATTCCTCTCGCTTCCGAATCGTGAACGCGGCACCTGCCGAAATTGGCAATGGCCATCACGAATTCCGTATAGTTGCCGTCAATGATGAATCGCCGCGTTTGGATCTCGAATACGTCCGCCGTTTGTCGCCAAACGAATGGAATTGGCTATACTGAATCACTGACGCAAAATAACAAGGCGTTAGACGCGGAGTGGCCGATCGCGCCAATCATGAAGTCAATGTTGATTGGCGGCGGCCCGGTCAACGCCGCCGTTCTGCAACAATGAAGTTCTTAATAAAACTCACGATCATGCTTGGATTAGCGATTTCGATTGCTACAAGCGTTCTACTTGTTTCACGATTAGAACGCTCTCCTGTAGTCGAGTTGTCTATGGATAATTCCCTGACCGTCTTGGATCAAACAACTGATCCATTGCTTCGAGCCTTGCACCTGAACAGCCTGCAAGCGGGGCAAGATGTCGAGCAGGTTATCGAACTACGTGAACCGATTACTAGCAAAGAAATAGGGCCATATCAAATCCTCAATTTTGAACCAGACGGTTTCTCGTGGACTACAGTCATTGCGCGTGATCGCAAACTTGTTTCAGCCTATGCAGGATCTTGCACCTGGATGCGAACTTTTTTCGATGTAATTGCAGAAGAAGATCGAGCGAGGATTTGGCGCATAAATTCGAGCGAGTATGTTATGAAGCGATTTCCTGAACTATCGGAGAAAATGGAACAAGAGATAGAGAAGGAACTCAGAGGATTTAAATAGGAAGATTGCAGAACAAGGAGTTGCACCGAAAACGCTTGACCTGCCGATTTGAGAATTTAGGTTTAACGCCGCGTCTCGGTGAACGCAGCCGTTTGTCGAATTGACAGAAATGCAAGACATAATTGCTTCGACTACCTTCGACTGCCGCGACAAACATGGTGCTGTATTTGTTGCAACGCTCGAGATCGGCCGACCTCTGGAAGGGACAACTCTAAACGGAAGATCGTACGTTGAATGTCCAATTGCATTTGAACCGTTATTCCCCGAAACTCGAAATGGCGGCGAAGACTCTTTTCAATCATTGTGCCTTGCGATCGATTTGGTTCGGAAGGCACTACGAGCATTCGTTGCGCATGGAGGAATCGTATACTTTCGTGGCACGCGCTCACCGATTGATGTAAATGACCCATCGTTTTCACCAATCTCAGAACCGATTCGTGCGGTATACTTGACCGATCCTCCAGACGGACCAGATGAATCGAGGAGTTGGCCTAACCGAACCCTGGATTCCGACTGATCGACGAACAATGCGTTGCACCGAAGTGGCACTCAGTGCGTTACTGAACAAGAAAGCATTCAATGTGCCAATCTGTGAACGCTGTGTCAATCGGTGAACTTGGACGTTATTTTACTTTGGATGCCACATTGACCACAAGAAGCATTTTACTGGTCGTTACTTTCGTTGCACTGGGATTTGCTGGGATCCTTACTCTCGAACGTATACTTGTTGCTACGTTGTCGACTTTTCTTGCGATCCAGCTCATTCTCTCTTTGCTAATGATATTCGTAACTAGTGAGGAAGAGCGGCCATATTGGATTGGCTACGCGATTTTTGGTATTGGATTTTATTACTTGGTAGGCGGGCTTGCGCATCGCGAATTCTACTCGCTTCCTGGGACCCTTACTGAATACCTTCTTTCCTGCACTTTAGGGGATTGTTGGAATAGCGTGCTAGGCTTATGCCGCTAGGGCCAAGAGTCTTTCGAATCGGTCGCGTATTTTTGATGGATCGGCGGCAGATTGGAGATCTCTCAAAAATACTTCGCGCAGCATTTTCCGGGCTATTCCTCGCCGGCGGTCATTGTGCGAAGGACGGCGAGTTGGATTGTCCCATGGACGATCGCTTCGGTCCACCAGTTGTTCACTCGTGTGATCCCAACACTCCAATTCAACCAGTGTATACAACCATCCGCACAGGTTCCAGCAGCCAATGCTCGACCACACGTTACGAACTTGTTGCTCACCTGCACCCCAGATTTCTTTGACGTCATGAAAATGCTCTTCGATCGCCCACCGATCCGACGCTGTCTTCAGAATCATCTCGACGCTCATCAAAGCGTCAGTGCTAACGTACGCCGCCCAATTACCCCTGGTGTATTCCAGCAGTACCACTCGAACTGTCCCACCCACAACTTGGCTTGTCGCCAAAAATGTCTTGTAGCGACGCTCGACCATAACGCCGCGACAACAGTAGCTAATCGTTTTCCAACCTCGACGATTAGTCGCTCGCTTTTTGAGGCTGATACGGTTCTTGCCGTATTTGCGAGGCCGACCACGCTGTCCGGTTTTGTTCACGGGAAGCTCAAACAGCTTGGCGTCACTACGCAGCCTCGTCACTATGATCGCCCCTTCGGCAATCAGCGGTCGGATCAACACCATCGCTGCATACGCTCCGTCGAACACGACGATGAACCCAGCCTTGCTTCCCAGGGCTCTAAGGGTCCGCATCACTTTTCGGCAGAGCTCCAAGGCGAGTTCGTGTTTAGTGCGAAATTCCCATTCATATCGCTGTTTCAGCTTGGTGATGTCAACTTCGCGAACGTACAACATCGACAATATGGGCAGCGCGATTATGCCAAACAGCGGACGGCTTATCAGCATCGCCAAGCAGACCCAGTTGTGTCCGTAGAGCCAGTCTCCATCACCCGGGCCAGGAGTCGGATTGTGGTGAATGTTGGCCGCCTCCACGCATGGCCCAAATCGTCTGGTTGGCGAATCGTCGATGGCCATCGTCCAGTAACCTTTTTCACCAGGATCAAACTTTCTGAGGATTACCCCAAGAACCGCAAACGCCAACGCAGCGGCGTTCTTGCCGACGGATTGAAGCAGTTCATAAAAGCGATCCCAATCGTCTTTGACACCCGCACATCGAAACCAACTGGCGGCCGTCCGGCGACCTCCGGCCAGCAAAGCTCCGGCAACAACAATCGGCAGCCGGAACGCGATTCGCTTGTCCAGCAAGCTGCTCATGGCGGTAGTGAGTGTGGCTATACCGCCCAGCAGTGGCACGCTGGCAGCTTCAGTGGATTGACGATTCGGATTGGCCGTAACCAACCTCTGCCGTTTGTCGTGTTGAGACGACGTGGATTTCGCAGCATGTTGAGCTTGTGGAGGTCTGCCGGAGTGTTTACGCTTAGCCATCCTTGGCCCTTTGTGGATGATTGGTTTGGTGTGGTAACCTCCAATTTCCCGAAGGGCCTTTTTCGTGGCAAGATCAATCCTCGACTTGATTGATGAGATTCCCTAAAGTGCAGTTCTTTCTCCAAATGGTGCATACACCAACTGGAATCCGAATGAACGCTTGACTCGAAATACCGACTATAGATACTTCCTGAATGATTCCAGATATCAGGATGCTGCATCAACTAGAATTCGTTACATCGGAAATTGTGTTTTCAATGTCTTGTTTGCTATAGCCGGTGGTGTAATTGCAAAATTGCTATACAAACGAAAGCACTACATAATAGCAAGGCGTTGCACCGACGACGCGTAAATGGCTGGTTTTGAGAATTTAGTTTATCGCCGCGGCCCGGTGAACGGTGCCGCTCTGCGTTTGAATGGATTCACTGATGCAACGAATCACGCTTCTACTCACTTTGCTCGTTGTTTGCGGATGCCAGTCACTTTCATCGCATCGAATACGGGCCGACAATCGCGATGATATGATTCACGGCGTTTCAAATCGGATTCCAATCGGGACTCCGTTGGCAACCGCCCGGGCCGAAATGGAAAAAGCAAGATTCAAATGCGACCTGCTCGTCGATGCTTCGTTTTCTGAAAGCCCAGGAATCATCGGTGATGAGCGTGAATACAAATCCATTTCGAACTCTCGATTTCTTAGATGCCACCGAACAGAGAGCGCAGGATTCTTGGTATCCCACATATGGTCTGTTGCTCTCGTACTCGATGATGACGATAATGTCACGGACCTACTTGTCCTTCACCAAATGGACGGTCCGTAATTTGACGAAGGAAGAACAATGGGATGCACACGAAGCCGCCGATCACGCGGTTTGCCAATTGCGAGCGGATGTCCAGCGACTCGGTGCTCCCTGTCGTTCTCCTCACCGATGACTGACATGAACGCAAGCACCGATGCAATCTGGAAGAATGTTCTAGACGAGATGAAGGATCTATCCAATTGCGAAAGTCGCTTTACGCTGCAGCGTGCCGTTGACGTTTTTGAGAGGGCATGTGCGAAAGAAATCCCAGATGACATTACAAAGTCCTTAAAGTTTTCCGCGAACATCAAGCGGAGTACAAAGTTCTCCATCATCCAGATATTTATGAGCTACGGAATCGGAATCAATCTGTTTGAACGAGATGAACGCGGGCAAACATTTTGCGCCGAGATCGAGCTGAGATGTTGGATTCCCGTTCGTTGGTTATGGGACGATTTGATCATAGTAGATGACAGTGAAGGCGGAGTTTACGTCGATTTTTTTCCGATGATACGTGACACATTTCTGTTCGCTTGCTATGCAGAATGCTATCCAGTTTCCTCGCGTTTTTGTAATTTTGGGCCGGCTGAATATGAAAAGAAACTTCGCGAACTCTTGTTAGAACTTAGTGAGGCTGGAGTGTTGTCAGTAAACTTTGACTGAGCTACCCAGTATCAACCAAAAAATGGGATGCTAGGCGAACAAGACGATCGAGATAGGAGCCCGGTTACCCGGGACCCCTCTCACACCACCGGACATGCGGGTCCGCATCCGGCGGTTCGAACCTCGCTGGTAAACGCGGTATCGGAGGTGCAGAGCGAGTTGGCGGCGGGTGACATTGGAGGTGGCATCCGCTCGCGTCGGTCTGGTTCCTACACTTAGCTTAAGGCTGGCTTTGCCGTGGCCGCCGATTCCGATTGATCTCGACTGAGACTCCAAAGAGCACGTGGCTTTGTGATGCTCGGCTTCCGTGGGAATGCGCAAGCTAGCTTCTATGTGTTTCGGACGGTTCGAGGTTATGGCTAGTTCTTCCTTAACAAGATTCGTTTGGCCCTTCCTGTTTCGATTGGACTTCGAAGATCAGTACTACGGCCGCTGCTGACTTCTGTTGATGTGCGAGCAAAGTCGCCTTTGCAACGCCCTGAGTTTCGGTCGCAAGGACTTACGTTTTCAGGCAGGGACATCGGCAGATCTCCCCAAATAAGAGCGTGAATTATCCCTGCACAAGCTCCGCATCTACCAATCCTCCGTTTCCGATTTGCCTTCGCGTTCTCATGCACGCTCGGCTAGAGCGACCGGCCTCTATGCGGTTTCTGTACGTAACCTCGCAGGTCTTGGCGAGAAACCATCCGAGTGGGGTAGTGACGCACTGATGGCGGTCGACAGACTCGGCGCTTACCCATGGTTTCGCAGGCTTCCTTCCCACGCCCGGTCGCCCGGGTCGCAGTTGCCTTCGCCTCGTGTCTGTTTCTTACGAGCTATTCATTTGGTATACTGACTCCTGTAAGAATATCGGAACTAAACACAGGGGACTGAGAACTCTCGCGAGCTCCGCACCCCACAAACTCACGCCCATGTTGGGCGTACATGCACCCGAGTTGCCGACTGCGCGGTTTGTCAATGGAGAGCGTGTCTCCGGCGGCTCGGTGATCGCCAGCGTTATGCCAATCAATTTGAGGCACACACCCAATGCGAACAATTGACCTACGCGAGGACGCCAAAGTTTTCCGTCGCGAACTCGAATCAAACGTCAAAACAATTGCCGCTGCCAAACCAGCGTCACTGTCTGCGATTGAAATCGGCTATTCGTGCGATCAATCTGGATGGATTTTCATTCACGCGGATGCGCGTCCCCAACATCAACGCGATGGGCAATGGACGACAAAGCTCGACGAAGACCGACAAATCGATTTTGGTCACTGGATCGAGGCAATCGAATCCAGTTTCGAAGGCGAAGATTTTACTGTGATCAAGATTGATGGAACACAATTCGTTGTTCCTGCGTTACAGGAGGACGCCGAAGAAGAGAGCGAGGATGGTGATGACCCATTTACTGTTGCAATAGGCGAAATGATCTTGGACGTCCTTTTGAATGCAAAAGCGGATGGGGGGTTCATGCCTCTCAAATCCTATGGCGACGTTCAACTCGATATTGAGGACTTCAATGGCGGTTGGGGCTGGCCGGAATACGACGACCTCGGCAAGACAAATCTGGCATAACCAAGCGGTCAACCGAAGTCGCCGATAACGCGTTTCTTGAAATCAAAGTTTTTTGGCGGCGACTCGTTTACCGCCGTCGTTATTGCACAAGGATGAGGCGATGAGCAAACTAGCAGCTCTGTTCTTGCTCGTGACTGGTTGGTCTGTATGCGCTGCCCAAGAGGAGTCTCCCTTCTCGGTTTCGGATTTTTGCAAAATCACCCGCGATCCAGAAAAGCCTGGCTACGTAAGGATCCAATATGAACCGAGACCTAGAGCATGGAATCGCGGCCCCATCTTTGAAAGAAAATTACCATCCGACGCGCCACCTCGAATTGAGATTGAACCTCCGCAAGATCATCCGTTTACGACTACGCCGAGAAACGCGCGCGACGGCAGATTGACGGCGTTCTTTTCGACAATCCCTAGTCGTCAGAGGGGTTTAATAGCGTGGAAACAAAACGGGCAGGAACTTGACCTTGACCAACTTTGGCAATTGGCCGAAAAGCCCATTCGAGGCGTTCTATTGCGTGATAAACCTAGCGACTGGAATCGTCTTGCCGAGTACGCCGCTTACCTTGATGTGAACGTGGTTTTCATATACCCCGGGCCGCTACTTAGTGCAATTGAACGCTCGAGACGCTAGAATTGCAATAACAATCCATTGGACACTAAGCCCTCGATCGGCCGTTTTGACTTGCGTTGAGTCAACTGCTCGGGCTCGGTCAATGGCACCGTTCGTCGGTGAAAATGTTGGTGGATTTTCATGCTTGGAATGCTTGCGTTCGCCACTGGCTATATGAATCAATTACAACAAATGGCAGGCAATCGTGATTGATCCCTCAGCTGGTGCTGGCGGCGCGATTCTTGCGACATGCCTTTTTGTCGTATCTCCAGCGGCAGTTGTCCTGCATATATGTTCAAGACGATTCTTGTTGGTTTCTTTCGGGATCGCACTAACCAGTTTTCTTTTCTGGTTTGCTTTGTGGATCTGGCTCGACGTATTAGACAAAGACAGTGGATCGAGGATGTGGAATTCCCTTCCGATGGTGGTAGCCGGATTCTGGTTGCCCCTTATCTTTGCTGCTACAATTGGATTGCCGTTCTTTTTGGTTAGGCATGTTCGTGCGAGGAATCTAAAAGATCCCTGGGACGAATAACGTTAACCGTCAATAAACCCGAAAACTACCGACGAACAAAGCGATGGACGCGAAGTGCTCGATCAAGCGTTCTGACTTGCGCAGAGTCCCCCGCTCGCATTCGGTCATCGCACCCGTTCGGACATAAAGAACAATGAGCAAACCGTCCGTGTACGTTGAAACGACTGTTGTTGGGCATATCGCCGCTCGACAACAGGCTGACATCATCGTCGCAGCGCGTCAGCTTTCTTCTCGTCGCTGGTGGGAAATACGCGACGGATACGAACTGGTAGTGTCGCAAATTGTCGTTGACGAATGTAGCGCTGGTGATTCGATTGCCGCCAACGAGCGACTTCAATTGATTGATGGAATTCAGGTTCTTGACGTTTCGGCAGACGCGAGAAACCTAGCGGTTCAGCTTATGAGGCGACATGGGATCCCCGAAACCGAACCCCGCGACGCACTTCACATTTCCCTTGCGGCTGTCAATGGAATACAATACTTATTGACGTGGAATTTTCGCCATATCGCAAACGCGGAGACTCGTGCCACCATCGAGCAAATTTGTCGTGATTGTGGATACACACCGCCTTCGATTTGCTCGCCTGATGAATTGCTGGGAGCTTAAGAATGACAACTGACTCAATTAACGACGAAATTCTTCGAATCAAACGTGAGTTGGCGGGACGTTTTGGTAATGATCTCGACCTCATTATTGCCGACGCTAAGTCTCGTGAAAGGAACACGGTTAGCTTCCCACCACGTAGGTGGAAGTCCGAACAAAGCGATGCACCCAAGCCGCCGAACGACGCGGTTTCCATTGGTGCGTCTTCGCCGGCGGCTGGGTGATCGCGGTCGTTCTTGGCTCAAAGTCCAACGCAACGTCGGGACTATCGCTGACCCATGTAAGACAAAACCAAAAGAAGACTTAGCTCGAGTTTAGCGTTCGCGGCGGCGCTGGAGTGTAACTCAACAGACAAAAAGCTCAGCACGCTGCGAGCTTCACTACTGGTGCCTTGATTCGTTCCATACCGCCGCGACTACTCGCAACGCGAACAACCAGCTTGATTGCCCAGGGCTCGTGCAGGGCTGACAAAAACATTGCAGGGGCGAGCAGGAATCGGTTATACTCCCAGCAACAGCGGCGGGTTCGGCAGGACTGACAAAAAGATCCACGAACCATCGCATGCAACGGAGCCGGCGGTCGGGTCGGTTTTGAAATCAGCATCAATCGCGCCGGCCCGCTGATGCGTGGCGTTCGCCAAACATTGAGGCTAGATGTGAAGGTCCCAAGACCACGTATGAGTGTCCTTGCATTCTTGATGCTTCCAGCAGCGTTTGCGTTAGGGTGGTGGGCGCGAGGAGTGAACTATAAACGCGACGTTTACATTGCAGCCGAGCACATAGCGTTTGAAACGGGCGGAGTCTTTGTTCCGGAAATCGGACTGTTCATGGGTGCTGATAAACGACAGCTGCAACAGTTCGACGAGATGCCTCCTGAAGCCCGCACGGAAATTGAACGTCGCATCGAGTACATTGATCGAACTCAGCAATTCAGAGATGATCAACTCATTCCCAAACAGCCTTCCTTGTTTTCAACAATAATGACCTCGGTGTTCGGGGAATCATCGGAGTCAGCAGCGCCAGCAAAGCAATTCGGCACAACTGCGGTCGGTACGATTGAATCACTACGAGACAACGAATCTGTGGCAATCGAGTCCGATGATAGACTCTCACAGCAACGACGTGACGAATTCTTCGAGCGACTCCGGCGAACCAAGGATTGAACTCAAGTTCGCGAGGCCATCCAACTTACTAATCAATCAAACCCGCGAACTGAGTTAATCCCACCGTTCGCTACCAAAGACAAGTATTCCTTCTGTGGCTCGTACTAATCTCGTCTATCCGAAGATGCCCGGCAGCGGTGATGCACCGCTTGGCACCTGCATTGCGTTCGAGAAATACGATGGCACCAACATCCATTGGGTCTGGGACGCTACGCTCGGTTGGTATGCATTCGGCACACGTCGAGATCGGTTCGACCTTGATGATCAAGGAATCGCAGCATTTAACTCGGCGCATCCCGGCCTCGAGGAATGCTCGCAGGTCTTCCTTGGTGCCTTTGTGGAACAACTGTCTTCAGTTTTGTCCGGTCTTGAATACTACGGCTCAAGCGAACTGATCGTCTTCACAGAGTTCCTCGGTGACCACTCTTTTGCAGGTAAGCACCTGTCGACTGACACGAAACGTCTGGTCATCATTGACGTGCAAACCGCGCACGGCTTTCTTTCGCCAGCCCAATTCGTACAAGATCTGGTCAATCTTCCGATTGCACGGACGGTCTATCGCGGTAAGCTAACCGGCAAATTCGCAGACGATGTTCGAGAAGGTCGATTTGGCGTGGCTGAGGGCGTGGTTTGCAAGGGTGAGTCCGACGGGAAAGTCTGGATGGCAAAGATCAAGACCAATGCCTACATGCAGCGACTGAAGGAAGCGTTTGCAGATAAGTGGGAAGACTATTGGGAGTAGCGAACAAAGCGTTGAACCGGAGTTGCCGTAGACGGTTTCACACATGGCAAGTTGACTGGCGGCAACCCGGTTAACGCAGTCGTTCGTCCGTAAACGATGATCCACACTATCGCATTCAGAATACTGCCTTGTTTCCAGAGCAACGACCATCAAGTGCGCATTCTCATCGATGGCGACGACTGGCTTGACGCATCCACACTCGGGCTTGATCCGCCGGAATTCCTCTCGCAACCTGCATTGCGATCCAGTGGCGAGCTGATTGTTGGACGTTGCGACTGTGGCGTTCTGGGCTGCGGTGACACTACGGTAGATGTTAGTCGCGAGCTGGGACTTGTAAAATGGACAAACGCAAACGGCCTGGAGCTCGTATTTCCCGAAATCGAATTTGATCTCGCGATTTCCTTCGCTTCAAATGATTTCACATGGGAAGACTGCAATCGAGAATCTGAGAGACTGGCTGGACAAATACTTTCCGGTCTCGAACTTGACGGATATCGTTTCCAATGGGCATCCACTAGAATCAAAAAAAATACGTTAACGCTATCGTTTACCAGACGGGATCAGCAACAACTTATTGATCTTCCATGGGACGGAGCGTCATCCAAGAACGCTGTCGAAGTCTCGCAGCGATTTCGCAATTCCCGGACGAACCAAGCGATGCACCCAAATCGCGGGTCGGCCGATTTGTGATGGTGAGTTTACTTGCCGCGACTGGGTGATCGCGGTCGTTCGTCCTTCGAGACAATAAGTGGCTATTCGAATTCTATGTTGCTAATCGTGATCGTCGCATTCATTGCAACAGTTGGCTTTTTTCGGAGAGCCAAGGAGATCGGAATCCATCCCGGTAAAGCTGCAAGCGTTCCATTCATCGCCGCTGGCGTTATGCTCGTCGTGACGTATCTGTCTGCTGTTGTGATCGGACGCCTATTCTCAGCCATGGATGTGTCGGTGGAAACTGCTAGGTGGGTCGGATTCGCGATGGATTGGTTTCTCGTGTTGGCCTATCTCTATTTCATAAAACGCAATTGGGATATACTCTCCTCTGCAAACGGCCGTGATCCGGCGTCAAGCGCGAGTACAACTAACGCCGATCTGGCATCATGATTTGCATAGAAACGATTAGATCGGACGAACAATGCGTTGCACCGAAGACGCGTGAATTGCTGGTTTTGAGAATTCAGGTTTATCGCCGCGTCTCGGTGAACGCGGTCGTTCGCCATTTAGAGACCTCGATGCGATTCAAGCTCAAGACACTATTCGTCGTTGTCGGCATTGCCGCGATCGCATCGCTTTATCTCATGATCTTCACTGAGGGATGGCGGTTGCAACAGAGCGCCTCATCCCAATTAAAGAGTGCGGGCGCTCACAGCTTTGAATTCAACAACCGTAACCACTTGAGCTACGTTTCATTTACGGGAGAAATTGACGATCCGGGACTGCCGGATTATGTCAAAATTGATCGTCTCGACCTCACGGGCTACGGGGACAAAGAGATCAATCTGCGCAATTTGAGAAACGCCGATATCTGGCATTTGATGCTAGGCTCAACCAGTGCATCAGATACATCGATGGAACAACTGAAGGATGTAGGCCAATTGAGGATTCTGGACCTCTCGAACACGAATGTAACCGACTCCGCCATTAGCTCGCTTGCCTCAATCCGTGGACTCGAAGGCGTTAACTTGACAGGGACAGAAATCACATTGGCAGGCGCACGAGACCTTAAGATGCTACGGCCCGAGATATGGCTTGTCCACGAATCCCTTGATGTAGCATGGGACGGTGATAAACTACCGAAAGGTAACGAGGCACCGTAACCTATGGCGCGTCTATCGCATAAAAATGGCGAACCAAGGGATGCACGAAAGTCGCCGAACGCGTCCATTGGCAATTGAAAATCAAACGCGGCGACTTCGTGATCCCTAACGTTCGGCCGACGGCGGCGAGCTTTGTACCTCAGCATCGCCGCCCGTCTTACCGAACTAACGATCCTATATCGTCTAGTTAAATATCCAACGCTCGCCGCATCATCCCTACCGTCGGCCGAACGCCCGTGTTCTACCGCGGCCGAACGCCCGTGTTCTACCGCGGCCGAACAATGTGTTGCAGCGGACTTGTTAAATTACTCTCAATCACTCCAATATCTCAAACTTCAGCCGCTGAACACGGGCGTTATCGGGCTGAAGCGAACCATGATCGAATCTGCTGAGCAATTCCGATTGTTGCGAGAGAGCACCATCGAAGCAGAGTATCATCGCGCTGCTCACGATGACGCACCACTCCAAGTTTGGCTCGATATTCTCGAACAGATGCCAGACATGAGATTCTGGGTAGCTCACAACAAAACCGTTCTAATCGAGATTCTGCAGATTTTGGCCAACGATCAAGATTCAAAAGTTCGTGATATGGTAGCACGTAAACGTAAAATTCCAGAATCAATTCAACTCACTTTGTCAAACGACAGTGATCCGTCGGTTCGCTCGGCACTTGCATGCAACGCGAAGATCACGCAACGAGTGCTTGCGGTACTTTTGGAAGACCGAGATAATGTGGTACGTGAAGCAGCCCGACACAAAGCCGAACATGCCCGATAACCAAGCGGTGAACCGAAGTCGCCGATCGCGCGGTTTTTGAAATCATAGTTTTTGGCGGCGACTCGGTTACCGCCATCGTTATTTGCAAAGGCGTGCGTGTACCTCAAGGCCATATTCAATCGGAAGTTCCCAGATATCGGATTACTGCTTGCGCCGAGTGCCGCACCCGAGTCATTTGAACACGACTCTGAAAATGTCTACGAATGGATGTGGGTCAACGTACCGTTTCTCCCCTTTGCCTTGAATGTCTCTCGTGAACATGGTTGGGCCGACATTGAGGACGAAATTGAGTCAACCGCCTCCCCAGAGGAACTTGAAGCAATGGTAAAGCCTGGCCCTGTTTACCTGATTGGTTGGAATCGCACTACGGATCAATACGTCGATGAACTTCCGGATTGGTTGCCACAATTTGTTGCGAATAGACTCGACGTTGACGTATTCGTATACAATGGTCGCATAAACGTGGACGTCCCTGACGGGGAACCGGTCAATGTCGTCTATCCACAACCAAAAACAAGCAAATAACAATCCCATGCACCTAAGCCCCCGCCGGTGCGTTCCTAACTTTAGAGACATCTCTTCCGGGGGCTAGGTGATGGGTGTCGTTCGTTCTTTCAGAAGAAAGACTTCATCCGTGTTTCAACTTCGAATTGTTACTATCGCCTTGTTGTTCGCCTTTGCATTAATCCCATTAGCATCAGCGCAATTGATCGACCGCAACGAAGAGGGGGGACTCCGATTCACGGATCAGATTTCGGGAACATGGGAAACAGACAATGTTACTAATGCCGTCATGGGAATTTCGCGGAAAGCAGATGCGCTTCATGTGTTTACGGCAAGTACATGGACCATCCACAGTACAGATGGCGATATCGCTTACGAATTGTCCGATATTATTAATGAATCCGCAGATCGTGTTGAAGCATCGTTTGTTAACGTTAAACGCAGGGATTCGACGTTTGATGCGTCCATCCGTCTTGAGGGTGAGAAACTATCGATCACCCGTGGCATGGGATCCGACCCACGTGGGGTTGTTTATACACTTAAGAAGTCTTCGGTAAACGAGGCTGCAATTGAAGAACAGCGTATCCCGCTGAAGGTTCGTTTGATTGATGAATCAATTGAGTCAAAAGTTTTGGTTGACGTTAGAATAAAGAAACCGTTTTTTGGCGGCAAAATTCGTTACTCATCTGAGCCTTTACGCGCTAGAGCAGAACAAGACTATGCTCCAAAAACTGGGACTGTGATTCTTGGTATGCTTGAACCAAAGGGAGACGGCAGTTGGTCCGTCTCATTGATCATGGAACTTGGTTCTCATGTAGACTCAAACGATCCACAAACCGTAGTAGTTCAATCAGAAAAGCTGCAACTCAATACGGTCATTGCTAGAGGAAAGACAATTCGAATCAAGTGCGGTGCAAATCGAACGTGCGAGCTCTCCTTGGAATAACGCATGACAAGAACGAATCAATAAGGATTTGACATCGCGAGTCTTCGAGCCGATGCTCAAGTCCTTTGTTCAAGAAGCCCGGGTTGGTTGCGGCCGCAGAATCGATTCAGCTTAACTTGGGTTTTGCTTTGGTCGGTAGGCTAGGTTTGGCTTGACAACCAGTGGTTTAATTCAACAACTCGTTGTTGACGAACGCTTGACCGTATTGCCTGGGTGCTCATTGGCTCTGCAGCGTGCTGATGATGGTTCTGTTGGAAGTGTTGAGGTAAGATTTTGGATTGCGGTGGATACAACTTTCCAACTTCAGCGCAGAACTCTAGCGATCACACTGCCAGGTGCGTTTGATTTGGCCGGGTTGTGTCCACTTCAATGCTATTCTTCGGGTTCACTTTCAACCTCTTCTAACCAACGAACTCGAAGGCTTCCTTCCCACGCCCCGTCGCCGAAGGTCGCAGTTGCCGTCGCCGCGTGTCTGTTTCTTACGAGCTATTCATTTGGTATAGTGACTCTTGTACGAAAATCGGAACTCAACACAGGGGACTGAGAACTCTCGCGAGTTCCGCACCCCACAAACTCACGCCCATGTTGGGCGTACATCGAGATAGGGGCCCGGTTACCCGGGACCCCTCTCACACCAACGGACATGCGGGTCCGCATCCGGCGGTTCGAACCTCGCTGGTAAACGCGGTATCGGAGGTGCAGAGCGAGTTGGCGGCGGGTGACATTGGAGGTGGCATCCGCTCGCGTCGGTCTGGTTCCTACCCTGAGCTTAAGGCTGGCTTTGCCGTGGCCGCCGATTCCGATTGATCTCAACTGAGACTCCAAAGAGCACGTGGCTTTATGATGCTCGGCTTCCGTGGGAATGCGCAAGCTAGCTTCTATGTGTTTCGGACGGTTCGAGGTTATGGCTAGTTCTTCCTTAACAAGATTCGTTTGGCCCTTCCTGTTTCGATTGGACTTCGAAGATCAGTACTACGGCCGCTGCTGACTTCTGCTGATGTGCGAGCAAAGTCGCCTTTGCAACGCCCTGAGTTTCGGTCGCAAGGACCTACGTGTTTTCAGGCAGGGACATCGGCAGATCTCCCCAAATAAGAGCGTGAATTATCCCTGCACAAGCTCCGCATCTACCAATCCTCCGTTTCCGATTTGCCTTCGCGTTCTCATGCACGCTCGGCTAGAGCGACCGGCCTCTATGCGGTTTCTGTACGTAACCTCGCAGGTCTTGGCGAGAAACCATCCGAGTGGGGTAGGTGACGCACTGATGGCGGTCGACAGACTCGGCGCTTACCCATGGTTTCGCAGGCTTCCTTCCCACGCCCGGTCGCCCGGGTCGCAGTTGCCTTCGCCTCGTGTTTGTTTCTTACGAGCTATTCATTTGGTATACTGACTCCTGTAAGAATATCGGAACTCAACACAGGGGACTAGGAACTCTCGCGAGTTCCGCACCCCACAAACTCACGCCCATGTTGGGCGTACTTGGACCAAAGTCGGCGAAAGGTGCGTTTTGGCAATGGAGAGATCATCGCGCCGACTTGGTGATCCGTGTCGTTCGTCTAGGAGGTTGCAATTGAATTTCGACGAGGCATTAGATTCCGCATCCGTACGAACCCAATTCGGAGCGGCGCTGATTCTTCGCTCGGAGGGACTACGTGCTGCAAAGCATCTCCCAAAGCTGCTTGAATGTTGCCGCGCGGTTGACTTAGCTTCGAACGAACTTGACAAAATTCAAATCGCCCTTCTTGGATATGGTGCGTTGTCGTTGGGCGACATCGTTCGCCAGATCGGATTTGATCCAAATAATTCCTTTCACGTCGATGTATTAAATTTCATCATTGAATTGGCACACACCACAAACACTGAGGTTTCCGCCTACGCCATCAACGCTCTGGGATGCCTGGGTACGACTTACCCACTCGCAATTGAATGCCTAAAGGAAATTGTGCTATCTGAAAGGCGATCAGACGATCACAGCATCGTCACACGTCGTGCAATTGCCTTTCGGATGCTTGCTCAAATTGACCATTCACTGGCCGTAGAATTCGCGGACGGGATAGCTTGCCATGAATACCTCAACACAATCAACTTGTGGCTACGAGATGCAACTCCGAACATGCGACAGTCTCTCGTTGAAGAAGCGAAATGGTGGCGCGAAAATGAATAAATGTAAGACGAACAATGCGATCGAGATAGGGGCCCGGTTACCCGGGACCCCTCTCACACCACCGGACATGCGGGTCCGTATCGGCGGTTCGAACCTCGAAGGTAAACGCGGTATCGGAGGTGCAGAGCGAGTTGGCGGCGGCTGACATTGGATGTGTCATCCGCTCGCGTCGGTCTAGTTCCTACACTGAGCTTAAGGCTAGCTTTGCCGTGGCCGCCGATTCCGATTGATCTCAACTGAGACTCCAAAGAGCACGTGCCTTCAATCCTCCGTTTCTGATTTGCCTTCGCGTTCTCATGCACGCTCCGCTAGAGCGACCGGCCTCTATGCGGTTTCTGAATAGTTGTTTTCTGAGCACTTCGTTTAGGACCTCGCAGGTCTTGGCGAGAAACCATCCGAGTGGGGTAGGTGACGCACTGATGGCGGTCGACAGACTCGGCGCTTACCCATGGTTTCGCAGGCTTCCTTCCCACGCCCAGTCGCCGCAGGTCGCAGTTGCCTTCGCCACGTGTCTGTTTCTTACGAGCTATTCATTTGGTATACTGACTCCTGTAAGAGTATCGGAACTAAACACAGGGGACTAGGAACTCTCGCGAGTTCCGCACCCCATAAACTCACGCCCATGTTGGGCGCACGTGCTACTGCCCCACTCCCAAGCGGTGTCGAGCTTTAGTGCATCACACGTCGGGGGCCGTTGAACTTAGTCGTTCTGTGGGCACTTTTCGGAACCGCCGTGTGCCGCATTATTAATACGGTTTCCTGAATTTCTTCTCTGATGTAGAATGGGCTCATGAGCACCGACATTTCATCACAAATCACTAATGAACTTGGGCAACTTTCGCCTGAAGTTCAGCAGCGCGTACTGGAATACGTGCGTTCGCTGCGACTTATCGGCACCGGCATGTCGGTACAAGCGATCGACAAGCACATTGGTAGCATCGACGCCGACGAAGGCCGATTTATGATTGAGGCAATTGAAGCGGGATGCGAACAGGTCAATTTGAATGAATGGTAGATATCTCTTAGACACCAACGTCGTGATCGCATTTCTGACTGCGGACCAAACACTTCAAAGGCCGGATCCGTCTTCGCAGCTCTATCTTTCCAGCACGGTGATCGGTGAACTTTTCTACGGGGCGTTGAACTCGAACAAGGTCGACGACAATATCCAACGCCTGCTTGATTTTGTTCGCGATGCGGTATCGGTTCCATGCGATGCTGAGACGGCACGCAGCTATGGCGAACTGAAAGCGTTTCTGCGTAGGAAAGGTCGCCCCATTCCCGAAAACGATATCTGGATAGCGGCGTCCGCGGTACAGCACTCGCTATCCTTGGTGACGCGAGATGAGCACTTTACAAGCATTGAGCGACTACACGTTGTGCGGTGGTGAATCCAACAGCCCACAGAACCAAAAAATCGAGATAGAGGCCCGGTTACCTGGTACTCCTCTCACAACACCGGGCTTGCGGGGCCGCTACTGGGGCCGTCTCATCGCTTAAGAGCAAGCCTGTTCTGGTTATCTATTGGATGCTGACCAAGCTGGTTGTTGTTAGATTGGCGTTAGTCAAAGTGCTTTGCAGGCTTCCTTACCATGGTGTGTTACCATTCCGCAGTTTCCTTCGCCGCGTGTCTGTTTCTTACGAGCTATTCATTTGGTATACTGACTCCAATAAGACGATCGGAACTCAACAGAGGGGACTGAGAACTCTCGCGAGTTCCGCACCCCACAAACTCACGCCCATGTTGGACGTACATGCACGCGTGTTGCGGGTCGCGCGTTTCCTGATGGAAAGTCACTAGGCCGCAACCGTGTGATTTCGGTCGTTATCGGACCCTTTCTAGTCAAATGATAAAGACATTAACATACATAAACAGCTTTTGTCTGTTGTGCATCATCCTTACAACAGGGCTCCAAGCGTTAGCTGCCTACCTCAAGTACTGGTCACGGCCTGAAGTTAGCTGGGTCGACGAAGGATTACGAATGCGTCCTAAGGCTGATGGACCTTTTGTGCTAACACACTTGACCGCAAAAAACATGCAAGGGTTTACAATATCCGCTTGCCTCCCGGAACCGGTACTGCTCAATGATTCATGGGGCGTTGTCATTGAATCCGCAGTACTAGATGAGCTTAACTGGAGAAATACAAACGGAACGCTCGCGGAGAATCCGAGTCGTGGTGATCCAATAGGGGCGATCTACTTTGATGTTCGCGATACTTTGCTTGACAACCCGGAATAAGAGCCCGCGAACAATGCGATCGAGATAGGAGTCCGGTTACTCGGGGCCCCTCTCACAACACCGGGCATGCGGGCCCGCTGCTGGGGCCGTCTCATCGCTTAAGAGCAAGCCTGTTCTGGTTATCTAGTGGATGCTGACCAAGCTGGTTGTTGTTAGATTGGCGTTAGTCAAAGTGCTTTGCAGGCTTCCTTACCATGGTGTGTTACCCTTCCGCAGTTGCCATCGCCGCGTATCTGTTTCTTACGAGCTATTCATTTGGAATACTGACTCCAATAAGACGATCGGAACTCAACAGAGGGGACTAGGAACTCTCGCGAGTTCCGCACCCCATAAACTCACGCCCATGTTGGGCGTACATGCAACGGAGCGGGCGATCACGCGGCTTGCCGATGGGGAGCGTTTCTCCGGCGGCCCGGTGACGGCTGTCGTTCTGCCCCGAAGATTTCAATGTTGAAACGACAGCTTGATGACAGAGAATTCTTCGAATTCATTTCTCATTTCGATTCGTTGCCCGTATCGAGGATTTGGTTCGGCGATTACCTAGCACTCTACCTCGAATTTGGACCTTCAGTCGGCGTTTATCAATGTTCCGGTCGCACTAAGCATGAACGACACATATTCGCTGGTTACGACTGGCTGCTTTCGGACGACTTCGGTTTTGAGATACCTCGGTCTGAACTGACAGAATCGCTGGTATTGAAGCTGCTTGGAGATTCTCGTGTCCTCTCTGTGACGCTCGACACCCGCGAAGAATTGTTGATACGCTTCAACTGCGGATGGCAACTGAGCACCCGGGGAACTGAACAGACGGAATGGTCGCTTTGGGAGCATCCGAACATAAACGTCTCTTATGAACATGGTCGTCCAACCCTCGAGATCGATCGTTAACATGCCATAAGGGCAGAACAAAGCCATACAAAGGAGCACTCGAAAACGCGGTTCTGCGGTGGTTGCATTTTCGACCATGCACGGTGATGGCTCCCGTTATCCGAAACAATGCGATCAGACCGAAACATCGAATCTGAAATATCGGCAGCAATCGAGCGTGATGATGCGATCTCGTTGCGTAAGACCATTGATGCCAATTCGCTTGAGGGCCAGTCAGTTCTTGATGGTTGGCTTTCCATTGCATCTCAATTAGGACATTTGGCAACGATGCAAGTACTGATTGAAAGTGGTGTGAATGTCAATTGGGCGAACGATGACGGAGAGACAGCGTTTAGCTATGCTTGTGCTCACAACCAATATGCTGCTGCGAAAATTCTCCATACACACGGAGCGGAGATTAACAGCGTGGATTCGAGCGGTGGAACACCACTTGACTGGGCCGTTTGCCATGGGGAGCCTAACTTTCGATCATGGCTACGCAGTGTTGGCGGAGTACGCAACTTTGAGTGGGATGAGTGGCCTTGGCCACCACCGGATCATGAAACAGCATAATCTGATCAGTAATCGGATAACAAACCAATCGAGATAGGGGCCCGGTTACCCGGGATCGCTCTCACGACACCCAGCAGGCGGATCAGCGACTAGGGCCGGTTCATCCTTTCAGAATATGCTTCGTCCAGAATTCCCTTTGGCACAACAAGCAAGCCATTCTTAGAATCGAGTAAGTCAATGTGCTTTGAGGACTCCTTCCAACACCTGGTCGCCGAAGGTCGCAGTTGCCGTCGCCGCGTGTCTGTTTCTTACGGGCTATTCATTTGGTATACTGACTCCTGTAAGAATATCGGAACTAAACACAGGGGACTGAGAACTCTCGCGAGTTCCGCACCCCACAAACTCACGCCCATGTTGGGCGTACGTGAACCGAAGCCGCCGATCACGCGTTTTTTGAAATCATAGTTTTTTAGCGGCGGCTCGGTTACCGCCGACGTTCTGGCATCAATGATTCATGATGAAATTCAATCTCGAAGAAATCATTGAGTTCTTCGATGCTCAACACGAGCTATTTGAGGCCGAGGATCCTAGATTTTCAACACACCATTTGAGTTTTGCGGACGCGCGGCTCCGATACTTGCTTTGGATCACACCCGAATACGGAACGATTGGACTTGCTGCTGACCATGTCGAACCTGTCCAGGGATGCCCAATGCTCGAGTATGTCTTCACCTGTTCTGAGATCCAAGTTGGTGCGAGCGCGTATTCACCCAACGACAAGGCGATACGATTCTACGAGCATCGGGACACGCACGGCGGTTTGCGACTAACGATTACACCGAGGGGCGATGGTAACTGGTACATGTGGGCCAATGTCGGTAGCGACGCAGAGGATGACGGCAATGTGCGTATACGATAGAATGAGCCATAACAACGCGATCGAGATAGGGGCCCGGTTACCCGGGACCCCTCTCACAACTTCTAGCATGCGGGTCCGCAACTGGGGCCGTTTCATCTTTTAAGAGCAAGCCTGTTCCAGACTTCTAATAGACTTACCAATCGGGTTGTTGTTAGATTGGCATTAGTCAAAGTGCTTTGTTGCTTACTTCCCACGCCTGTTCGCCCAAGTCGCAGTTGCCCTCGCCGCGTATCTGTTTCTTACGAGCTATTCATTTGGTATATTGACTCCAATAAGACGATCGGAACTCAACAGAGGGGACTAGGAACTCTCGCGAGTTCCGCACCCCACAAACTCACGCCCATGTTGGGCGTACATGCACCCGAGTTGCCGATCGGGCGTTTCCTGAAATCAATGTCACTTGGCGGCAACCGGGTGATTTTGGTCGTTATTGCACTGAGATCGCAAATGTATGCCGTCGTCGTCCTCACCATCTTAATCGTATCACCTGATTTCGATGCTCTGATCGACAAACTTGCTGGCGACCGAGGGACTGCCACGCACTCACACGCCGACTTGCGTGACGCAGGGACTGAGGCCTTTCCAGCGTTGCTCAAGCGCATCGACGACGAAACCATCATTGATAATGGGCTGTTCCACGGGGCAACCGTCCATAAGCCGACAGTTGGCCAAGTGTCATTCGAAATCATTCAATACCAGATCGAGAGCGCCTGGCCGAAAGGCTTTCGTGAACACTACGCGCTCAATAAAGAGAACGTGGCAGCTTGGTTGGCAAAGCATGAAGGACTTTCCATCACTCAACTTCGTATTCGCGCTTTGGTGGATTCCATGGACTCACTAAGTCGCGAGATTGAAACGCACGGAATGACAGAGTTTCGACTCAAGAATCTGACGTTCTTTCGCGACCGTCTCGGCAAAATTCTGGATCAAGCGAAGACGGAGCAATAACAATCGCGTGCACCGGAGTACGCGAGTCTGCCGGTTTTGAAATTGAAAGTCTCTCGCGCGTACCCGGTGACGCGTTCCGTTACCCCACGCAAACAAGAATGACATCACTAACGCCGAATGCTTCCTCGTCATGGCTTGATATCGCGACTGTTGTGCAACGCGCGAACGACGAGTTCGCGTGCGTGGTTGTCGATCATAGCCGAGCAATGAAGCTCATTGCTGACCGGCTGATCGCAGCAATGCCGGACATTGATCAAAAGACCGCAGACGAACGCTTGCAATCACTAGCTGAATCCGTTGAAATGATCTGCACGGATGATCGTCATTCCGATGAACTGTTTCTCAAATGCATAGTGATGCCGGAACGTCCAATTGAAATCGTGTATCATTTTGGTGGACACGAGGAATCCGCCGCTGATTTGTTACAACGATTGGCGAACGTACTCGACTACGTGATCGCGAAATGACCTGGGGTAACAATCGCATCGAGATAGGAGCCCGGTTGCCAGGGCCCCCTCTCACACCACCGGACATGCGGGTCCGCATCCGGCGGTTCGAACCTCGCTGGTAAACGCGGTATCGGAGGTGCAGAGCGAGTTGGCGGCGGGTGACATTGGAGGTGTCATCCGCTGGCGTCGGTCTGGTTCCTACACTGAGCTTAAGGCTGGCTTTGCCGTGGCCGCCGATTCCGATTGATCTCAACTGAGACTCCAAAGAGCACGTGGCTTTAATCCTCCGTTTCCGATTTGCCTTCGCGTTCTCATGCACGCTCGGCTAGAGCGACCGGCCTCTATGCGGTTTCTAAATAGTTGTTTTCTGAGCACTACGTTTACGACCTCGCAGGTCTTGGCGAGAAACCATCCGAGTGGGGTAGTGACGCACTGATGGCGGTCGAAAGACTCGGCGCTTACCCATGGTTTCGCAGGCTTCCTTCCCACGCCCAGTCGCCGCAGGTCGCAGTTGCCTTCGCCTCGTGTCTGTTTCTTACGAGCTATTCATTTGGTATACTGACTCCTGTAAGAATATCGGAACTAAACACAGGGGACTAGGAACTCTCGCGAGTTCCGCACCCCACAAACTCACGCCCATGTTGGGCGTACATGCAACGGAGCGGCGGTCGGGTCGGTTTTGAAATCAACGCATCTCGCGCCGACCCGCTAATGCGAGTCGTTCGTCGCATCGAGACAACCAACTTTCACAGAGGGCTGAATGGCACTCCTCGGCAATGACTCGTGCTGCTCGTTGTGTGGCGAATTGCTTGGCGATTCTAACAATTGGATTGCAACGACGATGGTCGCACTTGATCCACCTCTCTCGCGAATGGTTGATACGGCCGCACATCAGGAGTGCCTCAGGAGTTGGGAACACAAAGAAGCATTCGTAACGGGCTACAATTCTCGATGGTCAAAACCCGAACTCATGATCGACCATGACGGATACGTTCAATATGTCCGCTCCGATCGACCATTGATCGCGTGGTATAAATGGATATGGATGCCTATAATGCTTCCGTTAGGAATTGCCTTAAGCTTTGTCGAATCGTTACTTGGGCGACGCAAATAGCGCGTTTGTGAACGGTGATTCGGCATTTTCGGACCCTCGACAAAACTTCATAGCGACGAACAAAATGATGGACCGAAGCTCTCGACCTTCATTTTCGAAATGGAATCCTTGTTGGCGGGGGCTCGGTTAACATGATCGTTCGTTGGTCGAATCCTGAAGGTGCGTTATGGTGAATCGGTGGATTGCTGCTCTCATCGTGGCCCTTCTCCCACTTTTATTGACGACTCGTTGCTACGCACAGGAATCATTGAAGTCTGACTCGACAACCGAGGCTAAAACGCAATCAATCGATGAGCTTCTGCTGTTCTTTCCGTCCAAATTCCCGAATGGAAATTGGAATCCAAAGGATTTGCAATTCAAAGACGTCTCCTTTTCTGCGGAAGACGGAACGAAATTGCATGGCTGGTATTGCCCCGCCGATGACGCACGTGCCGTGGTGCTTATCGCACACGGAAACGCCGGGCACGTTGCATCACGGGCTCCGTGGTTACGATATTTGCAGACCCAAGCAAGAGTATCCGTATTTATGTTTGACTATCGTGGATACGGACGCAGCGAGGGCACTCCAACCGTCGAAGGGGCAATTCAAGATGCAACGGCCGCTCGGTCGAAACTGTGCGAACTTGCGGCCGTCAAGGACTCGGAAATGATTCTCATGGGTGAATCGCTTGGTGGGGCAATTGTTGTTCAATTGGCGGCTGACTCACCACCGCGAGGTCTGATCCTGCAAAGCACTTTCTCGTCGCTTCGCGAAGTTGCCGACGTTCACTATCCGAAATTGTCTTGGTTAGTTCCACAAGACAAACTCGACTCGGTTGCGCTGGTTCGCCGTTATCGCGGCCCATTGCTTCAAAGTCACGGCAGCGTGGACCGAACGATTCCATTTTCAACGGGCGAAAAGCTTTTCCGCGCGGCGAACGAACCAAAACAATTTGTTACAATCGAAGGCGCTGATCACAACGACTGGCTAACTGACGCCTACTTGAAACACCTGGACGGGTTCATCACGCGCGTTGAAACTGCCAGCAAATGACCAACGAACAATCGGATGCACCAAAGTCGGCGAACGGTGCGTTTTGCCAAAGGAGAGATCATCGCGCCGACTTGGTGATCCGTAGCGTTCCCCGCCTTAGTGCAAACACGGAAACCGTTATTTTGGATAGCCATTCCTCGAACCCTTACAAATCGCCCGCCATTACCGATGCCGGGACAGTTCCGCGGACGCGAACCTCGCGATGGCACGGATTCAAAACCGGATTTCGCAACGGTACGCTTTGGTCACTACTCTTTGTTGTCCCGATCGTGCCGACATTCTACGCCGAAGCGACGATGCATCGACGCATTCAGCGCAACACCGCAGATGGTACTTCGCGTATCATTGAACTATCGACTACTGAGTCGGCGTTTGCTTTGTTTGGCGCAATCGGCACCGCTTTGACTGCGATCACTTTACCCTGGTCGATCACCGCAGGGTTCGTCGGACAGGCTCGATACCGCAAGAAGCATCCGGTAGAATAGTTGGGTGACCATCGGTTGCAACGGAGCGGCGGTGGTAGAGTCGTTCGCCGTCGCCCGCTGAGCCGTTCCGTTCTGCCAAGTGAGCTGCATGATGTTAACGGTTACTCAAATTCGAATCGCCCGCGTTTACGGTATGATAGCGATCTCAACTTCCGTGGCGATGCTGTGTTTTGCGCTCGGCGAAGGTATCGGGTTCTTCGTTCGCCCGATGGATGTGACGGGAGTGTCGTTTGTGATTTCTGCGCTGTTAGCAATTCCCTTCATCATCACCTACACAAAGCTTGGCCTGAATTCAGCGGAGGGAGGAGAGACGCCCGAGACGAAACATCGCCACAGGGTGCTTAGATCGGCATGTCCTTGGTGGCACCCATCATGGTACGCTTCCATTGGAATCATTGGATTCTCTTGGGTACTCAGCGCTTCCCTGAAAATACGGCTGGATGTATTTGTGGTTTTTAGTTCGATGGTCATGATGCTCAATGGTATCTGGTTTCTGACAGTATACTGTACGGCTCACCGCTTGCTGACTGGCGAAGCGATCGAGGCTGGCAGAGCCAAGCTATGAACGCAAGTCGCCGGTCTCGCGTTTACTTACATCAATACCAATCTCGGCGATTGGGTTTTAGCCGCTGTTCTGCCAACACTTCGCTCCACATGCAACCATATTATTTACTGCTAGTTCTAACGTTGACGCAGTGGTGCGGCGTTACCGCACTTGCTCAATCGACTAAGACCATTCTTGACCAACCTCTGGATCAGCAAAAGTCCGTGAGGAAGATCATCGAATTAGGTGGGGATTGGGAATTGCCAAGCAAGACCGTACTGATTGGGTTCATTGGAGATCAATTCACAAATGACACATTCGAATTGTTGAAGCCGCTGAGTGACATGCGGATATTATTCTTGTCTCATATTCTGGCGGATGACAAAGCATTTGAGCACTGTAACGATCTTGAAGCGATTGAAGAAATTCAAATTAGCGATTGCAAGTTTGACGGCACTGGCTTCAAGCATTTTTCAAAATGCGAACGGCTGACTCGCGTAATCATCACGGAAACTCCCATCAATGATGAGTGCCTTGAAGTCATATCACATTGGGAAGCCCTAGAAGTCCTATCAATCGAAAACGTCAACACCGCATCCAAAATCACACAAGCTGGAGTACGCAAATTGTCATTGCTCAAGAATGCGAAACAGATTTTCGTCGACCTCACACAGGAGAGTTCCGAACTCGAGCTTGAGTTGAAAAAGCTGTTGCCAAAATGTGAAGTTAGTATCACTGCAAATGTTCCCGAACCAAAGAAATGAAGGCAGACCAACGGCATGCACACGAAGCGCTCGGTCCGCCGCTTTGACCTGCCTCGAGTAATCTGCTCGTGCTCGGCGATGCCAACCGTTCTGTTGGAGAAATGAAACGTGATTCGATTCGAACGCCGAACAAACGACAGCGCTGAAATAACGGCTGCCGTCGCATTGTCGCTATTCACGGTTGGTTTCGGACTTTTTTCGGTGTTCTCGGGCGTCGATGGTTTATGGCCATTCGGCGCTTTTCTCTGCGGAATCACCGTCGTCACCTTCCTCGCATCCTTTAAACGAATTATCTGGCCGACAACGCGTTTCATTGAAGTGGACGATATCCAAATTCGATTTGGCAGCGTCGAAGAAGAACAAAATTGTCGGGTCATTCGCTACGATCAAGTTTTGACGCTTTACATTGACTTTGAAGAAAGGCAGATGATCCTGGTAGACACGCGGAACAAGACATGGATTATCGGAAAAGACCTTGTTCTCACCGGCAAACAACTGCAACTTGTATCCGATTGCTTGACGACGTTCGTTCCTTCCGATCGAATTACAATTAACCACTTTGCAATGACCGACCTGACACAGTCGGCGAAACAAATCGACAGAACAGTCGATTCCACCGCAGTCGCGGCCATAAGTTCTCAAAAATGGAAACGTTACTAGCCGTGACTCGGTGAATCGGGGCGTTCGTCGCAATACAATGGAACCTCATCTGCGCGTGAAATTGCTGACAACTCCAACCGTAGTTGGTGGGCGTCGCGGCGCGTTCACAACGGGCTACCGACCGCAGTTTCGATATCGCGGTCAAGACAACGATGTTTCGGTTACAATACCGGGGGATATTTGGATTGAACCGGGGGACGCTACGGACGCACTTCTTTCCTTCAATCGCCCTGACCTGCAACAATCGCGGCTTCAACATGGCTCTTCGTTTACACTAGCAGAGGGACAGAATAACATCGCTTGTGGAACGATCACTGAGATTTTAGATCAAACAATGACCAATCCAACTTCCCAGAAAGAGTCCGCGATCTTCGTCGACGTAGACGACACACTGATTCGATCATTTGGTTCAAAACAAATTCCAATACCAAACACGATTCGATATGTTCGCGAAATGTTCAATGCCGGGAACGTGCTATATTGTTGGAGTCGCGGGGGTGCTCAATACTCTCGCGACGTGGCGACTAAATTGGGCATCGCAGATTGCTTCGTCTGCTTCCTGCCGAAACCTAATGTGGTCGTCGACGATCGGCTTGAACAATTGCTGGACCATTGCGAGTTCATTCACCCAAACAACGCCGTGCCAAAACCGGGAGCGACAAACAATCCGATCAACCCAAGCGGCGGATCAGGCGTTTCTTGAAATCAACTTTTTTACCGCCGCTGTTATCGGTGGCGCGCTGTCGAACCAAAGATGCCTCAATGTGGACGTGCCAAATGCGATGTTTGCACCTACGACGTTCAAGTCGTGGAAGGATGGGATCGCGTTGAAGGACTGTATGAAACTGGAAGCGGGATTTTGCTGCCTGTTCGAGGGCGATGGATTTGGTGCGAGAATTGCGGTGTATCTCAATCGGAAGATCTTCCACTTCGATCAGAAATTGAGAAGGAACTTTGGCGAACTCGCTGGAACTTTGCTCAATGGGGAATTAACGATTGGCAATTTACTCGACAAGTAACTGTTTCAAAATCACCAGTTCGGAAGATTCACCGAAAGATCTTGCGTGGCTACCTCGACCTTATCGCTCAGCGTCATTCCCCTCCGCGTTGCCTTACCTGTGCTAGTATTGACCTTCATGAATTCGAAGGTGATCTCAATGCCGATGGGCAAGGAACCATTCCTCACATCGCATGTGGCGGGACAATACGACTAGAACTTGGCTCTATCTGGAGTGGCATTCTGGAGTCGTATCCGGCATATAATGTGATTGGTTATCACATTGGAAGCTACACGCGACTTGAAGGACGCTGGACGCTAAAACGTGCCAATGAGGAAGCGACGAACAATCCGATGAACTTAAGCGGCGGATCAGGCATTTCTTGAAAACAACATTTTTTGCTGCCGCTGGGTTATCGGTGGTGTTATCCTACTGAAATGACGCCGGTATCGGCAAGTTAGAATGCGAAGATTCACAATTGTCTTATGGAGCGCCGATCAATGCGTTTAATTGCAAGATTTTCGATAGCTTTTCTATTTACCGCTTTGCTCTCCTTGCCTGCGTATGCAGATGAACCGATACTGCTACTTGGGACTATTATGAAGTGGCGATACCCTGACGCTGAAATTGGTAAGTCACAAATGTCCGATGCCGCCACAACTAGCTCGGACGGAAAAAACACCGATTACTCGATCGTACTAAAGACTACAATGACAACCGTTGACCCAGTGGATAAGGTCATCGCGTTTTACCGCGAGTTGCTCTCGCGGAATCCAAAGAATGACGAAAATTTAGGGATTCAACCAAGCGCTGGTAGATCTGCAGTGTTTAGCGATGATTCAGAAGGACTTCCCTTCTCAATTCACACCATTATTGTTAACGCTGCAAACATGTCGACGACCCTAATTGTAACACGCGCTGACGACGAGAAACTCACTCATATCATTTGGAAGCAATATCTAAAGCCAGACATCGGTGGATAACAAAGCCATGAACGCGGAGTGGCCGACAGCGCGTTTACCAGTTGGGCCTTAACCGCGGCCACTCGGTTATCGCAACCGTTGAGCTTAGTCGCGTTCGCCATCTCGGAGGAAATCATCATGCATCTAAACCGACAGCGATCCTTTAAACTTGGACTCATTGCGGTTACTATTGCGTCGCTAACTTTTGGCCTCACTACTCTCCGTCGCGACATAACAGAATCCGACGAACGGATTGTCATTGCCAAGCTCACAGAATGGGCGCTTCATGGCAATCCGCTACCTGGAAACAAACAATCGCGAGACGGTCTAAACTTTGCCAAAGGTAATAACGTCATTATGACGTTTACCGATTGCCGCTTAGAAGATCAGTCGATCGCACGCTTGAATGATCGGAACGTTAGAATACTTGACTCATTCGAGGCAGGCCGAGTCTTTCAATCCGAAGGATTCGATAATCATGGTTACCTGAACATAGAACGCGGCGCAGGAACGAAGTACTTTCTATATTATCGCATCAACGTGCAAACAGGCCCTTTGGCAGGGCATGGTTACGAATTCACAATCATCAAAAGACTTTTTGGCCTCGAGTATTATGGAAATCATGTGTGGGTATCGTAACGATGGGCAGTACTGAATGGGGAGGAAAGCGTTGCAACGAAGATGCGTAAGTAGCTGGTTTTGAGAAACTAGGTCAGTTGCCGCATCTCGGTGAACACGGCCGTTCGTCAGCTTGCAAGTGGTTGAAAGAAATGCGTTTTTCCCTGAGTTACATGTTATATTTTGTTGCGATTGTGGCGACCGTGTTTTGGCTGGTGTTTTCATTGGCCGATCCACTTTGGAGAGTTACCGCAGTCATCAAAGAAGAAGCGGATATTATGATCTATGTCCCAGTTGGTGGGTCTCCACCAGGACCAGTCTTTCACAGAAAGCTTTTGCTACAGAAGGATCGTTGGATAGAGAAGATTGATTTGGGAATTATTGGCTACCCAATTGAGCCAGCAGTAGGATCCTATGTTTTGAAAAGGGCAGTTGAAGATAGCTCTGGGGAGATTATCTGCCCTGTCACAATTGTGTTTAACTCCGAAATGGAAATGAGGCTCTGTCGCGTCTTCATTGGTATTATTTTTGGGCTACTCGCGATGCTAGCCCCGGCTAGCTTCATTTACTTGAAACAGAGGTTTTTAAAATCACGACACTCTATTACCAATCTCTGATGTACCAATAAATAAGGAGTTGACATTGCGAGACATCGGGCCGATGCTCAAGTTCTTAGTTCAAGAAGCCAGGGATGGTTACGGCCGTGGAATCAGTGCAAACTAACTTGGGTTTTGCTTTGGGCTGCCGGCGGCGTTCAACTCGATAAGTCACAGATGACGAGTCTTTGATCTTACACTGCCCCGTGCGTGCTTGTCTGACACGAGCTAACGTTTTGCTAGTGAGCATGACAGGGAGGGGATAGGCTAAGGTGGCGTGGGGTAATTTCAAAACTTATTCACCCATGAGTCAAGCTCATGGGGGTCTTGGAAAGCTTCTGGGGCATTGGCGAAGTCAGTGCACTTTCCGACGGCGCGAAGGTAGCCATGATGCGTCGTAACCGTTCGCACCTCGATCAGCCGCAGGGCGATAGCCCCGGTTTTTGTGGTGTCTCTTTGGACAACCGGGGCTATCGCCCAGCGGCTTAATGGCTCGTGTTTTTGTAGCTTGCATGATCGAGGCGTGAACGGTTACTGTTGCGGCCGCAGAGCTTTACCGGTGAGGTGCAGTCACTCTCGCCAGTTCCGCTTGGTGGACTGAGGCGTTATCGGGCTGGCGCATTCCGCTTTATTGAGCCAAAAACCCTGCAAAACCTATACACCTCAGTTTAAGTCCGGCCTTCCTGTGGACTTGTCATGTGGCATTGCGAATTATGTTATATGGCACAGCCTGAATTGTGGAGTTGGCGATGGAGTATGTCAAAAGATTACCGGAGTCCATGGACGCGTTGTCGGATCCCCGAAATCGGATTTTGAGTTCATCAAAATTATCAGAGCGGGCTTTCCTTCAAAGGTAATTGCATGCGTGGTCAAGTCATCCGCAATAAGCGAAGATGTAATCTACAAATCTCTTCGCATCGCAAAACGAACGGCCGCGCGGCGTAAGGCTACAGCATCCAGGCTCAAACCTGCTGAATCGGAGTTGATTTACCGATTAAGCAAGGTCTTGGTTATGGCATCTGAAATCCTCGGCGATAGAGACAAGGCACATGAATGGCTCTTGCCTGAGAATTGTTCGTTGCATGGTAATCGGCCACTTGTCCTTGTCGTTCCGTCAGCTATCAATCCACTAGAGTCGAACCTACTTGTGAATCCCAGCTCATCCAGATATCAAGGAATTGCAAGTGGACACTGGGCAACCGTTTCAGTTTGATACTAAGAGTATTCGGAAGGTTGCCGAAGCAAGGCCCGATAACAAAGCGATCGAGAAAGGGGGCTAGGTTGCGCGAGACCCCTCGCACGACACCTAGCACTCGGTTCCGCTACGCACAGACTCTTTCCCACGGTGTGTTACCCTTCCGCAGTTGCCATCGCCTCGTGTCTGTACCTTACGAGCTATTCATTTGGTATACTGACTCCTGTAAGAATATCGGAAATAAACGCAGGGGACTAGGAACTCTCGCGAGTTCCGCACCCCACAAACTCACGCCCATGTTGGGCGTACGTGAACCGAAGTCGCCGAATGGTGCGTTTTGACAATGGAGCGATCACTCCGGCGACTTGGTGATCCGTAACGTTCGGCGAAAGTGAGAATCATGGTGAGAGCTGGCAAGAATCTCGTAACAGTATCATTAGTCGTATTGAGCGGTTTTGCCGTCCTCCATGGAGATGACTACTTTTCAACTGCCTTTCCAGCTCTGAAAGTTACCGGTGACGCCTGCGACTCAGCTTCATTTATCGAGTTCGCGAAACTTGCGGAAGAGCTACGCGTCGCTCGCCGCTTATCCGAAGAAGAGTTTGCCGAGATGGCAAATGATGAAAATACAGTAGTTCTTGACGCACGAGGACAAGAGTCTCACCGAGTTCTTCGCGTCGTTAGAAGCAGGAATCTTCCCTACACATCATTTTCTGAAGCAAGCTTGCGTGAGATTATTCCGACACGAGACACTAGAGTGTTAATCTATTGTCGAAACAATATTCAGGATAGCGCTTTCTACGACGACGTACAATTCGGGGAAATCGCAACTTCCGAGACTGCGGTCAGTTCGGATGATGTGAGGACCGCTGCCCTTGTCAAAGGACGAGCCGCTGGATTGAATATCCCAACCTACATCACGCTATACATTTACGGATATAGTAATGTGTGGGAACTTGATTCGGCTGTTGATCCTGCCAACACACCGATCAAATTTGAAGGCGAAGCCTATCGACAGAAACGAAATCCGACTAAGCCAGATTAAGGCCTAACTAGTTACGTTCACTGACGTGCGAAGAATATGCCGAACAAAGCGATCGAGATAGGGGCCCGGTTACCCGGGACCCCTCTCACAACACCTAGCATGCGGGTCCACTACTGGGAACGTTTCATCTCTTAAGAGCAAGCCTGTTCCGGACATCTAGTGGATGACTGACCACGCTGTTTGTTGTCAGGTTGGCGTTGGTCAAAGTGATTTGCAGACTCTTTCCCACGGCGAGTTACCCTTCCGCAGTTGCTGTCGGCACGTGTCTGTTACTTACGAGCGATTCATTTGGTATACTGACTCCTGTAAGAATATCGGAACTAAACACAGGGGACTGAGAACTCTCGCGAGTTCCGCACTCAATAAACATACGCCCATGTTGGGCGTACATGCACCGAAGTCGCGGAATCGGACGGTTTCTGAAATCCGAGTCTCTTGGCGGCGACTCGGTTACCGCTGACGTTAGCTCAGAAGGAACGCGACAAGCGTCATGGCTCTGGAATGCCTCCCGCTTGCCGGGTGGATTGTTACGCTTCTCGCTACATAACCGCTCAGCCCCCGTCCCTCCCCTCTTTGCTCGGCGGCAAAGCCGCCGAGCAAAGAGGGGGGCGTTACAGGCGGTACCATCGTATTAGCGAGAAACATGAAACTCCACTGGACAAGCCAGTGGTATCTAAAGTCTGTCGCTTGCACTCTTGTCCCTGCTGAATGTTGAAGTCACCTGTGGTACGGTAGTGTGATGTCGGAGACGGTCTCTGACTGAGACTAACACGTCAGCAGCGCGGACGACGGCACTCGATCCTCCGGGCAAGAACGCGTGCCTCGCTAACCAATAAGGATTTGACATCGCGAGTCTTCGAGCCGATGCTCAAGTCCTTTGTTCAAGAAGCCCAGATGGTTGCGGGCGCAGAATCGACTCAGCTTACCTTTGGTTTTGCTATGGTCGGTAGGCTAGAATTGGTTTGACAACTCGTGGATTGATTCAACAACTCGTTGCTGACGAACCCTTGATCGTATTGCCTCGGTGCTCATCGGCACTGCGAAGTACTGGACTGTGTCGTGTTTGAAGTGGTCAGATATTCTTGCTCAGTGGGAGCGGTCCGGAATGAGTGTTTGTGGGTGTCGGTATTGAGGAAGCAGCACATGGTCTTGAATTTACCCAGGTCCAGAGCGAGAATGATCATCTTTGTAAGTCCGTAAGGTTTGGGGTTGGAAGAATGTGACAATGGTTGAGTTAACGCGACCCAAGATCACGGGCCCGAGCCGCCAGATTTTAATCGAATGGCTCCCACCCCAAACCCACGACTTACATGGATTCTTTATCGCTTTCAAAGATGAGTAATCGACAGCATCCACGACGACTACGCTGTAACGCTGAAGGCGACTTCTACGCAACCGGTGAAAATTCTGCAGATAGCGAGTCAAATCTCTGCTGGATGGGAGACTGTCTTGCTTGCGGTGGACCCGAATCCGTCGCTCCCGACTTGCTCGCTGAACTTAACGAATTAAACATTACGACATACTTCGTAAAACAACCCGCAACCCAAGACGAAATCGATCACGCTTGTTTGGCTCTTAGGCATTGTTGTGTCAATGCTCTTCGATACGGCGGACGCGACATTTCGGTAATCCGCCAATTGCATAACGATCCTGCTAATTGCGATTACGTAATAAACGATTACAACCAGTTGGTGTACTGTCTTGACGACAATGGAGAACTATTGCCTTGGGCGCAAGACATCGTGAACGCAATATGCTATCGTAAACCACGACCTCCAGTGCCAAGAGACACATTGCGATAACAACGCGATCGAGATAGGAGCCCGGTTACCCGGGACCCCTCTCACACCACCGGACATGCGGGTCCGCTACGGGGGCCGTTTCAACTCTTAAGAGCAAGCCTGTTCCAGACCTCTGATAGACTCACCAAACCGGTACTTGCTAGATCGGCGTTGGTCAAAGTGCTTTGAAGGCTTCCTTCCCACGCCCAGTCGCCGCAGGTCACAGTTGCCTTCGCCTCGTGTCTGTTTCTGACGAGCTATTCCTTTGGTATACTGACTCCTGTAAGAAAATCGGAACTAAACACAGGGGACTGAGAACTCTTGCAAATTCCGCACCTCGGAAACTCACGCCCTTGTTGGGCGTACGTGGACGCGGAGCCACCGAAGGTGCGGGCTTTGAATCAGAGTTTTCTGGCGGCAACTCCGCTTCCGCCGTCGTTCGCCCAATCAAGTTGGTCACAGCACAACAAGGCAAACTAATGCTTGAACTAGTACTGTTTTTGGTAGTCGCGTTTCCGATCGCTTGGCTGATTTCTGAGTTCTATAACAACCGTGGTGCGCGAATAGCATTAGGCGTGTGCGCGATAGGCATGTCATTCGGTGTGGCATGGATCGTTGCTTCGCTCGAACGGCTTCAATCCAACATCTACTTCTCTGGCGCGACCAAAGATCTCATTCAGAACACGATCATTGAACTCGAAAACGACCGGGCAAATGTTGTGTTGAATGAGTTACGTGCTCTGCGCGATGATTTCCGACCAACGTATGAAAGACGCGGCAAATACGATGTACTTGTAGACCGATACGTTCATCGAATTTCGAAATCTCCGGTGAAACATGATGGCGGTGATCCACGATGGTCACACGAAATGTATGATTACACCAGTTCGGTACCAGAAGAAAAGGGAGAACAAAGGCTTGCAGAGGGAGCGGGCGAATAAGCGATTTGAAAATGGTTGCTCACTTGCGCCTGTCCGCTGCCCCCTGCCGTTCGGCATTGGAGGTTTGACCGGTCTTGAATCCATATGATGCTCCTAATTCGGTTCCTGCCCGTCAAAGATGGTCTACCGATCCAACCTGCCTACATATCCAAATTTGCTTTTGTGGATTTCTCCTTTCTCTGCTAGCCGGATACTTAACCGCAAAGCCGTGTGCACTCGCTGCGCAACTTGGTATTTACAGCATCTTTCCGGCTTCTTGTCTTGCTGGCTACTTCGCATATGCATTTTTTCCCAAGCGATCCAAGCGCGATCGGAACAGAATATGGGCAGGGAGTCTTGTTGTTTGGCTGTTATTTCCTTTGTCTGCTGCAATAAATGCTTATGCAACGGCAATCGGTTGGTATTTGCCAATTGAACATGATTCCTATCCGTATTCACTTTCATATTGGTGGGTGGGTATAATACTGATCATACTGTCTGGCGCGACTGCAATGCTGTTGTTTCATTGGGCCGTTCAGACAACACGAGAAGTGCCAAGCATCTTGCCTTACTTTCTCGGGTCGGTCGTGATACAGCTTCCTCTCTGGTTGTTGTGGTCATTCGGACCCAATTTACTAACTTGATGCAGAATAGAGCGATCGAGATAAGCGGCTAGGTTGCGCGAGCCCTCTCTCAAAACACCTCGCATGCGGGTCTGCTAATGGGGCCGTTTCATCTTTCAAGAGCAAGCCGATTCCAGGCATCGAATAGACTGACCAAGCCAGTTGTTGATAGAATGGCGTTGCTCCAAGTGCTTTGCAGGCTTCCATCCCACGCCCATGTTGGGCGTACATGGACTGAAGCGGTGGATCGGCCGCTTCCTGATGGAGAATTTACTTGCCACTGCTCGGTCATCGGTGGCGTTATCGCATCTGAAACTGAACATGACTGAAGCGGTGCAATTGTTCGGAGTTGTTCGTCACGTTGGGAAGCCCCGAGTTGAATCGGGGACATTTCACTTTGCTCCCGCCTCGATCGAGGTGCGCGGTCGAACATGGATCACATTGACAGACTTTGCAAAAGCCAGTGCCAACAATGCAATGTTGTCGGAGTCTCCAAATGCTCCATGGTTCCGTGGTCGTTTGCAGACCCTTTTCGACTTCCAGCAATCGCCCGACAACCTGGATGGCGAATCTTGGTGCGACGGCGAAACATACGCAGACCGATTGATGCTCAACACAGATTTTGTGGCCGAAACAATTCAATCAGGAACACTGATCCAGATTCCGTTTGTTTGCACAGATCAGTTTGGTAATGGCGCAATTTACTGCGGAGGTCTACCGGAACGAAATACAAATCGGAACCTTGAATTGATATCGATGATGACCAACGCATTTGTTGATCTACTTTTCGCTTGCGACAACATTGATGACTACCATGACTACGCAATCACGCTTGGGCAACGATTTGCGTTTGGCGTCCACAATGGTATCCCGTACAATACGTTTCTCGAATCGCATTACTAACATGGTGCGATAACAAAGCCATGCACACGGAGCACTCGATGACGCGGTTTGGCAGTGGTTGCCTCACTCCTTGTGCCCGGTGATGACTACCGTCCTGCCACATATGCATACATGCCTGACGTAACGTGGGTGCTGGAACCCAACATCTTCCCTGACACACATGAACCGATCCGGAAAGCCATCCGGGAGCAAGGGCATCGTCTCGTTGATTGGACTGACGCGTGGTGGTCTGACGGAGTACCGTCGCGTGTTCCTAAATCGAATGTTGTATTCCACGGCTCGCTAGGTAATGCGGCTCGAATTGCCGATGACCTTCATTGGATTCCAGGATCGTTCTGTTCGGTTAACTCATTTCGGTGCTCTTCATGGTACGAGTCCGCTCGACAGTGGCTTGTGCACTTTGATTGGACGATCTGCGCGGCGGATGAACTGGTCGCCAACGCTAGAGGGATTGCAGAACGATTGAGGGCGACTGATCGCATATTTGTACGGCCCGATAGCCCGCTGAAACCATTCAGTGGACGGGTCGTCGAGGTTGCCACGCTTACGCTTGCAAAACTTGATCATGGCTTCTACTACGATGATGAGACCATTCCTGTTGTTGCCGCCCCCGTCCAGAACATTGGTGATGAATGGCGGTTCGTGATTGCGAATCGCGCGGTCATCGCAGGTTCGGCATACGATCCCAAGACGCGTAAACCGGTTGCCGCGCAATTGAACTCAGCCGCAGCGAGCTTCGCGTCTAACGTTGCTGCGTCGATTCCCGAACCTGAAATTGTTTACGTCCTTGACGTCTGTGAATGCAATAATCAACTTCGGCTACTAGAACTGAACCCTTTTGGTGGTGCGGATCTTTACGCCTGCGATGCAAGCGCGATAATTGACGCCGTATCGACAATCGCTTCCATCGCATGAAAAGTGGCAGAACCAAGCAATACAAAGGAGCGGAAATGGTGTTTCGGCTTTACACTTTGTTCAAGATCACGCGCGCCATTTTCGCCCGCTGATCGCTGTCGTTCTGCCAGAGAAACCATGAAGCTCGTTGACCCAAGAACTGTGTTTGGATGCAAAGATCGTCCTTGGTTCGATTTGCTTCAAATTCATATTTGTCGAGAGAATTTCAAGCGATGGATTGGCTCGGAGCCTGTGGTTGAGTGGGTCGATGGACTTGGCGATGCTGATTATTGGATCATTGAATACGACTGTGGTCTCCAGCTTGGCTTCGAGTTCGTTCACGCTTGTGATGGTGGCCATGTTTGCGCCACAGAGCCGAATGCGAATCATGCGATGCGACACCTAGAAAACTGGAGGCAGGAAATCTCGGTTTATCCAGAGGACGCTTTTAGGCTTGATCGTGAATGGGCGTTGGAGCATTTCTCGAACACGATGCCTGACCTGCGACGCCAGTCTTGCTGCCAGGCATGGAGGCAGGGTGACGATGGAAATCCAATGACAATTGGTTATCCCACATCAGAACTGGATGCGAAATGTCTTGTACGTGAACTCGAATCCCGGGGCCACAAACAGATCTACTGGATCGAGAGCCTGTAACGCAAAAGCAGGCAGAACAAAGACGTCCACCGAAGCAAGCGATCGGCCGGTTTTGACATGGTGGCGTTACTCGCGCGTGCCGGTTGATGGCCATCGTTACACTTGGAAAGGGCTGCAATCGCACCTGACAATGGACGAGATTAATTTCGTGTATATTTTCGTTTCGCGTGGTAGATTTGCGAACGAGGATGAACTGACTCAGTTTGTCGATCCAAACTACACAGAGGACGGCGACCTAGTTTCTTTAAAGTTCATGACTGAGATCGGATTGGAGGCATTTGGGACAATGGCGATCGAACGTACGTTTTACCCCGCGAAAACCGATCTTCTTGCGGCTATTCACGGAATCTCGCACGCAGATCAATTTCTGAACATACGTCTTGAACCAACATTGATTGACACTATCATTTGTGTTAATTCTCCGAACACTGTCCGCACGTCTAATCGATCATCACTCGATTCTGTCGGAATATTCTGATACGAACTAATAACAAGAGTAACAATCACGTGCACCCAAGTCGCAGGTCGGGTGCTTTGACTTTTAGAGACGTTACTTGCCGCGACCGGGTGACGTGTGGCGTTCTGCCACTGATTTGTTATTCAGCTATAACACTGAACAACTCCACCGACGCGGAAGACTAACGCCAATGACGACATTGCTCTCGATCGTTCTACTTACATTTTTTGCCGTCGGTGTAATTGGATGGCTTTGGATTGTCGTCCTCGCGTTTAGCAACGAGGAGGCTCTTTGGGGTATTGGCTGTCTTGTCATTCCGCCGCTTACCTTCGTGTACGGACTGTTAAATTACCAAGAGGCGAAGATTCCGTTCTGGATTGTGACCGTGGGATTTGCGCTAAATATCTTTTTGCGGATCGCGGGTGCAGCAGTTGCGGTCAGCGGATAATCCGGAGGGGGTAATAAACAGCAGATCGATGTGTGCACCTGAGTAGGTGTGCTCTCCGCTTCGGCGGTTGGCATCGCCATTATACCGCCTCCGCTCCGATCACCCTTACCCAGTGACCGCGTACGTTCTACACCTCAATGATGACCAAGACCCATACACTCGCAGAATGGTTCGCTGACTATCGCAACCAGTATTGTGAAGTCATCGTTGCAGGGCGGATATTTGTCTGTCGCTATGGTGAATCCATGCAGCAACCGACTGGATATGACTTTTACTGTACGGTTCTATCGATCAACTTCGCAAATACCGAACGATTGGCCGTTCACAGCCCCTTCGGTTTCGAACGGGGTGAATATGACCAATTGATAAAACCTCGCGCAGCGAAGGCTGTGGCTGTGTTCGGTTGGCAGTATTACGGTCACGACCCGACACCCAAAACTGGTGCGAAGAGATCTACGAATTAGTTGATGATCGCAAACCATTGATTCGAACGGGACCGCAGATGCCCGGATATGCAGAATTTAAAAAAAACGGGGACCGGTTTGTTGAGTTGCGCTGAGAGACGGTGCAGAACCATCGGATGAACGCGAGCTGGAATAGGCAGTTTGGCTCGCTTTGCAGGCTGCCATCTCACGGCGAGTTACCCTTCCGCAGTTGCTGTCGGCACGTGTCTGTTACTTACGAGCGATTCATTTGGTATACTGACTCCTGTAAGAATATCGGAACTAAACACAGGGGACTGAGAACTCTCGCGAGTTCCGCACTCAATAAACATACGCCCATGTTGGGCGTACTTGCAACGGAGCGGCCGATCAGTAGTTTTGACTTGCGCCAAAGTCAACTGCTCGGGCTCGCTGAACCCTGCCGTTCTGCGATAGACCGCAATGGTGAAGCCCAACAAATAAAAGTTCACTGCCGTGATGAACTACCAGATCATGACAAAAGTTTCAGCTTTTATTGCCGGCCTGCGTCCAATTAACTGCTATCGTGTTTCTGGTTGCGCTCCTATCGAGACAACCATTCATTTGTCGACCCAGAGCAAAACCGGAGGAATGCTGACGCTGCTGGGGCGACACTCGGGCCTGATCAGCCATAAGTTCGATGGCAGTCTCGCTACTCCGTTCGGCAACGTTGAATTCAACGGAAAGCGAAGCCCTATCAGTGGGCGAGGGTATGTATCGCTAGCTAGCAACTCAGGGAGCGTCGCGGGTCGACTCGAAATCCCAACGTTTTGGGGGATGTTCAGTTGTTGTAATCGAGCAGTGCTATACTTTTCCGGCAATACAAAGTTATCGGTTGACGTTTGGAAGCCGTCAGTACGGTTTCAAGAGACGGTTGGCCGATACCGGTTAAACATGGGAAAAGTGAATGTGTATAAACTGTTTTCGCGAAGCAATGAGGATAGGATGTTTCAGGATGAAGTAGTTTTTTCTCAAGTTTCGGACGATTGTGCACTCGTTTTGCTGACCGGGTTGTTGTATTTTTGCACGTATCCAGGGTGGGTAATAGATCGTGATTAAAGGAGAGGAAGGAAACCAAAGCGAGGTAAACGAAAATTTACATTTAGGTTTCCGCACCGGTTCTGGATCGCCGCTGCTCACCGGCTAGCGCGCTTAACAATCGATTCCACGGGAGTCCGCGAGCCAGCGGTTAATGACGATAAATTTTCAGCACGAACCCCGTAAATCGTGGCGTTCGATGAGGAGGCGTTTTGGAATACAACGTTTGGGTAGCGGAACTCTTCCGCCACGCAGCGCCCTATGATTCTTGGGGCGTCGAACATTCTGACGCAATGAATGCAATTTCGCTTGACGAAGCGTTCGATCATCTTGATCGAATGTTGGACGACCCTGACATTCACAATCTCTTCAATCCAGAACAACTCGTGCTGGGACTTTCAATGGCTTATAGCAACTGCCGGACTGACTTTCCTTTCTGTTACCTTAGCGCAAGTACAAAGGAACGACGGATTCGTGGCATACTCAATCTCAAGAAACTGTATGACAATTTTTTCGCCAGATATTGCATCGCCCCTTATACCTATCCTCGGTCCCAAGCGTCCCAAACTGGAACAATGCAATACTTATGCGAAAACTTTTGGGATCGATTTGTACTGTTCCCATGCGAAGAAACGGAATCGAACCATATTGATGCTGGTCTGGATGTAATGGAACATGCCTTGAGCGTTCCAAATGATCATTGCATCGCGTCTGGACTTGAGGGAATCGCGTCGTGGGCATATGCATGCGAGCTTCGTGGAATTTCGCGTCCTCGCAATTTGCTACTAAGCTGGACGTCGCAAACCTCCGCCACCAATCCCGACCTTATGGCCTTTGGAAGACAAATGTTAAGAAACGTCGTAGCATAATTCAACGAACCAAGCGCTCGAGATAGGGGCCCGGTTACGCTGGACGCTACTCATACAACTTAGCATGCGAGGCGTAAGCGTCCACCACAACCAGTTGTTGGGGTTAGTTGGATTGGCCCTGGGTTTGCTGGCGTTTGAGTTTGGCGGAGATGATTCTGCGGGCTCGTGTTATCTGCTTGCGGTCTGATTTATAGCGGCTTTCCTCTGCCCGGTACTCGCGAATCGCTTCGGGATGCTCCTGCTTCCATACGTCCGGCAAAAGTTTCTCGTATTGAGTCTCGCCTGCTAGTACGCGATCCAAAATGTCCTTCAAGTACTGCCAGACATCCAAGTGGTGACGTTTGGCACTGCTCACAATGCTCATCAACCTAGCCACCCGCTCGCCAGATTCCACGTTGCCAACAAACAACCAGTTCTTCCGTCCCAATGCCACCTGACGCATCAACTGCTCTACGCGATTGTTGTCGATCGGAATCTGGCCATGCGCCGTGTAGATCGTCAGAGCATCCCAGTGGTTACGGATATATCCCAACGCTCCTGCCATGTCCGACTTGGGAAACAATTGCCCTTCATCCAAACTATCAATGTACTTCTTCATCGCCTCCAACAACGGTACCGCATAACGCTGACGATGCTCCACTCGTGATTCCGCATTCATCCCCTGCTCGCGCGCGTTCACATCGTAAAGCCCCTGCAGCATATCCAACAGCTTTTGCCGATACGGATTCTCCTTGGACACCTCGTAAACCTTACGACGCGCATGCGCCCAACAAGCCGCGAACTGCAAGCGATCGCGGTTATCAAGCACCACGGCTTCATTTCCTGAGAAACAATCACCTTGAATAATACAGCGACTCTCTCGAAAGAATTCATCCGGGCCATCCCGGTGACGCGATATCCGAAAGTCAAAGATGTTATAGGGCGCTTGATCTAGACCCCGATAAGCCCACATCTTCCCTATCAAGCTATCTTCACCCTTGCCTTTCGCTTCACGCATCTTCTCGATCAACCGCTGCGTCTTCAGGTCACCGGGTTTAACCTTCGGCTCCTCCTCTGGCATCAGCATTCGACAACTGCTTTCATCCAGTCCGACTGCGGAGTCCTTCTGCACACGCCTGGCCATGAACATGAAGAACCCAAGCAACGCAAAGTCCACTTGCACCATCAGATTCTGCAATGTCGAACGACTGGGCGTCCAACCACTGCTGGCAAAGACATCCGTCTGACGATACAGCGGAAGATGCAAGTCAAGCTTCTGAGCGACCACCACCGCACCGATACTCGAATCGTATTTGTTACCCTCAACCAATCCGGTTGGTCGCTCGGCAGAAACGATTCCATGCTCTTTGCAACATGGGCAGCCATACTTGGGGTTCTCGATCACTCGCTTATAAAGCTTGGCTGGTTCATAAACCAAGGTTTCGGTCCTATCGACACCGATCATCGCCATGGGACCATGCTCTGGACAGATGCGATCTTGCTCTGGAACATCGCGAAGTTCCTTCACTTCAGGAAGGTGCGACGGGAGCGATTCATTGCGTTTCTTCTTGGCTTTGGGCGTGCTTTTGGATTGAGCGTCATCCAGAACCTTTTGTGCTTCGGCCTCCGCTTCTTGCCGAGCTTGCTCAAGTTCTTCTTGCGAATCGAAGGGGAGCCAAGGAGTCGCACCGGGCGAAATATGCTTCTCTTTTTTCTTGTGCATGTTGGCAAGCATCGCTGCCAACTTGCGGTACTCTGTCTCGAACCATTGGAGCTTGGCCTTGAGTTGCTCGTTCTCTTTCTGCAGCAATTCGATTGCCGAGAGAGGCTTGTCAGATGGATGATTATTCGAGGTCGCGTCTTGCATACTTATTGAACGCATGAAGCCCTAAAGTGGTTCCGCAATATCTTCAAAAAAGAGTAACTTGATAAAGAGATTTTACAAGCCTGATGACGAGGTAGTATTGTTGCTAACATGAGCCTGCACCGAGAATCGTTTTCGACGCTTGATGTTGGAGACATCGATGCCACTGAGCAACATGGAAAGCTGAGCGTGATCAATGACTAGGCTCTTGGACTGGCTTGAAGTAAGTGGCACCTGGATGGTACCAGCTTCTAATCTTTTCATGAAGATGGCGAGCCCATCTCGATCCCACCAGAGTATCTTGACGCGATCACGACGACGATTGATGAACATGAAATAATCACCAAGTCGAATATCGCGTTGAAAGTTGGCTTGGACGATGGCGTGCAGGCCATCGTAGGAACGTCTCATGTCGACCGCTTGCATGTAGAGGTAGACCCGAGTGGTTGAGGCGACAGCGAGCATAGACGGAATCAATAAGTTGCGGATGGCTAATTGCGAACAATGAGTTGCTGGAAACCGGCGTCTAGATGATCGCCGGAGTTGTCATGCTGTCGAGCGGCCCATGTCAACAAAGTCTCGACAGCGCTGGAGGAATCAGAGCGGCAAAGGATCTTGATGCCACGTGTTTCGATGGTGAAGTGAAGCGTATTGTTGCTTGAATCGGATTGCGTTTGGCTTGGTGACGTTGCGCTAAGAGTTGTTGGATTAGGATTAAGGGCTGTTGGACTGGAGTGAAGCTTCTTTCTCCAATAGTTGAAGACATGGAACGAAAGGTTTTCATTTCGACAGAACTGAGCGATGCTAAGACCCGACGACTGAAAACGTAGGAGTCGTTGAGCCCAGAGTTGGGACTTGGAAAGATCACGAGTCATGCTGTAGGTTCCTGGCATAGAGGTTTCGGCAACCCCATCGGTCGCCGCTATCAAACCCTACCCTCCAAATCAAGCCCCCGCCGACTAAAAACCCACTGGTTCTGATGTACGCTTACTGCGAGGCCGCTACTGGGGCCGTTTCCATCTCTTAAGAGTAAGCCTGTTCTGGACATCTAGTGGATGACTGACCAAGCTGGTTGTTGTTAGATTGGCGTTAGTCAAAGTGCTTCGCAGGCTTCCTTCCCACTCCCAGTCGCCGCAGGTCGCAGTTGCCTTCGGCTCGTGTCTGTTTCTTACGAGCTATTCATTTGGTATACTGACTCCTGTAAGAATATCGGAAATGAACGCAGGGGACTAGGAACTCTCGCGAGTTCCGCACTCAATAAACATACTCCCATGTTGGGCGTACGTGCACCGAAGTCGCGGAATCGGACGGTTTCTGAAATCCGAGTCTCTTGGCGGCGACTCGGTTACCGCTGACGTTAGGCTCAGAAGGAACGCGACAAGCGTCATGGCTCTGGAATGCCTCCCGCTTGCCGGGTGGGTTCTTCGTGGAATTTAGTGATTAAGGGATTTCCAAGTCGAGGTTGAGTTTACCGCAAAAGAACAGGATCCGAGTACGGTAGTTGTCGAAGTTGCGAAATCCGCGAGCTGAACTTTTGATGGATTGGATACGACTGTTGAAGCCTTCGCTGATCGCGTTGGTTATTCGATGGTCTATGTAGGCCATAAGACCCTCATAGTGCCTCTTGAGCATCTTGGCGACTTTCACCATCGGTTTGATTTGGCAGCGTGTGGCCCATCCGTACCAGCCAGCGAACGTCATCTCAGCAGTGTCTCGATCGGTACATTCCCAGAAGTGCCTGAAATTCTCCTTAAGCGACCATGCTCGACCTGTTTTGATGTCCGAATGCTGCAACTGGTAGAGATAGTTTCGATCCGCCTCCGACAATTTCTCACGTGCAAATAGCAGTAGTTGCCTAGTGCCCTTGAGTCGCTCATCACCTCTCTCGGCAAGCAATCGACTCTCCTGGCGGCGGACAAGATCAACTGCTTCTCCAAGGTACTTACTGACGTGGAATTTGTCGTGCACAATAGCAGCGTTTGGATACACTTCCCTGATGGCAGCTAGGAATGCCTTCCACATATCAGCGGCAACCGCTTTGATCTTCGCTCTTTGTGGTTCGGGCAAGGTTTTTAATAGCTTTTCTGCAGACTGCTGCGTCCGCTGAGGAACAACTTCTAGCACGCGGTGCTGATCCAAGTCGGTCAAGACCGAAACGTAATCCTGCCCTTTACCAAAGTTCTTTTCATCGATACCAACATGCTCAATTTCGTCCATGTTTCGGCGTTGGAGCCCACGCTCCACCGCACGCTGCATGATGCCATTAGTTGCCGCCCAATCTATTCCCAGTAGCTTAGCGGCCGCTGAGAGCGATGAGCAAGCTTGAATGACTTCAATGGCAACTTGTTCAAACATAAGCGTAAAACGTCCGTGCCTTTGGGCCCATGGAATCGCTATGGTCAACACGCCGCACTGAGAGCATTTGCTTCTGGGAACCAAGGCGTGGATGCGAGTCACAAATTGCATCGTATCCAAATGCCTCCAAGTTCGCTCAGGGGCAAGATCGGCTTGTGAGCAGGCGGCATCACAGCGAGGACAACGCAGAGTTGTTCCGGTATGATTGATGTGAATGTCTACGGCCTTCTCAGCAGGGCGAAAATCAACCGATTGCACGCTCCAGTTGTCGTCCAAACCAAGTAACGCATGATAGTGAGTAGTAGTTGCTTCTTTCATAGACAAAGAATACGCTAACGGCCAAATCTACGCACCTACCCACTAAATTCCACGAAGAACCGCCGGGTGGATTGTTACGCTTCTCGCTACATAACCGCTCAGCCCCCGTCCCTCCCCTCTTTGCTCGGCGGCAAAGCCGCCGAGCAAAGAGGGGGCATTGCAGGCAGTACCATCGTATTAGCGAGAAACATGAAACTCCACTGGACAAGCCAGTGGTATCTAAAGTCTGTCGCTTGCACTCTTGTCCCTGCTGAATGTTGAAGTCACCTGTGGTACGGTAGTGTGATGTCGGAGACGGTCTCTGACTGAGACTGACACGTCAGCAGCGCGGACGACGGCACTCGATCCTCCGGGCAAGAACGCGTGCAATCGCTAGCCAACGAATTGATTTCTCGCCATGGAATCCCACAAACAGAGCCACGCGATGCTCTTCATATTTCCCTTGCCGCGGTTAATGGATTACAATACCTCGTGACGCTGAACTTCACCCATATCGGAAACGCTGAAACCAGACTGCTTATCGAGCAAATATGTAAGGATAATGGGTATACACCGCCTTTGATCTGCTCGCCAGACGAACTATTGGGGATTTGACGTGACCAACGATACCATTAATGACGAGATCCTACGCATCAAGCGCGAGCTGGCATCGAAATTTGATAACGACCTGTCAAGAATTGTCGAAGACATTAGATCACGAGAGACGAATGCCGTATCCCTGCCTAGGCGGCCATGGAAGTCCGAACAAAGCGATCGAGATCGGGGCCCGGTTACCCGTGCTGCCTCTCACAACACCTAGCATGCGGGTCCACTACTGGGAACGTTTCATCTCTTAAGAGCAAGCCTGTTCCGGACATCTAGTGGATGACTGACCAAGCTGTTTGTTGTCAGATTGGCGTTGGTCAAAGTGATTTGCAGACTCTTTCCCACGGTGTGTTACCCTTCCGCAGTTGCCTTCGCCTCGTGTCTGTTTCTTACGAGCTATTCATTTGGTATAATGACTCCTGTAAGAATATCGGAACTAAACACAGGGGCTAGGAACTCTCGCAAGTTCCGCACCCCACAAACTCACGCCCATGTTGGGCGTACATGCACACGAAGCACTCGATCGGGCGTTTTTGACTTGCGTTGAGTCAACTCCTCGTGCTCGGTGATGGCCGCCGTTCGCGGGTTGCGTTTCCATTTGAGGAACTCATGACAGTTAAGATTTTTAGAATGTTTTCTGCAACATTCGCAATTGTTGCTTTCTCCATCGTCGCGAACGCGCAAGTCGACAAGCGGCAAATCGAAAACCATGCTGAATCGTATACCGAGATTGTCGGTACCGGCATTTCGCTACACCTTCCAAAGGGTGCAACGCGTCAGGGGAACACCGATGCTTACGCAATTGCGGAGTGGGGTGCGGCGATTATTGTAATGAGAATGTCTGGGACGCCAGAAAGCCATGCAGAGGAGCTCACGTCCGGAGAGTTAGGCAAGAACCTTAAGATAACATCGAAAGAGAAGGTACGAGTCGGCGATATTGAAGGAGTGCTGATTTTGGGAAGTAGTCTGCATGAACGCGGCATCAGGCAAAAAGTTCAGGTGCTGATCGCAGGCAAAGACGAGCAGACGATAATGATCTCCGCGGTTACTCCAGAAAGCTCAAATGCACTCATTCAAGACCAGCTCAAGCGTTGCCTACTTTCGGCCAAATACAATCCTGAACGCATGACGGATCCGTTGAATCAACTTGATTACTCGTTGGTTCAGACTAAGGATCTGAAATTAGGCCAAGCACTTCCAGGGATGCAAAGCGTTATTTATCGAGAATCAGGCAAGCCAAAACCACAGAAAAATGGGGAAGCGTCGTTTCTGGTTCTCTATACCAAGTTGCCAGTTGCTCCTAACAATCGACGCGAGTGGTTTAACGATTTGATTACGTCGGATGCTCAATCTGCTGGACACTCAGATCTTCGAACGGAACAAGTTCTTGCACTGAAAGTGGATGGACTAGATGCATTTGAGGGGCTGTCTACAGTTCACGACGATCGCAGCAATCAACCCGAGTTCTTCTATGTCGCGGCCATATTCAAGGGCCCAACGGAATTCTATCGAATTTGGGGGCAAGTAAGGTTAGAAGCCCGCGAACAATTCGAGCCGCAGTTCAAAGAAATGACTCGGTCGTTCCGAAGTAAATTGAGTGCGGACGAATCGAATCGAAAACAGTAGGTACTTTTTCAGTTTTCAATATTGCTGGGTCGGCCATGGTTCGCGAACCAATAAGGATTTGACATCGCGAGTCTTCGAGCCGATGCTCAAGTCCTTTGTTCAAGAAGCCCGGATGGTTGCGGCCGCAGAATCGATTCAGCTTAACTTGGGTTTTGCTTTGGTCTGTAGGCTAGGTTTGGTTTAACAAGTCGTGGTTTAACCCAACAACTCGTTGTTGACGAACTCTTGACCGTGTTGCCAGCGTGCTCATTGGCTTAGCGAAGTGCTGATATTGGTTCTGTTGGAAGTGTTGAGACAAGCTTTTAGATTGCGGTGAATACGAATTTCCAACGAGAGCTCTTCGTTGGCTGGTACTCAGGGGTTGACGCTCATACCGCATTGCATACTTCGCTCCTGCTTGCGCGGGCCGTACTGTGTTTTGGTGTCGTGGTCGCTACCACATTATTCTACGTGATAAATCGTTGAAGACAGACGATCTTGAACTGCGGCTTTGCTTCAGATAACCGAACAGGCTACAATGCATCACAGGAGATCAATCATGAAACTTACAGCGGTCTTTATGGCGGTGCCTGAAGGGTACATCGGTTTTGTTGAAGAATTGCCTGGGGCTAATACGCAAGGTGATACGCTCGAGGAGGCTCGAGATAATCTTCGCGAGGCTGTGCAAATGGTGCTCGATGCCAACCGAGAACTCGCTGCGAAAGCCATCGTGGGGAAAACTGTCTCGAGAGAGCCATTTGACCTGACATCATCATGAAGCGTCGAGATCTCGAGCGGTACTTGGCATCTAACGGATGCGGGCTTCTGCGCGAAGGTGCCAAGCACAGCCTCTACGTTAATCCGGCCAATAATCAGACGAGTGCCGTGCCGCGTTACCGTGAAATTAATGATTTTTGGTTCGCAAAATCTGTCGTGACCTCGGAATCCCAGAACCATAATTGACGAACCAAGAAATGCAAGCGAGCCGCCGGCAGAGTGCCGATCCGATGGTCAATCAAACGCGGCGGCTGCGTGATTTCAAGCTTTCGTCCTTGGAGTATGTATGCAATCAAAAACGACGATACTACTCTACGAGCTTGTTGGACCGGCATTGATCATCCCCTCCCAGACGGGCGTTAGGTACCGGAACCAGACCGGAGGGCATTCGTGCTACCAGATGGAACTTGAGGGATATATTGTCCCGATCGCGGGAGACAGGATCGAACTCGTTGAGCGACTGACAGCCCATTTCGTGGGCCCTAAATGGGGCGGGTGGTGTCCGATTCGAATGACAAACGGAATATGGTCGGGTTCCGCCTCACGAACCGCTAAGGCCGCCTCCAAAAACGTAGGCCGTACAAAATGGCGTCGGGATTGGCTCACGATGGCGACATGTTGCCCGAGAAAGTCGCGTTCTAATGATTCCTTCAATTCCGTTTCGTACATTGACTTTGCTCCATCTGCTGTGGTCGGCATGCTTGTACCTACTTGATTGCTTCTGGAAAATGAATCGCTACAATTATCGAATAACAAAACGATGCCACAGCCAATCCCTCGATCAACCGTTTTTGACTTTCGTTGAGTCTCTTGCTCGGGTTGGCTGATCGTTAGCGTTTGGTATACTGACTCCTGTAAGAATATCGGAACTAAACACAGGGGACTGAGAACTCTCGCGAGTTCCGCACTCAATAAACATACTCCCATGTTGGGCGTACGTGGACGGGAGCCGACGATCGCGTCGTTCGTGAAGTCAATGTTAATTGTCGGTGACTCAGTCAATGCCATCGTTCTGCTCCCACAGAAATTCTGTTCGCTAACATAATACGTGGGAATTTGAACATGATTCGAATCAGCAACCAAGGCTTGATCGGACTTGCACTGCTCCTCCCATTCTTCACGTTGTCTAACGTGTTCGAGACTCGCACTTCTGCCGATGAGAAATCGAACGTTGCGGAACAAGACGCCAGCGCCAAGCTGATTGGTACGTGGAAATTGGAGAAAGCCGAGAATCCGGGGGCGCCGTCCGGCATTGGGACTCGATTGAAGATGTTCAACGGAACTCATTGGTGCGTACTCCAACCGGATAAGGCCGGAAAAATCGTCTTTCTTCATGGTGGCACATATGAGTTTGACGGATCTGATCTAAAAACAAAGACCGACTTTGCGGGAGAACTTACCGAGACATTCATCGGGACAGAGGGAACTGTTAAACTCGAAATTGATGGTGACACTCTTCGTCAAATCGATCCCAGGGGCGTATTCAATGAAACATGGCGCCGCGTAACGAACCCAGTCGCGAATTAGCTTCAATCCGCGTCGCAGAATGGAGCAGAACAAAGAAGGATTTGACATCGCGAGTCTTCGAGCCGATGCTCAAGTCCATGGTTCAAGAAGCCCGGCATGGTTGCGGTCGTGGAATCAGTGCAAACTAACTTGGGTTTTCCTTTGGGCTTCAGGCCCCGTTCAGCTCGATAAGTCGCCGATGACGGGCATTTGATCTTACGCTGCCCCGTGCGTGGTTATCTGGCACGAGCAAACGTTTTGCTAGTAGGCTAAATGCAAAACTCATTCACTCATGAGTCAAGCTCATGGGGGTCTTGAAAAGCATCTGGTGCGTTGGCGAAGTCAGTGCACTTGCCGACTACGCGAAGGTAGCCATGATGCGTGGTAACCGTTCGCACCTCGATCAGCCATTGGGCGATAGCCCCGGTTTTTGTGGCGTCTCTTTGGATAACCGGGGCTATCGCCCAGCGGCTAAATGGCTCGTGTTTTTGTGGCGTCTCTTTGGATAACCGGGGCTATCGCCCAGCGGCTAAATGGCTCGTGTTTTTGTGGCGTCTCTTTGGACAACCGGGGCTATCGCCCAAGCGGTTTAATGAACCCTTGCAGTTTCACTCAGCAAGGTAGGCTGACGGCTGTTATAAAGTCCATCAGACTCATGTAGATACCACTTGCTATTTATGCAGCGTTGGACTGCGAGTCTGATTGTTGGGCAACCGCTCGGGGCTTGAATTGCAGATGCTCTCGCGAAGCAATCGCTCGTTGCCAAAGCTGATAAATCTCACCCAGCAGGCTAACTTTCACCGTCTCGCGGAAAATGCTGTCTTGGGGGAGACCAGCCAGCAAAGCTCGATGTGCCTTGCCCAAATTGTGATACGGAATGCTTGGGAACAAATGGTGCGTCGCATGGTAGCGAGTTCCGATAGGCCCCCAAAGCTCAGTAAACCAAGGCCGATGCGGGTAGTCGCAGGAGTCAAGCAGTTGTTGCTCAAAACTCAATTGCGAACCTTCCCCGGTCCAGCGATGCGCGCCCAGCGTACGAATGTTATTCACCAATAACAAGCCTACCGCGACCAAGTAACCTTGTAGCCAAAGCGGATCATACCAAACGCCGTAGCGAATGGGCGATCGGAACATAAACCACATACAGAACAGAAAACACAACACTTCCTGAATCGTCATGATCCGCATAACGCGTTTTCCAGCTTCTGGTCGCTCGTACATGATGTCCATGACCATGGTCGAAGCTCGGCGGAAGTTCCAGCGTCGGACCGCTGGGAATATCCAGCCGATCGGGCTGAGCAATGCAAAGCGGAAAAAGCCAGCGATCGGTGTCACTAAGGTCAGCAGCATGTAGATCACGATCGCGCGGGGCGGTTGATGCGATAGATTCAAGTACTCACCATCGTCGTCTGTCCCATAGCTTTTGCGGCGATGGTGATCCACGTGCGGGTAATACATGAAAGACGGGATCAAGAACGGGATGCCACACAGCAAGTTCCAAGCGAAACGAAAGCCATTAAACCCTTCTTTGGGTAAATGCACCAATTCGTGAGTGAACATCGCCGAGCGCATAAACAGCAGCACGACTCCCACGTACATCGCGGCTTTCGCGGTCCAAACCAGTGCGGTCGGTCCCGACAACCACAAGTGGCTGTACAGTAAAGCGGCGAACAAGAAATGTCCGGTCAAGATGCTTGCTAGAAAGTCAATCCAATAGATCTTCGGATTGGGTTTATTGAGCCCCGTTACCAAGCTCCTTGCTTGTCGCAAAGAGAATCTAGGTGTTTCCAAAAGCTCCGTTTCGTCGGTTGCTGTACTCATCGTGTCTAGGGTGGTCACTGCAGAGCTTCATATTGCCAACAGCTTGAGCTGCACTGTGAAAAGTGGCTGGGTACATGCTGTTCAGCGCAGGCGTACGGACGGCTCGCATCGGATGGTTGTTGATGTGGATTCCTTGTTGTTTGACTATCGACGCAAGTGCACGTAATTTACAAGCGTGTTTGCGAAAGCTAACTATTGTACCCGATCACCCTATTTTAACATTTGCTGTTTAGATGGCAAATAGCTGACGTAGAAGCCACAGGGCAAGTCAGTTTTTCAGTCTGCGCGATTAGCCGGAATGCGTTAGCATCGGTTCTCTTGGAAATCGTGAGCTAACGCTCAACGGCTGATTGACCTGGATTCAAAAAATGACTTGCCCTGGTAGAAGCCAGACCCGAAACAACAGCCAGCATGGCGAGAGCTGTTTCGTTCCCGCGGCGGATTTATTTGTCGCGGAGTCAGCAAGTGGCGGGGAGGGGGGCGGAGTTTCGCAAAGGACTCTTCAGCTCATCCCACCCTAAGATTTCAATTTTTGAAGACTGGCGGGCGCATGCAAAAGCCAGACGCAGTCAAAACCAGTGATGCATCTGAGCACTGAACTAACAGGACGGGGAAGAGTTAGCCAGACGGCGAACTGCTATTCGGCAACGTAAGGCATCAAAGCCATAAACCGAGCTCGCTTCACCGCTTTGGTAACGGCGTGTTGGCTGACGGCGGTGCAGCCGTTCTTGCGACGACCGACGATCCGACCGTGGCGATTGACCAGTTTGGACAGCAGATCAATATCCTTGTAGTCCACATACATCGGGTTAGGACGCTTGCCATCTACAAAAAGGGGATCTTTTCGTTTGACCTTGATTCGCGTACGCGGCCGGCGACGCATTGGTTTCGATTGCTTAATCACGCTTAAATCAACATTTTGAGGGACGTTGTACATCAACCGGCGGCGGCCAGCTTGAAAAACGCGTATTTTCGCGTTTGTCTACTTGGCGGTGCCGGGTTGGGGAGTATATCGCCAGATTTTCTTGCAAACAAGTCTCAAACCTTACTCTGACCCGTATTTTCCACGCAAAGTGCCGGTATGCGACTTTGCCACGCCTCAATGTCGGATAGTAGGGCTCAACCGACTTTCGCGGCATAGCACATGTTTTGAGATGTGTAGCTTAACCCGCCGTCGGAAACGATTATTTTCTCCAAATTTTTGGCGTGATTCTTTTGGTAGCAATGGTTGTAGCTATGATAGAAGCCGCACGGGCTTGGAGACATTTGTACTGTTCAGGTTGAACTTTTGTATCCGCGTGCCATGCAATCAGCGTTTCAAGAGGACTAGCGGAATGATCAAAGCGAAGGAAGAGTTTCTTACCATCAGTGAGATTTTCAACGCCATTGGGCGTCGAATTGTCAGTGTTGTGCTCATTGCAGGTGCTTTGTGTTTGCTCGGTCTGGTCGCTTTGATGATGCTGCGCGATACCTTCAGCAGCGAGGGCGAATTTTACCTCAACGCTGGACGCGGGACTGTAACCATCGACCCATCGGCAACTACATCTCAAACCGCCAGCTTGATGGACACTCGGCAGTCCGAGATCCAATCGATCAAAGACATGCTTGGGTCGCGATTGATGTTGGAACGCACGGTACGTCGTGTGGGCGTGGACCGCATTCTTGAGCAGCGGTCGTGGCTGAGCATGCAGAAGGAGAAGCTCGGCGAGTTCATGGATAAGTACTTGGGGATGAACGACAATTTGGAAGAGGGCTTAACCGCAGAACAAACGGCTGAACTGGAGCGGATTCAAGGTGCGGTCGAGTACGTGGCTGATCGTATTGCAATAACCGGCGACAAGGAAGGGAACACGGTTCAAATCAAAGCGAAAGCGCATACCAGCTTGCTGGCGCACGATATCGTTGAAGCTTTAATGGCAGAGTTCCAAGAGCAATATGTCAAAGTTCACCGCACGGTCGGCTCGCAAAACTTTTTTGATGGTGAGTACACAACCACGTTGCTTCGGATGCGAGACGCGGAAGCGGAACTGGCTGCTTACAAAAACAAGATGAAAGCGATTTCAATTGAATCCAAGCGTGAATTGCTGCACCGCGAATCAGGCGTTCTGCAAGAAGACTTATTGAAAACGCAAACCGAATTGGTGTCGCGGCAAGCGGAAATCGATCGTTTGAATGCGTTGATCGAGGCTGAACCAGTGATGACCAAGAGCCAAGCGACCGCGCGATCATCAGCGGCTTCGGATGGAATGCGTGGTGACCTGTACAAGTTGGAAGTCGCCGAAGCAGAACTTGCATCGAAGTATTCTGACAGCCATCCTTTGTTGGTGAAAGCTCGGCAAGCTCTCAATGATTCTCGCAATGCCTTCGGAAAACAAGACGCTCAGTTTGATGAAAGCGCCGAGGCGATCAATCCGGTTCGTCAGGAACTGATGATTACAAAGCTGAAGGCTGTTGGCAGCCTGGAGGCGTTACAAGCCAGGCTTGCGTCGTTGGAATCGAGTATCACGGCCAACGAGAGCAAAATCGAGCAACTCAATGGCGACGAAATCAAGGTGGCGGAACTGACTCGTTCGGTCGAGATGATTCGCGACGAATTGAAGAACTACAGCCACAAACGCGAAGAATCTCGTCGGCAAGCGGAATTGGATCAGGCCTTGATCAGCGCTTTGCAAATCAGTCAGGAAGCGACGCATGTGATTAAGAAGAGCGGACCACCGCGAACGATTGGCCTGGCGATTGTCGTGCTGTTCTCGGGCTTGTTCTCGTGTGCGTTGGCGATTTATCGTGAATCGTCCAATCGATTGGTCAACGATGATCTATCGCCCGTCAATGGCTATCGCCAACCCAATCGGGTCGATGGCTTGCATGAGGTTTTGACGCGGCATGCGATGAATGAAGATTACGCTATTTTGTCGGGACGGGCCAATGGTTCGGAAGTCCCCGTCGAGTTGGAACGCGCACTTGACCGCAAGGTTAAAGTGCACGTGACAGAAAACATTCGCGGATAGTCGGATTCGATTACTTGCGCCACCTTTGATGTACACCTTTGTTTGATCATTACCTCAAGTTACCCACGCCGAATGTCAGCCGCCTACACGCCAACGACTCCCCAGATTTCTGCAGATACGCTTAACAAGCTGACCGTCGCCCAATTGCTGACACCTCAGCAGATGAAGGTTGCATTGGTCAAGGAACGCATTCGTTGCGACCGATATGGCCAATGTTTTGGCTTGATTGTGACCGAGCTTTATTGCAGTTCTTCGGAATACAAGAAACGCTTGAAAAAATTCGCGGACATTTTGCACAACCGTTTGCGGATCACAGACGAACGCGGTTTGCTGGATGGTGGCCAAGTGGCCATTTTGTTGCCGATGGCCGATTACCGTTCGACTCGCAAAGTTCTAACGTCGATTACCAGTTTGGCTGCGGATGAAGGGATCTTCTTTCGAGCGAAGGTGGTAAACTATCCGCCGACACCGTTGCCCAAAGAAGATCTTGTGGATGACAAGGATGACTCGTCGCACGATCGTATGACCGGTGATGCGGTTTATCAAATACTTGATCACGCAATCGAAGGCAAATCGGATTTGGGCTTTGCGCAAATTCCTGTAAGTTGTCAAAGCGTTTCGATTGGGAATATCTATCAGTATGTCGCGCGGCCTTATCCATGGTGGAAGCGAGCGTTTGATGTTTCCGCCTCGGCGGCTGGCCTAGCGGTTGCCGCTCCGATTATCGCGACGGCGGCAATTGTCATTCGCTGCACTTCAGAAGGCCCCGCTTTTTTTACGCAAGCAAGAACTGGCCAACATGGTCGCAAGTTTCATATCCTGAAATTGAGGACGATGGTCAAAGATGCAGAATCGCTGAAGTCATCGCTGCAAGAACGCAATGAACGCGATGGCCCGGCCTTTAAGATGATCGCCGACCCTCGCGTCACCAAGGTAGGGCATTTTCTGCGACGCACAGGGATCGACGAACTGCCTCAGTTGATCAACGTCCTGAAGGGAGAGATGTCGATCGTGGGCCCACGTCCACTGCCGTGTGACGAAGACGCCGACTGCGAACCGTGGCAACGCCGCCGCTTGGATACCAAGCCAGGATTGACGTGCGATTGGCAGATCTCCAAAAGCCGCAAGATCCCGTTCGTCGATTGGATGCGGATGGACTTGCGTTATGGCGATCGTCGTTCGTTGCGCGGCGATTTGTTGCTGGTCGTTAAAACATTCGCATCCGTCTTTTTGGGACGCGTTGGGCACTAACCAGTACGACACCTGTACCTAATCAGGTTTAATTTGCCCAAGTTGGCTGATTTCTTGTTACAATCGCTCGCTCGTTTTACACCGATTGGACTCAAGAAAACAGCTTGCCCCCATGCTTTCCCACCAACTTCTGGCCAACATTCTCGAATCGATTTCGGCTGCCGCTGGGCTCAGTCGGCCAGGCTTCCTGTTCAAAGCAGACCAACGTTGGCAACCCATGAGCAGCTCGGCGCTGAGGCCCGAGCAACAATCGCAGCTTTCAACCGCCGCCGGGAATCTGAATCGCGAAGGGATCATTCAACGCAGCGAGCCGTTTGCATTCATGCTCGTGCCGACCAAATCGTTTGACTCGGTGTTGTATTGGTTCGAAGATTCAAACGCTCGGCCCGACGTCGTGCTGCGATCTTCTTCGTGGATCGCTTCGTTGGTCGATTCATTCAACCAGTCCGATAGCGAATTGGCAGAGAAGCGACGCTTGGAAGAAATTATCATCCAGGCCAGCCACTGGGTAGGGATTCGCGATATCAAAGAGCTGCTTGACGCGATTGCCAAAGCGGCCGTAGAAATGTTTGACGCGGACCGTTCGAGTATTTTTTTGGCCGATAGAAAAGCTCATCAACTGGTGGGCTATCCCGCCATTGGGATTTCCAAAGGATTGTTGCGTGTCCCCGACAACGCAGGCATTGTAGGAGCGGTCTATCAATCGCTGCAGGCCAAGCGTTGGAAGTCTGACGATCCAACGGACGAAGTCAATCGCAGCGTGGATCAGGTCAGCGGTTATCGCACTCAATCCTTGCTGGCAGTGCCGCTGTTAGATCGGCGTGGCAAAGCACTGGGGGTTTTCGAATTGATCAACGCAAAGTCCGGCAGCTTCACGGCCATCGACGAAAAGCTGCTTGTGCCATTGGCCGCAATTGCCGCTTCGGCCATCGCCACCACGCAACAAGTCCAATCGTTGCTCAGCGGTCGCAACGCACTGGTGAACTCGCAACCCAAGCCCTTTGAGTTGATCGGCAGCAGTCCGTCGGCTGTTAAGTTGCAGCAGGAACTCAAAACGATTGCCGCAACGGATTTGCCCGTGCTGCTGCTGGGCGAAAATGGAACCGGCAAGGAAGTTGCCGCGCGAGCGATTCACGCCGCCAGCGCTCGCGCTGCTCAGCCTTTCGTGGCAGTCAATTGTGCGGCGATCACGGAAACGTTGCTGGAGAGCGAGTTGTTTGGCCACGAACGAGGAGCGTTTACCGACGCGCACGAATCGCGAGTGGGCAAGTTCGAGCTTGCCAGCGGTGGCACTCTGCTGTTGGACGAGATCGGCGACATGAGCTTGAGCGGCCAAGCGAAATTGCTGCGAGTTCTTGAGGAACGGACCGTTGTGAAAGTCGGTGGTTCCGATTCCATATCCGTCAATGTACGGGTGATTGCAGCGACCAATCAAGATCTTCCCAGCTTGATTGCGACTGGCAAGTTTCGCGAAGACTTGTACTATCGCTTAAGCGTCGTGCCGATCGAGATCCCTTCGCTGCGTGATCGCGGCGGTGATATTGAACCGCTGGCGACCCATTTCTTGCAGACCTTTGCCATGGAATTTGGTCGAGAAGCTCAAACGCTCAGCGACGCAGCGCTCGACAAACTGAAGTCCCACGCTTGGCCTGGAAACATTCGCGAGTTGCGAAACGTCATGCTGCGAGTTGCGGCCCTTCACCCAGACGCAAAGATCGACGCGGAACATATTCGTTTTGTAGCCAGCGCCCGAGAAAGCCAAATGGCTGAATCGAATGATTTTCGCGACAAGACGTTGGTGGACGCAACCAATGAGTTTCAAGCGATGGTGATCGAGCAACATATCGAAGCGGCCGAGAAGAACATGACGCAGGCGGCTGAGACGCTGGGTCTGCAGCGCAGCAATCTCTATCGCAAGATGAAGCAGTTGGGCATGAAGCAGCGATAGCGGACCAACGTTTGCGTTACGCAATCGCATCAGTGAACCTCTCAAACTATTGGAACGATTCATGTTGACACAGAACACAGCGATACACCGAATCTTAACCGTAGTATTTTTGCGATACGCGCGATCGCTTCGAAAGAATCGATCTGTTGTTCCTCATCCGACGAGATTTCTCGTCTCGCTCTATTCCATATGCACATTGGCATGTACGGATGGAATCGCGTTGGGAGATTCGCGGCGACCAGTTCGCAACGCGGTTGTCTTTGTTGCAGACGATTTGGGGTGGGCTGATCTAGGATGTACCGGCAGCGATTTTTACGAGACGCCCAATTTGGACGCACTGGCCAGCACCGGCGTCCGCTTTACGGATGCGTATGCTGCTTGTCCGGTATGCTCCCCAACACGAGCCAGTATCGTCACAGGCTTGTGGCCTCAACGGACGGGCATCACCGATTACATAGGAGCCGCCAGCGGCGCAAACTGGAAACGCAACACGAAGCTGGTGCCAGCAGGGTATCGGCATGAGCTGGATTTGTCATACCAGACGTTTGCGGAGGCCTTGAAAGGCTCAGGTTACGCAACCTTTTTTGCCGGCAAATGGCACTTGGGCGGTGAAGCTTACTGGCCAGAACACCAAGGATTCGATTTCAACTTGGGTGGCATCGATCGAGGAGGTCCCTACGGCGGCGACAAGTACTTTAGTCCGTATGGTAACCCGCGTCTGAGCGATGGTCCCAAAGGTGAACATCTTCCAGATCGGCTGGCGCGCCAGACGGCCAGTTTTATCGAGAACTGTAAAGTGCAGGACAAGCCCTTCGTGGCTTATCTGGCGTTCTATTCAGTTCATACGCCATTGATGGCGCGTCCGGACCTGGAAGCCAAGTATCAACGCAAACGGGAAAGCTTGTCGGCAGAACGAAAAGTTTTTGGCGAAGAACCTCCACGACAAGTCCGATTGATCCAAGACCACGCGGTGTACGCTGGAATGGTAGAAGCTATGGATCAAGCGGTTGGAACAGTTCTAAACGCTCTGGAAGCTCAGGGCCTGTCCGACGAAACGCTAGTCATTTTCACCAGCGACAATGGAGGCTTGTCCACTAGCGAGGGCTATCCCACATCGAACGCGCCGCTGCGTGCAGGCAAAGGATGGATGTATGAAGGAGGCATTCGCGTTCCCATGATTGTCCGTTATCCACAGCGATTTCCCACTGGGGTAACTTCCGACGTCCCTGTGTGCAGCGTTGATCTAGCTCCAACATTGCACGCGCTGGCTGATCCCGACTATACCACGACATACGATGGGCGGCCGCTAGCTCAATTGTATGAGGAATCGCGACGGGCACGCGAGCTTACAGATGCAACGTTTGATTCGGACCCACGGAACCGACCGCTGTTCTGGCATTACCCGCATTATGGTAACCAAGGCAGCGCGCCTGCGTCTGCGATTCGGTACGGTAATCTAAAGCTGATTCGCTGGTACGAAGATCAACGTGAGGAACTGTTTGATCTCAGCGATGATCTTGGCGAAGGTAAGCCTTTGAATTTAGATCGCCCGGAAGTCACGAAGATGCGACAGATGTTGAGCGATTGGTTGGAGGACGTGGCGGGGAAGTATCCGACGTTCAATCCCGATTACGATCCGAACACAGCAGATGGTCGGAGCGATCCCGCCAGGCCGGTGGCTGGTAATAGATAGCCGCGGTGAGTTCCGCCAGCGGTTGTAGCGTACGGTCTGTAACAACTGGACCGGCTACCGCAGAACTCCTGAACGAAATAATTTGCCTTTAGTTAACGTCGTGGTATTTTTCGAAAGCTGCGATTTTTTTAATAGCTGAGGTTCGATTATGAGCAAAATCTGTTTTTTGGCGATCATGTTGGTAGCTATCGTTTCTGCCTCAGGTTGCGGTGTGATGCGATCGGTTGAGCAATGGAAGTGTGACCGGTTGGGCATGTGTCATTTCGGAACGCGTCCATCGATGCAGATGCCGCCACCGATTCCGGTTTATCAACAGGGCGCTTCTTGTCCGAATCAACCCGGCTACGTCTACCAGCCGTAATCCGGTTCGGTACAGACTAACTCGGTTCGTAGTCCCGGCTGTTGTTCGTAGTCCCGGCTATTGTTCGTAGTCCCGGCTATTGTTCGTAGTCCCGGCTTTAGCCGGTCTTCCTTGCGCGTGCATTCCGCCTGAAGGCGGTACTACGAACGGAGGACTCAACCTGCACGCTTCAGCGGTAAGTCACTCTGGTTCAGTTTGTTGTATAACGTCTTCAAACTGATGCCTAACTCTTCAGCGGCAGCGGGCTTGTTCCCGCCATGACGCTGCACTGCTTCCATAATAGCGACGGCTTCTAGTTCCTTCAGACTCATTGGGCTTAATCCCACGTTCGCCGCGTTGCGTACTTCCTTACGCAAGCGACGATCGCTGAAATGTTTTGGAAGATGGCAGGGTTGAATCGGCAGGCTGTCGCACAAAATCGTCGCATGCTCAATCACATTGGCCAGTTCGCGAACATTGCCCGGCCATTGATGCGACTTAAGCACTTCGATTGTCTCGGGCGAAAAGATATTTTGTTGGGAAGCGTGCTCGGGATGGAACCTGAGGTACAAATGGCGGGCCAGCAGTTCCACATCGTCGATACGTTCTCGCAGTGAAGGGACTGTGATTTCAAAGGCATTGATGCGGAACAACAAGTCCTCGCGAAACGACCCCTGCTCAACCATGTCGTCCAAGTCGCGATGCGTTGCACACACGACGCGGACGTCGACATGTTTGACTTGATTGTCGCCGATGCGACGCACATCGCCGCTTTCTAAAACGCGCAGCAGCTTGGCCTGCATCGCCAAAGGTAACTCGCCAATTTCGTCAAGAAAGACGGTGCCGCCGTTGGCCATTTCGAACAAGCCTTCGCGATCCATATCTGCACCCGTGAACGCACCTCGGCGGTGGCCAAACAGTTCGCTTTCAATCAAGTTTTCAGGCAGTGCACCGCAATTGATCGCGACAAAAGGTTTGTCTTTGCGCATGGAGCGATCGTGGACCGCTCGGGCAACCAATTCTTTGCCGCACCCCGTTTCACCGCGAATGAGCACGGTCGAATTGGTCGGAGCGACTTTCGACGTAAGCTTTTGAACGACGCCCATGCTCTGATGGTTGCCGATTAATTGACGAGCGCTACGCTGTTCCGATGGCGTTCCGTTCTGCAAGGCAACGTATTGCTTCCGCAGTTCACGTCGCGCTGCGATGCGCGCAAGGAGACTTTCCAGTTCGCTCAGTTTGCATGGCTTGGAAAGATAATCGACGACCCCAAATCGTAACGCAGCGACCGCGGTTTCCAGCGATTGTTTCCCCGTTAATACGATCGCTTCCGTGGCAGGCGAGATCGAGTGCGCGCGGCGGATGACTTCGATGCCGTTCATGCCCGGCATATCCAAATCAACCAACAAGCAGTCGTAGGTATCCATTTGCAAAGCGGCCACCGCCGTGTGTCCGTCGGGACAAACGGTGACGCGATGCCCCATTTGAGGCAGCTCCATGCGCATCAATTCTTGCAGCGAACGTTCATCGTCGGCGAACAGGATCGACAAGCTGCTGGGGTCAGGCGGCTGCGGAGACGGCGATCGTTTGTTGTTTTGATTCATGATTGGAATGAGAAGAAACTGTAGGAATTAACACTTCAAACTTAGAACCGAGATTCACGCCGCGGGAACTGGCAGCGATACGTCCGGCATGGTCCGCGATAATGCGGCTGGTGATCGGCAGGCCTAAGCCAGTGCCGCGACCATCGCGTCGACGGGTAAAAAATGGTTCAAACAAATGAGCACGCACTTCGTCGGTCATGCCACAGCCATTGTCTTCAATCGTCAGGCTAACCCACTGATGATCGGACCGAACGGTCACACGCACTTCCTGATCATCGCGTTCGGGCAGCAGGGCATCGAGCGAGTTCGTCAATAAGTTCAGTACGACCTGCTTCATCTCTTGTGGCGAGGCCCAAGCCATCGCGTCGGAGTCCGCTTCGAAACGAATCTTGCTGTTTCGATATTGGCCCAAGTGTCGCACCAATTCGATGACATCTTGCACGATATCAACAAGGTCGATCGCATGCTTGCGTTCCACTTGGCTGAGCCGCGAGAAGTCCAGCAACCGTTCGGTGATGCCCTTGCATCGAAACGCTTCGTCTTGGATTCGCTTGAGGTACGTCTTTAGCGTCTCCAGTTCGGGGATTTCGACTCCCGTCTTTTCCGCGATTGGATGTAGGATGCGGTGCAACCGCGATTCCAGGGCTTCGGCACTCCAAGCGATCGATGCTAGCGGATTGTTGATTTCGTGAGCGACACCAGCGGCCAGAAAGCCGACGCTGGCCAGTTGTTCGTTGCGGATCACTTCTTGCGAGCGTTCCATGACTTCGTGGTTCAGATCGTTCTGGATATCAAGGAATGTCTTCGTTCCTTTGTTGATGACAAACGCAAGCTCAGCGATCTCATCTTCCGAATCGATCTCGATGGTGTGTTCGAATTTTCCTGAAGCGACCAGACGAGCGCCTTCCAAAAGCTTCTTGAAGGGGCGAATGACGGCGATTCTTGCATAGGCGATCAAGCCGGTGAGCAACGATGCGGCTACGGCGAACGAGAACCAAGTCATCGCGATCCAGATTCGATACTGGATTCGCACTTCATCTCGCACGCTAGCCATGCGTGTGTGAAGTAGCGAGGGCAGTTGATGAACCATCTCGGCCAGTTCGCTTAACTGCTGTGCTTGAATGGCCGCTGTCATGGCATCGATCGTGACATCATCGCCTCGGTATCGATTGGAGATGTTTTCCAACAGTGTTGTGATGCGAGCGAGCTTAGCTTCTTCTAATGAGCTATCGGACAAGTATGGATTTTCGACGTAGTTGGAATCCAATTTCGCTTGATAGCGAGCGATCGACTCTTTCAAGTCTCGCATGGAATCGCGGTATCGTCGGCGCTCGCCCCAGCGGTTGTCGGTGGAAAACAGCTTCGGTGTGAGGTTGCTTTCATCGTATATATGGCGAAACGAATGCCGCAGATCGTCGACGTGCCGCACAAGTTGTGCTGTAATCGGAAACTCGTTAGCGCGATGGCTTAATGTGGCTGCTAGATCTCGATAAGCGTACACGCCGCGCAGGCTGCTGTAGCCCAAAACCATCACCACGATCCCGAGCACGATGGTTGCGATCAACAATTTCTTGCGAATCGTCCTGCGGCTTGAGAATGATTTGTTGTTGGTTGAGGTCGGACTCATCGGCGAGCGAGCTACAATGTGCAGTGGGATAACCGCCGTTAAAGGAGCGATCGGCAGAGTGCCTTGCAGCTATACCAAACCTTGCGAGGCGGGCAACAGAGCAATTCCCCAGAAACACCCGAAGTAATGGCAGCAAAAGTTGTCCGCTGCAGGGATGTTGCTACGCCAACGCTAGCGGGTACGATTGGATGGAACGCACTCCTAGATCTCGAACCCTCGTGGACGATTGACGCAATATGCTATTACGACCCCTCCCGCGGCACCTGTTTTCCTTTTGCCTTCTCGTTGTCTTGGCAGTACATGGCAGTGGACACGCGCTGGCTCAGATCGTCGTCGCAGCTCCGCAGATTCATTCAGATTCGGATCGGCATGTGCTGCCGGGGCCGCTGCACGCTTATGTTACCAAGCCCGACGACAGTTTCGGTTACGAGCTGGCCGAATCAGGAAGTGCAGAGAATTGCACTTGGCTGCGCTACAATGTAACTTCGCAGACGTGGCAAGGCATTCCTTGGCGGCATGTGATGTGGCTGATCTTGCCACAAGCGGCGGTTGAAGCGGTCGACGACGGGGAGGGCAGCGACGCTTCTGCTAGCTCGCGTGGCTTGGCGATAAGTGGCGATTCAGCCATTTTGTTTATCGGCGGCGGATCATGGAAAGCCGATTGGGCTGGTCGCCCACCGCAAAGCTTAAACTTACCCCGCGAGTTTCCAGTGCTCAGTTCGCTGGCTACCAAAACCAACTCGCCGGTCGTGTTGCTGGAACAAGTCCCCTTTCAGCCGATCTTGGATGGTCGTTTTGAAGACGCAATCATTGCCGAAACGTTTCGCAGATTTCTGATGGGCGAAGGCGAAGACTGGCCGCTGCTGCTGCCCATGGTGAAAGCCGCTGTGGGGGCCATGGGGGTCGCTCAAGAACAAATGATCGAACGGTTCCAGTACCCGATTTTGCGTTTCACCGTTAGCGGAGCCAGTAAGCGCGGCTGGACGACTTGGCTTACAGCAGCGGTCGACCAACGCGTCGATGCGATTGCCCCAATCGTGATCGATATGCTGAATATGCCCAAGCAGATGGACCACCAGCTCGCAACTTGGGGCGTCTACAGCGACGAGATCGCAGATTACACCACGCTGGATTTGCCGAAGTATCTTGCCACACCGCGCGGAGAAGAGTTACGCCAAATCGTCGACCCATACTCCTATCGCAAAGTGCTTGATTTGCCCAAGCTGTTGATCTTTGGAACCAATGATCGTTACTGGACGTTGGATGCTTGCAACCTGTACTGGGATGACTTGGTCGGCCCAAAAAATGTATTGTACATTCCGAACAATGGGCACGGGATTAAGGACTTCGAACGCTTGACCAACAGTCTAGCCGCACTGCATGTCAGTCGAAAGCAGCAGCAAACGCTGCCTTCGATGGCGTGGGCTTATCAAGCGATCTCCGAAGGCAACGGCAAACTCACGGTCACTCCGGACACAGAGCCCGAAAGTTGCTCGCTGTGGATTGCAAGATCCAACTCGAAGGACTTTCGCAATGCCCAGTGGATTACACTGCCAATGTTTCGCCAAGCGGACGGACGTTATGCGATCGCGATCGAGCACGAGAATGACGCGAACGTAGCATTCTTTGCCGAGCTTGTGACCAAGCAGGAAGCCAACACGGCATACTTGTCGACCAATGTTACGATCCTTTCCAAGGCCGCGCAGTGATGGAAGACTTAAAGGCTTGTCATTGTTGTGGAATGATACAAAAAGTTGATGCTCGCGCCGAACAAGCGACCTTCTTTTGTTGTCGCTGCCACACTTCCCTTGGAACATGTGCGGCGAAACATTGGAGTCGCGATCCCGCTTTGGCGTTTGCGTTGGCGGCGTTGATCTTGTATTTCCCCGCGATACTGCTGCCGATCTTGCGGATCGACCAGTTTGGATTTCATCATGTTAGCTCCTTGCTAGGTGGCACCATCGAGCTGATTCAACATGGCAGTTGGTTTGTGGGCGTGATCGTATTGTTGTTTTCAATCGTGTTACCGTTTGTGAAAATCTTAGGGATACTCGAATTGACGCTACTGCAGTGGTCCGGCCATCGCCATCGAGCCTGGGTCTATCGGTTCGTAGAAGCTGCCGGTCGATGGGGGATGATGGATGTCTTACTGCTCGCACTTTTGGTCATGCTGGTCAAACTGGGCAGCATGATCCAGTTTCAGCTTGGCCCTGCGGTGATCGCTTTCGTGGCCTGCGTTATTTGCAATATGCTGGCGTCGATCTACTTTAATCCTCACGCTATCTGGACGCAGGAGCAACCTACGTAATGGCATCAACCCAGCAGCCCGAGATTCCTAAAGCACTTGCGAAAAACGAACTTCCTCAACGAGGGATACCTGGATTGGTATTGGTCGTTAGTCTGTGTGCAGTCGCGTTGGCCGTCTATGCAGCGTACACCGCAAGACAGCCAGCAGGCACCGAAATTACGATTCGATTCTCAAAAGGGGAAGGCTTGCAAGTTGGTGATCTGCTGCGGCACCGCGGAGTCGCAATAGGCGAAATCAAGAAGATTCAGTTATCGGAAGATTTGGAACAAGTCCTGGTCACTGCGTTTATTCGCGCCGATGCTAAACAAGTTGCAACGGTTGGAACACGCTACTGGATCGTGCGTCCAGAGGCCAGTGTGCAGGGCTTGCGTGGCCTTGAGACAATCTTTTCAGGACAATACATAGCCGTTGATCCATCGCGACGCAAACCGGAGTTATGCACGGTCTTTGATGGTTTACCGTCTGCGCCGGTTACGCAGTTGCCAGGCGATGCACTGGAGATAGTTTTGGAAACAAGCAACCTCGCTGGCCTGCAAGCATCAGCGCCGATTCTGTATCGCGGTATGGAAGTGGGACGCATCCAATCCATAGGCCTGTCACCAGATTCCAGATGGGTTCGCATCAATGCCACCATCGATGCGGACTATCAATCCTTGGTACGAAACAACACCGTCTTCTGGAACAGCAGTGGCCTCAAAATGAACATGGGGTTCAGCGGTTTTGCGATGGAGACCAACACGCTATCAAGTATCGCTCTGGGGGGTATCGAGTTCGCTACGCCGGAACCACCCGGAGCACAAGTTGCAATTGGCCATCGCTTTGAGTTATTCGCTAAAGCGGAAGAGCAATGGCGGCAGTGGCAAACGCCGATCGCTTCGGGACCGGGTTTGCGTTTAGATTTGAAGTCGTTGCCAATGATGCAGCCAGCGGCTCTCAAATGGTCGACTTCGTTTTACGGTTTGAAGCGATCGCAGCAGCGTGTCGGCTGGGTGCTAGCGCTGGATGACGGTACGTTGCTGGGCCCTGCTGATTTATTCAAGCAGCCAGAAGGCAGCGTTGATAATTCCGCGACGTTTGAATGTGCAGGCAAGTCGTGGCCGTTGTCCGCGGTCAGCCTGCGTTCGGATGCCCAAGGGCAAGCGTATCGTGCTCATGTGCCAGACTTTCCTGGTGCGGCGGAGAGCTGGTCTGCGCAGCAATTGAAACCGATGGATTTAGCAGCGATGCGAAAAGGGACGGGCTTGCTATTGTGCGAAGGCAACCAGCGATACTTGCCGTTGGAGTCGACGAGTCTGTCGGTCTCGCAGAATGGTGTGACGTTGAATGATCCAGCCAAGCTACCGAAGCCGTTGCATGGCTCGGTCGTTCTGGATCTCGCTCAGCGTGCAGTGGTGGCGATCGTGGTTGCTGACGAAGAGGCGTCGGTGTATGCCTTGATGCCAATTCCGAAGTAGGTGTTTGTAGGAAGTGTTCGTAGTCCCGGTACTACGAACTACGCCACCAAGGAGACGTGCCTTGCTTGGCGAGCTCTTCGTTTAATCGCAATCGACTGGCTTGTACGTTCGGTGCTGTTTCCGCAGACTCAATCGACAATGTATCCCAATCCCAGGCTACACCTGGCGTATTGGTTGCATCCAGCCAAGTGTTGCTCATGTCGTCCCCGCTTTGCTCAAGCTCTGCATACTCTCGCTCAAGTGGATCAGACCGACGATTGGGAGTCTCGCGCTCGTACCACAAATGATCGACGGCAGGCTCCTCCACCAACTCCACCACCTCTCGGTAAGGCTTCGGTTGTGCGCGGACTCTTCGCGGACGCTCCTCGACGACGGGTTCAGGAACCAACTCGGGCTCAGGTTCTGGCGGCAATTGCGGCTGCGGCTCAATCGTGACTACAGTTTCGACCACTTCCTCAACAACCGGTGTTTCTTCAACGGCCTCTTCGACGACTTCTTCGGTCACCACCTCGACGACCGGAGATTCGACTTCGTCTTCTACTTCGTCATAAGCTTCTTCGTACTCCTGAGCCTGCGAATCTTCGGACACTTCTTCGTACTCGTAGACGACTTCTTCCGGTTCAGGCTGATAGATCGTCGCTTCGCCAGATTTGCCTTGAGCGGGCAGGACGCGGACTTCGACATCGATCTCATGGAACATGCGCATGATGTGCTCATGGCAAGTAAAGAAGATTGTTTGATGGCCTAACTGCGAGAAATCACGCAGCACTCGAGCCGCATGTTTGGCACGTTCAGAGTCGAAGTTCACCAACACATCGTCCAGCACTAATGGCAACATCACGCCGCGTCGTGAGTAAGCGGCCGCTAGTGACAATCGCAAAGCAATAAAAACCGCTTCACGTGTCCCGCGACTGAGCACTTCGATCGGCAAGTCCTGGCCTTTATCATTCTCGACTCGCAAAGCGTTCTTGCCCAACGGAGTCCATACACGTCGGTACTTGCCATCGGTCAATTGCTTGAGGAAGACGCTCGCTTCACGTAATGTCTCCGGTTGGCGCTCTGTTTCATACACTTCGCAAACGCGGTTGAGCATCGCACTGGTGATGCCCAGTGTTCGCCAATGTTCAGCGGTTAACTCCAGTTGTCGATCCAGTACGGAAAGTTCCGTCTTGATCTCCAGCAGACGTCGGTCGCCCGCGATGGTTTTCATTTCTTGTTGCGTTTCGCCTTGTCGTTCCAGCAGTTGCGAGACTCGTTGTTCGGCTTGGCCAATGTGTTGCGAGATGACTTCCCAACGCTTTTCCAATTCGCTAGCCGCTTGCGCGTTCTCCAGCAGTCGGCCAACGGTTTCGTAAGGTACATTGCCACCGATGATCGCTTGGATTCGCGATTCGCGTTCGTCAATTTGAGCCAACAGTTTTTCGTGCTCACGCTTCTTGGCCAACAGGGATGCCAATTGAGCGGTATCTTCCACGGACAGTTCCGCGAGCAAGGCATCGCGAGATCGGATGATGCGTTCGGTAGTTTTTCGCAGCGCTTTGTGTTTGCGAATCAGCTCGTCGAATTCCCCCTTCAGCTCACGTCGCTTGGAGATAAATTGCTGCTGTCCCGCAATGATCGATTGCAAACGTGCGAGCTTGTCTGTTGGCGAATCAGAAGTATCGTAACCGGCCGTGGCGCTCGAGAACGACATGGGTGCTGGGACACGTTGCTTTGGATCTTGTTTATGGTCCAGTCGTTGCGTTGTGGCCGCTTGCGCTTTGGAGTAATCCTTGTTCCCCGAATTCGCAGCTCGATCGCTTGGGGAATTGCCCTCGCTGGCGGTCGGTTTCCCGCGAGCCGCACTGGCGGATGCACCGCTCAAAGCGAGCACCTGACGTAGCAGCGCGTCGATCTTGGCATCGATTGCCGTCAGTTCAATTTTTCGTTGCTCCAGTTCGTCTTCGCGAGCTTTCAGGCGTCGTCGGCTTTGAACCAGCGACTCGTAGCCTTCGGCCATAATGCGAATGCTCTTGGGCGATAGCGATTCAGCCAAGCCCAATGTTTGCAGCGTACGTTTCCATTGCGTAAGGCTGGTGCGTAAACCTTCGCTCGCTTCTTTTGCTTCACGCGTGACTGTCTTCAGTCGCAATTGAGCGGCTTCCAGGTTATGGCTGATGGGCAGCAAGGCTTCGAGATTACTGAGTTCCGCTTCTGCATCTCGAATGCGATGCTCAACCACGCCGCCTTGCTCAGGAACTAGCTTCAGCACCTCTTCGCGCTCTTGTTGAGTCTTACGTATCTGAGCCATCAACGCATCGATCTGGCTTTCACAATCGCTGAGGTCACCGGAGGCAGATTTTTGGTCTGTTTGAATCCACATGTACCAAAACATCAATACGATCGCGCCCAGGAATGCCATGAACATGGCCGAGTTCTTAGGAATAATGTTTTCGGCGAAACTGGTCCCAAGCGTCAGCAGTCCGACCAACAGCAGTGATCCGCCAGCGACGAACAACACGCCAAAGACACCAATGCGTTCCAGCGGCAGTGTTTGGTAGCTGGCAAGGTTGACCGCCTCGGTGTCCAATTCTTTACGATGCTTGATCAGCTTGTCGACTCGCTCGTCGACTTGAGCCAGCTTGCGTAGGTTTCCAAGTAAGGTTTGTTGTTGAGCCAATGCGGTAGGCAGGTCAGGCTGCTTGCGCAGTTCTAAAAAGTGCTTGACCTTCTCCGTAAGCTTGTCGACCTCTTTTCGTTCGTTAGCGAAACGCACGCGAGCTTGCTTCAATCGCACTTGGTAAGTGCGAACGTCTTTGGCGGGGCCAGCTAGCTGAGAGATCGCTTGCGATGAAAGGTCTGGCAGATTGGCCATACGTTTGTCGTTCAACAACGATTCTTGGTCTTCATCGGTCAGTCCCAATCGCTTCGCGTTTTCGATCAGGTCTTCGCGAGCTTCGTTGACTTGAGTTGTCAGTTGATGAATCTGCTTTTGCAACGCGGCGATCCAAGGCCCCTGTTCATTGGCTACATCGATCCGTGTCGCCAATCCCATGATGCCTTTGTTCAGCGGCAGTGCATCCGACTCGCGACGAATTCCATCGCGTTGCTCTTTAAGTTCTTCGATTGCCAGCCGTTTTTCATCGATCTCCAATTGCAGCTTCTTCAGTCGCTCTTCGGAATCATCGGGCAGGTCCAGACGAGCGTTGAGTTGTTTGACCGAATCGCGAAGCTGGCTGCGTTGCTTCCAAGGGTCTCGGACTTGAATCGCCAACTCGATCGTTTTGGCTTCAAGCGTCAGGGTTTCAATGCGAGTTCGCAGCTCTTGGATTTCTTTTTGCTGCGACTTGCGAATCGACGCTAGTTCGCTCCAGCGGCGCGAGCGATTGTTCAGTTGCTCCAGCTCTTCACGCAGTTTATCGCGACGCAGCATGATCGCTTGCATCTGTCCCTTTTCACTATCGGGAGCCACGATTTGTCGTCGCGCGGACTTTAGTTTTCGAATGACGTCCACCAGCGAGACGCGGTCCATGCCGCTGGACAGCTTGTACAATTCGTCGGCCGCAGCGGTATCATCCAGTGTGTTCAGTTCTTGTAGTTCGCGCAGGCCGATCGCGAAAACGTTCGAGAAGATCCGCTCGTCAACATTGCCCAGCAAAGTAGACAAGCGATGTTGGCCTTGGCTGACACCATCGGCGCTGGTGACCGCCAGTTGCCCAGCAGTACTTTCGACATCCAATTGAGCACGACGAGCGATCTCGTATCCTCCGCCCGGACCAGACACGCGCATGATGCCACCGGGTTTTCCACCGTGAACCGGAGGCAGGTAGCGCAAACGACGCTCGGGCGTAAAGCCATAAAACATCGCCCGCAGGAACTGCATCAACGTGGTTTTACCCGCTTCGTTGGGCCCGTAAAAAACCACCATCGAGCTTGGCAGCGAATCGACGCTCAGCCCGCTCCATACGCCGAACCCGTCAATTTGAATATCGCGAATCTTCATGGCTTGCTCCTGGAAAGGTCTCCATTACCTTCTCGTACAAAATTACTCTTTGGTCTCGATGTAACCAAAACGACGTGTGCATGACAGTAGATCAACGTTGTGGCCACGCAAGAGATCAACTCCTAGCAGTGTTGCCAAATCCAGTTCGCTCTTGCGATGATGGCCCGTCGCTTCTTGCCCTAAGGTCGATTGCCAAATCAGTCCACCTGGCGTTTCGGTGTCGATTAAAGCGTTCAGTGGAAAAGCGTTGGATGAAGCCTTGCGAGCATCGGTGGCAGTTCTTAAAAAGTCACCCAAGATCGTGTCTTCTTCCATCCATTTGTTCGGGAAAGACTTCGGAGGAATCACTTCGATATCGGTTGACCAGACCGACGGCGATCCATGCCCGAATTCGCGGCGCAGCCACACGAGCATTTCTTCGAGTGCTGCGGGGCCGACCACCGACGCGTTCTCCAAGTCCATCTGCACCTTCCAGCTCAGCAAGATATGCCGACCAGCCGCTTGTGCTTGCAGCTTTTGAACACGTTTGGCCATCATCGCGCGCAGATCACCGGCAATAGCCATGTCATCAGCATCAATCACTTGCTCGCTATAACGAAATAGGTCGCAATCGATGGTATGAACGCGAGTGGAACCGGCCGCATCGACTTCGCACACATTGAAGCCGTGGCTACCTTGCTCCAGCATCGAGCGTCCTTGCGTGGTGCCAGCGTAATAGATATGGTGCCCATCGTTGGCAAGATTCTTGCGAGCATGAATGCCGCCCAGCGCCCAGTAATCGATACGTTCGCCCGCTAACGAGTCGCCGTCCGCTTTGCCATAGGCGGCCGCGATGCGAAACAGGTCGTCATCATCGAAATGAAATTCCGCTGCATTGATCGCTTGACGTCCATCGCACGATCGGCCAATGATGGTTGCAATCGGGACTCCCGCTCGACGGAAGGTGGCTTGTTCTGACTTGCGATCGGAGAAACGATGGACGTTGGCTGGCAGAGCGACCGCTTCTGGCCAGCGATCCAGCGCGTCGACTTCTCCGGTGATCCAATAGACTGGGATATTTTTCTTTTGCAGCGATTCGAATTGTTCGAGGAGGAAAGCTGGCCCACAAGCGCCTGAGGCGATGGGGTGTAATAGATCGCCGGTCAAGATCATGAAGTCCGCGTTTTCAAGCACAGCGCTTTCAAAGACCGCCTCCGCCGCTTTCCACGGGGCGTCAATAATGGCTGCTCGCAAGTGATCTGGCAGATCCGGCAGGTCCGTCAGCGGTCGTTCCAAATGGAAATCGCTGGCGTGAATAAATCGAAAGGATTCCTTCCCCATCTTTATCGGCTCCCAATCATCGTGAGCATCTAGTGAGACTAATTTGCTAGCACACATTGCGTTTCATTACGCCAGTACGGTGGTCTAACATGAGGTAGTCTAGTGTAATTGGTGAGTCTGTGCCAACATCGGTTTTCTGGGTAAAATGGAGAATCTGAAGAAAAGCTGTTTTGCGGCGGGGGCTTTGGGGCCAAGCAAACTGCGTGGAATTCATCAGAAGGTCTTTCAATTGGGCAGCAGATTGGCAAAGTACGGTTGCTACAACCATTGCTAAAGCTGCCCGAATGGACTGACAATGAGATTGCCGCGATGGATGTGAGCAAATTGGAGAAACTAGTCGGCGATTTACAGGACCGCTTGCGCAATCGATTGTAGCCGCAGTCGATTTACTGCCAAGAATACTCTTAGCCTGTGAGCTATCAACAAGGCGGGCTGCAATATCGACGCTTGCTACGCAAACGATACGATTATGGCCGTTTCGTTCGGCGGTGCGAACGACGACTATTGAAAATCCACAGCTGAGCTGCAAAATCCAACTCTAACGATCAATAAGTTGGATGCGGTAAGGGAAGTTCAACTCTAAGTCTACTAGTTGAGCTGATACAAGGGCGGCGCGGTAGATCGCAATAATTCTTCCTGGGATTCATCAAGACCATAGGCCGCGACGATCACAGTGCACGGAGCATGATACTGACCAAACCCGTTCCAAAAATTTTCCGGTGACATTTCCGGAAGCCGGATATAGATCGCATCGAGGCCTGTCACCCCCTCCATGTGCTTCATAAGAAGCACGGCCCCATTTTTGTCTCCCCGGTAAAGCACATCATGCAGGCCTGAACATTCTAGTCCCTCAAAAATGTTGTCAGGCGTCGGGCGATCAAACAAGAGGTCCATCGACATAGTTTCGGAAGTGGGACTGACCACTGTTTTCGGCGATAGATTGCGACACTCCAAAGATCTAACTCGCGAATCGGCAAGGTTAGCGTTAAGCACCTGCATGCCCGTTGGGTGCGACGGGTCACCTCTAACACTAACTTCTAATAGCAACTTGCAGTTCGCAATCTTCAGATCGGCTGAATGCGATATGAGGTTCAGATCTAACTTTTCCAGCGAACTGCAGTTCTCGATAGTAACGGCATTCGACTGCACCGCTCCAAGTATCGCTGTCAGGCTTACAAGACTCTTTCCGTCGCGAACAATGACACTTGTTGACTCGCCTTCGCAAAAGATAGTCAACACCCTTAAGAACTTGCTATCACACACCAATTCCGCATCTTCTGTGACACAGAAATCAATATGCGTTAACCTTAGTTTCTGCATCAGCTCCCGAAAAACTGTCGTCCCAATTGGCTCGCTGATCGACAGGGATTGCAATAGGGGATACGAAGCAAGCGTCGACACTGTTTCTAAGTCAACGCGATCAAGTTCCATGCTCTGAACACTCCGTAGAACTCGAGTGCAATCCGTAAGATTCGATGCAGTTCCGAATAAGCTGCTGACTCTGGTAATCCCTTCAGGATAGAACAATCGCTCGATAAGCGGTGGAACGGATGTGTCGGTAATTGCATAGAAATGAGCGTTGGCAGTTTCGAGATCATGCTGGTCGACATTCCTATGACCGCCAGTCCACCACGCCAGCAAGATCGACCCAACAGCGCTCAGAGTGATGATCGCCAGACCGCTGCTGCACTGCCATCTCCAGTTTTTCGAACCGATGCGATTTTCTGGTCGAAATCCTTTAAACAAGGCAGAGAGTCCGAATCCAAACAACGCGATAGACACCGCAAGCACAAGCAAGTTTACCAGCAATGCCGAAGCAAAAAACTCTCGATGGTAAGAGTATGTTTCGAACTCTCTGAATGCAAGTTGCTCGCTGATGAATTGTGCGCTCGCAAATACGAGTGGCCAACCTGCCTCACCGTACTTTCGCTCTTCAAGTGGATTGTGCCCGTGCGGAAATAAGGCATTGACGATAAGCAATCCAGAATACGTTGCTAATATGCAGTACCGCGTCAGCGTGAGGAATACAGTGCCAATGCTAGCAGACGCGGCTGCAGACTGGACGATCAATCCACTTCGACGGCATGTATACACAAAGGCAAATAACATCAGGAACGTTGAGCAGAATGTCCTCAGAGAGAAGTTGTTTAAATCGTACTCGCTATAGTAAAGTAAATGACGATTATCGACTCCGGTATGAGAGAGATGATGTATCGCGGCAAAGCAGATCAACGCTACTCCCAGAATGGCGATATACCTTTGCCACTTCCTTCGAATTTGAATCGCGTGCCACATTGTCCATGTTGCCAGCGAATAAGTTGCTGATACAAAAACAACGTGAAGTTCCTTGCCGTAGTACATTGTTGCAAGCCAGTAGGCCACGATAGCTCCGCTGGCGACTAAGGCGATATAGTCGAACAAGGTCGCATGCTTCGTATCTTGTACAGGACAACGTAAGGCAGAATCGCTGCCGAGCTCAATTCTCGAACCTGAAAAAACTCGTGCAAGAATGGCTACGAACGACGCACTGGCAATCGCAACCAAGTGGTGAAATGTGGCGTACTTGTAAGGGTCTTCGAAATCCGATACCAACGATACAAAAGTCGTCAGAGCGATGACCGCGACCGCTACACTATTTGCAAACCAAGTCCTGGGGAAATGGAGCCAATACCAGACGCTCAGCAGAGACAACGGAATTGCATACGTTTCATCCCAACTATGCCGCAAGTATGGACTACGCGGCGTAAGCGAAATGACCACGAAGATTAGCAGCGCTAGTGCTACGGGAATCGCCGAAATAATCTGTTGCCTGGAGAACTTTTGAAAGTTGAAGAGGCTGTTTTGCATGACAATTGCGCTGGTTGAATTCCACTGGATAGGGAAACCGCAGTGTCTCACAATCGGGTCTGCCTGTACAGTATCTTCCACCTAGCGGATCATTGATTTGATCAGCAGGAACGCTCTAGAGAGCATCCCGCCAGCGACGATGAACCGGAGGCCAACGCTTTCCGGCTCATCGATTCGCACTAGGGTGAACTCGCATGCGTTACTTGCCCAGCGGTTTATCCAATAGCGGTTGATGCAGCTTGGACAACTCTTTGGCCGGAATCTTGATGACCTTGCGATCATAAGTCATCAGGCCATTGATCTCGCCCTCCACATCGGTCGTCTGTGTATAAATACCAGCCGCGATTCCTTTACGCTGCAACTCCTTCAAAATCTCTAACGACGTTACATAACGATCGCGATACTCCGCTTCGTTCTTTGGCAATCCACCGTAACCCCAGTTGTCCGCATTGACGTTCCACAGATGATTGGGAACGGGATAACCGTGCCCACCAAATTCACCGACAACCATCACGAAATCTTTGTAACGCTGAGCGTCAAAGGGAAAATCGGGATGCGGGTAATTGTGATGGTCAGCAACGTCTCCCACGGGCCAAAAGTTCCCGCCGCTGGCCACGTTGACCAAGCGACTGGGATCACGTTTGACCATCCACTGGCCCACTTCCATCGTACGATGTTGTCCCCAAGCTTCGTTGAATGGAACCCACATCACGATCGACGGATGGCTTTCCAAATGATCGACCATGCGTTCTAGTTCAAGCATATATTGCTGGTGGTGCTGGTCCGGCCAATTCGCGTCTTCGGGATTCGGGTCCATCCGTGTCCATCTTGGATTGTTGCCAGCGCTGACTTGGTCCTGCCACAACATCATGCCCAATCGGTCGCAATGATAGTAGTAACGGCGAGGCTCAACTTTGATGTGTTTACGGATCATGTTAAAGCCAGACTCTTTCAGATACTCGATGTCGAACAGCATCGCTTCATCCGAAGGTGGAGTTAACAAGCCATCTGGCCACCAGCCTTGATCCAACGGGCCAAAATGGAAAATCACTTCGCCATTCAATGTTAAACGCCAAAAGCCGTCGGCATCTTGCGTCTTGCCAACCGTTCGAATTCCAGCATACGACTGGACTTGATCGATCACTTGGCCGCTGGCATCCAGCAAACTAATCTCCAGCGCATACAAGTGAGGATTCTGAGGAGACCAAAGTTTTGCGTTGGGCACTTTGACAGAGACGTCTGACGTCTTGCTCGTCGTCTCAACCACGGTGTTCTCGCCATCCTTCACAACCATTCGAATCTGATCCGCTGGTCCGCCATCGACGTCAACGCGAACTTGGATCGAACCTTCGCTCGCGTTGGTGGAAATGGTCAGGTCTTCAATGCGTTTTTGGCTGACTTGTTCCAACCAAACAGTTTGCCAAATACCAGAGACTTGCGTGTACCAAATACCCTGGGCGTCGATCACTTGCTTGCCTCGCAACTGCCAGCCTTCCGTTTCATCTTCCACTCGGACGACAAGCTCATTATCACCAGCACGAACAGCATCCGTAATATCGAAAGCGAACGGTGTGTTTCCTCCTTGATGACTTCCAACCGACTTGCCATTGACGAAGACTTCGCAACGATAGTCCACCGCTTCGAAGTTCAGCAATGTTCGCTGGCCAGGTGCAGGAGCGGCGTCAAAACTGCGATGGTACCAAAGAGCTTCGCTTTCTAACAGCAAACGTTGCACGCCACCCAGCTTCGATTCTAAACAAAATGGTACTAGCAGTTTACCATCCCATGACTTGGGTGCATCGGTTTGTTCCTTCGAGCTGATGGCATAGTCCCAATGCCCGTTCAAGCATGTCCAATTGCTGCGCTGCATCTGCGGACGAGGGTACTGCGTCCAAGCGTTCTCGGCAGTGACTTCTGCCCCCCAGGTGGTAATCAACTCGGACTTGAATGGTTCCGTAGAACGCTTGGGAGCAGGTAGCTTTGGCACGGAATCGGCATCGATCAAATGAACGTCGATAAACTGCCCGCCAGCCGTTTGTTTGCAGTGGACTGCCAGTATATTGCTGCCCGTCTTGATGGCGGCAATCGCAGCCTGATCCAGCGGCAACACGTTGTACTGAGTTGAAAACCCAGTCACTTTGGCAACTTGTTGACCATTGATAAAGACCTCCGCATCTTCGTCATGATGGATGTATAGCGCAGGCTTGGCCGGTAGCTCGGTAACTTCAACCCGTTTGCGCAGCCAGATGTTGGTCGTGTTCCAGGATGTCCCGATGCGGGCTGCAGGAGTTCCTTTGGTTCCAAAACCTCCGTTGCCTTCCGCCCAAGCACTATCGTCAAAATCCGTCTGCTGCCAATTGTCAGCAGGCTTACGTACCGAGTATCGCCATTGGTCTACGATGGGTTGATCACCAAAACTGGATGCGGCCAGGGCGACTGTCATCGCGATGGCCGAGCATGCCAGTTGGATGTTTCGTAAGAATCTTTTCATGATGGACCTATAAAATGGGAGGGAATTTAAGCGAATTCCAAAGCAACGCATCGCATTCGCTGGAATGGCAAGCCGCTCATTATGACGCAGGTAAGGCCGCATTTCCATGAGCCTGCCCGTCGGGCCTCTACGATATATTGTCAGCTCAGAAGTCTGGTACAAAACGCATTTTACCATAACGTCGGATGGTCAAACGAAAAGTCCGCACTCGCACACCGGTACTTTCAGAGTGCAGGCGTACCGTAGGCCGGTAACAAGCAAAGCCATGTCTGCGCCGGAGCATCGGTCGCTAAGGGTAATTAACGTTAATTGCACATGGGGGTGTTGCTGATAGGCTTTGCGCAGTTCCGGCAACAAACAACGCGACCTTGTTACCGGCCTACGCCGCGAGACGAAAAGAACGCGCCATCGCAGGCCACCACCGGACCCGTTCCGGTGGGGCCATGACTGGTCAGCTACATTCACGGTGACAAACTCTTTCTCCCCGATTGGATCGGCCGCTGTGCGGCCGATCCAATCGGGGAGAACAAATTGGGGAGCAGCTACTGTAGCCGCTCAGTCACGCTCCCACTGGCACAGGGCCAGTGGTGAGCGGAGAGACGGCAACAGACAACGCGACCTTGTTACCGGCTTACGGGCTCCCGCCCACTTTTATGAACTCCCGCCTCCGCATTGCGGCTAACGATCCAACGAATCATCCATCGGCGCGAAACTACCGTACTCCAAGAATCGAACCACCGCCTGCTGGACCTCAGGATCCTTCATCAAGAATGAGTGCATCTGGTCAACCACCAGCGTTTCTTTAGCACCCGGCAATTTGGTCTCTTCCACACTCACGATCAAATCGTTACCTGCGTCGACTAAAGGATTATGAAACGGCTTGCTTGTTAAGTCACCAGCGATAATGCCAAACTCACAATGCGGCGTCGCAAGTTTTGCGCAGAACTCCGACCAACCTGGCCCCAGCTCCATACCGCCAGGACCGGTCACCCAACCATACACGCCAGTTTTCGCTAGCTGCCTGGCGATCGAAGCACCTTGGTTGGGAGGCCCGAGCATTACAATGCGATGGAACCGATTGAGCATCGCGTGATTGCCAGCCGCCTGATAGTCGCCAATCGCATGCCGTAACACAATGTTGCCCATGCTGTGGCCAACAAACGACAAACGTACGTCCTGAGGTAAACCGTCCAGCACCTCACGCAAGGCCAACGCGTGATTTGCAATCGAGGTACGCGTGCTGGCGTACTCAAAGAAAATGGCAGGACGACCCAACATGTCATGTACCACTTCGCCCAGCGGTTTCATCGAACGATACGTCCGCATCAAGCCATGCAGGTAAACCACGACATCGGTCACTGGCAGCGAAGCAACAGGAACGGCTTCTAACAACGCAGCTTCGCAGGCCGCGCGACTGCCCCAAGCGCGTCGAATATTATCAGGATCAATCAACCGCCAATGGCCCGTGATGGCATGCTGTTGAATGCGCCAACTGCGACGCCAAACGTGATCGGTCCACAACTGCGATCCGCCCAATGTCGGTGTATCCCAATTCGGCAAATGAGCATCCATCGCAGTTTCGTTATCTTCGAAAACGTGCTGGCCAAACGCAGTAGGCTGACAAAGCATCAAACCTAGTATGAAACCGACGCTTATCCATGCAGTTCTCATCAATGGGACGATTACCTTAAAAACGCCTCATGCAGTCCGCCGTCTACCGTAATCACTTGGCCCGTCGTTTTGCTTAAGCGATCGGTGACCAGCAAAAAGTACGCTTCGGCTTGATCGGCCGGAGTGATGGGCGATTTGGTGAGCGTGCGGTCGGCATAAAACTGAGCCAGCTTGGCGACCAATGATTCCGTCGCTTCATCTTCGGTAAAGGCAATATTGTATTTGGCCAGCGAACCGATCACGCGATCTCTTGGGAACATGGCACTGCCTTGAACCACGGTCGCTGGAGCGACACCGTTGACTCGCACCAACGGCGAAAGCTCAATTGCCAGTTCGCGCACCAAGTGGTTCGCTGCTGCTTTGCTGGTATCGTAGGCCAGCGAGCCCTTTTTGGCGACGACCGCATTGGCGCTCGTAGTTAGCACCAGTTTGCCTCGCAAGCCTTGGTCTCTCCAAGTTTTAGCCGCTTCATCAGCCACCAAATAACTGCCGGTGACATTGATATTGAAGGTCAGCGACCATTTATCGTCAGGGATATGTCCCGTGGTATCGGAGGCCACAAAGATGCCTGCCGTCACGCAGATCGAATCAAAGCCACCGTAAGCAATCGCGACCTGATCAAGCATGGCTCGAATCGAATCTCGCTGCGTGATATTGCAGTTCAAGCCAATCGCTGGCCCACAGCCCGACAGGTCGCTGCCTGCCACGCCGATGCCCAGTCCATATTTGTCCGTGATCTCTTTCGCGGTCGCATTGGCAGCCTCCGCATTGAGATCGACGCAGACGATGTGCGCACCGTCTTTCACCAACCGGTGAGCGACCTCTTTGCCGATTCCAGAACCAGCTCCGACCACGACGATCACTTGTCTGGCGAGCTCCTTTTCTGGCGGCATCCGCTTCAATTTGGCTTCTTCCAACAACCAGTACTCGATGTCGAAAGCTTCTTGCAGCGGCAAAGCAATGTACTTATCGATTGCTTCTGCGCCCCGCATTACTTCAATCGCGCAGTTGTAAAACTCCGCTGTCACACGCGATTCGGATTTATCTTTGCCCCAAGCAATCATGCCCAGACCGGGGATCAGAATCACTGTCGGATTGGGATCGCGCATGGCCGGTGAGTTATCGTGCTTGCACTGCTGATAGTACGCCGCATAGTCCTTGCGATACTGGACCAACCCCTGATCGATTTTTTCTTTGAGTTGGGCCAGCGACTCTTGCTGTGGATTCCAGTCGACATAAAGCGGCTTGATTTTGGTTCGCAAAAAGTGATCGGGGCAACTAGTTCCTAGTTCCGCTAATCGCGCCGCATCGTGCGAGTTCACAAATCGAAAGACTTTGTCATCATCTTGGATGGTACCAATGAAGCGGCGCTGCTGGCTGACACGACCACGCAACCAAGGCAGAATTTCAGCCAGCATGGAACGACGCTGCTCCTGCGGCAACGTTTGATACTTCGCTCCACCAAACGCTTTGGCGTCACCGCCTTTAGCCTGGTATTTCTCTTCGATATAGACCGCGGCGCGTTCGATAAAATCCAGCGTGTGGCGGTAGCATGTTTCGTCGTCATCGTCCCACGAAATAAACCCATGCTGCCCCATCATGATCGCTTTGACGTTCGGCTGCTGAGCCGCAATCTTTTGCATGGCCAAACCCAGCTCAAAACCTGGACGCATCCACGGGACATACGCCATGGTGCCACCGAAGATCTCTTGCGCCAACTTCTGGCAATTCGCGCTAGCCGCAATGGCGATAATAGCGTTGGGGTGCATATGATCCACATGCTTGCCCGGCAGAAAACTGTGCAGCGGCGTATCGATCGACGATGCCCGCGGATTCAAGTTGAATGTTGTGTGAGAGTACATCCCGACCATGTCGTCTTCGGCAGGGGCTTTCAAGCCTTTATCGCTGCGAGCGGAATAGACCGATTGCAGATCGATCAAGCGTTGTTGGTAAAGCGACGCAAAATTCTCCAGCTTCGAAGTTCGCAAGTCTCCGCCAGAACCCTTGACCCACAGAACTTCTACAGGCTGCAGGGTCAGTGGGTCTTTCTCCATGATCTTGGCAGACGTGTTCCCACCGCCGGTGTTCGTGATCCGCTGATCAGCCCCTAACAAATTGGATCGATAAACCAATCGCTCTGCGGGCGAAAGTTGGTTGGCGACGGCAGAATCCCAGGCAAAATTAACGTGCTTGTAGTTTGACATGAAAGGCGTGCATAATACGTGGTATGGAAACGACGAATCAAAAAGATACCAGAATTGCGGCTGGGCGAAACGACCCCCGGGTAACTGAAATCCGTTTTAGACCCTGCGAGCGAATTGCGATGGCCACGATAGCGTTAGGTTTATTCGTGGTGCTGATTGTGGCCGCCATCTTACAGCCAGATCCCAGCGGCATGGGTACGCACCAACAGTTAGGATTGTTGCCCTGCAGTTCGGTGGCTTTGCTAGGGATCCGATGTCCAGCGTGCGGAATGACCACATCTTGGGCATTATTGCTGGACGGAGAGTTTGTCGCCGCACTTTACGCCAACGTCGGCGGTGCGATGCTAGCGATCGTCACCATGGTTTCGATCGTCACCATGAGCACGTACGCTTGGCACGGTGCAAAAGCCGATCGGCCTTGGTTCAGTAAGTTTTTAGTGATCGCTTTGAGCTTGTCGCTGATTGCAGCCACTTGCCAGTGGTGTTTTCGCGTTTGGGACGTGTAGAAGTTTGGTCGCAGTACCGCCTTTAGGCGGCCGATGTTTCGAAGTACCTCCTTTAGGCGGCTTGCCTCGCGAAAGATGTAGATCAATTCAATCTTAAGGCGGGACTACAAACTGAAGCTCAGTCGGCGACTTGCTGCGGCGCTGTCGTGATCACGATCACGCTGGCACCGATGATCAAAAAGCCTAGCGACGCGGTGTGAAGCAGCCACGTCGGCTCGCTAAACATCATGCTGCGGATCGCGCCCAACGCGACGACCACCAAGGCCCCGTAGAAGATACTCACAGCGATCTTCCGCACGCTGGCGATATGCGCTGATTGAGCTGCTATCAAGCCGCAGAATGCCATGATCGGCACCAATACAGGGAAATAGTCAGCGAGAAGCTCTAAGCATTCCATGCACATCTCGGTTCTGCCTCCATGCAGATTGGATTTGTGAACGACGTTGGATTAAAGACTAACCATCATGAGCAGGTTCGAAGTCGAATTGGCTCCTTACCTGCTTGTGAACAAACCGTGTGTGCCGCGATTGCGAGATCCTTCTACAACCATCGCGGCCTTTGTTCAACGTACTTCTACTTCGCTTTGAGCGCTTCTTCGATCAGCGTTTCAATATCCGAAGTGTAATGCGAACCCGATCGAATGACCTTGTTGTTGGCATCCAACACAATGGTAATGGGCAACGAGAACACGCCCAGCGAAACAGGCATCGGGCTATCAAATCCACCCTGCTCATGCAGATGAATCCACGGGAAATCGTTTTCGCGGTTTGCCAAAAACTTTTGAGCGGTAGTGACGTCATTGTCTAGGTTAATGCCGACAATGTTCAAACCCTGTTTTGCAAAACGGCTCTGCAGCTTCCGCAGGTTTTTCATGTCCTCCTTGCACGGAGTACACCACGTTGCCCAGAAATGCATGATCGTGGGCGCTTTGTTGAGGTTCCGTGAAGTGAAATTTTTGCCGTCGATCGTTTTGCCCGACAAGTCCTTGATCGTCAAGCCTTTCAAAGTCAATCTCGCGATGGCGCCGGTCGCTTTCCGCCCCGCCGGTGTATCGCCAAAGGCCTCTGCAGTCTTTTTGTACCATTTTTCGGCAGCAGCCAAATCGGTTTGCAGTTCTGCATTCAAGCCCAACTGCACCATCGCTTCGGCGGTATCGGGCGACCCAGGAAATTCCGTGGCGTAACCTTCCAATTGCTTCAAATAATCCGCTTGAATTCCAGCGAACTCCGAATTCGTCGCCTCGGCAATCTTCATGGCATAGTCGGTACCGATCACGCGATAGGCCACGTACGCTTCAGCAGATTCGCTCAGTGGAGCTACTTTGTTTTTGAATGCGACCAGTCGATTCAGTCCTTCGCTGTACTCTCTGTTTTGTGCAGCGGCACTGAGCGTGTCGGCAAACTGACGCGCCCACGTTTCTTTGTCTTGCAAGTTCGTGGACTCTTCAAAGATGCCTTCAATGATGTTCGCACGTTTGACGTTAAGCGATTCTTTGTCAGCAGGTTTGGCAGTTGCAATCTGCTGCTCAATACTCTCTAGTTCTTGCAGCAGCAGTTGCGCTCGTTCGCTCAATCCGCCGCTCATCGTAGATTTGGTAATCTGTTCCATCGATGCATTGAAAAAGACCGATGTGGAAGTAAGCACCGTCGATTCGTCGACCAAACGAGGAACATCGGTAGTTCGCCATTGATTGGCATCGACTTGCACCAGCGAACCAATCATGAGTTGTTCATTGCGCGCATCTGTTTCAACGATCGCGACTACATTCTCGTAGGCGACGACATCTTTCTTGGACCCATCGGTGCCAGCGGGGACAACGCCCGGCTTGTCGGCACCGAAGTTCGCCCATTTCGCATCGGGGCGAATCGCTTTTTGAGAAGCCACAAATGCTTCAAAATCGCCGAACGCTTTTTTCACACGGGCATTCAGCTCTTTGCTTTTCACATCACCTAAACCCAGCGAAGCGATTTCACTTTCGCTCAGCAAGACGCGAGCGAACCGTTTTGGATTGCCATCGCGGACAGCGGCCACGATTTCCATCGTAACTTCTTCGGCGCTGATTGCCTTCCACGAGTCAATCTCACCATCTTCGTTAGCATCGATACCCCAGCGAATACCGGAAGTACCGAACCAGCGAGATTGGTCCACTTTTCCATTAAAGTCAGAATCGATGTCGCGATAAACTTCGACACCGTTGTTGTAATAGGACCAAGTATCAATCGAGCGGTCGCGATTGGTATCACCAAACCAGCGCAGAGGTTGCGAGTTGGGGCCGATGATAAAAAGACCGTCGACATCACCGCGGCGCTCGATGCGTTTGGTGCATTTTGCGAGGTCGGCAGCATCCACCAATTCAATAGTAACGTTCCGTTGGCGAGGGTTGACCGACAACGCCTTCTCAATTTGCGGATCAACTTCTGCAAACAGTTGTGAAGTTAACGCCATGCAACAGCCGAAAGAAGATGCGGCAGCGATGGCAGTGAGCCGGGAAAACCGATGGGAAATCATGCGAGCTTGGACTCCAAAAGTGTGGTCTAAATCGTAGCGACAACTTACCTTCCGTGGCAGTTGACAAGACACGTCGGTTGGATAGGATGTTGAGTCTAACGGAAAGGGGAGCTTGATTCCTAGGTCATCTCGGCACGAACGTCGAGAAAATCGGGATGCTGCCACCGTTAGATACGGAAGCGCGCGTAGCTCAGCTGGTTAGAGCGCGTCGCTGATAACGACGAGGTCCCTGGTTCGAGTCCAGGCGTGCGCACTTGATCTTTTCTTGGAAATCCAATTTCCTGATCGACCAAGAATTCCGAAAAGTAACCTTTTCAATCGGTAGTGAGTTTGTTATCTTCTCACTCCCGGCCAATCGAAAGATTAGCCGAAACGTCGGGGATGTAGCTCAGTTGGGAGAGCACCTGGTTTGCATCCAGGGGGTCATGGGTTCAAGTCCCTTCATCTCCACTCGACTTGTTCAACAAAAAGCCTTGCGACTTTGATCATTCAAATTCGCAAGGCTTTTTTCGTTTCAACGGAGCAGCTCAAACTGCTCGCCCTACTTCGCTGGCTGATTCCGCTGGCTGAAAGTTGCCACTCCCCAGCCCAGGCTTTACCACGGCCCAGGGAATTGCAACGGCCCAGGCGAGATTCGACTTCTGGCCAACTGCCTATCGCGAAAATCCGCTGCTTCCCTGATTCGAGCCGGAAGCCGCTTCGGCTGGCCAGCTCGACTCGGACGCCCAACTGGCTGGCTGCTAGTCGTGTTTGCTGGTACAGGTACCACGCTGCCAGTCGCCAAAGCTGGATTCGCGTCGGCCGTCAATCCACGCGGGTCCGTGGTCAGCAGATACATCGCATGCAACAAGCCTGGATAGAACCCCGACAGGGTTAACAACATGTTTATCCAAAAATGGCCACCCAATCCGAACTGGCGGTGGACCGCAAGTGGCGGCAGAACGAACACATACAACAATTGAATATAGGCCATCGTAACACCTCTCCCTATCTGACTTTCGTTTTCAGTGCAGAAGGGGAGGGTTGCAAAGCGTATACCCAGCCGGCTGGTTCACGGGCAAACCACAGGCAACTTCTCGCTTGCAAAGCGATGCGTCACTAGCGACGCTTGGGATCCAAATTAGCGTCTAATTGCTCTTGGGTCACCGCAGATTGCACGCCTTGTTCAGGCACTTCTACCTTGGAAATCCAGAGCATTGCGTTGAGCACCACTTTGCGGAAATCGTCGTTCCCCCAGTTGTCGTGGTAATGTCCACCTGTAAAGCCAAATCCACGCCCGCCATCGGGGCGCTCTACAGCCCACATCATTGCTTCAGCACGTCCCGAATTCGCGATGATGTGATCATACGGTCCATTGGGATAGACATACGGACCATCGCGCACATCGTCAGAAGGTGCCGCAACCAGAATGGGCGTGAACTGCATGCCCTCAACCTTTGTGGCTTCATTGCCAGCCAGATCCGCTACAAATCGCATCGTCATGTACCATTCGTCTTTGATTGCGAAAGGTTTTACACCGCGGGTAATGGAATGGTCCGGGAACTGGTTGAAGTTCGGCTCCCACATCGGATTGCAAGAAAACATATGCTCGTAGTGCCCACCGATCCAGCGCTTGAATTCCGCGCCTGCTTGTTCCGGGACAACTTCAACCCCATAGTGCATACAGCCGATGCCAACGCCCTTCTTAGCAAGCTCGTCGACCAACTTCAATCGACGGCCGTTTTCCTTAACGACTTCATGACCGCCACCACCATCCATGTAAAACACGATGGCATCAACGCCTTCCAGTTGAGCTTCATTCTTCGGCCAACCGTTGAGCGATATTTCCACATCGAGTCCATCGACATCTTTCAAGCAGTCACGCAGCAATTGAACCCCCGCGTTGAACTCATGCATCCGCGGAGGATGCGACGGTTTGCCTGCGATTATCAATAGTTTCTTGTTCGCGGCTTGCGATTCTTGCGCGAACAAGCCTTCGCACGTGCAGTTAAACAAGCCGGTCAGCAGAAGCAACAGAGCTAAAAATCTTGTGTTCATAGCGATTCTATGGGGAGGGAGTATGCAAAGCGGGCTTCGGATCTACGCTGGCATTTTGACATTTTCAAGCTGAATGAAGAACGCGAACCAACGCAATCGATTACGATTATAACTCAAAACACTTTGCTATGGGCGACCAGCAGTTGCCTAAATCGATTTCGCGAATCTTATACAATGCCGTACCAGTTTTTTCTCCACGATTCGGAGGTCGCCCGGGTTGCTCTGGAAGGTGAGGATTGTATCGTCCAATTCTCTGTCGCGCACGCCAGGCCGGTGGGTGAAAAGGAATCTGGTTTCGTGACAGGAGCGTCCCTGCGATTCAGACGCGTCATGACGGTCGCGATGGACGATGGGTGCATCGGTCGCATTCGCCAAGGTGAAATCGCAGTGGCGGAACAACGTCTGAGAGATTTGGAGGTTCCATCCACCGTGCTTCAATCGGTGAAAGCAGAATTGCAATTTGCCAATGGAGCGAGCTTCCAGTGTGTCGCAGAAGAGTTTCACTTGCGTCTGGACGAATCAAGTCGGTTTGTTGAGTCGTTTCATTGTTAAACTGTACTTGCTAATTGATAGGGTTAGATCAATAATCGATCCAAATGCTGAGGTACGCTTGGTTGCAACGGTTGCACACAATTAGAAGGTTTTCACAAGATGGTTAGTCTGCCGATTCTTTCACGCGAGGAAGTAGGGCCACCGCTCAAGACGATGAACGGCCGTCGCCCCAAGCGGTCCGAAGTCCCGAAATCGGAATGCTTATGCGATTACTGCACCGCGATGTGTTGTCGGTACTTTGCATTGCCGATCGACGAACCAACGGAAATGCACGAATTTGATTATCTGCGATGGTATTTGTTGCATGACCGAGCTTCTGCTTTCTACGATACCGATACGTGGTACTTGTTGATCCATACCACTTGCAAACATCTGCAACCCAATCACATGTGTGGCATTTATTTCACACGTCCGCAGATTTGCCGTGACTATTCAACGAAGAACTGCGAGTACGATGACGACGCGGTTTACGATCGATATTTCGAAACCGCCGAGCAAGTTGCCGAGTACATTGAAGCACGTTTTTGCAGCGAGGATCCAGCCGCGCTGCGAACTCCCAAGCCGACCAAATAACAGCCCCGTTTTACAAATGATGGGCCCGATTTAGTATTCCAGTCTTAGATATTCGTTCCATTGCGAGGTTGATAGTACTATGAAGTGTCATCGAGCTTTGTGGATAGCGGCACTATTTCAGATGATGCAAATCGGGGCTGTTTTCGGCGCGATGCTGGTCGGCGCGACGGCGTTGCTTGCTCAAGGAACGCCAGAAAGCAAATCGCCGTTGGGCAGTCTGCCTCCGTACATGCGAGTGCTGATCGAATGGGGCCAGCGTCCCGAGTTCTCGCCAGATGGTCAGCACATTTACTTTGTCGCCAAAGCATGGAACGAAGTGTTTCGGATTCACGTCGAATCGGGAAAGATCGAACCCATGACCTTGCATTTTTGGCATGAAGGGTTTCAACGCGTTTTATGCTTGCCCTCCGGCGATTTACTGCTGCTGGGCAGCGACCAATTCGACGCAAAAGATCCAGACGCCAATCGGCATCTACTGGAAATGTCAATCTTGCAGAAACCGTTCAATCGCCCACCCGTTTCGCTGGGGCAGTTCTGCGACGAAGGACCTGCGATTGATCGAAGCTCCAGTCGGATTGCGTGGACGGAACCTGGTCAGCGAGTCATGAAGATCGGAGATGTCGTCGATTTGGATTCCACTCCGAAATTGACCAACATCCAAGTGATCTTCGACCAGGATGCTGAAAGCAAGCCAAATACGCATCGGCTTGAAACGCAAGACTTTTGGCCCGGCACTAACAAACTCTTGTTTACTTACTACCAGGGTGATGAAAGCGAACCGTTCTATAACGCAGAAGTGGCTGCTATCGATTTGGAAACCAAGGAGCTAACGTTTGTTACTGACGTTCCCAATGGCTATACAGAAGCAGAAGGGGTGGCCCCCGACGGCTCGTATATCCTGATCGAATCCGACCGCGAGAACGAGCGCCGCAAGTGGAAAGTCGACGTCTACATGCTACCGCTGAACGGTGACGGGCAAGCGATTCGGTTGTGCGAGTGGAATAAGTTCCCGGGATATCGCAGTGACAATCCCGTGGTGAGTCCGGACGGCAAGTTGATTGCAATACAGTGCGGTTTCATGAAGGGCTCTGGCGAAGGTCGCGGCATCGTCCTAATGGATGTTGAACAGTGGCAAGCCAGCTTAAAGCAAAACCAATAGTCCATTCGATTCACGCGGACGTCGTGGTGGAACCCATGCATTAAGGTTCCTGCCACGACTTCTGCCGTATCGTTTCCACTGCTCGCGGACGTCAGCAGCGGCTTAATGCACTCGATGCCCAGGCACGGCCCCTTCGTCTGGGCTCAGCAAGAACACTTCTGTACCGCCAGCTCCAGCGGCCGTCACCATTCCCTCGCTCAAACCGAACTTCATTTGACGCGGAGCCAAATTCGCTACCATGACCACTAGCCGACCGACCAGCTTCTCTGGTTCGTAAGCGGCCTTGATGCCCGCAAATACAGTTCGCGTATTGTCGCCGCCCAACGACAGCGTTAGCTTTAAGAGCTTTTTGGCTTCCGGCACATGCTCGGCCGCGATCACTCGAGCCACCCGCAAGTCCACTTTTGCGAAATCATCGATCGAACATTCTGCCGCTAAGGGCTCGGCCTTCAACGCTTCATCGCTATCGTTGTAAGTCGGCGTAGACGCTTGGTCTTGTGCACTAGCGCCCATTTCCGCTTCTGCTTCGATTCGGCTTTCATCAATCATCTTCTGGATATCCTCTGCTTGGAGACGTTGTAACATATGTTGAAATTTCGAAACGCTGGTACCTACCAGTGGCGATTGGCTTTGCGACCAATGCGTGATGGGTTCACCCAACAACTGCCCACATTGCTCAGCCAGCTTTGGCAGCACGGGGCTCAAGTACACACAGATTTGTCGGAATAGGTTCAGCACTACCGTGCAGACTTGCTGCAAACGATCTTGTTGAGCGGGATCCTTTTTCAGTGTCCATGGTGCAGCGTTTTCGACATACGCGTTCGCGTTGTCGGCCAGTTCCATGATCAACCGCGTAGCTCGCGCATAATCCTTCGCTTCATAAGCGGCGGCAATCTGCTCACCGGTCTTCGCGGCGGCGGCGAACAGCCCACCATCATGGGGATAAAGCTCTGCCAATCCACTGCCTTCCACAAACCGTGCCGTGCGACTGGCTAGATTGACAACCTTGCCGACCAGATCCGAGTTTACGCGAGCGACAATCTCCTCCAAATTCAAGTCCAGATCGTCCAATCGCGGCCCAAGCTTGGTCGCATAATAGTATCGCAAGAACGATGGATTGATGTGATTCAAGAATGTGGAAGCTTTGACCAGCGTTCCTTTCGTTTTCGACATCTTCTCACCACCCACCGTCAAGAAGCCATGGATGTGGATCGATGTTGGCAAGGTGTAGCCCGCCGACTTGAGCATGCCGGGCCAAAACAGCGTGTGGAAGTAAGTGATATCTTTCCCGATAAAGTGATGCACTTCTGCCTCAGGGCTTTGCCACCAATCCGCCAGTTGCTCCTGATTCTTCTTGCACCATTGCAGTGTAGAAGCGATATAGCCGATCGGCGCATCGAACCAAACATACCAATAGTTACCGGGCGAGTCTGGGATCTGAAAACCAAAATAGGGAGCTGGCCGCGACACGTCCCAATCCCGCAACTCTTCGCCCAGGAAGTGCCCCTTGAGATAATTGACCACTTCGCTCTGCAACGCGCCGCTGGAGGAGGTCCATTCAGACAGGAAGCCATGCAGTTTTTCAAGCTGCACGAACAAATGCGTCGACGTCCGAAGCTCCGGCGTGCTGCCTGACAAAGTGCTCTTGGGCTCGATAAGATCTGTCGGCGAATACGTCGCGCCGCATTTGTCGCAGTTATCGCCGTACTGGTCCGGGCTTTTGCATTTCGGACAAATCCCTTTCACAAAGCGATCTGCCAGAAAAGTGCCTGCCACGGTATCGTACAACTGATCGACATCTTTTTCGGCGATCAGGTCTGCCGCGCGCAGCGAGGCCCAGAACTGCTCGCATAGCAGGCGGTTTTCTTCGCTGTTGGTGCTGCCATAATTGTCAAAGCTGATATCGAAGCCGGCGAAATCGGTTTCGTGTTGAGCTTGCATCCGAGCGATCAAATCCGTTTCCGCGATGCCTTCTTTGCGAGCGCGAATCATGACCGCAGTGCCATGCGTATCATCCGCACAGATGAAAATTGCGCGATGACCACGCAATCGCTGGAACCGCACCCAAATGTCCGTTTGAATGTATTCGACCAAATGGCCGATGTGGATGGGACCATTGGCGTAAGGCAACGCGGCCGTGACAAGAATTCGACGTGGTTTCATAAGCTCCATAGCTGCTCGCTTTTCAATAAACAGTCCGTGCAATTCGCAGCACAGCATAGCAGAAAGAGCTCGATCTACCCAGCGGCGTTTTCGTTGAACCGCGTGCCGTCAGGCGTACGCGTTCTTCTTCACCCTCCCGCGGGAGGGTCGGCCGCGAGTACCGCGAGCGACGGGGGAGGGGTGTTTCGTTTAACCGTCAGCCGCTAGTCGTACGCGTTCTTCTTCACCCTCCCGCGGGGAGGGGCGGCCGCGAGTACCACGAGCGACCGGGGAGGGGTGTTTCGTTTAACCGTCAGCCGCTAGTCGTACGTGTTCTTCTTCACCCTCCCGCGGGAGGGTCGGCCGCGAGTTCCGCGAGCGACCGGGGAGGGGTGTTTCGTTTAACCACGTGCCCAACGGGCCGCGTTGGCACTGCTGTATAGAACAAACGCGGGGCGATGCCCACGCGGTTAAACGACCAAGATCATTTTCGTTGAACCGTCAGCCGTCAGGCGAAGGTAGTAATCACACTCCGGATGACGTGACGTAGGTTGTTTGTAGACGGCCCACTGAGTGTGCCTAGTACTTCGCAGACGACACTCGCGGAGTGTACCTGCTACTTTAGTCGACCTTGCGAATCTGCAACGTATCGATCACCTGAGAACTCGCCAGTGCATTAGTAATCACGACCAGCCAGCTTCCAGGCTTGCACCAGCCTTTATCTTTCAAGTAACTCATCGCATCGACAATCGTCTGCTCAGGGTCGTCCGAGAACTTCATCAAAAACGGCTCGACGCCCCAAGGCAGCATCAACTGTCGAAACTGTACTTCAATGTCGGTAAATGCATAAATTGGAACACCGCGTGGCCGCAAGGCACCCAATGCATATGCGAGATAGCCACTCCGAGTAAAAACCAGAATCCCGGAATTGCCCAAATCCTGAGCTAGCAGCGCGGCCGATCGCAACATCTTCGCTTTGGGTTCCAGCAGTTGCAGTACTGAATTGAGCTCCGCTTCCACCGACGGTTCAATATGCCGAACGATGCTGTCCAATACGTTGACCGCTTCAATCGGATAAAGACCCGTCGTCGTCTCTCCGGAAAGCATAACCGCGTCGGCCTGCTCGCGCACCGCATTGGATACGTCCGAGATCTCTGCACGAGTCGGCATTGGCGAACTGATCATCGATTCCAAAAGCTGCGTCGCGATGATCACCGGTTTTCCTTCCGCTTCGCATTCACGCACCAACTGCGTTTGAACCAAAGGCAACTTGTAGTATTCGATTTCAATACCCAAGTCACCGCGGGCCACCATCACTGCGTCAGCCACACGGATGATCTGTTTGCTGTTACGCACGCCAGCTTGGTCTTCAATCTTGGCGATGATACGCGCTGGAGATTGAATACTATCCAAATACTTTCGCAGCGTGCAGACATCGTTGGCTTCGCGGACAAATGACAAAGCGACAAAGTCGATGGCCGCCTTCACGCCCGCTTGCAGATCGATTTCATCTTTCTCCGTCAGCGCAGGCAATCGAACATGTACGCCAGGCAAATTGATATGACGACGAGATGTCAACATGCCGCCGATGATCACTTCCGTTAAGATCGTTGTTTCGGTTTTTTCAAGGATGCGAAAGCGGATCATACCGCTGTCGACAATCATTTCTGTGCCGACAGTGACGTCGCTGGGCAAGCCTTGATAATTTACCCCGACGCTAGGAATATCTGTCCGTAGATCACTGGCTCCGGCAACATGGAATTCAACTTGTTGTCCCGGCTCCAACTTGATAGGCCCAGCCAACACACCTGTGCGGATCTCGGGACCTTTGACATCCATCATGATCGCGACTTCGCGATGCACTTTCGCAGACACCGCGCGAATGCGTCCGACGATTTCGCTGACCCACTCTGGGGACCCGTGTGCCATGTTCAATCGCATGACGTCAACGCCTGCATTGATCAAGGCTTCTAAGCGTTCGGTAGATTCTGTTGCGGGGCCGATGGTAGCAACAATTTTTGTGTGACGATAATTATTCGACACTGAGCGTTCCTAGATAATGGATTTAATGAGTTTCATTACGACAACCAGCGCCATCTCGTGCTGTTCCACAATTCGCTCTGCCCCGTGCGAATTGCCAAACGTGTTGGGAATGATTGCAGCCAGCGTCCCTTTAAGGTCACGTTATCTTAGGTGGAATCGTTCAAACTGCAATTGCAACTCTTGCATGCCAGTCCAACATTCGTTTGCGCTATGGATGGATTGGTATTGCTTTGGGGTACGATCCCAAGCACTCAAGTCGCACCGTGTGCAGAGACAACTCGGCGATGGCCGCAGCAACTGGTTGGCTTTCTTGATGCCCTTCCAGTTCGATAAAGAATTGGTATTCATTGGGATTGCCTCGGATAGGAAACGATTCGATCCAAGTCAAATTGACGGCATGCTTCTGGAAAGTCATCATCGCATCAGCCAGAGCACCAGCGCGATGAGGGATTCGGAACATGATCGATGTCTTGTCGTTGCCAGTAGGAGCGGGCGAGCCACGGCCGATAACGGCAAACCGAGTCACGTTATTGCGGCTGTCTTCAATGTTACGAGCCGTTATGTTCAATCCGTAGTGCATGCCCGCTTCGTAAGACGCAATCGCTGCGACGCTGCTGTCGCCGCAAGCGAGCTCGGCGGCGGCAGTGGTGCTGGAGCAATCGAGCACTTTCGCGTTGGGCAAATGCATCGCGAGCCATTTGCGGCATTGGGAGGTCGCTTGAGGCTTACTGTAGACGGCTTGGATTTTTTCCAGCGGCGATAGGCTCAGCAGACAGTGGTGGATCGGCAGCAAGACCTCGCCCGTAATGCTCAGCGGCGAATCCGCGAAAGTCGCCAGGGTATCGATCACGCGTCCATCGGTCGAATTTTCGATTGGCACGACACCAAAGTCAGTTCGTCCGGCCAGGACATCTTCGAAAACTGCGCTGATTGTCGCCACTGGGATCAACTGATGGGCTTCGGAGAAGTAACGTGCGGTAGCCAGATAACTGTAGGACAGCGGCGGTCCCAGGTAGCTGACACTGACGCGCGTTCCCCCAGCGGCTATCGCAGAGACACCGACAATATTGCGAGCCAGAATGCGGATCACTTCCGGCGAAAGCTTTTGGCCAAGCTCGCTTTGCGTCGCCAAAAGCGTCAGCGCCGCGACGTCGCGCTCAAAGCTCGACGCAGACCGCTCGTTATGACCCATTCCATCGATACGTCTTACCAACAACTCGATCAGCTCGCGATCCAATTGCATCAGGTCAGGATTGAGGGCATCGTGCATATCGAGCTACTTTCAACTGTCAAAATGGCAAGACCCTGAACGATCCAATTTGCCGCCGTCGAAACCGAGACTGCCATAAAAAAAATCTTTCGGCAAGCAGCCCCTTAAAACAATGCAGTTTAACTTGAGAAAGCAGGTCCTGACAGGCTGCCTCCGAGAATTGTTTCGCGACTGGCACGATGATTGCAAAAAGGGAGGCAGCGGCGAATAAATCTTCAGGGCAGCGATCACTTGAAGACCGCCGATTCAAGCACAACTAGGGCGATGACCGCCGCGTAACAGACAAACTTTTGGAGACTAATTATGGCTTCTGGCGAGAAAATTATCGGGATTGATTTGGGTACAACCAACTCGGTTGTGGCCGTAATGGAAGGTTCCGAAGTGAAGGTGATTCCGAACGCGGAAGGCAATCGTCTGACCCCTTCGGTCGTCGCGTTCAATGATAAAGGCGAAACGATCGTCGGTGAGCCAGCTCGTCGTCAAGCGGTCACCAACCCCAAACGAACGGTATCATCGGTCAAACGATTCATGGGCCGTCGTCACTCGGAAGTGGAATCGGAAGAAAAGATCGTTCCCTACGAAGTGGTCGGTGGTGCCAACGAATACGTCAAAGTCCAAATCGGCGACGTCCAACATACACCGCAAGAAATCTCGGCGAAAGTTTTACGCAAGCTGAAGGAAGCTGCTGAATCGTACCTTGGCCATCGCGTCAGCAAAGCGGTAATCACCGTGCCCGCGTACTTCAACGACGCCCAGCGTCAAGCGACCAAGGATGCTGGCCAAATCGCTGGCTTGGAAGTCGCTCGTATCATCAACGAACCGACCGCAGCGGCTCTCGCTTATGGACTTGATAAGACCAAGGACCAGAAGATTGTCGTCTTTGACTTGGGTGGCGGTACGTTTGACGTATCCGTGCTAGAGGTCGCGGCCAGTGGTGACGAGGACAACAAGAGCAAGGTCTTCGAAGTGATCAGCACCAGCGGTGATACGCACTTGGGCGGCGATGACTTTGACCAGATGCTGGTGAACTACGTGGCCGATCATTTCAAGAAAGAAAACGGCACGGACCTTCGCAAAGAGCCGATGGCTTTGCAACGTTTGCAAGAAGCTTGCGAGAAAGCGAAGAAGGAACTGTCCAGCGTGCCTCAAACGGACCTCAATTTGCCGTTCATTACCGCAGACGCAACGGGGCCAAAGCACTTGCAACTAACCATCACGCGAGCGAAATTTGAAGAGCTGATCGATTCGCTGTTGGAGCGACTACGCAAGCCTTTGCTGCAAGCACTGGAAGATGCCAAACTGAAGCCCAGCCAGATCGACGAAGTGGTCTTGGTCGGTGGTTCGACACGCGTGCCCAAGGTTCGCGAAGTGGTCAAGTCGATCTTTGGCAAAGAGCCTCATCAAGGTGTGAATCCTGACGAAGTCGTTGCCGTGGGTGCTGCGATTCAAGGCAGCGTGCTGTCGGGCGATCGTCGCGACGTGTTGCTGCTGGACGTGACGCCATTGACCTTGGGTATTGAAACCGAAGGCGGCATCTTGACTGCATTGATCGAACGTAACACGACGATTCCGATCGAAAAGAAGAACACTTTCTCGACTGCTGCCGATTCGCAAACGGCCGTGACGGTGCGTGTCTTCCAAGGCGAGCGCAAAATGGCGCAACAGAACCGCTTGTTGGGCGAATTCAATTTGGAGGGCATCCCGCCAGCTCCGCGCGGCGTACCGCAGATCGAAGTCAAATTTGATATCGATCAAAACGGTATTTTGAACGTGTCTGCCAAGGACTTGGGATCGGGCAAAGAAGCGAGCGTTCGTATCGAGCAGAGCAGTGGGCTGAGCAAAGAAGAGATCGAGCGTATGCGACATGACGCCGAAGCGCATGCCGAAGAGGATCGTCGCAACGTGGAATTGGCCGAAGCCAAAAACAAGGGCGAGCACTTGATTTATCAATTGGAAAAGACCATCAAGGAACAAGGGGATAAGCTGACCGAGGCCGATAAGTCGCCGATGGAAGCTGCTATCAAGAAGGTCCGCGATGCGATCTCCGCCAACGATTTGGAAACTATCAAGTCATCTACCAGCGACTTGGAGCAAGCTTCGCAAGCGTTCAGCAAAACGTTGTACGAGAAGACGAGTGCTTCGGCCGCTGCGGGTGGTGACGCAAGTGCCGCTAAGCCTGCGGGTGACGACGATGCGATCGATGCAGAATTCGAAGTGAAGTAGCGAAGACGTCGGTGCCACGGGTACCGACCAGTGGATTGCCCTGATGGAGTTGGGGCCGATTGAAACGCGGGAGTGTGAGGTTGCTGCCAAGTCCGAATTGGATTGGCCATGACCTCACGCTCCCGTTTTTTATTGATCGACTAAGCGTGCTTGACATTGGATTTGTTGAGCATAGAACTAGCACTCATGCCTGACCCATCACTGCCAGCCGAAAGTTCTCTGCGATTCGACTCGCCGCAGCAAGCCGCATTTCTACAACTCTGGCGGACGTATGATTGCCTCAAAGCGTTAGAGGAAGAGCTGTTTTCCAAGTACGATTTGTCGGCTCAGCAATACAATGCGTTGCGACTGTTGCGATCGGCCCATCCTGATTCGATGCGAACGTTGACGCTGGCCAGTCGTTTGATCTCGCGCAGTCCTGATATCACGCGGTTGCTGGACCGGCTGGAGAAATCGGGTTGGATCGTCCGCGAGCGGAAGGTTGCGAATCGGCGAGTCGTCGAAGTCAACATCACCAAGGACGGCATTGGTTTGTTAAAGAAGTTGGATGGCAAAGTGCGGCAGATGCATGATCGCCAACTGGGGCATTTGTCACAGGAGCAGCTGGGGCAATTGTCATTGCTCTTGAAGGTGGCTCGGCGTCCGCATGAGGACCAAAGTTGCGACTGGCTGGATTCCACTGAGGGATAGCGCCTCGGTGTTAGCCGCCGGTACTTTGTTGATCCGTCAGCCGACAGGCTTTCGCGAATGTAGCAAGAACACGTCGTGTGCCGCCCGCATTGTCCACCGCCGCGTGAAAGATTCCGCCTGAACGCGGTACGCTTGCTCTACGTAGGCCGGTAACATGGTCGCTTCACATATTGCCGGAACTGCGCAAAGCCAATCAGTGCATGACCGATTGGGTTAGTGATGTTGGGTAGGTTCAAGCGACCGATGTTCCGGCGCAGGGGTGGGCTTTGCTTGTTCCGGCCTACGGTAGCGGCCGACGCTCCCGAAGGAGGGTGAAGCAGAAACGCGGTACGCTAAATGCCAGGAATGGTCCAGTCTTGGACATTCAAACTCGGAATACGTTCATAGTCCACTGCATTTCGTGTTACGACTGTCATCTGTTGACTGATGGCGATCGATGCGATTCGCAGATCCATGGTTGCGACACGAACCCTCTTTCGCTTGAGTTCCTCAAACACTTCGGAAGCCGCGTGGCCGAATGGAAGTACCTGAGAGCAAGAGAAGTTCTTCAATACCAACTCGAGGCGAGCGTAGCCCGCAACAATCTTTTGAGGGGTGTTCGACTGTTTCACATACTTCGTCCAACCTGCAACAATCTCGTGAAAAGAGACGATTGTTGCGTATACGTTCGAGTCGCCGACCTCTGCGATTCTCTTGAGGATGTTACTGCAATCATCGCCCTTTGGGCCTTGCAAGATACCAAGATGATCCGTGTCGAGAATAAACATCGACTTTACTCGTCATTCAAGATATCGGATTGCCGCTCTTCTCGCCCTAACCGGAGAATCTCAGCGAAATCAGGGTCGTCCTTGAATGAACCTTCAATCCTGGAGATCCACCCTGGTTTCCTCGCCGCAAGGTCGATTTTGCTTGATTGCGAAAGCATAAGAAGAGTTACTTCTTTTTCCAACCGCTCAAGTCTTTCTTCAACCGTGGCCATACGCATTTCCTCAATATTGAATATTGCAACACGGTCCATTGTACCTTGTGAAACGTCCAAAGGGAAAGGGCGAATGGTTCCCTCTGATCCTAGGAAACTGGCTCAGAAAGTGCCTGGCACGAATTGACGTGGCACGAATTGACGATGCTGGTCGTTTAACCGCGTGGGCATCGCCCCGCGTTTGTTGTATACAGCAGTGCCAACGCGGCCCGTTGGGCACGCGGTTCAACGACACACCCCTCCCCGGTCGCTCGCGGAACTCGCGGCCGACCCTCCCGCGGGAGGGTGAAGAAGAAACGCGTACGCCTGACGGACAAACGAAAACGCTGCGCACCAATTGACTACTCTTCTGCCACTCGAGCGACTATCGCCCAAGCTGGTCGGCGATACGATGAACAAGAATGTTCAAGCCCTGGCCTGTGACCGCACTGATCGCCAAGACCTCTTTACCGACCGCCTCTTGAAACGCCGCTACAGCCTCCTTGGCTCCAGGCAGTTCGTTCTTGGTCATGGTCAATATCTCTTCGCGTGCTGCAAGCTCTTCGCTGTACTGCGCAAGCTCCTCCCGAATAGCTCGGTAATTCTCCACGGGATCGGTGCCGTCCGCCGGAAACGGCTCGACCAAATGCACCAAAATACCTGCTCGTATCACGTGCCGCAAAAAGTCATGCCCCAGCCCGACGCCGTCCGCAGCACCCTCAATCAACCCCGGAATGTCCGCCATCACGAAACTGCGATCCGTCCCTGCCGCGACCAACCCAAGGTTAGGCGTCTTCGTCGTAAACGGATAGTCAGCGATCTCCGGTCTTGCTCGCGAAAGCCGCGATAGCAGAGTGCTCTTGCCAGCGTTAGGTTTTCCGACCAACCCAACATCCGCAATCGATTTCAGTTCCAAGATCACGCGTCGACGCTGGCCTTCTTCGCCATCGGTCGTTTGTCGAGGAGCTTGATTGGTGGCCGATTTAAAGTGCGTGTTCCCAAAGCCGCCCTTGCCGCCTTGCGCGATCTCGATGCGGTCACCAGCGGCAACCAAGTCTCGCAGGATCATGCCCGACTCTGAATCGATGATGACCGTTCCGGGCGGGACCAGCAGGACCATGTCTTTCCCGTTGCGGCCGTGGCAGTCGCTGCCCAAACCGTTCTCGCCGGAGGGGGCACGCCAATGGCGTTGGTGAGCAAAACTCAAAAGTGAGTTCACGCCTTCTTGTGCTTCCAGAATAATGCTGCCACCGTCCCCACCATCGCCGCCGCAGGGGCCGCCGCGCGGGACGTGCTTCTCGCGGCGAAACGCCATACAGCCATTTCCGCCCTTGCCAGCAATCAATTCGATTTCGACACGATCTACAAACATGATTTTCTTGATCGGTCCAATAGCCGACAGACTCGACACCAGCGCAGCGCCGAAAAATAAAAGAAAGCTCTATAAGCCGAACCGTTGCAGCTCAGCTAGCAAACCACAATGAGCAATTAGGCAACGGTGACGTTGACGCGGCGGCCTTCTTGGTCGAAGAAAACTTTGCCGGAAACTAGCGAAAAAATCGTGTAGTCTTTGCCCATACCGACGTTCGCACCTGGACGCCACTTGGTGCCCACTTGACGAATGATAATGTTGCCAGGAATCACTTGCTCGCCGCCGAATTTCTTGACGCCACGACGCTGAGCGTTGGAATCACGACCGTTTCGACTGGATCCTTGGCCTTTTTTATGTGCCATGATGAACGAACCTCAAATAAATTAGTTTGCCCCGCTCGAACTGTTCACTCGGGAAACCAAGTTTCTGGCGAAGGCAATTGCAGTGCAGGTTAAATAGGGATAATAGCCTCAAAACGCCATCTTTCATCGACGGCGCGGGCCAGACAAACTAACGATAAATCCAAGAATAATCAAGTGGTTCGTTAATTTTGAAGAGCTTTAAAATTTCCCTTTGGCGATCTGGGCTTTCAAATGCCGGAATCCCAAGCTTGATTGGGTCGGATTCTTTATTCTCCGCGTCACCTGGTTTCCAGAAGAAAATCCGCAGCGTTTTGCGGCGATATTCTTCCTGACCTTGGGTATTGATCTCGCGCTGGAAAGCGTTAGTCAGACCGCGGACGTCGATATAAAACGCGTCAATTCGCGGGTCGACGCCGACCCAAGTCGCAATTCCCCACTGCGAGTTGTCGCTCTGGTCGCTGACGGGCAGGATTTCTCGAGCACTCATTTCCATAAAGTCATGCAGCGGTTTGCCGACTCGTTCGCGGTTTGCGATGGCGGATTTCGCGGTGCTGAGGATCTGCGAATCGTACTGGACGCCAAACTCTGGCGAAATCAGCGTAAATCGAGGTAAAAAACGCACCGATTTGTAGATTACCGACTTGGGCGTATTGGGAACGCCCGTGCCAGCTTCTACCGCCGTCTCGTTAGGCATCAAGTCTCCGCCAACATAGCGCACGCGGTACAGCAGGTACCAAACCAGTTGCTCTTCCAAAGTGCCTTCCGGCGTTGGGACCTGAGCTTTGATCATGCGCATCGGTTTGAAAGCGAACTCCAGAGACCAGACGGGGTGCCGCAGCGTTACGTCACGGCCCAGCTCCAGCAGCGTTTCGCTTTTGGGGAAAGTATTGGGAGCGGCGTCCGGAAACGTCGGCGGAACCCATTCCAGTTCGGGGTTTTTCGCGACAAAATCCAGGTCCTGCGGGCCGATCGTCATATCGCCAGCACCTTGGCTGGGCGGGACGACGACCAAGACGCCGGGGGCTAAATTGCGAGCGGGCAAATTGGTGTAGGCACTGAAATCGCGGGCCGGTCCGCTTGCAGCAGGAGGTCCTGCGGCCAGGGGCGGCGTTCCAACCGCCGCATCGCTGGGCGACGGTGAAGATTCCTCTTGGGAGTAAGCGTAGCCGCCCAAGCAAGTGAAAAAGGCCGCCAGTACCGCACCGGTCAATAGCTGTGGTGTGCGAAATTTTTGAACTATCAAGCTTCTAACCCGTCGGTAATCTTGAGAAAATTGATCCATGGATGAGCAACCGCCAGCTTGCAAAATAGTCACCAAGCTGCTCGATTTCAATGTTAGCTCACTGGCATAATTGGCATTTATGAAAATGTCACTCGCATAATCGTTCCTAAACTTCATCCTAGCACATCCCAGCCGGACAGATGTTGCGGGGGGCTGTTTTTTCAGTTGGCACGATCGTCTAATTGTAGTATAGTCCCACTTCGGGATTTGCTATCACAGAAAGTTGGGGTTTTGGCGGCCACTCTTCTGCGACCTTAGTCGTATTCTCGCGTGGAAAAATAACTCTGCACGATGGCGCCATCCCCAATTCGAACACTTCGCGAGTTCGTCCGCTTCCCATAAACTGCCCGCTATGCAACATCAAAGCCAAAATACGCAGCCGAGTCCTAGTTTTTACTCAGATTACGATTGCGGCGAATTCTATGATGAAATGTTCGTAGACTCAGGGTTGCCACGTCCCAGCGCGATGGCTTTGGTCGAGCGACTTAACTCGCTGTCCCCCGAAGAATTGATCCGACGCCAACGGGCTGCGGACCATGAATTACTGAACATGGGCATCACCTTCAACGTCTACGGCCACGAAGCGGGGACAGAGAAGATTTGGCCGTTCGACTTGATCCCTCGCATTATCGCGATGTCGGAATGGCGTTTGATCGAAGCGGGCCTGCGTCAGCGAATCAAAGCACTCAACATGTTCATCGCCGACATGTATGGTGACCAAGAGATCATCCGCGACGGGGTCGTGCCCAGCTACATGACCGAATCCAGCAAAGGTTTTCTGCCGCAACTGCGCGGAATGAAGCCGTCTCGCGGAGTCTGGTGCCACATCACTGGGACCGATTTGGTACGGGGTGGAGATGGCAAGGTATATGTCCTGGAGGATAACTTGCGTTGCCCATCGGGCGTCTCTTACGTGATCGAAAATCGCGAGGTCATGAAACGTACGTTCCCGCAATTGTTCGGCGGTCTATCCATCGCGCCGGTGGAAAGCTATCCCGAAAAACTGCTCGAAATGCTGCAGTACATCGCTCCCGAGGGGATCAGTAAGCCCACGGTGGTTGTGCTGACGCCGGGCATCTATAATTCCGCATACTTTGAACATTGCTTCCTGGCCCAGCAGATGGGTGTCGAATTGGTTCAAGGCAGCGACTTGGTGGTCTCCAACGGATATGTCCACATGCGGACTACCAAAGGCTTGCAACGTGTCGATGTTATCTATCGCCGCATCGATGACGCGTTCTTAGATCCCGATGTCTTGCACCCTGACAGTTGCTTGGGCGTCCGCGGTCTGATGGAGGTCTATCGTCAGGGGCGAGTGTCGTTGGTCAACGCACCGGGCACTGGCGTTGCCGATGACAAAGCGGTCTATGCGTTCGTTCCGCAAATGATCAAGTACTACTTGAATGAAGAAATGTTGCTGCCAAATGTGCCGACTTATATGGCCGCAGACGAAGAGCAACGGGCCTTCATTCTTGACAATATGCACGAGCTGGTGATCAAGCCGGCGAATGAATCTGGCGGCTACGGAATTCTGCTGGGGCCGCGTGCAACCAGTGATCAGATTGAAAAATACAAAGTGCTCGTCCGCGAGAACCCTCGAAATTATGTCGCGCAGCCAATGTTGTCGCTCTCGCGCGTGCCAACCTTGTGCGATGGGAAACTGGAAGGCCGTCACGTGGATTTGAGGCCCTACATTTTATATGGCGAAGATATCTACGTCCTGCCCGGCGGTTTGACTCGCGTTGCACTAGTGAAAAACTCGTTGGTCGTGAACTCCTCCCAAGGCGGCGGTAGCAAAGACACGTGGGTACTGGAAGACTTTTAAAGCACCAGCAATTTCGACGACTCACTTGCAACGCATCGCCATAAAATAATGAGCGGATGGCTTCGCTAAAGAAGTCTTCCCGACAAAGCATTCATCCAACTCGCTAAACATTAATTCAGCACCAAGCACTATCAACCCAAACCTACGACCATGCTATCTCGAGTTGCCGATTCGCTGTTTTGGTTAAGCCGCTATGTGGAACGAGCGGAGAATGTCGCTCGTTTTATCGACGTCAATTTGAACCTGCTGCTGGATATCGGCGTGCAAGGTTCCAGCCCGTGGGACCCGCTGGTGTTCATCACTGGGGACGATAAGCAGTTTTATGAAAAGTATCTCACGGCGAGCCAAGAAAACGTCATTCGCTTTTTGACGTTTGATCGCGATAACCCCAACTCGATCCTTTCCTGTTTAGCGGCCGCTCGAGAAAACGCTCGAGCCTCGCGGGAAATGATTTCGTCGCAGATGTGGGAAGAGCTAAACAAGTTCTATCTGATGGTCCGCGACGCGCGGAACGATAATCTAGCCATCACGGCCCCCTACGGTTTTTTTGACCGCATCAAGCGTGCGAGTTATTCGCTGGAAGGTGTGACCAATGTGACGATGTCGCACGGCGAAGCGTGGCACTTCGGTCGACTTGGACAGATGCTTGAGCGAGGTGACAAGACGTCGCGCATTTTGGATGTGAAGTATTACTTGTTGCTACCCAATGTCAGCGATGTGGGGACACCGCTGGATATGCGGCAATGGGCAACGTTGTTGAAAAGTGCCAGTGGTTTGGAAATGTACCGTCGCGCCCACGGACGTTTGACGCCCCGCAGCGTGGTCGAATTCCTGCTGCTTAATCGCGAGTTCCCGCGTTCGATCCATTGTTGCATGTATCTGGCCGAACGATCGCTGCTGGCGATCACCGGCGGTATCGAAAACTCCCACCGGTTGCTCAGCGAAAAGCTGCTTGGCCGCTTGCGATCGGAGTTCGCTTATGCGGACATTCAGTCGATCATGGACAATGGGTTGCACGAATTCATTGATGGCTTGCAAGCCAATATCAATGAGATTGGTGAGGCGATTTACGATGACTTCTTTGCCGTCGCACCGTTGGTTGGGTTTTCCGCCTAAGCACGTGTCTTCAAAAGCCCTCTAAGAATTTCGCTGGCTGACCACATGCTGGCGGGCGCTTCCGTTTCGTGCTTGCGAAGTGGCTGTCGGCGGCCAGCCGAGCTTTCGATTATCCGCTTTGGAACAATTCCGAGGGTTCGATCTGCCAGCGGTCTGGAGAAACCTTGTGATTTTCCCGTAATGCCCCCTCTCTAAAGCTTGCCATTCGTGATATCTTTTCGCCCGCAGGCCGCCTTTGCCCACGGGCTCGCGGGTCAGACCGTCAATTTGCTTCGCAACGCACTCAGGTGTAGCGTAGAGCTCTTTGGCGCCGTCCCCGCGGCGATTTATTCCGACGGCGGCTTGGAATATCATTCACGTTAGATAGCGAGCGGTCGATTGCGAAAATCGGTCGCGTTGGGAGTCTGGACTAAAGAGTTCACGCATGAAATTTGCTGATTTTGTTTCAATTAAGGCGATTCGACCTGACTTACAAGCGACATCCAAGGAGCCGATTATTGCGGAACTGGTCGATGCGTTAGTGGAGTCGGGCGACATCAAGGCGGCGGATCGCGATGATATTATCCGAGCGATCATGAAGCGCGAAGAACTGGGTTCTACCGGGATCGGTAAGGGCGTGGCCGTGCCACATACCAAGAACGCTCAAGTCGAAAAACTGGTAGGAACCGTCGGAGTTAGCGCCGAAGGCGTAGATTTCGAAAGTTTCGACGGCCAAAAGGCTTATTTATTCTTCTTGTTGGTCTCGCCGCCAGACCGACCTGGAGACCACCTGCGGGCGTTAGAGAATATTTCTCGCCAAGTCCGCAACGATACATTTTGCAAGTTCTTGCGACAGTCCAAGACCGCCGAGGACATCGCTCAGTTGTTGGAGGAATCCGACACCAACCAGTTCGGTTCCGGAGCCTGATTTTACAGTCGCCTATGACGAAGCACCGCACAGCAGTGGTCACCGTGCTCAACCATCAAGGATTGCATATGCGGCCAGTGGACTTGTTGGTCCAGGCTGCGAACCGATACAAGTGTGAGATCACCCTGGAACGACTGGCTCAGCGCGTCGATTGTCGCAGTTATTTGGCGATGCTGGGCTTGGGCGCCACCGCCGGGGAGCAATTGAAGTTGGAGGCCACGGGCGACGACGCCGACGAGGCTATGGCTGAAATTATTAAGCTGTTCGAGGACCGATTCAACGAGTCGGAAGACGAACAGTGATTCACAAACATACTATTTAACTTGCGCGTCAATCCGAGGTTGCAAGTGGAACATCTCATGAGCTGATAACGGCATGTTGGAATTGCAAGGTATCGCAGTTTCGCCGGGCGTAGCGATTGGTAATGCGTTAGTTTTTGACCGCGAAGGATATCAAATAACTCGTTGCCGAACGGCTGGTTCGGACGCTGCGCAAGAATGGTCTCGCGTCGAAGCGGCTATTAAGCAAGCGTCGGTTCGTCTCGAAGAGTCGCGAGAGCATACCAGCGCCAACTTAGGCGAACATCTCGGCAATATCTTCTCCGCCCAGCAGCAAATGCTGCTTGATCGCCAGCTCCACGCAGGTGTCAAAAAGCTGATCGATACTCAAAGCTATACCGCTGAATTTGCCGTCAGCGAGGTCCTGAATGATTACGCGCGCATCTTTCGACGCGCGAGCGCTTCGTTTCTGGCCGAACGCGTTGGAGACATCCGCGACATCGAACGATTACTGCTAGAGGCCTTGTCGGGCCGCCCCACCGCGACGCTGCAGCAGTTGCCGTATCCGGCCATCATCGCCAGCTACGATTTGACGCCAGGCGAAACCGCCGGCTTGGACCCACAGAAAGTGCTCGGCATCTGCACAGTAGCGGGCGGTCCCGGCGGCCATACCGCGATTGTGGCACGCGGACTAGAAATTCCCGCCGTGGTAGGGATCGGCGAGTTCTTGCACCGCTTGCGAGCAGACTGCAAAGTCATTGTCGATGGCCATCGAGGGACCGTCATTGTCGACCCCGACGAGGCTACCCTGCTACGTTATTCCGAGCGACGGCAGCACCGCGAGAGTATCCAAACGGAACTGGCAGAGATTCGCGACCTGCCGGCCTGCACCAGTGATGGCGTCCACATTCAGCTAATGGCGAATATTGAGTTTCCGCACGAAGCGACCGCTTGTGTGGAACGCGGAGCAGATGGCGTGGGCTTGTATCGAACCGAGTTCTTGTACTTGAGTTCGGAGAAAGAGCCCACGGAAGAAGAGCATTATCAAGCATACTCCAGCGTGTTGAAAGACATCGGCAATCGACCGGTTGTCATACGCACTTTGGATTTGGGTGCAGACAAAATGGGGATGCACCCCGTCGCCCGAGAAGAGAACAATCCCTTTCTGGGACTACGTTCGATTCGAATGTCGCTGAGAAATCCAGCGCTCTTTCGGATCCAGTTGCGCGCAATCATGCGAGCGGCCAACGAAGGCGACATTCGCGTCATGTTCCCCATGGTGTCGACCTTGGACGAACTGCGCAATGCACGATTTGTATTGCGTGGTGTGATGGATGACCTTCGCGAAGATGGTTATCAAGTTCGATCTGACGTACCCATTGGCATGATGGTCGAAGTACCATCAGCGGTGATGATGTTGGATCGATTCGTGAAAGAGATCGATTTCGTGAGCATAGGCACGAACGATCTGACTCAGTACACCTTGGCGGTGGACCGCAGCAATGAAGCAGTGGCTGATTTGTATCAAGCTTGTGACCCGGCTGTCTTGCGATTGATCGCTCGCACCAAAGAGGTCGCTGGCAACAGCAACGTGCCCACGAGTGTCTGCGGTGAAATGAGTAACAATCCCGCTTATGCATTACTGCTAGTTGGACTTGGGATTCGTATTTTGTCGGTTGCTCCGTCAGCGATCCCGGTTCTGAAGAAAGCGATTCGCTCGATCACCATCGATCAATGCGAAGCTATGGCGTGGCGAGCCATGCGTTTGGAGACAGCACGCGAGGTCGACGCGTTTCTCCAAAATCAACTTGCTGACTTGGTTCCCGAAATTGTCTTGCAGGCGTAAGTGACGCCTCGATGAGAACCAAGCCCCACATAAACCAAAAAGAAAATGAGTAAACCAGTCTATGAAGAAAGAGATGCTGATTAACATCTCGCAAGCCGAAGAATGCCGGATTGCGATCCTTGAAGATGGACAGTTGGAAGAACTGTTCACCGAACGCGCCAGTCAAAACAACTGGGCCAACAACATCTACAAAGGCAAGATCGTCAATATCGAGCCCAGCATTCAAGCCGCTTTCGTCGACTTTGGCGTCGGCCGCAACGGCTTCCTGCACATCAGCGACGTGGAGCCTCAATACTTCCGCCAAGCGGGCTTTGATCCAGCGGAAATCGAAGAAGGTATCATGGAAGAGCGCGAAGCGGCTCGTGCTAATCGCACCAAAGGCGGCTCGGGACGCAGCCACGCTGACTTTGACGATATCGACGACACCGACGGTGAAGACGACGGTCGCGCTCGCAGCCCACGCCGCAAGAGCACTCTGCTACGCAGCGGTCGCCCTCGCTTCAAGCCACCAATCCAAGAAGTCTTTCGTCGCGGTGATGAAGTCCTCGTCCAAGTCATCAAGGAAGGCATCGGCACCAAAGGCCCAACCCTTTCGACATACATCTCGATCCCCGGTCGCTATGTCGTGTTGATGCCAGCGTTGAACAAAGTCGGCATTTCGCGAAAGATCGAAAATGAGAACGCTCGCCGACGTCTGCGAGATATCATGCGCCAAATCGATCCTCCCAAAGGCATCGGCTTCATCGTGCGGACCGCTGGCGAAGGCCGATCGGCTCGCGAAATCGCGCGGGATATCACTTATCTGACCCGGCTTTGGAAAGTCATCGTCAAACGATTGAAAGAGATGCCGACGACTGGCGTTCTATATGAAGAAAGCGACATGGTGATTCGCACCATCCGCGATAACTTCACCGCCGACATCGATTCGATCGTGGTCGATCAAGAAGATGCTTACCAACGCGCCAATGAATTTGTGCAGATGACGATGCCCAAGTTCGCGGATCGCTTGAGCTTCTATGATTCGGCTGAACCAATCTTTCACAAGTATGGCTTAGAAGCGGAGATCAATCGCATTCATCAGCGAGTGGTCCCGTTGGCACTGGGCGGTTCTTTAGTGATTGATCAAACGGAAGCACTGGTAGCAATTGACGTCAACAGCGGGACCTTCCGCACCGATGAAAACGCGGAAGAGAACGCGTTCCAGTTGAACATGGCCGCTGCCAAAGAAATCGCGCGTCAACTGCGACTGCGCGACCTTGGCGGCGTGATCGTCAACGACTTTATCGACATGCGCAAGGAATCGAACCGCCGCAAAGTCGAAAACACACTCCGCGACTCAATGCGGCGTGACCGGGCCAAGACCAAGATCTTACGAACCAGCCCTTTTGGCTTGATCGAAATGACGCGTCAACGCGTGCGGCCCAGCTTCAAGAAGAGCGTCTACGAAGATTGCCCTTGCTGCAAAGGACGTGCGGTCGTCAAGACCGCCGAAAGCATGGCGTTGGAAGTCTATCGCATTCTCCAATTGGCCGCTCAAACACCTAATGCAAACCGCATTAGTGTTAAAGTGAACGAGAACGTGGCAGGTTACCTCAACAATCGTAAACGGCGTGAGCTGATGCGGATTGAAGAACAGTCGGAAGTCACCATTTCCGTCCTGGGCAGCGAGTCGCAGTTCCCTGAGCAGTGCCAATTGGAAGTTCGCGATGTCGACGGCAATCCTGTCAGTACGCCGCTGCTGCAATCGCTCCAAATGGCATAGTTTGATCCACGTCGATTCCCAATCAGATTCTGCATGCATATGAGAACCATCCTTGTTACCGGTGCCGCTGGCTTTATCGGATACCACTTGGCCAAACTTTGGCTTGACCAAGGCGACGTGCGAGTCATTGGGCTGGACAACTTGAATGATTACTACAGCGTGCAGTTGAAGCAAGATCGGCTCGCTCAACTGCAGCAGTCCGCTAATTTCGAGTTCGTCAAGATCGATCTGGCGGATCGCTCTGCGATGCAAAAGCTGTTTGTGGACTACGCGTTTGATCGCGTCGTGCATCTAGCGGCTCAGGCTGGCGTGCGATACTCGATAGAAAACCCGCTGGCTTATATTGATTCCAATTTGGTTGGCATGACAAACATTTTGGAAGGCTGCCGTCATCAAAAGGTCAGCCATTTAGTCTACGCCAGCAGTTCCAGCGTCTACGGATCGAACACGACGCAACCTTTCTCGGTCCATCAGAATGTTGATCATCCGGTAAGTCTGTATGCGGCAACCAAGAAGGCCAACGAGTTGCTGGCGCACACCTATTCGCACTTGTATCGTTTGCCCACAACTGGGCTGCGATTCTTTACGGTGTATGGTCCGTGGGGGCGACCTGACATGGCATTGTTCAAGTTCACCAAAGCGATCTTGGAAGGCAAGCCGATTGACGTTTACAACCATGGCAACATGAAGCGAGATTTCACGTATGTCGATGACATAGTGCAAGCGGTTGCGGCGATCACCGATGTAGTAGCGACAGCCGATGCGGCGTGGGATGCCAGTCAGCCTGATCCCGCGACCTCCAGTGCGCCGTATCGCGTTTACAACATTGGCAATCATGATCCAGTCGCACTCAACGACTTCATAGCTGCGATTGAAACGGCGACAGGCAAGACGGCTCAAAAGAACTTGATGCCGATGCAACCCGGCGATGTACCTTCGACGTTTGCCGACGTGGAAGATTTGAAAGCCGCCGTAGGTTTTGCACCTACGACTTCGATTGACGTTGGCATCCAAAAGTTCGTTGACTGGTATCGCGAGTATTTCCCAGTCCGTTAGCCCCGCTCTTTATACCCTCGCAAGATGGGAGGGTGAAAAGAGCGGACGGCACACGGAGTGTGACTGCTACCATCGGCTGACGATTAAACAAATGCGGCGTTCACTTGGCGCGGATGGCGCTGCGAAGCGGATGGAGTACGCCGTCAACAATGTGTGTCGATAACAACTCTTTCGATATCTCGATCAACTGCCGAAAGTCTTCCCGGAAACCAACCTCCTTGTTGAAGCCTTCAAAGCGTCGCACAGTCAAGTAAACACTCAGCACTTCATCCCCTGCTCCCATCGATTCCGGATCACGCTGCTGGAAAGGATTCCCACGTGTCTCAAAACTCAGTCGAGCTTGCGTTTGCATCCCCGTTCCCACTGCAAACTGTATCGCCGGTTCGTACGATACAAGCCCTTGCCCCACATGCTCCACCAATCCTGTCAACGCCGCAGGTGTCCCAAGTACTTCTGCAATCAACTCGCTTTGATTGCCACTGTACTGGAAATCGAAACCGAAAATAACACTCAACGATTCGCAGTCCAAGTACGAAAGACTAAGGGCATAGGGCGCGATCTCAAGCACATTCTCGTGCTGCTCAATGGCCATTTGCAAAGTGTCAGGGTTTACAAATCCTGATTGCAAACGTTTCGCCTCAACACTGGTCCAACGATACGCTCCTTCATCTCGGTCTTCTTCCAAGACATGATCGCCTTTCTCTCTTGCGAAAAATCGCGAGTTTCCAGAAAAGCGTTTTTGAATCAACTCGAAATAGTGTAGCAGTGTTTCGCGTTGTTGCGGCAACTCCATTTCGGTCTGCAACACCATGTTTACATAGTAGTCGTCGCTGAGGTTGCTGAGGTCTAGCACTTGGGATCCTTAGGAAAACGCATGGAAATGATTCGCTGGTCGGATTATTTGTCGGCCCAGTAATCAATTACCATTACCTTCTCCAAATGAGGCTTCAACACACCCACAAATGCTTCATGAGCGGGGTGTGGCAAGTACTTCGCGCGGTCTTCTTCGCTCTTGAAAGTGACCAAGAAGCAGTGCGTGAAACCATTGGCGAGCCCTTCAGGGCTGTTGTCGGTGCCATATTCAAAATCCGCAATGGAATCGATCTTCTTTGGCAGTTCGCGGAATGCGTCGACTACGGTCTGGATATCTTGAGCCGAACTGTCGGCTTTGAATTGGAACATGACAACGTGACGTAACATTCGCGAGGAATCCTTCTCGTCTTGGGCTTGAGCGCGATTGAGGGACATGATGGTTAGCGAGGTAACTGCAATCAGCAGGACAGCAAAGAACGTTACCTGAAGTGGGCGTACAAAGCGGCTGGTCATGAGGTGGCCTTTCCGAAAAACGAAGTTACGAATCGATCTGCATAGCGTATCACATTTCAAAAAAACGAAAATGTCCGCTGATCGGCCAACCAACGTTAATCCAGGCTTTGTCCCATTATTGCCGTCGGACAACCACCAAGCACATATCGTCTTCTTGTGGCGTTGAGCCGATGTGCTCTTTGACCGACGAAATGATCGTCTCGCCCATGTTTTCGCAGTTCTCGCCGCAGTTTTTCATGAGATCGGAGATTCGCTGGATCGAAAACTGCTTTCCTTCCGCGTTGGGGGCCTCAAAAATCCCATCGGTATACAGGACAAACGTGTCGCCCGAATCGATGGTCGTTTCGGTCACCGTGTAATCCGAATCGGGGATAATCGCCAGCGGAAAGCCTCCGTCGTTCTGGCCAATCTCTTTGATTTCACCGGCAGCAGTCCGCATCAGCGGTGCCATATGCCCAGCGTTGGCCACGGTAATCTTGTTCGTCGTGCGATCGATAATCACCAGGATCATCGTTACAAACCTTTCCGCTTGCAATTCGCACAAGCTGTCGTTCAGTTTTCGCATGGCGATGGCTGGATCGGGGTAAGCTGAAAAAGCGAACCGCGTTTCCGCTGAAAGTTTGGCCATGAACATCGCCGCTGCCACACCGTGTCCAACCACGTCGGCCACGACCACGGCCCATCGATTCTCGTCAATCGGAATAAAGTCAAAGTAATCGCCACCAATCCAGTTCGCTGGCGAGTAATACTTGTAAAACTCATAACCGGCAACCACCGGAGCTTGCTTGGGCAAGAACGCCAATTGAACTTCTTTGGCCAACTTCAAATCCTGATCCAACAACGACTGTTGGACGATCTGCTCATGCAACTGCGCATTTTCGATCGCAATCGCAGCTTGCCCAGCAATCGCGGCCAGCAGTTCCAGGTCCTTGCGTTCAAACTTGCCCCGTTGTTGGACCGTATCTAAGTGAATCGCTCCAATGGGGACATCATCGCTATTGAGCAGCGGCGCGATAATCACCGAGCGCAGTCGCAGGTCGAATACACTCTGCGATTGGTTAAAGCGTTCATCGTTGGTAGCATCCAGCGAAATCACTGCTTGTTTTTCATCCATGACGTGCGTCATGATCGTCTTGGACAATCGCAGCGTATCTTCCTGGTCGGGGCGACGTGCTTTCATCCATCGCGGGACAAGCTCGCCTTTGTCATTCTTCAAGACAATAAAGCCACGATCGGCTTGAATGAAGATTTGGAACAAGCCTTCGAGGACGTTGGGCAAGACCTCATCCATCTTGATCGATCGACTGAGCTTCTGCACAATTTCGATCATGACTGCAAGTTTGCGGTCCGCGGTGGCCGACAGCTCTACGCCCATCGAACCGCTTTTCATCTCCATGCGTTCGGTCACCAGTTTGGCCGCGGAATCGGCGGCGTCGTTGACCATCAGCACGCCCACGGAAGAACCATCGCTGCTCAGTCGCGAATGGCCCGACAAATCCAATTCAACGCCTGGGCCATCATCGCGAAAGGTGAACTCAAGATCGCAGATTCGGACCGCTTCGCCATCGCGCAGCAGTTTCTCGCCAGAGATCAATACGCCGTTGACGAAGGTTCCATTGCGGCTTTTCAAATCCTGGATGTAGCAGCCATCGGAGCGTTTAATGATCTTGGCATGTTGTCGCGAGACAGCCCCGCTGTCCAAGACAATCGTGCAATCTGGATGGCGTCCCAACGTCGATTCTGCCGCCTCGATGACGTACTGTTGGCCAGTTTGAGAACCGTTAAGTGCTTCCAGATAAGCCATGGATGCTTTAAGTCCTTTACAGACATCGAGGTTGTCGTGGCTTAATCGACAACTCAGGAACGTGGAGCGACCGTCGGTATGCGAAATCAATGCCGAACATCGAAAGCCAGGTTTCCAAGTATAGCTGCCGACGCAGACTTTCCAAGGTCGCTTTGCGGTGTAAAAATCCGGCGAATCCTCCGCGTTTACTTTCCGAGTGCTCAACGGACGATGGGCGAACCTGACAATTCCCCGCGTTTTGCCCAGCACGTGATATCATCGGCTTTACTGGCAAAGCGAAGCGACGAACTCAAGCTTCTTTCGCACAGCTTCGCTAATAATCTCAGGCACCAACATGTCCAGACCACGCGAAAAGTTCAATTCGTTCGACAGCAGTGCGATCTCGCGGTACTGGTCAATCATTTCCTTTGAGCACAATTCGCGTGCGCTTTTCAGCTTCACAATCTCATGATCACTGGCCACTTGAATGACCGCCGCCAAGTCCAAGAAAGCGTCGACCGTTTCAGCAAAGTCTTCCCACGGGTGCATCGTTGCATATCGAGAGATAAACTGCTCATGCCAATTCACCGATGCGTTGTTACTGTAGTAGGCATTTTTGGCAAGTTCATAATCGACGCTCAACGGATCGCCAAACAGTTGCAGGTACTCGTTACGCCGATGCTGTGGGACACCCACGAAATCGATATAGTGGCCTATCTCATGTCGGAAGTGTCGAACCAGCGTCCGCTGCGGTTCACCCAGTTGTTCTCGTAGCCCTTCGCGATAACCTGCATCCGCTTCTTCAACGACAATCGTGATCTTGCCCAGCTCATGCCCCATCATGACAGACAGTCCATCTTGAGGCACACTGGATTCGACAAACTCATAGCTCAGGGGGGGGACTTCGCGGATGGAAGCGTCGACGCAATAAGGAGGCAAGCCCAGTGCGCGGAGTTGCGAATGCAGTTGTCGTTTGGCTGATTCCAAACGCTGCCAACGCAAGAGGTTCTTTGGGTTATCCAATGCCGGGATGGTCGTCGTCAAGATACAGAACTCACATAGACTGGTTGCCGCTGTCGATTTCTTCTTGGGCAACATCGCATTGCAAACTCTATGCTCGGTTCGATTGAAGCAGGGCTGGACCCAAGCCTGGCAATTGGAATGGCTGCAGTAATACTCGTTGTTTTTCAATTCAAACGAAGTTAACCGGTGACATTTGCCACAATTACCAATTGTCCTACCACAGCCAACACAATGAAAATTAAATTGATAAATTCGCAACCCGCAAACGCAACGGCGAACTTCCAAAGGATATTTACTCAAACACGCGGTCCTTGCCAAAGGTGAGATGACGAACGTCACAGCAATGAATCTAGCAGATTTTGCACATTGATTTGCCTCCGCCGACAATATTCCAGCGTATTAGCAAAGACTATGCCAAGCTCGTCGATGTACTTTGCTGATGATTATTGACCAATCAAAATCTGTCAGCGAACTTGATTTTCGAAGACGCGAAGCTATTCTTGAATCAACGGGATGTGTTGACGCAACACATCGTTTGCATCTGAACCGTGAGGTGCTGGCATCTGGCTAGAGTCCAGTGCGAGACGGTCGTCATTATTCGAAAAGGAGGTGATCAGGTGACAGATAGTTCTACAAGCCAACGGGGTGGCAGTTCATAGCTCGCCGGCGGGCGAATAAGAACGCCCCACCCAACTCGAGGCAACAAACCTCCTTTGGTTTCTCGAGAGATTTAGTCCCGCTCGGACGTGTGGCCGTCTTGGTCCACACGTCCGGGCTTTTTTTGTATCCGAATGTTCTTTCTGTAAAGCTGTATCGCGAGTGAACGACTTTTTAAAAGCCGTCATTATTGGAATTGTCGAAGGTCTCACTGAATTTATTCCTGTAAGTTCGACAGCACATATTCGGATCACCCAAGACTTGCTGGGCATTGCTGCCGAAGATGAGTTTTGGAAGATGTTTGCCATCGTGATCCAGCTCGGGGCGATCCTGGCCGTCTTGGTTTTTTTCGCAAAACGACTGGCTCAGTTCACGCAAACCTTCCTTGCACCGATGCCCGATTGGAAGACGAGACTTCGTCACCCTTTCGCATTAGTCATCCTCAGTTTCGTGGTCACCGCCATCCCCTGCTTTCTGATGGACAAACTGATTGGCGAGAATCTGGAGAACATGTTGGTCATCGGTTTGGCGCTGTTGCTGGGTGGAATTGTGATGTGGGTCGTCGATCACATCTACGCGACTAAGTTTGTGACAGCCAAACTGGAGCAAATGTCGCTGACGCAAGCGACCGTGATTGGTCTGGCTCAGATTTTGTCGGCTGCGTTCCCGGGCACTAGTCGTTCGATGTCCACAATCGCAGCCGGGCAAATCATGGGACTGTCGCGAGCGGCGGCCCTTGAGTTCAGTTTCTTTTTGTCGATTCCCGTCATGCTTGCGGCCACCAGTTACAAGTTTCTCAAGTTCATCATTGACCAGCCAACTGGGCTTTCCGCTCATCAATTGGGAGTCCTAGCGGTGGGCTTTATCGTTAGTTTCCTGGTCGCTCTGGCAGTTATTGCGTGGCTGATGAACTGGGTAAAAACGCGCGGGTTCATTCCGTTTGCGATTTACCGCATCGCGCTGGCGGCGATTGTTTTGATTTGGTTCGTGCGGTAAGCGGGTCGACAACGACGCGTCTGCAGCGTCACAGTGCCGTGATCTTCTGCAATTTTGCTGGCGCTATGTTCGGTTAATACATCCGTTCGAACCGTCAAATCTTGCGAATTCGGCTCAACTCCTACTTTCCCACCGGTCGATTTCAAAAAGTGGAAAAGTATCTTACGCCAGACCGCTTAGGTCTTGCTCGCTTCGCGACGCGTGAATGCCAGCAAAGCAATTACGCTGCACAGATGAGAATCGAAATGTTCAACGACAAACTCACTCGACACATTCGTGCATTTGCAATGGGAAGCTTAATTCCGATTGCCGTGTGCACCTCCGTTGCTGCTCAGGATTCGGCCGGTGGCGGATTCCGATCCACAGTGGGTCGATTCTTTGGAGTAGGCGGGGATTCTGAAGCGGCCGCTCAGGAGGCAATGCAGGAATCCGATTCTGCAGCGTCAGAAGCATCTGTTGAATCGCCCACCCCTCGTCGCACGACGCCGCAAGCTTCACGCTATCGAGGCGCACCGCAGACCAAACAGCCCAATGGCCAAGGCGGCTTGTTTGGCGGCGGTATTTTCCATCAGTTGCGAGCCGTCAGCGAACGCGACGCCGAGGACGAAATGCCGCCTAGCCGTGGCGGTGAAGAGAATGATAGTGAGCGAGCTGCGGCCGCGACACCGGCTGCGAAAACAAGCCAACCGAGCATCGAACCTTTTAGCAAGCCTGCAGTCCCGCCACCTCAAGCTCCCGCGATCGGAACGGGGGCGGCCGCTCGAGCCAACCGCGACGTGATGAGCACTCCGTCACAAGTGCCGAACTTGTCACCACGTACCGATGGAGCGTCGTTGCCTCAGATTGTTCGGCCTAGCGAATACTTGAATCGCAAATTGCCTGCGACAGCACAGGAAGCGGTCGCAGGGGTGGGAGCTTCGAATCCTGCTGCTGCGGGACCTCGGACTACACTTGCGAAAGCTGCGCCCGTTCCCGGTAGCACCGATATCAACAAGAATCTTGATCCGCTCGACCCCCGCAACTCTAGTCGTCGATCGCGCCCCGCAGTTCAACCCAACGGCGCAACTGTCGTTGGTGCTAACGCGCTGCCAACCTCTGTGATCGATCCCGAGCTAGATGCCGCGCGAGCAGCGGCTAGCCAAGCGCCAACTCGCGTTCAGCAGCCATCGAGCAAAGAAGAAGCTGCGCTGCGCAGTGCACTAACCGAAACCAGCTCGTCCAGCAGCGATGACGTTGCAGTCTCGCGCCGCCAGTTGAACGAAGGAAGTCCCGCGAGTCGGCCAGAGTTCGTTGTCACAGGCGGCTCATCACGTGTCGCTCAAGGGACTACCGCCAGCAGCGGCAGCTTGTCGAACTCCGGTGCATCGACTGGTTCTAACCAAATGCCGTTGCCAGATCCCATCTCGCTGCCACCTTCGCCACCCAGCGTTGCTAGTTCAAGACCTACGACGCCTACCAACTTTCGCTCGCCCCTGAAAGATCTGGCAAGTGAATCGACTCCACCAGCGACTGTGCCACCAGCAGCGACTAAAGCGCCTCAAGCATTAACCGCTTCGTCCAACGGGCAGTCAGCGTATGCCACTCCACCCCAACCCTCCTCGCAATTGGCAACCAATCCTAATCTGCCAAGGAGCTTGTATGCACAGCCACAGCCGAACGCAACTCCGGCAGTCGCGTCCAATGCGAACGCCAGTGCGCTAGCAAAGCCGATGACTACCGCAGGTTCAAGCGTTACCAATCTAGCGGTGCCTGCCGCTAGCACGCCGTCGATGGAAGCTGCGAGCAACAGTGTTGTTAACAATGCGAACGCTTCGTCTGCCGCTTTGATGGAAATGCAAATACCGCAATTACGATTGTGGGTGGAAGGTCCAGATAAGCTGCGTGTCGATCGGCCCGCTAGTTACCGCGTACTGGCCAAGAACGAAGGCCAATCCGGAGTCGTTGGGCTGCTGGTGAGCGCTTTGGTGCCTCCTGGAGTATCCGCAAAAGACATGAAGGTTAGCGCGGGGACGATCGAGTCCGAAGCCTTGGAAGATAACAGCCAATCGTTACTGTGGCAGTTGCCTGAACTGGCGCCAGGACAGATCCGAGAATTGTCCGTAGTGATCGCCGCTTCCAAACCCGAGAACTTTGGGCTGGATTTTGAATGGACCGTGCTGCCTCAATCGGACAACGTCGAAATCACGTCGATTTTACCAATGTTGTTGATCGGTTTGGAAGGGCCTTCCGAAGTGCTTTATGGCAAGCCTGAGTCGTACAAACTGTTGGTACGAAACCCCGGCAACGCGCCGGTTGAAGACGTCGACGTTTCGTTGACCGCCGATAGTTTCGGTACCAAGCAATCGAAGATCGGCACGATCGCCGCTGGTGATGAACGTTCGGTCGAAGTGGAATTAACTTTCCAACAATCCGGCGAACTGTCGATTGTTGCTGGAGCAAGCAGCAGTGCCACGGGCCTCACTGCGGAAAGCGATATTAAGGTGAAAGTCGCTCAAGTGAAACTTGAGACTGCTTGCCGGATCCCAGAACGACAGTTTCAGGGTTCGTTTGCGAAATACACTTTCAGCGTAGAAAACGTTGGCGATATTGTGGCTTCGAAGTCTCAATGCCAAATCGCTTTGCCACCTGAAACTGTTGCCGCCGAGTTGCCTGAGGGTGTGCGGTTGATCAACAATGCTCTGGTGTGGGAGATTGGTTCGTTGCAGCCGCGCTCGGAGAGCACCATTGATGTGACTTTGCAATTGAATGCCGTTGGCGAGCAACCGCTGAGCGTGGTCGCGACCAATGCGCATGGCGACAAGTCCAAGTGTGATGCGGTAGTGATGGTGCAAGCGATCAGCGATTTGAAGTTGACTGTCATCGATCCTATTGCCCCGGCACCGGTTAGCGAGCAAGTGAGCTATGAGTTGGTGATTCACAACCGTGGTTCGCAGCCTGCTCGCGACGTGTCGGTGTTGGCGCAGTTCTCCGAAGGAATTGAGCCAGTCAATGCGATGGGCGAGCAAGCGCACTTGGTGCCAGGTCAAGTCGTATTCGAGCCTATTCCGGAGATTGGAGCTGGCGAAAAGGTTACGTTGAAGATAATTGCTGTGGCATCGACATCAGGGATGCATCGCTTCCGAGCGGAAGTGCAATGCGATGGTGGTGAGACGCACTTGGTCACGGAAGAGTCGACACGATTCTTGATGACTGCCGCTCGCCCTGAAAGTTCGACGCTACGACGTTAGAGCGACGTATTGTTCGGCGGCTCGAATAACGATCACCGGCCTATGCGATAGTAGCAGGCACACTCCGTGTGACGTCCGCTTTCTTCTTCACCCTCTCATTTTGGGAGGGTCGGCCGCGAGTACCGCGAGCGACCGGGGAGAGGGGGGCTATGTTCGTAGTCCCGGCTTCAGCCGGTCTTCGTTCGTAGTCCCGGCTTCAGCCGGATGGTCACTGTGAACGCAATGCCATTCCGCCTAAAGGCGGTACTACGAGCTACCGGGCAACAAACGCGGGGCGATGCCCGCGCGGTTAAACGAGGCGCATCGTTGTCGTTTATCCGCGTGCCGCCAGGCGTACGCGAGGACAACAAGGTGCCGGATCTTTAACTAGTTCCGCTGCCGTTGCTTCAACGTCCCTGCATTTCAAGCTTGATTCCCAGCGCCTTAAACTGCCCTAGACGCGGCTATGCGTCTACATTCCAATTGTGCCGATATCTATATACTTGCACCCGGTAAAGTTACGTTGGTATGAAATCAGAAGAAGAATTACGAGCGGAGTTGCGGACCTACGCGAGGACAGAGCGAACGGTAGGAGGCCTTCCGGTTCAGATCATTTTCCCCAATCAAACAGACGCCTCTTGCGATGCTATGGCAGTGTTAATGCACGGCTATGGTGCGCCGCGCGATGATCTGGCAGGCTTGGCCGCACCACTGCTGGTGGAGTGCTTTCGCCAGAACGTTCGACCCGTGCTCGTTTTCCCGGGAGCTCCACTTGAGTTAGACTTTGGGGGAGCCGCGTGGTGGCCTTTGAACATGGCACGGCTAATGGAAGCCGCTGAGACAAACAGCTTCGATCAGATGCGACACGAAGTACCGCCGGGAATTGATTCCGCTCGAGATGCTGTCACGCGATGCGTCGACGAATTGTTGGCCGAGTTTCGGTTGGACGTTTCGCAGTTGCTGCTGGGCGGTTTCTCGCAAGGTGCGATGATTGCGATGGATACGGCGACGCGGGGACTCAAGGAACCTCCCGCAGCGCTCGGCTTACTTTCGGGTGCCTGCATCTGCGAAGAGCTCTGGCGGAGTGGAGCCGGCGACCGCCTGAAGCAGACGCGAGCGTTTCAAAGCCACGGGCGACAAGACCCGATCCTGCCACTGCAAACCGGAGAATTCCTGAACGAAGTCCTGACGGACCTATGCGGCGAAGTAGAGTTCCATCGTTTCCAGGGCAGCCATCAGATTCCCGAACGAGCGATCGCGGCAGTGGCGGAATTGATCGCCAGCATTGCCAAGCCGTAAATGGTATACGCGATTTCGGGGGCGACAGGACGGTTTTGAGGCGAATTTCGCTTCTGCATGGCTGTTGCCGGATGGGCTTGCCCAGAGCAGCCAGAAGCATTATCTTATTACGACCGTTGGCGAAGTAGCTCAGTTGGTTAGAGCACCGGCTTCATAAGCCGGGTGTCGCCGGTTCAAGTCCGGCCTTCGCTACTTGAAAACTGCTAGGATTTTCGATGGATTCGAGAATTCTTTCTTGGCTTGGAGTCATTCTACGACGCCTTTTTACGACGCCTCACGACGCCTGTTCGTCGTTATTCGAGGTGAAAAATCACATGCTTAAGCCAAGCAAACCAACCGCGGACTATCCGCTTTACGCTCATCGCAATGGACAATGGGCAAAGAAGATCGATGGCAAGACTCACTACTTCGGGCAGTGGATTGTGCCTGACACGGCTCTGGCGAACTATCGCCGTTTTGTCGATGGTGAAGCATTGGCGCCAGTGTTCGCACCGGATGCTGATGGCGAAATTGAAATCGATCTGGATGCTCCACTGACAATCGAACAAGGTGTCAACTTGCATTTGGATTCAATCCTTCAACTGGTCGCCAGCGGAGAGTTGAGCCAACGCACTTACGGCGATCGTGATCATGTTGGAAAGCTGCTCATCAAACACTTCGGAGCCAAGACACTAATCGATTCGCTCGGGCCAACGCAGTGGCGTGAATATCGAGTCTTTCTCGCCAAGGGGCGAAGCCACACTTCCATGTTGAACT